>NZ_BMIF01000005.1 GCF_014641695.1 Nitratireductor aestuarii | reverse complement strand
ATCATTCTCATTGCTTGTATCCATCAGACGAAGTCTGATGGATGTTTTGTCCTCACGCCAGTTCGGCTCACGCCGAACGGCTCCGGCCCCTCGACGGGCTCGGGAGGGCGGCCAAAAGTGGCCGACGGCCGGTCGGCCTTGCGGGCTAACGCCCGAAGGCTAATGGCCGACGATGGTGCAGGTGTACTGATGAAAGTGAATGACAGGTGAGGCGTGATGGATATCTTCCATTCACCATTCACCATTCACCATTCACCATTCACCATTCACCATTCACCATTCACCATTCCAGCTTCTTGATTTTGAAAACATGCGTTTTGCCGACCTGGTGGTTATTGCGGGGTGGCTGCACCCGTTCCCATTCCGAACACGGCCGTGAAACGCCCCTGCGCCAATGGTACTTTGTCTTAAGACACGGGAGAGTAGGTCGCTGCCAGGTCTGCCAAACGCATGTTCTTCGAAACATTCTCTCTTCACAGCTCAAACTCGAAGGCCGCTCACCGCGGCCTCTTGTTGTTGGAGCAGAAATTACGCAAAGACCGGGCTGAAGCCCAGTCGCTGCAAAAGTTGACGCGGGGTGGAGCAGCACCCCGACCGCCCGCAGGCCGGTAGGCCGAGGACGGCGAGAAAAAAAAGACCGGGCTGCATAGGCTCGGTTACTGCAAAAGTTGACGCGGGGTGGAGCAGCCCGGTAGCTCGTCAGGCTCATAACCTGAAGGCCGCAGGTTCAAATCCTGCCCCCGCAACCAAATCAAAGCGCCGAGGCACAAGCCCGGCGCTTTTTTTGTTTAGCGACACCTCTAAGGCCCGGCATGAGACACGCTGTTCTGTGTGAAGGCCCGCTCGGGTGTTCTTCTGGCTCAGAACCTTAAGGGTGAGGAGGATCAGGAATTGATCCAGTGGATCAATTCCCCGACGAACGGTGCAAATCCTGCCCCCGCAACCAAATCAAAGCGCCGAGGCATCAGCCCGGCGCTTTTTTTGTTTGGTGCCAATCTCATTCGATACCAATCGTCAGCGCGTGTATGTTGAACAATGCGGCCCCGGTAGCTCGGCCAGGCTCATAACCTGAAGGGTGAGGAGGAATCAGGAAATGATCCAGTGGATCAATTTCCGACGAACGGTTCACCTGCCCCCGCAAACAAGTTACGGCAGGAGCGCTCGGGAAAACCGGGCGCTTTTTTTGTTTGAAGTAGGGTGCTCTGGCCGGAGTGCGTACAACCCAGTACGCTCGCAAGGTTCGTCTGGCTAGCCAGTTGCTGCAAGCGGCGGGAATGGAGTAGCTCGTCAGGCTCAGAACCTGAAGGGTGAGGAGGATGAGGAATTGATCCAGTGGCTCAATTCCCCGACGAACGGTTCAAATCCTGCCCCCGCAACCAAAATCAAAGCGCCGTGGCACAAGCCCGGCGCCTTTTTTTGTTTAGCGACACCTCTAAGGCGCGCCCTGCCGGTTCCGTCGGAGCCGATCTGAGCTGATCCGGCCGGATTGGCCCGCAACCAAATGCAGCCGGCACTGAGAACGCAGTAGTGAATATATGTTAGCAGCAAGACGCGTTGACTTCTGTGGTGCGCCAAGTACTCATGAGCTTTCACTCATGAACTTTTACGCAAATGAGCGTAGCGAATGTATTTCGAAGTAAATCAATTAGCCAAATGCATAGAAAAAAGAGCAAAGATCTGTACTGCGGCATTGTTATTACCGCTATTTGCTATTCCTGACGCCTTATCCGATGACGGATTCGGTTTATATGATGACTGGTCCTACAGGTGCGCAAGCATCAGCGATAGTACGTCGGAGCAGCTTTGCGAGATATCTCAGGTGGTCTCGGTCGAGGATGAGGGTCACCCGGTAGAAGTTCTGCGATTGGCTGTTTCGCGTGCGTCCGATGGGAAGAAGCGAGTTAAAGCGCCAGCCTATAAGCTGGCGCAAGCTGGTCCTCTAAGGGAGCCTGGTTAGTCCAGGTCGTACTTTCCGTAATCGCGATGCGTCCAGCTGCCTGCCGTGCAGGCGGCGACGATCTTCGGCAGATCTTCACCGAATACCTCGAGATAGAGGCTGAACCAGGGAGTTCTTTCCTCCGGAGGTATTTCCAGCGCCTGGCTTTGACCCAAGGATGTGGTGTTCTGCACCTCATCCGGGTTCGGGTTGCACTCTCCGTCCCACTGCATGCAGAAGAGGTCGACGCGCTCGTGTTCGATCAGTCCGGCATCGTCGGAAACGTGCAGAGATGTGCTGGGAACCGAAGCCCTGTAACGCAGTACGCCGAAGTGAAATAGCTCACCTTCAATGCCCAGTTCTTCCCGCAAACGGCGTTTCGCGGCCACATCGCTGCTTTCGCCCGGAGCAGGATGGCTGCAGCAGGCGTTCGCCCAGAGTTCGGGACAATGATACTTGCCCATTGCTCGCTGCTGGATGAGGTGTTTTCCGGCGCCATCAACAATCAGAACCGAGATCGCGCGGTGGTAATTTCCATTGACGTGCGCCTCAAGCTTGTCCTCTACGCCGATGGTCGCGTCACTTTCGGGGTCGATCAGTTCGACCTGCGTAAAATCCAGCATGCACCTGTCCGTTTTTCTCGTGCGCTCGTCTGAGTGGAGCCATCCCAGAAACGGGCATCAGCGTGCTTGGTTGCGCCAATCTTGCCCGCTATTCGGCCAGAGCGACTGGTTGCCTACTTGGCCTCTGCCCGCTCGATAGCGCGCTGTTCGATGGTAGTAGAGTCGCGATCACGCAATTCGGAGCGACGGGCGTTGTTAATGATTGTCTGGATCGTTACGGAGCGCAACGTAGCCATGGTGATGCGGTCGAGTTCCGATAGCACCCGGCTTACTTCCCGTGCCACGCCTGAGGGTTCGCTCTCGGCTTCCGTATCCCACCAATCATTCTCGAAGAGCACGATGATATCGTAAAGCGTCACGTGCTTCGGATTGGCGATGAAGGTGCATCCACCGTTTGGGCCTCGCGTCGAAGACACGATCTTGGCCATAGAAAGTGTGCGCAGCACCTTCGCCAGGTGATGTTGGGAGAGCCCGTAAAAGGCTGCGAGCTCGTAGGCAGACACCTGTTTGCCCGGGTTAGCAGCCATATGGACGGTGGCCAGGATCGCGTAGCGGGTAGCTTGCTGGAGTTTCATGCAATGTCCCTGCCAGTCTCCGACAGCGCGTCCAATGACATTTCCAGTTCAATGAACGGACCTGCAGTCATCCCCTGGAAACGGAAGAATGACATCAACACCTGATTATCGATGTGAATCATCGTGCGGATGGTCGTTGCGCCGACGGCCATCAAATGCCGCGCGAGTTCCTCGAACAGCTTGGTCGCAACCCCAAGTTTGCGGCTATCCGGTTTGACGCCGATCGCATGCACCCAGCCGCAGCGGGGTGCCCCGAATTCCCAGGCGCGAAACGAACCCACGATGTACCCGACCACTTCCGCGTCAACGTGCGCAGCCAGAAATGGGCTGTTGGCATCCGATTGATTGGCAGCATAGAGGCCATACCAATACTCGGGCTTTTCGCTGCCCGTGATATCGAGATCGATGGCTATGATGGCCGGGAGGTCAGGAAGCGTTACCCGGTCAACCGACACGACGGATGACGTCTGAGGCTCCGAGACAGGGGCGAGTTGTGGGTCAGCTTTCTCTTTCATTTCATATCCTTGCGCGCCTTTTCTTATAGGCGCAAGCGCCAGCTAAAGCAAGCGATCTCATATTTTCGCTTTTAAATACGATTATGCCTTTACTGCCAAGTATCGTGTTGTTATGAGTTCGATCGGGTGGACCTGAGGGTATGCCTGATGGGAGTGGTAGGCGTGAAAGATCAAGAGTTGCTGGAAGTGAAACCCGCTGAAAGGACAGGCTCGGCCAACGCGGATGTTCGTCCCTGGACGCCGGATCGGAGTGGAAGATCCGGAGCGCTCGGCAGTGCAATGACCCGGCTGGAAGACCCGGCTCTCCTTACCGGAGCAGGGCGGTATTGCGACGATGCTCCTGTGGCAGTCGGCACTCTTTATGCAGCGATCCTGCGCTCACCCAAGGCGCACGCGAAGATCCTTTCCATTGACGTATCTGCCGCCAAGGCGCTTCCCGGTGTCCATGCTGTCATCACCGGCGAGGATATACGAGCTATTTCCGATCCGTTCCTTGTTGCCCTGAAAGCACCGATCGATCAGTGGAGCCTCGCAGTTGATGCCGTCCGCTTTGTTGGCGAAGCGGTGGCTGTCGTTGTGGCGGACGATCGTTACATCGCCGAAGACGGCGTGGAACTGGTAAACGTCACCTACGAAGATCTGCCGGTGGTGGTAGACTGTCTCAAGGCGGTTCAGCCGGATGCCCCGGTGTTGCATGCGCCTGCGGGCACGAACGAGATCTCCAATCGCCGTTTCGTATATGGCGAGCCGGACAAGGCTTTTGCGGAAGCGGCCCATGTCGTGAAGACGGAGCTTGTCTACCCGCGCTCTTCCTACACGCCGATGGAGTGCTTCGTCGTCGTTGCTGAGTACCATAAGGCTTCGCAATCCTACGACGTATATTCCAATTTCCAGGGACCGTTCAGCGCGCATCCGGTGATGGCCAAGGCGCTGCGCGTTCCGGGCACCAAGCTCCGGCTTCGCACGCCGGCGGACAGCGGCGGCAGCTTCGGCATCAAGCTTTCGGTCTTCCCCTATATCGTCCTGATGGCGCTGGCCTCGCGCATCACTGGCCGTCCGGTGAAGTGGGTCGAGGACCGGTTCGAGCATCTGTCTGCCGCAAGCTCCGGCCCGAACAGGGTGACGACCATCGAGGCAGCCGTCGACAAGGATGGGCGTATTCACGGCCTCCGCATGGATTGCCTCGAGGATTACGGCGCGTTCCTTCGTGCTCCGATGCCCGGACCTCTCTACCGCATGCACGGTGCGCTGACCGGCGCCTATGATATCCGGCATCTGGATGTGACCAACAGGGTCTGCCTCACCAACAAGATGCCGGCTGCCCTTATTCGCGGCTTTGGTGGCCCCCAGATCTATTTCGCCCTTGAAAGGCTTGTGCAGCGCATTGCCGTCGAGCTGGGTCTCGACCCGCTGGACGTCATCCGCCGCAACCTGATCAACAAGGAAGCATTCCCATACCGCACAGCCTCGGGCGCGCTCTATGACTCCGGCGATTATGCCCAGGCAATCGAAAAGGCGCTGGCTGATGGCCGGCTAGAGGAATTGAAGGCGCGCCGGGACGCTGCACGGGCAGAGGGCCGCTACTACGGCATAGGCTTCGCCGCCGTCGTTGAACCGGGCATGTCGAACATGGGGTACCTGTCGACGCTGGTACCGGCGAAGGTTCGCGAGCGTGTCGGACCGAAGAACGGCGCCGTCTCGATGGTCACGGTCAATGTGGACCCCGTGGGCGCTGTCAGTGTTACCGCGGACGTGACTGTGCAGGGACAGGGCCATCAGACCGTGATTGCCCAGATCGTCGCGGAGCAGCTTGGCCTCACTCCGCAGGAGATCCTCGTCAATCTGGAGATAGACACCCAGAAGGACCAGTGGTCGATTGCCGCCGGCTCCTATTCCTGCCGCTTCTCGCCAGGCACTGCGCCGGCAGCTCATATCGCGGCCCAGCGCATCCGCGACAAGGTCGCCCGCATCGCGGCAAAGCAGCTAAATACGGTGGCCGAAGACATTGACTTCGCCAACGGCATGGTTTTCTCCAAGTCCAATCCGGATAATTCCATGCCGTTCTCGCGCGCTGCAGGTACGGCTCACTGGTCGCCTGTGCTCATGCCGGGGAACGATCAGCCTGGCCTGCGTGAGATCGGCGTCTGGTCGCCGCCAGAGCTGGAGCCTCCGTCGAGCAAGGATGAAATCAACACGTCGCTGACCTACGGTTTCGTCTTCGACATGTGCGGTGTCGAAATTGATCCGATCACCATGGAAGTGCGCGTCGATCGGTACGTATCCATGCACGATGCCGGCTATCTGCTCAATCCGCTGATCGCTGAAGGACAGATACGCGGCGCTTTCGTACAGGGTCTCGCAAGCGCGCTTTATGAAGAGTTCGTGTACGACGAAAGCGGAGCGTTCCTCTCCGGAACCTTCGCCGACTACCTCGTCCCGACCGCCTGCGAAGTGCCGGAAATCGAGATCCTGCACATCGAGACGCCGTCGCCGTTCACGCCGCTTGGCGCAAAGGGTCTGGCTGAAGGCAACTGCATGAGCACGCCCGTGTGCATTGCCAATGCGGTGGCCGATGCCCTGGGTGTGGAGAGCATCCAGCTGCCGATAACGCCAAGCCGGATCAACGATCTGCTGGCTGGAGAAGAGTCCAGGCCTGCCAAGCAGATCCAGACGGCAACGGATGGCGGTTCGACGTCTGCGCGCGCAGGCCACATGCTGACCGGCAAGGGTGAATTCGTCGTCGCGGCGGCGCCAGAGCAAATCTGGAACTCTCTGCTCGATCCGGAGAAGCTCAAGACTGTCATACCCGGTTGCCATACCGTCTCGGTCGTCGAGCCGTTCAAATACCGCGCCGAGGTCACCCTTGGCGTGGGTCCGATCAAGGGTCGGTTCGTTGCAGACGTTCAGCTGAGCGACCTTCAGGAATACCGCTTTGCGCGGCTGTCAGGCGGCATGAGTGGTCCGCTGGGTGGTTCCGAAGGAGAGGGCACCGTCACGCTCGAAGCGCTGCCCGAAGGAACGAAGGTCTCCTACACCTACAGCGTCGGCGTGTCCGGCAAGGTTGCTGCAGTTGGCGGCCGCATGCTCGAGAGAGCGGCTGGAATGGTGATCGGCCAGTTCTTCGAAAGACTGTCCAGGGTGGTCAAGCCCGAAGAGGATGGTCCGGCGAATACAGCAAGCACGACGCCGCGTTGGAAGCGTTTCCTGGGTCTTGGAAGATGAAACCTCACAAGTTTGATTACGTCCGTCCAGAGACGGTAGCAGAAGCTTTGGATCTGCTTGCGCAATATGGGGGCGACGCAAGGGTGATGGCAGGCGGCCAGTCGCTGATGGCCATGCTGAACCTCCGCCTCGTGCAGCCTCGCGTCATCGTCGACATCTCGCGGATCGCCGAATTGTCTGACATTTCCGACAAGGGCTCAATGATCGAGGTTGGCGCTACAGTGACGCAGGCCCGTGTCGAGAATTGGGATCGCCTCAACGAGACCCTGCCGTTCATCGCGCGCGCCATTCCGTTCGTAGGCCACTTCCAGACGCGCAATCGCGGCACGGTTTGTGGATCGATCGCGCACGCGGATCCAAGTTCCGAACTGCCACTCTCGCTGGCGCTGTTGCAGGGTGAGGTGGTTCTGCGTTCCAAAAAGGGAGAGCGCGTGCTGCCTGCGAGGGAATTCCAGCTCGGTCTTCTCACCACCGCGCGCCGCGATGACGAACTGGTAACGGCCGTCCGCTTTCCAAAGAGCATCGGTGTCAATGGCGCGGCGTTCCGCGAAGTGGCCCGGCGCCATGGGGATTTCGCCATCGTATCGCTCGGGGCAGTCCGTCTCAACGGAGAAACTGTCCGGATGGCTGTTGGCGGCATGGCTGACGCTCCGAGGACGATCGAGCTTCCTGCGAACCTTTCCGACAAGGACCTGTCAGAACGTATTGACGCGTTTGCATGGGATCTGGGTGGCCTTGAAGACATCCATGCGACCGCCCGCTACCGGCGCGATCTGCTGCGCCGGATGGCGTTGCCGATTTATAGGGAGGTTGCGCCATGCGCAGCGTAAACCGCGACGACCACGTTCGCATCAGCTTTGAACTCAACGGCGCACCTGTTTCCGGTCTTGGTGAATCGCGCACGCTTCTGAGCGACTTCCTGCGCGGCACCATTGGTGCAACCGGCACCCATGTGGGCTGCGAGCACGGCGTCTGCGGTTGTTGCACCGTCCAGATTGACGGCGTGGCGCAGCGCTCCTGCCTAACGCTTGCTGTGCAGGCGGAGGGCAGGTCAGTCTCGACGGTCGAGGGTGTCGCCGACCGCGAGACGGGCGAACTCAGCCCGCTGCAAAAAGCCTTCACCAAGCATCATGCCCTGCAGTGCGGCTTCTGCACGCCAGGCATTCTCATGTCCTTCAGCGATTTCCTGAACCGTAATCCGGAACCTACCGTTGAAGAGGTCAAGGAGGTGCTGGGAGGCCACATCTGCCGGTGCACAGGTTACGACGGCCTGATCAAGGCGATCCTTGAGGCCGCTGAAGAAATGCGAGCAGCTTCGACCGCTGCAACTGCTAGTCGATAATTCGAACACGGGAGAATGAAATGAGCCAAACACCGACCCAGGAACGCGTCACCATCGATGGCAAGAACGTTGTGATTCAGCGCGACGTGTCGCCGATGATCAACGGCGGCATCCTCGCGAACGCCGAAATGTTCCGCATGTTCAACATCTTCGACGACAAGTTCACGCCGTCCAACAAGGAAACTGCCGACGGAACCCCGCTGCGCCTCTACAACGGCAAGATCACCAAGGTTGACGTTTCCAAGCGTTCCAAGGTCGACATGGGCTTCTGGCACCGCAACATCGATGCTCACGAGATCATCTTCTGCGTCAAGGGCGCGCTGCGCTGGGAGACGGAGATGGGCACCAAGACCATGCACCCGGGCGACATGCTGTTCATCCCGCGTGGCATCGCGCACCGCTCCATGCTCTGCGAAGATTCCGCCGAGGAGAACGTTCTGATCGAGCTGAAGATCGCCGAAGAACTCCCCTACGTCGGCGAAAACTCGTAAGGGTCGTGGTATCATGATCATCGAAACGAATGGCGTGGCCTTCAACGTCGCGATCGACGGCAAGGAAGGCGCACCCTGGATCGTGTGCTCCCACGCACTCGCCAACAATCTCACGCTCTGGGACGATCTGGTTGCAGAGCTGAAGGATGACTATCGCATCCTGCGTTACGATCATCGCGGTCACGGCAAGAGCCAGGCCGTGCCTGGACCCTACACGTTCCCGATGCTCATCGAGGACGCAATCGGCCTGATGGACGGGGCTGGCATCGACAAGGCTCACTGGATCGGTCTGTCGATCGGCGGCATGATCGGTTACGGCCTTGCGATCGAGCATGGTGACCGTCTGCGCTCGTTGGTCGCCTGCGACTCCCGCCCGGATGCACCGCCAGATTACGCCGCCTACTTCCAGGGCCGTATCGACAAGGCGCGCGCCTACGGAATGGCCGGTCTGGTGGATTCCACCATCGAACGCTGGTTTACGGCGCAGTCGGTCGCTTCCGGTCTGCCCATCATCGAGAAGGTGAAGGCGATGATCGCTTCCACCGATCCGGTAGGTCATGAAGGTTGCTGCGAAGCGCTGAAGACACTTTCCTACGGTCCTCGCTTGCACGAGATCCGCACGCCGACGCTCATCATCGGCGGTGCGATGGACAAGGGTGCGCCCCCGGAAAAGCTCGCCGAAGCGGCTGCCAAGATCGAAGGCGCGGAGCATGTGATCGTGCCCGACGCAGGGCACATCAGCGCTCTCGAAAACCCGCCCGCGTTCACCGCAGCAGTCAAATCGTTCCTGGCGAGGCACTGATGCGCGAGCCGTTGGCACCACTGGAAACCCATGTCGCAGTCATGACCGATGGCGCGGAAATCATTCTGCGCCGTCATGGGAATGTCGACAAACCCCGCCTGATGATCACCAACGGCAATGGCTTCGCCGTTGACGGATATCGGGTGTTCTGGGAGCCGCTGCTCGAAGACTACGAAGTCGTGGCCTTCGACATGCGCAACCACGGGCAGAACAAGCCTGCCGGGGGCGACGGCCATAACTACCTTCAGTTTGCTCGCGACGTGGGCTCCGTTTTCGAGGCGGCAACCAACCGCTGGGGCAAGAAGAAGACCGCCGGCATCTTCCACTCCATGTCCGCGCGCTCCGCGTTGAAGCACGCCGTGCAGATGGGATGGGTCTGGGATGCGCTGGTCCTGTTCGATCCGCCAAGTGTTCCGCCGCGTGGTCACGAGCTCTACGAACCGATGCGGACGTTCGAGCACAAGCTCATCGAGTTTGCCTGCAATCGACCCGACCGCTTCAGCTCGGAAGAAGAGATGCTTGCCCTTTATCGGGAAGGCCGAGCCTCGCAGCACTGGCTACCGGAAGCGCAGGAAGACATGGCGCGAGCCGTGCTGCGCAAGACCGACGAGGGATATGAGCTCAGCTGCCAGCGTGAGCTGGAAGCCACGATCTACCTCGGCGCATTGACGCTGAACCTCTGGCCGCCGGCATCAGAGGCGGGCGGTCCGGTGAAGCTGATCGGTGCTGATCCTGAAATGAAGGGCGGCATCACCGGTCGAGCAAACCAGGCGCTTGGCCTGGAGCAGGGTTACGACTTCGACTACGTGCCAGGCACGGGTCACCTGCTGCAGATCGAGAAGCCCGCGGAATGCCGCGAGGTCATGCTCAGCTTCCTGCACAAGTCACGGGATCGCCTGATCGCGGACCCTAGTTCCTTGCAACATCTGCGCTGCCCATGATGATCTCAGGGCAGCGCAAATCTTTTGTGGTTCTGCTTGATCGGCCGGCGAAGGAGCAGAACTGACTTGTCCAGCCGGCACAGAATGTTTCATATGTGAATTGTTACCACGTATGATTCGAGTCCCTCATGCGAAGCCTTGTATGGCTGGCCTGTACCAGCACAATTTCGCTTTCCAGCGCCATGGCATGGGGTCAGCAGTTGCAGGGCGAACCTGCGCCGTTCCAGATCCTTGCATCTGATATTCAGCCTGCAGCCGTCACGGAAACCGTCTTTGATGGCGATGCTTCCGCAGGATCAGCTCAACTTGAAACCGCACCGGGCGACGCGATCATCTTCAGAGACAACGCCACGGCGTCGTCTGCCAGCATCATCAACAACGGCGGCGAGACGCGTTTCGAGGACAGTTCCACCGCCTCCGTTTCCTCGCTCGTCGCGAACGAGGCCGGCCGCATCGACTTCTCCGGCAGTTCAACGGCACACGATGCCGATATTGTCGTCAACGGAGGCGGAAGTCTTTCGTTTGCTGACGATGCAGATGCAGGCACGTCGCAGGTAGCGATCAACGGGACAGGCCGCTTTGCCGGGCGATCCAATGCCGCACTTGCGGTCATCGTGGTCAACACGTCCGGGGCGCTGGAATTTGACGAAAGCGCAAATGCGGGCAACGCGCAGATCACCAACAATGGCCAGACGACCTTTGCCGGCGCGTCTTCGCTCGATGGCGCACTGATCACGAACAACGAACGCGGCAGCCTTGTCTTTCGGGACGATGCCCAGGGCGGCACTACCAGCCTGATCCAGAACAACGGCACAGTGCTTTTCAGGGACCGTGCATCTCTGGGAGGCGCAAATCTTGTCGTCAACGAGGGCGCCAGCGCCCGGTTTGATGACAGTTCCGACGCCGGCACAAATCTGGTGACGGTCAGTGGCGATCTTGAGTTCGCCGGAAGCAGCTCCGCGAATGAGGCGGAGATCGTCGGCAATGCTGGCGGGTCGATCAATTTCGTCGACGATGCCTCCGCCGGGGACGCCCAGATCACGAGCGCAGCAGATCTGCGCTTTGCAGGCAGGGCCGTGGCTGCCAATGCTTCCATCACGATGGGGGAAGGCGCGACGATCAGCTTCAGCGATGAGGCGGATGGAGGCTCTGCTCAGCTTCATCTTGATGCGGGTTCTGAGCTAAATATCGCGGGGGCGAACGGACAGGTCGGTCTCGGATCTCTTGATGGCGCTGGCGATGTCCAGCTCGGACGCAATGTGCTGGCGGTCGGCAACGACAGCGAGCGCGAGGTTTTCGCGGGCACCATCAACGATGGCGGAAATGGTGGCGGAGTAGTCAAGCGTGGGTCGGGCATCTGGAACCTTGCGGGTAGCAGCAACTACTCCGGCCCGTCCATTGTTGAGAGCGGCACGCTCGAAGGCGGGCGTGAAAATGCCTTCGCGGCAGAATCCGCGTTCGCGATAGAAGATGGCGCCACGCTTGCGCTCGGCGACTTTGACCAACAGATCAGGTCGCTCGCGGGGAGCGGGTCGGTGGACCTTGCCACCGCCACGCTGACGGCTGGCGGAAATGGCGGCTCAACCGAATTTTCAGGCACGATTGACGGGACCGGTTCGCTTGTGAAGACGGGTAGCGGCGAGCTTGCCCTGACGGGAACCAATACCTACTCGGGTGACACCCATGTTGATGAGGGGCGTCTTCGGGTTGATGGCGACATTGGCTCGTCTGCGGTATTTGTGGGTACTCAAGGGACGCTTCTGGGCAGTGGCCGCGTCGGGGCAACGACGGTTGAGGGCCAATTGTTGGCTCGCGCCGAGGGGAGCCCGCTCACGATCGGTGGCGACCTCACCCTGGGCGAAGATGCCGTTACCACTGTTGAAGTTGCGGAGAACCAATCCGGAAGGTTCATCGTTGAAGGTTCAGCACTTCTGGGCGGCGTGTTGATCGTGAACCCTGTTGAAGCGATCTCGGTCGGCACGCCTTACGAGCTTCTCACTGCAACGATGATCGATGGCGAGTTCGCGTCGATTGATGCGTCGTTCGCATTTGTCGATCCGAGCCTCAACTACGGTCAAGCGGCGCTCACCCTCACATTCCTGCGAAACGACACCAGTTTCGAGAGTGTCGCCAACACGCCGAACCAGCGGGCGACGGCCGGGGCAGTCGAAACACTCGGATCAGGAAACGCGGTGTTTAATGCGGTCCTGCCGCTTTCGGCGGACGCCGCGCGGGATGCCTTTGACAACCTTTCGGGCGAGGGGCATGCCAACGCGCTTGAAGCCATGGCGCTGGCAGATGATGGTGCCCGCAGGTCCGTGCTCAGGCGGCTTCGCCCCGACTCCACCGGAGTGGGCGTCTGGACTGACATCAAGACGTCGACGACCGATCGGGACACGGATGGCAATGGAGCTGCAGCTCGCTACAGGGCGCATTCTGCAATTGCGGGCGTCGACTTCCGGCCTGCGGAAAGTGTGCGGGTCGGCCTTGCGGGTCACTACACTCAGACAAACCTCTCGAACGCTGCGCGTGCCACGGAGGGTGACGTGACCAGCATCGGCGCTCTTGCCTATGGCGCCTGGTCTTCAGGATCATGGCGAGCCCGGGCGGGGGCGGGTGTCACATCGCACACGGTGGAACTCGATCGCGCCATTTCCGTGGGCGCGTTGCAGGCAAGAGCCAGCAGCCAGTATTCCGCTCTGTCGGCCAACGTCTTCGGTGAGGTTGGTTATGCATTCGACTACGGCCAGATCAGGATTGAGCCCTTTGCAGGTCTGTCGCACCTCTACCTGCGCACGGACGGTTTCAACGAGACGGGTGCGGGCGACGCCAACCTTTCGTCGAACGGCAATCGGCTATCGAGGACCGACGCAGAGATCGGCGTTCGCGCCTCCACCAACTATGCCCTTGGCAATGGCGTCACCGTGCGACCCAGCATTGCAGTTGGCTATAGACGCAACCTCGACGGTAACATGGCAGAGAGCCAGCATCGGTTCGCCCAGTCCGGCCCGTTCCGGGTCGCGGCTTCCGCGTCTGCAGGGCATGCGGCTACGGTGGAGATGCGCGTGGATGCGCAGATCAATCGCGATATAGACGCCGGACTATTCTATTTCGGATCGTTCAGCGAAAGCGGCAACGCCCATACCATCGGCGCCGCAGTCCGCGTACGTTTCTGAGCACGAATGTGCGCTGATCAGCCACGCGCTCGAAAGCAGCCTTTGTAGTTTTACTTAACATAATACTATTGCAGAACAGTTATATCTCTTCCTACTGTCACAGTTGAAGGTGATTCGGCTGAGGCGGCTTAGGCAGGGATGGTCACAACCAGCTCTACAATTCCCACTGACGTTATGCAATCCGCGGTTTCTCGCATGAGATTCCCGGCGATTGTCGTCGTGGGCGTGCTCCTGGCCGCATGTGGGCAGACCACGAACGTTCAGCGTTCAGCTGTTAACGAGGTGAGGGAACCGACGCAGGCGATGGCGCTGCCGCCGCCCGGAGGCCCCGCTGTCATCAGCGTGATCGAGCGACGTTACTCCAACGCCGTCCAGCAGGACATCATCCTCTCCACCTCGGCAGCAACGCCAGGACATAACACGTTGCGCATCCAGATCTTCGGTTCTGTCGGAGAGGATGGCGGCGACACGGCATTGGTCGAACGGCACCTCTCCAATTCCGAAGTCGCGCGCGAGATGCGCGAGCTGCTGCCCGGCGTTCCCATGCGCCGATCCGATCTCTACGCGCAGAACAGCTATGGTCCCTTCGGTTATGCGATAGGCCGTTCCAGCGCGAACGATCTTTGCATCTTTGCCTGGCAGCGGATCAGGGCGACGCGATCTGATGCAACCTTCATCAACCGTGGGGCGATACAGGTAAGGCTTCGGCTTTGCGAGGCGAAAGCAAGCGAGCAGGACCTGCTTGCCGTGATGTACGGCTATACGATCAACGCATCGATCGGGGGCATCAGCTGGAATCCCTACGGCGTTGTTCCGCCCGCTGACCCACGTCTCGGGAATACCGGGCAACCGATCCACCCACTCACGGCGAGCGGGCCGGCGATGATCACCTCGACAGTACCCGTCGAGGAGGCGCCACGCCCCGCAGTTCGGCCACGCCCAAGAGCAGCGGCGGAACCTGCGCCGGCGGCTCCGACGGTTGTACCGCAGCCTTTGCCTGACAATGCTCCGATCGTCCCGCCGCCGCCATCAGCAGGATTTCCGCCAGCACCGGCAGCAGGCCCAGCGCCGATCGTTCCGTTACCGCCGGCGGAAGCAAACTAGGTGAGTGGAGCCATGCAGAGCGCTCCGTTTCTCAAGAACAACAACAAGAAAAGTCGAGATCCGGCATGGACAGGCCGCGAGGAATTCGCATGACAAATGTAGTGGTCGGCTTGCTTTGGGCTATCCTTGCGGCGGGCATGATGTTTGTCGTTTCGCTCCCCATCAACCTCCAGACCCATCTTGTCGTGGGCGGGGTTGTCCTTGCGCTGATGATCATCATCAAGCTGCTGGGTCTGGGTGGCACCTGGCGCCTCATTGCTCTCGGCCTGGGCACAGCACTTGTGCTGCGTTACGTCTACTGGCGCACGACCAATACCATCCCGCCCATCAACCAGCCCGAGAACTTTATTCCCGGCGTGCTGCTTTATCTGGCCGAAATGTACAGCGTGTTCATGCTGGCGCTCAGCCTTTTCATCGTTGCCAAGCCGTTGCCGTCGCGAAAACCTCCGCTCCTCGACGATGCCGACCTCCCGACAGTTGATGTGTTCATTCCGTCCTATAACGAGGAACCTTCGTTGCTGGCCGATACGATCGCTGCAGCGAAGGCCATGGACTATCCGCAGGACCGCGTGAAGGTCTGGCTGCTTGACGACGGCGGCACGCTTCAGAAAAGGAACTCCGACGACGTGATCGCGGCTCAGGCCGCGCAGAAGCGTCATGTCGAGTTGCAGAAGCTCTGCGAGGACCTCGGCGCGAACTATCTCACCCGCGAGCGCAACGAGCAGGCCAAGGCCGGCAACCTCAACAACGGGCTGGCGCACTCAACGGGCGAATTGGTCGCCGTCTTCGATGCTGACCATGCTCCGACGCGGAACTTCCTGCGCGAGACGGTGGGCTTCTTCCGTCAGGAGCGGAAGCTCTTCCTTGTCCAGACGCCGCACTTCTTCCTCAACCCGGATCCGCTCGAACGCAACCTCAGGACCTTCGAAAAGATGCCGTCCGAGAATGAAATGTTCTACGGCATCATTCAGCGCGGTCTCGATAAATGGGATGCCGCCTTCTTCTGCGGCTCGGCTGCGGTGCTGAGCCGCGCAGCGCTCCAGGAGACCAACGGCTTCTCGGGCGTGTCCATCACCGAAGACTGTGAAACCGCGGTGGAACTGCATTCACGCGGCTGGAGCAGCGTCTATGTCGACAAGCCGCTCATCGCCGGCTTGCAGCCCGCCACCTTTGCCAGCTTCATCGGTCAGCGCAGCCGCTGGGCGCAGGGCATGATGCAGATCCTGCGCTTCCGCTTCCCGCCCCTGAAGCGTGGCCTGAGCATCCCGCAGCGGCTCTGCTACATGTCTTCGACCTTGTTCTGGCTGTTCCCGTTCCCGCGGACGATGTTCCTCATTGCACCGTTGTTCTACCTGTTCTTGGACCTTCAGGTGTTCACGGCTTCGGGCGGCGAATTTCTGGCCTACACCATGAGCTATGTCATGGTGAACCTCATGATGCAGAACTACCTCTACGGCAGATTCCGCTGGCCCTGGATCTCCGAGCTCTACGAATACATTCAGTCCATACACCTGCTGCCCGCCGTGATTTCCGTGATGCTCAATCCGCGCAAGCCAACGTTCAAGGTGACGGCAAAGGACGAGTCGGTGACGGTTGCACGGCTATCCGAGCTCAGTAGCCCGTTCTTCATCATCTTTGGCGTGCTGCTTTTTGCCGTCGGCGTCACCGCCTGGCGTCTATACGCAGAGCCCTGGAAGGCCGATGTGACGTTGGTGGTGGGTGGCTGGAACATCCTCAACCTTATCTTCGCTGGCTGTGCGCTGGGCGTCGTTTCGGAACGGCGCGAATGGACCAGCACCAGGCGCATCAAGGTTCATCGCCGATGCGAATTTGGGGATGGCGAAACATGGCTGCCGGCAACGATCGAAGACGTGTCGGTCAACGGGGCGAGGCTGCGCGTCCATGGGCAGGAGGCTGAAAGGCTGATTGCTGAGGGCAGGAGCGGTTTGCGTTTCAAGCTCCTGTCCAGTGATGCGACGGGAACCCTGCCTGTCGTCATCCGCAACCATGCGAAGGAAGGCGGCATCTATGTCATCGGATGCCAGTATGAGCGTTCCGAACCTGAGCACCACCGCCTGGTGGCTGACCTCGTTTTTGCGAATGAGGAACAGTGGACGAAGTTCCAGACCGCCCGTCGTCGGAACCCCGGTGTCGTGATCGGCACCGTCTGGTTCCTGCGCCTTGCCCTGTTCCAGACCTGGCGTGGGCTCACCTATTTCTTCCGGCAGATGCGCGCCCCCGCAGAGAGTGCCCGGTCATGAGACGGTACGGGCTCGCATTTCTGCTTGCATGCAGTACGGCCGCGGTGGCTCATGCGCAGGTTCCCTTCGACATGTCGCCTGAACGACCGGTGCAGGAAGATCAGACAACCGCACCTGAGCTTCCGACGCCCCCTTCAGCAACGCCGAGGCAACCGTCGTCGCCACGCGCCATGGCGCCGCGCGAATACCGCCGCCTGCTGTTGCCGACCGGCGACCTTACGCTGCGTGGGGAAATGGCCTCGCGCAGCTGGGTTGTTCATCTGACAGAGGCTCAAGCCCAAGCCCCGGCAACCTTCCACCTTGCCTATAGCAATGCGGTTGTGGTTGCCCCGGAGTCTTCCCAGCTTCAATTCCTCATCAACGACGTGGTGGTTGCGGAAACCCCCATTCGGGGATCCGAGGGAGGGGCGCAGCTCACGGCCGACGTCCCCGCTGACTTGCTACGGACAGGGCGCAATCAGGTAACGGTGCGCATTTCGCAACGTCACCGCACCGACTGCACCATTGAATCCACCTATGAGTTGTGGACAGGGATAAGCTCCGAAGGAACGTATCTGTCCTTCGCGGATGAGGCGGCTACACGGCTCTCAGGCCTTGAGGATCTGCGGAGCATTGCTCCCGATGCTTCGGGCAAGGTGAAGATCGCAGTCATCGCGCCGGGGATGGCGCGAGGCGATTTCAGCGCCGACATCATGAAGCTGACGCAGGCGATCGCGCTCTATGCGGCTTTGCCGAACCTGGAGTACGTCATCGATAGCAGCCCGACCGCGGAACAAGAGGACGCCGCGCTGAGGGTGCTGCTTGGAACGAATGCCGAGCTCTCGTCGGTGGCCCAGGAACTCCCCGCAGCAGCAGCTGCCGGACCCTTCACTGCATTTGCCCCGACCGCGGATGGAACTCCGACCCTTGTCGTGAGCGGACGTGATCGGGCCGAGTGGTTGGCGGCGCTTGAGCAACTGGCAGCGCCAGTCAATCGCGAAGCCGGACGTCAGCGGGAATCCATTGTCACCGAGTCATGGCGGCTCCCCAACGCGCCCATGATCTATGGCCGCCGTGACATTCCCTTCAGCGAACTCGGAGTACGCTCCGAACAGTTTTCGGGAAGGGTATTCTCGACCAGCTTCCAGTTTGCCGTTCCGGCTGATTTCTACGCAGCTTCCTACGGAGAGGCCAGGATCCTCCTCGACGCCATCTATAGCGAAGATGTCCTGCCCGGCAGCCTCATCAATATCTACGTCAATGGATCGATTGCCGTATCCATTCCGCTCAGTACGCAAGGCGGCGCGATCATGGAGCAGCTCCCTGTCCCGCTGACCATGCGCCACTTCAAGCCGGGTCTCAACAATGTGGATGTCGTGGCAAACCTGCTGACTGCCGAGGATCAGGCTTGCCCCGTCGTGACCCGCGTCGACGCCAAGCCAAGGTTTGCGCTGTATGGCACCTCGCGGCTCGTGGTGCCTGACTTTGCGCGCATCGCGCAGCGACCCAATCTGAGAGCGCTGGCGGGTACCGGCTATCCGTATGGTCTCAAGAGCGATCCGACACCTATCTTCCTGGAGCGGTCTGACGCTCCCATGCTTTCCGTCGCCGCAGATCTGCTGGGGCGCATGGCGCAGACCGCTGGGCGAACCGTGCCGGTTTCCTTCACCACATCGGTGGACGCCACGGCCCAGCAGGACGCGATCTTCATTGGCGCCATCAACTCCATTCCGCCAAGTGTCCTGTCGCAGGTAAATGTAGCTGAGGAGAGCCGACGGTCCTGGATCCCGGCCAATTCAAACGCTCCCTCAGGAGCCAACCCTGTCCAGGCAGATGCGGAGTCCTGGCGGCAGCAGATGGAGCAGCAGACCTGGTTGAGCCGTCTGGAGGACTGGTTCATCCGCTCGTTTGACCTGAGCTTCAGCGCGCTTCGTTTTACGCCTGAGGAGGAGGCTGCCTACATGCCGCGGCAGTCATCCACGATACTTCTGGCGCAGGGGCAAAATCCGGCCGACAACGGCGTGTGGACACTCGTCAGTGCATCCGATATTGAATCCTTGAGACAAGGAGCGACCGCGCTCACGGCAGTTTCAAACTGGGATCGGATCGCTGGACGGCTTGTGACACTCGAGAGCGACTTGGAAACCATCGACACCATACCGGCGACATCCGTCAGCTTGGTGCAGACCAAAGCCCCATCCTTGAGCAATTTCCGTCTCATCGTGGCCAATTGGCTGTCGAGCAACATCCTTTCCTATGCGCTTCTTCTGGTGGCTGCCTGCGTTGCACTGGGTGTCGTAACCACGGCGCTGCTCTCCCGATTGGGAAGACGGCAATGAGCTGGCGCGGCCTTCTTGCCGGTCTGGCATCCCTGTGCATGGTATCATCCATGGCCAATGCGGCTATTACCCAGCAAGAATGGGCCGAATACTCCGCCCGCTTTGTGTCCGCCGAAGGCCGTGTGGTTGATGACGGAAATGGCGGCATTTCCCACAGCGAGGGGCAGGGCTATGGCTTGCTCCTGTCCTTCCTGGGGGGCAACCGGCCGGATTTCGAACGCATATGGTCGTTCACGCAGCGCGAGCTCCTGCTTCGCGATGACAATCTTGCCGCATGGAGATGGGATCCCAACGAGAAGCCTCACATCACCGACCTGAACAACGCTTCCGACGGTGACATTCTCATCGCCTACTCGCTCGCCCTCGCCGGGGCAGCGTGGAAGGAGGAGCGGTTTACTACCAGCGCAAAATCGATCGCTACCGCGCTGGGGCGCAGTTCTGTGTTCGCGCATCAGGACAAGCTCCTGATCCTGCCCGGCGTCGCTGGGTTCGGAAAGGACGCGCGCCCCGATGGTCCGGTGGTCAATCTGTCCTACTGGGTTTTCGAGGCCTTTCCTGTTCTGGACCAGCTCGGCACAGGCACGGACTGGACGGACCTCTCCCGGAGCGGTGTGAGCTTGCTGGAGGAAGCTTCCTTCGGGAGCAGAAAGCTCCCGGCCGACTGGATATCGGCGGAGGCTTCGCCGCGACCGGCAACGGGCTTTCCGGCCGAGTTCGGCTACAATGCGGTGCGCATCCCGCTCTACCTGATCCGTGCGAACACTGGAGATAAAGAGCTCCTCCGGCGCTTGCGCGACGGGATGACCAAGGAAGACGGATCGATCGTGCTGGTTGATTTCTCCAGTGGGAAGGAAACGGCCGTCTTAAGGGACCCGGGCTACCGCATCATTTCCGGCCTCGCAGCCTGCGTTCTCGATGGCACGCGCTTGCCCAAGGATCTGCAGACTTTTGCGCCAACCCTCTACTATCCTTCGACCCTTCAACTGCTGGCCCTGGCCTACATACGGGAGGAGCGGCGGGAATGTCTGTGAGTTTCGCCAAGTCTGTCAGTGTGATCGCCATGTCGCTGGTGCTTGCAGCACCTATGTCGCTTGGAAGCGATCCTAAGGTCGCAACGGATGACGCGGGGGACTTGATCCTCGCGCAGGCTGAACCTTCGGCACCAGCAGCAACACCGGAGGTCGATGAATCCGCCTTGCGCTATTTCGCCCGGCAAGGCGACACCCGGCGCCTGGAAATCGAAATCGCCCGGTTGCGCGCACTCTATCCCGATTGGGTTCCGCCTACTGACCTCCTGAGTGCCCCACCTCAGACGGATCCGGAACTGGATGCAATCTGGGATCTCTATTCGCAAGGCAGGCTGGCAGAGGTGCGCCAGAAGATTGCCGAGCGTCAATCCGCTGACAGTGGGTGGAGCCCGCCGGCGGATCTCATCGACCGGCTGGAGCTTGCGGAAGCGCGCGAACGCCTGATCAATGCTTCGGATCTCAAGCAGTATGACACCGTCATCAAGGTTGCATCCGAGAAGTCGGAATTGCTCACGTGCAGTGAAGTCGATGTGCTCTGGCGTGTTGCGGAAGCCTTTGCGCAAACCAACCGGGAACAGCGCTCGTTCGACACGTATCGATATGTTCTGACGAATTGCGAGAACCCGAACGAGCGGCTTGCTACAATCCAGAACGCCTCCAAGAACCTCTCCAGGTCCCACATTGACGAACTGCTGAAGCTCGAGCGGAAGACAGCAGGAATCGGCGAGTTTGAACCGTTCCGCGACGATCTGGCGCGTGCCGTCGTGGCGGAGGCGGGTGAAGACGAGAAGGTTGTCGTGCCGGCTGAACAGCTCACCAGGCTCGAGCAGCTGGCTGAACGCGAAAAGAAGGCCTCGGACGCACTGCTTCTTGGCTGGTACTACCTGCGGCGTGAGAATATCGACCCGGCGGAAAAATGGTTCCGTCAGGCGTTCGAAGCCGAACAGACGGCTTCGGCCGCGAGAGGTATCGCGCTCGTCCTGATTGAACGCGAAAAGTTCGCAGACGCCGAAGGCATCATGTACCGGTGGCGCGCTGATGATGACGACAGTCGAAGCGTCTATCTTGCCGCAGTGGCAAACCTTCTTGGCACCGAGCCCCGTCCGGCTCTGAGCCCCGATGTTCTGAGCAGCATCGTGACTGAAGTCGCGGCGGCGAAAGATGTCATCGCCGCCAATCAGCTGGGCTGGTATGCCCGGGCATGGCAGCAGCACGAAACCGCCAAGGCATGGTTCAACCTCGCTCTGCAATGGAAGAGCGATGATGAGGAAGCCGCCTATGGTCTTGGCGTCAGCTATTTCCAGCTGGGTCAGACGGCCGAGCTGGCTGCGATGAAGCAGCGGTGGCAGGGTCGGTCCGAACGCATCCAATTGATCGGAACCGAGGCACAGGCTCCGGCGACCACCGCTCCCATGGTGACGCCGCCGCAGACGGCTACCGCTGCCCCACAAACAGCCGCCCCAGCGCCACAGACGGTTCAAACTGCACCCGATGTCAGGGTTCGAGATACGAGCGCGGCGCCCCCGCGCCCAAGCACAAGTGCACCGCAAGTTGCCACCAGAGCTCCGCAAACGCGCTCTTCTTCGACCTCCTATCGCCGCGGTTGTTCGGATTTCGTCCATCCTGAAACACTAGCGCCCGAAGCTGCTCTTGCGCGCGGCTGGTGCCTGATGGACCTGAACCGTCCGCTGGAAGCCGCCCAGGCTTTTGAAGTGGCGCTCCGCAGCCGGACTGACCGTGTGCGAAGCGATGCGTCCTATGGTCAAAGTCTCGCCTATCTGCGGGCCGGGCTGGTGAACGAGGCGGCAGTCGCTGCAACCAAGGCGCGTCAGGAACCCTCCCGTACGATCGAGTTGCAGACGAGCATACTTGCCGAACGTGCCCTTGGCGCGTTCGAACGCGGACGCTATGCGGAAGCGCTCCTCGCGCTTGACCAGCGCGCGCAGATCGCACCGGAACGAGTGGACCTCATGGTTCTCCGGGGATATGCGTATATGAAGCTCAATCGGCTGGGGGATGCGAGCCGTGTGCTGGAAGCCGCTGCCGGAACCGGCAATCGTGATGCCATCCGAGCGTTGGCCGATCTACGCAACCAGTTGAACGGGCAGTGAGCGTCAAACCTGTTCGACATCTGGTGGTAGCCAGCTTATGGCAGCTAGCATTGAAAGTCTGGTTTCAGTAGATTGACCTTGGCTATGTTTGCGCAGCGTTTAAAGTAGTAGAACGACGTGCCGGCAATGGCTACGCAAGAACCCTGCCAGAGTGTAGCCGCTTGATGTTCAGTCTTTACGAGATCGTAGCCATAGACCACGATTTCCGGTTCGTAGCGCTGGCTATCGGTATCTGTGCTCTGGCGAGCCTGACTGGCGTTGCAATTGCTCAGCACAGCATGAAGCCGCACCCCAGGGCAAGCCGCTTGTTCTGGCTGGTGCTTGCCGGTTCGATCATTGGCCTTGGCATATGGGCTACGGACTTTACAGCGCTCCTCGGGTTCAGAACTGATCTCAACCCCCGCTTTGATCTACTCTTCACGGCACTTTCCTTAGTGATATCCGCCAGTCTGATAATGATCGGTGGCGTTACCGTTCTTTCAAGACGCGACAGGGGGACGTTGGCCGGAGCTTGGGTTGGCGCAGGCATAGCCGTCACGCATTTCATGAACATGAACGCGTTGCGGGTGCCTGGAAGCATCGTTGAGACCAATCTGGTGGTCGTCGTCGTGGCAGCGGCGTGCGGAATAGTGCTGGCCGGATGTGGCGGCAATCTTCTGGTCAGGTTCAGAGATGAGGTCTTTGCCTGGCCTGCCGCCGTGATGCTGTTCTTCGCAGTCCTCGTAACCTATCTCGTGGCCATGAGCGGTGTCACCGTCCTGCCCGGCGATCCTTCGCCGGATCTGGACTGGACCGCGTCCGGTGCGCAGTTGGCCTGGGCGGTGGTTACGGCGTTCCTCATCCTTCTTGCGGCGGTGATCGTCTATACGCTGCAAGCAGAACGGGCGGCTCGCAGGATAGCGAAAGAGCACGCTCAGCTTCAGAAAGCGCTTGCCGAGCTCAAGGAGAGCCAGAGGCACCATCGCGCCTATGTCGAGCTAAGCCCACAAATCGCTTGGGTGGCGGATCCCGATGGGAACATCACCGAGGTTGCTCCCAGATGGGGCGATCTGGTGGGGCAGTCGCCGGAAAGTGCCATAGGCTACCACTGGATGACCTATCTCCATCCTGATGATCTTCCTTCGACAACGCTGATCTGGAGAAGGGCTCTCTTGAGGGGAGGGGATGAGGGCCTCGACGTCCGTTATCGCGTTCGCCTTGCCGAAGGCAATTATCGCTGGTTCCGGGCCAGAGCCCGCCCACGGCGTGATGGGAGCGGAAAGATTCTGGCATGGTACGGCAGTCTGGAAGACGTGCACGACCAGGTCGTTGCCGAGCTTGCTCTGCGCGACAGCGAGGAGCGCTACCGCCTTGCAGCGCTTGCCACCAACGAAGTCATTTGGGAGTGGTCGTTCGATCTCCAGCAAGCCACCTGGAGCGGGGCTTACATGGATGTTCTGGGTTATCCGGAACTTGCCCAACAAACTGGCCTGGAGTGGTGGCTTGAACACATCCATCCGGACGATCTGCCGCGCGTGCTGGCAAGCCAGGAACATGCGCTCAAAAATGGTGCCGATTCCTGGAGCGAGGAATACCGCTTTCTGATTGCATCCGGAGACTGGATCGACGTCCGCACCCGCTGTGTCATCGTCCGCAGTGGTAGCGGAGAGCCGACACGCCTTGTCGGATCCATGCTGGATATAACGCAGCAGAAAAGGGCTGAAGCCGAGCTCAACTGGGCAGCCTTCCATGATCCGCTGACCAAGCTGCCCAATCGCACCCTGTTTCGCATCAGAAAGAAGGCGGCGATTGACGCCGCCCGGGACACGGGCAAGTTCGTTGCACTCATTGTGCTTGATCTCAACGATTTCAAGCAGGTCAATGACACGCTCGGTCATTCTGCAGGCGACTATATTCTTGAGGAAACCGCAAAGCGCCTGCGGGCCTGTGTGGCGCCTGACGTCACCATTGCCCGACTTGGAGGAGACGAATTTGCGATCATCCTCCCCAATCTTTCATCCCCCCAGGACTACACCGAACCCATGGCCAGGATCGGCGCTATCCTGGGGAAGCCAATCTCCTTCCAGAACATGCATGTCCAGATCCGCCACTGCGCTGGGGTGGCCTTTTGGCCACGCGACGGCGAGGAGATTGCCGACCTGCTGATTGCTGCCGACCTTGCGCTCTACGCCGCCAAGAGCGGCGTACCGGGAACGGTGGTCGAATTCGATCCTTCGCTGAGGGACGCTTCGGAACGGCGAGCCGGCATGTTGGCTGCCGCAAAGCTGGCGCTGGAAGAGGATCGGGTGGTTCCCTATTACCAGCCGAAGATCGATCTCCAGACAGGCCACATCATCGGGTGGGAGGCGCTCCTGCGCATTCGCAAGGAGAGCATCCACATATTGCCTCCCTCGGAAATCGCGGCTGCATTTTCCGACGCGGAAATCGGTGTGCAGCTAACCGACAGGATGTTTTCGAAGGTTCTGTCGGACCTTGCAAGTTGGCACGCGCAAGGCATCGACGTCGGGCGGATCGCCATCAACCTGTCGGGCGGCGACTTCAGGCAGCAGGGACTGAGTGAAAGAGTGCGGTCACTGGCGGAGCAGAGCGGGGTGACGCTCGATCACATCGAACTTGAAGTGACCGAAACAGTGCTGATCGGCGACTTCGGACACGAAGTATCACGCGAGCTTCAGGCGCTGCGGGACTGGGGTGCGCTTGTGGCGCTGGATGACTTCGGAACGGGCTATGCTTCCTTGACCCACCTTCAGCAATTGCCTGTAGACGTGATCAAGATCGACAGGTCCTTCATCGAAAAAATCGACTCCACGGACCTCAAGGCCACAACCGTGATCGACGCTGTCGTTCAGATGGCAAAGCGACTTGGGATCCAGACAGTGGCCGAGGGCGTCGAAACCTGGGAACAGGTGCGTTACCTGAAAGCCAGCGGTTGCAGCATTGTTCAGGGGTATCTCTTCAGTCCCCCGATATCGGCAACCAAGGTTCCGGATTTTCTGACATCGACTGAACCAAGGCGAGCTCTGGCTCACTGAGCACGCAAACTTGCAGCCGATCTATTCGCCGCTGATCAAGTTTACTCGCACTGAACACGCGGTCCGCCGCCATAAGGCTGGTACGTGTTGTCTTCAGCGCGGTACGAGTTGTACCGAGCAAAGCACGATGAGACGTGGTCTGCGCTCATGGCGAAAGCTGAAGCATCGTTCCGATAGGGTTCCGCCACGGAAGCTTCCTGGTAGGGGGCATCAGCCTCTACAGACACAATCACGGGCTTCGTATCATAGGGAGATACGCATTCTCTGCTGCGACCGCTGTAGGATCTGTAACTATTGGTTTCCGGACGGTAGGAGCGATAGCGCTTGCTGCACCAGGCCACATGTTCGCGGCTCAACGAAACCTTGGGTGCTTCCTCACGTGTCGTGGAAGCGGTGGTCATCTGATCAGTCACGTCATCTTGCACGAGTTCAGCCACCTGGCTGGCGGACAGAGTATCAGGCGGCAAGATGCTTGCAATCCGTTCGTAATTCTGATCGGCCGGGTTGATCTTTCGCGGAGTGGTCGAGAAGGCCACGGACGATGCCGAACTCAGATTTTGCTCCGCGACCGGTTCAGCGGACAAGTAGGCCACCGCAAATGCTACGCCACCCGCGAACACACCCAGTGTGGCTGCTAATCCGGTCAACATTGCCAAAAAGTATCGCATCTTGAGCCTCCTGCCTGCTGTTTAGGGGCAAACTTCAATCGAGGCGCAGGGTTCCGAAATGTGATCAATCTATGGCTGCAAATGGAAAATGAAATCGAAGCCAGATGGCAAGGCTGGCCTTCTAGGGTGGATCTTTGTATGGCGTGGCTTCGAATTTAACCCTCACCGAAAGAACCAGCACGGCAGCAACCGTGACAGGCTTTCATTCTTGCGACCACGGTGGCGAAAGATGAAAAAGCCTTTTGTATCGCTGCGACCCGAGATCACCCGGACGCATGCCCAGATCCTGATGAACTGGTTGGAAGATGAACGCGTCACTCGCTTCCTGAGCGACTCCCGCAGTGTATCCCGGTTCATCGCGCAGGCTATCGACCGATCTCCAATGCCGATCCTCACCCATCTGTTCAATCAGGGTGGCCGCTTCTTCATGGCCTACGACCGCAATGACGTCCCGGTGGGCTTTGTCCGCCTGGTCAAGGCTGGCGGTCAGTGCGAGATCGTCCTGGTCATTGGCGATCATGACACCTGGGGTCGGGGGCTTGGCGCCAGTACCATCCGCGAAGGTCTGAAATTTGCCTTCCTGGATATGAGAGCCGAGTGCGTCATTGCCAAGATTCACCCCTGCAATGCGCGCTCGCTGAAGAGTTTTCAGCGCTGCGGCTTTATTCTTGGGCCGGAAACGCCAACGCTCAATTCCCTTTCCATGCCGGCCGGCCGGTATCTGCAGCTCCTGCGCGAAGGTGCAATGGCAGATCGTGGGGACATCTACGTGACGGAGATCGATAAGGTCCGGCTTCAAAGCCTGATGGGGCTTGAAGTTGTCACCAGCATGGAACTCGAACACGAAATCGAGAGAGCCATTGTTGTCGGCCCCCGGCAGGTTGCCGAAAATGTTGTGACGATGAACTCGGAGGTCATGCTGCGCCTGGATGATGAGCGGGAGCAGGTGGCACTGGTCTATCCGCAGGATGCCGACGAGCGTTCCGGGAAACTCTCCGTCCTTTCCGATGTCGGCACCGCAATTCTGGGATACCAGGAGGGCGAGGCCATCGAGTGTATGGTTGCCGAGCGTACGCGACGCGTGGTGATCGAGAAGGTGATCTACCAGCCGGAGTCCTCCGGTGATTTTCATCTTTAGGCGCGTTGGACGTAGGCGTCGTCGAAGTGGCAGATTGCATCCAGTGCAACCCGCCACTTTCGATCCCTGGTTCCGCGGATTATTTGGTAACGCGATAATCCAGAGGCGGCTCGCGATCTCCGAGCAGGGCTGAGTAGGAGAAGTTGGCTCCCCGTGCTTCATCGAACTCGGCTTTCGCCTTCTCGATCAGCTCAGGTGACTGCAGGAGTTCCGCCGCGGTATATGCCAGTGTTTCCGCAGCCAGCCGTGTTCCCTTGTATCCAATCGACATGCCGCCGGCTGCAACGGCCTGCCAGCTGTGCGTGGCAGTACCCGGCACCCAGGTGGCCGTCCCAAGACCCACGGTGGGTGCGACCCAGCTCACGTCGCCGACATCTGTCGAGTAAAAGCCTTGTTCGCCAAAGGAATATTCCTCAACCTCTCCGACCTTGCTGAGGGGCGGGGTTGCGCGCAACGTCTTCTGCAGCTCCGTTGCGAACCCGATTTCCTCATCGTTCCATTCGATCTGCCGTGCTGTACGCAGATTGCTGTCCAGGACGCGGCCGAGTGTGTCGTTCGGGAGAACCGAATAGACACCGCTCATGCGTTCGACTGAAAACTCGGTCCCGGTTCCGAGTGCTGCTCCTTCGGCCGCCTTCTCGATGCGTTCCATTACATCCTGCACGACAGCCGGGTTCGGATGACGGACGTAGAGGTAGCTTTCGGCAAAATCCGGCACCACGTTGGGCGCTGCTCCACCGTTCGAGACGATGTAGTGGACGCGGGTCTCCTGAGGGATGTGCTCGCGCATCAGGTTGATCATGTGATGCATGGCTTCGACGCCATCGAGGGCGGAACGTCCTCGCTCGGGATACATTGCCGCGTGAGCCGATTCACCGCGGAACCGGATCTTGGCGCTGACATTCGCCAACGAACGGCCCTGGCTGGCCGAGTTCTGGTCTGAGGGATGCCAATGCAGGACGACGTCGACGTCATCGAACAAACCTTGGCGGACCATGTAGACCTTACCGGATCCGCCTTCCTCAGCCGGGGTTCCGTAGAGACGGACCTGACCCTCGACGTTGTTCTCCTGCATCCATTTGGAGATAGCGATTGCCGCAGCGACGGATCCTGCGCCAAAAAGGTGATGGCCACATGCATGGCCGCTTTCGATACCTTCAACTGCCTGCTGAACCGGAATGGAATCCTGCGAGAAGCCGGGAAGTGCGTCCATCTCTGCAAGGATTGCTATGACCGGGCCGCTCTTTGAGCCAGCCGTGGCGACGAATGCCGTTGGAATATTGCCGACGCCGCGCTCGATCTCAAAGCCGTTCTGCTCGAGTTCGCCGGTAAGTGCATCTACCGTAGCGGTTTCGAGATAGCCGAGCTCGGGGTTGCTCCAGATCTGGTGGGCAACCTCCGTCATTCGCGGCTCATATTTGGCGATGTGACCGGCAAGTTGCGAGCGGGTTCCCTCGGAAAGTCCGGACGCTAGCGCCAGGGACGAACTCGAGATCACGACAGCAGATACAATGGCACCAAACGAGAAAAATTTCATTGCTCTCCCTTTTCAAAACCAGAGGGCAGTGTTGCAGAGAAAAACTGCAGGAACAATGCGCCAAGCGCCTGCCTCGGTCGGATGCGAAAAGTATCGTCTGTGTGCCTGATTTCAGGGCCAATGGAACGGGATCGTGGTCGAACCGTTGTCCACGCAGTCTCAACAACCCCGAAGCAACATGCTGTCTGATCCACAAAGTGCCCTGGAAGAGTTTATCCGGGACCCATCCTATCCTTGCGTCGGCGCCAAGTCCGCGTTGGGAAAGGGACAACTGACCACCTATGTTGCCCGCAGCATCGATAGCGCGTGGAATGATGTCGACATCCATGACCAGCTGCTGCAATTCGCGTGGCGCTATCAACAAGACCCCATGCTTTTCACGAGCTTTGCGGTGATCTTCGAGGGACCAGAAGATCTCGAAGAACCACGTTTCGAACAGCACCTGTGGGATCGGATTCAAAGTTTGACAGAAAAGGACAGTTGGCGTGGACAAACGCCGGACCCGCGCGTCAGCGCTGATCCTGACGATCCGCATTTCTCCCTAAGCTTCGGTGGCGAGGCTTTCTTTGTCGTCGGGCTTCACCCAAAGGCCAGCCGCCCCGCTCGGCGCTTCCTCTATCCGACAATGGTCTTCAACCTCCACGATCAGTTCGAGGCCCTTCGCGCCCAGAACCGATATGAAAAACTGCGTGGTTCGATCCTGCAACGTGATCTCGAATTGGCCGGCAGCATCAACCCGATGCTCGCGCGCCACGGCACGATTTCTGAAGCGCGGCAGTATAGCGGCCGCAAGGTGCCCGATGGCTGGAGCTGTCCCTACCACCGCAAGGACGCACCCACTGCAGCAAATCCGTTGGCACTCGAGGAGCAGCACCCTGATGGGCGATAACATCAAGGAGATACCGCCGCGCTCGGGAACCGCCTTCACGATTGATGCCGGACAGATCCTGACTGTCATCGATCCTTTGGGCGGGCAGGTTGCAGACCTTCTGGCAGTTTCCCGCGTGGATACGGCAGAGATGATATCTTCGGGTCGGACCCTCGACTACGCCGAGAGCATTTATCTCACCACCGGAAATCTGCTCTACTCCAACCGTTCCAACGTGATGCTGGAAATCATCGAGGACACGGTCGGCCGGCATGACTTCTTGCTCACACCCTGCAGCGAGGCGACCTTCCGCCTGTGCTATGATAATGAGCCGCCGCACCAGGGATGCCTCGGCAACCTCCATCATGCTTTGGAGCCCTATGGGATCGCTGAAGATGCAATCCCGGTCGCATTCAACTGTTTCATGAACGTGCCGGTGGATGGCGCGACCGGAAAGCTGAAGGTGCTGCCGCCATTGAGCAAGGCAGGCGACTTCATCCGTTTCCGCGCGCACATGGATCTGATCATCGGCCTCACGGCCTGTTCGGCCCCTGCCAGCAATGGTGGAAGTTTTAAGCCGATCCACTATTCGATCGGTTAGGGTAGGCTTACGTGACGGGCAATTGCTTGAAGGGGTTTGCGAATGGGACACCCAGTGGCTCAAAATGACGTTCGTTGGCCGTCAGTACAGTGAGGCCGTGAGCAGCTGCAGTAGCCGCGATGGCAATGTCTTCGAAGCCCGGATCATGGGCGCGCGCCAAATCAAGCATAACTCCTGCATACCTGGCTTCTTCCACCCCAAATGGCAGGACGCGCCCGGCATAAAAATGCTCTATGGCCATGAGCCATCGGCGTAACCCGGCGGCCTTCGTTGTCGCTGAGATCCTCTCTGCGCGAGCAATCCCCGCTTCGATCTCGGCGATAGTTATAGCGGAAAGATAAAGTCGGTCACTGTTGGCCCGCATCCAGGACGCGAACGTTTCGGCCCCAACCTTGCTCTTGGTGGGCGCGTCTGCCGACACGACATTCGTATCCAGAAGATACAAGATCAGGCACCGCTTTCCCGCAAGGCACGAGCTGGCTTGCGGGAGCGGGCAGGAATATCTGACGCTTCGCCCGGAAAGGCGAGGAGCAAGTCAGCAAACTCTGGCACTTTCGAGATGCGTTGCCATTCCTCGAAGGAAACGAGCACCGCTTCCCTGCGACCATGACGTGTGATCACCGTCGGCTCTCCGGCCACTGCGCGATCAACCACCGCTGACAGCGTGGCTTTGACGTCCTTGAGCTGAATTTCCTTCATGGCGTCGCTCCATATGACTATCGATAGTCATATATGACGCCGCAGTACCGGATCAAGTGTTGTGCGCATATTAGTCGATCTGCGGAACACCTCCGAGGCAAACCTCGGGTGCGTCTCCTGAGTCGTGGATTGTGCCGGGTTCACCGGCACAATCCTTTTCTTAGCCTCTTGTCTGTTCAGTCCATGGCAGCCGCTTTGAAGCGCTCGGGGGTAAACGGCACCTGACGAAGCCGCACACCTGTCGCGTCGAATATGGCGTTGCCGACAGCTGCAGTCACGATGGCCGCCGAAGGCTCGCCACCGCCCATCGGAGGCTCTTCCGGCCTGTCGATCAGCTCGACGATGATCTCCGGCGCCCCCGTCATGGTCAGGACCGGGTAGCTCACCCAGTCCAGACTGGTGATGCTGGAGTTGTCGAACTGTAGCTCCTCATGAAGAGTACGGCTGAGCGTATGGCACACATTGCCTTCGACCTGGTTGATCAGCCCGTCCGGGTTGATCACCTGTCCAAGGTCGTGCGTTACATAGAACCGCGTGGCCTTGATCTCACCGCTTTCCCTGTTCACCTCGACCTCGCAGACTGCGGCCACATAGGCAAACGTGTTGTGATAGTGGCAGTAGGCAACGCCACGACCGCGCGCAATGTTGCCCTCCTGATTGCTGGCAGGAGAGGGCCTAGTCTCCCAGTTAGACAGCTTGCGGAGCCGTTCCATCACTTCACGACCGCGCGGATCTTCCAACATGCTCAGACGCAGATCGAAGGGGTCAACCTTTGCCTCAGCCGCCAGTTCATCGATGAAGCATTCATTTGCAAAGGTGTTCTGCAGCCTTCCAGGCGTTCTGATCCACGAGGCGCGGAACGGGGTGTTCTTCACCCAATGCACGGAGGTTTGGACGTTCGGCAGCTTGTAGCCAAGATCAGCGTTGCCCTGAACGCTGCCGGCACGGCCTCCAGGCTGATGAGACAGTTTCGCCAGGTCGGCCGCGACGAGCGTCACAGCGTTGCCCACGCTTTGGGCGTGATAGAACTGTGAATCCCAGGCGACGATCTTTCCGTCGTCATCGATCGCGCCCTTCAGGTCCGCAAGACTTGGCGGCCCTTTCGGATCCCAACCATGTTCGTCGTGCCGCATCCACTGTACGCGCACCGGCACCTCGAGAAGCTTGGAGAGGAGGGCCGCATCCGCCGTGCAATCCTCAAAACCGTTGCGGCCGTAGCATCCTGCGCCTTCCACATAGACGATGCGAATGTTCTGCGCATCGAGTTGCAGCATCTCCGCCAGCTGCTTTTGCAGCGCATGGTTGCCTTGCGAGGGTGACCAGCAGGTGAGCTTGCCATCCTTGAAGTCAGCCACTGCACAGGAGGGTCCGAGCGAAGCATGGGAGTGGATCGGGAAGGAATAGGTCGCCTCAAGGGTCTTTTTCGCGTTGGCCAAGGCGCCGGCAGCATCGCCCGCAGTGGCGACCACATCGGTCTTGTCGATCTCGCTGTTACGGACATAGTCATAGATTTTCGACTGGTCCGGCAGACCCTTCCAATCGCTCCACTCGACTTCGAGGGCATCGGCAGCCTTGACCGCCGCCCATTCGGTCTTGGCAACGACTGCGAGGAAATTCCCTTCGCGCACGACCTTGATGAGGCCTGGGATATCCTTGACGGAATCTTCATTCACCGAGACGAGATCTGCATGGATTGCCGCTGGCCGTATCACGCGGGCATGCACCATGCCGTCGACGCGGACGTCACCGATGTAGTCGAACGTGCCGGTGACCTTGCCCGGAATGTCGAACCGCTTGATCGACTTGCCAACGAGTTTGTAGGTATCCGGCGACTTGAATTTGGCATCCGGATCGATGGCGAGTTCAAACGTCTTGCCTCCCACCAGCTCTCCGAAGCCAATGCCTTCGCCGCCAGAAGACGGCTTGATGACGCCCGCCTCGATTGTCAGTTCGTCTGCAGCAACGCCCAGCTTTTCACCTGCCATCTTCAAGAGGGCATTGCGAGCGGTGGCCGCCGCCGCACACAGTTGCATGCCGCCCTTCATGATGGAGTTGGAGCCTGAGGTCGTGCCCTGGTCCGGCGTCAGGGCAGTGTCGCCGGTGATCATGTGGATCTGATCCAGGGTCAGATCGAGTTCTTCGGCCACCATCTGTGCAAGTGCCGTTGGAACGCCGGTTCCGAGGTCAACCTTGCCGGAATAAACGGTCACAATTCCGTCTGTGCCGATCGACAGGAAGCCGTCGACGGCTTCGCCCGAGAGACTCTTTCCGGCAGGGCTCAGGCTTTCTGCTGACGCGGCGCTTGCGACGGATGGCATAGCAAAGCTGACAACCAGAGCTCCACCACCACGAAGGATAGAACGGCGGGAAATAAGAATTTGGTTCATGGCAATTCCTCCCTCGGATAATTACGCAGCTTCAGAGGCGCGCTTGACGGCACGGATGATGCGGGTGTGGGTTCCGCACCGGCAGATGTTGTTGTCGAGCGCAGCCCTGATTTCTTCTTCCGTGGGTTTGCTGTTCTCCTTGAGGAAGGATGCCGCCTCCATGATCATGCCGTTGACACAGTAGCCGCATTGCACCGCCTGTTCCTCGATGAAGGCGGCCTGGATCGGATGGGGGTTCTCAGGTGTACCCAAACCTTCGAGGGTGGTGATTTCCGCGGTCGCATCCAGCGCGCCGACGCTGATCGAGCACGAACGGGCCGAACTGCCGTCAATCAGCACCGTGCAGGCGCCGCATTGCCCCATTCCGCAACCGAACCGAGGGCCCTTGAGACCAAGGTCGTTTCTGAGTGCGTATAGAAGGGGCATGTCCGGATCATCGATCTCGATCGAAACGGTTTTCCCATTTACGTTGAGCGTTACTGATTGAGGCATGGCTTCTTCCCTAGAAGTGGCTAAGGCCCCAATGGCAGCAGCTACGATGAATATCGTGCCGGTGCTTGGGGCGCGTTTGAACGCTTTGGCGGCAACCCCACTGCGACAAGCCACCGCACCTAATAGAGGATCAGCTGCAGTCCGTCCTGTAAAGCCGGCTAAGACGGATTATCAAGGATGAGTAGTAAATTTATTTTCAGATTTCACGATGTGAACTCTGGCCTACGCTATGGCTATCGCCTCAGATAGTCGCCCAATCCTGACGCAGGTCTTCGCCCGTCATTGGCGTGATGCCGAGTGTCTTCAACGCGGATGCTGCGGTGGCGACGAGATCGGAATTTCTGGAAGCCGTGCTGCCATCGGGCAGGAACAGGTTGTTCTCGAAGCCGACTCTCAAGCCTCCGCCGAACAGGGCGGCAGCGACCGTGCAGGAGGCTTCGAAGCGACCGAATGCACAGACCATGAAGCGTTTGAATGCAGGCTGTCCGTCGGCGAGAAAGGGCAGGAGGTCTGCAGGCAGTGAGGTTTGGGTTTTCGTATAGCGGCCCAGCACGTAAAGCACCGGCGGTTCATCGAAGGGCACGACCCCGCGCTTGCGCAGATCATCCAGCTTTGTCGCCTCCTCGGGGGAGTAGAGGATAAACTGCGGAACCACATGCTCTGCCTTCAGCCATTGCAGGAATTCAGCGAAAGCGGCTTCACCGGAATCTGATGGCAGGATCTCACGCAGCGCCAGCGACACGGCCTCCGGCCGCACCGCGCGCACAACCTCCATCTGTTCTTCCGGTCCGTACTGCCCCAGGGATTCCGAGGTGATCTGGATCACCATCCGCTGCCCCACTTCGGCGCGGATCGCATCGATTGCCTGCCTGTAGGCATCGGCGTCGAGCAGGTGCTGTTGCTCCTGGTCCCGGACATGGACATGGATCATCGCCGCTCCGGCTTCCAGGCATTCCGCGGCTGTGCGCGCGAGGTCAGCCGGCGTTATGGGAAGAGCCGGATGATCAGCCTTCGTGCGGCGGCCTCCATTGGGCGCTACTGCAATGGGCACCGGGGCAAGTGCGGGGATGATATTCTGCATTGTTATTTCTTCCACGTATCCATTCTCGCAAATTCTTTCTTGTCGAAACAGATGTTGCAATAGCCCAGTCTGAACGCTAGCTTCTACCCTTATGGGAGAATTGGCCATCTACAACAAGCTGATCCCGATTGATGATGGTTCTTGGAGGCTGCAGAGGCAGCCCTCACGTGTTTCGAGCCAACTGTGTGATGCAAGTCGTCCGCACGCATGGACAGGCGAGGGGGACAGCCATTCCTCGACATCTCCTCACGATCCTCTATCTACCAATCCGCTTGAGGCTGTAGCCCGGCTCGAAACTCAACTTTCCCGGCAGCAGCGGGGTCGCTCTGACCCGAACTCCGGGCACAGAAAAATCCTAGGCACACAGAAGGTCTAAGCCGCATGACGCGCTTGATGCATCGTTCTCTTGTTTCCACACCTCCAGTTGCAGCCGCTGCGCGCGGCATAGAGATCTTCGATGCCCAGGGACGTTCCTATATCGATGCTTCCGGTGGAGCTGCCGTCTCCTGCCTCGGTCACGGTCATCCGGCCGTGCTGGAGGCGATGCGCGCGCAGATGGAGACAATTGCCTACGCCCACACCGGCTTCTTCACCACGGACATCGCCGAGAAGCTCGCAGAGATGCTTGTTGAGGATGCGCCGAAGGGGCTGGAGCATGTCTATCTCGTTTCCGGAGGGTCGGAGGCGGTCGAGGCAGCGCTGAAGATGGCGCGCCAGTATTTTGTCGAGATCGGTCAGCCCCAGCGTCGCCACATAATCGCGCGTCGTCAGAGCTATCATGGCAACACCCTCGGCGCGCTGGCAACCGGCGGCAATGAATGGCGGCGCGAGCAGTTCCGCCCGTTGCTCGTCGAGACCCACCACATCGATCCGTGCTTTGCCTATCGCTTCCAGCAGGAAGGTGAGAGCGACGAGGATTATGCAGCCCGCGCGGCCAATGCGCTGGAAGAAAAGCTGCTCGAACTTGGGCCCGAAACCGTCCTCGCATTCGTCGCAGAGACAGTCGTTGGCGCGACAGCAGGAGCGGTGCCCCCGGTGGCGGATTACTTCCGCCGCATCCGCGAAATTTGCGATCGCTATGGCGTTCTGCTCATTCTTGATGAAGTCATGTGCGGCATGGGCCGTACCGGAACGCTTCACGCCTGCGAACAGGAGGGCATCGCGCCCGACCTGATGACCATCGCCAAGGGACTTGGCGGCGGATATCAGCCTATCGGCGCGGTGCTGGTCTCTTCGAAAATTTACGATGCGATGAAGGCCGGTTCCGGATTTTTCCAGCACGGCCACACCTATATGGGCCACCCGATGGCTGCCGCTGCGGCGGTAGCTGTGCAGGAGACCATCCGCCGGGAAAACCTGCTCAGCAACGTGAAGGCCATGGGGTCTCTGCTCGAAGAGCGGCTGAAAGCCCGTTTCGGCAATCATCATCATGTTGGCGACATCCGGGGACGCGGGCTCTTTCAGGCCATTGAACTGGTGGAGGACCGTGCGAGCAAGCGGCCGTTCAATCCCAGCCGCAAGGTCAATGCAGCAATCAAGAAAGAAGCGATGGCGCGTGGTCTGATGGTTTACCCGATGGGCGGCACGATCGATGGCGTTACCGGCGATCATGTGCTCCTCGCACCACCGTTCATCGTTACTCAAGAGGATATCGACCGCATCGTCGACAGGCTCGGTGAAGCAGTCGACGCGGCGGTCGGGTAGCAGGTGATCCGCCGATGCGGGACACTTCTAGTCCGTGATGCTCCACACGTTGGAGCCAACTACCGGAGTTGCCGGGGCGAAGCATGTGAACTGGCAATATCCGGATAATGTTCATGCTAATAAGGGAGAAATACGCATGACAAGACACGTATTCGTCGGAGCAGGACTGGCTGCGGCAATGTTCGGATCTCTGATGACAGGATCCGCTATGGCTCAGGAGCAACGCTTCGTCTCCGTGGGCACAGGCGGTGTAACAGGCGTATACTATCCCGTTGGTGGAGCCATCTGCCGCCTTATGAACCAGACGCGCCGCGAGCACGGCATTCGCTGCTCGGTGGAATCCACCGGCGGTTCCGTGTTCAACGCCAATGCCATCAAGGGCGGCGACCTGGAGTTCGGCATTGTCCAGTCGGACGTCCAGTACAACGCCTATAACGGAGAGGCTGGCTTTGCCGACGGCGGCAAGCACGAGAAGCTTCGCTCGGTCTTCTCGCTTCACGCTGAGCCGCTGACGATCGTCGCTCGCGCAGAAGCCGGCATCACCGACTTCGATACGTTGAAGGGCAAGCGCGTCAACATCGGTAATCCGGGCTCGGGCCAGCGCGCGCTGATGGATCTGCTCATCGCCGAAAAGGGCTGGACGAACTCTGACTTCGCACTGGCTGCCGAGCTGGCGCCGGCCGAGCAGAGCTCGCAGCTTTGCGACAACAACATCGACGCCTTTGCCTATACGGTAGGCCACCCGGCGGGCGCGATCCAGGAAGCAACGACCTCCTGCGATTCCAAGATCATTCCGGTGGAAGGTGACGTCGTCGACAAGCTCGTCGAAGAGCGGCCCTACTACTTCAAGGCAGTGATCCCTGGCGGCATGTACAACGGCAATCCGGATGACGTGAACACCTTCGGTGTTGGTGCTACCGTTGTCACGTCCGCGGACGTGCCCGACGACGTTGTGACCGCATTCGTGGATTCGGTGTTCAAGGACTTCGAGGCGTTCAAGGGTCTTCACCCGGCTCTCGCCAACCTGACGCCGGAAGAAATGGTCAATCAGGGTAATTCCGCGCCGATGCATCCTGCCGCGGAAGCATACTACAAGGAGAAGGGCTGGCTGAAGTAAGCTGCCCCCCTGGTACAGGAGGAGAACCATTGTTGAAGAACAACACAGTGCTTCTGCCTGAACTTCGCTGCGCGGAAAACCGCGCCGCATGACCAATTGAATGGGCATTTCCCATCGGAAGTGCCCATTCATCTTCTGCAGTGTACAAGAAACCGGAGGGGAACCGGCATGGCAGTAGAGAACGGCAAATCGGGCGCCGGGGCGCCACTGAGTGACGCCGAGCTTCAGGATCTTGTGGCAGCAACCGACACCGGGGCAAGAAAGCCTCTCGGGTACGCGGCATGGATCATCTCGGGCATTGCGCTCTGCTGGTCCTTGTTTCAGCTCTACATCGCTTCCCCCTTGCCCTTCACGCTCAGCAGCTTGACCAGATTGCCACTGGTGCTGAACGACACCCAGACGCGCTCCATCCATCTGGCGTTCGGCGTGTTCCTGGCGTTCATGGCCTATCCGGCGTTCTCGAGTAGCCCACGCGACCGTGTGCCGATCCATGACTGGATCTTTGCCCTGCTGGCCGCTGGCACCGCACTCTACATCAGCATTTTCTATCGCGACCTCGCCCGACGTCCCGGTCTCCCGATCACGCAGGATCTCGTCGTTGCCGGCTTGGGTATCGTCTTCCTGCTCGAGGCAACGCGCCGGGCGCTCGGCCCGCCACTTGCGGTCGTCGCCATCATCTTCCTCGGTTACGTCTTCTTTGGGTCATCACCCTGGCTGCCTGACATCATCCGCTGGGGAGGCGCTTCCTTCGGGCGAGCGATGGACCAGATGTGGCTGTCGACGGGTGGCGTGTTCGGCGTGCCGCTCGGCGTTTCAGCCGCCTTCGTGTTCCTCTTCGTGCTGTTTGGCTCGATGCTGGACCGGGCGGGTGCGGGCAATTTCTTCATCAAGCTCGCCTTTGCGCTACTTGGTCATATGCGCGGTGGACCAGCCAAGGCAGCCGTTCTGTCGTCAATGATGACCGGCATGATCTCGGGGTCTTCCATCGCCAACGTCGTGACGACCGGCACCTTCACCATTCCATTGATGAAGCGGGTAGGGTTCACGGCTGAAAAGGCTGGCTCCGTGGAGGTCGCAAGCTCCGTCAATGGGCAGATCATGCCGCCGGTGATGGGCGCCGCAGCCTTCCTCATGGTGGAATACATCGGTATTCCATACATTGAGGTGATCAAGCACGCCTTTCTGCCTGCCGTCATCTCCTACATAGCCCTACTCTACCTGGTGCACCTTGAGGCTGTTCGCGGTGATATGCCGGTGTTGCCCAAGCGCGTGCGCACGACCGGGCTGCGATCGCTTCTGCGCTTTGGTATCTTCGCAGCATCCACCGTAATCCTGGCAGGTGTGATTTATTACATCGTCACTTTCGTGCGCATGCTGTTTCCGGAAGTTTCCGGAACGCTCCTCATCCTGCTGCTGCTGGCCGTTTATGTGGGGCTGATCTGGTATGCCGCTCAGGTGCCTGATCTGGATTTGGACGATCCGAATGCCCCGGTGGTGGAGCTTCCTCTCCTCAAGGACGTCATCAAGACCGGCCTGCATTACCTGCTGCCGCTCTTCGTGCTCGTCTGGTTCCTGATGGTGGAACGCCGCTCACCCGGCCTCTCCGCATTCTACGCGGTGCTGCTGCTGATCGTGGTCGTCATCACCCAGAAGCCGCTGAAGGCAATGTTCCGCAAGGTGCAGTCATCCAATCAGCTGGCATTGTTCCGCGAAGGCTTCGATGATCTGGTGGAGGGCCTGATTTCCGGCGCCCGCAACATGATCGGCATCGCCTGTGCGACCGCTGCGGCCGGTATCATCGTCGGCACCGTCACGCTTACCGGTATCGGCCAGGTGATGGCGGAGTTCGTAGAGTTCCTGTCGGGCGGCAACATCTTCCTGATCCTGGTGTTCACCGCCGTCATCAGCCTCGTGCTGGGAATGGGCCTGCCGACCACGGCGAACTACATCGTGGTGTCATCGCTGATGGCGCCCGTCATCGTCGAGGTGGGAGCGGCCAACGGTGTCCTCATCCCCCTGATCGCCGCCCACATGTTCGTGTTTTACTTCGGCATCATGGCTGACGTTACGCCGCCTGTGGGTCTCGCCTCCTTTGCGGCTGCTGCCGTCTCCGGGGGAGATCCGATCAAGACGGGCTTCGTGGCGTTCTTCTACTCCCTGCGAACCATCCTGCTGCCGTTCATTTTCGTGTTCAACACGGATCTGTTGCTGATCAACGTAGGCTGGCTTGGCGGTATCTGGATCTTCCTGCTGGCGACAGCCGCGATGCTGATCTTTGCCGCGGCAACGCAGGGCTTCTTCATGGCCCGCAACAGGATCTGGGAAACGGCTGCGCTGCTGCTCGTCACCTTCCTCCTGTTGCGCCCGGGCTTCTTCCTGGATCTGGTGCAGCCGCCATTCAATAATGTCGAACCGAGCAGCATTCATGAGGCAATCGAGAGGGAACCGGACGATGCAGAAATCCGCCTGCGGATTGTCGGCCCTTCCTTCGACAATCCCGACCAGATGCGCGAACGGACGATGGCCTTCAATCTCGGCCCGGCGGGTGAACCCGGAGACGTCCGGCTGGAGAAGGCGACCGGGCTGATAGTGCAGATCGACGGCGATGCGGTGGCACTCGAAGAGCCGATGGACATGAACAGTCGCGCCAGTCGCGCGCTTTCAGGTCTCGACTTCTACGCGGACGTTCCGGTGAGAATCGCTGCCGTTGAAGTCACGGCCGAAAGAATGCCGCGCGAGATTTTCTACATACCGGCGCTGCTGCTGTTCGGTCTCGTGTTCTGGTCGCAGAGACGGCGGGGAGGGACCCTCGCCGGCAATCCACAGGCCGCCTAGATCGGTGGGAGCCGGCTCTGCTCGGGAGTCATGGAAAGACAACTTATTGGAGCAGCTCAGCTATCGCTGAACGTCTGAACTGCTCCGAAGGAGCGATGCGATGTACAAGAACATCCTGGTGACCATCGATCTCGGCAAGATGGAGGCCGAAACGAAGGCGATTTCCACGGCCACCGATCTGGCGCGCATGACCGGTGCGAACCTCCATGTGCTCACTGTCGTCCCCGACTTCGGACTCTCTATGGTAGGCGGGTTTTTCCCGAAGGAACACGAGAAGCAGACGATGGAGCGCGCAAACGCCGCGCTCCACGAATTCACGAAAAAGCACATTCCGAAGGAGATCAAGCACCGGCACATCGTCGGGCATGGTTCTATCTACCGGCAGATCCTGCATTACGCCGAAGTGTGCAAGGCGGATCTGATCGTGATGTCCGCCTCAACGCCCGGACCGGAGGACTATTTGCTCGGCCCGAACGCGGCGCGTGTTGCCCGCCACGCCAAGATCTCTGTCCACGTGGTGCGATAGCCTGGCGCCAATGAAGGGCTGGATCCCAGATCATTTCAGTGTTTCCCAGAAACGCTGAGATGATCCAAGCCGTTGTTTTAGCGCAATTCCGGAGGGAAACCGGTTCCCGCTTTTCCTGGAATTGCTCTAGGAGCGTGGCGGATGTGACCGCACGAACGCCTCGTCCACGTCAACGCCCCAACCAGGGCCTTGCGGCACGACGATTTCGCCGCCCTCCACGATCAGCGGCGCCGTCAGGAACTCCGACTTCCAAGGCACGTCCTCGACGTCGAATTCAACGAGCCTGATGTTCGGAATGGCAGCTGCGAAATGGACGCTGATCACGTCGCTCAGGAGACCCCCGCAGAAATTGTGGGTTGAAACGTTCACCTGATGGGTCTCGGCGAGTGCAGCCATCTTGAAAGCCTCAAGGTAGCCGTTCCAGGCGAGGTCTATGATAGCGATGTCCACGGTTCCTTTTTCGAGGAAGGGACGGATGCCGTTCCGCCCGTAAAGCGCCTCCAGCGACGCGATGGGGCAGGGGGCCATCTGTCGGATGTGGGAAAGCGCCTGGCAGTCATAGGTATCGAGTTCCAGCCAATCCAGCCCGAACGGCTCCACCGCCCGCGCCAGCTGCACGTATCCTTCGGTCTTGAAGTGGAAGTTGACGTCGAGCATCAGTGCAACGTCGTCGCCCAAGCCTTCGCGGATTGCTGCAAGCTGTTTTCGCAGGGTGGTGAGCACCGTACGATCAAGATTTAGCTCGGGGTAGCCGGGGGTATAGGCAAAACCGGGGCCGAAATTGGCAAAACCGCCGTTGCCATCTTCCGCAATCAGGCCAGTCTTGACGGCTTTGACGCCGCGTGCGCGGGCTTCTTCACCGAGAGCGGCCCAGGCTTCGTAGCCTTTGAGCGGTGGCACGCCAAGTTGCGCGTGATTGCGCACGCGGTAGGTTCCAAAATGCGACCAGTAGAACGGCACGCGGTCACGCAGCGATCCGCCCAGCAGTGCGTGAACGGGTACGCCGAGCGCCTTTCCCTTGATGTCGAGCAGGGCGTTGAGGATAGCGGCGATGGCGTTCTGGTTGATGCCGCCCTGCGCCTGGATCGTCCGTCCCCTGAGCAGGGCCGCAATGCGCTCGATCTGCAGCGGATCCATGCCGATGACAAGCTCGCCGAGCGCGTGGATCACCCCGGTAACGCCAGCCGTGCCAAAATGCTCGCCATACTCCGACCAGCCGACGATACCCTCATCCGTGACAACCTTGAGGTAGCAGGCAGTCCGCCAGCCAGCATCTGCCATCAGGCTTTCAAGTTTCACTATGCGCATTTTCTACCCGCTTCCTCCCCGTTGTCCTTCCGCATCATGCGAGAGACAGTGCGAAATTCCGACCCGCCCGATGCGGAAGTTTCGATAGACGGAATGATCCAATTCTACGTAGCAAGCCAGATTGACGCGGAACGGCCCACCTGCACACTAGCGATACTGCGTAGCAGACGAAATGCTCTTTAGAGGATGGAGCATTTTCTTGGGAGGAGACTGCATGAGAAAGATGATTTTGACTGCAGCAGCGATCTTACTTGCGGGGATTACTGTAGCCAGTGCGGAATATCCAGAGCGGCCAATCACGATCACTGTCGGAGCCAGCGCCGGCGGCGGCGCGGACATCCAGGCGCGCATTCTGGCCGAAAGGCTGACCGAGAAGCTTGGCCAGCAGGTGCTGGTCGAGAACCAGCCCGGCGCGGGGAGCAACATTGCCTCTCAAAACCTGGCGAAAGCGGCGCCAGACGGCTACACCATAAATGTTGCCGGTGCGGCAATCGCGATCAATCATACGCTCTATGCCGATCCCGGCTTTGACTCCCTGAAAGATTTCATTCCGGTGGCTGGATGGGGAACAACGCCGTTGATCTTCGTCGCGCATCCAAGTGTTGAAGCCAACACGTTGCAGGAGCTCGCGGATCTTTCGAAAGCCAATCCGGGCACGTTGAATTACGGCAATGGCATTGGTTTCCCGAACCATATGGTCATGGAGCTCTTCAAGCTGGAATCCGGTGCGGATATCCAGTTCGTGCCTTACCCGGGCATGGCTCCGGCACGAACTGACGTTATCGGTGGGCAGATCGAGGTGACGGTGGACTCGATCGACAGTGCCGCACCCTTTATCGAGACCGGCCAGCTGAAGGCGCTCGCGGTCACCACGCCGGAACGCCTGGAGAAGTATCCGGATATTCCGACGACGGCTGAGGCGGGTTACCCCAACATCAACAAAGGTGCCTGGTACGCCATCATGGCGCCTGCCGGAACGCCAAAGGAGATCGTTGACAAGTTGGCTTCAGCCATCGCCGACGTTCAGCGCGATCCCGTGGCGGTAGAGAAAATGCAGGCAGGCGGCTCGACGCCCATGATCTCTAGTTCGGAAGAATTCGCGAAGTGGTTCGCTGACCAGGTCAATACCTGGGCGAATGTCATCAACGAGGCAAAGCTCGAAAAGGTGCAGTAACCTCGAGGGGCCCCACTGTGGGCCCCCACTTCTCACTCTCCTGAATAATTCCATCGGGATCGCAAGGGTATCTGCGGGTGAATGTACATATGATCCGTGCGCCGAAGTTTGTTATTGTCGGTTGTATCTTCGTAGCGTTGGCCCTCCTGTTTTTCACGGGTTCGTTGTCGCTGAACCTTGGCACCGCAGGAAGAATGGGGCCGGGATATTTCCCTCTCATGTTGTCAGTTGTGCTGGGCGCGTTGGGCTTGAGCGTTCTGGCTATCGGCTTCTTTCATGACGGTGACCTGCCGAGTGCGCCCAACATCCGCGCCTTGATCTTTGTCGGGCTCGGCGTCGGCTTCTTTGCCTACGCGGTACGTCCGCTGGGGATCGTTCCTGCGGTGGCCGTCAGTTCCCTGCTGTTTTCCCTCGCTGGACGGGAGTTCAAGCTGCTGACAGCGGTGATTGCCGCGCTTGTCCTTTCGCTTGGCTCATGGGCCCTGTTCGTGGTCGGGCTCAGCATGCCCTGGCCAGCGTTCGGGCCTCTTATCTGGTGACGTGAAGATGGAACTGTTCGAGCATCTTGCACTCGGGTTCTCCGTGGCGCTTCAGGGCCAGAACCTGCTATACTGTTTCATCGGCGTACTTCTGGGCACGCTGATCGGCGTCCTTCCGGGGCTCGGGCCGATGGCGACCATCTCGATGTTGCTGCCGGTTACGTTCGGCCTGCCTCCCGCGTCAGCACTCATCATGCTCGCCGGCATCTTTTACGGTTCGCAATATGGTGGATCCACGACCGCGATCCTGCTGAACCTGCCGGGTGAATCTTCTTCGGTGGTTACCGCGCTGGACGGTCACCAGATGGCGAGACAGGGGCGCGCCGGATCAGCTCTCGCCACCGCAGCACTTGGTTCGTTCTTTGCGGGCACGGTGGGAACGATCCTCATCGTGCTGCTGGCGCCGCCGCTGGCGAGCATTGCACTGAAATTCGGTGCAGCGGAATATTTCTCGCTGATGCTTCTTGGCCTCGTCGTCGCCGTCGTGCTGGCTTCCGGGTCGCTCTTGATGGCGCTTGCCATGGTCGTGCTCGGCATATTGCTTGGCCTCGCCGGTCAGGACATGAATACCGGCGCGTTTCGCTTGACCTTCGGCTTTCGCGAACTCGCCAATGGGTTCGACTTCCTGGCACTCTCCATGGGCATTTTCGGACTCGGCGAGATCATCCGCAATCTCGAGTCAACGGGGCCGCGCGTGCTGACGACGAGCAAGGTAGGCAGCCTGATGCCAACGCGGGAGGACTTCAAGCGCATGGCCTGGCCGGTCCTGCGCGGGACAGGGCTTGGCTCGCTCCTCGGCATTCTGCCGGGCGGTGGCGCAGTTCTTGCCTCGTTTGTCTCCTATACGGTGGAGAAGAAGGTTTCATCGACACCTGAGAATTTCGGCAAGGGAATGATTGAAGGCGTTGCCGGGCCTGAGAGCGCCAACAATGCGGGCGCGCAGACCTCCTTCATCCCGATGCTGACCTTGGGAATTCCTTCGAACCCGGTCATGGCGCTCATGATCGCCGCGCTGATCCTGCAGGGAATCCAGCCCGGCCCCAACGTGATGACTGCGCGCCCCGACCTGTTCTGGGGCGTCATAGCCTCAATGTGGATCGGCAACGTTCTGCTGGTCATCCTCAATTTGCCGCTGATCGGCATATGGGTGAAGATCCTGACGATCCCCTATGACTACATCATGCCGGCGATCGGCGTCATCTGCTGCATCGGTGTTTACAGCATCTCGAACAGTCCAACCGATGTCTTGATGATGGGTGTATTCGGCCTCGCAGGTTACGTCTTGCTGAAGCTGGACTGCGAGCCCGCGCCACTCTTGCTTGGTTTCATCATCGGACCTCTGCTGGAGGAAAACCTGCGCCGAGCCATGCTCATAGCGCGAGGGGATTGGACCACTTTCGTAACGCGCCCGATCTCTGCCGTCCTCCTGCTGATATGCGCGCTTGCACTGATGGCGGTGATGATGCCGCACCTTCGAAACAAGCGGGAAGAGGCATTTCAGGAGTGAGCCGGAGGCGGCTGCGCTCTGACACCTTGCGAATTCTTGGAGGATTGAATGAACGTCCTACAGACCAATCGTCCGTCACATCCATTTCTTGACGGCAAACCGAAAGAGCTGCTGATCGATGGCGCGTGGGTGGAGGCAAGCACCGGCAAGACCTTCCCTTCAATTTCGCCGATCGACGGAAGTGTTCTGGCCGAGGTGGCGGAAGGCGATGCCCGGGATATTGATCTCGCCGTAGCTGCTGCTCGCCGAACTTTCGAAGGCCCATGGAGCAAGGTGAAGCCGTTCGAGCGCCAGGCCATGCTGCTGCGGCTGGCCGACCTCCTGGACCGGGATTTCTCCGATATTGCCACCCTCGAGACTTTGGACATGGGTGCGCCGATTACCATGTCGAGCGGCCGAAGGGTGCGCAACGTCAGTCTGATCCGGCATTTTGCCAGCCTGATCATGGCGATGCACGGTGATACGAATGAGAATTCGCTGCCGGGCGATTTCTTCACCTACACGCTGAAGGAGCCGATCGGCGTTGTCGCCGGGATAATACCTTGGAACTCACCGCTTTCTGCGGCCATCTGGAAGATCTGCCCGGCAATCGCGACCGGCTGTACTGTCGTTTTGAAGCCGGCCGAGGAGGCTTCGCTGTCAGTGCTGAAGCTGGGTGAGCTGGTGATGGAGGCCGGCGTACCGGCTGGCGTCGTCAATATCGTCACCGGTATGGGCGAAACGGCGGGTGCCGCACTCGCTGAACATCATGGCGTGGACAAGCTCGCCTTCACCGGCTCAGATGCCACGGGGCGCAGGATCGTGCAGGCATCCGCCGGCAATCTGAAGCGTCTCACGCTGGAACTTGGCGGGAAGTCTCCTGATGTCGTTTTTGCCGATGCCGATCTCGAAGCCGCCGTGGCGGGGGCGGCCATGGGCGTGTTCTTCAATTCGGGCCAGATCTGCAGCGCTGGCTCCCGCCTCTATGTGGAGCGCGCGATCTACGACGAATTCATTGAGAGGGTTGCGGACTTCGCCAGGGCCTTGCGCGTGGGCCAGCCCATGAACCCCGATACGCAGATAGGGCCGATCGTTTCTTCGACACAGCTTGAGCGCGTGACCGGCTATTTCGAGCTTGGCCGAAACGAAGGTGCGCGACCGATCGTCGGCGCTCAGCGTCTGACCGATGGAGATCTCGCCAAGGGTTACTTCGTCAGCCCCACAGTCTTTGTGGACGTGAAGGATGACATGCGCATTGCCCGCGAGGAAATCTTCGGGCCGGTGATCTCGGCCTTCCCCTTCGATGATTTCGATGACCTGGTCCAGCGTGCGAACAATACGATTTTTGGCCTGGGTAGTGGTGTCTGGACGCGCGACCTTGCCAAGGCGCACCGGATGGCGCGGGCACTGCGGGCAGGCAATGTCTGGATAAACAACTACGGCGCAATGGATGCCCAGATGCCTTTCGGTGGCTATAAGATGAGTGGCTATGGCAGGGAATCCGGTCGCGAGGCACTTGAGCCATATCTGCAGACAAAGTCCGTCTACGTGAAGCTCGGCAATTAGGCTGAGAAGCGGACCGGCAACGGAGACCTTATGAGTTCTGACCTCGTCATCGCCTCCGCAGCGGCGTTCCACCTTGCAATACCGTCTGTTTATGGCGGGCCGCAGCCAAGGGACGCGCAGTGGCCGTTCATCAATCTGGTTCTCGTCAAGGTCGAGACCGCCGGGGGCATCGTCGGCTGGGGCGAGGCCTTTGGCCACAATGCCTCCGCTACCAGCAAGGCGGCATTTGATACGATGGTGGCTCCGCTTGTCATCGGAACCGACGCATCGGACATCGCTGGCCTCGGCGCAAAGCTGCGGCGCATGATGTTTACCTATGGTCTTGAAGGCCCGCTGGGTTTCGCCCTGTCTGGGCTCGACATCGCGCTATGGGACATCCGCGGCAAGGCTGAAGGAAAGCCGGTCCACCAGCTGCTGGAACCATCTTCGCAGCCTGGTTCAGTTCCTGCTTACGCCAGCCTGTTGCGCTACGGAGATCCCGGGATGGCGGGTGAGGCGGTAGCCGATGCGGTGGCAAGAGGTCATGGCGCGGTAAAGCTGCACGAGGCGACGGTCGAAGCGGTTGCAGCCGCACGCGAGGCGGTTGGTCCTGACCTGCCGCTGACGCTGGACGTCAATTGCCGCTGGTCCGTGGAAGAATCGATCGCCAATGCAAGGGCCCTGCGGGCGCACAATCTCGATTGGCTCGAGGAGCCGTGCTGGCCTGCGCAGCCCGAACATCTGGCTCGGATTGCCAGGGAAACGGGAGTGCCCATGGCCGCCGGTGAGAATGCCGGGTCGCTCGCAGGTCTGAAGCAGTTGGCATCGGTCGGAAAGGTGGCCTACATCCAGCCGAGTGCCGCCAAGATCGGCGGGCTTTCTGGTCTGCTTGAGGCAAAGAGAATTGCAGAGCGCAATCGTGTCAGGCTTGCCACGCACTCTGCCTATTTCGGCCCGGCGCTCGCTGCCACATTGCAATTCTGCGCCGCGAACCACTCCGAATGTGAGTGGTATGATTGCCGGTTGGAAGCCTGGCCTGCTGGTATCGCGCCCAGCGACGGAATGCTGGAAGTGCCCAACACTCCGGGGTTGGGCGTCGTGATTGATGAGGCCCTCATTCGCACCTATCAGGTGAAATGATCTAGCTCGTCCTCATCCGATCCTGCCGGATCATCTCGGCGCCCTTTTCGGCGATCATGATCACCGGCGCATTGGTGTTGCCCGAGGTAATTGTTGGCATGACCGATGCGTCCACTATTCTCAGTCCCTCAAATCCGCGAACGCGCAGTCGCTCGTCTGTGACGGCCATGGTATCCTGCCCCATGCGGCAGGTGCCCACGGGATGGAAGACGGAGCCGATGTTGTTGCGGGCATAGTCGAGCAACTCTTCGTCGCTCGCCACCCTGGCGGTCGGCATTATTTCTTCCGGCTCATGGGGCTGGAACGCCGGCTGCGACAGGATGCGCCTGACGATGCGCATGCCGGAGAGGGCGATCCGCTGATCTTCCTCGGTTGCGAGATAGTTGTGCAGGATCGCCGGTCGTGCCGTCGGGTCAGGGCTCTGCAACCGCAGCCAGCCGCGGCTGGTAGGCCGCGCGATGCATACGGACGTGCCGATCCCCGGCCAGGGATGTGTCGGTCCGCCCACCTTCTCGTAGCTGGCGATCGAGATCTGGAGCTGGATGTCAGGCGTTTCCACGGCCCGGTCAGACCTGACAAAGCCGGTCAGCAGGGAGACCGGTGCGCCCATGGGGCTCTTCAAGCCCAAGAGATAGCCGGCGCCCATTGCGGCCTTGTGCAATGGCGTCTTCAGGAAGCTGTTAAGGGTGCGCGCGTTCTTCACGCGGTGCAACACCCGCAGCATCCAGTGGTCGTGCAGGTTTTCGCCCACGCCGGGCAAATCGGCCACAACATCGATCCCGACATCTGACAGCAAGCCTGCCGGGCCGACACCGGAAAGCTGGAGCAGGTGAGGCGAGCCATAGGCACCCGCAGAAAGGATAACTTCGCCTCGCGTCTTGGCTTGTTCAGGCTTGCCATCCCGGCGATAGGCGATGCCGCAGGCGCGGCGTCCATCGAAGATGATCCTCTCGACGGTGGCATCCGTCACCACCGTCAGGTTGGAGCGGTGCATCACAGGCTCGAGAAAGGCCCTGTAGGTGGACCAGCGCTTGCCGTTTGCGACCGTCAGTTCGAACAGACCAAAACCTTCGCGCCCGCCGCCGGAATTGTAATCCTGCAAACGCGAATAGCCGGCCTGCTTGGCCGCATCCATGTACACGTCAAGGATCGGCCACCGGTAGGGTGCAACGCCGATCTTCAGTTCGCCGCCAGCTTCGCCCTGTTCTCTGTTCTCGTAGCGCCGGAAATAGGGCAGCACATCGTCCCACCCCCAGCCAACGTTGCCCATCTGCCGCCACTGGTCGAAGTCGGAGGCATGTCCGCGGACATAAACCATGCCGTTGATGGCGGATGATCCACCCAGGCCGCGCCCGCGCGGAAGCGGCAATGTGCGCCCGTTGAGGTGCGGCTCCGGCTGGGATTGATAGCACCAGTCGAAGCGGGGATTGCCGTGGAGGAATGGAATACCAAGCGGAACATCCACCCAGAAGTTCTTGTTGGTTCCGCCAGCTTCTATGAGTAGTACCCGGGTATTTGGATCCGCCGACAGGCGATTGGCCAGCAAACAACCGGCCGATCCTGCACCGACAATGACATAGTCGAACAGGTCGTCCTGAAAATCCTGCATACCCGCATCCTCCGCACCAAAAACCTCAGTTTGAAGCGGTACTTACAAGGACAAGAGATATCGCAGAAGACGCGATCTTCGGGAATTTCGTTTGGCGGAGCGCAGGTGGCAAACAGGCTATTGCATGCGCAGGCGCGAGCCGAAATTCTGCAGGACGAACTGGCCCACATAGGCGGCAATTCCGGCCTTGATCAGGTCTCCCGGCACGAAGATCAGGTCGCCGACCAACGCGTCCCGAGGCGACAGCCCGACATAGGTAATCAGCCATGCGACGCCGAAGACGTGGGTTACGATCACGCCAACCACGGCCGCTGCGAGAAGCCCTGCGAAGGTCTTCCATCCGCCTCCGGCCTTGAGTGCTACCCTCTCCGACAACCATCCGGTTGCCCATGCGGTGGGCAGATAGCCGACCAGGTAGCCTGCCGTCGGGCTCAGGAACACGGCCAGACCGCCACGCCCTCCAGAAAGAACCGGCAGGCCGATGGCCACGAGCACGATCAGGAGCAGGGCAGAAAGCGCACCACCGCGTGCGCCCAGCACTATCCCTGCCATCAGTACGCCCAGGCTCTGGGCGTGAATGGGCACGGGGATGAACGCCACCATGATCGGCGGGATCAATCCCAGAACCACGATGATGGCGGTAAACAGTGCGATCAAGACCAGCGATTTACTATGCATTTTCAGCCCGTTTCTGAGGGTGACTGTTGGTGCGGATGCCGCGTGCGTCAATGGCGTCGGCAATGTCGTCGGCGCTTTTCAACGTTCCGATGACCATGGGTGCGATGAGGGTGGTGGGCCGCAGCGGAAGACCGCGCGCGCGGTGGGCGTCAACGACGGCGAGGTAGCGCTGCCGCACATCCGGCACGAAGCGCATGACAAGGCCGATGGCAAGCCCGATGTCGCGCGCATTGGCGATTCCGAGCCTTTCCAGAGGAATGGCCGCCCTGGTCACCGTCTCGATGAATTCCCCGATGGACGTGGTGACGGTGACCACGGTTGCCACCAGGCTCAGCGTACCCAGGCGCAGGAGCAGCACAAGGGCTTCCTGATAGCCATCGTTGTAGGCTGTCCACAACGCCACGGCGGCGATTGTCAGCAAGAGCGGCCATGCCTTCAGCCATTGCAGAACCGCGAAGCGGCAGAAGAGAAGGCAGAGGACGAGCACCGTTCCGGCGGCGCTACCCAGAAGTGTCAGAGAACCCGTCAGGAACAGCAGCACGCTGATGGAGAAGAGTGCGGCGAGCTTCACCGCCGGTGGAACGCACTCAAGAATGGAGCCGGTCGGCGTTCTCATCCGACAAGCTCCTGATACCTTGCGATGACAACCTCCGCGGGGCCATCCTCGACGATCCGGCCCTCGTGGAACAGCAGAACGCGCTCAAATCCTGACAGCAGCTCCAGGTCGTGGGTAATCACGATGATATCTTCGGGCAGGCTGCGGATTGTTCTGCTGACCATGTTCCTGTTCCGGAGGTCGAGCTGGTTGGTCGGCTCGTCCATGATCACGATCTCGGGCGCGCCGACGAGCACTGATGCGAGCGCCGCAAGCTGGACCTCGCCGCCCGAAAGTTCATGGGCGCGGCGCTCCAGCAGATGGCTGATGCCCAGCCGGGCCGCGACGTCAGAGACCGCACGCTCTTCCTCCTGCCGTGTCAGGCGGAGCCTCTTCAGTCCGAGCGCCATGTCGTCCTTGATAAGGGGCAGAACGATCTGATTTGCCGGGTGCTGGAAGACATATCCTACACGGGCGCGCACCTCATGTGCCTGCTGTCGCGCGTCGAAGCCGTTCGTGGTGACCGTGCCTGTATCGGGCAGGACCAGACCGTTGATCATCTTCGAGAACGTCGACTTTCCCGAGCCGTTCAGACCGATGATGCCGATCCGGCGTTCGGTCAGCCTCAGCGAAAATGGCTGCAGGACCACGCGCCCGGCATAGGTGACCGATACATCGTTGAAAACGACTTGCAAATTACTGTCCCCATTCGACCGGGGTTGCTTCCATGATCAGGAGCGAAAGGTCAAGGGGCAGTTCTGTGAGCCGCGGCCCGAGACATCTGACCAGTATTTCGCACCGACTTCTTCGGAAGATGCGTGCACGCCTTGCACTTCTCGGCGGTTCAGCACATTTCGACGGTTCGTCGAACGTGGCTTCCGTCAGTCCACCACTCGCGCAGCCCCAAAGTTCCCCCGGGAAATAAGCAACTCCCGTTGACAGCACCAAGCAACAGTGCAAGATGAGCAAGCGCTTAGTTAGCGCGTCGGGCTGTAGGAGGCCGGTCATGGCGGAGTCAGGGGAGGTGTACTGATGCTCGCGCAATTGGTGTTCAGTGGGCTGGCCATGGGCAGTCTCTATGCGTTGGTCGCATTGGGATTGGTTCTGGTGTTCAAATCCACCAACCTGATCAACTTTGCCTATGGCCAGATGGCCATGCTTTCCACATTCTTCGGCTACACGTTGCTGGACCGCTTTGGGCTTTCCTATGGCGTCGCCTTCGTGGGAGCGCTGGCCTTCTCGGCGGTTCTTTCCATCGCCGTTCAGCAGATCCTGCGACCGGCCAAGAGCGGATCGGCGGTGATCGTCGCAACGCTTGCCCTCTATATGATTTTCTCGGCAGTCGCGGGGATGATCTGGGGCTGGGATGCGCACTCATTCCCGAGCGTCTTCACGGGTGAGCCGCTGATCGTCTTCGACATCGTGGCAAGCCAGTCGAACCTGTTCAACCTGTCGGTCACCATCGGCCTGATGGTGCTCATGTACGTGTTCTTCCGGTTCACCAAGACCGGCGTGGCCATGCGCGCGCTCTCGCAGAATGATACGGCGGCACGGTTGATGGGCATCAGCGTCGACAGGATGTTCATCCTGACCTGGGCCTTCAGCGGCATCTTGGGTGCCGTTGCAGGCTTCCTCGTCGCGCCCACCACCTTCCTCGACACCAACATGATGTCGGTGCTGCTGCTCAAGGCCTTTGCTGCAGCGGTTCTCGGTGGCTTCACGAGCTATCCGGGTGTGGTGATCGGCGGACTGACGCTGGGCGTCATGGAAAATCTGGTCGCCGGCTACATCTCGATGGACCTGAAGGATACTTTTGCCTTCATCCTGCTGATCGCCGTGCTCTACGTGCGTCCGGAAGGCATTATGGGCAAGCCAATCCGCATTCTCGGACGCAAGCAGCAGGAAGAGCATCTGCCCTTCGATTCCAGCGCACCGGGCCTGTCCAATATCCGCAAGCTGCTTCTGATCGCGGCTGCGATCCTGTTCCCCATCATCTTCAAGGACAATACTTACGTCCTGTACTTCGCCTGCTTGGTCGGCATCTACATGATCGTGGCAATCGGGCTGAATTTCCTGATCGGCTACACCGGCCAGATCTCACTTGGTCATGCCGCACTCTTTGCGATAGGCGCCTATTCTTCCGCACTCCTGACGCTGAACGTTGGAATGCCGTTCTGGTTGGCGCTGGTTGCGTCAGGCTTTATTGCGGGTCTTGCCGGACTTCTTCTTGGACTGGCTGCACTCAGGCTTTCGGGCCTTTATCTGGCGATCGCCACGCTCGGCCTTGGCGAAGCCATGCCCCAGATCCTGCTCAAGTGGGATTCGGTGACGAACGGATATAACGGCCTGAAGCCGGCACGTCCCTCGTTCGGTCCTCTGGTTCTGGATAACGAGTTCAAGTTCTACTTCCTGGTCGCCGCCGTCCTCCTGATCGTCATCATGGTGACGAACAACCTTCTGCGCTCACGCGTCGGAAGAGCTCTCATCGCCACGCGCGACAGCGATGCGGGTGCAGAGGCGATGGGCATTCCGCTCGCCCGCTACCGGACGCTGGCATTCGTTATCAGTGCCTTTTTCACCGGCATTGCAGGCAGCCTCTATGCGCATATCGTGGGCTTCATCAGCCCGTCAGACTTCAACTCCTGGATGTCGTTGATCTTCCTCTGCATGGTTTTCGTAGGCGGCGTCGCCAGCCTGCCGGGTGCCATGCTGGGCGCGGCATTCATGACGGCTGCTCCCCAGCTCTTCGTCGGCAGCAAGAGCATGTCAGGCATCCTGTTCGGCGGCGTGCTGCTCATCATCATCCTTTTCTTCCCGAAGGGACTGGCAGGTATCTACCAGGTCGTCGCTGACGCGCTGGCCCGCCTCTTCCGCGTTCCTTCCGCAAGCAAGCAAGTCAAGGGAGCGCGGACATGAGTACGCCTGCATTGCTTGAAATAGAAAACATGTCGATCAGTTTTGGTGGTGTCAAAGCAGTCGACGGCCTCAGCCTGAAGGTTGAACAGGGCACGATCGCAGGTCTGATCGGTCCGAACGGTGCAGGCAAGACGACGGTCTTCAACTGTGTCGCGCGCTATTACCACCCGCAGGAAGGCAGAATCCGTTTCGACGGCAAGGATCTGCTTGCTGCCCGGCCCCACCAGGTTTTGCCGCACGGCATTGCACGGACGTTCCAGAACATGGAGCTGTTCCGCAGCATGACGGTACAGGACAACCTGCTGATTGGCCAGCACACACAGATCCCGGTCGGGTTCTGGAGTGCCGCCTTCAGCCTGCCGGGCGCCCGCGCCCAGGAAGCGGAAGCGCGCCGCCGGGCAAGCGAGGTCATGGAGCGTTTCGGTCTCGCACAGTTCGCGCACGCCCAGGTCTCCTCTCTGCCCTACGGAACTCAGAAGATGGTCGAGTTTGGCCGCGCGTTGGTCTCCCGGCCGCGCCTGATCCTGCTTGATGAGCCCGCCGCAGGCCTCAATCCCAGTGAGACCAAGGGACTGACGGAACTGATCCGCGACCTGCGCGACAGGGACGGGATCACCGTTCTTCTCGTCGAGCATGACATGGGCCTTGTCCGGCGCACCTGCGATGAAATCTACGTCATGGATTTTGGGCGGCGGATCGCCCACGGCACCCCGGATGAAATCAGCCGCAACCCGCGCGTCATCGAAGCCTATCTCGGGAAGCAGGAGGAAGAGCATGCTGCAGCTTGAGGATGTTCACGCCAGCTACGGCAATGTTCATGCGTTGCGCGGCATTTCCCTGCGGGTCGAGAAGGACAGCGTTGTCTCGCTGCTGGGCGCCAATGGCGCGGGCAAGTCGACTGTCCTCAAGGCCTTGAGCGGTCTGCTGCGCCCCAAGTCCGGCAGCATCGTCTTCGGCGGCGAGCGCATCGACCGCTCCAAGCCCGAACACATCGTTCGCCGCGGCATCGTGATGGTGCCCGAGGGCCGGCAGGTTTTCCCGGAGTTAACGGTTCGCGAGAACCTAATGCTCGGAGCCTATAGCCGTGGTGATCGTGCGCAGATCAAGCAGGATTACGAGGGGGTCCTGGAAACTTTTCCGATCCTCAAAGTAAAGGCAAAGAACTTTGCGGGTACTTTGAGTGGTGGTCAGCAGCAGATGCTTGCAATTGGTCGCGGATTGATGGCGCGACCAAAGCTTCTTCTTCTGGACGAGCCATCGCTCGGGCTGGCGCCCATCATCGTGCAGGAAATCTTCTCGGTCATCCGCGACATCAGCAAACGGGGCACGACAATCCTGCTCGTTGAGCAGAACGCCAACATGGCGCTTGATGTCTCGGACTACGCATATGTCCTCGAGACCGGTCAGATCTCCGGTCAGGGCAATTCTCAACAAATGCGGGAAAACGACGAGGTGCGCCGGGCCTATCTCGGCGGGTGAGTTACGCGCTGGCTTCCGGCGGGAATGCGGCGCCAGCGGATTGTTGCATGGACAAGGAGGAGAACGAATGTCCAATCTGAAAAAGAGGCTTTCAGCGGTCGTTCGGACGCTGGCGGCGACTGTCGTCCTGGGCTTTGCCGCACAGGCATCGGCTGCGGATCTGCCGCAGGGTGTCACCGATAGCGAGATCCTGATTGGCGCCAATGCGCCGCTGACCGGACCGCTCGCTGCTGCCGGTGGCGTTGTTTACCCGACCATCGATGCATACTTCAAGAAAGTGAACGATGAGGGCGGCGTCCACGGGCGCAAGCTCAAGTTCATCTACTATGATGACGCCTATGATCCGTCCAAGACCGTTGGTGTTGCCAAGCGTCTGGTCGAGGGCGACAAGGTGTTCATGATGAATACGCTTGGTGCAGGCACCACGGCGGCCATCGCGGACTACCTCAAGGAACACAATATTCCTGTGATTCCGGCCATGACGGGCAGCAAGCGCCTTCTATCCTACCAGAACATCTTCCAGATGTATCCGGACTACTCGACGGACGGAACGCTGCTTGCGAAGTATGCCGTCGACAAGCTGAACGCCAAGACTGTTGCCATGTGGTACCAGAATGACGACTTCGGCAAGGATGAGCTGGAGGCCGTCCAGAAGGAACTGGAAGACCGCGGCATGAAGCTTGTCGCCGCGCTTCCCTACAACCCGACGGACCTGGATTTCAGCTCTGCTGTCCTTCAGTTGCGCAGCGCAAATCCTGATGTGGTGATCCTGGCTCCGGCTCCGAAGCCGCTCTCGCAGTTCCTCAAGGACGCGATGAACCTTGGCCTCAAGTCCCAGCTTCTGGTGAGCTACGCCGCTGCTGATATTTCCGTGAGCCGCCTGGCGGGACGTGGTGCCGAGGGCGTGATGTTCTCGTCCTACCAGACTTCGCTGACGGCCAGCCCGGAAGATCCGAAGATGAAGGAACTTCTCGACTTCGGTGCCAAGTACATGCCGGGCGTCGAGCCGACCAACTACATGTTCCTGGGCACGTTCATGGCTCAGCTCGCCGTTGAGGCTCTCGAACGCGCTGGTCCTGACCTCACCGCTGAGAAGGTCATCGAGGTCATGGAAAGCATGCAGGACTGGGACGGTGCGTGGGTCGTCGACAACGTCTCCTACGGTCCGGATCAGCACGGCCTTGGTGCAAGCGCCATGTACTTCATGAAGATCGAAGACGGCAAGTTTGTAAGGCTGCAGTGATTGCTGCGTATTTCAGCCAGATTTTCTGAACAGGTGTAAAATGACAAAGCTCGTCAATGGCCAGCTGACGCCCAACAAGTTCGGCTTTACCATGCCGGCAAGTAATCCGCCCATCGACCGGCCGCCGTATCACTTCCGCAATATCGAGTCGATGACCATCACCTACGAAACGCCAACCGAGGCAGCAGCTGCTTTGTTGCCCGAGGGGCTTATGCTGCCGGAGAAGACCAGCCTGGCGCAGGTGACGTTCAACAAGTTCCACTTCAGCACCGTTGGCTGCTACAACGAGGCAATCTTCGGCATCAACTGTTTCTGGGAGGGGGAGCCTGTCGTTTACTACGACACGATCCTCGTCGACAACGAAGTGGGCCTGATCACCGGCCGCGAGCCGTACGGTTTCGCAAAGCTGTTCGGCAACATCACGTTCGAACGCGAAAACAACCTGATTGTGGCCACGGCTGAACGCCCGGCAGGCAAGCGGCTGGTCACGGGCGTTGTGCGCCCGCGTGATGTCATCGAGCCCGGCCCGAGCGTCCCTGCAGTCGCGCTGAAGGTGATCCCGAGCCCGGAAGAGGGTGCGCCGCCAGAGGTATGCGAACTCGTCATGCTGCGCACCATCAAGAACGTGGTGCAGGGCTCGGATGGTCAGTACGAGGCGTTCACGGGTCCGGGCAACATCTCGTTTGACTCCGAGTCCGTTATCAATCCGTGCTTCCGTCTGCCGGTGCTCCGCACGGTGCGCGCTTCATGGGGCTACTACAACTTCACGCTGCCCTACGGAAAGATCCTGAAGCGCTACACGCCCACGGTTGCTGCCGTCACCAATTTCAACGGCGAGCTGGAACCCTCGGCCTAAGGTACTGCAGAAGGCGGGCTCTCATTTCATGGGGACCCGCCAGACCATTTCCCGCGGAGGAGGGGAGCATGATCGATCTGACGGGTCGGACCGCCATCATTACCGGTGGGGCCAACGGAATTGGGTTTGAGGCCGCCAAGACTTTTGCCAAGGCTGGTACGCGTCTCGTCCTGGTGGATATCTCTGCCGATGCAGGGAGTAACGCCGTAAACGAGCTTTCTTCGGTCGGCCACGAGGCAATCTTCGTTCAGGCCGATGTTTCCAACCCGGAAGACGTCAGCAGGTACGTCAGCGCAGCACTGGAAAAATTCGGCAGCATCGACATTCTCGTCAACAACGCCGGATGGGAAGGCGTAGTCCGGCCTCTGCACGAATATCCGGACGATGTGTTCGACAAAGTCCTCGCGATAAACGTCCGTGGCGTTTACCTCGGATTGAAGCACGTTTTGCCTGTCATGTACCGGCAGGGCGGCGGCGTGATCATCAACACCTCCTCGCTTGCGGGTCACATCGGTTCGCCCGGGATTGTTGCCTATACTGCAAGCAAGCACGCAGTTCTGGGCATGACGAAAACCGCCGCCATTGAAGGCGCGAAACATGGCGTGCGGGTAAACGCCGTCTCGCCCGGAGCTGTAGACACCCGCATGTTGCGGTCGCTGGCTCAGCTCAATAATCCGGAAAATTCGGAAGTGGTGATGGAAAAATACACGTCCGATTCACCGAACGGACGCCTCGCGACGGTGCAGGATATTGCCAACGTCATGCTTTTTCTCGCGTCCGATCTTTCAAACCACATTTCGGGCCAGAGCTTCCGCGTCGACGGCGGCCGCATCATGTACTGAGGGTCCGGCCGTGACGGTGCGAATGAGCATATTCCGGAAGCTGCCGCACCTCGACCAGCGGGCTTTCGAGACCTACTGGCGAGACGAGCATGCGCCAATCGCCCTGAAGATCCCGCTTCTTGAGCGGTATGAGCAGAATTGTGCTACAGGTTCGTTCCAGTCCGGTGATCCAGCCCTGTTCCGTACGATCGATGGCGTCTGCAAGCTGTTCTTTGGGAGTGCGGAGGCCATGCAGGGCGTCATGTCCCCCGAGATGGCCCAGATGCTTCGCGAAGACGAAGCCAGGTTCCTGCACGATCTCAAGACCTTTGTCGTGTCGTCCCGGACGGTGGTGCCGCCGAGTGAAGATGCTGGCATCAAATGCATTTCCTTTGTCACCCGCCGCACGGATCTCGACGAGACCGGGTTTGAAGGGGGTTGGACCGGAGCGCACGCGCGTTGGCTTGCCTCGCAGCCTGAAGTCTGCGGCTATGTACAGAACTTCGTAGTTTCCCGCACTGCCGAGCGGGTGCCGGCCGATTACGAAGCCATCCCGATAGATTGCGTCGATGAGATCTGGTTAACGCCTGAGCTGGAGGCGCTGGAGCGCTTTGTCCAGTCGGTGCACGAGCACGCGGCAAGCCATGCGGCGGCGCTCAACACATTTCCCGTAAACGTCAACGTGCCAACGATGCCGGAGCGCTGACCGGCGCGTTCAAAGGAGCATTCATGACAGTTTCCGTTCAGGACCCCAAACGACCACTTTCAGGCAAGACCGCACTGGTAACAGGTGCATCCCGAGGTATTGGGCAGGGCATTGTCCTTGAACTGGCGCGGCTCGGTGCCGACGTTGCCGTCAACTATGCTCGCGATGCGAAAGGTGCGGCTGAAACGGTGGCCGCAGCGGAAGCGCTTGGCGTACGCGCGGCTGCTTTCCAGTGCGATGTTACTTCTCGCGATGAACTCTTCCGCATGGTCGAGCGCATCGACGCCGAGTTGGGCGGACCGGACATCGTGGTGTCGAACTCGGTCGAGCCGATCACCAAGCCTCTCATGGAGGTCTCGCAGACCGAGTGGCTGCGCGCCATGGATATCACCTGTTCGGCCTTCCTCTACCTGGCACAGGCAGCTACGCCGGTCATGCGCAGGCGCGGTGCAGGCTGGCTGATCGGTGTGTCTTCCCTTGGCGCAGAGCGCGTCATCACGGACTACGCCCTGATGGGCGTGCCCAAAGCCGCGCTAGAACACCTCATGCACTATCTGGCTGCTGAACTTCGCCCGCAGGGCATCCGCGTCAATGCCGTCGCGCCGGGAGCGGTTCTGACCTCTGCCATGCGGGCCGTTCGTGGCGACGCGCTCGCGGAAGAACGCATGCAGATGTTCCAATCCATGGCGCCCGCGCGTCAGACGGCCCAGCCCTCCGACGTTGGCAAGCTCGTCGGCTTCCTCTGCTCTCCGGAGGCGGATCTGATCGTTGGTCAGACCCTCACCATCGATGGCGGCATGAGTCTGTACTGAGAGCGTTCCGACGGGGGAAGGCGCACATGAGCAAGAATAGAATGGCCGTGATCAAACAACGGCCGCTTGACGTCCCGAGCCAGGACGACTTTGCCGTCGTTGCCGCACCCATGCCCACGCCTGAACCCGGCCAGGTTCTGCTGGAAACGGTGTATGTCTCAGTCGACCCTTACGTCCGCGTTGCAATCGATGATCGTACCACCACCCTGTTTGGTGCGGCGCAGCCGCTCGATACACCTTTGATGGGAAAGACGATCTCACGTGTCGTGGAGTCACGCAGCGAGCTGTTCCACCCGGGCGAACATGTCATGGCTCTGAGCGGGTGGCAGAAGTTTGCGGTCGCTGACGCTGAGAGCCTTCAGAAACTCGACCCTGACGTCGCACCACTAAGCTGGTGGTTGGGTGTGCTGGGGACGACTGGCTTCGCCGCCTATGTAGGGACTACACAGGTCGCGCCACCGGCCGCGGGACAAACCTATGTCGTAACCTCGGCGGCGGGTGCCACGGGTTCCATCGCGGGTCAGATTGCGGGGCAAAGGGGCGCGCGCGTCATCGGCATCGCCGGCGCCAAAGAGAAATGCGACTATGTAGTCAATGACCTCGGCTTTGCTGGATGCGTCTCGCATCACGCGGAAGACCTTGTGGCAGCCCTGGCTGAGCAGTGCCCTGACGGCGTCGATCATTCATTCGAGAATGTTGGGGGCAAGCCACTGGAGGCGGTGCTCGAACTGATCAAGCCCGGTGGTATCGTCGCGCTTTGTGGGGTGATCGGCAGCTATAACCAAGCCAACCGGACGCCCGGGCCTAATCTTTGGCCGCTGGTCCGTATCGGGGCGAGTATCCGCGGTTTCCGCCTTCCGGATTACCAGCACGTTCGTGAGCAGTTTATCCATGACATGCTGGGGTGGCTGAACGCAGGCAAGATCAAGCACCGGGAAGAGGTCATGACTGGCATCGAATGCGCCGGCGAAGCCTACAACCGGCTCATGACCAGCAACAGTGCCGGAAAGATCGTCGTAAAACTCTGAACGCGCTGCTCGCCTGAACGGCAAGTAGCTGAAGCGGTGGCGCGTCAGATTGCGCTGTAGCCGCCGTCCACCGCGAGGGTCTGGCCGGTAATGTGTGCGCCGGCATCGGAGGCGAAGAGCAGGATCGGGCCGATCAGATCCGTTTCGCCGCCAAGCTTGCCGCGCGGCGTATAGGCGACCAGTGCTTCCTCGTGTTTGTCGATGGTGCCTTGGGTCATCTTTGACGGGAAGTAGCCGGGCGCGATGGCGTTCACGGTAATCCCGCGCGTGCCCCATTCGGCTGCCAGTGCACGCGTCAGGCTGATGACGCCGCCCTTCGACGTGTTGTAGGCCACCGTTCCTTCCATGCCAGGAAGATTTCCGGTGAGACCGGTGATCGATGCGATGTTGATGATGCGGCCATAGCCTTGCGGCAGCATCGCCCGCTTCGCCACTTCGCGAGACAGCTGGAAGACGGCATCGAGGTTGAGATCCATCACCTTGCGCCATGCTGCGTCCGGATAATCCTCGGCAGGCGCGCCCCAGGCCGTGCCCGCATTGTTGACGAGGATGTCGATGCGGCCGTTGATGGCGAGCGCCGCATCAACGATCTGTCCAGCCGCTTCGGGCTGTGATTGATCGCAGACGACGATCTCGGCACGGACTCCCCTGGCTGCCAGCTCGGCCTGCGCGGTCAGAAGTTCTGCCTCCTTGCGGGCGGTGAGCACGAGAATTGCGCCCTGCTCACCCAGCGCTCTCGCCATCTGCAAGCCGATGCCACGCGAGGCGCCGGTGACGATGGCGACCCGTCCGGTCAGGTCAAAGAGAGAAATCGCACTCATCATTGCACCTCGTTCAGGCTCGAGAGAGGCTTTCCTTCTTCTACCAGCTTCACGAGCAGGGGAGCAGCTTCCCATGCCCAGCCCTGATGTCCCTTGGCGAAGTCGTTGATCTTCGCCACGACATCGGGCAGGCCACAGAGGTCAGCGTAAAACATCGGGCCACCGCGGAATTTCGGAAAACCGTAGCCGTTCATCCAGACGGTGTCGACGTCGAGCGGACGGGCGGCAATGCCTTCGGCCAGTAGCTTTGCGCCTTCGTTGACCAGTGCGAAGAGGCAGCGCTCTACGATTTCCTGGTCGGAAATCTCCCGGCGCGTGATGCCAAGGCGGGCCGACTCTTCCAGCACGATCGCCTCGACTTCCGGGTCGACGGCAGGCTTCGCGCCACGCTCACCATAGATGTAATAGCCGCGCCCCGTTTTCTGGCCGAACCAGCCGCGCTCGCAGATGAGGTCCGGAATGCGCGAGTACGGACGGTCCGGCTGTTCCACAGCACGCCGCTTGCGGATGTTCCAGCCGATGTCCTGGCCGGCGAGATCCATAGTCCGGAGTGGTCCCATGGCCATGCCCCAACGCTCCATGGCGCTGTCGACCTGCTGCGGCAGGGCGCCCTCTTCGAGCAGGAAATACGCCTCACGCAGGTATTCCTCGAACATGCGGTTGCCGATGAAACCATCGCAGACGCCGGACACCACGCCAACCTTGCGGATTTTCTTGGCAAAGCTCATCGCGCTGGCAAGGGTCGCGTCCGAGGTCTTGTCGCCGCGGATTACTTCCAGCAGCTTCATGATGTTGGCCGGGCTGAAGAAGTGCAGGCCGACCACATCGTGAGGCCGTGACGTGAACGCCGCGATCTGGTTCAGATCGAGCGTGGACGTGTTGGAGGCGAGGATCGTGCCCTTGTCGGCAATCCAGTCTAGCTGCTCGAATACCTGCTTCTTGACGCCCATATCCTCGAAGACAGCTTCGATGATCAGGTCGTGACCTGCAGCCTTGATGAGTTCGTTGCCGAAGAACAGCCGCGAAAGCAGTTCCTCTGCCTTCGCCTGGTTCAAGCGGCCCTTGTCGACATCGCGCTGGACCGTCGAACGGATCTGTTTCTCAGCCCGCTCGAGCGCTTCCGGCTTCAGGTCGATGACCGTTGCCTTGAGGCCGGCCTGCGCGATGGCAAGAGAAATGCCGATGCCCATCGTGCCCGCGCCAATAACGGCGACCGATCGAATCTCCTTCGGTTCGGTCGCCAGGTTCAGGCCCGGAACACGGCCAACGGCGCGCTCCGAGATGAAGGCATGGCGCAGTGCGCGGGAAACGGGGGACGACAGGAGGCCGTCGAAAAGCGCGTACTCCCTCTCAAGGCCCGCACTGATCCCGTACGTGGCGCCATGTTCGATGGCATCCAGCGCCGCTGACGGCGCTTCGCCGCGCCCATCCTCCGGCAGGCTGGCGCGCAGCTCAGCCAATGTTGCCTCGAGGTCATCGCCAGGTAGCGGAAGATCACGGCTCCGGCGACGATGCTTGGCAGCGATCTCGCGGGCGAAGTCCACAGCTGCCGACAGAAGGTCATCTGAGGCGAGGCGGTCAGCAAGACCTATGTTCAGGGCTCCTTGCGCAGGAATGATGCGACCGGATGCGATCAAGCGTGCAGCCGCGCTACCACCAACGAGGCGCGGCAGGCGCTGTGTGCCGCCGGCTCCGGGGATCACACCGAGCGTTGCTTCCGGCAGGCCAAGACGCGCGTCAGCGGCCACGACGCGATAGTCGCAGCCAAGCGCGACCTCGAGACCGCCGCCGAGCGCGGAACCCTGGATGGCTGCAACCAACGGAACGCGGGCTCCGTCAAGCTTCTCGATCAGCGCGCGGACGGGTGGCCCCACCTCGGACGGATCATTGTTGAACTCGGTGATGTCCGCGCCCGCCGAGAAGGTCTTGCCCTCCGAAGCGAGCACGATCGCCTTGATCGAGGGGTTCGCGCCCAGTTTCTCCAGCTCCGCGGCGATCCCTTGCGGGATACCGGCCGTGTTGGAGATCGTGTTCAGCGGCGGGTTCGAGAAGATGATGACGCCAATGTCATCGCGAACATGGCTGGTAACAGTCATGGCAGGTCCTGCTTGGGGATTTGGGAGCGGGGGTAGTCGAGCGCGTCAGACGCGCTCGAAGATTGCAGCGATACCCTGTCCGCCGCCGATGCACATGGTGACGAGCGCGTAGCGGCCGTTGACACGCTTCAGCTCATGCAGCGCCTTCACGGTGATGATGGCGCCGGTTGCACCAATCGGGTGGCCGAGCGAAATGCCGGAGCCATTCGGGTTGACGCGTTCCGGATCGAAGTTCAGCTCCTTGGCAACGGCGCAGGCCTGAGCAGCGAAGGCTTCGTTGGCTTCGATGACGTCGATGTCGCTGATGCTGAGGCCTGCACGCTCGAGCGCCTTCCGCGAAGCCGGGACCGGGCCGATGCCCATGTACTCCGGGTCAACGCCCGCGTGCGCGTAGGATACGAGGCGAGCCATCGGGGTGAGGTTCCCGGCCTTGATGACCTGCTCCGTCGCCAGAACCACAGCGCCTGCGCCGTCATTGATGCCGGAAGCATTGGCGGCCGTCACCGTGCCGTCCTTCTTGAACACCGGGCGCATGCCGGCCAGCGTCTCGAGGGTGGTGTCCGGGCGAACGTGCTCGTCGACCTTGAATTCGGTTACGCCCTTGCGGGTCTTGAGCTCCACCGGCACGATCTGCTCGGCAAAGCGACCTTCCTCGATGGCGCGGGCCGCGCGGCGGTGGCTTTCCACGGCGAGCGCATCCTGCTGATCACGCGTAATGCTGTAGCGCTCGGCAACGTTCTCGGCGGTCACGCCCATATGGATGTCGTGCAGCGGGTCGTGCAGGGCGGCGAGCATGTAGTCGATCAGCTTGGCCTCGCCCATGCGCTGGCCCCAACGCATCGAGGTGGAGACGAACGGAGCGCGGCTCATGGATTCCGCACCACCGGCAACCGCAGCCTCGCAATCGCCAAGACGAAGGGCTTGGGCTGCCGAGATGATTGCCTGCAGACCGGAACCACAAAGGCGGTTCACGTTGAAGGCCGGCGTCGACTGGGGAAGCCCTGCCTTGAGGCCTGCAACGCGGCTCAGATAGGCGTCCTTCGGTTCGGTCGGAATCACATGGCCCAGGACGACGTGGCCGATTCGCTCAAAGTCGACGCTGGAACGGGACAGCGCGGCGGCAACGGCGGTGTGAGCGAGATCCGACAGCGCAACGTCCTTCAGGGCTCCACCAAAGGAACCGATCGCGGTACGTGCAGCGCCAACAACATAGACTTCTGGTAGCATAGAAAACCTCTCCCACTGCTGTGCCCGCCGGGGACCGTTAGGTCTCCTACCCCGGGGCTCAAGAATGCCTAAAGGCGTAACGGACGTTTTGGTATCGAACAAGAGTGCCAGGCAGCCATGTCTTCACATACGTGCGGAAATGGAGGCTTTACCAGCCTGTTGTGGTCAATGCACGGTTCCCGCCCACAAGGCGGTCGTGTAACGGGGACAGCCGAATACAAACGCAACATCAATAACTTGACCGTTGATGCTTAACATCATAAGCGAAACGGCAAGGTCTCGCGAAACGGATTACACACCGGCTAATTTCACATATGTGAAAGAATATCTCAGATATGAATTCCATCTGGGCTTAAAGGCGTTTCCCCTGCAATGTTCAGGGCAGCGATCGATGCAGTGCCGGTGATGAGGACCGGCACGGGAGAGTTTTCGGTCGACTGAACCACCTTTGGACGTGCGGGAGGAAGCAATGAACCACGTGGCATCTCAGCTCAGGACTGGCGGTGAACCAGACGTTCTGGACGTGATCATCGTCGGCGGTGGCTTTGGTGGCATGTATGCTACCTACAAGTTCCGCGAGATGGGTTTCCGCATCCAGTCCTTCGAAGCCGGTGATGGTCTTGGCGGCGTCTGGTACTGGAACAGATATCCAGGTGCGCGCGTCGATCTTCCGAGTGTGGATTATTCGTTTTCATTCTCGAAAGAAGTCGAACAGGAATGGACCTGGTCCGAAGAATTTGCAGCACAGCCGGAACTGCTGGAATACATTAATTTTGTCGCCGAGCGCCTCGATCTTCGCAAACACTTCAAGTTCAATACACGCATAGTCTCTGCCAAGTGGCATGAGGCGCGGCAGATCTGGGAGTTGAAGACTGACGCAGGCGAGACCTGGTACAGCCGTTACTGCATCATGGCGACCGGTCCGCTTTCGGTTCAGAAGACGCCGGACATCAAGGGCTGGGACACCTTCAAGGGTGAATCCTACATGTCGGGCAAGTGGCCGCATCAGCCTGTTTCCTATGAGGGCAAGCGCGTAGGCGTCATCGGTGTGGGCTCCACCGGGATCCAGATCGTGCAGGAAGTCGGCCCCCAGGCTGGCGAGCTTTACGTCTTCCAGCGCACGCCGAGCTTCACCATGCCCATGCGCAACCAGAAGCTCACGCCGGAATATGTTGCCGAAGTGAAGCGCAACTATGAGGGCCTGCGTGCAGCTGCCCGCGCCTCCCACGTCGGCGGCCTGCGTCCGCAGTCCACCCGTGCATTCTTCTCGGTTACGCCAAGGGTTCGCGATATCCTGCTCGAGGACGCCTACAAGCTCGGCGGCCTGACGATGCTCGGCACCTTCTCCGACCTGCTCACCAACGAGGAAGCGAACGAGTACGTCGCCAACTTCCTGCGCAGCAAGATTGACACGATCGTCAAGGATCCAAAGGTTGCGGAGAAGCTGAAGCCCCAGGGCTACCCGGTCTTTGCGCGGCGTCCGTGCCTCGACTCCAGCTACTACGAGACCTACAATCTGCCGAACGTTCATCTCGTGGACTGCGTTGAAGACCCAATCGTTGAGATCACAGAGAAGGGCGTTCGCGTTGAATCCGGCGAGATCGAGCTCGACATGATCATCTTCGCCACGGGTTATGACGGCCTCACCGGCGCGCTGCTCGCCTTCGATGTGGAGGGCCGCGACGGCCAGAAACTGCGTGAAACCTGGAAGGACGGTCCGCGCTCTTTCCTCGGCGTCGGCGTCGAAGGGTTCCCGAACTTCTTCATGACGGTTGGCCCGAACGGTCCGTCGGCTTTGGCCAACATCATCCGCATCAATGAAAACGATGTCGACTTTATCGCTCGCGCCATTACCTACATGGAAGAAAATGACCTGACCGGTATGGAGCCGACGGAGGAATCCGTCGATCGCTGGATGGAAGAGGTCCAGAGGCTTGCCAGCCGTTCACTGCTGAACAAGGCAAAGACCTGGTACGTTGGCGCCAACGTTGAGGGCAAGGCCAAGGGCCTCACCATGTTTACGGGCGGTTTTGCCAAGTACGCCGAGGCCTGTGAGGCTGCCACCAAGAACAACTTCGCCGCTTTCTCGTTTGAAAAACGCAGGGAAGTAGTTCCGGCATAGACTTCCAAACTACAGCAGCCCTGGCAGGCAGGGCTGCTGTAGATCTGCTTGAATAGTCCGCAGCAGGGGGCTCCGGAAAATTCGGGCAGGCCTGAACCATATCAGGGACCTTAAAGTACAATTCTTGTCGTTCAATCAGAAACGGACCGCCGATCAAAGTAATGATCGCAAAGTGCGGTGCCTAACTCCTGGGGAGGAGAAACAATGTTTGGTTTGATGCAGGACCACGAACTGCTGATCTCGTCCTTGCTGGATCATGCAGAGCGCTATCACCCGAAGACCGAGATTGTCAGCAGGACCTGTGAAGGCGATATTGTCAGGACAGACTATGCCACTCTCGGGCAGCGCGTGCGCAAGCTCGCAGAAGCTCTGCGGGAACTAGGCGTAAAGCAGGGCGACATCGTCGCCACGATGGCGTGGAATACACACCGTCACCTTGAGCTCTACTTCGCTGTTTCTGGCATGGGAGCGATCCTCCACACGGTCAATCCGCGCCTCTACCACGAACAGATCAACTATATCATGAACCATGCCGAAGGCTCGGTTCTGCTGTTCGACATCAGTTTCTCCCAGATCGTAGGCCAGCTGCGTGGCAGCTTCCCCAAGGTAAGGCATTTCATCGCCATGACGGACGAGGCGCACATGCCGACGGACGCAGGCGAGGTTCTCTGCTACGAAACTCTGCTTGAGCAGATGCCGGGCGAGTTCGTCTGGCCGAAGTTGGATGAGCGCACCGCCTCGTCTCTCTGCTACACGTCGGGAACCACCGGTAACCCGAAGGGCGTGCTCTACAGCCACCGCTCCAGCATCCTGCATTCGTTCCTGGTCTGCCAGGCCGACGGCTTTGGCCTGTCGGCGCAGGATTCCACCCTGCTGGTGGTCCCGCTTTTCCATGTCAACGCCTGGGGCGTGCCTTACGCCGCAGCGATGTCCGGCGCGAAGCTCGTGCTGCCGGGCCCGAACCTTGACGGCAAGAGCCTGTTTGAACTCGCCGTGGCGGAAAAGTGCACGATGACGCTGGGTGTGCCGACCGTCTGGCTCGGCCTCCTGCAGTATATCGAAAGCACGCCCGGCCTCAGCGTTTCAGACCTGCCGTTCAACCGCCTCTACATCGGAGGTTCGGCTGCGCCACGCGCCCTGATCCAGAAGCTGGAGAGGGGCGGCGTGCGCGCCATCCATGCCTGGGGCATGACCGAGACGAGCCCGGTTGCAGCAGTTTGCAACTTCCTGCCCCATCACTACGATCTCGAGGAAGAGGCCCGGCTCGACATTCAGGTCAAGCAGGGCAGGGCGGTTTTTGGCGTCGAGTGGCGGATCAAGGACGAGGACGGCAACGTGCTGCCGCATGACGGGCAGGTCTCCGGCAATCTCTATGTGCGCGGCCCCTGGATCGCCTCCGGCTATTTCAAGATGGACAGCGCCGAGAGCCTGGATGAGGAAGGCTGGTTCCCAACCGGCGACGTGGCGAAGATCGACCCCGAAGGCTATGTCCAGCTCACCGATCGTTCCAAGGATGTGATCAAGTCGGGCGGCGAGTGGATCAGCTCGATCGAGCTGGAAAACGCAGCCGTTGGACACCCGGACGTGCAGGAGGCAGCCGTCATCGGTGTCGCGCATCCTAAATGGCAGGAACGTCCTCTGCTGATCGTGGTCCGCAAACCCGGTACCGATCCGAAGCCAGAAGACATCATCGCCTATCTGGCCGAGCGCGTGGTCAAGTGGTGGCTGCCGGACGACGTCATCTTCGTGGATGAGATCCCCCACACTGCAACCGGAAAACTCCACAAGCAGAAGCTGCGCGAGCAGTTCCGCGATTACGTCCTGCCGACCTCTTAGCGGCAGGACACGGATTAGGGCAGGCGAAAGCCTCGCCATTATCGAAGACGAATAGGAAAGACCCCATGCCACAGATGATATTCGACGATACGGATGGCACGCTTGGGCTGCTCCGCGACAGCGTAGCGACCTTCGCCACCAGATTTCCGGGTGCCCAGCGCCTGCGCCAGCGCAGGGCGGCGGGTACAGACCTGGACCGTGAAGTATGGGCAGGCATGGCAGAGGCTGGCTGGCTGGGTCTGACCATCCCTGAAGAGCTGGGCGGCGCTGGCCTGGGTGCGCGTGAACAGTCGGTCCTGAGCGAGGCTCTTGGCCGTGAACTGATCTCCGAGCCGCTGGCTTTCCTCGCCGTCTTCTCCGGGGCGCTGCTCTCCGAAGCTGAAGCGACGGTCGAGCGCGAACGCCTCATCAATGGTCTGATCGACGGATCGCTGATCGTTTCGCCGGCTGTACAGGCTGCCAACGGCTCCATCGCTCCGATCGAGGCTTCCGCTAGCGGCGATGGCATCAAGCTCAGCGGTGAAGCTCACTACGTAAACGCAGCTGCTTCGGCAGACGAGTTCCTGGTGCTGGCGGCGATCAACGATGAGCAGGCGCTCGTCTCCGTTCCGGCTGCCTCCGCTGAGATTTCGCAGCGTCCGACGCTCGATGGTTCGCAGCTTGGCAAGGTTTCCTTCTCCGGTGTTTCCGTTGGCGCAGACCGCGTTCTTGCCAAGGGTGCAGCCGTTGATGCGGCGATCGAGAAGGCCGTTGCATCCACCCGTCTGGCGCTCGCCGCCGAAATGGCAGGTATTGCCTCGCGCGAGCTCGAAATCACCGTCGAATACACGTCGCAGCGCGTGCAGTTCGGCAAGCCGATCGCAAGCTTCCAGGTGCTACAGCACAAGATGGTGGACATGTGGGCGGATGCAGAATTCGCCTGTGCCGCCGTCGTCAATGCCTGCGAGCGACTGGAGGAAGACGATCCGAAGGCCGCAACGCTTGCAATCCTTGCCGCCAAGGCACGCGCCGGCGACGCATCCGTCACCGTTGGCCGCCGCGCCATCCATCTTCATGGCGCCATGGGTTTCACCGATGAATGCGACATCGGCCATTTCATGAAGCGCGCCGTCGCCCTCAACAGTGCACTCGGCCAGCCCGAAGCACTCCGTCTCGAATTTGTCGCGCTTGAGCGCGCAGCCTGAGAGGTCCTTCCCCAATGAAAAACGAACTGATCAAGGTAACGATCGAAAATCACGTGGCGCTTGTCCAGATGGACAGCCCTCCCGTCAACGCGTGGTCGCTGGCCTTCACGGAAGAGTTCCTCGAAGCCTTCGACGAGCTCTATGAAGCCAAGAGTGTCCGCGCGATCGTCATCACCGGCCGCGAGAAGATGTTCTCGGCCGGCGCCGACATCAAGCAGCGCGCGAACGTCAACTCCGTTCCTGGCAACCTGACCCGCCACATGCGCCGCATGCGCGAGGTCGGCAATACGATCATGGAGATGAACAAGCCGGTGATCGCTGCTGTCAACGGCCCGGCGCTCGGCGTCGGCATGGCTCCGATCGTCAACGCTGACATCATCCTCGCTTCCGAGAACGCCTTCTTCGCTATGCCGGAGATCGACATTGGTCTCATGGGCGGCGCCGCCCACACCATGAGCCTGTTCCCGCATTCGCTGGCGCGCCGCATGGTGCTGACCGGCTACAGGCTGCCGGCCGCTGAAGCCTACCGCCGCGGCATCATCGAGGCCTGCCTGCCGCTTGAAGAGCTGCTGCCGGCTGCAATGGAAATCGCCAACAACATTGCTTCGAAGAGCCCCAAGGCCATGTCGCTGGCGAAGCTCGCGATCAATACCGTTCGCACGATGCCGCTGCGCGATGGCTACCGCTTCGAGCAGAATCTCACCAACGAGATGACCCGCCATGATGACTCGAAGGAAGCCATGCGCGCCTTCCTCGAGAAGCGTAAGCCAGTATTCAAGGACATCGACTAATGGCCGTGCAGCAGCGAGATTGGAATGCCATGCCGGATGAGGAATTCCGGCGCTTCTTCCGCAACTGGCTGATTGAAAACTGCCCGCAGGAACTCCTCTTCATGCGCAAGCAGCGGCCGCACTATGAGGAAGTGAAGGTCTTCTATCATAACCTTGCAAGGGATGGATTCCTAGCGCCGCTCTGGCCGCAGGAATATGGCGGCATGGCGCTGAACCCGACCAAGCACATGATCTATGTGGAGGAATGGGCGCGCCTCGGATGCCCCCGCATTCCCGACCACGGCATCGGCCTCACTGGTCCGCTCCTGCTCCACTACGGTACCGAGGAGCAGAAGCAGTACTTCCTGCCGAAGATCATTTCGGGCGAACACGTCTGGTGCCAGGGCTATTCGGAGCCGGGTTCGGGCTCTGACCTTGCGTCGATGCGTACGTCGGCTGTTCGCGACGGTGACGACTATGTCATCAATGGCCAGAAGATCTGGACCACGTTGGCCCACTGCGCCAACTGGATCCTGCTTTTGGTCCGCACCGACAAGGAAGCCAAGAAGCCTCAGCAGGGCATTTCGGTTCTGCTCGTGCCGCTCGAGCTTCCGGGCGTGACCGTGCGGCCGATCCCTAACCTGCGTCAGGAAGCGGACTTCTGCGAAGTCTTCTTCGACAACGTTCGTGTCCCGGTTTCCGCACTCGTTGGCGAGGAAAACCAGGGCTGGACGCTGGCCAAGGCCGTGCTCGGCCACGAGCGCATCTTCCTCGGTGCACCGACGCGCCCGGAATACGCGCTCTCCCGCCTGCAGGTGCTGGCGGAAGCACGCGGCGCGTTCAACGATCCGGCCTTCGTCTCCCGCTTCGCCAAGCTGCGGCTCGACGTCTATGATCTTGGCTCTGCCTTCGAACGCTTCGCCAAGGTGCTGCGTGATGGTGGGGAGCTCGGTCCGGACGTCTCGGTGCTAAAACTGTTCAACACAGAGCTCTATCAGCGGATCACCGAGGAAATGCTTGCGATCGTTGGCGAGGAAGCGCGGTTCAACGACGACCTCGAAGCGGGTGACACCATGATCGATGCGATGAATCTCTATCTCGATTCACGTGCACCGGCGATCTTCGGCGGATCCAACGAGATCCAGCGAAACATCATGGCGAAAGCAGTCCTGCGTCTTCCAGGTTAGAAAAAAAGCCTGCATGGGAGGAAAGATGACCACACTGCACGAAGGGTCCAGCATGCATGCCGGGCCCACCACCACCGGGGATAGCGTGCTAGTTGCGCGGGGGCTGAGCAAGAGGTTTGGCGGCTTCATGGCCGTCAACAACGTCGATCTGTCGATCAGGCGGGGTTCCATCCATGCGCTGATCGGGCCGAACGGTGCCGGCAAGACCACCTGCTTCAATCTGCTGACCAAGACGCTGTCGCCGACGTCGGGAACCATCGATTTCGATGGTCACGACATCACGCAGATGCGGGCGGCAGATGTTGCGCGCATGGGGCTGGTGCGGTCATTCCAGATTTCCGCGACCTTCCCGCACATGACGGCGCTCGAAAATGTGCGGGTGGCGCTCCAGTCCAGTTACGGCAGCACCTACCGGTTCTGGAATTCGCTGAAGCGGGTCGAACCTCTCAACGAACGCGCCATGCACCTGCTTGAGCGCGTCGGGCTCGCCAACATGGCGAAGGTGGAAGCCGCAGACCTTTCCTACGGCAAGAAGCGTGCGCTTGAGATCGCCACCACGCTTGCCATGGAACCGAAGGTCATGCTCCTTGATGAGCCGACCGCCGGCATGGGCCATGAGGACATCGAACCGATCACCGAACTGATCCGCGAAACGGCCAAGGGTCGCACGGTGGTGATCGTCGAGCACAACCTGTCGATCGTCGCCACACTCTGCGATCGCATTACGGTTCTGCAGCACGGCGAAGTGCTCACTGAGGGAACCTACGCGGAAGTCTCGTCCGACGAGCGGGTCATCTCTGCTTACATGGGAGGTGTGGATGAAGATTGACGTCCACCCGAATACCAGCCTGGTCGTCCGCGACCTGCAGGGCTGGTACGCCGAGTCGAAGGTCATCCACGGGATGAACTTCGAGGTTCACGAAGGCGAAATCCTGACGCTGCTCGGCCGCAATGGTGCGGGCAAGACCTCCACGCTGCGCGCCATCATGGGCATCATGCGCAAGCGTACGGGGTCCATCAATTTCAGGAGCGAAGAGCTCATCAACAAGCGGATCTACGAGATCGCACGCAAGGGCATCGCCTACTGCCCGGAAGAGCGTGCGATCTTTGCGTCGCTTGACGTGCGTGAGAACCTGACCCTGCCGCCGGTGCTCCAATCTGGCGGCATGACCGATGCGGAGCTTTTCCAGGCATTCCCCAACCTGCAGCGCCGCGCATCGAGCCGCGGCACCAGGCTTTCGGGCGGCGAGCAGCAGATGCTGGCAATCGCCCGCATCCTGCGCACCGGGTCGCGTTTCCTCCTGCTGGATGAGCCGAGCGAAGGCCTCGCTCCGGTCATCGTCAAGGAGATCGGCGAACTGCTCAAGAAACTGAAGCAGAGGGGCTACACCATCATCCTGGTTGAACAGAACTGGCGTTTTGCCCGCAGCGTTGCGGATCGCCACGTCGTGGTCGAGCACGGGCAGGTGGTCGACACATTCACGGCCGACGTGAGCAACACCGATGTTTCCCGTGTTCAGCGCTATCTGGGGGTCTAAGCCGAATGTTTGACATGATCTCTCCGCAGTTGCTGTTCGGGCAATTGCTCATCGGCCTGATCAACGGGTCCTTCTACGCCATGCTGAGCATGGGGCTTGCCATCATCTTCGGCCTCATGAACGTGGTGAACTTCGCCCACGGCGTTCAGTACATGCTAGGCGCATTCTGTGCCTGGCTCCTGCTTAACTACCTCGGCGTTCCCTACTGGGGTGCGCTGATCATCGCGCCGCTGGCAGTGGGTGCCTTCGGCATGCTTATGGAGCGCCTGGTGCTGCGGCCTCTCCAGCATCTGGACCACCTCTATGCGCTGCTCGCAACTTACGCGATCGCGCTCATCGTTGAAGGTCTTGTTCGCCAGGAATACGGTTCCACGGGTCTGCCCTATGCCGCGCCCATCAGCGGCGGCATAAACCTGGGCTTCATGTTCCTGCCGTACTACCGCCTGTGGGTTGTGGTGTTCTCCATCGTCACCTGCGCCGGCACCTGGTTGCTGATCGAATACTCCAAGCTTGGCGCTTATCTGCGTGCGGCAAACGAGAACCCGAACATCGTCGAAAGCTTCGGCATCAACGTGCCGCGCATGATCACGCTGACCTATGGTCTGGGCGTTGGTCTGGCGGCGTTGAGCGGCGTCCTCGCAGCACCGATCTACCAGGTTTCTCCGTCCATGGGCTCAGGCCTGATGATCACGGTCTTCGCGGTCGTGGTGATCGGCGGCATCGGCTCGATCTCGGGCGCGATCGTCACGGGCTACATCCTCGGCCTTGCCGAGGCGATCACCAAGGTCTTCTACCCGGAAGCTGCGACCACGGTCGCCTTCGTCGTCATGATCGTCGTCCTGCTCCTGAAGCCGAATGGCATCTTTTCCTCGGAGAAAGCGTGATGTCCAAGACTTCCGTTATTGCGATCGCGCTCTTGGCTGTGGCGCTGGTTGCACCGCTCTTCGTCTATCCCGTCACGCTGATGACGATCCTGTGCTTCATCGTCTTCGCCTGTTCCTTCAACCTTCTGCTCGGCTACACGGGACTTCTCTGCTTCGGTCACGCGATGTTCTTCGGTAGTGCGGCCTATGTGGCCGGCTGGCTGATGAAGACCTACGGGCTGACGCCCGAAATGGGCATCCTCGCAGGTGGCCTGTTCTCGGCAGCTTTGGGCTTGCTCGTCGGCATCATTGCGGTGCGCAAAAGCGGCATCACCTTTGCGATGATCACCTTCGCGATTGCGCAGTTCGTCTACTTCATCCTGCTGCGCTCGCCGTTCACCGGGGGTGAGGATGGGCTGCAGAAGATCCCGCGCGAGCCGGTGCTTGGACTGATCGATGTGACCCGCAACTTCAACTACTACTATGTGGTTCTTGCGATCACAGTGCTTGCGGTCTTCTTCTTCTACCGCATCGTTCACTCGCCCTTCGGCGAAATCCTCAAGGCCATCCGTGACAACGACGCCCGCGTGGAATCGCTCGGCATGAAGCCGGAACGCTACAAGCTGATGGCGCTGGTGCTCTCGGCCGGACTGGCAGGTGTTGCGGGTGCAATGAAGGCTTCCGTCTTCCAGTTCGCCACGCTGACCGACGTTTCGTTCCCGATCTCGACGGAAGTCATCATCATGACCCTGCTTGGTGGCCTCGGCACCCTGTTTGGACCGATGGTGGGCGCCGGCTTCATCATCTACCTGAACGAATATCTCGCAAGCTTCGGCGAATGGGCGCTCATCTCGCAGGGGATCATCCTGCTGCTGGTGATCCTGTTTCTGCGCCGCGGTATCGTGGGTGAGTTCAACGCCTGGATGAAGCGCCGTCAGGCAAGCTGAATTTCCTTCCACATCACAAGAAAAGCCGCAGAATCGTCTGCGGCTTTTCTGTTTCTGCGGAAGTTTGTGCTCAGATCTCGATCTTGATTGGCGTGAGGAAGACCTCGGTCTCCCTTATGGAGGCGACGGCGCTCCGCAGCGCATCCAGATAAGCGTCGAAATTGTCGTTGATGCGCTGTGTCACGCCGCCGATGGCAAGGCACGCTGGCTGGCCCTGAATGCGGACGGGAAGGGGGAGGACGATCGTTGCGCCGCCCTCGAGCGGTACGCCCTCGGCATAGGCGTAGCCCTTCTTCTTGATCTCGGCGATTCTCGCTTCCATCTCCTCCAGCGTCACGCGTTCATGTGGCTTGCAGGCGATGTTGGCGCGGCGGACAAGATTCTCCACGCGCTTGCGCGGCAGGTGCGATAGCAACATCCATCCCGCTGCAGATCGCGTCAACGGGACGATGGAGCCCTCATCGATATGGAAACGCAGGGCGTGGATCGATTCGATCGTGCGGGTGTATTGGAGATAGATCTCGCTGATCGTGCCGATGAAGGTGCCTTCACCCGTTGCGTTGTGGACATCGCGCATTGCGTCCAGAACCTTGCCGCTGCCGAACAACGCCATCGGAATCCAGTCGCCCAGTGCCGTCACCTTTGGCGTAGGAAAATAGGCCCGTTCCTGACGATCGTAGCTGAGATAGGACAAAGTAACTAACGTCTTAAGCAACACTGTCGCACTGGACTGCGGATAGCCCAGATCGTTGGCAATCTCGGACATCGAACGCCTCTGCTGATTGAGACGGAAATACTCCAGGATCTCGAGTGCCCGGACAGCTGACTTGACCTGCTGTGACTGCATGAATGGCGGTCCTCCCACGCGATTCTTCACATACGTGAAACTCTTTCACACATAGCAATAAGAGTAGCAGTTCTTTTTTGCACATGACATCTTCGTTTTTGTAACACCTCACGATTTTCGTGACAGAAGATCTACACATCATGGGAGGCAGCCGCATGGGAGGCAGGCTCGAGGGTAAGGTCGCACTGGTGACGGGTGGCGGTCGTGGAATTGGCCGCGCGATATCCGAAGTCTATGCCCGGGAAGGCGCTTTCGTCGGCGTTCTGGATCTCAAGCTTGAGGTTGCAGAAGAGGCTGCCGCAGCGATCCGCGCAGCAGGCGGCCAGGCCATTGCCCTGCAAGGCAATGTCGCCAAGCGCGATGACGTTTTCAATGCCGCCGCGGCTTTGAAGGAAGCTGCCGGTCCGGTGACAATCCTAGTCAACAATGCGATGTGGAACCGCTACGGCCCACTCGAAGATCAGACCGAAGAGATGATCGACCGGATGATCGACGTCGGCTTCAAGGGCGTCATCTGGGGCTATCAGGCAGCCGTTCCGCAGATGCGCGAGGCAGGTGGTGGCGCGATAGTTAACATCGCATCTCCTTCGGCGGTTCTCGCGATGAAGCACGGCATCATGTACAGTGCGATCAAGGGCGCTGTCGCGTCCTCGACGCGGTCGGCAGCTGCGGAATTCGGACCCGACAACATCCGGGTCGCGGCAATCGCACCCGGTTCCACGCGAACCGATGGCGCCAATCTGGTGGTATCCGAAGAGGCATGGGAGCGTCGCCGTCAGCGTGTGCCGCTGCAGCGCCTCGGCGAGCCGCAGGATATCGCCAATGCGGCCCTTTTCCTGGCTTCCGACGAAGCAAGCTGGATCAGTGGCGACATGCTGTTCGTCGACGGAGCGATGACGTTCGCATTTTCGTAAACATATGAATTAATCAGCAGAAAGTATGGATTAGCTGCATTCGGTGGAGCGAGGCAGCATGTTGGGAGGTAGTACCTAGATGGTAAGCAATAATTCCATTCGTTTCGTATCCATGGCTGTACTCAGCTGTGCGACGGCGCTGACCGGTTATGCCGGTGCGGCAAACGCCGCATCCATGACGGACAATGTCATCCGCATCGGCGTCATGAACGACCAGTCGGGCGTCTATTCCGACAACTGCGGCCCCGGCTCGACGGCTGTCGTGAAGCTTGTCGCAGAAGATTTCGGCAACGAGATCGGCGGCGCCAAGATCGAGGTTGTCGTTGCCGACGACCAGAACAAGCCTGACGTCGGTGTTGCCACGGCACGCAAGTGGGTAGAGCAGGAAGGCGTGGACGTCATCGTCGGCTGCTCCGCATCCTCCATCGCTCTGGCCGTGCATGAGATCATGCGCACCAACGAGAAGCCTTATCTCATCGCAGGCACCGCCACGCCGGACCTGACGCGCGAGGCATGCTCGCCCTACACCATCCAGTGGGTGCACGACACCTATGCGCTGCCCAAGGGTACGGTTACCCCGCTTCTGGCTGACGGCAAGGACAGCTGGTACTTCATCACCGTCGACTACACGTTCGGCAAGCAGTACCAGGATGACGCGACCCGCTTCATCGAGGGGGCAGGCGGCAAGGTTGTGGGGTCGGTCCTGCATCCGCTCGGCACCACCGACTTTTCCTCGCAGCTCCTGCAGGCCCAGGCTTCCGGCGCGCAGGTCATCGGCATCGCAAACTCGGGTACCGACTTTGGCAATCTGATCAAGCAGGCGAAGGAATTCGGCATCGCTGAAGCCGGTCAGGTTCTGGCGCCGCTCGGCATCCAGATCAACATGATCCACTCCATCGGTCTCGATGCCGCACAGGGCCTGCGCTTCGGTACGGCCATGTACTGGGACGCCAACGACGAGACCCGCGCCTTCACCAAGCGCTTCCAGGAATCCTTCAAGGCAGACCGAGTGCCCAACGAGGCGCACCTCGGCACCTTCACGGCAGTCAAGCACTACCTGAAGGCCGTTCAGGCTCTGGGTACGGACGACGGCAAGGCCGTGTCGGAATGGATGCATGAAAATCCTGTCGAGGATTTCATCCACAAAGACATCAAGATCCGCGCCGATGGTCAGCTGATGCGCCCGGTCCTCTCCGCCCGCATCAAGTCGCCGGACGAGTCGAAGTATCCGTGGGACTACTACGAAATCACGGGCGAGCTTCCGGGTGAGGAAGCCTGGACTCCGGTTTCGGAGAACAAGTGCCCGGCCCTCAAGGGATAAGTTGATCCCCGGCGTAGCCATCATGGCTACGCCACCTCTTCCTTTGACTACAGGATGTGAACAATGCTGCTCAGCGCGCGGAGAATTTCGCCGCAACCGTCTCTTCTGGGTGAAAGCCCGGTCTGGGATTCCCTCCACGAGTGCCTCTATTGGGTCGACAGCGTTGCCTGCAAGATCCATTGCTACGACACGCGGGCCGAGCGCTTCCAGGAATGGACGCTGCCCTCCATGGTGGGCTCCGTCGGTCTTTCGCAGGGCCGCCGCCTGGTTGCCGGCCTTCAGGATGGAATTTACGAGTTCGATCTCGAGACATCCGAGCTGCGCACGCTCTTCAGGTTCGCCGAACCCGACAAGCTGGTCCGCTTCAACGATGGCAAGGTCGACCGCCAGGGACGCTTCCTGTGCGGAACCATGGGTGTCAATGCAGATCCGCGCGGTGAACTCTACCGTGTGAGCGCGTCCGGAAAGACCGAGATCCTCGCCAACGGGCTGCGCATCACCAATGCCATCTGTTTCAGCCCGGATGGCGGGACGTTCTACTTCGCCGACAGCCTCGACCGAGCGGTGCGCGCTTATAGCTACAGCCCCGAAGAGCGTGGGCTGGAAGCGCCGCGCATCCATGTGGACACCAAGCCCTACAATTCCGGTCCTGACGGCGCGACCGTCGATTCTGAAGGCTATATCTGGGTCGCACTGGTGCAGGTCGGCAAGATCGGCCGCTATGCCCCGGACGGCCAGCTCGACCGCATCATCGATGCGCCCACGGATATGCCATCCTGTCTCGCCTTCGGCGGACCCGACATGTCCACCCTCTATGTTACCTCGATCAAGGATTCCGGCACGGGACGCGCTGTCTCCCGCCATCCTGCAGGCGGCCATGTGTTCGCCATCGAAGGACTTGGAGTTACCGGCATCCCCGAGACCCGTTTTGGGGATCAGCAAGGAAACATTTGATGTCTGAGCATTTTTCAGCCCTGTTCTCACCCCGGTCCGTCGCCATCATTGGGGCGTCGGAAGATGTCACCCGCATCGGCGGCAGACCCCTGCGCTACCTGAATGAAGCGGGCTATGAGGGCACGGTCTATCCCGTCAATCCGAACCGCGAAACAGTTCAGGGATACAAGGCCTACGCATCGGTCGCGGATCTGCCGGAAAGCCCGGACATCGCGCTTCTCGCTGTGCCTGCCAAGGCGACTGTCGAAGCGGTCCGCAGCTGCGCCGAAAAAGGCGTGAAGGCTGCAATCGTGTTTTCTGCCGGTTTCGCGGAAGCCGATGAGGCGGGTGCCGCTGCGCAGAAGGAGATGGTCGCCATCGCCCGTGCGGCAGGCATGCGCCTGCTCGGGCCAAACTGCCTCGGCGTCTTCAACTCCTCTGCCAAGTTCTACGGCACCTTCTCGGTCGTATTGGACGAGGAATTCATCCAGCCCGGACCGGTCGCCATAGTTTCCCAGAGCGGCGCATACGGCGCGGCACTTGCCGATCTTGCCCGCAATCGGGGCATGGGCATCAGCCAGTGGCTGACGTCGGGCAACGAATGCGACATCGACATTGCCGAAGCACTGAAATACGTCGTGCAGCAGCCGGAAACACGTGTGGTGATGGCCTACGCCGAGGGCGTGCGCAACCGCGACAGCTTCATTGAGGCACTCGACACCGCCCGCAAGCTCGGCAAGGCGATCGTCTTCATGAAGACAGGCCGCTCCTCGGTCGGCGCGGAAGCTGCCGCCTCGCACACGGCCGCCCTTGCAGGGTCGGACGCGGTCTTTGATGCGGTGCTCCGCCAGTATGGCGCATACCGCGCCCGTACCACTGCAGAGCAGCTCGACATCGCCTATGCCGCCTCGTTCGGGATTTACCCCAAGGGCAACAAGATCGGCATCTTCACGTTCTCGGGCGGCTTCGGCATCCAGATGGCGGATGACGCCGAGGAGAATGGCCTGAAGGTTGCACCCATGCCAGCCGACGTTCAGGCGGAGCTGAAGGCACTTCTTCCTTATGCGTCGCCCAAGAACCCGGTTGATGCGACGGCTCAGGCCGTCACCGATCTGCCGCTCATGACCCAGTACATGCGCTCCATGATCGAGCGCGGCGGCTATGACATCTTTTCGGCCGTTCTGCAGAGCGGCCCGAACTCGAAAACCTACGGACCGCGTCTTATCGAGGCGCTCGATGCTGCGACCGCTGGCGCGAAGGATCTCGTCAAGGCTGCCACCATGTCGGTGCCACGCGAGGTGGAGAAGCAGTTCGAGGACCGCGGCTTCATCGTCCATGAGGATGGCTCGGCGCTGATGAAGGCTATTGGCGCCCTCAACCAGTTCCGCGAGAGCTTCGAACAGGCCAAGGTGCGCAAGGCGCTTGAGCCCATGCAGAAGATCGCCATTCCGCGCGAAGAGGTGAGCGAGCATGCCGCCAAGAAGCTGCTGTCGCATGCGGGCATCGAGTTTCCGCATGAGGAACTCGTCGCACCTGATGGAGATGTTGGCGCTGCCGCTGCGCGGGTCGGTTTCCCTGTCGTTCTCAAGATTTCGTCGCCGGATATTGCGCACAAGACGGAAGTCGGTGGCGTTGTCGTCAACGTTCGCTCCGAGGATGAGGCGCGTGAGGCTGCCGCCGGCATCCTGGCGCGTGCGCAGGACAAGGTTCCCGGCGCGCGGATCGAAGGCATCGTGGTAACGCCCATGATCGGGCAGGGGGTCGAGACCATTGCGGGTGTGTCACGCGATCCGGTGCTCGGACCAGTGGTCATGTTCGGTCTGGGCGGCGTGTTCGTCGAAGTGCTGAAGGACGTGACCTTCCGTGCTGCGCCCTTTGATGTGGATGAGGCGCACCGCATGATCCGTGAGATCCGCGGTTACTCGATGCTGGAAGGCGTGCGCGGTGCGGAACCTTCCGACGTCAACGCGCTCGCCGAGCTCCTGTCGAAGCTGTCTCGCTTTGCAGCGGCGCACGCTGAAGAAATCGAGGGCATTGACCTGAACCCGGTTCGCGTGATGCCGAAGGGGCAGGGCGTGAAGGTGCTCGACGCACTTATCATTCCGCGCAAGGAGGTGTGAGATGAAAGGATTTCGCAATCCTGACCGTTTGACTGAACTGCTCGACCGTGAGGCTATCCGCGACTGTATTTATACCTACTGTCGCGGTGTGGACCGGTGCGATGAGGCTTCCCTGAGAGCCTCATACTGGCCCGATGCAACCGATCGTCACGGTGCGATGGCGGATGGACCAGTTGAGACGTTCATTTCCAAGTGCGTTGAAGTCTTCAAGACGAACCCGCGCAATATCCATCAGGTCAGCAATATTCTGATCGAGTTTCAAAGTGAAACCCGCGCCGCAGTGGAAACCTATTTCTCTGCGCATCAGAGAGCAGGCCAGACGCAGGTTTACCTTGCCGGACGCTATTGCGACCTGTTCGAGAAGCGTGGCGAGGAGTGGCGTGTACTGGATCGCGTCGTCGTATACGATTGGGTTGCCCCGGGAGAGGCTCCTGCGGAGGATGAAGTTACCCGCTTCGGCCCGCGCTCTCCAATTGGCTGTGCTTATCCGCACGATCCCGTGTATCGGATAGGAACCAAGTAAGAGTTCAAGATTGCTGTCGATCGTCTCCGCTATGGGAGCGTATGGCAATTTGGCCGAGATTGAGAGGAAGGCCTGTTGGATCAGATTGCTGAACACCCGAGCGAAAATGATCATCGAGACGTAGCCAGCGCGGAATTCCGGGCTGCGCTTCAGAAGATTACTTCTGCCGTGATCATCATTGCCTCGGCGAGCGAAGGGAAGAGCTTCGGCCAGACACTGACGTCCTCGGCGATTGCTGTCGCTTCCGCTGAACCGCCGACGCTGGTCATCAGCCTGAATGCGACGGCGCCGATCACGCAGAAGCTTCGAAGCGCCGGCTGTCTTTCCGTCAACTATGTTTCGGAGGATCAGCATGAGATCGTCCGCGAGTTGCTGGACCCGAACCTTACGTCCGCGCGACCGTTCGAGCGAAAGGGGCTCTGGCAACGCCAGGAAACCGGCTCGCCGGTGCTCTCGAACTCAGTGGTTTCGATGGACTGCAGTGTGCTGGATACGCTGGAAAGCGGCGCAAACGTTCTGTTTATCGTGCGCGTCCGCTCGATCATGACGTCGGACCGGGAAAGTCTGCTCTATCGCGATGGGTTACTCAGACGTCTGGATACAGATTTCTAAGTATCGTGGAAGAAGAGGCGCATTTTCCGGCCGCAATAACAAAGACCGAGATGCTGGAGTGGCAGGCGTTTCATTGACGCCGGCACTCTTCGCACCAAAATCCGGGAGGATCCAATGGATCAGCGTAAACTTGCAATCGTAACAGGTGCTGCGGGCGGTATCGGCCAGGCATTGCTGGCGGAGTTTGCTCGCCGTGGCCACCGCCTCTTCGCGGTGGACCTTCCAGGCAGTGACCTAGCGGCCATCGTTGCCCGTTTCGGAGAGGGGCACCTCTGGCACGAGTGCAATCTCGGCAACGAGGGTGAGATCGTTGCCATGTACGAGCGTATCGACCGGGAGGTCGGCCGAGTTGACATCCTTGCCAATAACGCTGCGGTCGGACCAACGATGGCAACGACGGTCAACACCGACCTCGCACAGTTCCGCCTGACAATGCAGGTGAATTTTTACGGCGCATTCGTAATGGCGCGCGAAGCAGCAAAGCGCATGCAGAAGGGTGGTGCAATCGTCAATACGGCCTCGCAGGCAGGCGTGCTCGGTAATCCTACGCGCAATGCCTATGCGGCCTCCAAGGCTGCCGTGATCTCGATGACAAAATCGCTGGCGGCAGAGTGGGCGTCGAAGGGTATCCGCGTCACCGCCGTCGCACCTGGCTATGTACGCACGCCGATGGTGGCTGAGCTTGAGTCGAGCGGCAAGGTGGACATGTCGATCACCCGCCGTCGCATCCCCGTCGGACGCATTGGCCGTCCGGATGAAATCGCATCCGCCATCGGCTTTCTGTCCTCTCCGGAGGCCCGTTACGTCACCGGCTCCTGCCTTGCTGTCGATGGCGCCTGGGCGGCATTCAACCAGCCGGGACATGCACATCCGGAAGTGATCGGAATTCCAGCGGCAGAGCTTGAAGCGCCTGCTGCAACCGAGAGCGGCCGTGTCGTCGTTGTCACCGGTGGCGGTCGTGGCATAGGCGCAGCCATCGTTCGTCAGTTTGCGAGCCAGGGCGACAAGGTTGTCGTGCTCGATCGCGAAGGCGCGGAGGAGGCTGCAGCCGAACTCGGTCCCGACAGCCTCGGCATTGCGCTCGACATCACCGATGACGAAGCCGTATCCGCAGCATTCGAGCAGATCAAACAGCGGTACGGTCACGTCGATGTGCTGGTAAACGACGCCGCCATCGCTGACGTCTTCAAGCCCGCCGTTGAACAAACCTTCGAAGACCTGGCCAGGGTGATGGAAGTCAACGTGACCGGGGCCTTCAACTGCGTGAAGCAGACCCTGGCATTGATGCCGGACGGCGCCGGCGTGATCGTCAATCTTGGATCGATCAACACGTTCCTCCCCTTTGCGCCGCGCCATGCTTATGGTGCTTCAAAGGCCGCCATCGATATCCTGACGCGTTGCCTTGCCGCCGAGCTCGGCCCGCAGGGCAAGCGCGTGGTCACGGTCGCGCCGGGTTACATCCGCACGCCGGGCGTCGAGGATCTGGAGCGCAACAACCGCATCGATACGGGCGCCATCTGCCGTCGCATTCCGATGGGCGACATGGGCAAGCCGCAGGACATAGCGAACGCGGTGTATTTCGTCGCTTCTCCCGCCGCCTCTTACATCAGCGGCTCGATCCTCTATGTGGATGGAGGGTGGACGTCCTTCGGCAATGCCGGAGACGCGAGCACCGGCGACTTCGAGCCGTGAGAGACTAGGCATCGCACAAGGCAGTTGGCGCAATGACGCGCCGGCGTTCCTTCCTCAATCCACCAAGGCGAGGGAAATTCCATGACATCCAATCTCTTGAACCGGCAGGTCGCATTCGCAGCCCGGCCGGACGGTGAGCCGACAGCCGAGACCTTCTTCATCAGGGAAGTTCCCGTTACCGCGCTGGAAAGCGGCCAGATCCTTTGCCGGAACCTGATGGTTTCTGTCGATCCCTATCTCCGTCTCAAGATGTACGATCGTGAGAGCTACACACCTCCACTCGAATTTGGCGAGACGATCCCGGGGCGTTCGGTCGCTCAGGTCGTGGAGAGCGCCGCACCCGAATTCAAGGCTGGCGATCTGGTGGCCATCCAGGGCGGCTGGCAGGAATATGAGATCGTCAAGGCTCGTCACGCCGAACGTGTCGATCCGGCCCTCGCCAATCCCGTGAGCTGGCTCGGAGCCTTGGGCATGACCGGCTTCACCGCCTATGGCGGGCTTCTGAGTGTCGGCCAGCCGAAAGAGGGAGAAACGGTGGTTGTCTCCGCTGCCGCTGGAGCTGTTGGTCTGCTCGTCGGACAGGTTGCGCGCCAGGTGGGTTGTCGCGTCGTCGGCATCGCCGGCGGGTCGGAAAAGTGCGCGCGCGTCGTCTCGGAGTTCGGCTTCGATGCCTGCGTGGATTATCGTGCCGCGGATTTCGAGCAGCAGCTGACGGAAGCCACGCCTGAGGGCGTTGACGTCTACTTTGACAATGTCGGCGGCGAGATCGCGGCGGCTGTCACCAGGCGTCTCAATACCTTCGCCCGCGTGGCGATCTGCGGGCTGATCTCTCAGTACAATGGCCAGAGCGACTCCGATCCGAAGGCCATGGAAGAATATCTGCGCTGGATCCTTGTCCGCCGACTGACGATCCGGGGCTTCATCGTCTATGACCTCCACAAGAATCATCCCGAATTTACGGAGGTCATGTCCGGGTGGCTACGGGAAGGAAAGGTGCGCGAGGTCTTCCAGCGCTATGATGGTTTCGAGCAGATCGTCCCGGCGTTCCTCGGAATGCTGAGCGGAAAGAACTTCGGCAAGAGCATCGTCAGGATCGCGGAACCTTCCTGACCTGTTTATAATGGTATGCCGCGGTGGCGGCAGGCGGATTGGCGTACGGGTTTTTTTTAGGAGTCGGACATGAGCAAGGTCGCTTTGGTATCGGGCGGCACGAGCGGCATTGGCGCAGCCGTCGCGCTGGCACTGCGTGACGCTGGCTATCGCGTAGCTGTGACCCATGTGGATCAGGCCGAAGAGCACCAGGACTTTGCACAGAAGAACGACCTTTCCGCCTTTTGCTGGTCGGTCAATGACTATGAAGCCTGCGTTGCGGGTGTTGCAAAGGTGGAAGCGGAACTTGGTCCCGTCTCGGTGCTCGTGAACAATGCCGGCATCACGCGCGACATGATGTTCCACAAGATGACGCCGTCGGCCTGGGGTGATGTTCTGCAGACAAATCTCACGGGCGTCTTCAACATGACCCATCCCGTATGGCTAGGCATGCGCGAGCGCCGTTATGGCCGCATCGTCAATATCTCGTCCGTCAATGGCCAGAAGGGCCAGGCCGGGCAGGCAAACTACTCTGCGGCGAAGGCCGGAGTTCTGGGCCTCACAAAGGCTCTGGCACAGGAAGGCGCTCGGTTCGGCATCACCGTCAATGCAATCTGCCCAGGCTATATCGGCACTGAAATGGTGAAGGCGATCCCGGACCATGTGCGCGGCAGGATCGTCGAGGAAATCCCTGTCGGACGGCTGGGCGAGCCTGAGGAAATTGCCCGCTGCGTCACCTTCTTGGCGTCGGATGCTGCAGGCTTCATCACCGGCTCCACGCTCTCCGTCAACGGCGGCCAGTATTTCGCTGCTTAGAGCGGTTCCAGGGAAAGTGGAAACCGGTTTTCCGTCCGGAACCGCGAGAAAATAAAGACTTGAGCAGTTCAGAGTAGAGCGTGTCTAACTCCGAAGCATGGCGATGACCAACTGCGCGTATTCTGCACCGAGTTCCTCCGGGGCAGGGGACTTGCCGGGCACATACCATCTTGCCACATCGATGCTGAGCGAAAGGCAGGCGACCGTCCGCATCCGGAGCTTGGAGGTGTCGCTTACCAGATGCCGGAACTCCTCCGCGGCAAAGTCTGCGGTGCGGCGGCGGATGGCGGCGATTTCCTTCAGATGATCAGGCTGCAGCGAATGCAGTTCGTACTGGATGACGCGGGCGAGCAGATGATTGACCGCGTGCCAGGCGGTGAAGGTTCGCACGAACGACAGGACCCGTTCATGGTGGTCCGAAATGCCTTCAACTGCGGCAAGGCTTTCATTGAGAACTGCTTCGTGACCGATCTTCGCGATCGTGAAAAGAAGATCAGCCTTGGACGGGTAGTGGATATAAAGGGCGGCGGGTGACATCCCAATCCGCTCTGCAATGTGCCGCGTCGTGGTGGCGTGGAAACCGCGCTTGCCGAATTCATCAACAGCTGCCTGGGCAAGCGTCCGCCTCGGCCCCTGCTGCAGCATTTCCCAGAGATCAGATATTGCGGTCGTTTCCGAAGTTTCCATTGACAATTCCTGTACGAGTGGCAAGGTAAGCAAGCGCTTAGTTAGCTGTTCCTGTCAAGAGCCGGCGGTACCGTCGCGGCAGATGAGGAGCTGGCAGGCTGAGCAAGCGGTTCGCGGATGCACGGTGCTGGACGGCCTCGTTGATAAAAACAGCAATGAATACCGTCGGCGTTGAACAAGCAAGAGTAAGACGAAGGCAGATATCAGGTAAACAAAAGTTCTGCCGACTGACTTCGAGCACAAGAATATAAGGGAATTGGTCATGCGGGTTGTCAATCGTAGGGAGCTGGATTTTCTCCTGTATGAAATGTTCGATGTGGAGAAGCTGCTCTTCTCCGAACGCTTCGCCGCCTACGACAGAGAGTCCGTCAAGCAATTCCTGGACACTGCGGAAAGCATTGCAGAGGATATTTTCCTGCCGATTGCTGCACTCGTCGACAAGGAGGAGCCGGCATTCGTCGATGGCAGGGCCATCGTTCCGGAGGAAACGAAGACAGCGCTTCAGGCCTTCGCCGATGCCGGATTCTTCGCGTTGACCTTTGATGAGGATGCAGGCGGTCTGCAGGCTCCGTGGTTTCTGTATACCGCCATTTCGGGCATGTTTACATGCGCCAATGTCGGCGTCACCAACTACGCTTTTCTGACGATCGCGGCAGCAAATCTTCTGAATGCGTTCGGGACCGAGGACCTGAAGCGCCGCTTTCTGGCGCAGATGCTGGCGGGATCCTGGTTTGGAACCATGTGCCTATCTGAGCCGCAGGCAGGCTCCTCGCTTGCGGACATCCGCACCACTGCCACGGAAGTGGGCGATGGCATCTACAGCATCCGCGGCAGCAAGATGTGGATCTCCGGCGGCGATCACGAGCTGACCGACAACATCGTGCATATGGTGCTGGCGAAAATTCCGGGCGGTCCTGCGGGCACCAAGGGCATTTCCCTGTTTCTGGTTCCGAAGCGTCGGGTCGATCAGGACGGTAACCTGGGCGAGCTGAACCATGTCCAGCTCGCGGGGCTCAACCACAAGATGGGTCAGCGCGCGACCACCAATTGCCTGCTGAATTTCGGCGAGGGTGGCGAGACGCTGGGCTACCTGATCGGCGAGCCTCACCGTGGCATCGAGTACATGTTCCACATGATGAATGAGGCGCGTCTTGGCGTCGGCCATGCGTCCGTTATGGCGGCGCAGGCGGGATACTTCGCTTCCGCCGAATATGCCGCAACGCGCCCTCAGGGGCGGCCGATCGACCAGCGCGATCCGCAGAGCCCGCAGGTGGCAATCGTGGAGCACGCGGACGTTCGGCGCATGCTGCTTGCCCAGAAGGCTGCCGTGGAAGGTGCACAGGCTCTCTGCTTCTACTGCGCCACGCTGATCGACCAGCTTCGGATCGAGACGGATGCCGAGAAGCGCAGGCAGCTCAGCAATCTGCTCGGGCTGCTCACGCCCGTGGTCAAGTCCTGGCCGTCGGAACATTGTCTCGAAGCCAACAAGTGGGCGATCCAGGTTCTGGGCGGCTATGGCTACACGCGGGATTACCCCGTCGAGCGGCTTTACCGGGACAACCGCCTCAACCACATCCACGAAGGAACCTTCGGCATCCAGGGGATGGACCTGCTCAACCGCAAGGTTGCCGGTGACCGCGGGGCAACCCTCGATCTGCTGATTTCAAAGATGAAGCAGACCGTGGAGGAGGCGAGCACTCTTCCCCGCACCGCAGAGCTCGTCGGCAGCATGCAGGCGGCGCTCGGAGAGCTCGAGCGCGCGGCTGAAACGCTCATCGATTGCCAGGATGTGAAGCTGCGGTCGGCAAACGCAACGGTCTTCCTGGATGCCTTCGGCCACGTGGTGATCGGCTGGTTCTGGCTTCGCCAGTCCATCCTGGCCGAGCGGGCTCTCGATGGCGACGTTCCGGAAACCGACCGAAGCTTCTACCAGGCCAAGGTTGTGGCGGCTCGCTACTTCATCCGGCACGAGCTTCCGCTCGCGGTGACGAAGCTTTCCCTCTGCGCGTCCTTGGATGACACCGCTCTCGTCGCAGATCCTGCATTGTTTGCGGTGGCATAGGCATGGCCGGAGCTCTCAGCTCCGGCATCAAACACCTCAGACTGATCGCATCATGCCTCCGTCGACGCGGATGTTCTGTCTGGTGATGTAGCCCGCACCGTCCGAGACCAGGAAAGCCACGGTCGCGGCAATCTCGGCAGCGGTGCCTTAGCGCTTCATGGGCACGGCTTCCCGACGTTCTTCGAGGGCTGGGAGACTGTCGATCCATCCCGGCAGAACGTTGTTCATCCGGATGTTGTCGGCTGCATAAGTGTCGGCGAAGAGCTTGGTGAAGGAGGCAAGTCCCGCACGCGCAACCGCCGAGGTCGGGAACATGGCCGAGGGTTCGAAGGCCCAGGCGGTCGAGATGTTCACGATGACGCCCGACTTCTGCTTCTGCATGATCGGCGTCACCAGTCTCGTCGGCCGTACGACGTTGAGGAAGTAGACGTCAAAGCCGGTGTGCCAGTCTTCGTCGGTGATCTCCAGGAGCTGCTTGCGAGGACCATGACCCGCGCTGTTCACCAGTGCATCGATCCGCCCCCACCTGTCCACCGTCGCATCGACCAGCCGCTTCAGGTCTTCCGGCGACTGGTTCGAGCCGGTGATGCCTATCCCGCCAAGCTCCTGTGCCAGTGCCTCGCCCTTGCCGGATGACGACAGCAGAGCCACCTTGAAACCGTCGGCCGCAAGGCGGCGAGCTGCTGCTGCACCCATGCCGCTGCCGGCAGCCGTCACGATCGCCACTTTGTCTTCAGCCATTTTTCCTCCCATACGCGCTGCTCGCAATTGTCGAATCCATAGGTACCGAACCAGCCTGCACGTGTACAAGGGGAGCGTTCAAAATTGCGTGGCGCATTGTTGCACCGAGCGCCTTGCCTTGGTCCCGCTCTGCATCTTATGATCGACCGACCGCGCTGAGCAGCGCGGTCATCAAGAGCCGATTTCCTACCGGTCGCCTCAGCTTGTTTCAATTTGAGCCTTTCTGGAGGAGTCGAGCATGCAGCCCGAAAATTTCACTTGCGAACCGCTTGGCCCCAAATGCGCTGTGGGCGAGGGGCCAGTCTGGGATGTTCAATCCCAGCGCCTTGCCTGGGTTGATTGCGATCAGCGCAAGCTGTTCCTTCACACGCCCAGGACGGGGGAGGTTCGGGAACTGTTGCTCCCGGGTCAGCCGGGATCCTATGCCTTCATTCGCGACAATCAGCTCCTGGTCGCCTATCGAACTGAGCTTTGCCTTGTCGACCTCGAAACAGGCGAGCAGACTTCGGTCGACGTCAAGGGGATCGACTTTTCCAGCGCTCGGTTCAACGACGGGGCCTGCGACAGGGCAGGGCGCTTCTGGGTCGGCACCATGCACAAGGCGTTGCGAGAGCCGGTTGGCGGGCTCTACCGCGTCGATCCGGACCTTTCGGTCCACTCAATGGCCGATGGCTATGTCGTGGCGAACGGCTTGGCCTTCAGCCCTGACAATCGCATCATGTATCACACGGACTCCCGTCCGGCTCTCATTTACGCCTACGACTATGATCTGGAGCGCGGCGAGATTTCGAACCGCCGCGTCTTTGCAGATTATGCTGGGAGGCGTGAACGGCCGGACGGCTGCACCGTCGATGCGGAAGGAAATGTCTGGGCGGCGATGCTGGGTGGAAGCCGCATTGCCGTGATCGATCCGCAGGGCAAGGAAATCCGCTCGATTTCACTGCCCGTGAGCAGGCCTTCGAGCCTGTGTTTCGGCGGTGCTGAACTCGACACGCTCTATGTAACGAGCATGCCCTTCGGGCTCTCGGAAGAAGAGCTTCAGGCGCAGCCGTTGGCCGGCGTTACCTTGGCGCTGCCGGGGGCAGGACGGGGGCTGCCTGAACCCCGCTTCCGCAGGGCCTAAAGCAATTCCAGGAAAAGTGGGAACCGGTTTTCCGTCCGGAATTGCGCTAAAACAAAGGCTTGGATCATCTCAGCGTTCCTGTGAAACACTGAGATGATCTAAAGCTCCAGTTATACTGGAAGCCGCGTCAGAATGACGGGCTGAAAGCTCGCATAGTAAGCTTGTCGATGCACGAGCCTGTCTGGGCGCGTGTGCAGGTTTTGCCGTTTCTCACCGCTCTTGCCGCCACCTCAACACCCCAACTTTCCACCGATTGCGAGAAGCCCATTCAGCCGCGTTGACACCAATCGGTATAACATTATAATGATATAGAAAATGAAGGCCGGTTGGCTCGTGGGTAGGACGCGGGGCTCTCGGCTCGGGAGGGAATATGCCAGCAGTATACTTGCGGCCTCGCGCCGCCGTGACCAGTCGCACTATCGGGACTCGAGCACCGAGGGCTGTTGCCTCGCTTTGCACGGGCGGTGGCTGCGTTGGCGCGGTGGCGCCCAAGCTCTCCCTTCATTGCTAACGCCCTGACCTTGGAGATCTCAATATGCCCGTTTCACCCTCAATAACGCCGGGAGCCTTGCAGGGCGTTCGCGTCATCGACATGAGCGATGAAAGCTGCGTCTACGGGGCCAAGGTCCTGGCCGACCTCGGTGCGGATGTGGTGCGCATCGAGTCGCTCCGTGGCGACAAGATGCGTTCCATGCCGCCGTTCGATCCGAAGTCCGGCGAGAGCATGTTCTATTGCTTCATGAACGCCAACAAGCGTGTGGTCACGGTCGATCTGGAGCAGGAAAGCGGCCGCAAGCTTTTTGCAGCACTTGTCCGCTCCGCAGACATCGTCTTTGAAAGCGCGGAACCCGGTTACCTGGCTGGGCTGGGTCTCGCCCCTGAAACGTTCAGACAAGAAAAGCCGGGTCTGATCTGGACGTCGGTGACGCCTTTCGGCTCCAGCGGGCCTTACGCCAACTGGAAGGCAAACGATCTGATCAGCCAGGCGATGGGCGGCCTGATGACGCTGACCGGGCTTCCCGAGCGCGCGCCGCTCAAGCTGCATGGCGAGCAGACCTGCTACATCGCAGGCCTGCATGCCGTATCGGGAACGCTGGTTGCCTACTGGCACAAGGTGCGAACGGGCGATGGCCAGTTCGTAGATGTCTCCGTGCATGAGTGCATCGCGCACACACTTGAAAGCGCGATCCAAGCCTATACCGCTGAAGGCGACGTCCGCTCCCGCCAGCCGCGTGCGTCGGAAGCGGGCGTCGGTATGTACCCCTGCAAGGACGGCGAAGTCTTCATCTTTGCTACCTCCGGCATGATCGCCAGCAGCTGGCGCAATCTCGTCGCCTGGCTGCGTGCGGAAGGGATCTCCGGAGCCGATGAGCTCGCCGAGGAGAAGTGGACGGAAAACAGGTTCCGCCGCAGCGCCGAGGCCCGTGCTCGCTCGTTCGAGATCATCAGCCAGTTCACCCAGCGCTTCAACAAGCAGCAGCTTTACGCACAGCTGCAGCAGCGCGGCATTCTCTCCGCACCGAAGTGCGAGATCGGTGACCTCTTCGACAACACCCAGCTCAAATACCTGAACTGGTTTACCGAACAGCGCTTTGACGAAGAACGCACGATCAGCTGGCCGGGCCCAGCCTTCCGCATGTCCGAGACGCCGCGGCGCGATCCGCTACCGGTCGTTGAGGTTAGCGATCCATCAGGTCTGGTTGAAACGAATACGGCCGCCGCAGAGCAGGGGAAGGTACTGGCATGAGCAGTTCGAGCAACATTGAAAAGCGCCCCGGCAAGCTGGCGCTTGAAGGCATCCGTGTCCTCGATTTTACCATTGGTGGCGCTGGCCCCTTTGCGACGAAGCTTCTTGCCGACAATGGCGCCGAGGTGATCAAGGTGGAAACGAGCACCCACTATGACTTCCCGAGGACGATGGGTCCCTATGCCGGCGGCGTCAAAGGCGTCAACCGCAGCGCCTATTTCACTAACCGCAACTCGGGCAAGCGCAGCATCGCGATCAACCTGAAGAAGAAGGAAGCGGCCGAGGCACTGAAGCGTATCATCCCGACGGTGGACATCGTCGCGAACAATTTTCGCGCCGGTGTGCTGGAAAAGCTCGGCTTTGGCTATCAGCAACTCGCGGCCATGCGCCCCGACCTCATCTATATCAGCATGCCGCTTCAGGGCAGCGCCGGACCGCAGGCTGAGTTCAGTGGCGTCGGGCACACGCTGAACGTGCTGGCGGGTATCTTCGGCCTCACCACCTACGAGGATGGAACGCTGGTTGGACCGGGTACCAACTTCCCCGATCATTCCGTAAACCCGGGCCATGCCGTGTCGGCCATCATGGCAGCGCTGATCCATCGCGAGCGAACGGGCCTCGGACAATATCTCGAAGTATCGCAGCTTGAATCGACCATGAACCTGCTGGGTCCTGACATCCTGGGCTACAGCCTGTCGCGGCAGAACCCGAAGCCGCTCGGCAACGGCAGCGCGGTCCATGCTCCCTATGGCGTTTATCCAGCTGCCAACAACGAATGGCTTGCGCTTGCCGTCGAGTCCGATGACGAATGGCAGAGGCTTGCTTCTTATGCCTCGGATCAATCCTGGGCGAAGGATGCGAAGCTCGCGACACGGGAAGGGCGTCTGGCTGACGTAGCCACATTGAACGCCGCCATGGAGGCGTGGACGCGCGACCAGGACGCCCGAGAACTGGCCGCAGCCCTGCAGCAGAACGGCGTTCGCGCAGGCCTGGTGCAGAATGCGCGCGATCTGGTCGATCTCGACCCGCAGATTGCGGCACGCGAGGCTTTCGTCACCGTCGACCATCCGGAGATGGGCCCGGTTGTCTATAACGCCGCGCCCTACAAGCTTTCCGCCACTCCGCCGCAGATCCGCTCGGCGCCCATGCTCGGGCAGCACAATGACGAAGTCTTCCGCGAATGGCTTGGCCTTCCGGACGAGGAAATGGAACGTCTGGAAAAGCTGGAGGCCTTCGTCTGATGAGCTCCATCCGCAGTGCAAACAACATTGCGTCCGTGGTCGGCGTCGGCAACACCGACTGGCCGCAGGACCAGAAGGCGGTGCGGGCAGGCGTCCGTCCCACGGACGCCTACGGATACGGCGCGATCGCGCTTCAGCGCGCGCTGAAGGATGCCGGCATCGACAAGAGCGAGGTCGACGGGCTGATCACCGCGCCTTATACGCCCGTTGAACGAGCGGCCGAGCTCTATGGCATCAATCCGCGCTGGGCGTCCGTGTCAGATGCCATGCAGTCGGTGCTGACCGCCGTTATGGCGATCGAGGCCGGTCTTTGCGAAGTGGTCGCTCTGGTGCTGGGCTTTAATCAGCGTTCTGCCGGGTTCAAGTATGGCGGCACGGGAACGCTCGGTGCGGCCAGCAATCTCTCCTACGTTTATCATGAGCCTTGGGGGCTGACGTCGCAGGGTGCGCTCTATGCGCTCATGTACCGGCGCTACATGGAGCTTCACGGCACGACGGAGGCCGATCTCGGCCAGGTCGCGGTGGCGCAGCGCCAATGGGCTTCCGGCAATCCCCATGCCGTGATGCGCAAGCCGATCACGATCGACGACTATCTCTCCTCGATCTATGTCGCGGAGCCCCTGCACATCTTCGACTATTGCCTGATCAACGATGGCGGCGTGGCGCTGATCATCGCCGAGAAGGAGCGCGCCAAGCGCATCACCGATCGCCCGGTGCACATCCGCGCCATCGGTCGCGCCGACATGCACGACCAGTCAACGACGCTGAAGCCCCGTCTCCTCGACTTCTACCATCCGGGTCACACGCTCGTTTCCAAGCAGGTCTACGACGCGGTCGGCATGGGCCCGCGCGACATGGATGCCGTGCAGATCTACGACAGCTTCAGTCCGCATATTCCGGTGGCGCTCGAAGGCTTTGGCTTCTGCGAGATCGGCGAAGGCTGCCGGTATATCGCCGAGACCGGCATCGGTCCGGGTGGCGGGATGCCGGTCAACACCTCGGGCGGGCACCTCTCCGAGAGCTACATGCAGGGCTGGAATCACCAAATCGAGGCGGTCCGTCAGGCCCGCGGCGACGCTGCCACCCAGGTCCCGAACTGCCGCAACGTCCAGTATATTTCCGACGTTGTCGGCAAGGTCTTCTCGATCATCTATGGAGTTGATTGATGGCTTCTCAACCCACCCATTTCTCCATGTTTGACGAGCCCTTCTGGGAATCCGCCCAGGCTGGCGAACTGCGGATGCAATGCTGCTCCGCCTGCTCCACCTACCGTTATCCGCCCGGCGCATGCTGTCCCAACTGCCTGTCTATCCAGGCCGAGTGGAAGGCAATCTCCGGCAAGGGAAAGGTGCTTTCCTGGACGACGATCCATCGCCAGTATCTGGAAGCCTATCCGGCTCCATACAGCGTTGTTGTCGTGCAGCTTGACGAGGGCCCGATCCTGATCACGCACTTCGACAATGAGGATGTCGGAAAGCTCAAGCTTGATACGAAGCTGACCCTTTCCTACGCCACGCATCCTGACGGCTATCGGCTGCCGAAGTTCGTGTTGCCGGAAAAGGCGGCCTAGCATGCCTGAGAATGGCGAGCGGATTGGCTTCATCGGGCTTGGCATGATGGGGGCTGGCATGGCGGAGTGCATCCGCAACGCCGGCTTTCCGCTCATCGTCCACGACATTTCGGAAGAGAGATGCGCACCGTTCCGGGCAGCGGGCGTGGAGATCGCGTCTTCGGCAAAGGACCTTGCCGACAGGGCGACGATCGTCATCTCCTGCCTGCCTACGATCGAGATGGCGCAAGATGTCGCCTGTGGAGCAGGTGGGCTGATCGAGGGCGAGGCGATCCAGATCTACGTCGAAACCGGCACAGTGGGGACGGCAGCGATACGCGATATCGCGGACCGGCTGATGGAGCGCGGCATTGCGACAATCGATGGCCCGATCAGTGGCGGACAGGCCGGCGCTCAGAAGGGCACGCTTTCGACCATCCTGGCTGGAGCGGATGATGCAATCGCCAGGTTCAAGCCGGTGGCGGAAGCCTATTCCAGCCATCTCTTCGTCGTTGCCGACCATCCTGGTCCCGCCCAAACGGCCAAGATCATCAACAACATGCTGTCCATGACCGGTTTGATCGCCGCCCTGGAAGGCATGGTGTTGGGCGCCAAGGCTGGTCTTGATCCAAAACAGCTGCTCGACATCATCAATGTCAGCACCGGGCGCAATTCGGCGACGCTTGAAAAGATCCCCCAACGGGTGCTGCCGCGGACCTTCGGCGGTCATATCGAGACAGGCGTCAAGGACCTCAGCCTCTACATCGAGGAGTCGCAGGGGCTTCAGACGCCTATCTGGATGGCCAAGGAAGCGCTCGGCGTGTTCCGCGAGGCGATCGAAAACGGCTATGATCGCGAACTCCTGCGGGTGATCGAGTATATGGAAGCGCTGGCCGGTGGCGTGCAGGTCAAGCAGCGATAGACGACAGGGGGAGAGCTGATGCAGGTGCAGGAAGATCCGCGGATCGATGAGGTTCAGGCTGCACTTGTGGAGTTCGCCACGAGCTTCAGCTTCGATGATCTGGGCCACGCCCACATCGAGCGCTGCACGCTCCATGTCATCGATACCTTCGCGTCTTTCATGGCGGGATACGAGTCGGAAGCGAGCCAGAGGGCGCTGAGCGTCGTGCAGGGGCTCGCTGTATCATCCGGTGCATCGCTGCTCGGCACGCGCCTCAAGGCGCAGCCGGATCTTGCAGCCTTCTTCAATGCCACGACTTCGCGTGAGGCGGAGCAGAACGACGTCTATTTCCCGCCTATCGGCGGCGGCAACCATCCGAGCGATGTTCTGCTGCCGCTCTTCAACGTTGCGGAACATGCCGGTGCATCGGGCGCGGAATTTCTGACTGCGATCATCGTGGCCTACCAGGTGTTCCTGCACATCGCGGATCGGGCAAGGATCAACGGTTTCGACCAGTCCGCAATCGCAGGCATTGCCGTAGCCGTCGGTGCCGGAAAGCTTCTGCGGCTGTCGCCTGAAGAACTGGCTAACGCCATTTCGATCGTGACCGTGGCAAGCAATCCGCTCAACCAGTCCCGCCGAGACACGCTCACCATGTGGAAGGCGGCAGCAGCGGGCGAGGCTGGCCGCGCTGGCATATTTGCTGCACTTCTCGCCAAGGGCGGGATGCAGGGCCCAAGCCTTCCTTTCGTGGGCCAGCTGGGCTGGACAAAGGTGATCGCCAAGGGCGAGCTGGACATGTCGACGCTCGATCCGCGAAAGGGCGGAAGGCTTCGTCTCTACGACGTGATGATCAAGCCCCGCGCCGCCTGCGCGTCTGCCATCTCGTCGATCCTCGCCGCCGAAAAGGCCTATCGTGAAATTGGCGATCCGGAGACAATCACCAAGGTGACGGTGACCACCTACGAATCCGCGCGCTCGTTCATTGGCCATCTTCCGATCCACTGGAATCCGACCACGCGCGAAAGTGCGGACCACAGCATTCCCTATGCGGTGGCTGCTGCGCTCGTGGATGGAACGGCTGGCGTGGCGCAGTTCATGCCTGATCGTCTGTTCGATCCGGTAATCCGCAGCGTGCTGTCGAAGGTGGAGGTGGTCTCCAGCGATGAGTTCACCGCCGCCTACAAGAAATACCCTTCCGAGCACCATACGACCGTCGAGGTCGAGCTTGCCGACGGCCGCCGTGTCGTCGGCGAGGCGGGCGGCGCCAAGGGCGACATGGCGAACTCGGCGACGGAAGAGACGGTCACGGCCAAGTTTCGCGAGCTGTGCGAGCCTTTGCTCGGTCAATCCGGCGCGGCACGGGCGCACGACCTGCTGTCAGGCATCGTCCAGCTGAAGCGGCTGGACGATGTGGCAAATGCCTTCGTGGTCCCGTCGAAAAGCGAATAGCCGACCTACTGGAAGTAGAGCCTTGTCGGATTATCGATCAGCACCTTCTGCAGCTGCGCCTGATCGCAGATGCTGACCAGCCGGTCCACGAGCTGGCCATCATCGGGTGAATGGGTCGTCATGTTCGGATGCGGCCAGTCTGTGCCGAACAGGGTGCGGTCCGGCGCGATGCGCAGCAGCTCACGCGCGATCTCATCAACGTCTGTGTAGGGCGGACCAGCGCGTGTCAGGCGCTCGGCTCCGCTGATCTTCACCCAGAACTTGTCGTCCTGAAGCAGCTCGGCCAGACGCCCGAAAGATTCTCCGTTGATGCCTTCCTCGACAGGCATCAAACCCATGTGGTCGATCGCCACGGGAACGGGGACCTCCTTCAGGAAAGGCGTTATGCCGGGGAGTGCGTCAGGCTCGAAATAGACCACCATGTGCCAGCCGAACTTCTTCACGCGGTCGAGGATGGCGCGGCACTCGTCTAACGGTTGGGCAGCCTTGAGACGCGGCACGAAATTGAACCGCACGCCGCGCACGCCGACCTCGTTCATCTCGGCAAGCTGATCGTCCGTCTCCTGACCACTGAGAATAGCGATGCCCTTCCAATGATCGCGCGTGCGCAGCGCGTCGACCATGGCCGAATTGTCCGTACCGTGGCAGCTCGCCTGCACCAGTACGGCGCGCTCGAAGCCCAGATGGGCATGCAGCGCTTCCAGGGCCTCGGCAGGTGCGTCGGGCGGGATGTAGCTCGACTTCGGGGAGTAAGGGTACCGGTCTCCGGGGCCGAAGATGTGGCAATGGCTGTCGCAGCTGCCTGCCGGCAACTGGGCCTTCGGCCTGGAAGGAGAGGGATGCGGTGGAATATAACCCGGCGTGACCATTCGTTTCCCCTATTAGCGGATGGCCGAGATGCCGGTCAGTTCGCGGCCCTCGATCAGTGTGAGGATCTGGTTGGTGCCGTCCGGAATCGGCAGCATGCGAACGTCCCGGTAAAGCTCTTCCAGACCGAGTTCCGTGCTGATGCCCATGGCGCCATGCACCTCCATGGCCAGTGAAATGGCCTTCTGGCAGGCGGCGATAGAGTAACGTTTTGCCATTGCGCTCAGCTGGTTGGCGTTGATGTCCTTGTCGATGCAATCAAGTGCATAGTAGCAGAGCAGGCGGCTCGTCGTCACCGCTGTGGAGATTTCCGACAGCAGCTGCTGCACCAGCTGGAAGCCGCCGATCTTGCGCCCGAACATCACGCGCTCACGGGAATACTGAACCGCGGAGTCGAGCGCCTTCTGCGCCATGTTGACGGCAAGCAGGCCCATCATGGGGCGCTGGACAAGCCACGTCTGGTGCATCACCTTCTGGGCGCTTGCGTCGTCCTCTCCGCCAACAACATTGCGGATGGGCGCACGATAGTTGTCGAAGAATGCCTCGCCAAGATTGCCCTGCTTGAAGCCCAGCGTCGGCGTCTTGCGGGTAACGAACGGCGCATCCTCCTTGTCGGCAATGATACGGATGAGCTTGCTCGGGCCCTTCGGATCTTCGCTCGCATTGGCGATCACCAGCATGAAATCGCAGATGGCTGCATTCGACGCCCAGACCTTCTGGCCGTTGATGACCATATGGTCGCCGTCCCGGATCGCACGGGTGCGGATGGCACGCGGGTCTGAACCGGAATTGGGTTCCGTCGAACCAGTGCTGCCGAGCTTGTCGCCCTTGAGGATCGCAGGGATGTAGCGCTCCCGCTGTTCCGGTGTGCCGCCATAGTAAATGCGGACGGCGGTCGTCTCCTGCCCGCCGCAGATGAACGACACAACCGGCGGAAGCATCTCCTTCATCAGGCCGAAGGTCAGTGCGTTGACGCCCACGCCGCCTGCCTCCTCCGGCAGTCTCAGCCCGGTGAAGCCAAAGGGCTGGCAGATATCCAGTATCTGTCTGGTCGCTTCCCGCGTGAGCGGCTTGTCGGGATCATGGGCCCTGAGGATGGGATTGATATCCCGATCGACCATCTTCTTGATCGACTCCTGGAGCATCTTCTGCTCGTGCGTCAGCTGGAAATCCATCCTCTCTCCTCCCGGTGCGTGGCGGCTCAAGCCATATGAGGCTCAGGCAAGCTATCCATCAAATGAAATATCATTATAACATTATATCTACGCATTTTGAGCATGCGTCAAGCGGGCCGTCTCGCAAGGCCGGGCCGTGGATGGCGCATGTTCAAGGTGAATCCGCAGGACACGTGGTCTGCCGATTGGCGGCAGGGTCTACGTCTGCATGGGTGCGCTGCAGTGCCCGCTCACTGTTGAAATGTGGGGGCGAATAAGCGCCGCCGCTGGCTACCGCATGTCGGGCGGCGTGATGTTGCTTTCGAACATCGGCTGGCCGCTGCCGGGCTGCAAATCCACCAGGAAGCGGTAGTTTTCCGGATGGTAGCGCGAATAGAGGTAGCGCACGCGTTCATTGCCGGCCGTGTAGTAGGTCCGCCGGGCCGCAAGCATCGGCGTTCCGACGGCAAGTCCGAGGCATTCGAATACGGTCTCGTCGGCGAGTTCGGCGGTAATTTCCTGCTCAGCCCGCTCGATGCGATGGCCCAGCGACCAGTTCTTGGAATCGCCGCGCGAATAGATCTCGGCGAGCGTGAAACGCTTCTTGTCGAGGTGGGTCACCACACGGCGGTGAACGACGGGTGTGCCGACGGGACAATCGAAAATCTTCGCCAGATTCTCATCCGCCTCGATGGTCTTCTCGAAATGCAGGTCGTGCTGGAAGAGCGAGTTGTTCTCAAAGAAGCCGGACAGCCGGAACACGCGGCGGTTGGAACTGCGAAAGGTGACTTCCGTGCCAACGCCCCTGCGCCGCACGACGATGAACTGTGCCGCAAGCTCGGAAACCGCCCGGCGCACCGTGATCCGGCTCACGCCATAGTATTGGCAAAGCTCGTCTTCCGGCGGCAACCGGTCGCCGTAACGATACTCCCCGGCGAGGATGCGGTCGAGCAGATCCTGCCGAACCTGTTCGTGTAAACTGCCATATGCGGAGAAGCGTGTTTTCTTTGCCATGTGAGACGATGGGCCAGTCTTCATAAAGTTATTACAAAACCGAGAGCAGGTTGCCTTATTAACATAATAAGGAATCTGGTGCCCGCCCGTTCTGGCCTGCCCCCAGCCTCCAGATGTTTACATATGGGCCGCTCGGCGGACTGTCAATCCAGGATGGCCCAAGCGCTGGAGCGGCTTTGCCGTAGCTAGTCTACGGACCCGCGTGAGAACGATCCTGCTCGCTCCGCTGTGAAAATCCGAGCCAGGTCCACCATGAACACTCAGGGAAAAATTCCGTCTTTTCCTAAAAGAGATATTGTTATAACATTTGGTCAAAGTGGTTGAGGGAGGTGCAATGTGTCTGACGAGCGTGGCGTTCGAAATCTGCGGTGGCAACCCCATTTCCGCCACTCCGCCGGAAAGCTTGGCAGCCATTTCATCCGGGCAGTGCGCGAAGGCAAGCTCGTGGGATGGAAGACGCAGAGCCTTGGCGTGACGGTTCCGCCAATCGATACGGGGGAAGCTGGCGAGTGGGTGGAGGTCGGACCCCGTGCCGCGCTTGTGACCTATGCACCGAACGACAATGCGGGGGGCAGCATCCCGGCAGGCAAGTTCTTCGCAACCGTCAGGATCGATGGTGCAGATGTGGTGACAGCCGCGCTGGTCAAATGCGACGAACCGGCCGGGCTCACGCCGGGCGCCGCGCTGACCGCAAAGTTTGTGACATCGGATGATGCTGCAACGCTTCCCATCTTTGAGCTGGTGGCAAATCCATGAGGGCCGGCATTTCAGGAGCAGCATACACGCTGGATAGGCAGATCGCTGGCGGAATGGATGCAGTCGTCCAGGATGTCATCCAGCGCGCTCTCGCCGACGCAGCCATTCAACTCGCTGACGTCGACATGGTGATCACGGTGGCGAGCGACGCGCTCGACGGGATGATGGTCCCGGTTCGATCCGACATGGCTGGCGGATTCGGAAAATCGTATCTCAACATTCCCTCGTCTGCCGGTCACGCGCTGATGGCAGCAGCGTCATCCATCGAAGCGGGTGATGCGGAGACCGTTCTGCTTGTCGGCTGGGGCGCTGCCTCGAAGCTGGCGGAGTTCGACAGCCGGACCAATCAGTTCGATCCATTCTATCTAAGGCCGCTCGGTGCTTCCGTGGCGACACTCCAGGCGATGCAGGAGCAATCGCTGATCGATCAGGGCCTGATTTCCCGAGAAGATGTCGGACTACTTGCGTCGCGCATGAGCGAAATCACTTGGGGCAAGAGCGAACCGGCCACCTTCTGCGATGGCGCGGCCGCGATTGTATTGCAGCAAAATGCTGCGGGTCTCATCTTTGATCACATCGGCTTTGCTTCGCGTGCCCAGATCCCGCTCGATGGCAATCTTGATCCCGCAATCTGGGTGGAGGAAGTCACTAAAAAGCTGGAAGATCCGGGTTTCATTGAGATCTGCGGGCAAAGTCCGTCGTTCGAACTGCGCGCGCTAGCAGCAATCCCGGGAGCCAAGCGCACGAACGCCCATGGCGGAAGCTCGCAAGGCTGGTTCGGTCCGGCATCGCCGCTGCGTAACCTTGCTGCCCTGCATGCAGCGGCGGGGGAAAGTGGGCGGCAATCCGGGCTGCTGATCGATCTCGCTGGACCGCTTGGGCAGCATGTGACGGCAATCCAGTTTCGTGCGGGAGGGAGCCATGCGGCATAAAGACGATATGGCTGCGATCCTTGGCGTGGCGCAGGTTCCCATGCGCACCCGCATCCCGGAAATGACCTACCCGGACTTGCTCGCTACCGTCGCGGCGCGTGCGGTAGAGGACGCCGGGCTCGCCCGGGACGAAATCGACGGGCTCATTCTGGCGCAGGCGCCTACCGCGACCCTTGGTGTTGACGAACCCCAATATTGGGGCATCGCCGGTTTGCCCGGAGCCCACGCCTTCCTCGGCCGCGTGCATGTTGCGGCGGCTTCGGGCCTTTCGGCGGTCCGGCTCGCCGCTTCTTACGTCGCCTCCGGCCGCGCCAAACATGTTCTCGTGGTCGCAGCCGATCTGGCTGACGAAGGCGACAGCCTGCGCGGCGCGCTCGCCCAGATGCACGATCCGTTCACCAGCGGGCAGGCGCCCATCAACGCTATCACAGCGGCGGCTTTACAGAGCACGCACTACATGGCCACCCATGGCGTCAGCGAGCGGATCTTTGCTGCTCCAATCGTCAAGAACAGGCTGAACGGCGTCGGCAATCCCTATGCTCAGCTGCGCAAACCTGTGACTGCGGAAGAAGTGCTGGATTCCCCCGTACTTTCCTGGCCGATCAAGCGCCTGGAAAGTTCGCCGCGCACCAGCGGTGCGGCTGCCGTGGTGATCGGCAAGGCGAATTCCAAGCGGTCCGTGCGGATCGAAGGGTTCGGCAATTTTGCGGGTGCGAAATCCATTGGCGCCCAGATGGTGCCCGGATGGACAAGCTATCTCGACGGGTCCGATGTCACGCAGGCCGCGCAACGCGCCTATTCAGCCGCTGGAATTTCAAACCCGCAGCAGGAACTCGACTTCGCGGAGGTCTACACGTCCTTCAGCATCTTCGAGCTGTTGAGCATTGAGGGTCTGGGGCTCTGCGCGAAGGGTGAGGCGGCCCGGCGCATTGATGCAGGCGAGTTTCATCGCGGCTCGAGGCTCCCGGTCAATGCAACGGGCGGCGCGACATGCGGCAACCCGATCAGCGCCGGTGCACTTGTCCGCATCGCAGACGCGACGGCGCAGCTGCGCGGTGAGGCTGGAGATTGCCAGGTAGAGATCAGGCACGGCCGCGCGGTAGTCACGGCCATCGGTGGTCTGTTCCAGACCCATGAAGTGGGAGTGCTTGCGATATGAGCGGGGCCAGGGAACAGGTTCGCAAGGACCCGGAAGGAATAGAGTTCGTCCAGGCGAGCTGGGACGTTCCGCAGAAGTATCATGCCGATCCCCTGCTGCTGAAATTCTTCGAGGCATTGAAGGAAAAGCAGCTGCTGGCCGCCCGGGCATCGGGTGAAAAGGGGAGGGTGATTTTTCCGCCCACAAGCTTTTGCGAGGTGACGTTCTCAGCCGTCACGGAGCTGGTGCCGATCGGCCCGAAGGGCAGGATCGTAACCTTCACCATCCTGCCCGGCACCACGCCGAAGCTCATCGTATTCGTCCAGCTGGAAGGCGCAGACACTGCATCCGCCGGTTACCTGCGCGGCGTTCCCGAAGGTGAGATGACGTCGCTGTCGCTGGTTGGCGCACCTTGCACCGTCGTTTTCGCCGACGAGCCGAAAGGCGACTGGTCCGACTTCTGGTTTGAACTCATCGACTGAAACGCGCGCCCCTTGCCGCGCCTGCCACGTGGATTTTCGAATGACTGAACAAGCTCTTTCCGGACTGCTCGTTGTTGAACTTGGCACGCGGCTCGCCGCCGCCATTTCCGGCAACCTGCTGATGCAGCTCGGCGCAACCGTGGTGTCGATCGAAACGGATGGAGATGCCGCACGCTACGATCTGAAGGGCTCCCATCGGCCAGTAATGGCGGCAGGCAAGCTGAGCTTTGCTCCACGTGCAGGCGTAATCGAAGATGAGCGCATGCTGGCCGGGCTGATCGAGCGCAGCGATCTCGTCCTCACTTCAAGCGACGTGGATACCCCATTGTTTCGCAAGGTGCTTGAGGCGGCGAAGAACACGATCGTCTGCGATATTACCGCCTTCGGCAAGGTCGGGCCGCTGGCCGGAGAACCCGCGACCGAGTTCGAGATCCAGGCGCTGACAGGCGTTTCCGACACGACCGGCCTCGCCGACGGACCGCCGACGCCGATCCTCCTGCTGATCGTCAGCTATCTGACAGGCGTCTACTCGACAATTGGCGCGCTTTCCGCGCTTTATGCACGGGAGCAGCAGGGCGTTGTGCAGAACCTCGATGTCTCCCTGTTCGATTGCGGATTCATCTCGCTCAATACGTTCCTGGCCTCCACTTTGACGGACCCGATGGCGAAGAAGACGCGGCTCGGCAATCGCCACCCGACGGTTGCTCCCTGGAATACCTACGAGACATCCGACGGATGGGTGCTCATCTGCGCCGGAAATCAGGCTCAATGGGAACGCCTCTGCCAGACGATGGGTCGCCCGGATCTCGCCGAGACCTACCGCACCCAGGGCGAGCGCATTCGCAACATCGTGGAAATCGATGAAGCCATCGAAACCTGGACGAAGACGCTGACAACCGCCGAATGCGTTGACGAAATGATCCGCGCCGTGGTCGCCTGTGGCCCCATTGCGCCTGTCGAGGGCTATCCGCGCGAGGAAAATCTGGACCATCGCCGCATGATCCACGAACTGCTTGATCCGCAGTCGGGCAGGGCGGTCTTTGTTCCCGGATCGCCTATGCGCCTATCGGAAACGCCGTGGCAGGCACCGACGCAGATCCCTGCTCGAGACGGCAGTCGGGACGCGATCACGAAGCTTATTGATCAGCTTCGGCCACAACCCGCACGTACAGCTCCCGCCGTGCTGAAGCGGCCGCTTTCCGGCATCAAGGTGATCGAGCTTGGCCAGTACACGACCGCGCCGCTCTGCGCGAAGCATCTGGCCCATCTCGGGGCCGAGGTGATCAAGATAGAACGTCCGGGCGGCGATGAATCACGCACCTGGCCGCCCCATATTGACGGCCGCTCCATCACCTTCCGGTTGAACAACGCGGACAAGCGTTCGCTGACGCTCGACCTGACAAAGGAAGCGGATCGCGGCGTCCTGCGCGAACTGGTGTGCCAGGCCGATGTACTGGTGGAAAACATGAAGCCCGGCGCGCTCACCAAGTTCGGTCTGCCGCCCGCGCGCGTTCTCGAGCTAAACCCCAGGATCGTCTATTGCTCGATCAGCGGGTTCGGCGCGGACTCACTCTACCCAACAAGGCCGGCGTTCGACACGGTGATCCAGGCCATGTCCGGCTTCATGGCAACCCTGAGCGACTCTCGCATCCCCCTGAAAACGGGAATTTCCTCGTCTGATACCACCGGCGGCATCATGGCCGCTGTAGCGATCCTTGGCGCACTCAATCACCGGGAGCGAACCGGACGTGGCCAGCATATCGACATGTCCATGCAGGATGTCACCGCATGGCTGACGCAGACCGCCTGGAACGGCAGCAAGGTCAAGGCTCCGGCAGTCATCGAGTGCAGCGACGGTTATGTCTTCGCCGAGGACTTTGAGGGCTCCACCGAACCAAGCTCCCTTGCCAAGCATAAGCTTGCCGACCGGCTTCGGCAGGAGGGCGTGAAGGCTTTTCCTGTGCTGAGCCTGAAAGAGGCGACGCAGCTTCCGCAGTCGCTGGAGCGCAAGATCTGGTTTTACCTGCATAGTTCCGGCTTTGAATGGCCGATGCTGGACAGCCCGCTGCGGCTTGAGAAAACGCCACCTACGGTTTCTCATATTGCACCGGAGCCGAACAGCGACGCCGCCGCTATACTGCAGGAGCACGGGATCGCATTTGAACCCGAAGCTTGATCGTTCCAGGCAGGAGCTGCGATGACACAGTTTGAAACCCTGATGGTGGAGACGGTCGAGAAGGCGTTGGTCGTCCGGCTCAACCGGCCCGAAAACCGGAACGCCATCAGCATCCGCATGATGGCCGAACTGGTCGAGGTGCTGACGGAGGCGAACCAGCTGAAGGGCGTTTCCGCCGTCATCGTCACTGGGAACGAGAGCGTCTTTTCTTCCGGGCGCGACCTGAAGGAGGCAGCCGCCAGCGGCGATCCAAGCGCAGCCATTGCGGCCTGGCACCGGGTCACCGACAGCATGGAGCAATGTGCAAAGCCGGTCATCGCCGCGATTGAGGGCCATTGCCTGACGGGTGGTCTGGAGCTTGCCCTTGCCTGCGATATTCGCGTTGCGGGGGAGGGCGCTCAGTTCGGGATCACCAGTTCACGCCTTGGCACATTGCCGGGCTTCGGCGCCTCGCAGCGCCTGCCGCGTCTCATCGGCGCCTCCCGCGCGCTCGAACTGCTCTTCATGGCCGATGTGATCGGCACGGCCGAAGCCTATCGGATCGGCCTCATCAACCGCCAGACGGAGCAGGGCAGGGCACTCCAGGAATGCCTGAGCATGGCACGCACTCTTGGCGAACGCGCTCCCTTGAGCCTCGCCGCAATGAAGAAAGCCGTCTATGGCGGCATCGAAATGCCGCTGGCCGAAGCCATCCAGTGGGAGTTGCCCATAGCGGCTTCGCTCAGCCAGTCGCGGGACCGCAAGGAAGGCATGGCGGCCTTCGCCGAAAAGCGAAAGCCCAATTTCACAGGGGAATAGAGCGGTTCCAGGAAAAGTGGGAACCGGTTTTCCGTCCGGAACCCCGAGCAACAAAGAGTTAAAGCAGTTCAGAGTTTCTGTGAAAGTCTGAACCGGTCTATCGGTCGCGCGAAATCAGTCGTCAGGCAAGGATGTAGGTCTCGTTCTCCAGTTCCCGCACGCGGCCCTCCATCACGAGTTTTGCAAGATGGGACAAGACGTTGCGGTAAGCTGCATTGACGAGGACCGGGTTCGTCTTCTTGCTGTAGAGCGCACTGCGGATGTCGTCAGGCCTCGTTAGCCCGCGTCCAAGCGCCTCCAGTATCTCCTGCTCACGCGCCAGCCGCCGGTCGAGAAGTTCCTGCACGAAAGGCTTCGGCTCATGGAGTAGCGGGCCGTGTCCCGGCGCATAGACCCGGTCAGGTCTGTCGATCAGCCGCTGCAGGCTGCGGAAATATCCCAGCATGTCGCCATTGGGCGGAGGCCCGACCACGGTGCTGCACCAAGCCATGACATGGTCGCCACTGAAGAGGACGCCGTCGCCGCGCGCAAAGCACAGGTGATCGGCAGCATGTCCCGGCGTGTGGATTGCGGTCAAGGAGCCAACACGTGATCCATCCTCCAGTGCAATATCCGGCACGCGATCTGAGCTTGTGCTTTTGTAAAAGGCGGCGAGCGGTGCGCCGGTTCTCTTCTGGAGACTGCGGATGCCCTCCGCATGATCGACATGGCCATGGGTGAGCAGGATCAGGCTGATGCGCCCGGCTGCATCCACGATCGTATCCAGATGCTTTCCATCATCCGGCCCGGGATCGATCACGACTACGTCTGCACCATCATCAAGAATGTAGGCGTTCGTTCCGTGGTACCGCATCGGTCCCGGGTTCTCCGCCGTGATACGAAGAACGCCAGGCAATACTTCGATGGCCTTGCCGCGTGAAGGTTCCGGTTCAGTCTGGAAGGCCATTACAGCTCCGATTTGCTCGATCTAAAAATATAATATGACATTATAATCTATTCAGCAACACACGGAATTTGCCACGAAATTCCGGCGAGCTGGGCATTGGTGATCCTACCTCGTTTGGCCGTTTGAGATTGGTGGTATCGGCGTTTCGCGCAGGGAAACGGTCCATGTTCCTGCAAGCCCGGGGAGCATTCACGAGCTAATTTTATCCCGCCACGCTTGTCGGCAAAGAGATAATGTTATAATGATATCTCAAGAGGAAATTTTCACAAGAGTTTAGGGAGGAAGACGTGAGACTAGATTTTCTTTGCGTGGCTGCTGCGGTAGCCACTTCAGTTACGGCCTTTGCCCTGCCGGCTACGGCAGCTGACTGGCCGAACCAGCCAATCACGATGATCGTTCCTTTCCCTGCCGGTGGCGGATCCGATCCGGTTGCCCGCATGGTTGCTGACGGGCTCAGCAAGAAGTTCAACCAGCCGGTGCTGGTGGATTTCCGCCCGGGCGGTTCGGCGACGGTCGGAACCAATCTTGTCGCCAAGGCCAAGGCGGACGGCTACACCATCATGCTGTCCCCCAACACGCCGGTGGTCAACGTCAAGTACACGATCCAGGACCTTCCCTATGACGTGGAAGACCTCGTCGCGGTAACCCAGCTGACCGATGCGTCGATCATGCTTGTGGCCAACAAGAATTTTGAACCGAACAACTTCGCCGAGCTGGTGGAATACGCCAAGGCGAACCCGGGCAAGATCAACCTGGCAGTGCAGGGTACGGGCGGCGTCAGCCACTTCGCTGCATCGCTGATCCAGTCCGAGCTTGGCCTCGACTTCAACATGGTGCCTTACAAGGGCGCTGGTGACATGATCAGCGACATGATGAGCGGCGTGGTCGACATCGGCTTCGGCTTCCCCACGGGCTTCTTCTCCGGCGTGGAAGCAGGCAAGCTAAAGTTCGTCACATCTCTTGCCGACGCCCGCTCCAAGGCATTGCCTGATATCGCAACGACTGCCGAAGAAGGCTTCCCGCAGATCCGCGCCAGCGCCTGGCTGATGCTCTTTGCACCGAAAGGCACCCCTGCGGAGGTTCTGGAAAAGCTTTCCACCTCGACCAACGAGGTTCTGGCCGATCCGGACATCACCAAGCGTCTGGAAGACCTCGGCTACGCGGTAACGGCTGAAAGCTCGCCGGAAAAGGCGCAGGCCCTTCTCGAACAGGACCGGACGGACTTCGCCAAGGTCATTGAATCGGGCGCAATGAAGTTGGGGGCAGAGTAGTGGCAATGGGTGGTGCTGCCTTGGCAGCGCCACCCTGCCTCTCGTCCACGCCGCATCTTTTCTCCTCCTGAGACCATGTCGCGCGGGTGGGCGCTGAACAGCTGCCACTTCTGTTTGCCCGCTGCACAAAGGGAAGCTTGATGAACCTTTCCATCAATCGCGATGCGGTTGCCGGTGTTGTCCTTGGGGCACTGGGCGCCTTCGTCGCGATCTACGCATATCTCTCCTATCCGATAGGCAACATGGCGAGGATGGGGCCGGGAATGTTCCCGCTTCTCCTTGGTGTTACCCTTCTGCTGATCGCCATCGCGATCTTCCTTCTATCCTTCCTGCGGCAGCGACATTCGATCGAGGTCAACCTGCGTGCTGGCGGGCTGGTCCTGCTGGCGCTGGCGATCTTTGCGGCCACGGTTGATCCGTTCGGCGTCGTGCCGAGCATGATGGTCCTGATGGTCATCTCATATTTTGCGGTTCCAGGCCGAAACATTCTCACTACGATCATCCTGTCCGCAGCAGTCACCGCGCTGATGGTGATCATCTTCGTCTACATCATGAACCTGCATCTGAAGCTGTTTGCGTGGCCGCTATGAACGCTCTTGCCGAACTCTATGATCATGTTGCCATCGGCCTGAGCGTTGCTGTCAGTCCAACCAATCTCTGGTACTGCCTGCTCGGCGTCTTCCTTGGCCAGCTCCTGGGCGCGCTGCCGGGCATCGGCGCTCTCGTCGCCATTACGCTCCTGTTCCCGATCACCTATCATCTGGAGCCGACCACGGCGCTGATCATGCTCGCCGGCATCTACTACGGCAGCGCCTATGGCGGTTCGACAGCGTCAATCCTCCTGAACCTGCCCGGCACGCCCTCAAGCGCCGTCGCATGTCTGGACGGCTATCCGCTCGCCCGCCAGGGCAGGGCAGGCGCTGCTCTTTCCATGACCACGATCGGTTCGTTCGTTGGTGGCAGCATCGGCATCATCCTGATGATGCTGTTTGCCCCCACCATTGCGGAATGGGCGCTGGAATTCGGTCCCTGGGAATACGTGGCCCTGATCATCGTCGGCCTTGTCTCCGCCTCGACTGTCGGCAGTGAATCGCCGCTCAAGGGTATCGCCATGGTCATCATCGGCATCATGGTGGGCCTGGTCGGCCAGGATATCGGCAGTGGCATCCCGCGCTTTACCTTCGGTTCAAACGAGCTGTTGGATGGCGTGGGGCTCGTGGCGGTAGCCATCGGCCTCTTCGGTGTCGCCGAGGTCATTTCGACCCTGAAGAGCGGCTTCGCCGACGAGGTGAACCAGTTCAAGGTAACGCTCCGCTCCATGATCCCGACCCGTGACGATGCGCGAAGGTCGTGGAAACCGATCCTGCGCGGCTCCGCGGTTGGCTCCTTCTTCGGAATCCTGCCCGGCACCGGGGCGCTGATCGCTTCCTTCATCTCCTACGCTGTCGAGCGCAAGCTGGCTGACGATCCGTCTCGTTTCGGCAAGGGCGCCATGGAAGGGCTGGTTGCGCCGGAGACAGCCAACAACGCCGCCGACCAGACCGCCTTCATCCCGACCATGACGCTGGGCATTCCCGGCAGCGCTACGATGGCGATCATGCTGGGCGTGCTCATCATGAACGGCATCACCCCAGGGCCTGCGGTTATCGCTGAAAAGCCTGAACTCTTCTGGGGGCTCATCATGAGCTTCTGGATCGGCAACGTCATCCTGGTGATCCTCAACATCCCGATGATCGGCATCTGGACGCGGATTCTCACCGTTCCATACCGCGCGCTCTATCCGTTCATCCTGGCCTTCGTATGCATGGGCATCTACAGCATCGCGCAGTCGAGCTTCGATATATGGATCGTGTTCGTCGCAGGGGCGCTCGGCTATTTCTTCCGCATCCTGGACCTTCCGCTGGCTCCCTTGATCCTCGGCGTCGTGCTGGGCCCCATGTTCGAGGAACATTTCCTCCGTTCGCAGGTGCTTTCGCGCGGCGATTTCATGATGTTCCTGCAGCGACCGGTCAGCCTTGTCCTGCTGCTCATCGCCCTCGCCATCGTTGTGACGTCTGCCTACTCGGCACTCTTTCCCCGCAAAGTTCAGGAGCCCGTGATCGATGGAAGCACAAATGCCTGAGAGTAGCCTGCAAACAGCCGAAAGCCGCCTGCGGGAGCTGATCGACCGCGAAGAACTCTTCGACCTGGTGCGGCGCGAGCGGCTCGCCCGCGACAGACGTCGCTTCGAGCAGATGCGGGAGTGCTTCCATGACGACGCCTACGTCAGCACCACCTGGTATCATGGGACGGGTGCGGAGGCCTATGTCGAGGCGACGCGCAAGTGGATGGGTGACCGTCAGCCAGGCACGCACTGGGTGTTTCCCGCCTATGCCGACATTTGCGGGGATCGTGCCACGGTGGAAAGTTCGGCAATGATTGCAAGCCGGCCGAAACTCATGGACATTGAGGTCGATGTCGAGGTGATCTGCCGCTTCTTCTCCCGGGCCGTCAGGCAGGATGGGCGCTGGAAACTGCTTACCTTCCGGGTGATCTTCGAGCGAGACATCATGCGCCCGGTCGACCATTCCCAGACCTTGCCGATCGACAAGGACGTTCTGGCGACGCTGCGTCCCTCCTACAAGTTCATCGGCTACCTCCAGACCAGCCGCGGTGTGAAGCTGAACCCGGATCATCTGGGAGACGACCGTCCGCAGGAACTGGAAGCATTCTACGCTGGCGAGCGAGCCTGGGTGCGCGGCGGCGAATAGCCTGCGCTCCCGCCGGCCCAACAACGAACCATGTGAGACTGATCATGCAAGCATTTCCGGCGCTTTATATCGATGGATCCTTCTGCACCGCTGCCGGCGGAGCGGAGGGTGACATCTTCAATCCCGCGACTGGAGAGGTGATCGGCCGTCTGCCGCACGCCAAGCAGGAGGACATGGACCGCGCCCTTGAGGCTGCGCAAAAGGGTTTTGACAAGTGGCGGAAAATGACGGCGCACGAGCGGGCGGGCATCATGCGCCGCGCCGCGCAGCTCATCCGCGAACGCCTGGATCTCCTGGCGGAGGCCATGACGCGCGAACAGGGCAAGCCGCTTGCAGAAGCGCGGATGGAGGTGATGCTTGCGCCTGAGCACATCGAATGGTGTGCGGAAGAGGGCAAGCGCGCATATGGCCGCGTTATCCCATCGCGAACGCCAGCCGTGCGTCAGCAAACGATCCGTGAGCCGGTTGGTCCGGTGGCTGCCTTCGCGCCATGGAATTTCCCGATCAACCAGAGCATCCGCAAGATCGCGGGTGCGCTTGCGGCAGGCTGCTCCATCATCATCAAGGGGCCGGAAGAGTCTCCCACCTGTGTCGTCGAGATGGTTAGGTGCTTCCATGATGCCGGTCTGCCGGCGGGTGTCCTGAACCTTCTTTTCGGCGTACCTGCCGAAATCTCGGCTTATCTCATTCCATCGCCCATCATCCGCAAGATCTCGTTTACGGGTTCCGTTTCCGTCGGCAAGCATCTGGCGGCGCTCGCGGGCCAGCACATGAAGCGCTCAACGATGGAGCTTGGCGGCCACGCGCCGGTGCTGGTCTTCGACGACTCCGACATCGATCTGGCGGCGAAGGTCACGGCTGCGAACAAGTTCCGCAACGCGGGCCAAGTCTGCGTTGCACCGACGCGTTTCTACGTCCATGACCGCGTCTTCGACCCCTTCGTATCGCGTTTCCAGGAAATCACCGAAACGCTCAAGGTTGGCAACGGCATGGAGCAGGGCACCCAGATGGGGCCGCTCGCCGCCAGCCGGCGCGTGGGCGCCATGGAAACTTTCGTCTCCGATGCGGTGGAGCGCGGTGCAAGACTTGCGGTGGGTGGAAACCGCATCGGCAACCAGGGCAATTTCTTCGCGCCTACGGTCCTGACCGATGTTCCGGATGATGCCATGATCATGACGGAAGAACCCTTCGGGCCGCTCGCCCCGATCGTGCGCTTTTCAGATCGCGACGAGGTGATCCAGCGCGCCAACAGCCTGCCCTTCGGCCTCGCCGCCTATGTCTTCACGCGGTCACTCAACACTGCCAACGTGGCGATGGAGGAACTGGGATCGGGCATGGTCTCGCTCAATGGCGCGCCATTGAACTCGCCGGAAACACCTTTCGGGGGTGTTAAGGACAGCGGCTATGGCAGTGAAGGCGGCATCGAAGGTCTCGACGCGTATCTGACGACCAAGTTCTTCGCCCAGACGGTGTGAATGGCGGCGGACCTACGCTCGCTTCGCTGTCGTGCACCCCTGCATGTAAAATGGCCGACGAAGCAACGATTGCAATTGACGGCGGCAGCTGGATGGCGAATGGAGGCAACTGACGCTCCTATCGCAACCGCTCTGCGCTTGACTGGCGGCGGATGCGTCGGGAAATTGGGGCAACAGCAGGGGCAAGGCTGCCCGTCATCCTATGGGCGCCATGAAGGTTTGATCGGTGGACACGAAGCTTGAGCTCCAGCCCTTCCTCACAGGCGAGGCGGTACCAGCGCCTGCCTGGTTCGAGCGCGTCATCGCCGTCCGGCCGGAGCGGAGCTTTGTTCCTGTCGATGGCGTGGACATCGAGCTTCTGACATGGGGCAAGGTTGGCAATCCCGGGTTGCTCTTTCTCCACGGGAAGGGCGCGCACGCCGACTGGTGGAGTTTTATCGCGCCCTTCTTCAGTGAAAACTACCGCGTTGCCGCTACATCCTGGTCGGGCATGGGGCGGTCAGGCTGGCGGAATTCCTACCCGATTTCTGTACTGGCGGAAGAGGCCTTGGCTGCACTCGATGCAGGCGGGCTCAACGCGGGAAATGAGCGCCCGATCCTGGTCGCTCATTCGTTCGGATCCCGTGTCGCGGCACGGCTCTGCGAAATGTTTCCGGATCGTTTTCGCGCGGTCGTGCTGGTTGATCCACCCATCTTCAAGGAAGAAGCACTGGCTCTGAGACGCAGCCGCTGGATGCAGGAATCGGGAAGGCCGCACCGGATCTATCCGTCTTTGGAAGAGGCGCTTCGGCGGTTCCGCTTCTCGCCCGAGCAGCCCTGCGATAACCTCTATATCGCTGATTATATCGCCCGTCGGTCGGTGACCGAAATAGCGGCAGATGGTCAGCGGGGATGGCGGTGGTGCTTTGATCCTCAACATCGAAACGCGCATCGCCAGGACGCCCTTGAGGACCTGCCGCACAAGAAGGACATTGCCTACACCATCGTTCTCGGCGATCAGTCGTCACTCTACCGGCCGGAGGACGTCGACTACATCAAGAGCGTGTGCGGCTGTGATGTTCCTCTGATCTCTGTTCCTGGGGCCGCTCACCACGTGATGGTCGACCAGCCGCTCGCTTTGGTCTCCGTGCTGCGCACCATCTTCGCGTGCCCAGACGGCGGTCTGTAGCGCCGGCTGCGCGCACTCGGCAGGGATGGGTACCAACCAGGCGTGCCCTACAGGTGAAGCCGAAATTCTGGGCTACCCAGGGCGGATCTAGTCCAGTTCAGACTTCCACAGAAACCTGAACTGCTACGTCTTTGTTTTCTCGCCGTTCTGGCGGAAAGCCGCTTTGCACTTTTCCTGGAGCCGCTCTAGGACACATACCCATAAAAGGGATTCCCAAATTGGAGCTGTTGTGATTCCCTTCTTGCAACTTGCAGGAGGTTGTTATGGCGCGTTTCGATCTGACGGATTTCGAGTGGTCTGTGATTCAGCCGCTGCTTCCAACGAAGGTGCGCGGGGTGCCGCGCGCCGATGACCGCAAGGTTCTCAACGGCATCTTCTGGCGGTTGCGCACAGGTGCGCCGTGGGCCGACATTCCGGCGCGCTACGGTCCGCACACGACTTGCGTCAATCGCTTCAATCGGTGGCGCAGGGCAGGCTACTGGGGGCGTATTCTCAAAGCTATATCAGTTGCTTACGACGGTGACGTGCAGATAATCGACTCGTCCTCGATCCGCGTTCACCAGCACGCCGCCAACGACCAAAAAAAGACGAGCGATCCCGTTGCATGGGTCGCTCGCGCGGCGGCCTGACCACAAAGATCCATGCGCTTGTCGATGCCGAGGGGCGTCCGATCCGCCTCAAGCTTACCGAGGGCCAGGCCCATGACGGTCGCTCGGCCGCCGACATGTTCGAAACCGTAGAGGCCGGGCACATCCTGCTCGCCGACCGCGCCTATGACAGCGACGGCCTGCGCGCCACAATGGCCGAGTGCGGCGCATGGGCCAACATCCGCGCCATGCCGAACCGCGTCAAAACCTTCCCGTTCAGCCAATGGGTCTACCGACAGCGCAACGTGATCGAGCGCTTTTTTAATAAACTCAAACACTTCAGGGCAATCGCAACCAGATATGACAAGCGCGACGACAACTTCCTCGCTTCTGTCCAACTCGCGTCAATACGCATCTGGTTGCGGAGTTATGAGTCGGTCACCTAGTCCGAATTGTCGTTGTCTCCCGGTTCGAGTCCACATACCCACTCACATCTATTGCCGGTTCTCCCACCCGCGGGAGAATGTCGGGCGCGCGAGGGAGGAGCGTTGCATGGATATACAAAAGAACCGCCGCTACATCCGGACGATTCCTGCCATGTTCGGGAGCCCGCGGCCTGATTGGCTGGCCCTCCACGAGGAAGAACCGATCGACCCGTCACTGCCCATCGTGGACGCGCACCACCATCTCTGGGAGTACGCAGGCAACCGCTACCTGCTCGACGATTTCGCCGAAGATCTCGCTGGCGGGCACAACGTCGTCGCGAGTGTCTATGTGGAATGCGGCTCGCGCTATCGCAAGGGCGGACCTGAAGAGCTTCGGCCGATCGGCGAGGTGGAGTTTGCGGCGAAAGCGGCTGAGGCTGGCAAGGCATATGGAAAGACTGACATCTGCAGCGCCATCGTCGGCACGGTCGATCTGTCGCTCGGAAGCAAGGTAGAGGAGGTGCTCGCCGCAGCTATCGAAGCCGGCCGTGGGCGGCTGCGCGGTATTCGCCGGATGACGGGATGGGATGCAGACGAAGAGCTGATGGCGAAACTTGTCAAGCGTCGTCCTGGCATGCTGGCGGAGCCCTCTTTCCGCGAAGGCTTTGCGTGCCTGGCTTCCTTCCGCCTGTCCTTCGATGCCTTCGTTTTCCAACGTCAATTGCCCGAAGTGCTGGATCTCGCCCGTAGCTTTCCAGAGACCATGATCGTCGTCGACCATTGCGGCGGTCCGATTGGGGTGGCCTCCTACGGCCGTGATCTGTCCGAAAGCTTTCGCGAATGGCGCACCAACATTGAAGCGTTGGCGCGCCTCGACAATGTCTACATGAAACTTGGAGGCCTGGGCATGCGCCTTGCCGGATTCGACTTCGAAGCTTGCGCAACGCCGCCATCATCGACCGAGCTTGCTGCTGCCTGGCATCCCTACATCGACGCGCTCATTCAGGCATTTGGCCCGTCTCGCTGCATGTTCGAAAGCAACTTCCCTGCGGATAAGGGGACGTGCAGCTACACGGTTCTGTGGAATGCCTTCAAGCTTCTCGCAGAACCATACTCGTCCAGCGAAAAAGCCGACCTTTTCTGCGGTTCAGCTTCACGCTTCTACCGGCTGACCTAGCTCAATCCGGGAAAGTGGAGCTGGTTTTCCATCCGAATTGCATCAAAATCATCGAGCGCCTTGCGGGGCCAAAGGCAGATTACAGCCCCCGGATCATCCGGTGGCGGGCGGAATACCCCCTGCTGAGCCTCCCGTGCTTGCCGAAGCGAAGCACATGGAATCCGGACTGCAGCTTCTCGACCCGCCGAGCGACAAGCTCACGGTGACAAGCATGGTGCGACCAACACACCCGCAAGCGGAAGAAGCTGGCAGACACACAGCGACAATGCTCTCGGGCCGCTCGACATGCACTGTCGTATGGCCGGTACGCAGTGACATTGGCGATATGCCGCCTTCGCCTGGAGCGATGCGAGCACGGATTGGGCACCCATTCTTGCCCGCAACTGCTGCCAGACAAGGCTTGGATCATTTCAACATGTAGGGTCAGGCTGAAATGATCCAGTTCTGCGGTTCGTATCTGCTTAAAGCAAGCTTCCTTTAGATGTGCGGTTGATCAGGATACCTCATCTGAAGTGGTAAGACAGGCGCAGGAATACGCTGTTGAACTTGAGATTGTCGTTATCCTTCTCAAGATCAGTATGGAGATATTCGGCACCAATGCTGAAGTTATCCGCAGCAAGGAATTCCAGGCCGCCACCGATAGTATAGCCAAACCGCGTATCACGATCCGAGCTCAGGACAGTGTTGTTCTGGAACGCTTTGCTTTCCACTCCGCCAACAGCAAGGCCACCGGTTGCGTAGAACAGTACCCGGTCTGCAGCGAAGCCGGCTCGTGCCCGCAACGTTCCAAGGAAGTTCACGGATTGGCTGACCCCCAAGATATTGTCGCCGTCCGTGATACCCATTCTCCGTTCCCAATCGAGGAAGTTTACGTCCGCGAGCGCGCCAAGAACGAAATTGTTCTGGAACTGGTGATTGTAGCCGACGTGGACACCACCGATGATGGTGCTTCTCTTCTCGTCGTAGAAGAAGGAAAGATCCGATGCGGTAACTCCGTCTTGATCTCCCAGATCGAAGCGCTCGTTCCAGTCTTCGACAGCCAACGCTGCGGCCTCTGTATTCGGCGTTTCACCGATAGCGAAGGCGGCGCATGGCAATGCGAGCGCGGTGGCACTCGTGTTGGGCGTCGATGCATGCGCAAATGCAAAGAGGTCGAAATCATCGCATTCCGCGGTTGTGCCCGGACCGCCAGGGTTTGTCGGGACAGTCGGTACCCTGGGGAATTTAGGCCCCCTGAGCCAGCCCACCTGTCCGCCGATAAAGACGCCCGTCCAGTTGGCGGTATAGGCCGCCGGTTCGATGATTGGATCGAGCATCACCGGATCGGCTGCATGGGCAGCAGTTGCGACAGATAGAAACCCGAGAATTGTAATAGCACGCTTCATAGCAGATACCCCCCAAGTACCGCGTAGCAGGCTGCAAGTCTCGAACGGGGGATCGAAAGATTGCAGCCTGCTATCAGCGGCGTTTAGTAATTAGTCGCCGCCGTTGATGGCGCTGTTCAGGGCAGCCCCATCAAACCCGAACGAAATCGAACCTGTGTTCAGAGCACCAGCAGCAAGAGTGGAAATACCTGCTAGTGCAGTGCCGTTGCTGATGATGTCTACGCTACCGTTGATCGTGGCGTTGTTGAACGCTTCGTTAACAGCGTACACGCCCGTGGCCGGACCACTGGACGCCTCCGCGAACGCTCCACTCGCACTCGCGCTAAGACCACCCAGCGAGGCGTATTGCCCCTTTCCGGAGAACGCTTCCGCTGACGTGTTTGTGGTTGCTGCTGCGGCGGATGATGCCTCACCATTAAGGTAAGTAAGATCGCTGAGGCTGCCCCCCATTGCAAAATTGCCCTGGCTAGAACCTGCAGAGGCCACTGACGCTATATGTCCGGTGTTGATTGCACCTGCGGCAACGGTCTTGATCTCTTCTGTGGATGCTACGATGGCATTGCCAAAGGAGAAATTATTCTCAGCCGAAACATCTGCCAGAAGGTGCCCGTTGCCAACAAAGCCGGTTATCCCAGCCCCGGAAAGGAGAGTTCCGCTCCCCTCGGCATCAATGTTAACGGCAATCCCGATGTTGACAGCACTCTCGAATGAGTTGCTGCTTTCAATATTTGGGAATGCGTTGATATTCACGCTAGCGTCGATCGCATTGGCATTGACGGCGCGGTTGATCCAGTTCCCTGTTTCAAAGGCCTCCATCTGGTCGATGATAGGGTTTCCGATCGTTTGCGAAAGGCTGTCTGCCGCAGCAGGCGAAACGGCGCCCAATGCAAGCACAGCCGCTGTTGTAAGGTATATTGATCTGATTTTCATGACGTCCTCCAAAAGGATGACAGCTCCCCGACACTGTCGTTGTTCTCACGAGACGGCGAGCGGGGTCTCACCGTTTTGTGAGGCGGAACATGCCCCCCCACCTCAAAGTTGTTCGCCAGCCTCGCCGCTACGCTTCGGTACCCACCCACCCCGTGCGGGATCCCACTGCTGCTGTTGGAGCGGTGGGTTTCCGTTTGCTACGGGGAGTGCGTTCTGTTGTACCGGAACCGGTTCTTGCGCCGGGGCGCCGTTGTTGCCGGTTGGTATCGGTTCTTCTGCGACCGTCGTGGCCTTGGCCTTGGATTCAAGTTCGGCAATTGCCTTGGCCGTAGATGTTTCATTTATCTTGCCATGCCCTTCATCAATGAAGGCGCGGCATTCAGCATAGGCCTCGGCCTTCATCACCTGCGTCAGCAGTTCGAACGTGGCCAGGTAAAGCATCTGGCGCAGCGCAAAATGCAGCGCTTCACGTTCTCTGCCACCGATGTCTCCGGACGCCAGGGTCGACCCAAAGAACCGTCCCAATCCCAGCCCATATTCATTTGCATAGATCTGCTTGTGCAGCGGCACATTGGCGACAATTCTTCCGGAATGCGCCTCGGTAAGAGCAAGGTCTATGCCGACCAGCATGCGGTGGGCGCGGTAGCGTCCGCCAATACCCGCCACTTCCGCCTGAACACCTCCGCCAGGAATGAAATCAAGGCTGTTGATGCTCCCTGTGATATAGAAGTTGGATGGAATGATGCGGCTGGCGTCGCGGATGCGCCATTCCATCTCTGTTGTTGTAACGCGCGGATCGCGTCTGTTCACCACGGTGGCGCCCGCCTTGAATAGTGCGGACTGCACCATGTCGCCGGCACCCTGCGTTACGAACTTGCCAACACCTCCGTCAGTAAAACTTTCCTTTCCGGTCTGATCAAGAATAGCGCCAACTGAGAAGACGACCCTCTTTGAAACTTTTCCGTCGAGACAAGTCAGCGCCTGGTCGAAGGGGGTGACAACATCCGAGATCGGAGGTCCTTCAATGAGCCGAGCGTCAACTTTAGGCGGTGTTATTGCCGTGGCTGTGCATCCAGACGCTAGTGCAGCAGCAGTAAGTGCTGCTATAATTCGACTCTTCACCTTGCTATCCATCCACTCAATATTGGCATCCGGAAGATCCGATGGCGGACGTACCTTCGCCAATGTTCACGCTACCGTCCTGACAGCCGGTTGAATCGGCAAGATTGCTGATGTCGATGTTGTTGTTGTTCCCGTTCAGGTTGATGTTGTTGGTTGAATTGTTCACCGCGCCAATGGCGTTCGTATTTTGACCAATTGTCGTGGTCGTATTGTTGGTAACGTTCTGCGTTATTGAGGTTTTACCAAGAGATTCGTAGTATCCCTGCTCCTTCTTCTCGATCAGATCCGCTTGAAGAAGACGAAGATTCCGGTCTGCTGTGGATGTGAAAGTATAGTTGCCGTTCCAGTCAACGGCCGGCGACACCACGTTCTGCGCCCAGACTCCGGTGCTGCCTGTCAGAAAAAACAAGCAAGCAATGCACATTTGTGCCGAGTAATTCTTCAATAAGCGCAAAGTTTTGCCCTCCATCCACTTCATTTTTCATGTGTGGAGCCCCAACTATGGGCGCCGTCCCCCGAAGACGGCGTAGATTGCCCATAGAGCTAAATCGAAGTGAGCAGGTATCATAGGCAATTTGTACAGTCAATCTTAGTGCTGTGACTCAAAAATACTGCGAACGATGATGTTTATACTGCAATTGAGGTAATCAAGCGTGCGCAAATGGGTGAGGCGCGCGGCATAACTTCTGGTGCAATCTTGCAGCAGCCGGATGTAAGCCCTTATAAATAGTAAATTTTCTCTTTCAGCGCAGGTGGGTCATTGTGGAAGAGTCCACAGCTACGATGATCGGTCGGAATAGGCCCGATTTCAGTCGCTATCTTTCCACAATTCCTTAACTGTTGCCTGGAAAGCACGCTGTTTTTCGAGTGCTGTGTTGCAGATGCTGGCAAGAAAAAGGGAATATCGAAACAACTCGCAGAGGCTTAATCACCCAATTAGAGTATAATTATCGAGAGTATGCCGTGTAATCAAAATGATTCATGGCAAAAAAATATTTATATTGTTATTTGGTTTTCTGGCTGCGTTCCGCGGCACGAGGTGCTCTTGAGAACGCGCTGCAGCGGCCAGGCTCTTGGTATGCGTCCGGCCGCCCTGATGCTCGGCCGTTTCAGGCCGAGGCCATGCTCCACGGTGTTCCGCTGCGCGCGTCGACCGGCACGTATTCTTCCCGTCCATCTTCGAGGAAGCATAGGTGCGAGGCGAGGTTGGCAACGCTGCAGGAATGGTTTGGAAGGATGAGGAGGCGCGCGCCGCGTTTCAGCGGCTTGCCTTCCTGCACGACAAAACCATGCTCTTCCGACAGTTTCTGGATTTGCCGCGCCTTGCCATCGCCGCCGATCTCATAGGCTTCACCGAAACCTGCTACACCCTTCGTGCCGTGGGGTCCTAGATCGGAGCTGAGCGTCTTCGACCCAGCGTCAACAATGGCATAGTCATCGTTGGCACTGATCACGGTCGCGACGACAGCGAGCGAGAGATCGCGACGCTCGACGATACCGAGACGCACCGCCGATAGATCGAGGAAGGCGTAGTTTCCGGGTCGCACTTCCTGAATCCCTTCGAATCCGCCATGGGCGAAGAGCGTCGGCGTGCTGCCGACCGAGATGCGCCGGGCGTCGATGCCCTCAGCGGCCAGCCGTTCGCGCAGTTCAGTCATCTGCTCGCGCTCGCGCACGGCCACCTCGCGGATGCCTTCTGGCGTGCCAGCCCCGTAAGCATGTCCAGCATGAGAGAGCAGGCCGACCAGATCGAGCTTGGGAGCATCCGCGAGGGCGCGGGCGACCTCGACAGCCTTCTGTGAGACCGGATCTACGCCGCAGCGATGCAGCCCAACGTCGACTTTCAGGAACACGTCGACTGTTTCGGCGCTATTGCTGGCGGCGGAGGCAAGCGTTGCCGCACCTTCCGCTGAATCGCAGATGAAGCGGATCCTGCTGCCGTGTTCTCGCGCGATCTCCATGAGCCGTGCAGCTGTGGCCTTGTCCACGATCGGATAGGCTATGGTGACGGTGCCGAAACCTTGGCGCAGAAAAGCGGCAGCCTCCGCCGGACGCGAAACAGTGAGGCCGGAGGCGCCGGCCTCCATCTGCATCCGGGCAATGCGGAAAGACTTGTGCGTCTTCACATGCGGGTGCAGTTCAACGCCGGCAGGGAGGATAGCGGCGGGGCGGGCAATGTTCTTCTTCAGCCGCTCGACGTCGACGACCACCTGCGGTGTCACCACCCGCTCAGCTCCGGCGAAGGCGCCGGAGACAGCCTGACTTTCTTCCTGCATGGCAGTCTGTCCTCTTACCAAACGACCGGATGGGTCGCGCCGTTCTGCACATTGACGAGCCCCTCCGGCGCCTCGGGCGTCGGTGCAACCAGTACCCAACGCCAAGGCGCGCAGGTGAGTGTCGCGAAGGCGAGCCGCTCGGGGAAGCCGGGATGCCAGCGCGGCTGGAAGGTAGGTTCGTACATCCAGTCGACAAGCGCTCCTTCCGCGTAGAGCTTCTCCATGTCGGCATGGAGATCTTCGGCGGAACGGCAGCTCATCAGGCCGCCGACTTCATAAGCGACGGTTGCGACGAGTTTGCCTTCCCGCACGAGCGCCCAGCCGCCACCGCTTTCGGCGAGCGCGTTGACCGCCGTGGCCATCGCCTCATCCGACGAGCCTACCACCCAGATATTGTGCTTGTCATGGGCGACGGAGCAGGCGAGCGCGGTGTCAGGCGTGCGCGGGCCGCAGCCCAGCCAGAACATGCGCGAAACACCCGCGTTGCCCGAGAAACGGTCGACGATGGCGAACTTGGTTACGTTGTGATCGGGGTCGCGGGCGACCTGACCGTCAACTACCGGCAGTTCGCGCGTGATGAACTCATCCGTCCAGTGGAAGGGCCGAAGAAGCGCGGCGTTCATCGTGCTGCGACCCGCTTCTGCGCGGATCGCGAAATCCTCGGCGGTGAGCGTACGGCCAATGTTGATCGTGTTCGTCGCCCATTCCGGCCACTCAATCCTTGGCACGGGCAGGAGGTAACGCGTCCCTTCGGAAGCCTGCCGGCCATCGGCCCAGACCTTCTCGATGCGGAAGGACTGCAGATCCGAAAGCAGCACGACGTCGGCGTAACGGCCCGGCGCAATGCTGCCCACCCATGGCGTCAGCCGCATGTGACGGGCGGGATTGATGGTGACGGCCTGGATGGCGATCTCTGGCGCAAGGCCATTCTCGATCGCAAGCCGCACGTTGTGGTCGGTCGCGCCAAGGCGCAGCGTGTCAGAGGCGCTGCGATCATCCGTGGCGAAGGCGATCTGCGACCAGTCCTGCAGGCCGCGCTCGAGCAGGCCCTTGATCACGTCCGGCATGGAGTGGACGCGCAGTTCCATGAAGAGACCGTGGGCCAGTTTCTCCCAGAACTCCTCGGGCGTCCAGGCCTCGTGGTCGGAGGCAAGGCCCGCTGCCGCAAAGGCGTTGATCGAGTCCATGTCGCGCAGGCCCGCCGCATGGCCTTCGACCACGCCGCGACGCTCGAAGGTGGCCTGGATCATGCCCCAAAGACGGTGGTAGGAAGGATTTTCCGGGTTCCAGACGGCAGGCCAATCCATGACCTCGTCCAGCCCCGGCACCATCAGCGTCTGCTTCAAGAACGCCGCTTGCTCGTCATAGCCATACCAGCCACCACCATGCTCATAGGCTGTGGGAGGAACGGCGGAGCCGGGCAGGGGGAAGATCTTCATCGGTGAGCCGCGACGGCGGGCTTCCAGCCAGAATTCGAGATTACGTGCACCATTGACGTTGGAAAACTCGTGGCTTGCTTCGCAGGTCCACGTGTTTCCGCGGGGAACCACGAGAGCGGCTTCCCATTCCGGCGTTATGTGCGAGCTTTCGATGTGCTTATGCACCTCGCCAAGGCCGGGGATGGCCATCAGGTCCGGTTCGTGAAAGCGCTCGCGAACTTCTCCGGGAAATGTCCCAGCCGGCCCGACCCATGCGATGCGGCGGCCGTGGATGACAATTTCCTGATCTTCGCGCCAGGTGCGGCTATGGACGTCGAGAAGGCGGCCCACACGGAGCGAGCGATCGGCCGGACGCTTGCCGAGCGCCACCAGCGTCAGCTCCTGACGAATGCGGATCTCGCGGTCCCCAGCGATCTCGATGTCGTCGCTGTCGTTCAGAGCTTCAGCCTTCATCCGTTTCTCCTGTCGTCTCCGCCTGTTCGGCATGGTCTGATCTGCTGCCGAGGCAGACCGATAGAATTTGTGCGGGGCCCTTGGCGAGCGAGCGGAAGCCGTGCTTGCAGGAGCCATCGAAATAAATGCTGTCGCCCGTCTCCAGCGCTATGGGGGCATAGGGTTCCATCAGGAACTCCACCGGTCCGCTCACGACGAATACGAATTCTTCGCCGCGATGCGCGCTGTAACTGCGCTCGGCAAAGGTCTTGCGCACCGGAATGTCGATGAGCATCGGTTCGAACACCTTGCCGACGAGGTCGGAAGCCAATGCACGATAGGCACCCATCTCTGTCTGGAAGCTCATGCCTTCTCCGGCGCGCGTAATGGAGCGCACGCCGTGCGGCATCTGGCTGGCATTGCCGCCGATCAAGTGCACGAAATCGACGCCGAGGCCGGTCGCAAGCCGCGTCATCACCGCATAGCTGGGCGAAGTCTGACCGTTCTCGATCTTGGAAAGCGTCGAGACCGACACACCAGTCTTTGAGGCGACTTCCACCAGCGTCCAGCCGTTTTCCGCGCGCAGCCGCGTCAGCACCTGGCCGGCGGGGGACGGCGATTGGGGGTTCCTGCTCACGTGATCAATCCAGCTCTCGCACGGGCAGGATCGGACCTGGCCCCTTGCGCTCCACGATCAGGCGATAGTGCTCGGGCTCCCGGTGGCGGGCAAGGTCGAAGATGGTCTTGCGATAGACCGTACCCATATTGAGGTCGCAGCCGGCCGCGATCACCTCGTCATCCGTGCTCGTGGCGTGCGCGATGATCTGGCCCGAAGGCGCCACGATCATGCTGTTGCCGATCAGGTTCGAGCCTTCCTCGAGGCCTGCCTTCGCCGTGGCAACAACCCACGTCGAGTTCTGGTAGGCACCCGCCTGCAGCGAAAGCTGGTTGTGGAAGGTGGTCAGGATATCGAAGTCGAAGACGTCGGTGTGGTCATCCGGCGTGTTGTAACCGACCATGACCATTTCCACGCCTAGCAGGGCCATGACGCGGTAGGTCTCCGGCCAGCGGCGGTCGTTGCAGATGCACATGCCGATCACGCCGCCGAATGCCTCATAGACCGGAAAGCCCATGTTGCCCGGCTCGAAATAGCGCTTTTCCAGATGCTGCGAGCGCAGATGCGGCTGGGGCTCACTCCAGCCCGGGAGATGAATCTTGCGGTACTTGCCGACGATCTCGCCCTTCTGGTTCACCAGGATCGAGGTGTTGAAGTAGCGGCGGCGCGGGCCTTCCACCAGCTCTGCGTAACCGAGGTAGAAGCCGATGCCGAGCTTTGCTGCTTCCTCGAACAGCGGACGGGTCTCCGGTCCCGGCATCTCCTTTTCGAAGAAACTATCGATCTCTTCCTGGGTCTCCAGCGCCCAGCGAGGGAAGAAGGTGGTGAGCGCCAGTTCGGGAAACACGATGACGTCGCTGCCGCGCGCCTTCGCCTCACGCATGAGCTCGATCAGGCGGCGGACGACCTGCGTGCGGGTCTCTGCGCGGGCGATCGGCCCAAGCTGGCCGCAGGCAACGTTGACGATACGCTTTTCCATCTTGTGCTCCTTCAGGATTTCGCTGCCGGGAGAATTGCGCACTGCTGTGGGGCGACGGAGAGAACCGCCTGAGTGCCCACGCCCGGATGTGCCTTATCCACCGCGCCATGGGCGATCAGCGGACCGGCATCGCTGTCGCATTGATACTGGTAAGCGCGTCCGAGATAGGTTCGCATGCCAAGGGTCACCGGGACACCGGCATTGCCGGGTGCGGCAAGGCGCAGTCCTTCCGGGCGGCAGGCAAGCAGGAAGTGGTCGGGAATGATGCCGAACTCCCCCTGATCGAGCTCGAGGGTCGCTCCACCGGCGAGTGCGGCGGTGACGATCTTGCCGCGTCGTTCAACGACCTGCATGGGCAGAATGTTCTCGAAGCCGACGAAACGGGCGACGAATTCGTTCACCGGTCGCCGATAGAGGACTTCCGGGGTATCGAGCTGCACGATGCGGCCTGCGTCCATGATGGCCACGCGGTCGGAGATGGCGAAGGCCTCCTCCTGGTCGTGGGTGACATAGATGGCGGTGCGCTCGTTGGCCTTCTGCAATGCGCGGATGTGGACGCGCATCTCGACGCGAAGCTTGGCATCGAGGTTGGACAGCGGTTCGTCGAACATCAGGAGGGGCGGGCGGATGACCAGAGCGCGGGCGAGCGCCACGCGCTGTTTCTGGCCGTTGGAAAGGGCGGAGGGCAGGCGATCGGCGAGGCCGGTCAAGCCCACCGTCTCCAGCATTTCCATAGCCTGACGGTCACGCTCGGTATTTCCCACGCCGCGTTGCTTCAGCCCGAAGGCGACGTTGTCGCGCACGGTCAGGTGCGGCAACAGCGCATAGTTCTGGAAGACGATGCCGATGTTGCGCTTGTGCACCGGAACGCGGCTCACGTCGCGCTCGCCGATGCGGATGCTGCCGCGGGTGGGCGTCAGGAAACCGGCGACAAGCCGCAGCGTCGTCGTCTTGCCGCAGCCGCTGGAGCCCAGCAGGGAGACAAGTTCGCCCGGTCGAACGTCGAGGCTCAAATCCTTCAGGATCTCCGTATTGCCATAGGAGGCGGAGACGCGGTCCAGTACGAGGGGTTCGCTCGGAGTCATCTTCATTTCACGACATTGGAGAGGCCGAAGCTGCGCTCAAGAACCACCATCACGACGAGTGTGATAGCCATGAGCAGCACCGAGACGGCGGCAACGGAAGGATCGAAATACTGTTCGACATAGGTGAGCACCTCCACCTGCAGCGTGCTGACGCCGGGTCCAGTTAGGAACAGTGACACCGAGACGTCGTTCAGCGAGGTGATGAAGGCGAGGATGAACGCGGCGAGAATGCCCGCCTTGATGTTGGGCAGCACCACCGCCAGCACCGTCTTCAGCGGATGCATGCCAAGGCTGACGGCGGCCTCCTCGGCGCTGAAGTCGAAGTTGCTGAGGCTCGCGCCAAGCACGCGCACCGCATAGGGCAGCACGAGGATGGTGTGCCCGGCGATCAGCGCCGTCATGACCGGCAGCTCCAGTGCCACGATGACGGTCTTCAGGAGCGAGAAGCCGAACACGATTTCCGGCACCAGAAGCGGCAGGAAGAAGACTGAGCTGAACCAGCTGGGGAAGCTGCCGCGATGCTTCACGATCGCGTAGCTCGTGGGAATGCCGACAAGGAGCGCGAGCGCGGTGGCCGAGATTGCAACTGTCAGGCTTACCAGAAAGGCGTCCATGAAGTTCTGCAGGCTCAAGACCCGCTCGAACCAGCGCAGCGACAGCGACTGCGGTGGGAAGGCGAGGTAAGTGGCATCGTTGAAGGCCGCGCCCAGTACGAGGACGAGCGGCGCGATCAGGAACAGGAAGACAAGGCCTGCGGAGATGCCCAGAAGCGGATGAACCTTACGTCCCATGTCAGCCTCCCGTCGCCGGATTGAAACGGCGGGCAAGCTTGCCCATGGCGAGGATCGCCACCAGCGTCACAAGTACCATGACCGTGGCGATGATGCCGGCGGTGTTCCAGTCGAAGGAGACCATGGCCTTTTCGTAGAGCTGCGTGGGCATGATCGCCTGCCTGTCGCCGCCGAGGAGACGCGCGGTGGCAAACGCCGCAAGGCTGCCGGTGAAGATCAGGACGCCACCGACAATGAGGCCGGGGACGGCAAGCGGCAGGATCACCTGCGTGAAGACGCCGAGCGGGTTTGCGCCGAGCGAAGAACTCGCGTCCAGCACATCCTTCTCGATGCCGTCGAGAACGCCGACGAGCGAGAGAATGGCGAGCGGCGTGAAAAGATAGACGAGGCCCGTGACCAGAGAGAAGCTGGTAAACAGCATTGGCACCGGCTGATCGACAATGCCGAGGTTCAGCAGAAGGTTGTTCAGAAGACCCTTGCGGCCGAGGATGATCATCCAGGCGAAGGCGCGCACCACCGCGCCCGTAAGCAGCGGGAAAACCGAAAGGATCAGCAGCGGTGTGCGGTATTTCGCAGGGCAGCGTGTGATGAAGAGTGCAGCGATGAACCCGAAGATCAGCGACAGAACCGTGGTAATGGTCGCGATCTTGATCGTCCGCAGGATGACGGTGCGATTGTAGGGTTCGCTGAAGAAGGCGACGTAGCGCTGCCAGCCCTGGTCCAGCGGCAGGAACGATTCCGCCAGCGTGTCCCCGACGGGATAGATCAGCAAAAACAGGATCAGCGCGAGGGCGGGAACCGTCAGCAACAGCGGAAGCCATTTTCGGTTCATGGTGGACGGTTCCCTATTCTTGTCGAGGTTACGGCGGCAGATCAGTTGCCGAAGATCTCGTTCCAGCGGCGCTCCCAGTCCGCCTTGGCGGCGTTCAGGGCCTGATAGTCCGGCTTGCGCAGGGCTCCAATCTGCTCGGCGCCATGTGCTGCGTACTTCACTTCCTCAGCATTGAGCTCGGTCTTGGCGTTGATCGCAGCATCGCCCGTGGTGATGTTCAGGTTGCGCTGAACTTCCGGGTCGAGGCGCCAGTTGATGAAGGCGTGAGCCAGATCCTGGTTTTCCGACTTGGCTGCAATGTTGGCCGTGCTGAAGATGCCCCAGTTGCCTTCTTCCAGCGGAACCCACTTGGCGGAGGGAACAGCTGCCTGGATGGCGGGGATCGCAAAGTCCTGCAACGCGCCGACGACCACTTCGCCGGTTGAGAAGAGGTTCACGAGCTCGGAGCCCGAGGTGTAGGTCTTTACGACGTTCGGCTTCATCTCTGCGAGGCTTGCGAAGGCTGCGTCCGCATCCCTGAAGGCGTCGGCGCCAACGCGCTCACCTGCGATGATGACCGTCAGCGGGCCGGAGCTGGTGTTGAAGCCCGGAATGGCAATGCGGCCGGCGAGGTCGGAACGCCACAGGTCCTTCCACGAGGTGATAGGCTCCTTCACGGCGTCGGCGTCATAGATGATGCCATAGCGACCGACGGTGAAGGCCGGGCCTGCATCCTCGCCCTGAGGCGCGCGGGCGATTTCGTAGACGTCTGAGAGGTTGGGGATCTTGGAACGGTCGATCTTCGCAAAAGCGCCGGCATCAAGGCCAACCTGTGAGAAGGCATCGGTGAGGAAGATCACGTCGACGCCACCGCGGATCTGCAGCTTGTTGAGGCGGTCCGGGTTATTGCCGGTTTCGCGAACGATCTTGACGCCGTGCTTTTCTTCAAACGGCTTGTAGAGATGTTCTTCGAGGGCTTCGTTGCTGAATCCCCATTCGGATACAACGAGGGTCTTTTCCTGCGCGAGGGCTGGCGAGCCGGCTGCGAGCAAGCTGGACGTAATGGTCAGGGCAGAGGCAAGGTAGGCGAGCTTCATCAGGAGGGCTCCGGTGGCGAATTTTCCAAAACGAAAATAATTTTCGTACTTGCAAATTTGTAGCCGGCTAGCAAGGCCCTTTGCCTTGGTTTGGAAGCAAAAAACAGGCCATGACGGAGGGAATTGGAGTCCCTGTGAAAGCGCGGAGGAGTTGCTGCCTATGAAATGATCAAAAGGATGATCGAGTGATGATCAATGAGGCAGTGGCTCGCGCCGCCATGGCGCTGGCAACTGGTAACCCGAATCGCCGCTCAGGAGCTCCCTTGCATCCTCTCCGCACAGGCTCCCTACTTTCTGCCTACTGCCAGCTCTGCTCTGATGGCGGGATCATCATCCAGAAAGTCGGTTTCGACGGTGGCGCCTATGGCATCGAAATAGCGGCTCATGAAATTGCGGAACGATGCGGCGAGGGCAATGTCCGCGATATTGAGATCCGTGAATCCCACGGCCCTCAGGCGCTCAATGTTGGCCTCGGTTATCTGCGAGGCGTCGCGGGTGATCTGCTCGGCATAGGCGAGCATCTCCACCTGCTGTTCCGTCAACCCGGCATCGCGGTAGTCCCGTCGCACGGCAAGCGCCTGATCCCGGCCGATCATCCCGCAAAGACGCGGAAATAGACATGCGAGCAATAGCTCGAGGGCACGTGCTGCGCGGCGATGAAGGTGATCAGCCTGAAATTCACGAGCCCGAGCGAAAACCCGTCGCGGATCTGGTGAAGCAGGCTTTCGACAGGCACGATGATGTCTGGCCGGGCGGACCAGCATTGTGTCGCCTGCATCACGCGGCCCATGGAAGCTTCCTCGGCGGCGTAGAGCGCGGCAACTTCGCCCGTCGCTTCCTCGGGTTCGATCGTCTTGATGAACATGCACGCCTCCCAGTCCGGGCGAGGATATGAGGAGCATCTTAGCCGAGTTTGGCTGCCGGGAGAACGGCTGGCGTGTTTCACAGTTCGAAATGGCCGGACCTGCCCCATTGAGGGCTGGCCATAGACCTGAATAATCTGGTTACCTGCAGCGTCGCAATGATCTGCAGCTGCGCGCAATGACATTGCTCGCGTGAGGGGAACCAGAACCGTGGCTGAACTTGCCTTTCCGTCCGGCGCTTCCAGCGCCCTCCTTTTCGGGTGCGGAGGTGGCTCGTGACGCTTGAGCTCTCGCGTGGCAGTTTTCGTCTCGTGGTAGACCCTGATCTCGGCGGGGCGATCCTGAGGGCCCATTGGCGCTATATGGACGGCCGGGACGTTGCGATCTTTGAGCCGAGCGAGCCAACATTCGATCCGTTTGGCAACGGCTGCTATGCCCTGGTGCCTTTTGCCAATCGCATCGCCGATGGCCGTTTCTCCTTCGAGGGGCGCGACTACGAGCTACCGATCAACCGACCGCAGGAGAATGTCGCCATCCATGGCTTCGCTTACGAGCGGCCCTGGGAAGTAGCGCGAGCTACCAGTAATAGCGTCAGCCTGTTCCAGCGTTTTGCCGAGAGCGACAACCCCTACGAATATGAGGCGTGGCAGGAGATCTCGCTCCTGGACGAGGGGCTGCAGATCGAGGTTTCCGTCCGCAACGCCGGTGACCGGGCGATGCCTTTCGGCCTCGGTATCCATCCGTGGTTTGCACGAAGCCCGGGCACAACGCTTGCCTTCCTCTCCCAAGGGACCTTTGAGCAGGACACGCGCAACCTGCCATTGCCGAAGCTCCGGCAGGTTGCCGCTTTCAATCCCGACCATCCGGTGCGTATGGAAGATGTCCCAGTGATCGACGGTTGCTTTGCCAATTGGACTCCGCTCCATGCGCGGATCGTGCGCCCGCAGGAAGGCGTCGTATTCGAGATCACGGCCGGCGGAGCGCTGCGGCATCTGCACGTCTTCGTGCCGGACAACCGCAACGTCTTCTGCGCCGAGCCCGTCAGCCATGTGCCCGATGTGGTGAACCGTCCCGAATTCGGGCCGGCCCATGCCATGGATGTGCTTCAACCCGGCGAGGTTCTTTCAGGCGCGATGACCTTGCGCGCGAAAATCCATTCTTCAGTGGGAGGCTGAGACGATGACTGCAAAGACCTATGAACAGCTGCGTTCCGTACGCTGGTTCGCTCACGACGACTGGCGTTCGTCGGCCCACCGTTCGCGCACGATGCAGATGGGCTACGATCCGGTCGATTGGGAAGGCAAGCCGATCATCGCGATCATCAATACATGGTCTGACGCACAGCCCTGCCACGCGCATTTCAAGGACCGGGTCCAGTTCGTCAAGCGTGGCGTCCTGCAGGCAGGCGGCTTCCCCGTCGAGCTTCCGGCGCTGTCGCTTTCGGAAAACTGGGTGAAGCCCAGCACCATGCTCTATCGCAACATGCTGGCCATGGAGACGGAGGAGCTGCTGCGCTCCCATCCGATCGATGGCGCGGTGCTGATGGGCGGTTGTGACAAGACAACACCCGCGCTTGTAATGGGCGCGATCTCCATGAACCTGCCGTTCATCTTCCTCCCTGCCGGGCCGATGCTGCGCGGCAACTATGCCGGTCAGTACCTTGGCTCCGGAACGGACATGTTCAAGTACTGGGACGAGCGGCGCGCGGGCAATATCACCAAGGAGCAGTGGCTGGACATGGAATCCGGCATCGCACGCTCCTACGGCCACTGCATGACCATGGGCACCGCAAGCACCATGACCGCGGTGGCGGAGGCAATGGGTCTGTCCCTGCCGGGTTCGTCATCCATACCGGCGGCAGACTCGGCCCACCAGCGCATGTCCACCCAGTGCGGAAGGCGCGTCGTGGAGATGGTCTGGGAGGACCTGACGCCGGAAAAGATCATCACGCCGGCAGCCGTGGACAATGCCCTCACGGTCGCCATGGCCACGGGGTGCTCCACCAACACGATCATCCACCTGATCGCCATGGCGCGCCGTGCGAAGATACCGCTGGAGCTCGACGATTTCGACCGGATCGGCCGCACAACGCCGGTTCTGGCGAACATTCGCCCGTCCGGCACGACCTACCTGATGGAAGACTTTTTCTATGCGGGCGGTATCCGCGCGCTGATGAAGCAGCTGGGCGACAAGCTCGATCCCTCGGCCATCACAGTGACGGGACGCCCGCTGGTGGAGGGGCTGGCCGAAACCCCGATTTACAATGAGGACGTCATCCGCCCGCTGTCCAATCCGGTCTATCACGAAGGGTCTCTCACTGTGCTCAAGGGGAACCTCTGCCCCGACGGCGCGGTGATCAAGCCTGCCGCCTGCGACCCGAAATTCTACCGGCACCGGGGGCCTGCGCTTGTGGCCGACAGCTATCCGGAACTGAAGAAGATTGTCGATGATCCGGATTATCCCATGACGCCGGACACCGTTCTGGTGCTGCGCAACGCCGGACCGCAGGGCGGTCCCGGCATGCCGGAATGGGGCATGCTGCCGGTGCCCAAGGCGCTCCTGAAGCTCGGGCTACGCGACATGGTGCGCATCTCCGACGCGCGCATGTCAGGCACCTCATACGGTGCATGCGTGCTGCACGTAGCGCCGGAGGCCTATGTCGGCGGTCCGCTTGCACTCCTGAAGACAGGAGACATCATTGAACTCGACGTTCCCGGACGACGGCTCGAGATGCTGGTGAGCGAGGAAGAGCTGGCGCGCAGGCGAGCCGAGTGGGTGCCGCCGGAGCCGCGCTACGAACGCGGCTATGGCTTCATGTACACGAAGCACATCGAGCAGGCGGACAAGGGCTGTGACTTCGACTTCCTGCGCACCGAGTTCGGCCGTCCCAACGATGAACCAGTCATCTATTGAGACTGTCTTTCGGGAGAAGCGTCAGGCTGCTGAGATGCCGGCGAGGCCGAGGCGGAGGACTTCCAGCCCCCGCGTCATCACGGCTTCGCGCCATTCCGGCTCTGCGGGATAGTAGGCATGCAGCAGCTTGGCTTTGACCGCGTCGGCCTTTGAACCGGCTGTGTCGCGGTTCAGATGCAGCCACCCGTCGAAACGCACGGCGTCGCGCACGGTTTTGGGATCGCGCGTACCGAATTCGAGCCCGATCGGCGTCCAGACCGGCCAGGGGGCAGCCCGCTTGTACCCGTCGAGGATAGAGGCGGCGCTGCCGGCATAATCCGTCTTGGGGCTCTTCGTATGGGCGACGTCGCCATACCATGCGGTGCAGCGCTTTCCCTCGTCGCTGTCGGGCGCCATGCCGCTCAGGCACTCACCGAAGCCGAAGGGTCCAAGACCCGTATGGACATCAATCAGCCCGCAGAACCTGGCATTGCGCAGGAAATCATTGGCGATGTTCTGGACGGTCTTCGCAGACCAGGATGGCGTAAGCCCGCCGTAGTAGAGGCCGTCGGGGTGCGAGTATTGGCCGAGCTTGATCGCTGAACGGAACGCCAGATCACCCTTCTCGGCGCGATAGGCTTCAAGCTTTGCGTCAGACTCCGCCAGCGCTTCCTCGGAAAAATCCGTCGGAATGACGAAATCCGCTATGTCGCGGTAGCCGGGATTGTCCAGTGTACCCGGTGCATCCCAGTCGATGAAGTGGCGGTTCAAATCGATGTTGTCTTCGTTGAAGCGGCGGTTCCAGGCAAAGCCCCATGGATTGATCGCATGGACCAACAGAAGCGCCACGTCGCCATCCTGCGGCAAGTCGATTTCCTCCAGCGCGCCAACCTGCAATGCCGAACCCGGATAGCCCTCGACACCATGCAGGCTCGATTCAAGGATCAGGATGCGGCTGGCACTCGCCGGGCCGATCAGCGCGACGTCAGTCGACAGGGCTTCGCCGGAGGGACCCGTGAGCGGATGCTCGTAGGATTTGACCGCAATATTGCGCTTTTGCGCCACCGTCAGAAAGCGCTCTTTCGCCTCGGCATATGTGTTAGAAAACCGACTCAAAGACATGGACAATCCCCTTTTTTCCATGTCATTTGGCACGCGAAGCAATAATGCAACAGACCCAAGTTGGGTGTGGGGAACAAAATGAAGATCTCGAATTCGCTTATCCGCAGGTACTGCGCAATCGTTCCACTGGTGCTCGCCGCTTCCGGCGCATTCGCGGACCAGTCCAACGATACGTTGCGTGTTGCCGTTGCGCGCGAAACCGACTTCATCGACTCCATCCACACCAGCAGCCTCGATGCCGACCTGTTCAGCACCATCATCTACGACACGCTGATCTATGCCGACCGTGCGACGGGTGAATACAAGCCGCTGCTCGCCACGTCCTGGACCTGGACTGACGACACGACGATCGAGTTCAAGCTGCGTGAAGGCATCAAGTTCCAGAACGGCGAGCCGTTCAATGCTGATGACGTCGTCTATACGTTCCAGCAGCTGATGAACATGGACAACAACTTCCGTCAGCAGAAGCAGGATTTCGGCAATATCGCCGGCGTCGAGAAGATCGACGACTATACCGTCAAGCTGACGCTGAAGACGCCTGAGCCGACCTTTGAGAATGTGCTGGTTGCCCGCGTCAACATCTGGCCCGATGAATATACGGAAGCCAATGGTCACATGATCCATGCGACCAAGCCCGTTGGCACTGGTCCCTATGCGCTGCAGGACATGCAGAAGGGCTCTTCCTATACGCTGGTCAAGAACCCTGATTATTTTGACGGTGCGCGGCCGCAGCCTTCTATCGGCACGATCGAGGTTCGCGTCATCCCTGAAATCCAGACCCAGATTGCCGAGCTGATGTCGGGCGGCCTCGACATGGCACTGTCGCTTTCGCCAAATGATGCAGCCGGGCTCGACGGTGTTCCCGGCATCACGGTCCAGACCGGCCAGTCGACCCGTATGTATTTCCTCAGCATGAATGTCGCTGCCAAGGAAAACAATCCGCTCAACAACGCCGATGTGCGCAAGGCAGTCTCCTACGCCATCAACAAGGAAGAGATGGTCCACAGCCTCATCAGCCCCGATGCGGCAGTGCTGGCCACCAACTGCAACCCGTCGCAGAATTTCTGCCTGACCGACATCGAGCCGACTTACTCCTTCGACGTCGCCAAGGCGAAGGAGCTGATGGCTTCCGCCGGCTTTGCCGAGGGTTTCGACGTCACGCTGATGGCGGAGGCTAACATCCGCCCGATCGGCGAAGCGCTGCAGGGCTATCTCTCGGCGATCGGCGTCCGCGTCAATCTTGAAACCATGCCGCTTCCGGCTTGGCGCGAACGCTACATCAAGGGCGAGTCGCAGATGAGCATTGTTGGCTGGGGCAGCGGTGTCTCGTCGATCGACATCTCCAACACGCTTGGCATCTTCTTCAACGGTTCCTCGACCGACTACGTTCAGGACAAGGAAATTCCCGATTGGAACGCTGCAGCGCTGAGCTCCATGGACAAGGCCGAGCGTGAAAGCCTCTACCGCAAGACGCTGACCCGTATCAACGAAGAGGCCTATGTCGTGCCGCTCTACGGCACCGTCGCCACCTACGTCACCTCCGAACAGGTGAACTACCAGGCGCCGGTAATCGACTTCCCGGACCTGTCGCTGGCAAGCTGGGCCAAGTGAAGCATTCTTCCCATGGGTCGGACAGGCGTTCGACCCTGAGGACGATGCATTGAACTGGTTGGAGCGTTCATTGACGAAGCGCTCCACGCACTGATTGGAAGTTCTTGATGGCAGCTTACGTACGCAGCAAAGTGATCGTTTCGCTGCTTGTGCTGTTTACGGTATCGCTGGTGGGCTTTGCCCTTCTGCATCTTTCCGGTGACCTCGCCGCGACACTGGCCGGAGAGAACGCCAGCGCGGAACAGATCGCCGAACTTCGCCACACCATGGGCCTCGACCGCCCGCTGCTCGCCCAATATGCCAGCTGGCTTGCGGACGCTGCGCGTGGCGATTTCGGCCTTTCCTTTTTCGCCCGCGAGTCCGTGCTGACCATGTTCCTCGCGCGCATCGGCACAACTGCGATCCTCGCCGTGTCGGCGCTGATCCTCGCCATTGCCGTGAGCCTGCCACTCGGCATGCTGGCTGCGGTCAGACCCAACTCATGGCTCGACTGGATGGTTAGTGGCGTTGCGCTCAGCGGTCAGGCGCTGCCCGGCTTCTTTCTTGCGCTGATGATGATCAGCTTTTTCGGTGTCACACTGCGCTGGCTCCCGATCTCCGGTTCGGCGACGCCTTTGCACTACGTGATGCCGGTCGTGGTGCTGGCGATCGGCGCTATCCCCGCGCTCATGCGGCTGACGCGATCGGGCATGATGGAAGTGCTGGAGCAGGACTATATCCGTACCGCGCGCTCCAAGGGCATATCGAGCCTGCGCGTGATGTGGAAGCACGCGATGCGCAACGCGATCCTGCCGATCATTTCGCTCTCGGCGGTACAGCTCGGCACTTTGCTGGGCGGATCGGTGATCGTGGAATCTGTATTTGCCATCGACGGAATCGGGCTCCTGACCTACCGCTCGATCCAGCGCGGTGATTTTCCGGTTGTGCAGGCGATGCTGATGTTCGTCTCAGCGAGCTACATCATCCTGACGCTGCTTGCAGATGTGATCAACGCGTGGCTCGATCCCAGATTGAGGCAGAAAAGCCAATGACGGGGCTCGATACGACCGTGACTGCGAACCGCTTCCTCCGTGTCCGCCGGGGGCTTCGCCATGCCGGTTTCGTTTTGGGAGCGGCCGTGCTGCTGCTGACCATCGCTGTTGCGCTGCTTGCGCCGCTTCTTGCTCCACATGATCCGCTCGCGCAGAACCTCAGCATCCGCCTCCTGCCGCCTGCATGGATGGAGGGCGGACGGCCCGATCACCTGCTCGGCACCGATCATCTCGGACGCGATTACTTGAGCCGTCTCATCTACGGTAGCCGCATCTCGTTGATCGTGGGCTTTTCGACAATGCTGATTTCCGGCGTAATCGGCTCCACGCTTGGCTTCATCGGCGGTTATTTCGGTGGCCGGGTCGACAGTTTTGTTACTTACATCATCAACTGCCGCCTCAGCATGCCGGGCCTTCTGGTGGCGCTGGCGGTGATCTCGCTAGTCGGCGGTTCGCTCTTCACTATGATCATGGTGCTAGGCCTTCTCTTCTGGGACCGCTACGCAGTCGTCGTCAGAACCGCGACGCAGCAGATCCGAAACGCCGATTTCGTTTCCGCCGCTCGAGTGGCGGGCGCCAGCGCGCCGTGGATCATCTGGAACGAGATCCGCCCGAACGTCCTCCACCACATCCTCGTCATTGCGACACTCGAAATGGCCATGGCGATCCTGAGCGAAGCAAGCCTCTCGTTCCTCGGGCTCGGCATTCCCGCGCCAACGCCATCCTGGGGCCTGATGATCGCAGAGGGGAGGCAGCATCTCTTCGCCAAGCCGTTCCTCGTCTGGATACCCGGCATTGCGATCTTCATTCTGGTGCTGGCGACCAATCTTCTGGGCGACGGCCTGCGTGACCTGTCGCAGCCGGAGGGTCGCCGATGACCGCGCTACTAGACATCTCTGGTCTCAAGGTGGACGTACCCGGACGCGCGGGGACTCTGCATGCGATCCGCGGCATCGACCTTTCGATCGGGGCTGGAGAGTGCTTCACCATCGTAGGCGAAAGCGGCTGCGGCAAGTCGCTGACGGCCATGTCCGTGCTGGGCCTCCTGCCGCGCGCGGCGATCCTCTCGGCTGAACGCATGTCATGGAAGGGCCAGGACATGCGCCGTTTCAGCCGCCGCCAATGGGCGAACCTGCATGGACCGGAGATCGCTGCGATCTTTCAGGAGCCGATGACGGCACTCAACCCGGTGCTCACCGTGGGCGAGCAGATAATCGAGTCCTTCGTTCATCATCGGCTTGGAAACCGCAAGGCAGCGCTGGCGCGGGCGGGTGAACTCCTGGAACGGGTAGGCGTCGTGCCGGTCGAGCGCCGGCTTGCCCAGTATCCGCACGAGATGTCCGGCGGCCTTCGTCAGCGCGTGATGATCGCCATGGCGCTCATGTGCCAGCCGAAGCTGATGATTGCCGACGAACCGACCACCGCGCTCGACGTGACGACGCAGGTCGAGATCCTGAAGCTTCTGAAGGAGCTTCAGGCAGAAATGGGCATGGCGCTGCTGCTCATCACCCATGACCTCGGCGTCGTCGCCCACATGGCCGACCGTGTAGCCGTGATGTACGCGGGTCAGATCGTGGAAACAGGGTCGGTCGCTTCGGTGCTGACGCGTTCCGCGCATCCCTATACCTCCGCGCTGCTCGATTGCCTGCCGACGCGTGACCAGCCCTTGACCCCTATTCCGGGCGTGGTGCCCGCGCTGTTCGGAGAGCTTGAAGGCTGCATGTTCCGCAATCGCTGCCGGTTTGCGAGGGAAGCCTGCGCCGATCCGGTGCCAGCCCGTTCCGTTGGCGAAGGCCATGTCTACCGCTGCCTGCTTGAGGCAAACGAGGTGGCGGCATGACGCGGCTTCTCGACATCCAGAATGTGAGCCTCGCGTTCAGGCAACGCACCGGCCTGTTCAGCCCGCCCAATCTCATTCCCGCCGTCCGCTCCGCCTCGCTCCATGTCGATGCAGGCGAGGTGGTGGCGGTGGTTGGCGAATCCGGCTCCGGCAAGTCGACGCTCGCCAAGATGGTGCTGCGGCTGCTGACGCCCGATACGGGGACGATTGCCATCGACGGCAAGCCCGCGCAGTCGCTTGGGCCTCGTGAATTCGCGCGGCTCGTGCAACCGGTGTTCCAAGATCCCTATTCCTCGATCAACCCGAAGCGCACGCTTGCGGAGATCATCCAGACGCCGCTGAAGATTGCAGGCGGGGTTTCCGCGCGCGAGTGCGAGGAGCGGGCGCGCGACCTGTTCGAGCGCGTTGGCCTGCCGATGCGCCTCTTTCACAGCTACCCGAACCAGATTTCCGGTGGTCAGCGCCAGCGCGTCGCCATCGCCCGTGCGCTGATCCTGCGCCCGAAGCTGCTCGTCTGCGACGAGCCGACCTCAGCGCTCGACGTTTCGGTGCAGGCGCAGATCCTCGAACTCTTCAACGAGCTGAAGCAGGATTTCGGCCTCACCTACCTGTTCATCAGCCACAACCTGGCTGTCGTGGAACGTATCGCGGACCGGATAGCCGTCATGTATCGTGGCGAGATCGTGGAGCAGGGCGCAACGGACGCCTTCTTCGCCGCGCCAACACATCCCTATTCGAAGATGCTGCTGTCGAGCGTGCTGCCGCCGATACCCGGCAGGCCATTGCCTACAGTCTCGCGCGTCTTCGAGCTGAATACCCCAAGAGGATCCCAACCATGAAGTCTTTCATCGCCGATCTGGCCGCCAGTGGTGAACTGGCCGTCGTCAAGCGTCCGGTCAATCCTCGCCATCAGCTCGCCGCGATCACCAAGGCCGTGCAGAAGGCGGGCGAGCAGGCCGTGCTGTTCGAGGCAGTGGAGGGCAGCGCGCTGCCGGTCGTCTCCAACCTCTATGGCAGCCATGAGCGACTTTGCCGGCTGATCGGTGCGGGCGAAAAGACGTTCTGCGAGCGCTGGATCGAACTCACCGATGCCTGCCTTGCTGCCAACAGCGCCGATCTGCTTGAACAGGCTGCGCCTGAAGTCGAGGCCGAGTTCGTTTCCGGCAAACTCTCCGACCTTCCGGCAATCACCTATCATGAGCGGGACGCCGGGCCTTATTTCACCTCCGCAATCTTCCTTGCGAAGGAGCCGGACAGCGGTGTGCCGAACCTCTCGTTTCACCGCGCGATGTATGTGGATGACAACGAGCTCAGGATTCGTCTCGGCTCCACCCACGACCTTGCGCGCTATCAGGCGAAGGCCGAAAGCCGCGACGAGCCGCTGGAAGCTGCACTTCTGTTGAGCTGTGGCCCGGAGATCTTCATGTCGGCCTGCGCATCGCTGCCTTACGACGCATCGGAGCTCAACATGGCCGCGCTCATCAAGGGCGGAAAGCTGGCGATGCGCCCGTGCAAGACGATCTCGCTCGATGTTCCCGCCTCGGTCGACATCGTCGTCGAGGGCCGCATCCTGCCCAACGTCAAGCGGCCGGAAGGACCCTTCGGCGAATTCATGGGCAACTATGTGGAAGTGGGCGACAACCACGTCTTCGAGGTAACGCACGTCAGCTACCGTAAGGATGCCGTTTTCCACGGTCTGCTGTGCGGATCGCCGGAAGACCTGCGGCCGCTCGAAGCCGTCACCGCCGCCCGCGTCTACCGCCACGTTTCCCAGCAGGTGCCGGGCGTCATCGACGTCTGCTGCCGCCCGAACGTGATGATCTCGATCATCAAAATAAAGAAGGCCTACGAAGGCCACGGCAAGCACGCCATCCTCGCAGCCCTCGGCTCCCATCTCGACTACAACAAGGTCGTCATCGTGGTGGACGAGGACGTCGACATCTACAATCTGGATGACGTGATGTGGGCCTATATGGTTCGCGGACGTGCGGACACGCGCGCGATGATCCTCAACGATATTCCGGGCTTCTACCGCGATCCGCAGAAGGATCACTGGGGTCGCCTCTGCATCGACGCGACCATGCCCTGGGGTCGCGAGAAGGAATTCGCCCGCAAGCGCGTTCCCGGCGAGGACGAGATCGACCTTGCGGAGTGGCTGTCACCAACTGAATAGGCTAGGGGCTGGGGATCACCCCCAGCCTGAAGTACCATTTCGCAAGGATATTCTCCGAGCGCGCCAAACCCTAGAATATTATTCCTGTTTCTTTTCTCCGCTCTGGGCCAAAGGTGCGGCTCCTTAAATCATTGATCCGGGCTCAAGCTGATGTTTCCGCGAATGCAGCGTTATGATTGTCATGGGAATTTGCCGCGTCGTCTGTAACGCGTTGCCATGTTATCTACCTGTTGAAATGACTGGAACTGCGAGCTCAAAATGACAATTCCCGATAGCGCGGCCGATGCGATCCGGCATAACCCCGCGCAAAATGATCCCATGGTCACGTTCGAACGTGTGACCAAGCGCTTCGGCAATGACGAAAAGTCCTTTGTCGCGCTGGACAACGTCGACCTGGTCGTCGGCCGCGGCGAGATCACGGGCATCATCGGCCGCTCCGGCGCCGGCAAGTCCACGCTGATCCGGCTGGTGAACGGGCTCGAGAAGGTGACCTCTGGCCGCGTGGTGGTCGATGGCACCGATGTGGGCGGGCTTGGCGAGACGGGTCTGCGCAGCCTGCGCCGCGAAATCGGCATGATCTTCCAGCACTTCAACCTGCTCTCCTCGCGCACGGCCTTCGACAATGTGGCGCTGCCGCTGGAGATCGCGGGGCTTGACCGCGCCGCCATCAAGGCCAAGGTGGGTCCGCTCCTTGAACTGGTGGGCCTCGCCGACCGCGCCTCGCATTATCCATCAGAGCTTTCGGGCGGACAGAAGCAACGCGTCGGCATCGCGCGTGCGTTGGCGACCTCGCCCAAGCTGCTGCTTTCCGATGAAGCGACCTCCGCGCTTGACCCCGAGACGACCCAGTCGATCCTGGCGCTGCTCAAGCGTATCAACGCCGAGCTTGGCCTCACCATCCTGCTGATCACGCACGAGATGGAAGTCGTGAAGACCATCGCCTCCCACGTGGCGGTCATGGACGTCGGGCGCATTGTCGAGCAGGGCCGCACCTTCGACATCTTCACCGCGCCGAAGCATGAGACGACGCGCATCATGCTTGCGGCCACCTCCGGCACGACCTTGCCGGAATGGCTGAAGACCGACCTGAGGCAGACGCCATCGGCCGGCGACCGCATTCTCGTCCGCCTGACCTTCCTTGGCGCAACAGCCTTCCAGCCGCTGACGGCCCGCCTGGTCACTGAGATTGGCGGCGACGTCAACATCCTTGCCGGAGCGATCGAGGAGATCGCCGGCGAACCATTCGGCACGCTGGTAGTGGCTTATCCGGCAACGCCGGATACCATCGCGCGCGCCAACCGCTTCTACGCCGAAACCGGCCTGTCCACGGAGGTGCTCGGCTATGTCGCCTGAGATGCTTTTCGACCTGCTCTGGAAGGCGCTGCTGCAGACGCTGCACATGGTGGCAGTCTCCGGCCTCATTGGCTCGCTGATCGGCCTGCCCATCGGCATCTTTCTCGCCACGAGCGGCAAGGGTGAGCTGTTCCCCGCGCCAACGCTGAACAAGGTGGTGGGCCTCATCGTCAATGCAGCGCGTTCCACGCCGTTCATCATTCTGGTCGTGGCGATCATCCCTTTCACGCGTCTGCTCGCGGGCACATCGATCGGCACCAAGGCAGCCATCGTGCCGCTCACGATCGCAACCGTTCCGTTTTTCGCCCGTCTGGTTGAGGCGGCGATCCGCGAAATCGACAAGGGTCTGATCGAGGCTGCCCGCGCCATGGGCGCGACGCCGATGCAGATCGTCACCAAGGTGCTTTTGGCCGAGGCGAAGCCCGCCATCGTGGCAGCCTTCACCATGACCATCGTCAGCCTGATCGGCTATTCGGCGATGGTGGGTGCGGTCGGTGGCGGCGGCCTCGGCGATCTCGGCATCCGCTACGGCTATCAGCGCTTCATGCCTGAAGTCATGCTCGCGGTGGTCGTGGTGCTGATTGTTCTCGTTCAACTGGTTCAGAGCGCGGGTGACGCGCTCGCCCGGCGCTTTGACAAGCGCAATCGTCAGGGCTGATCCCCCAAAGCCCTGTTCATCATAAGGAGAAACACAATGGTGAAATTCCTCGTTACGGCAGCTGTTGCCGCCCTGATCAGCGGCGCAGCACTCGCCGAAGACATCAAGGTTGGTGTCACGCCCGGCGAGCATGCGCAGATCATGGAGAAGGTTCGGGAAATCGCCGCCGAAAAGGGCCTCAATATCGAGATCCTGGAATTCTCCGACTATGTCGTGCCGAACCAGGCGCTGGCAGACGGCGACCTCAACGCCAACTCGTTCCAGCACAAGCCTTACCTCGACAACCAGATCGCTGATCGCGGCTTCGACCTCGTTCCGGTTGCCAAGACCATCACCACGCCAATGGGCGTTTACTCGAAGAAGGTGAAGAGCCTCAGCGAACTCGCTGATGGCGCGACCGTTGGCATCCCCAACGATCCTACCAATGGCGGCCGTGCGCTGCTGATCCTGGAGAAGGAAGGCCTGATCAAGGTGAACCCGGATGCCGGTCTCAAGGCCGGTCCGGCTGATGTCACCGAGAACCCGAAGAACCTGCAGTTCGCCGAGCTCGATGCAGCGCAGCTTCCCCGTTCGCTCGATGACGTTGATGCAGCCGTGATCAACACCAACTACGCGCTCGAGGCTGGTCTGCATCCGAACACAGATGCAATCGCGATCGAGGGAACCGAGTCGCCTTACGCCAACCTGATTGTCGTACGTTCCGAGGACAAGGATGCCGAGTGGGTGAAGACGCTGGTCGAGTCCTACAACAACGACACGATCAAGGACTTCATCAACGAAGAGTTCAAGGGTGCGCTGATCCCGTCCTGGTAAGCCAGTCAGACGGTTTGATCATGTAAACAAGACGCCCGCGGATCCCCTCCGCGGGCGTTTTGCATGTGCGACACATGTGCCCTTGTCTTCTTCATCAATAAAGAGGTATTTCTAATACCACTTTGATTCCAGGGCAGGTGACCTCATGCCAGAACACGATCAGCAGAACGCAACTCTTGCGCGTCGCATCAATCGTCCGGTTCCGGAGGTCGCGCTTGATCATCCGCAGGTGGACCGCGCGTTCATCGGGTCGCTGGTCCGTGCCTTCTACGGCAAGGTGCGTCGTGACGAGCGTCTCGGCTCCATCTTCGAAAGCGAGATCGGTGACCATTGGGAGCCGCATCTGGAAAAGATGACCGACTTCTGGTGCGCGGTGATCCTGAAGAACGGCGCCTATAACGGCCGCCCGGTCCCCGCCCACATGAAGCTCAAGCAGGTGGTGCCGGAAGATTTCCAGATCTGGCTTGGCCTGTTCCGTGAGACTGTCGGGGAACGCTGCGAGCCGGATGTCGCCGAGGTCTTCATCGAGCGGGCGGAGCGGATTGCGCAAAGCCTGCAGCTGGCGATGTTCTTCCGTCTTCCTGCCGCTGGCATTCGGCCGGAGTAGGGGGGCAGCGATGCGGGTCACCTACCAGACCGACTATGCGCTCAGGCTTCTGATGTATCTCGCGGTACAGCCCGACCGGGCCTGCAGGGTTGGCGATGTGGCGGAAGCCTACAACCTCTCCCGCAACCATCTTCTGAAGGTTGCGCTCAGGCTCGGCAAGCTCGGCTACGTCAAGACCTTGCGTGGACGCGCTGGCGGGATTGCGCTCGCCCGGTCGCCGGAAGAGATCAACCTCGGGCAGGTCATTCGCCAGATGGAGGACAGCTTTGCCCTGGTGGAATGCATGGGCGCCGGGGGCGGCGCTTGCGTCATTTCCCCCGCGTGTAAGCTTAAAGGCGTATTCCGCAAGGCGCTCAACGCTTTCCTCGCTGTTTTTGACGCTCACACCTTGGCAGATATTGTTGTAAACTCTGCTGACTTGTTTGAACTGCTGGCTGTGGTGGGGGAGACCAGTAGCCCGAAGCACTCGGCTGATGGCCCGGGAGGCCAACTGGCATGATCGACAAGCTCACCTATTCGGAACGCCAATCCGCTTCCTTTATCCTCGTGGCTGTTGCCGTGGTTGGCTTGCTGATGGCAGCCTTCGGCAATTCCAACCAACTGGGCGTCCACGGCGTGATCGTGATGATCTTCGCGGCCGCGCTGCTCTATCCCGTGCTTTCGGCCATTTACGCGCCGGAACCGGTGGAGGACCGTGAGGCCTCCTACTACGATGACCCGATCAAGGTGGGCATCGTGCTGGCCATGGCCTGGGCGATCTTCGGCATGTTCATGGGTGTCTGGGTGGCGGCGCAACTCGCCTGGCCCAATCTCGCCTTCGATGCAGCCTGGTCAACCTTTGGCCGCCTGCGGCCGACGCACACCAGCGGCATCATTTTCGGCTTCGGCGGCAATGCGCTGATAGCGACCTCCTTCCACGTGGTACAGCGCACCTCCCGTGCGCGGCTTGCGGGGCAGGTGAGCCCCTGGTTCGTGCTCTTTGGTTACAACCTTTTCTGCGTGCTGGCGGTCAGCGGCTATTTCATCGGCGTCACGCAGTCCAAGGAATATGCGGAAGCCGAGTGGTACGCCGACCTCTGGCTCGTCGTGGTGTGGGTCACCTATTTCATCCTCTATCTGCGCACGCTGGCGCGGCGCAAGGAACCGCACATCTACGTCGCCAACTGGTACTTCATGGCCTTCATCCTGGTTGTCGCGATGCTGCACATCGTCAACAACCTCGCCATCCCGATCGCCTGGAGCAGTGCCAAGAGCTACACGATCTGGCCCGGCGTGCAGGATGCGATGGTGCAATGGTGGTACGGGCATAATGCCGTGGCCTTTTTCCTCACCGCCGGCTTTCTCGGCATGCTCTATTACTACCTGCCGGTCCGCGCCCAACGACCGATCTTCTCCTACCGCCTGTCGATCCTGAGCTTCTGGGGCATTGTCTTCTTTTACATGTGGGCGGGTTCGCACCATCTGCATTACACGGCGTTGCCGCACTGGGTGCAGACGCTCGGCATGACGTTCTCGGTGATGCTGCTGGTGCCCTCATGGGCGTCGGCAGGCAACGCGCTGCTCACGCTGAATGGTGCCTGGGACCGGGTGCGCAGCGATGCGACCCTCCGCTTCATGATGGCAGCGGCCGTCTTCTACGGCCTCTCGACCTTCGAGGGTTCGTTCCTCGCGATCCGTCCGGTTAACGCGCTTTCGCACTACACAGACTGGACGGTGGGCCATGTTCACGCCGGTGCGCTTGGATGGGTGGCGCTCATCACCTTCGGCTCGATCTACACGCTCGTGCCCACGCTGTGGAAGCGGGAGCGCATGTACTCGGCGGCACTGATCGAGTGGCACTTCTGGCTCGCGATTGCCGGAACGCTGATCTACATCTTCGCCATGTGGAACTCGGGCATCATCCAGGGCCTGATGTGGCGCACCTATACGGGCGAAAACACCCTTGCCTATTCCTTCGTGGATTCGCTGGTCGCCATGTATCCCTACTACATCGCGCGCGCTTTCGGCGGGCTCCTGTTCCTGATTGGGGCAGCGATCGGCTGCTACAACATCTGGATGACGGTGAAGGCGGTCCCGTCCACGGTGCCGGCGACCCCGGATGCGCCTGAAACCGCTGCCGCTGTGCCGGGAGAATGACTGATGGCTGAACTCTTTCACCGCAAGATCGAACGTTCCTCCATCGGCTTTGCCATTGCCATCGTTGCTGCGGCAAGCGTTGGCGGCATTATCGAGATCGCGCCGCTCTTCACCATCGACGGCACCGTCGAGGAAGCGCCAGACATGCGCGTCTACACGCCGCTGGAACTCGCAGGCCGCAACATCTACGTGCGCGAAGGCTGCTACGCCTGTCACAGCCAGATGATCCGCACGTTGCAGGACGAAGTCGAGCGCTACGGCCCTTACTCGCTCGCGGTCGAGTCCAAGTACGACCGGCCCATGCAATGGGGCTCCAAGCGCACCGGACCAGATTTGGCGCGCATCGGCGGCAAGTATTCGGACTTCTGGCACGTGGCGCATCTGATGAACCCGCGCGACGTGGTGCCGGAGTCGAACATGCCGGCCTATGCCTATCTGGCGCGCACGCCGCTCAATCTCAACGATCTTTCGCAGCATCTTGCCGTGCAGCAGACGTTGGGCGTGCCCTATACGGACGAGATGGTGGAGAATGCAGCCCGTGACGCCTACGGGCAGGCGGTGCCGGACACCGATTTCGCCTCCGGCGTTTCCGAACGTTACGGCGAGGCAACGCAGGTGCGGGCCTTCGATGGCGTTGCCACGCAAGTCACCGAAATGGACGCGCTGGTGGCCTACCTGCAGGTGCTGGGACGGCTGACCACTGCGGCCTACCAGAACACCGCAGCGCCTGAACTTCCTCCGGAACCGGTGGAGTGAGGAGGGCGCGATGGAGATTGATCACAACACACTCGTCGCCTTCTCCAAGAGCTGGGGTCTCTTCTATCTGCTCGGATTTTTCATCTGCGTGCTGATCTACGCATTCTGGCCTTCCAACCGAAAGCGTTTCGATCGCGCCAAGAAGAGCATCCTCGATCAGGACGACAAGCCATGGAAGTGAAGGAACAGGATCCGGTCACCGGCCGGGAAACCACCGGTCACGAATGGAACGGCATCAAGGAGCTTGATACCCCGGTGCCGCGCGGCATCCTCCTGTTCCTGATCGTCACGCATATCTGGGCCGTCGCGTGGTGGTTCTTCGCACCTACCTGGCCACTGGGCACGACCTATACCAAAGGGCTGCTCGGTATCGACCAGCGCACGACGGTGGAGGAGCGCGTGGTTGAAGGCCAGCAGGCGCGGCAGGACTGGATGGCCCGGATCGAATCCGAACCGTACGACCAGATTCTTGCCGACGAGAATCTTATGCAGATCGTTCGATCCAGCGGCCGGCAGCTCTTTGGCGACAATTGCGCAGCCTGCCATGGCAGGGATGCCCGCGGTCGCGCCAATTATCCGGATCTGACGGATGGCGACTGGATCTGGGGCAGCGGTCCGGAAGCGATCGAACAAACCATGCGCGTCGGCGTCAACACGGAGCATCCGGAAAGCCGCATCGGGCAGATGCCAGCCTTCGGGCGTGACGGGATGCTGGAGCGCGATCAGGTGCGCGCCGTGGCGGCCTATGTCTATTCGCTCACCCATCCCGAATTCTCGACGCCTGAGAACGTCGAGCGCATCGAGGCGGGTCAGCAGGTTTTTGCCGAAACCTGTTCCGCCTGCCATGGCGAAACCGGCGAGGGCAGTGCCGAGGCTGGCGCACCCAACCTGACAGACAACTACTGGCTCTACGGCGGCGACCTGGACACTATCATCGCAACCGTTCACGGTGGCCGGCAGGGTCATATGCCGACGTGGGACGAACGGCTGACCAACGCGGAGATCCGCATGCTGTCGCTCTACGTCCATGATCTCGGGAACCGGCAGCCATGACGGGGCAGACGCGCAGACGCATCAACGGCCGCCTCATCGCCTGGCTATTGGTGCCAGCGGGGCTGCTGCTCTTCGTGGGCGCGAACGCGCATCTCGTCTATGTCGCTGTGCAGTCCCAGCCCGGCTGTGTGGCGCACGTCAAGGCACCGGGTGAAGGTGGAACCTATAGCGCGGCAAAGTCCGCGTGCTGAGGGAGAAAACGATGGCTGAGGCCAGCAAGTTCTTCAGTCTGCTTACCCAGACATCAACGGTGCGGGAAACACGCGACCCGCGTCTTGCGCGCGGTTATCCGGCCTCCGAAGGGTTCCGCTGGCTGAGCGCGGGCTGGCGCGACCTCTGGACCAATCCGGTACCGAGCATCATCTATGGACTGGGGGTGCTGGTCCTGTCGGCAGCCTTTGTCTGGACGCTCTTTGCGTTCGGCCGCGATTACATCCTTTTCCCCGCACTTGCCGGGTTCATGATCATAGCGCCCTTCCTGGCGCTCGGTCTTTATGAAAAGAGCCGGGCGCTGGAAGACGGGCGACGCGTTACCTTCGGCCAGATAATTTTCGCAAGGGCGAGGGCCGGCGCGCAGGTATTCTATGCAGGCCTGCTCCTCTGCATGCTCATGCTGTTGTGGATGCGCGCGGCGGTGCTCGTCTACGCGCTCTTCTTCGGCGTGACTGCGTTTCCCGGCCTCGACCACATCGCGCAGATGCTCTTCGGTACGCTCTCAGGCTGGACCATGCTGATCGTCGGAACGGCGATCGGCGGGCTCTTCGCCGCCTTCGCCTTTGCCATCAGCGTGTTCTCCATGCCGATGATGCTGGAGCGCCGCGTCGATGCACTGACGGCCATGGGCGAGAGCATGCGGCTCGTATGGAACAACCTTCCCGCGCTCATCGGCTGGGGCGCAATGGTGCTGGCGCTGTTCGCCCTGTCGGTGCTGACCGGGCTGATCGGCATGGTGATCATCTTCCCGCTCCTTGGTCACGCGACCTGGCACGCCTACCGTGCTATCGCGCGGCCGCAGGAATGATGGCAGATGAACGCGCTTTTCTGGCTGGTGCTGCTCGCGCTCGGCATGGGAACGGTGGGGCTCTTCGCCTTTCTGTGGAGCCTGAAGAGCGGACAGCTGGAAGATCTCGATGGGGCTGCGGTGCGGCTGCTTCTCGATGAAGAGGACAAGCCGCTGCCGCGTCATCCCGACGATGTGGCGGAGACGGAACGCAAACGTTCAGCGCAGCGTTCAACGGGTGAAGAGGCAGGTTATGGAAAGAACGGCTGACGAACGAAGCGAGTGGGTGGGCATAACGGCATTTCTGCTGGGTGCTGCGGTGATCGTGCCTAGCCTGATCGTCCTCGCGGTGACGGTGATTACCGTGCTCCTGCGGCTCGTTTGATCTGCCGCTCAGGCAAAGGCGCGGAACAGCAGGATCGCCGCTGACGCGGTGGAAACGGTCAGCACAATGGGCTTGATGCCGCCGCGATCGACGATCATCCGCCCCCATCTCGAAAGAAGAAGGCCTGCAAAGGCAAAGGGCGTCATCAGGCAGGCGAGTTTCACCTCCTGCCAACCGAAATGACCTGTCAGGAAGAGCGCGGTAAGCGAGATCAGGCCACCGACGACGAAATAGGCGTTCAGCGTAGCCCGCATCCGGGTGCCGCCCGTGTCCTGATAGACGATCGCCATGGGCGGCGCGCCGATGGAGGTGAGCGTCCCCATGAAGCCGGACAGCGTGCCTGCCGCAAAGAGCGTTGACGGGCGCGCGGCAATCCGCAGGCCGCCGAGGCTCAGAACAACTCCCATCAGTACGGCTGTTCCGAAGAGTGCGGCGAAGGCTTCCTGGCTCATTACGCCGATCAAGAGCGCGGCAAGCGTTGCCGAGAGAACGCGGCCCCCCAGGGCAAAGCCGAGGTCAGTGCGGTTGATGGCATTGAATTCGCTCACCACGCCGCCAGCCGATACCAGCGTTGCCACGGCAATCATCGGGCCAGGAACGAACGCGGGATCCAGCACGGCGAGCAGGGGTGCTGCGAGCATGTTGAACCCGAAGCCTGTGCTGCCTTGTATCGCTCCCGCAGCCACAAGAGCTATGGCTGCGGCGAGCCCTGGCCATGTCCAGAGCATGTCGATCATGCCGAAGGGGATGCTTCGGCAGGTGTGTCGTGCCGCACGCCTTCTGGCGCATTCAGGGGAAAGAGGCAGGCGCTCCGGTGGTCGCTCGCGCCATGCCGCTCAAGCGTCGGATAAATGGTGGCGCATTCGGCCCGCGCGACGGGACAACGCGGGTGGAAGACGCAGCCCGACGGGATGTCCATGGCATTCGGAAAATTGCCGCGCAGGCCCAGATCCGGTACGCCGTTTTCATCATCGGGCGTGAAGACTGCTTCCTTGAGGACAGCCGTGTACGGATGGCTTGGGGCCGCGAAGGTCTCCTTCGTCGAGCCGCTCTCGACCACCCGGCCGAGATACATGACCATCATCCGGTCTGTCATGTACTCGATCACCGAGAGGTTGTGCGAGATGAAGAGCATGGCGATGCGATGCTCGGCACGCAGGTCGAGCAGCAGGTTGAGGATCTGCGCCTGAACGGAGACGTCGAGCGCCGAGGTAGGCTCGTCGCAGATCACCAGCCGCGGGCCGGCAACCAGCGCCCTGGCGATCGCGACGCGCTGGCGCTGTCCGCCCGAAAGCTGGCTCGGGTTGGCCGCAAGCGCCCGGCGGGGAAGTCCCACCTGATCGGCTATGCGCGCCACCTTCTGCTGTCGTTCGTGCTTCGGCCCGATGCTGTGGATGTGGAGCGGCAGCGCGATCAGATCTTCTACCGACATGGAGGGGTTCAGCGAGCCGTAGGGATCCTGAAAGACGGGCTGCACGGCCAACGCCCGTTCACGGCGCGGATAGCTCGCGATCGGACGCCCTTCCAGCAAGACCTCGCCCGCAGTCGGGGTTTCCAATCCAAGCAGGATGCGCGCCAGCGTACTCTTGCCGCAGCCGGATTCGCCGACGACGCCAAGGATTTCGCCCTCGCCGATGGAAAGCGATACGTCGTGCAGCGCCCGCAACGGTCTCGCGCGACCGATAAGGCCGCTGCGCACCGAATAGATATGGGTCAGGCCACGGGCCTCGATGATGGGCGTGGTCATGCGGGCTGAACTTCCTGTTCTTCAAGCGGAAGGTGGCAGAACACGTGCTGATCCCAGTGTCTCGTGCGCTTCGGCGGAGCCTCACGGGTACACACTTCCATCCGCTTCGGGCAACGGGAGAGGAACGGGCAGCGCTGGTCCTCCCGATGGAAGGCCGGAACATTGCCGGGAATACTCGCGAGCCGTGCTCCTTCGGCGCTCTCATCCTTCGGACGCGGCACTGAGGCGATCAGCCCCCGGGTGTAAGGGTGCGCAGGGTTCTGCAGCACGGCGGCGCGCGGTCCGATCTCGACGATGCGGCCGGCATACATCACCGCCACGCGGTCTGCGATGCGCGCGACCACGCCGAGGTCATGGGTGATGAAGATCATTCCCATCTTTCGCTTATCTTGCGCGTCCTTCAGGATACGCAGGATCTGCGCCTGGGTCGTCACGTCGAGCGCGGTCGTCGGCTCGTCACAGATGATCATCTCGGGCTCGCACATCAGCGCCATGGCGATCAGCACGCGCTGGCGCAAACCACCGGAAAGCTGGTGCGGGAACTGCCCGAGCCGCACGGCGGCATTGGTGAGGCCGACGCTTTCCAGCACTTCGATGGCACGCGCCTGCGCCTCCTGCTTGTTCGCGCCGGTGTGCCGCCGATAGACGGAACGCAGCTGGTCGCCGATGGTGAAGACCGGGTTCAGCGCCGTCATCGGTTCCTGGAAGATCATCGAGATCTTGCGGCCGCGCAGCGCGGACATCTTCCGTTCCGACAGCTTGGTAAGCTCGGTCTCGCCCAGCCGTATCTTTTCGGCGGAAAGCTTTGCATTGCGCGGCAGAAGCTGCATCAGCGCAAGCGCTGTCATCGACTTGCCACAGCCGGATTCGCCCACGAGGCAGAGCGTTTCGCCTGCCGGCACTTCCAGATCGATGCCGCGGACGGCGCGGAGCTGTTGCCCCTGGTCCGGCAGCGTTACATGGAGATCTCTGACTTCCAGCAGCATCAGCCACGCCCTCCAGCGGTCAGGTCGCGCATGGCGTCACCCATCAGGTTGATGGCAAGGGCGAGGACGAACAGGCAGCTGCCCGGCAGAACGATCAGCCACGGGCTGAAGAACATGGACGTCTTGGCCTCCGACAGCATCAGGCCCCAGGAGGGCAGGGGCGCCTGAACGCCAAGACCCAGGAAGGAGAGGGCGGCTTCGAGCAGCACGGCCTGCGCCATTTCAACGGTCGCGACCACCATCAGGGGGGCGCGGATGTTGGGCAGGATCTCCTTGAAAAGGATGTGCGGCAGGGAGCTGCCGAGAACGCGGGCGGCGGTGACATAGTCGCGGGCGCAGACCTGCTGCGTGGCCACGCGTGTCACCACGGCAAACTGGTCCCAGAGAAGCAGGCCGAGCACGACGATGACCACCGTCAGGGACGGGCCGACGATCGCCACGACCGCGAGCGCGATCAGGATGATCGGCATGGAAAGGCGCGTCGTGATTACCGTAGAGATGGCCGTGTCGATCCACCCGCCGAAATAGCCGGCGACAAGCCCGAGCGTGATGCCGATGATGGCGGACATCAGGGTCGCCGCAACCGCTATCGCCATGGAAATGCGGGCGCCGTAGATAAGACGGCTAAGGTAGTCGCGGCCGAGCTGGTCCGTTCCGAGCAGGTGTTCCGCCACCGTGGTGTCATGCCAGAAGGGTGGCTTCAGGCGGCTGGCGATGTCCTGGAAATAGGGATCGAACGGCGCAATCAGGGGCGCAAAGATCGCCACCAGAGTGATGGCAAGCAGGATGATGCCGGAGAAGACAAAGGTGCGGTGCGCAAGCGCTTTCTGCCAGAAGCCCAACCGCTTGACGATGGGCTCCTCGGCTACTTCCACCGTGCTGACCGAAGCTTGTGAGGTCATTTGCGGCTCCCCCTCAGGCGAGGATCCATATAGGCGTTCAGCAGGTCGGCCAGCAGCGTCAGCACGATGTAGATCATGGAAATCATCAGCACGATCGCCTGGATGACGGGCATGTCGGAACGGGTCATTGATTGCCATGCGAGGTAACCCACGCCGTTGAGCGCGAAGATCGATTCAACCACGATCGAGCCGCCGAGCATGAAGCCGAGCTGCACGGCCGAAAGCGAAATGACGGGCAGGACCGCATTCTTCAGCGCATATTTGAACGTGAGCTGGAACGGGCGGATGCCCATGGCCCGTGCGGTGCGAATATAGTCGGACGCCAGCACCTCGATCATGCCGGCGCGCACGAGGCGCATCAGAGGCGGCATGGCGAAGGTGCCGAGCGTGATCGCGGGCATGACGAAATGCGCGTAGGTGGTGGACCCGGATATCGGCAGCCAGCGCAACTGCACGCCGAATACGACGATCAGCAGCAAGCCGGCCCAGAAATTGGGGATTGCCTGGCCGGCTACCGCAAGCAGTTGAACGAACCGGTCGATGATCGTGTTGGGCCACAGAGCGGCTGCACTGCCAAGCGGCAGAGCGATGAGTAGCGCAAGCGCCATCGACAGCACCGCGAGCAGCGCGGTCACCGGCAGGCGCTCAAGGATCATTTCGATCACGGGGCGTTTGGAAAGATAGGATGTTCCAAGGTCGCCGGTGGCGATGTTGCCCAGGTATTCAACGAAACGGACGACGAGCGGCCGGTCGAAACCGTATGTCTTGCGGATGAGGGCAACGTCTTCGTCAGTTGCCTGTGCGCCGGCGATACCCACGGCAGGGTCATAGGCAACATTGCTCAGGACGAAGCAGATGACGGATACGATCATCATCACCACCACCGCCATGGTGGCCCGCCGCACGAGATAGGTCAGCATCGGTCTGCGCTTCTTCTGGTATGACGGGCGGCTGATCCGCCGCCCGTCTGATTTTGACTCTTACTTCCAGCTTGCGTCGTAGAAGCGGGGCAGTTCGTCAAGAGTTGGTTCGAAATTAAGCGTGTTTGTGTAGGCGTATCCCATCACGATCGTATGCATCGGGACCCAGTAGGCCTGGTCCGTGATGATGTTGATCGCCTCGGCATACTTCTTTTTGCGCTCTTCCGGATCCATGACGGATGCGCCGCCCTTCACGAGCTCAAGCACGGTCTCGTTGCGCGAACCGTCGTTGCTGGAGCCGTCGAACATGGCGCCGATGGATGCGGAGCTGTCGGCGAGCGACTGCGAACCCCAGTCACCGTACCACATTCCGACCTTACCCTCGCGCCAGCCGGAGAACGAGGGGCTAGCCTGAAGCATCTCGAGTTCGGCCTTGATGCCGACGGCGGCGAGGTAGGACTGAACGGCTTCGGCGCGGGCGCGGTCGCGGTAGCTGCCGAGCTTAACGGTGAAGCCGTCAGCGTAGCCAGCTTCGGCGAGCAGAGCCTTTGCCTTCTCCGGATCGTAGTCATACACAACTGCAGCAGACTGGTCGCAGCCGAACTGGACCGGATGGCAGGGTGCATTGATGACCTCGCCGTCACCGCCAACGAGGTTGGCAACGATGGTGTCGCGGTCGATGGCGTGGTTGACGGCGCGGCGTACGCGAACATCGGTCAGCGGGTTGTCGCCGGTACGGCCGGCAGCATCGAGCGCAACCATTGCGATGCGCAGCGTCGAGGAGAGCGCCACTTCTAGCGTCGGAACGGCCTTCAGCTGCTCAACCTGGTCGGAAGGAACGTTCCAGACCCAGTCTAGGCCGCCGCCGATCACCTCGGCAATACGCGTCGCGGTGTCCGGAATGATGCGCCAGTTCACGGTCTTGATGGACGGCGTGCGCTTTGCGCCGCCCTCGTAGTAGCCCTCGTAGGCCACCAGCTTTACGAGGCCATCGCCGAAGGATTCAACCTTGTAGGGGCCTGCGCCGATCGGCTTCTTGCCGAATTCCTCAGGACCAACCTGCTGGAAGTAGTCGGAAGGATAGACCGGAAGCGAGCCGGCGATGAATTCCATGGCAGCCGGTGCCGGTGCCTTCGAGATCACGCGCACCGTGTAGTCGTCGACGGCTTCTGCCTTCTCGATCCAGGAGACGGAACCCTGGACGCGTGCGCCATTGGCCGGATCGGCCCAGTAGTTGAACGTGAACACCACGTCTTCTGCCGTTAGCGGCGAGCCGTCGTGGAAGGTCACACCTTCACGCAGCTTGAACTCGATCGTGCGGTCGTCGATCCGGTCCCAGGAAGTGGCCAGCAGAGGCTCGTACTCGAAGGTCTTCGGATTGCGGTAGATCAGGTTGTCATAGACCTGCATGGTCATCACAACACCGTCGCGTGCGGTGTTGATGTAGCCGTCGAGCGTGGGGAAGTCTTCGCCCATGCCGATCGTGATGGACTGGTCTTCCGGGCCGGCAAGAGCGGTCGAGCTCAGTGCCGTGCCGGCCGCCAGCGCGGCGCAAAGGCCAATGATGCGGGAGTACTGCCGAATTTTCATGGGTTCTAGACCTCCAGACTATGAGAGAACTGAGCGAGCCGGCTTACGCTTCGCGTGCCGATAGGGGAGCCGGGACAAGTCGGCTTCGACTGCCCCCGGCGCGAGCGCGGGGATGATGGCGCGGGCCATCGCCTGGTACGCACCACGGAAGTGAACGGAGCTTTTTACCACCAGGATCGGCAGTTCCTCAGGGCTGAGCCCGAGGTGCAGCAGAAGTCCGGGTTCGGAAGCCTGCATCTTGCGCGGCGCAATGATCACCCTGACGCCGTCGCGCTCCAGAAGCGCAACCGGTCCAAGTGCGATCGGATTGCCGCGATACATGGGGCCAACACCCGTGAACTCTCCGGAGCCAAGTCGGATGACCTTCCACGGTCCCTCGACGGGGGAGCCGTATTGTGGAGAAGAACTGCCGCCAATCGCGATGTCGATAGTGGCGCCTTCACCGGCTTCGTGAGCTGCATCGCAGGCGTCTGCATCCGCGATATGGACCATCACCGCGCCCTTGGCGCTGCCATCGATCAGCGCGCGCAGCATGCCCGTCGTGTTACCGGTGCCGCCGCCACCCGGATTGTCCTGGGTATCGGCGATGACCACTGGGCCTGTGCCATCGGCTGCAGCCAGGCGGATTGCTTCAGCGACGGCCTCCTCGGCGGATAGCAGGCGGGTGGCGAACTGCGGTTCAGCTTCCAGCCATTTCGCCAGCATGAGGTCGGCCACGTCATCGACGGCCTTCTGGTCGCGTCCCTGCACGATGATCGAAGGGCCGGAGTCCGGGACGTCCGCGAGGGGAAAGCCGAAGAACTGGCTGACGCAGTCGATCGCGGGGTCCTGTTCCAGCTCAGCTCCTGCGGCCAGCAGTCCGCGCGTGGGTTCAACGAAGGTGCACTGGTCGTTGATGGACGCGAGATAGGGAACCGCCCGGTAGGCGAGGAGCGGCTGCGCTGCGCCTTTCAGCAGGCCGATCAGCCGTTGCATGACCCGAGCGCCTGTGTCCTTCAGGTCGGTGTGCGGATAGGTCCGGTAGCAGTCGAGCAGCGTGCAGTCGCGCACCATCGGCTCTGAAATATTGCCGTGCAGGTCGAACGACGCCACGATCGGGAAGGGGTGCGGGGTGATTTCGCGCAGCCTTCTAAGCAACTCACCCTCGGCATCCGGCCAGGAGGGCGTAACCATGGCGCCGTGAAGATCGAGGTACAGCGCTTCGGCCCCTTGGGCTAGCGCGTCGCGGAAGCGCTGGCAGATGTCATCAGCGATGTCGTTGAAGGCATCATCTTCCACTGGCCCCGAAGGAAGCCCGATGCACCAGAGGAGCGGGATAATCTCGACGGAGGCCTCACGCGCAGCGGCGATGGCTCCTGCCGCCGGCGTTCCAGATTTAGCGATGATGGCAAGCATCTCGTCGCCGGTGCAGAACGGTGGCCAGCCGCCCGGCCGGTCGAAGTCTGACCGCCGCGCGATCGTGCCCGCAAAGCTGTTCGTCTCGTGCTGGAACCCGGCGATGGCTATCTTCATCGCAGTCTTTCGCCAATCATCTCAATAGGTCCCCGGATACTCGCCGCCGTCGATCAGCAGGTTCTGGCCGGTGATGAACCCGCCGTGCTCGCTGACCAGGAAGGCGAAATAGGCGCCGATCTCTGAAGGCCTGCCATAACGACCGGCTGGGTTCTTGGACGCGCGCTGCGCCCAGATCTCGTCGAACGGGCGGCCCGTGCTCTCGCTCAGCTTGGCCACGTGCTCGCGCTGACCGTCGCTGTCGAAGATGCCGGGAAGCAGGTTGTTGATCGTGACGTTGCGACCAACGGTCTGACGGGCGAGACCTGCCGTGAAGCCAACGAGGCCGGACCGAGCGCCATTGGAAAGGCCAAGCTCCGCATGGGCGATCTTCACGCTGCGCGAAGCGATGTTGACGATGCGGCCGAAGCCACGCTCCATCATGCCATCGACAGTTGCCTGCATCATGAAGATCGGCGGCAGCATCATCAGGTCAACGGCCTTGATCCAGTCGTCGCGCGTCCAATCGCGGAAATCGCCGGGCGGCATGCCGCCTGCGTTGTTGAGCAGGATGTCCGGCTCAGGACAGGCCGAAAGAGCAGCCGCCCTTCCTTCCTCGGTGGTGATGTCTGCCACGACGGTGGTGACCTTCGCGCCGGTCTCTTCCCGGATCTCGGCAGCTGCCGCGAGCAGGGTCGCCTCGTTGCGGGCAACCAGTGTCAGTTCCGCGCCGGCACGCGCTATCTCAAGGGCGCAGGCCTTGCCCATGCCCTTGCTGGCGCCGCTCAACAGCGCCTTGCGGCCGCGAATACCTAGTTCCATAATGTTGACTTCTCCGAACCCTGGTAGACCGCGAATGTCATACGCGCTCTGCTTACTCGGCGGCGAGCGCCGGACGGATGTTGAGGCCGTACTTGCGGTCGAGTTCCAGCTCCTGATAGGCCTTGAGGCCAACTTCCAGGGCGCTCGGCGAAAGCGGCTGCAGCGGCTTGCGCAGCGGACCTGAGGGCAGGCCAAGCGCACGCATGATCGTCTTCGTGGCGACCGGATTGATCGCGGAATAGACGAAGTGCAGGATCGGCAGGTTGCGCAGGTACGCATCGCGGAACGCAGTGGCAGCACCTTCCTTGACCCAAGGCGTGGAAATGACGGCCATTTCCTCTGGGATGATGTTGCCGGTCATGTTCGCGGTGCCATGGCCGCCAAGCGACATGGTCGGCACAACCAGACCCAGGTTCGGCGAGCAGCAGCACATGATCGACATGTCGGGCTTGGCCGCACAGACCTGCGCCACCTGGCCGACGCGCGTGGTGGATTCCTTAAGCACGACCATATTGTCGTGGCGTGCGAGCTTCAGGAGATCCGTCCAGTGAAGGTCGGTCTTCACGCGGGGCGGGTTGTTGTAGAAGCCCATCGCGAGGTCGGTGCTGTCGAGAACCTCGAACATGAAGTCCGTGATCGCGTCGTTGTCCGCGCCGATATAGGCGGGAGCGGCGACAATCGCGCCGTCAGCGCCTGACTGCTTGGCATGCTGCACATAAGCGATCGTCGTGGCCGTGTTGTTGCCGGTGCAGCCATAATACATCTGCATCTGGCCCGGGCGCATCTTCACGGTCTTCTCGACGATCTCGCGGCGCTCATCGGGCGACAGCATCGAGACTTCGCCCGTCGAGCCCATGATCAGCACAGCCGACGTTCCGTGCTCATGATGCCAGTTGAGAAGGGTGCGGAAGCCTTCATAGTCGATGCTGCCGTCGTTGTTCATTGGCGTGACCAGGGCGACGAAGGAACCTTCAGGTTTCTTATGGGTCATAACAGAACTCCTATACGGCTAGCATCTGGCGCAAAAACATCGGTCGGACTCTGGCCACGGGGTGCCCACCCGTCAAATAGAATATCTGAAAAAGGTCATACCGAATCCTTATAGGCATGCCGTGCACGCTGAAATGAACGCCCGATCTCCGCCTCGATTTCGAACAATAATACTTCAGAGGCCCGCGATAATGGCATATCTTTCGGTTTCATGACCTGAATTTCGAAAGGTATTTCTGGCGCGAAGGGGACCATTGCCACCTTGTCGCTCATGGCCAGAGCCGTCAGTTCATCCACAATTGCTATGCCGCATCCTTTCGCGGCCATGGATGCAGCGGCGAATGAGGGCTGGCTTTCCGCAACAATCCGGGGCTGGATGCCATGGTCGGCGAAGGCATTGGTGATGTAGCTCGCCGAAACCGTGTGACGAGCCAGGACAATGAGCGGTTCGTCACGCAGTTCGACCGGCGTCAGCCGGCTGGCATTTGCCAGGGGATGCCCGGGCCCCATCACGCATACGCAGCGCGCATGGTGGGAAATCAGCACTTCGATGTCCTCGCGGCGCGTCTGTGTCTGTGCGACACCGAGGTCCAACTGCCGGGAGGCAACGAGCTCCACCACCCGCGCAGAGCTGAACACGTCCTGCCTTACCCGCGCCTGAGGGAACCGCTGGCGAAAGCGGTTCACGGCAAGCGGGATGACCTCGAAGCTCAGCATCGGCAGCGTGGCGAAGCGTACGGTCGCGCGCGAGAGCGTGCGGATTTCCTCGCCCACCTGCTTCAGGCGGTCGATGCCGTAGAACATCATGTCGACTTCCCGGAAGAACTCCAGCGCTTCCGGGGTCGGCACAAGGCGTCCCGTCTGTCTTACGAACAGCCGGAAGCCGAGGCTGGATTCAAGATCGGAAACGAGCCGGCTGACCGCCGGCTGCGAAACGTTCAGTTCTTTCGCAGCCGCGGTGATCGAGCCCAGAACTACGGTCGCCCTGAACGCGAGCAGCTGGCGCTGGTTCACACCGGAAGCTCTTCCTGCGCGATCGTCACCCAATAGCGGATACCGTCCGCAATCAGGTTGTCGTTGAAGTCATATTGCGTCGAATGGAGTGCCGGACCGTCGCCTGCACCGATGAAGAAGAAGCAGCCGGTGGATTGCTCGAGCATATAGGCGAAGTCTTCGGCGCCCGTAACCGGCACCATCTTGTCGTCCACGCGGTCGTGCCCGAAGCGCTTGCGCAATGCCTCGACGATCCTGGAGGTCGATTCTTCAGGGTTGTGCAGCGACGGGAACAGCCGGTCGTAGGTGACTTCCAGTGTGGTGCTGAACGCGTCGGCTGCCGCGCGGGCTACCTCGTTCAGGCGCCGTTCGAGCAGGTCGCGCGTCTTCGGCGAGAAGCTGCGCACCGTTCCACGGATCACGACGCGGGAAGGGATGACGTTCGGCGCGTCGAAACTGCCGCCATTTATGTGGCCAACGCTGATCACGCCCTGGTCGAAGGGAGAGATGTTGCGACCGATGATGGCCTGGAGGTTGGTGACGAACTGTGCCGCGGCCATGGTGGGATCGACGGACATATAGGCGCCCGAACCGCCGTGGCCGCCCTGTCCGCCGAACACCACCGTGAACATGTCGGCAGCGGCAAGCATCGCGCCGATCGTCACGTTGAACGTGTTTGCGGGCAGGTTCGGCTTGTTGTGCAGGCCGTAGACGGCATCGACCGGGAAGCGCTCGAACAGACCGTCGCGCATCATGGCCGGTGCGCCGCCCAGCCCTTCCTCGGCAGGCTGGAAGATGAAGTGGATTGTGCCCGAAAAGCACGGGTTCTTCGCCAGCACCTCGGCCGCGCCAAGCAGCATGGTCGTATGGCCGTCATGGCCGCAGCCGTGCATCATGCCTTCGATCTGGGAGGCATGCGGCAGGCCGGTCGCCTCGTTCATGGCAAGCGCGTCCATGTCTGCACGGAAACCGATGGCGCGGTTGCTGTTACCAGCACGCAGTGTGCCGACGACCCCGGTTATACCGATGCCTTCCGTTACCTCGAGCCCCAGCTCACGCAGGCGCCGGGCGACCATTTCGGCCGTGCGAACTTCCTTGAACCCGATTTCCGGGTGACGGTGGATGTCGCGACGCGTTTCAATGAGGGAGGGCAGTATCTCGGCGATATGCGCTTCGATCTCCGGAGGGAAGGAGGATGACATGATCAGGCTTTCGATAGGCATGCAGAAATGCGTTTGTGGGGGCGGACTATAAGCTGACGTCTATCAGCCAGCAAGCCGCCGCACTCGCATGGGGCCTATGCTCCTCAGTCAAACAAGTAGTTGTACGACGCATCACCATCGAGGAAGAGGCCGTCGCCGAACACGTAGCTCGCGCCAACCCTGGCTTAGGAGCTCATAAACGAGGATCCTGAAGCTACCTTACGTGCGGCTCGGCAGCTGCTCGATCTCTTCAGCGGAGAGGTGTTTTACGTCGTTCCAGTGGCGGGACTTTCCGGAGTTGAGCAGTCCCTTCGGGTCGAGCCGCTTCTTCCACGCGAGGTGGCGGTAGTCCGGCTTCATCGATCCGCCTTCCACGAAGGGTACATGCGGGTTGGAGGTCGGGCAGCCATGCGCATCATAAATGCGCATCAGCTCGAAGATCCGCTCGTCCGTCGTGTAGCGGACCACGGGCAGGTCGAACGCGACCAGTTCACCGCGCAGGAGCGCGAACTCGTGGTGCATCAGCACCTCGTCGCCGAAAACGCCCTGCAGGGTTTCGATCTTCGCACCGTCGAGCGGCGGCCGTACGGTCACCTGAAGATAAGTGACGCTGCGATCGTTCTTCAGCACCTGCAAGGTCGTGTGGTTGTAGGAAAATTCCGTCAGCGGCTTCAGGTCGGCTGCGGCTACACCTGCAGCATCGGCGGCAAAAACAACCTCGCCACCCTGAGCCTCGACCAACGCCTTGAGCGTCTCCGCACCCGCGTCATCCACCATCGCGAGCAGGAGGGAGCGGCCGTTGAGGTTGAGCCCATCGAGATCACGGATGAGCGAGGCAATCCTGCCGTCGACGGTCGTCAGCAGCTTCAGTTCGTAGTCACGATTGCTGCCGACGGCAACGCCAGCCTCAAAGGCTCCCCGATAGGTCGTGAAGGCGGCGATGACGCTGATCCAGTTGCGCGCAGGGATGGTGCGCAGAACGAGATCCGTGATGACGCCGTTCAGCCCCCACGCATGGTGGATGGAGCTGATATCTTCGCCCGTGAAGACGTGGCGTTTCGGCGGGTTTTCCATCGACAGCACGCCAATGGAATCGATGTTCTTGCGATCGCGCAGCATGCCGTGAGTGATCGAGCCGATGCCGCCCGAGCCGCCCGCGATGAAGCCACCGATCGTCGCCAGCGCCTCGGTGGACGGGTAGATCGGCAGCTCGCGGCCATGTTCGGCCAGCGCTTCATTGATCGCCTTGATCTTGCAGCCAGCCTCCACGTGGACCGTGTCCGCGCCGATCTCGAGGATGCCGTTGACGCCGGTGATTTCGATGATGAGCCCGCCGTCGAGCGGCACAGCCTGTCCATAATTCCCCGTGCCACCGCCGCGAAGGACGGTCGGCACGTTCTGCTCATAGGCTACGGAGATGCACTTTTCGAGTTCAGCAATGCTGCGCGGCGCGGCAACCAGATCGCCGAAGGACTTGCCCAGCTCCCGATTGAGAATGGGGCTGTACCAGAAGAAGTCGCGCGAACGCTTCTTCACGATCGACGGCGTGTCGAAAGTCTCGACGGGAGCGAGCGCCTCGCTGAAAGCCTGCCAGTCGATGGTCGTCTTGCCGGAAATGGACGTCATTGCAAACTCTCTCCGCTCTGCCAATCTGCGCTACTGGTAGGATGCGCCGGGGATGAACGGATATTTGGTGATAAGGCTTTCATTGATCTCGACGCCGAGGCCCGGTGTCTCAGGAGCAGTGATGGTGCCGTCGACAATCTCGAACGGCGCGCCAAGGTCGTCGCGGAAGGCGTTTATGGCGGAAACGTCGGCTTCGTAGATGAAGGCGTTTGGCGCCACCGACAGTACATGGACGGAGGCCGCGGTAGAAAGCACCGAAGCGCTCGTATGCGGCGCAAACTGAAGGTGCCACGCGTCGGCCATGGCCGCGATCTTCAGGATCTCGGTAATGCCGCCGGTCTTGCAGCAGTCGGCCTGCACGAACTGGATCATTTGACGGGAGATGAGCTCGCGCAGTTCGCGACGGGTGAAGTGGTTTTCGCCAGCAGCAAGCGGCGTTGCGGTCAGCTCCTTCAGGCGCTCGTAGGCCGGCAGATTCTCCGGCGTAAACGGCTCTTCGAGCCATGCAAGCTTGCCCGCTTCGCAGACTTCAACGATCCGGTGCAGGTCAGAGGTCTTGTAGCGCGTGCCCGCGTCGGCGGCGAGCGTCAGATGCGGGAAGGCGTCACGGATGGCGCTGACGCGCTCCAGGTCCTTCTCCATCGTGTCGCCAACCCGGAGCTTCATGAAGGTGTAGCCGCGCTCCGCGAAGGCTTCAACTTCGCGCTTCAGGTCTTCGACCGGCTGGAAGCCGAGGCTGATGCCGCCGGCGTAAGCCTTGATCGGACGACGCTTGCCGCCGAGAAGCCGCCAGACCGGCTGGCCCAGGTCCTTGCCCTTGATGTCCCAGAGCGCCAGATCCACGCCGGAAAGGCCGATCACGGCTGCCGCACCAGGTCCGTGCGTGGCGATGAAATGATGGTAGGCCTTGTGCCAGATCGCTTCCGTCTCATGGGCATCCATGCCGATCAGCGAGGGCCCGAGCGCATCATTGATGAAGGCCGCTATGGTGCTTGGCGTCTGCGCGTGATGCGCCTCGCCATAGCCGACAATGCCGTCTTCCGTCTCGATACGCACCAGCACCATGTCGCGCTTGGCTGAACGGCCAACGGCGAAGACTGCGCCGCCCGGCGTCGGGCAGGAGAGGGCGAAAGCTTGAATACGCTTGATACGGGTCATGACTTAACCTTTGACTGCGCCGCCGCCGATGCCGGAGACCAGCTGCTTTTGCAGGATGAAGAAGACGAGCAGGATTGGTGCGGCGGTCAACACGCCGCCAGCCATCAGCACACCCCAGTCCGTCGTGTACTGGCCGATGAGGCCGCTGAGGCCCAAGGGCAGCGTCCGCTTCGTATCGCTCAGGATGAAGGTGCTGGCGTAGAGGAACTCGTTCCAGGTGTGGATCATCACCCAGGTTGCGACCGCCACGATACCGGGACGCGCCATTGGCAGGATGACTTTCCAGAACGCCTGCCAGCGGGTGCAGCCATCCATGCGGGCGGCGTCCTCAAGCGAGAAGGGAACCTGCGAGAAGAACCCGCGCATCAGCCAGACGCAGAGCGGCAGCATGTAGCTCAGGTACACCGGGATCAGGCCCCAAAGGCTGTCCAGCCAGCCGAGGAAGCGCAGCTGCACGTAGAACGGGATCAGCAGCAGCACCGGCGGAAACATCTGCCCATAGAGCATGAAGAGCGGCAGCGTTACCGAGCCCTTGAAGCGGTGGCGGGCCATGGCATAGCCGGCTGTCACCGAGATCAGCACGCTGATGATCGTGACGGAGACGGTCAGCAGCAGGCTGTTCATGGCAAAGCGCCAGAACTGAGCACCCACCAGCAGGTCGATGTAGTTCTGCAGCGTCGCGCCGTTCAGGATGAGGCTCGGCGGGCGCTGGAAGATCTCGTCCTTGGGGCGGATCGACGTGGCGATCATCCAGTAGAACGGGAAGACGGCCCATATGAAGGCGATCCAGAGCGTGATGTAGACGAGCGCCGTGCGCACGGGCTTGGGCAGCTGGAACGAGCGCTTCACGACCCTTGGAGCGGAACGCTCACGTTGCCGGGGATGGATGGCAGCGGTGTCCATGATCAATCGCCCTCCTTTGCCTGGATGAGCTTCAGATACACGGTCGTGGCGATCACGAGCCCGACGAACAGCATGGTTGCGACGGCCGAGGCCTTGCCGAGGTCGAAGCGCTGGAAGCCGTACTTGTAAGCCAGCGTGAACAGGATTTCCGAAGAGTTCAGGGGTCCGCCCTCGGTCATCAGCCAGATGGCGTTGAAATTGTTGACGGTGAGAATGAAGGTGAGAACCGCCGCGATGGCGAAGGAAACGCGGATCTGGGGCAGGATCACGTACCAGAGCTTGCGCCAGCCCGACGCCCCGTCCATGGACGCCGCTTCGAGGATCGAGCGCGGAACCATCTGGAGTGCGGCGAGCAGCAGCAGCATGACGAAGGGCGTACCCTTCCAGATACTCTCCACCGTCACGGCGTAGAGTGATGTGGCCGTGTCACCCAGCCAGGGATGATAGCGGTCGAGGATGCCAAGCTTCAGCAGGATTTCGTTCGCAATGCCGACGCTCGGGTCATACATCCAGCGCCAGGTCAGCACCGCAACCACGCTCGGCACCACCCACGGCACCAGGATGCCGGAGCGGAAGAAGCCGATCCCGGGCATGGCGCGGTGAAGAAGCAAGGCAAGCGCAAGGCCGAGGCCAAGCTGTGCCACAACGTTCAGCACCACCCAGATGAGCGTGTTGGTAGACGCCTGCACGAAGACCGGATCGGCGAAGACGCGCTCGAAATTGCGGAAGCCAACGAACTGAGCGGTGCCGGTATTCAGCGTGCGTAGCGTCACGTCATAGAAGGCCGTCATGATGCCGGAAATGACCGGATAAACCACCACGCCCACCACTACGAGAACGGCGGGCAACACCATGAGATAAGGGTAGACACGCGCTCCCATCCCGGTCTCGAAGATCTGAGACCAGGTGTTCCTGAGCTTTGGTCCGGCGGGTGCGCGTGTCTTTGTCATTGTCTTACTGGCCCATGATGCTCTTGGTCTGGGCGTCAGCCTTGCTCATCACATCAGCAACCGGCTGGCCGCGAAGCACGGAATCCCACACGGTGCCGAAGACTTCCGAGTGGATCTGGCTCCATTCGGCGACAACCGGACGGGCGCGGCCCGCATCCGCCTGCTCCATGAACGGCTTGATCTCTTCCGGCAGGGCGGCGATCGCTTCCGGTGCTGCTGCGCCAGCAGCGGCCGACAGACGGTTGTACTTGCCCATCAGCTCGACGCTGCGCGGACCTGTAAGCCATTCAACAAGCTGCCAGCTGGCATCGCCAACCGAGGTGTTCGCGTTGACGGCGAGATTGTAGCCACCGATGACGGTAGCGGCCTGCTTGCCAACCGGCAGCGGGTGCACCGACCAGTCGAGGTTCGGATTGCCGTTCTTCAGTGCTGCAATCGCCCAGTCGCCGCTCACCAGCATGCCGGCGCGTTCCTGGATGAAGGGTGCGTTGACCTCATCCCAGGAATTGGCGGTCAGAACCGAATCCGGCATTGCCTTGTGCTCGGTGTAGAGGCTGGAGAGGAACTCCACGGCCTCAACCGATTCCGGCTCGCCAACGCGGACCTTGCCTTCATCATCAATGACTTCGCCGCCGTTCTGCCAGATGAAGCTGTAGAGCTGGAACGCACCGGTACGGCTACCGCCGAAGGTGAGACCATAGGTGCCCTTCTCGGCGTTCGTCATGGCGATGGCTGCTTCGCGGAACTCTTCCCAGTTGGTCGGCGCCTTGTCGATACCGGCGTCAGCCAGCATCTTGTTGTTCACGAAGAGCGCGACGTTGTTGGTGTAGAGCGGCAGCGCGTATTGCCTTTGCTCGAAGCGACCGCTGGCGAGCGGACCCTTCTGGTAGCCTTCGGCAAGCGGAGCAGTCTGCTCCGTCAGGTCCATGAGCAGGCCTGCGTTGGCCAAACCCGCAACCCAGGCGATGTCGAGCGCCATGACGTCCGGACCGGCGCCGCCGGACATGGCGACGGTGAGGTTGCGCTCCATTTCCATGTGCGCGACCGGCTGCAGCTCAACCGTGTGACCGGTCTCAGCCTCGAATGCCTTCAGCTCCGCATAGATCGGCGCGTCCGGGCTCGAGGCGAGCGGCGAGTTGATCCAGAAGACGATGTTATCGGCGAGTGCCGGCGAAAAACCGACGCCAAGGCCGAGCGCCAGGGCTGCTGCCCCGGTCATAAGTTTGCGATGTATGTTCATTCACGACTCCTCCGTTACTCAGCTTGAACAGACGTCAGGGACTAAGCCTGCCGCCACTATCCACTGCGGACCACACGATTTCCGGTCCGAACCAGTCCTCCGCCGGAATGCCCGGCCTTGAACCGCCCCCAGCTTCGTTATCTGCATTTTTCGAGCGCCCGCCCGACCCCACGAGACCTGCCCAACGGACGGCCCACCCGTCTTCGTCTGTTGAGACAAGGGCGCTGAAATCCTCCTGGTTCTTTGCAAACACCAGAACGGCCGCCTCACGGCTCTCCGCGTCCGCCGCCAGAGTGATCCTGCCGCCTTCTCGCACGAAGAGCGGAATGTTCTCGATCGGCATGTCATGGACGCGCCATGCCGGCCCCGTTACCCATTCGCCGGCAAAGACGTCGTACCATTCGCCTGCCGGCAGATAGACCGCGCGGGTATTGCCGTAGAAGGCAGCCGGGGCGACCAGCAGGTCGTCACCCAGCATGTACTGCTGGTCCCAATCGTTGATGCCGCGCCATTGGATTTCAGGGAAGGCGAGCGGCATCATGCGCATCAGCGGCAGTCCGCCTTCGGCTGCCACCTTGCCGAACTTCTGGAAGGTCGGCAGCAGCGCCAGATGAAGAGCGGCATAGCGCTTGTAGATCGCGAGCGATCCTTCATCCATGTCCCACGGTTCGCGGCATCCGAGGCCATGCAGCATCATCAGCGGCGTGAAGCAGGCGAATTGCGTCCAGCGGGCGAAGACCTGCGGCGTCGGCGTGCCGAAATAGCCGCCAAGGTCGCTGCCGATGAAGGACCAGCCGGAAAGGGCGGCACTTTGCACGGCGCGGATGGCCGATGGCAGGCCGGTCTTCGGGCAGAAGTCAGAGGTCTGGTCACCGCTCCAAATCGGGGCGCGCACGCGTGGCGAACCCGAACGGCTGATGATCGCGGGCGTCTTGCCGTCGAATGCGTCGATTGTCGCTTCGAGATAATACCGCACGAAAGCGTTGTGCGCCCGCCCTCCGGTTTCGCCGGATTTCAGCACTGCATGTTCAGGCAGCTGCTCGCCGAAATCCGCCTTGAAACCCTTGATGCCCTGGCGTAGCAGGCCGCGCAGGCTCTCGGTCCACCAGGCCCGCGCTTCCGGGTTGGAGAAGTCGATGAGGGCCGCGATGATGTTGGGGTTTGCGCCCGGCCGGCGAGTGATAAGCTCGCCATTCTTGTCGACGATCACATAGCCGCGTTCCTTGGCGAAGGCGAAAGAGCGCGTGCCCACCACCACCCAGGGGCAAAGCCAGAGATAGATGTCGGTGCCTTGCGCGGCGAGGTCGGACACCATCTTCGCTGCCTGCGGATATTTCTTCTCGTCGAAGGCGAAGGAATGCACTTCGTCTGACCAGTAGGCGTCGATGAGCTTTACCGCCATCGGCAGGCCCATCTGTTCAAACCCGCGAACGTCCGCGTCGACGGTTTTTGCATTCTCGATGCGCCAGTCGCCCGCCTTCCAGAGGCCGAAGAAACTGTCTTCGGGCATCAGCGGCGCACCGATACGCTCGATCAGCTGAGCGTAAAGTTCGCCCAGGTTGCCGAGATGGATTTCAAGCTCCAGCCGGTCTCCCTCGACCTGGATGCGCAGCATGCCTGGATCGAAGGATGGCGCGATGTGGAACACCGCAGGCGCTTCGTCAGGCAGGAACACGCCATAGCCCAGCGTTGTCGCGAGCCATGGGCTTGGCAGGTAGGTGCCGTTTCCAAGCCCGAAGTTTTCCAGATAGTAGCGCACCGACTGGCCGCGCAGGTCGAGCGTCTCGAACCTTTCGCCGCCGCCGAAGACCTGAAAATCGCCGGAAACCGGAATGGCGATCTCGATCGCCGCTGCATCCCTGCGAACTGCACTGATACGGACACTGCGCCCGTTCTCCAGTGCAGTCACCTGCACGTCGACGTCGGTCTGTTCGCCAAAGGAGGCAGTCGTCCATGAGCCGCCATTCGCGCGCCAGCCGACAAGGGCAGGGCGGTAGGCGGCTTTCAGAGGCAGCAGATCAGTAAAGCCAGATTGGTTAGGCACGGTCCACCTCCGCGCCGATCTGGCGTGCGAGATGAAGGGCGGCGTCTGCCCAATGGCCGTAGACGGCGGTCACGTGATGCTCATAGCCCGCTTCGACAAAGCCACGCACGAGTGCTTCGGCGCCCGATTTCGCCGCACGGAAGAAACCCGCCGCGCGGTTTGCCTTCGGGTGCTCCGCCTCAACCTCGCCCTCGGCAACAAACAGGCGCAGCTTCCCGTCTTCACGGATCGAAAGTCGCAGCAGCGTCAGCGGACCGGCTTTCAGCGGGAACGTTTCCTGTTTCAGCACCGGATCGAGCGACCGCGGACCATCGGCGAGGCGGGGGCTCACACCATAGTGCCAGAGCACGAGGCGATTGTTCGCCCTGTCGAGGCCGGAAATATCGGTCAGGAAGGGCAGGGAAGCCGCGTCGAAACCACGGATGGCAAGCGCCGTCAGCGCCCCCATGACGTCGCCTTCGGGCGCGATTGGCACGGCGCGGTCGGACAGCTCTCCGAGTGCGGCCCATGTGCCCTTGAAATCCGGCGCATAGAGGATTTCCGGCCAGTCGCGGATGGCGACGGCGTCGGCCTGAATGCTGTTGAACCCGGCTTCCAGCCGCGCGCAGGTGCGCCCGAGGATAAGTCGGCTGTTCTCGGCGTCACCGCCGTCGAAGCTTGCTTCCGCCCAGCGTTCGGCTGCCTTCCTCTCCGCAACTTCGTCCGCCTTGCAGGTGGCGATGAAGCGCGGGAGTGAAATCTGCTCTACCGTCACGTTCAGGAGCCGCTTCAGCACCCATGGATCGACGGCGAGATTTGTGAACCAGTCCGCATGCGCGCCCACCAGCGCCATGCGCGATCCATCGATCTTCTGGAAAGCGCGGGCTGCAGCAGCAAAGGCCGCGAGATCCCTGGCAACTTCGCCATTTTCCGGATTGCCGATCAGGAGCGAGGAGCGAATGCCGTAACGCAAGAGCGTGGAGGCCCAGAGTTGCGCGCCGCAAAGCGAGTTGGTGACGATCTCGTTGTCTTCTTCCAGCGCCCAGATGGCGATCGGCAGCCTGCGGTGTCCGATTGCTGACAACACCTCGCTCAAGAGTTCGGCCGGGCAGAAGGTCGAGGTCTGCACGACGAGCCCGTCGAGCGTGTCGATGTCGAGCGACTGCAGGGCGGCAGCGCAGCTTGCCCGGTCACGGCCCAGCCGGTCGGCAAGCTTCAGCTGGCCCTTGAGACCACCATCGGTCAGTGCGCGTGTGCGGGCCACCAGTTCGTTCGCCGCATCTTCCGGGAAGAGCGGCGATCCCACGAACAGGACACCTGTCCGCCGCTCAGCCGCTTGTATCTTGCTGGCCACCTGTGGTGCATTCATTCAGGCATTCTCCTCCACGTGGCGCTCTTCGGCTCTTGTGTCGAGCCCTCCCGCGCGCACAAAACAATAGGCGGCATAGTTCAGCGCCGCCTGCGGATCGGTACCGATGGACGGGGCGATGAACGACACCTGCATGCGCTTCGCATCGAACCCGCCGAGCAGGCTCTCGTTCATGCCTTCGATGATCGCCTGCCGGTCTTCCGGCGCCAGAAGCGATGGCCAGCCACTGATCACGACCGAAGGCAGCGGGTGCAGGTTGAGCGCATTGCCGGTTCCAAGCCCCAAAAGGAACAGGCGTTCACGCAGCTGCTCGCGCGTCTCGGCCTTAAGCTCAAGCTGGTCCAGAAAGCGGTCGCCGCGCTGCAGGATTTCGGTCTCTGATACGCCGACGATTTTCGAAATGGCGCGCAGCGATGTGTAGGCTTCGAGGCATCCATGATGGCCGCAGCGGCAGGCGAGCCCGTTGCGCTCCAGAACCATGTGGCCAAGCTCGAAAGGCGAGAATGCCTCGATCGTCGCGGATTCGTTGACGATCACGCCGGCGACGCCATGGCCCACGAAGAGAAAGAGGTGGTCGCCCGTCGCCGGATAGGACGAGTTGCCCGAATAGCGGTGGAAGGCTGCCTGCGCGATCACTGAATTGGTGATGGAAAGCGGCACGCCCTGCATCGTGTCCGACAGGAAACTGCGCAGCCGCTCCATGTCCCAGGGGAAGATCGGGTTGGTGTTTGCATTGCTGTAGCCCGGCAGCGAGAAGGCAGCCTGTCGGACAGATACGCCGCGCTTGGCCGTCCACTTGCCCATGGTGGCAAGGCAGCCTGTGAAGATCCGTTCGAATTCCGCCTGGTCGAGCTGCGGCGAAACGGGCACCCGCTCCACGTAATCGATCGTGCCGCTCACGTCGCCGATGCTGAAGGACAGGCGATTGTTGGAGAGCTCGATACCGGCAACATAGATGTTGTTACTTAATGTAATAAGAGCTGTCGGACCGCCTGCATAGGGCGCGGGTTGGCGAATCTCGTCGACGATCTCTTCCTTACGCAATTCTGCAAGAATGCGGGAAACGCTGGCTTCCGTCAGCTGCGCGTCGCGCGCAATATGCGGACGAAAAGCCCCGCCACGGCGCAAAAGCGTCTCGAGCACGACAGCCCGTGTCTCTCGTCTGCTTCTTGGTGCCGGCCGTCCGCTCATCGACTTCCCTTGATATTTACACTGTGTAATTAGTGTGCTTTAGTTTGGCTGGAAGTCAATACGGGAGTGAGGAAAAGTGGCACGTCTTACACTGCGCGCTGTCGAGAAGAGATTCGGAACGGTTGCTGCCGTGAAAGCCGTCGATCTTGAGGTTGCCGATGGCGAGTTCATCGTGCTTGTGGGCCCTTCGGGTTGCGGAAAAAGCACGCTCCTGCGCATGATCGCAGGGCTTGAGGAGATCACATCGGGCGAGATCCTGCTCGACGGGCGCAGCCTCAATGGCACTGCTCCGCGTGACCGTGACATGGCGATGGTCTTCCAGGACTACGCGCTCTATCCACACATGTCGGTCGCCGAGAATCTGGGTTTTGCCTTGAAGATGCGCGACATGCCGGCCGACGAGATCGCGCGCCGTGTCAGGGAAGTTGCGGGAATGCTGGAGCTCGACAACTATCTCGAGCGCAAGCCCCGCGCGCTGTCGGGCGGTCAGCGCCAGCGTGTGGCGCTCGGCCGTGCGCTTATCCGTGATCCCGCCGTGTTCCTCTTCGACGAGCCGCTCTCCAACCTCGACGCGAAGCTGCGCGTCGGCATGCGCATCGAGATCCGCAAGCTGCAGATGGCGCTCGGCACCACCAGCGTTTACGTCACTCACGACCAGATAGAAGCCATGACCATGGCCGACCGCATCGTCGTGCTGCGCCACGGCGAGGTGCAGCAGATCGGTACGCCGATGGAAATCTACGAGCGTCCGGCGAACAGTTTTGTGGGAACGTTCATCGGCTCGCCGCCCATGAGCCTGCTCCCGGCAAGTCTCAGCCAGGAAGGCGAAAGGGTGAGCCTCGTCTTTGGGCCCGAGCAACAGATCGTGCTGCCGCCTGAACGCGCCGCCGCTTTGCGCAACACAAACGTTGACAGGGTGGAGATCGGCCTGCGTCCGGAGCACATTTCGCTCGCGGAAGGTGCAGACGCTTCGCGGGAGGCTGGCTTTGCCTCGGACATCGTGCTGGTCGAGGATCACGGCGCGGATTCCATGGCTATGGTGAACCTCGGCAGCCAGACGATCATGGCGCGGACGAAGCCCGGCGCGGTTCAAGTCGGCGATCGCCAGCGGACTTTCCAGGTCGATGCCGACCGCCTGCACCTCTTCCATCCCGAAACGGGTGCGGCCCTTGTCTGAAGCGGTTCCTGCACAAGTGGCGGGCGAGGTCCTCTGCGTCGGCCTCACTATTCAGGACATCATTTTGCGCGTGCCGGAGATCCCGACGCGCCCCGTCAAAATCTACGCCAGCGAGCGCATGGCAGTGGGCGGCGGACCGGCTGCAACCGCAAGTGTTGCGATCGCCCGGCTTGGCGGCAAGGTATCTTTCGCGGGTCGCCTTGGAGAGGACGCGACAGGGCGCGCCTTGCGTGACGAACTCAGGGGCGAGGGCGTTGAAACCCAGCACCTTAGGCTCATCCCCGGTCATCATTCTCCGTCGTCGGTGATCCTTGTAGACCAGCATGGTGAACGTCTGATCGTCGCCTATGCCGATCCGGATCTGCCGCGCGACGCGTCGTGGTTCGATCCGGCTGGCAGTCACGGCGCGGTGCTCTGCGACCTCTCGTGGCCCGACGGCGCTCTCAAGGCCTATGCCGAAGCAGCGCAACGAGGCATTCCCCGCGTGCTCGATGCCGATATCTCGCGCCATCCGCGTGAAGACGTCGAAGCCATCGTCTCAGCCGCCGATCACGTCGTCTTCTCCCGCCCGGGCCTTGCCACTTTCTCCGGCACGGAAGAGATCGCGGAAGGGCTGAAGCGCGCTGAGCGTCCGGGCCACAAGCTCATTGGTGTAACGGATGGCGAAGCGGGCATTTTCTGGCTTGCCGACGGCGAGGTACGGAACATGGTCCCGCCTGCGATCCGCGCCGTGGATACGGTGGGTGCGGGCGATGCATTTCATGGTGCGCTTGCGCTTGCGCTCGCGCGCTCATGGCCGATCGAGCGGGCGCTTGCCTTTTCCAACGCTGTCGCGGCGCTGAAATGCAGCAAGCCCGGCGGACGCGCAGGCCTGCCAACCGCCGAGGCGCTGAAGGAATTCAATCCGTCCTTTACGCTTGTCTGACCTACCGAAGCACGGCGGTTTTCTTTTCCTCCTCCAGTGGCAACTTAGCCACTGGCGCAAGGTCTTCAGGTTTCGCGCGGGTCTGCTTCAAAAGCCAATCGAACAGTTTCGGTTCGGAGAAGGCGAGGCGCTCGGTCTCGGTGTGGCCCGCGTCCTCATAGACGGTGAAACGGATTTCCCGCCCGCCGCCAAGGTCCTTCAGCCGCTGCACCATGGCAACGGACTCGATCAGCTTGATCGTGCTGTCGTCCGTGCCGTGGAAAACCCAGACCGGCATGTCGGGCCGCACGCGATCCAGATATTGCGGAATGCCGCCTCCCGACACGGCCACGAGTGCCGCATAGGTGCCTGGATAGTTTTGTACGATCTGGAAGGCTGCGAACGCGCCGCGGCTATAGCCGATCAGGTAGAGGCGGTCGCGGTCCACGCGGTGGGTTGCAGCGATCTCCTCGACCAGCGTCTGCACCCATTCCTGCGGGAAGAACTCGCGCTTGCGCGGGTTGCGCGGTGCGAGCATGATGAAGGGAAACTCCTCGCCCCGATCAACCCGGCTCGGCAGAAAATTGCGCCGCACGCCGCCAAGATCCGATGCGCCGCCGCCATGGAGATAGACCACCAGCGGAAATTTTTCCCCCGCCTTGCCGTCGTAGTCCTTCGGCAAGTAGAGGAGATAGTCCATCTCGACCGGTACCGCCTTCGCCATCTTTGCGTCGGCGAACTTCTGCGCGTGAGCGTGACCACCAAGGGCCAGACCCAGAAACAATGCCGCCACGAGGGCCTTGCCGGCCAAAGCCAGCGTGAAGATCCTGCCCATCGTATCCCCCTTCCAGGTTCTTGTTTTCGCAGTTTTCCTCAAAACTGCTCCAGAGGGGCGATGCTATGCCTATCGTTGGCGCGCGCTAGTGGAGTTAGGCAACAGTGGTAAGGAATCGTCATTCAGCCTTGACGACCGCGGTTGACCACTAGCCTGCAGCGTTGATCATGTTCGCACCGGGCCAGCCACCGCTCTGCGCGACCTCGATCATGGTGGTGCGCAGGAGACCGTGGATGGCCGACTGGCAGCGCGTCATAGGTCTTGTTGACTGGTAGGCGAGGAGAATGTTGCGCTGGAACGGCTTTTCGCGCACAGGCAGCGCCTCCATCTGGCCGTTTGAGAGCTCGTCTGCCACCGCATGCATTGGCAGTAGCGAAGCGCCGTGACCGCGCGCAACCAGCGCCTTGATGCTGGAAAAGGAGTCGATTTCCATCGCGATCCTGGGCACGGTCCCGTGCTCGGCGAAATAGTCGTCGATCAGCATCCGCAGCCCGTGTCCATGACTGGGAACAATGAGGGGAAGTTCGGCCAGGGTCGCGATGTCCACGTGCTCGCCCGGCAGCTTTCCGGGCTGCGAGATAGCGAAGACTTCCTCGTTCAGGATGACCTCGGAACGCAGCAACTTTTCGTTCGGCTCCGTATAGACAATTGCAAGATCGATCTGGCCCTCGCTCAGCCAGTTGATCACAAAGCCACTCATCCCTTCCGACACGGTCACCCGGATCTTTGGATATAGCCGCTGGGCAGCCTCGATCAGAGGTACAGTGATGAGCGGCCCGATCGTACCAGGCACGCCGATCCGAACCTGTCCCATAGGCTCGGAGCCAAGGTTGCGGATTTCATCCAGCACATTCTCCTGCTCGGAGAGCACGCGACGCGCATGGGCGAGCAGGATCTGTCCGGCTTCAGTCACGGTGAGGCCGTTGCGCGAGCGGACGAGAAGCGCGGTGCCAAGCTCCGCTTCCATGTTTTTCAGATGAATGGAAAGGGCTGGCTGGGCAATGTTCAGCCGCTCCGCCGCGCGCGTCAGCGATGCGCGTTCCACGATTTCGACAAAGTAGCGAAGCTGCCGGAGGTCCATGCGTCCATATAAAAATGTTATTGCTCTTAGCACAAAGATATATTTGCATTATCGGCGGCGCTAGCCTTCTCTTGCTTTAATCGAGTTTCCTGAAGGCCTGCTCATGAAAACCTCATTCGACAATTTCCCTGACATCCGCGATGGCGTACGCGCGCTCTGTGCGCAGTTTCCTGATGAGTATCACCGCAAGGTTGATGAGCAGCGCGCCTACCCGGAGGAATTCGTTGAAGCCTTGACGAGGGAAGGCTGGTTGGCCGCGCTGATCCCGGAGGAATACGGCGGTGCCGGGCTAGGACTGACAGAGGCCTCGGTGATCATGGAAGAGATCAACCGTTCGGGCGGCAATTCCGGCGCCTGCCACGGTCAGATGTACAACATGAACACGCTGATCCGGCACGGTTCGGAGGAGCAGAAGCGGAAATATCTGCCGAAGATCGCTTCGGGCGACCTCAGGCTGCAGTCCATGGGTGTGACGGAGCCGACCACCGGAACCGACACCACCAAGCTCAAGACAACGGCCGTGAAGAAGGGCGACCGCTATGTCGTCAACGGCCAGAAGGTCTGGATCAGCCGGGTGCAGCATTCGGACCTGATGATCCTGCTCGCGCGCACCACGCCGCTCGCCGAGGTGAAGAAGAAGTCGGAAGGCCTCTCCATCTTCCTGGTCGATATCAAGGAAGCCATGACCAAGGGAATGAGCGTCCAGCCGATCCCCAACATGGTCAACCACGAAACGAACGAGCTCTTTTTCGAGGATCTCGAGATCCCGGAAGAAAACCTTATCGGCGAGGAGGGCAAGGGCTTCAAATATATTCTGACCGGCCTCAATGCCGAGCGCGCGCTGATCGCGGCCGAGTGCATCGGCGACGGCTACTGGTTTACCGAGCGCGTCTCGAAATACGTCTCCGAGCGCAACGTGTTCGGCCGTCCGATCGGCCAGAACCAGGGCGTTCAGTTCCCTATCGCCGAAGCCTTCATCGAGGTCGAGGCTGCAAACCTGATGCGCTTTGAGGCTTGCCGCCGCTATGATGCCGGCGAGGACTGCGGTGCACAAGCCAATATGGCCAAGTACCTTGCCGCAAAGGCGAGCTGGGAAGCGGCCAACGCCTGCCTGCAGTTCCACGGCGGTTTCGGCTTTGCCTGCGAGTATGACGTGGAGCGCAAGTTCCGCGAGACGCGGCTCTACCAGGTGGCGCCGATCTCGACCAACCTGATCCTCTCCTATGTGGCCGAGCACATTCTCGGCCTGCCACGGAGCTTCTGATGGCGGGACGTCTTCCACTGGAAGGGCTGACCGTCGTCGCAATCGAGCAAGCGGTGGCAGCCCCCTTCGCAACCTCGCGGCTGGCCGATGCCGGCGCGCGCGTTATCAAGATCGAGCGGCCGGAGGGCGATTTCGCCCGCGGCTATGACGATGTGGCCAAGGGCCAGTCGAGCTATTTCGTCTGGCTCAACCGCGGCAAGGAAAGCCTCGTCGCTGACCTGTCGAAGCCGGAAGACAAGGCGATGCTCGCGGAGTTGCTGGGCACGGCGGACGTTCTGGTGCAGAACCTCAAACCAGGCGCACTGGCGCGTCTGGGATTTGGGCCGGAGCGGCTGCAGCAGGAGTTCCCGCGCCTCATCACCTGCTCCATCACAGGCTATGGCGAGGATGGCCCGATGCGCGAGCGCAAGGCCTATGACCTCCTGATCCAGGCAGAGTCGGGGCTTTGCTCCATCACGGGCGGTCCGGAAAGCGCAGCCCGCGTCGGCATCTCGATCGTCGATATCGCAACGGGCGCCACGGCGCATGCGGCCATTCTGGAAGCGCTGATCCAGCGCGGCATTACGGGCAAGGGCACGCAGATAACCATCTCCATGTTCGACGTCATGGCCGACTGGCTGACGGTGCCACTCCTCAACCACGAAGGCGGCAAGACCCCGAAGCGTGTTGGTCTCGCCCATCCCTCGATCGCTCCTTACGGCGTGTTCACCTGCGCGGATGGAGCTCAGGTGCTGATCTCCGTGCAGAGCGACCGCGAATGGGCCAATCTGGCCAAACATTTTCTGGAGCAACCGGAGCTTGCTACCGATCCGCGTTTCGCCCGCAACCTGAACCGGGTCCAGAACCGCACGGAGACGGATGCACTGGTGGGAGAAGCTTTCGCGCGCCGCAGTCTGGCACAGGCGACCGAAGCGATCCTGCGCGCGGATGTGGCCTTCGCCAGCGTCAATGACATGCAGGGTCTTTCCACGCACCCGCACCTGCGCCGGATCACCGTAGACACGCCGAACGGCGCGGTCACCATGCCTGCGCCAGGCGCCATTTTCGCCGGTGAGATGCGCCACTATGGTGCGGTGCCGGGTTTGCCCAGAAATACGGAAGGAGAAGGCAATGCAGCTTGATCTTGAGCATCTGCGTCAGTGGATCGGCCGCGAGGAGGTCTGCGAGGAAGAGGCGAGCGCCGGGCTGGTCACCCGCTTCAACGCCATGCTCAATCGTCCGGGCGCGGTGAATGCGGGCGATGTCGCGCCGCAGCTCGTCCACTTCTGCATTGCGCCTGCTGCGGCTCAAACCTCGGAACTTGGCGAGGATGGCCATCCGGCGCGCGGCGGTTTCCTGCCGCCGGTGCCGCTGCCGCGTCGCATGTGGGCGGGCGGAGCACTTGAGTTCGTCAGCCCGATCCATGTCGGCGCCAAGGCGAGCCGCCGCTCCACCGTTCGCGATGTGGTGGTGAAGGAAGGCCGCTCCGGAACGCTCTGCTTTGTTACGGTCGACCACTGCATCGAGAGCGACGGCAAGCTTGCCATCAACGAACGGCAGGACATTGTCTACCGCGACTTCGACAAGACGGAGCCGGGGCAGCAGCCGAAGAAGCCTGCGACGCCAGCGCCGGAAGGCCAGTGGAGCGAGACGATCGTGCCCACAACGCCGCTCCTCTTCCGCTATTCGGCACTCACCTACAACGGTCACCGCATCCACTATGATCTGCCCTATACGCGTGACGTCGAGGGCTATCCGGGGCTGGTCGTGCATGGGCCCATGCAGGCGACGTTCCTCATTCATTTTGCCGAGCGGCTGAAGGGCAGGGCACCAGCCAGGTTCGAGTTCCGCAGCCTGTCGCCGCTGTTCGACAATGAGCCGCTTACCATTAACGCGCGCGAAGACGAGAACGGCCTGGTGCTCTGGACGGCCCGCGTCGGCGGTCCGATCGCCATGGAGGCACGGGCATCGTGGTAGCGATTGAAACCCTGCGCACCCTTCTGTTCGTTCCGGCCAACCGTCCGGAGCGTTTTGCCAAGGCTGCCGCTTCCGGAGCTGATGCGGTGATCCTTGATCTCGAGGATGCCGTTCCTGTCGAGGCCAAGAATGATGCGCGCGAGGCTCTGGCGACGGACTTTACCGATCGCCTGGTGCTCCTGCGCGTCAATGCCGACAAGACGCCCTGGCACGACGCGGATATCGAATATGCGCGGTCGCTGCCCTTCGCCGCAATCATTCTGCCCAAGGCAGAGGATGCGCTGGCGGTCGAGCGTTTCGCCGGCGAAGTGCAGAAGCCGGTCATCGCGCTCATCGAAAGCGCCCGGGGGCTCGCCAATGCGCGCCAGATTGCCGACGCGGAAGGCGTGGTGCAACTTGCCTTTGGCTCGGTCGATTTCTGTGCGGATCTCGGCTGCGCCCACAAGCGTGACATCCTCCTGCCGGCGCGCTTTGAACTGGTGGTGGCGTCGCGCCTCGCCGGCATCGCAGCACCCATTGATGGGGTGACGGTGGAGGTCAAATCCCCGGAGAAGGCTCGCGACGATGCGCTTCACGCCCGAGATCTTGGCATGGGTGGGAAGCTCTGCATCCATCCGACCCAGATCGAGCCGGTTGTGACAGCCTTCCGTCCGTCGGAAGACGAGCTTGTCTGGGCGAGGAAGGTCCTTGCCTCAGGTGACGGCGCTGTCAGCGTCGATGGCGCGATGGTGGACGAACCGGTGCGCATCCGCGCCCGAGCCATTCTCGAACAGGCGGGTTGAGCGGACGATAACAACCTCGAAGGGCGCACGGGAGGGAACAATTTCCCATTACATCCGGGCTTGATACGCGTAAATAATTCGCTCCATGAGTCGTAGCGCCCTTCGCATCCTGATCATCGACGAGAACCGTATTCGCGCTGCGGTGATCGAGGAGGGCTTGCGCGAAGCTGGTCACGGCGAGGTCGCCACCATCCACGACATGACGGGGATTGCCCGGCCCATCGCCGAAATTGAACCAGACGTCATCGTCATTGACCTAGAAAATCCCAACCGCGACATGCTGGAAAGCATGTTCCAGCTCACTCGCGCCGTCAAAAGGCCGATCGCCATGTTCGTCGACCGCACGGATAGTGCGTCCACCGAGGCTGCTATCGAGGCGGGGGTGTCGGCATACGTGGTCGACGGACTGCGCAAGGAGCGCATCAAGCCTATCCTCGACATGGCTATCAGCCGCTTCAACGCCTTCTCGCGCATGGCGCGCGAGCTTGAGGAAGCGCGCAGCGAGCTCGAAAATCGCAAGCTGATCGACCGCGCCAAGGGGCTGCTCATGAAGTCGCGCGGCCTTTCCGAGCAGGAGGCCTATGCGCTCCTGCGCCGTACCGCGATGAACCAGAACCGTAAGATTGCCGAGATCGCGCAGAGCCTGATCACCGCCGCCGATCTGCTCGGGCCCGGAGGTGACACATGAGTGCCGAGGTGAGCGTCGTACCCGTAGGCTTCCTGCCGCTCCTCGACAGCGCGCTCCTTGTCGCCGCCCGCGAAGTGGGCTTCGCGGCGGAGGAGGGGATCGAGCTGGTGCTCGTGCGCGAAAACTCCTGGGCGAGCATCCGCGACCGTCTGGCCGTTGGTCACTTTGCTGCCGCCCATATGCTCGCGCCGATGCCGATTGCCTTCAACCTTGGCCTCGCCCCGCTCGCCGTGCGCACCATTGCGCCGATGGCGCTGGGGCTCGGCGGCAATGCGGTAACTGTCTCGAAGTCGCTTTGGGCAGAGATGAGCGAGGAGGGGGCCAGGCCCGACCTCGACCCGGCTTCGGCGGGGACGGCGCTGCGCAAAGTGCTGGATCGCAGGAACGACGAGACGAAGCTGCGCTTCGCCGTGGTTCACCCCCATTCCAGCCATAACTACGAGCTGCGCTACTGGCTCACCGCCTGCGGCATCGATCCGGACCGGGAAGTGGAGCTGGTCGTGATCCCGCCGCCCTTGATGCGCGATGCGCTCGCAGCGGGGAGGATCGACGGCTATTGCGTCGGCGAGCCATGGAATTCGAGCGCGGCGATCCTTGGCATCGGCCACATCGTGACGACCAAATCGCGGATCTGGCAGTCGAGCCCGGAAAAGGTGCTGGGCGTGTCTGAAGCCTGGGCCATGGCCAATCCCGACACGCTCGACCGGCTGCTGCGCGCGCTCTACCGCGCGGCGAAATGGTGCGGCGATGCCGCCAATCACGCTGAACTCGCGGCCCTGCTTGCACGGGCCGAATATGTCAACTGCCCGTCGGAATGGCTGATGCCGGCGCTCACCGGGCAGATCCAGCAGGGGGACGGCTCTATCATTGCGGTCGCAGACTTCTTCGTGCCGCACGACAAGGGCGCAACCTTCCCATGGCAGAGCCACGCCCTCTGGTTCTACAGCCAGATGGTGCGGTGGGGACAGGTTGGAGCAAGCCCCAAACACGAGCTGATCGCCCGCGACAGCTACCGCCCGGATCTCTACCGCCGCGGTCTGCGATCTCTGGGCGTTGCACTGCCGGGCGCCAATGCGAAGGTGGAAGGTGCATTGACGACCGCCATGCCTGTTGGTGCCGCTGGAGCAAGCCTTGTCCTTGGCCCGGATGGCTTCTTCGATGGCAAGGTGTTCGATCCCGATCACATTGTTGATTATCTGGCATCCTGAAGCCTCCCAGCATCTGCTACTTTTTGATGCGCTGCACAAAATCTGATCAGCACTCTGCGCAGCCTCTGTTCAGGCGGGCAGGAGACAAAAATCGCGCGACGCTGTTAAGCGCCTGAATCACCGTCAGAAAAATCTCTGACCAAAAACTGGCACGTTTCGTGCATGTGATATCGGTAGGCCCGACGCAGGGCCCACCCATTCAGCGTCCAATGACGGGCGCTCCCAGGCAAAGCCGCCGATCAGTCTCATGCATGGTCCAGTTCCGGATCGCGCAAGGGCTGGCCGGCGACTTTTTTGTTTTTCACTCCAGGCTGATGATGGAGTCAGAAATGACCGAAACTGCCCTTAACCCTCAGGCAAACGACGGCTCGGCCAGCCGGGCGCTCTCCATGTCCACCATCGCATTTACCGTCTGCTTTGCGGTCTGGACGATCTTCTCGATCATCGGCGTGCGCATCAAGCAAGAGCTTGGCCTTACTGAAACGCAGTTCGGACTTCTGGTGGGCATGCCGATCCTGACGGGTTCGCTCGTCCGCATGCTGCTAGGCATCTGGACCGACAGGCTGGGCGGACGGCTGGTCTATACGCTGACCATGCTGGCAGCCTCGCTTGCAACCTTCCTGCTCGCTTTCGCTGAAACCTACACGCAGATGCTGGTGGCAGCGCTCGGGCTCGGGCTTGCGGGCGGTTCCTTCGCCGTCGGCGTCGCCTATGTCTCGCGCTTCTACGCGGCCTCCAGGCAGGGCATGGCGCTCGGCATCTTCGGCGTCGGCAATGTGGGTGCCGCTATCACCAAGTTCGCCGCCCCCTTTGTGCTGATGGCATGGGGCTGGGAAGCCGTCGCGCTTGTCTGGGCGGCCGCCCTTGCACTGACGGCCATTGTGTTCTGGCTGACAACGGAAGATGACCCGGTCATCGTTGAGCGCAGGCGCACCGGTGCTGGCCAACCCCGCAGCTTCCTCGCCGAATTCGCGCCGCTGCGTGACCTGCGCGTCTGGCGCTTCGCGCTCTACTACTTCTTCGCCTTCGGCGCCTTCGTGGCGCTTGCGCTCTGGCTGCCACGCTACCTGATCGGCGTCTACGGCTTCGACATTGCCACGGCAGGCATGATCGGTGCGGCCTATTCCATCCCGGCATCGATCTTCCGCGCCTATGGCGGTGTGCTCTCGGACCGGGTCGGCGCCCGCACGATCCTCTACTGGACCTTCATCGTCACCGCCATCTGCTGCGCCGTCCTGTCGATCCCGCCGACCGACTATTCCGTGCGCGGGATTGACGGAACGATCGGCTTCCACATGGAAATCGGGCCTGTCGCCTTCATCGCCGTCGCATTCGTGCTCGGGTTCTTCATGAGCCTCGGCAAGGCCGCCGTCTTCAAGCACATCCCTGTCTACTATCCGGGCAGCGTCGGCGCGGTCGGCGGTCTGGTCGGCATGATCGGCGGGCTTGGCGGCTTCATCCTCCCCATCGTGTTCGGCGCGCTGAACGACCTCACCGGCATCTGGTCGAGCTGCTTCATGATCCTCTTCGCGCTGGTGGCGATCTGCCTCGCGTGGATGCACCTCGCAATCCGCCGCATGGAGCGCACCGGCACCCGCGCGTCACGGCTGGCTGCCGCAGAATGAATTCCCAGGAGACTTTGGAAATGACCGAGAGACTCGTCATCATCGGCAATGGCATGGCCCCCGGCAGGATGCTTGAGCATCTGCTGGAGATCGCCCCAAACCGCTATCAGATCAGTATCTTCAACGCAGAACCTCGCGTGAACTACGACCGCATCATGCTGTCGCCGGTCCTGTCGGGCGAGAAGAGCTACGAGGAAATCGTGATCCACGGCGACGGTTGGTACGTCGCCAATGGCATCACGCTCTACAAGGGCCACAAGGTTGTCGAGATCGACCGCGAGGCGAAGACCGTCACGTCCGAGCATGGCGCTGTTGAGCCCTATGACAAGCTGGTGATCGCCACCGGTTCCGTGCCCTTCATCATTCCCGTGCCCGGCAAGGATCTGCCCGGCGTACTGAGCTATCGCGACCTCGACGACGTCAACGCGATGCTGATCGCCGCACAGTCGCGCCAGAAGGCCATCGTCATTGGCGGCGGTCTGCTCGGCCTCGAAGCCGCCGCCGGCCTCAAGGAGCGCGGCATGGACGTGACCGTGCTCCACGTCATGCCGACGCTGATGGAACGTCAGCTTGACCCGGCTGCGGGCTATCTCCTGCAGAAGGCGATCGAGGCCCGGGGCATCAAGGTTGTGACCAGGGCGAATACGAAGCGCATCGTCGGCGAGACGCGTGTTGAGGGCGTAGAGCTCGATGACGGCACCTTCATTCCGGCAACGCTGGTGGTGATGGCCGTGGGCATCCGCCCGAACGCTGGATTGGCGCAGCAGGCTGGGCTCGCCGTCAACCGCGGCATCGTCACCGACGACCAGATGCGCACGTCCGATCCGGACATTCTGTCTCTGGGCGAATGCGCCGAAGTGGGTGGTCGCGTCTACGGCCTTGTCGCGCCGCTCTACCAGATGGCGAAGGTTGCGGCCGCCACGCTTGCTGGCTCGGACGGGGAGCAATTCGTCCATGTCGAGACGCCGACCAAGCTCAAGGTCACCGGCATTGATCTCTATTCTGTCGGCGACTTTGCCGATGGCGATGACCGCGAAGAGATCGTGCTGCGCGACGCAAGTGCCGGCGTCTACAAGCGCGTCATCCTGAAGGAGGATCGCGTCATCGGCACCGTGCTCTTTGGCGAGACGGCCGATGGCCCGTGGTTTGCCGATCTGCAGAAGAAGCAGACCGATATTTCCGAGATGCGCGACACGCTCATCTTCGGCCAGTCGTTCCAGGGGGGCGCCTCCGCGGACCCTTTGGCAGCCGTTGCAGCCTTGGCGGATGATGCGGAAATCTGCGGCTGCAACGGCGTCTGCAAGGGCAAGATCGTCTCCACCATCACGTCCAAGGGCCTGACCTCGCTTGATGACGTGCGGGCCCATACCAAGGCTTCCGCCTCCTGCGGCACCTGCACCGGCCTCGTCGAGAAGCTGATGACGCTGACCCTCGGCGACAGCTACAACCCCGCCGCCGTTCAGCCTATCTGCGGCTGCACGGATCTCGGACACGACGACGTGCGCCGCCTCATCAAGGCGAAGCGGCTGAAGACTATTCCCGCCGTCATGCAGGAACTGGAGTGGAAGACCTCCTGCGGCTGCGCCAAGTGCCGCCCGGCGCTCAATTACTATCTCGTTTGCGACTGGCCGGATGAATATGCCGACGACTACCAGTCCCGCTTCATCAACGAGCGTGTGCACGCCAATATCCAGAAGGACGGGACCTATTCCGTCGTGCCGCGCATGTGGGGCGGCATGACCTCGTCGCAAGAACTTCGGGCGATCGCTGACGTGGTCGACAAGTTCCAGATCCCGGCGGTCAAGGTCACCGGCGGCCAGCGCATAGACATGCTGGGCATCCGCAAGGAAGATCTGCCGGCCGTCTGGGCCGACCTCGGCAAGGCGGGCTTCGTCTCCGGCCAGGCCTATGCCAAGGGCCTGCGCACGGTGAAGACCTGCGTCGGCTCCGACTGGTGCCGCTTCGGGACGCAGGATTCGACCGGCCTCGGTATTCGCATCGAAAAGTTCATGTGGGGCTCGTGGACGCCTGCCAAGCTCAAGCTGGCCGTATCGGGCTGTCCGCGCAATTGCGCCGAGGCCACCTGCAAGGACATTGGGGTCATCTGCGTCGACTCCGGCTTTGAGATCCATTTTGCGGGAGCCGCCGGCCTCGACATCAAGGGCACCGATGTTCTGGGTCTCGTGAAGACCGAGGATGAGGCGCTGGAGGTGATCGTCGCGCTCACGCAGATGTACCGCGAACAGGCCCGCTATCTCGAGCGTATCTACAAGTGGGCGAAGCGCATCGGCCATGACGAGATCCGCCGCCAGGTGCTCGATGATGTGGAGCGCCGCAAGGCCTACTTCGACCGCTTCGTCTTCAGCCAGAAATTCGCCCAGGTCGATCCATGGTCGGAGCGCGTGTCCGGCAAGGACAAGCACGAGTTCCGGCCCATGGCCAACCTGTCCTTCCAGCCTGCTGCGGAGTGAAATGATGAACTGGTTTGAAATCGGCACCGTAGAAGACATTCCCGCACGCGGCGCGCGCTGTGTATCAACTCCGCAAGGCAAGATCGGCGTGTTCCGCACGGCAGATAACCGGATCTTCGCCATCGACGATCACTGCCCGCACAAGGGCGGGCCCTTGAGCCAGGGCATCGTGCACGGCGCTTCCGTGACATGCCCGCTGCACAACTGGGTGTTCTCGCTCGAGACCGGCGAGGCGCAGGGCGCGGACGAGGGTTCGGTCAGGACCATTCCGGTGAGGGTGGTCGACGGGCGCATCTCCATCGGCCTCGAACCTGCACTGATGGCGGCGGAGTAGGGCTCATGCAGGCTGGGCCCAGAAGTGAGGTGAAGACGACCTGTCCCTATTGCGGCGTTGGCTGCGGCGTGCTCGCAAGCGTGGCGCCCTCCGGCGAGGTGACCGTGCGCGGCGACGCGGACCATCCGGCGAACTTCGGCAAGCTCTGCTCCAAGGGCTCGGCGCTGGGTCTCACCACCGGGCTTGAAGGCCGGGTGCTGACGCCGGAAATGGGTGGCAAGCCAGCCTCGTGGGATGCCGCACTCGATCTCGTGGCCGAGCGCTTCTCCGAGACGATCGCCAGACACGGTCCGGATTCCGTCGCCTTCTATGTCTCCGGCCAGCTGCTGACGGAGGACTATTACGTCGCCAACAAGCTGATGAAGGGGTTCATCGGCTCCGGCAACATTGACACCAATTCGCGGCTCTGCATGGCCTCCTCGGTGGCAGGGCACCGGAGGGCGTTCGGTGAGGACATCGTGCCGGGCCTCTACGAGGATTTCGAGGATGCCGACCTTGTGGTGCTGACCGGCTCCAACCTGGCCTGGTGCCATCCGATCCTCTATCAGCGCCTGCTTGCCGCGCGGGAGAAGCGGGGCACGAAGATCGTCGTGATCGATCCGCGCCGGACGGCAACTGCAGACGAGTGCGACCTTCATCTCGCCATCGATCCCGGTATGGACGTGCTGCTCTTCAATGGTCTGCTGGCGCATCTGGAAAGGGCGGGAATTGTCGACCGAAGCTTTGTTGACGCGTCCACCACCGGGTTTGCCGAAGCGCTTGCTATTGCTTCCGCAGATGGTTCCTCGATAGCAGATGTAGCGCAGCGCTGCGGACTCGCTGAAGCGGACGTTCGCCTGTTCTACGAACTCTTCGCCGCGACGGATCACACGGTCACGGTCTACAGCCAGGGCGTCAACCAGTCCGCCCACGGCACCGACAAGGTGAACGCCATCATCAACTGCCATCTGGCGACAGGACGGATCGGCAGGCCCGGCATGGGTCCGTTCTCCGTCACCGGCCAGCCGAACGCCATGGGCGGACGCGAGGTGGGCGGGCTTGCGAACCAGCTCGCCGCTCACATGGGCTTCGAAAATCCCGTCGAGATCGACCGTGTCGCCCGCTTCTGGAATGCGCCGGACATCGCCCGCAAGCCAGGCCTCAAGGCAGTCGACATGTTCCGCGCAGTTGGCGAAGGGCGGATCAAGGCGCTCTGGATCATGGGCACCAACCCCGCCGTCTCCATGCCGGATGCCCGCCGGGTGCGCGCTGCACTGGAAGCATGCGATTTCGTCGCTGTCTCAGACGTTACCCGCAACGACACCACGCGCTACGCCGATGTATTCCTGCCTGCGGCCACCTGGGGCGAAAAGAGCGGCACGGTCACGAATTCAGAACGGCGCATGTCGCGCCAGCGCTCCTTCCTGCCGCTGCCGGGCGAAGCGCGACCCGACTGGCGCATCATCTGCGATGTGGCAAGGCGCATGGGCTTTGACGCAGCTTTCGATTTCGAGGGTCCAGCCGCCATCTTCCGCGAGCATGCGGCACTCTCGGCCTACGAGAACCATGGCGAACGGCTGTTCGATATCGGCGCTTTGGAAGCGATCAGCGACGCGGACTATGAGACTTTCGCGCCCCGGCTCTGGCCGCAGCCACGTGCGGGCGAGCCTTCCAGGCGGCTGCTCGGGTCCCGTTTCCCGACGCAGGACGGCCGCGCCCGCTTCGTGCCCGTGCGGCAGGAGGGCGTTGCGCTCAATGTCGATGCGAGCCGCCCGATCGCTCTCAACACGGGTCGTCTGCGCGACCAGTGGCACACGATGACCCGCACCGGCCGCGTACCGCGCCTCATGTCAAATGCGCCGGAACCGGCCCTTGAAATCGCGCCGGAAGATGCCCGCAGTCTGGGACTGAAGGACGGCGACCTTGCTCGTGTTTCAAGCCAATATGGCTTTGCCCGCGCGCGGGTCAGCGTCTCGGAGGCGCAGAAGCCGGGTAATGCCTTCCTGCCCATGCACTGGAACGGCCAGTTTTCCGCCAATGGCGGGGTAGGACCGCTCGCGACGCCGATCACCGATCCGTTCTCCGGGCAGCCCGAACTGAAGCACGTGCCGGTCGAAATCAGCCGCGAGGCTGTCGCCTGGGCTGGCATCCTGATCACACGCCGGGAGCTTCGGCCTACCGGCTTTGTTCACTGGACGCGCAGACCGGCCGACGGCGGCTGGGTCTATACGCTGAGCGGCACGGAGACGCCGGACGAGGGCATCCTTCTCTGCCGCCTGCTCTTCGATGCCTCGCCGCGCTCGCAGCTCGTCGAATACACGGACCGGCGCGGGCTGACTTACCGTGCCGCTGCACTCGACGCCGATGGGGCATTGGCCGAAGCGCTGCTTGTCGCCCAGCCCGGGCAACTGCCGCCGGGCGACTGGCTGGAAACGTTGCTCGCTAGCGGGGAACCGCTTTCGTCCACTGAGCGCATGGCGCTGCTTTCGGGCCGCTCGCCTGTGCCGGTCGCTTCGGTCGGACGCATCGTCTGCTCCTGCTTCAACGTGGACGTCAACCGTATCGCCGCCTCCGTTGCGGGCGGCTGCCGCACCATTGCGGCCATCGGGCAGGCCACGAGTGCGGGTACCAACTGCGGCTCCTGCCGCTCAGAAATCAGGAAGATCATCGATGAGATCCCTCTCCATGCTGCAGAATGAAACCGCCACCCCGCGCATAGGTGCGCTCAGCATTCTTCCGCTGTTCTTCCGGCTGACGGACAAGCGCGCGGTGGTCGCAGGCGCCACTGCGGCGGCAACCTGGAAGGCTGAACTTCTCTGCGCTGCGGGCGCAAAGGTGGAGGTGTTTGCAGAGCCGGAGGACGTGAGCACTGAAATGGCCGCGCTTGCGGAAAGCACGCCGTCGCTCAAGCTCACGCCGCGCCGCTGGCAGCCTGCCGATCTCAAGGACGCTGCAATCGCCATTGCTGACGCCGAGGAGGAGGAAGAGGCGGCTGCCTTCACCGCGGCTGCGGCAGCAGTTGGGGCGCCCTGCAACGTCATCGACAAGCCGGACTATTGTCAGTTCCAGTTCGGGACCATCGTCAACCGCTCGCCGGTTGTGGTGGGTGTCTCCACCTCTGGCGCGTCACCGGTTCTGGGGCAGGCGATCCGTCGCAAGATCGAAACGCTTCTGCCCGCCCAGATAGCCGAGTGGGCTGATCTCGCCCATAGCTGGCGGAAGTCGCTTGCCGAGAAGGTCCCCTTTGCCTCCGGTCAGCGCACCTTCTGGGAGCAATTCGTCAATCGCGCCTTCATCTCTCGCCCCGGCAAGGATGCGCTGGAAGAGCTTCATGCTGCCGCATCGGCGGTTGAGAACAAGGGGCATGTTACTTTCGTCGGCGCAGGCCCGGGCGATGCCGAGCTGCTGACCCTGAAGGCAGTGCGCGCGCTGCAGGCCGCCGAAGTGATCCTCTTTGACGACCTCGTTTCTGACGAAGTGCTGGAACTCGCCCGCCGGGAGGCAAAGCGGATTCTTGTTGGCAAGCGCGCGGGGAGACCCAGCTGCAAGCAGCATGAGATCAACGAGATGATGGTGAAGCTCGCCAAGGCTGGCCTCCGCGTGGTGCGGCTGAAGTCCGGTGATCCGATGATCTTCGGTCGCGCGGGCGAGGAAATTGAGGCGCTGGAAGAGGCCGGCATCGGCTACGACGTTGTGCCGGGCGTGACGGCGGGGCTGGCAATGGCCTCAAGGCTTGGCGTGTCGCTGACGCATCGGGACTGCGCAAAGTCGGTGCGCTTTGTCACCGGCCACTCGCGCCACGGCGGCCTGCCGAAGGACGTGGACTGGAAGGCGATCGCCGACCGTTCCGCGACCACGGTCTTTTACATGGGCGGCCGTACCGCCGGGGCGATCTCCGCGACCCTGATCGAGCATGGAATGTCTGCCGACACTCCTGTTGCCGTTGGCGCAGACATCGGCCGTTCCACCGAGATCATCCGCCGCACGAACCTTGCGGGCCTGGAAGCCTGCTGCAACGAGATCGGCCAGGGACAGCCGGTGCTGATCGCGGTTGGCGAGGTGTTCCGGCAGCGGGCCGTCGTTGGACAATTCAACCTTGAACGACAGCAGGCGAGAGCAACTGCGTAGTTCCCCAGCCCTCATGGTATCCCCCCTGACCCAGCCATGAGGGTATCTGGATCGTTTCCGGTTTTCCGAAGATCGGAAACGATCCAGTTTTTCTTGCCAGTACGGCAGCACGTTCGTAGCGGCGCTTGATGGCTCTGACCCGGCTATGAGGTTGCTCTTCGTTTACCTCGCCCCGCGCGCGATAAGTGACTCCAGCGCCTGGACGGCGATTGGATAGCCCTGCGCACCGAGTCCCGCCATGACGGTGGTGGCCGTCATGGAGACGTAGGAGCGATGGTAGATCTGTTCACGGCGGTGGATGTTGCTGATGTGGAACTCGATGATAGGGCCCGGGAACATCTTCAGCGCATCCAGCAGCGCCAGTGACGTGAAGGTGAAGGCCGCAGGGTTGATGATGATGCCGTCACCCTCGTCAATCGCTTCGTGCACCCATTCGATCAGCTGCTGCTCGCTGTTGGTCTGGCGGAACTCGACCGGCCGCTCGCCCGCAGCTTCCCGGCACCACGCTTCCACTTCGGCCAGCGTCGTGGTGCCGTAGATCTCCGGTTCGCGCTTGCCAAGACGGTTCAGGTTCGGGCCATTGAGGATGTAGATCGGTTTCATGGGGAAATTCCTTACCCTTGGTACCCGAGCAGACGCGGCAGCCACAGCACGGTTTCAGGAATGAAGGTGATGATGAGGAGGCTGACCACCATCCAGAAGATGAAGGGCAGGGCGTCGCGAATGATATCGCGGACAGGAGCGCCCGAGATGTTGGTCATGATGAAGAGCAACAGGCCGTAAGGCGGCGTCACCAGTCCCAGCATGATGTTGACCACCACGACAACGCCGAAGTGGACGAGGTCGATGCCGAGCGCCTGCGCGGTGGGGATGAAGACCGGCACGATGATGAGCAGGATCGCGGTGCCTTCGAGCACGCAGCCAAGCAGCAGCAGGATCACGTTGACGAGGATCAGGAAACCGGTTGGCGTCAGGTCCATGCCCGTCAGCAGCACGCGGATTTCGTCCGGAATATTCTCGATCGTCACCACATAGTTGAAGACCAGCGCACCTGCGATCAGCATGCCGATGGACGTCGATGACTTCGCGCTTGTGTAGAGCGACTGGTAGAAAGCCTTGAGGCTGATGCTGCGGTAGAGCACCACCGAGATGACGAGTGCATAGGCTGCGGCGAGGGCGGCTGCCTCGGTCGGCGTCGTGATACCCGTATAGATGCAGCCGAGCAGCACCACCGGCATCATCAGGGCAGGGAAGGCGCGGATGGTGATGCCCGGGATCTCGCGCAGCGGGACAGGATCCTCGACCGGAAAATTCTTGCGGCGCGCCGTGATCGCCACCTGCATCATCTGGAGGCCGGACATCAGCAGGCCCGGAACCATTCCGGCGATGAAGAGGTAACCGATCGATGCGTCCGAGACGAGCGCGTAGAGGATCATCGGGATCGACGGCGGGATGATTGGGCCGACAACGGCGGTGACGGCTGTTAACGCAGCCGCATAGCTGGGCGTATAGCGCCCGCCTGCCGTCATCATGTTCTGCATCATGCGGCCACTGCCAGCGGCATCCGCAATCGCGGAGCCGGACATGCCAGCGAAGATGATGCTCTGCAGGATGTTGATCTGGGCAAGACCACCACGGAAGCGTCCGACCAGCACGTTGCAGAAGTTGAGCAACCGCTCGGTCATCGAGCCGACGTTCATGAACTCCGCCGCCAGTATGAAGAGCGGCACGGCCAGCATAACGTAGTTGGAGTACATGCCGTTCAGGAACTGCTCGGCAACGATGCCCATGTCAGCGCCCGTGAGGAACAGGTAGAGCGTCGAACCCACGAGCATGGCAAGGCCGATCGGCAGGCCCAGGAAAGCGAGGATCGTGATGATGACGATCGAAAGGGAAAAGGGGCTTGCGAAGTTCATACGCCAGAACCAGCCTTGGTAGGATCGAATGCTTCAGGCGTCTTGCCGCGGATGGCCTGGATGCCGAGCCAGATGTAGCGGATGATCATGGCCACCACGAACACCACATAGATCGAATAGAGATAGTCGAAGCGGATCTTCAGATAGGCCGTCTTCTCGACCCTCATGAAGGTCACGTAGTCGTAGATCGCGGGGAGCGAGATACCAAACAGGAAGATGAGCGCGGCGGCGCAGAGGATCTGCATCACGCGGCGGGTATTGTTGCCGGCACTGCCCCAGATGAGGTCGAAACGGATCTCGTCCTGCTCGCGGATCACGAAGGCCGAGCCAAAGAGCACGATCCAGATCCACAGGGCGACGCTGATCTCGTGCGTCCAGCCGATGGACAGATTGAGGAGGTAGCGGAAGACGATCTGCAGGATGAAGACGACGAACATCGCAAAGAGCATCAGGCAGAGAATATTCTCCGCTCGTCGCCTCAGCCATTCGCCGGCCGCAGTCAGTTTCTGGATCATCACCTGTACCTCCCCCAGGAAGGCGCGCCTTTCAGTCAGCGCGCCTCGATAGTCTTTTGTTGTTCGTCAAAAGGCGGGAATTACATGCCTGCGACTTTATTGAGGATACCTTCAGGCCAGGACTTGGCGAGTTCCGAGTTCAGGTACTTTTCCTGGGCGAACTTGCGGAAAGCCTCCTGATCCGGCTCGTAGATCTCGAGACCGGCCTTCTTGAACTCGTCGAGCAGGGTCTGCTCCTGGGCAATGTGCTGGTCTTCGCTCCACTTCATCGCTTCGTCGGCGGCTGCCTGGAAGGACTGCTGCTGCTCCGGGGTCATCTTGTCCCAGACATCCTTGGAGACGACGAGCAGGTCATAGCCGATGAGGTGCGAGGTGAGCACGATCTGCGACATCACTTCGTAGAACTTCATGTTCTGGACGTTCGGCAGCGGGTTGTCCTGGCCGTCGATGGCGCCGGTCTGGAGCGCGGTGTAGACTTCGGCGTAAGCAACCGGGACCGGGTTCGCGCCAATGGCCTCGCCCAGGAACTGCCAAGCGTCGCCGCCCGGCATGCGCAGCTTGATGCCGGCCATGTCGGCAGGCGTGTTGATCTTCTTGTTCGGCTTCAGGCCGACCTGGCGGGCGCCGAAGTAGGTCGGGCCCAGGATCTTGATGCCGAGCTGGTCCTCGGCCATCTTCTTGAACTCTTCGCCCGTCTCGCTCTTGAAGAAGTTGGTCACGTGCGCGGCGTCACGGAAGAGATAGGCGGAGGTCAGCACCGACCATTCCGGGATCTGCTTCGAGATATCCTGCGGAGCGATGTTGCCCATCTGCAGGTTGCCGCGCTGGATCGCGACGAGCTCGGTGCCCTGCTTGAACAGGTTGCCGCCGTAGTAGGGCTCCAGCTTGAAGTCGCCGCTGATGGCTTCGCCCAGCTTCTTCGTCATTTCGGCGCGGATGTCCTGCTCCGAGAATACGGCCGAGAATTTCAGGACGGGCTTGTCCTGAGCGAGCGCCGGCACGGCGAAGGCTGCTGCTGCAACCATCGCTGCGCCGAGCATATACCGGCGAGTGATCTTCATCATGATGTGTCTCCTCCTTGGACTGTAGTTCACACGACTTGCTGTTGGCTCCTCCGGACGATCGCCCCTGCCTGTCGAGCTGCAGTTACGATGTACGGAACAGTTCGTTTGGTCAACGACTGCGCGCGCGTTGACGCGAATTCTGTCAGTTCACTTCTCATACGGTCGGCATCCCCTCAGGCCTGATCTGTTTCTTAAGCGCCGAGATCCGGAAGATCGCGTTGGCCGCGCCATACCCCCTGTAGCCCTTGCGCTGCACGATTTCGAAGAAGAATCCTTCGGCGAAGGTCCCGCTGTAGAGCTGGAAGTATTCGCCGTCCTCATCCCGGTCGTAAAGGATGTTTTCTGAGCGCAGCCGCTCGGTCAGCTCGGGATCAAGGCCGAAACGGGCTTCCACGTCGCCATAGTAGTTGGGCGAAATCGGCAGCGCCTTGAAGCCGTTTGCCCGCAGTGCCGCTGCTGTGGCGAAGATGTCGTCCGTGTTGAATGCGATATGCTGGATGCCGGAGCCAAACTTTTCGGCAATGAAATGGCCCGCCAGGGTCCGCCGGTTTTCCGCGCCGTTCATCGTGATGCGCAGGCTTCCTGCAGCATTCTCGATGACCTGGCTGCGCACGACGCCTGCCGGATCGATGATGTCGACCATCGGCGACTTTCGCGTGTCGAAGATCGAGGTGTAGAAGAGAAGCCATGTGAGCATCTCCTCGTAAGCCACTGTCTGTGCAACGTGATCGATGGTTGTCAGATGTGCGGGTTCAGGGTCTTCTCCGGCTTCGACCGGCTGGAAGTCCACTTCCCACAGCCGCCCGAGCTGCGTTTTCGTATCGATGAGATAGACGAGCCCGCCGCCGACGCCGCGGATCGCCGGGATCTCCAGTTCACCGGGATTGACCGGCTGGCTGAAGGGTTCGGCGCCGAGAGCCAGTGCCCGCCGGTATGCTTCATCCGCGTCTTCTACTTCAAGCGCCATTGCGTAGGCCGACGGGCCATGAACTGCATAGGCGGAGCTTGCGAAGCCGACAGATTCTGTGTTGACCAGAATGCGGATCTCGCCCTGTTGGTAGACGTCGACCTTCTTGGTCCTATGGGCCTGGGTGCGGCGGAAGCCCAGCGTCTTCAGCATGGCGGTTAGCTGATCCGCATCGGCCTCATCGACGGCGAATTCGACGAAGGCCACGTTCTTGACCGCGGCACGCTCGGGCATCGCAGGTACGGAAAGGCTGGTAACACCCGGCCGGCGGCGCACCTGGTCACCCAGGTAGATCAGCGAGCGGTGACCGTCGGCAGCGATCGCCTTTGGCGAGCCGCCACGGAACTGGTCATTGAAGATTTCAAGCGAGAAGTAGCCATCATAGCCGGTCTCGGCAATTGCCGCGACGAAGTCGGTGACGGGCAGATCGCCTTCGCCCGGCATGTTGCGGAAGTGCCTGCTCCAGTAGAGCAGATCCATGTCGATCAGCGGCGCGTCGGCCAGCTGGACGATGAAGATCTTTTCCTTCGGGATCGACCGAATGGAGCCGATGTCGATCTTGCGCGCCAGCGAGTGAAAGCTGTCGAGGATCAGCCCGACGTTGGGATGATCGGCGCGGCGCACAATTTTCCAGGCATCACGGTGGTCGGAGATGTGGCGGCCCCAGGCGAGCGCCTCGTAGCCGACGCGAAGGCCGCGCTTGGCTGCCCGTTCACCCAGTTCATGGAAGTCAGCGGCCGCGCGGTCGATCCCGCCAAGCGAGATGGGCGAGACGTTGGAGCAGACGAGAACAAGATCGGTGCCGAGCTCCTGCATGACATCGAACTTGCGTTCGGCGCGGTCGAAGGTGCGCGTGCGGTGCGGCTCCGGCATGCCTTCAAAATCGCGGAAGGGCTGGAACAAGGTGATTTCCAGGCCAAAATCGCGGACCATCCGGCCGACGTCGCGCGGGCTTTCGTCATAGGCGAGGAAGTCGTTTTCGAAGATCTCTACGCCGTCGAAGCCCGCCTTGGCGATGGCTTGCAGCTTCTCGGGAAACTCGCCGCTGATCGAAACGGTGGCGATGGAGGTCTTCATGATGCGATCCCTCCTGCGGCAGCAGGCTGCTGCGCTCCTTGCGTCAGTTCAGCAAAGTGACGCTGCACGCGTCCGGCATCCGGCACGATGCCGGTGAAGAGCTCGAAGGCTTTCACCGCCTGGAAGACGGCCATGCCGCCTCCATCAAGCGTGCGGCAGCCGCGATGGCGCGCCGTTACCAGCAATTCCGTGTTGAGCGGAAAATAGACGATCTCCGCCACCCAGAGGTGAGGGTGGAGGAACTCGGCCGGCAGCGGCAGGCCGGGATATTTTTCCATGCCCGTGGGTGTAGCGTGGATGAGGCCGGTTGCGCCGGCGATCGTCTGCTCCAGATTTTCGCCAGCTTCCACAGTCGCATCGGGAAAATGCCTGCCCATGGTTTCCGCGAGATTTGCCGCGCGGTTCTGGTCCGGGTCGAAAATGGTCAGGCTGCGGGCGCCGGAACGTAAAATTGCAAAGGCCGTAGCGGCGCCCGCGCCTCCCGCCCCCAACTGAACAACTGACGTGAGATCGGCATCCGGCAGGCCACGGCGGAAGCTTTCGGCAAAGCCCCACCAGTCCGTGTTGTTGCCATGCCGCTTGCCGTCCTGCAGGACGACCGTGTTCACCGCACCGAGCGCTTCCGCTTCGGGCGAAAGCGAATCCAGATGCTGGATCACTTCCTGTTTGCAGGGGTGCGTGATGTTGAGGCCGCCGAAACCACGCGCTTCCGCATCGGCAATGAGGTCTGCCAACGGAACGCCCTTGTGATGATCGAGGTCAAGGAGGTCATAGGTGTAGGCAAGGCCGTTGGCGCGGCCTTCGGCGACATGCATCGCCGGTGTCAGCGAAGCCTGAATTCCCCTGCCAATCAAGCCAGCGCGAAAAGTCTGCATCCTCACCACACGCCGGCTGGAATGGTGTTGACCTCCGCCGGCAGCGCTCCTCCAAAACGCATTATTGACTTCAGCGATAATGTACGAACTAGTTCGTGTCAATCGAGCTTGGCATTGAAAGCTTGGGCAAACCCCAATATGACCTGTGTGCGAGCGGCGATCATTCGCCGAGGGAGGTTGTAAGATCGTGGGAATGGCAAGCGAACGAGAGACCCGGAGGAATGACCCGGAGCGCACGAAGGAGGACATTCTGCGCGTTGCGACGGAAGAGTTTTCCGCATTCGGGCTTTCCGGCGGACGGGTAGACGCGATCGCGGAGAAAACGCGCACGTCCAAGCGGATGATCTACTACTACTTCGGCAGCAAGGAAGGGCTCTACCTTGCCGTGCTGGAAAAGGCCTATCGCAAGATTCGCACGCTGGAAGCTGACCTTGAGCTCGCTGGCATGGAGCCGGTGGAGGCGCTGCGAACGCTCGTTGCCAATACCTTCGACCATGACGAGAGCAACCCGGAGTTTGTCCGCCTCGTCAGCATCGAGAATATCCACTACGCCGAACACATGAAGCGCTCAACCGCGATCGGCAACCTCAACATTTCCATCGTGCGCACCATCGCAGACATTCTCGAGCGCGGCCGCAGGGAAGGGGTGTTCCGCCGGGACGTGGACGCGATCGACCTGCACATGCTGATCAGCGCCTTCTGCTTCTTTCGGGTATCCAACCGCTACACGTTCGGAACGATCTTCCATCGCGATCTTTCGGAACCCGAAACTTACGGCCGCCACAAGCAGATGATCGCCGACGCCGTCATCGCCTATGTGACGAACGGTTAGCTCCTTGGGGGGCCGAGAATTCTGACCTGGTTGAGAGACTATGATCCGCACGCGCATAACGGAACTACTTGAGATCGAGCGCCCGATTGTCCAGGGCGGCATGCAGAACGTGGGCGTTGCGGAACTTGCTTCCGCCGTGTCCAACGCCGGTGGGCTCGGCATCCTGACGGCGCTGACCCAGCCTTCGCCCGAGGCGCTACGAGCCGAAATCGAGCGCTGCCGGTCGATGACAGACAAGCCGTTTGGCGTAAACCTCACCGTTTTCCCGACTATCAACTCGCCCGATTACCGCGCCTATGCTGAGGCGATTGTCGACAGCGGCATGAAGATCGTCGAGACTGCTGGCACATCGGCTGTTGCGGAAATCTGGGAGATCTTCAAGGCAGCGGGTATCCGGATCATCCACAAGTGCACGTCGGTGCGCCACGCTCTTTCGGCGGAGCGCAAGGGCGTCGACGCCATTTCGATCGATGGTTTTGAATGCGCGGGTCATCCGGGTGAGGACGACATTGGTGGCCTCGTGCTCATTCCGGCGGCTGCCAACAAGGTGAAGATCCCGATCATCGCCTCGGGTGGCATCGCCGATGGCCGTGGGCTCGTGGCGGCCCTTGCACTCGGCGCTCATGGCATCAACATGGGAACGCGTTTCTGCGCGACTGTCGAAGCGCCGATCCATGAGAATGTGAAGCGGGCCTACCTTGCTAACGACGAGCGCGGCACGCACCTCATCTTCCGGCAGTTCAGGAACACCGCTCGCGTCGGCAAGAGTGCTGTCTCCGACGAGGTCGCCATCCGCCTGAAGAGCCCGGACGTGCAATTCGGCGATGTGGCGGACCTTGTGAAGGGCGCCAAGGGACGCGAGTTGCTGAGGTCCGGCGATCTCAGCCAGGGCATCTTCTGGGCTAGCCAGGCACAGGGCCTGATCGATGATATCCCGACCGTGAGAGAACTTCTCGACCGCATCGAGAGCGAGGCGGTCGAGCTCATGCGTAACACCCTGCCTGGGCTAGTGGTCTAGGTTTTCAGGGTTGTCGTTTCCACGCCGCCCTTGAACCAGGCCTCGAACTTGCGGTGCTTGTAGCGCCACTTGCCGTCGTCATCGCGCACGCAATGGTCAGAGGCGAGTGCGATCAGGATCGGCGGCGCAGAAGGCAGCACCGGTTCGCCGTCATGGGCGTAGAGCAACAGGTACCAGGTGGTCTTTGCTTCGGTCGCGGAGATCACCTCTGCGCGGAAATTGGAGAACGTGTGCGCGGCGATGCGCGGGCCACGGCCGATGCGGTAGGCATAGAACTCACGGATCTTCTCGCGGCCGCGATAGGTCGCGCCGCTCGCCTCGAACACCCCATCCTCCGTGTAGAAATCGGCGGCGGTACGCCCCCAGTTCGTGTCCACGTCGTGCCAGAAGTCGGCCAGCTGAAGCTCCAGCTCGCGGGCAATGTTCAGGCGGTCGTCTTGATCTGTCTTGGTCAACAATTGCCACTCCTGGAATGGTTGGATGTGAGATCGTCTGTCACGTTCTTTCCTTGCGTCTTAGGGCAGCCCGCGCTGATGCGCCTGCGCCACGGAGAGGAATTTCTCACGGCGAAAAGCCCTTTGCGGTGTCTGAAGGAAGCGAGAATTCGGTTGCCGCGATATGGCGAACGCCGCCATTCGCCTGCACCGGATCGTCCGCGCGGTTCATGTAGTAGACGGCCAGAAGCCGGTTGGGCTCGAGCTCGAGAACGCGCGGATAGCCGAGGTCCCAGCTGCCGCCATCGTCGCGCAGGATGAACTCGTCGTCCCACGTGCGGCCTCCGTCGCTGCTCACGCGACCGCGGATACCATAGGGCTTCAGGCGATAGCCGTAGACGCAGACGATCCTGCCGTCGGCAAGCTCAAGAAGGTCCCCGGGCGCGCCCCAGTCATTGACGCGGGAGAGAAAATGAAAGGTGCGTCCGTGATCCTGGCTCTCAAAGATTTCCGTCCACAATGCCCCGGTCGGGTCGCGCTGGGAGCGCACACTGACCAGGATGCGGCCGTCGCGCAGACAGATGGGGCGCGGGTAGAAGTAGCGGTGCGCCCAGAAGCGCGGCGTGCCCGTGTGCGGCGCGTCCATCTCATCATCGAAGACAGGCGGCGTGATCCACGAGAGAAAATTCCAGTCCGCTCCGTCCCGGCTCCCGTAGAGCAGGGCCCGGCGACGCCAACCGTCGCTTGACGCCGCACTGAGTGCGGCAAGCCACATGCCGTCCTGCCGTCTGACGAAGGAGCCATGGCCGGAGAGCGAGGCAAAGTGGTTCATCGGGAGCTTGAAAGGCCTGCGCCAGGAGCGCCCGCCATCGGTCGAAATGCGCATCCACGGTTTGGCGTCTGCCACCAGCAGGGCAGGGGAGGAACCCATGGCGACGATCGTGTCGGCGCTATCCATGTCGAAGGGCTCTTCCGGATCGAGGGGAGCTTCTGCAGCGATAGCAGGCTCCGGCGTCTCGAAGATCGGGACCAGGTTTTCGCTATCCCACGTCGCGCCATTGTCACCCGAGCGGATCGCGCACATCTGCCGGCGTGACATGGTGATCTTGTCGTGGTTGACGTCGCCGCCGGAGACATAGGTGCAGTCCGCCTTCATGAAGGCGAGCACCAGATCGCCATTCACAACGCGCCACAGGCCGCCAAGGAAAGGATGGCTGCTGAAGGCTTCTTCGTTGCGGTAGACGACGCGGTGCACCGCATCCTTCACCTGGTCCTGCTTTCCCGTCATGGGCACCTCGCCATTCAAACTTCACCCGGTTCTAGGGTTGTGGCGGGCGGCTGCGTAGCTGGATCAGATGCAATTTCGCGACCCGAAATGGCGCGGGAAAATGGTCACGGCGGCACCCCTTCTGGTGCAATCACAGGAGCATGCGACGCATGGGGCGGACAGAGGCTTTCATGGAATTCGACTACATCATCGTCGGTGCCGGCACGGCTGGATCGGTGCTTGCCGCCCGTCTCACGGAAGATCCGAACACGAGCGTTCTGGTGCTGGAGGCAGGTAAGGCTGACCGCAGCATCCTCATTCATGTGCCGCTCGGTTTCGGTCGCATAAACCAGAAGCGCTATTTCGACTGGGGCTACAACTCCGAGCCTGAGCCAAATCTCGGTGGCCGTGTGGTCGCGCTGCCGCGCGGCAAGGTGCTGGGGGGCACATCCTCCATAAACGGCATGGTCTTCGTGCGCGGGCACCGCGAGGATTTCGACCGTTGGGCCCGTAATGGCGCGACCGGTTGGAGCTATGAGGACGTGCTTCCCTATTTCCGCAAGCTCGAAAACTGGGCAGGTGAGCGCGCGGAATGCCGGGGGGCGGATGGGCCACTAGACGTGCGCGAGAACGCCTATCAGGATCCGCTCAACGCTGCCTTCGCCGAGGCGCTGCCTGCCTACGGCCTGCCGCGCAATCCGGACTACAATCGCGGGGATATGAGAGGCTTCGCGCCGCTCCAGCAGACGTTGCGCGGCGGACGCCGTGCAAGTGCGGCTGTCGCCTATCTGAAACCCTCGCTCAAGCGTCCGAACCTGAAGCTCGAATCCGGCGCGCTGGTTGAAAGGCTGACGATCGAGGAAGGCCGGGCGACGGGACTGATCTACCGCAGGGGCGGAAATCTGCACACCGTCCGCGCGCGCCGCGAGGTGATCCTTGCCGGCGGAGCTTACAATTCTCCGCAGCTCCTGATGCTTAACGGCATCGGCCCGGCGGTTGAACTTGCGGCACACGGGATCGCGCCGCTGCTTGATCTGCCCGCTGTTGGCCGCAACCTGCAGGACCATCCGGTGGTGCTGCTCGAATATGACCGGCTGGACGAGGGCCCCTTCATGCGCGCCTCCCGCTGGGATCGGGCGATCCTCAATGGCCTTGCCGCCTATCTCGCGGGAAAGGGCTCGGCGACCAACGTGCCTTCAAGCGGGCTCGGCTTCGTGCATCTCGATCCGGAAAGCCCCGTGCCGGAAGTGCAGTATCTCTTCCGGCCGATCTCGCGGCTGGCGCGCCCGTGGTTCCCGCTGATTGCGGCCCAGGGCCCCAACCGCTTCGGCTGCAGCATCATTCTCCTGCATCCGCAAAGCCGTGGGTCGGTGACGCTCAAGTCGCCCGATCCGGCGGCTTCCGTGCGGATCGTGCCAAACTTTCTAGGCAGTGAGAACGACCGCCGCCTGCTGCGTGGCGCCATCCGTCTCGGCCGCAGGATCCTGGCGGACAAGGCCTTCGAAAAATCACGCGGTGCGGAGATCCTGCCGGGTGACAGCGCCGTTACAGACGAGGCGCTTGACCGCTACCTGGAGCAATATGTCAGCACCGCGCATCATCCCGTCGGCACGTGCAGGATGGGCAGTGACGCAGATTCGGTGGTCGATGCCAGCTTGCGTGTGCGCGGTGTCGATCGGCTACGCGTCGTTGATGCGTCCGTCATGCCGGACCTTACCAGCGGCAACACGAATGCGCCGACGCTGATGATCGCGGAAAAGGCTGCGGACATGATCCGGTCCGGGAAATAACTTTTGCAGCCGCTTGAAATGAAAAGCTTTTAGGGCGGCGCTGACCGCCCTTTTCTACAGTCCCATGATAACTGACTTGTGCTCGGTGAAGAGCTCGATCCCCTCACGCCCACTTTCGCGTCCCCAGCCGGATTGCTTGTAGCCGCCGAACGGCATCACGTTGAAATGCGAACCGCCGTTCACCCGGACAAAGCCTGCCTTGAGCCTGCTCGCGGTGGTGTGGGCGAAGCGAAGGTTCGTCGTCCACACATAGGCGCCAAGCCCGTAGGTGCTGTTGTTGGCGTCGGCGATAACGGCGTCGAGCTCGTCTTCCTGAAAACTGCGCGCGCAGAGTACCGGTCCGAAGATCTCCTCGCGCCAGACAGCCATGTCGGGCGAAGTCCCCGTCAGCACGGTCGGTTCAACGAAATAGCCTTCGCTGTCGATCTGCCGACCGCCTGTCTGCACACGGGCACCGGCGGATGAGGCGCCGTCGATATAGCCCATGACGCGCTGCAGCTGCCTTTGCGAGATGATGGGGCCGAGGTCCGTTCTCGCGTCGAGGCCAGAGCCAACCACCAGCTTCTCCGCAATCGCGCAGACACCGGCCAGCACCTGGTCATAGACGCGGTGGTCGACATAGAGCCGGGTTCCGGCCCCGCAGTTCTGGCCTGTATTGCCGAAGACAAACTGGGCGATGCCTGTGATCGCCTGCTTCAGGTCCGCATCGGCAAAGACGATGACCGGCGACTTACCGCCGAGCTCCAGCGAAACGCGCTTGAGGTTGCCGGTCGAGGCCTGCACGATCGCCTTGCCGACAACGGTCGACCCGGTGAAGGAGAGCTTGTCGACATCCGGGTGATTGGCAAGAGCGGCGCCTGCCTCCGCACCATAACCGGTGACGATGTTGACGACACCGGCAGGAACGCCCGCTTCCAGCAGCAGTTCGCCAAGCCGAAGGGCGGTGAGCGGCGTCTGTTCCGCAGGCTTCAGCACCATCGTGCAGCCTGCGGCGAGTGCCGGCGCCACCTTGTTCACCGCCATCGAGATCGGGAAGTTCCACGGCACGATGAGGCCGGCCACGCCCACCGGCTCGCGCACGGAATAACCGTGCCAGCCCGCCGGCAGAACCGCGTCGAAGCTCTTGCCTTCAAGCTTGGTGATCCAGCCCGCGCAATAGCGGAATTTCTCTGCACAGCGCAGGACGTCGTCCTTGGCGGCCTTCAACGGCTTGCCGTTGTCGAGCGTCTCGATCACGGCAAGCTCGTCGGCATTGGTTTCAAGAAGGACGGCCACCCGGTCCATGATTGCAGCCCGCTTCGTGGGCGCAATGCTCATCCAGCGGTTCTCGTCGAAAGCGGTGCGGGCAGCAGCGACCGCGCGGTCGATGTCCTCGGAACTTCCTTCCGCCACTTCCGCGATCGTCCGGCCGGTGGCGGGGTCATGCGTGGGGAAGGTCTTCCCCGACGTTGCCCCGACCCACTCGCCTCCGATCAGGAGGCGGTGCCGGCGCGTGAGGAATTCATCCGCGATCTTCCTGGCGCTTTGCAGTTGGTTATCCACGAAGTCTGCTCCAACTCTTGATCCGCGCGACGGATCAGTCCGAATAGTCGCTGAAAGCGGCTGCCGCCGCAGAGCGCATGAAGCCGTGGTCGCTGGAAACCAGCATGGCGGTCGCGCCCAGCTCCTTCGAGAAGGCTAGGTCTGCCTTGCTGGTCGGCAGCATGAGGAGCGGCACGTTGGCCTCCCGCGCAGCGTCGGCGATCCGGCGGCTGATCTTCTCGACCTGTTCTTTCGCATTCGGATCATCGCCGAAGGATGCGGTGAGGTCCCCTCGGCCAATGAAGAGCGCATCGATGCCTTCGACACGTGCGATGTTGCCTGCGAGCTCCACCGCGTCCTGATCCTCGATCATCGCGATGCAGGTGACCTGTTCATCCTGGCGGGCCATATGTTGAGATGCGCCCAGCGCACCCCAGCCCGAGGCACGGCTGAAGCCAGCAAAACCCCGGCTGCCGTTGCGATAGCGGCAGGCACGCGCAATCGCTTCGGCTTTTTCGACCGAGGTCACATGCGGAACCATGACGCCCATCGCGCCACTGTCGAGCGCAGAAAGAATGGTCGCATCCGTGAACTCGTTCACGCGGACGATTGGTGCGATGTTCACCGCACGGGCGGCAAGAATCATCAGGTCGGTGATGCCACGGTCGAGGGCTGCATGCTCCTGGTCGATGACGACGAAGTCATAGCCGATGGTGCCGAGTATCTCGATCACCTGCGTCGTCGGGAATTTCAGGAACGTGCCGAGCATCCGCTCACGGGCGTTGAGACGCTCCTTGAACGATGCAAAGCTCGGGCGGACTTCGTTGGTCATGGGCTGCCTCGCTGGGCCTGAACTGCGGGAAAAAACAAAGGTTCAACCCTGTTTATCGGAACAGGCGTGAGGCCGCTAAGTGCTTCGGCGCGCTATTTCTCAGAACGAAACGGGGCAAGGGCGGGGCTATTTCTTAGCGCGAAACGGTCGGCCAAAGCGTTTGCGGCAGCGGGGGCTGTGCGCCCAGATAGGCTCATTCAAGAGGGGCACAGGAGCCATCATTGCCGAATCCGACCATCATCACCTGCGCGGTGACAGGCAACATCACGACGCCCGAGCAGACGCCGTATCTGCCGATCACGCCGGAGGAGATAACCAACGCCTGCCTTGAAGCGGTGCGTGCCGGAGCGGCGATCGTGCATATCCACGTCCGTCATTCGGATGGCCGTCCGAGCATGGAGCTCAAGCACTATCGTGAGGTGGTTGAGCGCCTGCGTGCCGCCGACGAAGATGTCATCATCAACCTCACCACCGGTCCCGGCCAGCGCTTCATACCCAGCGAGGATGAGCCGAGCGTGGCCGCCCCCGGCACGACGCTCATGCGACCGGAACTTCGGGTCGAGCATATCCGCGAGTTGCGACCGGAGATCTGCAGCCTCGACTTCAACACCATGTATTCGGGCTCGTCGGTCGTCATTAACACGCCGCGCAACCTTGCCATCATGGCCGAGATCATCCGCGATTCCGGCGTGCTGCCGGAGCTGGAGGTTTTTGACTCAGGCGACATCCAGCTCGCCAACCATTTCATCCAGGACGGGCGGATCGACATGCCGGCCCTGTTCCAGATCGTGCTTGGCGTGCGCTATGGCGCGATCGCGACGCCCGAGACCCTGCTCTACATGAAATCGCTGCTGCCGGCCGAGGCCAACTGGGCGGCCTTCGGCGTCGGGCGCTTCAACTTTCCCATGCTGGCGCAGGCATGGCTGCTCGGCGGCCACGTTCGCGTCGGACTTGAGGACAACATCTACCTGGAGAAGGGCGTGCTCGCCCAGAGCAACGCCGTCCTGGTCGAAAAGGCCGTACGCATTGTCCGCGAACTCGGCGGCAAGATCGCCACGGCCGGCGAGGCCAGGGAAATCTTGGGTCTGAAGAAGCAGCCGCCTCGGGCGGGCTGAAAGTATCAATCAGGAGGAATAGCTCACATGTATGACAAGAGCGACCCGCGCTCCAGCCTTCAGGGACAGCCGAAGGAAGCGCCGACCTGGGTTCACAAGTCATTTTTCCCTGCCCAGCTCGGGCTCTTCTACAAGGACGAGCCGCAGATCTCGGATGCTTCCGGCAAGACCTGGATCACCCGCGGGGCGAATTTCGTCGTCGTCTATACGGAAGGCGAGAGCGGCGGCACCTTCGCCCGTGACGCCCAGATCGATGAATATGCCATCATCATTCCGGATGCGGAGACGTCGCTGGAGATCACCACAGAAGAGGGCAGCACGGTCGTGCCCGGCTATTCGGTGGCCTTCGTGCCGCCCGGTAAGAGCTCGATCCGCATGCTGACGCCCGGCCGCATGATCCGCTTCTTCACGCCGAAGTCCGAGGATCTCGCAAGCAAGGCTTCCAACGCTGCCGAATATAGCGGGCCGCACCCAAATGTGCCGCCCTTTGAGCCATGGCCGGAGCCGGAAGGCGGACTGAAGCTCAAGTGGTACACGCTCGACGTGCCGCAGGAGCCGGGCCGCTTCGGGCGCATCTATCGCTGCACGACCTTCATGATCAACTATCTCGACGAACGTGTGGGACCGCGCGAGCGCGACAAGCTCTCGCCGCACCACCATGACGACTTCGAGCAATGTTCGCTGGCCTTGAGCGGCACCTTCACGCACCACCTGCGCTGGCCGTGGACGACGAACATGGACATGTGGCGTGAGGACGAGCACATCTTCTGCGAGTCCCCGTCCGTCTGCATCATCCCGCCGCCGGCGATCCATACGACAAGGGCGGAAGGCGAGGGCGTCAATCAGCTGGTCGACATTTTCTCGCCGCCGCGTCTGGACTTTTCCCAGAAACAGGGATGGATTCTCAACGCAGACGACTATCCCATGCCATCAAAGTAAGGATTCTTTCATGGACATGACCACGCTCGGCAGAACCGGCCTCAACGTCAGCGTCGCGGTGCTCGGCGCAGGGGGTAACAGCCGGCTCGGCATGAAGAATGGCGCCAGCCAGTCTCAGGCCGCCGAGCTGGTGCGCATGGCGATCGATCATGGCATCAACATGATCGATACGGCCTCCGTCTACGGCACTGAAGGTGCCGTGGGCGAAGGCGTCGAAGGCCGGCGCGACCAGGTGGTGATTTCCACCAAGGCGCGCTGCACCAGGGAGGGGGCTCCCTTTGACAGTCTCGAATTCGCGAGCGCGGAAGAATTGCGCAGGAGCGTCGAGCAGAGCCTGAAAAACCTCAGGACTGACTATGTCGACATCCTTCACATGCACGGGGTGCGGCCGAACCAGTATGACCATTGCCTGAATGAGCTGGTGCCTGAGCTGCAGCGGCTACAGCAGCAGGGCAAGATCCGCTATCTCGGCATCACCGAAGGTTTTGGCGTCGACCTCGAACACGAGACGATGAAGCGCGCCATCGCCGATGGCGTGTGGGACGTGCTGATGCTGGGCTTCAACTTCGTCAATCAGTCGAACGCCCGTGAGGTGCTGCCGGCCGCGCAGGAAAAGAACCTAGGCGTGATGGCGATGTATGCCGTGCGCGGCGCGCTTGCGCGAAAGGAAACACTGAACAACCTGGTGCAAGAACTCATTGAAAAGGGCGAGATCCCGGCTGAGGCTGCCGCCGAAGTGGGGGACCTGTCCTCACTGCTCATCCGTGGCGGCGTTGCGGGAAGCCTGACGGAAGCCGCCTATCGCTTCTGCCGCCATACGCCCGGCATCAGCGTGGTGATGACGGGCACCGGCAAGTTCCAGCATCTGGAACAGAACATCGCCGCCATCAAGGGCAGCCCGCTCCCGCCCGACGTGATCGAGAAACTGCAGACGATGTTCGGGAACGTGATTACGGCGACGGGTGATCTGTAGAGCCTTTCGCTATCCGTACGCTCTGGAACCCTCGTGCTTCGACAAGCTCTGCATGAGGGGCTTGGCGCGGAACCTCATCTCCCCGCCACTGCCTTTCCGACCTTGGATGTCCGCTTCAACACTGCCTCTTCATTGATATCCGTTCCCCAGCCGGGGCGGTTGGGTACGATCATGCAGCCGTTCTCGAACTCGGGCGCGTGGGTATAGAATTCGTGGCGCCAGGCGGCGCTGTCGATGTCCGTTTCCATTACCCGCAGGTTGGGCACGACGGCAGCGAGATTAGCGCTGATGAAATCCGAAAGATAACCGTAGTAGTTGTGTGGCGCGACGTTGAGCTCATAGACGTCAGCGAAGTTAGCGATGCGGACGGACTCCGAGAACCCGTTCCAGATCGGGTCGATGATGGCGACGTCTACGGCCTTCCTGTCGAGAAAGGGCTTGTACTCGCGCCGTCCGTAGAGGTGCTCCAGCGAAGCGATCGGAACCCGTGTCGACTCGCGGATGAAGGCAAGTGCTTCGGGATCGTGGTTGTCGATCTCCAGCCAGAAGAGCCCGATCGGCTCCAGCGCATAGGCGAGCTGGCGGAATCCTTCCGGCTTGAAGAAGAGGTTGCAGTCGAGCGCCACGCCCACGTCGGGCCCCGCGCCGTCCTTCAGCGCCTGCATGACCTGAACGATGCTGCGCACGTGGCGCGGCTCGAGGTTAAGGGCGGGGAAGCCGCTGCTTTCGCCGGTCGTCGGCCGGTAGTTGGTAAACCCGCCGTCCGTTGGCAGCAGCGCCGTGGTCTTGACCGCGACGAAGCCTCGGGCAGCGGCTTCTTCGGCGAGCCTCGAAAGATCATCGAGCGTCTTCGGTGCTTCCTCGCCCACGAACTGCGGATAGCGCACCCGGTAGCTCGCAAAATGCGACCAGTAGCAGGGGATGCGGTCGCGAATGGCGCCGCCAAAGAGCGCATGGACCGGCAGATCCATCGACTTCGCCTTGATGTCGAGCAGGGCATTGTTGATCGCTCCGATCGCCTGCTGGTTGATGCCGCCCGGCGCCTGCAGCGTCTTGCTCTGGAGCCTGATCAGGATAATCTCGACCTGCGTCGGGTCAGAGCCGACGAGCGCTTCCATATGGGCGGCGACAAGCGCATTGAGCCCGATGTTGCCGGCACCCTCATAGTACTCGGTCCAGCCGACCAGGCCCTCGTCAGTCTCCACCTTGAGGAACGAGACCGTCCGCCAGCCAAAATCCGCGTGCAGCTGTTTGAAACCGGTGATCTTCACGGCAATATTCCTCGCGCTGTAAGCCCCTCAGCCACACTGGTAGCACCGCCGGCAGGGCGCCTTCTTGTGTGACGCGGGTGCGTTTCAGCATCCGAAATGAGCATGCTCGACGGTGAATTGCCGCCCCCAATGTTTTCGCCCAGTGAAACAGATGAGACGCGGCATTGCCCCCAAAGCTCTCCAGCGCGCATCCTCGGGGCGCGTCAAGACTTTGCAAAGGTTGATGCTGTGGACGGTGGAGGACCGTCCGGACGGGTGTCTTGGGAAGAGAGACTGTCGCGACCTGGCGGGTTTGCACAAGCACCGCACGGAGGCCGCGCGGGAGGATCGTCATGGATATGAATTCGTATGGAACGGACACTGTTGCCGACGAAGATGCGTACGCGGGCGAAACCAACCAGACCAGCCATCGCTATTCGCCCGGTCAGGATGAAGGAGGGAGCTGTAGAGCCAATTCGCGCCGCGGCATGACAGACTCCATCAAGGCTTCCTATCCGCCGGTGGAATCGGTGCGCCGGGCGCTGGAAATCCTGCGAACCCTGAACCGCCTGCGCATCGGCACTGTCGGCGACCTCCATGCAGTCACCGGACTGCCGAAACCGACGATCGTGCGCATGCTCGATACGCTGATCGCCGATGGCTACGTGGCGCGCGACAACATGTGCGGCGGCTATCGGGTCACCCATCGCGTGAAGGATCTTCACGCGGGCTATGAAGGCATTGCCGAGGTGATCGAGGCCTCGCGTCCCTTCGCCATCGAACTGACCAACAGCATCAAGTGGCCGGTGGGCATCGGCATGCTCGACGGCGATGCCATCGCCGTGCATTTCTGGACGGGCACGATCAGCCCCTGGGTGCACGCCAACACGTTGCTGCACAACCGGCCGAACCTGATCACCTCCGCCATGGGGCGGGCCTACATGGCGTTTTGCCCCGAGGAAGAGCGCGAGCTTCTGTTCCAGCGCATCCGCGAGAAGAACAGTGCCTTTGGTTCCGACCAGGAAGCGCAGCACCGTGCACTGCTCGCCAATGTTCGCAAGAAGGGCTACGCGTTGCGCTCGCCGCGTACGGAGCCGAAGCGCAACATTACCGTGGCCGTGCCTATCCGCCATGGCGACATGGTGCTCGCCTCGATGACTGTAAGCTTTTTCATCACCGCCGTCGCGCCGGCCGATGTCGACGAGCGCGTGATCCAACCGCTCAAGGAAACCGTGGCGAAGATCGAGTCCGTCATCCGCTTCATGCGCGACGGTGGATCGGGAATGCTTCCGACGAGCCGCGATGTCTCACGCATGGCGCTCGCCGTCTGAGACAAGGCTGCTGAACATGGGTGGCGGGCTTGCGCTTGCCCCATTCCTTGTGGTGAGCTTGCCACGGGGAGGTGGGGGCCTGCGCATGCGGAGCCGCGTGCTTCGATAAGCTCAGGGCCGCCAGGAGATGCGACATCAATTTCAAGGGGGAGAGACCTGGATGACATCAGTCGACCGTTGCTACAACATTGAAGACCTTCGGCTGGAGGCAAAGCGCCGGCTCCCCAAATGGATCTTCGAATTTGTCGACCGGGGAGCGGAGGATGAGGTGGGGCTTGCCCACAACATCGAGGCCTTCCGCCGCATCAAGCTTCGGCAAAAGGCACTGGTGGATGTCTCGGGCCGCGATCTCGGCGCGGATCTCCTGGGAAGCCGGGCGACGCTGCCAATGGCCATTGCGCCGACCGGTGCGGCCGGTCTCTGCTGGTACGAAGGCGAGCTGGAGCTGGCGAAGGCTGCAGCAAAGTTCGGCATTCCGTTCACACTGGCCATCAGCTCCACCACGGGGCTGGAAAAGATCGCTGATGAAGCGGGCGGGCGACTCTGGTTCCAGATCTACGTCTGGGAAGATCGCCAGCTCACCTATGATCTCGTCGAACGTGCCGCTCAGGCTGGCTCCGAGGCGCTGGTGGTCACGGTGGACGTGAACCTTGGCGTCAACCGCGAGTTCAACCTGCGCAACGGCTACGGCAACCCCTTCAAGCCGAGCTATCCGACCGTGCGTGACATCCTGCTGAAGCCGGGCTGGTTCATGAACGTTCTCATGCGCTACTACACAAGCTCCGGCATGCCGCGGCAGGCCAACATGCCGCCGATCGCGCGAAATGTGCATGGCGCAGTGCTGCGCGGCACGGACAGCAAGATCACCTGGGATGATATCGCGAAACTGCGCGACCGCTGGAAGGGCAAGCTCATCGTCAAGGGCCTCATGCGGCCGGACGATGCACGCCGCGCCGCCTCCGTCGGCGCGGACGCGGTGGTGATCTCGAACCACGGCGCGCGCAATGTCGACATGGCTCCGGCTCCGATCGACGTTCTGCCCTCCGTCGTCAGCGAAGTCGGCGGCAAGGTCGCCGTCGTCCTCGATAGCGGCATCCGCCGTGGCAGTGACATAATCAAGGCTTACGCGCTGGGCGCGGATGCCGTGCTGGTCGGCCGTGCCGCGCTGTTTGGCTGTGCCGCCGGCGGACAGGCTGGTGCGGAACGGGCGCTCAACCTCCTGAAGCGCGAATATGAGCTTACGCTCGCGCATCTGGGCTGCCGCAACCACCAGGAACTTTCACCTGATGTGCTGGCAAACGACCTGCCGTTCATGGGCCAGTCGATCGACACGCTGCCCCGCCGCCGCAACTCGCCCGTGCAGGAAGTGCTCACTGCCTGAAGCAGAACTTCAACTAAAATATAAACCCCGGCCATCCTGCGATGACCGGGTTTTTTTGTATCCAATGAACTGGTTAGCCTCTTTGGCTAATCCTCGGAATCCGCGAAAGCGACTTCTCGCGTCTTGCGCACGGAAGGCATCGCCACCAACAGGATCACCAGTGCGGCGACCGCCAGAATACCCGCGCTGATCGGGTGCGTGATGAAGGTGTCGAGGTTGCCGCTGGAGAAGGAGAGGGCGCGGCGGAAGTGCGTCTCCAGCAATCCGCTCAGCACGAAGCCGATCAGGAAGGGCGCGACCTCGCAGTCGAACCGGCGGAAGAGGTAGCCTGCCAAGCCGAAGAACAGCAGCGTATAGAGGTCGAAGCCGCTGTTGTTGACGGTGTAGACGCCAAGTGTGGAGAACACCACAATGGCGGGCAGCATGATGCTGTAGGGGATCTTCAGGAGGCTCACCCAGAGGCCCACAAGCGGCAGGTTGAGGATCACCAGCATGGCATTGCCGATCCACATGGAGGCGATGAGGCCCCAGAAGAGCTCCGGCTGCTGGTAGACGACATTGGGTCCGGGCGTGATCCCCTGGATCATCAGCGCGCCGGCCATCAGCGCCATCAGCGCGTTTGGCGGGATGCCGAGCGTCAGCATCGGGATGAACGAGGTCTGTGCTCCCGCATTGTTGGCCGATTCCGGTGCTGCCACACCCTCGATCGCGCCATGGCCGAATTGCTCCGGATGGCGCGACAGTTTTTTCTCCAGCGCATAGGAGGAGAAGGCGGAGAGGATCGAGCCGCCGCCCGGCAGCACGCCCATGACGGCACCCAGCACGGAGCCGCGCATGATCGGTCCTGCCGATTTCTTCAGGTCCTCGCGGCTGGGCATGAGGCTGGTGATCTTGGCGGTGGTGATCGCGCCGGTGCTTGCGTTCTGCTCGAGGTTTCGCAGGATCTCCGAAAGTCCGAAGATGCCCAACGCCACGGCGACGGTCTCGACGCCATCCGAAAGCTCGATCATGCCGAAGGTGAAGCGGAACATGCCCGTTTCAGGATCGGTGCCGACCAGGCCGAAGAGCATGCCGGTGAGGATCATCGCCATGCCGCGCACCATCGAGCCATGCGCGAGCGTGGTGGAAATGACGATGCCGAGCAGGATCAGCGAGAAATATTCGGCCGATCCGAAGCTTAGTGCGATGTCGGAGAGCGGCATTGCGGCGAGCGCGATGACGAAGGTGGCAAAGGTTCCGGCGATGAATGAGCCGATCGCTGCGATGGCCAGGGCGGTGCCGGCCTTGCCCTTGCGGGCGAGCTGGTAGCCGTCAATGGCCGTCACCGAGGACGACACCTCGCCCGGCAGGTTCATCAGGATCGCCGTGGTCGAGCCGCCATATTGCGAACCGTAGTAGATGCCCGCCAGCATGATGAGCGAGGCCGTCGGCGACAGGTAATAGGTGATGGGGAGCAGCATGGCGATCGTGGCTGTCGGCCCGAGGCCAGGCAGGACACCGATGAAGGTCCCGAGCAGCACGCCGGCAAAGCAGTAGAACAGGTTTTCCGGTGTAAGCGCGGTGCTGAAACCGAGGATCAGATTGTGCAGGATATCCATAAATCGGTGCTCCTCAGGTAAGCCGCAGCCACGGGCCGATGACCGGATAGGGCAGGCCGAGCGCATAGATGAAGACGCCGATGCAGAAGGCGGTCAGCGCTACCGTGACAATGACCGCCGTCTTCCAGTTGGAATCGCTGGGCGCGATGGCGGCAAGGAATGTCGAGGCAAGAAGCGCCGGCAGGACACCGAGCCGCTCGATGAAGAGGGCGAAAACCAGCACCGAAAGGACGATCAGCGTGAGGCCCCGCCAGGAGATTGGGGTCAGTCCCTCGGGTGCGGTCCGCATCGCCTTGATGATGAGGCCAACGCCAAAGCCGGTGACGATGAGGCTGATGCCCAGCGGGAACGACCCGGGGCCGATGGCTCCATCGGTGGTGAGTGGCAGGTGCCGCCAGGTGTTCCAGGTGAAGGCGAGGCCGATCACCAGGAACATCACGCCCGACCCCATGTCCTTGATATTGGTATTCATCACTCTCCTCATCTTGGCAGAAGGGGAGAGCGGCAGCGTTCCAGTCGTCTGCCGCTCCCAACGCTATACATTCGTGCATTCCCGCCCAAGCGGGTTTCAGCTGACCGGAACTAACCGCCCTGCTTGGGCTGGAAGCCGGTGAGCTTCACGAATTCCTGCACGATCTCGGCTTCGTCCTTGATCGCCTTCACGAAATCGGCGGGGCTGCCCTTGACCGGCACAGCACCGGCATTGGTGAGCACGGTCACCATGGCCGGATCATCAAGCGCTTTGTTGATCGCGGCGTTCATCTGGTCGGTGATGTCCTGCGGCATACCCTTGGGTCCGAAGACGCCCCACCAGACCTGCGACCCTTCCATGCCTTCCACACCCTGCTCGGCCATTGTCGGGGCAGGGGGCGAGCCCGGTGCATAGCTGTCGTTGGTATAGGCCAGCACCTTCAGCTTGCCCGCCTGGATCTGGCCCAGCACGCCGGCAATGGTGGAGAACAGAACCTGCAGACGTCCGGCCACCAGGTCCGTCTGGCCTTCCGCAGCGCTCTGGTAGTTGATGCTCTTCAGCTTCACGCCGGTCAGTGTCTTGAACTTCTCGGCCATCTGGTGCTGGGTCGCGCCGACACCAACGTAGCCGACAAACGTATCCTCCGAACGGTTGTTGGCATACTCGATGAACTCCTTGACCGAGTTGACCGGCAGGTCCGCCGGCACCACCATTGCGCCCGGCGAGGTGGCGAGAATGGCAATCGGCGTCAGGTCTGTCAGCGGGTCCAGTTGCACGCCCATGATCGGTCCGAAGGCGACGACGCTGTTCGGCAACTCAAGGAAGCGATAGCCGTCAGGCGTGGCCTGGGACACGGCAAGACTTCCGGTAAAACCGCCAGCGCCCGGCTTGTTCTCCACCACGAATGGCTGGCCAAGGTCGCGGCTCAGCACCTCGGAGAGCTGCCGGGTGAAGATGTCGTTGCTGGCGCCGGGACCGAAGGGCACCACCATGGTGACGGGACGGCTTGGCCAGTCGGCCGCGTGACCCAGGGAAACCGGAAGAAGCGTTGCTGCGGAAGCGAGCGCTGTAGCCGCCAGAAATACCCGGCGTGACATCTTATGATCGAATTTCATCATGTGTTCCTCCACCATCAGATGGCGGAACGATAATACCGCTCAGCCCCGCCCAAAGGCTGGAGGTAGGTGAATTTCACTGATCGAAATTGTCGCCAGACCAGCTCTCCAACGTCCTTTGGCAAGCGACGAAAAAGGGGCGTTTCGGCCCGTGAAATCGGCCAAGGAAAACGCCTGTGCCGTGCAGAGGGCGGCTAATATTTGCGAAGCTTTGCAATTCACCCGCACTCGGCAAAGCGCCTTTGGGAGGAGGCACCGATGCTCAATCTGAAGAGACTTGCTTTCCTGAATATTGCCACTGCTGCCGGCCTGTTCGCAGGGCACGGCTTCGCACAGGACAAGACGCTGGTGGTGGTGCTGCCGGAAGCGCCCGTTACCATGGAAGCCTGCATGGGCAACAACACGGTCAACGGGCGCGTCATTCGCATCAATATCTATGAGCCGCTGACGGTGGTCAGCGATACGACGGGCCAGGTCGAGCCGCGGCTTGCTACCTCATGGGAGCGGCTGGACGATCTCACCTGGCGCTTCCACCTGCGCGAAGGCGTGAAGTTCCACGATGACGCCCCGTTCAACGCGGAGGCTGTCGTCACGGAGATGAAGCGCACGTTGAACCGCGATCGCAACTGCCATACCGAGCAGCAATATTTCCGCGGCTTCAACATGACGCCCACAGTGGTGGATGACCTGACGCTGGACATCAAGACCGATGTGCCGGTGCCGATCCTGCCCACGTTTCTCAGCACGCTGTTGATCTCGTCGCCCAATTCGCCGCTCGAAGAATTCACGCTGAAGCCGATCGGAACCGGACCCTACAAGTATGACGGCGAGAATCCCGGCACGGAAATCCGCACGGTCAAGAATCCGGACTGGTGGGGCGAACACTCCAACGTCGACGCGGTCAAATACATCTGGCGCGGTGAATCCGTTGTCCGGGCATCGATGATCAGTGTTGGTGAAGCCGACCTTACGCCTGAGCTTGCCGTTCAGGACGCGACCGACCCGGCACTGGACAAGCCCTATGTGGATGCCGAAACGCTGTGGCTGCGCATCGACACCGAAGTTCCGCCGCTCAACGATATTCGCGTTCGGCAGGCTCTGAACTACGCCGTCAACCGCGAGGCGATGCTCGGTACCCTTGTCTCGAAGGATGCAGTGCCCAGCACGCAGATCACGGTGAAGGGCGTTCTCGGACACTCCGAGGATATTGACGACGAGGTTTATCCTTACGATCCGGAAAAAGCGAAAAGCCTGCTTGCCGAAGCAAAGGCTGATGGTGTTCCGGTGGAAACCCCGATCCTGCTTGTCGGTCGCACCAATATCCTGTCGAATTCGACAGAGGTGATGGAAGCGATCATGGCCATGTTCCAGGAAGTGGGCCTCAACGTCACGCTGCGTATGACCGAAATCGGAGAATGGCGCGAATACCACAACCGCCCCTATCCCGAGGGTCGCCAGCCGGTGATCGTGCAGACCAAGCACGACAACAACCGTGGTGACGCGGCCTTCTCGCTGCAGCCCAAATACGCCTGCGACGGCACGAACGCCGCCATGTGCGATCCGGAGATCGATGCCATGATTGCCAAGGCGACAGCTGAAAGCGGTCCGGACCGTGGCAAGCTGATGGAAGAGGTCTTCGCCAAGCTCTACCGCGAATGGGTGCCGGACATTCACCTGTTCCACATGGTCAGCTACGCCCGCGTTGGCAACCGGATCGACTATGTGCCCAACCTTCTGACCGGCATCGAGGTCAGGATCGAAGACGTAAACTTCAAGTAAGCACGGCCGGGAGTGTTCTCCCGGCAGCTCACCTGGGCGAAGGACTGATCGATGCTGCGATATATCGGCAAGCGCGCTCTGCAAAGCGCGGTCGGGTTGTCCGTCCTCATCATTGCCGTGTTCTTCCTGGCACGGCTGACGGGCGACCCCGCCAAGCTCCTGCTGCCGATCAATGCCGACCAGGCATTGATCGACGAGTTCCGCGCCCGCGAAGGGCTCGACCGCCCGGTGATCGAGCAGTTCGGCGTTTATGTCTGGAACGTGATGCATGGCGATTTCGGCACCTCGCTGCGTCGCCACCGGCCCGCGCTGGACATGGTGCTGGAGGCTTACCCCGTCACGCTGCAGCTTGCCTTCACGGCGATGGCGCTGGTTCTGGTCAGCGCCTCGCTTGTGGGCTCCGTTGCCGCCTACCGACCGGGAAGTGCGGTGGACCGGACGGTGACGGTCAGTTCGCTGATCAGCGCCAGCGTGCCGGACTTCTGGGTGGCGATCAGCGCCATCCTGCTTTTCGCAGTGACGCTGCAATGGTTGCCGACCTCAGGCTACGGTTCGGATATCCGCTTCTGGCTCTTGCCGCTTGGGGTATTGGTGCTCAGACCCTTCGGGATGCTGGTGCAGGTGGTGCGGGCCTCGATGATCGCCACGCTTTCCTCAGCCTTCGTGCGCACCGCCCGCATCAAGGGCATGTCGGAAGGCCGTATCATCTACGTCCATGCGCTCAGGAACGCACTCCTGCCGATCATCACCGTCGCCGCTGATCAGACCGTCGGCATGATCAACGGCCTGGTGATCATCGAGACGATCTTCGGTTTTCCGGGCATCGGCAAGCTGATGATCGACGCGGTGATGGCGCGCGACTTCCCCGTCGTGCAGGCCTCCATTCTGGTGACTGCGATCGCAATCTTCACTCTCTTCATTCTGGTTGATCTGGCCTATGTCGCACTTGATCCCCGTATCAGACACCGCTGAGGTCCAGCCCGCAGGGGCCGTGGCTGCGGCGGAGCTGCAGGAGAGCGTCCGCGTACGCCGGCACTTGCCCTGGTGGCGGCTCCTGCTGCGCGACAAGTTCGCGACGGCTTCCGTGGTCTGGTTCGTCATCCTGCTTGCCTTCGTGTTCCTCGGGCCGCTTTTCCTGAGCGACAAGGCGACAGCGGTGAATCTTGCAGCGCGCAACGCGCCGCCGGGCTTCTCGCATGGCTTCCTCAACATCCTGGGCGCTGATCCGCTCGGACGGCCGCTGCTGCCGCGCCTCATGGTGGGCGCGCGCAACACGCTGGCGATCGCCTTCTCGTCGGTGATCTGCGCGCTCGTGCTCGGCTCGTTTCTTGGAATGATCGCCGGCTACGTGGGCGGGATCATCGGCAACCTCATCATGCGGCTGGCCGACGTGATTTCGAGTTTCCCTTCGCTGCTGCTTGCGCTGATCGTGCTCTACATCCTCGAGCCGCACGTGATGAACCTCGTGCTGGTGCTCGCCATCACGCGCACCTCGATCTACCTGCGCGTGACGAGGGCTGAAGTGCTAGAGATCCGCGAACGGGCCTTCGTGGATGCCTCGCGAGCGCTTGGCGGCGGTGCGCCGCACATCCTGCGCCGCCATATCGCGCCGCTGGTGGCGCCGACGCTCGGCACCATCGTCACCGTCGATTTTGCCGCCGTCATGCTGGCGGAGTCGGCGCTGAGCTTCCTCGGCATCGGCATCCAGCCGCCGGAGATCACCTGGGGACTGATGGTGGCGCAGGGCCGCAACTACCTCACGCAGGCGTGGTGGCTGGCTTTTGTTCCCGGGGCTGCGATCATGCTGACGACGCTTTCGGCAAACCTCATTTCGAGCTGGCTGCGCATCATCAACGATCCCGCCCAGCGCTGGCGGCTGGAGATCTCGCGCAAGGAGGCGAAGCCATGACTGAGCCGCTGCTGACTGTCCGCGACTTGAAAGTCGAGTTTCAGACCGGACTTGAAACTGTCCACGCGGTGAACGGTGCGAGCCTCACCGTCGAGGCGGGCGAGATCGTCGCCGTGCTGGGCGAAAGCGGCTCGGGCAAGAGCGTGACGGCGGCGGCCATCATGCGCATCCTGCCGATACCGCCTGCGCGCATTGCTGGTGGCGAGATCATCTTCCAGGGACGCAACATCCTCACCCTTTCGCCTTCTGAGTGGAAGCAGATGCTCGCGCGTGACGTGGCGCTTGTATTGCAGGATGCGCTTTCAGCCCTGAACCCGGTCTATCCCGTGGGGTGGCAGATCGCGGAAGTCTTTCGCGTCCATGGCGAGAGATCGCGAAAGGTGGCGAATGCCAAGGCGGTCGAGCTTCTGAAGCGCGTCGGCATCCCTGATCCCGAGCGGAGAGCCAAGGAATATCCGCACCAGTTTTCCGGCGGCATGCGCCAGCGCGTCATGATCGCCATGGCGGTGGCGCTTCGTCCGCGCCTGCTGATTGCGGACGAGCCAACCACGGCGCTCGACGTAACGGTGCAGGCGGACATCATGGACATGATCACGCAGATCAGCTGGGAGGAGGGTATGTCCGTGCTCCTCGTGACCCATGATCTGGGCGTGGCGCTCCGCTATGCGCAGCGCGTCTGCGTGATGTATGCGGGCCGCGTGGTGGAAGCGGGGCCGGTGCGCGAGGTGCTCAGCCGTCCCGCCCATCCCTATACGCTGGCGCTTCTGCAATCCGCTCCGCAGGCGCGAGCCGAGGGCGAAAGGCTGAACCCGATCAGCGGTTCGCCGCCCGACCTGGCGCATCTGCCGCCCGGCTGCCCGTTCCATCCGCGCTGCCGTTATGCCGCCGACGTCTGCCGTGCATCGCGTCCTGCCGAGACAAATATCCTGCCGGGTCGGCGCGTCGAGTGCCATCGGGCGATGGAGGTGCTCGATGTTGTTGCAGCCTGAAATGCCGATCCTGCAGGTCCGCAATCTCACCAAGCACTATCTGCCTCAGTCAGGCTTCAGCTTCAGTGGCGGCAAGTCCGTCATCAAGGCCGTGGATGGCGTGGATTTCGACCTCTATCCCGGTGAGACGCTTGGATTGGTTGGTGAATCGGGCTGCGGCAAGTCGACCGTGGCGCGGACGATCCTTCGTCTCGAAGAGCCGACCGCGGGCGAGGTGCTCTATCGCGGGCAGGACATTTTTTCCATGAACCGCACGGAGCTGAAGACGCTCCGGCGCAACGTTCAGGTAGTGTTCCAGAACCCCTATGCCGCCCTTAATCCGCGCATGAGTGTCGAGGATATCCTGTCCGAGCCCTGGGTGATCCATCCCGATGTGCTGCCCCGAGAGCAATGGGCAGACCGTGTCCGCGAACTTCTGGTGCAGGTGGGTCTGCGTCCGGAACATGCCGAACGCTATCCACACCAGTTTTCCGGCGGGCAGCTGCAGCGCATCGGCATTGCGCGGGCTCTCGCACTCTCGCCGGAAGTGCTGATCTGCGACGAGCCTGTTTCAGCGCTCGACCTCTCGGTGCAGGCGCAGGTCATCAATCTGCTGGAAGAAATTCAGGCGGAAACCAACATCGCTTATCTCTTCATCGCCCACGATCTCTCCGTCGTGCGCCACATCTCGAACCGCGTGGCCGTCATGTATCTCGGGCGGATGGCCGAGATCGGTCCCGCGAGCGAAGTCTTCAACGAGCCAGCGCATCCCTATAGCGCCGCGCTGCTTTCTGCAGAGCCGACGCTGAAGCCCGACGAGATTGGTCGGGAGCGCATTCCGCTGAAGGGAGAAATCCCGAGCCCCGCCAATCCGCCGTCCGGCTGTCGCTTCCGCACCCGCTGCTGGAAAGCGCAGGCCGTCTGCGCTGAGCAGGTGCCGCAGCTTGAGCCGAGGCCTCCCGGCAGCAATCGGCTCGCCGCCTGTCATTTTCCCATGGACGCTCCGGACGCGGAGATCCCGCATCACCTTCAATCAACCTGAGAAGTTTTCCCGATGCCACAGCCAGCCGCTTTCCCGCACGAAAACATCAAGATCACTGACGTGTCGCTCACCATCTTCCGCTGGACCGGCCTGCCGAAGGTGACCTACACGCGCAACTCGACTGCCGATGACGGTGACGTTCATCTGGGCCTTTTGACGATATCCACCGACGCCGGCATCGATGGCCACGCGTTCCTTGGCTCGTCCTTTCGACCGGTCGATATCGACGCGCGCGGGCTGATCGACAACCTGAAGCCGCTCGTCATGGGCGAGAACCCGCTCGACCGTGACCGGCTCTACCAGCTCCTGATGACGCAGAACCGCTCCGTAATGTTCCGGCCGATCGGCGCCATGGACATCGCGCTCTGGGACATCGCGGGCAAGGTCGCGGGCCTGCCGATTCACCGGCTGCTCGGCACCCGCCGCAACAGTCTGCCCGCCTACGCGAGCTCGTCCACGCTGCATTCCATCGACGACTACGTACAGCAGGCGCTGGAGAGCAAGGCGGCTGGCTATCGCGCCTACAAGATGCATCCACCGAAGGATCGCGCGCTCCACATCCCGATGCTGCGGCAGGTGCGCGAAGCGGTAGGCGACGACTTCCCGCTCATGTACGACCCGGCGGCGATCTATTCCTATGCGGATGCGCTCAAGATCGGCCGGATCCTCGAGGAGCTGAACTATGTCTGGTACGAGGACCCGATGCCCGTCGACGACATGTACAACTACACGAAGCTCTGCGCCGACCTCGACATCATGGTTATGACGACGGAATATTCCTGGGGCGGGTTTCTGGGCTATCCGGCCTGGATTTCAGCGCGGGCGACCGATGCGCTGCGGGGTGACGTAGCGCTCAAGGGCGGCATCACCGGCGTGGTGAAGTCGATCCATCTCGCCGAAGCCTTCAACATGAAATACGAGCTGCACCACGGCGGCAACTCGCTCAACAACATCGCCAATGCGCATGTCGCTTTGGCCACCGCCAACTGCGATTACTTCGAGGTGATCCTGCCGGACATTGTGCAGAAATACGCCGTGATCAACGAACTGGCGCTGGACGAGAACGGCCACATCAGCCCGCCCGATGGACCCGGGCTCGGGGCTCAGATCGACTTCGAGCTGATCGAGCGGATGAAGGTCACGGTGATGCAGTAGGGGATGGCAGCCATCTAGCCATCAGCTGCCATCTTGATGGCATGTCAGCTTTGAACTATATTGGCTGGCGAGGTGACTAAGATGGCTGAACCACAACTTTCTGTACGCAGTGCGAAGGCAAGAGACATTGCCCACCGGCTTGCCCGCCGCGAAAATCGAACTGTCGCCGACATTGTGGAGCGCGCGCTGGAAGCTTACGAGACCAAAGAAGCGGGCCGAGAGCCCGCCGCCGCATTCTACCGTCGCATCGTTGCCGAGTACGGCAGCGACCTCGACCTCGAGGCGGTCATCCGTGAAGATCGACGCAAGCATAAGGGCATCGAGCTTTGATATTGCTCGATACCAACGTCGTTTCGGAGACGTTCAGGAAAATACCAGATAAAGCGGTGATGGCCTGGCTTGCCAGGTATGATGCTGAACTTGCGCTTCCGACGATAACTATCGCTGAGATTGCTTATGGTATCGGGAAGCTGGGGCCCGATCCACGGGCGGAAAGGTTCTCTCATAGCTTGGGAGAATGGCGACGTCGCTTTGCTGGACGAATTTTCGGGTTCACGGAGGAGGCTGCTATTGCCTATGGCGACATCATGGGCAACGCATCCCGCTCCGGCCATCCCATGTCCGCTCCGGACGGGATGATTGCAGCAATAGCGAGGGTCAATCGAGCGCGCTTGGCGACGCGTAACCTGAGTGATTTCAGCACTGCAGGACTTCAACTCATTTCCCCATGGGACTTCTAGCGTAAATGGATCATGTGGAAAACCTTTCTATATGCGAGGTTTATTCGCGGGTGTTCGTGATAAAAAATTGCGCTTAGATGGTAACTGATAGAACTCCATGCTGCAGTAGCGTCCTCTCGGAAAACAGCCCTATCGTTCTGCTCTCGGACGGTGAAATGGCATTGCTATTTTGATGCATCAGATTGCGCAACTGATGCATCAGTTCTAGTTTGCTTCTGTCACGAAGGTGATGTTTCGAGCTGTGCGGGCCTCTTTTCCGTGAGCCAGAACAGCGAGAAAAAAGAACTTAGATCATTCCGGTTGTCCAACGGCTGAGAATGATCTGGCCATCAGTTTGACAGCGGTCGTTCCGCCCGGCTGTCCGCAGGAGTTGCGTTCATGCTTTCTCTAACTCGTCGAGTTTTTCTTGCTTCCGCGGCCGCTGCTGCTGCGGCCTTCACGTTGAGCGGACCGGTTCAGGCTGAGGACAAGCCGCAGATCGAGTTCCTCTATTCGCCGTTCGCCGATTACGCGCCGTTCTTCATCGCAAAGGACCTCGGCTATTTCGACGAGTTCGGCCTTGATGTTTCGCTGGCGCCGAAGAGCGGTACGGCCGAGACGATCCAGATGCTCGCTTCCGGCAATTCGCTTGCCGGAGCCGCAACCTGGGGCGCGGGCCTGTTCAACTCCATTCATCAGGGCGCAACCGTGACGATCGTCGCCACACTCGCGCGCATGCCCGACACCGTTCCGTCGCCGTCGCCTTTCATGGTCTCCGAGAAGGCCTGGCAGGATGGCATCCGCAAGGTTGAAGACCTCAAGGGCAAGCGCGTCGGCATCCCCGGACCGGGCGGGTTCGGCCTCTACTCCGTTGCCAAGGCGCTGGAAAAGGGCGGCCTGACGCTCGATGACGTCGAGGCGATCTACCTGCCGCCGCCAGCAACCGCCGCCGCCTTCGCCAATGGCGGTCTTGAAGCTGGCTGGAGCATCGAACCCTTTGCGCTGCAGCTCGAGAAGGAAGGTCTTGGACGCCGTCTGGTTGAAGACCATACCTTTGGCACCGAACTCGGCTTCCTCGCCTTCAACAACGAGTTCGCTCAGGAGAATGAAGACGTTGTCGTTCGTTTCATCGCGGCCTTCCTGAAGGGTGCACGCCTGCTCGACAACGGCGGCTGGAACGACGAGAAGATCCTCGACATCGTTGCCCAGTACACCGGCACGCCGAAGGACACGCTGAAGGGAATCTCCTACACCATCCGCTCCGAGGACGGCTCCATCGATCTCGACTCCGTGCGTGAGCAGGAAGAGTTCTTCCGCGCGCAGGGATCGCTCGAATACGAAGGACCGATCGACATCGACACCGTCTACCGCACGGACCTGCTGGAGAAGGCAAACGCCCTCCTCGCAAAGCAATGATCGTGCATTCGGATGAAATCAGCCGGGACGTCAGCGTCCCGGCAGAAGCCGCCCCTGCCATCGAGGTGCGGGACCTGGTGAAGGCGTTCTACGACGTCTCCGGGGACCGCATCACGCTGGCGGCGGCCAATGTCAATTTTACGGTGAAGCGCGGCGAGTTCGTCTGCATCGTCGGCCCCAGCGGCTGCGGCAAGACGACGGTTCTGCGCATTCTGGCCGGGCTTGAGCAGCCGTTCTCCGGCGAGTTCCGTCTCCACACCAGCGCCCAGCCTGCCATGGTGTTTCAGGAAGCCTCGGTGCTGCCGTGGCTGACCGTGGCGCAGAACGTTGCGTTTCCGCTGAAGCTGAAGGGCGTTGCGGCAAAAGAGCAGCGCGCCCGCGTAGCAGAGCTTCTGGAGTTGACGGGCTTGACTGACTTCGCAGACGCCCGGCCTCACCAGCTTTCAGGCGGCATGAAACAGCGCGTCTCCGTTGCCCGCGCCCTTGTGGACGACCGCGATATCCTGCTGATGGATGAACCCTTTGGCGCGCTCGACGAGCAGACCCGCCTCGTGCTGCAACAGGAGCTGCTGCGCATCTGGGAGCGCACCGGCAAGACGGTGGTCTTCATCACCCACAGCGTTGACGAGGCACTGACGCTTGCAGACCGTGTGCTGGTGATGTCGCCGCGTCCGGGCACCATTGTTGCCGATCTCCCCGTACCCTTCGAACGCCCCCGCGACGTTGTCGAAATGCGTCGCGACAAGCGGTTCTGGGACCTGACCTACGAAGTCTGGCGTCTTCTGGCCGTCTCACCGGAGCACTAACTTGTCGAAGCCCTATACCCTTTCGCCAGAACAGATCGCACGGCTGAAGAGTCACTCGCGCCGCGAGAAGCTCCACCGCACCATTTCCTATTTCAGCCCGCTTCTGCTGCTGCTCCTGTGGGAGATCTGCTCGCAGACAGGCCTGATCGACCGTCGCTTCTTCCCGGCGCCAAGCTCAATCGCCGGCACGGCCTGGCAGATGACGGCGAGCCTCGAGATCTTCGATCACATCTGGGCGACGCTGCGGCGCGTTGCGGTCGGCTATGTGCTGGGCGCTGTACCCGGCATTCTGCTGGGCCTCATCCTTGGCCTTTCCGCGCCTATCCGGCGTGTGCTCGGACCGATTTTCTCGGCGCTCTATCCGGTGCCAAAGATCGCCATCCTGCCGCTGATCCTGCTGATTTTCGGCGTTGGCGACGCGTCCAAATACGTGGTCATCGCCATCGGCGTGTTCTTCCTGATGTTCTACAACACGCTCGGCGGCGTGATGCAGATCCCGCAGATCTATCTGGATGTGGCGAGGAATGCCGGTGGCTCGAGGTTCCAGACGTTCCGCTACATCGCGCTGCCGTCGGCCATGCCCAACATCTTCACGGGCCTGAAGCTTGCGGCCGGATCGTCCTACATCATCATTGCGGCGGCGGAGTTTCTTGGTGCGCGCAGCGGCGTGGGCTTCATGATCTGGGCGTCCTGGCAGACCTTCGCGGTGTCGCGCATGTTCGTCGGCATCGTGGTGATCTCGGCCATGGGTTACTTCACGATCCTGCTGCTTGAAGCGCTGGAACGCAAGTTCGTGCCCTGGGCGAAGCACTGAGGCAGTGGCAGGCAGACCATGATCAGCACACAAACGCATCCCCCCGCCGTGACGGCTTCGGAGCGGATCTATACGGCGCTCCGCCAGCGGATCATGCGCTGCGAGATCACGCCGGGGGCGACGCTGGATGCCGCAGAGATCGCCCAGGAGTACGAGGTCTCTAAGACGCCGGTGCGCGATGCGATGCAGCGGCTTGCAGCAGATGGGCTGGTGACGATCCTGCCACGCAGCGGCTATCGCGTGGCACCCATAACCTTCCAGGCGGTGCACGAGATCCTCGACATGCGCGCTGCGATCGGACCGCACGCGGCCCGGCAGGCAGCACGCTATGCTACTCCGGAAGACGTCGCGGAACTGCGCCGGATCGTTCGCGAATATGATGCGCCTCTCGACGTGGGCGCCATGCAGCAGGTGGCCCGCCGCTTTCACGTGGCAATCGCCAGCTGCAGCCGAAACCGGAGGCTGGTGGCGCTCTCGGAAAGCCTGTTCGACGAGCTTGAGCGGCTGCTGCGCTTTGCCATCGACTTCACCGTCAAGGCGGGCGAGCACTCAGACGAACATACTGCGCTGGTGGATGCCATCGAAGCGGGCGACGGCGAGCGGGCAGCCTCGATCGAGGCCGAACACATAAAGCACAGCCGCGAATTCCTGATCGAGCGGCTGATGACCCTCGGCTACCTGTCGCAGGGTGAAGCCCGGAGTGCGGAACGATGATTTCTGTAAGCGAAGCAACCGAAACACTGGCGGCAGCACTTGGCGGCGGCGAGGCTGCGCGCCTTGCAGCCGAAGCGCTCGTTGAGGCCGAGGCTCTTGGCCTGCCGCGTTTTGGCTTCGACATGCTGGACGAGTGGCAGCCGGGGCTGGTGGTGCCGAAGGCAGGTAGCACGACCGCCATGGAATGGCGCGACTGCGCGCAGAATTTTTCGCCCCTTGGAGTCGCCGCCGCAACACTCGACCTTAAGCAGGCGGCGCGTGCGTTCGGCATTGCGGCAGTGTTCCTCAGGGGGGTGAAAGGCTTTGGTCGGCTTGCACCCTTCGCTCGCTATCTGGCCGACGAAGGATTACTCGCTATTGCCGGTGCGGAGGGTCCGCCATTCGTTGCACCCTATGGTGGCAATCGTTCGGTCATCGGTACAAACCCGATCGCCCTCGGCTTCGGCAGGGGTGAGGGCCGTCTCGTCGTCGATACGGCGACCAGCACGGCGACCATGGCGGATGTGAAGAACGCCCGCATGAAGGGCAAGCCGCTCAAGGATGGTGTCGCCATCGACGCAGACGGCAGGCCGACGACCGTTGCCGCTGATGTGGCTGCCCTGCTGCCACGTGGCGGGCAGATCGGCTCGCTTGTTGGCCTGATCGTGGAGGTTCTGGCAGGCGTCGCAAGCGAGGGCAGGGGCGACCCGAACGGGCGCGGCGTCTTCTTCATCGCCATCGATGCAGGCAGGATAGGTGATCCCGAGAGCCTGCTGGGAGAACTGCGCCGCGACTGGACCGACGCCGGCGGCTACTGGCCGCGTGGTGGGGACGTCTCACCCGATACTGAACTGGATGACGGCGTCATAGAGCGTCTTGAAACGCAGCTCGCTCGCATGGCCGCATCAACACAAGGGGAAGACAAATGACCCTGAAGCTCACCGTTGAACCGGCAGACGGGCTGGTCGATGAACCCCGCCGCATCACGCTGACGGGTCTCGCGCCTGACCAGCTTGTGGCTATTTCCGCGCGGACGATCCGCGGCGGCGACGCAAGCTGGATGAGCCAGGCCACCTTCATGGCCGACGAAAACGGCACTGTGGACCTGACGCGTGATGCTCCCGTGGGCGGCGACTATGCCGAAGTGGCTCCGATGGGGCTCATCTGGAGCCAGCTGCCGGACGACGGCAAAAGTGCGGACATGTTCCCGGATGATGTGATGGCGCCGCTGCGGACGGTCCTCACTGCCGAGACAGACGAAGGCGAGACAACCGAGGCTGAGCTCCTCCAGCGCTTTGCGGCGTCGGGTGTGGAGCGGCGCGAAATCCGCGACGAGGGGCTTGTTGGTACGCTGTTCACGCCGGCAGGCGAGGGGCCGCATCCGGTGGTCACCGTGCTCTACGGTTCTGGAGGCGGCATCAACGAGCCGCGCGCAGCCATGCTTGCGTCGCGTGGCTATCAGGCATTCGCGCTCGCCTACTTCAAGGCGCCGGGACTCTCGCCCTACATCACCGAGACGCCGCTTGAATATCTGGAGACCGGCCTGCGCTGGGCGCACCGCGAGCTTTCTCCGAAGAATGGCTTTGTGGCCGTCAGCGGTCAGTCGCGCGGCGGCGAGCTTTCGCTGCTCCTGGGTGCGACCTATCCGGAGCTCGTCTCAGCCGTCATAGCCTATGTGCCGGGTGCGATGGTGCACGGCGCTCAGGGTGCTGGCGATCCTGCGCGTGGCGGATGGCAGGGCGTCACCTGGACCATGGGCGGTGTTCCGCTCGAACACCTCTGGAACAACAACAAGGCCGTGCACTGGCACCCGTGGGGAGGCGATGCCCCGCCCACCCGACACCATTCTGTGTTCTTCGAGGGGCTGAAGGATCGCGAGCTCGCCGCCAGGGCGCGTATTCCGGTGGAGAAGATCGATGGCCCGGTGCTGCTGATCTCGGGTCGCGACGATAGGGCATGGCCGTCGAGCCTCTATTCAAAGATGGTTGTCTCGACGCTGCGCCGGCACAACCATCCGCATCCCGTCCGCCATCTCGATTTCGACGACGCAGGTCATGCGATCAATCTGCCGATTGTACCTTCGACGCAGATCACGCGGATCCATCCGGTATCGAAGGTGCCCTACACCAATGGCGGCACGCCTTCGGGCAATGCGCGCGCCAATGACGGTTCGTGGGAGGGCATGCTCGCCTTCCTCGATGAAGTGACGGGCACCTCGCGCGCGGGCCGCTGAGACAGGAATTCTATTCAAGGAGCAAAGTAAAATGCCGACGACAGAACATCTGGCAGGCCAGTGGCGGGAGTGGCGCTACGCCCATGTGGCAACGATGTTCCGCCCCTATGGCTGGACATCGCTGGTTGCCCAGTACTGGCTGGAGCCGACCGACAAGGCTGTGACCTTCGACCTGCTTCCCGGCACCTGGGGTGTCGAGGACGGCAAGGTCATGTACACGCCACCCGCGTCTGGCCCGAACCTTTCGGTGAATGGGGAATATCCGACAGGCCCGGTGGAGATCATTCCCGGACGTAACCAGACTTACGGCCATGGCAAGAGCGTACCCGTCTATTACGGCGCGTGCGAGGTCGAGACCATCGTGCGCAGCACCCAGGACGGGCAACAGCTCTATGGCGTGCGCGTGCGCGATCCGCATCAGGCAACACCGCTCGCTGAAGCGGGCGTGTCGGAATATGACTACGACCCCGCCTGGCGCATTCCCGGCGTCTATACGCCAACGCCAATCACAGAGTTCGAGGCCGAAACAGTCGAGACGGGCGTGCGGGAATCCACGCCGCGCATCGGCACCTTCACCTTCGAGCACAACGGCCGCAGCTACACGCTGGTCCTGATCGGTAAGGCAACTTCGACGGGCGGCATCCAGCCGGTGGCGCACTTCCGTGACCTGACGAACGGCAAGACCACCTATGGTGCGGGCCGCGTGCTTGAGCTGGAGTTTACCGACGAGACGAACACACGCATCGACTGGATCGACTTCAACTATGCGGTCGCTCTGCCTTGCGCCTTCACGAACTTCGTGACCTGCCCGGTCGCGCCGCCCGAGAACCACCTCGATTTCGAGGTCACCGCCGGCGAGAAGAAGCCGGAGCGCCAAATCGAGCGCACGCTGACCTACAAGAAGGCTTGATCGACATTGTGGATGAGCGGAGCGGGCCGGTACGCCCGCTCTAGACCCTGAGATTGCGCAGGCGCGGCATCCAGATCCAGAGAACGAGGGCGAAGACCAGAACCACCGATGACATCAGACCAAGGGCGAGGCGTGGGCCAACAGCGGCGGCGAGAAGCGCCATGGTCGCGGTGCCGACGGGCATCAGCCCGCGCGTCATGAACAGTGAGGCAAGCACGCGGCCGCGATAGGCGTCATCCACCATCAGCTGCAGGATGGTGTCATTCGATGAATTGTAGGCGATGTGCATCGCACCGGCCGCAAAAAGGATCGGTATGGCGACATAGATGTTGGGCGCGGCCGAGAACAGCACCAGCGCGATCGCGAAGCAGCTCATGAAGATCAGCATGATCGACCCGCGACGCGCCTCGCGCTGCACACGGCTTGCCAGCAATCCGCCGCAGATCGAGCCGGCTGCGGCGATCGCCGTCATGATGCCGAAGCCGGATGCGCCAGCGTCGAAGACCTGGGCGGAGAAAACCGACAGGAACTGCATGTAGGGCTGGCAGAAAAAGGTGGGCACCAGCGCCACCGCCACCAGCATCAGCAGGACCGGTTCCGTCTTCATGTAGGCAAAGCCGCCGACGAGGCTCTGGACGAGCGATTCCTCCCTGCGCTCCACCTTCTGGGCAGGCAGATCGATCAGCATCAGCATGGCCATCACGAAGGTGAAGCTCACCGCATTGGCGATGAAGCAGGCCGTGACGCCCAGGCTCGCGATAATGGCGGCCGAGGCCAGCGGGCCGATGATCTTCGCCATGTTCATGGTGACGGAGTTGAGCGACACGGCACTCGCCACCGCATTGCGCGGTACGAGTTGATAGATCAGCGAGTTGCGCGCCGGCATGTTGAAGGCCACGATCAGCCCCCGGCAGGTGGCGAGCAGCAGTATCAGCCAGATCGAGGCGTCGAAGAAGGCAACGGTACAGGCAAGCCCGATGGCCACCGTCATGGCCAGGAACTGGGTGCAGATCAGCATCGTGCGCCGGTCCACACGGTCGGCTATGACTCCGCCGAACATGGCGAAAAGCATAATCGGCAGGCCGCGCCCCAGGTTGACGAGGCCCAGCATGATCGGGTCGCCGGTGGTGGAGATCACCAGCCAGTTGAGCGCGATCTGGTCGAGCCAGTCACCGATGAAGGAAACGACGTTGCCCAGCCAGTAGAGCCGATAGTTGCGGTGACGGAGCGCCTCGAACGTGCCGGCACGGGGCGAGGGGGATGCGATGGTGTCGCCGGTTTCCGTCATCTTGTCCTGTCGCCGAATCATCTCAGCTCATCAACAGCTGACCTGATTCCAATTGTTGCCGCTGCAATTCCGGAAAGAAGCTGTGTCACGTGTTCGCCAGGAAGAGGCGTGCATACAACTTCATACACCCGCTGACGTCTCGCGCAAGCTGAAGCGTTTCCTCGCGGACAAACATAAGATCAGATTGTTATAACTTAAACTGCGGATGGCAGAACGAATGGGGTGCGACATCTGTTCATGGTGCGTGCAACTTTTTGTTCAGCGATCCTGAGCAAGTTCACCACCATTGTCTTAACCCGGCGGGGGTTTATATGCTGGGCCTGTTTCGGCGGCTGTCTGCCTTCTGCAGATGCCAATTCATTGCGAAGTCTGAGAGTTGATGACCCACCTCATTAGTGCAAGAGATCTGCGTGCCAGCTACAGTGGGAAGGTTGCACTTGATGGTGTGAGCTTCGATATCGAGGAAGGCGCGAGCTTTGCTCTCCTGGGCCCGAACGGAGCCGGCAAGACCACCCTCATCAACATCCTCTGCACCCTCCACCGACCGGATTCCGGGAGCGTTTCCGTCGCCGGTCACGATGCGCTGCGCTATCCGCGCCGGGCTCGGCGCAACATTGGCGTTGTGTTCCAGACGTCGAGCCTTGATGACCGGCTGACCGCCCGCGAGAACCTTGAGTTTCACGGCCTCGTCCATGGGCTGCCGGGCCGCAGGCGAGAGACGCGCATTCGCCAGGTGCTGGAACTGGTTGGGCTAGAGGAGTGGGAGGACGACGTCGTGCGCACCTTCTCTGGCGGCATGCGGCGCCGGCTGGAGATTGCCCGTGCGCTGATGCACGAGCCGAAGATCCTGTTCCTGGACGAGCCGACCGTCGGGCTCGACGCGCAGACGCGCCAGCAGATCTGGCAATATCTCGATCGGCTGCGCCGCGAATGGTCGCTGACGGTGCTCACCACCACCCACTACATCGAGGAGGTCGAGGACGCGGACGTGGTCTGCATCATCGACCATGGAAAAATCATCGCGCAGGGTTCGCCTGAGCGTTTAAAGGGCGAGTACGGTCGCCGCTGGCTGCAGGTGGACACGATCGACGCCGCGACCCTTGAGGATGTGCAGGCGCGTTTCCCTGAAGCGCAGGTCATCGGTGTCCGCAGCATCGTCGTTCCCGCCGAGAGTGCCGATCCGGAGATGTTCAGGAAGGGCACGTTCGAAGGAAAGATCATGGAAGTGCGCCACCGCGAACCGACGCTTGAAAGCGTGTTCCTCTCGCTTACCGGACGCGAGCTTCGCGATCGTGCCGACCCCGGCAAGGTGGCCAACGGACGGGGAGAACGTCGATGAGCGAGTTCGCCGTTCTCTTGAGGGGCGTCTATGGCGTCTGGCTGCGCGAGATCATGCGCGCCACACGCGACCGCGGCCAGCTGATCGGCGGCGTCAGCCGCCCGCTGATCTGGCTGCTGATCCTTGGCGTCGGGCTCAACCCCTATTTCCGGGGCGAGGTCTATGGCCAGGTGAACTACGTCATCCCATACACCTACCTGCAGTTCCTGTTCCCCGCCGTCATTGTGCTCAACATCATGTACACGTCGATCCAGTTTGCCGTCTCGGTGATCTGGGACCGCGAGTTCGGCTTCCTGCGCGAAGTGCTGGTCTCGCCAATGCCGCGCTCGATGATCCTGCTCGGAAAGGTGCTGGGCGGCGCGACGGTTGCGACGCTGCACGGCTGCCTCGTGCTGCTCCTTGCGCGCTTTGCCGACGTAACCATGGGCGTCGACCAGATCGCAATGGCGATCGGGCTGATGTTCATGCTGTCCTTCGGGCTCACGTCCTTCGGCATCCTGCTGGCTGCCCGCGTGCGCAGCTTTGAGGGTTTTGGTGTCTTCTCGAACACGCTGATCCTGCCGCTTTACTTCACGTCGTCATCAGTTTTCCCGCTCGATCCGTCGCTGTCGCGGACGCAGGCGGTCACGAGCTATCCGGAGTGGCTGGTCTTCCTCGTGCGCGCCAACCCTATCACCTATGCGGTGGACGCGCTGCGCGGCGTGCTGATCAATTTCCACCAGTTTCCGCCCACGGCGGGGCTCGCCGTCATCGCCGGCATGTGCGTCCTGTTCTTCGCGGCCGCCCTCTGGGACTTCAACCGCTCATGATCGGGGCCAGGCGCAAACGCTGGCTGCAGGTAGCAGCCAACCTGGCGCTGGTCGCGGCGGGTCTCTTTGCCGTCAGCTTCCTGCCGCCTGACAATTCGCTTGCGGACGTAAGGCGGACGGGCGTGCTGAAGCTCTGCGTTCCGAAGGAATTTCCGCCGCTGGTGCAGGACGATCCGCAGGCTCCCGGCTTCGACATCGAGTTGATGCAGAAGGTGGCGGAAGACATCGGCGTGCGACTCACCGTCAACGTAATGCTTTCCATGGGAAAGGATTTTAACCCCCGAAACTGGCAGCTGACCCGAGGTCAATGCAACGTGATCGCGGGTGGTGTGGCCGACACGGTGCAGACGCGAAACTTCCTGCAGACGATTCCCACAGGCGCGGAAACCGGGTGGGTCGCGATCTCATTAACGGGTGAACAACCTGAGTCCGGATCGACCTGGGCAGTCTGGCCGGGATCGGCCGGATTGGATCGTGTGAGTCTCTCTTCCTGGGTTCGGGAACAGGGAATCAGGCCTGTGTTGATGCGCTCACCGACAGAATTATCGCAGCTTTTACAAAGCGGTAGGGTGGATGGAGCGATCGTGGAACGTTTTGTCGCATCCTCAGCCGGCCTGCCGCGGGATTACCGTGTGACGTGGCTGCAACCGGAGCAATTCGGCCGCTACCAGATGGCCCTCGGTCTCTGGAAGGGAGATCAGACTCTCTTCCGGGCGTTAGGGCGGTCTGTTCAAAAAGTCAAAGGTTCCAACTGGTTCGGGGGGAAAAATGTTCAGTATGGACTCGGCACCTTAAACGCGTTACCCGATTAAACGTTTTGCTGATTGAATTATTCGTCAGCGGACTGTTCAAGCACCATTGCCATGGCGATATTATTTCTATGTTTATCAGTGGTGCTGGTAGTGTTTTAGCAGGAGGGTCAGGTGCCTCTAGGGATGAAACGACTCATTTTTTTGACAGTTGCGGGGCTCGCCGCGGCCTACACAGGTAGCGCCTCGGCGGATGGATTCACGGCGGAGCAGGCAGAAGCAGGCAAGTCCGCCTACAACAGCAATTGCGCCCGTTGTCACGGGTTCCAGCTGGAAGGGCCTGACGCGCCCGGTCTTGCTGGCCGTGACGTGATGATGAACTGGGACACCGCAGGTGGTCTCTACGACTTCATTTCGGTGGCCATGCCTCCGGAAGCGCCCGGTGAACTGGGCGAGGAAACCTACGTCAACATCATTGCCTACATCATGAGCTTCAACGGCGCCCAGCCGGGTGAGAAGCCCCTGGCCGTGGGCGATGAGATGTATGAGGTCTCGCTTGCAGCGGAAACCGCGGCGGGAGCATCGGCTGCCTCGGCAGCAGCTCCGGCTGAAGAAAGCTCTCCGGCGACTGCAGTTCCGCAGGCTTTCACATGGGGCAAGCAGCTTCCAGGTGGTCCTGCTCCAGCCGCACCGGCTGAAGCAGCCAAGCCAAGCGTCCCGCAGGCCTTTACCTGGGGCAAGAAGCTGCCTTCGGCCAACGGTCAATAATTCTCATTGCGTCTTCAGGGAGAAACCCCGTGAAATTCTCAATCAAATCACTTCTCGCGGCAACAACGGTTCTCGTTGCGGTCAGCAGCCCGCTTTATGCACAGGATGCAAAGCGCGAGTACACGCCCGTCACGGATGAAATGCATGCGAACCCGCCTGCAGAGGACTGGCTGTCCTTCCGCGGCGCCTACAACAACCAGGGCTTCAGCAAGCTCGACCTGATCAACAAGGATACGGTTGGCAAGCTGCAGCTGGCATGGGCCTGGCCGATGGCTGAGGCCGGCATCCAGGAAACGGCTCCGCTGGTTCATGACGGCGTCATGTTCCTGCAGACCAACAACAACATCGTCGAGGCGCTCGACGCCAAGACCGGTGATCGCCTCTGGACCTATCGCCACGAGCTGGCACAGCTGCCCGCAAGCTGGAGCTACCAGCTGAACCAGGCTCGCCGCCAGAAGAACTCGATCGCCCTCTACCAGGACAAGGTCGTCCTCACGACCGCTGACGCCAAGATCGTCGTGCTCAACGCAGCAGACGGCAAGGTTGTCTGGGAGAAGCAGGTTCTCGACTACAACCTCGGTTACAGCTACACGGTTGGACCGATCGTTGTAGACAACAAGATCATCAGCGCGATCTCCGGCTGCTCGATCGCCGGTACCGCTGGCGGCTGCTACATCCTGGCTCATGACTTCGAGACCGGTGAAGAACTGTGGCGCTTCAACACGATCGATGATCCGGATAACGAAGAGCAGCAGAAGAGCTGGGGCGACGTTCCGCCGGAAAACCGCTGGGGTGGTACGCCCTGGACGACGGGCGCCTACGATCCGGAAACGCGCACCACGGTTTGGGGCATCGGCATGCCTGGACCTTACTCCGAGCTGATCCGCGGTTCGGGTGATGGCAACGTGCTCTACACCAACTCCACGCTCGCCCTCGACATCGATACCGGCAAGCTGAAGTGGTACTACCAGCACCTGCCCCGCGACAACTGGGACCTGGACAGCCCGTTCGAGCGCATGATCGTCGAGCAGGACGGCAAGAAGATGGTCGTGACCGTCCCGGGCAAGAACGGCATTGCCTTCGGTCTTGACTTCGATACCGGCAAGTACCTGTGGCACAAGGAAACCGTGTACCAGAACGTCGTCTCCAAGATCGATCCGGATGGCACGGTTCACATCAACGAGGACCTGGTTCCGCAGGCCGTTGGTGAAGAGCACCTCGTCTGCACCTCCGTTTCCGGTGGCAAGCTCTGGCAGGCTGGCGCTTACAGCCCGCTGACCCAGGCCTACTACGTGCCGCTGACGGAAGCCTGCAACACGGTTGCTCCGACCCAGACCGAGTTCACCGCCGGTAACGCCGTTGGTGCAACGAAGTTCGGTCCGCGCGTTCTGCCGGAAGGCCAGACCATGGCCGGTCTCGTACAGGCCATCCAGGTTGGCGCAACGGAAGGCACCACCAAGTGGGACTACCGTTCGCGTCCGGCTCCGACCAGCTCGGTTCTGGCAACCGCAGGTGGCCTGGTGTTCGGTGGTGACGCAGCGCGCGAGATCAAGGCTTGGGATCAGGAGACCGGTGAGGTTGTCTGGTCGCAGCGCCTGAACGCTCCGATCGGCGGTTACCCGTCGACCTATGCGATCGACGGCGAGCAGTACCTTGTTGTTCCGACCGGCTACTCGAACTCCGCAAGCTCGATCTCCTCGGCCTTCCCGGAGATCCCGCTGCCGACCGGTTCGGGTAACTCGATCTTCGTCTTCAAGCTGCCGAAGCAGTAATCGACAGAGATATCAGGATGGAGGGGGCCTAAAGGCCCCTTCCTTTTTTGGAAAAGGATTCAAGACCATGCGCAAGTTTCTTACCGCAGCGATGCTTGTCCTTTCCTCGATGGCAGCTCAGGCCCAGCTCTCCGAAGTTCCGCCTGAAGAGATCGACAACAGCGTCCGTCTCAGCGGCGATACACTTCGCGTCTGCTTTGACCGGACCAGCGTCATCCGCGCCTTCGATGGGGATGTGGCCAATGCAATCGGCGAGGCTCTCTTCCTCACCGTTGAGGTGCAGGAGGGCTTTGGCGGCTTTCCGCTGAACGGCGCCGGCCTCCTGACGGAGGTCACGCTCGCGATGACCAACAGCTGCGACCTGTTCATGGGCGTCTCGGTTTCGCCGAACGCGCCGGTGTCGGAAGCCTTCACGCTGACCCGCCCCTACGCAACGATCCCCTTTGTCACCGTCGTGGCGAACAAGGACTGGCAGAAGCTCGGTGATATCCCGAAGACGGATCGCATCGGCACGGCGATGGCCAGCATGGGTGAGATGAACTACATCACCTGGGCGCGCCAGCGGCCGAAGCCTGAGACCTGGGTTCGCCTGCCTTATGCCGACTTCGACCTGATGACGCGGCGCGTGCTGGATGGCACGATCTCCGGCATGATCCTCTGGCAACCGGCGCTGAGCAAGATCCTCAAGGACCGCGAGGATGCCAAGGACCTTCGCGTGGTCGCCAACGACCCGATCCCGCCATCCGAAACGCATGTTGGTGCAGTCGTGACGACGCGCAACAGCTTCCTGCGCAGTGAGGTGGACAAGGCAATCGACGCCCTCGTTGCTGACGGGACGATCGAGAAGCTCATCGAGAAGCACGGCTACCAGGGCCGGGCAGGGGATTAACACCCGCTTTGGTGCTGACTCAGTTTCAGGCCCTCTCACGGTGATGCCGTGAGGGGGCTTTTTCTATGCCAGTCCGGAGAAATAGGGCAGGAGCTTTGCTGCCGGATTTGCAACGAAACCCGCCACGATCGCGGCTGCGAGTATGCCGAGCAGGATGGGCTCCTGGCGCAGGATGCGTTTTTCACGATCAGGCCGGAAGGCCGGCCAGATGGCTCCGCAGACGAGCCCCGGAAGCGGCAACAGGTTCAGCACGGCCGAGGCGACCGTCACCTGCTGATACTGGATCAGCGTGGAGACCACCGCATAGGCGCCGGTCGGCGGAAGCACATCGACGGCGATCCTGCGCAGCACGTCGACAAGCGGAACCGTAGCGAGCGTGAGCACGAGGCCTGCAAGCGCCACTACGAGGACGCCAGCCTTGCCCCAACGGTTCTGCGCCGGATCGAAACGCATGGTGCGGATCCAGCCCATTCCGAAGATGGCGGCGAGCAGTGCCCCCGGCACGGCCACATGCGCAAAAGGATTGGCGGTCAGCCGTCCCGTATATTCCGGACGCCGGTCGCCCAGCAGGCGCGCGACCACGGCGAGCAGGCCGCCAAGAACGCCGCTGAACATCAACATGGCAATCAGTCTCGACACGAAGGTGCCGATAGTCAGGTCCTGAAGGAGGTTCATTGTACCTATGATCCCGTCGAGACGGACTGTACCTCGTCGCGACCGTAGAAGTCGGACTGTGGGTCGGCGAGCACAAGCGCACGGATGCGCTCCCAAAGGTATTGGCGCAGTTCGGCGAACCGGGGCTCGGCCCGCACGTCATAGCTCCAGCGCGGGCGGGTGAGGTTCACGTCGATGACCTCCAGAATGCGGCCGGGGCGCGGGCCCATCAACACGATCTGGTCGGCGAGAAAGATGGCTTCGTCAACGCTATGCGTGACGAAGACGGCGAGCGATTTGCGCTCCGACCAGAGCCGCATCAGCTCCACCTGCATCAGTTCGCGTGTCTGCGCGTCAAGGCTGGCGAAGGGCTCGTCAAGCAGCAGGATTTCCGGCTCGCAGGCAAGCGCCCGGGCGAGTGCCGCGCGCTGCTTCATGCCGCCTGAAAGCTGGCGCGGATAGGCATCCGCAAAGCGGCTCAGTCCGACGCGTTCGATATAGCGATCGGCGCGACGGCGGCGCTCCGCTGGATCGGCGATCGCCTCCACCAGCGCGAATTCGACATTGCCGCGCACCGTGCGCCAGGGGATCAGCCGGAAGGACTGGAAGACAAAGCCCATTTCAGGGCCAGGACGGGGCGGATGCCCGGCGACACGCACTGTGCCAGCGTCGGGCTGCACCAGCCCGTCGATCAGCCGCAAAAGGGTGGTCTTGCCACAGCCCGAGGGACCGAGGATCGCCGTGAAGGTACCCTCGGTCAGTTCGAGATTGATGTCCTGCAAGGCGGCAACGCGCTCACCCGAACCGCCGCCGAATCCCTTGGAAACGCCTTTCATCTCGATGATTGGAGATGTCGGGATCGGGGATTTCGGCGCGCTCCCGCCTGCAGCATCGCTTCTCATCGCGTCACGGCATCCAGCGATTCGTTGGCGCCGAGCTCGGCCAGAACCTCGTCGATGACCGAGAAGTCAGCCCACTCGGAAAGCTCGACCTTGCGTACATTGGCGAAGTCACCGCCTTCATAGAGCGCCGTGGTGGTGTATTCGAGCTCGTCCTTGCTCAGTCCGCCGTTGACGCTCCAGCTCTGCTGGAATGCTTCGCCGAGGCTTTCGAGCGTTGCTTTCTCGACATCCGGGCGGGCCTTGACCATTGCTTCCACCCAGACGTTCGGGTCGGAGGCGAAGTCGCGCGAAGCCTTGATGAGAGCGGCAATGACCTTCTTCACGTCATCACGGCGCTCTTCCAGAGCCTTGGCGGTGACGATGTTGACCTTGCTCACCACCGGAGCGGCCTTGTAATAGTCGTCCTGGCTGATGAGCACATGCAGGCCGGTCGTGTCAGGCATGGCTGCCCAGGTTCCGATGGACATGGTCGTGGCGTCGATCTGGCCGGCGACGAGCGCCTGCGCGCGCTGGTTGGGCTGACCAAGCGCTACCATGTCGATCTTGGAGACATCCACGTCATATTTCTGCAGCACGCGGGTGCTCAGCGAATGGTCGATGCTGCCCGGGCGACCGATGCCGAAGCTCTTGCCGGCAAGATCAGCGGGAGATGCAATCTCTTCCTTGCCGGCGATCAGGAACGGCAGGGACTTGTTCGGCGAAACGACAGCCTTGAGGTCGTCGGCGCCATTGGCGACGAGCAGCAGCAGCGCGTCGGTGCCGATATTGGCCATATCGCCTTCGTTCGCCTGAATGGCGGCCAGCGCAGACGGCGTCTGTTGGACACGGACCAGCTCTACTTCAACGCCCTCGCGCTCGAAATAGCCTTCCTGCAGCGCCAAATCCATGACGGAGTTTGGCACCAGCGGCGTTTCGAGGTCAGTGACGATAAGCCGGAAGGGCTCGGCTGCCACCACCGAGGTGGACAGGATCAGTGCGGCAAACGCACTCGAAAGGAATTTCATGACAACCTCTCCTAGATAGATTTTTTCAATGTTATGCCCCGTTTCCGCGCCAGCGTTCAAGGCGCATCTCCAGCAACCGAAGGGCAGTCGTCACCAGAACGCCAATGAACGCCAGCGTGAAGACGATGACGAAGTATTCGGCCATGCGGAACGTATTACCATATATGGCGAGCAGGCCGCCAAGTCCCCTTACGGCTGTGTAAAGTTCTGCCACCACAGTATTGATCAGGCCGATCGTCGCGCCGATGCGCAGCCCCGTGATGGCGAAGGGCAGGGCGCCGGGCAGCACGATCTCGCGGAAGATGCGCGATTTGCTGGCGCCGACGGAGCGCGCCATTTCCACCAGATCCTCATCAGAGTTCAGCGCGCCCGCATAGGCGTTGATGAGAATCGGCATGACTGCTCCCAGAAACACGATGAAGGTCTTTGCCGAAGCGCCAAGGCCCAGGAAGACGATGATCAGCGGAATGAAGGCCACGCGCGGTGTCGCTGACAGCGCATAGATGAAGATGTCGAGCGTCTTGCCCAGCGTGCGCGCCGTTCCCATCAGCAGGCCGAGCGGAATGCCGATCAGGATCGCCGCACCATAGCCGCCTATATATATGGTGAGCGTATCGAGCAGGGCGGTCGAAAGCCGTCCCTCGGCGATCAGGCGCTCAGCGGCGTGGAACGTGGCAAGCGGCGAGGGGATCAGCTGACGCTCGACGATGGTTGAAAAGAACCACCAGATCAGAACCAGGGCAACCAGTACGCCAATACGATAGAGAATGATCTTCAAATGCGGGGGCCTCTGTCGAACCGAATAACCTGTTACTTTATGTCAATGCGCCCAACAGACTCGACCTGGTTAGATGACGCTATGGCACGGCCTAAAGCAAGTGTCGTTGCAATCTTGTTCCAGTCGACCAAGTGTTGTGAAGCTGCATAAAAAAGCAAGGGCGGAAACGGTCGCGGAGGTTGTGTCATGCCACGAAGAAGCGCGGGCATCCTGCCCTTCAGGCGCGCGGCGGACGGTGTGGAAATTCTCCTCGTCCACCCGGGCGGGCCGTTCTGGCAAAAACGCGACAGCGGCGCGTGGTCCATCGCCAAGGGCGAATATGATGAGGACGAACAGCCGGAAGACGCCGCCCGCCGCGAGTTTCTGGAAGAAACGGGCTGGACCGTTTCGGCCAAGCTGATTCCGCTCGGTGAAATTCGTCAGTCGAGCGGCAAGCTTGTGACCGCCTTTGCGCTAGAAGCCGATTTCGACCCGGCAACCCTGCAGAGCAACACGTTCGAGATGGAGTGGCCCCCACGCAGCGGAAGGATGAGCGCATTTCCTGAGGTGGACCGCGCTGCCTGGTTCAGCCTCGAGGAAGCACGCGACAAGCTCATCACTGGCCAACGCCTGTTTGTGGAGAGATTACAGCGCATTCTGTGAAGGTGCCGTGCTGAATCAGGCCGCAGCTGCCGCATTACGGCAGAGGTGAGCCCTGGCGCCGCTCCGTCGCAAAATGCCGCCGCTACTCCGGCATTGTCGGAGTTATTTTAGGTAATACCGATATAGCCAAGTGGATATGGACGCATGCGCACAAAACCTCTAAGCAATGCTGCCCGGAGGAGAATGAGCGGGCTGATACGTGAGAGGGCCAGGTGGCAAGTCTGGAAAGAACGTACACAACAGCAGGATCATTTGCCAGGACGGCTATCAGACATTATCAAAGCGCCCCGAAGCCGCCGAGGAACAGCGCGGGGGCTTGAGGCTCGCAGAGATTCCAACTGCATGATGAAGTGGATCGCAATGTGAAGATAGGCATATTGGGGGAAGTTTTCCCTGGGGAGAACCGTGTGGCGTTAACGCCAGACAGCGCACGTCAACTCGGGAAACTAGGTCACACCTGTTCCGTAGTGAGCGGCGCAGGTTTGAAAGCGGGGATTTCGGACGCGGCATATGCTGAAGCTGGCGTAACCGTGTACCCCGACGCACAGTCACTCTGCGCGGAAGTCGATGTGATCGCCAAGGTGCGGCCGCCGACCTCCGACGAAGTGAAGCTGTTCCGCAATGGACAGACTTTGATTTCGTTCATTTATCCAGCACAGAACAGCGAGCTGCTGGAAGAGCTGAAGGCACGCGGCGTCACCACCATCGCCATGGACATGGTGCCGCGCATCTCGCGCGCTCAGAAGATGGACGCTCTCTCGTCGATGGCCAACATCGCCGGCTATCGCGCGGTCATCGAGGCCGGTAACAACTTCGGCCGCTTCTTCACCGGCCAGGTTACGGCTGCAGGCAAGATCCCGCCAGCCAAGGTTCTGGTCGTCGGCGCCGGCGTTGCCGGTCTTGCCGCCATCGGCACCTCGGTCAGCCTCGGCGCGATCACCTACGCCTTCGACGTTCGCCCGGAAGTGGCCGAGCAGATCGAATCGATGGGCGCTGAGTTCGTCTTCCTCGAGTTCGAGCAGGCCCAGGACGGTGCGGCGACCGGCGGCTATGCGGCCCCCTCGAGCCCCGAATTCCGTGAGAAGCAGCTGGCCAAGTTCCGCGAGCTCGCTCCGGACATGGACATCGTCATCACCACGGCGCTGATCCCGGGCCGCCCGGCACCGGTGCTGTGGACGACCGACATGGTCGAGGCGATGAAGCCGGGTTCGGTGATCGTTGACCTTGCTGCCGAGCGTGGCGGCAACTGCGAGCTCACCAGGCCTGACGAGAAGATCGTCACCGACAATGGCGTGACCATCGTTGGCTACACGGACTTCCCGAGCCGCATGGCGGCCCAGTCGTCGATGCTTTATGCCAATAACGTGCGTCACTTCATTTTCGACCTGACGCCCGGCAAGGACGGCGTGATCGTCCAGAACATGGAAGACGACGTCATCCGTGGCTCGACCGTGACGCATGCGGGCGACATCACCTTCCCGCCGCCGCCGCCGAAGGTCAAGGCGATTGCTGCCGCCAAGCCGAAGGAGAAGCCGAAAGAGCTTACTCTGGAGGAAAAGCGCGCGAAGGAAGCGGCTGACTTCCGTCAGGCAACCAGGATGCAGGTGAGCCTTCTGGGCATCGGTACCGTGCTGATGCTGCTTGCCGGCTACTACGCACCGCCGAGCTTCATGGCGCATTTCGTCGTGTTCATGCTGGCGTGCTTCGTCGGCTTCCAGGTTATCTGGAACGTTTCTCACTCGCTGCACACGCCTCTGATGGCCGTGACCAACGCGGTTTCCGGCATCATCATTCTCGGCGCTGTGGCCCAGATCGGCTCGTCCTCGTGGCTGGTTGCCATCCTTGGCGCAATCTCGGTGCTGATCGCAGCGATCAACATTGGTGGCGGCTTCCTCGTGACGAGGCGCATGCTTGCCATGTTCCAGAAGTCTTAAAGGGCGGGGATGGAATCTAGAATGGCTAATCTGGAACAGATGGTCTCGCATATCAGCGAGCCTGGAATTGTCATCGCCGCCTACATCGTTGCGGCTGTCTTGTTCATCCTCTGCCTTGGCGGTCTGTCGGGGCAGGAAAGCGCCAAGCGCGCGGTGTGGTATGGTATCGCCGGTATGGCGATCGCCGTCGCTGCTGCCGTGTTCACGCCGGGCGTCGGCAATCTCTGGCTGATCGCCGCGATGCTCGTCATCGGCCTCATCCTCGGCTACATCGTGGCCGTACGGGTGCAGATGACGGAGATGCCGCAGCTGGTCGCTGCCCTCCACAGCTTCGTGGGTCTGGCAGCCGTCTTCATCGGCTTCAACACGCATTTCGAGCTCGCACGCCTGTCGGATTTCTTCGCACTGATGCACAATCCGGCTGCTGCAATGGGTAACCCGGACCTGCTCTTGCAGTTGAACCAGCAGATGGAAGGCCTGACCGGCTTTGCCGTGAAGCTGCTGTCCAAGTCGCCGGCTGAAATCAGCATCCTGATGGTCGAGACCTTCCTCGGTGTCTTCATCGGTGCGGTGACCTTCACCGGCTCCGTGGTCGCCTTTGGCAAGCTCGCCGGTAAGGTTGACGGCAAGGCGAAGAAGCTGCCCGGCGGTCACTTCCTCAATGCCGCTGCGGCCATCCTCTCGGTGGTCCTTCTGGTCGTCTATCTGCAGACCGGTGCATTCTGGGCCCTTGCCGTCATGACGGTTCTGGCGTTCTTCATCGGCTACCACCTGATCATGGGCATCGGCGGCGCCGACATGCCGGTGGTTGTGTCGATGCTGAACAGCTACTCGGGCTGGGCGGCTGCGGCCATCGGCTTCTCGCTCGGCAACGATCTCCTGATCGTCACCGGCGCGCTGGTCGGCTCCTCGGGTGCGATCCTGTCGTACATCATGTGCAAGGCGATGAACCGCTCGTTCATCTCGGTTATCCTCGGCGGCTTCGGTGGCACCACCGGTCCGGCCATGGAGATCGAAGGCGAGCAGATCGCGATCGATGCCGAAGGTGTTGCGGCTGCACTGAACGACGCAAGCTCGGTCATCATCGTTCCGGGCTACGGCATGGCCGTTGCGCAGGCACAGGGTGCGGTGAGCGAGCTCACCCGCAGGCTGCGGTCGCGCGGCAAGGAAGTGCGCTTCGCGATCCATCCGGTCGCCGGCCGTCTTCCCGGCCACATGAACGTGCTCCTGGCCGAAGCCAAGGTGCCGTACGACATCGTGCTCGAAATGGACGAGATCAACGAGGACTTCCCGGAGACCGACGTTGTGATCGTCATCGGCTCGAACGACATCGTCAATCCGGCTGCGCAGGAAGATCCGAACAGCCCGATCGCCGGCATGCCGGTTCTGGAAGTGTGGAAGGCGAAGCAGGTCTTCGTTTCCAAGCGCGGCCAGGGGACGGGCTACTCCGGCATCGAGAACCCGCTGTTCTACAAGGAGAACACGCGCATGTTCTACGGCGACGCCAAGGACAGCATCAACGCTCTCCTGCCTATGATCGAGTAGTTCGACCACGCATCGCTACGAGAATGACGAAGCCTCTCCGGAGAAATCCGGGGAGGCTTTTTATTTGTGCGGGCCGGAAGCAGGTCGTGCACATCATAAATATTCTGTGAGATTGTTACGGCGCATATTGCAGTGCAGCATGAAAAGTATTAGGTACGCACCATATAAGAAGGTAGCTTATTATATCGTGCCTAATAAAGATCTCTTTCAGCTGCGTGCCGAGTTCCTCGAGCATGTTTCCATCCTGAGCCGCAAACTCCGGACGCTCTTTGACGCGCGGGTAAAGGAGAAGGGCCTGACGCTCGCCCGTGCCCGCACGCTGATCCATCTGCGGAGACGGGATGGCATGACGCAGATTGAGCTTGCCGAGGTGCTCGAGGTCGAGCCACCGACCATCGGACGGCTCCTTGATCCGCTGGAAGCGCAGGGTCTTATCGAGCGCCGCGCCGTGGAGAACGACCGCCGCGCCAAGCAGATCGTCCTGACGGACGCGGGGCGGAGCCTTGCTGCCGAACTCCAGAAGATTACGGACGAGCTCAGGGAAGCCATCATTCCGGATGTTTCGGAAGAGGAACTGCGGATTGCCATGAAGGTGCTGAACGAGGCGTCGCAGAGGGTGCCGACCGTCATGGAGTCGGACCCGGAATGAGCGCCGTCCAGTCCACTGCGGAAGCAGAACCCAAGGAAGCTGCGCCAGCAGGGCAGGCGGCGCCGGCCGATTCCGGCCGTGTCATGCCGCCGCCGATGCCTCTCTGGAAGACGGCCTGTTATATGCTAGCTGCCCTGCTGCTGGCCCTCACGCAGGGCCTCGGCATGAACCTCATTTCCGCCAACATCCCCCAGATCCAGGGCGAACTTGGCGTAACGACCAACGAGGCGATGTGGCTGCTGGCTGCCTATATGGCTCCCTATGCCAGCATGTCGCTGATCCTGATCAAGGCGCGCACGCAATTCGGTCTGCGCAACTTCGCGGAAGTGGGCATCCTGGCGTTCGTGGTTGTCGCCGTGCTTAACCTTTACGCAGAGGATTTCGAGTCGGCGCTTGTCGTGCGGTTTTTCAGCGGCATGGCGGCTGCACCGCTCGGGTCATTGAGCTTCCTTTACATGCTGGAAGGCGTGCCGCCCGCCAAGAAGCTCAACGTCGGCCTGTCGCTTGCCCTCACGAACCTCACGTTGAGCCCGATCATTGCGCGACTGATATCGCCCACGATCCTGGACATGTGGCAGTGGCACGGCTTGCACGTGACGGAAATTGCTCTCGCGATGATGGCCTTTGCGGCCGTCTACCTCATGCCGCTGACCCCACAGCCCCGCGCCAAGGTGATCCAGACGCTGGATGTGGTGAGCTATCTCTTCATCGCAGTCGGTTTCGGGCTGATCGCCATGGTAGCGACGCTTGGGCGCTTCTACTGGTGGTTCGAGGCCCCGTGGCTCGGGTGGATGCTCGCCGTGGCAATCGTCGCGGTGATCTGCGCCGCCGTGATCGAGCTCAATCGCAAAGCGCCGCTTCTCGATATACGCTGGCTCACCAGCAAGGAGGTCCTGCACTTCACCGGAGCCTTGCTGGTCTTCCGCATCGTGCTTTCCGAGCAGACGAGTGGCGCCTATGGCCTCTTCCAGGCGCTGGGGCTGCAGAACAACCAGATGGCTTCACTCTACTGGATCATCCTGGCTGCGACGGTGGCTGGAGGTCTTGCCTGCGTCGCCTTCCTCAAGCCCGGGCGGGAACATGCCATCCATCTTGTCGCTCTTCTGCTGTTGGCTCTGGGCGCATTCATGGACAGCCGCGCAACCAACCTGACGCGACCAGCCGAGATGTATCTGAGCCAGTCGATGATCGCTTTCGCGGGCGCACTCTTCCTGCCGCCAGCCATGGCCGCCGGGCTCATGAATGCCTTGAAGAAGGGGCCGCAATACATCCTGAGCTTCGTGATCGTCTTTCTCACGACGCAGAGTATCGGCGGTGCGTTCGGCGCCGCCGCGGTGGGGACGCTCGTCACCTGGCGCACCAAGTTTCACTACGCGGCACTGATCGAGAACATCAAGATGACCGATCCGACGGTCGTGCAGAGGCTGACGCAGTTCTCTGGCGCCTACGGAAAGGTCACCACCGATCCGAACCTGATGAACCAGCAGGGACTGACGCTTCTCAACCAGCAGATCACACGGGAAGCGACGGTCCTTGCCTATAACGACGCGTTTTTAAGCCTCTCCGTCGTTGCCCTCTGCGCCCTTGCGGGTCTCGCGATCCACATGGGTATCCTCGCTTATCGCAAACACATGATTGCCGCTGTTGCAGAGCCTGCAGCAGCCTAGCCTCGAAGTATTGATCGACCATGCATAAGTTACTCAGATCCACCGCTACCATTGTTGCCGTTGTCGTCGGCCTTATCGGGCTGACGCTTGTTCTTTACACGTGGCAGCTGCCGCCCTTTACCAGCGCCATCCAGACCACGAACAATGCTTATGTTCGCGGGCAGGTGACCGTCGTCAGCCCTCAGCTTGGGGGTTACGTCGCCGAAGTTGCCGTGCAGGACTACGAGGTCGTCAAGGCGGGTCAGCTTCTCGTCAAGATCGACGACCGGATCTACGTCCAGAAGCTGGAGCAGGCGAAGGCGACCCTTGCTGCCCAGAAGGCCGCACTTGCCAATTCAGAACAGCAGCGCCTGTCGAACGAGGCGAAGATCCGGCTTGCCGAAGCCCAGATCGAGAAGGCCGAAGCTGTGCTGAAGGCCGCAGAAGCCAACTGGCATCGTATCGAGCCGTTGGTGTCCAAGGGCATTTCCACCCAAAAGGATTCGGATCAGGCCCGAAGCACGCTTGATGAGGCGCGCGCTGGTTTGGCACAGGTTCAGGCTTCGCTTGAAGTTGCCCGCCAGGATCTCGCCGCGACGGTGGTGAGCCGGCAGTCGCTGGAGGCTGCCGTTCAGGGGGCGGAAGCTGCCGTCCGGCTGGCCGAGATCGATTTGCAGAACACCGAGATCAAGGCTCCGCAGGACGGCCGCCTTGGCGAAGTTGGCGCTCGTGTCGGCCAGTATGTCTCGGTCGGAACGCAGCTGACTGCACTGGTGCCCGAGAAGATCTGGGTCGTCGCCAATTTCAAGGAAACGCAGCTCTCTCACATGCAGGTGGGCCAGCCGGTAACCTTCACGGTCGATGCCTTCGAACACGGCGCGTTGACCGGCAGGATCGAGCGCTTCGCCCCGGCGGCTTCCTCGGAGTTTAGCGTACTGAAGACCGACAATGCCACGGGCAACTTCACCAAGGTGGTGCAGCGCGTTCCTGTTCGCATCGCAATTGACCCCGACCAGGAGCTCGCAAGCCATCTGGCTCCCGGCATGTCGGTGGTCGTGACGGTGGACACGGATGCCCCCGGTGCAGAAGCGCATGCCGGCGCAAAGGCGAACACTGCCGGAAGCTGATCACACGTTAAACGACGCGAGTATGGGGCAGTGGCCGCCATGCTCGCTGGCGCAGTCATGCTCCAGCTTGATGAGCGCGTCGCGGGCGCGCTGAAGCTCCGCGATCTTCTCGTTGAGGGCGTCAATGCGGTGCCGCGCCAGTTCGCGGGCGCGCGGCCGGTTGTTGCTGGCGTTCAGTTCGAGAAGCTCGCGGATCTCTTCCAGCGTGAAGCCCGCCGCCTGCGCCTGCCGGATGAACCGTAGACGCCGCACGTCTTCGTTCCCATATGTACGGAAACCACCGCCACGCGTAGGGGTCGCTAGCAGGCCCTTGCGCTGGTAGAAGCGGATGGTTTCCACGCCGACACCACCTGCCGCAGCCAGTTTGCCGATCGTAAGCTGATTTAGGTCTTGACTCTGTACCATGGTACAGACCCTATATGAGTGTCGGTCCAAGATCAACAACGAGAAAGCAGCCGAAATGCTGGACAAGACACAAGCCGCATCCCTCGAAAAGAAGGCCGTTCTCTATCGCATGGTGATGCCGAAGCACACCTGCCCGTATGGTCTGAAGGCGAAGTATCTGCTGGAGCGTGAGGGTTACGAGGTTGAAGATCATCACCTGAAGACGCGCGAGGAGACGGACGCGTTCAAGGCGGAGCATGGCGTGAAGACCACGCCGCAGGTGTTCATCCAGGGCAAGCGCGTCGGCGGCTATGACGACACGCGCCGCTTCTTCGGCAAGTCGGTCTATAATCCGAACGCGCTGAGCTACCGTCCGGTGGCGGTGCTTTTCACCATGACCGCGCTGATGGCGATGGCGGCAAGCTATGCCGTGAGCGGCGACCCGTTCACCGTGCGCGCGGCCGAATGGTTCATCAGTTTCTCGATGGTGGTGCTGTCGCTCCTGAAGCTGCAGAGCGTCGAAACCTTTGCCACCATGTTCCTGAACTACGACCTTTTGGCCAAGCGTTGGGTGCCCTACAGCTATGTCTATCCCTATGCGGAAGGGGTTGCCGGCCTTCTGATGGTGGCGGGCTTCGCCACGTGGTTCTCAGCACCGCTGGCGCTCTTCATCGGAACCGTGGGCGCAGTCTCGGTCTTCAAGGCCGTCTATATCGAGAAGCGTGAGCTGAAGTGCGCCTGCGTCGGTGGCTCCAGCAAGGTTCCGCTGGGCTTCATCTCCTTGACCGAAAACCTCATGATGATGGCCATGGCCATCTGGATGGGCCTCTCCTGGCTCGGATATTTCGGCGCGATGTAATCCGAACAACGGACTGCAATCACGGTTAGGGTTGCAGTCCGTCCCTATGTGCCATATATTTTGCCTATGAAAGGTAGCGATTGATATGGCAAGTCACGCATTCGCACTCAAAGTCTATCCGGTGGGCAGGGAGCCCCTGGTGCTTTCCTTCATGGACGCGCAGGGCAGGATCGCGATTGATCGCCTCGCCCTCGGCTTCGGCATGTCCAAGACCCAGCTTGCGGAGACGGCGGGGCTGTCGCGCGAAACCTTCTACCGCGCCGAGCGCAGCAAGGCCTCCAAGACGCAAGGCAGCCGTTCGCGACTATCTCGATCACATGGCGCTCGGCGGCTTCGCGTGAAATTTGCCGGAACTGCCTACCGGGCGCATGACCCGCGCTGGTCGTTCAAGCCGATATCCGGCGATGGCGCCGCTATCCGGGGCGCGCGGTTCAATCCCAAGGGTGTTCCGGCGCTCTATCTTGCCCTCAGCATCATGACGGCGGTGAAGGAAGCCAACCAAGGCTTTGCTCATCGCATCGATCCCTGCGTGCTCTGCTCCTACGACATCGACTGCGAAGACATTGCGGACCTTACCTCCGAGGATGGCAGGGAAGAGCACGGCGTCCTCTTCGAAGACATGGCCTGCGCCTGGGCCTTCGAGTTGAGTGAAGGCCGCCGCCCGCGCTCGTGGAATATTCACGACCGGCTGCGCCAACAGGGTGTCGCTGGCATCCTCGTACCAAGCTTTGCGCCAGGCGCGGGGCCAGACGACATCAATCTTGTTCTCTGGGACTGGGGTCCGGACCTGCCGCACAAGGTGATGGTGTATGACCCGAGCAATCGCCTGCCGAAGGATCAGCTGTCCTGGTCGTAAGATGCGGCTAGCCCAACTTTTCTAGGCTTCGCCGCCATCCTCTTCCTTGCCGTCCAGCTCGATCGCTGGCAGCCCGCGCAGCATCCGCACCCTGTTGAGGCAGGCAAGCGTCAGGTCGCTCCAAAGGCTCTCGATCGAGAAGGCCGCTTCAAGCAACTCCTCATCGATGCCTTCGTCGGCCTCGATCTCCACCAGCACTTCATCGAACTCTTCGGAAAGCTGGTTGACAGCGGAAAGCAGTCGGACTGCATGCTCAACCGAGAGCGTGTCGCTGGCAAGAAGCTTTTCGACGTCGGCCTCCGTCTTCTTGGCCAGGACTCCGGCTTCCTTCAGTGTTGCCATCCAATCGGTTGCCACGCCCCCTCCTTGCCTCAAGCGGTGCCTCGACACACCTTGCAACTTTACAAGTCGGCATGGCAACCCACGAAACGATACGGCATCGCGCAATCGATCAAAACGCCGCCATTTCCCGTCACGGATGTGATGCTTGTGTAACTGCCGCTTTTGCCATGCATTTGTTTCAAGGAACAACAGCCGCATCGAGTTCATTCCGTATCATCAGCCCCGACTCAAGGTGGGGTTGTACCGCGACGAACCCTCACCCATGTTGGTGTGGTCCCGTCAGCTGTCAGTGATCAGGAAGCAGGGGTAAATTCGTGACAGATGCGCCATATCAGAGCTCTTCCGGGAGCCAGCCACGCATCGTGATCGTGGGCGCGGGGTTTGCGGGTCTCGAAGTGGCGAAGACCCTTGGCAAGGCCGGGATAGCGGCTACGGTCATTGACCGGCGCAACCATCATCTCTTCCAGCCGCTCCTCTATCAGGTGGCTACGGCGGATATTTCCGCCACCGACATTGCCGAACCGATCCGCAAGATCCTGAAGCGCCAGAAATCGATCCAGGTGATCTTTGGCGAGGTGACGTCCATCGACCCGCAGCGCAAGCTCGTGCATCTGTCGGAAGGCAGTGACTTTCCTTACGACATTCTCGTGCTGGCGCCCGGTTCCCGCGCTTCCTATTTTGGCCATGACGAATGGGCAACGGTCGCACCGGGCCTGAAGACGCTTGAGGATGCCCGCACGATCCGCTCCCGGCTGCTCTGGGCCTTCGAGCAGGCGGAGCGCTCAACCGATCCTGAAGAACAAAGGCGGCTGATGACCTTCATTGTCATCGGCGGCGGCCCGACCGGCGTGGAGCTTGCGGGCTCCATAGCCGAGCTTGCGCTCCACACGCTCGCGCAGGAGTTCCGCAACATCGAGCCGAAGAAGACACGGATCATGCTGGTGGAAGCCGGACCGCGGCTGCTGGCTGGCTTCTCGCCCAAAGTGTCAGACTACGCGAAGCGAGCGCTTGAGCGGCTTGGCGTCGAGGTCTCGCTGGGCAAGGCCGTCGAGAAGATCATGGCCGACCATGTCGTGATCGCCGGCGAAAGCATCCCGGCAGGCCTGACCGTCTGGGCAGCCGGTGTCTCCGCATCACCGCTGACGGCAAATCTCGGGGTCGGGCGGGACCGCATGGGCCGTGTGGAGGTCGCACCGACCCTGCAGGTAATCGGCTGTCCGGATGTCTACGCGCTTGGCGACATTGCGCGCTTCACTGACGACAAGGGAAATCTTCTGCCCGGTCTCGCGCAGGTAGCCAAGCAGCAGGGTCAGCACTTCGGCGAGGCTTTGGTGAAAAAGCTGCAAACGGGTACCGAGTTGCCGCCCTTCGTCTACCGCAGCCGCGGCAACACCGCGATCATCGGACGGCACGCCGGTGTGTTCGAAGCGGGGGAGACAACGCTCAAGGGCTGGTTTGCCTGGGTCGCGTGGGCCTTCATCCATGTTTATCTGCTGGTAGGCTTCCAGCACCGCGTGCAGGTGTCGCTGCAGTGGTTGTGGCGATATCTGACCTATGATCGCGGTGCGCGCCTCATCTCCAGCGAACAGCTGCCCCAGTTGCCACACGGGCGCGCGGATCGGGCCGATCTTTCGAGGCCTGAATAGACTAGGCGGTGCATTCCGCATGGGTACCGCCGTGCCTCAGATGATACACACACGCTTCTATTTGCGTATTATTAAATCCGGTATTTATTTTGTGATCTGACTGGAGTAGCAGATGCCATCCAATTGGGATGGCGGGGGACAAGTCATCAGACTGCTGATCCACATTGGCTCGCTGGAGCGGCGGGCCGATCAGCGCCACTCGCCTGCAGACGCACGAAGGACGTGGCGGGGGACGCGATGGATACCGGGACCATCTTTGTAACAGTATCGTTCATAATGCTGGCGAACGGAATTGTCCTGCTGGCTCTTGCCCCAGATCTTCCGCGATCGTTGCAGCCGGCTGCGCGCTATTGGCAGGGAGGCACTGTCCTTGGCGCAATTGGTTGCGCCGTGCTCGTCCTCGGTGGTGGTCTGCCTCGCCCGCTCATGCTGCTTCTGGCGAATGGATGCATGATCTTCTGCCTGACAGCCTATTATGCGGCAGTACAAAGCTTCGATGGCCGTCGCCCCCGCTGGTGGCAGGCTCTGCCCGCAGTTTCCGTGCTTGGCGTCATTGCCTGGTTCTCGATGGTCACGGAGAGCTTTGCCGTGCGACTTGTCTATTGCGCGGTGATCTGGGGTGGATTGATGGTGGCAACCATCCATTCGCTCTGCCGTGGTGCGACCGCGAAAATGCCGGCAAGCCGCAGGATCCTCATTGGCATCTTCGCCGTCGTGCTGATCTACCACCTGGTCCGCGTCATCATCTATCTGCGGGCTGATCTGGATGACGCCTTTGCGATCGAGAGCGGTGACCATTGGCTGAATGTGGTGAGCCCGATTTTCATGACGTTGCTCGCCATCGTCGGCACCACGGCCTTCCTGCTCATGTGCTCGGACCACCTGCGCCAGCAGCTCGAGGTGGCGGCCTCAACGGACTACCTGACCGGCCTCGTCAACCGCCGCACGCTCGCCCTGCGTGGCGCCACGCGCTTCGAGGCTGCACAGGACCGGGGGCAAGCATTCGCCGTGGCCGTGCTCGACCTCGACAATTTCAAGTCGATCAACGACACCTACGGTCATGACGTAGGCGACCTCGTGCTGATCGACATCGCCAATTGCCTCAAACTCAACGCGGGGCCGGAGAGCGTCGTCGCGCGGGCAGGCGGGGAGGAATTCACCGTGCTTCTGCGCGATCGCGACATTGCATCCGCAGCAGCTGCCACCGAGCGCTTGCGCCAGGCCGTGGAGCAGACGGAATTCCACATGGGTATGACGACAATTCCGGTCACGCTTTCGGCGGGCGTCGCCGTCTACCGGGCTGGTGATCGCAAGTTCGAGGACGTTCTGCGCCGCGCCGATCAGGCGCTCTACCGCGCCAAGGCGGGCGGGCGCAACCGCGTGGAAGTCGCGCGTCTTGCAGCCGTTCCGGCCTGAAAGCCGGCAAACGAGCTCGCCTTGCGGGCTCGAAAATAACTTCATCAGGGTACCTGCAGCACGGAACGATGCCTCACCGACGCAGTTGGTGAGGATATCGTTCAGCGAGGTGCAAGATGATGCCGGACCCCAAGTTTGACCAGGAACCCGAAGACGTTTCGGAAGGCCTGCCCGAAGTTGAAGATGAGGACTTGCCGGGATTCCAGCAGGCTGACTGGGACGAAATCCAGAGCGGCGTTCTGACCCGTGAAGATCTCACCATCGAGGAGCTGGAAAACCCCGAAGAGGAAGGCGAGCTTCCGGGTGAAGACGACGACAATCCCTACATGGACAGCGACGAAGCCCTGCCCGACGACGAGGAGGAGCGGGCCATCAGGCGCGATCTTTCCAAGGAAGGCGGATCGTTCGATGAGATCTGAGGATCAGGCGCGTGTCGGAACATATTAGACAGGTTTCAGGCAGAGCCCGGACCATGCGCTTCAGCGGTCACGGAGCGATGCTTGGCGGTCCAGGAAAGCCGACGAGTGGCGAAGGCGTGCAGGATCCGGAAGCCCGCACGCCCGACCACCTCAGCTATGTGAACGACGACGAGCCGGGCATCACCCGCCGTCGCGCCGGCAAGGGCTTCTCCTATCGTTATCCAGACGGCGCGAAGGTCGAAGATCCTGATACGCTGAAGCGGATCCGGATGCTCGGCATCCCGCCTGCCTGGACGAATGTCTGGATATGCATCGATCCGAACGGCCACATCCAGGCGACGGGACGCGACCTTCGGGGGCGCAAACAATATCGCTACCACGCAGGCTGGACAGCATTCCGTGACGAAGCCAAGTTCGGCAGCCTGATCGACTTTGCCTATTCGCTGCCCAAGCTTCGCGAACGTGTGGATGCGGATCTGAGACGGCGCGGCCTGCCACGCGAGCGGGTGATCGCTTCGGTGATCTGGCTGCTCGACAACACGCTCATCCGCATCGGCAACGAAACCTACATGCGCGAGAATAAGAGCTACGGGCTGACGACGTTGCGCTCCAAGCACGTGGAGATCCAGGGGTCTAGCCTGCGCTTCTCGTTCCGGGGCAAGTCGGGCAAGGAGTGGCGGCTGAAACTCAGCGACCGGCGCATCGCCAAGATCGTGCGCGCGATTCAGGAACTGCCCGGCCAGCACCTGTTCCAGTATCTCGATGAGGAGGGGGTGCGCCGCGAGATCACATCCCAGAACGTCAACGAGTATATTCGCGAGGCAATTGGCCCGAACTTCACCTCGAAGCATTTCCGCACCTGGAACGCTACCGTCTATGCTGCACTAGAACTGTCCGAGCGTCCGTTGCCGCCGACGAAACGGGCGCAGACGCTGACGCTGAATGAGGTGCTCGATCGGGTCTCCGCACGGCTCAACAACACACGTGCCGTCTGCCGCAGCTGCTACGTGCACCCGGCAATCTTCGATACGTGGCTGGAGGGTGAGTTTGAAAAGCAGATGCGTATGATCCGCTCGCGCATCCGCAAGCCGCTCGAAAACCTTGAGCCGGAAGAATATGCGGTGCTGCGATGGCTGGAGCGATTGGCGGCTGAGCGCGCTTCCCGGCCCACGCTCAAGGAGGCCTTGCAGGCGAGCGTTCAGGAACAATGATGATGTGACTGCGTTCCCGCTTCAGATTGGAGCGTGAACGTGGATCAACCCATACAGGTCTTTGACTGGGCCCGCATATTCTTTGGCGACGAGCCTCCGCTTTTCTTCCTCGAAATCGCCTTTCGTACCCTGGTCATCTATGTCTACACGCTTGGCCTTTTACGCTGGCTTGGCAGCCGCGCCATCGGTCAGCTTTCTACGGTGGAATTCCTGCTCGTCATCGCCCTCGGTTCGGCCGTGGGCGATGCGATGTTTTACCCGGATGTCCCGCTGCTCCATGCGCTGGCGGTTATCACCATCGTTGTTCTTGTGAACAAGGCGCTCGACATTCTGATCAGTAGGTCCGAGGTGGCGGAGCGGGTGATCGATGGCAAGCCGTCAGAGGCGATCCGTGACGGTGTCATCGTCAAGAATTTCGCTGTTGGCGGGCCACTCAGCCAGGGCGAGCTTTTCCAGCAATTGCGTGAGAAGGGCATTGGGCATCTGGGGCAGGTGGCCCACGCCTATGTCGAGACCGATGGCGTGTTGACGGTGTTCAAGGCTGCCGACGAGAAGACCGGTCTGCCGATAGTGCCACCGTGGGAACTTGACCCACCCAGAGAGGTGAGGCACGGCGGCTCAAAGAGCACCATCGCCTGCCGGCGCTGCGGATGGCTGGAAGAGGGTAGCACCACGCCGGACCATTGCCCGAACTGCGATCACCATATCTGGGTGGAGGCGCACGTTCCCCGGCACATCGATCTTGATCGTTAGGGGAACCCGCTCCCGCCTCCAGCATTCCTAACCATTGGCGAACACGGAAGGAGCTTCAAGATGGCGGCGCGCGGCCTGGTGCACGGACCTATCGGCGAGCATACGCTCCACATCTGCGTCGACATGCAGAGGCTGTTTGGGCCGGAAGGGCCCTGGGCTGTTCCATGGGCTGAAAAGGTTCTGCCGCTGATCGAGGAACTTGCCGCAAGGCATTCATCGCGCACGCTTTTTACCCGCTTTGTTCCAGCACAACGTGAAGGCGAGGCCCCAGGCATGTGGGCGAAATACTACAAGCGCTGGGCCAACGTGACGCTTGAGAACATGGACCCAGGCTTTGTCGACCTTCTGCCCACACTGGCGCGCCTTGCGCCGCCTGCGAAGGTGCTCGACAAGAAGGTCTATTCGCCCTGGACTGACGGCCAGCTTGACGCGATGCTGCGCGGCTCCGACATCAACACGCTGGTGATCACCGGCGGCGAGACGGACGTCTGCGTGCTGGCGACGGTGCTGGGTGCGGTCGATCGGGGATACCGCGTGGTGCTGGTGGCGGACGCCATCTGCAGTTCCGCCGACAATACGCATGACGCGCTGATGGAACTCTACACCAACCGCTTCAGCGAGCAGGTGGAAGCCGTCTCCATGGAAGAAGTGCTGGCCAACTGGCCGGAGTAGCATCCGGCCAATTGCAGCTTACCCGATCTTCCGGCCGGTCGCCTGGAGCAGCTCGAAGGCCTCGAAGCGGCGGTCGTGCCATTCCTTGGTTGCCGGGTTGGGCTGGTGGACTTCGCCGAGGGCAGACATGGCGCTCATGGCTTCGCCCAGATCCTTGAAGGCCCCCGCAGCGGCGGCACCAAGCATCGCTGAGCCCAGCAGAACCGGTTCAGGCGAGACGGAAGCGGCTACGGTGAGACCCGTCGCATCCGCCAGCATCTGGCGCACCAGGGAAGAGCGCGTTGCACCACCGCTGACGACGATCGTATCCGTCTTGATGCCCTTCGCGGCCTGTGCGTTGACGATCTGTCGCGCGCCGTAGCCAAGGCCGCAGAGGCCGGCGAGGTAGAGCGCGACGAGGCTGTCCGCACTGTCATCAAGATCAAGACCGGCGACGATGGCGCGGGCCTCCGGATCAGCGAACGGCGCGCGGTTGCCCAGAAATTCGGGCACCACATGGATGCGACCGACAATGTCGGCAACAGCGGCGGAGCCGCCCTTTTCCTCGACCTTTGCGGCAAGTGCATCGGCGAGGCCCTTGCCATTGGCCTCAGCCTCGACTTCGCTTGCACGCGGATGCATGCGGATCAGCCGCTCGATCGCCGCACCGGCAGCGGACTGGCCACCTTCGTTGAGCCATAGGCCCGGAACCATCGCGTTGTAGTAGGGTCCCCAGACGCCGTTGACGAAGACCGGTGCCTCGGTGGTGGTCATCGTGCAGGCGGAGGTGCCGAACACGTAAGCCATGCGGGAGAGCACATCGCCCGCATCGCCCGCAGCACCCACGGTGCCGATGCCACCCGCATGCGCGTCGATGAGACCAACAGCAACTGCAGTGCCGGGAACGAGGCCCAGATCGGCAGCCGCATAGGCGGTCAGGCCACCGATGGAGGTGCCGCCAGCGCGGATTTCCGTGCCGATACGTTCAAAACCTTCGTCGGCCAGTTCTTCGAGGCCGATCAGACGGAAGTAGGACTCATCCCAGCGGTTCTCGTGGCTGAGATAAGTCCACTTGCAGGTGACGGTGCAGGCGGAGCGCACGAGGCTGCCGGACGACTTCCAGGTGAGGAAGTCGGTAAGGTCGAGGAACTGCCAGGCGCCATTGAAGGTCTCCGGCTTGTTTTCCTTGAGCCACAATAGCTTTGGCGTTTCCATCTCAGGCGAGATGGTGCCGCCTACGTAGCTCAGCACATCCGCCTTGGTGGCGTTGATGCGGCTTGCCTGCTCGGTCGCGCGGTGGTCCATCCAGACGATGACATTTCGCTCCGGATCGTTGGAGGGGCCAACCGCAAGCGGCTTGCCGCCCTCACCAAGCACGACCAGCGAGCAGGTTGCATCATAGCCGATGCCTGCAATGTCTTCCGCAGCCACGCCAGCCTTGGCGACGGCCTCGCGAACGCTTTCGCAGACAGCCTTCCAGATGTCGTTGCTCGACTGCTCGACGATGCCATGGGCCTCGCGCCACATGGCGATGTCGCGCTTGCCGGTACCGAGCATGGTACCCTTCGCATCGAAGAGACCGGCGCGCGCGCTCCCGGTTCCAACATCAACACCCAGAAAATACTTCGACATGGCAGGCTATCCGGCTGAGTAGGGGAGTTAGAGATCGAGGCTCTGCGGCAGGATCACGAGGTCACGGATGGTGACATTGCGCGGGCGCGTGAGCATGAACATGACAGCCTCGGCCACTTCCTTGGCTTCCATGATGCTGCCCTGCTCCTTGGCTTCCTCGAGCTTGGCCTTCGGCCAGTCGTCGATGAGCGCGGTGATGACCGGGCCCGGAAGCACGCCGCCGACGCGGATGCCGAACGGAGCCACCTGACGGCGAACCGTGTGCATGAAGGCCTGAACCGCGTGCTTGGAGGCCGTGTAGATCGGCTCCCAGATGACCGGGATCACGCCCGCAACCGAGCTCGTCATGATAATGTCGCCTGTCTTGCGTTCGATCATGTGCGGCAGTACCGCCTGAACCGTGCGGAAAGCGGCGTTGATGTTGAGGTTCAGCATCCGATCCCAAGCATTTGGATCGCCTTCCCAAACCTTCCCGCCGATGTAGGAGCCCGCATTGGCGTGGAACACGTCAAGCTGACCGGCCTGTTCCAGAATGCGCGGCATCATGGTGTCGACGCTCTCCGGGTTGAGCAGGTCAACCACCAGCGGCTTGGCGCGCTCACCGAGCTCAGCGCAGACCTTGTTCAGGGCGTCTTCCGCGCGGTCTACCAGGAAAACCGTCATGCCGGCGTCCAGCATGTGCTTCGCGCATTCCAGTCCAATGCCGGAAGCTGCTCCGGTTACGGCTGCGACTTGTCCGCTGAGATCCTGAGCCATTGTGAAATTCCTTCCTGTGTGCCGCCGATTAATGGCGGGGAGATTGTTCTTGGTTTACCGCCGGGAAGAGTTTTACGTCGGCGGCCCTGAAGCCGAACTGCATCGAATGATCGAGCTCGAACGGACGGTCCCCGGAGAATACTGCCGTCAACGGTGCGCTGTCCTCGAGGTTGAAGCTGATCACCGTCTCAGCGCCCATGCGCTCGACGATGCGTACGCGGCCATTGAAGGTGCCTGCAGCTTCCGCAGAGTCTCCCGCGAGAACCGCCTGCGGGCGCAGGCCCATGGTTGCCTTGCCGGGCTCCGTCACGCGGCCCTTTGGCACCGCCACGCGGCCAAAGGAAGGTGCGGAAATCATCGCCTCGTCGCCCTGGATTGCTTCCACTGTCACGGGAAGGAAATTCATCTTCGGCGAGCCGATGAAGCCAGCGACGAAGGCGTTGGCCGGGTTGTTATAAAGCTCGATCGGTGCGCCCACCTGCTGCACGACGCCGCCGTTCAGCACCACGATCCGGTCGGCCAGCGTCATGGCTTCCACCTGGTCGTGGGTCACGTAGATCATGGTTGCGCCCAGGTCGCGGTGAAGCTTGGCGAGCTCCATGCGCATGTCCATGCGCAGAGCTGCGTCGAGGTTGGAGAGCGGCTCGTCGAACAGGAACACGGAGGGCTTGCGTACGATGGCGCGGCCAATGGCGACGCGCTGGCGCTGCCCGCCGGAAAGCTGGCTCGGCTTGCGGTCGAGCAGGTGCTCGATCTGGAGGATGCGCGCAGCCTCGCGGACCTGAGCGTTGATCTCTTCCTTCGGGCGCTTGCGCAGCTGCAGGCTGAAGCCCATGTTCTCCGCCACCGTCAGGTGCGGATAGAGCGCGTAGGACTGAAACACCATGGCGATGCCGCGGTCACGCGAGGGCACGTCGTTCATTGCCTTGCCGTCGATTTCCAGCGTACCGCCGGAGATCTCCTCAAGACCGGCGACCATGCGCAGAAGCGTGGACTTGCCGCATCCCGACGGACCGACGAACACGACGAACTCGCCATCATTGATGTGGAGGTCCACACCCTTGATGACATGCGTGCTTCCATAACTCTTCTTTACATCGACCAGGCGAAGTTCAGCCATTGTGCGTCTCGTCCATGCTTGGGGGTGAGGTGAGCTGACCTCACCTGCATTACCGAAAACTCAGTTTTTGGAACGGCCTAGCCGTTCGGGGCATCCGCCGCCGGAGGGGCGGCGGACGCGAAGTGATCAGGCCGATCAGGCGGCCTCGGATACCGCTTCTGCCGTCAGGCGATCGCCATTCTGGCCGCGCAGGTATGCACCCTTCTCGACCAGTTCGCGGCGCAGCGCCTGCACGTCGATGTCCTTCGGCGCAACGCCGGAGCGGACGGCGATCTTGGCGGCGCGGCCTGCGGCTTCACCCAGCGCCATGCAGGTTGCCATGACGCGGGTAGCACCCATGGCTTCATGCGTCGTGGAGATCGGACGGCCTGCAACGAGCAGGTTCTCGATCTTCTGCGGCACCAGCGAGCGATAGGGGATATCGTAGCAGTCACCGCACCAGATCAGCGTGCAGCCTGCGTCGCCCGGACGGTGGATGTCGATCGGGTAGGAGGCGACGGCAATCGCGTCGTCGAAGTGCGCGCAGCCCAGAACGTCATCCTGGTTCATCACGTACTGGCCGATGACGCGGCGCGATTCACGGATGCCGAGGAACGGCGCGGTCTTGGCGAAGTGCGCGTTCTCAAAGCCCGGCACGTAGTTGATCAGGTAGTCGGAGATGTCCTTGATCTGATCGCGTGCTTCGATCTCGCCCTTGGTGAGCGAGCGGACGTCCGTCGAGTCGGTGCCCACTACGCGGGTCATGTTGATCCAGGCATCGCCCGGCTTCAGGCCGGTGATGATGATCGTGCGCTCGTTCGGGATGTAGTAGTTCCGCTCGCGGCGCGCCTTGTCCATGATCTCGCGCAGACCGACCACGATGAACTGGTGGTTCTGGCCAAAATATTCAGCCGGAATGAAGTCGGTGAGATAGGTGCGCGACTGCTCGGCTATGGATGTGCGGAGCTTGTCGGTGTCGACGTTGGACATGCAGAACATCAGCGTCGGAGGCTGCATGCCGCCCTGCTCATTGCCCTTTTCTGTCGGAGCGCCGGCACGGAAGGAAACGTCCGCGTCGCCGGTGCAGTCGATGACCATCTTGGCCATGATCGCCTCACGGCCGGACTTGCTCTCGGTGATGACGCCACGGATCTGCGTGCCATCCTCATTCAGAACGACGTCGGAAACGAAGGTGTAGAGCTGTACGTCGACCTTGGCTTCGAGCAGCATCTCGAGCGCGACGGTCTTCACGGCTTCCGGCTCAACCAGCGTGATGCCCATGTGCAGCGGGCAGGGGCGGTGCTCGGAAGCGGCGTTCACAGCGCGCAGGCGGTCGATCAGCTTCTGCGGCAGGCCGTCGATGATCTGGTTGCCCTTCTGGCCAAGGAAGCCCAGGACCGGCAGGCCGATTGTCATGTTGCCGCCGACGAAGCTGCGGCTTTCGAGCAGGCCGACCTTCAGGCCGTCTTCGGCTGCGCCGATAGCGGCAGTGATTCCGGCGGGTCCACCGCCGACGACGAGCACGTCATACTCGGCGCTAACTGGAATCTCGCGCGCCGGTTCGAGAATGGTAGACTGCGACATGACCGAATGGCCTCTCAATGCAAGCGGTTAGGGTGGTGAGGAGGGGCCTCTCGGCCCCCGCCTCCTGTTAGATAGTTATGAATTATGACGGAAGCAGCGGAGCAACGCGGCTTTCGATGGCTGCCACGGCTTCAGCCGGGGTCTTGCGGCCGAGAACGGCGAGCTGCACTTCCTCAAGGAACAGCGCCTGAGCGCGTGCGGCCTCGGGGAAGGGCGGGAATGCGCCGCGAGCCTGAGCCAGAACCTCTGCCTCGACAGCTGCAAGCGGGTTCTTCGCGGTGAGCTCTGCTTCGCCGAAGGTGGAGACGCGAGCCGGGCCGTTGCCGTTCAGAGCCATGACAAGGGTGTTCTTCTTGGAGGACACTTCCTTGATGAAGCTCCAGGCCAGTTCCTTGTCCTTGGCGTTTGCCGGGATGACCATTGCCCAAGCCTCGACGACGGACGCCATCGGGACGGTGCTGTCCTTCGAGCCCGGGAAGCCGATCGCCTTGATCTTGCCCGGGTACTTGGACTGCTCGGCGTTGTTGAGCTGAGCGGCGCGGGCGAAAGGCAGCACGGTGAAGGCTGCGCGGCCCTGCTGCATCCAGGTCACCTGGTCGTCGTTCTTGGTGGTTGCGTAGCTCTTCGGCAGAGAACCGTCCTTGAACATATCGGCCAGGGTGGTCAGGCCCTTCTCCATGGCTTCCTTGTTCGGCAGAAGCTCGAAGTCCTTGTTGATGAAGTCGCCGCCGTAAGCGCGGGCGAACATCACCGGGAACACAGCGAGGTCGGAGGCCAGGATCATGCCCGTTGCCTTGCCGCTCTCGGTGACCTTCCTGGCCTGCTCGACCAGCTCTTCGATGGTGGTGGGCGGAGCAGAGATGCCAACTTCCTCAAGCCGCGCCTCATTGTAGAAGAGCGCCTGCGTCGCGGTGCGGACCGGGATACCGATCAGGTTGCCGTCGACGGTCATGCCCTGGACGAGGCCCGGAGCGATGTCGTCGAACTCTTCGATACCGTCCTTCTCAAGCCAGGGGCCGAGCGGCTCGAACAGCTTGGCGATCTCGCTGGTCGGACGGTTGTCGACCATGTAGCCAACCGAGAAGTCGGTGCTGGACAGCGAAGCTTCGCGGAAGAGGCGATCCATCAGCGGGTTGGAGTCGAACGTCGTCCAGTTCAGCTCGGCATCATTGGCCGCCTTCCAATCCTTCATCGCGTCGGCATCGCCTTCGCCAAGCGACGTCTGGTGGACGCGGTGGCTCAGGATGTTGAGCGTCTTGGAGGCCGCGAAGGACGGGCCAGCGAGGCTGAGTGCGCCCACGGCTGCCGTTCCGGCCAGGAACCCGCGGCGGGTCAGTTTCAATTGAGATGTCATGTCATTTTCCTCCGGTACTGGTTTCTGGTTGCTATTGACTTACCCCTTGGTGGCGCCTGCGGTCAGGCCAGCCACCAGATAGCGGTTCATGAAGACGACGAAGAGAAGGACCGGCAGCAGCTGCACCGTGGAGGCCGCAAAGAGCACGCCCCAGTCCACACCATCGATGGAGCCGATCATTTCCGATACGACCAGCGGCGCGGTCTTGGCGTTGGTCGAGGTGAAGATGAAGGCGAACAGGAACTCGTTCCACGCAAAGACGATCACAAAGACCGCAACCGCGATGATGCCCGGCGTCGCCAGCGGCACGATTACCTTGCGCAGGATCGTCATGCGCGATGCGCCGTCAATCGCTGCTGCCTCGTCCAGTTCGCGCGGGATCTGGTCGATGAAGGTGCGCATCAGCACCGTGCCGAGCGACACGAAGAAGGTCGCATAGAGCACGATCAGCACGAAATGCGTGTCGTTGATGCCGAGCCAGTTGACGATCGGGAACAGCGGCAGCGTTACGACGATCGGCGGGATGAGGCGCACGCCAATGAGATAGACGATCGATGCGTTCAGCAGCCGGCTGTTGTAGCGCGAGTAGACATAGCCCGCAGTCGTCGAGGCGATGACGGCAAGAGCAGTCGCGCCTGCAGTGATGACGGTCGAGTTCCACAGGCTGGAGAAGAACACCGGCCAGGCCGAGACGAGCTTCTGGTAGTGCTGCACCGTCGGCTCGAAGAACCACTTGGTCGGTACGGCGAAGATGTCGTGGCCAGCCTTGAATGACGAGACGACGATGAAGAAGATCGGGAACAGCGACCAGACGACGATCGCCAGCACCGCAATGGTCTTCAGAAGGTTGAGGAGCCGTTTATTTCGCATTGGCGTTCACCTGACGGCGCAGCAGATAGATGTAACCGGAAGCGAGCAGCAGCGACACGATCACCATGATCCAGGCGGTCGCGGCGGCGGTTCCGAAGGCGTTGTAGCTGAAGGCTTCCTGATAGAGGTAGACGGCGACGACTTCCGTGGAACGGGCAGGGCCGCCCTGGGTCATCAGCCAGACTTCCGAGAACAGACGGAAGGCGAAGATATAGCGGAAGAGCAGCGCCACGAGGATCGCCGGTCCCATGAGCGGGATGGTGATGCGGCGGAAGCTCTGCCATGCCGTGGCGCCGTCGATGCGCGCAGCCTCATAGAGATCGGACGGCAGCGCCAGACGAGCGGCATAGAGAATGATGAAGGTGAATGGCAGGTGCATCCAGATCGTCAGCAGTGCGATCATGATCATCGCGTGCATGGGATCGTAGCCCCACTCGAGGATAGGCAGGCCGAGCGCCTGAAGCGCCTGCGTGACCGGGCCGACATCCATGTCGAAGAGGAAACGCCACATGGCAACCGCGATCACTTCGGAAACAGCATAAGGCGCCAGAACCGCGACCAGCAGCAGACGGCGGAATTTTAGGCCGCTGTTGAACAGGAGTGCTACGCCGAGCGCCACCAGCAGTTCCAGGTGGACGGCGACCACGACGATGATCACCGTGTTGATCAGCGCGCTGTGGAAGGCCGGATCGGTGATCACGCGGATATAGTTGTCCCAGCCGACGAAGGTGGCCGACTGCCCGAAGCTGGAGACATGGAAGCTCAGCCAGATGACATAGATCGAGGGAATGATGATCACGCTCAGCAGAAGCAGCTGAACCGGTGCCAAAAGAGGAATGACACCCCAAAGAGTTCTTGCTTTCATCGTGTCTCCAAGTTCCGCCATCGGGTCTGCTGTCCTTTCAGGCAGATGTTGAGGATCGCACCGAGCGGCGCACCTGCAGACTTCCGGGCAGGACGATATGGCGCGTCGGCACATCGCCGCCGGCCATGCGATCGCTCAGGCAGTTCCAGATGGCCTGACCCATTTCCTCGACGGGCTGACGCACGGCGGAGAGGGGAACCTTCCTCGCCGTCATCCAGGTGTAATCGTCGAAGCCGATGAGCGAGACGTCTTCCGGAATGTCGATGTTGAGGGCGGCAAAGGCCTGCAATGCCGCCAGTGTCGTGACGTTGGTGAGGCAGATGACGCCCTCGGGACGCGCCTCACGCGAGAGCCAGTCGCAGAAGATCTCCGCACCGGCGTTGATGTTCGATGTGAGCTCCACGATCCGGGGACGTACGCCATAGTGCGTCTCCACAACCGAGGAGATGCCTGCGATACGATCTGCGATCGGGCGGATCGCCGTGTTCGATGCGGCAATGAGAATATCGCGGTGCGACGGGATCAGAAGTTCGGCAGCCGCCTGGCCCGCCGCGACATTGTCCATCGTCACGGTGTCGATCGGCAGATTGTCCTCGCCGATACGGTCGGCCAGCACCATCGGCAGGCGACCGATTTCGCTGCGGATCGGCTGCGGAATGGCATTGCTGCAGGGAACCGCGATGAGGCCCGAGGGACGCCAGCCGAGCAGCGCGTTCAACCGTGAAATCTCAAGCTGCGGATTGTCGCGCGAGCTCGCGACGAGCACTTCGTAGCCGTCATCATGGGCGAGACGCTCGACCCGCTCCACCAGCGAGGTGAAGAAGGTATCGTCAAGGTTCGGCACCAGCATGCCGACAACCTGCACGCGGCCGGAACGGAGCTGCGAGGCATTGCGGTCAAGCCGATAGGAGAGCGCTGCGGCTGCCTCCTCGACCTTCTTCGCAAGATCAGGATTGACGGCTTTCTTACCGCTAAAGACGTTGGAAACGGTGGCGATGGATACACCAGCCCGCGCAGCAACATCCTTGATGGTTGCCCGTTTCACCACGTTACGTCGTTTCCTGATCGTTTTTGTATTCGTTGAGTTAAACGTTTAACTCAGAGTCGGCGACTTTGCAATGCACCTGTGCAAAAAGCGCATGATTCAGAATCCCGAGGTGTGGAAAATCAGTGAAAGAGCGCTGAGGACAAGAGAAAGACGCCGGGATATCGGTCCGGAGCCGAGAATACCGAGCTTAGAAACCTGCCTCCTCATGGTTGCGCATGAGGAGTTCCGACAGGTCGAAATCAGGCGGCGCGGGCGACGTGCTCAACGACGCAGTTGCGTCCGGATTGCTTGGCCCTGAGAAGGGCGGCGTCGGCCGCGTTGATGAAATACTCGTAGTCCGGATGGCCTTCATACGTGGCGACACCGGCCGAAATGGTAACCTTCAGGTCCGTCTCATCGGGCAGGGTGATGCGCCGAATCTCAAAATGCCTGCGCAGGCGCTCGGCAACCTGGAATGCTTCCGGTGCATCGGTCTCGACCAGAACGATCAGGAATTCTTCGCCGCCATAGCGGAAGACAAAGTCGCTGGCGCGGGCGAGGTCCATCAGGCCTTCGGCCACCTGCCGCAGGACCGCATCGCCGGCGGTGTGTCCGTAACGGTCGTTGACCGCCTTGAAGTGATCGACATCGAGCATGAGGAGCGACAGCGGCAAGCCATTCTTCTTGGCAAGCGTGATTTCGCGGCCGAGCACCGAGGGCAGGAACTTTCGGTTCAGCACGCGCGTCAGCGGATCGCGGCCGCTTTCGAGTTCTGTCGCGGACTGGAAGAGGTCCGAAAGGAGGTACTTGATCTCATCGATCGCGCCTTGAAGATGACCGATGTACTTGACGGTCTCGGCAGAACCCGTCCGCTTGGCGTGCTCGATCGCCGGCAGGATCTCCTCGTCAACCCGCTCCATGATTGCCTGTATGCTCTGCAGGATGTTGGACCTGCGGAACATCAGCACGGCGCGGTGGCGCAACCACAGGCCGAAGGGAGATTGGGCAAGCGGCTCCAGCGCTGCGACATCCCGACCGGTGGCCAGGTCAAAGAGCACCGACTGGCACCATTCCATCAAGGCGGCGCGCTGGCTCTCGCGCTCAGTGGTGATGTCCTGCCCAAGGGCAAACAGCCGGAACGCCTCGTCTTCATGGGCGCGGTTCCTGGTGTCGGAGACGTAGGAAGCGCTCATCAGTCTCATGGAATAGTCGATGACCTCATCGAGCACGGTGAGTGCGGCCATCTTGTCGCTGGCATCCACATCGGGAAGGCTGGACAGGATTTTGGCGATCTCGACCTTGAGCAGGCTGCCGCCTTCCAGCATGAGGTGGACCGGCAGGCCAATGCGAGCATGAACCGCACCGATCTGCAGCTGAGCCTGCTGAAAGGCGTCGGTCTCGACTTCATCGAGGTTGAGCAGGTTCAGCAGCCAGTTGCGTAGCGAAAGGCTCAGACGACCATGTACAACCGAATGGTTGAGGAACATGGAGCCTTCCTGGTGCTTCAGGAACGTGCCGTAGAACACCGACACGAGCTTGTCGACATTTGCGGTAATCACCGAGGTCAGGATACGCGTCGCGGTTGTCCGGTCCTCAGCTGTCGTCATTCTCCAAAATCGAAGCTTCGTATCCAGAACAGTCATGCCGCACCTCTAAAGTCGCCCCTCAAGTATGGTGGGGGTGGCGCGTTGTCAAACCGTACAAAGCCGCTCCCAATGTCGCAGCTCCCCGGTTAGTGAATGCGGCAATCCTTGCCGTTGATGCACCGGCGGATGGTCAACAACTGCATTGTCTCTTTTCCTCGTTGGTCAGGCCGTGTGAGCGGATGGCATCACGGCGTAGCGTTCCACAGATGTCTACAATAGACAAACTTGCGGTGTGATAAAAGGGAGGCAAATAGTTTGTATCAAGTAATTTTGCATTAATAATATGATGCCAGCCTCTACCCTACATTTAGTTATTTAAGTTTTAAAGAATACTATTATAAACACATAACAATTACTCACTATTACACAAAGAGATAAGAAATGGATTAAGGCTGCGGCTTCCAAGGTCACCGCAGCAACATGATACTTAATCAATTTAATAGCGAGGTACTCTATGGTTGAAACCCTTTTCGACAAGACGAACAGCGCCTCCCGAACGGCACCGGAAAGTTCCGTAGTGCTCGATCCACCACGCGTTTTCGTGGTTTTGCCGTATGCACAAAGTGAAGTGGCCGGCTTCATGCGTAAGGGCCGCGACCTCATCATTCAACTGCGCAACGGCCGGAACCTCCGCATGGCAAACTACTATGAGACAACGGAACACCCCCGCAGTGAGATGGTGTTTCAGGAATCGGACGGGACGCTATGGGTGGCTCGTCCGAACAAGGATCTGACCGACTTTGAGTTTACCCAGATCGAGTCCGTGGACCACCTGCTCGGTACAACTGGCCAGCGCTTCAGTTGGAATTCTTTCCTGGGCTTCAACACTGGCACAGGCGGCGCTGCCAAGGCCGACCATGCCGGGGGCAAGAACGCGGAAAGCGCCGCCGCCGCCCCCAACCCTCTCAAGAGCTCAAACGAGGAAAGTGGTCATCTGGAAACAGGCGCCACCCCGGCTGCCGAGAAGAATAAGGGCGAGTCCGGCATGGGAGCAGATGCTGGCGCTGATCCTCGCCCGCAGGCCGCCGCTCTTTCTGAACCGCCATCCGACGCTCTCGGGCACGCAAGTTCCGAAATTGATGCAGTCGATGATCTCGTCGGCGCTGAAGTTTCCATTGTCCCTGTCACCACAGTCCGCAAGGACCACGATGCGAAGACTTTTCTGTTCAACCTGAAGGGCTTCAAAAGAACTTATGAATTCGAGGTTCCCGAGGAGAGCAGGACTCACGCCCTCTTCACCATCTCTTCCGACAGCGTGTTGGGCTTGGGCAACACCATGCAAGGCCTTTACCGATACGTCGAGGCGCGTGTTGGCGGCAGATGGATCCCTCTCGAGGACACTTCCTTCGGCGGGGTAACCGAATTCGGCCAACGCTCAAAGGGTATCCTAATGTCGGTCCGAGGGCTCGATGCTGGCATGTACAGGCTTGTCTACGGCACGAAATTAACCCTCAGCGTCATGAGCAAGATCCAGCTTGATGTCCGGTTCAAGGACACGAGCCTTGTTCATCTCGCGGCTAAAGCCGGGCCGGCATTCAGCGGCCATCTGCTTGATGGAAGCGGCAGCGAAGAGGGTATCGCCGACAAATACCCGGACGATGGCAAGACTGTTCTCAATATCGACAGTGGCAAGGGTACGTTCGATCCGGTCACCGATGGGATGACCGTAGCGGGAAAATACGGCACGCTGACCGTCAACCGCGACGGTACTTACAGCTATCAGGTCAATGCAGACGTGAGTGCGATCGGCAAGGTGGACGTCTTCTCCTACAAGCTCGTTCATCCGACCGAGGGCGAAGATGAGGCGAAGCTGTTCGTGCAGATCGGCAGCCAGCAGGCCGAACTCACATGGGATGAAAGCGATCTTTCCGCCGACGGCTGGACGATGGTCGTGACGGACAATACCGGACATGTCGAGATCGCCCCTGCGCGAAAGGCGTCTGCCGGAACGAAGTCGCGTGAGAGTCGCGATATAGAGGTTCCGGTGGCCGCCACCGAAGCTTCGGGCAACGTCATGTCCGACGATGTCAGGGGATCTCCCTTTACGGTGCTCAAGGTCAGCCAGGACGGGACAAACTACAAGGTGCCGGGCTTCGTAGGAACTGAACTGACTGGCGCTCATGGTGTGCTGACGATCCATGCCAACGGTGACTATGTCTACCGTCCGCACCCGGATCCTGCAGGTATCGGCCAGTCCGACACGTTCACCTACCGCTTGGTGCATCCGAATGGCTCTGCGGCGGAAGCGAAGCTGACGATCGACATCGGCGCTGCGGCTCCTGCCGACCACACGCTCGAAGGTGGCGCGGCGGTTGACAGTGTCCCGCTTGGCATTGTGGGCGATGAGGGAGCGAAGATTGAAGACGCGCCCCACGTGAAGCCTGAGGGTAGGGGGGCAGATGCTGATCAGCCGATTGCTTCTGCCGACACTCCTAAGCCCATGCTGGAAGGCCTGCTGTCGGGCGGATCAGATGCTTCGGACAAAATCTCCCTGCCAAAGGGTCCGGGATCGGTCGAAAATCCCGTCATACCTACTGCTGCGGAAAATGCGCCTGCGACAGTCGCTCCTCAAGAGGTCACGGATCCTTTCGCCCATCTCACCAACACTCCGGAGGAGGAACACCAGTTAGCGGTTGCGGTTTGATGTGCCGCCGCCAAAGTCGGCGTACGTGAGGGAAGGGCGTTCGGCGGCCTCAACCGGCAACAGAGTTTCGTCGCCGGGAGAAGCGCCGCCGTTCGTCTGCCTATTTTTTTAATACGTACCTTAGCGTAACCCATATCATTTGGGCTGCGCCGTATGTCAAAATCATATAGATGTACTTTATAACGCCTGAAAAGCTGGTGAGTTGTTCGAAGACAGCAATAATGATCCCGATCGACAAGCCGACAAATCTGATGTCCATCTTGTCACTTTTCAGCGAAAAAAGATATCTAGGCAAGTATTTTGCAAATTTTCTCATTCCGTCTGCGGCACTAATACCGCCCAAAGCCGCCGAATTGTTGATTTGCAACAGCGTTGTTAGCATTGTGGAGTGCGTTATCAATCGCCTTGTTGGCACCGGCAACGAAGCCTTTTTCAATGGTATTTCCTGCACGACCGCCGACATAGCCGCCCGCGTAGCCACCTGCTACACCGCCGGCAAAATTGCCTCTCTCGCCACCAACTACGGCACCAACAGTGCCGCCGAAGTAACCACCAAAAGCATTACCTATCGCGGACCCGATCGCTGCGCCCCATCCAGTGTTCTGAGGTCGATTTCCACTGGAACCACCTGAACCACCGCCTACAACAAGGCCCATATCTTCCAGACGCAAATTCTGCATGTTTAAAATCTCCATAAAAATATACAAAATGTGATTACCAAAACGAAAAAACAAGGAAAATAGAATGAAGAAAAAATTTAAATAAAACAATTAATATAAATACTACTCCTATTCTAAAATAAATTATCTGATATTTATTGATCGACTCGCTTGTGAAATGGTATTTTCTCGATGAGCGATAATTACTCGACTAATTTTTAGCTGCGAGATGGCTTGGTTGATGCACTGCTCGTTTGCTTCGTCCAGTGCGCTTGTCGCCTCATCGAGGAACAAGATGGAAGGGCGCCTGTAAAGGGCGCGTGCCAGGAACAGTCTTTGCTTCTGTCCCCCGGACAGCGTGCTTCCCATGTCTCCCACGAGGGAATCAAACCGCATCGGCATCGCCAGGATCTCGTCACGGATTGCAGCCATTCTGGCGCACTCTTCGACCCACGCCTCATCCGGATCCGGATCGAAGCCAGCAATGTTTTCGCTAATGGTGCCTGCAAAAAGCTGGTCCTCCTGTAATACGGTCGCGATTGAACGGCGATAGTTCGTAAGCCCCAGATGCCTGATATCGCGCCCGCCGAGAAGAATTTCGCCTTCGGTTGGTGCGATCAGGCCCGCCATCACCTTGAGCAACGTGGTCTTTCCGCATCCGGATGGCCCCTTAATCGCAAGGCATTCGCCAGGAGCTACATCCAGGCTAACCCCTTCCAGCACCTTGGGAAGCCGATTACCGTAGCTTAGATGCACATTTCGAACGCTCAATGCGGGAGAATGCGCGAGCTGCTGTCTGACGAAGGGAGATTCCAGAGCGGCCAGTCCTTCTTCAGGCGACGTCAAGGCGATGTCAGCTATACGCTCGGAATGCAGGCCAAGCATTTTCAGATTGATTACGACTTCAATCAGCGCTTGGCCGCGGCTGACAAACTGCTCCTTGTAGGCGAGAAACGCTATCAGCATCCCCACCGTCATCGAACCGCCAATGACGAGGTGCCCCCCAATCACAAGCGTGGCGATTCCATCGGCCGCAGCCAGAAATGTCCCCGCTGTACCAAACAGGAGGTTCAACTTCTGGATCCTGAGGTTGGCATTCATGGAGTTCACGAACAGATTGAGCCAGGCGTTCCTCCGCCTTTCACGAAGGTCGAGCGTCTTGATCGTGGCCATCCCGCGAATGGTCTCGATGAAATGGGTGTCCTCCTTGGCCTCTTGATTGATTGCGCTTTCATTCGCCGCACGATACGGGCCGTAGGCGATCATACGCATAAACAAATGTATCGTGAGTGCGCCGCAGGCTACCAGCGCCATCCATCCCCCATAGAGGATCATCATGACCAGCGTGCCGATGATCATGATGCCATCCATGAGGATGGAAATCACATCAGTTGTCAGTGCGCTCTGGATGTTTCCCAGCGAGCCAAATCGCGACACAACATCACCGACATGCCGCTTCTCAAAATATGCGAGCGGCAGGTTCAGCATGTGATCGAACAACGCTGCCGTCCATTGCACGCTGAGACTTGTTCCCATCACCAATGCGGCCCAGGAACGAGCAAGGCCAAAGACGACTTGCAACACCACCAGGCAAGCCATCCCGATTGCAACAAGAGTTAGAAGTTCGTGGTCGGAGGCTACCACCACTTCATCAAAGATGATCTGCGAGCCAATTGGCGAAAGCAGCGCGATCGCCTCGAGACACAGGGATAACAGGAAAATCTGCAGCAGTGCACGGTTCAATCCGCCTGTTCGCCGGAACAGATCTGCGGGGCGAATACTCTTTCGCTCGGTCTTTCTCTCGAAGCCGACTGACGGCCACAGTTCGAGGGCTACACCCGTGAAGCTTTCAGAAACCTCCTGCCAGGAGGCCCAGCGGCGTCCTTCTGCCGGGTCACAGATGTAGACGCCCTTGGAGCCTATCCTTTCCAGAACCACATAGTGAGTGAGCTTCCAGTGCAGGATGCATGGCGTTCTCAGCTTGGCCAGCTCGTCCAGTTCCGCGCGAACCGCTCTTGTTGAGAGCGAGAGGCCGCTGGCAAAATGCGAGAGGTCCAGAAGTGACAATCCGGTCATTGCAACAGCGAACCTCCGTCTCAATGTCCCGAGATCGATGTTGTGGCCGTGGTAACCTGCCACCATGGCCAGACATGCCAGCCCGCATTCAGCGACTTCTGTCTGTTTAACAACAGGCACGCGTCTGCGTGAGAAGAGAGAGAGATTCAACTGCGCGCTCACCGAAATGTCCTGCCCAGGATCACGTTGCGCGGCCGCGCAAACTGTAGAAGGGTTCCAACACCCATTGGTAAAGTGCCCTCGTGTCTAGAAAGATATCCGCTTCAACCCTCATCCCTGCCCGCAGAGTTTCGACCTTCCCATAGGCGTTAATTGTGGGATGGTTTGGCACAACTGTAATCCGGTAAAGCGCGGCACCCGGTTTCGGCTGAGCTGCCAGAGCGTCAAGTTCGGCCTCTTCCTGGCGCAAGGTTACACGCGAGACGTTGGTCACCACACCGGGGTATTGGCCGAATTTCTGGTATGGGTAGCCTGCGTAGCGCAGCATCACGGATTGACCTTCACGGACAAACCCGATGGAACGGCTTTCAGCAAGAAGGTGAACCTCCATATTCTTGCCCTCTGGCAAGATGGACAGAAGTGGCGAACCTGCTGCCACGATTTGACCCACATGCGAGAAAACAGCAGCAACCGTACCGCCCACCGGAGCTGTGACAACAATTGATCGCCGGGCCTCGCTCTGGGCCAGCTGTTCTTTCATGGTGGCTATACGTTGGCGGAGCTCGCCCGATGCGAGATCAGCAGAAGCATCGAAGCCGGCGAGCTTCGTGCTGATCTCAGCCAGTCGGCCCTCCAGCTGAGTCCGCTGCCGCTGGAGACTTGTGGCCTCCTGGCGAACCTGCATGAAGCTTTCCTGCGCCGTCTCGAACGTACGCTCAACGGCTATGCCCTGACTGATCAGTTTGCGATATTTGTCGGATCGCGATTTCAGAACGGAGAGGTATTCCTCTGTCTGCTCCAGCTGCGGTTTGATGTGGAGGAGCTCCTGCGCAACCGCACGGTGCTGATCTTCCAACCCCTGTTTCTCCACCTGATTCAGATGGCGACGACGCACGATCGCCTTCTCAAGCTCGGCGATCTGCTGCAGAAGCTGATCCTTCACGACAAGCTCGGTTTCCCCCGAAGCTGACGTCGTGTCCGTTCCAATCGTGGCGAGCCTATCCCCGATCTTGATAGGCACATTCTCGTCCATGCTGCTGAGGATGCGCCCCGTTCTTGGTGCAAATATATGGATGGCTCCTCCGCTAGGAACTACAGCTCCATGCACACGCACGCGTCTTGTATATGTGCCGAAAACCATAATGCTCGTGATCACAGCGACCATGAGTACGGCCATACCCGTCGCCATGACCACCGATACTGGTTGCGACAGTTGCGGCTTACCCAGCCATGAGATCCGCAATGCGGTCACGACCTCCGATCGGAACAGCTGTGAACAATTTGGCTTCAAACGCATCAATATTAATCGATCAATGTCGAAATAGAATTAATGGATATAAATATAATAATAGTAGAAAAATGAATATACAGATGTTGGGCGCGAGTTATCTAGACTGCGACCTGAAACAGGTCAAATGATATATCTTGGATAGCCTCAAATTAGTTCAGGAAGTGGTTCATGAAACTTAGTTGTATGTAAGTTTACGGCTATGATGAGCCGGCGGGGCGCATCACCGCTTCATACGCTGCTTACCCAGGTGACGTGCCGTTCTACCGAGCGGCGCAGGGATTCTTCGCCATCTTCTGGGATCACGCGGTCCCAGAAAGCGCCGTAAATAGCATCGAAGCGATAAGGGGAGAGCTTGTCCGCTATGTCACGGACTGCGTTAGCGCTCAGCGGAATGAGGTTCGGATAGCTCCGCATGAATCCCAGGTGCCTGCGGTCCGGGACAACCTGCAATGTATCGCCGGTCAGCAACGCTCCCTTGCCGTCCGCCCCGGAGCGATGGTGAAGGACAGCACTGCCTTCAAAATGCCCGCCGACGCGAAGCAGCGTGAGGCCGTCTCCCATGTCGAGGACATCACCCTCCCAGAATTTGAGGTTCGGGTCAGCCCGCGGCGCCCATTGGCGATCGTTCGCATGGATGTAGACCGGAATGCCACCGAAGGCGCGGCTCCATTCCACCATGGTCGTGTAGTAATGTGGGTGTGAAATGGCGATTGCCCTGAGGCCGCCGATCCCATCGATGAGCTCCACCAGCTCGTCGCTGATCAGGCTGATGCAATCCCACAGGACGTTTCCGGCCGGCGTGCGGACCAGAAGGGCGCGCTGTCCAATCGCAAAATTGGGCGACATGCCGACCCCGAGCAGGCCATGGTCGTTGCGGAAGGTCGCCATGTGGCTGCGCTGGAGTTTTGGCAATGTCGTCCAGTTCTGCCCGGAGACGGGGATATATTGCCGTTCTTCCGAACAGATGATGCAATGGTCAGGATGCCGGGCGGATGGCTCGTACTGGATGCCGCAGGCGGTACAGATGAAGGCCTGTTCTTCAACGCCGGTGCTGCTGACCATCGCTTCCTCCTCTGTTCGTCAAAGTACGCTCGGCAGATAGGTTACCAGCTGCGGGAAGAGCCAGAATACCACCAGACTTGCCAGCAGGATCAACATGAAGGGCAGGGCGGCAAGCGCAATTTCCGGCAGATCGCGTCCCGACACTTTTTGGAGAACAAAGAGGTTGAAGCCGATCGGCGGCGTGATCAAGCCTATCTCGACAAGAATTACCATGAAGACGCCGAACCAGAGCGGGTTGATCCCGGCTCCCGCGATCACCGGTTGCAGCACCGCGCTCGTCAGCACGATCATGGAGAGCCCGTCGATGAAGCAACCGAGCACCAGCAGGATCAAGGCGATCAGGACGAGCAGTCCTGCCTGCGAGAGTTCATAGGCCTGGATGAGCGAGACGATTGTGCGCGGAATGCCGGTGTAGGCCATCGTCACCTGAAGGGCGGCGGAGGCAGCGAGCACAAAACCGAGCGTAGCGCAGAAAAGAATGGTGTCCTTGAAACTCTCCACGAGAACCCCGAAGCGCATGCCGCCTTCGACCACATAGGCAATGATGATTGCACCGACGACCCCGATGACAGCCGCCTCTGTCGGTGTCGCGAAGCCGCCGTAGATCGAACCGAAGACGGCTGCGATCAGCAGCAGGATCGGCACAAGCTGCCCGCAGGCGCGCAACTTCTCGGCCCGGGTGGCGGCTGCTTCACGCATGGTACCGCGGCCTTTCCAGGCCACGTAGGTGGCAAAGAAGATGGCCACGAGAATGCCAGGGACTACGCCCGCCAGAAAGAGATCTGCGATCGAGACGTCAAAGGTGAAGCCGTAGAGGATCAGCGCTACCGAGGGTGGGATCAGGATGCCAAGCGTGCCAGCGCCAGCGAGCGAACCGAGCGACAGGGCGCGCGAACTGCCGCGCTCCTCCAGGCGGTGGAAGCTGAGCTTGCCGATGGTTGCGACCGTGGCCGTGGAAGACCCGCTAAGTGCCGCAAACATGGTCGCCGCCACCACATTGACCTGTACGAGGCCGCCGGGAACCCTGCCCAACAGAACCGCGAAGGCATCGAACAGCCTCTTGGCGGTGCCGCTGCGTCCCAGGATTTCCCCCATCAGAACGAAGAGCGGCAGGGGCGTCAGGCCCCAGGAGGTCATCTGCGCGAAATATGCGGTTGCGAGCGCCTGTCCCGGATCCACGTTGGAAACAAGCAGGATCCCGGCTGCGGCGAGGATCAGGATGACCACACCAATCGGGATGCCGAGGGCGAGAAGAAAGAGCAGAGAGACGACGAAGCCGATCGAAAGAACCTGGCTATCCATTGATGTTTGCCGCCCCCGCTTCAGGTTCATCCGCCTGCCTGCCCGTCACGAAACGGAAAAGTTTCAGCAGCAGGGCGGCTTCGAAAAGGATCAGACCCGTGAGCACGACGCTGAGCGGTATGGCTCTCGGGATCGGCAGGGTTCCGAGCATCATCGCCCCGCGCCGGAAGGCATCGAGCCAAAGGCGTCCGATGCCCCAGGAGAGCACCAGAACCATCACGATGGAAAGAAGGATGGCGAGCAGCCCGAGCACGAACTGGAGGGGTCGCGGCATCAGGTTGACCATGAGACGGATTTCGATGTGCTCGTTCCTGGCAACTGCATAGGCGAGGCCCAGTGTGAAGGTTCCAGCCAGGGCAATGCTGGCGAATTCATCCGCCGAGGGAACGATGATGCCGAACTGTCTCAGAACGATGACCGCAGCGACGAGAATGACAAGCAGTGCGAGCGAGACGATCGCGAAGAGGGATGAGATCGAGCCTACCCAATGCATGGCCCGATCGATGGTATTGGGTTCGTTCATGGCTTTCCCGCCGCAAGGAGGAAGGCGCGGCGAGGGTCGCCGCGCCACACACCATTATTTCGAGGCGCGCTTGCTGTTATAGGCCTCGATTACTGGAGCAGCGTTTTCGCCGGCAACGGCGAGCCATTCCTCAAGCAGCTTCTGGCCGACCTCGTTGAGCTCCTTGGCAAGCTGCTCTCCGGGAGGGGCGACAATCATGCCGCGCTCCGCAAGGGTCTTCTCGCCGGCAGCGACCGCAGCCTCGCTCTCGCCCCATGACCATTCTTCAAGTTCCTTGCCCAGCTGCAGTGCCTGTTCCTGCACGTCGGCCGGAAGCTGCTGGAAAGCTTCTTCGCGGATGAAGAAGGCATGGTAGGGGATCCACGCATCCGTCTTGTAATAATTGGTCGTGTACTGGTTCAGCTCATAGAGCGCGCCGGAATTCGGGGCCGTGTGCACAGCCTGGATCATGCCGGTCGCAAGCGCCTGTGCGGTTTCGGTCATCTGAACCGTTGCCGGGGTTGCGCCCATCAACTCGGCCAGCCGCGTCGTCATCGGATTGTAGGCCCGCATCGCGAGGCCCTTCACGTCGCTAAGCGAATTGATCTCCTTCTTGAAGAAGAAGCCCTGTGAAGGCCAGGGTGCGAGGTAGACCAGACGCAGCCCGCTTTCCAGCAGAGCGTCGCCGATCGGTCCACGCGCCTCTTCCCACAAGAGCTTGGCATCCGCATAGCTGTTGACCAGGAAGGGGATGGAGTCGATCTCGTAGATGCGATTTTCGCGGCTGAGATTGCCGATCAGCTGCGAGCCCATCTCGACAAGACCGGTACGGGTGGCTTGCACGATTTCGGTGTTGGGGAAGAGCGAGCCGGAATGGTGCACGGTGATATCGAGCGCACCGTTGGTCTTGGCCTTCATATCCTCGGCAAACTTTGTCATCGCGCGGCTGTGGAATTCAGACGGCGGATAGGCGTTCGCGAAGTTCCATTTGAACTCCTGGGCGCCTGCGGAAACGGTCGCCGCTGCCCAGCCAAGTACGGCTGCAGTAACAAGGCCAATTGACCGGTAGTTCATGATTGTCCTCCTCTTTTTTAATTCGATCGCGGCATCAATGCCTGCAGCACTGCGGGATGAGTGAACACGACGCGACTATGTTTTGAATGCTTCGAGACGCGCTCCGAGCCTCCCTCAAGGCCCAGCTGTCTCCCTCCTCCCGTTCGGCTATTCAGAACTACTACCAATTAGCAAATGGCTTGATCTCCGTCAAACGCTGCTGCTCGGGATGGTTGTCAATTGGACAGCGGATCTCATGCCTGGCCGGTGCAGCCTGGCATCATTGACCGTGAAGAGGAGGTCTGATATTTGGCATTATATCCATTTTATAGAATGATCGGTAGTTGAACGTGAGGAGAACGGGTCGGGCAGTCCGTTCGTTCAGCTGGTCAGGACCGGGAGGGAAACGTGTTGGACAAGCGATCGCCCGAGGCCGCTCAATTGGCGCGCCGCTGGATTTCATCCTTTGCCGCCGCGCTCGAGCGAGGGGATGAAGCACTGTTGGCCCGCTTGTTCGACAGGGAAAGCTACTGGCGGAACCTGAGCGGCATCTCCTGGCCGATCAGGACCTTTTCGGGGCCGGAAGCAATCGCGCGGGAGCTGCGCACCCGTTCCGGCATTTCGCAACCATCAGCCTTCGACCTCGATATTGACCGCTTCACCCCTCGTGAAAATGTGATCGCGGAGCGCAGGGTCATCGAGGCCCTTTTCCGGTTCTCGACGGTCAACGGTCCGGGCGAGGGAGTGGTGCGGCTTCTTTGGTCCCCGGTCTCGGATGCCGAGCCGCGTGCCTGGATGATGTCCACCGTGCTCGACATCGACGGCATCTGCCGCCAGCGGGGCGGTCAGGAAACGCTTTCCAACATGCGTGATTTCGGCGAACCGAGCTGGGAGGAGAAGCGCAAGGCGCAGCTCGCCTATACCGATCGGGAGCCGGACGTGCTGATCGTCGGTGGAGGCCATGGCGGCGTCAGCGCTGCAGCCGAGCTGAAGCGGCTGGGCTACGATGCGCTGGTCATCGACCGACTGCCACGCGTGGGTGACAACTGGCGTCTTCGCTACGATGGTTTGAAGCTGCACAACACCTGGCACGTGAACCACTTCCGCTACCTCCCGTTCCCGGTGACGATGCCGGGTTACCTTCCGAAGGATAAGATCGCCAATTGGATCGAGTTCTATGTAGACGCGCTGGACCTCAACTTCTGGACCGGCACGGCCTTTGAACACGCCCGCTACGACGAGGCCACAAAGAGCTGGATTGCAAGTGTCAGGCGAAGCGACGGGTCAATACGCGAGCTGATGCCGAAGCACATCGTCATGGCGTCTAGCGTCAGCGGCACGCCCAATATTCCAACTATACCTACGATCGAGAATTTCGGCGGCAGCGTTGTCCATTCCAGCTCGTTCCGTAACGGAGTGGAATGGTCTGGGCGCCCGGTGCTTGTCATTGGCAGCGCCACCAGCGGACATGACATTGCCCAGGAACTGCATGCACAAGGCGCGAAAGTGACTATGGTGCAGCGCAGTTCGACGCTGGTCATGAGCATGGAGGCGAGCGCGCTCTACGACTCCATCTATCTGGGCGACGGTCCGCCTCTGGAGGTCCGCGATCTTTTGAATTCGGCAACTCCATATCCGGTGGCGAAACAGGTGCACCGAGCCATTACCCAGAAGGTCAAGGAAGTTGACGCGGAGCTTCACGAAAGGCTGCGCGCCGTCGGCTTCAAGCTGGATTTTGGCATCGATGAAACGGGCTGGCCGCTCAAGTTCCGCACGCGCGGCGGCGGCTATTACTTCAACATTGGCGCCTCTGACCTGATCGCCAACCGCGAAGTAGGCCTGATTCAGGCGTCCGATATCAGGCAGTTCGTGCAAGATGGCGTCGAAATGAATGACGGCGCGGTCATTCCGGCCGAGGCAATCGTTCTTGCGACAGGGTTCAAGGGACACGACCACATGGTGCTGACACACTTCGGTCCTGAGGTCGCGAAGAAGGTCGGCCCGGTCTGGGGCCTTGATCCCGATTATCACGAGCTGCGCAACATGTGGACGAAGACGGGGCAGCCGGGGCTCTGGTTCACCGGCGGGGCCTTCTCGATGTCGCGGATCTATTCGCGCAATCTCGCCCTGCAGATCGATGCGATCGAGACCGGGCGCCTGGAGAAGTAGGGCAGCACAAGCAAAGGGTGAGGCGCATGGCCCGGAAGATCATAGATCTCTCAGTACCGATTGAAAACGATGTCCGGTCCGATCCGCCGGGTCTGGAGCCGAAGATCAGCTATCTTTCGCACAAGGATACGGCACCTCTGGTTGCCGCCCGCTATGACAACCTGCGGCCGGAGGAGCTCGTGGATGGCGAGGGCTACGCCATCGAGTATCTGGAGGTGAACACCCACAACGGCACCCATGTCGACGCGCCCTGGCACTACGCTTCGACGATGGACCACGGAAAGCCTGCCGCCCGTATCGATGAACTGCCGCTCGATTGGTTCTTCGGGCCGGGGGTAAAGCTCGACTTCCGCCATTTCCCGGATGGCTACGTTGTGGCCGCCGAGGACGTGGAGCAGGAGCTCATGCGTATCGGCCATACGCTCAAGGCCGGCGATATCGTCGTGGTCAACACGTCGGCTGGAAAACGGTTCGGCCAGGAAGACTACGTGAAGGCAGGTTGTGGGATGGGCCGCGATGCCACGCTCTATCTCACCTCGCGTGGTGTCCGCGTGACCGGCACGGATTGCTGGTCGTGGGATGCGCATTTCTCCCACATGGCGCGGAAATTCGCCGAGACGCGTGATGTTTCGGTCATCTGGGAAGGGCACAAGGCCGGTCGCGAGATAGGCTATTGCCATATCGAGAAGCTGCACAACCTTGAGGTCCTGCCGTCGACCGGCTTCGAGATCAGCTGTTTTCCTGTCAAGGTTAAGGCTGCATCAGGCGGGTGGACGCGCGCGGTTGCCTTCGTGGAGGAATGAGATGAAGCTTGCAACATTCTCAACGCGCGACGGGCCGAAGATTGGCGTCGTTGATCTCGACCGCAACGCCATTCTCGACCTGGCGGCAGCGGGCCTCAAGGTGGACGGACGCTCGGACGCTGATTTTGTCTCCATGGAGGCACTGATCGGAGCCGGAGCCGACGGTCTCGCGAAAGCGGCAGCCCTGGCGGGCGCATGGCCTGCGGACTGTGCAGTGCCGCTGAAGTCAGCGCGGCTCATGTCGCCTTTTCCGGTCCCGCCGCAGATGCGCGATTGCCTCGTCTTCGAACAGCATCTGGTGAACGCTCAGAAGCAGTGGGAGAAGATGACGGGCAAGCCTGCCGCAGGCGTGCCGGAGGTCTGGTACCAACGCCCGACCTGGTACAAGTGCAATCGCTTCAGCTTCGTGGGTCACGAGACCGATGTGCAGTGGCCGCCCTATGCGGAGCTCATGGATTTCGAATGCGAACTCGCCTGCGTGATCGGCAGGAAGGGCGCCAACATTTCGGCAGCCGATGCCAGTGACTACATCTTTGGCTATACGATCTTCAATGACTTCTCGGCGCGCGACGTGCAGGTGGTGGAACGTCCGCTCGGCATGGGCCCGATGAAGGGCAAGGATTTCGACACCGGCAATGTGCTTGGGCCGTGGATCGTCACGGCCGACGAGATCGGCGATCCGCAAGCGCTCTGGATGGAAGCGCGCGTCAACGGTGAGCGTTGGGGCGGCGGCATTTCAAGCGAGATGCACCACAGTTTCGCGGAGATCCTCGCCTTCATCTCGCAATCGGAAACGCTTTATCCGGGTGAACTGATTGCTTCCGGAACGGTGCCCACCGGGTGCGGGCTGGAACTGGGCCGCTTCCTGCAGCCGGGCGATGTGGTCGAGCTCGAGATCGAGAAGATCGGCGTCCTGCGCAACCGCATAGTGCGCGCGGAAAGTTAGCGCGCGCTGGCCGAAGGCAGGAGGATGCTCGACGGCGACAAGTGGTCGTAGGAGTTGCGGAACTTGTCGGAAGTGGCGGAGCAGAGAGCGGAGAGTTCCGCAATGCTGGCCCTCAGCGGCTCGATTTCCTCCGCCGTTGCGATACTGCTGAGCGCCCCTCCCTCGATGCAAACGGTGCCGAACAGCAGGCCCGTGGGCGACGCAATTGCAAAGGCCGGCGATAGTCTGTCGGGGTGTGTGGGGCTTGGCTCCGTTGCGATCTCGTCCGCTTGAATCTGGTCGAGTTGCTGCACGAGACGCTTCCGTTCGACGGACGGCATTTCCGGCTTGAACTCGCTGAAGTAGCGGTCGCGCAGGTCCTGCGGCAGGTTGGCCAGCATGATCCGACCCGCGACACCGTCATCGAGGTCGCGCACTTCTCCTAGCGGGCGGGTCTGGATGATTTCGTTCGTGCCATGGATGTGGGCAATTCGCACATAGTACCAGCCGATCCGCACGAAGAGCGCCGTTGTGTCGCCGGTGACGGTCGTCAGCTGCCGCAAGAACGGTGCCGCCACGTCACGGAGGGCAAAGCGCGACAGGTAACGCTGGACGAGCGGCGCTCCCATTCGCCCGATCGTGAAGAGGTTGGAGCCGGGCTGCCGCTCGGCATAGCCGGCAGCCTCCAGCGTGGTGATACCGCGATAGATGGTCGAAAGCGGCATCTTCAGGCGGCGGCTGATTTCACTTGGACCCAACGGCGTTTCAGCCGTCGCCAGCATGCGCAGGATGTCGAAAATGAAGCTTGCTGAGATCATCTAGGCTAACGGAACACGATCTGCCCTGGCGCCGGAAAACGCTGGCTATGGGTGTTCATCTCGCGGATGACCGCAAGCATGGAGGGAAGCAGTTCCTCGATCCGTTCGAGGGTGAAACGGTTGGGCGGCCCGCCAATCGTGATCGCCGCATGTGGACGCCCAGTGCTGTCGAGCACCGGAAAGGAGATGTAGTTGCCATGCTGGTAGTGGTCTCCATAGCCGCGCGCAAAGCCTTGTTCGCGTACCAGTGCCACCTCCCGGCGTAGCTTGTCGGGATCGGTGATCGTCGTGGGGGTAAAACGCTTCAGCGGCGAGGCGGCTGCGATATAGTCCTCGATCTGCGTGTCGGAGAGATGGGCGAGCAGAACGCGCGAGGCCGGGCTTGCGTGAAGCGGCACCAGTAGACCACGCGGTTGATGGCTGACACGAACGCCATGGGCCTCGACGCCGTCGATCGTGAGATGATTCCGTCCGACGATGATCGACAGGAAGATGCTTTCGCCGGTGAGCTCATGCAGCTGGCGTAGATACGGGCTTGAGAACTTGATGATATCGAAGTCTTCGCTCAAGCCCTCGCGCGCGAGCCAAAGGATCTGTGGGCCGAGATCGTACTTCTGTGTCTCCGAGTCCCGCACGAGATAGCCATGTTCCGCAAGGGTCTGCAGGATGCGGAAGGCCATGTTCTTGGTGATGCCGTCGGTGCGGCTCAGGTCGCTAACCCCAAAGGGGAGTTCACGTGTCTCGCAGCTCGAGAGAACCTCGAGTGTGCGAAGCGTGGCCTTGTTTATCCCCGGATTGCTCATGAACCGCATCTCTATCTGGCGGATTTCCACATAGCAGAACGGTTGTGGACTTGGCAAGGTGAGCATTGGCAGCCGTGATCGAACCGAGCCGAATTTCATGATGGAAACGAGCAGACATTTCCATTGATCAATACGTAGAACAGCGTATTTTGGTCAGCAAGACTGACCCTTTTGTGCAGTATCAGCTCGTCAGTAGCAGAACTGGAGTTGGAGGAAATGTGCCCGTCACGCCACCAAGTGGACCCGCGCAGCATGCCGGGGTCCTGCTCCAGTCCGTTATTCCGCGCTGGCGGCCAGAAGCGTTCTGCAATAATGCAGGCGAGGAGCTTTTCTCCATGGTCAACCAACGCAGCTGATTGTGGCCTGAATACTGGAATGACAGATGACCGATAGTTTGGACAATTACCCTCTTTCGCGCCGCGGGGCTAAAATGCGCGCGTCCGAGATCCGCGAGTTGCTGAAGCTCCTCGACCGTCCCGGAATGATCTCCTTTGCCGGCGGCATTCCCGACCCGGCACTGTTCAATCTCCAGGCCTACCGCGAAGCCTACGCCGAAGTGCTGGCTGAGAACGGCAATGCGTTGCAGTACTCGACCTCGGAGGGCTATCCGCCGCTCCGCCGCTGGATCGCCGAGTACATGCGCTCTCGCGGTGTTGAGTGCACCGAGGATCACATCCTCATCACCCACGGTTCGCAGCAGGGCCTTGACCTGATCGGCAAACTCTTTGTTGATCCGGAGAGCGAGCTGGTGACGCTTGCGCCGACCTATCTTGGCGCGCTGCAGTCCTTCTCGGCCTATGAGCCGGACTATCGCGCCGTACGTTTCCACAATGGCGTGGCTGAGACCAATGTCACGGCCGCAAAGCTTCTCTATCTCGTGCCGGACTTTGCCAACCCGACAGGCGAGACCCTAACGGTCGCTGAGCGCAAGGCCGCGATCGATCTTGCCCGCCGCACCGGCGCCGTTATCGTCGAGGATGCGGCCTATACGGAACTGCGCTTCGAAGGCGAGCGCGTCCCGCTGATCGCTGCTCTCGACATCGAGGAATCGGGCTCCATCGACGAATCACGCACGCTCTTCTGCGGCACGTTCTCGAAGACGCTGGCTCCCGGTCTGCGCGTCGGCTGGATCTGCGGCCCGACCGCTCTCCTCCAGAAACTGACGCTCATCAAGCAGGCTTCCGACCTGCACACGGCGACGGTCAACCAGCAGGTGACCTACCGCGTTGCGGCTGCCTGTTTCGACAAGGCGGTTGAGGAAGCCCGGAAGGTCTACAAGGTCCGCCGCGACGCGATGCTGCGGGCTCTGGACGCCTATGCACCGGCAGGTGTTGAGTGGACGAAACCTTCGGGCGGTCTCTTCATCTGGGTCACGCTGCCGTCGCAGCTTGACGGGGCCAAGCTTTTGGAGAAGGCTGTCGAGCGGAATTTCGCGTTTGTTCCAGGTGGAGCGTTCTACCCGGATGGATCCGGAAACAACCATCTGCGCCTGAGCTTCTCTCTGTTGCCTGAGGAGACAATCGAGAAGGGGATCAGGAGCCTTTGCGAACTGATCGCGGAGGAACTGGCGTGAGATCTTCGGGCATCTGAGGTCGGGCAGGGCGTTGCGTCCTCTCCCGGGCCTCACCACAACGTGAGCCATGCAGGGAGGGGACCACGCATGCCATTTACGCAGATTCATATTCGCAAGGGTCGTACGCGCGAGCAGAAGCAGGCCATCATGGATGGCCTCTACACTGCAATGCGGGAGACCTTGGCCGTTCCGGAAGACGACCGGTTCATGACCATCACCGAATATGATCCCGAGAATTTCAGCTTCAGCTACAACTACCCGAATGTGAACCGGACGGATGATCTCATCCTGATCCAGCTGACCATCAGCAACACCCGCTCGCGGGCGCAGAAGCTGGACTTCTACCGCGCCGTGAACCGCGAGCTGACGGAGCGTCTGGGCTGCAGTCCGGACGATATCTTCATCAACGTGGTTGGCGTGTTGCCGGAAAACTGGTCCTTCGGGCAGGGCCGCGCCCAGAACATCGAGTAGCTTCTAAAAACCACCACGCCCATGTGCCGGAGCCTGGCTTACCACACGCTCCGGCCACGGGTTCGTGCCGTCATCCAGCCATTGCAGCGTGCGGGCCCAGAAATCCTGCGTGTGATTGGCATGGAAGAGGGCGAAATGTCCGCGCGGTCCGTCCGGCAGATCATCGCTGCCCAGCCGGACCAGCGTTCGGTTTGATGACGTGTAGTATCTCAAGCCGCGCGAAACTGCGGGCACGGTGGCGTATTCGTCCACGTCGGTGGTGATCGACAGGATGTCAGCCTCAACGGCGGCGAAATGCGCGAGGACTTCGGAGCGTTCATTCGCCGGATAGTTCATCTCCATCCGCGCCTTTCGGAAACTCCACTCATTGGCGACACCGGCCGGAAGATCTTCCAGCCAGCCCAGTCGGCGCCCGGGAAAATAGCCGCAGATGGCCGTCAGCGCCGGCATCAAGATGTGCCAGCGGAAGAACATGCCGAGCCGTTTGTCGGGCGCATAGTCCGGCCAGTAGGCGTACTGCGCGCCGACAGCCAGGATGCGATGAAGCGTGGCGGCCTCTGCTGCAAAGCCCGGCAGGAACCCACCAATGCTGTGGCCCACCACCTGCAGCTTGGCATCGGGGCTCCGCGCTTTCATCCATTTCACGGCGGCGTTGAAATCCAGCATGCCCCAGTCGCGCCAGCGATAGCCGCAGCCGCGCAGCGAAGCCGGGCGCGATGCGCCGATGCCGCGATAATCGTAAGTGAGCACGTCGTAGCCATGCTCGGTCAGGTATCGCGCATAACGATGATAGTAGCGCGCGAGAACGCCGGTGGCCGGGTTCACGATCACGCTGCCCTTGGGATTCCCCTGCGCCGGCCAGAAGTCACCGCCAAGCCGAACACCATCTGCGCAGACGATTTCGACCGCCTGCGATGTGCCTGGCTGCGTTTGTGTCACCTGCGTTCCCGCCAGCACGATACCCTGTTCATCTCGTTTATCAGGCGCATGCTACACGATAGGAAGCCTATGGCCAGAGGGTGAACGGTTGACGAGATGCCGAGTGTAGAATTATACGGAATCCAGACTGCAGAAGGAGATTGATGCGCAGAGGCTTCAGTTGAACCGCGTCAGGCGGTGTTGAACGGCACAAAGTTGCCGAACCTTTACGCATACCTTTTTGCAGGTTTCTCATGAAAATCGAAAACATCACTATCCGGCCATTCGATGCGGCTGGAGATACCGCAATTCTCGTTGGCATCTGGTTTGAAGCTTCGCTCAAGGCGCACGCCTTCATCGGTCAAGAACGGCTGCTGGAGCAGAAAGAACTGATCGAGCACAAATACCTTCCCATGGCGGAGACCTGGGTGGCGTGTCGCGGGGATCAGCCGGTTGGCTTCATCAGCCTCCTCGATTCCTTCGTAGGTGGCATCTTCGTTTCGCCGGAGTGTCAGGGGCAGGGGGTGGGCCGCAAGCTCATAGCCTTCGCGCTGGAGCGGAAGGGTGAGCTGGCACTCGACGTCTACTCCGAAAATGAGCAGGCGTTCCGATTCTATCTGTCGCTCGGCTTCGAGGAAGTGTCGCGTCGCCCGTTTGATGACGAAGGGCTGCCCTTCGAACTCACGCATCTGCGGCTGACTGAGGCGCAGTACAAGCGGTAGACCACGTAAAGCTGCGGAGGTCGGATCAGCGCGGATTGATCCGGCCTTCCAGCGCACCAATTTCGGCTTCGATGGCTTCCGCAGCGCGTTTCTCAGCTTTCCGGTAGGCGCGGACGATTGCTTCCCGGAGGTCCGACAGCTTCGCGCCGCCGCCTTCCTTGCCACCCTGCTGCTTTTCCACAGTGGGCTGTCCGAAGATCGCGTCCGTCTCGGCCACCAGCAGCCAGGCGCGTTTGTAGGACATGCCGAGCGAGCGACCGGCTGCTGCGATCGACCCATGTTCTGCGATTCGTTCGAGCAACAGCACCTTGCCGGGGCCGAGGCGCTTGTCGCCGAAGTCGATTCTGAGGCTGATCGTTGCCATACGCCCTCCTTCGCTCACCTGTTGGCGAGCAGCGACACACTCTTGATCTGCGCGATCACCTCGTCGCCCTCTTGCAGATTGAGTTTCGCGTTGGAGCGACGGCTGATGCGGGCCCTGAACTGGCCAGCGCCATCAGGCAGGCCGAGCAGAAGCCCGGTCTCGCTCAAGCCCATGGGTTCGATACTGAGAATGTGGACGGGGACGGCATTGAGAATGCTCGAATCCTGCGCCCGCTGGCGAGCAATGGAAACGTCACCAGCCGCGATCCGCACGCGCACGGAATCGCCGGGAGAAAGGCTGTCTGCCAGCAGGTAGATCTCCGTCTCGCCTACCTTCACGACAGCGATGCCGTCCGGATCAATGCGGTCGACAAGGCCCGGAAGCACGGCAGCGAAATCGCTTCGCGCGGCGAGTGGCGAATCGGGGGCGGTCAGCACATCGCTCAATCGTCCGGATGCCTGCACGCGGCCAGATTTCAGCAGCACCAGATGATCGGCCAGCCGCTCGACCTCCGAAATATCGTGCGTGACGAGCAGCATCGGGATCTTCAGGCTGGAATGAAGCGCTTCGAAATAGGGTAGAATCTCGTCCTTCGCCATGCGGTCGAGCGCGGAGAGCGGTTCGTCCATGAGGAGCAGCCGCGGCTGCGAGAGCAGCGCGCGGCCGATGGAAACGCGCTGGCGCTCGCCGCCCGAAAGGTGCGTCGGCCAGCGGTCGATGAGGTGGGCGAGCCCCAGCAGCTCGACTACGTCATCGAAGCGGATCGCATGTTCGGCTTTGGTGCGCCGTGCGCCATAGGTGAGGTTCTGGCGAACCGACAGGTGCGGAAAGAGGCTCGGCTCCTGAAAAACATAGCCGATCGGGCGCTTGTGCGTCGGCAGGAACAGCCGCTCGTTCTGCCATGTCTCACCTCCCACGCGGATCTCGCCGGGGATGCGGTTCAGCCCCGCGACTGAGCGCAGGATGGTTGTTTTTCCGCAGCCGGACGGACCGAAAAGCGCGGTGATGCCATGCATCGGCGCGGCAAAATCCACGTTGAGGTCGAACTGCCCAAGCTGGCCGGCAAGGCGGATGGAAATCTGGTCGCTCATGCCGGAACCCTGTTGCGGGCTCGACGCGCAAGCAATGACACCGACAGGATAACGGCGAAGGAGAAGACGAGCATTCCGGCCGACAGGATGTGGGCCTCGCGCCAGCGCAACGTCTCTACGAAATCATAGATCGCGATGGAAAGCACCTTGGTCTCGCCGGGGATATTGCCGCCGATCATCAGGATCACGCCGAACTCACCGACGGTATGGGCGAAGCCCAGCACTGCGCCAGTCAGAAGACCGGGGAGGGCGAGCGGCACCGCCACGGAAACGAACCGATCCCATGGCGAGGCGCGGAGAGTCGCCGCCACTTCCAGCGGACGCTTTCCCATGGCTTCAAACGAATTGCGGATCGGCTGCACCGCGAAGGGCAGGGAATAGATCACCGACCCAAAGACGAGACCCTCAAAAGTGAAGGCGAAGGTGCGCACTCCGGCAAGGTCGCCGAACCAGCCGCCTAGACCATTGGGCCCGAGCGCGATCAGCAGATAGAAGCCGAGCACCGTCGGCGGCAGCACGAGTGGAAGCGCGATGATGGTGGCAACGATCTCCTTGCCGCGCCAGCTGGACCACGCAAGCCACCAGGCGATCGGTGTGCCGACGATCATCAGCAGCACTGTCGTGATGGACGCCAGTTCCAATGTGAGCCGAATCGGCGACCAGAGCTCCCCCACCTGCGTCTATCCTCCCTCAGCGCTCGACCGCGTAGCCGAACTTCTCGATGATGCTAGCTGCCTCATCACCCTTGAGAAATTCAAGGAACGCGATCGCGGCAGGGTTGTCCTTCCCGTCTACGAGCAGAACAGCGTCCTGACGGATCGGAGAATAGAGTTCCTGCGGTACGATCCAGCGCGAGCCGCCCTCCGTCTGCGAAACCTGTCCAAGGGCGACGAAGCCAAGTTCGGCATTGCCGGTCTGCACGAATTGGTAGGTCTGCGCGATGCTCTGTCCCTGCACGATCCTGGGCTGAAGCGAAGCGTAGACCTCGAGCGCCTTCATTGCCTCGACAGCTGCTGAGCCATAGGGCGCGGTATCCGGATTGGCGATTGCGATGCGCTTGAACTCACCCTTTTCCAGCGTTTCCGCGCCGGTTACCCGGCCTCCTTCTGCGGAGTAGAGCACCAGCTGGCCAATGGCATAGGTGAAGACACTGCCGTCCACGCCATAGCCCTCCTTCACAGCCAGGGCAGGCCGCTTGTCATCAGCTGAAAGGAACACTTCAAACGGCGCACCCTGTGTAATCTGCGTGTAGAACTGACCGGAAGCGCCGAAGGAGAGCACCGCCGCGTGATCGGTCGCCTTGGCAAACGCGTCGGCAATCTCCTGCGCCGCATCGGTGAAGTTCGCGGCGACAGCCACGCTCACCTTTCCCGCTTGCGCGGAAGAGGCCAGCAGCAAGGAAGCAAGGGCTGCAAGAATGAAGCGGGGCATCTGCCTGACCGTTATAGCCGAGTGGATATATTGCGGTTCTAGATGCACGCCGCTCGGTACGCAAGCGGCCAAAAAAGAACGCGCCTCCCGAAAGGAAGGCGCGTTCCAGATTGCTTGGGTCGCAGGTACTACTGGAGGTCCGCGAAGGCAGCCTTCAGCCTGCTGACGGCTTCCTCGATCATTGCGCGCGGCATTGCCAGATTGAAGCGCAGGAAGGTCTCGCCACCCGAGCCGAAAGCCTGGCCATAGTTGGTGGCGATGCGCGCAGTCTTCTCCACCCGGCGCAGCACCTCCTGCTGGTCCATGCCTGTGCCGGAATAGTCCACCCACGCGAGATAGGTGGCTTCAAGCGGCATGGATTTCAGCCCCGGGATGCTGGCAATGCCTGCATCGAAGACCTTCCGGTTGCCGTCGAGATAGGCCATCAGCTGGTCCACCCACTCAGCTCCCTCCGGCGAATAGGCTGCGGTTGCCATCTGCATGCCAAAGGCATTCGGCGAAATACCGAGCGCCATTGCCCGCTGCGCGAAAGCCTTGCGGAGCTTCTCATCGGGAATGATGACGTTGCCCACATGGGCGCCGGCAATATTGAAGGTTTTCGTTACCGCGCTCATCATCACCAGACGGTCGAGGATCTGCGACGCGGCAACGGCCATGGGCGTATGCTTCTGGCCGGGGAACACCAGATCATGGTGGATCTCGTCGGAAACCACGATCAGGTTATGCCGCTCGGCGAACGCCGCCACCTTCTGCAGCTCGTCCGCTGTCCAGACACGCCCGCCGGGGTTATGCGGCGAACAGAGAATAAGCATCTTCTCCCGCCCGGTCATCAGCTTGTCCCAGGCGTCGAAATCCATCTCGTAGCGATTGTTGTCGAGCTTGAGCGGTAGCTCACGCGCCTCTCGCCCGCTCGCGCGGATCACGCGGAAGAAGGCGTGATAGACTGGAGTCATGAGCGCCACGGCGTCGCCCGGTTCGCTCCAGGTGTCGACGCAGAGCGCCGTGCCGTTCACCAGACCGTTGGCCGTGAAGATCCAGTCCGGCTGAACAGTCCAGCCGTGGCGATTGGCCATCCACCAGCAGATCGCCTGCCGATAGGCCCGCTCGTCGCCGAAATAACCATAGACGCCGTGCTCAACCATCCGCTCCAGCGCCTGCTGGACGCAGGCGGGAGGACGGAAATCCATGTCGGCGACCCACATGGCGAGCGCGTCGTCCGGCGAAAGACCGTAGAGCGCTTCGATCGTATCCCACTTGGAGCAATGCGTTCCGCGGCGGTCGATCTTCTCGTCGAAATTCATAAAAGTCTCCGGGAAGCCAAATCAGGCAAAGAGCGAATTGAACTGCTGGCGCAGCAGGTTCTTCTGCACCTTGCCCATGGTGTTGCGCGGCAGGTCATCGATCACCGCGATGTGCTTTGGCTGCTTGAACTTCGCCAGCTGCTGCTCCATCGAAGCCTTGATGGCGGCCTGATCGATGGTTTCGCCCGGCTTGGCGATGAGCACGGCAACGACCGCCTCGCCGAAATCCGGATGCGGAACACCGACGACGGCGCTTTCCAGAACGCCCGGCTGTTCGTCCAGAATGAGCTCGATCTCCTTCGGATAGACATTGTATCCGCCGGTGATGATCAGGTCCTTCTGGCGGCCGACGATGGAGACATAGCCGTCCTGATCGATGACGCCGATGTCGCCCGTGATGAAGAAGCCGTTCTCGCGCAGCTCTTCCTTGGTTTTCTCCGGCATCTGCCAGTAGCCCTTGAAGACGTTTGGGCCGCGCACCTCGATCATGCCGGGCTCGCCCACGGGGAGCTGCTCACCGGTTTGCGGATCGGTGATCACCACCTCAACGCCCGGGAGGGGCATGCCCACCGTTCCGGCGCGACGATCCCCGTCATAGGGGTTCGAGGTGTTCATGTTGGTCTCGGTCATGCCGTAGCGCTCAAGGATACGGTGTCCGGTGCGCTCTTCGAATTGCTTGTGCGTTTCGGCCAGCAGCGGCGCGGAACCGGACGTGAAGAGCCGCATGTGGCTCACCAGTTCCCGGGTGAAGGCCGGCGTGTCGAGAAGGCGCGTGTAAAAGGTCGGCACACCCATCATCGTGGTTGCCTTCGGCAGCCACTTGATCGCCTCATCGGTCTTGAAGCCCGGCAGGAAGATCATCGAGCCTCCGGACAGCATCACCACGTTGGAGGCCACGAACAGGCCATGTGTGTGGAAGATCGGCAGCGCGTGCAGCAGCACGTCGCTTGAATCGAACCGCCACTCCTGCACCAGCACCTCGGCGTTGGAGAGCAGGTTGTTCTGGCTCAGCATTGCCCCCTTTGAACGACCGGTCGTGCCGGACGTGTAGAGAATCGCAGCCATATCATCGCCGGAACGCTCGATCGGGGTAAAATCCGATCCCGCAGCATCCGCCTTGTCGCGAAGGCTTCCCCGGCCCTTGCTATCGAGCGTCTCGAACTTCGCTCCATTGGTTTCGGCGATGGGAGTGAGCTTCTCGGCCTTGGCGGGGTCGCCCACCAGCAGCGACGCACCCGCATCGGAAACGAAATAGGCCACTTCATCCGCCGTATAGGCGGTATTCAGCGGCAGGAAGACCACGCCGGTCGCGACGGCTGCACAGTAGAGTGCTAGCGCCTCGGGGCTCTTTTCCACCTGAACGGCCATGCGGTCGCCTGGTTTCAGGCCAAGCCCTTTGAGTGCGGAAGCCAGTGACATCGCAGTGGCATAGAAACTTTTGCCCGAAATTTCGGTGCCGGCTGCATCGGTCAGGAACATGCCTTCCCTGTTGGCAAGCGGGGCAACCAATTTATCAAAGAGCGGATTTGTCACGTAGTCCTTCCTGTCCTATACCCGTGGAAGAAGCTGCCTGACCTGTTTCGAGGTCAGCACTTCCCCATTACTCATGAAACGCTCACTGTTACGGCTAACCTGTTTGAGGTCGTAAAGATAGTTCACCATCACTGTCGAAGACTGATCCCAGCCGTTGGCTGATTTATCCGCCAGAGCGTGGATGTCATGCAAGAGGGCGCCATTGCCGAGGTGGAATCGGGCGACAGGATCGATGGGCCGTCCATAATTGCCCTTGGCCTCAATAAGATATTGTGCGCAGAGCCCGCGCAGAACGGCGCCATGTTCGCTGACGGCCTCCGGCTCACGCGATTGAAGCTGTTCAATCAGCGTTTCGATCTCCGGCCTCTCTTCTGCTTGCGCCCTCAGCCAACGGTTGAAACCGGGCACGGGTGAGAGCGTGACGAAGGTCTTGAGGCTCGGCACTTCAGCGGCCAGTTCTTCCACAACCTGTTTGATCAAAAGATTGCCAAAGGAGATTCCCTTCAATCCCTCCTGACAATTCGAGATGGAATAGAACACGGCCGTGTCGGCCTCATGCTCGGGCAGGGTCTGGTGTCCATCATCGAGCAGGTCCTGGATCGAGTTCGGGATCCCCCGGCAAAGCGCGACTTCCACGAAGATCAGGGGCTCTTCAGGCATGGCCGGATGGAAGAAGGCAAAGCAGCGCCGGTCGCTCGGCAGCACGCGGCGGCGCAGATCCTGCCAATCATTGATCGCGTGTACCGCCTCATACTCGATGATCTTCTCAAGAATGTTCGCCGGCGTGTGCCAGTCGATTCGGCGCAGCACCAGGAAGCCGCGGTTGAACCAGCTGGCGAACAGATGCTGGAAGTCGGCATCCACCACGTCGAGCTCCGGCGATTCCGGAAGCAGGCGCAAGAGCTCCTCGCGCATACGCACCAGCCAGTCGGTAGCGCCCGGTGCCTGATTGAGTCGGCGCAGCAGTTCCTGGCGACGGGGTTCTGCGGCCCGCGTCAGCCGGTGCAAGGTTTTGGCGCTCCGATCCGAACGGTAGGCGTCCGCCGCTTTGATTACCTCATCCGCATCGAGGTCCAGCCTCGACGCAAGGTGCTCGAAGAAAGCCCTTTTCGCGGCCTCGTCCATGGCCTGGTACTGGGAGAGGATGTCGCGCGCCAGGCGCACGCCGGACACTTCGCCTACGCCGGAAAGCAGCTCGTCGATCTCCGGCCCGATCGATTCCATGTCAAAAGCCTTCCTGCTCGGGCGAAACGGTCCCCGCTCGAACAGTGTGCTCATCAGATCGGCGAAAAATGTCATCGTGGCCAATGCGGACCCTCCTTTGGCGAACCGCGCCCAGCTTCGCGCGAGCGCGTGACATCTCTATGTCATGGTGCGTGCCTGGACCTGCAAGGGGAGGGCCAAACCAGGGGAGTAGAAGCTTGTCCACAGCCGGTCACATAAAACGCTCCGGTTCGAAGAAATTTTGCGAGGGTCGCTAAAAAGGCCGTTGACTACCCCGAATGTGGGGCCTATAAGCAGCCCATCAACGACGGCGGCGGCGCTGCTGACGGCGGAGACGCTTCGTCTCCGAGATATGGTTTTCTGAAAGACGCTGTGGCGGCTTTCGGGGTTCGGTGGTAAAAGACTTGAGCCCTACGGCGATTAGCTTCGCCTGTTCTTTGACAATTGAATATAGAAGAAAGAGAAACGTGGTCGGCAGAGGACGCGTGGATCTGGAAGCGTCAGGCAACTGATGCTGCGCTGGAGGCGGCGACGCTTTCGGGGTCAACCAGG
>NZ_BMIF01000004.1 GCF_014641695.1 Nitratireductor aestuarii | reverse complement strand
CCCGGCGCTTTTTTTGTTTAGCGACACCTCTAAGGCCCGGCATGAGACACGCTGTTCTGTGTGAAGGCCCGCTCGGGTGTTCTTCTGGCTCAGAACCTGAAGGGTGAGGAGGATCAGGAATTGATCCGGTGGATCAATTCCCCGACGAACGGTTCAAATCCTGCCCCGCAACCAAAATCAAAGCGCCGCGGCACAAGCCCGGCGCTTTTTTTGTTTAGCGACACCTCTAAGGCCCGGCATGAGACACGCTGTGCTGTGTGAAGCCCCGCTCGGGTGCTCGTCAGTCTCAGAACCTGAAGGGTGAGGAGGATCAGGAATTGATCCGGTGGATCGCTTCCCAGACGAACGCTTCACCTGCCCCCGCAACCAAATCAAAGCGCCGAGGCATCAGCCCGGCGCTTTTTTTATATTACGGTGCTTTGGCCGGAGTCCTTACAACCCAGTACGCTCGCAACGTTCGTCTGGGTGGCCAGTTGCCGCAGCGGGCGGGAATTGGAGAAGCTCGGCCAGGCTCAGGACCTGAAGGGTGCGGAGGACCAGGAATTGATCCAGTGGATCAATTCCCCGACGAATGGTTCACCTGCCCCCGCAACCAGATCAAAGCGCCGCGGCACAAGCCCGGCGCTTTTTTTGTTTAATCTGGCCCTACGATAGGCGCTAGCCCCGCGCGTCGGATAGCCTCCAGTGCAGGGCCTTTGGCGCAGTGGAATGCTAAACTCAACCCTTCTAGCTGCACATCCGCCGTACGTTCCTCCAAATATCTAGTTCGTTTCCCATGTGAGGTTGGAGCCGGGGAATGCAACGGAAAGGCCGGAGCCTGTTGAGAAGAGCACGCCGAGTTCACCGATGGACATCACGCTGGAGGAGGGGTTGAGGAGTGAGCCCTCATGGAAGATCTGGTTGTTCGTGGTCTGGAAATAGCGGTTTCCGGGCAAGCTGATGCCGGAGATCTGCACCGGCGCCTGAGCAACATTCCGCAGCAGGACGCGGGCAAGGTGGGGCTCCTTGCTGACGCGCTCGAGGTAGTACGAACGAAGCGTGCCGTCACTTGCAAGGTGGGCGCACTGCGCCACCTTCATCGGGTTCAGTGCTGCCTCTGCAAGGATTTCACCGGTGTCCCGGTCGAAGGCGGTAGTGGTGAGCGGTTGGCTCTGGCTGAGTACATCCAGCCAGAAGAGGGCGCCGGTCACATTGTCGAAGGCGACGTTGGATCCGGACCAGCAGGGACGTTGCGGCTTTCGCCTCTTCTCGCGCAGAAGCTTCCCATAGTCCGATAGCGAGGAGGATCCCTTCGGTTGTTGCAGCCTCTCGGTGGCATCTTTGAGAGCTGTTCCCCCATGGAGGCCAGCCAACTTTCCGCTCTGTGCAAGCTCAATCGCGCGTCGTGCCAGTAAGTCGAGATCCGTGTGCGAGGTGGTGCGATCGGTCCCTGCATTCAGGAGCTCAGTGAGTGAGGCCTGCGTTTCGGTTGGTCGTGCGGGCTGCACAGGTCGGGTGACCTGCTGTACGGATTGGAGCTCCTCCGGTTCTGAAGCGGCTGGACCTCCGCCAATCAGCAGGTCTGCTGCCGTGTAGCGGCCGGCACTAAGCAGGTCGAGATCGATTTCCTGGCCGTCGGCTGGGTTGTCGATGCCAATGTAGAATGGCTCCAGGGGTACGGTGTCGTCGACCGTGCCGTCCGGCTTTTGCTGCCGCACCAGTGACCGAAAAGGAAGTATTGGCGCAAACTGCTGCGCGTAGGATTGCAGGAAGCCCGCCCATGAGTCGAGTTGCGCGGGAGGGACGGAACCCTCAGCCTCAATCAGTGTTCCATTGAGCTTGAAATGCAGGGTACGCGAAAGCTGTGCCTTTCGGCCAAGCGCAATCACCTCGCCAAGAATATCGTCATAGGTTTTGAGAGAGGAACGTATGGGGACCGAGTCACCTACGGTGTTCTTCACGAGCTGCAGGAGGTCGGTGACGCTTTGTTTTTCGGGCATGGTGCCGCCAATCACAACGGCTCCGTCCGAAGCCATGCTGAAAACCGCATCTGGAGCCTGTTTTGAGATTGCCGCTGCAAGCTCGTCGCGCAGCGTATCCAGCACCAGAATATGGGTCACCACGGGAATGCCGGTCTGATTGACCGCAGTGAGGGTGGCCTGCCTTTCATTCAATGTGTTCACCGCTCCGTCGAGATGCAGCGTTCCATCGCGTGCCTTGCGAATGGTTAGGTGGTTGGCGAATTCGAGGGATCGGATTGCCTTGGAAAGGGCCTTCTCCTGGGCAGGAGCCAGATTGCCCCCGAGCGTGCTCAGGAAGGTGAGGCTGTGGGGAATGACCCAGAAGCCGAGGAAGAGCAAGCCAGCGGCGGCGCCAAGAAGGGCCGTCCGCTGCTCGTCCCATAGGGCCCTGAGGTTCATGGGCTGATACAGCAGGCGACGGCGCTGCGTCGGCGGGGTGTCGGTGGTTCCCAGGTATGCCCAATCTGCGGCCATGGGCGCCACAGCAAAGCGTGTCATGCCCATGGTTACCACATCGAGCGGCCGCAGTTCATGCGCCTTGCCGTGCGGAGAGAGCGTCGGCCCACTGCGCAGCTGAATGGGTCCCGCCAGCGCCTGGAGCGATGCCCTTGCGTGGTCGACCGTGAGCTTCGCATGATGCGGGCTGAGCGAAACGTCAAGGATCTGAATGTCCGCATCGTCCGCTGAGCCGAGGATATAGGTTCCATCGACCAGCGACACGTCCACACCAGCCTGTACGCCGCTGAGTATCTTGAGGATTACGGAGTCGATATCGTGCTTGGACATGGATCGCCACTTATGGAATGCATATTATAGTAAGATATTATAACTGTGAATGGACGTTACTTTATTCGTTTCTCTTGCCATGAATAGGACAAGTTTATAAATAAATATCCTTGTATCAGGCCCCGTGTTTGTATGGAACCCATTTTGGTCTGTATTGGAATGTAATATTACGCAGTGAACTTTTGAAATTTTGTCGGTTTTTATTCAATTCTGATTGTTGGGTGTCGCGTTTGAATTTGGATGAATTTTTTGCCCGCGAGGCTTTTATCAATTCAGAGTTCTCGAGCCTTCAAAGGGAAGTTCTCGTAGAGCTGTTTGGGCATGGCCATATCCGCAACTTCAGGACGGAGGAATTCGTTTACCTGCAGGAAGATGAACCATCCTGCGTGTATTTCGTAGTTTCTGGTCATATCCGGCTTTCCTATCTGTTGGAAGACGGTACGCCGATTCTGTTCAGTGTCTTGCCTGCGGGCGAAAGTTTTGGAGAACTGGGTGTGTTTGATGGCGGAGGCCATGCTGAAATGGCCACTGCCATAGGCGATAGCTCGGTTCTGGCCATCCCTCAGGCAACGTTGTTCGGGCTATTTGAAAACTACGGCGAATTAGAGAAAGTATTAGGACGAACCGTTGCTCGGCGATACAGGTCTTATATGCATCTGAGCCGCATCCTGGGACTGAAGTCTTTGGCGGGCCGACTGTCGCAGTGTCTTGTCCGGCTCGCTGACGTTCTGGGTGATCGCGTTGAGTACAATGGCCGGGAAGTGTTGCAGATCGGGCCGTATCTGACCCAGACAGACCTCGGCCTGATGGCGCGGGGAGCCCGGGGAAACGTGAACCGGACGCTGAAGGCCTGGGAAGCGGAGGGTTGGATCGCCATGGACCACCGCCGGATACTTATTCTTGAGCGCAATAGCCTGGAGAACGCGGCGTTTACTGACGATTATTGAGGTTGGGAGAAACTGCAATGACCGATGAAATTACACCTACGGACTTGACCGAGGCCCTGCAGGGACCTGACAGGGAGCAGGTCGCCAGTGGAATTCGCGAGCAGTTCGCGCGGCTATCGGAAAGAATTGCCCAAGACATGACGAAGGGTTTGTCCCCGAAGGATTTTGAGGCACAAAAGAAGATCAGTCAGGCTGTGAAATGTTCCACTCGCATATTTGAAAAATATATGAAGACTTAAGGCTTATTGTTATGGCAATTAATCCACTTGCAACTCCTGGAAGCTCCTTATCGCGCGCCGGCAATCTCCCCGCAGATGACGGCGGTCTCGATGTTGTAACCATTGGGAATAAACTCGCGGGAGTTGGAGTCGAGACCAAAACCGAGCTCGACGCGCTTCTGAACAACACCAACATGCCTGAATCCGAAAGAACCTTGAGGGCGCAGATGCTCGTGCAGACATGGACGATGGCCCTCAACATGCGCACGAACATGGTCAAGGCCGTAGCGGACACGATCAAGGCAATCATCCGCAACATCGCCTAAGATAGCTGACATCGAGTTGACGTGCTGCGTATCTCCAGAAAGACGTGACCATGGTTGCAATTGACTTCCCGTCCGCGGCCAAGGCCTTGCTTCCAAGTCTTGATGACGTGAAGACCGTGCGCGGCACGTACATGGATGAAGCGGTTGCGCTTGAAACCGATCCGGGTACGCAGATGGTGGATCTGGCGGAAGAAATCGGTATGGCGGTCGCCTATCGAGGTGACCGGCGCCTGCTCGAAGGGCGCCGGCTCCGTACGATCAGCAGTCTCCATGAACGCATTTTGGAGCGTATCGCAAGATACAGGCGGGATCTTCCACATTTACCGGGAGCGGCCTCCATTCAACGCTTGTTGGAGCGGCTGGTTGCGCTGGAGCCGCGTTTGTCTGGCGACCACCAGGAGGACGGAGCATCAGAGCTGCTTCGGAATGTGCAGGCGGAGTTGCAGGCCTACGATCCTGACGTGACGCATCAGTATGTGGCGCTCAAGCTCGTGCTTCAGCATCTGGAGGGGCGGCAGATTGATCTCCGGCTGAGGCGAGCGCTTCAGGATCTGCGGGCTGGTTTCGATGAGGCTGCGCGAAAGCGTGATGTGCGAGCAGGCTTTGCTGCTGCAATTCCCGCCTCAAAGGCTGCTGCGATCGGCGGGGATCCGGCTTCCGTGCGCGCCGCATACCGTTTGCTGATTGCCGATGCGGCCAACATTGCGCAGATCTTCCATCTCCTTCGCCGGTTTGACCTCAAGCGCAGATTTCGCAAGGTGATCGGCATCTTTATCAGGGCTGCCGCCAGGGATCTTGCCAGCACAGGCCCTTCGACGGACCGTGGCTATATCCGAGCGCTGATGTCGGAACTTGACCGACTTCGCAAGGCAAAGAGTGTGGTCCTCATGTCGGCAGAACTCATGGATCAAACCAACCGACACCTTGATGAGGCACAACGTGTTGAGGATGGTGAGATGGATCTGGCCGAAGACATGCTCTCCTTCGCCTGCAAGGAGCGTCCGGGCTATGCAGACGCACGCGAGCTGATGCGTTTGCACGAGGTAAGTCCCATGGCCGCCAAGCTGGTCTTCGCCAACGGATTGCGCGATCTCCACGGCGAGCTTCCGGCCGCCGTCAGTCCATCCTCAAAAGCCTATCTCGCGCAGCGAGCAGCCATCCTGCGCATGTTGGAAATGCTTGTGGAGCAAGAGGAGGAGGAACTCCAGGTGAGCGAGGCTGGCTCCCGATAGGCCTCTGCGGGAAAACCGCTTTTCCTCCAAAAGTTAATAGCACCAGGACCGGGATGTTTCAGCATTCCGGAAACAGTTGAAGAGACCTAGAGCGTCAACATGACATTCTCTGCCCCTATTGAACGCTCCATCAAGGACTTTTCCGCACGGATGGGGCTGGACGTTCCCCGTGGTCCCCGCGAAGCCTACAGATTTCAATTTTCAAGCGGCTGCTCCTTCACCCTGACCGCGGCGTCCGACGAAGATCGTACGATCGCGACCCTGATGTTCAAGCCACGCTTCTGGGACGACAACATCTTAGAAAAGCTTTTCGACCTTGCCGGTCACGAGTGGAAGGAGGGTCGGCTCCTCCGACCGTCCGTCACGCTCGGGCGAGAAATCACGCTCGCGATCGTCATCGATGATGAAGCAATGAGTGTCCAGGGCCTGGACGATTGCCTGCGCAAGCTGCTTGAGCTTAGCCGAAGCCTCCGACAGGCGTGACATCCTACAGAACCCCGTTATCTGCAGCCAGCTTTTGTGCGTTCGCAACCAACCGGGTTCATGATGACTTTCAAGCCAGGGTAGGCGAAATCATGCTTCTTTACATCAGAGGCAGCGTGGACAATCGCGGCAAACATCACCCCCAGGAGGCCGCCATTGGTTGCGACGGAATAGTTCTCCTGTTCGGTGAGATTAAACGCAGATACGGTAAGAACACCAGGTCTATATCCCTTGGCATCACAGCGGGCCATTATAGGACGTGAGGCATACCCATAGTCCGGGACGTTAACTTGGGCAGGTGTCACAACGGAGGCGGTGTATCCGTCGCTGCTCAACTTGCAGCTGACTCCTTCCAGCTCAACCAACTTGCTGGTTTCCCCGCTGGTGGAGATGGCATTGGCAAACGTTCGCACCGTAACAACGTCTTGTCCGCGCAGGGGTGGTATGTCCTGGCCCGCCTTTCGATGTTCAACAAGTACATCACCGTCATGGATGTTCGGGTTGCTGGGAACAGCCACTGTGGACATCGCAATAGGCTTAGGTGTCTGGCATGCGTGCAGCGGAACTAAAAGAAACAGCAAAGCGTATCGTGTTACAATTTTCATATTGTATTAATCTTACATTAATGGTTAAAGTACGTATGCTTCAAAGAAAAAGAATAGTTCGATCTGATATAGAATAAGATCTAGCGTTTCAAGTCGGGATATGCCTGAAATTGCTGCAGGCCTTGCAGAACCCGGGTGATCTCTTCGATCTCTGCAGACGTTCTTGACACCCTGGGAGTGATAAGCACCAGCAGTTCTGTACGTGAGCGGGTGTCGCTGTTGGAACGGAAAAGCTGACCTATGATAGGGATCTCCGATGCCACCGGGACGCCCCTCTCGGAGAGGTCCTTGCGCTCCTGGATGAGGCCGCCGAGCAGCACGGTGCGTCCGGATTGGGCAAGGATGCGGGAGGTAATATCCCGTGTGGAGATGGTAGGACGATAGTCCCCCTTGATGCCGCTGTCCGATACCTTCGACACAGACTGCAGGATCTCCAGGCTGACCGAGTTGTTGGCATGGATTCGAGGCGTAATCTGCAGGACGATACCCGTGTCCAATATCTGCGTCTGGCTGGTTGTCGTCGTCTTGCCGTCTACGATGGTGCTCTGGTTGGTGACCGCGAACGGCACCTGATCGCCAATGACAAGCCGCGCCGGCTCACCATCGAGCACGGTGAGGTAGGGCGACGAAACGATGCGTGTGTTGGCCAAGGTTCGCAGCGTCTTCAGCGCTGCCTGCACATTGACGTGGCCAATGTCAGTCGTGGCGCCCAGCAGCGAGTTGTCTGTTGTGGGGTTACTGCCATTGCCGAAGCTTATGCCGCTGTATTTCAGGAGGAACTCGACACCCGACTGGATCGTATCGTTGAGCTCAACCTCCACCACGGTGGCTTCTATTATGACCTGCGCCTGGGGTACGTCGAGCAGCGCCACGACCTCCTTCATCCGCTTGAATACGGTGTAGGTGGAGTGAACGAGGATCGAATTCGTCCGATCATCGGAGACGATCCGCACATCACCTGTTGAAGAAGTACGCGTGGAGGCCTCCTCACCATCGTCGCTCTTGCTGGTTTTCTCAGCAGCCGCTCCTGTTACGGCTTCCGTCAGCGGCGCTAGTGGAGTTGGATCCCGCAGCCTGGTGCTCACTCCGGCGATCTTCGCTTTGGCCGCGTTTCCTGTAGGGGTGGAGACGGGCAGGTCAGCCCCGAAGATCTGGGCGAGCTGAGGCACGATCTGCGAAGGATGCAGGTGGGTGAGCGGAATGACGCGCAGGTCGCTTTGGTCGGTCGTCGAGCGGTCAAGCTGGGCCACGAGCTGGACAAGGTTCTTCATCAGCGACGGATGGGATGTTCCGACCAGGATCGCCTGCTGATTCTGCAGGGGCACGACCGTCACGCGCTCATGTTCCTGACGCAGTGTTGGTGCGTAAAGCGCCGTGATTTGCTGGGCCACAGCTTCCGGCGCACTGCGGGTGAGTGGCAGGATGGCGACCTGATCAAAGCCCACGGCAGTCGCGGAAAGCATCTGCAGCATCCGCTCCGTCGGGGCGAAATCGCTTGCATTAGCCTTGATGATCAAGCTGTCCGCGGCTCCTGATGGAATGATCTGGACGCCTGACGTCAGCAGCTGGTTTGCAAGCGTTGCGACCTGCTGGGCATTGCCACGCGGCAGCTTGACGACTTTCGTTCCCTCGGTGTCACCGCCCTTGGCCGCGTTCGCCTCGATCGTGTTGATCACATCCGCTGTACCGATGTGGTAAACGCCGTTGAGCTGCCTCATGACCAGGTTGTGCCGTGCGAGCAGGTCGCGCACCATCTGCAGCACCCGGCTCTTCGGTACGGCCGTATCTACCCGGAACGACGGGACCGTTGGAAGGTTGTCGGGCGCCATGTAGTTGACGCCGAGCGCGCCGCGCAGGAGCTGTTCCAGGATGTAGTTGAGCTTTGCGTTGGAGAAATTGATCGACACCAGCTCGTTGGGGTTGAACTGGGACGGTGACGAACGCGCGAGATCGTTGAGGTCTCTCGCGATCGCTCTTTGGTCTCCCTCGTAGGATGTACGCAGATCGCCGATATAACCCTGATACAGGCCCATCGTCCGTTCCTGCGCCTTCGCGTTGAAGGCGGCGGAATTGATAAGCTCCGCCCGGCGCTCCGGCTCATTGTTCTGCAGGCGCGGCGTGACGATGAAATCTGGGTTCAACGCATCCTGTACACTGCTGCACGCGGGCAAAGCGAGCAGAAGCAGTATCTGCAGGATACGAAGAGGCGTCGATAAGTACATACGCGAACATTCCAGGATCTGCGGACGTCGCGCGTCCAGATGCCCCCACGGATTTGCGCTATGACAGCGTAGAATCAGTCCAGGATTTCTACGATCTATAGAGCGAAAGAGTTAGCCATAAATATTGATCCTGTCTACGATCAAGCGCTGAAAAATAAGTATCTCTATTGTGGACGTAAGTTTGAGGTAAAGTATAGCAATTCTATCACGTAACTACTTCTTCGGAATCAAGTTTGATGCGATCGAGGGGCTGAATGTTTACCGTCGGTGTAAGCTCCTGGTACGATAGGACTGCCAGATTTGGGAAGTCCCGCTCGATTGCCTTGCGCGTAAATCTCCGTATATCGACTGAAGCGAGGACCACCGGTTTCACACTGCTGTTGGCAGCCGTCACCGACTTCTTGATGCTCTCGAGAATGGCGCGGTGGTCCGCCGGTGTAAGGGCAAGATAAGAGGCGCCGCTGGTCTGCCGGATCGCGGCACGGATGATGTCTTCGATCTTCTTCGAGATGATATAGGCAGGAATGATGCCCAACCCGCGCGAATATTTGTTTGTGATGTAGCGGGAAAGCGCGCTGCGCACATGTTCCGTCAGGATGATCGGATCCTTCTCCCTCTGCCCCCAGGTGACCAGGGCTTCCAGAATCGTGCGCATGTCGCGAATGGAAATCTCTTCACTGACGAGTCGCTGCAGCACTTCGGTCGTGGAGGTTGTGGGCAGGAGGCGTGTCACTTCGGTAACGAGATCCGGGAAGCTTGCCTGCATCTGGTTGAGAAGCTGCATCGTTTCCTGAATGCCGAGGAATTCGGCTGCGTTCGTCCTCAACACTTGCGTAAGATGATGCATCAGGACATCCAAGGTAGGCATGAACGGTATGCTCGCCTTCTCCAGGGCTGCCTGATGTTGTGGATCGACCCAGAGGCTTGGAGTGTCATCGAGGAAGTCCTTGCCGCGCGTGTAGGGAATCTCCAGCGCTTCCAGTGCCTCTTCGCTTTCCTGCACCAGTAGTTCGCGCGGCCGCATTTCACCTGTTGCCAGGCTCACCTCGTTTACGAGTATGCTGTAGTGCCCGTTGGGCAGATGTTGGTTTGGCCGTAAGAAGATGCCCGGTATCGGTACGCCAAGCTCATAGTAGAGCTCGCTGCGCACCCGCACGATTTCCCGATCGATGCGGCGGGGATCAAGCGCTTCACGGACCGTCGCCGAGACATCGACGAGAATGGGTATTGTGGGTGAGAACGTGACAGGCGTTGCATCATCTTCCCCACTCTTGATCGATGGCATGTAGGCGGATTCCGCAGAGGCTGCGCTGGCGCTTTTGGTTGATCGCAGCTTGAAAAAACCGCCTGCGCCGACCGCCGCGGCAAGACCAAGGAAGGTCAGGGTGGGCATTCCTGGGACGGAGGCAAACACCAGGAGAACGCCGGCCGTGACGAGCAGACTTTTCGGCTGGCTGACAAGCTGCACGGCGATATCGCTTGCCAGATCCTTGGCATCGGGCGTGGAGACCCGCGTCACGATGAACCCCGCGGTGACCGACACGAACAAGGCGGGGATCTGCGCAATCAGCCCGTCGCCCACCGTCAGCAGCGAGTAGAGATTGAGTGCTTCGGAAGCCGGAAGCCCGCGTTGGAACATGCCAATGGCCATTCCGCCGGCCAGGTTTACGGCGATGATGATCATCCCCGCTATGGCGTCCCCCTTCACGAATTTCATCGCGCCGTCCATGGCGCCGTAGAGCTGGCTTTCCTGTTCCAGTTTTTCGCGCCGGTGCTTGGCTTCAGCCAGGTCTATGACCCCTGCGCGCATATCGGAATCGATCGACATCTGCTTGCCGGGCATGGCATCGAGCGAAAATCTGGCCGACACTTCCGCCACACGTTCAGATCCCTTGGTGATCACCAGGAAGTTGACGATGGTCAGGATGAGGAAGATGACCAGGCCAACGACCAGGTTTCCACCCACCACGAACTTGCCGAAGGTTGCGATGATGTGGCCAGCGTGGCCATCGAGCAGGATCAGCCGTGTGGTGGTGATGGAGAGGGCCAGCCGGAACAGCGTCGTGATAAGAAGCATGGACGGAAATGCCGACAGCTCCGTCACATCCCTCAGGTAAACGGCTGCCATCAGGAGGATGACGGTCAGTGCAAGGTTGGTGGCTATCAGAAGGTCTACCAGCGAGGCTGGCAGAGGTAAAACCATCATGAAGATGATACTGACGATCAGCACGGCCAGAACCAGGTCGCTCCGCGCCGCCATTCGAATGAGAAGCTGCTTCATCCCCGCCCTATGGACTTAGCTGTTGGTGCTGATGCTGGACTCGACAGGCACGATCACCTCAAGCTGTGACAGCAGGAGCAAGGCCGAGCGGCGGAGTGAAGCTTCATCTCCGGCAAGCCGCATGGCGTCTTCCAGGTCTTCGCGAGCCTCTTGATACTGGCCGATGAGCAGGCAATTCTTGCCCGAAAGGAGATATCCGCGGGCATCATGGGGGGCGAGCAGGATGACATTCGCGGCAGCCTTGATGGCGAGGTCGTGTTCGCCCAATTCGGTTGCGCACCGTGCAAGTCCGATCTGTACATCCAGCTGGGTAGGATCGATGAGGCCCAGTCTGGCGTAGAGCTCGAACGCTTCCTTCCAGCGCTTCTGCTCTTGCATTTGGCCGGCGAGAACCAGCAAAGGATCGAATGCCCTGATGTCGAGATTAAGCTCTTCCGCAAGCGTCGTTGTAGCAACCCGGGCCAACAGTTCCGGATCAAGTCCCGCCGGAATCAATGGGGTGCGTGCGGTAGCTTTAGCCCCGCCCTTTGTCTTTTTCATCAATGTCTCGCGTGCTGAAGAGGATGCTGGTTAAACAGGGAAAATCAGATTCGGGTGCCGGTGAGGCCCCTGGGCTGCAGGGTGATCGACCTGCACTGCGGTACGTCGGATAAAATCAACCAGCCCGGCAATATCTTCAATGGTCTTCATGAGTTTACTGGATGCGGTTACGGTATACGGAAGGACGGCGCGGGCGACGAGGTATTCACCGTCTTCCGACTGTGAACGTTGAACTGTCGCCGAGCAGTCGAACACCAGACCCAGGTTTGCCTTCAGCGCTGTATAGAGCTGGTACGTCCGTTCTTCCCGGCTTTCTGAAAGCCGTATGATTTCGGCTTCGAGCATCATCTGCGTGCCGCCGCTGTCTGTGAGGGCTACACAGATGTCATCGACCATTACCCGCACTGAATGCGTCGGTGCGGGTGCATCCAGCCGCAAACCAGTTTGCGACTGGAATTGTGCAATAGTCTGCTGAAAGACATCCGGTTGTCGGCGCATGGCCTAAAACCTCGTTACAGCTCTCATCTGATCGGCCTGACATTGCAGCAACTTGCCATGCGCATCTATAGCTTGCCGGCAAATGTCGTTGAGCTTTTCACCAAGGTCCTTCTTGACGTCGCCTTGCTGCTGGTCGAACTGTGAGTGCGCGGCAAACAGCCTACCGTCGGCCTCATCGGACCTGCTGGCTCCCTGCCCAATGGTTTCAATGCCGTGTGCAATACCGTTGCCGCCGGCATTACCCCATTGGCTCAGTCTATCCATTCGCTCCACTGTGCTCGCGAGGTTCGCAGTGCGTTCGCTGGTATCCTTGGTAATACGTTCCGCCATGGATTCAGCTTTCGCGATCTGGTCCTTCATCAACCGCAGAGTGCCCGGATCTTCCATCTTCCCGATCTGTTTCTGCAGGACTTCCGCGGCTTCCTTTTCAAGGTTGGCTGCCACGTTACCTTCTGTCGCAAGAGCATTCTTCATAGAGGTAAGCATGGCTGACCTGAATGAAACTCCGAGAGTTGCGATTGTCACCGCCACCGTCACCACCAGGCCGATAGCGGCGTAGAGCCGTGTGCTGGAAGCCGCTTCGTGAAGCTTCTCGGCCTCGCTAAGCATTGCGCTGCGTGCGGCTTGACGAGCCGCCAGCCTGTCGTTCAGGGCGCCCTGCCGCATGGCGTCGGCATTTTTGATCAGGATCGATCCTATATAACGAATGATCTCGCTGAAGTCCGTTATATAGTCATCGACCCTGGTGTCGGCGCTCTTCAGCTTTGTGAGAGCCTGCTCTATCTGATCCAGAGCCTGCGACATCGGCTCAATGGTCTTTCGCGTCACCATAGGATCCGCCACCGGCATTCCCGCAGCCTCGGGCAGCTGGGCGGTTGCGTTCGCTGCCCTGGGTGTACCGCGGGTGGGCTGCTGCTCGCCATTAACTGCGCGATCATTCGCGAGGTCAGGCACGCAAGTACCGGGAATATTCTGGATTACTGATTGTGTCATGTCTCAACTCCAATGTTCAGCTGGCAAACCGCACACGTGCGAAAGCGTCGTTTGCGTCTGAAATTGCCCTCGTAAGGGAAGTCAGCATCTCGTTTGCACGGTCGTTGACCTTGATCAGGTTGTCAGTAACCTGCAGCTGCATGTCGTTCAGCTGTTGGAGGTTCGCTTCGCAACTCTTCGATGTGCCAGTCAGGTCAACCGCGTCTGCGCTTTCCCTATTGGCAACAAAATTGATCACTCCACCGCCAAAATTGATCATTCCAGCGCCCATGTTTATCATTTGGGCTATCTCTAGGGCTGGGGCTATGATTGCAGCGGGTAGAGTGAGGGCAAAGCCGACTCCTATGTCGCACAAGCCTGCTATCGTCTTTGAGGCGCCACATGCTTCTGCAACCCGGCCGCCGATGCCCTTGTCACTGACGACTTTCATTGCAACGTCTACTACACTTAGTGCCGTCATTGTGAAAAGCACGGCACCCCAGGGAGCCCCAACGCCGGACGCTATTAGTGATAGACTAACTATAAGCATGATGCCGGTCCCCAATGCGGACAGGATCTTACCCACCACCCCAAGAGCTTTGGCCTCATCGAACTTTTGCTGAGCGAGCTTAAGCGTTTCCTGCTGCTTCTTGAGAATCGAAAGGCTGTTGTTCGCAAGCAGTTCGCATTTGTTGCGCGTGTTCAAGTTGGCTGCGTTGCGGCAGGACTCGACGACTTCAGCAAGCGAAAGCCCCACCATCGCCGCATCGGCGCGCAGGTTCGCCATGGAGAGCAGGCTGTCGAGCTCGGGTGATCGCGGCACATTCTCGAGCGCTGGCGGCAACGGAAGTGCTTCCGCGGTCGTCCCCGCGCTTCTCTGGGCGGAAGCAATCGGCTGCACATTTTCCGGCCTGATAGTGCCGTCGGCCGCGAGAGTATCAACTTTATCTATCTTAAAGGACATGACTTCACTCCTGGTTTATGCTTGAATTTCTTCTTCGATAATAAGCGGATCTGTCTTGCAGCCTCGTTCTTCAGCTGACTGCCGCCGTGCCCGTTTGCGGCGAGGACTTCGGCCGCAGCGAATGCCGGCCGCGCTTCTTCAAGCTCACCGGCTTCCACAAGGCATTCACCCAGCCTCAGATACCCGTTCGGGTTCGTTGCATCGAGCACGAGGAACTGCATGAAAAACTGCGCAGCGCCTTCAAGCTTTCCTCCTGCCTTCATGGCTATGCCGGCGCCGTAATAAGCACGTGCTTCGAGCGGATCGAGCAGCGAAAGCGTGATGAATATCGACTCAGCCTGCTCAACCTCGTTGCTGAGCATGAGCCTGCACCCGAGCTGGAAAAGCGCTTCCTTATGCTGTTCTCCAAGCCCCAGGATGTCCGCTAGCGTCAGGCCTTCAGCCATGAGATCGATGAGTTCGCGAGCTTCTGGATGCAGGGTGCGCGCTTCCTCGATGCTGCGCTGGACGGTTTCGGCGAGCTTCTCGGCATCGATTTGCTGCGCAAAAATTCCATCCAGTATAGACATTATTGACTCCGCTAAATAGAAAAATACTGTTTACATTATCTGCGTATCGAGCGCTGTGATATAAATTACAGAAAAAATAATATGACAATCACCATGTATTAACTGAATAAGAATCCAGTTTAATGCTTATGAAATATTCTTTGCCACGCTCTGCAGGAGGGAGTACGAGTTGCTGATCGTTTTCGAGATCGCTTCGAAGAGGCTGGTGCTCATCTGCTGCATGGAAGTGATTTCATTCGTTTTTAGTTGGGTGTTCCGGCCCAGGGTAGTTACCCCTTCCGACAGCTGGGTGCCGAACGTGTTCCATTGGGCACTCGTATGGGCTGTCATTGATAGATGACCCTGGGACCGGCTAAGCATGTCCATGAGGGCGCGTGCGACACCCCCGGCTTCTTCAAGCGGGTGTTGCTGCGCGCCCGCCCCGTAGAGCGTGGAGAACATCGAGACAATCATCTTCTGTCTGTCGGTAAGGTCGGCGTAATTTTTGCCATAGAGGGAATACTTCTGGTCTTCATCATTTCCGTTGAATAGTCTCAGCGTCTCGTTCACCGCGTCCTGCATTGCGGCATAGGTCTTGGAGAGCTCGTTCTGCTGTTTGGATTCTTCGGCTTCGCGTACAGATTTTGTATCGTTGATCTGTTTGGTCAGCATCAGAAACTGCATAAGCAGTTCGGGAACGTCCAACTTGCCTGAGTGCTTCAGAAGTTTGGAGCGCTGCTCTTCAAGCTGGGCGATTTGTCGGTCGCAATCCGCAAAGACCCTGTACCCCTGACTGATGGCGGCGCCACCATCGAGGCTGATGACGTCTGAGTAACTCTTACTCTTGGTGTCGTAGGACTCCGGCTTTACATTCGCAAACAGCGCGGCGCGTTTGAAGCTCGCCTTGATATCTTCAATGCGCTTGCTGATGATCGATGGCCTCAGGATTTCCTGAGCATTGACGCTATCGCGCTCATGCCGCAGCTGGTCGAGAAAGGCCTGCAGATCTGCATCGGGCATTTTCCCCTGCGCTGCACGCATGTCTGCGATGACACTGTCGATGTACTCGTTGAGGGGCAGGTCATCGAACCTGACATCTGCCGCGCGCTCGAATCCGAAAGCGCCTTTTGCCTCCTCGAAAGCCTTCGTGCCGGCCACGCGCACCTGATCCTCGCGCGAAAGCGTGTAATAGGCATTCGCATCCATTTCTTCGACAATGTAGATCTTGCCCGGATTGGTCGCGGAGGTGACGATGGTACGCTCCGTGTGTCCCATCGGCGGGATGAGAAGCACACCATCCTTGCCGTACTTCTCGGCGTACATGATCTGATATTCGGACGACCAGTCGTCGAATTCCTTCAGGAATGCGATCAACTTGTCTTGAGTGTCTAGCGTGTTGGGATCGACATCGAATCCCGGCGGCGGGTTAATGCCGCCTGTCGCCAAATTGCTCTTGAGGATCGACTCCTGACTACCGACGATTGCCACCGACGATTGCGCTGGGCTGGGTTGTACAGGCTTGGGGAAAAACTTTGCTTCTACCATAGTATCAACCGCAAATTGTTATGTTAAAAACAAACAGGTATTTGGAACTAGAGCCGGATATTGACTCGATGATTGGAAACTCCGGTGCCCGCTCGTCTTGACCCGCGTTCAGAACGCGTATCCCTCTCTATCTCGTCAAGCCGCTGACAAAGCCGGGTGAAGACACTGAGGATCTCTTCTGTTCTACTGCAGAGTTTTAACTCGGCCGCGATGCTGCTGGCCACTGCATCATCACGAACGATGCTGGATTCTAGAACAGCCGTCAGTTCCTTCTCGAAGCTCTGGAAATCGAACATTTAAAAATCCAACAATGCGCATGGTAGCGCTAATAACAAATTTCATAAGTGTTAAATAGATAACAATGCCATACTCCTTGCTAAAAAATATGACTTATTTGTGAATAGTGCAATATGATGATCTCTTACGGTAATGCATGGTAACTGTTATTGCGTATTTTTTGCGGAATTATTGTAATTTGTTCCCGTGCGGCCTATTATGGTGTCATTGTAAGAACCTGACGTCTATCACTGTGCGGAATTTTAAAAGGCAATTTCAATGGCCACTGTACTAACTGCAGGTGAGGTCAAGCTTCTCACCGAGATGGGGTTCATTGCTCTATGGTCGGGGCATTCTCGCGAGGCTGAGGTGATTTTCCTTGGTGTCAAAGCTGCTCGGCCTCACGGTGAGGCAGGAACGATTGGTCTCGCCATGCTGCGCTTGGCCGACAACCGGATAGATGAGGCAATCGCGCTTCTTCGTGCACAGCGCCGCAGCGTTGCATCCCGTGTTTACCTTGGTTTGGCGCTGGCCCGGCAAGGCAATATCAGGCTTGCGCGCAAGACATTGCAGAGTGTTGTGGAGCGGGCGCCGGATACATCTTTCGCGGCGCTGGCCGCGGCGGAGCTGCAGGAGCTCGCTTCCTAAGCAGTTCCAGGAAAAGTGGGAGCCGGTTTTCCGTCCGGAACTGCGGGAGAAAAGCCAGTTCCAGGAAAAGTGGGAACCGGTTTTCCGTCCGGAACTGCGGGAGAAAAGCCAGTTCCAGGAAAAGTGGGAACCGGTTTTCCGTCCGGAACTGCGGGAGAAAAGCCAGTTCCAGGAAAAGTGGGAGCCGGTTTTCCGTCCGGAACTGCGGGAGAAAAGCCAGTTCCAGGAAAAGTGGGAGCCGGTTTTCCGTCCGGAACTGCGGGAGAAAAGCCAGTTCCAGGAAAAGTGGGAACCGGTCTTCCGTCCGGAACTGCGAAAATTCGAAAACCTGGATTCGGGTCACGTGGGGCCGAGTGAGGATCAATCATGGGTGTTTTGCCGCTGATAACGCCGTCTATGGGTGCTAGCCGTGTGAGCCTTGCGCCTCCCGTTGCGCAGGCTGCGCCGGTGTCGCCAAATCTTGGCTCCAAGTTTGCCTTGCTCGTTCAAAGCAAGATGGACGTTCCCGATACGTCTGCATCGCAGGCTGCGGGACGGGGCATCCAGCCGATAGATGGGGCGGGTGGCGACGACGCGCTTTTACGGGGGCTCGAACGTCTTCGCAGTACCTTTGACGTGCAAGAAGCGCGTGTCAATGAGCTCATGTCGGGCGCGTCTACCGATCCCGACGGGCTGATTACCATGCAGTTCGTTATGATGAACTACTCGATTCTGATTGACGTGACGTCAAAACTCGCCGGCAAGGCTGCACAGGGGCTCGATACCCTGATGAAGGGATCGTGAGGCTAAGGTGCTGCTCGTCCCTTCTATAGCCTTTCATCGCACCATCGGCTTCGGTCGGGCCGCGCTTGGAGCGCTGCTTCTGGCAGTGTGCCTGGTGCTGGCGGGATGCAAGGTTGATCTCCACGCGAACCTGGATGAGAGCGATGCGAACCAGATACTCGCGGCATTGATCGAAAACGGCATCGGCGCCACGAAATCGTCGGGCGATGGCGGCTACTCGGTGCGGGTCGCCGAGAGCGATATCGCGGCGGCGGTGGCGATTTTGTCGGCGAAAGGGTTGCCGCGTGAGAAATTCGAGACCTTGGGAAGTGCATTCCAGAAGTCCGGGTTGATTGCATCGCCCTTTGAGGAGCGCGTTCGCTTTGTCTACGCGCTGGGCGAGGAAGTTGCCGCAACGATACGGGAGATCGATGGCGTCATCAGCGCCCGGGTTCATGTGGTACTCCCCGAAGAGGTTCAGTTTGGAAAGCCAGCCAGCCCTTCGTCCGCTGCAGTGTTTATCAAGCACGATCCGCTGGTAGATCTCGCCTATCTCATTCCGCAGATCCGCCGTCTGGTGAGTAGCAGCATCAACGGCCTCGACTATTCGGCCGTGACGGTGCTGCTCGCAGAGGCTGGAAGCCCGCAACGGGAAGCCTACAAGATCGAGCAGGCCACGGTCTCCGTCCTGCCCGGTCTGGCAATCCGCGAGACAGACGTGCTCTACTTCTGGCGTTTGGCTTACATCGCCGGTGTGGCAATCGCTCTCCTGATCCTGACCGTCCTTGGCATCCTGGCCTACATTGTCTTCTACCGCGAACGCGGGTGGTTCAGCGCCGACAACCGGGACGAAACCGCAAACGCGGCGGAATCGCGCTGATGCTGCCGCCAGTTCAGATCCAACACGGGGCAGGGGCGGATCGGCCGTTCCACACCTTGGTCAAGCTTGCTGCGGCGCTGACGCAGTCGCCCATAGACGAGAAAGCTTCGATAGATTGCTCACCATTGACGCGAGGCCAGTTCGAGGCCTTGCTTAGCACGGAGCCGTTTGGAGAGCCGCTCGAACGCTTTGTCCGAACTCAGGCCCTCGACCAGGCAAAGGGGCTCACACGCAAGCAGATCCGGCAGCTTGAGGTTTCCCCGGCAGGTCGTCTGACCCAGTTTCTGCTGTTTGGGTCCATGGACTTCCTGGAGCAGGCCGCCCTCCTTGTCTGCGGAGCCGCCATGCACAGCAGGGTCCTCGCCGTGGTGCAGAAGGATAAACGGGAGTTTCTCCGCGACGCCCTGGGCCGTGAAGCCTATCAGGTGGCCACGCTTGAAGCGCCGATGCTTTATGCGGGGCTTGGCGCCTTCGGTACCGATTTTCTTCTGAGCGAAGCGCTGGTCGCAGAGCTGGACGAGGCAAGGGAGAGCTTTGCCGCCCTCGGCTTCAGCCTCCTCGCCTCCGCCGTGGCCTTGCATTTCAGGCCGCTGGCGAAGCTCGCTCTGGCGCGTTGGCCATGGGAAAGCGCGGAAGGGCATCGGCTGAAAAAGATCCAGCAGAAGGACGTGCAGCTCATTCTGCTGCTCCTGCAACGGAGGATGCCTGAATGGTGACCTATCGTTTGCGGGAACTCGGCTTTTCCCTTGCCGCAGGAAGTCACATCCTGTCGCCCGACGCTGCGGAGGAGCTGCACGAGGCAGCCTCGCTTCTGGAAGTAGCAGAACAGCAGGCTGCGCGCATCATGGAGGAGGCGGAGGTCGCCTTCGATATCCAGAAGGCGCGGGGTCATGCCGAAGGCCGTCGCGAGGCTGAAGAGCAGGCGGCGGCGCGTCTGATCGACGAGACGCACCTTCTTGCCGGAAGATTACAGGCGCTCGAAACGGAGGTCGTAAACATTGTCATCGACTGTGTACGCCAGATACTGCACGAGTATGACGACAGGGACCTGGCACAATCGTTGGTGCACAACGCCCTCCAGCGCATGCGCAGCGAAAAGACCGTCCAGTTGCGTGTACCGCCCTCGCGGGTGAAGGACATTCGTGCCAGCACGGATCAGCTGCTGCGGGAATTTGCCGAAATCGAGCTGATCGATGTGGTCGCAGACGATCGGTTGGAACTACATCGCCTCGTCGTCGAATCCCCCACCGGGAGGATCGATCTGGATCTAGAGCAGGGTGTCGAACGGCTGCGGTCGATCTTTCAGAATGCAGCTTCAGGCATACGGGATGCAGCCAATGCCTGAACCATCGGACCACACGCATCCTGGCCTCTCTGCGCTTGCTTCCAGTCGGCGCGAGATGATCGCCCAAGCGTTTACGAACATCGTAAACATGAGGGCTAGCGAAGCTTTCAACCGCGCCCAGCCTTTTCCAATGACCGGGCGGGTCCACAAGGCGCTGGGCACGATCATCCATGCCTCCATCCCTGACGTCAGCATCGGCGAAATCGTTGAGTTGCATAGCGGGGGATCGTCCCCACCGCTCCTCGCCGAATGCATCGGCTTCCTCCACCGGCACGCACTGTTGTCTCCCATCGGTGAAACGCTGGGCGTGAGCCATCTGACGGAAGTACGCCGCACATCGTCACGCCAGCAGGTGCCAGTCTGCGAGGGGCTGATCGGGCGTGTGCTGGACGGTCTCGGCCAGCCGATCGACGGCAAGGGACCCATCGTGCCTGAAGCCCACTATGACCTTTATGCCGACCCGCCCCCGGCGCTTTCCCGGCAGATCATCAACGCGCCCCTCTCGTTGGGTGTCCGTGCGCTGGACGGGTTGCTCACCTGCGGCGAAGGCCAGCGCATGGGCATTTTTGCCGCCGCTGGTGTCGGCAAATCCGTGCTGCTTTCCATGCTGGCGCGCGCGGCTGATGCGGACGTGATCGTACTTGCCCTGATTGGCGAACGCGGCCGCGAAGTGCGCGAGTTCATCGAACTGGGGTTGGGGGAGGGCAGGGAACGCTGCGTGACGGTGGTGGCAACCTCCGATCAGAGCGCGATGGAGCGTCTGAAGGCAGCATTCACGGCCACTGCCGTTGCTGAATATTTCCGCGACAAGGGACGCAAGGTGCTGCTCTTGATGGATTCTGTCACCCGGTTTGCCCGCGCCGTCCGCGAGATCGGCCTTGCTGCCGGTGAACCCCCGACACGACGGGGCTACCCGCCATCGGTCTTCACCGTGCTGCCCAGGCTGATGGAGCGCACCGGCATGGGTTCGGTTGGCTCGATCACCGCCCTCTATACGGTTCTGATGGAAGGCGAAGACCTGACCGACCCGATCGCCGAAGAGGTCCGCTCCATACTTGATGGCCACATCGTCCTGTCGCAGAAACTGGCTGTCGCAAGCCACTATCCCGCAATCGACATCCTCGCTTCCAAGAGCCGCGTCATGCCGCTGGTTACTTCCGCGGAGCATCAGCAATGGGCAGCCCGGGTGGTCTCCTGGCTCGCAACATATGCGGAAAGCGAGCTCCTGCTGAGGGTGGGGGAATATCAGCGCGGGAATGACCCGGCACTGGATGAAGCTATCGACAGACGACCGGAGATAGTCGCTTTTCTTCGACAGGACTGGACCGTGTTGGAGAGTTTCGACACGACGCTCGGCAGGTTGAGGGGTCTCGTTGAATGACAGCATTCCTGACGAAACTCCTCCACCTCAAGGAGAACAGGCAGGCCAGCGCTGCCCGCGCTCTGCAGAGAAAGCGGGTTGAGCTCCAGCAGGCCGAGCAGACCCTCACCAAGGCTGAAAACGCGCTTCAAGCGGCAGTTTCAGGGTACGAAAGGCAAGTCGACACCCTGTACGAGCCATTGATCGGACAGGCGATCGACATGCGCCAGATCGAGGATGTTGAAAGCAAGATCGCCGATCTCGACAGGCACCGCCAGGAGCTCAGCGACGCCGTTGATGATTCCGCTGACCATGTGGCGGACGTCAAGGAGGCCGAGCAGGGGCTGCTGAAGATCTATGCGGAAAAGTCCCGCGCCTTTGAGCGGCTCGATGCGCTGGTCGATGAACTCAAGTTCGCCGCCCGAACTGAGGCGGAACGCCATGCCGAGCTTGAGCTGGAGGAAGGCGTCCACAACCGGAAAGGGTTCGCACGATGACCAGGATCGGAAATTCTCCCCCGCCCCAGGTTTCCGCTGAACGCTCTGATGTCGCTGCAAAAAAGCGGTTGCAAGACGGTGCGGAGCCAAAAAAGGCACAAAAGAAGGGAGTGGCTCAAACCAACCGCGAGGCGGCTCACAAACCGGATAAGGCTGATCTCTTTCAGCAGAAGGTGTTGCTCGCTCAGAAGAAGGGAGCGGAGCCCAAGAACCCGCCGGAGGATGGCAAGACGCTGCTTGTTGTCCTGCATCCTGTCGAACACAAGGCTGAGCCAGCCGCACAACCCGCTCCCATGGGGCATACCGCAGTGGGCGTCAGCGGAACGCACCGCGTCGAGTGGCTTGAGAATCTCGTAACGCGCATCGACCAGGCATTGCTCACGGTTCCGAAGACGCCCGACGGCAAGTTCACGCTTGCGCTGCAGCTGGCCCCAAATGGCATGGAAGGCCTGAGCGGTGTGGAGATTTCCATGTCGCCCACTACGCTCGATGTTGTGCTGTCGCGCACCCAGGGGCAGGCGACGGGTGAATATCTGGCGGCCACGCAGGCGCTCGCGGAGCGTCTCCAGGACCGGTTCCCAAAACGTGTCATCCGCATCCATGAAGTCGTCAGCGGTTCCGGTGCTGCACGCAAACAGGAGACAGCCGCGATCTCAGAGATCGACCATAGCCGGAAAGGGAGCCAATGAACTCCATCTGGATGCCGCCGCTGGTGAGCATCGCTGGCGGTGATGTCGAGACTTGGAACAGGCTCCTTTCATTCTCGGGGGAACCCATTGCACTCGAGAATTCAGACGCGAAGCTCACCTTTGCGCCAACTGCGCCGCCTCATTCCAAGGCACTCGTCGCTGAAGTCGAACTGCGCGGCGCCTCGGCGCCCAGGCTGGTCAACTTTGTTGCGTTTCCCTTCGAGGAGGTCTGTGAAGCGGAGCTTGATGCAGCCGATCTTGCCATGCTGCCCACGGCTCTTTGTGAGGCGATCCACGAGGGCATGCTCTCGCTCGTCGCGGAGCTGCTTTCCATGGATGAGCCCCAGCAATGGCATCTGGCGCGGACGAGCCGTTTGCACGAGATAGTGTCCAAGCCAATTGATCTCCAATGGTTCGAAGCGCTCATCTCGCAGGAGAACGTAGAACTTCGGTTCAACATCGGTGCCGGCATTCGCGACTGGCTAAGGCTGGCGGAGGGTGTACCCAGCGGGACAAATCCTGTTCGCCGGCTCTTGTCGCAGGGGATATCGGCGCCTGCTGATTTCACTATAGGTACAATCACCGTCACCCATCGAGAGCTGGTGACGCTGGTGGCCGGTTCCATCGTGGTCATGGCCAGGCGAGCTCCGGAGACGTGCCTGGTGCGTGTCGGGGAAACACTCAATACCTTCGTTTACACCGATGATGGCTGGTGCTGCACCGGTTTGGAGTTTGTTCCCGGATCTGAATTGGGGGGAGCTAGACGTCCGAGCGAAAGTGACGATGACATGGCCGACAAAACCATGGGCGCCCAGCGTGAGCCGCTTCCGCAAGGTCTGCGGATTGTGCTGGTGTTCGAGATTGGCCGCCGAAGCATACCTCTGAGCGAGCTTTCCACCTGGCGTGAAGGTGCGCTCGTCGAGCTGGATCCGCCCGCGCTGGAAGCTGGCATGGAAGTGACGATCCGCGCCAATGGCGATGCCATCGGAACCGGGGATCTGGTCATGATCGATGATCGTCTTGCGGTGCGCATCACCCGTCTCGTCCTTTGATGTACGCGAAGTAGGCAATGTTTGGAATGATTGATCCGCTTCAGCTCATCTTCATCATGTTTGCTGCGGCTCTGATGCCGTTCCTGGCCGTGGTGGCGACGAGCTTCATCAAGCTCTCGGTTGTGTTCTTCCTCGTCCGCCACGCCATCGGTGTGCAGAACATCCCGCCGAACATGGCGTTGAACGCGCTGGCGATCATCCTGTCGGGCTACATCATGGCCCCTGTGATCCTGCAGACGCATGACATTCTGGTCCAGGGAAACCATACGCTCGACTCCGCGGAAGGGCTGCGCGCGGCCTATGAGGCCGGCAAGCAGCCATTGCTGGATTTCCTGACGAGGCATGCTGCCGATCGGGAGAAGCTCTTCTTCTTGCAGGCCGCAAAGGAGCTTTGGCCGGAGAACATGTCTTCCACGCTCGACACGGATAGTATCGTGATCGTACTGCCGTCGTTTACGGTTACGCAGCTTCGCGAAGCCTTCGAAATCGGCTTCCTTCTCTATCTGCCGTTTATCGTCATCGACCTGGTGGTTTCCAACGTGCTGCTCGCCATGGGCATGATGATGGTGAGCCCGCTCACCATCTCTTTGCCCTTCAAGCTCTTTCTGTTCGTCATGATCGACGGATGGTCACGCCTGATCCTTGGGCTGGTGACCGGCTATGCCTGACGAGGAGACTCCATGTTACCTGACATAGCCGCGCAGCAGCTGAAGGAAGCCATGGGGCTGGTGATGTATCTCTCCATGCCGCCGATAATTGCGGCTTCGGTGGTAGGGATCCTGATAAGCCTGCTTCAGGCTCTGACGCAGCTGCAGGAGCAGACGGTCGCCTTCGCCGTGAAGCTCGTCGCGGTGAGTATCACGCTCGCCATCATGGCTGGGATGTTGGGCTCCGAGATCGTCAATTTCGCAATGAAACTGTTCAATGAATTTCCACGAATGATATGAACGATTTCGTGGAAACCGGCAGGCTTTTTCTTGGCCTCTACGAACGCGAGTTTACAGCGCTTATCCTGACCTTGCCGCGGGTTTACCTGTTTGTCTACGTTTCACAGATCATGGGCCTGCAGGCCGTACCCCGCCTGGTGCGCAATGCAATGGTACTGGTGCTGACAGCCTTCGCCGCGCCCATTAATCTGGCGCATATTGATGGCTTCGATGGTTCGGTCCTGACCTACGCCTCGCACTTCTTCAAAGAAGCGGTCATTGGCCTGTTGATGGGCTATGTCTTTGGGTGGATCTTTTGGGCCGTTCAGTCGGCGGGTGCGCTGATTGACAACCAGCGGGGCGCGGCGATCGCAAGCTCGATCGATCCCTTGCACGCCCAGGAGACGACGCCACTCGGCTTGCTGTTCTCGCAGGCTTTTCTCACCTACACATTCCTCTCCGGCGCCATACTCAATCTTCTGTTCGTGCTCTTCCAGTCCTTTGTTCTCTGGCCGGCGGGTCAGCTGATACCAAGGCCCACGGAGCACCTTCCTGCTGTGCTGCTCAGCATGGCCGATAGAGGCACAGAGACAATCGTCATCTATGCTCTACCGGTAGTAGCACTCATGTTCCTCACCGAATTCGCTCTCGCTCTGGTCAGTCGCTTCACCCCACAGGTGCAGGTCTTTATCCTCTCAATGCCGATAAAGAGCGCTCTGGCGATGTTCATCCTCATCGTCTATTTCTCGCGCCTTCTGGACGCAGCCAACTTCGACCTCATGTTGGTTAGAAATGGGTTGGAAGAGCTGATCAGTGCACTGCGTGGCATACCCGACGGCAATCCATGAGCACGGGTTCCAGCCAGAAGACGGAGCAGCCAACTCCTAAACGCTTGGAGGATGCCCGAAAGAAGGGACAGGTTGCCCGTAGCCAGGAGCTTGTGACGACCCTGTCGCTGTTCACTGTGGTGGCCTATCTCTGGCTCGGCTGGGACTTGATCAATCAGAGACTTCAGGGTCTGTTCGACAGCATTGCGGTCCACGCAAGGGAATATCCCAATCACCGCACCGCCGTTGCGCTTTACGAAGCTGGCTTGAGCTTTGCCCTGATACTCGCGCCGATCTTGGGCATCGTTGTCGTTGTGGGAACATTCGCCAGTTTTGTTCAGGTCGGTGGGTTGATCAGTGTGGACGCGGTCATACCCAAGGGTGACCGCATCAATCCGGGTTCAGGCCTTCGGCGCATCTTCTCGCGACGTCACGCTGTGGAATTGCTGAAGACCATTCTGAAGATCGCAGTGCTTGTGGCCATCCTTTTTGGCGTTATTCGAGACGCCATCGGGCCTTATGTGAACTCGCTGTACTGCAACCTGGGTTGCCAGAGTGGCTTGACCTCGTTGGTGCTCAGCCGACTGATCGCCTACGCAGCCGTTGCCTTTTTCTTCATAGCTGTGGCGGACGTCGCCTTTCAGCGACGGGCTCACATCCGCAGCCTGATGATGACGCGGGAGGAGGTGAAGCGCGAGTTCAAGGAAATGGAGGGCGATCCGCTTCTGAAAAGCAAGCGGCGGCAGCTCGCCCAGGAACTGGCGATGGAGGACAGGGTTCGGGCAGCCGGCAGGGCTACCGCAATCATCGTCAACCCGACGCATCTGGCAGTCGCGATTTTCTACTCTGCGGAAAAGGTGCCGGTGCCCGTCGTCACCGCGAAGGGCCGCAACCAGGAGGCTTACCAGATGATCGGCGCGGCCGAGAAGGCGGGCGTTCCGGTGTTCCGCAACATCATGCTCGCGCGCAAGCTGTTTGCGGATGTCGAAATATCCCAGCCGGTTCCCGAAGAGCTGTTTGACGCTATTGCCGAGGTGCTAGCCTGGATCGCCAACAACAAGGAGGTGCTCTATTCCGGCCGACTTCCGCACGGCGTCATCGACATGGAAGACTTGCGGCGGAAAAAGGAAAGCGATAGCAGCTAACGCTGGTTCTTGTGCAAGAAACTCAAGCGCCGAGCCGCGCTCCGGGGGACTGGATGTCTTTCATTCCTGATTTCGCAACCATCGTACAGTTTGCGATTGCCACGTTTATCATCACCATCACCCCAGGGCCGGACATGACCCTGTTTGTCGGGCGCGCCCTGTCGCAGGGCAAGCGCGCGGGCTTTGCCTGCATGTCGGGCGCACTCTCCGGCATTCTGGTGCACACCACGCTCGTGTCGCTCGGCCTGTCTGCCCTGCTCGTGGCCTCACCGGCAGCATTCTTCGCACTGAAGATCGGCGGCGCCGGCTATCTGGTCTGGCTGGCGTTTCAGGCAATTCGGCATGGCTCGGCCTTCAATCCGGATGCGAGGAAGGCAGAACAGGCGCCGTTCTTCAAGAACTGGGCGACCGGGCTTGGCGTCAACCTGCTCAACCCGAAGATCATCCTGTTCTTCATGACCTTCCTGCCGCAGTTCGTCTCGCCGAGCGATCCGCATGCGGGTCAGAAACTCTTCTTCCTTGGCATCATGTTCATCGTGCTTGCCCTGCCTCTGAGCATCCCCATGGTATTGGCGGCCGATAAGTTCGCAGGCCTTCTGCGCAGGAGCCCTCGTATCACCCGCATTGTCGACTACGCGTTCGCCGGGATCTTCTCGGCTTTCGCCATCAAGATTCTGACGGCACAGGCAAGATGACCATAATCGTGGGGGCGCCCGAGCGGCGCAGGGAGATCAAGCTTCAGGATGGCCGCACGCTGGCGTGGTCCGAATGGGGCCCGGAGGAGGGCTCGCCGGTCCTGTTCTGCACCGGAGCGGGCATGAGCGGCACGCTCGGCTTCGGGCATGAGCACCTTGAGGAACTCGGCGTCACGCTGCTGGCCGTGGATCGTCCGGGTCTTGGCAGTTCGTCACACGACCCTCACAAGACGTTTGAGAGCTGGGCATCGGATATCGATGCGCTCATCTCCGCTCATTCTCTCGTTGATCCGGTGGCCTTGGGCTTTTCGCAGGGCGGTCCCTTCGCTCTGGCGCTTGCAACAAAGCATCTCGTGAAGGCAGTAGCGCTGGTCTCAGCGCAGGACGACCTTGGCCATCCAGCCATCAAGTCATTGCTGCCGGAGCAGGTGGCGGGCATGATCGACTCCGCTCGTGCCGATCCAGCTGGCTTTGAGGCCTGGATGGCGGGCATGGCGACCGACGAGTTTCTCTGGACGCTGATCCGCGACATGAGCGCGCCGGTCGACCGCGCCATCTACGAAGCCCCGGGCTTCGCCGAACGTTATCGCGGCTGCCTGCGCGAAGGCTTCTCGCAAGGAGCGCAAGGTTACGCGCGCGATCTGGTGATCGCGCTGAACGAATGGCCATTCAGGTTTGAGGAGATCTCGGTTCCGGTCGATCTCTGGTACGGAGCTCTCGACACGAGCCCGGTCCATTCGCCGGATTTCGGAAAGACCTTGGCGAGCCGGCTGCCACGCGCCTCACTGATCGTTGCGGAGGACGAAGGGAGCTCCATTCTGTGGACGCGGTCCCGCGAAATCCTGCAGAAGTTGTTGGCCCAGAAATAGAAAAGCCGGGGATCCCCCGGCTTTTTATCGAAGATCTTTACTCGCCGTGTCCGGCGATCATCATCGCCTCAAGCTGCAGCCGATCGTTCTTGCGCATACGCTCGGACTGCGACTTCAGCTGGCCGCAGGCGGCGAGAATATCGCGGCCGCGCGGCGTACGGATCGGCGAGGCGTAGCCCGCACGATTGACGTAATCGGCAAACTTCTCGATCTGCTCCCAGTCGGAACATTCGTACTGGCTGCCCGGCCACGGGTTGAACGGGATCAGGTTGATCTTGGCCGGAATGCCGTTCAGCAGCCGCACCAGTTCACGGGCATCGTCCAGTGAATCGTTCACGTCCTTCAGCATCACATACTCGAAGGTGATGCGGCGGGCGTTGGAGAGGCCCGGATACTTGCGGCAGGCCTCGAGCAGCTCGGCCAGCGGATACTTCTTGTTGATCGGCACCAGCTCGTTGCGCAGCTCGTCGCGAACGGCATGGAGCGAAATGGCCAGCATGACGCCGATCTCTTCGCCGGTCCGGTAAATTTCCGGCACGACGCCAGAGGTCGAAAGCGTGATGCGGCGCTTGGAGAGCGACAGCCCGTCACCGTCGGAGGCGACGATCAGCGCCTTCTTGACGTTCTCGAAATTGTAGAGCGGCTCGCCCATGCCCATCATCACGATATTCGTGACCTTGCGGCCTTCGGCGGGCACGATTGCGCCGTCCGGCGTATCGGCATCCGGGAAGTCGCCGAGGCGATCGCGTGCGACCAGCAGCTGGTCGAGGATCTCCCCGGGGGTGAGATTGCGAACCATGCGCTGTGTTCCGGTGTGGCAGAACGAACAGGTCAGCGTGCAGCCCACCTGGCTGGAAATGCACAGCGTGCCGCGACCCTCTTCGGGGATGTAGACAGTCTCGACCTCCACCGGTCGGCCTGCACCGCGCGGCGGGAAGCGCAGCAGCCACTTGCGCGTGCCATCCGTGGAAATCTGCTCTTCAACGATTTCCGGTCGGGCGATCGTGAAGTGCTCGGCCAAGGTCGCGCGCAACTCCTTCGAGATGTTGAACATCTGCGAGAAGTCGGAAACGCCGCGCACATAGAGCCAATGCCAGAGCTGGCGCACCCGCATACGGACCTGCCGCTCGGCAACGCCGACGGCAATGAGTGCTTCGGCCATCTCCTCGCGCGTCAGCCCGATCAGCGGCTTCAACTCGACAGTGGTCAGGCTTGGCCGCGGACGGCTTTCTGGGTTCAGCGTATCAATCGTCAGGGTCATCAGGGCACAACAACGTTCAGGCGTTAATCACGCCACATATAACATTCTGGAGACGAACGATATCTATTCCGTCTCGCTCAGATGCGGCAAAAAGCAAAATCGCACACTGCCTCACGAGTAAGAGGGCAGGTGGTAAGCTAAGGTCGCGAGGCTCTTAACATATAGGAACCCTCTCGTCACCTGCCATGGGTGCCTAGAAATCTACTCCATTTGGGCTGCCGGAGATCTCCTGGTCGATTATCGAGAATCATTGCTATTACATGTAAGTAGGAGTAATATCCGCGCCGGTCAGAAGGGTGGAGTACGGTAACGGAGGGATAGCCGTACTGCGCGAGTTGGGCAGAATTGACCGCTCCTTAGTTCCAGTATCAGGCGAGTTCGCCAATTTCCGATGCCGCAAGCAGCGCACCTTTTGTCGCGGTTGGGATTGCTGGCGCCTGATGGACCGAGCCGGATCTGGTGCTCCTCTTTCTGAGAGTAAGTCACATCAGCTATTCACGAGGGAGGACCCCAATGCCCAATATTGCAAATCTCTACTTCCGGACCGCGATTGTATTCCTGTTGGTTGGCATATCGATGGGACTGCACATGGCCATGTCCGGTAACCACAATGTCATAGGCCCGCATGCTCACGCCAATCTGCTTGGCTGGGTGACGATGGCGATCTTCGGTGGTTATCTTGCGTTGAACCCGGCAAAGGCTGAAACGCGCTTCGCCTATTACCAGTACCTGGTCTATGCGATCGGCGTGGCGGTCCAGATCATCTCGCTCTACTTCCTGTATCTTGGCTACCCAGCCATGGAGCCAATCGTCGGCGTAAGTTCGCTGGTGGTTCTCGTTGGCGTTCTGATGTTTGCCGTGATCATCTTCGGCAAGCAGCCGGTTGCAGGTGGCTTTTCGTCGAAGGCCCGGGCCTGATCGGCAGTTCCAGGAAAGGCGGGAACCGGTCTTCCGTCCTGAACTGTGAGCCAACAGGGACTTAGATCGCTTCGGCTTCCAACGCGAAGCTGAACAATCCCGTTTGACTGCAGAAATGAAAAGGGTGGGCCCGTAATTGCGGGTCCACCCTTAATGCATCACGTCATGAAAAATGCTTTGCCAGCTGCATCCGCGGTCATCAGCCGGCTTACTCAAAAGCGATCCCATGCAGATGATTGAGGAGCAACTTTGCTCGCTGGGATCGAAATTATTATCTCGTCATAAAAACAACTGCGAATATCCAGTCTTTTAATGCGTGTGTTGTTTCGTTTGTGACAGTGCATCTGTCTAACACGTTTAGTGTTCAAAGTGGCGTAAATCTATCAGGTAATTATCGTAAATATTATAGATACGCTACGTATTGGTGACCGTTACTCTGTGTTGTTTGGGCTTCTAGCCGCGAGATGGATTTTGCATTTGACGCGTAAAATTTAGGGTTCCTTTGGATCGATCACAGTCACTGGCTGGTCATCTTTCGGTCCAGCAGGCGCGGCTAAAGGTTGGGTGGTCAGATCCATGGCCACCGCGACAGTTGGTGGGACCCGGGTGCGCATTCCATACTCGCAGTCGGAACGGTGAGGTTTTAGCTTCAGCCCCCAAGTGGGATGAAATGGAACATTTATCTGACTTAAAAGTTTCTAGTTGCAAATGAGTTGCAACTGCATCATAAATTTTGAGAGGAATAAATTGAAGGTTTCCGCATGAGGCGTTTGAACAGGCGAACTGTTTTAGCGGGGATGACCGGGCTGGTTGTTGCTGTACCAATGCGTGTTTCTGCAGCCGACCCGTTGCAGGTGGTCGCAACCACCAGCATGATCACCGACGCTGCACGGGTCGTCGGTGGTGAGTTGGTGCGTGTTACCGGGCTGATGGGTCCGGGCGTCGATCCGCATAGCTACCGCCAGACCAGGTCGGATATTCTGGCGATGGTCCGTTCCGATCTGACACTTCACCACGGGCTCTACCTGGAAGCCCAGATGGAAGAATTCCTCGACAAGCTCACTGAGCAGCGCCGGGTCGTGGCGGTCACCAGAGACATACCCCGGGACAAGCTCATCGCCCACGACGAATACAAGAACCAGTTCGACCCTCACATCTGGATGGATCCACGCCTATGGGTGCACGTGGTGAACTCGGTGCGGGATGCGCTGATCGAGGCTTTGCCGGAAGAAAAGGCCAGGTTCACGGACGCTGCAGCCAACTACATCAAGGAACTGGACGAGCTTCATGCCTACGCGACGACGGTCCTCTCCTCGGTACCGCAGACCACGCGCATCCTGGTAACGTCGCACGACGCGTTCAACTATTTCGGCCGCGCCTATGACTACGAAGTCATGGGGGTACAGGGCATTTCTACGCAGAGCGAGGCCGGGCTGACCCACGTCGGTGAGCTGGTCTCGACCCTCGTTCAGCGCAACATCCAGGCCGTTTTCGTCGAGTCCTCGGTATCGGACCGCAACACCCGCGCCCTGATCGAGGGAGCCGCATCGCGCAATCATGAGGTTCGCATCGGCGGCCACCTGTTCTCGGATGCCATGGGGCCGGACGGCACCTACGAGGGCACCTATCTCGGCATGATCGACCACAACGTCACAACCATCGCGCGAGCTCTTGGTGGTGATGCGCCGGAACGCGGCATGCGTGGTGAGCTCACGATTGGCATGTGAATTTTGAAGAACCCAATGGGATCTCAGCGGGATCCTGAGGAGAAGCAGGAATGGAGCAACGGGCTCTCGAACACGGGTATGGGGTTGAGGAGCGACTGCAGTCCGGCGAATGTGCGCTGGAGGTGTCAGGACTTACCGTAACCTACGGGGAAAAGCCGGCGCTTGTGGGCGTTGCTGCCCAGATTCCGTCCGGGTCCATGACCGCCATCATCGGGCCGAACGGTGCGGGCAAGTCCACGCTCCTGAAGGCTGCGCTGGGCGTCGTCCCAAAGAGTTCCGGAACGGTCCGGGTCTTCGGAGAAGCACTGTCCCGGCAGATGCACCGCCTGGCTTATGTTCCGCAGCGCGCTTCCGTCGACTGGGATTTCCCGACCCGCGTCATCGACGTGGTGCTGATGGGCATGTATCGCGAACTCGGCCTTCTCCGCCCCGTCCGGCGGTGGCACCGGGAAAAGGCGCTTGCCTGCCTGCAGCGTGTTGATATGGCTGATTTCGCCAGCCGGCAGATCGGCCAGCTTTCCGGCGGTCAGCAACAGCGCGTTTTCCTTGCAAGAGCGCTTGCCCAGTCGGCCGACCTCTACCTGCTTGATGAGCCTTTTGCCGGGGTAGACGCAGCCACGGAGCGCGCCATCATCGATGTGCTGAAGTCGCTGCAGGCGGAGCGTCGGACAGTCGTCTGTGTTCACCATGACTTGACGACCGTGCCAGACTACTTCGACCGTGTCCTGTTCATCAATGTCCGCAAGGTCGCGGAAGGGTCAATTGCGACCACCTTCACCGCCGAGAACCTGCAGAAGACCTATGGCGGCAGGCTCGCGACCACTCACATCGACCAGCTACGGACGGCGGTGTGAGCATGTGGAATGCCTTCCTTGAAGCTCTGCTTCTCAACGCGGGCTATAACGCTTCCCTCGTTGCGGTCGGTGCAGCCCTGCTTGGTGCTGCGGCGGGCAGCAGCGGCACATTTCTCTTCCTGCGCAAGCGGTCGCTCGTCAGCGACGCGCTGGCTCACTCGACGCTCCCCGGCATCTGCCTGGCCTTCATGCTGATGGTCGCCTTCGGCGGATCCGGCCGCAGCCTCATCGGCCTGCTACTCGGTTCCGCCTTTTCCGCCGGTCTTGGCGCTCTGGTGGTGCACTGGCTCTCAAGCCGTACACGCCTTCCGGAAGATGCAGCGATCGGAGTCGTGCTTTCCACCTTCTTCGGCTTCGGCGTGGTGCTGCTGACCATCATCCAGACCATGCGCAGCGGCTATCAGGCCGGCTTGGAAGGCTTTCTGCTCGGATCAACAGCAGGGATGCTCTACGAGGATGCACTCCTCATCGCCGTCGGCGGTGCTTTGGCGGTGCTCTTCATCATCCTGTTTCGCCGCCCCCTCACGCTCGCATCATTCAATCCGGAATTTGCCGCTACAATCGGGGTGAGGGTGCGGACAACCGACATCGCCATGATGCTGCTTGCCATGGCGGTCACGGTGATTGGCCTGAAGGTGGTAGGCCTCGTGCTGATTGTGGCTCTGCTGGTCATTCCGCCCGTCTCCGCCCGCTTCTGGACTGACCGCGTCGAGATCGTCGCGCTCCTGGCGGGCGCTTTCGGCGCGCTGGCCGGGTATCTTGGCGCTGCTTTGTCTGCCTCGGCTCCCAGCATGCCGACGGGCCCGATCATCGTGCTGGTCGGGACATCAATCTTCATTGTGTCTTTCCTGTTCGCCCCGCGCCGCGGGCTGCTTGCCGGCCTATTGCGCCGCCGTCAGGCAGTCGAAGCGCTCAAGGCCGAACAGTTCATCTCGTCGCGATAGGAGGGCGCCATGGGTCCAGAGTTCGTCCAGCTCAGCCTGACACCGCTGCTCATCGCAATCTTTGCAGCCGTCGCCTGTGCCCTGCCTGGAAATTTCCTCATCCTGCGAAGGCAGGCGCTGGTAGGAGATGCCATCAGCCACGTTGTGCTGCCCGGCATCGTCGTCGCCTTCATTCTCACCGGAACTGTCTCTACCGGACCAATTTTCCTCGGTGCAGCTGCCGCCGCGATCGCTGCTGCAATTCTCATCGAGATCGTCAAGCGGGCCGGCAACGTGGAACCGGGTGCGGCCATGGGCGTGGTCTTCTCCAGCCTCTTTGCCGCCGGTGTCCTGCTTCTCGAGCAGAGCGACACGAGCGGTGTGCACCTGGACGTCGAACACGCCCTCTACGGCAACCTGGAAAGCCTCATCTGGCTTGCCGCCGATGGCTGGCACTCCCTTCTCGACCCGGAAGCCCTCGCCGACCTTCCACCTGAACTCTTCCGCATGATGGGTGTGGCGCTCGCCATTGCTATCCTGACGGCCATCTTCTGGCGGCCCCTGAAGATCTCCACCTTCGATGAAGGGTTTGCCCGTACCGTCGGTATTCCTGCGGCTATCGTCAGTTTCGCGCTTGTCATCGTCTCTGCCATGGCTGCTGTTGCAGCCTTTGATGCGGTGGGCTCGATCATCGTGATCGCCATGCTGATCTGTCCACCCGCGGCCGCCCGCCTCATGACCAACAGGCTCGAAATCCAGATCCTCTGGAGTATCCTGTTTGCCGTTGTTTCGGCTGTTGTCGGCTATGTTCTCGGCGGCTATGGCCCGCTATGGCTCGGATCCGAATATTCGGTGAGCGCAGCCGGCATGATCGCCACGATCTCCGGGCTTATTCTTGCCCTCACATGCTTCGTCGGACCTTACAGGAAACGCATTGGCGAGCCCATGGCTTCCTGACGTTGGCAAGGCGATCAGCAGGGATGTTTATGCTGCATGAGCATGCCTGACGGGGGTGAATTATTGTCGCCATAAACTATCCACAGGATTTACGTAGTCGATTTCAAGTACTTGCGCTTTTCTGTCCTCCTACCAAGGTAAATCAGAGATAAACCGCTGCCCGTTTAGGTTGTAATCGCACAACTTTTGCGTTAATCCTAAACCTGTCAGAAGGGACGGGGTTTAGGGTTCAATCTCAGAGTTCGTATTATCGCTTTGGCCATGGTGACACCTGGGCGGGTCTTTGATTGACCCAGATGGCGCCTGCAGCAGTGGACCATCCGTTGACGCAATAAAACCGGCCAACCTGATAGGAGATGACAGCCGCAAGTAGGAGTTTTGCGGCCACGATCCCTCATGCCTCAAGTGAAGTAGCAGTTCTACGTGTGAAGACATGGAGCGGGTTTGCTTGCGAGCAGCCCAGACACTGTAAACAAGAGGTGCACGATAATGAGCTCACAAAAGCAGGAAGGTCTTTCGTTTGCCACGCTCCGCGCTGCGGAGGCTGTCATCGAAACCAAGAGCCTCACAGGGGCCGCTCTAAAACTCGGCATTAGCCAGCCGGCTATCAGCATGCATCTGGGCCGTCTTGAGAGGACAATCGGTACGTCCCTGATCAAGAAGGTCGGGAACAAGATCATCGTGAAGGAAGAAATTTCCCGGTTGATCCGGCAGATGCTCGACCTGGAACGGCGCCTGAAGACGGTTGGCTACGAGAAGAACATCTCCAAGCTCAAGGTCGGTATCTGTACCTACTGTGCACCGCTGCTTCTGGAGCGTGCCGGAGCCTTGGGCAAGCTCAAGGAAACGCTGACCTGGCGCATCGCGGATTCCCGCCGCCTGGAGGAAATGTACGAACAGGGTGAGCTGGACGCCACTTTCCGGGCGCTCTACCCGTCCGAGATGGCGCCGGACCTTTCAACCGAGTTCCAGATGCGCTGGATCGGTGAGAAGCATCTGCTGGATTTCACCAAGCACGACGGGCACGGCATCGAGGTGGTCCTGCCGCCGCCACATTCACCGCTGGGAGCGGTCGCACGTGAATGGCTGCGCCGACACGAGATCGTTTACGACGTAGTCGGCGAGGTGGACGACATCATGACAGCCATCCGGCTCGTCAGCAGTGGTATCGCGCTCTCGCCCCTGCCGGCGTACGTCCAGGACAATGCGTCCATGGAACTGAATGGATGCACGCAAGTCATGCCGGGGCAGGTGGAAGCCCGCTACGGCATGTTCTTCGACGAACGCCGCTTTAACCTCCGCGCTGCATTGGACATTTTCGAGCTCTTGCAGGGGGAGATCAACAGATTGCCCCCGCATGTGGAAGTGAATAGCGGCAGAGCTTTGGCCCATCAGTAATCAACTCGGGCTGAACTTGCATCCGGACCTCACCTGCCTCGGCGGGTGAGGGCGGACACCAGCAGGGTGACGTCTGCTGCCTACCGCTCGACGGGTTTGCCTGACGACTGGCGTACGTGAAGTTCCGGCTTGATCAATTCATGAGTTGGGGCAACTTCCGCACCGTTCAGACGGTCCAGCAGAACACGCGCCGCGCGGCGCCCCACCTCGCGCTGCCCGTTCCACACCGTGGTGAGTGCTGGTGTAGCGATCGCGGCTTCTTCGAGGTCGTCATATCCAGTGACGGAAATGTCCCGTCCAGGAACCAGGCCCGCACGTGCGATACCATTCATGAGGCCGATGGCGACCAGGTCACTCCAGCAGACGGCCGCTGTCGGCTTATCCTTCGCGGCAAGGAATGCCCCGGCAATCTCGAACCCGGCCTGTTTCGTACGGGGTCCCGGAAAGCGCCATTCGGGCTTCACTTCCAGGCCGGCATTCTGCATGGCCGCCACATATCCGCGATAGCGGTCGCGGCCGGTAGACGTGTGGTCGGTACCGCCGATCATCGCGATCCGGCTATGGCCCAGCGAGATCAGGTGATTGGTGGCGAGGCTGATGCCATAGGCGTCGTCACCGCGGAAGACGGGCACATTCGCGCCGTCGACGTCACGCGCGATAAGCACGGTGGGCAGGCCATTTTCCTCGGCCATGCGGACATCTTCCGCCGGTGTTCCGATAGCGGGGCTCATGATGATGCCGTCCGCGCCCAGCTGCAGCAGCGTATCGATGAAGGTGCGTTGCTTCTCGAGCTGGTCGTAATGGTTGGAAAGCAGAAACGTCTGGCGGGAGCGGTCAAGCTCGCCCTCGATCGAGCGCAGGATCTCAGCATAAAACGGGTTCATGATGTCGTGCACCACGACACCGATGATGCCCGAGCGAGACGTTCTCAGACTAGCGGCACGCCGGTTGTAGATGTAACCGATATTGCGCGCATATTCCTTTATGCGCTGCCTGGTATTGTCGGCAACAAGAGGACTGTCACGAAGCGCCAGCGAGACAGTTGCGGTTGAGACTCCCAGCGCATCAGCAATAGTCGATAGCTTGATTTTCTGCGCCAGAACGCCCCTCCTGCCGGGAAACCGGTCCGCCTTTAAAGTGTTTAAAAGCGCATAACCCAGTGAGGCGTTTAACGTCAAAGCTTTTTTGCGGCGCAACCCGAATACGTTCGCCGGTACTCGTTGGTGCCTTAAGCGGAGCGGCTGTTTTGCACGGGTGAACTGTCATGCACGTTTCCGTGCTTCTCGGACCCCTTTTCCTGCTCTGCTGCAAGATTTTCCGCGATCTGCTCCAGGATTCGCTTCAGCGTCTTCAGATCTTCCTTTTCGATGCCCTCCAGCGCGCGTTCCTCGATCTTCTTCAGCGAGTTTTCGATCTGGCGGATCGCTTCTTCACCCAGAGGCGTGAGATAAATGTGGGTTCGCCGGGCATCTTGGTCGGACGAGCGCTTTTCGAGAAAACCCTGCGCGGCCAGTCGGTTGATCGTCTTCGTGATGGTCGGAGGCTTGACGCGCAGCTTTTGCGCCAGAGCACCGGGCGTCTGCCCGTTCTCCTGAGCGAGTGCCAGAATGATCTTGTCCTGACCAGCATAAAGTCCCTGCTCGAACAGGCGCTTCGCCGACACCGTCCTGGTCAGGCGGGCTACGGATTGAAGCGTCGTCAGGATGAGCCCTCGAGTCTTCGCCATCAATGTTCCTTTTTCCGTGGAACGCGTTGCGCTATTACATCGGAAGGTATGGCGGCACTTTGTTTCGGCAACCTCTTGCCATTAACGAATTTTATATTACGCGCATTGCCGGCAAACTAAAATGGGAGATGACGCTGGATACCGAAGAAACCATAGCAATTCTCCCGCTGGGCGCGACCGAGCAGCATGGTCCGCATTTGCCCTTTGAGACGGATTGGCTGATCGCGGAAGAGGTCGCGCGCCGTGCGCAGGCTGAGGCTCAAGACCTGCCGCTCACTGTTCTGCCGGTGGAAAAGGTCGGCTATTCGATCGAACATTCAGACCATGCCGGCACGCAGACGCTCGGCTACGCGGAAGCTGTCGAGCGCTGGATCGGGATCGGTGCGCTGCTTGCGGCAAGAGGCTTTCGCAAGCTCGTGCTGCTGAACGCCCATGGCGGGAACTCGCCGCTCATGACGATCGTCACGACGGAATTGCGCGTCCGCTGCAACATGCTCGCAATTGCTACCAGCTGGACGAGATACGGCTATCCCTCCGATCTGGTCTCGGACGAGGAGCGTGCGCTTGGCATCCACGGCGGCTTCATCGAAACTTCGGTCATGCTGGCGATACGTCCGGATCTGGTGCGGATGGACAAGGCCCGCGATTTCGCTTCCGAGCAGGCGAGGTTCCGCTCAGACTACAAGCATCTGCGCGCCTATGGTCCCCACGCGTTCGGCTGGATGATGCGCGACCTCTCGGCCGACGGAGTAACGGGCAATGCCGCTGCGGCAAATGCGGAAGCGGGCGAGTGCATCCTTGAGCATTCGGTGAAAGGCTTCGTCGAGCTCTTGAACGATGTGCACCGCTTCGACCCCGACACTCTCCGAGCCAGCTAGCGCCTTGCTAATCTTCTTTTATCGTGAAAGTCGATATTTGAGGTGATGCATCCAGGTAGCGAAGGTCCTATATGGTGGCAGCGGAGTAGTTCCGTTGCCCTCTCGCAGCTGGAATTGCGCAACAAACAACAATCTCGCCTCCTTGAAAGGCGAAGAAGCTAAGGATTGGAATAGATGTCCGATCAGACCCAGGCCACGAAGGCTCAGATCCCGGTCACGGTTCTCACTGGTTTTCTCGGTGCAGGAAAGACGACCCTCCTCAATCGCATCCTGTCGGAGGATCATGGCAAGCGCTATGCCGTGATCGTCAACGAATTCGGTGAAATCGGCATCGACAACGACCTGATCGTTGAGTCCGATGAAGAAATTTACGAGATGAACAACGGCTGCGTCTGCTGCACCGTGCGTGGCGATCTCGTGCGCGTTCTGGAAGGTCTGATGCGCCGCCCCGGCCGCTTCGATGCCATCATCGTCGAGACCACCGGTCTTGCCGATCCGGCGCCCGTTGCTCAGACCTTCTTCATGGATGAAGACGTTCGCGACAAGACCGCACTCGATGCTGTCGTTGCCCTCGTGGACGCCAAGCACCTGCCGCTTCGCCTGAAGGATTCTGACGAAGCCCAGAACCAGATTGCCTTCGCCGACGTGATCGTGCTCAACAAGGTGGATCTGGTTAGCGCCGAGGAGCTGGCGGATGTGGAGCGTGTCATCAAGACGCTCAATCCCATCGCAACGGTCATCAAGGCAGAGCGTGCGAATGTGCCGCTCGACCGGATCCTGGACCAGGGTGCTTTCGACCTGAACCGCGTGCTGGCGAACGATCCGCATTTCCTGGAGGCGGAGGATCATGACCATCACCATGATCACGTCCATGATGAACATTGCGGCTGCGGCCATGACCATCACCACCACCACGATCACGATCACCACCATCACCACCACAATCACATCGAAGAGCTGGGCGTAAAGTCGGTGTCGCTGCGCGGCGGTGAGATGGATCCTGCCCGTTTCATGCAGTGGATCCACCGTGTCACCCAGACCGAGGGACCCAACATTCTTCGTCTCAAGGGCATCATTGCGTTCAAGGACGATCCGCAGCGCTATGTGGTGCAGGGCGTGCACATGATCATCGAGGGCAACCATCAGCGCGACTGGAAGGACGGCGAAAAGCGTGAGAGCCGCCTCGTCTTCATCGGCCGAGAGCTGAAGGAAGACCTGCTGCGCCAGGAATTCGAAGTTTGCCAGGCCTGATATGCCAACAGTAGCACCTCTTGATTTGTCGGCGCACTGCATCGGCGCGTACTGGTTGAATGATATTCCGCATTTCGCACTGGCCGATGGCGCCGTCCATCGGCTGGACGAAACCGGCCATCAGACTGTCGAACTTCACGACGGTCTGTTGTCGGCTGCGAAGGCGGGTGACACTCTGCTGACGGGTGGCGAGGACGGGAAGGTTTGCGCCCTGAAGTCGGATGGTTCGTCCGAGGTTCTGGCCCAGATCGGCCGCAAGTGGATTTCCAGCGTTGCGGCGGGGCCGCAGGGCATCGTCGGCTTCGCCAGTGGCCGGATAGCCTATGTCCGCTTTGCTGACGGTCGCATCAAGGAAATTCAGCATCCGCGCACCGTTGAAGGCATCGACTTCGCACCCAAGGGCGTGCGTCTCGGCGTTGCCCGCTACAATGGCGCAACGCTCCATTTCCCTGCGACGGAAGGCAAGCCGACCGAGCTGGAATGGGAAGGCCCGCACATCGGGATCACCTTCTCACCGGATGGCAAGTATCTCGTGACCTCGATGCAGGAAAATGCCCTGCATGGCTGGCGGCTGCAGGACACACGCCACATGCAGATGGCCGGCTATCCGGCCAAGGTCAAAAGCATGTCGTGGAGCGTGAAGAGCCGTTGGCTCGCTACCTCCGGCGCTCCGGCAGCAATCGTCTGGCCGTTCCACTACAAGGATGGTCCGATGGGCAAGGCTCCGCTGGAGCTTGGTACACGGGGCACCATCCTGGTCACAACGGTCGCCTGCCACCCAAAGGAAGAAGTCGTGGCGATTGGCTATGCCGACGGCATGATCCTTGCCGCACGCTTTGAGGACAGCAAGGAAGTCGTCCTCCGACGCGCTGGCCGCTCGGCCATCACAGCCCTTGCCTGGGACGATGCTGGCCGCCGCCTTGCCTTTGGCAGCGAAGACGGTGCCTGCGGCATCGTCGATATCGCCGGCTGATCAACTGAAGCACCCTCATCCTGAGCTTGTCGAAGGACGAGGGGTCCAGTCTGCACTGTTTTCAACCGCCACGTGGTTCGACAAGCTCACCATGAGGCGGTTGGAAGCTGCAAAGCCCGCGGATCACGCCGGCTTTACGGGTCTGCCAGCAACGTAGGTCTCTACCACGTTGCGGTCATCACCCATGGTCTGGAGGATGAACAGCTCTTCCGCCAGTGATCGCGCCTTCTCCATGCGAAGCCGCATGGGGGAGGTGGCGCTGGCGTCGAGCACCACCAGATCGGCATCCTTTCCGACTTCCAACGCACCGATGCGGTGGCCGAGCGAGAGTGCCTCGGCGTTGCCACGGGTGATTTGCCAGTAGGAGAGCAGCGGCGGAATCTTCTCGCCCTGCAGCGTGATCACCTTGTAGCCCTCATCCATCGTCCGCAGCATGGAATAATTCGTGCCGCCGCCGACATCCGTCGCGGCCGCGATACGCAGGCTCTTCTCCCGCCGCTTATAGCCGAAATAGTTGAACAGCCCCGATCCGAGGAACAGGTTCGAGGTCGGGCAGAACACAGCGACAGCCCCCGCCTCCGACAACGCGTCCGCCTCACGCTCTTGCAGATGAACGCAGTGGCCGAACAGGCTCTTGGGCCCGACCAGCCCGTAGCGGGCGTAGATGTCCGTGTAGTCCTTCGCCTCCGGAAAGAGCGAGCAGGCGAACTCGATCTCCGCCTTGTTCTCCGAAAGATGCGTCTGGATGTGAAGGTGAGGGTACTCGGCGGCAAGCGCCTGCGCCGCCGCCATCTGTTCGGGCGTCGAGGTAATCGCGAAGCGCGGGCTGATAGCATAATGGAGGCGGCTCTTGCCATGCCACCGCTCGATCAGCGCCTTCGTCTCGTCGTAGCCGCTCTGGGCCGTGTCGCGCAGTCCATCCGGCGCGTTGCGGTCCATCATCACCTTGCCGGCGACGATGCACATGTTGCGCCGCTCAGCCTCGGCAAATAGCGCCTCGGCCGACTGGGGATGAACGCTGCAATAGGCCGCGACGGTGGTCGTCCCGTGCCGGGTGAGCTCATCCAGGAAACAGGCTGCAATGCGCTCGGCATGCGCCACATTGGAAAACTCGGTCTCGGCAGGGAAGGTATAGGTGTTGAGCCAGTCCAGCAGTTCGGCGCCAAAACTGCCGATCACCTGCATCTGTGGCAGGTGGGCATGGGCGTCGATGAAGCCGGGCATCACCAGATGCGGACGGTGATCGACCACACGGATATCCGCGCCGACCCTGGCAGAGACCTCGGAATAGGAGCCAACCGCCTGGATAACGCCATCTTCGATCAGCAGCGCGCCATCTTCCTCGTAGCGATAGGAGGCGTGGTCGTCCGGTGCCTGGGGTTCTGCCAGAAACGTCAGGAGACGCGCGCGAATAAGGAGTGGCATGGCTATCGCTGCCTTTCGTTTCACTGGACGGCGGATGACTGGAGGGAGGGTTTCACGAGGTCTGTTGGGCGTCAACTGAAAGAGGGCGACGGGCTAGCGGGACTCTTCAAACCAGGTGACGAGCAGGCGGCGCTCTTCCTCGGTGATGCCCGAGACGTTGCCGGGTGGCATCGCATGGCTGCGGCCGGCCTGCAGGTAGATCTCGCGCGCATGGGCGGCGATGTCATTGTCGCTGTCAAACTTCACATTCTTCGGCGCAATGTGAATGCCGTCATACGCCGTTTCCGATGCATGGCACATGCTGCAGCGGCCCATGACCGTGTCCCGCACGGCAGGGAAATGCACCGAGGCGATGAACCTCTCCTCGGCGCTGGAAATCTTGCGTTCTCCGGTCAGCACCTGGGGAACGCTCGAAAGCCACATGATGATGACGAACAGCACGGCTGCCGCGCCCCACGTCCAGTGCGGGTTGCCCTTTCGCGCATGCACCGTGTTGAAGTAGTGGCGGATCAGCACGCCGATCAGGAACACGAGCGATGCAATGACCCAGTTGAACTCCGTGGCGAACGCCAGCGGATAGTGGTTCGACAGCATCAGGAAGATGACGGGCAGCGTCAGGTAGTTGTTGTGCAGAGAACGCTGCTTGGCCTGTGCGCCCAGATGCGCGGCAGGCGTCCGCCCTGCCTTCAGATCGGCCACGACGATCTTCTGATTGGGGATTATGATCAGGAAGACGTTGGCGGACATGATCGTCGCGGTGAACGCGCCGAGATGGATGAAAGCCGCCCTGCCGGTGAAGAGCTGCGTATAGCCCCACGCCATCACGACGAGGATCACATAGAGGATCAGCATCAGGCCGGTCGTGCTCTTGCCGAGCGGCGACTTGCAGAGCTGGTCATAGAGGATCCAGCCGAGTCCCAGCGAGCCGAGCGAGATCAGGATTGCGACATTGGAGGAAACGTCGAGCACATTGCGGTCGACCAGATAGAGGTCAGCGCCGGCGTAATAGACCACGGCGAGCATCGCAAAACCGGTCATCCACGTGGTGTAGGCTTCCCACTTGAACCAGGTCAGGTGCTCGGGCAGCCGCTCCGGGGCCACCAGATATTTTTGGATATGGTAGAAGCCCCCTCCATGGACCTGCCACTCTTCACCATATGCGCCTTTCGGCAAACCAGGCCGCTGCACCAGTCCCAGATCCAGCGCGATGAAGTAGAAGGAAGAGCCGATCCACGCAATCGCTGTCACCACATGCAGCCAGCGTACTGCGAAGGAAAGCCACTCCCACATAAGGGCAAAATCGTCCATGCATGTCCCCGTGTCATTTTTCGCGTGAGCTTACTGCGTTCTTTCCAAAGGAAAAGAGATGGAAAGCACCATGACTTTCAAAAAAATATGTAAAATCACTTTATGAATCTGCTGGGGACGGAATAGCAATTGGCTTACCTCGATAATATCCAGGTTTTCGTGAGAGTGGTGGAGCTGGGAAACCTCTCGTCTGCCGGGCGGGCTCTGCGCATTTCGCCCGCTGTTGCCTCCAATCGCGTCAAGGAGCTGGAGAAGCATCTCGGCGCGCGGTTGCTTAACCGTACGACCCGTCAGCTGACACCAACGGAGCAGGGCAGGGTCTTCTACGAGGGCGCCAAGAAGATTCTCGAGGCTGTGAGCGAGGCGGAAGCGGCCGTTGCCGCCGTTTCCGGCAAGCCGCGTGGTACGATCCATGTGACGGCGCCGCTGGGGCTTGGCAAACGCTTGATTGCGAGCGGCATCCCGGATTTCCATGCGCGCTACCCGGAAATAGAGGTGCGGCTCCGCCTCTCCGACCGTGATGTGGACATCATGCGTGAAAGCATCGACGTCGCATTCAGGCTGGGTGTGCTCGAAGATTCAAGCCTGCGCATGCGCGGGATCATGGATTGCGAGCGTGTGCTCGCGGCCTCGCCCGCCTATCTCGCGCGCCGTGGCGAACCAAAGCATCCGGAGGAGCTGGTCACCGACAACCACGACTGCCTGCTGCTGCGTTTCCCCGGCGCACGCGAATATTTCTGGATGCTGAAGACGGAAGATGGCCCGCGCAAATTCGAGGTTCGCGGCCCCTTCGACACGGATGATGGTGACGTCATCACCTCATGGGCGCTGGCGGGCCATGGGATCATCAACAAGCCGCGTTTCGAGGTTGAACCTTACCTGCGCAATGGCAGCCTGAAGATTGTCCTTCCTGAGAACCCACCCATGCCGGTGAAGCTTGCTGCGGTCTATCCGCACCGCAACCTGCAGGACCCCAAACTCCGGCTGCTGGTCGACTTCATGTCCGAACGCTGCCAGCGGATCATCGGTGAAATTCTCGACGGCAAACGCTGAAGCTACTCAGCAGCCAGCAGCACCGCGCGGACGATCTCAGCAGCCGCCAGCGCGGCGATAACCTCAGGCCGCTTGTCGGGAACGCTGTGACCGCCAATGGGCGAAACGAGGCGGGCGAAATCTTCCTCCGTGCCACCCTCCCGCAGCAGCCAGTTGTGGAACGTTGCCTTCTTGGTCTTGGAACCGATCATGCCCACATATGCCGCGTCTTTGCGGGCCAGTGCTTCCCTCGTGATAAGGAAATCGAGCGCATGATCATGTGTGAGGATCACGAAGGCCGAGGCGGGCGGCGCCTCCCGCACGAGCACTTCCGGCATTGCTATCGGCACGGGCTGCACGTCAGGAGGGATCTCTTCCAGCGAGTCAGGCCGGGTATCGACCAGAAAGACGCGGAAGGGCAGGTGGCTAAGGGCAGCCGCCAGCGCCTTGCCCACATGACCGGCGCCGAACAGATAGATATGAGGACGTCGCTGGTGTGCTTCCTTCACCCGCTCAGTGAGGATGGCGCGTTCATGCTGATCGGCTAGCCGAATGTCCAGCGCAACGCGGCCGCCGCAGCACTGACCGATTTCCGGACCCAAGGGTACGGAAATCGTGCCGCGCCTGAGATTGCTGTCGATCAGTTCCCGCGCCTTGGCGATGGCAAGGAACTCGAGCTGTCCGCCTCCGATGGTGCCAAGCGTAGACTTGGGCGTAACGAGCATCCATGCGCCGGTTTCGCGCGGTGTGGAGCCCTTGGCTTCGGTCACTTCAACCACCGCGATGTGCGGGAATTCTTTCAGAAATTCGGTAAACTTGCGCATGAATGATGTCATTTGGTAGTCCCCCCCGGTCTACCGTTAACCCACTACTCCTTTACATCATAAATTCTTGGCTGTCTTGAGCCGTTCAACTGCCATCAGCACGCGCTCAGGCGTTGCAGGCGCGTCGAGTCGCGGGCAGACCTTGTAGTCGGCCACACTCGCTACCGCATCGGAGATCGCGTGCAGCACCGAGACGCCATGGACGAAGGGCGGCTCGCCCACGGCCTTGGAGCGGTGGATTGCCGGCTCGACGTTTTCGGACCAATCGGCCAGCTTCACGTTAAAGATCTTCGGCCGGTCGGATGCGAGCGGGATCTTGTAGGTCGAAGGCGCGTGTGTCCGCAGCCGGCCCTTGTTGTCCCAGACCAGTTCTTCGGTCGTGAGCCATCCCATGCCCTGGATGAAACCGCCCTCGATCTGGCCCCTGTCGAGCGCCGGATTGATGGAACGGCCCACATCATGCAGGATGTCCACGCGCTCGACCACGTATTCGCCGGTGAGCGTATCGATCGACACTTCGCTGCAGGCAGCGCCGTAGGCAAAGTAGTAGAACGGGCGGCCCTGACCCTTGTCGCGATCCCAATGGATCTTCGGCGTCTTGTAGAAGCCAGCCGCCGAAAGCTGGATGCGAGCCATATAGGCTTCGCGGATCAGGTCTGCGAAGGGGATCTCCTGATTGCCGATCCTCACCCGGTTGGGCAGGAAAACGACCTGATCCTTCGGCACGCCATGCTTGTCGGCGGCGAAATCGATCAGCCTGTCCTTGATCTGGCGGGCTGCATTCTGCGCAGCCATGCCGTTCAGGTCCGAGCCGGAGGAGGCAGCCGTTGCCGACGTATTCGGCACCTTGCCGGTCGTGGTGGCGGTGATCTTCACCTGCTCCAGGTCGATCTGGAATTCCTCGGCGACAACCTGCGCCACCTTGAGGTTGAGCCCCTGGCCCATCTCCGTGCCGCCGTGGTTCAGGTGCACCGAGCCGTCCGTATAGACATGGACCAGCGCGCCCGCCTGGTTGAAGTGCGTGGCAGTGAACGAAATGCCGAACTTCACGGGCGTGAGCGCAATGCCGCGCTTGACGATCCGGCTCGACGCATTGAAGCGCGCGATCTCCTCGCGCCGCGCCTTGTAACCGGCTTCGACTTCGAGCTCAGCCACCAGTCGGTCGATGATATTGTCCTCCACCGTCTGGTGGTAGGGCGTCACGTTGCGGTCGGACGTGCCATAGAAGTTGCGCTTGCGGATTTCGAGCGGGTCCTTGCCCAAGGCATAGGCCACTTCCTCGATCACGCGCTCGGCACCCACGATACCCTGCGGGCCGCCGAACCCACGGAACGCCGTATTTGACACCGTATTGGTGTAGAGCGGCTTCGAGACAGCATGGACTGCGGGGTAGAAATAAGTGTTGTCGCAGTGGAACAGCGCGCGGTCCGTCACGGCACCCGAAAGGTCGGCAGCATAACCGCAGCGGGCGGCGTAGCTGAAATCGACGCCAAGGATATTGCCGTCGTCATCGAAGCCGACCTCATAATCGATGAGGAAGTCGTGCCGCTTGCCGGTCGCGGTCATGTCGTCGTCGCGATCCGGCCGGATCTTGACCGCACGGTTGAGCTTCTTGGCAGCGATGGCGGCGATGGCAGCAAACAGGTTCGCTTGCGTTTCCTTGCCGCCGAAGCCACCGCCCATGCGCCGCACTTCGATGGTAACGGCATGCGAAGGCACACCAAGGGCATGCGCCACCATGTGCTGCACCTCGCTCGGGTGCTGCGTGGAGGAATAGACCGTCACGTCCATGTCCTCGCCCGGGATGGCAAAACCAATCTGGCCCTCGAGGTAGAAGTGATCCTGACCGCCAAGGTTCATTTGCCCCTTGATCCGGTGCGGAGCCGAGGCGATCGCCTGCTGTGCATCACCGCGCGTAAGCTTCAGCGGCTTGGTGACGAGGCGCGGGTTTGTCAGATCCACCTGACCGGGTTCGATCAGGGCGGGGAGTTCTTCGTACTCGATCTTGGCCTTGTGACAGGCGCGCCGCGCCTGTTCGCGCGTCTCCGCAACCACGGCGAATATCGGCTGGCCCAGAAACTGCACGTAGTCTTCCGGCAGGACTGGCTCGTCATTGAGGCCAGTCGGGCTGAGGTCGTTCACACCGGGAACATCGCGCGCGGTCAGAACCGCCACGACGCCGGGGGCCTTCTCGACCTCCGAAAGGTCCATCGACAGGATCTTGCCATGCGCCACGGTCGACAGGCCGAGATAGGCGTGCAGCGTGCCCGCAGGTTCGGCCATGTCATCGATATAGATGGCTTCGCCAGTCACATGCTTGTGCGCGGAATCGTGGACTTGACCTTCGCCAACTCCGCCTCTGATCTTTGCTGCGGTAGTGTCCGGAACAAGGTGCTTCGTCATCATGCGGCCTCGTAACGCGACACAGTTAGGCTTCCGGCTGGCTTAGTCGTAGCGAGGTGGAAGCGGCGCAGGAGATTTCTAGCCGACAGCATGCGATAAGCAGACGACGCCCGCATGTCGCTGATCGGCTTGAAGTCCGCCTCGTAGAAGTGCAAGGCAGTCTCGATGGTTTCTGCATTCCACGGCTTGCCAGTGAGCGCGGCCTCGACCGCGGCGGCACGCTTTGGCGTTGCCGCCATGCCGCCATAGGCGATGCGGATCGTCTCAACTGTACCGTCTGCCGCCAGCTTCAGCAAAAACGCGCCGAGCACGGAGGTAATGTCTTCCTCGCGGCGCTTGGAGATCTTCCAGGCGGCAAACTGCGTACCCTGTTCCGGCAGCGGAATATGAATGGCCTCAACAAACTCGCCCGGCTGGCGGTCCTGCTTGCCATAGGCAATGAAGAATTGCTCCAACGGGATCGTGCGGCGGGCAGCGCCCTTGCGCAGCGTCACACTGGCGTTGAGCGCGATCAGCGGCGGTGGCGTATCGCCGATGGGCGAGCCATTGGCAACGTTGCCGCCGATGGTGCCCATGTTGCGCACCTGCTCGCCGCCGATCCGATGGATGAGCTTCCCGAACGCTGGGACGTGCTCGGCCAGAACCGCCTGCGCGTCCGAATAACTGACCAGCGCTCCAAGCGTGATACCGCGCTCATCGACGGTGATGCCGCGCAGCTCATCGATCCCGCCGATGAACACGACGGGTGTGATCTTGCGCATGAACTTGGTAACCCAAAGCCCCACGTCTGTGGAGCCCGCAACGACGTTGGCGGAAGGCTCCGTTTCAAGCACGGCAGCCAGATCGTCAGCGCTTGCGGGGATGATGAACCGCTCCTCGCCGCTGCCAACTTCCACCCTGCGCCCGTCCTTGATGGCTTTCAGCTCTGCGACGACCTTCGCGCGCTCCTGTGCCAGCGGATCGTTTTCGGGCGTTCCATAGCTGGAGATCGCCTGCGCAGCCTTGATGATCGGTTCGTAGCCCGTGCACCGGCAGAGATTGCCCTGGATCGCCGTTTCAATCGCCTGCACTGAGGGCTGAGGCCTCTGCATCCAGAGCCCATAGAGCGCCATGACGAAACCCGGCGTGCAGAACCCACACTGCGAACCGTGGAAATCCACCATCGCCTGCTGCACCGGATGCAGGCTGCCGTCGGGCCGCTTCAGATGCTCGATCGTCACGACATGGCAGCCGTCGAGCGAACCGAGGAAGCGGATGCAGCTGTTCACAGTCTCATACTTGACCGTATCGCCCTCAAGCCGGCCAACGAGCACCGTGCAGGCACCGCAGTCACCCTCGGCGCAGCCTTCCTTGGTTCCGGTAAGGCGGCGGTCAAGGCGGATGAAATCCAGCAGCGTCTGGTCGGGGCGGATGCTGTTGAGCGCGATCTGGCGATCGTTCAGCAGGAACCGGAGCTCTGTCCGGATCGTCAACGCAGAGGGCTCAGTCATGGGATCAGCTTCCTCTGTAGGTGGAATAGCCGTAGGGTGAGACGAGCAGCGGGACGTGATAATGCGCCTGCTCGGCCATCCCGAACCGGATAGGAACGAGGTTCAGGAACGATGGTTCCGGCAGGTCGGTGCCCTGCTGCTTGAGATAGCCGCCCACCTCGAACACCAGCTCATATTCTCCAGTCTGGAAGGCGTCGCCCTCAAGCAATGGCGAATCGCAACGCCCGTCGGCATTGGTCGTGACCTTCTTGATGAGCTGCAGTGTCTCGCCCTCGATCCTGTAGAGGGTGATCGCCAATCCGGCGGCAGGGCAACCCTTGGCGGTATCCAGGACGTGCGTCGTAAGGCGGCCGTGCTTTGTGTTACTCAACGTACTATTCCTCCAAATGCGGCCTATTGATTGTGCGGTAATTCGCCGGCAACGATAAGGGCTCTTTCTGCGGAAGGCCCCAAAAAGACTTTCAAAAATTTCAGTAGGAATAAGGCTACAATCCTTCCGCTATTTTTGAAAGAGAAACGATAATGGACGGGAACATGGAACAGCCGAGACGCTACATCCGGAACATGCGTGGTTATGGTGCAAACCCACCGAAGGCCAACTGGCCGGGTGGTGCGCACGTGGCCGTGCAGTTTGTCATCAACTACGAGGAAGGTGGCGAGAACTGCATTCTCCACGGGGATGCCGCGTCGGAAGGCTTCCTGTCGGAAATCGTGGGTGCAGCCCCGTGGGAGGGCATGCGCCACTGGAACATGGAGTCGATCTACGAATACGGCGCCCGCGCCGGTTTCTGGCGTCTCCACCGCATGTTCACCGAAGCGGAGGTCCCGGTAACCGTCTATGCCGTGGCAAGCGCGCTGGCCCGTTCGCCCGATCAGCTCGCCGCGATGCAGGAAGCAGGCTGGGAAATCGCCAGCCATGGTCTGCGCTGGATCGACTACCGCGTCCATAATGAGGAAGACGAGCGCCGCGACCTGCAGGAAGCGATCCGCCTTCATACCGAAGTTGTCGGCGAGCCGCCCAAGGGCCTCTATCTTGGCCGCACCTCCGTCAATTCGGTCAAGCTCGCCATCGAGGCAGGCTGCTTCGACTGGATCTCCGATACGTATGATGATGATCTGCCCTACTGGATCGATCACGACGGTCACGGCAACCCGACCCGTTCGCAGTTGGTGATCCCTTACACGCTCGACGCGAATGACATGCGCTTTGCCACGGCGCAGGGCTTCAACTCCGGCGACCAGTTCTATGCCTATCTGAAGGACGCCTTCGATACCCTTTATGAGGAAGGCAAGCGCGGCCGTCCGGCGATGATGAACATTGGTCTCCACTGCCGCCTGATCGGCCGTCCGGGTCGCGCCGCAGCCCTCAAGCGCTTCATCGAATACGTGAAGAGCCACGACAAGGTCTGGCTGCCCCGCCGCATGGACATTGCCCGCCACTGGATGGAGCAGCACCCCTATCAGGCGCCCGCACAGGTCCCGAGCCGCATGTCTAAGGAAGAGTTCGTTGAGCGTTTCGGAGGCATCTTCGAGCATTCGCCGTGGATTGCCGAACGTGCCTACGATTTCGAGCTGGGCTTCGCCCACGATAGCGCTGGTGGCCTACACAATGCCCTGGCCCGGGCCTTCCGCTCGGCCTCGGAGGATGAGCGTTTGGGTGTGCTCAAGGCCCACCCGGATCTCGCCGGCAAGCTCGCAGCCGCCCGCCGCCTGACGCCGGAATCGGCCAATGAGCAGGCATCCGCTGGCCTCGACGCGCTGACCGACGAGGAACGCGCCACCTTCACCGACCTCAACACCCGCTATGTGGAGAAGTTCGGCTTCCCCTTCATCATTGCGGTGAAGGACAACACGAAGGAAAGCATCCTTGCGGCCTTCCGCAAGCGCATTGAGAACAGCCGCGACGAGGAATTTTCCACCGCCTGCAAGCAGGTTGAGCGCATCGCCTATCTCCGCCTGAAGGACATTTTGCCATCATGACCAGCTACTACGCGCCGAACGGCGGGCATCCGCCGCAGACCGAACTGATGACGGGTAGGGCGGTCTTCACCGAAGCCTATGCCGTCATCCCCAAGGGCGTGATGCGGGACATCGTGACCAGCAATCTTCCCCACTGGGAGAAGACCCGCGCCTGGATCATCGCGCGCCCGCTATCGGGATTTGCCGAGTCCTTCTCGCAATACATCATGGAAGTGCAGCCGGGCGGCGGCAGCGACCGCCCAGAGCCCGATAGCGGCGCTGAAGGCGTACTGTTCGTCGTTGAAGGCACGCTCACTGTCACCCTCGACGGCACTGCACATGTGCTCGAGGAGGGCGGCTACGCATTCCTTCCGCCGCAGAGCCGCTGGACTGCGCATAACGAGGGCTCCGCGCCCGTCCGCTTCCATTGGGTGCGCAAGGCCTATGAGCATGTGGACGGCATCGACGTACCGGAAGCCTTCTTCACCAACGAGAAGAACATCACGCCGAACCCGATGCCCGGCACCGAGGGCCGTTGGGCGACTTCGCGGTTCGTCGATCCTGATGACGTGCGATACGACATGCACGTCAACATCGTCACCTTCGAGCCGGGTGGGCTGATCCCTTTCGAGGAAACCCACATCATGGAGCATGGACTCTATGTTCTGGAAGGCAAGGCGGTCTACCGGCTCAACAAGGACTGGGTCGAGGTGGAGGCAGGGGACTTCATGTGGCTGCGCGCCTTCTGTCCGCAGGCCTGCTATGCGGGTGGTCCTGGACGCTTCCGCTATCTCCTCTATAAGGACGTCAACCGCCATCCGGCGCTGACACCCATCTGGAAAGCTGGCAAATGAACCTGATAGTCGCACAGCCTCTGACGCGCGAGGCATTCGCACCTTTCGGCGACGTGATTGATACCGAAGGAGCGGCGAGCTTCCTCATCAACAAGGGCAAGTGCGAGCGCTTCCATGACCTGGCCAAGGTAGAGGTCACGGGCGACAACGCACGGGTGCTGGTCAGCATCGTCCGCTCCCAGCCCTATCCAACTCCTGCCAAGCTGGAAATGGTGGAGCGTCACCCGTTTGGCAGCCAGGCTTTCGTGCCGCTATGCCCGATGCCGTTCCTCGTTGTCGTCTGCCCGGATGAGAACGGCCGCCCCGGCAAGCCCCATGCCTTCATCACGAAGGGAGGCCAGGGCGTGAACTACTTCCGCAATACCTGGCACGGGGTTCTGACGCCCATCGTCAAGGAGCAGGACTTCCTTGTGGTGGATCGTGGTGGCGACGGCACCAACCTCGAAGAATTTTACTTCGACACGCCGTTTGAGATCTCCTGATCAGGATCCCACATCCTTTGGCACAAACAAAAGGGGAGCAGGCGTGGCCTGCTCCCCTTTGTACTCCTTAACCGCAATAAGCGCTTAAACGCGCTCGAGAGCGATCGAGATGCCCTGTCCGACGCCAATGCACATGGTGGCAAGCGCCAGCTTGGCGTTACGCTCGCGCAGCTCCAGCGCGGCCGTGCCGCTGATGCGCGCGCCGGACATGCCCAGCGGGTGACCCAGCGCAATCGCGCCGCCGTTCGGGTTGACGTGCGCTGCATCGTCAGCGATGCCGAGGTCGCGCAGAACGGCGAGACCCTGCGAAGCAAAGGCTTCGTTGAGCTCGATGACGTCGAAGTCGGTCGGCTTCAGGCCGAGACGTGCGCAGAGCTTCTTCGTGGAAGGAGCCGGACCGAAGCCCATGATGCGCGGTGCAACGCCAGCGGTCGCGCCGCCTAGGATGCGGGCTATCGGGGTAAGGCCATACTTCTTGGCAGCCTCAGCCGAAGCGATGATCAGCGCTGCTGCGCCATCGTTGACACCCGATGCGTTACCGGCCGTAACCGAGCCGCCTTCGCGGAACGGAGCAGGCAGCTTTGCCAGCGCCTCGATGGTCGTGCCGGCGCGCGGATGCTCGTCCTTGTTCACGACGATCGGCTCGCCCTTGCGCTGCGGAATGACCACTTCCGTGATTTCCTTGGCAAGACGGCCGTTCTCCTGTGCCGCAACAGCCTTCTGCTGGCTGCGGGCCGCCATCGCGTCCTGGTCTTCGCGGCTGATGTTGAACTGCTCGGCAACATTCTCCGCCGTCTCCGGCATCGAGTCGACGCCGTACTGCTTCTTCATCAGCGGGTTGACGAAACGCCAGCCGATGGTCGTATCGTGGATCTCGGCATTGCGGGAGAAGGCGCTGGTGGCCTTTGGCATCACGAAGGGTGCGCGGCTCATCGACTCGACGCCGCCAGCGATGATGATCTCGGCTTCCCCCGACTTGATGGCGCGTGCAGCCGTGATCACGGCATCCATGCCCGATCCGCAGAGGCGGTTCATCGTCGTTCCCGGAACTTCAACCGGGAAGCCGGCCAGCAGCAGCGACATGCGCGCCACGTTGCGGTTGTCCTCACCAGCCTGGTTGGCGCAGCCGAAGATGACTTCGTCGAGGGCAGCCCAATCGACATTGGGGTTACGCTGGACGAGCGCTTTCAGCGGAATGGCGCCCAGATCGTCGGCGCGGACCGACGACAGCGTACCGCCAAAGCGGCCGATGGGAGTACGGATATAGTCGCAGATAAATGCCTCAGCCATGGTTCTCTTTCACTCTTCGCTCGGCCACTCCGCCCATTTGGACAGGCTTACAGTCCTGACATTCTGCGCTCCGACGTCAGCCGGTTCAACTGACCAGACCTTATGCAGCAGTAACAAACCGCCTGCCTCGGAAGCACAAAAGCCATTGTTCATATTGCGAACAAAAGTTTTGTATGCGATATTTTTTAGTCTTGTGATTATGCGGAGTCAAATCCTTTGGTTGAGAACCCTGAGGCTGAAAAGCTGGATGTCGTTGGGTCTTTGTCGAAGGGTCTGCGGGTGCTGGAGATCGTCGCCAAGGCGCCGGACGGCCTGCGCCTCACCGAGGTGGCGGAAGCCTCCAACCTCACGCGTGCAGGCGCGCGCCGCTTGCTTTTGACCTTCGTTGCGGAAGGCTGGATGCACCAGGAGGGGAGGCTCTTCCTGATGTCGCCGAAGCTGCTGACGGTCGCCCGCAGTTGGCTGGGCAGCACGCCGCTCTGGCGCCATGCCGTCCCGATATTGAGAACAGTTTCTCGATCCGTGGGGGAATCCTGTTCGGCTGCCGTGTTGCAGGGCGAGGACGTGGTCTATGTCGCCCGCGTCGCGGGCAGCGCCATCCTCGCCGAGTCGCTTGATGTGGGTGCCCGCCTGCCGGCCTATTGCACGTCCATGGGTCGGGTCTTGCTGTCAGAACTGGATGAGGCCGAACTCGCCCGTTTTCTTGGTCAGATGACGCTCCGCGCCCGTACGCCCAAGACCATTACCGCTCCGGGCACTCTTGCGGAGCGGATTGCTCAGGCGCGCCGGGATGGGCACGCCATCGTCGACGAGGAGCTTGAACTGGGGCTGCGTTCCATTGCCGTGCCGGTCCGCTCTCGCGCGGGCCGGATCGTCGCCTCGATCAATGTCTCCACGCGCACCGCGCGTTGCACTGTGGGTGAGATGCGCAGCCTCTTCCTCCCGCATCTGCTCGACGCGGCCCGCGAGATCGAGGAGTACCTGCCGCTCCATTGACAGGCAGCTCGTTGACAGAGGTTGGACCACGCTGCGCGTGAGATAGTGGATCTCGGCGCTCATGCAGGATCTCCCGACGGCTTCTGCCGTTCCAGGTTCGCCTGCATCTTGCGCGAGACCTTGGTCTGGAGGCGTGCATGAAGCAGCCTTTGCCATTCGTCCGCTCCGCCGCTGGCTTCGGGGCGGGGCGGGATTGCAAGCAACGCATCGACTACAGACGCACTATCATCCTGCGCCAACAGCGCATCGATTTCAGCCTCAACTGTCTTCTCGACTTCCATTGCAAACCTCCGATTTACGGGCCGGAGTTTTGCCTACGGATCCTGACTGGATGAAGGCAGTACGATGAAAGTTCAGTGACATGCCTATGACGTTATATATCTGTGACTTAACTCCTATGGCTAAATCATGATTAGCTGGTTGCGCGGCCCTCAGACGTAGCGGTTGACCACGTTTTCCAGCACCTCCTGACGGCCTGATTTCGGCTGTGGATCGATGCCCTCCCGTAGCGCCCGCTCGGAGATTTCCTCAAGCGTCCGCTGGCCGGAAAGCATGGCCTGCGCCTCCGGTTTCTTCCAGCCGGCATAGCGCTCATCGAGCGGTGTGCTCAGCGCCTTGTCCTCGATCATCCGGGCGGCGGCCTTCAGCCCGCGCGCGCAGGCATCCATACCGCCCACATGCGCTGCGATCAGGTCGGACGGCTCGAGCGACTGACGGCGGATCTTGGCGTCGAAATTCGTGCCGCCCGTGGTGAACCCGCCAGCGCGCAGGATCTCGTAATAGGCCAGCGCCAGCTCAGGCACGTTGTTGGGGAACTGGTCGGTATCCCAGCCGGACTGGTAGTCGTTGCGGTTCATGTCGATCGAACCGAAGATGTCAAAGCTCCGCGCCATGGCGATCTCGTGCTCGAACGTGTGGCCGGCGAGGATCGCGTGACCCTGCTCGATGTTGACCTTCACTTCCTTCTCAAGCCCGTACCGCTGCAGGAAGCCATAGACGGTCGCCACATCGAAATCGTACTGATGCTTGGTGGGCTCCTGAGGCTTCGGCTCGATCAGGATCGCCCCCTTGAACCCGATCTTGTGCTTGTAGTCGACGACGAGCGACAGGAAACGTCCCGCCTGGTCGAGCTCATGGCCAACATCGGTGTTCAGCAGCGTTTCATAGCCCTCGCGTCCGCCCCACAGCACATAGTTCTCGCCCTTGAGCCGCTGGGTGACATCCATGCAGGATTTCACGATAGCAGCGGAATAGGCGAACACGTCCGGGTCGGGGTTGGTTGCCGCTCCCGCCATGAAGCGCTTGTGGGAGAACAGGTTTGCGGTGCCCCAGAGCAGCTTGATGCCGGTCTGCTCCATCTTCTGCTCGAGGTAGTCGGCGATCTCGTTGAGCCGCGAAATGCTTTCCGCAAGCGTTGCGCCCTCCGGCCGCACGTCCGCATCGTGGAACGTGTAGTAGGGTGAGCCGAGCAGCTGGAACATCTCGAAGGCCACGTCAGCCTTCAGCCGGGCCTTTTCCATGGTGTCGCCGTACCATGGGCGGTCGAAGGTCTGCCCGCCGAAGGGATCGAGGCCCGACCACATGAAGCTGTGCCAGTAGCAGACGGCAAAGCGCAGATGGTCCTCCAGGCGCTTGCCCAGCACGACTTCGTCCGGATTGTAGTGGCGGAAGGCAAAGGGATTGTCGCTTTCGGGCCCTTCGTAAGCAATGGGCTTCAGATCGCCGAAATATCCTGTGCTCATGACGAGACTCCTCGGATCGCTGGATAGAGTTTGCGGAAACGCTGATAGGCTTCTTCAAGGGCGCCGGACTGGAACGTGTCCGGCTCGATGGTGGCTGCGATGGGTGGCGGCGTGCACACGCTGAGCGGATCTGCACCCGTGGCCGCGATGAGGCCGAGACGTGCAGCGCCGAAGGCTGCGCCTCGGTCTCCGCCCGTGGGAACGTCTACCGGAAGATTGAGCGCGGTGGCGATAGCCTTGAGCCAGTAGGTGGAGCGAGACCCACCGCCCACCGCCATCACCCTGTCGAGTGTGGTCCCAGCCTGCCGGAGCGCTTCGAGATTGTCGCGGAATGCGAAGGCAACGCCTTCCATTACAGCCTGGGTGAGTTGCGCGCGGCTGGTGCCCGCCTCGATGCCGGTGAAACTGCCACGGATGAGCGCATCATTGTGCGGCGTCCGCTCACCGGAGAGATAGGGAAGGAAAGTCACGGGCGAGGGCGCCCGCAGCGCCTCCCCTAGCTCGTCCGAAAGATACGCCGGCGAGGTTCCTGTAATCCCCGAGAGCCAGTTCATGCCGTCGGTTGCCGACAGGATAACGCCCATCTGGTGCCAGGTGTTGGGCAGTGCATGACAGAACGTGTGCACGGCACTTTCGGGATTGGGTAGGTAGCGGTCGTTCGTCGCAAACAGAACGCCGGACGTGCCAAGCGAAATGAAGGCTGAGCCGGGCTTCACTGTCCCCGCACCGCACGCCGAGGCCGCATTGTCTCCAGCACCGCCAGCAATCACGACGTTGCCGCCGATGCCCCAGCGTTCGGCAAGCTCACGGCGGAGCATACCTGCTGGTTCAGTGCCCTCCACGAGCGATGGCATGTGGCTGACCGTAAGATCGGTCGCCGCAAGCAGCTCTTCCGACCACGTCCTCCGCTCGACGTCGAGCCAGCCCGTGCCGGCGGAATCCGACATCTCGGAGATATGCTCGCCGGTGAGCCAGAGCCGCAGATAGTCCTTCGGCAGCAGCACCTTGGCCGTGGCCGCGAACACTTCCGGCTCGTGCCGCTTCACCCAGACGAGTTTCGGCGCCGTAAAGCCGGGAAACACGATGTTCCCCGTGATCCTGCGGAACCTGGGATCGGAATCGAGCTCCGCCGCTTCCTTGTGAGATCGTGTGTCGTTCCACAGGATGCAGGGGCGCAGCACCTGATTGTTCCTGTCGAGCAGCGTGGCCCCATGCATCTGGCCTGAAAGGCCGATGCCCTTGACCTCGGCGAGTGCTTCAGGCTGCTCGGCCTTGAGCTCGCCGATCGCATCTTCGACGGCGCGGACCCACTCGGCAGGATCCTGTTCGGACCATCCGGTATGCTTCCGCTGCACGTCGAGCGAGGACGTGGCGCTGGCAATGATCGTCTGGTCGGCGCTGATCAGCAGCACCTTGACCCCGGATGTGCCCAGATCGACACCCAGATACATGGCTCCTCCCATGCGGCAAACACCTCCTGCTAGCCGCTATTCGATATTTATTTCGAATTGCGAATAAATAAGCACATTTTGCTTGGGCGTGGCAACACGGCCATCGCTAACGGTTCGCTACCGTAACCAATGCGGGGCTATCCTTATGTGAAAAGGTTTTGTTAACCATGTTGGCGAATGATGGGGGCACTACCGACGGAGCGCATGACATGAAGCTGGCATATCTTGCCGTAGCGGCTGCCCTTGGTGCTTTTGGTGCTGGTCCGGCTCTAATGACGCCGGATGAGGCAGCCAGCAATGTGGACGGGAGGCATACGTCTGCGATCACCGCTGGAGCAAGCTACCAGCTCAAGGTGGTCGGACTGGAACGTGGCTGCGCCGTTACGCTGCGCAAGGAACAGTCCAGGCTCCACATCGCGCCGGGCTGCTCCAGCCTTTCAGGACAGCTCGCGGACGCACGCTTCTGGCAGAAGGATGCCAACGGCGATCTGCTCTTCATCTCCGACGATGGCCGCACGGTTGCCCAGTTCTTCCCCGGCGACGGCGTTGCCTACGAGTCGGTGAAGCCCGTCACCCCGATCATGATGCTGGATGAGCTTTAATCTCTAGCCGCATGCTGGCGCACGGCATCGCCGAACGCCTCGAAGATCCGGCGGGAATTGTCGTCCGAGTTCACCCAATATTCCGGATGCCACTGGACGCCGACGGCAAAGCCCGGCGCATCGATCACTGAAACGGCTTCAACCGTGCCGTCGTCGGCAACGGCTTCAACCTGCAGGCGCGGCGCAAGCCGGTCGATGCCCTGCCGGTGCACCGAATTGACGGTGATCTTCCTGGCGCCCAGAACCGAGGCGAGGCAGCTGCCTTCCTTGATCTCCACCTCGTGCCGCATGCCGAATTTCTCGTCCGCCGTCTTGCCATGGCCGCGATGATCCATGCTACCCTCGCGGTTCTGGATTTCCGTCGCAAGCGAACCACCCAGTGCCACATTCAACTCCTGAATGCCGCGGCAGACGGCAAGCAGCGGAACGCCTTTTTCGATCGCCTTGCGGATGAGCGGCAGCGAGGTTGCGTCCCGACGCTCGTCATAGGGCTCGTGTCGGACGGTTAGTTCAGTGCCGTAGAGCGAGGGATGAACGTTGGAGCGGGCGCCGGTAATGAGCACACCGTCCACCTGTGCCAGCAGGCTGTCGAGGTCGATCTCGTCGCCAAAGGATGGCACCTGCACCGGCAACACGTTGGAGGCCGTCAGCACCGCCTTCAGATATTGCTCTGGCGTCGCGTGCCAGGTGTAGCCGTCGAATTCCTTGACGTCGGTGGTGACTGCAACGAGTGGCTTCAGCATCATGTCATCCGCTAAGTATGGGAAGCCTATGTATCCTGCGCCGTGCCGTTATCCAAGGTGTAGACACGCATGGGTTCGATGCAATTTACGGAGAAACATTTGTGATCTGGACACGCGCATTCGCTCGTGATTGAGTCGGTGTTCTAGGGAGAGGGAGGGCGACACCACGTCGTTTTCTCAGGAGGTTTATCGATCCTATTACGGGAGGTAATTGCATGGATCGTCGTTCGTTTATTGCAAAGGCTGGACTTGCAACCATTGGTGCCGGTGCAGCGGCGCTAAGTACACCAGCCATTGCACAGGGCAACCTGACGTGGCGTATGGTCACCACGTGGCCGAAGAATTTTCCGGGGCTTGGCGTCGGTGCTCAACGATTGGCAGATCGTATCAGCAAGGCATCGGGTGGTCGTCTGACCATCCAGGTCTACGCCGGTGGCGAGCTTGTGCCGCCGCTGCAGGCGCTGGACGCTGTCATCGACGGTTCGGCCGAAATGAGCCACGGCGCTGCCTATTACTGGCAGAACAAGAGTGCAGGCCTTTCCTTCTTCACCGGTGTTCCTTACGGCATGACGTCCCGCGAGCTTACCGCATGGGTGCGTTACCTTGGCGGCCAGGAAATCTGGGACGAGATCTACGACCAGTTTGGCGTGATTGGCTTCCTGTCGGGCGACACGGGAACCCAGGCTGGCGGCTGGTTCCGCAATGAGATCAATGGCCTCGACGACATCAAGGGCATTCGCTTCCGTACCCCCGGCCTCGGTGGTCAGGTGTGGGAGAAGCTTGGCGCTTCGGTAACCAACCTCGCGGCTGGTGAAATTTTCCAGGCGCTTCAGTCGGGTACGCTTGATGCGGCCGAGTTCGTCGGTCCCTACAACGACCTGGCCCTCGGCTTCTATCAGGTCTGCAAGAACTACTACTTCCCGAGCTTCGTTGAGCCGGGCCTGGCGACCGAGCTCGTCGTCGACAAGAAGAAGTTCCTGGATCTGCCCGAGGACCTGCAGGCGATCGTCCGCGACTGCTGCCAGGCCGAGTATGACGCCGTGGCTGCCGACTTTGCCGCCAACGATCCGCGCGCGCTCCAGACGCTGGTCGAAAAGCACGGCGTTCAGGTCAAGCGCTTCCCCGAAGAAATCATGGAAGCCGGAGCAAAGGCTTCCAAGGAAGTGCTCCAGACCTTCCTCGACTCGAGTGATCCGCTGACCAAGAAGACGGCGGAAAGCTTTGTGGCCGCCCTGAAGATCGTGCGCCAGAAGACCGAGGGTACGGACGTTCCGTTCCTCCTCGCTCGCGAGAAATACTTCAATCTGGACTGAGGCCTATACTAACGCCTGTTATCCAAACGTGAAGAGCCCGGGATTTCCGGGCTCTTCTGTTTCTGAGGCGCACTGACTGAGTGGAAGAGTGGCCGGACAATTAAGTCGGCCACTGCTTACGTTAGTTGTAGATCGCCCGTGGCAGCCAGGTGGCGATTTCCGGGAACATGAACATGATTGCGAGTGCCACGACCTGAAGCGCAACGAAAGGCGCGACACCCCGATAGATCATGCCGGTTGACACGTGCGACGGCGCTACGCCTCTTAAGTAGAAGAGCGAGAAGCCGAAGGGTGGTGTCAGGAAGCTCGTCTGCAGGTTCACGCCCACCAGCACGCCGAGCCAAACCGGATCGACATCCAGCGCAAGAAGGATCGGTGCGGTGATCGGGATCACGATGAAGATGATCTCGAACGTGTCGAGGATGAAACCCAGCAGGAACATCACGAACATCACCAGCGCAACGGCGCCAAGCACGCCGCCCGGTACGTTGCTCAGGAATTCGTGCACGAGATTGTCGCCACCCATGAGACGGAAGACGATCGAGAACACCGATGCACCGAACAGGATGATGAAGACCATGCAGGTCATTGTGGCCGTTGCGATGACAGACTCACGCAAGACCCCGAAACTGAGCCGTCCGCGCAGACCCGCAAGGATCATCGCGCCGACTGCACCGACTGAAGCCGCCTCTGTGGGCGTTGCCACTCCGCCCAGGATCGACCCAAGAACCGCGATGATGAGCAGTAGCGGCGGCAGGAGCGCGACGGCGATTTCCTTGGCGAGATTCTTCTTTTCCTCCGGTGGCACGGGTGTCGCCGGACAGGACTCAGGATGGAAGATCGCCTTGAAGATCATCCAGAGCAGGTAGAGCCCGACCAGCAGCAGGCCCGGCAGGACCGCACCCGCAAAGAGATCACCGACTGATACTGGCACCGGCGCGAAGTTTCCCTTCGACATCTGCACCTGGGCGTTGATTCCGGAGAGCATGTCGCCCATGAAGATCAGGACAGTGGATGGCGGGATGATCTGGCCCAGCGTTCCTGAGGCGCAGATGACGCCGGATGCGAGCTTCGGGTCATAGTTCGCCCGCAGCATCGCCGGCAGCGAAATGAGGCCCATGGTGATGACCGTCGCGCCGACCACGCCGGTCGAAGCCGCCAGGAGCGCACCAACGATGACCACCGACATGCCGAGGCCGCCGCGCAGATTGCCGAAAAGCTTGCCCATGGTCAGCAGCAGCTGTTCTGCGATCTTGGACCGTTCGAGGATCATGCCCATGAAGATGAAGAGCGGCACGGCGACCAGAACTTCGTTCGTCATGTAGCCGATGTAGCGGTTGATGACGCTGCCATAGTTCGAAGGATCGAAGACACCGAACCATTGGCCCACCAGCCCGAACAGGAGCGACACGCCTGCAAGCGTAAAGGCAACCGGAAATCCAAGAAGCAGGAAGCCGATGATGCCGAAAAACATGAGACCCGCAAGGATCTCGCCAATTACAACTGGTTCCATCACACGGCCCCCGTGCCCGGTTCTTCATCCTGCGCGGTATAGCGCAGATTTGCTGGGAGCAGATGCTCCTGCCCTCGCAACACGAGCACTGATCGCAGCGCCATGGCGATGCCCTGCAGCGCCACCAAAACGGCAAATCCCAGGATGAAGGTCTTCAGAATGTAATAGTGGGTCATGCCGCCGATGTTCGGCGATGCCTCATAGATGCGCCAGGACCGGACAACAAAGGGCCAGCCATAGACCCAGACAAGCCAGCAGAAGGGGAGGAGAAACAGAACAACGCCGATCAGGTCGACGGTGGCCTTCCAACGCCTGGAGGCGGGACGGTACAATATATCAACTCGCACATGGTCGCCTCTCAGCAATGCAAAGCCTGCGACTGCAGTAAACAGGGCGCCGTTCATCCATACATAAAGGTCACGCATCCAGATAATGCTGGTGGAGAACAGATATCTCTGCACCACTATCGCGAAACACAGGACGACTATAGCGAGAGAAAGCCACGCAAAGACATTACCGATCAACGTGTTTAGAGCGCTGATCGATTTTACAATCATAGCAATGATACGCACAGACTATGCCCCTTTCCTCATTGCGAGGGGTTTGTCAGGATAGATTTGCTCCATCAGGCAGTTCCTCTTCCCATTTTCGGATGCTTTCAGCATCTTCTCTGTTGCGGTGAGCGGAGAGCCCCCGCAGGCGCGGCTCCCATCGCACCTGAGCCTGATATTCTTATCAGGTTCGATCGGCTTGAAAAGCTGCAAACGCCAACCATGATCGCCGAATGGGGCTTCCGCGCCTGTGGGTGGAGACAGCAAATGCCCGGTATTGCCCCAGATTTATCAGGAAATTACAGCCCCGCGCCCGGTTCAGACAGGATCTTGCAAATTTTTGTAGGGGACTAAATTCAATTGACGCGGATTGTCTTCGCGGCAACACTTTCATGTCTCAACTGTTTAACACTTGCAGTTGAGGCAACGAATTTGCCACCAGGAGGAGGTGGAATGATGCTTCGTCATGTAACGCTTGACGACAAGTACGACCTCTCCAAGGAACAGATACTTGTTTCCGGATCGCAGGCGATTGTCCGCTTGCTGCTGATGCAGCGCGAGTTTGACCGCAGGGCCGGATTGAATACGGCTGGGTTTGTATCTGGGTATCGTGGTTCTCCCCTTGGAGGCATCGATCAGCAGGTCTGGAAGGCCGGAAAATATCTTTCCGAAGCAAATGTCACCTTCCAGCCCGGCTTGAACGAGGATCTGGCCGCGACCGCGTGCTGGGGCTCGCAGCAGACCGAGCTTCTGGGCGAGGGCAAGTACGACGGCGTCTTCGCCCTCTGGTACGGCAAGGGCCCGGGCGTCGATCGGACGGGCGACGTGTTCCGTCACGCCAATTCGTTCGGCACCTCGCCGCACGGCGGCGTCCTGGCCCTGATGGGCGATGATCACACGGCAGAATCCTCTACTGTCGCCCACCAGAGCGAATTCGCTTTCATCGACGCGATGATCCCGATCCTGAACCCGGCAGGCGTTCAGGAACTCATTGACTACGGCATCTACGGCTATGCACTGTCGCGCTTCGCAGGCACTTGGGCGGCTCTGAAATGCGTCAAGGACAACATCGAGTCCACGGCTTCCGTGAACGTCGGCTTCGATCGGATCAACATCAGGCTTCCCGAGATCGACCTGCCGTCCGGCGGTCTGCACATCCGCTACGAGTTGAACCAGCTGGGCCAGGAAGAGCGTCTCCACGACTACAAGCGCAAGGCTGCTGCGGCCTTCGTGCAGGAGAATGGTCTCAACCGCATCATTTTCTCCGGCGGTTCGGACCCCAAGCTCGGCATCGTCACCATCGGCACGAGCTACCTCGATGTGCGGCAGGCGCTGGATGATCTCGGCATCGATGAGGAGCGGGCGGCGCAGCTTGGAATCCGTCTGTTCAAGGTGGCCTGTCCCTGGCCTTTCGATTACCAGCACATGGCGGATTTCGTCCGCGGCCTCCACACCGTGATCGTGGTGGAAGAGAAGCGTTCGCTTCTGGAAGTGCAGCTGCGCGAAAACCTCTACGGCACGCCCAATCATCCGGTTATCATCGGCAAAAAGGACGAGCAGGGCGAGAAGCTCTTCCCTGTCACGGGATCGCTTGACCCGAACGAGATTGCGATCACCATCGGCGAGCGCATCCTCCGCGTGATCGGCTACTCGGAGGAAATCGCGGCCCACGTCGCGCGGCTGCGGCAGTTCCAGGAAATGCTGGTTCAGACGCCGGACATCGCGAAACGCGTGCCCTATTTCTGCTCCGGCTGCCCCCACAACACCTCGACGCGCGTACCCCAAGGGTCGATCGCCGGCGCCGGTATCGGCTGCCATCTCATGTCCATGTGGATGGATCGGAATACGGCCGGCTTCACGGCCATGGGAGGCGAGGGTGCGCAGTGGATCGGGCAGGCCCCGTTCACCAACCGCGAGCACTTCTTCCAGAATCTGGGCGACGGCACCTACACACATTCGGGTTCGCTGGCGATCCGCTTTGCCATCGCCGCCGGCGTAAACATGACCTACAAGATCCTCTACAATGACGCCGTGGCGATGACGGGCGGCCAGCCTGCTGAAGGCGCGTTGACGGTGGAGCAGATTGCCAATCAGCTCTACGCCGAAGGCGTCCGCAACATGGCGGTCGTCTCGGACGAGCCGGACAAGTACCAGGGCAAGTTCAAGTTCCCTTCGGGCTCGACGGTTCATCACCGTGAAGAACTGGATGAGGTGCAGCGTCGCCTGCGCGAAACCAAGGGCGTGTCCGTCCTGATCTACGACCAGACCTGCGCGGCGGAAAAGCGGCGGCGGCGGAAGCGCGGTACATTTCCGGATCCTGACAGGCGCGTCATCATCAACGACCTCGTTTGCGAGGGCTGTGGCGATTGCGGCGTCAAGTCGAACTGCGTTTCCGTGCAGCCGGTCGAGACCGAATTCGGACGCAAGCGCAGGATCGACCAGTCGAGCTGCAACAAGGATTTCTCCTGCCTTGAAGGCTTCTGCCCGTCCTTCGTGACCGTGCATGGCGCGAAGCTGAAGAAGCTTGAAGGCGTGGCCGGCGACATCGACCCGCTGAAGGATGTTCCCGAACCGGCCATTTTCCCGATTGAGAAGGGCTGGAGCGGCGTCGTCGACGGCATCGGCGGAACAGGTGTTGTCACCATCGGCGCGATCCTTGCCATGGCTGCTCACCTGGAAGGGAAGGGTGTCGGCGTCATCGACATGGCCGGCCTCGCCCAGAAAGGCGGCGCGGTCTATTCGAACCTCCGCATGGCCACAACGCCGGAGGACATTCGCTCCATCCGCGTGGCTGCGGGTGAGGCAGATCTCGTGCTGGGCGGCGACCTCATCGTGACTGGCTCAAGCAAGGTTCTGGCCACCGTGCGCCACGGGCACACGCTGGTGCTTGCCAACAAGGCAGAGGTGATGCCGGGCGATTTCACGCGCCAGCCGGACTTCAGCCTGCCGGTCGAGCGCCTGAAACGCGAAATCATCAAGCATGCAGGCGAAGAGAACACGTTCTTCTTTGATGCCACACAGGCGGCCAAGGTGCTCTTCGGCAATACGTTGGGCGCCAACATGTTCATGCTCGGCGTTGCCTGCCAGAAGGGCGGCCTGGCTGTTTCTCCGGAGGCGATCGAAAAGGCGATCGAGCTGAACGGGGAGGCTGTACCGGCAAACATCAAGGCGTTCCGCTGGGGCCGTCGTGCGGCGCAATTCCCGGAAGAGGTGCGTGAGCTCGTCGGATCGGCTGCCGAGAAGGGCGCTTCGATCAGCGAGAGCCTCGATGAGATGATCGCTCGTCGGGTGGATTTCCTCACCCGCTACCAGAACCGCGCCTATGCCGAGCGCTACCGCAACCAGGTTGAGCGCATCCGCAAGGCGGAGACGGCCGCGGTGCCGGGGACAACAACCATCACTCAGGCGGTGGCAAAGAGCCTGTTCAAGCTGATGGCCATCAAGGACGAGTACGAGGTTGCGCGCCTCTACACCGATGGTTCCTTTCAGCGCCAACTGAACAACGAGTTTGAAAGCTACGACCGGTTCGAGTTCCACCTTGCGCCGCCGATCCTTTCGAAGCCCGGACCTGACGGGCGTCCCAAGAAGCGCCGGTTCGGTCAGGCAATGCTCACTGGCTTCAGGTTGTTGGCAAGCCTGAAGGGCCTGCGTGGCACGGTCCTTGACCCATTCAGCTATCTTGAGGAACGGCGTCAGGAGCGTGAGCTGCTCGCAACCTTTGAGAACGATCTGCAAAAGATCGAGGAAATGCTCTCAGAACCTGCGTTGCCCACAGAAAAGATCGACACGCTGGCAGCCTTCGCATCGATCCCGATGATGATACGCGGCTTCGGCCACGTGAAGCGGGCGAACATGGAAAGTGCCTTCGATCAGCGGGCCGATCTTCTGCAACGCCTTGCAGAGGAAGGAAATCAGACGCTGCTCAAGGCTGCCGAATAGACAATCCGGCCTGCGCCCTGGATGGTCGCAGCGGGCCTCCTTCAACCCAGGGGTTCCTGCAACCTCTGGGTTGCGCGCGTCAGCCGGTGGTTTATCATCAAAACCACTAAATTTTTACCGTTACCGATAAGCTCTTCTTTAAGCCCGTCTTGTATTAAGATGCCCGCAAGCGGGAGAACTCATGGCAAAGCGCGCAGACAGCGATATACCCGGCGAGGTATATATACAGTTTGTGAAATCGCTCTATGGCAGCGCCAGCACGGTGCTGGTCGGAGCGACCTCTCACATGCTGGTCGCTCTGTTCGTCTACCTCAGGAACGGCGAGCCGCTGTTTCTTGCCTTCGCAGCGCTCTTCATCGCCATCGGCATCATTCGCTACATGGGCATCCGCAAGGGTGCGGATGAAATCACCGATCCCGAACAGGCACGCAGGCTGGAGAGCGAATATGTGGTGCGCGGCGCCATACAGGGCCTCCTTCTCGGAGTCTTCGGCTTCTGCGCCACCTATGTCTTTCCCGATCAGTTTGGACAGTTGGGCGCGCTGGCGCTCGTCCTCTCGGCACTTGCCACGGTGGTTGGCCGCAACTACGGGTCATCCCGTGTCGTGCTCGCCTTCACCGTCTCCATGCTCGCACCGCTTGCGCTGGCCTTGCTGCTGCGCGGGGAACCGAGCTACGGGATGCTTGCCATCCTGATGCTCCCGTTTGGGCTGATCGTCATCCGCAGCGCCTCCGACGTTCGCAAGCTTCTCGTGAGCGCCGTACTGGAGCGCAAGAACGCGGATCTTCTCGCGCAACGCTTCGATCGTGCGCTCAACACGATGTCCCATGGCCTGATCATGCTTAATCTGGAAGGCTGCGTGGTGGTTGCCAACGACCGGGCAGCCGAGCACCTGGGCTTCCGGTTCTCCGAGCAGATGATCGGCCGTACGCTGGACGCGCTTTTGCTGCGTGGCGTCGCCGGAGCGCTCCTGAACCGCGACGATTTCATCGCCGCCCGTCGCCAGCTTCAGGAGGCTCTTGATACCGGCCATGGCAAAAAGGTTCTGCTGCACCTGCGCGATGGCCGCTTCCTCGAGTTCACCGCCCGAGAGGGCAAGGAAGAGCTTGCCGTGCTCACCTTTGAAGAGGTGACGAACCGTGTGGCAGCGGAAGAAAAGATCCGCCACATGGCCCGCTACGACAGCCTGACGGGTCTGCCCAACCGCGCTTATTTCCAGGAGATGGTGCGCGACTTCATCGAGCAGGGGGACGATGGCCGTCTCTGCGGTCTTGCCATCATCGACCTCGACGATTTCAAGTCCATCAACGACACCATGGGTCACCCGGTTGGCGACAGCCTGATCTATGCGGTGGCCGAACGCCTCATCTCCCATATGAGCGATACGGTGAAGATCGGCCGCTTCGGCGGCGACGAGTTCATGCTCTACATCGACCACGTGCAGGACGTGGAGGATTTCTCCGAACGCTTTTCGGCGATCTTCGAGGAAATTCGTGGGCAGGTCGAGATTGCCGGCCATCTGCTGTCGATCGAAGCGAGCGCCGGCGTGGTCGTCTTCCAGGCGGCCGCGGGGGATCTGAACGAGGTGACGGTGCGTGCCGATCTGGCGCTCTATGCCGCCAAGGATGCGGGCAAGTCCACCTGGCGCCTGTTCGAAGAGCACATGGATGCGGCCTTCCGCACCAAGCAGATGATGAAGTCTGACCTGCGTGCGGCAATTGCGGGCAAGCAGCTGCACGTCATGTATCAGCCGATCATCGACATGAACACGCTGCGCGTCTCGTCCTATGAAGCGCTGTGCCGCTGGACACATCCGCACCTTGGGCCGATCTCGCCCGCCATCTTCATCCCGCTGGCCGAGGAGATGGGACTGATCACCGAGATCAGCTGCATGGTTCTTGAGACCGCCTGCAAGGAATGCATGAAGTGGCCGGAACACATCAACGTCTCGGTTAACCTTTCAGCCAAGGACTTCCACGGCTCGTCGGTCATCGACAACGTGGCGGTGGCGCTGGCGAACTCCAGCCTTGCACCGCAACGACTCGAACTGGAAGTAACGGAAACGGCGTTGCTCGATGACAAGCAGCGGACGCATTCCTTGATCAAGCAGCTGAAGAAGCTTGGCGTCTGTATCGCGCTTGACGACTTCGGCACCGGTTACTCGAGCCTTAGCTACCTCCACACCCTTCCGCTCGATCGCGTGAAGATTGACGGCAGCTTCCTCCACGACGTGGCCGAGAACCCGCGGTCGCGCAAGCTGTTGAAGAGCGTCGTGCAGCTATCCCGTGGGCTGGGTCTTTCGGTGACGGTGGAGGGCGTAGAGACCCATGAGCAGCTGCGGCTTCTCCAGGAATCGGCGCGTCCTGACCAGGTGCAGGGCTTCCTTTTTGGTGCCGCCCTTTCGCCTAACGGCGCCCGCGCAATGGCCGATGGCGTGTGGGCATTCGAGCAAACTGGACGGATCGATGAACAACAAAGGACAATTCACAAATAAAATTAAGTGTTCGACGGATTTGTAGTGTTAAGGTTAACACTAGGTTAGGCCTTCACTAAAATTTAAATTAATTGCTAACTGTGCCCATCACGGTCGTGAATTTTCAGGATGGGACATGACACCGAATACTTTAACTAATCGCGGAACGCGTGCGGAGGAGTCTCCATTCAATCGCAGCGTCTTCAGTGTACTCGATCACATTGAGTACCGGATATGTGACGAGGGCGAGGACCTGGAAGCAGTTTATCGGCTTCGCTATCAGTCCTATCTCGCCGCCGGCATGATCAAGGAGGATGCTGCCAGGCAGATCCACGACAAGTACGATGAGATGCCGAATTCCCATCGCTTCGGCGTGTTCTACAAGGGCAACCTGGTTTCGACGATCCGGGTACACCACCTCTCCCAGGAACATCCGATTGCACCGAGCTGCGGCGTCTTTGGCGATGTGATCGAAGCAAGGCTGAAGGCCGGGCAGACCTTCGTGGACCCAAGCCGCATGGCGGCGGATCTGGAATGGGGCCGCAAGCTTCGCGTACTGCCTTACATCACGCTGCGCCTTGCGGTGCTGGGGGCCAAATACTTCCGCACCGACTACAGCCTGATCGCCATCAAGGAAGAGCATTCCGCGTTCTACTACCGCACGTTCCGTGCGGAGCCCGCCACCGGACCGCGTTCTTATCCGGGTCTTGAGGTTCCGGTCCATCTACTCCAGATGAACACCCGAGAAGTGCTGGACGAGGTGATCGAACGTATGCCGTTCTTTGGTTCCACCGAGGCCGAGCAGCGCATGTTGTACGGACGCAAGCGTTCGGCGGATGAAACCGGCTCGCTGTCGGTGCATCCAACGGCACGGTTGCTGCTCGCCGCTGCCTGAAGCAAGCCTGTCCTTATGTTGTCGCGGGAGCCTTTTGGGCTCCCGTTTCTTTATGAGGGACTGAACAGTTGATCCGACAGCCCCAACGGGAGACACACCATGCCTGACCTCCAGATCGCTCCGCTCGTCGCCTTGATCGCGGGCATCTTGATCCTGATCATGCCGCGCCTGCTCAACATCATCGTGGCGGTCTACCTGATTCTTGTGGGCCTGATGGGCCTCTTCCCGGACGCGATTGATCGTCTGAACTTCTGATTTTGCGCGGTAATTCGGGTTGCGTCGAAGCACCCCATTGCCGAGAGCGTCAGTTTTGGCTATTGCGACGGGTAGATTTTCCCGAGGGGTTTAGACATGGCAGATTCACATTCCGAGGGCGTCGTCGAAATGGGCGCGGAAATGGACTACGCTGAGCACGAGCGCAGCTACAAGTTCTTCGTGAGCTTCACGGAGTACTCGATCCTTTTGATCACCGCTCTTCTGCTCGCGATGGCCTTTGGCTTCTTCACGACCGCTGGCTTCTTCTCCAGCCTGATCCTGTTCGTGATCATCTCGGCGGTGGGCGTCTGGTTCCTGCGTTCGCGTTAGATAATAAAAGCTTAGATCCTTTCAGCGTTTTTTACGAAAAGCTGAACGGCTCTAGCTATCGGGGACCGGCAGGCTTTCTGCAAACGGTCCCTGTGCTGCCTTCGGGCGACCGCACGTCGTCAAGCACTATGGCATAGGCCCGACACGCGTTTTGCGTGTTCGGGCCTTCTGCTATGCGCAGATTTGCTGAACTTGCCTGATCGCCTCAATGAGGCCCAAAGAAAAAGCCCGGTCGCCCGGGCTTCGTTCGTTTTCGGCTTTCCGCAAGTCCTTATGCGCGTGTCCGCGCCACGCCTTCCTTGGCTGGCCCATAGTTGGGGTCAAGCTGCAGTGCGCGGGCGTAGGAGCGCTGTGCGCGGTCCTTCTCGCCACGCTTCTCGAAGACCAGGCCCTGGTTGGCCCAGCTCTCGGCGAGGTTCTCATTCAGCCTGATTGCCGTATTGAAGTCCGTGAAGGCGTTCTCGTCGTCGCCGAGCGCGAGGTACGACAGGCCACGTGCATTGTAGCCGTACGGTTCGCTTGGAGCGTAGGAGATCGCCTTGGCGAAGTCTTCGATTGCGAACTGGTGCTGGTTGCTCGCCTGATAGAGGATGCCGCGGCGCAGATAGGCGCGGGGATCCGTCGTATCGAGGTTGATCGCGCGCTCGAAGTCCTGGAAGGCCTCGTTGGTGCGGCCCGCAAGGCGATAGAGCTCTCCGCGACCGATATAGGCGACGTCATAGTTCGGGTTGAGCTGGATCGCCCGGGTGTAGTCAGCGACTGCGCGCTGGGAGTCACCCATGTAGCGATAGATCAGCGCCCGGTTGGCGTATGCCTGGTAGGAATTCGGATCGAGCTGGATGGCCTTGTCGAAGTCGGCCAAAGCTTCCTTGTAACGACCGGCGCGGCCATAGGCCGAGCCGCGGACGTTATAGGCGCCGGGATCGTTCGGCGATCGATTGATGACGGCGGTAAGCGAACCGATGTTTTCAGACGAAGCCTGGGCAGCATCCACCGGGAAGAGGTCGCTGAATTGGGACGATCCGCTGGTTGACCCGCAGGCGGCCAGCGCGCCGAGGGCAATCAGGGAAACGGCTCGTAGCGTAGTTTTGCTGACCCGAGAACTAAACATAGTCACATTCGCCATCCGATGCCGTCCACCTCTTGCTGCGTTTCAAAGAGCCAAAAAAAGGTGGCGGCGAATCGAGCTCGCGCCACCTTAGACATATATAACGCAGAAAGAGACGAAAAGTAGGCGCTTAGCGCGCTGCTACGCGTCCGCCGCCGATAAGGCCTTCGCGCTGTGCACGCTTGCGTGCCAGCTTGCGGGCGCGGCGAACAGCTTCTGCCTTTTCACGTGCGCGCTTTTCCGAGGGCTTCTCGAAATGCCCACGCATTTTCATCTCGCGGAAAATACCTTCACGCTGCATCTTTTTCTTGAGTGCGCGAAGCGCCTGATCGACATTGTTATCGCGGACGAGTACTTGCACGTGGTCTTCCTGTAAATCTGTTGATGATAGGTCCCGAACCCTCATCGGTCCAGTAACCAGGGCCAGCGACGGATTTCTCCACGCAGGAATGCGCGCTGTTACCAATTTCCCTGACGTTTGTCGAGTCGGTAATTCAGAAACTCTATCGAAACATGACAGTTCTAGGGTATGGAATTCGGCCAACGGTTTCAGCCGCTTCAGAGCCATTTCGCAGAAGTCGGAACCTGTCAGCAGCGCGCCGCATTGTATCTCAAAACGAGGTGAAGCGATGCACGACAACGACCCCAGGAAATCCAACGAGAACGTAGACCCGCAGCCGACCAGCGATGACCTTGAGGAGCAGCTGGAGAAGGGGCTGGAAGATACCTTTCCGGCAAGCGACCCTGTCTCGGCAACACGCGCAACGCGCACGGGTGCGCCGGGTGAGTTCGCCATTCGCCCGCCGAAGTCCGAAAAGGATGAAGACAGCGAGGAAGAGCTGGAAGAGGGGCTTGAGGATACGTTTCCGGCAAGCGATCCGGTCTCGGCCACTTCACCCACCCATGCCGGTGGCCCTAAGGACAAGTAGTAGCTTGAGCAATTCCAGCAAAAGTGGGAACCGGTTTTCCGTCCGGAATTGCGTCACAACAATGGCTTAGATGGCGCTGACGCCGCCGTCGATGGCGATGGCCTGACCGGTCATGAAACTGTTGCTCGGGTGGGCGGCGAAAAGGATGGCTTCGACCACCTCGTCCACTTCGGCCAGCCGCTGCATCGGCACGACACGTGTCAGGTTGGTCTCGGCTTCTGCTGGATCGCGGAAGGCGAGGCCAAGCTTCTCTGTGACCATCGGCGTGCGCGAGAACGACGGGCAAACGGCGTTCACGCGGATTCCCTTGGTGGCATATTCCGCAGCCGCGCTTCGGGTAAGCCCAATGACGCCATGCTTTGCCGCTGAATAGGCTGCGAGCCGCGGCGCCCCCTTCAGGCCGGCATAGGACGCGACATTGACGATCGAACCGCCGCGCTTCTCCTTGCGGAATTGCTTTTCCATCAATGGCAGCTGGTGCTTCATGGCGTAAAACACGCCCATCAAATTGATGTCGATGACCTGGCGCGCTTCTTCTGAAGGCAGCAGGTGGAAGCGAACGAAAGCCTGGGCGACGCCGGCATTGTTGATCGCGATATCGAGACCGCCGAAACGCTCGCGCGCCAGCCCGACGAGCTGCTCCGACGTCACCTCTTCGGCGATATCGCCGCAGAAGGTAACCGTCTCAGTCTCCAGCGAGGCGGCGAGTTCTTCAAGCGGTTCGCGTTCGATATCGGAAAGGACCAGTTTCGCGCCGTCGTTGGCGAGGCGCTTTGCCAGTTCAACGCCAAAACCGCCAGCAGCACCCGTCAACAAGACCGTCAAACCCTGGAAAGATCTCATGACGTCTGTTCTCCAAAGGAGCGGTCTGCTGTCGAGTTCCGGGCTATCTTCATCTCTCCTCACGTGCGGACCTGATATCAGAGCCTCTCAGGGCCCGCAAGGCGGGTCAAGATGCGCTCCTCGAAGTACAACGAACTGATTGCTTGGCTGGTCACACCAATAGTGAAGATTGCGGCGAAAGCCTGTTCACTCGGGCGGACGGTCGGGCATCGCGAGCGTAAGCCAACGTGCGGTGATCGCGGGTTTGATGTTGTTTTCGATCTCAACGCTCACATCATATGCGCATTCGATAATGCCGGATGGGCGCACCTTCAGGTCAGCCAGCACGAAATGTGCCCGGATGCGAGATCCCGTCCGAACCATATTGGTGAAGCGGATCTTGTCGAACCCGAAGTTGACGCCGACCGACGCACCCTCCACCTGCGGTACCGCCTCAAAAATCATGGTGGAGAGCAGCGAGAGCGTCAGGAAGCCATGGGCGATTGTTCCGCCATACGGCGTTTCACGCGCCGCGCGCTCAGGGTCGGTGTGAATGAACTGGTGATCGTCCGTCGCATCCGCGAAAAGGTCGATCATCTTCTGGGTCACCGTACGCCACTCGGAAACCCCGATTTCCTTGCCAATCAAGGCCTTGGCGTCGTCGATGGCAATCGGCTTCATGCGCTTCATTCCGTCAGTATCGCAGATAATGGGGGGCACAGATACAGTGACAGGCCGCATTTGTCATGCGGCCTGTAGAAAGTTTGGCGCGAACTGAAAGGTCAGTGACCGGCACCCGACTGGGCAGCCTCCGTCAGCTCGCGTTCCAGGCGCTTTTCTTCCTCGATCTTCGGCGTCACGAACCGGCCCATGAGGAGATAGGCGACCGGCGTCAGGAAGAGCGTCGCGATCGAGGAGAGGCCAAGTCCGCCGACGATCACCCAGCCAAGCGCGATACGGGCTTCCGCACCGGCGCCTGAGGCGAGCACGAGCGGCAGGCCACCCACGACCGTACAGATCATGGTCATCATGACAGGGCGCAGACGGATGAGCGAAGCCTGTTCGATGGCATCGCGCACGTTCAGCCCGCGGTCGCGCAGCTGGTTGGCGAACTCCACGATCAGGATGCCGTTCTTCGCCATGATGCCCACAAGTAGCACGAGGCCGATCTGGCTGTACACGTTGAGCGACGTACCAGTGATAATCAGTGCGAAGACAGCGCAGGCAAGACCGAGTGGCACGGTCGACATGATGATGATCGCGCTGACGAAGCTTTCAAACTGCGCAGACAGCACCAGAAGGATGATGATGATCGCAAAACCAAAGACGGTGAGCATGCTGTTGGCAGTTTCGCCAAGGGTCGCAGCTTCCGCGAGCGGAATGATGCGTGCGCCCGAGGGCAACAGCGGCTGCGCGATCTCCTGCACGTGTGCATAGGCCTCACCGAGGGCAAAGTTCTCGGCTAGTCCCGCCGTCACCTGCACCACACGCAGCTGCTGCTCGCGGGAAAGCGATGGCGGTACGGCCTGTTCGCGCAGTGATGCGATCGTCGAGAGTGGCACGAAACGCTGGTCGCTCGTGCGGACGAAGATGTTCTCGAGGTCCGTCGGATCATTGATCGGATTGGCGCTAGACAGCAGCTTCACGTCGAAACTGTCGTCCTCGATGAACAGCGTTCCGATCTTTCGGCCATCCAGCAGCGCCTGGATCGATTCACCGAGTCCGGTGATGCTGATCCCGAGATCCGCAGCCTTCTGGCGGTCGATCTCCACCTTCAGCTGTGGCTGCGAGGAATCCTGCGACAGGCGAGGCCGGTCAAAGCGCGGATCCTTTTCCAACTGGTCAACGATGGCGAGCGCGGTCTGCGTCAGCTTCTCGTAGCTGCTGCCGGCGATGGCGAACTGCAAACCGCTGCCGGAATTGCGGATGTTCAGGCTGTTCGGCTGGAAGGCAAAGGCGCGCACACCCGGCACCCGGCCTGCGCGCTGGTTCACCTCGTCGAGGATCTGCTGCTGTGTGCGTTCACGCTCGTCCCAGGGCGCAAGACCCAGGACTAGGAAGGCGCTGTTGCTGCCGCCCTGACCGACGATGGAGAACGTGGTACGGATTTCGCCGCTGTCGATCATCGGCTTGAAGGAAGCTTCGATCTGCTGGAGCTTGCCTGCCATATAGTCGAGGCTGACACCCTGCGGCGCAGTGATGCGCATCATCGCAGTCGCACGGTCTTCGTTCGGCGTAAGCTCGTTCTTCACTCCGGCGAACATTGTCAGTGCTGCCCCTGCGAACAGCACGGCGATGACGAGAACCACCATCGGCGCGTTGAGGCAGAAGCGCAGGCTGCGCTCGTAGATGCTTGCGCCAAATCCGCCGATCCGTCCGAGCAGTCCGCCGGGACCCTCATGATGCTCTTCCTCTTTCAGGAAGCGGGAGGCGAGCATCGGACAGAGCGTCAGCGCCACGATGGACGACAGGAACACGGAGAAGGCGAGAACGAAGCCGAACTCCTTGAACAACCCGCCTGCCTGGCCGGGCAGGAAGGAAAGCGGCACGAACACCGCGATCAGCACTGCCGTCGTGGCGATAACGGCAAAGAACACTTCCTGTGCGCCGAGAACGGCTGCCGCGCGGGGCCCCATGCCCTGGTTGCGTCGCCGGACAATGTTTTCGAGCACCACGATCGCGTCATCCACCACGAGACCGGTGGCAAGCACCAGCGCCAGCAGAGTGAGGATGTTGATCGAATAGCCCATCATGTAGATCGCGGCGATGGTGCCGATCAGCGCCACCGGAATGGCGAGACCCGGAATGAGCGTCGCCCGCCAGTCGCGCAGAAACAGGTAGATCACCAGAAGCACGACGGTCACGGAGAGGATGAGCGCGATCTCCACCTCGTGGATAGCACCTTCGATGAAGATCGCATCGTCACCGGTGATGAAGATTTCTGTGCCCTCGGGAAGCACCTCGCGGATCCGCTCAAGCTCCGCCTTCACGCCTTCGGAAATATCGAGCGTGTTGGACTGCGCCTGCCTGAGGATGCCGAGACCAATGCCCGTCACGCCATTGGCGCGCAGCTGGCTTTCACCAACATCCGGCCCAAGCATGACCGTCGCAACATCGCCCAAACGCACATTGCGCAATAGCTGGATGTTTTCCAGGTCCTCAGGCGATGAGATGGTCGCCGTAGCGCGGACGATCAGGTCCTGGGTGTTATTCGTGATGGAGCCGGCGGGGCTGTCGAACGAAACGGAGTTCAGGGCAGTGCCGATATCGCCGATGGTAAGCCCAAGGCTGGCAAGCCGCGCGGGGTCAATATCGACGCGGAAGATCTTGTTGCGGCTGCCGAAGACCTGAACCGTTGCAACACCCGAGACAGACGAAAGCCGGTCCACGATCTCGTCTTCGACGAAGACGCTCAGATCCTGCACATTCATCGTCTTGGAGGTGATGGCAAGACGCATGACCGCCTGCGCATCATTGTCGGCCTTCACGATCGTGGGAGAATCCGCTTCGTCAGGCAGCCGGTTCTGAATGCGGCCCACTGCATCGCGCACGTCTGAAGCAGCGGTGTCCAGATCGATGTCCTCGCGGAACTCGATGGTGACGCGGCTGCGCCCGAACGAGGATGACGACGATATCGACGTCACCCCAGGAACACGGGCGGCTGCACCCTCGATCTCGGCAGTGATCTGACGGTCGATCGTTTCGGCGGCGGCGCCGGAAAAGCTGGTGGAAACAGTGATGACAGGCCGGTCGACCGAAGGCAGCTCGCGGACTTCAGCACCGTAGAAGGCCGCAAGGCCTGCCACCGCGATCAGCGTGTTGACGACGAAGGCAAAGACCGGCCGGCGAATGAACAGCGCTGTGAAGCTGCTTCCGGCCTGGACGATTTTCTCGTTGATCATTGCAGGATCCTTGTTCCAGCCAGCCTCAGCTGCCCTGACGCTTTCTTTCCGCGCCTGAATTTTCGGCTACTGGCACGTTCTGTCCTTCGCGAACGGCATGAACGCCCTCGATCACCACCTGGTCGCCAGGCTCGAACTCGCCGCTGACCAGAACCGTATCGGAGTTCCGTTGCATGATCTGGACCGGCATACGCAATGCCAGATCGTTGCGGACGGCCCAGACAAAGGCTCCATCGTTGCTCCACTGAACTGCCAGCGGATTGACGGCCGGGTACTCGTCGCCGGAGAACTTCATCTCCACGCGGAACGCCATGCCGGAACGCAGCGTGTTGGACGGATTGGAGATGCGGGCCTGAACGCGAAGCGTACGGCTGGCATTGTCCACCTGATTGTCGATGGCGCGGACAGTACCTTCATATGTCTCGTCGGGACGGCCGACAGACTGCGCCGTCAGCGGAGCGCCGATCTGGATCTGCCTTGCGTAACGCTCCGGCACCCAGAAATCGATCAGGATCTCGGAACGGTCGTCAATGGTGGCGATGTCGCTGGAACTGGTCACGTAGTCACCGGGCGAAACCGGCAGGATGCCCACGACACCATTGATCGGCGCCAGGATCTCGCGACGTTCCAGCGCAAGCTGTGATTCACGCAGCTGAAGCTCGGCATTGCGCAACGCCAGCTCGGCATCACGCAGCTGCACGGCCGACACATTGTTTGAAGTGCTGAGCGTCTTTGCCCGTTCCAGCTTGGCGCGGTTGTCTTCCAGTGAGAGCTGCGCGCGATCGACAGCGATCTTCTCGGCCTCTGAATCCATGCGTGCAAGCACGTCACCAGCGCGGATTTCAGTGCCAGGTTCGACGAGGATTTCGGTCAGGCGGCCGGAAGAATAGGGACGTACGGCTACCGAATGCAGCGCGCTGCCCGTGCCGATCGCCGAGAGACGATCGTTGATCGTGGCGGTCCCAACCTTTTCAAGGATGACCACGCCGGCACTCATTCCCCCTCCGGGACCACCAGGACCGCCGGGGCCTCTGCCTCCGGGGCCGCCCTGGCCAGGGCCGCGGGGACCTGGGGATCCAGCGGAGCTGGTTGCTGGCGGATTGCCGATACCCCAGTTGGCCGCAACCTGCTGTGCGCCCGGGAAGAACAGATACCAGATCACGGCAGAAGCGATCAGTACGACAACACACACGATTGTCTGCTTCCACCAGCTCATCGATTTCTCCGATTATGTTTGTCAGCGCGTCGCATCTTTGGGTTGTGACCTTCATTCCAGATTGTTGCCTATCTACGGCATGCGAGCACTGATATCAGCAACTATATCATTAAATTATTGCAATGATCGCTCGCTTCATGCCGCGTCATGTCGCCGCCAACCGTGGGAACAATCACGCACCATCCGGCATTGGGAAACCGACAAGGGAGATGCCAATGCCGAAAAGTCAGAATAGACTGGAGCAACTTTCCGAAGAGCAGCGCAACGAATTCCTGCGGCGTTCTTCCATTACCTATCTCGAGTGCTGCATCGGCCTGATGCTCACGCATCTTACGCGTGAGGAGACCGCAGAGATACTCGAACGAGAAGCAGACATGCTGCGGCAGCTGGATTAGTGCACCAATGAAAACTTGGATCGTTTCAACGCTTGCATGAACCCTGAAACGGTCCTGGGAAAAATGGCTCCTAGGCCTGTCTTCCCATCAAGTCCTCGAGCCGTCCGGCCAACGCTTCTGCTTCTTCCAGGATCTGTCGAATTTCCGTTATCCGAGCACCTTCGATGGCGAAGGCTGCCGTTGGCACCGCGCCAGGATCTTCCTGCTGGTCGCTGATACACAACTCTTCGAGGAGCGAGACCAACTGGTCGTAGCCCTCGCCCCTGGATCTCACCCAGGCAAGAAGCAGCGCCATTACCTGGCGCTGTGCATTGAGCCTGCCTTCCAGCTCTTCGGCGCTCTGGGCCAACATCACTGCGCCTGATCCGGCACGCTGCGCCGAGTGCGCCCAACAGCCGTTGCGATCTTCGTATAGGCAAAGCCGTCGCCTTCCATGCAGCGGTTTGCTTCGCGAAGGAAGCGCAGCGGAAACTTCATGGCCTCCACATTGGCGGCAGAGAGTTGCTCCGGCCGCAAACCGTCGGTGGCGAGCATTTCCTCTGCCTCCCTCAGGGCGCTGTCGATTTCCACTTCGTCAGCGATACCCTTTTCGCGCATGAGCCTGCACAGCGCCGCCATGGCCATGAGAACGCCTTCAAGTTGCAGGTTGGCAGTGTTCATCCACTCTCTCCCTCTGCCAGAGCACTTCCGGAGAGATTTCCGAAAGTGAAGTCTAGGAAAGCGCTTCCGTCTTTGCCTGTGCCTTCTGCAGCGGTTGCGTGCGCTGGTGGGGCAGGGCATTCGGATAATGCTTCACCAGATACGTAACGAGCTCCTCGCGAAGATGGTTGCTCAACTCGGATGCAGCACTTGGGCTTGGCGTGCTCGCCGTGACGCGGATCTCCATCGTCGTCTCGCGAAGGTTGTTCACCGTGGTGGCGAAGCTGCCGCCATCCCAGTGCGGTGACGCTTCCACCAGCTCGCGGGCCTTCTTGCGCAGTATATCCACCGGCATGGAATAGTCGACATAAAGAAGTGCTACGGCGGTCACCGTCGTGTTCTGCCGGCTCATGTTCAGGAAAGGCTGCTCGATGAAATAGTTGAGCGGAAGGATGAGCCTGCGGCCATCCCAGGTTCGGACCACGACATAGGTTGACGTGATTTCCTCAACGGTTCCGGCCTCCCCCTGCACGTTGAGCGCGTCGTCGATGCGGATGGGCTGGGTGATAGCGAGTTGTATACCGGCGAAGAAGTTCTTGAGCATCGGCTGGAGTGCGAGACCAACCACGATACTGGCAGCGCCGGCAGATGCGAGAAGGCTGATGCCATATTGCCGGACCGGGTCGAAGGTCATCAGCATGGCGCTGATGCCGATGATCAGGATGACGCTCGTCCCGATACGCTGAAGGATCTTCGTCTGCGTGACATGCTTGCGCGTCAGCAGCACATCCTGCGACTCTGCCCGCACGCGCCGCAGGTGCAGCGACATGAAGAGGGAGAGCGCCAGCTGCGCGATGCGCGTCAGAACGCTGATGAAGACGATCAGGAAAAGGTGACGGAAGAAGTTGGTGCCGCTGGGCGAGAGGGGCGCGAGCGGAATGGCAATCGCCACGAAGAACAGCATCAGGCCGACTCGAGCCAGCGACGCGGTCTGGTTGATCAGCTTCAGCCAGAATTCATCCTGTCGGCTCGCCACGCGGCGAAAGAGCGACATCAGAAAGGCGTGGACAATGAGGGCAATACAGATCGCCCCGCCGATGACGATGATGAGCGACAGCCAGTCAGGCAGCGCCTCGGTGACGGCTTCGACCTGATCAACCCCCTCTTGGAGTAGTTCTTCCATGGTTCCTCAAACAGACGGATGCACGAAACAGCTTAACAGTATCCCGCCTGATCTAGAGCATTTGCGGCAAAAGTGGATACCAAACTATCCGTAACGGAACATCAGGAGGGCAGCCAGGCAGCGCTATCGGCCTAGATCCCTTCCGGCGGGTTGGCGTGCGCAACCGTCTGAGCCGCCTGTTCGGCCAACCGTCGCTTCGTCAGGGCCTCCTGAAGTTCCAGTGCCAGCTTCAACAGCCGGTCCGGAACAGGCTCTTTTTCTATGGCTGTCAGAATGGATGTAATCTCAGCGGGAATGCCTGCTAAGTCATTCTGAGCGGTATCTTTATTCTCCGTCATCAATAACCCCGGTTATCTCCCCATTGGCTGAATTTGACAGGTTTGCGCTGTGTTGCAACCTCCAAGGCGCTGAATCTTGCATGCGCGTGTTCGACCTTCGCGGGAACCCGACCGAGGGCTGCGGGTTGATGGGCATGGACCACGGTGACACGATCATGACCAAACAACTGGAGCAACCGCTGCGGCTAACCACGATCAGTGCGCGCGCAAAGCCTGTTCTTGGTACCGCCGAGCAGGAGGTATTCTACGCCGATGCCGTCAAGAGCATCCTGAAGGCGCGGATCCCTTTTCTCGTTGCGGGCACCTTTGCAGTCAGCGCTTATACCGGCATTTCCCGTCAGACCAAGGATTTTGATATTTTCTGCAAGGCGGGCGATTGGCCGCGCATTCTCTCGCTCTTCAAGGAGCAGGGCGACGAAATCCGCATTGAGGACGAGCGGTGGCTGGGCAAGGTCACGCGTGGCAACGCTACCTTCGACGTGATCTTCGGCTCGTCGAATGGCGCGACGCCGGTCTCCGACCTGTGGTTCGAGCACTCCCGCAAGGGCAAGGCGCTCGGGCAACCGGTCCGCTTCGTGAGTCCGACAGAGCTTGTCTGGTCCAAATGCTTCATCCAGAACCGCGACCGCTACGATGGCGCCGATGTGGCCCACCTGATCCTGCGCTCCCATGAAGAGATCGACTGGGTCCGCCTGCTCCAGCACATGGAAGTTCACTGGGAGGTGCTTCTGATGCACCTGCTCAACTTCCGCTTCATCTATCCGAGCGAACGCGAAAAAGTGCCGGGCTGGCTAATGGATGAGTTGCTCGACCGCCTCATGCACCAGCGCCGCCTGCCGTCGCCAGACAAGAAGATCTGCCGCGGCCGCATGTTTTCCTCGGCTGATTTCGAGATCGACGTCCATAAGTGGGGCTTCACCGATATCGTGGGCGACAGCGGTGGGGGTTCGCTATGACGGACGAAATCACCCGCGTTGCGGCCATCGGCGATCTGCATGTGCAGGAAGACGGCTCAGCCAGCTATCGCGAGATTTTTGCCGAAATGTCTCAGGCTGCCGACGTGATTGTGATCACCGGCGACCTGACCGACCTCGGCAAGCCAGCGGAAGCCCGCCTGCTGGTCGAGGAACTGCGAGGCTCCCGCGTGCCGGTCGTGGCGGTGCTCGGCAACCACGATCATCAATGCAATTGTGTCGAGGAAGTCTCAAGCATTATCCGTGAGGCAGGCGTCTACCTTCTCGACGGCACCGCCGTGGAACTGAAGGGCGTCACCTTTGCGGGCGTGAAGGGATTCGTCGGCGGCTTTGGCCGGCACATGCTCGCCTCCTTCGGGGAGGCGGCGATCAAATCGATGGTGGCCGAATCGCTGAATGAAACCATCAAGCTCGAGAACGCGCTTCGCCAGATCCGCACCCCTCGCTCGCTTGCGGTTCTTCACTATTCACCAACAGCGGATACTGTCATGGGTGAACCTGAGCAGATCTGGCCTTTCCTGGGCTCTGCTCGCCTGGGCGAAACCATCGACCGCTACAAGGTGAGTGCCGTTGTGCATGGCCACGCCCACCACGGCACGCATGAGGGAAGAACGGTAGGCGGCATCCCCGTCTATAACGTCGCGCGGCACATCGAGAAGCCGCAGGGCAAGCCCTACATCATTCTGGAACTGTAAGGCCTTTCAGCCTCAGCGAGGCTGATCAAGCCGTTCCGGCTCAGCTATTTTCAATTGATAATTTCTCTATTCATCCACCTAGCGCCAAGGTTGATCACCGCGGGCAATGGGTTCTGCGCCGACGCAAAGGCGTGGAATGCCGAAGCCCGCCGCCCTGTTGTGCAGATGGTCAATGGAAAGGAAGAGCCTTGGACGTTATTGAGATGCTTCTGGATAATTACAGGCCTACCAACGAGAAGACCTTTACGCCAATCGACCGACTGTTTGCGAAACTTACGCACGAGGACATAGCCAGAATAGAAAAAATCGCCGCAGAGCGGGATATCCCGCTTCCCTCGAAGGAAGGGCAATATCGGTTCTGGGTCGTCGAAGTACTCCGTATCGGCGCCAGTCTTCTCAATGACATTGCCGTGAAAACGGGCCTCACAAACCGGCCGCCGCCGCCCGATGTGCACAGCATGCAGCGCCTGAACATGGATGTCGGCTCTCTCTATCATCCGAATCTCATAGACGAAGTGCTTACGTCGGTTGGGCGGCAGGTCGCCGGCCGTGTCCTTGATTTTGGATGCTCTTCCGGACGCATAGCGCGCGTGTTGAAGGCGGCGTTTCCCGAAATTGATCTTTATGGCTGCGATCCGGAACGCAGGACGATCGAATGGGCAAAGGCGAATTTCCCGACGATAACATTTGACGTCTCGCCCTTTTCTCCGCCAGCTCGCTATGACGGTTCATTCTTCGACCTGGTTTATGCCGTGTCCATCTGGTCCCATTTCGATGAGCCGAGCGCCATCGACTGGTTCAATGAAATGCATCGGATCGTGAAACCCGGAGGGCTGTTGTACTGGACGACGCACGGGCGGCAATCCCTGGCGCACTGGCAGCGTCAGCAGTCCAGGCCAACTGGCCAACTGGGCCTTTTGGCGTGCAAGCTCGTGCTCGAGAACTATGTTTTCGAGAAAGTCTATGACCAGGATTGGGGAGCGGACACAAGCCGTTGGGGGTTGGCCTACATAGCTCCTGAGTGGGTTCTTACAAGTCTGCTCGGCAAGTGGCGCGTGCTGCAGTACAGGCCCGGCTATGAATCCTGGAACCAGGACGTCTACTTGATGGAGAGGGTCTAAATGACGCCTTTCCGTAGATTTTGCTCATCTTCAGCCATGGTTGAAGCCATGGATCGCAACCCGTGGAATCAGATTACAATGAAGACCGTTCAATCGGTTTCAGGGGGAGCGGGGCATGCGGTATCGGATTACGGACTGGACATGGGCCTATGACAACTACGCCAACATTCCCGATAGCCAGGCGTGGCCGGCAGCCTGGGTCGAGCCGGCGAGGGCGGCGCGCGAGGAGCTGGTTTCGGCGGGTAGGGCGCGACTAGACATCGCCTATGGCGACCATCCGCGCGAGGTGCTGGACCTCTTTCTGCCCGAAGGTGAGGTGAGAGGGCTGGTGGTCCTGATCCACGGCGGATTCTGGATGGCGCTCGACAAGAGCTACTGGTCGCATCTGGCGCACGGATCGCTGGCGCATGGCTATGCGGTGGCTGTTCCGAGCTATCCGCTGGCGCCGGAAGTGAGGATCTCCGAGATCACCCGTTCGGTGGGGCAGGCGATCACCCATGCCGCTGGATTGGTGCGGGGGCCGATCAGGCTGGTGGGACATTCCGCGGGCGGGCATCTGGTGACCCGCATGATCTCCCATACGACGCCGCTTGCTCCTAATGTCTCCGGCCGAATTGCCGGTACGGTCTCGGTGTCGGGTCTCCACGACCTGCGTCCGATGATCCATCTTGCCCGAAATGCCACGCTCGCCATCGACAAGGCCGAGGCAAATGCCGAAAGCCCGGCCTTGCTTGAACCGCTGGCGGGTAGCCGCCTGACCTGCTGGGTGGGCGCGCGCGAGACGGCGGAGTTCCTCAGGCAGAGTGCGCTTCTCGCCAATATCTGGCGCGGCCTCGGCATCGAGACCGACAGCGTCGAAGAACCAGACCGCCATCATTTCAACATTCTCGATGGCCTGGCCGACCCGCATCATCCGCTGACGCGCACACTGCTCGATGTCTGATAATCGATTCAATAGGCCGTGATGGCGCGGAGATAGTTGAACAGTCTGCAAAATTCTGGAAGGTTGCGCGCGAGGGGCCCGTAGCGAGAGTGGGCTAACGGAGAGGGTGCAGATGAAAAAAATCCTGGCAAGCAGCATTTTCGGTCTTTCCATGGCGCTTTCGAGCGTGGTCATGGCAGAGCCCGTCAAGATTGGCGTTATCACCACCCTGTCGGGCGGCGGTGCCGGCCTCGGCGTGGACGTTCGCGATGCCTTCGTGCTGGCCGTCAAGCAATCCGGCAACGAGGACATCGAACTTGTCATCGAGGATGACGCCCAGAAGCCGGAACTTGCGGTCCAGCTTGCCGAAAAGATGATCCAGAGCGACAAGGTCGACCTGATGACCGGTATCATCTGGTCCAACCTAGCCATGGCGGTGGTTCCGAGCGCCGTTGCACAGGAAGTCATCTACCTGTCCCCGAACGCTGGCCCGTCGCAGCTGGCAGGTGACAAGTGCAGCCCGAACTACTTCAACGTCGCCTATCAGAACGACAATTTCCATGAGGCGATGGGCGAATACGCCAACCAGGACTACAAGAAGACCTTCATCCTTGCGCCGAACTATCCGGCCGGCAAGGATTCGCTGACAGGGTTCAAGCGCTACTACAAGGGAGAGCTGGCCGGCGAGCTCTACACCCAGGTTGGCCAGACCGATTATGCTGCTGAAATTGCCCAGATCCGCGATTCCGGTGCCGACAGCGTGTTCTTCTTCCTGCCGGGCGGCATGGGCATTTCCTTCATGAAGCAATATGCCCAGTCCGGCGTGAACATTCCGGTTCTTGGACCCGGCTTTTCCTTCAGCCAGGACGTCCTGCCCGCTGTTGGTGACGCCGCGCTTGGCGTAAAGAACTCGTCCAGCTGGTCCAAGGATCTCGACAACGAGGCAAACAAGAAGTTCGTTGAGGCCTTCCAGGCGGAATACAATCGCCTGCCATCGCTCTATGCTGCCCAGAGCTGGGATACCGCAAACCTTATCGTCTCGGCTCTGTCCAAGGCGAGCGTGAAGGACAAGGATGCATTCCGCGAAGCCCTTAAGGCGGCTGACTTTGCCTCCGTTCGCGGATCCTTCAAGTTCAACAACAACAACCATCCGATCCAGGACATCTATGTGCGCGAAGTGGTCAAGGAAGGCGACGTGCTGACCAACAAGATCATCGCCACGGCATTCGAGCAGCATGGCGACGCCTATGCCAGCGAGTGCAAGATGTAAGGTCTGGCGGGAAGCCGTTTTAGCACTGTCATCTGCGTCGACAGCGATTGCTTGGGCGATCGCTGTCGGCGTTCCATTGAACCGACCGGACCACACAGCCTGAATGTCTATTGCGCTGCTCATTGAACAGCTTCTGAACGGCCTGCAACTTGGGGTCATGCTGTTCCTCATGGCAGCAGGGCTGACGCTGATCTTCGGCGTCATGGGTTTGATCAATCTCGCCCATGGCTCGCTGTTCATGATTGGCGCCTTTGCCTGTGCTGCCGTGGCCGCAGCGACAGGTTCGTTCTGGCTCGGTCTTGCCGCAAGCCTCGTGGCCGCTGCTGCAGCAGGCGCGCTGATCGAGGTGGTAATTGTCCGGCGACTCTATGCACGCGACCACCTCGACCAGGTGCTGGCTACCTTCGCGCTGATCCTGATCCTGTCGGAAGGCACGCGCTGGCTGTTCGGTTCGTTTCCGCTCTATCTCGACATACCCTCGCTTCTACAGGGCGCTGTGCCGCTGCCGGGCGTAGGTCAATACCAGCTCTATCGGCTGGTGATCATTGCCGTTGGCATGATCGTTGCCGCGGGGCTTTACCTTCTGATTGCGCGCACGCGGCTTGGAATGCGTATTCGCGCTGGCGAATCCGACCGCGAGATGATTGCAGCGCTCGGTGTTGATATCAGCACGCTCTACACCGTTGTCTTCGCGCTCGGTGCCGCACTGGCGGGGCTCGCCGGTGCACTGGTTGGCGCGTTGCAGTCGGTACAGGTCGGCATGGGAGAGCCGGTGCTGATCCTCGCCTTCGTGGTCATCGTCATCGGCGGTATCGGTTCGATCAAGGGGGCGTTGTTCGGCGCGATCCTGGTAGGCATCGTCGACACGATGGGCCGTTTCCTGCTGCCCAAGCTGCTGGCGCTGGTGCTGCCGGCCACGCAATCAGGCGCCATCGGCGGTGCCATTGCATCGATGCTGATCTACATCCTGATGGCGCTGATCCTGGCCTTCCGGCCACGCGGCCTGTTTGCGGCGCAAGCGTGATGAGCATGAGCCGCGAAACCTGCATCAACATCCTGCTGGCGCTCCTACTGCTGGCGGTTCCGGTCGCAGCCGCTGAGCTGGGCGAACCCTTCTATGTCACGCTTGCCACCCGCGTTGCCATCCTTGCCCTGGCTGCGGTTGGGCTGAATATCGCACTCGGGCTCGGTGGCCTTGTCTCCTTCGGACATGCCGCCTTCTTCGGAATTGGCGGCTATGTCGCTGGCATACTCGCGAGCCATGCCTTTGAGATGTCGCCGCTCGTCTTCGGGATTGAGGGCACCACGTCGATGCCCGTCATCTGGCTCACCGCTATCATGATCGCCGGGCTCGTAGCGCTGCCGATCGGAGCCATCAGCCTGCGCACGACCGGCGTCTACTTCATCATGATCACGCTCGCCTTTGCGCAGATGATCTACTACTTCGCCGAATCCTGGCCCACCTATGGCGGTGCGGATGGTCTTTCGATTATCATGCGCAATCAGTTTCCCGGCGTGAACACCGCGAGGCCGCTGCCCTATTTCCTGATCTGCTATTGCCTTCTGATCGCAGGCCTCGGGCTCTACTGGCTCCTACAGGGATCACGCTTCGGGCTGGCACTCCAGACGGCCCGGCAGAATGCCATTCGGCTGAGCTCGGTGGGCATCGCGCCCTTCGGCATCAGGCTGACAGCCTTCGTCATCTCGGCAATGGTGGTGGGACTTGCGGGCGCTCTGTTTGCCGATCTGAACAAGTTCGTAAGCCCGTCGATGCTGTCCTGGCACATGTCGGGTGAGCTGATCGTGCTGATCATTCTTGGCGGCAAGGGGCGTCTGTTCGGCCCTGTGGCCGGTGCCGCAGTCTATGTCCTGTTCGAATTCGCCCTTGGTGGCCTGACGGAACGCTGGCAATTCTTCCTCGGGCTGGTCCTTCTCGGTGTCGTCCTCTTTGCCCGCGGCGGCCTGCTCGGTCTGTTGGCCGGAAAGGCGCGCCATGACTGAGCCCGTGCTTGAAATCCTCAATCTGAGGAAGAATTTCGGCGCGCTGAAGGCGACCGACGATGTCAGCCTGACGCTAATGCCGGGCGAAATCCACGCCCTGATCGGCCCCAATGGCGCAGGCAAGAGCACCCTGATCCAGCAGATCAGCGGCGCGCTCACGCCAACGAGTGGGACCATCCGCTTTCTTGGTCGTGACATGGCCGGGATGGACATGGCGGCAAGGGCGCGCGCCGGCCTGGGGCGGACGTTTCAGATATCGTCAATTGCTCCGGAATTCTCGGCTCTGCGCAACGTAATACTGGCTGTGCAGGCCCGGCAGGGATCAAGCTTCCGATTCTTCCGACCGGTTGCCCGCGACAGGAGCCTGATTGAACCCGCCATGGTGATGCTTGAACGTGTCGGCCTCGCGGCTCGCAGCCGGATACCGGCTGGGGAACTGTCGCACGGCGAACGACGGTTGCTGGAGATTGCCATAGCGCTCTCACTCGAACCAAAGGCCTTCCTGTTCGACGAGCCAATGGCTGGTCTTGGCGCGGATGGGTCGAAGTCGCTGACAGCACTTCTCTCGGAATTGCGCCATGTCGCACCCATTCTCCTGGTTGAGCACGACATGGACGCAGTCTTCGCGCTTGCCGACCGCATTTCGGTGCTCGTCTATGGCCGGATCATCGCGACGGGCACGGTCGAGGAAATCCGAAGCCATCCCGAGGTCCGCCGTGCCTATCTAGGAGAAGGCGCATGACGCTGCTTGAGGTTCGCGATCTGGAAGCTTCTTACGGCGCCTCACAGGCGCTGTTCGGCGTGTCGCTTGACGTGAGGGAGGGCGAGGTCGTCGCTCTGATGGGCCGCAACGGCATGGGCAAGACGACGACGATCAAGGCCATTCTCGGACTGGTCAAGCCGCAGGCAGGCAGCGTTACCGTGGCCGGACGCTCGGTGATTGGAATGCCGACGCACCGGATTGCCCGGCTGGGCATTGGCCTTGTGCCTGAGGGAAGGCGCTGCTTTCCCAATCTCACCGTGGCGGAAAATCTGGTCGCGGCGGCGCGCAGCGGCCACTGGACATTCGAGCGGGTCGTTGAACTGTTTCCGCGGCTCGGCGAGCGTCGCGAGCAGTTCGCATCGACCCTGTCAGGCGGCGAACAGCAGATGCTTGCTATCGGTCGCGCCTTGATGACCAATCCAAGCCTGCTTGTGCTCGATGAGGCAACGGAAGGCCTTGCGCCTGTCATACGCAATGACATCTGGTCAGCGATCCGGTTGCTGAAGCAATCCGGCCAATCGATCCTCGCCGTGGACAAAACACTCTCGGAGTTACTGCCAGTCGCCAATCGATGCGTCGTGCTCGAAAAGGGTGTGACGGTCTTTGCGGGCACTCCCGCCGACCTGACCCCAGACCTGCAGGACCGCTACCTCGGCGTGTAACGCTGCACGCCAATGTTTTTCGGAGTGGGTCAGACGCGCGAACCGCACTGCGTGCAGCGGTAGTTTCCGGCGCTCATGAAGGTGATCAGCAGCCACACTGGAGCCCACAGGCCGCCGGTGACAATCGTAAGCAGCAGGTGCAGGATATGGTTAGGTTTCGTACCCTGCGCCAGCACCTGCTTCTGGCAGTTGGAGCAATAGGCTCCCTTTTGTTTTAGTGCCATATAACGTCGACTCGCTTTGTTATCGGAGCGACATATGGGCTCTAACAGCGCGCTATTCCAGTGTAATGAAAGTGTTTTGCCCGGAGATGGGGCGGCGTGATTGCTGCCCGATGACGTTCTTCATCACCATGGTCATCAGCGTCACTCTGGCCTGGGTTGTGCATCGGGCTGATCGCAGGAGACTTGTCTCCTAGAGCGGGAAAAGGGGACACCGGTTTTCCGTGCAGCGGTGCCGTTTTGCGTAGGTTTGCGAAACTCTGAAAAGAGGTGAGCGCTGAGCCCAAGGCGACCACTGGCTGGGACGGCTAAGCTATTCAGGAAGCTGGGAATTCGGATGGTGGGCGTGACAGGGATTGAACCTGTGACCCCTACGATGTCAACGTAGTGCTCTCCCGCTGAGCTACACGCCCATCCGATGTCCGCGCATAGACCATTATTCGCGCGGACCGTCAAGAGTCCAAAGTTGTCGCAGACAACTTTTCCTGCAATTTTCGGGGAGGGGCTACTGAATGTTCCTCAGAAATTGCGTAAAATCAAAGGCTTGAGACGTTTCAAGCCTGTGGATTGCTGGTATGGCTCAAGCAGCCTGCAGCAGTTTCTCGACCTCGTTCACCAGCTCGCGCAGGTGGAACGGCTTTGAAAGGATCTTTGCATCCCGCGGCGCGTTCGAATCCGGGTTCAGCGCAACGGCGGCGAATCCGGTGATGAACATGATCTTGAGGTCGGGATCGATCTCGCTCGCTCGGCGTGCCAGCTCGATTCCATCCATCTCCGGCATGACGATGTCGGTCAGAAGGAGGGAGAAGGGCTCTTCGCGCAACCGTCCATAGGCGTCCGCGCCATTATCAAAATCAACGACTTCATAGCCAGCGCGCTCCAGCGCCTTGACGAGGAACCGCCGCATATCCTCATCGTCTTCCGCAAGGAGAATTCGTGCCATCACTGCTTCCGAAAACCAACCCGATATTTGTTATGAACCCTGCCCTGAAGGCATAGGCTATATGATTCCGATACGGTAAAGATCAAGTGAATGTTGGCCGTTTGAAGGTCAATTCAATTCTGGACAAGGCCTGGTCACAATGGCAGGCTGCGAGATGGCGATAGGATTTTGGGCGAGTTCATGAGCGCGAGCGCGGACTTCTCGGAAGTCCCTCCTTTTGAAATGTTTGTCGGCCAGAACGGGCAGACAATTCCGTTCGTGTTCAACTCCCCTCACAGCGGCCGCCATTACCCTCCGCGCTTCCTGGCGATGAGCCGGCTGGATTCGCTGTCGATCCGCCGTTCCGAGGATTGTTACGTGGATGAGCTCTTCGCCGGTTCTGTACATCTGGGAGCCGCGTTTCTTTGCGCCAACTTTCCGCGCGCCTATCTCGACGCGAACCGCGAGCCGTGGGAGCTCGATCCCCGCATGTTCTGCGAACGGGTACCGCCTTTCGCCAATATCCATTCACCGCGCGTCGCGGGCGGCCTCGGCACACTGCCCAAGCTGGTCGCCGACGGGATGGATATCTACGAGCAGCGGCTGCCGGTCGCAGAGGCCATGTCGCGCATCGAGCAGTTCTACATGCCTTATCATGCGACCCTGCGAGAGCTGCTGCACCAGACGAGGGCGAGATTCGGCCACGCCATTCTGGTCGACTGCCACTCCATGCCGAAGAATATCCGCGTTGCGCAGGGCGACATCCGCCCCGATATCATCATCGGCGATCGGTATGGGACGTCGGCGTTCGGAGAGTTTACGCGGCTCGCGATTTCGCTCCTGAGCGCCAAGGGTTACGCGGTGGAGCAGAACCGGCCATATGCCGGCGGTTTTATCACGGAGCATTACGGGCGCCCGATGCAAAACATCCACGCGCTGCAGATCGAGGTGAACCGCGGTCTTTATCTGGACGACCAGACGCTGGAGCCTTCTGATGGGTTCTCGGCGTTGCGCGAGGACCTGTCCGAGTTCATGAGGGATTTCGTGGCGATCTCCCGCAGCTTCCTGCCGGACGTGCCGCTCGCGGCCGAGTAATTGACGCTGCACTGCACAAAAATCGGGCTGCCTGAGCCGCAAAAAAAAGACCGCATCGTTGATGCGGTCGTAAGTCTAGGGAGGAAACGCCCGTAAGGGCTGGATAGAAACTATCCGAGTTCTAATTTATGCTGCGCTGCACAAATGTCAAGCGGAATTTGTTCCACGTAGGGGTACTTGCTGTAAACGCACGCACCTTGTTACTTGGCAAAGATAGAAATCGATTTCAGCAGAGGTTCCAGGAATGGCCGCATCCCCGTCTCCAGAGTTTTTCCGCCGCCTGGCCGCTGCAGCCGCGGCTGAAACCCTGCCGCGATTCCGCAAGGGTGGGGATGTCATCAACAAGTATCAAACGGGGTTCGATCCCGTAACCGAGGCCGATCGTGCAGCGGAGCAGGCGATCCGCGCGATCATCACGGCTGAATTTCCGGATCATGGCATTGTGGGCGAGGAATTTGGCACCGAACAGTCTGACAGCCGCTACAACTGGGTGATCGATCCGATCGACGGCACGCGCTCGTTCATCTGTGGCCTCCCGCTCTGGGGCACCCTTGTGGGGCTGACGGTCGATGGCCGGGCGGTGGCCGGCATGATGGCGCAGCCCTTTACCGGTGAGCTCTTCTATGCCGATGGCAATGGCGCAAGCTATGAAGGTCCGGACGGGCAGCGCCGGTTGGCGGTGCGCCGTTCGGCAACGCTGGCGGAGGCGACGCTCTGCACGACGAGCCCGTCGCTCTTCGATGAAACGCGCCGTCCGCTCTACAATCGCGTCGAGGCTGCCGTCCGTCTGGCGCGCTATGGCACGGATTGCTACGCCTATGCCCAGCTCGCCGCCGGAAATGTGGACCTGGTGATCGAGAGCGGGCTGAATTCCTATGACATCGTGGCGCTGATCCCGATCATTGAGCAGGCCGGTGGGATCATCACGACCTGGTCGGGCGAACGGCCGGAGCTGGGCGGCGACATCATCGCAGCCGCCACGCCGGAACTTCACGCTGAAGCGCTCGCCTTGCTGGCGGGATAACCCGTCTCTTACAGCGAAGGCTCGTCCATTGGGGCATCGTCGGGCGAGGAATCCGATTTTCGCCCTGCCACGAAGGCCTTGAAGGCGGCCAGCGCCTGTTCGCGGTAGATGTCCGCCTCCTGAAGCAGCTCGTGTCTTGCCCCGTCGATGGTGAGGCAATGGCCAGAGCGGATGCGTCGAGCATAGCGCTCGATGCCAGAGCTGGAGACGACCGCATCGGAGCCCGCAGCCAGGAAAAGGATCGGGAGCCGGTTGGCCGCCATGAATTCCGGTCGGCTCACCTGGCGCATGGCTTCGCATGCAGCGCGCACCCAGGCAGCCGATGGACCACCGACGGTGAGGTCCGGGTGAGTCTCCGCAATTTCCAGATTGCGGGCGAAGCGGCGCTGGTCGTGAGTGGCCTGGTTGCCGGCAAAATTGCGCAGCTGTCCCCGGTAACGTGTTCCAGGGAGGTGGCGCGCGCCAAGGCCAAGCAGGCACCAGACGCTGGAGATCAACCGGATACGTTCCTGAGGCATGTGTTCATTGAGTTCGATCAGCGGCGCGAGGAAAACCATGCGCTTGATGCGGTTCGTAAGCAGCGGCGAGGCGAGCAACGCCACGAGCCCACCCATTGAATGGGCGAGGATGGAGTAGGGCGGCCTGCAGTCCGGAAGCACCACGTCGTGGAAGAACTGGTCGAGGTCGCGAACATAGGCGTCGAAGCTCTTGATGTGCCCCGCAGTTGAATTGCGCAACAGCCGGTCCGAGTCACCCTGTCCTCGCCAATCGAAGGTGACGCTGGAGAATCCCATGGCCTGCAGATCGACCATCGTTTCCAGATATTTCTCGATTGATTCGTTGCGGCCCTGCAGCAGAACCACCGTCCCGTGCGCTCCATGATTCGTCGTGCGGGCGTAGCGGATCGAAAGCCCGTCCTTCGCGGTCATGAAGTCAGAGATTATGCCCTCGGGGATCGGGTTTCCTTCAGTACTGCGCAGGCTCATGAATGCATGGTCTCCGATGCCGGTCATGCATTGTCTCTTATCGAGGTTGGGAAAAGCAAAGGCTTTATAGAGCTGGGAAAAGAGTGTTGGGGATGGCCGGGCCATCCCCAAAGGCTTCAGGACATCTGGAAGGGACAGGACAGCTGCCCGAAGCGTGTGGAAAGACTAGCGCGGGCGAGATGAACGGAAGCCGAAAGCCGCGTTCATCCTGCCTTCATCTTGAGCATATGGAGAGGTCTTGAAAGGCGGGAAGCGCATTCCCAAATGTTTCCTGCGGCAGCCAAGATGGGGCCGCGGTCATGCAAAGAATGCCCAGATGGGGTTCTTGGAATGATCAACGCAAATGTTGCTCAAAGGAGAACAGACCATGCGTTCTGTTGATTTTTCACCTCTCTACAGGTCCACGGTAGGTTTTGACCGGCTCTTCTCGTTGCTGGACGGTCGAACCTCGTTGGAGACCACCCAGTCATATCCGCCCTACAATATAGAGCGTACCGGTGAGGACGCCTATCGTATCTCGATGGCCGTCGCCGGCTTCTCTGAAGACGACATTTCGATCGAGGCCCACCGCAACCAGCTTTCGATCAAGGGCAGCAAGTCTGAGGAACAGGAAAGCGATGACAGCGCCGAGATCCTCTATCGCGGCATCGCTTCGCGCAGCTTCGAGCGACGCTTCCAGCTTGCCGACCATGTCGAAGTAAAGGGCGCGACGCTTAAGGACGGTCTGCTTCACATCGATCTGGTGCGCAACGTGCCGGAGGATCAGAAGCCCCGCCGCATCGAGATTACCCGTGCCGGCAGCGGCACCAAGCAGATTGAGGCGACCACGGTCAACTAACCGACGGATAGCCAGAGTACTGAGTGGATGGCGGCGCTTTTGCGCCGCCATTTGCATTTGTGGATGTTACTTGTCCAGCAGCTGGCGGATGGTGGTGATGTCTTCTTCCCTTGTCGCGAAGGAGGTCACAAACCGGTAAAGCTCCTCATCGGGCTCGAGCGTAAGGTCTGCCGGAGGGTTCCAGGAATAGAAGTTCACGCCGGCCTTTTCGAGCTTCGCCGCAACATCCTTGCGGATGATCGGGAACACCTCGTTCGCGTCCGGCGACCATCCGAGGCGCGCGTTCTCGGAGACGCGGAACACGTGCGCCAGTTCCTGAGCCATGGCATTGGAGTGGCGGGCGGTGTTCAGCCACAGGTCGTCCCGCAGATAGGCGTCAAACTGCGCGGCGATGAAGCGCGACTTGGAAAACAGGTGTGCGGATCGCTTCCTTATATATGGCATGTCGCGCGCTTTGGCCGGATCCATGACGACAATCGCTTCGGCGCACCAGCAACCGTTCTTCGTGCCGCCGAACGAGACGATGTCCACACCGCGCTTCCAGGTCATTTCCGCAGGCGTCGTGTTGAGCGACACAAGCGCGTTGGCAAACCGCGCGCCGTCCATATGCAACGGCAGGTCATGCGCCTTGGCGATAGCGGAAATCCTTTCGATCTCCTCAAGCGAATAGACCGTTCCGATCTCCGTCGACTGGGTGATCGAAACAGCCATCGGCTGTCCATGGTGGATGAACTCCGCCGGGAAGAGCCTGATCGCGCGTTCCAGATTGTCCGGATCCATGCGGCCCATGGGGCCTTCCACGCCGTGGAGACGGGCGCCGGCGGTCAGGAACTCCACCGCGCCGCCTTCATCCTCGATCATGTGAGCTTTGGTGTGGGCCAGGATAACGCCGCCCGGACGGTTGAGCAGCGCCATCGAAAGCGAGTTGGCGGCAGTACCGGTCGCGACGAAGAAGACGGCGACCTCGCGCTCGAAGATCTCGCTGAAGCGCTGTTCCACCTGGTGATCGAGCGCACTTGCGCCATAGGCAGTTGCGAAACCGCCTGCATGCGCTGTCAGTGCCTCGCAAATTGCCGGGTGGGCACCTGCCCAGTTGTCTGATGAGAAGTTCATTGGCAGTCCTCTTTGGTGGTGCCTCAATTTGCTCGCTGGGGATTAGGATGCAAGCTGTTTCGACGCGAGCAGCTTTCGGTCTGGGTAACACATGGTTCGCGCATGAAAGTTACACTTCGTGATGAGGGCCGGTAATTTTGTTGCGGGAGCTTCTGTATTTTTTTGAACTACCGACTTGTGCAGCCGGAAAAATTCTGTCAAAGATGCCGCAAATAGGACAGCACTGCTGTCTTATTTTCCGCTGCGCGCGGATATGGTTGGCAAACGCTGTTTGCGACTCATGCAACCCAGAATGCATGGGTCGGGTGGCGCATGAGAATTCCTCTAATGCGCGGCCTCAGAAAGAGCAGTACCATCTGTGTGGTTACGGGCTCTTTCGCATCTAGTGAAATGAGACCACTTGAAAGGCCGGACCGAACAGACAGTTCTCCGGGAAGGTGACCTGACCCCTGAAAATAATGGGGCCAAAACGTGGAGTGTAAAGATGACGGAGCAGAGACTTTCTGCAGGAATTGTGCCCGCTGCCAGCTCGCAGGCCGCCGTCCTCAAACGCACCTCGGTGACCCGGGGGCTCCCGGATCCTCAAGGCCTTTATGATCCGCGAAATGAGCGAGATGCCTGCGGCGTCGGCTTCATTGCGCAGATGAAGAACGTCAAGAGCTTCCAGATCGTCCAGGACGGCCTGGCGATGCTCGAGAACCTGACGCACCGTGGTGCTGTCGGTGCCGACCCGCTCATGGGTGACGGCGCTGGCGTCATGATCCAGATTCCGGACCGCCTTTATCGCGAGGAAATGGCAAAGCTCGGCGTCGAGCTGCCCGCGGTCGGCCAGTATGCAGTGGCTCACTTCTTCATGCCCAAGGCTGAGGAAGACCGCGAGTTCGTACTGCAGGTCATCCAGGACGCGAGCCAGTCGGAGGGCTTTACCGTCCTCGGCATCCGCGATGTTCCGGTCGACAATTCCTCGCTGTCCAAGGCTCCCGACATTGCGGCCTCCGAGCCTTATCATCAGCAGATTTTCTTCAACCGTCCGGAAGGCCTGAGCGACGAGGAATATGAGCGTAGCCTCTATATCCTGCGAAAGGTGATCTCCGGTCGTCTCTACTCGCATCACGGCAACCGTGATGTGGGCGCCTACTGCGTGTCCATGTCCTCGCGGACGATCGTCTACAAGGGCATGTTCCTCGCCTACCAGGTCGGCTCCTACTACAAGGACCTGCGAGATCCGCGCATCGAGTCCGCGCTGATCCTCGTCCACCAGCGCTTCTCCACCAACACCTTCCCGTCGTGGAAGCTGGCGCACCCGTACCGCATGGTTGCGCACAACGGTGAGATCAACACGCTGCGCGGCAACGTCAACTGGATGGCTGCCCGCCAGGCATCGGTCGACTCCGAGCTGTTCGGCACGGACATCTCCAAGCTCTGGCCGATCTCCTACGAAGGCCAGTCCGACACCGCCTGCTTCGACAACGCGCTCGAGTTCCTCTACCAGGGCGGCTACAGCCTCGCTCATGCGATGATGATGCTGATCCCGGAAGCCTGGGCCGGCAACAAGCTCATGGATGACGACCGCAAGGCCTTCTATGAGTACCACGCCGCGCTCATGGAACCGTGGGATGGTCCTGCTGCCGTTGCCTTCACCGATGGTCGCCAGATCGGCGCGACGCTCGACCGTAACGGCCTGCGTCCGGCCCGCTACGTCGTCACCGATGACGACCGCGTCATTCTGGCTTCGGAAGCCGGCGCTTTCTCCGTTCCGGAAGAGAAGATCGTCAAGAAGTGGCGTCTCCAGCCGGGCCGCATGCTGCTCATCGACCTGGAGCAGGGCCGCATCATCTCTGACGAAGAGGTGAAGTCTGGCATCGCGAAGAAGCACCCTTACAAGAAGTGGCTGGAGAACACCCAGCTGATCCTCGAGGAACTGAAGCCGGTTGAGGCTCGCGATCTGCGCAGGGACGTGTCGTTGCTCGATCGCCAGCAGGCATTCGGCTACAGCCAGGAAGACCTGAAGATCCTGATGGCGCCGATGGCGACCACCGGCCAGGAAGCCGTTGGCTCCATGGGTACCGACACGCCGATCGCGGCCATGTCGGACAAGCCGAAGATCCTCTACCACTACTTCAAGCAGAACTTCGCGCAGGTCACCAACCCGCCGATCGATCCGATCCGCGAAGAGCTGGTGATGAGCCTCGTGTCGTTCATCGGCCCGCGCCCCAACATCTTCGACCTCGTCGGCACGTCCCGCCGCAAGCGTCTTGAGGTGCGTCAGCCGATCCTGACCAACGCGGATCTGGAAAAGATCCGTTCGATCGGCCACACTGAAGAGCGCTTCGACACCAAGACCATCGACATCACATACTCGGCCAACGAAGGCGCCGAGGGTATGGAAGCTGCGATCGAGCGCATCTGTGATCGCGCCGAGGCGGCTGTTGCTGGTGGTTACAACATCATCATCCTGTCCGACCGTCAGATCGGACCGGACCGCATCGACATTCCGACCCTGCTGGCGACGGCTGCCGTTCACCATCACCTGATCCGCAAGGGCCTGCGTACCTCGGTTGGTCTGGTGGTTGAATCCGGCGAGCCCCGCGAAGTGCATCATTTCTGCTGCCTTGCCGGCTACGGCGCCGAAGCGATCAACCCATACCTCGCCTTTGACACGCTCACCGACATGCACCGCAAGGGCGCATTCCCGGCTGAAGTCAGCGCGGAAGAGGTTGTCACCCGCTACATCAAGTCGATTGGCAAGGGCATCCTCAAGGTCATGTCCAAGATGGGCATCTCGACCTACCAGTCCTACTGCGGCGCGCAGATCTTCGACGCGGTTGGCCTGCGCTCTGACTTCGTCGAGAAGTACTTCACCGGCACGGCGACCAGCATCGAAGGCGTGGGCCTCGAGGAAATCGCCCGCGAGACCGTCGAGCGTCACACCCGCGCGTTCGGAAATGATCCGCTTCTGAAGTCCTCCCTCGAAGTCGGTGGTGACTACCAGTACCGCCAGCGCGGTGAAGACCATGCGTGGACCCCGGATGCCGTGGCAACGCTGCAGCATGCGGTGCGCCGCAAGTCCTGGTCGACCTTCAAGGAGTTCTCGAGCCTCGTCGACGGCGAGAGCGCGAAGCAGAAGACGATCCGCAGCCTCTTCAGCATCAAGCTTGCCGAAGAGACCGGCCGCAAGCCCGTTCCGATCGACGAAGTGGAGCCCGCTTCCGAAATCGTGAAGCGCTTCTCCACCGGTGCGATGTCCTTCGGCTCGATCAGCCGCGAGGCCCACACGACGCTCGCCCGCGCCATGAACGCGATCGGCGGCAAGTCGAACACGGGCGAGGGCGGTGAGGAGCCGGATCGCTTCCTGCCGCTGCGCGACGGTTCTCCGAACCCGGAGCGTTCTGCCATCAAGCAGGTGGCGAGCGGACGCTTCGGCGTGACGGCGGAATACCTCGTCAACTCCGACATGATGCAGATCAAGGTCGCTCAGGGCGCGAAGCCCGGCGAAGGCGGTCAGCTCCCGGGTCACAAGGTTGATGCGACCATCGCCAAGACCCGTCACTCAACGCCGGGCGTTGGCCTCATCTCGCCGCCCCCGCACCACGACATCTACTCGATCGAAGATCTGGCTCAGCTGATCTACGACCTGAAGAACGTCAATCCGGCAGCAGACGTCTCCGTCAAGCTGGTGGCTGAAGTGGGCGTCGGCACGGTTGCAGCCGGTGTTGCGAAGGCGCGCGCCGACCACATCACCATCTCCGGTTATGATGGCGGCACGGGTGCGTCTCCGCTCACTTCGCTGAAGCATGCCGGCAGCCCGTGGGAAATCGGTCTTGCCGAAACCCACCAGACGCTGGTGCTCAACGGTCTGCGCAGCCGCATCGCGCTGCAGGTCGACGGTGGTCTGCGTACGGGCCGCGACGTCGTCATCGGCGCGCTGCTCGGTGCCGATGAGTTCGGCTTCTCGACCGCTCCGCTGATCGCGGCTGGCTGTATCATGATGCGCAAGTGCCATCTGAACACCTGCCCGGTTGGTGTGGCAACGCAGGATCCGGTTCTGCGCAAGCGCTTCAAGGGTACGCCGGAGCACGTCATCAACTACTTCTTCTACGTTGCGGAAGAAGTGCGCCAGATCCTGGCAGAGATGGGCTACCGCAACATAGACGAGATCATCGGCCAGTCCGACCTGCTCGAGAAGCGCACGCTGATCGAGCACTGGAAGGCTCGCGGCCTCGACTTCGAGCGCGTCTTCTACAAGCCGGAGGCGCAGCCGAATGAGATCCGCTGGACCGAGCGCCAGGAGCATCCGATCGTGGATGTGCTGGATCGCAAGTTGATTGCAGCCGCACAGCCCGCTCTGGAGAACAAGGAGCCGGTGACGATCGATATCGACATCCACAACACCGACCGTTCGGCTGGTGCGATGCTGTCCGGTGAAGTTGCCAAGCGCTTCGGCCACAAGGGTCTGCCGGACGACACCATCCAGGTGAAGTTCACCGGCACGGCTGGCCAGTCCTTCGGCGCCTTCCTGGCCCGCGGCGTGTCCTTCGAGCTGCAGGGCGACGGCAACGACTACGTCGGCAAAGGTCTGTCCGGTGGCCGCATCGTCATCCGTCCGCCGGAGAACTCGAAGGTTGTGCCGGAAGAGTCGATCATCGTTGGCAATACCGTTCTCTACGGTGCGATCGAGGGTGAGTGCTACTTCCGCGGTGTTGCAGGCGAGCGCTTCGCCGTCCGTAACTCCGGTGCCGTCGCGGTTGTTGAAGGCGTGGGCGACCACGGTTGCGAATACATGACCGGCGGCCTCGTGGTGATCCTCGGCAAGACCGGCCGCAACTTCGCGGCAGGCATGTCCGGCGGCGTGGCTTACGTGCTCGACGAGGAAGGCGATTTCGCCAAGCGCTGCAACATGGCCATGGTCGACCTGGAACCTGTTCCGGAAGAGGATGACATCCTCGAGAAACTGCACCACCATGGCGGCGACCTTGCCCACATGGGTCGGGTGGACGTGTCCGGTGACATGACCCGCCACGACGAGGAGCGGTTGGCTCACCTGATCTCGAACCACTACCGGTTCACCGGATCCGAGCGGGCTCGTACCATCCTGGACAACTGGCCTGAGTACCGGGCAAAGTTCCGCAAGGTGATGCCGGTTGAATACCGCCGCGCGCTCGAAGAGATGGAACGCAACCGTCAGGCAGGCAAAGCCGCCTGAAGCTGATGTAAATCCGGGCCGTAAAAAAAAGACGGCCCCTCATCGAAGCGAGATTTTCCCCCGGAGTTCACCACACGAACTCCGAAGGTGCCCCGGCCTTAAGGCTCAGGGGAGCGAGGAACGGATATGGGTAAGGTAACAGGTTTTCTCGAGATCGACCGGCAGGAGAACAAGTACCAGCCGGCAGCGGACCGCATCAGGCATTTCCGCGAATTCGTCCTGCCGATGTCGGAGCAGGAAGTCACCAAGCAGGCGGCACGCTGCATGGACTGCGGCATCCCCTTCTGCCATGGCCCGACCGGTTGCCCGGTTCACAACCAGATCCCGGACTGGAACGATCTGGTCTACCAGGGTGACTGGGAAGAGGCGATCCGCAACCTGCACACGACCAACAACTTCCCGGAATGGACCGGCCGCATCTGCCCGGCTCCATGCGAAGAGGCTTGCACGCTGAACCTGGAAGACATGCCTGTCACGATCAAGAGCATTGAGCAGGCGATCGGCGACAAGGCCTGGGAGCTTGGCTACATGAAGCCGGTTCCCGCTCCCGTGAAGACGGACAAGCGCATTGCGATCATCGGCTCCGGCCCGTCCGGCATGGCGGCTGCCCAGCAGCTCGCCCGTACCGGCCACGAGGTTCATGTCTACGAGCGTGAGAGCAGGCCGGGTGGCCTGATGCGCTACGGCATCCCGGACTTCAAGATCGAAAAGATCCACGTCGACCGCCGCGTTGCCCAGCTGGAAGGCGAGGGCGTTACGTTCCATTGTGGCGTGAACGTCGGCATCGACAAGCCGGTTGAAGAGCTTCTGGTTGAGTACGACGCTGTGCTCTACTGCGGCGGCTCCGAGAAGCCCCGCCCCGCGGGCATTCCGGGCGTAGAGCTGCATGGTGTTTTCGACGCGATGCCTTACCTGGTTCAGCAGAACCGCCGCAATGGTGGCGAGAACATCGATTCGGTCGCCTGGGCGTCCGAGCCGCTTTCGGCTGCAGGCCAGCACGTTGTGGTTGTGGGTGGCGGTGACACAGCCTCTGACTGTGTCGGCACCGCGTTCCGCCAGGGTGCGGTTCGCGTTACGCAGCTCGACATCCGTCCGCGTCCGCCGGAGAAGGAAGACAAGCTCACCGTGTGGCCTTACTGGGCTACCAAGATGCGTACGTCATCCAGCCAGGCCGAAGGCGCACAGCGCGAGTTCCAGGTTGCGACCCTTGAGTTCGTAGGCGAAAACGGCAAGCTGACCGGCGTGAAGTGCTGCCAGGTTGACGAGAGCCGCAAGCCGATCGCCGGCACGGAGTTCACAATCAAGGCTGATCTCGCCTTCATCGCGATCGGCTTTGCCGGACCGACCCCGACGGGCGTTCTGTCCGAGCTGGAAGGCAAGCTCAACATCACCGTTGACCGCCGCAACTCGACCAACGTCGTGGCCAACGATCTCGACTATCGGACGAACGTCGACAAGCTCTTCGCAGCCGGTGACGTGCGCCGTGGTCAGTCGCTGGTTGTCTGGGCAATCCGCGAAGGCCGCCAGGCCGCTCGTGCGATCGACGAGTACCTGATGGGCAGCACCGTGCTGCCGCGTTAATCAGCCGTACGACGGAAACTATTCAGAGGCCGGAGCATCCTTGCTGCCGGCCTCTTCCTTTTTCGGTTTGGCCTGCAGGCGATAATCCGCGCGTCCTGGCTGCGGTTTGAACAGATTGGACGCTGCAGATGGCACCGTCTGTTGCTGGTTGCCTAGAAGCATGCCGCTGGAGTTCAAGGAAGGACCGGACAGAGAGATCGGCCCCGTCCGCGTCAGATCCTTCGGCGCAGGCTCCGGTTCGATCTGCGGCAGCACGCTGCCAGGCAACGCGACCGTCTCGGGCGTGACGGACGGCAAAGCGGCGGGACCCAGGATCTGGTTCAGTGGCTTTTCGAGATAAAACGCGATCTTGCGCCGGGCTTCCCGCGTCAGGTTGATTCCGTCGCTCGAACGAAGGCGCACCGGTTGACCGTTCATGTCCGGCCCGGTGGAGGTAAAGGCGCCGTTCTCGTCTACAAAACCATCCCAGATGTCGATGAACGTACCACCAGCGGCCTCTACGGCGGTCTTCTGGATGTCGTTGAAAGCGAGCATGTCGGACGTCATCGCCGGCGATTTGAAGGGCGGCAGCCCCACCCAGAGGAAGGGCTTGTTGCTCTTCTTGAGCGTTTCCGCGAATTCCGTCACGCGCTTCGTGTATTCCTCCGTCCACTGTTCGGTCTGCGGGCGGAGCGTCTCGCCATGGACGGAAATCTGCTGGCGGTCGTTGGAGCCGATCATCACGACGATGGCGGCAGGGTCGACCTCGGCAATGATGGGTGTGATCGACCCGTTCCAGTCGTAATAATCGTTGCGGACGAAACCGGAAGACCCGTTGCTGCGGTCTTCGACGCGGGTGCCAGGCGACATTTCATAGGCAGCCGAAAGTCCTCCAGCCACACCGCCGGCGAGAAAGTCGCCAACCACGAGCACGGTTTTCGCATTGGGGAGCTTCTCGACCGCAGGACTTGGTGCGGGAGCGGGAGCAGCCTGCTGCCTGCCGGCTCGGCTTGGCTGCTGCGATTGCTGCCTCTTGCGTGGTGCCCGTCTCTGCTGCCGTGGAACCCGTTGCGGTTCCACCACAGCCGGGGGAGGAGTCCGCCGCCCGAACAGGCGTTCAAAGAAGTTCTGGCGGCGGATGACTTCCTGGGCGGAAGCAGGCGTAAAGTCAGCTGCTACGGGGGTGAGGCATAGGGCAACGGCCACAACCGCCATGGTCTTCTGCAAAGATGATCCGTTCAGGCGGTGCGTTGTGGCCATTGCACGTTCCTACTGTCCCCTCAGTCTGCGCAGGACATCTTTAGACGGATGACCGTCCGGTGCAACGCCCAGCCGCTGCTGGAAAGCCCGGATGGCATCGCGGGAGCCACTGCCGATCTTCCCGTCGACCGGTCCGCTGTAATAGCCGAGGGCTCCAAGACGCTGCTGCAGTTCCTGCGTTTCCGTCATGGATAGACGTTCGAACGGACGATTCCAGTCCCGAACGAGGCCACCGTGGCCGGCGATCGCATCGGCCAGCAATCCAACCGCCAGAGCATAAGTGTCGGCGTTGTTGTAGCGCTTCAGGACGAAGAAGTTCTTGGTCATGAGGAAGGCGGGTCCGGCGCGGCCGTCCGGTACCTTCAACTCGGCATTGTCGCCACCGCGCGGGAACGGCTTGCCGTTAGCACGGACGACGCCGATGGAAGCCCACTTGTTGAGCGGCATGGAGCCGGACGGGAACTTGCGGCCTTCAGGCAGCACGACCTCGTAACCCCAGGTTTCGCTGGAGCGCCATCCGTTCTTCCGGAGAAGGTTGGCAGCGGTCGCAAGGGCGTCGGGCACCGAGTTCCAGATATCGCGGCGGCCATCTCGATCCATGTCCACGGCATAGGCCTGGTAGCTGGTCGGGATGAACTGCGTGTGCCCCATTGCGCCGGCCCACGATCCGGACAAATGGCCAACATCGATGTCGCCGGTCTGCAGGATCTTGAGTGCGGCAAGCAGCTGTGTCCGAGCGAACTTGGCGCGCTTCGGATCGCCATAGGCAAGGGTGGCCAGCGAGCGTGGAACGCTGCGCATCACCTTCTCGTTCTTGAGGATCTCGCCATAGTTCGATTCCATCGACCAGATCGCGAGCAGGATATAGCGGCTGACGCCGAACTGGCTTTCGATCCGGTCGAGCCACGGCCTCAGTTGCTGGGCCATGCGGCGACCGTTGGCGACGGTGAGCTCATTCACGCGATTGTCGAAATATTCCCAGGGTGCCGCACGAAATTCCGGTTGATAGCGCGCTTTTTCGAGAACTTCCGGATCGGGAGCGGTCACGCCACGGAAGGCTCGGTCATAGGTGGCTGGGGAGATCCCGTTCTGAAGTGCTACCTGGCGGAATTCGGCAATCCAGCGCTGGAATCCTGCGTCTGCCATTGCATGGCTTGTGCTGACGGCGATCAGAATTGCGGCGAGGGAAAGCCTGCATGCTGTGAGGGCCTTGCGAGCTCTCTGGGCAAACATCACTACCTCCATAACAAACAAGCCACCTTCTTCGCCGATTGCGGTTTAGAAATAGTTTACCATATAAGCGCCACCAACAAATTGACGTCTTTTTTACTCTTAGGTTGGATCCGGATTGACGCTCTGCGCATTCTGTTCCGAGGCGCTTTTTTTAGGGGATATGAGTTTATGAAGAAGATCCGCAAGGCTGTGTTTCCCGTGGCGGGGCTGGGCACACGGTTCCTGCCAGCAACCAAGGCATTGCCGAAGGAGATGCTGACGGTTGTCGACAGACCGGTGATCCAATACGTGGTGGACGAGGCACGTGAAGCTGGGATCGAACACTTCATCTTCGTGACGGGTCGCAACAAGACCGCCATCGAAGACCACTTCGACGTACAGGTGGAGCTGTATGAAACGCTGCAGCGTCGCGGCAAGACCGAGATTCTGGAGCGGCTTGAGGCAATGCAGCCGAAGCCGGGCCAGACGAGCTACACGCGCCAGCAGGTTCCGCTTGGCCTTGGCCATGCCGTATGGTGCGCCCGTGAACTGGTGGCCGACGAACCTTTCGCGCTGCTGCTCCCTGACATGATCATGCAGTCCGAGCCGGGCTGCCTCAAGGAAATGGTACAGTTCTACGAGGACACGGGTGGCAACGTCCTGGCCGTTGAAGAATGCGACCCGTCCGAGACCTACAAGTACGGTATTGTCGGCAAGGGCGAGGAAACCCACACGGGTTTCCAGATCACGTCCATGGTCGAGAAGCCGAAGCCTGAGAACGCGCCGTCGAATTTCTACATCGCTGGCCGCTACATCCTGCAGCCGGAGATCTTTGAACTCCTGGAGCACCAGGAAAAGGGCGCGGGAGACGAAATCCAGCTGACGGACGCCATGCTGCGTCTTCACAAGGACCAGCCGTTCTACGCGCACATTTTCCGCGGCCATACCTACGACTGCGGCTCGCCGGAGGGCTTCGTGCTGGCAAACCTGGCCTTCTCGCTCCAGAACAGTGAGATGCGTCCGCACATCGAGCGCGAGCTGCGCGAGATGATCGGCAAGCTTTGACGCAGAGCTGGCGCGGGTGAAGCCCGCGCCTCTTACCTCTGGAACTTCATCCCGACATAGACGCTTGTGGCGTCATATTCGCGTGACGGATCGCTGCTTGAGCGCTTCTCGTGACCCAGCCGCGCGACAAGCGCCGCATAGCGGTTCAGCCACCAGGTGAGGCTCGCCTGACCACGCAGCGTCAGGTCATGGCCACCGGCATCAAAGTCGCGCCACTCTGCTCCAACGCGCAGATCGCCCGTCAGGTTGGAGCGCAGCTGGCGCTCGACGCGAAGCGCTGCCGCATGCAGGATCGAGCCGCTGTCAGCCCCCGAGCCACCTTCCACCGTGGTGGACGCATCAAGGAAGACGTTCGTCCCACGGATCGGTGACCACTGGAGGGAGGCGGCAAGCGCCAGCCCCGATAGCCTGCGCAGCCGCGAATCGTCAAAATCCTCGGAGATCCAGCCGATCGAGACTTCGCCCGCGAGCTTCTCGGCGATGTCGGTGACGACGCCGGCCCGGGCTCCGAAACGCTTGGCAGAGCGATCGTAGCCGGCACTGTCCAAATCTTCGTCGTAGATGCGCCGTCCGGCCTCTACTTCAACGAAGGGCAGGAAGGCAGGGGAAACCTCATAGCCGACCCGCAGCCGGGCGAGCGCCAGTGTGGAATCACGGTCTGACTGGGAGATTTCCGTCCCGTCGGAGAGCCGTGCTGCGTCATAGGTCTCGCGCAATACCTCTCCGGCGACGGTGAGCCGCAGCGGTCCCAGACCCCTTTCCAACGCCAGGGCTGCCGTCAGTTGATGCTTCAACGGCTGACGGTCCACGCCTGCAACGGCGAGCGGAGAGTTGAGGGATTCGCGCTCCGCCGCATAGCCGAGGCTCGCGGTAGCGGCGAGCGAGTGGTTGATGTCGAGCCGCAGCGAAGCGTCTGCCCCGCCCCTGAGCTCGGGCTCCACATCACCAGAAAGGGCATTTTGGTAATCGAGATTGCCGCCGAATTCGAGACGATGGCGCGACCAGTCAGAGTTTCCGCGCAGCTCCAGTCGCGTCTCCGAGAGAACGGCACTGTCTCCGCCTGGGCTGCTGGTGCCGTTCGTTGTAGCCGTGATGCCCGACTCTAGTGTCGGGAAGAGGGTGATCGTGCCTGCTCGAATTCCCATCGGCGCATATGGGTTCTCGTCCCGACGCAGTTTTGCGCCCTGCAGGGGCTGAATGCGCTGGTTAAGCCGTCGTGCCGGGTCGGAAACAGTGCCGACGCGCAGGTTTGTGCGCTCACTGAGAGGGCTGGTGGACAGGGAAGGCGGCGTTGCGCCCTTTTCGCTCGCGGAAACAGTGATGCCGCTGCCGAGCATGGAACCGGAATCAGGTCTGGCAGGGAGGTCGGCCGAACTGACCGGTTCATAGGAAGGATCTTCGATCGCACCGGTGTCAATGAGATCGATCAGCTTTGGATCTCCGTGTCCGATCAGCGAGCCGGCTATCGTTCCGCGCAGTTCCAGCTCCTCGGCAAGAGCGTATTCCGCAGCGGGCAGCGCGCCTGCTACGGCCAGAAGGCACAGCACTGAAACTCTGTTATAATAACCCCGAAACGCCATCTACCAAGCCTTGGCAGCGCCTCATGGCGCCACGAGCAGTTCCCGGAAACTAGCAACCGGATTTCCGTCCGGAACTGCGGAAAACAGGCACCTGGCTTATTTCAGCGTTTCAACGAAAGGCTGTAATGATCCAGGTAACCAATCAGTAAAGCTTCATGGTTAATACAAGATTGATGGAAAAACCCTGGCCCCACCTGCGTGAAAGGCGTGACATGGCGCTGTGAAAGCGCTAATCGCGTGAAGATGTTGACCAATTCGACCCAAAAGACAGACGCTGCTGCGGCCATCGCATCTGCCGTCCGAACCCTTGAAGCCGAAAAAGAAGCGCTTGCAGCGCTGGAACATGCTTTGGGCAACGGCCTTGCCAAGCCCTTTGCTGAGGCCGTCGATCTCATCTCCGGGATCTCCGGACGCGTGATCGTTACGGGCGTCGGCAAGAGTGGCCACATCGGCTCCAAGATCGCAGCCTCGCTCTCTTCGACCGGAACGCCGTCCTTCTTCGTTCATCCCGTTGAAGCAAACCACGGCGACCTCGGCATGATCACGCCGGGCGATGTGATCCTGGCGCTGTCCTGGTCTGGCGAAACTGCGGAGCTGAAGGGCATCGTCGCCTATGCGCGCCGTTTCTCGATTCCGCTGATCGCGCTTACGGCTGGCGAGCAGTCTGCGCTGGCGCGCGAGTCGACGGTTGTTCTTGGCCTGCCGAAGGTGCGCGAGGCATGCCCGCACAACCTGGCGCCTACCACCTCCACCTTGTTGCAGCTCGTAGTGGGTGACGCGCTGGCCGTGGCGCTTCTTGAGGCTCGCGGCTTCACGCCGGACAATTTCCGCACCTTTCATCCGGGCGGGCAGCTTGGCGCGAACCTCCGCCGCATCGGCGAGATCATGCACCGCGACGAGGAAGTGCCGCTCGTTGCCTCCGGCACGCCGATGAGCGATGCGATCCTCGAAATTTCGCGGAAAGGCTTTGGCTGCGTCGGCATTACCGGACCCGCTCAGGAACTGATCGGCATCATCACTGACGGTGACTTGCGCCGTCACATGAGCAGCGATCTCCTGGCAATGACCGTCGATGAAGTGATGACGCGCAACCCGAAGACGATCGAGCCTTCGCTGCTGGCAGCCGCCGCGCTGCAGATCGTCAATTCATCGTCCATCACCGCACTGATGGTGGTGGAAGCAGGGAAGCCCGTGGGCATCGTGCACCTGCACGATCTGCTCAGGATCGGCGCGGCCTGAGTCACGCCGAAGGGCTAAACAGCCTCGACGTGCAGCTCGGTGCCGTGCACCGAGACAACCTTTACCCTTGAACCAGCGGGCAGATCCGGCCCGCTGACGCGCCAGACGGTATCGTCAAGCCGGATGCGTCCGCGCCCTTCCTGGATCGGATGATCGAGTACGGCCGTCCGGCCGATCAGCTGCGCGGCGCGCATGTTGAGGAGCGGCTCATCCGTGCTTTGAGCTGCTGCCCGGTCACTCCAGCGTTTTCCCACGACCACCGAGACCAGCGACAGAACCAGGAAGACAATCACCTGGACTTGCCAAGACCAGATCTCCATGGACCAGAGCTGCAGGGAGAGCGCTCCGGTGATGAGCGCTGCAATGCCGATCCAGAGCAGAAAGACGCCGGGAATGATGATCTCCAGCGCCAGCAGGATGGCGCCGAGAAGCATCCAGTTCCAGGCACCCAGATCGCTGAGAGTGCTGATGATCATGCTACGCCTTACTCCTCCGTCGGACGGGTGACGACCGGCGGACGGGCGGTCGAACGGCGAGGCGCAGCTGGCGCATCAGAATTCGCGTTGCCGAAGACTTCCTTGGCGATGGCGCCGACGCCGCCGAGCGAACCGATAAGCGAAGCCGCCTCGAAGGGCATCAGCACGATTTTGTTGTTGTTGGAGGAGCCGATGGTCGCCAGGGCCTCCGTGTACTTCTGCGCCACGAAATAGTTGATGGCCTGCACGTCACCCTCGGCGATCGCCTGTGACACAACTTGCGTCGCGCGGGCTTCTGCCTCGGCCTGACGTTCACGCGCTTCGGCGTCGCGGAAGGCGGCTTCGCGCCGGCCCTCGGCTTCGAGGATCTGCGCCTGCTTGAGACCTTCGGCCTCGAGAATCTGTGCACGCTTCGTGCGCTCCGCCATCATCTGGCGGGCCATTGATTCCACGAGGTTAGCTGGCGGATTGATGTCCTTGATCTCGACGCGCGTGACCTTGATGCCCCACGGATGAGCTGCTTCATCGACGATGCGCAGCAGACGCTCGTTGATCGCATCGCGGTTGGAGAGGAGTTCGTCGAGGTCCATCGAGCCCATGACGGAGCGGATGTTAGTCATGGTGAGGTTCAGGATGGCGTTTTCCAGATTGGCGACCTGATAGGCGGCCTGCGCTGCGTTCAGCACCTGATAGAAGGCAACGCCGTCGACGGCGACAATGGCGTTGTCGCGGGTGATGACCTCCTGCGTCGGGACGTCGAGCACCTGCTCCATCATGTTCATGCGGGCGCCGATGCGGTCGATGAAGGGAATGATGATGTTGAGGCCCGGCGTCAGCGTGCGCGTATACCGTCCGAAGCGCTCGACCGTATAGGCATGGCCCTGGGGTACCGTTTTTGCACCGGCAAACAGAACCAGAAATACCAGGATGACCAGTACGGGGATCAGAATGTCAAAACCGGAAAAGCCCATTTTCTCTCCAGACGATGTAACGCGCCAGCAGCCAGTCGGAGAGGGTTTCTCCTCCCCTCTGGTTTCCCGTTATTACATCTTCCTGGAGAGGCGTAAATAACGCTTCAGATCCAGCCCTGGAGCTCGCGGCGCACCATGGTCTCGATGACTTTCATGCCCAGATCCGATGCATTGAGGCAGGGGATGTGGGTAAAGTGCTCGCCGCCTGCTTCCTTGAAGATGTGGCCGGCCTCAACCGCGATTTCCTCAAGCGTTTCCAGGCAGTCCGCGACGAAGCCCGGGTTGAAGACCGCGATTGACTTTACGCCCTCCTTCCCAAGCTTCTCGACAGTCTTGTCCGTATAGGGCTGCAGCCACTCTTCCGGGCCAAAGCGTGACTGGAAGCAGGTGATGAGCTTCTTCTCATCCCATCCGAGGCGCTCGCGCAAGAGCCGAGTCGTCTCAAGGCATTGCTTGGGGTAGGGATCACCTTTCTTGGCATAGCTCTGCGGAATGCCGTGGTAGGAGGCGATGACTATTTCGGGGTTACTGCCCGTGGCCGCCAGATGCCGCTCGATGGACGTAGCGAGTGCGTCGATATAGACCGGCTCGTTGTGATAGTCCGGTACGGTGCGGCTGGCAGGCTGGTAACGCAGCTTCATCAGCGCTTCGAAGAACTTGTCGTTCACCGTGGCGGTCGTCGTTGCGGAATACTGCGGATAGAGCGGGAACATGACGATCTGCTCGCAACCCTGGGCGAGCAGGCGGGAGGTCACTTCCTCGATAGAGGGATTGCCATAGCGCATCGCCCAGTCAACGATGACGTTCGGCTCGTCGGCAAGCAGTTCAGCAAGCTTCTCGCCCTGTTCGCGGGTGAAGGTGCGTAGCGGTGATTCGTTGCGTTCCTTGTTCCAGACGGACTCATAGGCCGCACCCGACTTCTTCGGACGCGTTGAGAGCACGATGCCCTGCAGGATCGGCTGCCAGATGGCAACCGGCCATTCGATGACGCGGCGGTCCGACAGGAACTCGCTCAGATAGCGGCGCATCGGCCAATAGTCGGTGCCGTCGGGCGTACCGAGGTTCACGAGGAGAACGGCCGTCTTGCGTTTTGGGCTTTCCGCCAAAGGAGCCTCTGCCCCCGACACTGGTGATGCTGAAATTGCTGAAACTGTACCCTGCGTCATACCGCTGCTCCTTGCTGCGTGGGTAGGTAAGCGGTGTGCCGCAAAATTCAATGATGCCAGTAGCCGCAGGTCAACATCATGCGTTCCCACGACTTCCAAAGCAGGAGAGCCGGGAGTCCCGGCCCTCATCCATGGCTGAGACTTTGCTTAGCCGCGGCGAATCAGCGAGAAGTTCTGGCCGCCGGCGTTGGTGCAGTTGAGCTGCGACGGCGTTGCCAGCGTGCAGTTCACGCGCATCTGCGTCTGGCGGATGAGCGACGTCATCGAGATCTCGATGTTGTTTGCATCGACCTGACGGTAGGTGCCTTCGGAAAGCTTGTTGCCGGTGTCGGTTGCGACCGACTGGAACGCGCCGCCGGAGAAGGTCGAGATCGCAACGCCCTGCGTGTCGGACCACTGTCCTTCGACGGGGCTCGATGCCCGCACATTGCCGGCAGGCCCGTATCCACCCTGAGGAGCAGAAACGCATCCGGAAATGACAAGAGTGGATGCCATCGCCAGATAGGCGGCATGTCTAAAATTCAACTTCATCAGGGCCTCCTGAAGCTATCAGTTTGGTCCATTCGCGACCTTATCCGACTAAAAATCAAGCACCGGCGATGCTTATAATGTTTAGCGCACGATAATGTTGCAGAATTGCCATTGGTTATCCAGAACCCCAAATCGCCAGATCCTCCGTACGTCAAGCGGGATGCACGACCCCGCTCAAGACTTCCGGTGGATAACGGGCGACCGTGCAATCCCCCCATCACAATGCCTTGCAATAGACTGCGCCTTTAGCAGGCACTCATCATACTCCGCCTCAGCTGTGGAATCGAGGATCACTCCGCCCCCGACGTTGTAGGTGGCGCGCCCATCGGCAAAGAGTGACATCGTACGAATCGCGACGTTGAACTTCATCGTTCCGTCGGGTGCAGCCCATCCGATTGCGCCGCAATAGACGCCCCGTGGCGTATCCTCCAGCTGGCGCAAGATCCGCATGGCGCTGATCTTCGGCGCCCCGGTGATTGAACCGCAGGGAAAAAGTGCGTGCATGATTTCCATTAGCCCGGTGTCTGGCCTGAGCTTCGCCCGGATACGGCTCACCATCTGGTGCAGGGTTGGATAGGTCTGAACCTCGAAGAGGTCGGGAACGTCGACGCTGCCGGCCTCGCTGATCCGCGACATGTCATTGCGCAGGAGGTCGACTATCATCCGGTTTTCCGCTTGGATCTTCGGATCGCGACGAAGGTGTTTGCGGTAGGCCTCATCCTCCTCAGGCGTCGAGCCGCGCGGCATCGTTCCCTTCATCGGCAACGTCTCGATCCAGCCGCTCCGCGACACGGAGAAGAAGAGCTCGGGCGACCGCGACAGGATCGTGGGCCCATCCAGGTCGATGAAGGCGGAATGGCGGACCGGCTGCGTCTTCGCCAGCAAATGGAAGAGCGCAATCTGGTGACGTCCGCCTGCGGTTCATACGTTGTATCTGGCGCGTCGAAAGTCCCAAGTACCAGAAGCGGACAGTCCCGTTGGGAGGGAAGCAGGTCCGTCAGCGCCGGGTCGAGCAGGTAACCCGCTTCATAAGAAATATAGCCGGCTACCCAGAGCCCATCGCGCTGGGCCTGCTCCGCCCGTTCAAGACCTGGCAGCAGCTCCCCGGGCTCTTCCGCAATGATGAGCTCGCGCGGGTTCTGGAAGAGGAAGCTTTCCCCTCCCAGATCGTTGCGAAACAGCGCAACGTGGCGTCGTTCAGTCTTCAAGCGCTGCCAGTTCGTTGATCAGGTCTTCGATGACCGACAGACCCTTGTGCCAGAAGCTCGGATCGCTCGCATCCAGGCCGAACGGGGCGAGCAGCTCCGAATGGTGCTTGGTACCGCCAGCCTTGAGGAGATCGAAGTACTTCTCCTGAAAGCCCTTTTCCGAGTTCTGATAGACTGCATAGAGCGAGTTCACCAGGCAATCGCCGAACGCATAGGCGTAGACATAGAACGGTGAATGGATGAAGTGCGGGATATAGGCCCAGAAGGTCTCGTAACCCGGGTGAATCTCGACCGCTTGCCCCAGGCTGTCCTGCTGGACGGAGAGCCATAGCCTGCCAAGGTCGTCTGAGGTCAGCTCGCCTTGCTTACGCTCGGTGTGCACCTTCCGCTCAAACTCGTAGAAGGCGATCTGGCGCACGACCGTGTTGATCATGTCCTCGACCTTCTGCGCGAGCATGGCTTTTCGCTCACGCTTGCTGGTCGTGCGATCAAGCATCGAGCGGAACGTCAGCATCTCGCCGAACACGGACGCGGTTTCCGCCAGCGTCAGCGGCGTTTCCGACATGAGCGCACCCTGTGTCCCCGCAAGTACCTGGTGAACGCCGTGACCGAGCTCGTGGGCAAGGGTCATGACATCCCGCGGTTTGCCCAGGTAGTTGAGCATCACGTAGGGGTGCACCGAGGGAACCGTAGGGTGTGCGAAAGCCCCGGAGGACTTGCCGGGACGCACCGGCGCATCGATCCAGCGCTTGTCGAAGAACTGCCGGGCGATGTCAGCCATTTGGGGCGAGAAGGCGTTGTAGGCGGAGAGCACCGTATCCTTCGCCTCGTCCCAGGGAATGATGGCCTGCGGGGTTTCCGGAAGCGGAGCGTTGCGGTCCCAATGGTTGAGCTTGTCCATGCCCAGCCACTTGGCCTTCATCGCATAATAGCGGTGGGAAATGCGCGGGTAGGCATCCTTGACCGCTGTTACCAGCGCATCCACGACATCGCGCTCGACGCGATTGGTCAGGTGGCGGGAATCCGCGACATCCTCAAAATTACGCCAGCGGTCGGAGATCTCCTTGTCCTTGGCGAGCGTATTGGTGATCAGCGTGAACAGGCGGATGTTGGCGCCGAGCGTTTCGGCCACGGCCTCGGCGCCCTTGCGGCGAACCTCTCCATCGGGGCTCTGCATCAGGTTCAGGGTCGGCTCCAAAGGAAGCTCCTCGCCATCCACATTGAAGCGCAGGCTTGCGAGCGTCTCATCAAAAAGGCGGTTCCACGCGCCGGCGCCGGTCAACGAGGTTTCGTGGAACAGCTGCTCCAGTTTGTCGTCAAGCTGGTAAGGCTTGGCTCTGCGCAGGTCCATGACCCAGGACCGGTAATGGCCGAATGACGGGTCCTGATCGAAGGCTTGCTGGATCAGGTCCTCGTCGATGTTGTTGAGCTCAAGCGCGAAGAAGATGGTGTGGGTGCTGCCGTCGGTGAGCTTCTGCTGCAGGTCGCCATAGAACTTGGCGATTGCGGGATCCGTGGTGTTGCCGAAGTAGAGCAGCCCGCCATAAGAGCCTACACGGCCGAACAGTTCAGACAGCACTTCGTACTGCTGCAAGGCTTCGCCCAGCTTTCCTTCCGCGCCTTTCTTGGCCTCGTTGGCCAGACGACCCTTCCAGGTCTTCTCGAAAGCAGCGGCGTCCTTCTGGAGCCGCTCCAGATCAGCTTTCAACTCCGGGCTATCCATTCCGGGGTAGAGGTCCGCGAGGTTCCATTCAGGCAGATCACCGAGGCTCTTGGCGTCTGTCGTGGCTGCTGAACTGGCAGTATCGCTGCTTGCGTAGTGCAGACCCATGCAAATCTCCTTAACGGCTTGTCATAGGACAAGGATTTATTCGCCCGATTGGTGATCAGTGTTTAAAGATGTGGCGATATTGTGCCAAGCTGGTAACGCTTGCTTGGGCGACTTTGTATGGGATGAGCTACCGCATGGCCGATCAGGTTCTAATCGTGGACGATGACCCGACGCAGCGGCGGCTGCTCGAAGCCACCGTCAGCAAGCTCGGTTTCACCCCGGTGACGGCCGACAGCGGCGACGGCGCGCTGAAGCTGACGGAAGGCAATATTGCCAGGCTCCGCGCCATCGTTCTCGATCTGGTCATGCCCGGCATGGATGGCATGGAAGTCATGCGCCGGATGCACCGGCGCGGCCTGCGCGTACCCATCATCGTCCAGACGGCAAGCGGCGGTATCGAAACCGCTGTTGCCGCCATGCGTGCCGGCGCTTTTGACTTCGTGGTCAAGCCGGTCTCGCCGGACCGGCTCTCGGAAGCCCTGAATGGCGCGCTGAAGGTTGAGGCGCTTCAGCACAAGAAGAACAGCCTTAAGCCGGCCAAGGTCGTCAAGATCGATGACATTGCGACCCGCAGTGCGGTGATGGAGAAGACCCTGTCGCTTGCCCGCAAGGCTGCCGCATCAGACATTCCGGCACTGATCGAGGGCGAATCGGGCGTTGGCAAGGAACTCATCGCCCGCGCTATCGGCCATGCGAGCCGCAGGAACCGCCAGCCCTTCGTTACCGTCAACTGCGGCGCGATCCCTGACAATCTGGTCGAGAGCATCCTGTTCGGCCACGAGAAGGGGGCGTTCATGGGCGCGACCGAGCGTCACCTCGGCAAGTTCGTCGAGGCAGATGGCGGCACGCTCTTCCTTGATGAGATTGCCGACCTTCCGGCCAACATTCAGGTGAAGCTGCTGCGGGCTGTCCAGGAAGGCGAGGTTGAGCCGATCGGCGCCAGAAGTCCGGTCAAGGTCGACATCCGCCTGATCTCGGCAACCAACCAGAACCTGCAGGAAAAGGTGCGCGAAGGCAGCTTCCGTGAGGATCTTTATTATCGGCTGAATGTGTTCCCGATCTACGTTCCGCCGTTGCGTGAGCGCAGGCAGGACATACCCGTCATTGTCGAAGGCTTCATTTCACGTTTTGCAGAGACTGTTCCTGGGACGCTGATCACCGAGATCACGCCGGAGGCGCTTGATCTTCTGGGTGCCTATGACTGGCCGGGAAATGTGCGTGAGCTGGAAAATGCCATCTTCCGCGCCATCGTCCTCTGCGATCGCGGCATTCTCACGGTCAATGAGTTTCCGCAGATCCGGGCACAGGTTGAGGGAATTGGTGGCAGTCAGCCACCGGCGACCGCCGTTTCGTTGGATAAATATTACGCCAGCGCAGTGAATCATTTGGATCCGGCTGAGGCTGGCATGATCTCCGCGTTGACTGAAGACGGACACGTCCGCTCCCTGGAAGAGGTCGAGCACGAGATGATTCTTTTTGCAATCAGCCGCTACGATTCGCAGATGAGCGAGGTCGCCAGGCGGCTGGGGATAGGAAGATCAACGCTTTACCGCAAGCTCAAGGAGCTGGGAATCAAGCATTTTGATGACGTCGAATGAATTCCCGCATGACCTCATTTCTGGTGGATTAACAAACTGTTCATCATGAAACGATTCGGACTGGATGCGTCACTTTCTTGCCACGGTCCAGGTTCAATTTTGCTACAATAAGTTTCGATTAACCATTATGGTTGAGACTTTATAATGCAGAGCATGCGCTCTCGCGGGGACAACACCAGCCGTAAGGCCGCATTTTGAAACACGATGACGTAAATTTTCGCCAATCGGAGAGAGGGCGCATGCGTATACGCCATTTGGCTGCCGGTCTTTTCCTTGGGATGGCAATTTGCTTTAGTTTGGTATCGGCGGCCAGTGCGGAGACCCGCACTCTGAAATTGTACTTCGTTCACACGAAGGAACGTGCCGAGATCACCTACAAGAAGGATGGCCGGTTCATTAAGAGCGGTCTGCAGCAGTTGAATCGCTTCCTGCGCGATTGGCGCCGCAACGAGTCCACCAACATGGACCCGCGCCTCATGGACCTGCTGTGGGAAGTTTACCGCGCTTCCGGTTCGCGCGACTACATTCACGTTCTCTCTGCATACCGCTCGCCCGCGACCAACGGCCAGCTTCGTTCGCGCTCCAAGGGTGTCGCGGAAAATAGCCAGCACATGAAGGGCCGTGCGATCGACTTCTATCTGCCGGACGTAAAGCTGGCGCACCTGCGCAATCTCGGCCTGAAGATGCAGGTTGGCGGCGTTGGCTATTATCCGAAGTCCGGATCGCCCTTCGTCCACCTCGATGTTGCGAGCGTGCGCCACTGGCCGCGCCTCAGCCGTCAGGAGCTTGTATCCGTGTTCCCTGATGGGAAGACCGTCCACGTTCCGTCCGATGGCAAGCCGCTGCCCGGCTACCAGCAGGCGCTCGCAATGCTCAAGAACCGCAAGGAAGGCGCCCCGATTCTCGTTGCTGACGACACGACCACGCGTCGCCGTCGTGGTGGCGGCCTTCTCGCCCGTATCTTTGGCGGTGGCGTAGAGGAGGAAGAGGATATGGCCGAAGCCGCGCAGACCAGGGTTGCCTCGGCAGCTCCGGCCCGCCAGCGCGCCGCTGCTCCTGCTCCGCAACCCGCTCCGCAGCAGGCGCCTGCACCGCTTGCCATTGCTCCGTCGCCGCAACAGATCCAGCCGCCAGAGCCGGAAACTCCGGCTGCAATCCTCGCTTCGCTGACCTCACTGCCCTTGCCGCAGTCCGCACCTCGCCGTACGCCGCTGGCAGCCGAGCCTGAGCCTGTCGTGACGGCTGCAGTAGCGCCGGCGGAGGTTGCACCAGCGGCTGCTCCGGCACCCGCAAGTGATGAAGTGGCAGCCCTGCTCGCCGCGACGAACGTTCCGCTTCCGACGCAGCGCCCTGACTATGCTCCTGCAACGCAGGTTGCGATGGCGGCGGCGACCGACAGCAGCATCACGCTTCCGGCTGTTGCGTATGTCACGCCGTCGCGCCGGCCTGAAATGCCGAAGACGGTCGACGTCATTGCCAACTTGCTGAACACCCAGCCGGCTGAGCCTGCCGTTGCCAATGTTCCGGAGAAGGCCGAGGAAGTCGCGCTCGCTTTTGCTTCCAGCCAGACGCCGACGCAGCCCGTTGCAACCGGCACGCCGGTGGGCGCGTCCAAGCAGCTCGCCCTGATGGAAGCTGGCGCAACCGCTCGTCCGATCGCTACCGCGCCGAAGGTTGCTCCAAAGGGCAGCCGCCCGAGCGCGCAGGACCTGCCGCGGGCGCCGAAGCCCAACGTCAAGCCTGTGACCGCTCGAGTCCCGGCGGCTCTCATGGAGCAGGCATCGGTTGCCGAGACGGATCAGATCGCGACGCTCGCTTATTCTTCGCGACTGGCTGAAGCTCCGACCGCCGTCTACACGACCGGCTTCACCCGCACTGCCAACGCTGGCGACGCTCGCCGCTTCTCCGGCAAGGCCGTGCAGTTCATGCCGATTGCCAAGTTCCAGTAATAGGGATACCCGCAGGTTCACTGCGGGCATGCTTCAAAACGAAAAAACAACGCCGACTGAGACCAGCCGGCGTTGTTTTTGTTTCAGGCTCTGTAGCTGCCAGACTTCGAGAGTCGATCAACGCTTCTTGAGCTGTGAGGCTTCGCGCGCCAGTTCTTCGATGCGCTGCCAGTTGCCAGCCTCGATGTCGGCGTCCGGCGCCACCCAGGAACCACCGACGCAGACGATGTTGGGCTGAGCCAGGTAGTCCGGTGCGTTCTTGAGCGAAATTCCGCCGGTCGGGCAGAAACGAATGGCCGCAAGCGGAGATGCCAGCGCCTTCAGGAAGGGCAGTCCGCCCGACTGTTCCGCTGGAAAGAATTTCAGGATCTCATAGCCACGTGCCTGCAGCACCATGATCTCGCTGGGCGTGGTCGCGCCCGGCAGAAGCGGCACGTCGGATTTCTCGGCGGTTTCGAGCAGCTCCGGCGTGGAGCCGGGTGAAACGATGAAGCGCGAACCAGCGTCCGCTGCTTTCACGAAATCTTCGCCGGAGAGAATGGTGCCTGCACCGACGACCGCCTCCGGCACTTCCTTTGCCACGGCACGAATCGCGTCCAGTGCAGCGGGGGTGCGAAGCGTGATCTCGATTGCCGGCAAGCCGCCTGCAACAAGGGCGCGTGCGAGAGGCACGGCATGTGCGACGTCTCCAATCTTCAGGACGGGAATGACGGGTTGGCCGTCGAGAAGCGCCAGCAGTTTCTCGGTTTTGTTCTTCATTGAAAGGCTCCATGGAAGACCGTGCCCTTCTCTTAAGGCAATTAGGCCCAATCTGGAAAGCCTTCCGGCGTCCGTTGACGATCCGTGCAGATATTTTCCCCTCGCCGGCCGACGTGGGGTATCGCTTCATTCAAACGCTACGATCCACGCAGCTGATCGATCCAGGTTCTGGCCCTCTGAAGCGCGGTGGAGACCCCCTTCCCGTGTGTCGTCTCGCAGCGGCTTGATATCTGCGGAACCTCCTCATCAGCGGCTTCGGCTTCAACGAAACAGGCGAGGGGAAGCTCTTTGTTGGCCGCCGATGCGCATTCCGGTTGAGATCCTTGCTGGGCCTGACCGCTGCGCCTGGATGTCTGTCGGCGATAGGCCTGCGCCAGCTGCTTCCGATATTCGCTGTGATCGTCGCTCGGCCCTCTATAGCTCAGCGCAAAGCGCTCCCAGTCCTGCATCCGCAGCGTGCCGATCAGGTCCGCCTTCTCGATGAAACGCATCATAAGGCTGAGCTGCCCCTGCGGGCCAACGCGCGCCTCGCGTACCAGCGCGTCCACGCTGCCAAAGCCGAGCCAGGCCCAGTGCGCGCCAAGAATACGGCCCATGCCCCAAAAGGTCGCTTCATAAGCGGCCTTGCGGTCGATCTCGATGGCTCTTGCCAGCATCCGCCAACGGGCGGATTGCGTAACCGGGTTGATGTTGGGCTCATCATGCGGGAGCGCGAGGCCCTCCCGAATTGCCGTCTCAAGCTTTGCGCCTGAAAGCCGTCGGTAGAAGTGGTGCTTGTTGAAGGTAATGGCTGGTTCGCTTCGCTCCTGCACCTTGACCAGCGGTTTGCCGCTGGACTCAACCTCGATAACGGCAAACAGACTATCCGGATCAACCTTCCAGAGAATGGATGCCGTCGTGATCAGTTCTTTCATTGCTTCTGAGAACATGCGCGGGCTCCCTGCACAGCGCACATTCTGCGAGGTCCGGGTGGGCAGGGGGAACGATAGCGCGAGGAATGTCGCCGGAAGGGTGCCAGGCACCTGTTGCGGCTTGGTTTTCTCTTGTTATGGGACCGCTGGCAGGTGAATTTTTCCCCCGCTTGATCCAGAGGGTTTTGCAGCAGCTAGGCATGAGGCCAGGAATGGCATATGCCAGTGACGGCTATTCAGATGGGCGGATGATAGTGATTAACCCGCATTCAACGCTGGGAAAGGGGAGAATGAGAGTGTCCGAAAACCAGAAGCTCGAAGGCTGGACTCCAAGGCCACTTCCGCCCCGAGAGGTTCTTGCCGGATGCTACGTGCGGCTGGAGCCGCTCGACCCGGTGAAGCATGGGGACGGGCTTTACGCAGCCTCCAGCGTCGAGGATGCCGCCGAGCGGTTCCTTTATCTTGGCGATTATCCTCCCGCATCGCGTGATGAATTTCAGGCCTGGCTCGACAAGGCCTCTCAGTCAAAGGACCCGCTCTTCTTCGCTCTGGTGGAAATCGCCACGGGCCGCGTTGGCGGTCGGCAGGCCATCATGCGCATCGATCCGGCCAATGGCGTTGCGGAGATCGGCAGTATCTATTGGGGACCGGGATTTGGCCGTACCCGTCTTGCAACGGAGGCGTTTCACCTGACGGCGAGCCTGATCTTCGACCAGCTCGGCTACCGCCGCCTCGAATGGAAGTGCAACGACCGCAACGAGCCGTCGAAGCGCGCCGCACTCCGCTTCGGCTTCACCTATGAGGGGCTGTTCCGCCAGCATATGGTGGTGAAGGGCGAAAGCCGTGACACTGCATGGTTTTCGATCATCGACAGCGAATGGCCCCTGATCCGTGCGACGAATGAAGCTTGGCTTTCTGCGGAAAACTTCGATAGGGAAGGGCAACAGCGCAAGAGTTTGCAGGCAATCAGGAGTGAGCTGGCCCAAAATGACTGAACAGAAGCGTTCCGCGATTGCAGCTGCCGTCATCCTCGTCGGCTTTGGTTTATTGGCCTACTTCCTGCCGACGATCATGGTTGCGCTTGGCGACCTCTCTGTAGTCGCTGCCGGCGCTTTCGCCGTGCTCTTCGTGCTCGCATTCTTTGCTATCTTCTGGCTCCGCGCCCGGGTCCAGAAGAGGAATAGCCCTAGGCAGTAAGGCTCGCGCCGAGAAGCAGCAGGCCAAGAGCCAGCACGAAAAACGCTCCGCAAAGCTCGATGCCGTGGTGCACCCAGTTGCCCCATGATCTGCCGTTAGCCAGCGCGACGGCGCGGTTTTTGGCGTAGACTGCGAGGATCGCCAGCGCTGAAACAGTGATGGCTGTGCCGAGCGCCATGGCGAAGACGGAGACGATCCCGCCGAGCCAGAGCCCGTTCAGGAAGGAGAAGGTGAGCACGATCAGCGCGCCGGAGCACGGGCGCATGCCGACCGCGACTACCGCTGACCAGCCTGCCTTCCAGCTCAGTTTTTCACCGCCAAGCCTATTCGGATCGGGCGCATGCGAATGACCACAGCCGCACGACGCATCGTGCGAGTGGTCATGGCCGCAATGGTGATCGTGATGATGACCATCGTTGTGGTGATTATGATCATGATCATGGTGTTTTGCACCAGACGTCGCCACCATGCTCCGCAGCTTCCGCCAGAGCAGCCAGCCGCCGAAGGCCGCAACAAGCGCAAAGCTTGCGACTTCAAGGAAATGCGTCGCGTCGGTCATGGATACGGCGGTGCCGCGCAGGAACAGGAAAGCGGCGGCGACCACGACGATCGCCGTGATCCCCTGCAGCAGCGCCGAGGCGAAGGACAGGGCGACGCCACGCCGGAGCGCCACTTCGTTCGCCAGCATATAGGACGAGATGACCGCCTTGCCGTGGCCGGGCCCCGCCGCATGAAAGACGCCATAGGCAAACGAGAGCCCGATCAGAATCCAGAGCTTTGCCCCGTCATCACGCATGGCCCGCAGCGCGTTCGTCAATGAACGGTAGAAAGCCTGTTGGTGGTCGTTGATCCATTGGAATAGCCCGGCAAATGGACCTGAAACCGCTACTGCCGGCTCTGCAGTGCCGATGCCGAGGGGGCTCTGCGCGATAGCGGGTCCTGCAACAAGAACCGCTCCCGCGATCAGTGCTCCCAAAACTGCTTTCTTGAACCCTCTACCCAACGTCATCCCTCGCACGTTACCTCCAGCCGTGTGGCGAAGATCTTGCCCATATCGTTGTTTGATGCGTCCTCGAAAAAGTCCGGCGTCAGCATATCCTGGTTCTGCGCGATCGCCTCGTCGGGATCGGGGCGGATGACCGCCAGCTTGCAGCCTTGGGGAAGGTTCTCCACCTGCAGGTGGTCGTCGTCGGGAAATTCCAGCGCCGTGTAGAAGGTTGGATCGTAGATCCCGAAGCTAGTCGTGCCCTTGAGAAGCAACTCCTCCTTCGGCTTGCTCTCGAACAGCAGGATGAGCTGGTTTTCGTCGGTGAAGTCGGCCATCATCTCCGGCGGAGCTTCCATCTCCACCTCGTTGCCGTTCGACATGACGATCTGGAAATAGTTGAAGTCCGCCAGCGACTCATGGACCACCGAGCCAACCTCCTTGAGCTCTTCTGCATCGAGCTTGAGGTCCTTGTTCTGGTCGAAATCGACCAGCACCGTGCTGGAAAACATGTCATCAAAGCGCCAGACATGCCGCAGCGCCTCCACCCCGCCGTCACCGTTCACGATGACGTCGAGCCGCGCCTCCGCAAATACATGCGGATGCGCCCGAGCTTCGTGCGCAAGGGCCGTGAGCATCATCGTGCCCGCGAACAGGTATGGCTTTGTACGCTTCATCTGCAGGGCGCTCTGTTGGACTTGGGTTAGGTTGTATAGAAAAGAGGCAGAATAAAGCAATTCTGGGGATTGTGGATGACGGCCCCTAGAGAGGCCGGGACTAAGCGCTTGGCGCTGCTGCACTATATGACGGGTGCTGCTTCAGCCATTGCGCGAGAAAATCCACCAGCACGCGGACGCGGGCGGGCAGGTGGCGCCGATCCGGGAACACCGCAAAGATGCCACGTCCGTCATCGAGATAGTCTTCCAGCATGCTGACCAGCTGGCCGCTCTCGATGGCCGGCTGCGCGATGAAGTCCGGAATGAGAGCATAGCCGATGCTGGCGACCGCCGCTGCGCGCACCGAAAATGGGCTGTTTGCTTCGAACTGGCTTTCGACGGGAACGGAAATCAGGTTGCCATCCACATCCCGGAATGGCCAGTTGTAGCGGTAGCGTGCGTTGGTATCGACCACGCAGGGGAGATTCTGCAGGTCACGCGGATGCTTCAGCGCCCCGTGCTTTTCCACAAGCGCAGGAGAGGCGCAAAGCAGGATGCGGAAAGGCGCGAGCCTGCGCGCGATCAGCGCCGAATCGGCAAGCTTGGTGATGCGGATCGCAAGATCGTAGCCTTCTTCCACGAGGTCCACGACCCGGTCGTCCAGGTCGATATCGAGCACGATTTCTGGATGCTGGGCGGCGAAATCGATGAGCGACTGGCCGATAGCCGCGTCTGCGAAGGTGCGCGGCGCCGTCACCTTGATCCGGCCCTTGATGTCGCCTGTCGAATCACGAACCGTCTCTGCCAGGTGGTCGATCTCCCGCACGATCTCCAGACTGCGCTGGTAATAGGTCTGTCCGGCCTCCGTGAGCGAGAACCGCCGCGTCGTACGATTGATCAGCAGCACGCCGAGCTCATCCTCCAGCTCCCGAACATACTTTGAAAGCAATGCCTTGGACCGCCCCGACTTCCGCCCCGCGGCTGAAAAGCCCGCGGCTTCCACCACCTGAAGAAACGCGCGCATGCGAGTGAGTGTGTCCATGGAGGTCTGCTGTGGTTACGGTGTCGGCTAACGACTTATACCATAACCTTTCCGTAATTGCCGCCTGATCACGCGTCGCCAACAGGTCTTGTTTGCCAATGAATTAGGCAGGGGAGGCTTATGCCTGCCTAAGCGGTCGGCAAAAAAATGTTGGTCAGGGTAAATTTGCAGTTGATCGCAGGAGTCGTAAGTCTTATATGCGCCCTTGCCCAAAGTCGCACGTGCCTGTGGGTGTCCGCCGGTCCTCAAAATGGTGAGGAAGCCGGTACGGTACCTGGACCTAACCGCTCCAGTCGATTCAACGGCCAACCGATGGATCGAGGACATCTTGAAGCAACGACGGTGCGGGCCTTTCTGGTGTCAACCGGTTGTCCAAAAGCCGGGGTACTAAAGAGGCACACCTTCATTGCCGGCAGTGCGGAAGGGACTTCCCTATCCAAAGCTGAGGCAGACAGAGCGAACTTTCGCCGCGAGGCGGGAGCTCAAAATGTACGCTGCGACTGCGACTCGGCGCCATCCACCCGCCGGTTCTCTCAGCCTACAGCTACATCCTTTGTCCACCGCGGGCTTAGCCCGTTTGCTTGAGCTTTCTTGCGGCTGAAGCCGCGTGATGAGGGAACTGATATGGCTACCCAGCGCATCATGGACTTTCTCGCCACCCGACGTCCCGAGGGACCTTGCCTCGTTGTCGATCTGGATGTGGTGCACGACAATTACCAGGCCTTCCGCAAGGCGATGCCGAATTCACGCGTCTTCTACGCTGTGAAGGCCAACCCTGCGCCTGAAATCCTGCGCCTGCTCGTATCGCTTGGCTCGTCCTTCGACACCGCTTCGGTGGCCGAGATCGAGATGGCGCTCGACGCTGGTGCTACGCCGGACCGCATCTCCTACGGCAACACGATCAAGAAGGAGCGTGATGTCGCTCGTGCCTACGAGCTCGGCATTCGCCTTTACGCGGTCGATTGCATCGAAGAGGTCGAGAAGATCGCACGCGTTGCTCCTGGCTCGCAGGTGTTCTGCCGCGTCCTGACGGATGGTGCCGGGGCCGAGTGGCCGCTTTCCCGCAAGTTCGGCTGTGTGCCGGCCATGGCGGTGGATGTTCTGCGTCACGCAAACCTGCTCGGCCTCGATGCCTATGGCGTGTCCTTCCACGTCGGTTCCCAGCAGACGGACCTGTCGGCCTGGGACCGTGCGCTGAGCGACGCTCGCATGGTGTTCGGCAAGCTGGCGGCTGAAGGCATCAACCTGCGCATGGTGAACATGGGCGGCGGTTTCCCGACCCGTTACCTGCGCGACGTTCCGACGGCACAGGCTTACGGCGAGGCGATCTTCGACGCGCTGTCCAAGCACTTCGGCAACCGCATGCCCGAGACGATCATCGAGCCGGGCCGTGGCATGGTCGGCAACGCGGGCGTCATCAAGTCCGAGGTTGTCCTGATCTCCCGCAAGTCGGACAACGACGAGGCTCGCTGGGTCTATCTCGACATCGGCAAGTTCGGTGGTCTGGCGGAAACGATGGATGAAGCCATTCGCTATCCGTTGGTAACGCCGCGCGATGGTGACGAGAAGGCCCCATGCGTGATCGCCGGACCGACCTGCGACTCCGCTGACGTGTTGTACGAGAAGAACCTCTATCCGCTGCCGATCTCGCTGACGATCGGAGACGAGGTGCTGATCGAAGGCACGGGAGCCTACACGACCACCTACTCGGCCGTGGCCTTCAATGGCTTTGAGCCCCTCAAGGCTTACGTCATCTGAACAGAATCGTCGCCTGCGGTCCCCTGATCGCAGGCTCCGGCAAATCCCTTGTTGGAGGAGTGTGGCCATGGAAGCCGCGCGCCAAATCGATCCTGCCTGGAATGCAGTCGCCGTTGAAGACCGCGGCGCTGCTCCGCTGTTCACCGTTGACGTTGAGGCTGCCGGCGACATCGCCGCGCGCGAGCTTCTGCTCGACCGCGCCATGGGGCCAATGCGCAGGCGCAAGTCTTCGGAGAAGATCCGTCGCGGCCGTCTGCCGGCCGAAGGGCTGGCCCTAGTCGCTCGCGCCGAAGATGGCACGCTTGTCGGCACTGTGCGCCTCTGGCACGTGACGCTGGGCGAGGGCGGTGCAAGGGCGCTGCTGCTCGGGCCTCTCGCTGTAGAGCCCGCCATGAAGAGCGCCGGCATAGGCAGCCGCCTGATGCGCGATGCGATTGCCCGCGCGGCCACCCTTGGCCACGGCGCAATCCTGCTCGTGGGCGATCCGGAATACTACGTCCGCTTCGGCTTCACCGCCGAGAAGACCGCCGGGCTTGCAATGCCGGGCCCGTTTGAAAAGCGGCGGCTGCTCGCGCTCGAGCTGAAGCCCGGTGCGCTTGAAGGCGCCGCAGGCGTCATCGCGGGAAGCGGAGACTTCGTCCCGCACGCCCGCGTGCAGGCAAAGCGCAGAACGGCGGCGGCGTAGGGTTCCGTCTCACTAACGTAAACAAGGCGAGTGAGGTTGCGCGGTTACGCGAACCTTACTCGTCATGTATAGCCGACAGCTGAAGGCTTGCGCTTCAGCTCTGTGCGAGGCGGGCAGGCTTGCCGTCGCTGTCTTCGCGGTCGAGACCAAGTAGCTGGTCGAGCAGCACGATGAGGCGATCGAGGTTTTCCCTGCCGCCGAGCCTGCTGACGATCCTGTTCTCATGCTCTCTCCACAGGGCCGTCATCTGCTCGACGAAGCGTTCGCCTTCGCTCGTGAGATGCAGGGAATGTGAGCGGCGGTCGTTCTTTTCCTTGCGCCGTTCGGCAAGGCCGCGGCTTTCGATACCGTCCATTAGAAACACGAAGTTGGCTCGCTTGATGCCGAGTTTCTCGGCAATTGTCGTCTGCTTCTGACCTGGATGCTGGGCAATCATTGCCAGGACGGAAAATTCCGCCGGACGGATCTTTAGCTGCGCCAGGCTTTCCGAGAAATCCTGGAAGGCGAGAAGTTGGGCGCGCCTCAGTTTAAAATCCAACAACGATGTAGTGCATGGCAGGTCAGAGCGACTATGCTCCTTCTTGCGAGCGGCATTCTCCGGAAAAAATTCCGATGCTGTTTGCGTATTCTGCATACTGTATTCTCTAAACTATGACAAAGTAATATATACGTTAATATACGCGGTTGTTGTCCATACTAAAAAAGACATAGGATTACAAGCGTAAAATGAATTTTCCGTCTTGATGACTGTTGCGGGTAGCTTGGGATGTAGGGGCAACGCTATCGTTTCCTTGGAGTTCACCTCGGATGATCCGTGTATAACCACTCTTTCTGAAGGATGTAAGGTGTTCTTTACAGCCGAATGCAAGAAGCATCATTGATACGGTAATATACTCCGTATCTAGTTTAAACGAGAAGGCTTTTATGTCAGATAGGAGTGCTAAGGGAAACTTATCCTTTTTGCACCCCACCCTTTCGCCGGCCCGTATAATTTTCGTTTCTGAGCGCTGTTATTGCGGAGACGCAGGTCTCCTCACGTTATCTTCAATAAGGTCCAAAGTTTCCACTATGCGCGCTGAATATTGGCTAAGCGCAAGTCGCAAAACCGACTTTGTGTCTATCGGAGCATACAATGAATGCACTTCGAGCCAGCTGGCTAGCGGCTAAATTTTTCGGATACCGGGGCGCCATCACGTCGGCCGTGGGGGCGACGATAACATTGGGTGCTATCCTTATTGATGGCGAGGGAAACGGAGTGATGGCGGGTAGTTTCGGGGCTTGCACTGCCAGCATGTATATAATGCAGGCCGATTCCGCTCTACACCCAACTATGCTTAGCACGGTGTCGATAGTGGAAGAAAATTTCGTTCTCACTCCGACGACGGAGGCTGAGCTATACAATGCTGCCGGCTTCAACGAAGAGGACTTCTTCATCTATGCGCTCAGACGGATAAATAACGGACAAACGGCTGAGCTGATCAGGGTTGAGTCGGATGGAACTACCAATGTCGTCCCCTCGGTCCAGCTTCCCTATTCCGTTTCTGCTGAAGTCGGTCCCGATCAGATGATGTATATATATACAGGAGGACGGTTATTCCGTCTCGATCTAAAGAACCCATCACAATCTAACGCGCTTCAAGGAGCTGCTTTAGAGCCGGCCCTTTCTGGTACTGACGGAAATATGCCTGATATTGCATACCATCAAGGGTTCTTGTACGGAGTGGCGGTAGATAGTATGCTCCTAATCAAAATGGATCTTTCTTCCGCCGTTTGGAGTGAGGTGAGCTGGAATGGTAATGTCCCTAATGTAAGTGGTAGTATAAACGCGAAGAAATATGATGTGAGGGTAGATTCAAATCCCAAAGGTAATAACCCAACCGCCGGTTTCGGAGCAATGTTTGGTGGTTCTAATGGCGTCTATGGCAATAATAACGGAGGAGGGTTTTACAAATTTGATTTAGAAACTGGGCTTTCTCAATATCTAGGTGCTGCTGCGCCTAGCGGTCAGAACGATGGAGCCAAATGCTATTCAACCAACCTAACCTTGCCCAGCAACATCAAGGTAAATAAAGAATCATTCCCGGATGGCGACAATCCGCAGCCGGCGTTTGCGCCAGGTAAGAAGACACAATACCGGATCGTTGTAGAAAACCATGGAAAATTTGCCTTTCCAGAAATACAGATCAGTGACCCTCTCCCTCCTGGTATAACAAACGCGACTTGGAGGTGCGAGCAGTCCGAGGTGGATTGCAGTCCGGTATCTGGGACAGGACCGTTGAATTCGGTCGTTAATATTTCAGCGCGGGAGAACGATACTGATCCGCCTATAACCATTTCCTTTATCGTGGAAATAGATGTACCGTCTGACTATACGGACCCCTTGGTCAATACTGTCACTATGGAGTTGCCGCCGCTGGCGTCACAGTCCACGGACGGCCCAATAACAGCATCCGTGACCAAGATCCCGGCACTCCTGACGGTCGAAAAGGTCGGTCGCTGGATCGATACTGACAAGTCAAACATTGCCAATGTCAACGACCACATCGAATATACGTTTACCGTGACGAACAACGGGCAAGTGCCTGTAACCGATGTCAGGATCGTGGACGCACTGGTTGCGACAGAACCCGCCAGTGTGCCGTCCTTGGCGCCCGGTGAAGTAGCCGTTTTCACGGCGAACTATGTTGTGACACAAGAAGATATTGACAATGCGATGACCGAGAATACGGCTTCGGCTATCGGGACTCTGCCCACCGGGGTTGAGACAGAAAGCCCGCCATCCGTCTCTCAAGTGCAGTTTCCTCCCGCGCCCGAGGTTGCGACTGAAAAAAGCGGGCAATTTCTGGATGATCTTGTCGCTAACGAATTCCCGGATGAAGGCGAGCATCTTGAGTTCTCCGTCACGGTCAAGAACGCCGGCAACGTCACCATGGTTGCCTACCCGCCGATTGATCCCGGGCCAACGTTGAACGGCAAGCCGATGTCGGGGGTGCTCTCGGCATTCTCGCCTGATCTGCATATGATCCCGCCTGGCCAGGAAGCGGTATTCACCGCCCTCTACACGCTTACAAACGAGGACATCACTGAAGGCGCTGGCCTCCTGGATGCCTTGCAGAACACAGTTGAAACGCCTGTTCAGACTCTGAAGGAATACCGGGAAGGCAAGCAGGCCCCGCCTTTTCCGCTTGAGGAGCCGAACGTTCTCACCCTGCCGGGCTACGCCATCGACAAGCAAGCCCAGTTCGCGACTGTAACCAGGGGCCAGTTGGTGCCCTACGTGATCACGATTCGCCCTGTGGATGTGTCGGGAAAGGCCATGCTCGTGGATCAGCTGCCGTCCGGCTTCAGCTATGTCCCTGGCTCGGCGCGCGTCGCTGGCAGTCCTGTGGAGCCCAGGTTCGAAGGGCGCTTGCTGACCATCGATCTTGATGTGGAACGCGACAAGGACACGCGAGTGGAATATACGCTCGCTGTGACGGGTACGGTGCCCCTTGGGACCTTCAAGAACACGGCGCAGATCTATCAGCTGGGGCAGATCCTGAAACCAGTGTCCCGCCGGGCTGAGGCCGACGTGGACGTGATCCCGGACCATGTCTTCGACTGCGGGGATATTATCGGCTCAGTGTTCGATGACAAGAACCGCAACGGTTATCAGGATCCCGGGGAAGAGGGCATACCGCATGCGCGCATTGCAAGCTTGAACGGCTCACTTACAACCACAGACTCACACGGACGCTTCAACGTTGCGTGTGCAGATCTCACTGAAGGACGCATTGGCAAGACATATCTGCTGAAGCTGGACCCGCGCTCCCTCCCGACGGGATATCGTATCCTCAGTGAGAACCCGCGGTCAGTGCGCTTGACGGCTGGTAAGGTCAGCAAGCTAAGCTTTGCAGCTTCGATTGGGCGGGTTGTGCGGCTCGATATTGATGACCAGGCCTTCCTTCCTGGTGAAGTGAACCTTCAGCCCCAATGGCAGGACAGGCTCGCCAAGGTCGTTGACCTTCTGCAAAGTGCGCCAACCATATTCCGCATCGTCTACAAGACCGCGGATACGTCGCAGGCCATACATGTTCAAAGGTCAAAGAGCGTAAAAGAAAATCTTTCTCGGGAATGGAAAGTCAAGACAAATAACTATCATCTTGAGATAGAGTCAAATATAATGTTTGCTAATAAATAATGAGTCAGCCTAGTATGTTAGGCATAGTGATTGGTTACTTCAGTATTACATTAAAGGCATTGCAATTGTTGGAGTAAAATGATGAATCAATCGACAAGGTGGATTTCAGGATGCCCATTCGTCCCAATTTTCTTAAAAAAATTACATCGGCTGCAGTAATCCCTCCCGTCTTGTTGATGCTGCTCGTCGCGCCGATGGCGCACGCGCAAACCACGCCGCCGGTCACGCCGCCAACTACTGGCCCGCTCCCGGTGGCCTTTGAGTGTAACTCTGACATCTACACGGCTTCCTTATCAAATCCAAATGAACCTCTGAAGACTACTCTGCAGACGGTGGATCTATATACCGAGGGGGTACTATCACTTGTTTCGGTGGATGAAGTGGAGTCCTATCAATATAACGCAATGGCGTATAATCCCGCGGATAATTTTATCTACGCAGTGAAGAGCTATCCATCGACTGGGGAGCTCCTTCGAATTGGGCAAGGTGGAGTTATTCAAGTATGGGCTATTTTGTCCGATTTGATTGGAACTCAACCTATTGCAGCGGAATTTGACGACAACGGGCATATGTATATTGCGACAACCGAGAAACTATTTAAATACAAAGTTGACCCGGAATTACCAGAGCCTAAATTGATCCAGCCGGCAATTGAGATAACTGCTGGCATGACGTTTGCCGACATCGGACTTTATGATGGTTATCTTTGGGGAATATCTACTCAACGGATAGCCGGAGCGCCATATACGGAATACAGAATAGTCAAGATAGATCCAGCAGATTTGTCTATACAATATTCCTCTGTGAAAAAGGTGCAGCTTCCCGGGGCTAATTTTACTTCCGTTTATGCTGCGATGAATGGTGTATATGCGTATGATACAGGAGCTGGCAGTTTTGTGAAGATGAAGGGTCTGGCCACCGGCGATCCGGAGCAGATCACGCTTGAACCGCTTGCTAAAGGGGTTCAAGCCAGCGGTTCGGATGGTGCAAAATGCCAGACAACTCCTCTTGGCCTTCCTGCAGATATTGCGGTTACAAAGACAGCCGAGCAGTCGGCTATCGTCCCGGGGCAGCCCATAACCTATACACTTAAGGTGGAAAACCTGGGACCCTGGGGTGCGGATGAAATTGTTCTTTCAGACCCGATGCCTGCTGGTGTGACAGGGGCCAGTTGGTCTTGCACAAGTGCAAGCGTTTCGGCGGCTTGTGCGCCTGCAAGCGGGACAGGCGATCTTCATGCGACGATAGCTCTGCTGGAGGCGGGTGCTTTCGTTACATACGAGATTACTTTCCAGACGGACCCAGCCTTCAAGGGTGAGATCGTCAACATCGCATCGATAACAGTGCCGCCAGATTTCGCCGATGAGCCGGCTAACAACATTGCCCGCTCTCCTGCGGCTGTCTCCGAGCTGGAGGTAATCAAGACGGGGAAGTGGATTGACGTGAACAACAACGGTGCGCCCGAGCCGGGCGAGCCTGTTGAGTTTACATTCACCGTCTCGAACGGCACGACAGTAGACATTACGAACGTCACCATTTCAGACCCGATGGTGGCGTCTATCACGCCCTCCTCTATAGCCACTCTGTTGCCTGGCCAGTCGTCCATCCTTGTGGGCACGTACTATCTCACGGCGCAGGACATTGAGACTGAAAAGGTGACCAATGTGGCGTCTGCCAGCGGGTATATCGGGGATACCAAGATTGATTCTGAGGAAGCGAATGCGGAAGTGACGCTTCCGGCGCCCCAGCCTGATCTCTACACGGAAAAGTCTTCAGCGTTTCTGGATGACCTGATTCCCAACGAGCTTCCAGACGTCGGCGAACGCATTGAATTTCGCGTCAAGGTTCAGAACCTTGGCAACGTGGACATGACCGTATTCCAGCCGATTGATGAGGGTCCGACCTTCAACGGCGTGAAGGGTACGGGCACCCTGGGACCATTCTCTCCGGTGTCGCATGTCGTCCCGCGAGAGGGAGGAGAAGCGGAATTTGTCGCCTACTACGTATTGACCAGCGATGACATAGGCAATGCTGCGGGGCTGGAGGGGGGCGTTATGAACACTGTCCTTACGCCGGCCCAAACACCACAAGATGTGGCGCTGGGTGTTCCACCTACTGTTTACCCCCTGCCGAAACCAGCAATAGCGACCTTGCCCGGCTATTTGATAAACAAGACCGCACAGTTACCCACAGTCATGCGGGGGCAACAGGTTCCATACGTCATCACCGTGACGCCGAAAGAGACCTCCGGCATTGTGACAATAGTGGACCGTACACCGAAGGGCTTCCTACTGTTGCCAGGTTCCGCGAGGGTGGATGGGAAACCCCACGAGCCCAGGATTGAAGGGGCCATGATGAGCTTCGACATCAAGGTCGTGGAGGAAGTGCGGATCGAGTATGTGCTCGTTGCCACTGGTACTGCCACCCTGGGCACGCACAAGAACTTGGCTCAGGTTTTTCAGCCCGGCGACATCACCAAGCCCATATCAGTCATCGCCAGCGACGAAGTCGATGTCATTCCCGATCCCATTTTTGACTGTGGTGATGTCATCGGCAAGGTTTTCGATGACCGGAACAGAAACGGTTACCAGGACAGCGGTGAGCCGGGAGTGGCTGGTGCAAGGGTCGTTACGATACACGGCATTGCAATCACGACGGATGATCATGGCCGCTTCAATCTCGCGTGTGCGGATCTTCCCGATGCCCGGGTTGGCTCAACCTATCTCATGAAGCTGGATGCTCGTTCATTGCCGACGGGGTATCGCATCATAAGCGAGAACCCTCGCTCCGTGCGGCTTACGGCTGGTAAGGTTCAGCGCATAAATTTCGCGACGAGCGTAGGCCGGGTTGTTCGTCTGGATGTCAACGATGCGGCTTTCCTGCCAGGGCAGCCGTCGCTCCATCCCGATTGGGAAGGTCGGCTCCTGGAACTCGTTCAAATGCTGGAGTCTGAGCCCTCTGTCTTGCGGCTTTCCTATATCAGCGCTGAGGCCGAGCGAGCGCTTGCGGGACAACGGCTTGCACATCTAAGAAGTGCTATCTCCAGCTTGTGGAAGACGCGTTCAAATCGCTACAGGCTGGAAATTGAAGCCCGGATGCTCTCGTCATCGGACCAGGCTATCCTGCAGCCTGCGACGCCTCATTAAATCTGCACCTATACGCCAACAGTTATTTTAAGGCATTTCCCGATGAAGGAAGAAAGTTATGAGCATAGAGCAAAATAGGGATTATGTATCCAAGTACATTTTTTCTATTTTTGCGTTCGTTTTTGTTTTTCAAATCTTTGCTATCTCCATATCTCGCGCGAACAACACTAGTCCTATCTTGATGACTGCGCAGCCGAGTGATCCGAAATTTGATGAATGTGATCCACGGGCGTTCGTAGCCAAAACTTACCGTACTGGGCCATTCATCCAGGGTGTTCGTCTGTCATATCTCGACTTGAGTCAGCCGAGCGATCCATTAGACCCAGAATTTTCAACGATCGACGTAGGTAATCAGCAAGCAGACTACACCTATAATGCAATGGCCTACAATCCAGTTGACAATTACCTTTATGCGATCAAGCAATCGGACGGGGTTGTAGACAATAAGGATTTGCTCCGAATAGGGTCTGATGGAGTGCCGAGGTATGTTGGCACGCTGAACAATTTAAATGGCACCATGGTTGTTGCAGAGGTTGGTCCAGATGGAAAATACTACGCCATGAATAGCGACATGAAGTTGTTTATATATGATCTGAACCAGAACCCGCCGTTGCTTATCTCTGGAGATGTGGATCTAATGCTCTCATCTACTTACCGAATCCAGGATTTTGCACTGTATGACAACTATCTGTGGGGTATAGCTAACGATGGCTTTGGCAACAATCAGCAGTATAGAATAGTAAGATACCCGCTATCTGGCCCGATGCTCCCGCAAGAAGGCAGTGCGTTTCCAATTCCCGATAAATCGCATGCCGCAGACTATGCTGAGTTCACTTCAATGTTTGCTGCAGCAAATGGTATCTATGGTTACGATACAAAGCGCGGCCTTTTGTACAAGATCATTATGGGATCAGGCGATCTATCTCAGATGACCATTCAGAAGCTTGCCAAAGGCGAGGTCCTGCCGGGTTCGGATGGTGCAAAGTGTCCAGATTCGCCGCTCGGACTTCCAGCCGAAATTGTAGTCACCAAGGTGGCGGATCAATCTACTCTTGTGCCGGGACAGCCCGTCACCTTCACGATAACGGTGACGAACGAAGGACCGTGGGGCGCCGATGGTCTTGAATTCTCGGATCCGCTGCCTGCTGGTGCGACAGGGGCCCAGTGGACGTGTACGCCGTCAGGCGGAAACGCCAAATGCACACCGGCAAGCGGCAATTCAGGGCCAATCAATACCATCATCGATCTGCCGGACAAAGGCGGAAGCGTAACTCTTCAGGTCACAATGCAAACCGACCCCATTGCAAGCAGTGATCTAGTCAACACAGCAACGGTGGTCGTGCCCATCGACTTTGAGGATAATGCGAGCAACAACACAGCAACAGCCACTGTGCCTCTTCCGGGGCTGGAATTCTCAGCCTCGAAGGTGGGTGTTCTGTCTACAGCGCCTGGCGCCTTTACGGCCGCGGGGGATGTGATCAATTACACCGTCACGGTGAAGAACGACGCGGGTCTGCCCTTTGCGAATGTCACCGTGACTGACCCTGGACCCTTGTTTGGTGGCGTCGTGGGTACGGGTAGTCTTTCAGCCTTTTCTCCCGCATCGGCGACCATCGATCCGGGTTTTGAGAAAATCTTTACGGCAACCTACACAATCACGGAGCAGGATCTGGCGAACCTGTCTGATGCCGGGACCTCCGATGTCTTGAATACAGCGATCGTCACCGTGACCGGTCAATCGGGACGATCTTCTACAAAGGAGGCGCCGTCTCTCGTGCAGGTAGTGGCTCCGGCAATAAACCTCCAAAAGACAGGCGTTCTTGTCGATCTGGTGGGACTGCCGGGGGCGAACGGAGAAGCGGTGCCCGATGTGGGCGATCGGATCGAATATACACTTACAATCAAGAACACGGGCAGCGTCCCACTGGAAAACGTTGTTCTGGCGGACGCATTTGTTTCGGATCTGACCCTTGAGCAATCGGATATGGGCGCGGATGGCGTTCTGGCCCCCGGTGCAACCGCAACCTACAAGGCCAGCCACATCATCACGCCCGAAGACCTTTCAAGTGGCCAGGTTCTCAACAACGCAACGGTTTCGGGAAATGTGGTTGGGCGCCCCGATCTACCTGCTATCCAGCATTCCGACGATCACCTGGAAACGGTAACAGCTCCCAGCACCATCGTGGTTGAGAAGTCGGCTGACACCGATGCGAATGATGCGGACGGCATTCTCAATGCAGGTGACCCGATCTTCTATACAGTCACCCTGACCAATGGTGGATTTGGTGCGCTCCAGAACGTGTACCCTGTGGATGAGGGTCCGACGTTTGGCGGTGAGCCTGGAAGCGGAATTCTTTCGCCATTCGAGCCTGCTCCCGTAACACTGAACAGGGGTCAGAGCATGACCTTCCGTGCCACCTACATCCTGTCGGCGGGCGATATGCAAAATGCGGTCGGGCAGGACAGCATTCGCAATGTCGCGACCGCCACGGGGCATTCGCCCGATGGAAAGCCTGTCGAGCGGGTGAACGTGGCCGAAGCTTTGCTTACGCCCACGGTTATCGAGATCACCAAGAGGGCCGTCTTGACCCAGGTCGTTCGCGGCGGTCCGGTTCCCTATGTCATCACGCTAAAGGCTCCGAACGCCAAGAAGCGCATGATCTTCGACTTCGTCGACACGATGCCTGTTGGCTTCACCTATCTCAAGAACACGGCGCAGATGAACGGCAATCCGGTGGAGCCCAAGGTTGAAGGCCGTCGCCTTCTGTTCTCCATGGAGATGGAGCCGAACGAGGAAGTCGAACTGACGCTGCAGCTCTTCGTGTCTCCAACGGTCACTCCCGGAGAGCATACGAACTATGGGCATACCGAGATTGCCGGTACCGGTGTTCCCTTTGGTCAGCGAGCTGAGGCTAAGGTCGAGATCATCTGGGAGCATGTTTTCGATTGTGGCGATCTGATCGGACAGGTCTTTGACGACAAGAATAGAAACGGCATCCAGGATCAGGAGGAGCCCGGTGTTCCAGGTGTTCGCCTCGTTGCAGTTGACGGCATCACCGCGACGACCGATTCCCACGGCCGCTACCACCTGACCTGCGCGGACCTTCCGGACCATCGCAGAGGATCGACCTTCCTGTTGAAGCTTGATCCGAGATCGCTGCCGGTGGGAACGAGGATCATCAGCGAGAACCCGCGTTCTGTCCGGTTAACGGCAGGGAAGGTGACGCGCCTGAACTTTGCCACCTCCATCTCACGTGTGGTGCGCGTGGACATCAACTCGGACGCCTTCCATTTCGGAGAGGTTCTGCTGAGGCCAGAATGGGAGCCACGGCTTGAGCAGCTCATCAGCATCCTTCAGAACGAACTGTCGGTGCTTCGTGTCTCCTACATCGATCGGGACGCTGATCGGGCTCTCGCGGCAAAACGGGTGGAGTTCCTGAGGGACATCATCCGGAAGATGTGGCAGCAGCGGTCCGGTCGATACCGGCTGGAGATTGAATCACGCATATTGAACCAGCTCGGTCAGGGGTGGGATGAACCAAATTCCATCAGTTGGGTGGTAGAGCCTCAGTAGACTGGCCGACAACCGATTCCCGAAGGCTGATAGCATCGCATTTGTCCACGATTGTAAAACTTGTGATATTCTCAAGTTTGTAGTGGGGGAACAACCTCTCGCCATAAAGCGGCCCGCAGACGGTCGTAAGAATTTGGAATGAGTCTTGGTGCCAGTAAGGAACTTTGAGGGCACGATGCCGTTGAACTCATAGGGCGCTAAGGCAAGAGCCTGTAGACTTAACCGGCTTGCCAATGAGAGGGCACGATGCAAAGGAGCCACTCTGAAGTTTTCGATCTCTTCTCCGAAATCTACGCGAGTACCGCGCAGGAGGAGATGAGCTTGCAGGATTATCTGCTCGCCTGCCGCGATGATCCATCAATGTACGCGACAGCGGCAGAACGGATGGTAGATGCCATCGGTGAACCCACTCTGATCGACACAAGCACCAACGAGCGGTTGGGGCGTATTTTCTCAAACCGAACGATTAAGACCTACCCTGCGTTCTCAGACTTCTATGGCATGGAAGAGACGATCGAGCGCATCGTCGGCTACTTCCGCTACGCTGCTCAGGGCCTTGAGGAACGCAAGCAGATCCTCTATCTGCTGGGCCCTGTTGGTGGTGGCAAGTCGTCGCTTGCAGAGCGCCTGAAGAAGTTGATGGAAACGCGTCCGTTCTACACGCTCAGCATCAACGGCAAGGTCAGCCCTGTTTTCGAGTCCCCGTTGGGATTGTTCCACCCGGAGCGCATGGCGGACCTGCTTGAGGACAAGTATGGCATTGCCCGCCGGCGTCTCACCGGATTGATCTCGCCTTGGGTTGCCAAGCGGCTTGATGAGGTGGGTGGCGATATCTCCCGCTTCAGTGTGGTCAAGATCACGCCGTCCCGGCTGCGCCAGCTCGGTATCGCCAAGACCGAACCCGGCGACGAAAATAATCAGGACGTCTCCTCGCTGGTTGGCAAGGTCGACATTCGGCAGCTTGAACACTTCAGCCAGGCCGATCCTGATGCATACTCCTATAGCGGCGGCTTGAACCGCACGACGCAGGGCATGCTCGAGTTCGTCGAGATGTTCAAAGCGCCGATCAAGGTGCTGCATCCGCTGCTGACGGCGACACAGGAAGGCAACTACAACGGTACCGAGAATTTCGGCGCCTTCCCCTTCCAGGGAATTGTCGTGGCTCACTCGAACGAATCCGAGTGGCTGCAGTTCAAGAACAACAAGAACAATGAAGCTTTCCTCGACCGTATCCTGGTCGTGAAGGTTCCCTACTGCCTGCGGGTAACCGAGGAAAGGCAGATCTACGACAAGCTGCTGCGGGAAAGCGAGCTCGCGTCGAATCCTTGTGCGCCGGAAGTGCTTGAGATCCTGAGCCGCTTCACAGTCTCCACGCGCCTGACAGAGCACGAGAATTCTCCGCGCTACACTAAGATGCGCGTCTATGACGGCGAAAACCTGAAGGACATCGACCCGAAGGCAAAGTCCGTTCAGGAGTACCGCGACGCGGCTGGTGTGGACGAGGGCATGACGGGCGTCAGCACGCGCTTCGCATTCAAGGTGCTCTCCGAGACCTTCAACTATGATACGCGTGAGGTCGCGGCAGACCCGGTGCATCTGATGTATGTGCTGGAACTGGCCATCAAGCGCGAGCAGTACCCGAAGGATCACGAAGCGGCATATCTGGACTTCATCAAGTCCGAGCTGGCCCCGCGTTATGCGGAGTTCATCGGGCACGAGATCCAGAAAGCTTACCTCGAGTCTTACAGCGAGTACGGCCAGAACCTGTTCGATCGCTATATCTCCTACGCGGATGCGTGGCTGGAGGATCAGGACTACAAGGATCCGGATACGGGTCAGATCCTCAACCGCGAGATCCTCGACAGCGAGCTGTCGCAGATCGAGAAGCCGGCTGGCATCGCGAACCCCAAGGACTTCCGTAACGAAGTTGTGAAGTTCACGCTTCGGGCGCGCGCCAGGAACAACGGACACAATCCGTCCTGGACGAGCTACGAGAAGATGCGGGAAGTCATCGAGAAGCGGATGTTTGGTCAGGTTGAAGATCTGCTGCCGGTGATCAGCTTCGGCTCGAAGAAAGACTCGTCGACAGAAAAGCAGCATGGCGAATTCGTCCAGCGCATGATTGCTCGGGGTTACACTGAGCGGCAGGTTCGCAGGCTGGTTGACTGGTACATGCGGGTAAACAAGGCGGGCTGAGCCAGATCAAAGGCGCCCGGAAGTGGGTTCATGCCGAATTTCATTGATCGTCGACTTAATCCCAAAGACAAGAGCATCGGCAACCGCCGCCGCTTCATGAAGCGGGCGCAAGAGGAGCTAAAGCGTGCGGTAAAGGAGCATATCCGAACCGGCAAGATCGCTGACGCGGATGGCACGCATAGTGTGCCGATGCCATCCCGTGACACGAGCGAGCCAACCTTTCGCAATTCCTCACGCGGAGGCGAGCGGGAGTATGTTCTTCCCGGCAACAAGGAATTCTCGCCCGGGGACCGGATAAACAAGCCGCCTGCCGGCGGAGGCGCCGGCAGCGGCTCCAAGGCGGGGCAGGGAGAAGCGGAGGACGATTTCCGCTTCGTTTTATCTCGCGAGGAGGTGCTGGATCTCTTCTTCGAGGATCTTGAGCTGCCCGATATGGTGAAGCTCAGCCTCAAGGAGGCTGTCACCTTCAAGCCGCGCCGGGCAGGGTTCTCGACAGCGGGTGCTCCTAACAACATCAATGTCGGCCAGACCATGCGCAACAGCTTCGGCCGCAGGATCGCCCTGCACCGCCCGAAACTGTCGCAGATCGAGGAGCTGCAGGCGCAGATCACCGCACTTGAAGCCGAGCCGCCGACAGAGGCAAAGCAGAAGCGGCTGGTGGAGCTGCGAGAGGAAGTGGACCGTCTTGAACGACGCAGGCGGATGGTTGCTTTCGTTGACCCGGTCGATATCCGCTACAACCGCTATGAGCAGCAGCCGCAGCCCAATGCAAACGCGGTGATGTTCTGCTTGATGGACGTCTCCAGTTCGATGGGCGAACGCGAGAAGGACCTCGCCAAGCGCTTCTTCGTGCTGCTGCATCTGTTCCTGAAGCGCAGGTATGAGCGGATCGACATCGTCTTCATCCGTCACACCCATGAAGCGGGCGAGGTGGACGAGGAAACCTTCTTCTACAGCACTCAGAGCGGTGGCACGGTCGTCTCAACGGCGATCGAGAAGATGCAGCACGTCATCGAGGAGCGCTATCCGGCGCACGAATGGAACATCTACGCGGCCCAGGCTTCGGATGGCGACAATATCGCCGGCGACTCCGACCGCTGCGCTTCCCTGCTCATTGAGGAGGTGCTGCGCCTCTGCCAGTACTACGCCTACATCGAAATCATTGACGAGCGTGAGTCCGAGATATTCGGCGCCACCGAGAACGGCACGTCGCTCTGGCGCGCCTACAGAATGGTCGGCGAGCATTGGCCCAATTTCCAGATGGCACGGATAGCCCGGCCGTCCGACATCTATCCAGTCTTCCGCCAGCTGTTCGCCAAGAACAACGCTGCCGCCACAACGCGTGCCAAATAGGAGAGTAGACCATGTCGAAGCAGTCCGGCACGAGCAATTTCCTCTTCGAGGGGTCGGACTGGAATTTTGACACGCTGTCGCGCGTCTATGATGCGATCGAGAAGGTGGCGCTTGAGGACCTGAAGCTCGACGTCTATCGCAACCAGATGGAGATTATCTCCTCCGAGCAGATGCTGGATGCCTATTCGTCGATCGGCATGCCGCTGATGTACCAGCACTGGTCCTTCGGCAAGCGCTTCGTCTATGAGGATACGCTCTACCGGAAGGGCAGGCGTGGGCTGGCCTATGAGCTCGTCATCAATTCCAACCCCTGCATCACCTATCTGATGGAAGAGAATACGATGGCGATGCAGACGCTGGTGACAGCGCACGCATCCTTCGGCCACAACCATTTCTTCAAGAACAACTATCTCTTCAAGCTTTGGACGGATGCCGGCGCGATCCTTGGCTACATGGATTTTGCCAAGCGCTACATCGCCAAGTGCGAGGAGCGTTTCGGTCTCGCGGCTGTCGAGAGCATTCTCGATTCAGCCCATGCTCTGATGGACCATGGCGTGTTCCGCTATCGTCGCCCGCCGCGGCTCTCGCCGCAGAAGGTGCAGGATCGTGTGCGTGAACGCCTCGAATATGAGGAGCAGAACTACAACGAGCTTTGGCGTACGCTGCCGCAGACCCACAACGAGGATGAGGAGGCTGAGGTAGAGGACAACGCCCAGGATAGGAAGCGGGCGCTGAACCTGCCGGAGGAGAATCTTCTCTACTTCCTGGAGAAGAACAGCCTTGTACTCGAACCGTGGCAGCGCGAGATCCTGCGCATCGTCCGTGTCATTGGCCAGTATTTCTATCCCCAACGCCAGACGAAGGTCATGAATGAGGGCTGCGCCACCTTCGTGCACTATCACATCATCAACGCGCTTTTCGACAAAGGCGAAATCAGCGAAGGCGCATTGCTGGAAATGCTGCACAGCCACACCAATGTGGTGATGCAGCCTGACTTTAACGACCCCCGCTACGGCGGGATCAATCCCTATGCACTCGGCTTTGCCATGATGCAGGATATCCAGCGCATATGCACCGAGCCGACATCCGAAGATAGGGACTGGTTCCCGGCCATCGCCGGCACAGGCAAGTGGCGTGAAACGCTGCTGGAAGCCTGGGAGAACCACCGGGACGAATCCTTTATCCTGCAGTACCTGAGCCCGGCGCTCATCCGGCGTTTCCGCCTATTCACCCTTGGCGACAAGGCCGACGAGCCCTTCCTGGAGGTTTCCAGCATTCACAACGAGCGCGGCTACGAGAAGATCCGCTCGTCGCTGGCACGCAGCTACGACATCGGCGCTATTACGCCGGACATCCAGGTGGTCGATGTGAACATGCTGGGCGATCGGCAGTTGAGGCTTCAGCACAACATCAGGAATGGCATTGTTCTGGAAGAGAACAGTCGCGACGCCACGCTTCGTCACGTGCGTCGCCTTTGGGGTTACGATGTCAGCCTTGTAGGTCGTGACAACGCTACCGGTAAAATGGTGTACGAGGCGGCGGCAAAGGCTCGTTAATTCCTGAGCCATATACATTCGCGCTGAGACTATACTTTATGCTTACTGTGGTGGCGCCCACAGAGACGGAATTCAATCCGATGTATTGAATTATTGTTCTGTCTATTTTTGCCCAGATTTTCGCATGAGGAGTGTTGCGCTCTTTTTCTCAGTGGCGTAGATGAAGCTGCAGTTTGTTTAATTCAGGTGTTTTTAATATGAAGTATACTTATATCGTATCAGCGTTCATTCTTGCATCTTCCTCTATGTCGGCTTTGGCGGCTGATGCTGTTTTCCAGCACGATGTCATTCCGTCGGCTCCTCTATCCGTAACGCCAGATCGTTATGACTGGACTGGCGTCTATGCCGGTGCAACCGCTGGTGCTGCCCTCAAGGGAAAGGGCTTCTCGGCTTTCAAGGATATCAAGAACGGTACCTTTATCGGTGGCGTCCATGTTGGCTACAACTTCCAGACCGAGGAAAACTGGGTTCTTGGTGTCGAAGCTGAAGGAAATCTCCTGAACGACAAGAAGCGCGGCGTGTCGCTGAAGAACTATGCTGCCGCCCGAGTTCGCGCGGGTTATGCGTTCGACCGTTTCCTTCCCTACGTCGATGGTGGTGTTGTCGTCGGTAGGATTGATGCAAATTCCCGGGGTGGTGCCGTTCTCAAGTCTGGGGACAACGTTGAGACGAAGGAAGCCAAGCCGAAGTCTGAAGCCCACACTCATTGGGGCTACACGCTGGGCGGTGGCGTAGAATATGCTCTTACGGATCGCGTGACCACCCGCGTCTCCTATCACTACGTTGACCTGAAGGCACGCAACTACAACATTAACGGCAATACCGAGTCCGTCGGCTACAAGGGCCACGTGATCGGCGCAGGGTTCTCGTTCAGGTTCTGATCGCAAGCCTCTAATAGAACAGTTCAGAGTTTCTGTGGAATTCTGAACTGGTTTAACGCGCCAAGAGTACATGCGCGATAATTTACGGTCTGGCAGAAAGGGTCGCGGTCCCGTGCCGCGGCCTTTCTATGTGCCGGTAGCGCTGCGCCCCATGATTGCGCAAACAATGTCAAGCACTGCGCTCTATGCTCTAAAGTTGAAGAAAAAACAGAACAGATGGAAACAGTACAAAAGAATACAGTTCTAAATTAATCTATAGAAAATAAACAGTCGCAGTTGCAATGTGCTACGTTATAAGGTTAATAGCGATATTTCTATTTCAAGGTTAAAGGAATATTTAGATGAAACTTACTTGCATTTTTTCTGCGATTATTATTTCCACTGTTACCCTTGGGGTGGCCAATGCTGCTGACGCGGGGTATGGGAGCGATATTGCCCCCATTTCGGGTGTGACGCAGCAGCATGACTGGTCGGGTGCCTATGTCGGTGGCTCGCTTGGTGGTGTTGTTGAGAACGAGACGCTTTCAGGCGTCAAGAGCTTCAAGCGCGGCGCCATTACCGGTGGCGTTCACGCTGGTTATAACCACCAGACCCCGGACAACTGGGTTGTCGGCGTGGAAGCTGATGGCAACATGGTGAAGGGGAAGAAGGGCGTAGTATCGCTGAAGAACCACGGTTCTCTCCGTGTTCGCGCAGGCCGTGCTTTCGACCGCGTGCTTCCTTATGTAGACGGTGGTGTTGTGGTTGGCCGCATCCGCGCTGGTTCCAAGACCGGCACACACATGGGCTACACCGTTGGCGGCGGCATTGAATATGCCCTGACGGACAATGTCAGCACACGTGTGTCCTACCACTACATGAAACTGAAGAGCCGTGATTACATGATCGATGGTAACAAGCAGTCCGTTGGGTACAAGGGACACACCATCGGCGCCGGTATCTCGGTCAAGTTCTGAGGCTGGCAGGACCAAAGACAGACCGCGGCTCCCAAGCGGCGCGATTGCGGTCTTGCTTTCTTGAAGTGAAAAATGGCTGCAGTCCATCCGGCTGTAGCCATTTTTCTTTGCAAAGTCTGGCTGTCGGGCCGGGGGAACTTTGCCTAAGATCTGCTGTCCCTCTCTCGCTTTCGGAGATGCTTTTTCGCACGTCATAGGCCATCATTCTCAAGCTCGCTTGAAATGCGAAAATAATTTCCGCTCGGTAGGCGCGCGCTAGTGCGGTTGGGTCCTCTCAATTGAAAAGCCCCTGCTATGCTCGGGCAACTTTTAGTTTGGAGGATGTTCCAATGCGTGCCCTAATTCCTGCCCTTGCACTTGTGGCTAGCTTTGCTCTCGTTGGCGCAGCTTCTGCGGAGCGGCTCACTGACCAGCCGCTGGTTGATGCTGCATGGCTGCAGCAGAACCTCAACAATGACTCCCTTGTCGTTCTCGACGTCCGTGACGCGGTGGAGAAGGTGAACCCATACGAGCAGGGTCACATCCCTGGTGCGATCAACGCTCCTTACAGCGCCGCCGGTTGGCGCACGGAAGTGCAGGGCGTGCCCGGCCAGCTTCCGCCGCTGGAGAACATCGAGGCGCTGATCGGCAGCCTCGGCATCGACAGCGATGACCACGTTGTTATTGTCCCGGCAGGCAAGGATTCGAGCGAGTTCGGCGGTGCGACCCGCATCTATTGGACCTTCAAGACCCTCGGCCACGATGCCGTGTCGATCCTCGACGGTGGCTATCGCGGCTGGGAAGCAGCCAAGGGCGAGGTGAGCACCGATCCGGTAAAGCCGGAGCCGGTCAAGTTCTCCGCCAAGGTGAGCGAGAAGTATCTTGCCACCACGGCTGACGTTGAGCAGGCGCTGAAGAGCGGTGTGAAACTCGTGGACGGCCGTCCGGCCGAGCAGTACCAGGGCAAGTCGAAGAGCCCGGTTGTTCGCGCTGCGGGCACGATCCCTGGCGCGATCAACATCGAGCACAGCAAGCTCTATGATGCGCAGAATGCCTCCTTCGCCAACCGCGAGAAGGTCGAAGCCCTCGTCCGAGAAGCTGGTTTCAACCTGGATGACGAGAACATCACCTTCTGCAACACCGGCCACTGGGCTTCCATTCCTTGGTTTGCGCTGAGCGAGGTTCTGGGCAATAAGAACACCCGCATGTACGATGGTTCCATGGCGGAGTGGGCTGCAGATCCTGCTCGTCCGATCCAGCAGTAATCGAACTGCCGATAAATTCGGGACCGACACTGAGCTACTCAGTGTCGGTCCTGTCACGTTGAATGATCAGAACTGAACGGATGTAGTGCACGGGACGGTTCGAGACTGTGTTCCGGCGGGGACAGGACAATATGAGTAACAAGAATACCCTTCTGTTTGGTGCGGCCTTCGCTGTTGCGACTGTTGCAGTTGCCGCGGACCACTACACGCACCGCGCGCCTGCACCGCAGCCCCGCGCCGCAGCGCCGGCTGTTCCCGCGAGCAGCAATCCCTGCAGTGCCAACCCCTGTAGCGCCAGCCCTTGCAGTGCGAGCCCCTGTAGCGCGAATCCTTGTAGTGCGAGCCCGTGCGCAGCTGCTCCATGTGCTGCCGCACCATGTGCGGCGTATTCTCCATGCTCTGCGGCTCCCTGCGCCGCGTCCCCCTGTTCGGCAGCCCCATGCGCAGCCAACTCGCCTTGCTCCGCCGCGCCGGCTCCAGCGGCTTCTCCGTGTTCGGCTGCACCCTGCGCCGCCTACTCACCTTGCTCTGCTGCGCCCGCACCAGCAAACCCTTGCTCTGCAGCTCCCATTGTAGCACCTTGCGCTGCAGCGCCCTGTGCTGCTCAGCCCCAGTAGTAGGAATCTGATGGAAGAAGACCTGCAGCAAACGATCCGTGAGGCCCTGTTCTGCGAGCAGATCCTCGCCAAGGGCAGCCAGAACGTTGTTCTGGAAACGCTGCGGGACGCCCCAGCGGTTGAGCTGTGGTCCCACTATCCGCCGGGTGACGTCTACGATCCCGAAAGCGGAGCGCAATGGTACTATCATTGCCACGATACCTCTGCTGATCGCGGCGAACACGGTCACTTCCATTGCTTTCTGCGGCCGCAGGGCGGGGAGGGGCCAATCCACCATCTGGTAGCGGTTGGCGTGGATGCCTATGGCAGGTTGGTGCGGCTGTTTACGGTGAACCAGTGGGTCGTTGCCGATCAGCGCGCCGATGCCGAAACCCTGATCTCGCTCCTGCCGCGCTTTGATATGCAGATGCCGCGGCCGTCCTATCTGGTCAATCGCTGGCTCTCGGCGATCCTGCGTGCCTATGCGCCGGAAATACGGCAGTTGATCCGGGAACGGGACGTCGCGCTGGCTGCGCACAAGGCGCCACAGGGCATCGACATCCTGGAGGATCGCTCTCTCGAAGTGACCTCAGAAATCCGCGCCGATCTGAAAGCGAAGGCAACAAGCCTCGGTCTTGGCTAGCTCGCCTCAAGCGGTCTCTGTTTTTCGCTCACTATGCTGTAGAAGACGATCTGTTTGCTGCTGAACGCTGATAGTACAACAGCGATACACATTATTTTATTGGGATCTCTTTTCTATCTGGTTACCATTGGAGCCGTGAATCGGACGGCTGGTAAGGAAGCTGAACCATAGATGAATGCTCCATTCAGGGTTGGTTCTGCTTCCATTGGCTATCTAACCAGCATTGAAAAGGGGATAGTCATGGTTAAGTCGATACTCTTTATCTCGCTGAGTGCTGTTTGCCTCGCCGCCACATTGTCTCTGGCCATCAACGCCTCGATGAGCCACCGCAATCCGACCTATGTGTCAAAGGGTTGCGATACATTCTCGTTCCAGTGCTACCTCTCACCGCGCGGCTAGAACCGCGAGGAGTAGGGGCATCTGCCAGGCGAAATAGGCGCCAGGTTTGCCATAACCGCTATCTGCAGGTGGTTTTTCCGAACCGCCCCTCATGCCGGAATGATCTCAGCATGGGGGCGTTAAGTTCACTTTGAACTACGTGTTCGCCAACTGGCTGCGATGAGCCCAGCCGGTCATGCGCTGCTCGATCCATGCCATCAGGGCGTACATGGCGATGCCTTCCACGGCCAGCATGATGAGGCCGGCGAAGACGAGTGGCACGTTAAACTGGCTCTGCGCGGCGGCCATCATGTAGCCAAGGCCGGAGTTTGCGGCGATGGTTTCGGAAATCACCGAGCCGACGAAGGCGAGTGTCACCGCAATCTTCAGCGAGCCGAAGAAATATGGCATCGAGCGCGGGATACCCACCTTCAGCATGATGTCCATCTTCCGTGCGCCGAGCGCGCGCAGCACGTCTTCCGTCTCCGGTTCGATGGTCGCAAGGCCTGTGGCGACGTTCACGACGATCGGGAAAAAGGCGATCAGGAAGGCAGTGAGCACGGCCGGGATGGTGCCGATACCGAACCAGATCACCAGGATCGGAACCACAGCGACCTTCGGGATGGCGTTGAAGCCCACCATGAGCGGGTAAAGGCCGGCGTAAATGACCCGTGACCAGCCTACCAGAAGCCCGAGTGCGAGCCCGGCGACGACGGCAAGGCCGAAGCCCAGCGTCGTGGTGAACAGGGTCTGGATCGAGTGGCGCTGGATGGCGGGCCAATATTGGATCAGGGCTCCCCAGATAGCTGAGGGGGCCGGCAGAATGGTGGGACGTATGCCAAACGCCCGCACAACCGCTTCCCAGATCAGAAAGAAGGCGATGGTGTAGAGCCACGGCGCAAGCGCGATCCAGTTGATCCTGGACTTCGGCAGGCCTGACGCGGGGGCCGTTTCGATAACCTTCTCACTCATGCGGCCTGCCTCGCATCTGCAATCTCACTATGCAGCTCCTGAACCTTTCGGCTGAACTGCGGATCGTAGATCAGGTCGAGTTCGCGTGGCCGCGGAAATTCAATTCTATGCTCGTTCAGCACACGCCCGGGACGGGAGCTCATGACGAACACGCGATCGGCAAGGAAGATCGCCTCGCGCAGATCATGGGTGACGAGGATGATGGTCACGCCGGACACCGCATGCAGGTCACGGATGACGCACCAGAGCTCCTCACGGGTAAAGGCATCGAGCGCCCCGAACGGCTCGTCGAGCATCAGGAGTTCGGGCTCGTGAATAAGGGCGCGGCAGAGGTTCGCACGCTGTTGCATGCCGCCGGAAAGCTGCCAGGGAAACCTGTCGCCAAAGCCCTTGAGGCCGACCGTCGCCAGCAGCTTCTCAGCCTTAGCCACATATTCGGCCCGGTGCTTGCGCAGGCGGTGGCGGTGCTTGTCGACGATCTCCAGCGGCAGCAGGATGTTGTCGAGCGTCGTGCGCCAGGGCAGCATTGTTGGATTCTGGAAGGCCATGCCGGCGATCGAGACAGGCTTGTTCACACGGTTCCCGCCGACCGTCACCGCACCGGATTGTGGCAGGTGCAGGCCCGTGACGAGGCGCATCAAGGTGGACTTGCCGCATCCGGAAGGACCAACGACGGCAGCAAACTCGCCTTTGTTGACGGAGAGCGTCAGGTCCGAGACGGCCAGCACGCCACCGGCGCCGCCATACCGCAGGTCGACCCTGTCGATTTGAACGAATGGATCAGACATTTCACCCCTGTACTTGGAAACAACAAACCCCGGCACGTGCATGTCGGGGTTCGCCTTGGTTGCTATTGTTACTGGAGCTTGCGCTCTTCCGCAGGGGGCAGGTACTGCGCGTCAAACACGTCCTCAGGCTTGACCTTGCCCGTGAGGCCCATGGAAACGGTCAGCTGCTCGATGGCGCGCGTCATGCGCTCGTTATCGATGCCACCGATGCCGTTTTCCTTCACATAGGCCGTGTTGATGTTCATGTTGTTGGCCATCTCGAGGCGCTCCGTCTCGACGGCTACATCAAGAATGTCGTTGCGCTGCACGACGGCCTCTGCACCGGCCTTCGGGTCCTTCACGGCATCGCGGAAACCCTTGGCGAGCGCCCGAACGAAGCCTTTCACGATTTCCGGATTGGCTTCGGCGAAGTCCTTGTTGACCATGATCGCGTTGCCATAGAGGTCGAGACCGTTCTCGGCCATAAGGATCGGCACGATGTCTTCATCGGCCACGCCCTGTGCCTTCAGGTTCAGGATCACGGAGAAGGCGAAGCCGAACACCGCATCCACCTTGCCCTCAGCCAGCATCGGCTCGCGAACAGGGAAGCCCACACCTTCCAGCGTGATGTTGCTGGTGTCGATGTTGGCAGCCTTCACGAAAGCCGGCCACTGCGCGTAGGCGCCGTCACCCGTAGGCGCGCCGAGCTTCTTGCCTTCCAGCGACTTCGGATCGCTGGTGATGCCGAGCGACTTGCGGCCCACGACGGAGAAGGTTGGCACATCATAGATCATCATGATGGCCTTGACCTTCTGGGTGGGATCCTGGTCGAGGAACTTGATCAGCGAGTTGATGTCGCCGAAGCCCATCTGGTAGGTGCCGGTGGCCACACGGGGAATGACTTCAACCGAGCCTGCGCCGGTGTCGATCTGGACTTCCAGGCCTTCCTCGGCGAAGTAACCATTGTCCTGGGCCATGAAGAAGCCAGCCGCCGGACCTTCAAAACGCCAGTCCAGCGTGAAGGCAATCTTGGTCGGCGCCGCCTGCGCGGAAGCCGGTTCTGCGGCAAAAAGGCTGTATCCGGCGACAACGCTTGCCGCCATCAGGGAAAGGAAGTGTCTCTTTAGCATTGAAAGCCCCTCGAAGGTTCTTATTATGGAGCGGATATCAGCATTCCGTGCGAGCTTTAGCAAGCGGAATTGCACACCAAATGTGCATTATTTTTGAGTGCACATTTGAGGAGCAACACGCGCGTGCGCGGCTGCTCATTTTTTCGCCCTCCGGTCGCAGATCCCGTCAGATTGACAGTTGCTTTGTACGAGCCGATACCCGGCGCATTATCCTCCCGGAATGCATCACATGACATCACCAGCAATCAGCCCGGCGAAGCTGTTCCACCTCGGTGGAAACCAGGGTTCGCCTGTTCTTCTCATTCACGGTTTTGGTTCGGACCGACACTCCTGGGTCGCGACCGCGCTTAAGCTGTTCGGACGGCATCGTGTCTGGGCGATCGAACTGCCGGGGCATGGTGATGCGGAAAACGATGTGGGCGAAGTCTCGCCGGAGATCCTCGCTCGAGCTGTGGCTGAGGCAATAGCTGAGCTTCCGCGCCCGTTCTCGGTCATCGGGCATTCGCTTGGTGCAACGACCTCCCTGCATCTCGCGAAGCTGCTGCCGGACGATATCTCCCATATCGCCGTGATCGCGCCCGGCGGCTGGGGAACCTCGATCGACCATTCCTTCGTTGAGGCTTTGCCCGAACTGCGGACGCCAGAGGAGGCGGAACGTCTGCTCCACCGCCTCGTGAAGCGGGAGCGACTCATCAAGCCGCAGATGGTGGCCCATGTCTTGAACATGCTGGAGCGTCCCGGTCGGAGAGAGGCGCTGCGCAATATCGCGCGCGGCATTCTTGCAGCACCTCCACCCCCAATGCCTTCGACGGATCAGCTGCTCGTCATCTGGGGTGCGGAAGATGGCATCAACGCGCCGGATCACGTTCGCCTTCAGGCCTTGCGAAGCAAGGCGTTGCTTCTCGAAGATGTCGGGCACATGCCCCACGTGGAGGCACAGAGCGCGGTCAACAGCGCCTTGAACGCCTTCCTGCCCCTCTAAAGCTTCTACCTTGGAGATGTATACATAAACACGGAATTTCCTGCCGTTTTTCTTGACAATGCGCGAAAATCGCTGCTTCATGTATCCACAACGGATGACGCGCGTCCCGGGCTGAGGAGAGCTCGCGATATGTTGAGGGGCTGGTTCGCGTGTTACGGCAGCGGAGGAATGTCGCCATGTCAGTCAGATCGCTTGAGCAAGTGCTACGAGAACACGGAGATCCGGTTCACCTTCTGCGGAACCAGCAGACGGGACCGAATGTCTATCCCGGTGTTCCGGCGGAATTCACCAACTGGCGCGATGAGCAATGGGCCTGGCAGAATACCTGTGTGCTCTTCAACCAGTCCTACCACATGGCCGACCTGCTCGTTCATGGACCGGATGCGCTGAAGCTGCTCACCTATCTCGGCATCAATACCTTCAACAATTTCACCGTGGACAAGGCCAAGCAGTTCGTGCCCGTCAACTATGACGGTTACGTCATCGGCGACGTGATCCTGTTCTATCTTGCTGAGAACACCTTCAACATGGTGGGCCGCATTCCGGTTCTGAACTGGGTGCGCTACCATGCGGAGACTGGCGACTGGAACGTCTCCTGCGAGCTCGATGAGCGGTCTGCCGCACGGCCCGATCCGTTCAACCGCAAGTCCTACCGGTTCCAGGTGCAGGGCCCGAACGCGATGAAGGTGATCGAGAAGGTCACCGGCAAGCCGGCGCCGGAACTCAAGTTCTTCAACATGACTCACATGTCCATCGCCGGCAAGGAGGTGAGGGCACTGCGCCACGGCATGGCCGGCCAGCCAGGCTTTGAGTTGTTTGGCCCCTGGGCCGATGGTGAAGCAGTACGCGAAGCCGTTGTCCGCGCTGGCGAGGAATTCGGCCTGCGTCAGGTGGGCGGCCGCGCCTATTCGTCGAACACGCTGGAATCCGGCTGGATCCCGTCGCCGCTTCCAGCGGTCTATACCGGCGAGAAGATGAAGCCCTATCGTGAGTGGCTCACGGCAAACAGCTACGAGGCCAATGCTTCCATCGGCGGCAGCTTCGTCTCGGATAATATCGAGGACTACTATTTCACGCCGTGGGATCTGGGCTACGGCCACATGGTCAAGTTCGACCACGACTTCATCGGCCGCGAGGCGCTGGAAAGCCGCGCGAAGGAGCCGCACCGCAAGAAGGTAACGCTCGCGCTTGAAGATGCTGACGTGCAGCGCGTCATCGCTTCCCAGTTCGGCAAGGCGAGCGAACGCGGCAAGTTCATGGAATTCCCGTCGGCCGTCTACTCGATGCACCCATACGACAAGGTCGTATCGGAACAGGGCGATAGCGTCGGTATTTCCACCTGGATCGGCTACAGCTCCAACGAACGAAAGATGCTGACCCTCGCGGTTCTGGATGCCGAGGCGGCCGAGCCTGGCACGCCCGTTACATTGATCTGGGGCGAGGAAGGTGGCGGCACGACCAAGCCTGCCGTCGAACCGCATGCACAGATGGAGATCCGTGCAACGGTAAGCCCCGTGCCCTATGTAGAGGTGGTGCGCAAGGTTTACACGGAAGGCGGCTGGCGTGCCAAGGGCGCGACCGTCTGATCCGTCCGGATCGGTTCTCCAGGATCGAGTTGGTTGAGGCAGTACCAGGGCAATTTCCCCGCCCGGAACTGCGGACCTGATACTACTTAGGTGGTGCGGAGCGATCTTGCGCGCCTTCAAGGAGGCTCATTTGGCTCTATTTGAACGAAACACGGTGGAGAAGGATGGCCCGACGCAGTCTCGCATGCGCGAGTTGCTGCAGGGCTATTCGCTTGAGGTCACGGCCAAGGAAGTCAACGAACTGACTGAGGCCGCGCCCTTCATTACGCCCGGCACGGCGGTATCGGTCACCTTCCTGCCCGGTGAAGAACCGGAATCCCGCGTTGTTGCGGCTGCTGCCGTGAAGCGGCTGGGCTTCGACCCTGTATCTCATGTCTCGGCCAGACGCCTCCATTCCGAGGAGGAGCTGGACACGTTCCTCGCGCATCTGAGCGAGGCGGGCGTGAAGCGTGCCTTCGTGGTGGCCGGCGACCTGCCTCAGCCGCAGGGGCCGTATGAGGATGCGCTGAGCATCATCCGCAGCGGTCTCTTGGCAAAACACGGAATCCGCCGCGTGGGCATCTCGGGCTACCCTGAAGGTCATCCGGACATTCCGCAGGACAAGCTTTGGCAGGCGCTGAAGGACAAGATCACCGCCCTGAAGGAATTTGGCCAGGAGGTGGATATCACCACGCAGTTCGGTTTCGACTCCGAGCCGGTCTTGAGCTGGCTGGAGCAGCTTCGTGGTGAAGGCGTGGAGGCCCGCGTTCGCCTCGGCATCGCCGGTCCGGCAAGCGTCCGCACACTGCTCCGTTACGCAAGCCGTTGCGGCGTCGAGGCTTCCGCCAAGGTGATCAGCAAATATGGTGCGTCGATCTTGAACCTGCTCAGCACCGCCGGTCCTGACCGGATGGTGGAAGAACTGGCAGCTTCGCTCGACCCCGCCAGGCACGGCGATGTGACGCTTCATTTTTATCCATTTGGTGGTGTCAAGAAGACTGCAGAATGGATAAGGAATGCCGCAGAATAGATTCAGTGAATTGGATAGGGAAATGCGGTCTTTTGTACTGACGGCTCATTGTGTTGACCGGCCCGGGATCGTTTCGGCGCTTTCGACCACGATTTTCAATCTGGGCGGCGACATCCAGGATCTCCAGCAGTTCGGCGACACGATCACCGGCAAGTATTTCAACCGGATTGTCTTCAAGGCGCCGGCCAATGTCTCGGTCGACTCGGCCAAGGGTGCTCTGGCGCCGGTCATGGAGCGCTTCGACATGGACTGGACGCTGCGCGACCAGACGCAGCACAGCAAGGTGCTCATTCTGGTTTCGCGCTTCGACCATTGCCTGGTTGATCTGCTCTACCGCTGGCGTGCAGGCGAGCTCGCGATGGATATTGCGGGCATCGTGTCGAACTATCCGCGTGAGACCTACAGCAATCTGATGCTGGGTGATCTGCCATTCTGGCACCTGCCGATTACCAAGGAAACCAAGCGGGAGCAGGAGCAGCAACTGCGCGGCGTGATCGAAGAGACCGGTACCGATCTCGTTGTGCTCGCCCGCTATATGCAGGTTCTGTCGGATGAGCTGGCAACCGACCTCTACGGCCGCTGCATCAACATCCACCACTCGTTCCTGCCGGGCTTCAAGGGCGCAAAGCCCTACCATCAGGCATTCGACCGTGGCGTGAAGCTGATCGGCGCGACGGCCCACTACGTGACTGGCGATCTGGATGAAGGCCCGATCATCGAGCAGGATGTCGAGCGGGTTACCCACCTCGATACGCCGGACGGCCTCGTCCGCAAGGGCCGCGATATCGAACGGCGTGTGCTTGCCCGCGCTGTCCGCTACCATTTGGATGGCCGCGTTCTGCTGAACGACAAGAAGACGGTCGTTTTCCCGGAGTAAACGCGGGCCGGGAGGGGCCGCGTTCATTCGGGATTGGAGACGAGGGCGGTTGGACATGCGCCAACCGCCGACCTTTGGGAGGAGGTACTATGGCGGAGCCATGTTTTGATGTTGCCCACCTGGGCCATGTCGAATTGCTGACGAACAGGTTCGAGGAAAGCCTTGCCTTCTTCGTCAACGTCTACGGTATGACGGAGAGCGGGCGGAACGAAGAGTCCGCCTATCTTCGCGGCTGGGACGACTATGAATATTGCACGCTGAAGCTCACGCGTTCCGAGAGCACCGGTCTGGGTCACGTCGCCTACCGCACCTCATCACCCGAGGCGCTTGAGCGTCGCGTGAAGGTCATTGAGGAAATGGGCTTTGGAATTGGCTGGATCGAGGGCGATGAAAGCCACGGCCGCGCCTACCGCTTCCGCGATCCGGACAACCACATCTTCGAACTCTATTACGACACCCGGCTCTATGTCGCACCGCCGGAAGAGCGCCCCGCGCTGAAGAATATCGCGCAGCGCTACCACGGACGCGGCGTCTGCGTCCGCCGCATCGACCACCTGAACCTGCTTGCGAAGAACGTGTCCGATATCCGCGACTTCATGACGAAGGCGCTGGGCAGCCGCGTCACCGAACAGATCCAGCTCGACAATGGCCGTCTTGGCGGCTGCTGGTTTACCGTCAACAACAAGAGCTATGACATCGCCTACACGGAAGACCACTACGGTGTCTCCGGCCGGTTCCACCATATCACCTATGCCGTCGACAGCCGCGAGGATGTGTTGCGCGCCGCGGACATCTTCCTGGAGAATGGCGTCCACATCGAGTCCGGGCCGCACAAGCATGCGATCCAGGGGACCTTCTTCCTCTACGTTTACGAGCCTGCGGGGAACCGCGTCGAGGTGGCGAATGCCGGCGCGCGACTGATCCTGCGTCCGGACTGGCAGCCGATCACCTGGACGGAGACGGAACGCAAGAAGGGGCAGGCCTGGGGCATGAAGACCATCGAGACCTTCCATACCCACGGAACACCGCCGGTCGATCCCACCAAACTTTAACTGGTCAGCGACATTCGGCGTTGCCTATCGGGGGACTGGCAACGCCAGGCGACGGGCTGCCCACATCGCAGGATGTTGGCAGCCCGCGTCAATTCAGGCGATAGCTTATTTTGGCGCCATGCGGATGGCGCCGTCCAGGCGGATGGTCTCGCCGTTGAGCATCTGGTTTTCGACGATATAGCAGGCCATCGAGGCGTATTCTTCCGGCAGGCCGAGGCGGGGAGGGAAAGGAACCTGCTGGCCGAGCGACTGCTGCACTTCCTCAGACAATCCCGCCAGAAGCGGTGTGAGGAAAATACCCGGCGCGATGGTCATGACACGGATGCCGTTGCGCGAAAGGTCACGCGCGATCGGCAGGGTCATGCCAACGATACCGCCTTTGCTGGCCGAATAGGCTGCCTGTCCGATCTGTCCGTCAAAGGCTGCGACGGAGGCGGTATTGACGATCACGCCGCGCTCACCGCCGTCTTCCGGTTCATTATCCTGTGCCATGGCCGCAAAGAGGCGGATCATGTTGAAGGTGCCCATTAGGTTCACTTCGATCACCTTGCGGAAGAGGTCGAAGGAATGGGGGCCATCCTTGCCCACGGTGCGGGCGGCAGGTCCGATGCCGGCGCAATTGATGAGGATCTTTGGCGAGCCAAGCTCCGCTTTTACGCGTGCGAAGGCGGCTTCGCCCTGTTCGGGGCTGGAGACATCGCAGCCGATGCCAATGCCGCCGATCTCGCCCGCCACGCGTTCCGCAGCCTCAGCATTGAGGTCCACCACCGCAACGCGTGCGCCGCGTGCGGCGAGCGCCCGCGCCGATGCCGCGCCAAGGCCGGAACCGCCACCGGTTACGACCGCTACCTTTCCTTCAGCCTTCATCAGACCCTCCTCAATCTTCCGCCGGGAATTCTCTGCCATCCGGCTTGGTGAAGCCACATTACAGCAGCCTGCTTGACAGCCAAAAGCTATTTTGTTCAAAATTCAACAATTGAAAAGTGAACTAATTCCAGTGGGTGTGCAGAACGGTGTCGATTGCTGAAGAAGCTGACGTTGAGACGCTGTCTTTCGGACCGCTGGAGAATTCCGTCGGCTTCCTGCTGCGCATTGCCCAGCTCACGGTCTACGAGCGCACCTTCGCCGAGCTGGACCGCCGCGACGTGCCGATCGGCGAATATACGATCCTGCTCGCGATCGGCCTCAATCCTGGTGTACGCCAGGGCGTGCTTGCTGACCGTCTGCGCATCAAGTGGTCGAACATGACCAAGCTGATACGTTCACTTGAGGGACGCGGGCTGATCGAGCGGCTGGTATCACCGCGTGATCGCCGTGCAATTTCGCTGCGCCTGACTGCAGCGGGTGAGACATGGGTGGAAGAACACAAGGCGCTGGTGTTGCGGGCCGTGGAACGGTCTGTCGCATCGCTGGACGAAGACGAACAGAAAACCTTGCAGAGCCTGCTGCGCAAGGTTGCGGGATGGCCGCAACTATGAGCACGCTGGGTCAAATGAAAGATAGCTCCAAGTGAGCAGAGTTGAGTTAGGAGGAAACATGCCGGATCTCGATAAGGTCGTCGCCATAGACTTTCACACCCACGCGGAGGAACCGTGCGGCACCCATGCCGATGACGGCTACGACGACTTTCAGGCGGGCATGACCGCCTATTTCAAGTCGCCGTTCAAGCATCCGCCCACTATCCCGGAGACCGCTGAATATTATCGCAAGCTCAACATTGCCGCCGTGATCTTCCCGGTCGATGCCGAGCGCGAGTCCGGCTACCGGCGCTATAACAACGAGGAAATGGCGGAGCTTGCCGCGCAGCACAGCGATGTGCTGATCCCCTTCGCGAGCATCGATCCGGCCAAGGGCAAGGTCGGTGCGCGTGAAGCACGTCGGCTGGTCGAGCATTACGGCATCAAGGGCTTCAAGTTCCACCCGACCTTTCAGGGCTTTTACCCCAACGACCGTAGCGCCTATGTGCTCTACGAGGCGATTCAGGAAGCGGGCGTTCCGGCACTCTTCCACACCGGGCAGACTGGCGTGGGCGCTGGCATGCACGGCGGCAACAACATGCGCCTGAAGTACTCCAACCCGATGTTCCTGGATGACGTCGCGGCGGACTTCCCGGATATGCAGATCGTCATGGCGCACCCGTCATTTCCCTGGCAGGAGGAGGCGCTGTCGGTTGCGACCCACAAGCCCAATGTCTGGATCGACCTTTCCGGCTGGTCGCCGAAATACTTCCCGCCGATCCTCGTACGCTATGCCAACTCGCTGCTGCAGGATCGGGTGCTCTTCGGCTCCGATTGGCCGGCAATCCTGCCGGACCGTTGGCTCGCCGATTTTGAGCAGCTGGATATCAAGCCCAACGTGCGACCGAAGATCCTGAAGGACAACGCCCGGCGGCTCCTGAAGATGTAATTACCAAGCTCCTCGCTGACGCAAAGAAAAACCCCGCCCGGATTGCTCTGGGCGGGGTTTCCTTTGTCTCTTCTGCGGCTCTTATCAGCCAGGATGTGCGGTGAGTGCGGCTTCCGCTTCGTCCTCATCACGGCGGGCGACATGGTCGCTGGCGATGTACGTGTAGAACATCGGCACCACGAACAGCGTGAAGGCCGTACCGATCAGGATACCCGAGAAGATCACCAGGCCCATCGAGTAGCGTGCGGCTGCACCGGCACCCGAGGCCATGATCAGCGGCACGACGCCGAGCGCCATGGCGGCCGTGGTCATCAGGATCGGGCGCAGGCGAACCTTGGCGGAAGCGATGATCGCCTCGCGCCGGCTTAGGCCGTGCACTTCACGCTGCTGGTTCGCAAACTCGGTAAGTAGAATACCGTGCTTGGTAATCAGTCCCACCAGTGTGATCAGACCCACCTGCGTGTAGATGTTGAGCGTACCAAGTCCGAGGTTCAGCGGCACGATGGCGCCGAAGATCGTCAGCGGCACGGTCATCATCACGATGAGCGGATCGCGGAAGCTCTCGAACTGCGCTGCAAGCACCAGGTAGATCACCACCACGGCAAGGCCGAACGCGATCAGGATCGTGTTGCCCTGCTGCTTTTCCAGTCGCGACTGGCCGGAATAATCCACGAAGAAGCCGTCAGGCAGCACTTCCTGCGCGATGTTCTCGAGCGTTGCCAGACCGTCGCCGGTGGTGACACCAGGCAGCGGCATCGCCGAGATGGTCGCAGAGTTCAGCTGGTTGAACTGCTCGATCGAGGCAGCCGACGCCCGCGTGGACATCCGCGTTACGGCCGACAGTGGAACCATCTCGCCGCTCGTGCTGCGGACATAGTACTGGCCCAGGCTTTCCGGGTTCAGCCTGTATTCCTGCGGCACCTGCGTGATGACGTCATAGCTGTTGGAGTCACGATCGAACTGAGCGATCGTGCCGCCACCGACCAGAATGCCCAGCGTCTGACCGATGGTGCTCGACGGAACATTGAGGGCTGCAGCACGCTCGCGGTCGATCTCTACCAGAACCTGCGGTGCATCGAAGGAGAGCGAGTTCTGCACCACGATGAAGCGGCCGGACTGCTCTGCCTTGCGCTTGATCTCGTCAGCCATTTCGTAGACGTGCGATGCTTCGCCAGTCGACTGGATGACCATCGAGATCGGGAGACCACCACCGGCACCCGGCAGGGATGGCGGTGCGAACACGAGGGCCTGTGCACCCGAAACGGCGCCGATCCGACCCTGGATATCAGCCTGGATCTCCTTCTGCGAGCGATCGCGATCAGCCCAGTCCTTGAACGCCCAGACAGCGATGGCGCTGTTGGTCTGGCCGCCCATACCGACGATCGAGAAGTTCGCCTTCAGCTCCGGCAGGTCCTTGGTCAGTTCACGCAGCTGGGTCGTGTAGAGGCTGGTGTAGTCAGAGGTCGCATAACGCGGCGCATTGATCAGCGAGAACAGCGCGCCGGCATCTTCCTCAGGCGCAAGCTCGGTCGAGGTCTTGAGGAACAGGAAGCCGGTCAGCGCAGCGAGCGTGATGACGATCATCAGCGTCACCGGCCGATAGTTCAGCGAACCGGAGACAAGACGCTCATAGCGGTTTTCAAGCCGTGCGAACGTCCGGTCGATGGCCTGCTGAAAGCGGCTGTGATTGCCGCCCTTCAGAATGCGCGCGCTCATCATCGGGGTGATCGTCAGAGCGATGATACCCGACAGAACCACGGCGCCTGCAAGCGTGAAGGCGAATTCGCGGAACAGCGAACCGGTGAGGCCGCCCGTGAACATCAGCGGCGCGAACACCGCCGCCAGCGTGATCGTCATGGCGACGACGGCCCCGGAGATTTCCTTCATGCCCGTCAGAGCAGCATGGAACGGCGTCTGACCCTCTTCGATGTGACGGTGAATGTTCTCCACCACCACGATCGCGTCGTCCACCACGAGACCGATCGCCAGCACCATCGCCAGCAGCGACAGCAGGTTGATCGAGTAGCCGACCGTGTAGAGCAGGAAACAGACACCGATCAGCGACAGCGGGATGGTCACGATCGGCATAAGAACCGAGCGGAACGAACCCAGGAAGAGCAGGATCACGAGCACGACGATGATGACGGCTTCCGAGATCGTCTTGAACACTTCCTCGATCGAGGCACTGATGGACTCGGTGGCGTCATACACCACTTCCATCGTCATGCCTTCGGGCAGCGAAGCGCGGATGGCGGGCAGCTCGTTGATAACGGCTTCCGCCGTGTCGAGCGGGTTCGCCGCCGGCGTCGGGAAGATACCGATGAACGTGCCGGGCTCGCCATTGAAGGTAACGATGGTGTCGGTGCTTTCGGCAGCCAGTTCGATATCCGCCACGTCACGCAGGCGGATGATCTCGTCGCCGGACGAACGCACGGGCATCGCGCCGAAGGCTTCCGGCGTCTGCAGCGTCGTCTCGGTCGTGATCGCCTGGGCGACGTATTCGTTTCTGGTCTTGCCAGGCGCAGCGAGGAAGTTCGACGAGTTGATCGCAGAGACTACCTCGGATGCGGTGATGCCGCGGGCGGCAAGCCGGATCGGGTCGATCCACACGCGCATCGAGAACTTCGCCGCACCCATCACCTGAACTTCGGCAACGCCGTCGATGGTGGAGGTGCGCGGAACGATGACGCGCTCGATATACTCGGTCAGCTGCTCGGCCGTCATGTTCGGGTTCTGCAGCGCGATATACATCGACGCGAAGGTCATGCCGGTACCCTTGACGATTGTCGGGTCTTCGGCCTGCGATGGCAGCTGACTGCGCACCTGGTTGACCTTGGACATGACCTCGGTCAGTGCCACGTCAGGGTTGGCGCCGAGCTGCATCTGCACGGTGACGACACTGGCCGATGGGCGGCTCTGTGACGTCACGTAGTCGATGTTTTCCGTGGTCGCCACGGCAGCGGCGATCGGGGCGGTGATGAAGCCCTGGATCAGGTCCGAGCTAGCACCGGCATAGACGGTGGTGATCGTGATCACCGTTTCGTCAACCTTCGGGTACTGGCGCACCTGAAGGTTGAACAGGCCCTGGAACCCCAGGAGCAGCATCATCAATGCTACGACCGTGGAGAGGACAGGGCGCCTGATGAAAAGGGCGGAAATGTTCATTGTGCATTGCCCTCGGCAGGCGCCGGTTGCACGCTGTTGTTGATGCGAACCTGTGCGCCGTTGCTAAGTCTGTTCTGGCCGGCGTTCACGACCATGTCGCCAACGTTGAGCCCGCTGGTGATCTCGACGATACCACGCTCGCGGCGGCCAAGCGGCACGAAGATCTGCTCGACGGTGTAGAGCTGTTCCTCGCCCTCGGCAGCCTTTTCTTCGGCTGGCTTCAGCCGGTAGACGTAGTCGCCGTAGAGGCTGGTGACGACGGCCGTCTGCGGAACGGCAATGATGTTCTCTTCAGCCGGCAGCTCGACGCGAACGCGCGCGAACTGACCCGGGTTCAGCTTGCCTTCCGGATTGGTGATCTCCGCGCGGACCGATACGAGGCGCGTGGCAGGGTCGATCTTGGGGTCGATACCAATGATCTTGGCGACAAAAGGCATGTCCTCGTCGGTCAGGCCGACACGGACCGGCTGTCCCATCTGGAGGGATGCAAACTGCTGCTCCGGAACGGTGAAGTCCACGCGCATGGTCTCGAGGTTCTGCAGGGTTGCGACCACCGAGCCGGGCGACAGGTACTCACCGATCTCCAGACGCGGAATACCGATGGTGCCGCTGAAGGGCGCACGGATCTGCTTCTGGTTCAGCGCTGCCTGAGCCTTCAGGACTGCTGCGGTGGAAGCCTGGAACGCTGCGTTCGCTGCATCCAGGGTGGACTGGGAACCGACGCCGCGGCGTCCGAGTTCCTGCGCACGGGTGAGCGATTGCTTGTCCAGCGAGTTCTGGATCTCAGCAGCCTCAAGGTCAGCGCGCTGAATTTCGTCCTCGAGCCTTACGAGTATGTCGCCCTCTTTGACCTGATCATTTGCCTTGAACAGGATTTCCTTGACGATGCCCGCAGATTCAACCGACAGGTCCACACCGTTGGTGGCGCGGACGGTACCGATTGCCGGGATCGTCGGCTCCCACTTCACGGCCTCTACGGTCGTCGTGGAGACAGTGACGGTCGGCCGCGGCATGTTGGCGAAGAAGTCCTGAATAGCTTTGTCGCGGAAAAGATTGAAGCCGATTAGGCCGCCGGCGACAAGAATGAGAAGGACGGCGGCGATAATGAAGCGCTTGATCATTGGGAACATACCCGTGTGCAGATTCAGTCATGCACGCATTGCAGCAAGCCCAAGTTGCTGAGTTGCGCGAAAGGATCGGTACTGTACCGACTAGACGGTAAAGTCAACATCAATTATACCGAGATAATGTCTCCGAGAGAAAATTCCAAGCAACGAATCCTGGAAGCCGCCGCGCAGCTTGCTCAAAGGCAGGGTTCTGCACACCTGTCGCTTGACGCCGTCGCTGCAGAGGCAGGCGTTTCAAAGGGCGGCCTGCTCTACAACTTTCCCAACAAACTGGCACTGCTGAAGGCGCTGGTAGAGCAGTTCGTCGAAAAATCATCCGCAGCGCTGGACAAACACCTGCACCGCCACAGTAGTCAGCCGGTTGCGCTGGAGTATTTCCGCACGGCGGTCGAGGAAATCGACCGGCGTTCACCGCTGCCTTCAGGCATTCTCGCAGCGCTTTCCGAGGATCCCGACCTCCTCGAACCGATCAAGAACTTCAACCGTGAGCTGCTGGACCGCCTGAGCGCGGACGAAGCCGGCAAGGCCGACGCATTTATCGCCTTCCTGGCACTGGAAGGCCTGCGCGCTCAGCGCATGTTTGGCGTCGACGCTCTTTCCTCCGAGGAACGGGAGCTCGTTCTGGAACGGCTGAAGTCCATGCTCGGCGGCAGCTAAACGAACCTTCATCCTCCAAAAGAAGTACTCCGAAAGGCTTGCTCATCAATATTGATGAACAAGACGATGTCGGCGGATGCTGATGTCCTTCGTCCTCTGGCTGTGGATGCCCGAGAGGAGTGAAGGTCATGAAAGTCACCCAGCATCTTTGGTTCGAGAAGGACATGGACGCAGCCCTGCGCTTCTATACGTCGCTCGTTCCCGGTTCTTCGATCTGCTGGACTTCGTCGCTGCAGGCAGAAAGTCCGAGCGGACCGCCCGGAAGCGTGAAGGTCGCGGGCTACACCATCGGCGACCAGAACTACATGGCGATCGAGGCGGGACCGCTTGACCCATTCAACCACAGCTTCTCGATCATGTTGGAATGCGACACCCAGGAGGAGATTGACCGTCTGTGGGGCGCCTTGAGCGAGGACGGTACGATCGAGCAATGCGGATGGGTGAGGGACCGCTGGGGACTTTGCTGGCAAATCGTGCCGCGCAGGCTGGGCGAACTCATGATGGACCCAGATCCGCTCCGCGTGAAGCGCACTTCGGAAGCCATGCTGAAAATGGTGAAGTTCGACATCGCTGCGCTGGAGGCAGCCGCTGACGGTCGCCTCTAACGCTGCGTGGCCTGCAGGGCGACCGTTGGCGCTGTCCGCTCCCGCCACCAGATATAGATGCCGCTTGCAATCAGCAGCGCGGTCCCGAGCACCATGCTGGGCCGCAGGGCGTCGCCGAACCAGAATACGCTATAGAGTGCCGCAATCATCACCTGCGCGTAGAGGTAGGGCGACAGCATCGAGGCTGGCACGTAGGAAAGTGCCTTCACCATGCAGAAATGCCCGGCCGCGCCCGTCAGCCCGACGACAAGCAGAAGCGGCATGGCGTCAACAGGCGGCAGCGCTCCATCGTAGAGGACGATTCCCGTGAAGATGACCAGGCCTACGGCCGTGGTGTTGAACTGCGTCGCCGCAGCCTCTTCAGGACCCGCCAACCGTCGCGTAAGCAGCATGTAGGTCGCGTTGCTGAAGGCCGCTCCCAGCATCAGCAGGTGGTAGAAATTTGTTTCGCCCGATCCCGGCTGAATGATGAGATAGACACCAATGAAGCCCGCGATCACGGCGGCAACCCGGTGCACCCCGATCCGTTCGTTCAGGAAGATGACGGAGAGCACTGTGACGATGATCGGCGAGCCGTAGAGGATCGCGGTCACGTCACCGACAGGGATATGGGCCAGTGAGATGTACACGAGCCCGTTGCTTGTTGCCTGCGCTAATCCGCGCGCAATCTGCAGGAACGGATGCCTTGTCCGCAGAAATCGCATTCCCGAAGAGGCCGTCAGATAGCTGGTCATGGCGGCTGTCTGCACGACATATCGCCCCCACAGTACCTGGACCGCTGCCATCGTCAGCATCAGGTTCTTGCTGAGGCTGTCCAGCGTGGCGAAGAGGAAGCAGGTCACCATGACGAGGGCGATGCCCGTCGTGAGTGCGCCAAGTGGACGGACCTGTATCATGGTCGTGCAAGCCTGCTGCTAAGGTGTAAGTCCTCCGGTCTCCCGGCCCAATCGCCTATTAGCAGTGTCCTCGCCGCCGAGGAAGCGAGGATATTCCAAGTTGGTTTATGTGAAACCCAGCCGTTATCCTGATTGTTGGCTATTCCGCCCGCTTGATCCCGAGCGTACGCTCACGCCACCAGATGTACATGCCACTCGCAACCAGCAGCGCCGTTCCAGCCAGCATGGTGGGCCGCAGGGTATCGCCAAACCAGAACACGCTGAAGAGGGCGGCGAAGATCACCTGCGCGTAGAGATAAGGCGACAGCACCGAAGCTGAGGCGTAGGCGAATGCCTTCACCATGCAAAAGTGCCCGATGGCCGCAAGAATGCCCATCACCAGAAACAGGGGAGCCCATTCGATCGGCGGAAGTCCGTCGCCAAGGAAAAGAATGATGCTGAAGACCACCATGCCTACGGCCGTGGTGTTGAACTGGGTGGCAGAGCTTTCCTCAGGGCCTGCAAGCCGACGCGTCATCATGATGAAAAGCGCATTCGTGAAGGCCGCAGCCAGCGTCAGCAGGTGATAGATGCTCGTCTCGCTCGAACCGGGCAATACGATGAGGTAGACGCCGACAAAGCCGACCATGACGGCGCCAATGCGATGCTTGCCGATCTTTTCCTTGAGGAAGATCACCGATAGCACCGTCACGATGATTGGCGAACAGAAGACGATCGCTGTGATGTCACCGATCGGTACGTGCGGCAGGGACATGTAGACAAAGCCCGTGGTTCCCACCTGGAACACCCCGCGCAGCAGTTGCAGCCCCGGGTGCTTGGTGCGCAGGAACTTGGTTCCTCCTGTTGTGGCCAGGTAAGCCGTCATGACGGCGGACTGGCAGAGGAACCGCCCCCAGATCACCTGCACCACCGTCAGTGTGAGCATCAGCTGCTTGCTGATCGAATCCTGGGTAACGAAAAGGAGGCAGGCGAGGACAACAAGTACAATGCCAGTGGTAAGTCCACCAAGGGGGCGGCGCGCAAGGAGCATCTTCGGTAACACTTTAATGATGCGGCGAGGACCGACTTATCCGGTCGCGGGGCATTCTGGAGGAATCTGCAAGCAGCTTATCTCGCGCAAGTTCACTTTGGACGCAAGGGTCTTGGAAGCCGCAACGGCCAGGGTCATAAGAAAGGTCGTCTTGCGTGGCTTTTATGTTCGATCCCTGTCACGCCTCCCGGCATCAGCGAAGAGAGCCACGTCGATGGGGCCTGCGTGCACCGCGCGCCCGCGACGGATCAGGATCTATTTGCCCTAAACGTCAGGATATCACGCGCAAACATGCCGGGTTCTGGTTGGAAGCTGACGCTCGCGTATGGCACGGTAGCGGGCTCGGATATCACGCTTTCAGGTTGTATACGCTTCTGCATGGGGTATTCGAACTGCCGCTGGAGGATGCACTGCATCGCGCTACCCGAGACCCCGTGTGTTTGCTCAATCTGCGATATGAAAGATGCTATTTGCGACCTGGCACCGATGCTGCCCCATTTGCCCGCAGGAAAACATTCTGGTTCAATGGGTTAAGGGTGTAACCCAAACGGTGTAGATGGCCCCGAATACGAAGCTTCCGATATTTCCTACCGCCCCGGATGGGGTGTACTGGAGTAGGGTTTTCAACAATTTTCCTAATTAAGTACAATCCACAATTGAACTTCTCGTCCTAATCATTATTGTACGCGCCGGGGATAGGGGAAGTTACATATGGACGATTATTTTGGTGGGCGCGTGAAGCTGCGCGTTCGCGGGTTCACAAGGTCATTGCCTATGTCGTTGCTGGCCGCTCGTGACGCGGTCATGGGGCGGTTCCGGTCAACTCTCAGGCTATTTAATGTCACCGAACAGCAGTGGCGCGTACTAAGGACTTTGAGCACTGTTGAATCGCTTGAAGTGCTGGAGCTCGCCGACGCTACGGGTCTGCTTGCACCGTCTTTGTCGCGCATAGTCAGCGACCTGGAAGAGCGGGATCTGATCTCGCGCCGACAGGTACCGCATGACCTTCGGCGTGCTGAGGTGTCGATCACCCGCCGCGGTCAGGAACTCATCGAGGCTATGGAGCCTCATGCGGACGCGATCTACGCCGAGATTCTCAGTGCCTTCGGCAAGGACAAGATGGACCAGCTCCTGGGCCTCCTGCGCGAGCTGACCAACGAGCTGAACAGGCTGCCGCCCGTGGTGCACGAGCAGCAGGAACTGTCGATCGAGCATCTGCGACTGAGCGGTAGCCCGCAGCGCGGTCGGCCACGGGGCTCTGTGACCCGCTAGAGCAATTCCAGGAGAAGTGGGAACCGGTTTCCCGTCCGGACTTGCGTTGAAACAAATGCTTGGATCATCTCAGCGTTTCTGTGCAACACTGAGACGATCTAGAAAAGCTGGGTGGTCAAGGTGTTGCAGCCGGGTTGAACCCCGCGGCTGCACGCTCGTGCACGCAAAGTGTTCAAGCAGAAAGTTTAGCACTTCGGCGTCGGGCCCCGCTGGCGCGTTCAATGCGCTCGCACCTCTCGCTCCTCGGGCAATTCCAGGAAAGTGGGAACCGGTTTTGCGTCCGGAACTGCGAGAGATAATGAATTCGGATCAGTTTTGCGTTTCAACGAAAGGCTGAAATGATCCGGACCAGCCGCTTTGCTGGTAACGGCAGCGGCGGCTCGCGCATCAATCGCTGGACTTCATCGCTCCCACCGGACTATCTACCTGTGGCACCAAATTCTGTTGCATAGGAGAGGCCATGAAGACCCGCGCAGCTGTAGCGTTCCAGGCTGGCAAGCCACTTGAAATCGTAGACGTTGATCTGGAAGGTCCGCGCGAGGGTGAAGTCCTTGTTGAAATCAAGGCCACCGGCATCTGCCACACCGACGAGTTCACCTTGTCCGGCGCCGACCCGGAAGGCATTTTCCCCGCCATCCTCGGCCACGAAGGTGCAGGCATCGTCGTTGATGTTGGCCCGGGCGTAACCAGCGTCCGCAAGGGCGACCACGTCATTCCGCTCTACACGCCGGAGTGCCGCCAGTGCCCGTCCTGCCTGTCGCGCAAGACCAACCTCTGCACCGCGATCCGCGCAACGCAGGGGCAAGGCGTCATGCCCGACGGCACGTCGCGTTTCTCCATCAATGGTGAGAAGATCCACCACTACATGGGCTGCTCGACCTTCTCGAACTTCACCGTTCTGCCGGAGATTGCCGTCGCCAAGGTCAATCCCGACGCACCGTTCGACAAGATCTGCTACATCGGCTGCGGTGTTACCACTGGCGTCGGCGCTGTGTTCAACACGGCCCGCGTCGAGATGGGCTCCACGGCGATTGTATTTGGTCTCGGCGGCATCGGCCTCAATGTGATCCAGGGCCTGCGTCTTGCCGGCGCCGACATGATCATCGGCGTTGACCTCAACAACTCCAAGAAGGAGTGGGGCGAGCGCTTCGGCATGACCCACTTCGTCAACCCGAAGGAAGTAGGCGGTGATCTGGTCCCGTATCTGGTCGATCTGACCAAGCGCGGCGCGGACACCATCGGCGGCGCGGACTACACCTTCGACTGCACGGGCAACGTCACCGTCATGCGCCAGGCTCTTGAGTCTGCCCATCGCGGCTGGGGCCAGTCGGTCGTCATCGGTGTTGCGGGCGCGGGGCAGGAGATCTCCACCCGTCCGTTCCAGCTGGTAACGGGACGCGTCTGGAAGGGCTCGGCCTTCGGTGGCGCACGCGGCCGCACGGATGTGCCGCGAATCGTCGACTGGTACATGGATGGCAAGATCGAGATCGACCCGATGATCACGCACACGCTGTCGCTGGACGAGATCAACAAGGGCTTTGACCTGATGCACGCTGGCGAAAGCATCCGCAGCGTCGTCGTTTACTGATCGGGCTATGGCCATGAAGACAGTTTCAACCTGGAAATCGCACGGCGGAGTGCAGGGTGTTTACACCCACGCCTCCGACGTTTGCGGTTGCGACATGACCTTCGCGGTCTTCGTTCCGCCGCAGGCGGCCGAAGGCCCGCTGCCGGTGCTCTGGTATCTCTCGGGCCTTACCTGCACCCATGCCAATGTCATGGAAAAGGGTGAGTACCGCAGGCTTGCCGCGGAGCTCGGGATCATCATCGTCTGTCCGGACACAAGCCCGCGCGGCGAGAACGTGCCGGACGACAAGGACGACTGGCAGTTCGGTTCGGGCGCAGGCTTCTACGTCGATGCGACGGTGGAGCCCTATGCCCGCAACTACCGCATGTACACCTACATCACGGAAGAGCTACCGGCACTCATCGCCCGGGAGTTTCCGGCCGACATGGAGCGTCAGAGCATCTTCGGCCACTCCATGGGTGGACATGGCGCGCTCACCATCGCGCTGAAGCACCCGGACCGCTATCGCAGCTGCTCGGCCTTCGCCCCGATTGTCGAACCCACGACGGCGGGTTGGTCCAGCAAGGCTTTCGAGCGATATCTGGGAAGCGATCAGGATAGCTGGCGCAAGTATGACGCCTGTGCACTCGTGAAGGATGGTGCTCGGTTCAGCGAGTTCCTGATCGATCAGGGTGCTGCCGACAGCTTCCTGGATGAAGGTCTGCGGCCGTGGCTCTTCGAGGAATGCTGCCGTGAGGCTGGTATTTCTCTCACGCTCAACATGCGTGAGGGCTATGACCACTCCTACTACTTCATCTCGACGTTCATGAACGATCATTTGCGCTGGCATCACCAGCGCCTGACCGCCTGACGAGAAAAGACAGCCCGGGACGGTCTACCGCTCCGGGCTGTTTCATTTCTTAGGCATTCCGGCCGAGATAGCCTTCCATCAGCGCCGGGTCCACGGCCAGTTCTGCAGCCGGTCCTGACTTGCGTACTTCGCCCAGCTCAACCAGATAGCCTTCGTCGGCGATCTCCAGCGCCGCCCTCGCGTTCTGTTCGACCAGCAGAATGGATACCCCGGTATTCCGCAGCTCCGCCACGATGTTCAGAATGTCGATCACGATCTTGGGCGCAAGGCCAAGGCTCGGCTCGTCAAGCAGCAGCAGGCGCGGCTTGCTCATGAGCGCGCGCGCAAGCGCCAGCATCTGCCGTTCGCCGCCTGAGAGCGTGCCGGCAAGCTGTTTGCGTCGCTCAGCGAGACGTGGAAAGCGCTGGTAAACGTCCGCCTGTATCTCGGCCCGTTCGCTTGGGCTGCGCAAGAACCCGCCGAGCATGATGTTGTCCTCTACACTCATGGAGGAGAACAACTCACGCTTTTCCGGCACCAGACAGAGCCCCGCCGCCACCCGCGCTTCGATAGAGCGAGGGACTGGCGCACCATCATACTCGATGCTGCCGCGCGACGGGATCAGCCCCATGATCGCGTTGAGCATCGTCGTCTTGCCAGCGCCATTGGCGCCGATCACGGCGACGATGCTGCCGGGCTTCATCGCCAGCGAAATGCCGTGGAGCACCTCGGCCTTGCCATAGGAAACATGCAGGTTTTCTACCCGCAGCAGGCGGTCGCTCATGCGGTCCCCCCAAGGTAAGCAGCGATGACGGCCGGGTTCTCACGCACTTCCTGCGGCTTGCCGTCGGCGATGCGGGTGCCGAAATCCAGCACCACGAGATGATCGACCAGCCCCATCACGAAGCTCATGTCGTGCTCGACCAGGAGGATGCTCATGCCTTCGCCGCGCAGTTTTTTGAGCAGGGCAGCCAGCTCCTGCTTCTCGCCATAGCGCAGGCCAGCTGCAGGCTCATCGAGCAGCAGCACGACCGGGTCGAGCGCCAGCGCACGGGCAATCTCCAGAATGCGCACCTGGCCAAGGGCGAGATCGCCGGCCGGCCGGTCCTTGAACTCTGCAAGGCCAACGCGCTCCAGCTGGCGCATCGCTTCGGCCATGAGCGCCGCTTCCTCGGTGCGTTCCAGTCGCAGGATGCTTTGCAGCACGCCGCCGGTGCCGCGCTGATGCGCGCCAAGCGCGACATTTTCAAGAACGCTCATACCCGGCAGGATCTTGGGATGCTGGAACGTCCGCGCCACGCCCTGCCTCGCGATGTCGCGCGGTGAACGGCCCGTAAGCGGCTTCCCCTCGAACAGGATCTGACCGCCTGACAGCGAATTCATACCGGTGATGAGGTCGAAGGTCGTGCTCTTGCCAGCACCATTGGGGCCAATGAGGCCGACGATCTGGCCTGCCTTCACCTCGAAGGAAACGTCGTTCACCGCGACCAGTCCGCCGAAGGTCTTGCGTGCCTTTTCCACCCGGATGAGCGGTGTGCCGGGGGAGGGGGCTTCGCGCTTCCCCAGCGCCGGAGCGTCGCCCCGGATCCTGTGGCTGCTCTTGCTTGGGAAGAACCGGAGCACAACGGGCCAAAGGCCATCACGTGCGAATTGCAGGATTACCACGAGGAGGGCGCCGAAGACGATCATCTCGAAATTGGCGGTGGTGCCGATCAGGTCCGGCAACAGGCGCTGCAGCAGCTCCTTCAGCACCAGCACAAGGCTCGCGCCGAAGATCGCACCCCATACGTAACCCGCGCCGCCGATCACCGCCATCAGCAGATATTCAATGCCCATGCTGATGCTGAATGGCGTCGGGTTGATGGCGCGCTGCATGTGCGCATAGAGCCAGCCGGCGAGCGCTGCCGTCACACCGGCTAACACGAAGACCGTGAGCTTGGCGCGCGCAACATTGACGCCGAAAGCTTCCGGAGCCTGTCCGCCGCCGCGCAGCGCGCGGATCGCCCGTCCGACACGTGAGTCGAGAAGGTTCTGCGCAGCAAGGGCGGTCAGGATCACGAAGGTCCAGATGACATAGTAGATCGAACTGCCGCTCATGAAGCGGTAATCGCCGATCGAAAGCGGCGGAATGCCCGCAATACCGTCATGCCGCCCGAGCAGGTCGATCTGGCCGAAGAGATAGTAGAGCGCGATGCCCCAGGCGAGCGTGCCGAGCGGCAGGAAATGGCCGGAAAGTCGCACGGTGATGAGCCCAAGCGGCAACGCAATCAGTGCGCCTACGGCAAGCGACAGCGGCAGCGTCATCCACGGCGAAAAGCCATAGGCCGTGGTGAGGACGGCCGTCGTATAGGCGCCGAAGCCACAGAACGCGGCCTGTCCGAATGAGGTGAGGCCGCCGACGCCGGTGAGCAGCACGAGGCCGATCGCCACCAGCGAGGCGATGCCGATGTTGTTCAGCAGCGTGATCCAGAAGGGTGGCACCGGCAGCTGCGGCAGCACCGCGAGCAGGACCAAGACCACCAGCGCGGGGATGAAACGTCGGGATGAAGACATTCTATTCATCCTCATGCACGGACACGGTGATGGAGAGCCAGATGAGCACCGGAATGATCAGGCTGAAGACGATGATCTCCTTGAAGGCGCTGGCATAGAACGAGGTGAACGACTCGACGATGCCGACGCCAATGGCGGCAATTGCCGTGATCGGGAAGCTTGCCAGCCCACCGATGATGGCGGCCACGAAGCCTTTGAGCCCGATGATGAAGCCGGTGTCGTAGTAGATTGTGGTGATTGGCCCGATCAGAATGCCGGAAATGGCACCCACCGTCGCAGCGAGCACGAAGGCTGTAACGCCGGTGAGCTGCGTGCGCACCCCCACCAGCCGGGCTCCGAGTCGGTTGACGGCCGTCGCCCTCAGCGCCTTGCCAAGCAGCGTCTTTTCAAAGAACAGGTAGAGGCCGACGATGATGGCAATGGTCGAGCCGTAGATCCACAGGCTCTGCGCCGATATGGGCAGGAAGCCGAGGGAGAACGAGCCCGTGGAAAGTGGCCTTGCCCGCAGGCCCTCTGCGCCGAAGAACACGAGGCCGAGACCCATCATCGCAAGGTGCACGCCCACCGAAACGATCAGCAGCACCAGCACGGAAGCATCCGCCAGCGGCTTGTAGGCGATACGATAGATATAAAGGCCCATCGGCGCGATGATCACGATCGTGAGCAGCGCTTTCACGAAGGGGCCTGCCTGCATCGGAGCCAGCACCAGTGCCAGAGTGTAGATCACTCCCGGCAGCACGAGGTTCAGGCCCACGTTGCGCAGGAGCACAGGCGCATTGAGCCGCGCACGATTGTCCCAAAGGTCGAGCAGGAAGGCGAGGACGCCGAACACCAGCAGCAGTGTTGCCGTTGCCGGAAATTTCCCGCTGTCCAGCAAGGAGAGCGTCATGGCCCCATAGGCGACGAACTCGCCTTGCGGAATGAAGATCACCCGCGTGACTGAGAATACGAGCACAAGCGCCAGGCCCAGGAGCGCGTAGATCGCACCGCTGGTCAGGCCGTCCTGTATCAGGAAGGCGGCAATGGTGAAGTCCAAGTCTTCGCTCCCCTTGAGCATCCATCGAAGGCTTTGAACAAATCAGACGACCTGCCGGGTTGCCCGGCAGGTCGATAGAGCGAAGCTGCTAGTCGATCAGCTTGAACTTGCCGTCTTCCACCGTCAGCAGAACCACGGCGCGCTCATCAAGCCCGAGGTGATCGTCCGGCTTGTATTCGAAGACGCCCTGGCTTGCCGGGAAAGGTCCACCGTTCTCGATGGCATCGCGAAGCGCCGCGCGGAACTCCTGCGTGCCAGGCTTGGCCTTTTCGAGGGCCAGCGGAATGGCCTTCTTCAGGATAGCCATGGCGTCATGGATGTGCGCGCCGAACTGGGTGCGGGTGCCTTCGCCGAACTTGGCCTCATACGCCTGCACGTAGGCGAGACCTTCTTCCTTGGTGTCGTTACCGTCGGGCAGGTTTTCGGGCACCATCACCGGACCGGAAGCGAAGACCGTGTTGTTGGCAGCTTCGCCCGCGATACGGATGAAGTCGAACGTCACCGCGCCATGGGTCTGATAGATCGTTCCGGTGTAGCCACGTTCGCGCAGGGTGGCCTGCGGCAGTGCCGCACCAGTACCGGAGGCGCCGACCAGAATAGCGTCTGGCTTTGCGGCAACCAGCTTCAGCGCCTGTCCCGAGACCGACGTATCAGGGCGGGCATAACGCTCTTCGGCGATCATCTCGAGGCCGTATTCGGCGCCGATCGCCTTGAACTGGTTGACCCAGAGATCGCCATAGGAGTCCGAGAACCCGATATAGCCGAAGGTCTTCACGCCATCATCCTGCATCTTCTTGAACAGGGTCTTGGCGATCAGGCCTGCGTCCTGCGGCAGGATAAAGGTCCACTTGCCGCTGGAAACGTTTGGCGGCACCGGCGAGGCTGCCAGATGCGGAATCTCGGTCTCTGCAGCAACGCCTGCAACAGCGATGGAGCCCGGCGTCAGCGCCGATCCGATCATCACGTCCACTTTGTCGTCATTGGCAAAGCGGCGTGCATTCGTCGTGGCGATGGACGGGTCACCGGCGTCATCCAGAACGATGACGTTGAGCTTCTCACCGGCAATCTCGGTGGGCCAGAGCTCGACCGAGTTCTTGAGCGGAATACCAAGAGCTGCACCTGATCCGGTCGAGGATACGGTAACGCCGATGGTGACATCCGCGTATGCCTGTGTGGCAAGCCCTGATACGGACAGGGTCGCAGCCATTGCTATACTTACAAGTAAACGATGCTTCATTTCAGTTTCTCCTCCCTGAAAACTAATGATGCTAGCTTCATCCAAGCACATCAACTGGCCAGAATGACATTTCCTCCTGTGCTGTACAATTCTTCCACAAGCGCCTCCCGTTGTGTCAGAACTGCTCGCTGGTTCAGTGAACCTTTATCGGTCACTTCACCTTTGTCAAACCGTGGTGGCTCGACCATGATCATGATGCGCATGATCCGGTTTGATGACGCATTCGCCTGCCGCTGGTGCGCCGCCAGTTTATCCGCCAGCACCTTGCGTACTGCGGGATGCGCGTAAACCTGTTCGTCCGGAATCCCCTTGTCTTCGGCCGGCAGCAGTTCCCGAAGTTCCGGCAGGAAGGGCAGGACCAGAGCGCCAAGCTCCTCCCGGTTTTCCCCAGTTATCACAGCGTCGCGGATAAGTCCGCCGAACTGGTCCACGAGCTGTGCGCGCAACTGACCGACGGCAATCCATGTGCCGGTCTGCAGCTTGAAGTTCTCGGCGGTTCGCCCGGCAAAGTAGAAACCCTTGGTTGGGTCACCCGGAACCGCAAAGCGCACGGCATCGCCCAGCTTGTAGAAACCTTCCTCATCGAAGGCCTTTTCCGTCAGCTCGGGATTGCGCCAGTAGCCCGGCGTGATGTTCGGGCCCTTGAGCCTGATCTCGTACTTGTCCCCATAGGGCACAAGCTTCACGGTTACGCCGACGGCCGGAATGCCGACATTGCCAGGATGATCCTGCGGGTCGGTGCAGTAGAGCGAGAAGGGCGTAGTCTCCGTCGCGCCAAGCCCTGTTCCAAGCGGGATGCAGTAACCGAGCGACTCGATCGACAGTTGCGTGAGCGCGTCCCAGGTATGCTGGGCGAGACCCGCTCCCGCATACATCAGCATCTTGAGATCCTTGAAGAAATTGTCGCGCAGCGCTGGGTCTTCCCGCATCGCGTGGACCAGCATGTCGAAGCCGGCCGGTACATTGAAATACCAGGTCGGCGACACTTCCCTCAGGTTGCGGATCGTTTCCCCGATGAGTGCCGGCGTGGGCTTACCACCGTCGATATAGTAGGTGCCGCCGTTGTAGATGGTGAGGTTGAAGACCTTCGTCCCGGAAGCGACGTGGTTCCACGGCGCCCAGTCCACCAGCACGGGCGGCTCTTCGCGCATGAAGGCGTAGCAGTCAGCCACCATCTCCATATTGGAACACATCATGCGCTGCGTCTGGATCACTGCCTTGGGCGAGCCGGTGGTGCCCGACGTGAACAGGAACTTGGCAATCGTGTCGGGCCCGACTTCATTGTAGGCGTCATCGACTTCCACCGTCGGCTTCTTGTCCAGAAGCTGGTTGAAGTGATAGGACGGCCCCGGGCGATCCTCGGGTGGATTGCGCAGGTAAACGATTGGAATATTCGCGCCGAAGGCCGTCTCCACCGCCTTCTGGAAGCGCGCTCCGTCGTCGACGAAGACGAGACCCGGCGTCAGCTGGCGGCCAATTTCGGCAAGCTTCTGGAAGTCTGTGGAAAGCGTCGCATAGGCGGGTGAAATCGCGGCGGAGGGGATGCCTACATGCTGGGCGCCAAGCGCGAGCAGCCCGTGTTCGATGGAGTTTTCGCCTATGATTGCGACAGGCCTGTCGGTCGACAACCTGAAGTCGAGCAGGGTCTGGCTGATGCGGCGTACCTGGTCGAGCGCGCAGCCGTAGGAGATGCGCCGCCAGCCGCCTTCTTCATTCCGCTGCGCCATCCAGATACGGCCAGGATGATTTGTGGCCCAGTAGATAAGCCGCTCATTCAGCTTGTCTGGATATTGGCGAATCTCATCCTTGCGCCAGACAAGCACAGTGCCGTCCGGCTTCGTTTCCCATTCGAGAACCGGCGACCAAAGCTTCACCTTATGGGTCACGCTTTCGACCATATTTCCTCCCCAGCCTGCACCTAAGAAACCTCCTCGTCTCAGAGATGCGTTGGTTTTTGTTTACAAGGAAACATTATCTCTGTAAATCACCAACTGACTTATTGGCAAAAACAATCCGCAGGGTGACCACATGGCAGCGATCGCGAATGCGAGCTACGTCACATATGAGCTCCGGGGATCCGTCGCTCATATAGGCCTCAATCGGCCGGAAAAGCGAAACGCGATCAGCGATGCGTTCGTTGAAACCATCGCGGAAGTGGTGGCGCGCGCCGAAGGCGAAGCCAAGGCTGCCGTCATCTACGGCCATGGGAATCACTTCTGCGCTGGTCTGGATCTTGCTGAGCATGTGCAGAAGTCAGCCATCGAAGGTGTTCGCGGTTCGCGGCGCTGGCACGAGGTCTTCGCCAAGATCGAGCACGGCATGATTCCCTACATCTCCGCCTTGCATGGGGCGGTCGTCGGCGGCGGGCTCGAGCTTGCAGCCTCCACGCACATCCGTGTGGCCGACCGCAGCGCCTTCTTTGCGCTTCCCGAAGGCCAGCGCGGCATCTTCGTCGGCGGTGGCGGATCGGTGCGGGTTGCCAGGCTAACGGGTACGGCGCGCATGATGGATATGATGCTGACGGGTAGGGTGCTCTCGGCGGAAGAGGGCGAGCGCTGTAACCTCGCGCAGTATCTGGTCGACACCGGATCAGCCCGCGACAAGGCGCATGAACTCGCGGAGGCGGCAGCCAGCAACGCAGAAATTTCCAACTACGCCATCATCCATGCCCTTCCTCGCATCCAGGATATGGCGAAAGACGACGGATTGTTCGTCGAATCGTTCATCTCGTCGATTACCGCGACCAGCCCGGAAGCCGAGGAACGCCTGCGCGCCTTTCTTGAAAAGCGCGTCGCGCGCCTCAAGGCTCCTGGGAGCGAATAGGTATCTGAAATGGACGTACCCCATAGTAGCTCAAATGCGATCAACCTTGGCCGGCTAGCCACGGACATCGGTTTCCTGCTGCGCCTTGCCCAGGTGAAAGTCTATGAACGCTACTTTCGGGAGTACGGCGATCGCCACATAAAGCCCGGCGAGTTTTCTGTGCTGTGGGCCATCGCGCACAATCCTGGGGTCCGCCAGAACGTCCTCTGTCAGGAACTCATCATAAAGCGGTCGCATATGACCAAGCTCGTCCGGTCCCTTGAGGACCGGGCCCTCGTCTCGCGCCGTGTTCCGGACGAGGACCGCCGCGGTGTCGAGCTCACGATCACCGACAAGGGCCAAACCCTCGTTGATGAGATTGCTCCGTGGTTTTTTGCCTTCGAGGACTGCCTTGGCGAAAAAATGAACGCCACCGAGCGCGAAAAGCTGAAAGCCCAGCTCCTCAAGTTCATCGCCAGCGAAACCGAGGACTGAGCCTCTTCCAGTTTAGCACGCTTCTGTGACGAACTGACAGGTGTGCAGCTCCCGTCGCTTTGATAAGGAAGGGCATGCGAGCGTTCTGGATTCTCATCGGCTGTGTCAGCGTTGCCTGTGGTGTGGCGGGCATCGTATTGCCGCTTGTGCCCACGACGCCGTTCATGTTGCTGGCCGCCTTTGCCTTCGCCCGCAGCTCACCGCGCCTTTACAACAAGCTGCTCGCGCACCCGCAGTTCGGTCCCATCATCAGGAACTGGCGACGTGACGGCAGCATCGACAGGCGGAGCAAGATTCTTGCACTCATAGTCATGGCTGCATGTATATGCATTTCGCTCTACATGCGCGTGCCGTCGTATCTGATGCTGATCCAGGTCCTGGTACTCGGCGCAGTCGCGATGTTTATCCTGACGAGACCAACAGCTCCGCGGTCGTAGCTCTGCTCTGGAGCTCGTAGTAGATCCACAATCAACTATAAAGTATATAATATGCAACATAACTGATTCTAATATGTTGCTTGAAAAGCAGAAATCTTTTTTCTGCAGATGCTGAAAAGATTTCAATATCGACTGTTCCGCCATTTGTTAAACTCGTCGCGTGGGTTGCGTCGAGTGTGCTCACACGAATCTCACAACATAAATTTTAGATATAATTTTCATCTTAACGAGGTTGATTGATGCCGGAAAGTATTCGTGGAACGTGGAGCGATGCCATCCGATGGAATGTGAGAATCTCGGGCGATGGTACCCATCTTTTGGGCGCTGGTAAGCCGGGACTTCTTGTAAAATTGATGGGCAAGGATGGCGTAAGTCTTTGTGAGGGTACAATCCCTGCTCATGCTGAATTCACCTTCCCTCTGAAATCAGCTCAGACAAATGGGGAGACCCTCCACTTTACCGTCGAACCACCTGAAGGCCAGAGCTTCTACTCACACGACATCACTGCTCCTGACTTCACACCTCCACCACCGGTACAGAATTTGAGCATTGATGGTGACTGGATCATTGGTGATGGTGCCGAGCCGGGTCAGTCGGTGAGGGCGATAATGGGAAAGAAAATTGTTGCTGATGCTATCGCGGATGAAAAGGGTGGTTTCGCACTCGCCCTCCCGAGCGAATTCGAGCCCGCTAAGATTACGGTGCATGCATATGATGCCATGAACAATCGCTCCGACGCGGCTTCTTTGGATGTAACGCCGCCGGACCTCACCGGGATCCACGTCTCTCCTGATGGCTGGTCTGTCTACGGCGCCACAGAACCGCGCGCTACGGTCACTGCATGCCGGAGAGCGGACTGCGCGGAGGATGAGGTACTAGGCTCCGCGGAGGCTGATGAACAGGGCCGCGTGTTCTTTGAAATGGATGAGCAGCTCCGCAATGGAGAGACTGTCTATCTCGAGGCAACGGACATGGCATGCAATGTCAGCGAAGATAAGCGGATGGCCCACGACAGCCAGGCGCCGTTATTCCATGGCGAGCCAGAGTATTATCCTGAAGATAACACGGTGCGCGGAAAGGCAGAAGCCGGGGTTTTCGTAGAGGTGTTCGTGGCGAGGGATCTCGTCGGCATTAACACGGCAGATGATGACGGCAACTTTCGCGTAGAGATCAGCGAAAAACTGACACAAGCCCAGCAGTTGACGGTCGTCATTTTCGATACATCTGAAAATCCTTCGAAAAAGTATCTGTCAGTGAGGCTGGACGAGACAGCTGATGCCGGCGAGACCGGCGTGAATGATGTTGCGACCGATGACACTAAGAATGCTGCTGGCGATGTAGACCAAGCTCCTTTGACGAATGTTCCTGTTAATGAACCCGCGGCAACTGAAGAAGCTGGGGACGGAAAGAACGAGGTAGAAGGTCGCGTGGTTAACGATGCGACTGATGCTTCGGCAGAAGGCGGCACGAATACTGCTGGCGATGTCGATGCAGTGCTAGCGGGTAACATCATCGAACACATCCTTCCAACCGGCAATGCGCCTTCTGTTGACCCTGTTCCTGAGGAAGCAACGAAGGAAGTTCCGGCCGATAACCTCGGGACAGGCAAGGAAGCTACGGATGGGCAGGATACGCCGATAGTAGCTGAGAGCGTAATTGCGGCAGACGGCGAAACGAATGCTGCTGAAGCAGTCGAAGAAGCTACCCCAGTTACCGTCGCTCCCATTCTTCCAACGGACGGCACCCCTTCTTCTAATTCCGCGTCTTCGGAAGAAGTGGCGGAGGAGACGTCGGGTAATGAGCCCGTTGTAGGCAAGGAAGCTGCGGATAGGCAGGATACGCCGACAGTAGCAGAGAGCATTAACGCGGCAGACGGCGAAACGAATGCTTATGAAGCAGTCAAAGAAGCTACCCCAGATGCCACCGCTAGGATTCTTCCAACGGACGACACCCCTTCTTCTGACGCCACGCCTTCGGAAGTAGTGGCGGAGGAGACGCCAGGTAATGAGCCCGGTGCAGGCAAGGAAGCTACGGATGGGCAGGATACGCCGGCAGCTGCGGAGAGCGTAATTGCGGCAGACGGCGAAACGAATGCTGCTGAAGCAGTCAAAGAAGCTACCCCAGACACCACCGCTAGGATTCTTCCAACGGACGACACCCCTTCTTCTGACGCCACGCCTTCGGAAGTAGTGGCGGAGGAGACGTCAGGTAATGAGCCCGTTGCAGGCGAGGAAGCTACGGATAGGCAGGATACGCCGACAGTAGCAGAGAGCGATCACGCGGCAGACGTCAGGGCAGAGGATGGTGCTTCTGTCGAGTATCACGATATTGTTGTTGAAGCCGTCCCGATTGCTACCTTCACAGCAATGGCTACAGAACCGTCTTTCAAGCCGGAGGTATTAGCCACGTACAATCCGTATTCTTCTGAGGAAATAAAGCTGTCGGATGACTTCCTGCAGGGCGGGGTGGAAACCGTTGTAGATGAGGGTGCCGAGACGCCTGTGCTGGATGAGTCTGCTGGGGAGACGGAGGCGTTTGTGAATTTCACGTCGGGCATCTTGGACGCTTTCAGCCCCGATGATCTCATGCCCGCACTCGAAGACATTCCCCCATTCCTCCACTAAGTTCATCCGGCCGGGGGAGAAGTCTCCCGGCCGCCTCCTTCAGTTCTTGAGCACGATGCACGAGCCGCCGCTGCTGCGGATGCTCTGGCAGGTCTGGTCTGCTTCCTTGCGTGTATTGGCGCCAATCCGCACCGCGTAGATCGGCCGGCGACGGCCTGCCCGCATCTGGCTGACGACCGGCTCGGCTGATTGCAGCGCGCGGACTCTCCGTTTTGCCCTTTCCCACATGCGGATCGCCACGTCTCGCCTGAAGTGGCCCGCCACCTGGATGCCCCATGGCTTTGTATGGATGCGCGCCATGGGCGCGATGCTGGCCGCCATCACCGGCAACAGAACACAAGCCTCCTGAAACGGCTTTTCCGGATGGAGCGGAGGCACTTCGTCGCTCACGCCGCTTCCGATGAAGTTGTCTGCCGGGCGCCCTAGTATGTGCAGCACGTAGTTTTCAGTTTCGAGCGGCAGAAAACCGCCAGTGTTGATCCAGCGCTGAACCCGCGCCTCGCCGGCGTTATACGCAGCCGCCGCAAGCCCGAGGTTGCCGAACTTTTTCTTCAACTCGGCCAGATAGTTGGCGGACGCAGCAAGTGCCTGCTCCATATCGAAGGCGTCGGCAAGCCCACGCAGTTTCGCGGTGCCGGGCATGAACTGCGCAATGCCCTCCGCGCCTTTGGGGCTCACCGCATTGGGATCGAACAGGCTTTCCTTCCAGATCAGCCGTGCAAGGAAGTCGGGCGGCAGTCCGTTGCTGGTGCTCGCCTGATGGATCAGGCTGCAGACGCGACTTACGTGCTCACCCTTGGTCGTTTCGGCTTTGGCCGCCACCAGGCCGAGGCCGATGGCCAGACAGCTGCCAAGACATAGCGCTTTCATTGTTGCGATCGACAATGCGTGCATCGGGCATCCATCTTATCCGGTCTGGAAGGATGGATTGCCTGGTGCGTTGATGTCAAATGACAATGATCACGCGTAGCGGGAAAGCGCCAGGTCTTCTGTCTCGATTGCCGGTTTGACGCCGCTGATCATGTCAGCGAGAACGCGGCCAGAACCGCAGGCCATCGTCCAGCCAAGCGTTCCGTGACCAGTGTTCAGGTAGAGGTTCCCGTAGCGGGTTGGTCCGACGATCGGCGTCGAGTCCGGCGTCATGGGCCGCAATCCGGTCCAGAATTTAGCTTCGGGCAGATCGCCCGCGCCGGTGAAGAGATCGTCGACGGAAAATTCCAGCGTGTCCCGGCGGCTCTGCGGAAGGTCGAAATTGAAGCCTGCGATTTCCGCCATACCGCCGACACGGATGCGGTCGCCTAGCCGTGTGATGGCGATCTTGTAGGTCTCGTCCATGACGGTGGAAACCGGGGCGCGGGCCTCATCCTTGATGGGCGCGGTGATGGAGTAGCCCTTTACCGGTGCGACGGGGATGCGCAGGCCGAGGCTTTTCAGCATCTTCGGTGTGTAGCTGCCGAGTGCGGCGACGAACATGTCAGCCTCAAACTCGCCCGCCGAGGTGAGGACCGACCGCACCTTGGAGCTTTCGAGGGTAAGTCCCTTGATCTCCATGCCAGCGTGGAAGGTCACGCCCAGCCCCTTTGCGAGCTCGGCAAGCGCGTTGGTGAACTTGAAGCAATCGCCGGTCTCGTCGTGAGGAAGCCGCAATCCGCCGACGATCTTGTCGCGCGAACCAGACAGCCCCGGTTCGACTGCAACGCAGCCGTCCCTGTCCAGGAGTTCAAAGGGCACGCCGTCCGCCCTGAGGACCTCTATGTCCTTGGCGACACCATCGACCTGCTTGGTGTTGCGGAAGACCTGCAGCGTGCCGCGCGTACGGTGGTCATATGCAATGCAAGTCTCATCACGAAGATCGCGCAGGCAGTCGCGGCTGTATTCGGCAAGCCGGACCATACGCCCCTTGTTCACGGCGTAACGGTCCGGGGTGCAGTTGGCGAGCAGGGCCAGCAGCCAGGGCGTCGCCGCAATCGCCGCGCCAGGCTGAATGATGAGTGGAGAACGCTTCATCAGCAGCCACTTGACTACCTTCTTCGGAACATCAGGCGCTGCCCAGGGCGAGGAATATCCGGGTGAGATCTGGCCCGCATTGGCGAAGCTCGTCTCCAACGCCGGCCCCTGCTGGCGTTCGAGAACGGTGACCTGATGGCCCGCTTTCGCGAGGTAGTAGGCTGTAGTGGTTCCGATAACTCCGGCGCCGAGTACGATGACCTTCATGATAGCCTTGGCTCTAGCTGAAGACTGGCAATTGCTGCATACCCTAGAGATAGTGCAGAGGCTTCGAAATTTCCCACCAATGAGCCGCACATGATGCTATAATCCCGCGTTACATAGTCAATCCTGCGAAAATAAGGCGGAATCTTTCGTGAGATCATTGGACGGTGTCGACCGCCACATCCTGCGCGTACTCAAACGCAATGCACGCATTACAAACGCGGAGCTCGCCGCCGAGGTGGGCCTCTCCCCCTCGGCCTGCCTCCGACGCGTCGGCATGCTCGAGCGCGACGGGGTCATCCGTGGCTACACGGCACTTGTGAACGATCCCGCAGAGAACAAGAGCATTGCCGTCATCATCCAGATTACGCTGGAACGGCAGACGGAGGAGTATTTCAGCCGTTTTGAAGCTGCGGTCCGCAAGCATAGCGAGATCCGCGAGTGCTATCTGATGACGGGAGGAGCCGACTATCTCCTGCGTGTAAACGTGGCGAACGCGGCGGATTTTGAGGCGATTCACAGGGAGCTTGCGCTTCTCCCCGGTGTCTCACGCGTGCAATCGAACTTTTCGATCCGGAATGTTCTGTCGCGGTCGAACTGACCTACTGCGGCCAGAGCGCGAGCACACCCATGGCGATCAGTCCCGCAATGATCGGTAGCCATCCGGACGAGGTGAGCTTTAGCGCGACGAAGCGGGGGCCCAGCATCGGCAGTTCGTAACTGATGATGCGGTGGACAGCAAAGACGGACCACGAAGCAAGCAGCGCAATCATCTGCGCCTGTCCTGCGCCCGACCGCCATACGACCAGCGCGAGAGGAAAGGTGAGGATTGGCCCGCCGGGGATCACCGCCCCGAATGCCACGGCGGCGAGAATACCGATAAACCCGCTTTCCGGTCCCACATAGGGCACCACCGCGTCAGGCGGCACCAGCATCGAGATGAAGGCGGCCGACAGGATCGCGAGCGGCAGGCGGACGCCGAACACGACGAGCTGCGAACGCGCCCGCCGGAATACCTTCGGCAGTTCCTGCGGCTGGCGCGCGATCGTGATAGCCAGAAGGATCACGAAATGCTACCGACGAGGTCAATGTCGCTTCTCCCAATCCATGCGAAGCGCCCGGACGTTGTCGGAAAGCTTGTTGGCCACGACCCCCGCAATGATCGGGATCGGGATGCTGCAGACGAAACGGAGCGTGCCGAACTCAGCGCCCATAAACGGGATTTCCCAGACCAGCAGCCGGTGCACGCCGACCGCCGACCATGCGGTGAGAAAAGCGATCAGCGAGCCGACGCTGGCGCCTGCTCCGCCCAGGGCAACGATGATCGGAAATGCCACAAACGGGCCGCCCGGCATGATCGATCCGATGACGCTCGAAAGTACGATCGCTCTGAACCCCGCCTGTCGTCCGAGATGGCGGGCAACGATCTCGTTTGGCACCAGCGATGTCAGAAGAGCGCCGATGGTAACGCCGAGAGCAATGAGCGGGATGATGAAGAGGGAGTCGCCAGCTGCAGTCCGTAGGGCTGAGAGAACGCCGGGGAGGCCGTAAAACCAGAAAACGAAAAGACCACTGATGAGGCAGATCGCGGCCAGGAAGTTGAAGCCGCCGTCGATGAGTTTGAAATCCGTTTTCCTATTCGACATCTGACGCCTGCAACCCGGACGGAGAAGCCGTTCCATTGAAGGGTCGTCTTAGCGTCATGTATCAGCGCCTCCCGTCACCAAACTCGGAGGCTGGTCTATTCTCAAAGCTTACGGTGGTCAACGGCAACAGTACTGCCGCTGACCAATATCTGCGCGACGGCTATTGCTCGGTAAACGCGCGGGACATGGAATCCATTACAGGCTTCACGAGATAGCTGAAGAACGTGCGTTCCGCCGTCTGGATCAGCACCTCTGCAGGCATGCCGGGCGTCGGATGGAAGCCATGGACGCGGCTCAACTCTGAGGCGGGAAGCTCGATGCGCGCGACATAGAATTCCTGACCGGGCGCCGTCTGTGCTGCCGGCAGCGCATCCGCTGAAACATAGAACACCTTGCCATTCAGCACTGGCGTGGTGCGTTGGTTGAGCGCCACGAGGCGCACGCTGGCAGCCTGACCGACGCGCACATTGTCGATCTCCGTCCGCTTGATCTGCGTTTCGATGATCAGCGGCACGTCGGCCGGCAGGATCTCCATGATAGCCTTGCCGCTCTCGATGACGCCTCCGGCGGTATGATAGTAGGAGCGTACGACCGTACCGGCCACCGGCGCGTCGATGGTGGCGCGGCGCAGCACGCTGTTCGCCTCGTATTCCTGCTCGCGCACGGTGTCGAGTTCGCCCTGCACCTGCTGCAACTCGCTGAGGGCGGCTTCCCGCTGAACGCCCTTGGCCTGCTCGATCTCGCGCTGATAGCGCACGATCTGCGCCTGGGTTTCCGAAACCTGCGCGCCGAGCTGGCCGAGTTGCCCGAGCGCCTGAGCGATTGCCCGCTGCAAGGCCATCACTTCGGTCGCCCGCAGCAGGCCACGCTTCAACAGGCTCTGTTTGCCTTCCAGCTCCTTGTTGAAGAGCTCGAGCTGGTCCCGCATCGACTTCTCATGCTGGGCATAGCCGTTTGCCCGGAACTCCAGCGACCTGATGCTCTGCTCCAGCATGCTCGTCTCGTTGTTGAGCTTTTCGCGCCACACCTGGAACGCGAGTTGCTGGGACTCGACCATGGCCGCTATTTCCGGATCGCTCATGACTGCAGCGATGGAAGCGGGCACTTCGAACGTGGCTGCATCGGAGATCTGCGCCTTGAGCCGTGCTTCCACGGTTTCAAGCCGCACACGCCGCAGGTAGAGCTGCTTCTGCCGGGCACGTGCTGCGGTTTCGTCGAGCTTGATCAGAGGCTGGTCCGCCTCCACCTGGTCGCCTTCGCGGGCGAGGATGTGCTGGATGATACCGCCTTCATAGTGCTGGACGATCTTGTTCTGACCGGTGGCGACGAAGCGCCCCTGCGATATGACCGCGGCTGCCAGCGGCGCGCTGAACGCCCAAAGGCCGAACCCACCGAAGCAGAACACGAGGAGCGCCATTCCGATCAGGGTCGGCTTGCGGATGGAACGGGGCACATCCGCATACCAGTCACTTGCAGTGGCTTGAGTCAGGTCAGACATCGCATTCACTCGATCTGTTGATGGCCGAAGGAGCCGGTACCGGCATCAAGCGGCATGCCGCGGTTCGCCAGTGCCTGCATCACCTCGTTGCGTGCGCCAAAGAGGGCGACGGTGCCGTTGACCAGCAGCAGCACCTTGTCGACCTGCTGCAGGAGCGACGGCCGCTGGGTAATGGTCACGACGGTGATGTTGTTCTTCTTCGCGTGGCCGAGTGCTCGCATCAGCGCCATGTCGCCTGCGCTGTCGAGGTTTGAGTTCGGTTCGTCCAGCACGACGAAACGCGGGCTTCCGAAGAAGGCGCGGGCAAGCGCGATGCGCTGCTTCTGACCGCCGGAGAGCGGCGAGCCGTCCGAAGCAACCACCGTTTCATAGCCATGCGGAAGGTTGGCAATCATCTCGTGGACGTCGGCAAGCTTTGCAGCCTCGTAGATCTCCGCGTCCGTCGCGTCAGGCCGCATACGGGCGATGTTCGCCTTGATGGTGCCGGGGAAGAGCTGCACGTCCTGCGGCAGATAGCCGATGTTTTCGCCGAACTGGCGGTGATCCCAGTTGCGCAGGTCCATCAGGTCCAGCCGCACGTTGCCGGACGTGGGCAGGATGGAGCCCACCAGCATCTTGCCGAGCGTCGTTTTGCCCGCACCGGAATTGCCGATGATGGCAAGCGACTCGCCCGGCTTCAGTGCGAATGTCACGCCGTTGAGCACCACGCGCTTGGTTCCCTGCGGAACATAGAGCAGCCGCTCCACGTCCAGCCTGCCTTCGGGCTTCGGCAACTTCAGCCGCTCGAAGTTCAACGGCGAAGACGTAAGCAGGTTCGCCACGCGATTATAGGCCGCGCGCGATTGGCTGAACTGGTTCCAGCCCTCGATCGCGCCCTCAATCGGGGCAAGCGCCCGCCCGCCGATGATCGATGATGCGATGACCATGCCGCCGGTGATCTCGCCTTCGATGGCGAGATAGGCGCCCCATCCAAGCATCGCCACCTGGGTGAGCAGGCGGGCGGCCTTGGAGATGGAGGCGAACAGCACGTTTCGATCCTGCGCCAACACCTGCTGTGTCAGCGAATTCGCCGTATCCTTGCCCCAGATGCCGACAGCCTCCGGGATCATTGCCAGCGCATTGATGATCTGCGAGTTTCGCGACATGGAATCGAGGTGCAGGTTCGCCTTGACCTGCGCCGTATTCGCCTCCCCAAACGGCTTTGCGGTGGCGCGCTGGTTTAGGAGCGTCACCACCAGCAGAATGACGCCGGTCAGCACCACGAGCCAGCCGAGATGCGGGTGGATCAGGAACACGGCCACAACGAAGAGCGGCGCCATCGGCGCATCGAGGAAAGAGAGCAGGGTGCGCGACACGAGGAACGAGCGAACCTGCTGCAGGTCTCCGAGCGTCTGGTATTCCTTGCCGTTGCTGTGGAGCGAGGCGCGCGCTGCAGCACTGAGCACCGGGGCGCCCAGCTGGGCTGCGAATTCGACGGCCGTCCGCATCAGGATCATGCGCCGCACGGCGTCAAAGGCCGCCTGCAGGAAGATGGCGCCGACGATGACGATTGTGAGCATGATCAGCGTATCGAGCGAGCGGCTCGTCAGCACGCGATCGGATATCTGGAACAGATAGATCGGGATCGCCAGGACCAGCACGTTACAGGCGATGGTGAACAACATCACGATTGCCAGATTGTGCCGGATCGTCTTCACGGCCGTCTTGAGGCTTGCGGTGAACTCCACCGGAGTCAGACGCTGGTGGAAGGCTGCCTTGGTGGCAGGACCACCACCGTCACTGCCGCCACCGCCTCCATTGGCGGGGACCGGTTTGGGCCGTGCCGGAATTGGCCCATTGTCGCCGTCAATGGTGACAAGACCTTTCACCTGCCGTTTCGTCTCGACCGGCTCAGTTCGTGCTGCGGGTCCTACCGGCTCTGCCTCATGAACAGGCCGGACCGGTGCCGCCTCGGCTTTCACTGGCTCCACGATTGTGAAGGCAGGCTTTGCCGCTGGCGTTGGCTGCGCTTGGGGAGGGGGCTCTGTCCGCACCTGTTGCTTGTCAGCTACCGCAGCCATCTGTGCGGAGGCCGGGCGGGCGGCTGCGGCGGGTTTTGCGGGAGTGGCGCTGACAGTTGGGCTGGCTTTGGGGTTAAGGGAGACGACTGGTGCTGGGGCCGGTTGTCGAACTGCTTGCGTTTGCGCAGCTGATTGAGGTCGTGCAACCATCGGCGGAATGCGCTTCGCGGCCATGCTGATGCGGTCAACCGTCGCCGCATCCTGCAGCTCGCTCAATGCGCTGTCTAGGCTTGCCAGCTCCTGCTCGATCTCCGGCTCGATGGCCTTCAGAGCATCCGTGAGCGACTGTCCCGATGCCTTCGAAACACCATTCTGTGCACCACGCATATTACTGGCGTCGATACTCTTTTCCGACATTTTTGCGCCTCTTGGAGATCAGTCTGCAATCATGCAATCGTCCCGATGCGTTCGGAAACGCACCGGCTTAGCCCAGCATGCTTTGCACCCCATCGCCGTGCTGATCGTAGGGAATGATGTCGTTAGGAGTTCCGATGACGGTGTCTCGCGCGGTGCTATCCTCAAGAGCGTCGCTCAGGAAGGCCACGGCCTCGTTGACGAGCGCGTCCGCATTCTGCCAGCCGACGCCCTCGGGCGACGTGCTGATGATATCTGCCTGCACAAGCAGCTCTTGCGAGTATTGATTGCCGCCGACATAGGTCGTGCCGAGTGAATCCAGGTCGTTGATCGCGGCAAGATTGACGAGCGCGTTGTTGCCCGTCGAGATGGTCCAGTCGCTATTCTCGAACATTCCGGATTTGTGCATGGCGAGCGCCAGCTGATCCGCATCGCCGAGCATGTTCGTCTGGCGGATATACTGGACGTTGATCATGTCACCGTCGATGTAGAGCACGCGCAGCGGCCCGGAACCCGCAAAGGCCGGGTCGGACGCCAGAGCGTTGACCGAATGGTCGCCATTGGTCATGCCCGTGACGGCCTCGCGGTAGTCGTCCGACATCGCCTCGTATTGGCCGCCGATATTATGGATATACGCCTCATTCCACAGCAGGTTGCCGGACGTGTCGTACTGTCCTGATCCCGAGGTATGGAAACCGTCCACCGCACCGATCATGTCGTTGTCGTAGAGGACGTTCATCTGCTGGATCACATTGATATCGTAGACAGAACCGCCAATCACGATGAGATCGTAGGCAAAGCCCAGCTCGTAGATATCGATGGTGTTTACGCCGGTGTTCTGCCCGGAATAGATCATGCTGGTGACGCCGGAAGACGAAGCGATGCCGATGTCATTGTCGGTCATGAAGGTAATCTGCTGCAGCCAGTTGACGATCAGCAGATCGCCTTCCACTTCGGTCACGACCCAGTTTGACGGGAAGGATCCGGTAGCTGTGCCGCTGGTCCCTTCGCCTGGGTCCGTCCGGTCGAAATGAGCGATGTTGAATGTCTCGGTGCTTTTGCCCGAAGTGGCCCAGCTATCGAGCAGGCCGCTGACGGAATCCTGATCCGCGTAGGCGTTGACCTGCGAGATGACATTGAGCTCGGTATGGTCGCCTAGCACGGCCATCACCACGCCGCCGGTCCACAGACTGTTCACCACGGCGCTGTTTACCAGCGTGTTCTGGGCCATTTCCACCGTGACCGATTGATCGACAACGGCGATTCCATCGTCGGTCACAACGGCATTGTTGGGCAATTCGTCGTCAATGCTTGGAACTGCGTCCAACCGGTCCTTGAACGAGAAATAGTCGTCGAGGTTCGGCGCCTCTTCGACGAGCTCGCCGTTTACAAAGATACCTTCGATCGAGATACCCTTGGCGACGAACACACCCTCAGGTGCGGTCTCCGGATCTTGCGCTTCGATATAGTCGATCAGCGCGTCCGAAAAGTCCTTCAGCGCCTCTGCATTGCCCGGAATGTCGGGCCCGGCCTGGAACAGGAATTCGCTGGCCTCGGCTGCCAGCTGCAGCACCGGTGCATCGCCGATCGCGTCGGGGCTGAACTCCAGCCCGCTTCCGCCAACGTTGAAATTGTCGTCGTCGGACAGGCCGATCATCTGGTTGACGTAGTTGGCGACGGATCCGACTGTCGGGATCTCCGGCAGTATCACGCCGGCGCCACTCGACATGACCGCCGCCTTCATCATCATGGTATGAGAGACCTGCAGGTTTTGCGGTCCCAGATCGACCTTGATGTTCTGGTACGGCAGGAAGGGCACGTCACCCTTGACGATATTGATGGATGAGGGCTGCCATTTCACGCCGGGTACGAAATCCACGAGCTGATGGTCGTGATGAAACTCGGCTGAGACTTCTGGCAGGGTTTCGGTGTCTGGCCGTGTTTGGGAAGCGATAAACTCGTCGTAAGCAGTCCGCTCGCGAGCGTCTTCCACGATAGTTCCGAACAGGCCTATGAAATGCGCAATCGCTTCCGACGTTTTGTCCAAAAGCATGGCCAACGTCCTCCCAAGCGGTGTTTCCCGCTGATTTTTATCGTTGTCATTTGCACGGGAATTGCGCGGTTGCCCGCGCAATTCCTTGTTGATGCTTGCATGTTTTCAGCAGCAGTGAGGCATCAGGATCAGGCTGTGCCGTCGTCCCCGTCTTCGCCTACGACTGTGCTTGTCAGGTCGCCGCCGACGATGGTCATGTCGACTGCGTTCTGCATCAGGTTCGCACCCATGACGATTTCCTGATTGAAGGCGCTCGTATCGACGATCGCATCGGCGCTTGCCGTGCTGTAGCCGTTGACGAAGCCGTCATCGCCGTTGTTCGATCCCCAGATACCGCCGTCGCCGCCAGCACCGCCCATGCCGGTGCTTGCAAGACCGCCTGCGCCACCGATGGCGTCGCCGCTCGCTGCCCAGCCAGACAGTGCGGTGCCACCGACGCCGGTTGACCATGCGCCACTCAGCCCATCGCCAGCAGCGCCGCCAACTGCAGCTGCATCGCCGCCGTTGCCGCCAATCGAGGCAGCTGCGCCGCTGATGGCGTCGCCAACCGTAGCTGCACCGCCAAAGCCGGAGCCGCCTGCGCCGCCGTCACCGCCAGTGCCTGCGCCGTTGCCCTGGCCCATGCCGGTACCGCTGCCACTTCCGGTAGCACCGCCGCCGGCGCCGCCGTATCCAGCCGTGTTGGCGCCGCCTGCGCCGCCGGCGCCTGCGCCACCAGAAGCACCGCTTCCGGCAGAGTTACCGTTACCGCCACCGTCGCCGGCATTGATCGGGAAGTCCTGATCAGCGATCAGGCCGAGGCCGAGACCGATTGCGCCGCCGCCATCGCCAGTACCGGAGGCATCGCCGCCCGTACCGTCGCCGCTATCGCCGCCGTCGCCGCCGTTCGAGGGATCGGAGTTGCCGCCTTCACCGCCAGCGCCTGCCAATGCAAGTCCGGCGCCAAGGCCAAGGCCGAGACCCAGACCGAGACCCAGGCCGGTGCCGCCGGCGCCACCGCCAGCGCCTTCACCGCGTCCTGCGTCGGCCGTACCGCCATTGGCTGTTCCGGAAGTGGCGCTGCTGCCACCACCAAAGCCGCCGTTCGCCGCACCAGTGCCGCCGAGACCGCCGAAGCCCGTGCTGGTGGCTGGTCCGCCAGTGCCTGCTCCGCCGGCTGCATCGCCGCTGGTCGCCGTACCGAGGTTCAGCGCAGCGCCGCCGCTTGCGTCAGCACCGCTGCCACCGCTGCCACCGCTACCACCGGCATCGATGCCGTCAGATGCGAAGGCCATGCCGCCATTGACGTTGAAGTCCTGATTGAACGCGTCGTCATTGCGGACCTCTGCGTTCTCCAGGTAGTCATCGTCGGACATGTTGGCGATCTGGTTGATCGCGTTACCGACGTCATTTCCCTGACCGTTCAACGAACCATTGAGAACATTCTCAAAGTTCACGTTGAACATCTGCTCGATGGTCGAGTCGGTGAGATCGATGTCGGCAAAGTCGTCATCCGACGGTTCATAGCCGGTGAGATCGATGCCGACGTCAACCGTGACCGCAGTGGCGTTCAGGTTTGCGTTGGCATTGAAATTGCCGTTCGCATTGAAGTTTCCATTGGCGTTCAGGCCAACGCTTGAGCTCTCAGCGGAAGCTCCGGCACCGGCGCCTGAAACGGCGCCCGCACCTGCACCGGCAAGGCCAATGCCTGCGCCAATACCAAGACCTGCACCCAGGCCAGCACCGAGACCTGCGGAAGCAGATTCAGAAGTACTAGACTGGTTTTGATCCTGATTTTGAGTTTGATCTTGGGTCTGATCCTGTTCCTGAGACGGATCGCCGTAGTTGTTCTTGTGATCGTAGTTATCACGATTCTTGGACTTACCACCCATGGTTCCATAACCTCTGGCTAAGAACCGCTACGGCTTGACCTCAATTCATCTCCTTTGAGATCTTCACTGTAGCGGTAGCTGTTTCTGTTATGCTTGGCGCTATCCCGCTGGATTGGGGGTGCACCTGTTCGGGTTGTGCTCGTGCTTGATGGTCAGCTCCTCCTCTGTCCGATTGACTGAAGATCCAAGGTCGAATGCTGCGATCTGCTCACGGCTCCCCGTTGCTTGCCCCAGCACACCAATGGGCAGTATCCGCAGCCGGTCAGAGACCTGATCTTCAGGGGGTGAGTGTGTCGGCAGAAGCGCCTGATCGTAAGATCGCACTTGGGAGTAGCGCTAAGGCCGGTAACCACGACATTGGTGACTACGCGTTCAGAACGCACCTCATTTAGGTTGAGGGGAGGTGCCGCCTACCACTTTCAGCTGATTTGCGCGGCCCTGCGTCAGGAGTATCTTTCAGATATCGGGGGTAGGATGTCTCTATGAGCTCGCAAGCGCTAACGACTGACAATGAGAACGGGAGTTCTCGGCCTTCGCGATCCCTTGCGTCCACTGCGATGCAGAACATTCTGCTGCTCGTCGGCCAGCTCAACTATACGTGGACCAACACCGAAAGCCTGCTGATCTATCTGATTGGCGGCCTTGCCCGTGTGGACAAGGAAACGGCGATCGTTATTTTCCTGACGCTCAACACGACGCGCGCGCGCGTCGATCTGGTGGAGCGGTTGGCCAAGATGCCCAAGACCGATCCGGAACTGCGCGATCAGGTGCTGGATCTGATGAAGAGCCTGTCGAAGGAGTCAGCTCTTCGCAACAAGTTCAATCACTGCATCTATTCCTTCGACCCCGACAGCGGCCGTGGCGCGACCCAGCTGATGCGCATCTTCGACGACAAGGAAGAGATCAAGTACGGAAAGGTCGAAAGCCTGGACGACAAGGAAATTGCCAGGATCCGGAAAAGCATCCGGTCCATCACCGCCATCAACAAGCAGATTTGGGAAATCGCGCGGACGCACAATTTCCCGGTTTAAGTACGCCATCCGAGGAAGCGGTTCTCGATCATGCCGATCAGCCAGCTGACCAGCAGGCCGAGCACCGAGAGAATGGTCACGCCGGCAAACAGGCGCTCCAGATTGTAGAGCGAACCGGCTTCGAGGATATATGCGCCCACGCCATACTGAGCGCCCAGCATCTCCGCCGCAACGAGCAGGATGATGGCGATCGAGATCGAGACGCGCAGGCCGGACAGGATGCCGGGGAATGCGCCGGGCATCACGATCTTGCGTACGATCGACCACCACGAAAGCCCGAAGCTCTGGCCCATGCGGATAAGGCTGCGATCGACGTTGTCCACCGCGCCATAGGTGGCGACGACGGTCGGCGTGAAGGTCCCGAAGGCGATCAGCATGTACTTTGACATTTCGTCGATGCCGAACCAGATGACGAAGAGCGGCAGCAGCGCGATCTTGGGGATCGGGAAGAGGGCGGCGATCAGCGGCACCATGCCGGCGCGGGCGAGGCTGAAGAGGCCGATCATCACGCCGAGTGCGATGCCGACGCTTGCACCCAGTGAAGCGCCGATCACCAGACGCTGCATCGAGGGGATCAGGTGCTCCCATAGGAGCCCCGTCTGGTAGAGCTGGACGAAGGTTTCCAGAACGGCCGATGGACGGGGCAAAGTCAGGTTCGAGATGAAGCCCATCCGCGTGCCGAGTTCGGCAAGGGCAATCAGCACGACGAAGACCAGCGGACCGACGAAGCGCACCTTCTGCGGCGCAAACCCGCCGCCGCGAAACTTGACCGGGCGCGCTGTCGTATCGGAAGTGGCGGTGATGTCAGTCATCGATCAGCTCCAGGTCTGCGGCCATGGCTTCGTCGCGCATGAGGTTCCAGAGACGGCTTTGCTTCTCGTCGAGGTCGGGATCACCGTTGCTGCGTTGGGCAAGCGGCTTGTCGATCTCAACGATCTCGCGGATCTTCCCCGGACGCCGCGACAGCACCACGATCTTGTGGCCGAGCCGCACGGCCTCTTCCAAGTTATGCGTCACATAGACGGCGGTGAAAGGCTGGCGGGTCCACAGCGACACGAGGTCTTCCATCAGAAGTTCGCGGGTCTGGCTGTCGAGCGCGGAAAGCGGCTCGTCCATCAGCATCACGGCAGGGCTGACCGCAAGCGCACGCGCAATTGCCACGCGCTGGCGCATGCCGCCGGAAAGCTGCTTCGGCAGGGCAGTCCGGAAGTCCGAGAGCCTTGTGCGGGCAAGAACGTCGGTGACGATCTCTTCCATCTGAGACGCCGGAAGCTTGTGGTCCTCAAGCACGAGGCGGATGTTTCCTTCCACCGTGCGCCATGGCAGCAGTGCAAAATGCTGGAAGATATAGGTAAGCGGATTGAGCGAACTCGCCGGCGCCTCGCCGATCTGCAGGACCGATCCGCCTGAGGGCCGCTCCAGCCCGCCCATAAATCGCAGCAGGGTCGATTTTCCGCATCCTGAAGGTCCGATGATGCACACGATCTCGCCCTGCGGAATCCGCAGCGTGATATCGCTGAGGACCTCAACGGGACCATAGTGATGCTGGACGTTCTTCAGGAGCAGTTCCATGATACGCTTCACCGGCCCATGAGGCCGGTGTCCGGATGTGCATTCACTTCAGGCGAATGCAGGTTGATCCTCGGGAGGCGCTGGACGGTTCCGCGCCTCCCTTGATTGGCAGGCGTCAGATGATCTCGACGTAGGAGGTGTCGAACAGGATCTCGTTGTTGATGTCCTTGTTCACCATGCCTTCGGACTTGAACCAGTTGAGCTGGTCTTCAACCGAGCTGAGGGCAAGCGCGCAGTTCTTGTTGACGCGCATCGCGCCGCTGATGAGCGTCTCTTTCGCCTCTTCGGCCGGAGCGTCCATGTCGATGTACTTGTGCATGATGGCGGCGATGGCATCCACCTCGTCAGCGCCAGCCGTCTTGTCGACGAAGGCCGCGTTGTAGTCGTCGATTGCCTTCGAATAGGCGCGCAGGAAGGCTTCCGTCTTGGCGCGGTCGCCGGCGTTCTTGGTCGAGGTGAAGACCGTGGTCACCTGATAGGTCGGGATGTAGTCGGACACGACGCCGATCTGCTTGGCAGCGCCCGATGCAAGAAGCTTGTTGGCGACATTGGCCTGGATGGTCCAGGCGTCGATCTGGCCCGTGCTGAGCGCGCCGACGACGGCGCCGAGCTTCTGCAGCGGACGCAGCGTGATCTCCGACAGCGGGATGTTGTTGGCCTGCGCGATCTTGTGGATCATGTAGTGGAAGGACGAGCCGGCCGTGGTGATGCCGAAGGAATGGCCACCCAGCTTGTCAGCTGAAGTAAGCCCTGCGTCATAAGCCTTGGTCGAGGCGAGCAGCAGGTTGCCGACCACGCCCTTTTCTTCGGCGAGGGCGCCGCCGATGACCTTGACCGCACCCTTCTCGGCGAGGCTCACGAGACCGCCGCTCATGGCGGTGACACCGTAGTCGGCATCGCCGGAGGCGATGGCAACGGCCATCGGCTGCGCTGCCTCGAAGAACTTCAGCTCGACATCCAGACCTTCATCCTTGAAGTACCCGCGCTCGAAAGCGAGATAGCTCGGAGCATGGCTGGCAAGCCGCGTCACACCCAGGTTTACCTTGGTGTTGGCGAAGGCCGGGCGGCCGAAGGCGGCCACCGCGCCAGCCGCGCCCATGCCGGCGAGGATATGTCTGCGATTGAGCGTGAAGTTCGTCATTCCCGTTTCTCCCGATCTCGACCTTTGAGGCTGTCGATTAGTATCTCACATAGTTCTAGTGCCAACGGGCGTTGAACGCTATGCCCATTGCCGGCAGCCTGCTTTACATGTTCAGCGACTATCCCACTATCCCTTTGAACGGAACTACTCTTTCTCAGATAGACGGGGAAAAAGGCGTCCGCCCACGAACGGAGCGCCGGCCACCACGGTCACCAGCCGCACCACGTGATGCACGACCACGAAGCCAAGGTCCGCACCGGTCACCAGCGCCACTACCGCCATCTCGGCCTGCCCGCCGGGAGCAAAGGACAGGAATGACTCGATGGTCGGTGCACCGCCGACCAGATGGGCGATGACGGTGAAGATCGTGGCGAGGACAGCGAGCAGGAGTGCGAAGAAGATGCCTGCAAGCACGTCGTGGCGCAGCTCGCGCAGGGTGGTTCCGACATAGTGAACGCCAACCCCGATCCCGACGAAGAATTGGGCGAACAGAATGGCTTCTGCGGGCGGGCGAAAATGCAGAATACCTACCAGCGAGAGGATGGCAGAGAGCAGGAACGGGCCGAACAGGGCCGGGCCGAAAAGCCTGAGCTTTACGGCAATCCACCACCCACCAAGGGCTGCGAGCGCCATGATGAGCAGCTCAAGGACCGGCATTTCCCAGATATGCGTGCCGATGGAACGGCTGAAGGTGACGCCGTAGACCTGCGACAGCAGGATCGGAACGGTCGTGGTGATGATGAGCAGCCGCGATGCCTGGACGAGCGAAATCGTGCGGGGCTTTCCGCCTGCTTCCGCGCCGAAATACACCATATCCTGCAGTCCTCCGGGCATGGAGGCGAAATAGGCCGTCGCCCGGTCGTAGCCGAACACCCGGGTGAAGAACGGCACACCCACGAGCCCGATGACGATGACATAGATGGGCACCAGCACGACGGTTCCTGTCATTGCCGGAACCTGGGCAAGCAGGGCAGGCGTGATGCTGGCACCAACGGCGACGCCAAGGATGCAGCGCGAGGCGACGCTGAAGGGCTTCGGCTCCTTCAGGGGCACGCCGGAGAGGGCGGCGATCAGGCAGGCGGCCATCGGCCCGAACAGGAAGGGCAGGGGAAGTCCGAGAACCTCGAAGACCAGCACGCCCACGGCCGCGATCGCGACGCTTAAGGCGAGGCGCTTCTTTCCATCGAGTTCCAGGGGCTTCCGCATCACGATCAGGCTTTCTGCGACTTTGGTGTGCCTGGGAGAGGCAACGCACAATAGGTACGAGCAACGGCGGAATCGAGTGGTTTAGGGGTGCGGACGACGCGACGGCCAACAAATCCCCAGAGGGTTCTGTTCCTTTGTTGCAAAGAGAACAAACCCACTAGTCGGCTCCACCAGCCGGAGCAAGGGCTTCGCCGGAAATGTGTTATGCATGTTACGCAAGGCTGTTCTTCCTGGTTGCATCACCTCGAGCGGGTGCGGTTCTTGACGGCGGTCGAATGATCTTCCATCACAGGGCAAAACCCAGGGGCCGAACACATGACCGAACAATCGACGAACCTCACCTATCTCCTGCCGGACGACATGCCGCCGCCCTTCGCCTCCTATAGCCATGGCGTGGTGGTGAAGGCAGGATCGGACATGGTTTTCTGTTCGGGCCAGCTCGGCATCGGCAAGGATGCCGAGGTTCCGCAGGATGCGGGCGCGCAGGCTGAACTCTGCTTCAAGAACGTCGAATCCATCCTGAAGGCCGCCGGCATGAGCCTGAAGGACGTTGTTCGTATCAACGCCTACGTCACCGACCGCGCCTACATGCAGCCCTACATGACGGTCCGCGACCGTTTGTTTGGCAAGCCTGCACCGGCCTCCACCCTGATGATCGTCTCGGGCTTCACCCGCGAGGAGTTCAAGGTGGAAGTGGAAGTTGTGGCGGCCAAGCGCACCTGACCTACGGGATGATATATGGCTGGATCGACCGGCTGAGCGGGTGGAACGACAGCTTTGCCTTCAGCGGGGGCACGGCGCGCTGTGGGCAGTTGGTCCGCTCGCAGATACGGCAGGAAATGCCGATCGGCTCGAATACATCCCGGTTCGCAAGGTCGAGCCCGTCCGCATAGACGAAATCCTTCGCGTAGGAGATCTCGCAGCCGAGCGCGATGGCATAGCGCCGGTGTGGAGCCTTATAGCCGCCCACGCTCTTGCTGACTTCCGTAGCAATGGAGAGATAGCGTACGCCATCCGGGGTCTCGGCCAGCTGCCGGATGATGCGCCCCGGGGCCTCGAATGCCTGATGCGCATTCCAGAGCGGGCAGGCCGCACCAAATCGTGCAAACTGCAACCTCGCCGCACTGTGCCGCTTGGTGATGTTTCCCGCCCGGTCGAGGGTCGCGAAGAACACCGGCACGCCCTTCATGCCGGGCCGCTGCAAGGTCGAAAGACGGTGCGACACCTGCTCGAGGCTTGCTCCAAACCGGGTCGACAGCAGCTCAAGGTCGTGTCGCAGCTCCTTCGCTGATGCCATGAACGTCTGATACGGCAGGATCAGCGCTCCGGCAAAATAGTTCTGCAGGCCTATCTTGCAGATCTCCGACGCTTCATGTGTGCGGAAATCGGCATTGGTGATGATGCGCTGGATATCCGCCTGCTGCTCCAGTGCCGCGATCTGGTAGGCCATCTGGAAGGTGCGGGTCGCGGGCGGCGAATAGGAATTCAGGAACAGCACGCGCGAAGCCGGATCGAAGCGTCTCAAGAGGTCGTTGCCGGGCGGGGCGCGCATGATGCGGACATTGTGCGTCTGCTCCAGATATTCCGCGATGGCAGCTTCGGCATTGCGTTCCGGCAGGTCGAGTTGCGCGGCGAGCTTTTCAGCCGCCACGTCCAGATCGTGGATGTAGTTGTCCACGAAATGGAAGAAATCGCGCACTTCCTCGAAGGCGGTCGGCTCCGACAGGGCGCTGGAGCGTCCGAGCTGGTTGTCGAAACTCGCCAGCTGCTCGCTCGTACGCCGGTAGGCCTGATGGCTGGCGATCAGCGAATGCGCAAAGCCGGGAGCATTCTGCACGACAAGCTTCAGCTCCTGCAGGCTCGGCGAATAGCCGTCGAAGATCGGATCGGCCAGGGTCTCCACAAGCGCCGAGAGCAACCGGTCGTCGTCGCCCGACGCAAGGGACCCGATCTCGATCTGGAACTTTTCAGCAAGAGCGAGCAAAACCGCAGCTGACACAGGCCGCTGGTTGTTTTCGATCTGGTTCAGATAGCTGGTTGAGATACCAAGGCGTTCGGCAAACGCCGCCTGTGTGGCGCGATTGGCCTCACGCAGTTCCCGCACTTTCCGACCGATGAAGAGCTTGCCGTAGGACATTTGCATTTTCGCAATTTACGTTTAGCAACTTTCGAATATATACATTTGCACACTTTCATGGCTACACTTTTTTTCAGTCGCATCTATCACCGAAAGTGACGTTTCTTTGCTGTGATGGAATGCAAATGACCCTCTACGAAAACGTAATTGGCCCGCGCAGCCGCACCGCCGGAGGTGAGCTCGTTGCCATCCTGGCCGGTTCGCTGCTGCTGACGCTCTCGGCCAAGGTTGCAGTGCCGTTCTTCCCCGTCCCGATGTCGATGCAGACGCTGGCCGTCATTTCGCTCGGCCTGTTCCTCGGACCGGTCCGTGGCGCTGCAGCGGTGCTGGCTTACCTTGCACAGGGCGCGGCCGGCCTTCCGGTCTTCGCCGGCACGCCCCAGCAGGGCATTGGCCTTGCCTACATGGCCGGACCCACAGGCGGCTTCCTGATTGGCTTCGTGCTCCAGGCCTACGTTGCGGGCTGGCTTTTCCATCGCGGGGCGGGGCGCAGCCTCTGGTCGGCTGTTGCGGCTGCGCTAGTTGCAGGTGCTGCCCTCTACCCGGCAGGACTGCTGTGGCTCGGCTATGTCGTCGGCTTTGACAAACCTTTGTTGGCTATGGGGCTGTTTCCCTTTATTCCGGGTGACATAATGAAGGCGGCACTGGCTGCTCTGCTCTTCGTGGCAGGCAGCCGCATCCGCACCAAGCGGGAGGAGATCTGATGCGCCCGGTTCTGGAACAACTGGAGGAGCGGCGCGCCCAGGCGCGCCTTGGCGGCGGCAAGCGCCGTATTGACGCCCAGCATGCCAAGGGCAAGCTGACGGCACGTGAGCGTATTGAGGTGCTGCTCGACGAAGGCAGCTTCGAAGAATACGATATGTTCGTCACCCACCGCGCGACCGACTTCGGCATGGCCGAACAGAAGATCGCGGGCGATGGCGTTGTCACCGGCTGGGGCACCATCAACGGCCGTCAGGTCTATGTCTTCAGCCAGGACTTCACCGTTCTGGGTGGCTCGCTCTCCGAGACCCATGCGCAGAAGATCTGCAAGATCATGGACATGGCAATGCGCAATGGCGCTCCGGTCATTGGCCTGAACGATTCCGGCGGCGCGCGCATCCAGGAAGGTGTGGCCTCGCTCGCAGGCTACGCCGATGTCTTCAAGCGCAACGTCGATGCGTCCGGTGTCATCCCGCAGATCTCCGTCATCATGGGACCCTGCGCAGGCGGTGCCGTCTACTCGCCTGCCATGACCGACTTCATCTTCATGGTCCGCGATAGCTCCTATATGTTCGTGACCGGTCCGGATGTCGTGAAGACCGTGACCAACGAGATCGTCACGGCGGAGGAACTCGGCGGCGCAACCACCCACACCAAGAAGTCCTCCGTTGCAGACGGTGCCTACGACAACGACATCGAAGCTCTGGAAGGCGTTCGCCGTCTCTTCGACTTCCTGCCGCTGAACAACCGCGCGGAGCCACCGGTCCGTCCGTTCTACGACGATCCTTCCCGCGTCGAGATGGCGCTTGATACGCTCATCCCGGACAGCGCCAACAAGCCCTACGACATGAAGGAGCTGATCCACGCGCTGGCCGACGAAGGCGAATTCTTCGAGATCCAGGAAGCTTACGCCCGCAACATCATCACCGGCTTTATCCGCATGGAAGGCCAGACGGTGGGCGTAGTCGCAAACCAGCCGATGGTTCTCGCCGGCTGTCTCGACATCGACTCCTCGCGCAAGTCTGCCCGTTTCGTGCGCTTCTGCGATGCCTTCAACATTCCGATCCTGACCCTGGTCGACGTTCCGGGCTTCCTGCCGGGCACGGCGCAGGAATACGGCGGCGTGATCAAGCACGGCGCGAAGCTGCTCTTCGCCTACAGCCAGGCGACGGTGCCGATGGTCACCCTCATCACCCGCAAGGCCTATGGCGGCGCCTATGACGTGATGGCGTCGAAGCACATCGGCGCGGACATCAACTATGCCTGGCCGACCGCCGAAATCGCCGTGATGGGCGCGAAGGGCGCGACCGAAATCCTCTACCGTTCCGAGCTTGGCGATCCGGAAAAGATCGCGGCCCGCACGGCCGAATACGAGGAGCGTTTCGCCAATCCGTTCAAGGCAGCAGAACGCGGCTTCATCGACGAGGTGATCATGCCGCATTCGTCTCGCCGTCGCATTGCGCGCGCCTTCGCGGCACTGCGCAACAAGCGCGTCGAGACCCCCTGGAAGAAACACGACACGATCCCGCTATAGGCTATAAGATGTTCAAGAAGATCCTGATTGCCAATCGCGGTGAGATCGCCTGCCGCGTTATCAAGACCGCCCAGAAGCTGGGCATCGCCACCGTGGCTGTCTACTCGGACGCCGACCGTGACGCGCTCCACGTCAAGATGGCCGACGAAGCGGTTCACATCGGACCGCCGCCCGCCAACCAGTCCTACATCGTCATTGACAAGATCCTCGACGCGATCAAGCAGACGGGTGCCGATGCCGTGCATCCTGGCTACGGCTTCCTGTCCGAGAACCCGCTGTTCGCAGAGGCTCTCCGCGCAGCCGAAGTCACCTTCATTGGCCCGCCTCCCAAGGCCATCGAGGCGATGGGTGACAAGATCACCTCCAAGAAGATCGCAGCTGCCGCAGGCGTTTCCACCGTTCCGGGCCACATGGGCCTGATCGAGGACGCCGAGGAGGCTGTCCGCATCGCCCAGCAGATCGGCTATCCGGTCATGATCAAGGCTTCCGCCGGTGGCGGTGGCAAGGGCATGCGCATCGCCTGGAACGATGAGGAAGCCCGCGAAGGTTTTCAGCTGTCGCGCAACGAGGCGAAGTCTTCCTTTGGTGATGACCGCATCTTCATCGAGAAGTTCGTCACGCAGCCGCGTCACATCGAGATCCAGGTGCTTGGCGACCTCCACGGTAACGTTGTCTATCTCGGTGAACGCGAATGCTCGATCCAGCGCCGCAACCAGAAGATCATCGAGGAAGCGCCGTCACCATTCCTTGACGAGGCTACCCGCAAGGCCATGGGCGAGCAGGCTGTCGCTCTGGCCAAGGCCGTAGGATACGCTTCCGCCGGCACGGTCGAATTCATCGTTGACGGCGATCGCAACTTCTACTTCCTCGAGATGAACACTCGCCTGCAGGTTGAGCATCCGGTCACCGAGCTGATCACCGGCCTCGACCTGGTTGAGGAAATGATCCGCGTCGCCGCTGGTGAGCCCCTGCGGATTACTCAGGAAGACGTTAAGCTCAACGGCTGGGCGATCGAAAGTCGCCTTTATGCCGAGGATCCGTTCCGCAACTTCCTGCCGTCGATCGGCCGCTTGAAGCGTTACCGTCCTCCGGTCGAGGGCCAGCAGGAAGATGGCACTATCGTCCGCAACGACACCGGCGTGTTCGAGGGCGGCGAGATCTCGATGTATTACGATCCGATGATCGCCAAGCTCTGCACCTGGGCGCCCGACCGCATCACCGCGATCGATGCCATGTCGCGCGCTCTGGACGATTTCGAGGTCGAAGGCATCGGCCACAACCTGCCGTTCCTCTCCGCAGTCATGCAGCAGGAGCGCTTCCGCCAGGGCGCGCTGACCACCGCCTATATCGCTGAGGAGTTTCCGGAAGGCTTCCAGGGCGTGAGCGCAGGCCTGGACGAAACGCGCAAGCTCGCGGCCGTTGCGGCCTTCATGCACGTCCGCGCCGAGAAGCGCGCGGTCCAGATCTCCGGTGCGATGGCAAACCACGCCCGCAAGGTGCCCACCAACTGGGTCGTCACCCTTGGCGGCAACGAGCTGCCGGTCCGCACCGAGGCAGGCGAGGGCGACACCCTGAACGTTGTCTTTGATGATGGAACGGTTGCCGTGTCGAGCGACTGGCTGCCCGGTCGCAACCATGCCTCTTTCCTGGTGGATGGTGAGCGCATCGGCGTGAAGACGGCATCGGCTGGTCAGGGCTGGCGTCTGCGCTGGCGCGGCATCGATGAGGTCGCTCGCGTCCGCACGCCGAGGATTGCGGAACTTGCTCGCCTGATGCCCGAGAAGCTGCCGCCAGACACGTCGAAGATGCTTCTGTGCCCAATGCCGGGCGTCATCACCTCCGTCGCGGTGAAGGTTGGCGATACGGTTGAGGACGGACAGGTGCTTTGCACGGTTGAGGCCATGAAGATGGAAAACGTGCTGCGCGCGGAACGCCGCGGCGTGGTCAAGTCCATCAGCGCCGAGCCTGGCATGAGCCTTGCGGTCGACGAACTCATCATGGAGTTTGAATGAGATGAGAGGCTGGCGGTTTTCGGACTGCCGGCCTTGCTTTTGAGAGATATCCGGCGATGTTCCTGCAGGGTGAGGCGGGAAACATCGCGGCATAGGTTCGGACGGTGGCGGACGTTGCAGCCAGCCCCGCGAAGAGGAAAGAAAGCAGCACAAATGGCTCCAAAACTTGAGAAATGGCGTGAGTTGGCGGAGAAGGAGCTCAAGCGCTCGCCTGAAACCATCGTCTGGAACACGCCGGAGGATATCAAGGTCAAGCCGCTCTACACGGCCGAGGATCTTGAGGGCGTCAGCCATCTGGAATCCCTGCCGGGCATGAAGCCCTTCGTGCGCGGTCCACGCGCTACAATGTATGCTGGCCGACCGTGGACGATCCGCCAGTACGCGGGCTTCTCCACCGCCGAGGAATCGAACGCCTTCTACCGCAAGGCTCTGGCCGCCGGCCAGCAGGGCGTTTCAGTCGCCTTCGACCTTGCGACGCACCGTGGCTATGACAGCGACCATCCGCGCGTGGAAGGCGACGTCGGCAAGGCCGGTGTTGCGATCGACTCCGTCGAGGACATGAAGATCCTCTTCGAAGGCATCCCGCTCGAGAAGGTCTCGGTCTCCATGACCATGAACGGCGCGGTGATCCCGATCCTCGCCAACTTCATCGTCGCGGGTGAGGAGCAGGGCGTTCCGCGTGCCCAGCTTTCCGGCACCATCCAGAACGACATCCTAAAGGAGTTCATGGTCCGCAACACCTATATCTATCCGCCCGAGCCTTCGATGCGGATTGTTGCGGACATCATCGAATACACAGCCAGGGAGATGCCGAAGTTCAACTCGATCTCCATTTCCGGCTACCACATGCAGGAAGCCGGTGCGACGCTGGTGCAGGAGCTTGCCTTTACGCTCGCCGACGGCCGCGAATACGTTCGCGCCGCGCTGAAGAAGGGCCTGAACGTCGACGACTTCGCAGGCCGCCTGTCATTCTTCTTCGCCATCGGCATGAACTTCTTCATGGAAATCGCCAAGCTGCGCGCCGCGCGTCTGCTCTGGGCCCGCATCATGGAAGAGTTCGAGCCGAAGAAGGCAAGCTCGCTGATGCTGCGCACCCACTGCCAGACCTCTGGCGTCTCGCTGCAGGAGCAGGACCCCTACAACAACATCGTGCGCACCGCCTTTGAGGCCATGTCGGCTGCCCTCGGCGGCACCCAGTCGCTGCACACCAACTCCTTCGACGAAGCGATCGCTCTGCCGACGGAATTCTCCGCCCGCATCGCCCGCAACACGCAGCTCATTCTGCAGCACGAGACGGGTGTGACCAACGTCGTCGACCCGTTGGCTGGCTCCTACTACATCGAGAGCCTGACCAACGAGCTGGCCGAAAAGGCCTGGGCGCTGATCGAGGAGATGGAATCTCTGGGCGGTATGACCCAGGCGGTTGCCACCGGGCTGCCGAAGCGCCTGATCGAGGAAGCTGCGATCCGCAAGCAGGCATCGGTTGATCGCGGCGAGACCGTTATCGTTGGCGTCAACAAGTATCGTCCCGAGACCGAGGACGAAATCGAGATCCTCCAGATCGACAATACCGCCGTGCGTCTGTCGCAGATCGCCCGCCTTGAAAAGGTGAAGCGCCAGCGCGACCCGAAGCGCGTCGAGGCAGCCCTTGCCGCCCTCGAGCAGGTCGCCCGCACCGGCGAAGGCAACATCCTCGAGGCAGCCGTGGAAGCTGCCCGCCTGCGCGCGACCGTGGGCGAGATCTCCGACGCGATGCGCAACGCCTTCAACGAGAACGTCGCCGTTCCTGTGATCGTCGAGAAGGTCTACGGCGAGTCCTACGAGAACGATCCGGAATACCGCACGGTGGTCGAGCGCCTGCAGAGCTTCTCTGAGACGCTGCAGGAAAAGCCGCGTGTCATGATCGCCAAGCTCGGTCAGGATGGCCACGACCGTGGCGCCAAGGTTATCGCTTCTGCCTTCAACGACATCGGCTTCGAGGTTCTGGCGGGTCCGCTCTTCCAGACGCCCGAGGAAGCAGCCGACATGGCGATTGCCTCGAAGGTGCACGTCGTCGGCGCATCCTCGCTCGCCGCTGGCCACAAGACGCTCGTTCCCCAGCTCATCCAGGAGCTGAAAAAGAAGGGTGCGGAGAACATCATTGTCGTCTGTGGTGGTGTCATCCCCCGTCAGGACTATGACTACCTGCTTGAACAGGGTGTAGCTGCTATCTTCGGACCGGGCAGCAACGTGCTCGAATGCGCACGCACGGTGCTTGATCTGCTTGAGGGACGCCGCCGTAACGACTAGAGCAATTCCAGGAAAAGTGGGAACCGGTTTCCCGTCCGGAATTGCGTTTAAACAAAGGCTTAGATCATTTCAGCGTTTCCGTGCTCCGCTGAAACGATCTAAGGCACTACTGCTACAATTGAGGAGGACCACATGACGTCACCGATCATCTTGACGAACAGCGATGGCATTGCCGAGATCCGGCTGAACCGGTCCGAGCGCCGTAATGTCTTCAGCGTTGAGATGGTCGATGCTTTGGTCGAAGCCGTCAATGAGGTTGTCTCCAGGGACGAAACGCGCGTACTCGTCTTCAGTGCCGAAGGTCCGTCCTTCGGCGCTGGCGGCGATCTTGCTTTCTTCCACGAAGCGGAAGACAAACCCGCTGCTGCCGAGCGCCTGATCCACCCCCTGCACGCGATGCTGAAGCAACTCGACAGCGCCGCATTCGTGACCATCGGCAGCATCAAGGGCGCGGTCGCTGGTGGTACGCTGTCGCTTGCCCTTGGTCTCGATATGGTTATCGCAGCCGAGGACACGATCTTCAACTTCGCTTATCCGCGTGTTGGCGTCCCGGCGGATTGTGGCGGCTCATGGGCCCTGCCGCGTCTGGTTGGCTATCGCAAGGCGCTGGAAATCGCGCTTCTGTGCCAGTCTATTCCGGCGGATGAGGCCCTAAGGCTTGGGCTGGTGAACAAGGTCGTTCCGCTTGACGCTTTGGAAGCGGAGACGGCCGACCTTGCCCATCGTATTGCAGCAGGGGCACCCGTTGCCCACAAACACCTGAAGGCGCTGATGCGTCAGTCGCTGGACAACAGCTACGCTGACCAGCTCGATGTGGAAGCCTCCGCCTTCATCAGTTGCGCCGGTACCGCTGATTTTAGTGAAGCCCTTGAAGCCTTCTTCGGCAAGCGCAAGCCGCAGTTCGTGGGGCGCTGAGCGTCTCAGGTTTTCAGATAAATCAGAGCCCCATCCTGGTGACGCGGTGGGGCTTTTTCTTTTCCTGAGTGGCTGGATAGTTCCCGCCAAAGCAAGAACGGCGCCCCAAGGACGCCGCTCTCGAAGGTCTATCGGTAGGGATTAATTAACAGCCGGCGCGCTTGGCCAGGCCGTCCTCACGCAGCTTGTGCGGGCTCTCGATCGTCACGATCGAGTCCAGAGCCGGAAGGAAGTGGCTCTTGTCGCTCGCCTGCAGACCGCCGGTCGGGATCGTCACCTGACCTGCATTCTCCTGGAGCCACTTGGCCGCTGCTTCACCTTCCGTCGTGCCGGCGCCATTCATGGTTTCGGCAACGATGAGCGGGATGATGTAGTATGGTGCCAGCGAGCCCGGGCCGCCCAGCATTTCGAGTTCCGGCACTTCCTTGTTTGCACGGGCAACGAACTTGGCGAAAGCGTTCTCGCCAACCGGGTCGCCATCGCAGTAGGTCTGGCCGACGAACGTCACGGCATAGACGTTCTCGAAGGCTTCTTCGCCGATCACGCCGGCATTGCCGACGGCGTAGTTGGACAGCGTCTGGTTTGCCAGAACCGGCACATCCCAGCCGATGTCGAGGCGGTTCTCGAGCATCTTGCGGGCGTCGTCACCGAGCGAGGAGATGAACAGCAGCGCTTCAGCACCCGACGAACGCAGCGACAGCAACTGCGGGGTCATGTCTTCCGTGCGGAACGGGAATTCCTGGATTTCGACGGGCTCCAGACCCTTTTCCTTCAGGTATTCCGTGATCTCGACCACACCTGCCTTCGACATGCCGCCGTTGTCGGAGATGATGCCGAACTTCTTCACGCCGAGCTTGTCGATCGCGAAGTTGATGTTCGGAATGATCTGGTTCAGCGCGGTAACCGAGGTCGAGAAGTGGTACGGCACGGTGTCCGGGCTCAGCGTCGGCGAAGCAGCCGTCGAGACGTGCAGCACCTTGCTCTCGGTCGTTACCGTTGCGATCGGAATGGTCTCCTGGCTGGTGGCCGGGCCGATGATCGCATCGACCTTTTCGTTCTGCAGCAGGCGGCGGGCTTCAGCAACGCCGTGGGTCGGGTCGGTCATCGTATCTGCGATGACGAGCTCCACCTTCTTGCCGAGAATGCCGCCATTGGCGTTGATCTCGTCAACGGCGAGCTTCCATGCGGTGCTTGCAGCACGGCCGATGGACGCGCCACCGCCGGTCATCGACATGATGCCGCCCAGCTTGACGGTATCCTCGGCGAAAGCCACGCTGCTCCCCAAGGCAACGCTGGCGACCGCAAGAATGCTCAGTGTTTTGTTCAACCGTGTACCCATGTGACTCCTCCGGATCAGGTATGAAAGCCATCAGACTTCAAGCAAAAGCCGCGATCATCGTTCGAACGGACTAGTGCACTGCGGCGAGGAAAGAGATTCTCTGCACCTAGTCCGGATGGAGTGGGACATGGGAGCCGGCGCCCGCCAAACTGCCCGCCATGAAACGCGCGCTCATATGTTCTTCACACACGATCAGCGGGGTCATGCCGGGCTCCGTTCCTGCCTCGCGTCATTCCCTGGAGGTTCGCCTGCGGGCGCTGTCATCCGCTGGATACCAGGGCTACTGGTTTCATTTCCGCGATTATCTTGAGCAGAAGGCGGCAGGTCTCACGGACGGTGAAATAAAGTCCCTCTTCGATGCGGCGGGAATGGAGCATCGCGGCGTGGAGTTTCTCACGGACTGGTTTCTCGACACCAGTGATGCACGCCAGATGGAAGATGCAGCCTTTGCCGCTGCGCGCGCGATCGGGGCGGACGTCCTGAGTGTGGGCGCGGATTTCCAGGGCAAGGGTCTTTCACGGTCGCATATGGTGGGAACCTTCGAGGCGCTCTGCGCGCGGGCTGCAGAACATAGACTGTCCGTCGGCCTTGAGATCGTTCCCTGGAGCAACGTACCGGATCTGAAAACGGCGCTCGATTTGATGGGCCCCGTAAATGCGGGGCTCGTCATTGACGCCTGGCATGTCTTCCGGGGGTCAACGACCCTCGACGAGCTGGAAACGCTGCCAAAGGAAAAGATCCTCTGCATTCAGGTCAATGATGCAGGTCCGCAGGTGGGATCCCTGCCGGAGGACACCCAGCGCAGGCTTTTATGCGGGGAAGGCGAGTTTGATCTTCCAGCCTTCGTCCGCTCCCTCCGGAAGACCGGATCCGAGGCTCCTCTGAGCGTCGAGATCATCTCCCCTGAGCTGGCTGCCATGCCGCTTGAAGATGCTGCCCGCACGACGTTTGACAGCGCAGCTTCGCTCATCGTGATCTGAGACCCTAGACCGCCATCACGGTTCAGTTTGTCTGATAGTCCGTTCTAACGATGCTGGCTTAATCGATTGAGCGCATAGGGGAGTATGGCGCTAGTGCGCCCACGAACAAGCTGCATGGGAGGACTTCATGCTGAGTGAAATTGCGATCATCGTCGTCCGCGGTGTCGCTATAGGTTCCATCTTCGCGTTGATAGCGATGAGCTTCAACATCGTACATGGCGCGACTGGTATCCTTAACTTTGCCCAGGGAAACATGTTTGTCCTGGGTGGCTTTGCGGCGTTTTTTCTCGCCAATCAGGTAGATGTATCCTGGTGGTTGCTGATGATGGTGGTTTCAGGCCTCCTCGTTGCTGCACTGGTGACATTCCAGGGTTGGATCACACTCTTGCCTTTAAGGTCTGCGGTCGAGCAGGACTCGTGGATCATATCCACCATGGCCGCCTCGATTATTCTTGGCGCGATCCTCATGATCACCCAGGGTCCCTTTGCCTACACGGTTCAGAGTGTCGTGCCGTCGTTCCGCGTCTTCGGCGTACGAACGCCCGGCGCCTACGCACTCGCCATTGGCGCAATGGTGTTCTGGTATTTTGCGCTGCGCTTCTTCCTGCGCAAGACGTTGCTCGGCCTCGCCATCAGCGCAATCTCGCAGGATCTTGATGCGGCGCGCGCCGCGGGCTTGCCCGTCCGCCGTCTCCAGCTGATCGCCTTCGCCATCAGCGGTCTGATCGTCGGCACCGCTGGCTTTCTCGTTGCTCCCGTCATCTCCGTCAGCCCAGACGCCGGCATGCGCTACGTCCTGAACGGCTTCGTTGCGACCGTGGTGGGTGGCGTTGGCAGCAATCTCGGCACCCTGATCGGCGGACCGCTGGTCGGCGTTGTTGCGATGCTGACCGCCTACAAGATCGGTGGCTCGTATCAGGATCTGGCTTCGCTGCTGGTTCTGGTTCTGATCCTGATGGTTCGTCCGCAGGGTCTGTTCGGCCGCACGACTGCGCGGAGGGTTTGATATGACCGTATCCAAGACAATGGACTCCGGCGCACAAGTGTCTGTTTCAACGACGTCCAGAGCGCGGTTCAACTCCGATCTGCCACAGGTGTGGATCGGCATTGCGCTGATCGCCGTCACCGGATTTCTGCCGTCGCTGCTTGGCAACTCTTACTGGGTGCACACCTTCCATCTGGTGAACATCTACATTGCCGCCGCTATCTTCCAGAACTTCCTCTTTATCGATGCCGGCCAGAAGTCGTTCGGCCAGGGCGTTCTGCTTGGATTGGGTGCCTATGTCACGGCCATCTTCTTTGGCATGCATGGCTATTCTTTTGCGGCAGCTTCACTGATTGGCCTTTTTGCGGCCTTCCTCGGCGGCCTGCTCTTCGCACTGCCGGCGCTGCGCGTGCAGTATTTCCATCTTGGCTTCGTGACGCTTTCGGCCGCAATCGTCTTCCCGCAGCTTCTGATGTCGCTCGACAAGTGGACGAACGGCATCAACGGCATCAGCGTGGCGGTGCCATGGATCCATCATGAGGTAATCTTCGGCCTGTCCTGGCTGACGATCATGGTGGCGGTCTATCCGATGCTCGCGCTGGTCGTGCACTATGCGATCCGCAACTCGCGTCTTGGACGCCAGATGCGCGTTGCCGCCCTCAGCCCCGAGGCTGCCCGCACCCTAGGCGTGAAGCCGGGCGTGATGCGCTTCCTCGCCTTCATCATCGCCTCCATCGGCACCGGCATCTGCGGCATCCTCTACCTTCCCGCCGTTTCCTTCGTGAGCCCGCAGGGCTTCAACATGGAAATGTCGTTCCTGTTCTTCATGGCGGTCGTGGTGGGTGGCCGCGGACAGCTTCTCGGCCCGATCATTGGCATGTGGATTGTGTTCATCCTGCCGAACGTCGCGCTGGTTGAATACGTCGACTACCGCCTGCTGATCTACGGCACCCTGACGCTGCTCACCGTCGTTCTCTTCCCCGACGGCATCGTCGGCTCGGTAGAGCGTTGGCGCAAGGCACGGTCGGTCCTTGGCCGTGGCGAAAAGGCCTTCCGTATTGACCCGTTCCTTGAACGCCTGAAGAACAACACCCAGTTCACCCCGTCGGATACTGAATATGCCGTCGAGGTCCGCAATGGTGTGAAGCGCTTCGGTGCTGTGGTTGCTGTCGGCGGCGTCAACATGAAGGTCCGCAAGGGCGAGATCCACGGCCTGATCGGTGCCAATGGCTCAGGCAAGACCAGCCTTCTGAACGTCCTGTCGGGCTTGAGCCGCCTGGACGAAGGCTCGTTCCTGATCAACGGGCATGATGCGACGCGCATGGCCGCCGACCGTATTGCCAATACGGGTCTTGGCCGTACCTTCCAGACGCCCCGCATCTTCACTCAGCTGTCGCTTTGGGAAAATCTGCGAATCGGTCTGGATGCCAGCACGACGAGCCCCAGTGAAGGCATCAGGCAATTGGCCGCTCAGCTGGAAGCCGAGTTCGGTCAGGACAATGCCGAGCTTCTGTCGCACGGCCAGCGCCGTCTGGTGGAAGTAATGCGCGTGGTTCTGAAGGAAGCGGACATCATCCTCTTCGACGAACCGGCCGCAGGTCTCTCGCAGAGCGAGCGTGCGGATTTCGCCAAGCTCGTCCGCTTCCTGTCGCGCAACCTCGGCAAGAGCGTGATCCTGGTGGAGCACGACCTCGACCTCGTCTGGGGCATTGCCGACACCATCACCGTTCTGGAACAGGGCAAGTCCGTCGCCAGCGGTGCTCCGGAAGCGCTCGCCCGTGATCCTGCCGTACAGCACATGTTCGTTGGAGGCGCCCGTGCTTAAGGTCAACAATCTCTACGCGGGCTATGGCATAGTCCCTGTCCTTGAGGATGTCTCCCTGTCGGTCTCCGCCGGTGAGATCCTTCTCATCGGTGGCGAGAACGGCGCGGGCAAGTCCACCCTGATGCGGGCGATCGCCGGCTTCAACAAGCCGACGAAGGGCGAGGTGCTTCTGGACGGCAAGCCGCTCCAGGGCATGGCGCCGGAAGCCATCGCTCAGTCGGGCCTCCGTCTGGTGCTCGATGGGCACCGGGTGTTTCCTGAGCTGAGCGTTTACGACAACCTGCGCATGGGTGCGGCGGCGCGTCGTGGCGACAAGGCAGCCTTCAGCAAGGCCGTCGACCAGATCTACGACGTCTTCCCGATCCTCAAGGAAAAGCACAAGGCATACGCGCGTGACCTTTCCGGTGGCCAGCAGCAGATGCTGGCCCTCGGCCAGGCCTTCGTTGCCCAGCCCAAGGTGCTTCTCTGTGACGAGCCGTCGATGGGTCTCGCCCAGGCGCTGCTGCCGCCGATCCTTTCCTTCCTGCGCAACTGGGCGGAGAGCGGCACTGCGGTCGTCATCGTCGAGCAGCACCTGAAGGTGACCGCCCCCTATGCCGACCGCGCGATGATCATCGAACGCGGCAAGGTCAAGTTCACCTGCAAGGCCTCCGAGCTTGATGAAAAGCTCGGGCTCGCCGAAACCGCTGCGGCGCACTAGCATTGGAGGCGGTGGAGTTGGAGACGGCTGAACCGAACTACTTCATTGGCTATGAAGGCGTCGTGGAGCCGGAATGGATCGATATCAACCGGCACATGAATGTTGAGTGGTACGACTACGTGTTCGATGCCGCTGAGCACAACATCATCGATACGATCGGTCTCACCAACGACTACATCGCCGCCAATGGCCGCACCACGTACAGGCTGGAAAAGCGCATCCGCTACGAAAAGGAGCTGCTCGAAGCCGAGCAGCTTCAGGTCAGGAGCCGCCTCATCTTCACTGACGAGCGCATCTTCAAGCACCGTCATGAACTCCTGAACCTTACCCGGAATGTCCGGGCGGCTTCAGCTGAATTCGTTTCCATCCATGTGGACCTGTCGGTCCGGAAATCGGCGCGGATCGTCGATCCGGTCATCCTGGAGAACCTACGCAGGCTCGCAAGGGCGCACGCCGTTGACCAGGAAGTGAGCGTCTGACGGGTTGGCTCCGGGCCGCTGCGGGGAGGGCCTAGTGTTCGAATTCGACTACATCATCGTGGGAGCCGGTACGGCTGGTTGCGTGATCGCGGCCCGGCTGGCGGAGGATCGCGACGTTACCGTTGCCATTGTCGAGGCTGGCGGTGGGGATGCCTCGCCCATGATCGGTATTCCGGGCGCAAACGTCATCACGGGCTCTAAGCCGGAGTACAACTGGAACTATCGCACCGAACCGGTGCCGGCTCTTGGTGGTCGTCGTCTCTATTGGGCGCAGGGCAAAATCCTTGGCGGATCGAGCACCATCAACGGCATGATGTATCTGCGAGGCCATGCCCGCGACTATGACGGCTGGGCAGCGGAGGGCTGTGATGGCTGGAGCTACGCCGACCTCCTGCCGCTGTTCAAGCGAAGCGAAACCAACGAACGCGGCGCGTCCGAGATCCACGGCGGCTCTGGCCCGCTGGACGTCTCGGTAGGCAGTTCCACAGCACCCGTTTGCGACATCTTCCTGGAAGCGGCTGCTGAGGCTGGCATTCCCGTGGTGGACGACTTGAACAGCCCGCGCGGTGAAGCCTTTGGCCATGTCGACCTGACAATCGGCAACGGACGCCGCAGCAGTGCTTCGACAGCGTACCTGCGCCCTGCCATGAGACGCGGCAACATTCACCTGTTCCTTCAGACACCGGTCACGCGCATTCTAATCGAACGCGGCAGTGCAGCTGGTGTAGAAGTCAACCTCCACGGCCAGTCGAAGATACTGCGTGCGCGCCGCGAAGTGGTGCTCTGTGGCGGGCCTGTAAACTCACCCCAGCTCCTTATGCTGTCCGGTATCGGTCCTGCGGACCATCTGCGGGAGAAGGGTATTCAGGTCTCGGTGGATAATCCCTCTGTCGGTGAAAACCTGCAGAACCACACCATGTACAAGCTCATGTACAGCACCCGCACGCCTGTATCGGCCTATAACCACCTGCGTCCTGCCGGTCTGACCATGGCCGGATGGCAATATGCTACGGGCAGGCGAGGGGTGTTGGGGCGTGGACTTTTCCCCACGGTGGGTTTCATCAACGCCGAGGAAAGCGACCCCGATACCGAGATCCAGGTCTGCATGGCGCCTGCGATCGTAAATCGTCGCGGGCCGGGCCTTCTGGGTATCCTGCCGCGTTCGCATGGGTTTACGCTGCTACTGAACGCAGGCGTGCCGCACAGCAGGGGGCAGGTACGTCTGCACTCGGCGAACCCCGAAGACCACGCCGCTATCATCCCTGACTATTTTTCCGATCCGCGAGATCTGGATATTCTCGCAAAGGGGGCAGCCCGCGTGCGCGATATGATCCATGGCTCTGTTCTGGGCAGCCACGTTGATCAGGATATTTCGAGCCCTCTGCCTCGCGACACGATAGATGAAATCAAGGCCGACATTGTCGCCAACGCGGCCAATCACTATCACGCCTGCGGAACCTGCCGCATGGGTGGAGACTCGGCCTCGGTTGTAGATCCGCAGCTTCGTGTACGCGGTATTGAAAAACTTCGTGTGGCAGACACGTCCATCATGCCTAGAATGATAAACGCGAACACATGTGCTACCGCATTCGTAATTGGTGAGAAGGCCGCCGATCTCATCCGTGCGGCCTGAGAAGAGGAGTTTGGAATGGAGAAGCGTAGACTTGGGCAGTCCGGTTTGCTGGTGTCAGTTGTCGGTCTTGGCTGCAACAATTTCGGCGGATTGAAGCAGTCGCTCGATCTGGAAGGCGCGCGCAAGGTTGTTCATGCGGCGCTCGATGCCGGGGTGAACTTTTTCGACACGTCGGACTCGTATGGGACCAACGGCGGCTCCGAAATCACGCTGGGTGAGATCCTCGGGTCCAACCGCGAAGAAATCGTGCTGGCCACCAAGTTCGCGTCGCCCATGAACCGCGAGAAGAGCACACGCTACAACGGCTCGCGCGGCTACATCATGAAGGCCGTCGAAGACAGCCTGCGCCGCCTGAAGACAGATTACATCGACCTCTACCAGTACCACTTCCCGGATCCGCAGACGCCGATCGAGGAAACGCTGCGCGCGCTGGACGATCTGATCCATCAGGGCAAGGTGCGCTATATCGCCTGCTCGAACCTCGCGCCCTGGCAGCTGGTTGACGCCTGGTGGACATCGAAGCACCACAACCTGCACAGCCTGCTTTCCACCCAGGCCGAGTACAGCCTGCTCGAACGAGGCGCGGAAGCGACCCTGTTCCCTGCCTTGGAACGCACTGGCATGTCGCTGCTGCCTTACTTCCCGCTGGCAAGCGGTCTGCTGACCGGCAAGTATCGCAAGGGGCAGGCAGTTCCAGCCGATTCCCGCATGAGCATGTCCTACTTCCAGTCACGTCTGACGGAAGAGCGTCTCGACACCGTGGAAAAGCTGATCGCCTTCGCAGAAGCGCGCGGCCACACGATCCTCGAACTGGCCATGAGCTGGCTTGCCTCCAACCCGCTCGTCTCCAGCGTCATCGCCGGTGCGACGAAGCCGGAGCAGGTGACCGCAAACGCCAGGGCCGTGACATGGAAGCTCACCGCCGAAGATCTCGCTGAGCTCAACGAACTGACAGGCAAGTAACAGCCGATATTGCCACAACGCCCTCATGCTGAGCCTGTCGAAGCACCAGGGTGTTCGGTGCAGCAACCCACCCCTTCGTGGTTCGACAAGCTCACCATGAAGGGGTGGATCGCCCGTCCCTCTCGCCATCGCGCATCTGATCCCTGTACTTTAGTCTCTTTGGACGATTGCAGTGCAGCATCGCACGCTTAGCGTACAATCATCAGAAGAGGACTTAGGCAGATGGACGGACTCGTTCCCCCCCGCACCGCGGACATCACATACGAAACCGATGAACCGGTAATCTATCGGACCGACGGGCCGGTGGCCTGGGTGATCATGAACCGCCCGACGTTCAACAATGCCCAGAATTCCCAGATGACCTATGCCCTGGACGATGCGTTCCAGCGTGCCGTCAACGACGACGCGATCAAGGTCATCGTGCTGGCAGGCGAGGGCAAGCACTTCTCCGCAGGCCATGACATCGGCACCCCGGGCCGTGACGTCAACAAGACCTTCGAGCGCCGCCTGATGTGGGCTGACCACACCAACAAGCCGGCAGCTGAAATGCTCTACACGCGCGAGCATGAAGTTTATCTCGGCATGTGCCGCCGCTGGCGCGATATCCCGAAGCCGACCATTGCGGCTGTGCAGGGTGCTTGCGTGGCGGGCGGCCTGATGCTGGCGTGGGTCTGCGATATTATCGTCGCCACCGAGGACGCCTTCTTCCAGGACCCCGTCATCCGCATGGGCATCCCGGGCGTCGAGTATTTCGCCCATGCTTTCGAGCTGCCGCCGCGCATCGCCAAGGAATTCCTGCTGTTCGGCGACCGTATGAGCGCTGAGCGCGCCCATCATTTCGGCATGGTCAACCGTCTGACCACGCGTGAAAAGCTGAACGAGACCGTTCAGGAAATGGCCCTGAAGCTGGCCGAAAAGCCGCGTCTCGGCCTCTGGCTGACGAAGCAGGCGGTCAACCATGTCGAGGAACTGCGCGGCAAGCGTACCGCCATGGATGCGGCCTACCACATGCACCACTTTGCCCATGCGCAGAACGACCTGGCCACCGGCAACATGCTGGGCGGGCAGGATGCGAAGAGCATGGCCGCCGCCAACAAGAAGGCGGCAGGCGAGTCCTGACAATAGCAACTACGGGATGTGACCGTGGACCTGACATATAGTGCGGAAGAAAATGCGTTTCGCATGGAAGTGCGCGCGTGGCTGGAGGCAAATGTCCCATCCGCGCCGCTGCCTTCCTTCGATGCGTCACGCGAGGGCTTTGAGGCCCATCGCGAATGGGAGCGCAAGCTCAGTGAAGGCAACTGGGGCATGGTCACCTGGCCGAAGGAATACGGCGGCCGTGCCCTGGACCTGATCCAGTGGCTGATCTTCGAGGAAGAATACTGGCGCGCTGGCGCACCGCTGCGCGTCAACCAGAACGGCATCTTCCTGCTCGGCCCCACGCTGATGGAATTCGGCACGCCGGAGCAGAAGGCACGTTTCCTGACCGCCATGGCATCCGGCGAGGAGATCTGGGCGCAGGCCTGGTCCGAGCCGCAGGCAGGCAGTGACCTCGCGGCCGTTCGCTCCACCGCCCGCCGTGAAGGCGACGAATACGTGCTGAACGGCCACAAGATCTGGTCGTCCCGCGCCGTCTTCGCCGACTGGGCTTTCGGCCTCTTCCGTAGCGATCCGGGCTCGGAGCGTCACAAGGGCCTTTCGCTCATCTTCTTCCCGCTCAATGCGCCGGGCGTACGTGTGCAGGCCATCCCGCAGATCGACGGCGAGACCGGCTTTGCCGAAATCTTCCTCGAGGATGTCCGCGTTCCTGCCTTCAATCGTCTGGGCGATGAAGGGCAGGGCTGGCACATCTGCATGGCGACAGCCGGCTTCGAGCGCGGTCTTATGCTGCGCAGTCCCGCCCGCTTCCAGATGGCGGCAAAGCGACTGGTCGAGCTTTACCGGAAGCATGAAGCCGAGTGCGATCCGGCAATCCGGGATGCGGTCCTGCAGGCGCACATGGATGCGGAAGCCTACGCGCTGTCGATCTACTCGACTGCTTCCCGTCTTATTGCGGGCGGCAAGATTGGTGCCGAAGCCTCCACCAACAAGATCTTCTGGTCCGAGATGGACATTGCCATGCACCGCACCGCGCTTGCCATCCTTGGCGCCCGCGCCGAGCTGGTTCGCGCCGCTCCCGCCGCTGGCGAGGATGCGCGCTGGCTGGAAGGCTACTTCTTCTCGCTCGCCGGACCGATCTACGCCGGTTCGAACGAGATCCAGAAAAACATTATCGCCGAGCGCATGCTCGGCCTGCCACGCGGGTGAGGGCCATGGACTTCCGCTTCACCGACGAACAAAAAATGACCGCAGAGGCGGTCGAGGGCCTGCTGGCTGACCTCTGCCAGGCTTCCGATCTTCGCCGTCTGATGGAATCGGGCGATGCCCGTGATGAGAAGCGCTGGACCGCGCTTGTGGAGATGGGGCTGCAGGGTGCCCTGGTTGCCGAGGAAGAAGGCGGCCTTGGCCTGAAGCCTGCCGATTTCGTGCTGGTTGCCGAAGCCTGTGGCCGTGCTGGCCTGCCCGAGCCGCTGGTCGACAATGCCGGCGTTGCCATCCCGCTGCTGGCCGACATCGTCCGCGCCACCGGCGCTGGTGCTGATCTTCTGGAACAGGCTCTGGCCGGTGAGATTACCGTCGCGGCAGCTCATCCGGTCAATGCCTTCATTGCCGATGCCGACACGGCGGGCGCCATCATCGCGATCTGGAATGACGAACTGTTTGTCGTCACCCCGGATGCGGTGGAGCTCGTGCGCCAGCAGAGCTCTGATCCCTTCCGCCGACTGTTCACGCTGGCAGCCAGGCCGTCGTCCGCGGTCGTCAGCCTCCCGCTTTCCGAGGCTCAGGCCTATCTGGATGCAGCCCTTGATCGTGGTGCGCTCTTCTCTGCCGCCCAGCTGGCTGGTATCGCCCAGCGTGCCGTCGATCTTGGCGTCGCCTACTCGAAGGAACGCATGCAGTTCGGCAAGCCGATCGGCTCCTATCAGGCGGTCAAGCACCTGTTGGCGACCGCTCAGGTGAAGATCGAGTTCGTCCGCCCGGTCATCTATGCTGCGGCGGCGGCTACGCCGGACCGCAACGTCTTCTCGCGCTCGCGCATCTCGCACGCCAAGATCATGGCGTCGGAAGCTGCTGATCTCGCCTGCCGCACCTCCGTGCAGGTGCACGGTGCGATGGGCTATTCGTGGGAAGTCGACGTCCACTTCTTCCTCAAGCGTGCGCTTGCGCTGGCAAGCTGGTGGGGCGATGCGCGCTTCCATCGCGCCCGCGTTGCGACCCGCGTTTTCGGGCACCCGCTGGGTGCAGACCAGACTTTTCCGAAGGGATAGACCATGCCAGAGGCATATATCATTGATGCAGTGAGAACTCCGGTCGGCCGTAAGAAGGGCTCCTTTGCCACGACCCACTCGGCCGATCTGGGTGCGATTCCGATCAAGGCGCTGATCGAGCGCACGGGCATCGACCCTTCCGCAGTTGACGACGTTGTGTTCGGCTGCGTGGAAACGCTTGGGCCCCAGGCCGGTGACATCGCCCGTACCTGTTGGCTCGTGGCTGGCATGCCTCTTCACGTTCCAGGTGTGACGGTCGACCGTCAGTGCGGGTCCTCCCAGCAGGCGATCCACTTCGCTGCGCAGGGCGTGATGAGCGGTACGCAGGATCTGGTCGTGGCCGGTGGCGTACAGAACCTGAACCTGATCCCGATCTCTGGCGCGATGATCGCCGGTCAACAGTACGGCTTCCCGGATCCGTTCAGCACCTCACCCGGCTGGCAGGCACGCTTCGGAACGGAGGAAGTGAACCAGTTCCGCTCTGCCCAGATGATTGCAGACAAGTGGGAAATCTCGCGCGAGGAGATGGAACAGTTTGCCTATGCTTCGCACGCTCGCGCCATCCACGCCATCGACAGCGGCTATTTTGAGCGCGAAATCGTTCCGGTCGGCGATTTCAGGACGGACGAGACGCCGCGCCGCGACACGACGCTGGAGCGCATGGCTTCCCTCAAGCCGCTTCTGGAAGGTGGCACCATCACCGCAGGTGTGGCAAGCCAGAACTCCGACGCAGCAGCCGCCATGCTGATAGCTTCCGAGCGTGCAGTGAAGGAGCACAACCTGAAGCCGCGCGCCCGCATCCATCACCTGACGGTCCGTGCCGATGATCCGGTCTGGATGCTGACCGCACCAATCCCTGCAACCCGCCATGCGCTGGAAAAGACCGGTCTCAAGGTCGAGGACATCGATCTCTTCGAGTGCAACGAAGCCTTCGCTTCCGTGACCATGGCCTGGATGAAGGAACTCGGTATTCCGCACGAGAAGGTCAACGTCAATGGCGGTGCAATTGCACTCGGCCATCCGCTTGGCGCAACTGGTGCCCGCCTGATGACCACCATGCTTCACGAGCTGGAGCGTCGCGGTGGCCGTTACGGCCTGCAGACCATGTGCGAGGGCGGTGGTCAGGCAAACGTCACGATCATCGAAAGGCTCTGACGATGCCGTGCTACTCGTTCGAGGGCATCCGCCCCGTCGTGCACCCGACCAGCTTCCTGCATCCGACGGCGTCGCTAATCGGCGACGTCATCGTCGGGCCGGGTTGCTACATCGGTGCCGGCGCTTCACTCAGGGGTGATTTCGGCCGCATCATCGTGGAAGGCGACACGTCCATTCAGGACAACTGCACCCTTCACACGGGGTCGGGCAGCGATTGTGTGATCAAGCGTGGCGCAACGGTCGGCCATGGTGCAGTCGTTCACGGCGCCACCATTGGCGAGAACGCGCTGGTCGGCATGAACACGGTTGTCCTCGACGATGCGGAGATTGGCGCGGAGTCACTCATCGGCGCCATGAGCCTGGTCAAGTCCGACATGCGCGCACCTGCCCGCAGCCTCATTGCGGGCAACCCGGCGAAGATCATCCGTGAGATGCCTGCCGAGGCGATCAAGTGGAAGAACGACGGTCAGGGCGAATACCAGCGCCTGGCCCGCATGTCCTTCACTGACTTTGCGGAATGCGAGCCGCTGACCGAGGTAGAGCCCGAACGTCGCCGCGTTTCCAGCACGGCCCGTGCGGTCCGCCTGAACACCAGGTAGCGCCTTCGGGCCGTCAAACAACATTCGAAATTCTGAGGAGCAGGTATGGCTGGCATTTGTGAGGGTAGGGTAGTCGTTGTGACCGGCGCAGGCCGCGGGCTTGGACGCGCCTATGCATTGGGACTGGCTGCAGAGGGCGCGAAGGTTGTCGTCAACGATCTGGGCGTTGGCACCCATGGTGACGATACGCAGGAGCGTCCGGCTGATGAGGTTGTAGCCGAGATCCGCGCTGCTGGCGGTGTGGCTGTCGCCAACTTCGACGACGTGGCTGACTGGGAAGGTGCACAGCGCATCATCCAGAGCGCGATCGACGCCTTTGGTCGTCTGGATGCCGTGGTAAACAACGCCGGATTCGTGCGCGACCGTATGTTCGTTTCCTGCACGCCAGAAGAGTGGGATGCGGTGATCCGCGTTCATCTGCGCGGCCACTTCTGTGTCACCCGACACGCGGTTGACTACTGGCGCAATGAAGCGAAGGCTGGCCGCCCGGTCGATGCGCGCATCATCAACACCTCCTCGGGCGCTGGTCTGCAGGGCTCGGTAGGACAGAGCTCCTACGCTGCCGCCAAGGCTGGCATCGCCACGCTGACGCTGGTGCAGGCGGCGGAGCTTGCCCGTTATGGCATTACCGCCAACGGTCTGGCCCCTAACGCCCGCACGCGCATGACCATGACGGCCTTCGCTGATGTCATGACGCCTGTTGAAGGGCAGTTCGACATCTTCGCTCCGGAAAACACTGCGCCGCTGGTTGCCTGGCTGGTGAGCGAAAAGTCGAAGCACTGCACCGGCCAGATCTTCGAGCTGATCGGCGGCACGATCCGTCTGGCGCTTGGCTGGAACGACGGTCCGGAATACGACATCGGCCGCCGCTGGCAGCCGGAAGAGCTTGGTGAAAAGATCACCGAGCTTCTGGCAGAGCGGCCTGCGCCGAAGCCGGTTTACGGCACTCAGTAAACAAAATACATCTCTCCTCCTCCAAGGGCTGTCGCGGCAACGCGGCAGCCTTTTTCATTGCTGTTTATTCGCTTCGTCCCTCATGGTGAGCTTGTCGAACCACGAGGGGTCCAGGTTGCACGAGCCTGTGGGGCCCAAAAACAAAAACCCCCGTGGCGCGAACCACGGGGGCTGAAATGCTCATTGAAACCCGAGCTACTTGTTCATCGCCCGCAGCACGTCCTTCTGGACCTTGCCCTGCACACTGGTGGGCAGCGCGTCCATGAACTCTACGTAGCGCGGCACCTTGTAGTTCGCGATATTCTCGCGCGCCCAGCCGATCAGCTCTTCGGCGGTGGCACTGGTACCGGGGCGCAGCACCACGTATGCCTTGCCCACTTCGCCCATGCGCTCGTCCGGAATACCGATCACGGCGATCTGGCCGACAGCCGGATGCGCGCTCATCAGGCGTTCGATTTCAGCCGGATAGCAGTTGAAACCGCCGCAGATGTAGAGATCCTTGACGCGGTCCTCGATGCGCAGGTTGCCGTTTTCGTCGAAGTAACCGATGTCGCCCGTATGCAGCCAGCCATTCTTGTCGATCGTCTTGGCCGTGCCTTCCGGATCGTTGAAATAGCCATTCATCGTCAGATAGCCACGGATGACGACTTCGCCCGCTTCCCCATCCGGCAGCAGGTTGCCATCGGCATCCATGATGCGCACTTCCGTATCCGGGAAGGGCTTGCCGGCGGTATTGGCAATCACGTCATCCGGATCGTCGGCGCTGCACATGGTGCCGTAGCCGCCACATTCCGTCAGTCCATAGCCGTTGACCACACCTTCGAAGCCGAGCGTCTCGCGCATTCGGCGGATGAGCGTAGAAGGCACCACGGCACCCCCTGTAACGCCGAGGCGCAGGCTGGAGCGATCGAATTTCTCCAGCTCCGGATGCTGCAGCATGCCGTGGAAGATCGTGGGCGGCCCAGGAATGACGCTGATCTTCTCGTTCTCAACACGCTTGAGAATTTCGTCTGCATCATAAGTGAGATGCGGAATGAGCGTTGCGCCGCGCATGATCGAGACGATCGCGCCCGAGCGGTAGCCGAACGCATGGAAGAATGGCGGGATCACGAGCAGGCGGTCTCCGCGCTGCACGCCCACGCGCGTTGCCCAGGCATCGATGGTGCGCAGGCACTGCAGGTGCCGGTACATCACGCCCTTGGGATAGCCGGTGGTGCCGGAGGTGAAGAGCATGTCGCACATATCGTCCGGACCGATGGACGCTTCGCGCTCAGCCAGCGCCTCGTCCGAAATCGTCTCCCCGCGCGCTATGAACTCGTCCCAGGGCGTCTCGGTCTCTTTCGCGCCGTCAAAGACCACGATCTCTTTGAGCAGCCCGCGTGTTTCCGGCGACAGCATCTCCGGATAGTATTTGCCGAGGAATTCGCCACAGGAGAGCAGCATCCGCGCGCCGCTGCGGCTGGCGAGGTCATGCACCTCGGATCCCTTGAAGCGCGTGCTAGTCGGGATCAGCACGCCGCCCGCGCTGACGAGACCCATGGCAGCCGCAAACCACTTCCACGTGTTGGGTGACCAGATCATCACCCGGTCGCCCTTCTCGATGCCGGATGCCATGAAGGCCTTGGCGATCTTCCGGCGCAACTGATCGAATTCGACGAAGCTCAGCTTTGTGCCGCCGTCCTCGATCGCTGGATCATTGCCATAAACTTCGGCGGCCCGCGCCACCAGCGCAGGCAGTGTTGAAAATTGCCAACCGGAATCGTGGATTGTCATGCGATGCTCTGTCTTCGCCATCTGGGAACTGCGGGATACGCAAGTTTTCGAGCGTGGACTGTACGCTCCCGGAAAGAACAGGCATCGTCCAAAAAGACGAATGACCGCTAAGCCGACGGCACTATAGATGCTTTGGCGAATTTCAGTATCAGGATGGCAGGCAGATGATCGACGCGAACGACAGTCTTTCCATGGCGGGCAAGGTGGCTCTGGTCACCGGCGGCACAAAGGGCATCGGCCGTATCATCGCGACAAGGCTGTTGGAAGCTGGCGCGAAGGTTGTCGTCTGCGGCCGCAACGAGCCGGAAAGCGTTCCCGAGGTGGAAGGCAGGAAGGCGGAGTTCATCGCCTGTGACGTGCGTCAGGCTGCCGCCTGCAAGGAGCTTGTGGATACTGTTGTGGCGCGCCACGGCAGGCTGGATCTGCTGGTCAACAACGCTGGCGGCTCGCCCGGTGTTGATGCCGCTACCGTCTCGCCACGCTTCTCGGAAGCGATCATTACGCTCAACCTCATCGCGCCCCTGCACATGTCGCAGGCCGCCTACCAGGTCATGCACAAGCAGCCGGAGCGTGGCTCCATCGTCAACATCGCCAGCGTTGCCGCAACCCGTCCTTCTCCGGGCACAGCCGCCTATGGCGCGGCCAAGGCTGGTCTGCTCAGCCTCACCACCAGCCTTGCGCAGGAATGGGGCCCGCTGGTGCGCGTCAACGCCATCATCGTTGGCTTGATCGAAACGGAAAGCGCCGAGCTTACCTACGGCTCGGTCGAGGCGCAGGAAGCCATTGCCGAAGCCACCCCCATGAAGCGCATGGGCAACGGACATGATATTGCAAATGGCGTGCTGTTCCTGGCAAGCCCGCTCGCCGAATTCGTTTCCGGCGCAACGCTCCAGATCCACGGTGGCGGTGAAAAGCCTCACTTCCTTGATCTCGTCCAGCGCTACTCGCCTCAACAGGGGTAAACGGCACTCCCTTCCTCGCCTAGTTTATCCAGACGATGCCGCATCCGGGCGGCACCCTCAAACTGCCTGATAACGAAGCACCAGCGCCCGTGCGCTGGCATTGCTTGCTCAGGAAGTGGAGGGACAATGCTGTCGGATCTGGAACGCCTCATTGCCATTGAGGAAATCAAGAAGCTAAAGGGTCAGCGCATTCGCGCTATGGATGAGAAGCGCTGGGACGAATACGAGTCCCTTCACACCCCGGACCACGTTTCCGAAACCTACGGCGGCGGCGAGCCTGCGGTGGGCGCTAAGGAAAACGTTGAGCGACTGAAGAAGGTGCTGGCCCACATCACCTCCGTCCACCACGCGCACCAGCCAGAAATCACCATCACCTCGCCAGATACGGCGGAAGGCATCTGGGCCATGGAAGACATGCTCTTCTGGAAGCAGGGTGACGAGGATCACTGGCTGCACGGCTTCGGCCACTATCATGAGAAATACCGCAAGACGCCGGAAGGCTGGCGCTTCTGCTACCGCAGGCTCACCCGCCTGCACGTGCGCACCTCTGAAGGTGCAGTCCTTGGCGAACTGAACACGGGTGACGAGCCCAAGTCCGCCTGATGCAAGACCCTGAGGTTGTAATGGAAGAACTGTTTACCCCGATGCGCCTTGGCGCGCTGGAGCTTCGCAATCGCATCGTCATGTCCGCGATGACCCGCAGCCGTGCGGGCGAGGGTGATACACCGACCGACCTGCACGTCGAATACTACCGCCAGCGTGCCGGGGCCGGCCTGATCGTTACGGAAGGTGTCCAGCCGAGCCCCGCCGGCAAAGGCTATTGCCGCACGCCGGGCATCTATTCGCGTGCGCAGATCGAGGGCTGGCGCAGGGTAGCCGATGCCGTCCACAGGGAAGGCAGCCAGATCGTGCTGCAGATCATGCATTGCGGCCGTGTTGCCTCGCGGAGCAACAAGGACGACGACTCCGAGATCGTCGCTCCGTCGGCCATTCGCTGTAACCAGAAGATCTTCACCGATACCTTCGGCCTTATGGACATGGATGAGCCTCGGGCCCTGGACACAGACGAGATCCCTGGCGTTGTCAACGAGTTCCGGCAGGCTGCCTTGAACGCGCGCGAGGCGGGCATGGATGGCGTTGAGCTGCACTGTTCCAGCGGCTACCTGCCCATGCAGTTCCTGTCGTCCAACACGAACCAGCGCACTGACCGGTATGGCGGCAGCGCTCGCAACCGCATCCGCTTCGTCATGGAAGTTCTTGAGGCGATGGGCGAAGCGATCGGCTTCGAGCGCGTTGGCCTGCGCGTCTGCCCCGGCTTCGAGTACAACGACATCCACGACGAGAACCCGGTCGAGACTTACGGCCTCCTCTTCGACGAGGCGTCGAAGCTCGGCCTGGCTTACCTCCATCTCGTCCGCCGTACCTTCCCGAAGGTAGATAACTACGCTCTCGTCAAGGAGCGCTGGCGCGGCAACTTCATCCTGAACAACGAGCTGACCGGCGAAATGGCTGCTGAAGCCATCCGTAGCGGCGATGCGGATGCTGTTTCGTTTGGCCGTCCGTTCATCGGCAATCCGGATCTGCCGAGCCGCCTGCGCAGGGGCATTCCGCTGTCCGGCTACGATGTGGCCAAGACCTACACACCCGGCCCAGCTGGTTACATCGACTATCCGGTAGCGAGCTAAGTTAACGAAAAGATTGAGGAGGACGCCCGTGAAAATTCTGATCGTTGGCGGCACTGGCATGATCGGAGCGCATGCCGCGCTGTTCCTTAAGGAAAAGGGAAATGACGTAACGCTGGCCGCGCGCAAGCCCGTGACAGGACCGTCGCCCATCGCGGGCTTCCCCGTCATCCTTGGCGACTATGCCGAGGGCACGTTTACCGAGGCGGACCTTGCTCCCTTCGAGGCTATTGTCTTTGCGGCAGGCAACGACATCCGCCATCTTTCCCGCGACACGGATGAGAACGCCTTCTGGCAGAAGATGCAGATCGAGGGGGTGCCGAATTTCGTGGCGTTGGCCAAGCGCGCTGGCGTCAAGCGGCTGGTCCAGCTAGGCAGCTACTACCACCACGTCATGCCGCATCTGGCCGACACCAACGCTTATGTGCGTGGCCGCAAGCTGGCCGACGAGGGCGCGCGTGCGCTCGCTACGCCGGATTTCAACGTTTCTACGCTGAACCCGCCGTCCATCGTCGGCGCATTCCCCGGTGTCTCGGCCAAGCGCTACGCATCGCTGGTGGCCTGGGGCAGGGGCGAGCGTCCCGAAATCCCGGACTACGCGCCGGCAGGCGGCACCAACTACATGTCGGTCCGCTCCCTCTGCGAAGCGATCTGGGGCGCACTCCAGAACGCCGAGTCCGGCAAGGCTTATCTGATCGGCGACGAGAACCTTACCTTCCGCGATTTCTTCCAGAAGATCTTTGACGCGGTTGGTGCAGGCCGCGTGCTTGAGGAACGCGACGAAGAACATCCGATCCTGCCTGACGCGTTCATCGTTCCCGGGCGCGGCAACATCCTGGCCTATGAGCCGGACCCGGAGGAAACCCGCAGGCTCGGCTACACCCGCAATGACATCGACCGCACCATTGCGGAGGTTGTCGCCATGGTCGACCAGACGCCGCCAGCAAAATGACGGCGCTGGGGGAGGAGCTTCTGGCGACGTTGGCTATGCGCCGCACCGCCGAAAACTATGCGTTCGCCGTGGATCAGGTTGATGGCGAGCGCTTTGCCGCCCAGTTCATCGAAGACGGTGTACTGGTCGCTCCCTTGGGCAACATCGTGGGGCGCAAGGCGCTTTCCGAGGTTCCCCGCAGGGTCGCTGAACGCTACGCCAGAACCTGGCATGCGGTGTTCAATCTGGTGCCTGTCATCAAGGGTGACACGGCCCGTGCCGAAACCTACGGCATTGCCCGCCACTTCATGCGCGACAGTTCAGGCAGGCCGCTCTGTTACGAAATGACCATCCGCTACGCCGATCAATTCGTGCGCACGGACGGTGGATGGCTGCTGGCGGAGCGGAAGCTGCAGCTCGACGCTACCCATACATTTTCGGTTGAAAGCCGGCACTTGGCGCCAAGGGAGGATAAGGCAGATGAGTGAAGATCGCTCGATTTTAGGGCTTGAAGGCAAGGTTGCGCTGATCACCGGTGGCGGAGCCGGTATTGGCCGCGCCACTGCCGAACTGTTCGCAACGGCCGGGATGAAGGTGGTCGTCGCTGAGATTGACGCTACGCGCGTGGAAGACACAAGGGCCGCACTTGAGAAGATCGGTGGCGAGCATCTGGTCCTGCAGGCTGATGTCTGCAAGGCAGCAGACGTCAAATCTGTTGTCGCGGCGGTTGATGAACGCCATGGCCGCCTCGATGTGCTCGTCAACAACGTCGGTGATTTCCTCGGCTACAAGGATATGTTCGAGGATTCGACAGAAGAGCAGTGGGACCAACTCTATCACATCAACCTGCGCCACATGTTCCTGGTTACTCGCGCAGCAATTCCGTTGATGCGCAGAAGCGGCGAAGGCGGCAGCATCATCAACGTCTCGACCGTGGAAGCCTTCCGCGGCATTCCGTTGACGGTTGCCTATGCGGCCTTCAAGGCAGGCGTGACGGGCTTCACCCAGAGCCTTGCCGTTGAGCTTGGCCAATACGGCATCCGCGTCAACGCCGTTGCGCCCGAAACGACCAACACCGCCCAGATCACGGCCACCCCGCGCGTCCCGCCGGAAAACCGTGACTACATCTCCCGCTGGTTCCCCATCGGACGCTTCGGCGAGGGCCCAGACTCGGCTGGTGCCGCGCTCTACCTCGCATCCGACCGGCTGTCGGGTTGGGTGAGCGGCCAGTCGATCGTCGTTGACGGCGGAGCACTCGCTGCTGGCGCGTGGATGCGCCTGCCAGAGGGTGGCTTCACCCACCTGCCGATCATCGTGGCGGATGGCTACACGCCGCGACCCGGCAAGTAGATCATCCCAAAGGCGGGACTTTGCGCAGAGGAGCGACCGTCTGAAGACGTATATTTCAACGATTGTTCATCAAGAAGGGCGGGGTCCTGCGTAGCGAGGAACCCGCCCTTTTATTTTGATTTGACGCGGCGTCAATTTTGAGGACATCATTGCCGATAATTCGACCAGTGCGATGAAAATATAATCGCGATCGGTCGCAGATGCCGGATGTGAAGCGCGACTTATCCACCGGCAAAGGATCAGCTAAGTAGCTGACAAAAAATGAAAACTCCGATTTTTCGACACAAATGGCGAATTTTCAACGCGTCGTCAGATACATTTGACAAAGCGTCGAATTAATGACAACAATGTCAATGTAAGTTGGAACTAGGGGACGTTCTAGCGGGAGGATACCGTGACTTTTCATTCGCGTTCCGTTGTAGAGTTTGGACTTTTCTTCAGCCAGGTTTCGGAGAGCCTGCTGTCTGGAAAGCCGCTGTCGCAGTCGGCTGCACTCATTCGCCGCCAGTTTTCCGCATCTGCCGTTTCAATTCAGGTTGAAGACCGTCTTTCGCAGGGTTGTCCGGTTGTCGTTATCGTCGAGTCGGACGACGACACGCAGGATGCCTCGCTCTGTTCAGAGCTGTGCATGGAGCGCCTCGCTGCGCTGCAGGAGGAATGCCAGCAGCTGAGCGCCGTGGCCGTTAACGAAACGCAGGGCACCCGCTACACGCTCAAGATCTATCGCGACCGCGCGGACAGCGCCTTCGACGCCGAACAGGCTTCGCTGTGCGAGATCCTGGTCACCCAGCTTCGCCGCGGCCTCGAGCTTTCCGCGCAGTTGGGCACCAGCGAAGTTGAACGAGTCCTCTATTCCTCCGTCATGGACCGTCTGTCCGTTGGCGTGATCCTGGTCGACGCCAACCGCAACGTCGTCAAGACTTCCAGCATGGCAGCCGCTCATCTTGCTTCCCGTGATGGTCTGCAGAACCAGCTTGGCCGCCTCCGCGCCATCTACGCCAACGAGGATCGCGAACTTCAGGACGCATTGCGCGATGCGATTGCGGCAGCGAACTCTGGAGAGAACATTACGCGCGGCGTCTCCATCTCCCGCAATTCCGGCCAGCGCAATCTAGGCCTTGTGATCCAGCCCATCCGCCGACAGCAGGGTTCAATCGGCAGCACGGCAGTGGTCGCCATCTACATCCGCGATCCCGAAGCAAATGCTGAAGTGGAGAACGATCTGGTCCGCCAGCTCTTCGATCTGACGCCTGCGGAAGCCTCGCTTGCCCGCCGTCTCGCCTCCGGCCTGTCACTGGAAGATGCGGCTGCCTCGCTTGCCATCTCGCGCAACACCGCACGCGCCCACCTCCGCTCGATCTTCTCCAAGAGCGGCATCACCCGCCAGACGGAGCTTGTCCGCCTTGTGCTGAACAGCGCCGCTATGCTCGGCTCTCCCCGCCAGGTAGCGTAACCCTTAAAAGACTCCTCCCAGCAAATTGGCGGCGCTCCATTCGGATCGCCGCCTTTTTTTATCTTGGCGTAAAAAGAATGGGCGGCCCATTGGACCGCCCATTTTGAATTCCGGAATTATTGGGCTACCGCACCCTGTTCCCAGCCACCTCATTTCCCCGGCGCATGGTTTCGATGAACTGTTCCAGCGGTGCGGGTTCGGCGATGGGCGTCTCGGATGCGCCGCTGCGCGCCCAGAATTCCTTCCACGATGGGAAGAGCTCATGGAACGAGCCTTCATAGGGCTCGCGGCCCGGCCAGCGCATCTTTCGCGAGCCGATGGGCGGCTTGTTGAGGTCCGTTGCATACCAGTAGAGTGGCTGGCGTCGGCGGAAGCACCAGCGTCCGTCGATCCGCACGTAGTGATCGTAGTACATCATCTGCATGATGACCCACTCCGGGCCGGTTTCGTGCTCGTTCTTGGAGTAGACGATGCCCACGGCGTTGTCGCGGTCGATGAACTCGATCACGGTCGTGCCGACATGATGCGACGTGCCGTCGAACTGCTTGCGCATCGTGTCGTCTAGCCAGTCGCGAAGTGCCTGCCGGCCGCGCGCATTCTTGCCGACCTTCACATCCGGTTCGAACAGGTTGGCCATCGCATCCATGTCGCGCATGTCGAGCGCGATGGAATATTTCGAGATGAGCTGGCGGATTTCGTCGCGTGATTCCAGTTGCTCGAGCCGGTCACGAATTTCCGTCAGCAGGGCAAGTTCGTCCGACATGGCCACCTCAGAAATAGTAGCGGCCGATGACGTCAGAGACGCAGCCGGGCTTGGACGAACCTTCCACCTCGATGCTCACGCGTACTGTGGTCTGGACAGCGCCGTCGCCGATGATCTCGCCGTTGACCAGTTCGGCAACCCCACGGACACGCGAACCGACAGGGACCGGGGCGGGGAACCGCGTCCGGTCGCTGCCGTAGTTCACGCCCATCTTGGCGCCCTGTGCCTCGAACATGTCCGGAAGGAACATGTTGATCAGCGACATGGTGAGATAGCCATGGGCGATGGTGCGGCCGAAGGGGCCGTCCTTCGCCTTCTCCGGGTCCACGTGGATCCACTGGAAGTCGCCAGTGGCCTTGGCGAACATGTCGATCCGGTCCTGATCGATCTCAAGCCACTCGGTCGGCCCGAGTTTCTTCCCGATATTGTCGATCACATCCTGCGGCGAGGAGAAGACGAGTTTCATGGCTATGCCCTCTGGCTGGAGACCGATACCACTTCGCCGACCATGTAGCCGGCATAGTCGCTCGCGAGGAACATCATGACATTGGCGATTTCCCAAACCTCTGCGGCGCGGCCGAAGGCTTCACCTGCTGCGAGACGGGCGAGCTCTTCCGGCGTAGAGGCCTTCTTGAGGAACTCGTGCATTGCGATGGAGGGCGATACCGCGTTGATGCGGATCCCGTATTCTGCAGCCTCGAGCGCGCTGCAGCGGGTGAACGCCATCACGCCGGCCTTGGCGGCGGCATAGTGCGACTGACCCTTCTGGGCGCGCCAGCCGAGCACGGAAGCGTTGTTGACGATCACGCCCTTGCGGCGCGGCATCATCTTCTTGAGCGTCGCGCGGGTCATGCGCATCACGCTGGTGAGTGTTACGTCGATCACGCGGTCCCACTCGTCGTCCGGCATGTCAACAACATTGCGGAGGCCGCCGAGACCGGCATTGTTGATCAGCACGTCGATGCCGCCCAGCTTCTCTTCAGCCGCATCGACGAGAGCCTGAACCTCATCTTCCTTGGTGACGTTGCAGATCTGGGAATAGACTTCGACATCCGGAGAGATCGCGCGCAGCTTCTCTGCAGCTTCGCCCAGTCGGCGCTCATGAATGTCGGAAATGAAGATTGCCCGGCAGCCCTCCTCCACCGCGCGTGTTGCGGCGGCGAAGCCGATGCCCACACCGGCAGCTGCCGTGATCAGGACGCTGCGGCCCTTGAGAAGGCCATGGCCGTGAACGTAGACGGGTTCGGTAACGGGGAAAGTGTCGCTCATTGTCGGTCCTTATTTCTTGTTCGCGGCAGCAAAGTCGGCGTCGCGCTTCTGCACGAAGGCATCGCGGGCTTCCTGGCTTTCAGCGGTGAGATAGGCTTGCGCGGTGAAGCCCTGTTCCCAGCGGTAGTGCCGGTCGACATCGCTATGCTCGACGCCGTTCAGGGCTTCCTTGGCCAGGCTGATCATGGTCGGGCTCTTGGCGGCGATCTTCTGCGCCAGCTCGAAGGCCGCATCACGCAGCTGCTCGCGTGGAACGATGCGCTCGATCGCGTTGAGCCGGTAGGCTTCCTCAGCGTCGATCATCTCGCCAGTGAAATACATCTGGCGAACCTTCTGCAGCGGGAACATGCGCTGCAGGTGGGCGCCTGCACCGAGCGCGCCGCGGTCCACCTCCGGCACGCCGAACTTGGCATCCGGCGAGGCGATGATGATGTCGGCCGAGCCGCAGATGCCGATGCCGCCACCGAGCACATAGCCGTGCGGCGCCGCGATGACCGGCTTCAGGCCCTTGTGGATCGCGCGGAAGGTTTCGTAGTTGCCCGCGTTCACTTCCAGAATGAGTTCCGGATGCTCCTGCAGCTCCTTGATATCGACGCCGGCGCAGAAGCCGCGGCCCTCGGCGCGGATGATGATGACGCGAACGGCATCATCGGCATTGAGCCGGTCGATCGTCTGCGAAAGCGCGCGCCAGCCCTTGGAATTCAGCGCGTTGACGGGCGGGTTCTCGATGACGACCTCGGCAATGCCGGCTTCGGTCTTGGTCCAGAATTGATCGCTCATAATTACCTCGTTAGTTTGCCGGCACGGAACGCAGGGCAGCGAGCGCGTCGATACGGGCTTCGGCTTCCTGCACGATGCGTGCGATAATGTCCTGGCAGCTTTCCAGCTTGTTGATCGTTGCGGCTACCTGTCCGCTGGGCAGCAGGCCGTTGTCCGGATCGCCAGCCACGACGCCGCGCTGCACCAGCTCTGGCAGGTTGCCTGCCATGACGGTCTGAGCAAAGCTGCTGTCGTCGGAGCGCGCAAGCTTCAGCGCCGTCTGCAGGATGCCGACCGGGCCGAGATTGTTGCGCTTCGCCTGGGCGCGAGCGTGTTCCATACTCATCTTGAGACGGGCGGCGAGGTTCATGGACTCAAGCCGCTTGATCTCGTTGTTTTCGATGAAGCGCTGTGACATGCCGTCGACAGCCGTGGTGATGCGGATCTGGGTGGGCTCGCGAGTTGCCAGGTAGCGGTTGAGCGCACTTGCCGGGACGGGCGAGTCCGTCGTCATCAGGAAGCGGGTGCCCATGGCGATGCCTGCTGCACCCCATGCCAGCGCTGCAGCAAGGCCGCGGCCATCGGAGAAGCCACCGGCTGCGACGACAGGCACGTTCACCGCGTCCAGAACCTGCGGCAGCAGGATGCTTGTGGGCACGGAACCAGTATGGCCGCCGCCTTCACCGCCCTGGATGGTGATGATGTCAGCGCCGAGCTCCACCGCCTTGACTGCGTGCTTAAGCGCGCCGACCGTGGGCATGCAGATGATGTCGGCATCCTTCAGGCGCTTGATTGTCTTGGCGTCCGGTCCGCGACCGTAGGAGACCGCGCGCACCTTGTGGCGGATGACGGCTTCGATCAGCTCCTCAGCATTGGGCTGGAACATGTGGAAGTTCACGCCAAACGGGCGGTCCGTAAGCTCCTTGAGGCGGTTCAGCGTTGCATCAACCTTGCCGGGCTCGATCGTGGCGCCGGCCAGGAAGCCAAAGCCTCCGGCGTTACAGGTTGCCGCCGTCAGCTTCTCGTCCGCAACCCACCCCATGGCGGTCTGTACGATGGGATAACGCGATCCGAGTCGGTCGCAGAGGACGGTATGTAGATTGGAAGCCATGCTGCACCCTATGAAAATGCTTTCTTGTTGTTCTTTCACTGTGCCTGTTGGGGCGAGGGGGCATCGTCCGAATGCACTAACACACAAAGGTTTGCTGACAGACGATAGAAAAGAGGCGCCGGGTGTTTCATCCCGACGCCTTGAAGAAGCTTAGTAGAAGACGCGTCCGCCGTTCACCATCAGTGTCTGGCCGGTGATGAAACGGGCCTTGTCGCTCGATAGGAACACCACGGCATTGGCGATGTCCTCCGGCTCTGAAAGCTCGCCGAGTGGGATGGCGTTCTTCGCGCGCTCATACGCATCCTTCGGGATGCGCTGCATCGCGCGGGTGTTGGTTGGTCCCGGGCAGACGGCGTTGACGTTCACCTTGAACGGTCCAAGTTCACGTGCCAGCGCACGGGTGAAACCGAGCACGCCAGACTTCGCCGCAGCATAATCCACGGTGCCGATATCGCCGTTCATCGAAGAGTCCGACGAGATCGAAACGATCTTGCCGCTCTTGCGGTCGCGCATGTCATTCACCACCTGGCGCGAGCACAGCAGGGTGGACATCAGCGATACATTGACCACGAACTGAAGCGTTTCCGGCTTCGCCAGATAGAACTCGGAATAGTTCTCACGCGCCGTCTGGCCGACGTTGTTGGTGAGCATGTCGACCGGTCCGAGATCGGTCCTCACCTGTGCGAACAAGGCTTCCACCTGCTCGCGGTCAGTCATGTCGCCAACCAGCGGCAGAACTTTCACGCCATGGGCGCGCGCCAGTTCGGCTGCCTCGGCAAGGGCGTCAGGCTCGCGATCCATGATCGCGACGTTGGCGCCTTCCTGTGCAAAGCCAAGCGCAATGGCCCGGCCGATCCCGTTTGCGCCGCCGGTGACCACCGCCACCTTGCCGCTGAATTGTCGTTCCGTCATGCATTCCTCCCGGTTGTTCAGATGCTGTTTGTTCAGGCGATGAAGCGTCCCAAAAGCGTCAGGCGCTCATAGGAAAGGTCTTCCGGCCCCGGCTTGCCGTGCGGGCTGGCGGCGGCGAAGCTTTCATAGGCCTCGGTGCTTGCCTCCCGCTGGTGCGCCCAATCGAGCGTCACGCAGCGTCCGAGGAACCGCCACTCGCCGTTGCGCTTGGCGAAGCGGTCGAGGCTTCGGCTGCCGGTGATGATTTCATGGCGGCCGTCGAGCGTGCGGTGATAGTTGAGCTTGTAGGTCTCACCCTCGGCATAATCGCCTTGAATCTCGAAGACCATGTTGGTGACGTAGTGCGCGGAGGCCGACCAGTTGGCGAGCGCGCCCTCGACCCAGACGACATATTCGTCCGCAGAACCGGTGAACATGTCGCCGTGCTCTTCCAGCGCGTCGTCATGATAGAGCGAGCGGAGCAGGGCGAAATCACGCCGGTCGCATGCCCGCGAATAGGTGTTGACCAGCTGGCGCAGGCACTCCCGCGCCGCAAGTTCATTCATGCCTAGCTCGCGAAATCCCATCAGGCCTTGCCTCTCGGTTCCTTGGGCATGCCAAGACCGCGCTCAGCGATGATGTTGAGCTGGATCTCGTTGGTGCCGCCATAGACAGTGTCGGAGCGGGTGAAGAAGAACATCTGCCGCAGCTGTTCGCGGCGGTGATCATCGTTGATGATCACGCCGTCGAAACCCATCACGTCCATGCCGAGCTTGCCGAGGTCCCGGTGCCAGTTTGACCAGTGATACTTGTAGCCAAGCCGCTCAAGCTCTTCCTCGGCCGACGTGCCGCCCTCCAGCGAGCGGATAGCCATGTAGCGCATGGCGCGCAGGCCTGCCCATGCCCGTGCCAGCCGTGCGCGGATGGCCGGGTTCTGCGCTGCGCCGTTCTCGCGCGCAATCTCCACGATAGTTGCCAGCTCCTGCGTGAAGCCCAACTGCTGACCGAGCGTGGAGATGCCGCGCTCGAAGGAAAGCAGCGTCATGGCAATCTTCCAGCCGTCGCCCGGCTGGCCGACCACGCAATCGGCTGACGCGCGCGCACCATCGAAGAACACGGAGTTGAACTCCGCACCACCGCCGATCTGCCGGATCGGATGGATCTCTATGCCTGGCTGCTTCAGCGGCATCAGGAGGAAGATCAGACCCTTGGGACCGACAGAACCTTCCTCGCAGCGGGCGAGCACGAAAATCCAGTCCGAGAGATGCGCGAGCGAGGTCCACACTTTCTGGCCGGTGACGATCCAGTCACCGGTTTCGGGATCGAGCCGCGCGCGCGTCTTGATGTTACCGAGGTCGGAACCCGCATCCGGTTCGGAGTAGCCCTGCGCCCAGAACTCGCGACCCTCGCGGATGCCAGGCAGGAAGCGCTTCTTCTGCTCCTCGGTGCCGAATGCTATCAGCGTCGGCCCAACGAGACCTTCGCCGATATGCCCAAGTCGTCCGGGACCGCCAGCACGTGCATATTCCTCCTGGAACACCACCTGTTCGGCGACCGACAGTCCGCGACAGCCATATTCCTGCGGCCAGCCGGGGCAGGTCCAACGGCCCGCGGCAAGCTCCTGTTCCCATTCGCGGCGCAGGTCCGGCAGGGCATCGCCGTCACCGGCATGGCCGCGATGCTTGAGTTCGGCAAAACGCCCCGTCAGGTGCTCTGCCATCCATGCCGCGACTTGCCGGCGAAACTCTTCCAGTGACTGTACTGCGCTCATGCCGCTGCCCCGTCGATCACCTGTGCCGCGATGCGCGCGAGCCGCTCATCGGAGGAACCCATCATGAAGGCCGTGGCCTGCGCCTTGCGGAAGTAGAAGTGCGGATCGTATTCCCACGTGTTGCCGACGCCGCCGTGCAGCTGGATGGACTCTTCGGCCACCTTCCAGAGAACGTCCGCAGCCAGCACGCCAAGGGCATCGATTTCCATCTCGATTTCGGAAGCGCCGATATTCAGGTTGGCCGCCGCGCCATAGAGCAGCGACCGCGCTTCGGCGAGATCGACGACCATGGCAGCGCAGCGGTGCTTGATTGCCTGGAACGAGGCAATGGTTCGGCCGAATTGCACGCGTCCGGAAATATATTCGAGCGTGAGGTCGAGGCAGCCCTGCGCCGCACCGATCTGCTCGGCGGCAAGCCCCAGCCGTCCCGGAAGCAGCGCCTGAGCTAGTGCCTCTTCGGAAAAACCAGCATCATCGAGCCTTGCATCCGCACCGACGCGAACGCCTTCAAACTTAAGCGCACCGAAAGGTCGCGTAAGGTCGATCGTCTGCACAGAACCTATCTTGAGACCATCGTCCGGCGCGACGGCGAACAGCCCGAGCTTGCCGTCTTCAAACCGGGCAGGGACCAGCACCAGCGTTGCGGAAGGCAGGTCGGCTACCAAGCTGACAGCTCCGTCGAGCACGTATCCATCGGCTGACTGCTGGGCGCGAACGGCAACCTGAGGATTGTCGATGGGAAGCGCCACCGCGATACGATAGCTTCCCGCAGCAATTTCCGGCAGCAGGCGGGATTTTGCCCCTTCGCTGCCGAGTGAAACGATCAGTGGTGTTCCCACCGCAATGGTGGACCAGGCCGGAATGCAGGCAAGCCTGCGGCCGCATTCTTCCAGCAGCAGCGCCAGTTCCATTGCCCCAAGCCCTAGCCCGTCAAAGGCTTCCGGCACATTGGTCGCGCAGAAACCGAGCTCTGCTGCAGCCATATCCCACAGCGACGCATCAAAGCCGCCGTTCTTTTCCGCTGCTTCGCGCATCGCGGCGGAGCTGGCCTGGTCGTTGAGCAGGCGCCGCACCTCATCACGAAGCGATCGTTGGTCTTCCGAAAAATTCAGGTCCATTCTTCCAGCCTGGCATCTCTTCTGCTCTATCAATGCCTTGGGGAGGGGCGCGGGGCATCGTCCGAATTAGGGATGCTGGCGAACGCCCACAGATATCCAATGCGAATAGGCGCGGTGTCCATGGAGTTCGGGAGGGACAATGACTGCCAGACGCTTTGAAGGAAAGGCTGCACTCGTCACGGGCGCGGCAAGCGGCATCGGCCGTGCAACGGCTGTCCGTCTGGCAGAGGAGGGCGCGTCCGTTATCCTGGCTGACGTGAATGCCGACGGCTTGGCGAAGGTCTGCGAGGCGATTTCCGCAGCGGGCGGCACGGCGAAGCATCTCATCTATGACGCTGCCGATGGCGATGCTTCCGCCGCCATGGCGGAACAGGCGGCCAGCTTGTTCGGCAAGCTCGACGTGGTGGTCTGCAACGCCGGCATCTATCGCCGCAATCACTTCACCGAAATCTCTGCCGCCGACTGGTCCTTCCTCTATTCGGTAAACCTCTTCAGTGCCGTGCGTATCATGCAGGCAACGATCCCGCATCTGCGCAAGACCAAGGGCAACGTGGTCGCAACTTCGTCCACTTCTGCCATTCACGGCATCGCCTATGCGGCACACTATGCGTCGGCCAAGGCGGCTATCATCGCGCTCATCAAGTCGCTCGCGGTGGAATATTCCGGCAGCGGCATTCGCTTCAACGCCATCTGTCCCGGCAAGGTCAACACCGGCATGGGCGCAGCTGTTGCGGCCCTTGAAGGGCAGGACCCAGCGCTGATCGTTCGCCAGCCGAAACTCGCTGGCCGCACCGAGGGTGGCACGCCGGAAGACCTGGCAGCCTCCATCGCCTATCTCGCCTCCGACGACGCGCGTTATGTCACCGGCAGCGTGCTCGTTGTCGACGGCGCACAGAACATAGGATGAGCGACATGGATAACTTGCTGCAACGCCTTGAAGCGCTCGAAAACCGTGTGCGCGAGCTGGAAGACACGCTCGCGATCCAGAAGCTCATCGCGTCCTATGGTCCCGCAGTGGATGGGCTCGACGGTGAAGCGCTCCTCGAAATGTGGACGGAGGATGGGAGCTACGACTTCGGCATAGGCGACCCGCTGAAGGGTCGGGAGAATGTGGCGCGACTGATCGAACTGGACAGCCACCGCGCTTACGTTTCAGCGGGATCAGCCCATGTCCTGAGTTCTCCGCGCATCACCATCGAGGGTGATACGGCCATTGCGGTCAATTACTCTCAGGTTTTCGTGAAGGACGATACCGGCTGGCGCGCGGACCGCACGGGTGCAAACCGCTGGGAACTTGCCCGCACCGCAGAGGGTTGGAAGGTTAAATCCCGCACAAACAGCCTGCTCAACGGCAATGCCGTTGCCCGCGAACTTCTGCGTGGGTGATGCGCCGCATCGTCTGAACGGATGATGTGAGGAGCGACCGGCTGCCGCATCCTGAAATCGAAAAAAGGATCACCGCCCATGCCAATGCTCGAAGGAAAAGCTGTCGTCATCACCGGTTCAGGCTCTGGCCTCGGCGCAGCTTACGCGCGTGAAGCTGCCTCGCTTGGTGCCCAGGTGGTGATAAATGACGTCAATGCGGAAAACGCCGCGACCGTTGTTGCTGAAATCACCAATGCCGGCGGCAAAGCTGTAGCTTGTGTCGGTGATGTCTCGTCCTGGGATTTCGCTGAGAAGCTGATCCAGACCTGCATTGATAGCTTCGGCAAGATCGACGCACTGGTGAACAATGCGGGCATTCTTCGTCACGGCAAGATCACCGAGATGACCGAGGCGGATCTGCGCCGGATGCTGGAGATCAACACGATCGGCACGGCCGCCTGCGCCACGCCCGCCATCCGCGCCATGCTGAAACAGGGAACGCCCGCTTCGATCATCAACGTGGCTTCTGGCTCGCAGGCGGGTGACATTGCGCTCGGCGGTTACGCCGCTTCAAAGGCGGCAGTCGCAGGCTTCACCTATTCATGGGCAATGGAGCTCAAAGAAACCAACGTCCGCGTCAACGCGATCTCGCCTCTGGCCTATACGGCCATGGCGGAGTCGAACATGGGCTTCCTCGCCCAGCAGTCGGCCAATCGTGAGGTGGTCTACACGACGCTTCCCGATCCGGCAGGCAACGCGCCGGTCGTCTCGTTCCTGATTTCCGATGCTTCGATCGGCATCAACGGCCAGGTCATTCGTATCGCTGGCAACCAGCTTTCCCTCGTGACACATCCGATGATTGCGCATCCTGTGCTGGAAGGAGAATGGACGCCGGAGACAGTGGAACAGGCATTCCGGGAAAGTCTTTCCCAGAAACAGTGCAAACTTGGTCTCACTTTCCAGCAGAAGAATTAGCGTTCGAGCTATTTCCAGAAGAAATTGCCATGTCCGAAGTTGCTGTACGGCACAACGCGATTTACAAGCCGGGGGAACAACTAGACCCGGTCACGACAGGCTGAACCACGGGCTTACATTATGGCGACTGCGAAAAATGCGTTGATGCAAACAGGTCCGGCCTCGGCTTCCGCCGAAGCGCGTGGTCAACGCCTGCCGACCAACCCACGCAAGGAGCTGGTGCGCGAGCAGCTGATCGACATTGCTGCCCGGATGTTCGACAGCAAGGGCTACACGCAAACCGGCATGGCTGATATCGCCCGCGAGATCGGCCTGGGGCGTTCGGCGGTCTATCATTACTTCAGCAGCAAGGAAGAGATTCTTGCTGCACTGGTCGAGGCGGAAGCCCTGAAGCCTTCGCTGCATCTGCAGGAAATCATCGACGACGAGACGCTGTCGCCGACCGAAAAGCTGCGGCGCGGACTGATCGACGGCATCGTGCGACGACTGTCGTCGGGCTCGCGCTTCCTGCTTTTCTCGCGACTGGAGACGCAGATCCCGGATCAGCTCGGAAGCTTGTACAACCGCAGCCGCCGCCAGATCTACGACTTCTACGTCCGCTGTATTCGTGACGGTATTGCTGCAGGCGATTTCCGCGAGGTCGAGCCCAAGGTTGCGGCTTTCGCCGTCATCGGTATGGCGAACTGGACGTCGCGCTGGTATTCGCCCAACGGACCCATGACGCCGGAGCAGATCGGTGAGATCATCGCGGATATCGCGATCCAGGGTCTGCGCGCGCCGACCAACGACATTGCCTCGGCCCGCGCGACGATCCAGTCGCTTCGCGGACAGATCGATGATCTCGAAAAGATGCTGTTTTGAGCAGCCTGTTTGAGCGTTGAAGTTCAAACGAACTTCAACGCCCTTACCGATCTCAATCGAACGTGACGTTCTTGTCCTGCAGAAATGCGCTGTAGGTTTCGTACCGGATGATCGGATCTCCGCGCTTCCATTCGTCGCAGGCAGCGCGGACGGCCTCACGCGAACGCCTCCACTTGATCGGGACGATTTCCAGCATCGGCCCGTAGAGCGATGGGGAATTGTAGTAGATGATCGGATCATCCTGGCCAGGCAGGCCGATTTCATAGACCCGCTCGTATCCGGCAGCTTCCACGCGGGCAGCTGCTGTCGCATGGTCATAGACCCAGAAACCGAAGTGCTGCAGGCCCTCGCGTCCGGCGGCCAGAAAATCGGTATAGGGCGAGGGCGCGTCGTTGCGCTGCTCGATCAGTTCGATCTGCACGTCGCCCATGAAGCCGAAGGCGAGTTTCGTCTCCACCACGACAGGCTTGCCACGCATGTAGGTTGTGGGGGCAGGCTGGGACGTACCCTTTTCCATGCAGATGAAGGGACCGACGCCATAGACGTCGATCCAGTGCCGCATCGCCGCTTCCAGGTCGCGCACGACGAACCCGAGCTGTGTTGCGGGACCCAGAATTGGCGAAAGCGTGCTGTTCATGATTTTCTCACGGATAGATTTCGAAGAGACCGGCGGCGCCCATGCCGGCGCCGACGCACATGGTCACCACGCCGTACTTTACGCCACGGCGGCGGCCTTCAAGCAGAACGTGGCCGGTCATGCGGGCGCCGGTCATGCCGAATGGGTGTCCGATGGCGATCGCGCCGCCGTTGACGTTGACCTTGTCCGGATCGATGCCGAGCTGATCGCGGCAGTAGATCGCCTGCGAGGCGAAGGCTTCGTTCAGCTCCCAGATGCCGATGTCATCAACGGTCAGGCCATGCTGCTTCAAGAGCTTCGGCACGGCATAGACCGGACCAATGCCCATCTCTTCCGGTGCAACGCCAGCCACCGCCATGCCGCGATAGGCGCCGAGTGGCTTGAGGCCACGCTTCTCGGCAAGCGTCGCATCCATCAGTACGAGCGCTGCCGCACCGTCGGAAAGCTGCGAGGCGTTGCCTGCAGTGACGTGCTTGCCCTCGGCGATCACCTCACCGTCCTTGAACACGGGCTGCAGCTTGTTAAGGCCCTCAATCGTCGTATCGGCACGGAAGCCTTCGTCCTGCGTCAGCAGAGTGTCCTCGTAGCGGGTCTCGCCGGTGGCCTTGTCGACAACGATTTTGCGGGTTGGCATCGGCACAACTTCGTCGGCATAGCGGCCTTCGGCATAGGCCCTGGCCGTGCGCAGTTGGCTCTGCAGCGAGAACTCGTCCTGCGCCTCACGGCTGATACCGTACTTCTCTGCGACGATTTCAGCGGTCTCGATCATGGTCATGTACATGTGCGGCCATGCCGAGACCACCGCTTCGGAACGTGAGCGGTAGGTATTCTTGTGCTTGTTCTGGGTGAGGCTGATGGACTCCACGCCGCCGGCGACGATGATGTCCATGCCGTCATGCATGATCTGCTTGGCAGCGGTTGCAACCGCCATCAGGCCGGACGAGCACATACGGTCGATGGTCATGCCAGAAGTGGTGATGGGTAGACCAGCCGTGGCGGCGGTAAGGCGGCCGATGTTGTAGCCCTGCGTTCCCTGCTGCGCGGAGCAGCCCAGGATGACGTCTTCTACTTCTGCCGGATCGATATTGGCCCGCTCGACGGCGTGACGAACGGCGTGACCAGAGATTGCCGGAGCCTCCGTATCGTTGAAAGCCCCACGAAAGGCCTTACCGATCGGAGTCCGGGCGACGGATACAATTACAGCTTCGCGCAAGGTAAACTCCCTTCATTTTGTCTGAGAGTTAGCCCTGCACGAGGCTCGGAACATCGTCCGCTAGGACTAGCGCTTGAGGAAATAAGATGGAGGTCTCCGGAACCATCAACACCCTCATCCTGAGCTTGTCGAAGGGCGAGGGTTCCAGTTTGCCCGGTTCCTTCCCTTCGTGGTTCGACAAGCTCACGATGAAGGAGATAGGCGCTGACCGGTTGGAACCTACAGGTGATAACCGCCGTCGACGCAGATTACCTGACCGGTAACGAAACCGGCGCGTGAGGAAGCGAGGAACGCCACGGCCTCTGCAATATCGATGGCCTTGCCGTTGCGCTTCAGCGGCGTGGCCTTTGCGGCAGCTTCCATATAGGCTTGGTTGATGTAGCCGAGCTTGGTAAGCTCGTCGTGCTGGCCGATTTCGATGAGGCCGAGCGCGACGCCGTTGGCGCGGATGCCGTAGCGGCCTTCCTCCTTGGCGATACCCCGCATGAGCGCGTTGACGCCTGCCTTGGGCACGACGGAGAGCCCATCCGCCGATGCGTAACGGAAATGCGCTGCCGTCTGGCACGCGACGATAGAACCGCGCGACTGGCGCAGATGCGGCACGGCGGCCTTGAAGACGTTGAAGAAGCCAAATGTATCCTGCATCAGGTGCTTCTTCATCTGTTCGGGCTCGACGGTGCTGAGGTGGATCAGCGGCACCAGCGGACCGGCTGCGTAAACAATCGTATGAATGCCCCCGAAGGTTTCCGCCGTACTGTCGATGAACTCCTTCACTGGCCCGAAATTCTCGATGTTGAGCTTCTGGATTGCAGCCTTGCGGCCTTCACCCTCCACAAGGCCGGCAGCCATCTTGGCGCGCTCTTCATTGCCGAAATAGGTGAGCGCTACATCACAACCCTCACGCGCGAGTACGCGGCAGATCTCGGCGCCCACGCCGCCGCTACCGCCGATCACGATCGCAGCGCCAGTGGATGGGAAAAGGGTTGGTGAGGTCATGGGTTACTCCTAGCGCGCTCTGTCTGCGCGTTCAGCAAATTGAAGGGCGAGTTCGGCGGTCGGGCGGGCAAGCTTGCCGGCTTCCTGCGCGAAATGGCTGGAGGCAGTGCCGTCCACCACACGCTTCATGATGCCCTGGCGGATTGCTGCGACCCGGAAGAAACTGTAGGCGAGATAGGTGTTCCACTCGCGCGGGCCGATGTCCTCAAGGCCCATGCGCTTGAAATAGGTGGAGCGGTACTGCTCGATACCCGGGATACCGAGCGCCTCCAGATCGTGGTCGGCGAGTCCGCGATAGGGCTTCTTCGGCAGATGCCAGGTGAGCATGTGATAGGCGAAATCGGCCACTGGATCGCCGAGCGTCGACAGTTCCCAGTCTAACAGGGCAATGACCCTCGGCTCGGTCGGGTGGATGATCATGTTGTCCAGCCGGTAGTCGCCGTGCAGCAGCGCGGGCGGACGGTCGGCAGGCAGGTTTTCCGGCAGCCACTCGATCAGACGGTCCATTGCCTCGATGGTCTCGGTCTCGGATGCGCGGTACTGTTTCGACCAGCGGCCCACCTGGCGTCCGATATAGTTGCCGGGCTTGCCGAACGTCTCAAGGCCGATCGCCAAATAGTCGACCGAATGCAGCTTCGCGATCGTGCGGTTCATTTCGTCGAAGATGGCGGTGCGTTCAGCTTGCGTGAGGTCGGGGAGGGATGGATCCCAGAACGAGCGGCCCTGGGCGAAATCCATCACGTAGAACATGGCGCCGACGATGCTTTCGTCGTCGCAGAGAACATGCGCCTGCGGAACCGGAACGTCCGTCTCCGCAAGCGCCTTGATGACGCGGAATTCACGATCCACGGCGTGGGCAGAAGGAAGCAGGGTACCGTCCGGCTTCTTGCGCAGCACCAGTTTCCGGCCATTCTCGAACGAGATGAGCATGGTCGGGTTGGACTGGCCCCCGCGAAAACGCTCGATGGTCATCTCGCCGCTGCAGCCGGACACGTTGTCCCTGAGAAAACTTGCAAGGCGCTGACGATCGATCCTGCCGCCTTCGGCAAGCGGCTCTGTTCCCGCGAGGCGGTCTGCTTCCATCTGAATTCCCCGAGTTAGTCCGTGTAGCGTGCGAGTTCCAGGCGACCGATCTGGTGACGATGCACCTCGTCAGGGCCGTCAGCGAAGCGCAGCTTGCGCGCGTGGGCGTAGTAGTTCGCCAGCACGAAGTCCTGCGATACGCCGGCTGCACCGTGTGCCTGGATTGCCCAGTCGATCACCTTGCAGGCCATGTTGGGCGCGATCACCTTGATCATGGCGATCTCTTTCTTCGCCACCTTGTTGCCGACCGTGTCCATCATGTAGGCGGCCTTGAGCGTCAGCAGCCGGGCCTGATCGATCATCATGCGCGATTCCGCGATGCGCTCGAGCGTGACGCCCTGTTCACCGATTGACTTGCCGAAGGCGACGCGCTTCTTCACGCGGCGGCACATCAGTTCAAGGCAACGTTCTGCAAGGCCGATCAGGCGCATGCAGTGATGGATGCGGCCTGGTCCGAGACGACCCTGGGCGATCTCGAAACCGCGTCCTTCGCCGAGCAGCATGCTGGTGGCAGGAACGCGCACGTCCTTGAACACGATCTCCATGTGACCGTGCGGCAGGTCGTCGTAGCCGAACACTGTCATCGGACGGATGATCTCGATACCGGGAGTGTCGCGCGGCACGAGGATCATCGAATGACGCTGATACTTCGGCGCATCCGGGTTGGACAGGCCGAGGAAGATGAACACCTTGCAGCGCTCATTGGCAACACCGGAGATCCACCACTTGCGGCCGTTCAGAACGTAGTCGTCGCCATCACGGACGATGGAGCTTTCGATGTTTGTCGCGTCGCTCGACGCCACGTCCGGCTCGGTCATGGCGAAGGCTGAACGGATCTCGCCGTTGAGCAGCTGCGGCAGCCACTGAGCCTTCTGCTCCTCGGTGCCGTAGCGGATCAGCGTCTCCATGTTGCCGGTGTCCGGCGCGGAGCAGTTGAAGATCTCGGACGAGAAGTGGACGCGTCCCATCACTTCGCAGAGCGGGGCGTATTCCACGTTGGTAAGGCCCGCACCGTGCTCGCTCTCGGGCAGGAAGAGGTTCCACAGACCCGCTTCCTTAGCTTTTTCTTTGAGCTCGTCGATGATAGGTGGGGTGACCCAGCGATTGGCGGCCACTTCCTCGTGGTACCGCTTCTCGTTGGGGTACACATAGGTGTCCATGAACGCCTGAAGGCGTTCAAGGAGCTCCTTGGTTCTTGCGCTATGCTCGAAATCCATGCGTCAGCACTCCTTATGCGCGAACGCCGGGCGGGTTGCCCTTGAGGATCGTTGCACGGATGTTGTGCGGGTCGAGCTTGCGGATGATCGCCAGCTGCTCTTCCGTCGGTGCCGGCGTGGTGCTGAGGTTGTCGATGGCGATGAGCGGGAAGCCCGTCTCCGCCTGCACTTCCTCGAAGGTCACGCCCGGATGGAGCGAGATCACGCGGGCCGAATTGTTCGGGCCCTTGAAATCCATGACGCAGAGGTTTGTGACGACGATGCCGATGTCCGGCATGATCGGCTTGGTGCCCTCCGGCCAGCGCTTCTCGTTGAAGCCGACCGATGCCACGACATCCACTTCGCCCTCGATGAAGGTGCGCTTGGTGTGCGACGGCAGGAACATCGAGTTCCGGTGCGAGATGCTGTTGCCAGGGAAGCCGCGTACGCCGAGAAGCTGCGTCTTCGGCTTCCTGAAATCGCCGCCGAGCGCTGCAATGTTGCCCTGCGCATAGCGGTCAACCTGCACGGGCGTGACCATCGCATGGCGCTTGCCGCTCCAGACAGTGTCGAACACGCGGCTGTAGGGCATCCAGCCGGAGAACTTCGGCTGATAGTCGCCGCGCGGTCCGAGCGGGATCGGTTCCTCGATCAGCATGCACTCGCCGTCCGTCATCAGGATCTGCGGTGCGAAAGTCAGCTTGGCGAGGCCCGCAGCAAGGCGCGGGAGAGGTCCGATACCGGTAACCAGCCATTCCTCGCTGTCGCGCCAGGCTTCCGCACAGGCGACCACGAGCAGCTCGGCGAGGGTGAATTCAGTTGCAGTCGTCATGATATCTCAGATCTCCCTGGCTTAGAGCACCGGATGCGGCAGCGAACGGACGCGGTCGGCTCCGCCAACGCGCTCGATGTAGCCGTCTTCCGAACCAGCGACATATTTGTCGAAGTACTTCTGCCAGCCGTTTTCCTCGGCAGCGAAGGTGCCGTATTCCTTGAGGTGTTCGGCATCCCAGCCGTAGTCGTAGTGGGTTGCCGTCGGATGTGCGCCGAGCGGAGCGTGAACCACGCCCTTCACCAGGCTGCGCTCAAACAAGTTGTTTTTGGCCTGGTTGCGGTCGGTGTACTCAAGGCGGTCGACCAGCTTCTCGGTGGAGACGAAGCAGCGGTCGGCTGCGCGCGCCATCAGGCCGTCGAAGAGCGGGTCCGGACCATCCGTCAGCGTGTTGCCGAGGCGGTCAGCCTGGCTCACGTGGATGAGCGCGACGTCGAGCTTGATGGCGGGCATCGCCAGCAGCGTCTCACCGTCCTCATAGGGCGACTTCACGGTCTTGAAGTTCGGGTTGTAGGACATGACGTCCGAACCGAGACCCACACGGGTCGGGATGAACGGAATGCGGTGTCCTGCAGCCTGCAGGCCGAGCAGCAGCAGTCCTTCGTCCAGCTCGTTCACTTCAACCACGCCTTCCTGGCGGGTCTTCTTGAAGAACGGCTCGATCGGAATGAAATCCAGCGACACGAAGCCGTAGATCGCGCGCTTCACCTTACCGGCAGCGCAGAGCATGCCGATCTCGGGGCCGCCATAGGCAACCACGGTGAGGTCTTTCAGGTCGGAGCGCAGGATTTCGCGTACCAGAGCCATTGGCTTGCGCCGCGGGCCCCAGCCTCCGAAACCAATCGTCATGCCGTCTCGCAGCTCGTTGACGACAGCGCCGAGGGACATTTCCTTGTTCATATCTATCGGTCCGGTTCGTTAGTTCAGGGAAGGGTGAATTGGTTGGCGTCAGGAGAAACGTTCGTTCTTCTCCGCCAGGTCTTCGATGATCTTCGCGGGCGTGAAGTATTCTGGCCCGACCAGCTCGGAATATTTGCGCAGCGCATCGCGGACGCGCGGCAGGCCCATTTCGGAAGCCCAGAACATCGGGCCGCCCAGATGTTCGGGGAAGCCAAGGCCGCGTACCCAGGCGACATCGATGTCGCCGGCCCGCGAAACGACGCCTTCGTCAATCAGCTTCGCGCCTTCGTTGACGAGCGCCAGGATGCAGCGCTCCATGACCTCCTCATCGGTGATCTCGCGCGGAGGGATGCCACGTGCCTTGCGGTGTTCCGCAATGATCTCTTCGGCGACCGGGTCCGGCGTCGGCTTGCCATCCTCGCCATAGGCGTAGTATCCGGCGTTGGTCTTGCGGCCGAGGCGGCCGGCAGCAACCATCGTTTCCGCAATATCGGCGTTGCGCTCGCGCTCCGACATGGAAGCCATGCGCGACCTGCGCGTGGCGCTCATCACGTCGAGACCGGCCAGGTCAGCCAGCGCGAACGGTCCGAGCGGGAAGAACTTGGCCAGCACGCGGTCAACCTGCGAAGGTGTTGCGCCATCCTGCACCAGGAACAGCGCTTCGCGGGTGCGCTTCGAAAGCATGCGGTTGGCAATGAAGCCGTCGCAGGCGCCTGCCAGGACCGGGCTCTTGCCCAGCTTTTTGGCCAGATCCATGATGGTGACGGTTACGTCCGGAGCCGTGCGGCTGGTGCGGACATTCTCAACCAGCTTCATGATGTTGGCCGGGTTGAAGAAGTGCATGCCAGCAAAGTTTTCCGGCCGCTTCGTGGCTGCTGCCAGCTTCTCGATATCGAGGAACGAGGTGTTGGTCGCAACGATCGCATCCTCGCGCAGCACGTTGTCGAGTGCCGCGATCAGCGCGCGCTTGGTGTCGAGGTCTTCGTCCACGGACTCGATGACCATGTCGACGTCCTTGAGCGCCGCATGCTCGGTGCTGGTCGTCAGCCGCGCCATGCGCTCGGCTGCCTGCGCCTCGTTGATCAGGCCACGCTTTACGGAACCGTCGAAAATCTTCTGGATCGCGGCAGTGGCCTTGGCCATGGACTCATCCGACAGACCGACGAGCACGACCGGGAAGCCCTTGTCGAGCAGTGCGGCAGCAATGCCACGGCCCATCGTTCCGGGACCGACGACGCCAACGGTCTCGATCTTGCGCGGCTTGGTGTCGGCGGCAACGTCCGGCACCTTGGCAGCTTCGCGCTCGGCGGCAAAGATATGGCGCAGGGCGCGCGACTGGGAAGTGCCTAGCAGCTCTTTGCATGCGGCATATTCAAGTTCGACAGCTTCTGCGAACGGCGTGGTTGCGGCCATCGCGAACAGCTCGACGGCCTTCAGCGGAGCCTCGCGGCCACGATGCTTCTTCGCCATGGCGGCGCGGGCCTCGGCCTGTGCCTCTTCGCTGAATGCAGGAAAGGGCAGGTCGCTTGTGCGGCGCAGTTCACCGGCAGCGGCAGCTGCTTCTGCCTTCTCGACAGCGCCAGCCACCAGATTGCCCTCGATCACCGCATCGATGACGCCGAGCTTCAGGGCTTCAGCCGCGCTGATCTGCTTGCCTTCGGTGATGAGCGAGAGAGCCGCATCAATCCCGATAAGGCGCGGCAGGCGCAGAATGCCGCCCGAACCTGGCAGTATGCCGAGCTTCACTTCTGGCAGGCCCATCTTCACGGAAGGGGCAGCAACGCGGATGTTACAGGCGAGTGGAACTTCGAGACCGCCGCCCAGGGCTGCACCCTGCATCGCTGCCACGATGGGCTTCTTCGCGGCATCCAGGCGCTTGATGACCTCGCCAAGCAGCGGGGCCACCATCGGCTTGCCGAATTCCTTGACGTCGGCTCCGCTGCAGAACTGCTTGCCATTGGCGGTGATGACCATTGCAACGAGCTTGTCGTCCTGTTCCAGCCGGTCGATGGCGGCAACCAGTCCCGCGCGCACGCTGTGCGACAGCGCATTGACCGGGGGATTGTCGATTGTCGCGATCAGGACGTTGCGCTCGACAGTGAGACGAACAGCTTCATTTTGGATCTGGTTCAAGACGTGACCTCCGCTCTGGCGAGCCGTAATGCGATTGTTAGGAAGCGGTGCCGGTAAGAAGGACGACCTTGCCCTTCGCCTGCCCCTGCATGACGCGGTTGAGCGCCGTGAGATATTCATCCAATGGATAGGTTTCGCTGATGTGCGGGCGGATCTGCCCCTTCGCATGCAGCTCGAGAAGTTCGGCGAGGTTTGCCGCATCCAGCGCCGGATTGGCCTTCGCCCATCCCCCCCAGAGCACACCGATGACGGCGATCTGCTTTAGCAGCAGCTGGTTGAACGCGAGCTGCGGAATGTCGCCCGAGGCAAAGCCAATCACGAGGTAACGGCCGAGCAGCGACAGGCACTTCACGGCGGTCTCGCCAATCTTGCCGCCGACCGGATCGTAGACCACGTCGGCGCCCTTGCCGCCCGTGAGCGCCTTCACCTGCTCGCGCAGGTCGCCGGTTGAATAGTTGATGGTTTCGTCTGCGCCATGCTCACGGCAGAGCGCAAGCTTTTCATCCGTCGAGGCAGCTGCAATGACGCGCGCGCCGAGCGCCTTGCCCTGTTCCACAGCAGCAAGACCCACACCGCCTGCAGCACCGAGGACCAGCAGCGTTTCGCCGGGGCGGATGGCCGCGCGATCCTTGAGCGCATGCCAGGAGGTGGCATAGGCGATCAGGAAGCCTGCGGCGACTGCATAATCCATGCTGTCCGGGATCGGCACGACGCGCGTGGCGTCCGCCGCAACCTGCTCGGCGTAGCCGCCGAAACCGGTGAAGGCGAGGACGCGCTGGCCAACGGAAACATTCGTCACGCCTTCGCCAACGGCGGCCACGATGCCCGCAACCTCACCGCCCGGAGAGAAAGGGAAGGGAGGCTTCGTCTGGTACTTACCTTCGACAGCGAGGCCATCGTAAAAATTCAGACCGCAGGCCCTGACGTCCACCAGCACCTTCCCCGGCTCGACGGCGGGGGATGCAATGTCTTCGAGTTTCAGGTCGGTCAGCGGACCGAAGGCGCGGCAAACGACGGCTTTCATTTCATCTCCCTCAATCGAGCCTTACGGAGCCCGACAGCCCATCAAGTGCCATGGGTAAGGGGTAGCAACATCGTCTGTTGGGACTAGTTTGGATCTTGCCATGTGAATAACGTTCCCGGACCTAAGTATTTGGCAGAAAATAAAAAAGAGCGCCGGGGCGCTCTTTGCAGATTGGTTGAACTTGTGAAGGACAGGGTCAGGAGATGAGGATGCCGCTGTCGACTGGCAGCATATGCCCTGTCATCCGGCAGGACTCGTCTGAAGCGAGGTAGAGCGCAGCATTGGCCACGTCGATCGGCTCACTCATGCCGAGCAGGTAGGCTTTCTTCTGGTCCTCCAGATGCGGTTCGGAGGCGAAGAATTTCAGCACCCGATCCGTAGCCACCGCTCCCGGTACCAGCACGTTTGCTCGCACCTTATGCTGGGCATACTCAACTGCCATCGAGCGGGTAAGCGCGATGATGCCGCCCTTCGCCGCCGAATAGGCGTCACGCTTCGGTACACCCATAGCGCCCATGATCGAGGCCGAGTTGATGATGGACCCGCCGCCGCTCTTGATAAGCTCGGGAATGCCGTAGCGGCAGCAGAGCCATGTGCCGAAGAGCTCGAGTTTCATCGTGTCCCAGAACACGTCGAGCGGCGTCTCGGTCACTAGCCCGTCCTTCGCTGACGAACCACCGGCATTGTTATAGATCACATGCAGCCCGCCGAATTTCTCGACGGTGGCGGCGATGCCCTTCTCCACGCTCTCCGGATCGGTGACATCCACCTGAACGAAGAAGGCCTCGCCGCCCGCATCCCGAATCGACTCCGCGATAGCTTCGCCTGCCTCCGTTCCGCGTCCGGCCAATGCCACCTTGGCCCCATGCGAAGCGAAATGCCTTGATGCGACCTCGCCAATTCCGCGCGTAGCCCCCGTGATGAAGCAGATTTTTCCTTCCAGTCTCTTTGTCATGGGGCTTCCCTGATCATGCGTAGAATGTTGCACTTCTGAGGAAAGAGTAGTCCCGACCCGCCCGCGCGACATAGGCTGAAAGGACTATTCCCGAGCAGACGCGACGAGGTGAAGTTCTTCGAACAATCGCGAAATAGTCTTTGCAGACGATGCCGCCCATCATGATCGGAATAGTTTCGCGCGGACAAGAAGGAGGTCATATGGAAACGCTTGCGCAAATGCTCGCGCGAAATGTTCGCGCCATCGGATCCAGACCATTTATCATTACGGACAAGGTCACGCTGACCTACGCCGAGTTCGCCGAACAGACAGCCCGTCTCGCCCATGTGCTTGCTGCCAGGGGTGTGGGGAAGGGCGACCGCGTCGGGCTTTATCTTCCAAGCAACGCCCTGATGGCGATTGGCTACTGGGCCTGCCAGCGGCTGGGTGCAATTCCCGCGCCCGTAAGCGCCATGCTGCGCCACGCGGAACTGCGCAAGGTGATCGCGCAGACCTCCATGAAGGCGATGATCGCGGACGAATCCACCTGGCCCTATTTCTCACAGATCCGGGATGAGTTCACCTTCCTCGAAGCCTGCCTTGTCTCTGGCTCGGGCGATGCGGACGACCTCGACACGCTGATGGCGGCTGCACCCTCTACCTTCGAGGACGTGCCCTGCGAGATGACTGATCTTGCTGCCATGTTCTTTTCGTCCGGTACGACCGGCGTTCCGAAGGGCATTGCGCAGACGCAGTTCAGCATCACCTCGACCCTGCGCGACATGTTCGTCTCTCACCGCAACCGCTATGCGAGCGAGACTTACGTCTGCGCGGTGCCTCTGTTCACCAACTTCGGCCTGACGGTCACGCTAAATCTCTGCCTCTATGGCGGCGGCACGATCGTGCTGCATGAGCGCTGGGATACCCAGCGTGTTCTGGAAGATATCAAGAAATACAAGGCCACCTACTTCGGCGGCACGCCGACGATGTATGTCTACATCGTCAACGAATATGATCAGGCCAGGCACGACCTCTCGTCGCTGCGCATCTGCACGACGGGCGGCTCGCCGGTGCCGCAGCCTGTCATCCAGAAGTTCGAGGAGCTGAGCGGCGCCCGCGTCACGCAGGTTTATGGCTCCACCGAAAGCTGCGGCCAGTCGGTGATGGAACCGACCATCGGCCCGCGCAAGCGCGGCTCGGCCGGCCTGCCTGTCGGCAGCACCCGCATCTACATCATCGATGACGATGGCAATGAGATGCCCGCTGGCGAGCTGGGCGAGGTTGTCATCGGTGGCGACTGCATCGCTTCGGGCTACTGGGGCGACGAGGAAGCGACGCGCGAAACCTTCACCGAACTTGGCTGGAAGTCCGGCGACATCGGCTATCTAGATGAGGATGGCTACCTCTTCATCGTTGACCGCAAGAAGGATCTGATCATCGCTGGCGGCCATAACGTCTACCCGCTGGAAATCGAAACGCTGCTTTACAAGCATCCGGCTGTTGCCATGTGCGCTGTCGTCGGCGCACCGGACGAAAGCAAGGGTGAGATCCCGGTGGCCGTGATCGTCAAGAACAAGGACGACGCCACGACCGAGGCCGAGATCATTCAATACTGCCGTGAGAATCTGGCGGCCTACAAGGCCCCGCGCGCTGTCCACTTCATCGACCGCATGCCCGTGGAAGCCGCCAAGATCCGTAAGCGCGACCTGGTGAAAGCACTCAAGGAAGGCACGATCGACCAGTACCGAGGTGAGGCGGTGGGAGCCTAGCTCCCGCCGCCAACCGTTTTAACGCTTGTCGGGAGCATGCGCGTGCAAAGGACATAACGGCCACCGCATCTCGTAGAGGTATGATGCGCCCGAAATGCCCCCAAGGAGAGATGGCACTTCCTTCGGCTTTAGACTAACAGCCTTTTTGGTTTGAAGGACCGAACCTATCGGCTCTCCGGAGCTCAACGCCTGGGTCATGGGGCCGAACAGCTATTGTGCGCTCGCTTCGGTAAGTCCTACCGAGATCGGAGACAATTTCGATTTCACATATCATTTGGGCCGGAGCCACGATGGAAACCTTTATAGCAGCATCCGCAAGCCACTCTTGAGGCATCGTATTCGCCGCCATCGTTCGCAAAACTGCGCTTCGATAGTAATGCTTCAATACGTCAAGAGCGCGATGATCAGAAGTCTCAGTCTCGTGCTGCAGCCTGAGTTGAAGGGACCATTCGCCAAGGCTTTCGAGAATTGAAACGTAGTGGCCTAAAGCCCAATAACCTTTGAAATCATTGTTGCGGCTGACAAATGATCCAAGTACGTCGTGGCAAATTCCTCGGAATTGCTTTCTCCTGGACATCTAAAAAATCGGCTCCGTATATATTTGATTAAAAGCCGCGTCAAGACCAGGTGAGTACCTACATGAGCCCTCTGGACCCCTCGTGGTTCGACAAGCTCACCATGAGGGTGTTTGTGCAGGTTGCGTCGCAGTCTGCATGCGTTGCGGCTATCTTGAGGTGGAGAACGCTGTGGTAGTTGGTCGATCTCCATCCCCTCATTTGAAGCTTCCTGAGCTTGTCGGAGGGTGAACCACTCGGGGCCACCCTTCACCGGATCAGGTGAGCTTACTTCCCCTGCGGTTCGAAGTTACGCGCAACATCGCCTGCGCCACCGAATGCGCTCCAGCCGCCATCGACAGGCAGCGTCACGCCCGTGATGTAGGATGCCCAGTCGGAAAGCAGGAAGGCGGTGGCCTTGGCCATTTCCTCCGGCAGACCCATGCGCCCAAGCGGCGTGCGGCGTTCTATCTTGGTAGGATCGAAGATCTTGCGATCAAGCAGATCGCGCACCATTGGCGTTTTGGTGTAGGCAGGAGCAATCGCGTTGACGCGCACGCCGTCGGCACCCCACTCGCAGCCAAGCGTCGCCGTCAGGTGCATGATGCCCGCCTTCGCCGTTCCATAGGCCGAGCGGCCGGGGAACGCGCCAAGGCCGACGATCGAGGCTACATTGACAATCGCGCCGCGCTTCTGCGGCACCATGATGCGTCCGGCGTTGCGGCACATGAGATAGGTGCCCTTGAGGTTCACATCGAGCACGCGCTGCCAGCGATCCACCGGCTGCTGGTGGACGGGGACCAGATCATCGCCAATTCCGGCGGAGTTGAACAACAGGTCGAGCCCGCCGAGGATGCGGGCTGCATCGTCGACCATGTGCTCGGCATCCTGTTCGTTGGCGACATCGCCCGAGGTCACGCCTACGGCTCCGGTGCGCTGCATGGCAGCTTTCAGGCCATCGGCATTGATGTCGGCCAGCACCACGCGGGCGCCGAGATCGGCCAGCAGCTTCGCCGTGGTTTCGCCGATGCCGCTCGCGCCGCCAGTTACCAGCGCGCGCTTTCCGTCAAACCTGATCTGCTGCATGGCTTCTCCTCAGAATTTATATCGATGCTTTCTCAAACGTCCGGATCGCTTCCGTCCGCCTCGTCGGCGCGGAAATGATACTCCGCCTCCCATTTGTCCGCCGGCTGCTGGTGAAGCGCCCAGTAGGCGGCCGCGACGAGGTCGTGATCGTAGGGCGTACCAGCCTGCATCGTGCCGTGGATGGCGATGGTGCTGACATGGATGCCCTTGTCGTTCAGCTCCTTGTAGAGGCTGCGTCCAAGGCTTCTGAGAGCCGCCTTGCTGAGCGAGGTCACGCCCCATTCGATCCAGGGCTCGAACGCGAGAACGCCGCCGGTAAGCAGGATCGTGCCGCGTCCGCGCTCCAGCATTGCGGGCACAACTTTCTTCGCGGCGTCAAGCGCGCCAGCCACGTTCACGCTGAATGCGTGCTTCAGGTAATCGACGCTGACCGGCTCGCCGAGCGAGTTCCAGCCATCGGCGGTGCCATACTTCACTTCAGCCTTGCCGGAGGGAGTCACGAAGCGCGAGGGCTCGATCAGCGCGGCATTGTAGATAAGCACTTCGGGTGAACCGTAGGTGGCATGGATCTGGTCGAACACCTTGGCCATGCTTTCCTGCGAACCTGCATCGCCCGGAAAGCCGGTAACATCCAGCCCTTCGGCCCGGAGCTCCGCTTCATGGCGACGGATTTCAGCCTCGCGCCGTCCGACGAAGGCCACGGCGTGGCCTTCCTCTGCGAACTTCTTGACGAGGGCCCGGCCAAGGCCGGGACCCATTCCCACGACGACCGTGCAGGGCTTGCTCATTGCGCCACCTTCGTTTCAGCCTTGGCGGGAGCCTCAGTCGCAACACGCTTGCGCGCCTCGCGATTGGCGAGGAATTCCTGCAGCGTGCCGACCACGCCCTTGCGCAGGAAGAGCACGCAGAGGACGAAGATCGCGCCCTGCATCACCACTACCCAGGCGCCGAAGTAGGCGAGCTTGTTCTGCAGCGTCACCACGATCGCCGCGCCGACGACCGGGCCGAGCAGCGTACCGACGCCACCGATCAGCGTCATCAGCAGCGCATCCGCAGAGGTCATGAAGAACACGTCCGAGATGGATGCGATCTGGAAGACAATTGCCTTCACGCCGCCCGCAACACCCGACAGCATGGCCGAGAGGGTGAAGGCGATCAGCTTGAACTGGTTCGTCGAGTAGCCGAGCGAAATGGCGCGCGGCTCGTTCTCGCGGACCGACTTCAGCGTCTGACCGAAGGGCGAGTTGATGATGCGGTAGACGAAGGCAAAGCCTGCGAGGAACACGACGAGCGTCACGAAGTACATGTTCATCGAGTTGCGCAGGTCGATGAGGCCGAACAGCATGCCGCGCGGCACGTTCTGGATGCCGTCTTCACCGTGCGTCCAGGGCGCCTGGATCACGTAGAAGTAGACGATCTGTGCAAGCGCCAGCGTAATCATCGCGAAGTAGAGACCCTGACGGCGGATGGCGAGTGCACCGAACAGCGCACCGATTGCCGTGGCTGCCACGACGCCAAGCAGCAGGCAGAGCTCCGGCGGCAGACCCCAGACAGCAGCGGCATGAGCCGTGACATAGGCCGACGTACCGTAGAAGGCCGCGTGACCAAAGGCGAGCAGGCCGACGTAACCGAACACCAGGTTATAGGCGAGCGCGAAGAGCGCCAGGCACAGGATCTTCATCGCGAAGATCGGGTAGACCGTGAAGGGCAGCACGACGCCGATGGCAGCGAGAATGAAGAACCAGATGCGGCCGTTTTCAAGGAAACTTCCGCTGCGTCCGGACGAGAGGTCCGTCACCGCATGAGCAGTGGTTTCCTTGCCGAACAGGCCGGCCGGGCGGAACACCAGCACGATCGCCATGATCACGAAGATCACGGTTGAGGAAGCTTCCGGCCAGAATACCTTGGTCAGACCTTCGATCACGCCGAGCATAAGGCCCGAGATGATCGCGCCGAAGATGGAGCCTATGCCGCCGATCACCACCACCGCGAAAATGATGATGATGATGTTCTGGCCCATTTGCGGACCCACCTGATAGATCGGTGCGGCCATCACCCCGGCAAAGCCCGCAAGGCCAACGCCGAAAGCGTAGGTCAGCATCAGCATGCGCGGCACATTGATGCCGAACGCGCGGACGAGATCAGGGTTTTCGGTGGCGGCGCGCAGATAGGCGCCCAGCTTCGTGCGCTCGATCAGGAACCAGGTTCCAAAGCAGACGGCAATGGCCACCACGATCACCCACGCGCGGTAGTAGGGCAAGAACATGAAGCCGAGGTTGGTGCCGCCCTTGAAGAACTCCGGCACGCCGTATTGCTGGCCGGCAGCGCCGTAGCGCACGTTGAACAGGCCCTCGATGACCATCGCAAGACCAACCGTCAGAAGAAGGCCGTAGGCATGTTCGAGGTGATAGACGCGGCGGATGAAGATCCACTCCATCAGCGCGCCGATGGCACCGACTGCAAGCGGCACAAGGATCAGCGCCCAGAAGTAGCCGAGAGATGGCAGGCCGAGGCTCGGGAACAGGTCAGGCAGGTTGACCAGATACCATGCGCCGAAGGCGCCCATCATGTACTGGGCGCCGTGAACGAAGTTACCGATCCGCAGCATGCCAAAGATGATGGCGACGCCAAGGCTCAGCATTGCGTAGAAAGACCCGTTGATGAGACCGATAAGAAGTTGTCCCATCAAGAGGGCGGGTGGAACACCGATAAGCTCCATCATGATGCATCAAACTCCCAGGTAGGCCTCAATTTTCTTGGTATTGTCAGCCAGTTCACCATGGCTGAAGGTCTCCACCACGCGCCCGTGCTCCACGATGCAGTAGCGGTCGGCAAGCTTGGAGGCGAACCGGAAGTTCTGTTCCACCAGGATGATGGTGAAGCCACGTGCCTTGAGCGCCCTGATGACCGTGGCGATCTGCTTGATGATCACCGGTGCAAGGCCTTCGGTCGGTTCATCCAGCAGCAGCACCTTGGCGCCGGTGCGCAGGATGCGGCCAATCGCCAGCATCTGCTGCTCACCGCCTGAAAGCTTGGTGCCCTGGCTGGTCCAGCGACGCTTGATGTTGGGGAAGAGCTCGAAGATTTCTTCGTCCTTCATGCCGCCCGGTGCAATGACCGGTGGCAGGTAGAAGTTCTCGGCCACGTTGAGGCTGGAGAAGATGCCGCGCTCCTCCGGGCAATAGGCGATGCCGCGCTGGGCAATTCCTTCCGGATTCTGGTTGGTGACGTCCTCGCCGCTGAGCAGAATCTGACCGGTCTTGCGGCGCAGAAGACCCATGATGCAGCGGAGCGTCGTCGTCTTGCCCGCGCCGTTGCGTCCGAGCAGCGTCAGAACCTCACCCTCGCGGATGCCGAAGTTCACGCCGTGCAGAGCCTTGCTTTCCCCGTACCAGGCGTGGAGATCCTTCAGTTCCAGCAGGGGAGTATTGTTATTCGTCATCGGTACCCCCGATATATGCCTCGATCACGCGCGGATCGCGCGAAACGGTCTCGTAATTGCCTTCGGCGAGGATGCGGCCGGCGGCGAGCACCGTGATCCGATCGGAAAGCGACGAGACGACCGAGAGATTGTGTTCCACCATCAGCACGGTGCGGTTGGCGGAAACCTTGCGGATGAGTGCGGCCACGCGGTCCACGTCTTCATGGCCGAGGCCGGAGGTGGGCTCGTCGAGCAGCAGCATTTCGGGTTCGAGCGCCAGCGTCGTGGCCAGCTCCAGCACGCGCTTGCGGCCATAGGGGAGCTCGGCTGCGCTATAGTCGGCGAAGGAACGGAGGCCGACGGAGTCGAGCAACTCGTCGACGCGGTCGTCCAGTACGGAGAGCGTGCTCACGCTTTTCCAGAAATGATAGGCCGTGCCGAGCTTGCGCTGCAGCGCGATGCGTACGTTCTCGCGCACGGTCATGCGCGGAAAGACGGCCGAAATCTGGAATGAGCGGACGAGCCCCTGCCGGGCGATCTCGGCGGGCTTCACGTTCGTGATATCCCTGCCATTGAAGCGGATCGTTCCGGCAGTCGGCTGGAGAAACTTGGTCAGCAGGTTGAAGACAGTGGTCTTTCCGGCGCCGTTCGGCCCGATCAGAGCGTGGATGGAATGCCGGCGGATCTTGAGATTGACGTCCTGTACCGCGGCAAATCCGTGGAAGTGCTTGGATAGCCCTTGGGCTTCGATGATGTAGTCTTCGGGCACCGTGTTCATGATGTAGTTGGCTCCGGAAGTGGATTGCTGCCCACGAGGATGCCTCGGCCGCGGCTTGCACGTTGGCGCAGGGCGATCATCTCCTTGTAGGCTTCGGAATGGTAGAATTCGTGTGCCGCCTCAAAGCTTGGAAACTCCACCACGGAGATCGATGGAGGGTTCCAGCCGCCCTCCAGAGGCTCGATCGTCTGGCTCGCAAACAGGAACTTCCCGCCCGCGGCGGCCATCATCGGGCCAGCCTTCCTGCGGTATTCTTCCCAGGCGTCCTGATCCGTGATCTCAATCTCAAAAATCATATAACCGCGCATGGCTCGCCCCGACCTGGTTTGCACCGATCTGTGAGGATGGGCGGAGGCAGCGCCGAAGCCGTGTGGCCTGGCGCTGCCTCTGCATTATTGACTAAACGGGCTTGCCCTTAGCTCTTGTTGACCAGCGGGCATGCGGTCTCGGACAGCGGCTTGAAGGCTTCCGTGGCCGGAACAGTCGCGACGAGGTTGAAGTAGTCCTCGCCTTCCTTGACATCAGCCGGAGCCTTGACCTCGGCGAGGAACATGTCGTGGATCAGACGGCCGTTCGGGAACAGCTTCGCGTTGTGCGCGAACATGTCGTTGATCTCCATGCCGCGGATGGCTTCAAGAACCTTGTCGGCATCGTCGGTGCCAGCCTGGTCTACAGCCTTCAGGTAGGTCGAGACGGCAGAGTAGGCGCCTGCGGCAACCCAGCCGGGCATCTTGCCGGTGATCGCCTTCATGTCTTCGCCGAACTTGCGGGAGTTGTCGTCGAGGTTCCAGAACCACGGAACAGCAACCTGCACGCCCTGCAGTGCCTCAACGCCGATCGCGCGAACGTCGGACTGGTGCAGGATGCCTGCAGCGAGACGGATGCCCTGATCCTTGAGGCCGAATTCCTGCGCCTGCTTCATGGCGTTGACCAGTTCCGGGCCGTTGACGTTGAGGATGAGAGCCTCAGCGCCGGAGGACTGCGCCTGAAGGAGGTAGGACGAGAAGTCGGTGGTGCCGAGCGGAGCGCGAACCTTGCCCATGACCTCACCGCCAGAAGCGTTGATCGCGTCCTCGACGGTGGCTTCCTGAACCTTGCCGGCTTCGTAGTCCGGCGACAGGATGAAGAACTTCTTCACGCCGTCAGCCGACAGTGCCTTAACCGGGCTGGTGAAGGTGGAGTAGGCGTCGTAGGCCCAGCTGGTGACGTAGCCGTTGCAGTCAGCTTCGGTAGGACGATCGGTCAGCGGAGAAACGAAGAGGCCAACGCGCTTGTTCTCGCCGATCAGCGTGTTGACGCCGAGCGCGATCGCGGAGTTCGCCATGTCGACGATGGCGTCGACGTTCTCCTGCTCGATCCACTGGCGCGCAATGGAGAGACCGACTTCCGGCTTGTTCTGGTGGTCGGCGGAGATGATCTCGATCTTCTTGCCGAGCGCCTCGCCACCGTAATCCTTCACGGCGAGCTCGGTTGCAGTCACGACCTCGGAACCGCCGAGCGCCGAGAAAGACGTGCTCTGGTCGTTCAGCACGCCGATCTTGATCACGCCGTCAGCTGCAAGCGCGGGTGCAGCCAGCGTCAGCAGAGCAAGTGCGGTGGTTGCGAAAAGTTTCTTTCCCATCCTTTTTCCCTCCCGATAAGACCTGTTGGCCTATCCTGGTGTCTCTTGTTTTCGCACGTTCCCATTGGGAACCGGGCTTTCAAAAGCTTCACTCGGGAGGGGTTTTGGAGCATCGTCCTAACAGACTAGAGTTCGTCTGGCGGGTCTCTGCGGCTTTCGTGTAGGGAGCTCCGCTTCTGCCGGTCAGCCTGCTGTTGCAGCCGCAAGGTGCTGCCGCACGGCTTCCAAAACCTCTTCCGGCTTCTCTTCCACCAGAAAATGCCCGGTGTCGAGCGCATGGCCGCTCACATTTGCGAACCATTGCCGCCAGGTTTCCAGAGGATTGACCTGCTTTCCCACGACGCCCTTGTCTCCCCAGAGTACGAGGCAGGGAATATCGCTGATGCTGCCAACGTCGGCGCGATCATGATCGAGATCGGTTGTCGCGCCGGCCAGATAGTCGCCGCACCAGGCCTCGACGACACTGGGCTTCTGCGCTGCCCGCTCGTATTCGGCCATTGCTTCCGGCGCAAAGATGTTGAGCCCGCCAAGTCCTGCAAGTGTGGCGCGCAGATATGTCAGCGGTTCGCTGTTGAGCAGCCTTTGGGGCATGTCGCTTGGATGCGCCAGGAAGGTCCAGTGGTAGTATTTCCGTGCGAGCCAGGCATCCATCAGCCGCCAGACTTCCACCGTTGGCAGGATGTCGAGCAGAACGAGGGACTTAACGCTCGCGGGATGGTCGAGCACCATCCTGTGCGCAGTCCGCGCACCCCGGTCATGCGAGACGACATGGAATTGCTTGTGCCCCAGTTGCTCCATTAGCCGCACCTGGTCTCGGGCCATGGCGCGGAAGGTAAAGTCCTTCTCATGCGCGACGGATTCGCCATAACCGCGCAGGTCAGCGGCCACAACGGTGTAGGTTCGGGCGAGTTCTGCGGCGATCGGATGCCACATCGCATGGGTCTGAGGATAACCGTGCAGCAACAGCAGCGGCTCGCCGCTGCCGCCGACACGGGCGTGAACCCGCACGCCCTCGGTTTCGATATCCACTTCGCTGAAGCCGGGGAACAGGGGCATCGTCACTCCTCACCAACGCGTCTGATTCATCTGCGAGGTTACAGCATTTGCGGGTGCCGTCGAAGCAAAGACGCTGAATTAGCCTCCATGTGTACAGCTCGTCCTCACAGGAAGTTGCTTCTCCGACAAGTATCAACGGACTGACCGCTTATAATTAGTTGAAATTGCTGTTGGTGTTGCGGATCAAGTCGCCGAAATGAAATTGCTTCCCCGGCTGCTGAGTGTATACTTGGAGCATCGTAGAAGGGCAGTTGATCCATGGAACAGAACACCGGCAAAACGCACGCCATGCGCGCCTTGACGGAGCTGAGGAAAAAGATCCTGAGCGGCGAACTGGCTGCCGGCATGCGGCTGTTCGAGGTTCCGCTGACGGAGATGCTCAACATCTCGCGTACGCCTGTGCGCGAGGCGCTTCTGCGCCTGTCGGAAGAGGGTCTGTTGGAGCGTGTCAACAGCGGCGGCTTCGTGGTGCGCACCTTCAGCTTTGCCGATGTGGTGGATGCGATCGAGCTGCGGGGGGTCATGGAGGGCACGGCGGCTCGCCTTGCCGCTGAACGTGGCGTTGCACCGGCGGACATGGCGCACATCCAGTCGCTCGTTGAGCAGCTTGACGCCTGTTTCGGTCCCGGCTGGAACGATGTTGATTTCGACCGCTACCGCGAACTGAATGCAGCCTTTCATGAAGCGCTCGCCGGCCTCTGCGGCAGTCCTATGGTGAAGCGCGAGGTGGAGCGCACGGCGCGCCTGCCGTTCGCCTCGCCGTCAGCCTTCCTGCAGGAGCGGGCGGACTTCCTGCATCATTCGCTGCGTATGGCGCATGAACACCACCGGGCCATCGTCCAAGCCATAGCGAAGCGGGAAGGAACGCGGGCGGAGGCACTGGCGCGCGACCATGCAAACCTGACGCGCAGCAATCTTGAGCACGCGCTGAAGGAAGACAGCAGCCTGATGAAGCAGTTGCCTGGGCTGGCGCTTGTAACTTAGGGTGTTGAGGGGGCTGGGCTGCGCAACCGGAGGAGGAGCCGGGCAGCCTGAGCCGTATGACACTGGCCGTCGCTATCGACGGCAAAAAGTCTTTTGGAGGAGGACGGACATGAACGTGGTTGCCAGGGACGTCGCGCCGAAGGCGCCGGACAGGTTCTTCATCAATGGGGAATGGGTCGCCCCGAAATCGGGCAAGACCCTCGACGTGGTCTCTCCGGTCACGGAAGAGCTGCTCTTCAGCTACCCGGAGGCAAGTGAGGCGGACATGGAAGCCGCGGTCGCCGCCGCCCGCGAAGCCTTCGACAATGGTCCGTGGCCCCGCATGAGCTCGGCTGAACGCGCAGGCTATCTCCGCAAGGTTGCGTCGCTTCTGGAGGAGCGGTTGGATGATATCGCCGGCGCCTGGACGCTGCAGGTCGGCGCACCCATCATGCTGACGAAGAAGCTCGTCGGGCAGAACCCCACGCTCTTCAACTACTATGCCGATCTCGCCGAAACCTACCCGTTCGTCGATGAGCGCAGCCGCGATGATGGCGGCAAGGTGCGCGTGGTCAAGGAGCCGGTCGGCGTCTGCGCGGCGATCACGCCATGGAACGCGCCGCTCGTGCTGCTTTCCTACAAGGTCTCGGCCGCGCTGGCCGCGGGCTGCACCATGGTGGCAAAGCCTTCGCCCGAGACGCCGCTGGAAGCCTACATCCTCGCCGAATGCATCGAGAAGGCCGGCATTCCGAAGGGCGTCTTCAACCTCGTCCCGGCCGGTCGCGAAAGCGGCGACTATCTTGTCCGCCACAAGGGCATCGACAAGGTGGCCTTCACGGGCAGTACGGCTGCCGGTAAGCACATCGCTGCCGTCTGCTCGGAACGGCTTGCGCGCGTCAGTCTGGAGCTTGGCGGAAAGTCTGCCGCGGTCCTGCTGGACGATGCGGATTTCGCCAAAGCACTGCCGTGGCTGATGATTTACTCGATGCCAATCACCGGGCAGGTTTGCTTCTCGCTGACGCGCATCCTCGTGCCCGAAAGGCGTAAACAGGAATTCCTCGACATGTTCCTGGGCGCGGTCTCGCAGATCAAGGTTGGCGACCCGTTCAGCCCCGAGACGCAGATGGGCCCGCTTACGATGGAGCGCCAGCTGCGCCGCGTGGAAGGCTATATCCAGGCAGGCCGTCAGGAAGGCGCCAGGATCGCCTGCGGCGGCGGCCGTCCGGCGGGCATCGACCGGGGCTATTTCATCGAACCGACGGTCTTCACCGATGTCGAACCGCACATGAAGATCTTCCAGGAGGAGATCTTCGGGCCGGTCGTGTCCGTCATCACCTACAAGGATGAGGATGACGCCGTCCGCAAGGCGAATGACACGGTATACGGCCTGAGTGGCGCAGTCTTCAGCGCGGACGTGGAGCGCGGCTATCGTGTGGCGCGCCGCATGCGGACCGGCAGCGTGACGGTTAACGCAATGATCGTTGACCCGAAGCATCCCTTCGGCGGCTACAAGCAGTCGGGCATGGGCCGGGAAGGCGGACCCGAGGGCCTCGAGAACTACATCGAGACCAAGACGATCCACCTGGCGTAGGTAAATTGGTGAGGCGGCGGAAATGCCGCCGCCCTCACAGCACTTCGAAAATCTCGATCAGCACGCTGTTGGCCAGGCGCTGACCGGTGCCGATGAAGATGGTGCGGTTGAGCCACTGATAGCGCGGGTCGCCGCTGTGCAGTCGCGGGTGGGTGCGCATGTAGTAGAGCGCAGGATCGACCGTTTCGCCCGCCGCTATGCGCGCCAGCACCTCTTCCGGTCCGTGCCGGATGCCGAAGTTGCGCACGTCCACGATCGCGCCGTCATGCGTTTCGATCGCGTAGCGCGTATCGAGTTCGGCGTAGCCGTCCTCGTGCACCGTCTGCCAGTCGGCGCCGAGATTCATCACAGTCCCGGAAAGCCGCTCGCCCTCGACTGTCCCGCCGATGATCGGGATGGTGCGCCAGCGCGCGCCCTTGCCGCTTCCTCGCTCCATGGGAGTGCCGAGATCGGCGCGGATCTGGCAGAGCGGTCTTAAAGCTGGTGGGTTCATGGTCTCACCGCATCGTCATGGGCAGCCAGAGGACGATGGCCGGGAACATCACGAGCAGGATCAGCCGGAGAATGTCCGTAATGATGAACGGCCCGACACCACGGTAGATGGTCGTGAGCTTCACGTCCTTGGCTATGGAATTGATCACGAAGACATTGATACCCACTGGCGGCATGATCATGCCGAGCTGGCAGCAGGTCACAAGAATGACACCGAACCATACCGGGTCGAACCCGAGCTTCATGATGACCGGGAAGACGATCGGCAGGAGCAGGACGATCATCGCCATCTCGTCCATGAGTGCCCCGGCGATCAGGAAGACGATGAGGATGAGCGCCAGCGTGCCATAGGGTCCGAAATCGAGCGCCACGAGCAGGTTTGTAAGCTTTTGGGGCGATTGCGTGATGGCAAGGAAATAGCCAAACAGCATCGCGCCGATCAGCACCGTATAGAGCACCACCGAGGTCCGCAGCGCTTCTACCAGGCTGTCGAGGATCTTCCGCGTGTTGAGGCGTCCGCGGGCGATTCCGATGATCATGGTGGTGAACGCACCGACGGCGGCGGCTTCGGTTGGCGTCGCGATACCCATGTAGATCACGCCGATGACGGCGATGAAGAGCAGGATGACGGCCCAGACATCCTTGAGCGAATGGATGGCTTCGCGAAGGTCGAAGCGGGTGCCGGAAGGCAGGCCCTTCCCATGGGCGAGCACCACGGCTGCCATGTACATCAGCGTCGCCATCAGCCCGGGTATGATGCCGGCGATGAAGAGTTGTCCCACGTCGGTTTCGGTCAGATAGGCGTAGATCACCATGACCACCGAAGGCGGGATCAGGATGCCGAGTGTACCGCCCGCCGCTACGATGCCCGTGGATGTGCCGTCATGGTAACCCGCAGCGCGCATTTCTGGCAGGGCGATGCGGGTCATCGTTGCGGCTGTTGCGACGGAGCTTCCGCAGATCGCGGCAAAGCCTGCGCAGGCGGAGATCGTGGCGAGCGCCAATCCACCGCGAAGCGAGCCGAGCCATGCGTTGCCGGTCCGGAAAAGTTCGCGCGACATGCCCGAATTGGTGGCGAACACGCCCATCAGCACGAAGAAGGGAACGAGCGTCAGATTGAAATCGGTGACGACGCGCAGCGGCGAGGTCGTCAGCAGGTTGAGCGCCGGCATCAGACCGCGCACGGAGGCAAACCCGAAGACGCCGACCAGTCCCATGGCAATGCCGATGGGCACGCGCAGCGCCATCAGCACGAACATCGCGATAAACCCGATGATCGCGGTCAGGTCACCTGTGCTCATTCGTGTGGCTCCGAAGGTAGATGGATATCACGCCCGGCGCGCACGCGGGCGAAGGCGAAGATGAGCGTGATCACGCTCGCCGCGCAGCCGAGCCAGAGCAGCCCCAGCATGGGCCAGACAGGGATGCGCAGGTCAAATGTGCTTTCGTTGCTTCTGAAGGCGCTGACGACGCGCGTATAGGTCATGGCCGTGAGCAGTATCGTGAAGAAGAACAGGCTAGCCCAGGCGAACAGATCGAGCGCAATCTTGCCGGCGCGCGGAAGCATCTCCCAGACTATATCGACTGCGATCTGCCCGCCCCGGTAGCATACGGAGGCAAAGCCCCACATGATGCAGGCACCGATCAGCAGGCGCGAAATGTCGAAAGCGTCCGGCACGGCCCAGGAAAAAAGGTATCGTCCGGCAGTTGAGGCTACGATGAGCAGTGTGCAGAGTCCCAGCAGAATGCCTGCAACCAGCTCGACGCTGGTGCAGAACCGTTCCAGGATATTCTTCATGCTCTTCTCCGTGTCACCAGCGCGGAAGTGCAATCTTCGTCGGGAAATCGAGACTGTGGGTGGCGAATACTTGCCCTTGTCTCGGAAGACACATCCTGATGTGCCTGCCACGGCATATGCCGTGACAGGCGGTGATGGGCTCCTGTGAAGGGCAAGCAGTGCCCGTAGGCTTATTCGCCCGCGTAGGAGTTGCGCTCTTTCAGGGCAGTAATCAGCCCTTCAAGCATCGGCTCCGGATCTGCCCCGGTCTTGCTGATGGTGGCTTTCCACTCATCGGTCAGCGGTGCGGCCGCGTCCTTCCACAATTGCACCTGTGCTTCATCGGGTTTGTGCATCGTGTGTTTCGGATCGGCGGCGATCTTCTCGCGGCCCTTTGCTTCCGCGTCGGCCCAGCCCGAAGACATCTTCTCCGCCCATTCCGGCGTGCAGTGATCTTCGATCACCTTGCGATCCTCCGGGGACATGCCGTCGAGCTTGCCCTTGTTGAAGATGAACGCGTTGATGGAGGCGTAGAGCGGCATGTCGAGGTGGTGGGTGACGATGGAATCCACGCCGAAGATGTAGAGGGATTCCCACGGCGACTGGGTCATTTCCGCAGCACCCTTGGCGAGCACTTCGCGGCTTTCCGCTGCCGAGACCTGGACGGAAGCACCGCCAAGCAGGTTCACGAAACGCGCTTCCGTGGCATTTGCCGGACGCACGTTCTTGCCCTTCACGTCTTCCGGCACCAGGATCTGCGAGGTGCTGTGGAACGTGCCCGGGTCATGGCTCAGCGCCATGCAGAAATAGGTGTCGGCCATCTCCTTTTCGGAATAGGGCTTGTACCATTCCGTCAGCGCCGCAACACCAGCCTTGGCATTGGCGAACAGGAAGGGAAGTTCCGCAGCCGCCAGGATCGGGAATCGTCCAGGCTGGTAGCCGGGATTGATGAAGCCGATGTCGACGACGCCGTCGCGCGCCATGTCATAGTGGTCGGCGGCAGCACCCAGCTGCATGGCCGGATAGATGGTGATCTCGATGCGGCCGTTAGAAGCTTCCTTGATGGACTCGGCCCATGGTTCCATGCCGAGCACCTGAAGTGGATGCGTGCCGGGCACCCAGTGGGAAAGTGTAAGCTCGACTTCAGCGGCATGCACGGAATGCGCAGATGCAAGGGCAAGTGCCATTGCAGAAACAATTCGTGTATACATTCTTCCTCCCCGTCGCGAGTGCATTCCTCCACACATCCCGCGAACCTATTGTGAAAGTCTTCACCCGCAAATATCAGCACAGGATACTGATATACACAAGTCTCTCCGGAAAGATTGGTCAACTCCCTAGTTTTGATGCGAGTTAATCCTGTCCGCAAGGTTCGTTGCGTAGTTCATTCGAAATGATGTGAAACAGTGATCGTGCATACACGGATGGACAATCACCCATTAAAGCGATCATACTGCAATGCCACATTCGCCATGGGAGGAGAAACGGGTGAAGGTCGGGGAAGCCATCATTGAAATATTGAAGCGCGAGGGAGTGGAGATGGTGATTGGCTATCCGGTCAATCATCTGCTCGAACATGCCGCCGAAGCTGACGTGAGGCCGATCATCGTGCGGCAGGAGCGCACCGGCATCCACATGGCCGATGCCATCTCGCGCCTGAGTTCCGGCGAGAAGATCGGCGTGTTCGTCATGCAGCTCGGGCCCGGCACGGAAAACTCCTACGGCGGCATTGCGCAGGCCTATGGAGAGTCCGTCCCCGTCCTGGTGATGCCTGGCGGTTATCCGCGGCGGCTCGCGCATATAGAGCCCAACTACAATGCGTCGATTTCCATGCGGGACGTCACCAAGTCCGCCGAGCCGATCAACGTTCCAGCCGACATACCAAACATCCTTCGTCGCGCGTTCTCGCGTCTGCGCAATGGCGTGAAGGCGCCGGTGCTGGTCGAAATTCCGAACGACATCTGGAACGAAGAGGTGCCTGGGCCGCTGAACTACCGGCCTGTGGTGACCACCCGCAGCGGTCCGGATCCAAAAGCGGTTGTTGCTGCCGTGGACCTGCTTCTGGAGGCGAGAAAGCCCGTTCTTTATGCGGGGCAGGGCATCCACTACGCCAAGGCCTGGCCCCAGCTGCGGGCGCTGGCGGAGCGGCTGGCTATCCCGGTCTGCACCAGCCTTGAAGGCAAGAGCGCCTTTCCCGAGGATCACCCGCTGGCACTCGGCGCCGGTGGAGCGGCGGTGCCGCTTGCCGTCCGGCAGTTCCTCGATCAGTCAGACGTGATCTTCGGCATCGGCTGTTCGTTCACCGAGACGTCCTTCGGCGTCGCCATGCCGCGCGGCAAGCGCGTGATCCACGGCACGCTCGCCGCCGATCACATCAACAAGGACATCGAGGCGGAGGTCGCTCTGGTGGGCGATGCAGCCCTCATCCTTGAAGCGATGCTGGCGGAACTGGAGAGGCGCGGAACCTCCCCGAGGTCCTGGACCTATGTGGCTGACGAAATCGCCCGCGTGCGGGCGGCATGGCTGAAGGAGTGGATGCCGAAGCTCACCTCGAACGAAGCTCCGCTTTCGCCTTACCGTGTCCTGTGGGACCTTCAGAAGACGGTGGACGTGGCGAACACGATCATCACCCATGATGCGGGCAGTCCGCGCGACCAGCTCTCACCCTTCTGGGTCTCGAAAGAGCCGCTTACATACATTGGCTGGGGCAAGACCACGCAGCTGGGCTACGGGCTGGGCCTCGCGATGGGCGCAAAGCTCGCCCATCCTGAAAAGCTCTGCATCAACGTGTGGGGCGACGCTGCGATCGGCTTTACCGGCATGGATTTCGAGACGGCCGTGCGCGAGCGGATCCCGATCCTCTCCGTTTTGCTAAACAACTTCAGCATGGCCATGGAACTGCCCATCATGGAGGCGGCAACGAAGAAGTACAGGGCGACCGATATCTCCGGCAACTATGCACAGTTTGCCGCAGCCCTGGGCGGTTATGGGGAGAGGATAACCCGGCCCGAAGACATTGTGCCAGCCATAAGACGTGGTATCGAGCAGACGCAAAGAGGGGTTCCGGTGTTGCTGGAATTCATTACCTGCAAGGAACTTGCGGCCTCGCGATACCATAGCTTCACCTGACCGGCTGAGGGGCAATTAACATGAGCACAACAACAACAAGAACAACTGAGCAGGCGCTTGAAGGCCTGAAAACAATCCTTGCCGACAGGCTGGTTACGTCCCAGTCCGTGCGCGAACACCATAGTCGCGACCTGTCGCGGTTTCCCGCCGTGCTGCCGGATGCGGTAGCCTTCCCGCAGAACGAGGAAGAGGTGGCCAGCATCGTGCGCGTCTGCGCCGAAAACCTCGTTCCGATCATCCCCGTGGGCGCGGTTTCGTCGCTCGATGGCCACATCATTCCGGTGAAGGGCGGCGTTACCGTCAGCACCCGCGACATGAACCGGATCATCGAGATCCGGCCGGAGGATATGCTCGCGGTGGTGGAACCGGGCGTCACGCGCAAGCAGTTGAACACTGCGCTGCGTGCGACGGGCCTGATGTTCCCGATTGATCCGGGTGCGGATGCAACGATCGGCGGCATGGCTTCCACGCGCGGCAGTGGCACCACCGCTGTGCGCTACGGCACCATGCGCGAAAACATCCTGGCGCTGCGCGTCGTCACGCCCGATGGCACGGTGATCCATACCGGGTCGCGCGCCAAGAAGTCGGCGACTGGCTACGACCTGACGCATCTTTACGTGGGTTCCGAAGGCACGCTCGGCTTCATCACCGAGCTGACCGTGCGCCTGCATCCGATCCCGGAAATGGTTTCCTCTGCCATCTGCGCCTTCCCGGACGTGCAGAGCGCGGTGGAGACGGTGATCGAATGCGTCCAGTACGGCATTCCTGTCGCCCGAGTGGAGTTTCTCGATAAGGTCGCCATCGGCGGCGTGAATGCCTATTCAAAGCTCGACCTTCAGGTCGCACCGACGCTCTTCTTCGAGTTCCACGGCACGCCGGCCTGGGTGGCCGAGCAGTCGCAGATCGCCGAGGAGATTTCCGCTAACCACAACGGCACTGGCTTCAAGTGGTCGACCGACGCGGACGAGCGCACGAAGCTCTGGCAGGCCCGCCACGACGCATTGTGGGCTGCGAGAGCCCTGAAGCCGGGTTGCGAAGTTTATGGCGGCGATATCTGCGTCCCGATTTCTCGCCTTGCCGAAAGCATCGTCGCTGCGAGCGAGGATATCGCTGCTTCCTTCCTCACAGGTCAGGTGATCGGCCATGTGGGCGACGGCAACTTCCACACCGCTTATCTCATCGATCCCGAGAAGCCGGAAGATTATGCGGAAGCCGAGCGGCTGGCCGACCGCATGCTGGAGCGCGCGCTGGCTGTGGGCGGCACGGCAAGTGGCGAGCATGGTATTGGCATCGGCAAGCTCAAGTTCATGCGCAAGGAGCATGGCGATGCGGTCGATGTCATGAAGCGCATCAAGCAGGCGCTTGATCCCCTGGGCATCATGAATCCCGGCAAGATGGGGCAGGAGGGGTAAGGTTACCCCCGTCCGAGGAAGGGCACCTTCACCGGCAGGATCGTCGTGTCGAGCACGGCGATCTCCGGCGGCAGGCTCGCCATCAGCACGACATAGCGTCCGAGATAGGCTGGATCGATCACGTTCTCTTTGAGATGCTCGGTCACGCCTGGCACGAGTGAACTGACCGTTGATCCCGGATGCAGCGTCGTAGCGGTGACGTTGAAATCCCGGCCGTCCAGCGCAAGCGAGCGGGCAAGCCCTTCGATCGCAAACTTGCTTGCGTTGTAGGCGATGGAGTGGGCCCGCGGGACCTTCGCGGAAAGCGACCCGATGTTGATGATCCGGCCGCCGCCTTTCTGCTTCATCACCCGGAACGCCTCGCGGGAGCAGAGGAAGGCGGATGTCAGGTTGGCGTCCATCACCTCGCGCCAGCGTTCCAGCGACAGCTCATCGATCGCCTTGTCATCGGCAATGCCGGCATTGTTGACGAGAATGTCAGGAGTACCCGCCAGCCGCTCCGTCTCGCTGAAAAGGGCCAGCACATCCTCCTCCTGGGTCACGTCAGTTGGAATCGCATGGGCCCGTCCGCCCGCCGCCGCGATTTCTTCGGCGATTTCAGCAAGCCGGTCGGCCCGCCGCGCTGCGAGAATGACAATGGCCCCGGCCTTAGCCAGTTCCCGTGCAATTCCCAGACCGATACCGCTGCTTGAGCCGGTGACGATTGCCACCTTTCCGCTGACAGAGTCCAAGTTCCCCTCCCGAGATCTCTGAGTCAATGTCCTGTATTGCTCAGTCTTGCGGAGACTTTGTCAAGTAAACGCGATTGCGGATTTGGTGTTTTGCGGAGTCTCAGCTCTTTCGCGAAAGTTCCCGGGTGGCGGCTTCCAGCCCGCGCAGCGTCAGCGGGTACATGCGGCCGTCGAAGAGCTGGCGGATCATTCCGATCGAAGCGGTATATTTCCAGGCGTCCTCCTGCACCGGATTGAGCCAGATGCTGTGAGGCCACTGCTGCTGCGCCCGCCGCAGCCAGACCCACCCCGGCTCGGCGTTCCAGTGCTCGACCGAACCGCCTGCTTCGCGGATCTCGTAGGGGCTCATCGATGCATCGCCGACGAAGATCACCTTGTAGTCGGAGCCATACTTGTGCAGCAGGTCCATTGTCGACGTGACTTCCGCACGGCGTCGTCGGTTGTCCTTCCAAACGCCTTCGTAAAGACAATTGTGGAAGTAGAAATATTCCATGTGCTTGAACTCGGACCGTGCAGCCGAGAACAGTTCCTCGATTGTGCGGATATGGTCGTCCATCGAGCCACCCACGTCGAAGAACATGAGCAGCTTCACCGCATTGCGACGCTCCGGCCGCGTGCGCACGTCGAGATAGCCATGTTCCGCGGTGGACTGGATCGTGCCGGGCAGGTCGAATTCTTCCTGCGCGCCATCGCGAACCCAGCGGCGCAACCGTTTCAGCGCCACCTTGATGTTACGCGTGCCGAGCTCCACCGTGTCGTCGAAATTGCGGAATTCGCGTTTGTCCCAGACCTTTACGGCGCGACGGTTGCGGCTTCCGTCCTGGCCGATCCGCACGCCTTCCGGATTGTAGCCATAGGCCCCGAAGGGTGAGGTGCCGGCGGTGCCGATCCACTTGGAGCCGCCCTGATGGCGCTCCTTCTGCTCCTCCAGCCGCTTCTTGAGCGTTTCCATGAGCTTATCGAAACCGCCGAGCGACTGGATCAGCTTCTTTTCTTCCTCGGTGAGGTGCTTTTCGGCGAGCTTGCGCAGCCACTCTTCCGGCAGGTTCTCGGGGCTCAGAATGTCAGCCCCTTCGAGCCCTTCCAGCCCCTTGAAGACATGCGAAAACACCTGGTCGAAACGGTCGAGGTGTCGCTCGTCCTTCACCAGCGTCGCGCGGGAAAGATAGTAGAAGCCCTCGACATCATAGGTGATGATGTCGGCCTTCAGCGCTTCCAGAAGGCTCAGATATTCGCGGAGCGATACCGGAACCTTTGCCGCCTTGAGCTCAAGGAAGAAGGAAATGAACACCTGCTGCGCCTTTCACCTCGGCCAGTCTTACTGCTCGCGCAAGATCTTTAACGGCGAGCCATGAAGGCAAGCCGCTCGAAAAGATGCACGTCCTGCTCGTTCTTCAGAAGCGCGCCATGAAGCTTCGGCAGCGCGTTCTTGGCGTCGCCGCGCAGATCGGCGGGATCGACATCCTCGGCTACCAGCAGACGGATCCAGTCGAGCACCTCGGATGTGGATGGCTTCTTCTTGAGGCCGGGTGTCTCGCGCACTTCGAAGAAGGTCGTGAGTGCAGCGCGCAGGAGGTCGGGCTTGATGCCGGGGAAGTGGACGTCGACGATCTGCTTCAGCGTGTCCAGATCCGGGAAGCGGATGTAGTGGAAGAAGCAGCGGCGCAGGAACGCATCCGGCAGCTCCTTCTCGTTGTTCGAGGTGATGATGACGATCGGCCGAACTTCGGCTCGGATCGTCTCGCCGGTTTCGTAGACGAAGAACTCGTTGCGATCGAGTTCCTGCAGCAGGTCGTTCGGGAACTCGATGTCCGCCTTGTCGATCTCATCGATCAGCAGCACGACTTTCTTGCCGGCGGCGAAAGCGTCCCAGAGCTTGCCGCGCTTGATGTAGTTGTGAATGTCGTTGAAGCGGCTGTCGCCCAGCTGGCTGTCACGCAGGCGGGAGACGGCATCGTATTCGTAGAGACCCTGCTGCGCCTTGGTGGTGGACTTGATGTTCCACTCGATGATGTCGAGCCCAAGGGCTGTTGCGATCTGGCGCGCGAGTTCGGTCTTCCCGGTGCCGGGCTCGCCCTTCACCAGGAGCGGGCGCTCCAGGGCGATCGCCGCATTCACGGCCACCATCAGGTCCTTGTCTGCTACATACGACGCCGTGCCTTCAAAACGCATCCGGGTAGATCTCCCCCATAATCTTGCAACAGTCCTCTATGGCGATTTCATAGAGGCTATTGCACATCAGGTCTACCGCTGCGGATACGCAATTCATGTGCCTGAATTCAGTTCAGCACGACGATCGAGCCGTTGAGCAGCGTGGCGAAGGTCACCCACGCGGCATACGGCAGGAAGAGCAGGGCGGACGTACGGTCCCGGTTCCACGCCTTCGCGATGAAGGCATAGATGGTGACGAGCAGAACGAGGATGATCACGAGCGCCAGGGCAGGCATCTGGATGCCGAAGAAGGCGGGCGACCACAGGAAGTTCAGCACCATCTGGATGATCCAGAGCAGCTTCAGCGTGCTCTCGCCGGCATTCCACACGCGCCAGCCGGCGATGGCGATGAGCACGTAAAGAATGCTCCACACCGGAGCAAACAGCCAGCCGGGAGGATTGAAGAACGGTTTGTTGAGGTTCGCGTACCATTCGCTGGGGGCAGTGACATAACCTACAGCCCAGCCGATACCGAGGACCACAACGATGAACAAGAGAAGAGATGGCCAATTTTTCATGGGCCCTGAACGCACGAGATCAAAGAAGGTTCACGGCTAAAGAATTGGCGGGGCACTTGCCCCGCCATGAGTTTCAACTGGAGGACGACTAGAAGCGGATCTTGAACCCGAGTTGGCCTCTGGTCACGTGGTCTCTCCCGGTGTTGCCGGAAAGGGCGAACTGGTGGGTGAGTTCCGCATGTGCGGTGAACTTGCCGTCACCCCAGTTGAGGCTTCCTCCCACTCCGAAGCTTGCGCGGGCCTTGGCTTCGTCGCTGTGGAAGTTGACGCCCGCCACATTCACCACGTTCCGGTTCAGTAGCGCGTAGTGGAGGTTCATGACCGAGTAGAGGTTCGCACCGGCTCTGCCGTTGTCGTCTTCCCAGAAGTTCTCGTAGTTGGCTTCCAGTCCGAACCGGGCAGTGAGGCTGTCGCTCCCGCGCGGCGAAACACGGGCGCCGAAACTGTCGGTGAACGGATCAAAGGTAACCGACGAATAGGACAGCTGCGCCTGCGGGATCACTGCGAAGTGGTCATTCAGGTTGATCCGCACACCTGTTTCCGCACTGAGCGCGTAGCCGAAGCCCCGGTTGTCCTGCGCGAGAGAGCGTGATGCGGTGGTCGAGCGCAGATCCGTCTTGTACCAGGTAGCCTGCGCACTGCCGTCGAGATAGAAGCCCTTGTCGCTATACCATGTCATTGTCGCGCCAAGGCCGGTTCCGGTCACGTCCACGGTTCCGCTGCCGTAGCGTGAGGATACGTTTGCGCTTGATCGCAGATGGTGGACCGAGACCCCGCCGATCAGCCTTCCGCCGTTCTCGACCAGCAGACCTTCGATGCCCGTGTCGTAACGCCATGAGCTGAGCGAGTATTCCGTGCCCTTTGCTGTCGAATTCGCCGGGCTTGCATGAGCGTGGGCAGCGTTGATCCTGTTCCAGACCGTGGGCCGCTCGCCGATCCTTGCCGGATCAATCGCGGGGTAGGCTTCGAAGTCGTAATTCGGGTGACGGTTTCCGGTTCTTTGCTGGAGCGTCGTCAGACCATTCAGCTGCTGCAGGATGCCGAGATAGTTCTGATAGAGCGGAACGCCTGCCTGGTAGAGTGGCGTCGGGTTCGGCCCGCCACCGCCACCGTTGCCGCCGCCCCCATTTCCCCCGCCGCCATTGCCGCCACCTCCATTTCCACCACCCCCACCGCCGCCGCCACCACCGCCGCCGTCATCGTCGTCGTCGCCATCATCATCATCGTCGTCGTCATCATCGTCATCCCCGCCGGGCGGACGGGTGGACGTTGAGCGGAGATACCAGTCCCCGTCCATGGGAGTGTTGATGCCGTTCTTGTAGAGGCGACAGGCGTAAGCGCCAGCCACGACCGCAGACTGGTTGTCGATCTGGTAGTCTCCCAGCAGGGAGAAAGCCGCGTTGGAAGCGCCGTCAACTTCGATGATCTTGATGCCTTGGACCGTCGGCGCACCGGTTCCGTTCAGATTGGTGACGGCGACATTGGCCGTGCCGGAACTATCCCCGGTGATCGTCATCCTGTCTGTCTGGGAGTTGTCGCCGCCGAGCACGGTTTCGATCTGGATGAGGCCGCCATCGCCCCTGTAGTCGCCATCGATCGTCAGGTGCCCGATGGAGGTGCCGGGAGCAATGATGCTGCCCTGTTCCTGCTGCAGCGAACCGACCGTACCATTGCCGTTCAGCCTGCCGCCTTTGAGATCGATGGTCCCGCCCAGCACGCCGTTTACGGTAAGTGTTCCGGATGTGACGGTGGTGTTTCCGGTAAACTGCGTCTGGTTGGACGTGAACGTCGTGCGGCCGGGTCCGGCGTGGGTGATTTCGCCATTGCCGATAAGGGGAATGTCGAAATTGTAGGTGTTGTTCGTGTGATTGAAGTTCAGCTCCCCTTTGCCAGGCCCGAACTCGACCCTTCCAGCGTGGAGGAAGCCAGCGACTTCGGCATCCTGACCCTTCATGCCGCCGATGTTGATGGCGCCTGTGCTGTTCGGCAGGGTCGCGACACGGATGGTTCCATGTCCGTTGTCAGCGTTGACAAGGCCCCGGTCCGCAATGGTGAGCGACGCGCTTCTTTCCACGTTGCCAACGCCACCGCCAACGACAAACATATCCGTGCCGTGTCCGGTGACCTTCAATGTCGAACCTTCGCCCGACACGAGAACATCAGCTATGGCGTCAGCCACCAGTTCATTGTCGAAATAGCCGGCGCGCAGCGCTGCGGTTTCCAGAGTGCCGCCGTCGAGGATCTTCAGCGTACCTCGGGCCATCATGAAGAAGCCGTCATTCACCCAGCGCGACGTGTTGCCGGTGACGACGAAATGACCTGTGCCGCCGCGATCCTGTATGCCCATGCCCTGGTTGTTGATGACAACGCCGGTGGCCGTCGTAACGGTATGCATCTGACCGCCGTTGCGCACATTGATTTCACCCGTCCCAGCCTGAACGTAGGTGTCATCGATATTGACGTGGGCATTGTCGATGTTGAGTGTGCCGGTTGTGTTCGGCACTGCCCCAAGCCGCAGACCCTGGCTGTTGAAGGTTGCGCCATTCTCCACGTCAAGGCTGGCGCCGGTGTCCGACTGCAGCACTGTTGTGAAGCGGTTGCTGACCACCGTCCCGGGGCCGGTAATGCGAACTCCGGCGGCCATGTCCGATAGGGATATCGTGTTGGTGACGTCGCCGAAGTAGTCACCGAAGGTGAAGACCGAGCCCTCATCGAAGACGAGCAGGCCTTCCTCGTTTTTCACACGCCAGAAGATGTCGCTCGGACCGCCCTTGATGCGCAGCGTGCCTTCGCCCTTCTTGATCATGTTCCCGTTGAAGCCCGTCGTCCCGACTACCTCCAGCGATCCATCAAGCACCAGCGTTGCACCCTGCGCAACGTCGAAGGTCGTGTTGAAATTCGACGTCAGCTTGTGCCCGGCCATGTCGATGACGAGGTCTTTTTCGATCTGGGAAAGACCGCTTCCGGCGATCGTGAAACTGTCGGTCAGCGTGATGGTTGAGCTGGGATCGCCACTGGCATTGGCATCGTCGATTGCCTGGAGAAGTTCCGTCTCGTTGGAGGCGGTGAATTGGGCCGCTGGCGCTGCAAGCGGTAGGAGTCCGACCAAAAATGCCGCCAGGAGCTGGGTAGGGACGAGGGTGGCGGAAATCATCGGAAGACGTAGCGCGCTGCTGCTCTCCGCCGCGGAAACCGTCTTGGGCCGGATCGATTGAGCCGAACGCTGTCGTTGAATTCGGTATGCAAGTGCCCAGCAGGATGAACTGTCGTTGAAAAGCATGGCTACTCCTTGAGCGAGGACCAGCGATTCCGGTCGTGCGTTGGCAGACGGATGCGCTTCAGTGTGACTTGGAGGACCTGACGCAGAACGAGTGGAATTAGCTGAGACGCGGACGGAGGAGCTCTGGTGCGGGTGTGGAAGCACCGGAAGCAGACGCGGAGAAGAAACGCTGCGAGAAACGGAAACGAATACCGTAACGGAGTTTACTCGGAGCGGAGGGGCTTAAACGGTAGCCCGCACAGTCATGGCGATACGGCGCATGATACAGCTATCTTTACCGATAGTCCGATTCCATTTACGTGTAAAGCGTCACAGCAATTATCGCAAAGGTTGTTCCCAGGCGTTTATCGCAGGCCGTTACCGCGACACAGGAGAGGGCGACTGCACGCTTTGCCGGTTCATTGCTTTTGCAGTCTTGCGGTCGGAAGCAATCTGGGGTGTGATGGTACCTGGTGGGGTTCTGAGGAGGCTCCGAAGTCTGGAGTAGAAACCTGCCAGCGTTGGGAGGCGCTCGGAATGACGGATGTTCTAATCGTCGAGGATGAACCTGCGATTCTGGAATCGCTGCAGTTCATTCTCACGAGGGGTGGGTGGAGTGTTGAGGTTGCCCGAGATGGCGAGGCGGCACTCCGGGCGATTTGGCAGCTCAAGCCCCGCATGGTTCTGCTCGATATCATGCTGCCGAAGAAAGGTGGGCTTGAGGTGCTGAAAAGCATCCGCTCCCATTCCGTATTCAAGGATACGCCCGTGGTTGTGCTGACGGCTCGCGGTCAGCAGCACGACCGGCAACTCGCCATGGACCTGAAGGCGAACAGCTTCATCACCAAGCCCTACGCCAACAGCGACGTGGTCGCTGAAGTTCGCAAGATGCTCGCCGTCAGCCATGCGTAGAAATCAGGCCGGGTCGGACGATAGGGTCAAACGTGAAGACCTTGCAGCACTGCTGCCCATCTTCGGGATCATCCTGCTAGCCCCGATTGTGGCGAACCTGTTTCTCACGCGCAGCAGCGTGTCCGGCCTGCCGCTCGACCTTCTTTATCTCTTCGCTGTGTGGATATTCCTGATCCTGGGCGCCATGTGGCTGTCCTGCCGACTGCCGGAAATAACCCATCCGGTGGAAAAGACACCGGATCTTGAGAACAGTCCGGTCGATACAGAGGAGACGTGATGCTCTCCCTGGATTTCGTCATCCTGACAGCGGTGGGATATATTGGCCTCCTCTTCCTGATTGCTTACGCATCCGATGCCATCGCGCACCGAAGCAAGGGAAGCTTCCTCCATTCGCCGGTCGTTTACACGCTTTCCATCGCAGTCTACTGCACAAGCTGGACCTTCTACGGTGCGGTGGGGACCGCTGCCCGCAGCGGCCTTGAATTCACTGCGATATATATCGGTCCGACATTGGTCTTCGTCGGCTGGTGGTTTCTGCTGAGAAAGCTGATCCTGATCAGTCATGCACAGCGCATTACGTCAGTGGCCGACTTCCTCTCGTCCCGCTTCGGCAAGTCGAGCCAGCTCGCCGTTCTCGTGACGCTCATCGCGGTGATCAGCGTGACGCCCTACATCGCCCTGCAGTTGAAGGCGATCACGTCGTCCATTCAGGCCGTCGTTGGCACGGGCAATGCCGATCACCTTGCAGCCTTCGATGAACTGACGCTGGCGCTGGGCGTCGCAGTCTGCATGGCGCTCTTCACGATCCTGTTCGGCACACGCAATGTCGATGCGCGTGAGCAGCACCTGGGCGTCGTGGCAGCGATCGCGTTCGAGGCAGTGGTGAAGCTGTTCGCACTGCTCGCTGTTGGCATTTTCGTCGTCTATGGCCTCGGCGGTGGCATGGGCCAGATCTACGAAAACGCAGCCGCCGCCGGCTTCGACATCTACGAACAATCTCCGCTCGGCAGCCGCTGGGTGGCGCTGCTCGTGCTGTCGGCTTCTGCCGTGATCTGCCTGCCCCGCCAGTTCCAGATCACGGTTGTCGAGAATTCCGACGAGAACTTTCTGCGCACGGCGGGCTGGGCCTTCCCGACCTATCTGCTGCTGATGAGCGTCTTCACCGCGCCTATCGCTTTCTATGGCCTCACCACCATGCCGGCAGGTTCCAACCCGGACATGTACGTGCTGACCCTGCCGATGGAAGCCGGCTACGACAGCCTTGCGCTTTTCGCTTTCATCGGTGGCTTCTCAAGCGCCACGTCCATGATCATCGTGGCCTCGATTGCGCTTTCCATTATGGTGTCGAACCACATCGTGCTGCCGCTGGCGCTGCGAGGGTCGCGAGTCTCGGAGGAGGGAAGCGACCGCGATATCGCCCGCCTCATCCTGCGCAGCCGGCGCATTTCCATCGCCGGGCTGGTGGCGCTGGGCTTCATCTATTTCTGGCTCACGCAAGGGTCGGACGCGCTGGCGCCGATCGGCCTCATTTCCTTTGCCGGTGTGGCGCAGTTCCTGCCTGCGGTGCTGGCCGCGCTGTACTGGCGCACAGCAAACCTGAAGGGCGCATTCTCGGGAACGCTGGTGGGCTTCATCGTCTGGGCATGGACCATGTTCCTGCCGAGCTTTCAGGCGTCGAGCCCCTGGGTCGCGTCCGTCATGCAAGTGGGCCCCTGGGGCATCTCCTGGCTTCGACCCGAGGCACTGTTCGGCATGAGTGACATCGACCCGCTCGTCCATGCGGTGTTCTGGAGCCTTCTTCTGAACTGCTCCATCCTGGCGCTCGTTTCTGTCTTCAGCGCACAGGGAGCGCTGGAGCGTCTCCAGTCCACGCTCTTTGTCGACATCCTGCGCCGCAGCTCCTCGTTCCAGCCGCACACCATCCGCGGGTCGGCCACGACAAGTGAGCTCTTTTTCGTGGCCGAGCGGGTTCTTGGATGGAAACGGGCGAACGACCTGTTCCATGCGGCGGGCGTGTCGCGCGCTGGGTCGGCCGCCAAGCTTGATGTTCCGCCCGAATTCATCGCCGAACTGGAAAAGGAACTTGCCGGTTCGATCGGGTCAGCCTCGGCCCACATCCTGTTGACGAGTGTTGTGGCGGGTGACGCGATCCCCCTTGAAGAGGCCATGCGCATTGCCGACGAGACGCAGCAGGCAATCGAATATTCCCATCAGCTGGAGCTCACGTCCCAGGAACTGCGAACGACAGCGCAGCAGCTGCAGGATGCCAACGCCATGCTGCAGGAGCTACATCGTCAGAAGGACGACTTTCTCGCCCACGTCAGCCACGAGATACGAACGCCGATGACCTCAATACGGTCGTTCTCGGAAATCCTGCTTTCGGAACCGGACCTGCCGGATGATCAGGCCAACCGCTTCATTTCGACCATTCATAACGAGAGCGTGCGCCTCACGAAGCTGATCGAGGAAATTCTCGACCTGAGCGTTCTGGAGCATGGCGAAAAGGAATGGGTCAACCGGTCCATCAATGGCGAGGATGTGCTGGACGAGGCGATTGGCGTGTGCGAGGCGCTGGCGCGCAAGCAGTCCGTCACCATCGAGATGGGTCAGCGTGCAGGCTATGCGCCACTTTTCGCGAACGCCGGGCGTCTGAGCCAGGTCTTCATCAACATCATCGCCAATGCAATGCTGCACAACGAGGCACCGCGACCCCGCGTGCACGTAACGTCGAGGCTGGAGGGTGATCGCTACGTTGTCGAGATTTCCGATAACGGCAAAGGTATCCCGGAGCCCTATCGCTACACGATCTTCGACAAGTTCGTGCGGGCAGGGCGGTCAGACATGGAAGGTGGCTATGTTGGCCTCGGGCTCGGCCTCAACATCAGCCATACGATCGTGGCGAAGCTCGAAGGTTCGCTGGAACTGGTGAGGGGGCACCTGCCGGGCGCATGCTTCCGCGTCAGCCTGCCACTTGATCAGACGATCGCGAAAGCAGAGGCAAAGGCTTCCTGACGGTGGCTGCAGTCCTGCCGGGGACAGAGCAGGCAGGATGGACCGACGGGCACGGCTTCGTGCGAGAGATCCAGCCCCTGCCCGTAGACTGTGCGGTCGGCATGCACCAGGTCAACTGCGAGCATGATCGAATAGACGAGCGGCTGTTCCTGATAGCTCGACGCCCGCTTGGCGACCGCTTTCGCGATCAGCAGGAACCGCCCGCCGCTGGGGAACACCGCGACCTGCCGCACGAAGCCCTGCGAGCCGAACGCCTGGTAGATCGGCCACAGCACACAGCCATAGCCGGAAAGCGGCAGCGAAAGCCCGCTGATCGGAAAGCGCTTGGTAAGGCGACCGGCGCGGTCGGCCCGCAGGAAGCCGAAGGCAAGGCCTTCCGCATCCTTCCGCCGGAGCGTCACCAGCCGGTGCGCGACCTGCTCGAAGCTGGAATTGTAGAGCTGGGCGAGAAGGTCGATGTCATACCGCCAGCGCTCCGCGTCGTTCCGGAATGCCTCATAGGGCATCATCATCGCCCCCGCGACATAGGAGGCCATGGCATTGATCGCGAGGCTGCGCGCGTCGTCAGACGTGAGACCAAGTGTGTCTACCGTCTGAGCCAGTGCGTCTTGAGCGGACTGCAGCGTGTAGAGCCGCGCCATCTGGAACTGGCGGGTGGCCGCTGTCGCAGAGGTCCGGATCAAAAACCTCCGGCTGGCCGCATCGTAGCGGTGTTGCGCCGTAATCCCCGCCACATGGGTGACGCGCTGGCATTCGATGCCACATCGCTCCTGCAAAGCTCGGGCCAGGGTCGTTTCGCTCCACCGATCACCGGAGGTCGTTTCGGCACGCAACTGGTCGGCAAGGTCTTCGAGCCGCGGAAAGTGGTTCTGGTGCGCGATGATCGCTTCGTCCAGTTCCGCCAGCGGCGAGATGGCCTTCTGCTGTGCGACGGTCCGCTCGAAATAGCCGACGAGGTTGCGCACGATCGGCGTGAGGTCGATACTTTCGTTGTTGATCGTCTCGATGAAGCGGTCCCGTTCCTCCTTGGTGAGATCCGGGACCCCGGCGAGGATTTCAGCGCCCGAACGGATGGCGGCGACACGGTTCAGCACCAGATGCAGCGTTTCCGACAGAAGCGGATCAGACCGCAGGCGGTGCATATAAACGTCGATGCTCGCCATCGCGTCCATGTAGGCCCGGTAGAGCCGGGTGATAGCAACGCCCGCCTCTGGAAAATGTGCGACGATATCGCGAATCGCATTGGGCTCGATCCGAATGCCGCGCATCACTGGATCAGCCAGCAGCTCCTCAATGACCTGGATCGACCGCGCCTCATTCGATCCTGACAGCGCCTCGAGATCGAGATCCAGCCGCTCGCTGATACGCAGCAGCAGCTTCCCGCCAATCGCTCGTTTGTTGTTTTCGATCAGGTTGAGATAGGTCGAGGAGATCCCGACCTCGCGCGCAAGTGCCGCCTGGGAAAAGCCCAGCTCCAGCCTTTTCCGCCTGATCCTGATGCCTATGGGTGCGCGCATCCGTATGGCCCGCCGTACAAGTGTTTACAAAATTATCTGAATTCCAGTTTGGCAATTTACAACAAACATCAACAATCACAAGAATCTATTGTCTTGATTTTACTTTACCTGTCTCCTCCTCGGAGAACTTGTTCTGTGGAGGAGATCGCATGACAAAGTTTCATATGAACAGGCGTGGCATCCTGAAGGGTGCTGGCGCTGGTCTAGTGACACTTGCAACACCGCACTTTTTTACCAAGGGAGCCTGGGCACAGGACTTCTGCAACAACCCGACCGGCGGCACGGTGACGTTCGGCCTCAACCTGCCGCTCACCGGCACCTACGCGGAGGAAGGTGCTGACGAGCTCAAGGCCTACGAGCTGGCCATCAAACACCTGAACGGCGAGGGCGACGGTGGCCTTCTGAACGTACTCAAGCCTTCGGCGCTCAAGGGCAATGGCATCCTCGGCAAGAAGGTGGAGTTCGTCACGTCCGACAGCCAGACGCTTTCCGACGTGGCGCGCGCTGGTGCAACCCGCATGATCGAGCGTGACAACGCCATCATGATCACCGGCGGCTCGTCGTCAGGCGAGGCGATCGCCGTGCAGAGCCTGTGTCAGGAGATGGGCATCATCTTCATGGCGGGCCTGACCCATTCCAACGACACCACCGGCAAGGACAAGCGCCGCTACGGCTTCCGCCACTTCTTCAACGCCTACCAGTCGGGCATCGCGATTGCGCCGGTCATCGGCGAGGCCTACGGCAATGATCGCCGCGCCTATCACCTGACCGCCGACTATACCTGGGGCTGGACGCAGGAAGAATCGATCAAGGCCGCGACCGAAGCGCTCGGCTGGGAGACCGTCGCTGCCGTCCGCACGCCGCTCGGAGCCGGCGATTACTCGCAGTTCCTCACGCCGGTCCTCAATTCAGGCGCCGACGTGCTGATCCTGAACCACTACGGCAACGACATGGTCAACTCGCTGACCCAGGCCGTGCAGTTCGGCATGCGCGACCGCCAGGCCAACGGCAAGCAGTTCGAGATCGTCGTGCCACTGTTCTCGGAACTGATGGCCAAGGGTGCGGGCGAGAACATCAAGGGCATCTTCGGTACCTCGAACTGGCACTGGGCGCTTGAGGACGAGGGCTCGCAGGCCTTCACCAAGTCCTTCGGCGCTGCCTACGGTTCGCCGCCCTCGCAGGCCGCACATACGGCCTATGTCCAGGCGCTGCTCTATGCGGACGCCGTGGAACGTGCCGGCACCTTCTATCCGCCGGAAGTCATCAAGGCGCTCGAGGGCTTCGAGTTCGACGGCATGGGCAACGGCCCCACGCTCTACCGCGCCGAAGACCATCAGTGCATGAAGTCGGTGCTGGTGGTTCGTGGCAACGAGAACCCGACCAGCCAGTTCGACGTGCTCGACGTGGTCCAGGAGGTTTCTCGCGAGACCACGACCTACGATCCGTCCATCTTCGGCGGCGAGCTCGGATCCGCAGAGCCGGTCCCGCAGTGCACGTAACCTTCTGACCGAAACCTCCGCCTCGCCGCCTCTGTGCGGCGGGGCGGGATTCGCTCAACATGCTGAAGACGGTCCGGGAGGCCGGCCATGTTTGAAGTCATTTTCCTGCAGTTTCTGAATGGTCTCGACAAGGGCAGCGCCTATGCGCTGATCGCGCTCGGACTGACCATCGTTTTCGGCACGCTCGGCGTCGTCAACTTCGCCCATGGCGCCTTGTTCATGCTGGGCTGCTTCTGCGCCGTGGCCTTCCGGCGGCTCCTGACGCTGGAGACGGTCACGATCGATCCTGAAAAGCTGTCGCCGTGGGGGCAGCCGCTCCAGGTCCGCGAGCCGCTGGTGCAAGCCTGGTTCGGTGATTTCGGCGCGATTCTCGTCAACTATTCGGTGCCGCTATCGCTGCTGCTCACCGTGCCGGTCATGCTGCTCGTCGGCGTGGCCATGGAGCGCGGGCTCATCAAGTTCTTCTACAAGCGTCCGCATGCGGAGCAGATCCTCGTCACCTTCGGACTTGCCATCGTCATCGGCGAGCTCGTCAAGGCGTTCTTCGGCCCCAATCCGCATCCCCAGCCGATGCCGACAGACCTGCGCGGCGCCGCCGATATCGGCGCCTGGCTCGGCATGCGGGCCGGTGTCATCACCTATCCTCTGTGGCGCCTGATCTACTTCCTGTTTGCGGTGAGCATCATCGGTGCGGTATTCGCCTTCCTGCAGTTCACCACCTTCGGCATGGTGGTCCGCGCCGGCATGGCCGACCGCGAGACTGTTGGCATCCTCGGCATCGACATCGACCGCCGCTTCACCATCATGTTCGGCATCGCCGCCGTCGTCGCCGGCATGGCTGGCGTGATGTACACGCCGCTCCTGCCGCCGAACTACACGCTCGGCATGGACTTCCTCGTCATATCCTTCGTCGTGGTCGTGGTGGGCGGCATGGGCTCTCTGCCCGGCGCCGTCACTGCCGGCTTCCTGCTGGGCATCCTGCAGTCCTTCGCCTCGATGACTCAGGTGAAGGCCATCTTCCCCGGCATCGACCAGATCATCATCTACCTCGTCGCCGTCGTCATCTTGCTCGTGCGTCCTCGCGGACTGATGGGCCGCCGCGGCGTGATGGAGGCCTAAATGACCAGCTCCATGTCACGCAACGACATCATCCTCTTTGCCGGTTTCGCTGCTGTAGTGCTGCTGCTGCCGATCCTGGCCACCCCGTTCGGGGCGGCCTATCCGGACCTGCTGCAGCGTTTCATGATCTTTGGTATCTTCGCCATCGGCTTCAACATCCTGTTTGGCCTTACCGGCTACCTTTCGTTTGGTCACGCCGCCTTCTTCGGCGTCGGCTCCTATGCTGCGATGTGGTCGTTCAAGCTGTTGAGCCTCAACGCGGTGCCGGCGCTTCTCTTCGCGCTGATCGTCTCGGGTATCTTCGCGCTTGCCATCGGGTACGTCTCGCTGCGTCGTTCGGGCATCTATTTCTCGATCCTGACGCTCGCCTTCGCGCAGATGTGCTACAACCTCGCCTATTCGGTGCTCACCCCGATCACCAACGGCGAGACCGGCCTGCGCATGGCCATGTCCGATCCGCGCTATCTCGACCGCATGTTCTTTGACGCTGCGCCGGGAATGCCGGTGCCGAGCCTGTTCGGCATGTCGCTGGGCGGGTGGAACGGCTTCTACTTCTCCGCCTTTTTCCTGCTGGCGACCTTCTTCTTGGCGATGAGGATCTCCAACTCGCCCTTCGGCCTGATGCTCAAGGGCATCAAGTCGAACCAGAACCGGATGAACTACACCGGCTTCAACACGCGGCCCTATACGCTCAGCGCCTTCGTCATCTCCGGCATGCTGGCCGGACTCGCCGGTGCCCTCCTCGTGGTGACCGACCCTCTGGCCGGTGCGGAGCGTATGCGCTGGACTGCCTCGGGCGAGGTGGTGCTGATGACCATCCTCGGCGGCGTCGGTACGCTCGTCGGGCCGGTGCTCGGCGCCTGGATCATCAAGTACTTCGAGAACATCTTCTCGTCGTTCAACGCCAATGTCCTCAACAGTTTCTACAGCTTCCTGCCTGACGGCGTCCGCGAGGTCGCGGTTACCATTAGCTCGAAATTTGTGGGCGAGGGCTGGCACCTGTCGCTCGGTCTCGTCTTCGTGCTGATCGTCGTGTTCCTGCCCGGCGGGATCATGGAAGGCGCGCGCCGTATCGCAGCGTGGTTCGGCCGGATGGGGAACGGTTCGAAGCGCGCCAGCGAGGCCCGCGCCCAGCCGGCGGAATAGGAGAACGCATGATGGAAATGCAGACCAGGGAAAATGTCGTTCTCCACGTCGCTGACGTCCAGAAGAACTTCGGCGGCCTGCGCGCCTTGTCCGACGTCGACCTTCAGGTCGAGGAGGGCAAGACGCACGCGATCATCGGCCCCAACGGCGCCGGCAAGTCGACGCTGCTCAACGTCATCATCGGCCGCATCCCCCCGTCGAGCGGCGCGGTCATCTTCGACGGCACCATTCTGACCGGCAAGGCTCCGCACGAGATCAACCAGCTTGGCATCTCGCGCGTGTTCCAGACGCCGGAAATCTTCGCCGATCTCTCGGTGCTCCAGAACGTGATGACGCCCGCCTTTGCCCGTCGCGACGGCGCCTTCAAGATCAACATGCTGCGCTCGGTCGAGAGCGAGAAGGGCATCCGCGAGGAAGCCGAGCATATGCTGGAGGACGTCGGGCTTATCCACCTGCGCGAGGCGCATGCCGGTGCACTGTCGCGCGGCGACAAGCGGCGGCTGGAACTCGGCATGTGCCTGATCCAGAAGCCACGCCTGCTCCTGCTCGACGAGCCGACGGCCGGCATGAGCCGCCACGACACCAACACAACCATCGAGCTTCTCAAGAAGATCAAGTCGCGCGGCATGACCAAGGTCATCATCGAGCACGACATGCACGTGGTGTTCTCGCTTGCAGACAAGATCTCCGTGCTGGCCCAGGGGCGCATCATCGCGAGTGGCCTGCCGCAGGAGATCAAGGAAGATCCAAGGGTCCAGGAAGCTTATCTTGGAGGAGCGGAGGTATGAACTTCATGAGTGTGAAGCGCGAAGCAATTGCCGCCGTTACCGAAACGGATCCGTCCAAGGCGTTCTTCGCCATGCGCAACGCACACGCCTATTACGGCGAGAGCTACATCGTGCAGGGCGTGTCGCTGGATGTGCAGCAGGGCGAGATCGTGGCACTTCTGGGCCGTAACGGCGCGGGCAAGACCTCTACGCTCCGCACCATCGCCCGCCTGGACGATCCGGAGCTGCGCCAGGGAGAGATCTGGCTTGAAGGAAAGCCGATCCACACGATGAAGGCCTGGCAGGCCTCGCGCGCCGGTATCCAGCTGGTGCCCGAAGATCGGCGCATCATCGCGGGTCTGACGGTGGAGGAGAACCTGACCCTGTCGCAGGTGGCTCCGGGACACGGGTGGTCGCTTGATGAGATCTACGCCCACTTCCCCCGTCTGGCCGACCGCCGCAAGCAGGAGGGTGTCACGCTTTCAGGCGGCGAGCAGCAGATGCTGGCCGTCGCCAGAGCGCTCGCCCGCGAGGTGAAGCTTTTGCTTCTGGATGAGCCGTACGAAGGTCTGGCCCCGGTCATCGTGAAGGAGATCGAGGGCATCGTGCACAGCATCAAGGAGCGGGGCATCACGACCATCATCGTGGAGCAGAACGCTGTGGCCGCTCTTCGCATGGCCGACCGCGCGGTGATCCTGGACACCGGCGAGCTTGTCTTCGCTGGAAGCGCCAGGGATCTTCTGGAAAATGAATCTCTCCGCAAGGAGTATCTGGCAATCTGACGTCTGGGGCGATCTGGGGCTCAGGAGCCTACACGTCAGACTCAGGAAGCAGTTCCGGCTGCTTCCTGAACTTTTTTCATGCGAGAGCGGTTCCAGAAAAAAGTGGAAACCGGTTTTCCGTCCGGAACCGCGAGCAAACAAAGAGCTCTAACCCGCTTCCAGCACGGCGCTCAGGAACTGCTGGGTACGCTCGCGTTCAGGCGCGTTGAAGATCTGCTCCGGCGGGCCTTCCTCGTGGATCTTGCCCTCGTAGAAGAAGCAGACGCGGTCGGCGAATTCCTTGGCGAAGCCCATCTGGTGGGTAACCATCAGCATCGTCAGCTGGAACTGTTTGCCGAGCATCCGGATTGCGTTCAGCACTTCGCCGACAAGCTCCGGGTCGAGCGCTGACGTCACCTCGTCGAACAGCATCACCTTCGGCCGCATGGCAAGCGCACGCGCAATGGCCACGCGCTGCTTCTGCCCGCCCGACAGCCGCTGCGGGTATTCGCCGAGCTTGTCGCCAAGCCCGACCAGCTCCAGAAGCTCTACAGCACGTTCCTCGGCTTGCGCCTTCGGCAAGCCAAGCACATTGATCGGCGCTTCCGTGCAGTTGCGCAGCACGGTCATGTGCGGGAACAGGTTGAAGTGCTGGAACACCATGCCGATGTCGCCGCGCACGCTGCGCAGGTATTTCTCGTTGGCTCGAACGAGGCCGCCGTTGCTTTCCATATGCGTCAGCGGCCTGCCATCCACATAGATGACGCCATCGTCGATCCGCTCCAGCGTCATGAGCATGCGCAGCACGGTGGTCTTGCCCGAGCCGGACGGGCCGATGATGGCCACCTTTTCCTGTGGCGCCACGTCGAGGTCGAGGTTGTCGAGAACGGTCAGATCGCCATACCGCTTGGTGACACCCGAAAAGCGCACCATGGGTTCCTGCGTACTTGCGGCGGCTGGCGAGGGGGGACTGGACGTTTGGTCGTTCATTATCGCTTACCGATGGTTGAGAGCCTGCGCTCGGCGTAGCGGTTTGCCGCCGACGCGATCAGGCTGAAGATGAGGAAGAATCCGCCCACCAGCGTGATGGGTTCGATGTAGCGGAAGTTCTGCGAGCCGAGGATCTTGGCTGTCTGCATCAGCTCCAGAACGGCAATCGCCGAGAGCAGGGGCGTTTCCTTGAAAAGCGCCACCAGATAATTGCCGAGCGCCGGCACTACAGGCGGGATCGCCTGCGGGATGATGATGTCCCGGAAGGTTGTCGTAGGGCTCAGGTTGAGTGCTGTGGCAGCCTCCCACTGGCCGCGCGGTATGGCTTCGATGCCTGCGCGATAAACTTCCGAGCAGTAGGTCGCATAGTGAATGCCGAGTGCCAGCGTTCCAGCTAGGAAGGCATCCAGCACGATGCCGAATTCCGGAAGCACGAAGTAGATGAAGAAGATCTGGATCAGCAGCGGCGTTGAGCGGATGAACTCGACCACCGCCGTCGTGGCGCCACTGATGGCCCTGTTGCGCGACATGCGCATGATGGCGAAGATCAGACCGAGCACGAGTGCGAGGATGAAACCCAGCACGGTTGCCTGAATGGTGATGATCGAAGCGCCGGCCAGCACCGGCAGAACTTCGAAGGCATATTCCCAATCCCAGAACATCAGCTCGCCCTGCCTCTGACAATGCCACCGGTGGCGATCCGCTCAAGCGCCCTCATGCCGAAGGTGATCAGCAGTGAAATACCCAGGTAGATGAGGAGCACCAGCGTGAAGATCTCGAGGGTGCGGAACGTCGCCTGGTTCATCTGCTGCGCCCGGAATGTCAGGTCCGAGATGGTGATCAGCGAGACGAGCGAGGTCGACTTCAGAAGTTCGATGAAAAGGTTCCCCCACGGCGGGATCATGGCAATGAAGGCTTGCGGCAGGATGATCCTGCGCAGCGCCAGCGGGCGGCTCATGTTGAGCGCGATGGTCGCTTCCCATTGATCGCGCGAGACGCCGTTGATGCCGCCGCGCACCACTTCCGCGCCATAGGCGCCGATGTTGAGGCCAAGCGCAAGGATGGCAGACATCATGGGGCTCAGCGTCACCCCGAGCTGGGGGAGCACGAAGAAGAGCCAGAACAGCTGGACGAGGGCAGACGTGCCGCGGAAAACCTCGATGTAGCAGGTCGCGAGCCAGCGAATGGGCGCTGGGCCATACATCTTCGCAAGCGCCGCAATGAAAGCTGCGACGACAGCCAGCAGGGCGCCCCCCAAAGTTATCTTTATGGTGATCCACGTGCCTTCCAGCAGGCCGGGAATGAATAGTTCATAGCCCGCGAAGCTCGCAAAGACGAGACCCGCGGCAAAGGCAATGATCGCAGTGACAACTATTGATTTCAAAGGCATAGAGCTATGTTTCCGCCAGCTTGCGCTAGCGGAAACTCCACTTCATCAAGAACGTTCCTTTATTCGCCGGCGCAGAGTTCAGCCGTAGTCTTGGTGGGCATGAAGCCTTCGCCAAAACCAAACTCGGTCACGAGCTCGATATGCTCCTGCGTGCCTACGAATTTCTTCAGTTCTTCGTTGAACGCTTCATAGAGCTCGGTATCGTCGGGGCGGAAACCAAAGCCGCCATGACCTACCACGGACTGGCCTGCAACTTCACCGAACGGCTCGGTGGATTCCACGCCGTCATTGGCATCGGCCATTTGCTTGATCGATAGCGCGGTCAGCGCTGCCGCCTGAGCGCGCCCCGAACGGACCGCATTTACCAGGCTCGCCTGATCCGGAAGGATCATGAGCTGCGACTGGCTGACACCGGCCTGTTCCGCATAGCCCGGTTCCACGCCGCCGGCGAGCACCGCAAGCTTCATGTCTGCATTTTCGGCAACAGAGCTGTAGTCAGTCAGATTGTTGGGGTTGCCTTCAGGAACCAGGAAGGCCTGGCCGATGCCATAGGACGGCTCGGAAAACTGGATCTGAGCGCAGCGTTCGGGCGTGATGAACATGCCGGCTGCGATGACATCGAACCGCCCGGCGCGCAGGCCCGGGATCAGCGAACCGAATTCGGTCAGCACCCCCTCCACACTTTCGATGCCGAGACGGGAGAAGATTTCCTTGGCGACGGCCGGTGCTTCACCGGTGAGTTCGCCGCTAGGGGTGGCGTAGCCGTAGGGAGCTTCATTGGCAAAGCCAATGCGGATAACGCCCTCGTTTTTCGCCTTTTCCAGGGTGGATTGCGCGTGAGCTCCTGCGACGAGTCCCAAAGTGATGGCACTGGCTGCTGCAAGAACTTTCAGGCCTTTGGACAAAAGACCTTCCGCGTCAGATGTATTGATGGTGTTCAAAGGTTACCTCCATTGGATCTTCGGAACGAGATCCTTGCACCTCCTTGAAGATTTATCCCGGCTAACGGTTCCGGGTGCGAATATGGCAAAATAAAGATATGATGATCGATGACAACCGCCACGTGAAAAATTTTTCCGAGCGGATTATCTTAGCTGCTGATATCAAAGGCCAAATCTTTTATCTGCAGCTGTTCACGATGCGGCTATTTCTAGTCTGAACGATTCCTTTTCCGAGCATTTTCGGCCGGATTTGGTGCGCACCAGGAAGAAAGATTTTCTCACTGGGCCGCAACGTCTTCCTCCGCCTCCGGATGCAGCGGCACCACGGCCGGTGAGGTCTGCGGAATCGGCTGGAATGCCATCTGGTCTTCCGCCGATGGAGACTCGCGGACGAAGGTTCGCCAGATGCCGAACGCGCCAAGGCCTGCCGCGCCGATCGCCATGAACAGGAACAGGCCCTCCGGGCCGATGAGCGACATCGCCCATGAGGCGACGAGCGGTCCGAGGATGGCGCCGAAGGAATTGAGCAGGATGAGCGCGCCGCTGGTGCCGATCATCTCTTCCTTGCTCACGTGGTCGTTGGTGTGACCCATCGAAAGTGGATAGAGGCTGAAGAGCAGGCCGCCGAACAGGAAGGCCAGTCCGGAGAAAAGCCAGCCTTCGTCGCTGGGCAGCATCACCAGCAGTATCGAGACGAACGTCATCGCAATCGAGATGGCGTTGATGACCCGCCGTCTGTCGAAGACGTCCGACAGGAAGCCGAGCGGCCATTGCAGCGAGACGCCGCCGGCGATGAGCACGGTCATGAAGGTAGCGGTGCCCGAGATGCTGAAACCCGACTGCGCACCATAGACGGGGCCAAGACCGTAGAGTGCGCCGGCGAGCCCACCGCTGAGGAATGCGCCCGCCACGCCGAGCGGCGAGGCGAGGTAGAGCTTCTTCAGCCCCACGGTGGCTGTGTTGGGGAGGGCAGGGGCCGTGGCGCGCGTGAGCGCGATCGGCACGAGCGACAACGACAGCAGGATGGCGATGATCATGAACAGGAATGCTGCGCCCGGCTTGTCGAAGTTGATGAGCTGCTGCCCCGCTGCCATCGCTGCGTAGAGCGTGATCATGTATTGCGACAGGATCTTGCCGCGGGTCTCGTTCGTCGCGTGGTCGTTGAGCCAGCTCTCCACACACATGTAGATACCGGCGACGCAGATGCCGATGACGAACCTGAGGCCGCACCAGGCAACAATGCCGGGCAGGAGGGCATGTCCGAGGGTTGCTGCCGAGAAGATCGAGGCAAAGGCGGCGAACGCCCGGATATGCCCCACGCGACTGATCAGGCGGGTACTCTGCAGCGATCCAAGCGTCAGTCCGGTGTAATAAGCCGCCGTGACGATACCGACGGCAATGGGGCTGTAGCCGTTCGCGTCCAGCCGGATGCCGATCACCGTGGAAAGGGCGCCGCTGCCGAGGATCATCAGCGCAACGCTGGTAAGGATTGGGATGATCGGTCCGATGATCACGGGAAGCCCCTTCTGAACGACACGGCTATGCGGTCCTGGTCGCCGCTCCTGATGGCCGGCTAAGTGTAGGACACTCTTCAATCACCTAGAAGGCAACATTGGGTCTGCAACCCGAAATACGGTGGATTCCCGAAGCCGGTTTACCCTAGTTTCAATCCCTGGACCGTTGGGAGTGCCTTTTATTGTAAGCAAAGGAGGTGTTGGGTATAACCAATAACTGTTTTGGCTGGAGTGGACTTTTGCGGCATATCTTGGGGGCAATTCGCGGCTTGGCGCTGTCGGCGCTGGTGATCCTTGCAGGCTGTTCGATCAAGGACATCGGGCCGATCAACACGCTGACCTCCGAATCCCGGCCCGGTTCGCCAGAATATATTCCGGACGTGGGAGACGATGGCTCCACCGTCATTGGCCTTGCCTTCTCAGGCGGTGGCATGCGGGCTTCCGCCTTCTCCTACGGCGTTCTGACGGCGCTGGACGAACTCATCATCGATGAGGTCCCTTACCGCCGTTCCATGGCGGACAATGTGCGGGTCGTCGCGGGCGTTTCCGGCGGCGCGGTGATGGCCAGCTACTTTGCCCTGAAGGGCAGCGACGGCTTTCAGGATTTCGACCAGCGGTTCCTGCATCAGAACCCGGAAAGCGCGATGCGGATGGGGCTGAACCCGGCCAATCTCGTGCGCGTTCTGCACGGCGGCGCCAACGACCGCAGCTCCTTCGGCAGGTGGCTGGACGAAAACCTCTATGAAGGCGCGACCTTTGCCAACCTCCGGCACAAGAACGCTCCCGCCCTCTGGGTCACAGCATCGGACGTCTATAACCGCACGCCCTTCCTCTTCAACGAGGACACGTTTGCGGCCCTCTGCAGTGACCTTGAAGCGCTCAAGATCGCTGACGCCGTAGCCGCCTCCGCATCCTTCCCGGTCGTCTTTGCGCCGATGGTGCTTCAGGCGCCGAGCGCCGATTGCCCCTACCAGCAGCCGGCCTGGATGACACGTGCACTGGACGATCCCAACACATCACTGCGTCTCCATGCCTATGCCGACGCGCTTGCTTCCTACCGACAGAACCCCAGCCTGAAATATGTGAGGCTGCTTGACGGCGGTTTGACCGACAATCTGGGCATCACCGGCCTTGTGCTGGCCCGCGCGTCTGCCCGCACACCCTACGGACCGCTCTCGGCGGAGGATGGGGTCAAGGTTCGTAACATGCTTTTCCTCGTGGCGGATGCAGGTCGCGGACAGACCGCGAAATGGGGTGAGGCCATGCATGGCCCCGGCATTGCGCCGCTTCTGCAAGCAGCCATCGACACCAACATGGTTGCCGCTCTGCGCGAAGGCATCGATGCGCTCGTGCTTGCGATGGACGACTGGAAGCGACAGCTGATCGAATATCGCTGCTCCCTGCCGCTGGAGACGGTCCGCCGCATCCGTGGTACCACCAGCGGCTGGAACTGCCGAGACGTGAATGTGGTGGTGGAGCACCTGGCCTTCGCCGATCTCGACCAGGAGACCGAAGACAGGCTGAACCAGGTGCCGACCCGCCTTGCCTTGCCGAAGGAAGACATCGCGCTACTTGTCGATTCCGGTCGTCGTACTGTTTATGCTCACGAGTCGATCATGAAGGTCGTTGCGGACACGCGGAGAGGGGCAGGTGTTCGGGAGCCGATGCAGCTCTCGTCGGCTGCCGGTCCGGTCAGATAGGGCACCTCTGACTGACACGTTGCCGTTGCTCCGGTAGTATCCGCCAGGACTCCATTGGGGAGGAGGAACAATGCCCGGTGCCCGTGTCATTGCCGCAATCGCATTTCTGTTGCTTGTGCTCGCGCCACCAATCGCTGGCGCAGAGGAGGCCGGGCCCGGTCTCGTGATCGTTCCCTTCCAGTTTCGCGATACGTCCGGCGAAGTGCGCGACCAGACGGCGGATCACGAACGGCGGCTGCACGATGCGATGCAGACTGCAGTCAGCGAACTTGCCAAGACGAAGCTGGTCGAGCCTTCACTGCTCGATTGCGGGAACTGCGCTCCGGGGCTCGTCGAACTCATGGACCAGGCTCGCGAAAAAGGCGCGCAGTACATGCTCCTCGGCTACTTCCACAAGATGAGCACGCTCGTCGGCTGGGTGAAATTCGCGGTCTTTGATCTTGAGACCAACGATCCGGCTTGCGACCGCTTCCTCACCTACAGGGGCGATACGGATGAAGCCTGGTTCAGGGCGTCCCGCATGATCGTCCGCGACATCGCCAGGAACTGTCTGCCGCAGAGTTCTGAGAATTAAGCCAGAGAAAACCCCTCGACAGCGATGGCCATCGAGGGGCTCGAATGCCTGCCTCCGTTCGCGGTCAGATCATTTCAGTGTTTCACAGAAACGCTGTAATGATCTAACCCATTGTTTTAACGCAATTCCGGACGGAAAACCGGTTCCCACTTTTCCTGGAATTGCTCTAGCGGCCGATCGCGTATGCCTGCATCAGGCGCGAGGTGGCGCCGGCCTTGAGCAGGCCGTTTTCCTCGCGGGCAGCCGCAACCATGCGGCCGATGGTGAAGGCTGGCGCGGTTTCCAGCTGGTGTCCGCGGGCGGCCAGTGCCTCCAGCGTCTCCTTGCCGAAGCTTTCCTCTACAGCGAGGTTTCCGGGCTTGCGCTCGCGCGGGTAGAAGGAGCCCGGGAAATGCGCCGTGTGCGACATCGGCATGTCGATCGCTTCCTGCAGGTTCAGGCCATGATGGGCATGGCGCAGGAAGAACAGCAGCTGCCACTGCTCCTGCTGGTCGCCACCGGGGGTGCCGAAGGCGAGGTACGGCTTGCCACCCTTGTGGGCGAGGGAAGGGGTGAGCGTCGTGCGCGGGCGCTTGCCGGGAGCCAGCGTCGCCGGCAGCCCGTCCTCGAGCCAGAACATCTGCGCGCGGCTGTTGAGCATGAAGCCCAGCGACGGGATGTATGGCGACGACTGGAACCAGCCGCCGGAAGGCATCGCGGCGACCATGTTGCCCTCGGCGTCGATGGCATCGAGATGCACCGTGTCGCCCTTGCGAGCGGAGGCGCGCATGTCGGCCATGGTGGGCTCGTTGTTGACGGCATCGGGTGCCGATACGCGTGACAGACGGCTCAGCGCCTCATGCATGCGCTCCACCTGCGCCTCATAGCCCGGCACAACGCCCGGGATCAGGTCGAGCGAAGCCTTCTCGCCGATCAGCTTGCGCCGCTCGTCGTTATAGGCGTCGGACAGCAGTACATCTATCGGCACGTCAACGAACTTCGGGTCGCTGTAGTAGTACTCGCGATCGGCGAAGGCGAGCTTCATGGCCTCGGTGACCGTGTGGATGAACTCCGGTCCCTTCGGATCCATCTTGGCAAGGTCAAAGCCCTTTAGCAGCGCCAGCGTCTGAAGGAACACCGGACCCTGACCCCACGGGCCGATCTTGTGGACCTTGTAGTTGTGGTAATCGTAGGTGAGCGGCTCTTCGTAGGTCGCCTGCCACTTCGCCATGTCGTCGGCGGTGATCACGCCCTTGTGGCGCGAGCCGCTCTCGTCCATCACTTCCGTCTCGCGCACGAAGCGGTCGATCTCTTCAGCCACAAAGCCGCGATAGAACGCGTCGCGTGCCTTCTCGATCTGCGCTTCGCGGTTGCCCTTGACGGACTCGCTCTCGCGGATGATGCGCTTCCAGGTATTGGCGAGCGCCTCGTTACGGAAGATTTCGCGCGGAGCCGGAACACGTCCGCCCGGCGTAAAGAAGGCAGCCGAGGTCGGCCATTCACGCTCAAAGAAATCCTTGAGCCCCGCGATCGTGTTAGACACGCGCGGCAGCAGCGGATGACCCTTCTCGGCGTAGAAGATCGCCGGTGCGAGAACATCGGCCAGCGGCAGCGAACCATAGTCGCGCAGCAGCTGCATCCAGGCGTCGAACGAACCCGGGATCACAGTGGACAGCATGCCATTGCCGGGGATCAGCTCAAGGCCTTCGCTCTTGTAACGCTCAAGCGTTGCTGCTGCGGGAGCGGAGCCCTGGCCGCAGAGAACCTGCGTCTTCCCGGTGCGCGCCGAGTGGAAGATGATCGGCACTTCGCCGCCGGGGCCAACCAGATGCGGCTCCACGACCTGCAGCACAAACGCGGAAGCGACAGCAGCGTCAAAGGCATTGCCGCCCTTTTCCAGTATGGACATGCCCGATGCTGATGCGAGCCAGTGGGTGGTGGTGATGACGCCAAAAGTACCGAGGATCTCGGGGCGTGTCGTGATCATGAGAAAGCTCCCAAAACTAAGCGATTCCAAGGAAACTGGAGACCGGTTTCCCGTCCGGAATTGCGTAAAACTAGAACGGCCGCGCCCTCGGGCGCGGCAAGACATCAGTTGTCGCGGGGGTCGAGCGCGTCGCGCAGACCGTCGCCGAGAAGGTTGAAGCCGAGCACCACCAGGAAGATCGCTCCGCCGGGGAAGATCGACATCCAGGGCGCCTGCGTCATGAAGTTCTTGGCCGTGTTCAGCATCGAGCCCCATGACGGGTTTGGCGGCTGCTGGCCAAGTCCCAGGAACGACAGGCTAGCTTCTGCGATGATCGCGGTAGCGACGGTGATCGTTGCCTGCACCATGATCGGGGGCAACACGTTCGGGAAGATGTAGCGGGCCATGATCAGCGGGTTCGGCAGGCCGATGGCACGCGCACCCTCCACATAGTCTTCCGTCTTCACCGCCAGTGCCTGTCCGCGGGTGAGGCGGATGAAGATCGGCACGGCGGAAAGACCGATGGCGATCATGGCATTCGTCAGGCTTGGTCCGAGGAAGGCGGCAAGCGCGATGGCGAGGATCAGGAACGGGATCGCCAGCAGCGCTTCGGTGATGCGCGAGATGACCGCATCGGTCCAGCCACCGTAGTAGCCGGCGATCAGGCCGAGCGGCACGCCCACGATGACAGCGATCGTGACCGAGATGACGCCAGCCATCAGCGAGGCGCGGGAGCCATAGAGCATGCGCGTGAAAATATCGCGGCCGAGTTCGTCAGTGCCGAGCCAGAAGGCGGCAGAAGGCGGCTTGCGGATGGTGGTGAAGCTCGTCTGGAACGGATCATGCGTGGCAATCAGTGGGGCGAAGATTGCCAGGAGCACGAAGAGCAGCACGAGCGCGCCGCCAAAGACCGCGCTGCGGTTCTTGAGGAATTTGGTCATTGCCCGCCCGAGCTTACGCTTTGGGGCGATTGCTTCGGCGGACGCTGTTGTTACCTGTGCGGTCATTGGGGGTGCCTCAGCCGCGGATTGATGAGAATGTAAAGAATGTCGGCCAGCAGGTTCATGAAGATGAAGCCGACAGCGGTGCAGAGCACCACGCCCTGAACCACGGCGTAGTCACGCGTGAAGACGGCGTCCACGATCAGCTTGCCGAAGCCCGGAATGGTGAAGACCTGCTCGGTCAGCACGGCGCCTGCCAGCAATTCGCCGAAGAGCAGCGTCGTGAGCGTCACGATCGGCATCAGCGCGTTGCGCAGCGCATGCTTCAGCACCACCACACGCGGCATCAGGCCCTTGGCCTTGGCGGTGCGGATATAGTCGGACGACAGCACGCCGAGCATTGCCGAGCGCGTGTGGCGCATCAGATAGGCGCCGAGCGCGGTGGCAAGAACGAAGGAGGGCATCAGCATCGTGCGCAGCGACTGGATCGGATCTTCCGTCAGCGGCACATAGCCGGAGGCAGGCAGCAGACGCCACTGCACCGACACGACCATGATCAGGATGATGCCGAGCCAGAAGTTCGGGATGGAGACGCCGGAGAGCGCAATCGCATTGGCCGCGTAGTCCGGAGCCTTGCCCTTCTTGACCGCCGACATGATGCCGGTCGGAATGCCGATCAGCAGCGCGAAGATCATTGCCATCACGGCGAGCTGGATCGTCACCGGCAGCTTCTGGGCAATCAGCGTGGAGACGGGCACGCCCGTGCGCAGCGAATTGCCGAAATCTCCGGTCAGAACGTCCCGCACCCAGTACAGATACTGCATGTAGAATGGATCATTCAGGCGATACTTCTCACGCAGGAATTCGATGACCGCGGGATCTCGCTCCTCGCCCGCCATGGTCAATAGCGGATCGCCTGGCAGCAGTTTCTGAAGGCCGAAGACGATAAGCGACACAAGGAATAGTGTCGGTATCGCCACCAGGACCCTTCTGGCAATGATTTGTAGCATGTCAATTTGCCCCAAGGGGCCGGCGGGACGAGCCCACCGGCCTCGGTTTCTCAGTTTTCCAGTTTGACGCCCTTGAGGCGCACCATTCCGTCCGGAGACGGTTCAAAGCCGCTAACCTTGTTCGAAGCGACGAAAGGCCAGGGCTGATGATAGATGTAAATGATGGGTAGTTCATCCATCAGGATGGCCTGCGCCTGATCGTAGAGCTGCTTGCGTTCTTCCACGTCCGGGGTAGCGCGCGCTGCATTGAGCAGCTTGTCGACTTCCTCGTTGCAGTACTTCGAGTCGTTGAGCGCACCCTTGCAGGTCACGAACTGATGGATGTTGCCATCGGGATCGACGCGGCCGGACCAGCCGATCTGCGTGGCCTCATGGTTCGCCGCCTGCATCTCCTGCTGCATGGCCGCAAATTCCATCGGCTTGAGGCTGATCTCGAAGCCTGCTTCCTTGGCCATGGCCTGGATCAGCTCGTTGGTGGCCGACGACGTCGTGTTGTTGCCGAAGGTGAGCTCGAAGGCAACGCTTTCGTGTCCGGCTTCCTTCAGCAGAGCCTTCGCCTTCTCGACATCGCGTTCAACCAGCGGGAACTTCTCGCTGTTGAAGGGGCTGGCCGGAGGGAAGGGCTGCTGCGCAGGCTCGAACAGGCCGTGACCGACGACTTCATTGATGATGTCGCGGCCAATGGCGAGCTGCAACGCCTGGCGAACGCGCTTGTCCTTGTTGAGCGGACCGGAAGCGCGCGGATTTTCGCCCACATTGATGGTCAGGCCCTGATAGCCAAGCCCGGCCACAGGCATGAACTGCAGGTTGGTATCGCCGCGGACGCTTTCGGCATCCGAAGGATTGAGGCGCTCCAGCATGTCGATGTCGCCCGACCGCAGGTTGGCGAGACGGACGGTGGAGTCCGGGATGGGCCGGAAGACCAGCCGATCGAAATGATAGTCGTCTGCGTCGCGGTACTCAGCGAACTTTTCAAGCGTAATGCGGTCGTTCTGAACGCGGCTCGCGAACTTGTAGGGACCCGAGCAGACTGGATTGGTAGCTACTTCGCCGGAGAAGGTGGCGGGTGAAAGCATCATGCCCGCGCGGTCAGACAATTGGGCGAGAAGCGTGGCGTCTGCCTGCTTGAGGTTCAGCGCGACGGTATATTCGTCGACAACCTCGACGCTGTCGACGGAGGCCAGCTCGCTCTTGCGCAGGCTGTCCGGCTCCGTGCGGGCACGGTCGAGATTGGCTTTGGCGGCTTCGGCGTTGAAGGGCGTTCCGTCGTGGAACAGCGCATCATCGCGAAGTTTGAAGGTCAACGTCTTGTTCTCGTTGCTCCAGCTCCACTCCGTGGCGAGCTGAGGTACGAATTCCAGCTTTGAATTCACATCGACCAGCTTGTCGCAGAGCGACGTGAAGACGATGCGGCCGACAAAGGTACGGGCCTTGTGCGGATCGAGGACGTCGGGATCCTCCTGCAGGCCTATGCGGAAGTCTGTAGCGGAAGCAGCGGAGGAAAATGCCACACCCGCAAGTAGCGAAATTATGAGCTTTTTCATGTCGTTCCCCTTCGATTTTAAACGGCGGCACCCGTTGCAGGCGCCGCCCGTCAGATCAGCCGCTTATTGAGCGAGCTTGACGTTCTCCAGACGGATCATGCCGTCAGGAACCGGAATGAAGCCTTCCAGCGATGCCTTGTGAGCGAACGGCCACGGCAGGTAGAAGAGGTAGATCACCGGCATGTCTTGCTGCAGGATCACCTGGGCTTCATCGTAGAGCTTCTTGCGCTCTGCAGTGTCGCTGGTGGTGCGGGCTGCGTTGAGCAGGCGGTCAACCTCCTCGTTGCAGTACTTCATGTCATTGAGGCCACCACCGCAGCTGACGTACTGGTGGATGTTGCCATCCGGGTCGACGCGGCCGGACCAGCCCGACTGACCGACGTAGAAGTCACCGGCCTTGAGGGCAGACTGAAGCGCGGCGAATTCAGTCGGACGCAGCGTGATGTCGAAACCAGCCTCGGCGCCCATCGCCTGCACCAGCTCGAAGACCTGCTGCATGATGGTGTTGTTGCCGTAGGAAATCTCGACCGGAACGCGGTCGAAACCGGCTTCCTTGATGAGAGCCTTGGCCTTCTCAACGTCACGCTTCTGGTTGCCGAACTCTTCGTTGAAGGCGAAGCTCGCGGGCGGGAAGGCCTGCAGGGCAGGGGTGTAGGTGCCCGCGCCCACAACCTCGTTGATCACGTCGCGGTCGATAGAAAGGTTCAGCGCCTGACGCAGACGTGCGTCCTTGCCGAGCGGATGGTCAGCCTTCGCGCCATTTGCCATGTTGACTTCGATTGCCTGGTAACCGAGGCCGGTCACCGAGGAAAGCTTGATGTTGGCGTCGCTTTCAACGGTCGGCAGGTCGGACGGAGCCACGCGCTCGATGATATCCACGTCGCCCGAACGGAGGTTCGCGAGGCGCACGGTCGCATCCGGGATCGGAGTGAAGGTGACCTTGTCGAAGTGGTAGTTGTCCGCGTTCCAGTGGTCGGCGAACTTTTCAAGCACGATGCGGTCGTTCTGAACGCGGTCGACCAGCTTGTATGGGCCCGAGCAGACGGGGTTCTGGCCCGGGTTCTTGTCGAACGAAGCGGGCGACATCAGCATGCCGGCGCGGTCGGTCAGCTGTGCCAGGAAGCCTGCGTCGGCAGCCTTCAGCGTGATCTCGAGCGTATTGGCATCGACGACCTTGACGTCGGAGATCGAGGCAAGTTCGCTCTTGCGCAGGCTCTCGTCATTGCTGCGAGCGCGGTCGAGGTTCGCCTTCACGGCTTCCGCGTCGATGACTGCACCGTCGTGGAAGACAGCGCCTTCGCGCAGCTTCATGGTAAGCACGGTGTTGTCGTCGTTCCACGTCCATTCGGTAGCGATCTGCGGAACGACCTCAAGCTTGTCATTGATGTCGACAAGCTTGTCGCAGAGCGACGTGAACACGATACGGCCCACGAAGGTGCGCGCCAGATGCGGATCAAGCACATCCGGATCGTCCTGCAGCGCGACCCGGAGGTCTGCTGCCATGACGGTGCTGCTTGCCAGTAGGGCAGCACCTATTGTGAGCATACGCAATGACTTCATTTAACTCTCCCTTAAGACGCCGGTTACCCCACCGGCGAATTCTTTTCCTTGGCTGACTGATAGGACCGGTAGATCTCCAGCCGTTCCGCAAGCTTGGGGCTGGTTCCGTCCAGCGGGGCAGACGGGTGGTCCTGCTCCTGGATCTCCCGCCACAGGTGGCAGGCGACGAACCGTCCGCCGCCCACGTCCTCGAGCGGAGGATGAACCTCCCGGCACTTCTGCAGTGCGAAGGGGCAGCGGGTGTGGAAACGGCATCCCGGAGGCGGATTGGTTGGGCTCGGCACGTCGCCGCGCGCCAGCGAACGCTTCTCGCGATGGCCCGGCACAGGCACGGGGATCGCGTCGAGCAGCGTCTGCGTATAGGGGTGCAGCGGCTTTTCGTAGAGCGGATCGACCGGCGAAAGCTCGACGACCTCGCCAAGATACATGACGGCGACGCGGTCACTCATGTGACGGATGACGGCGAGGTCATGCGCGACGATGATCAGCGTCAGGCCGAACTGTTCCTTGAGGTCTTCGAGCAGGTTGATGACCTGTGCCTGGATCGACACGTCGAGCGCGGAAACAGGCTCGTCACCGATGATGAGCTTCGGTTGGCCCGCAAGCGCGCGCGCTACACCGATGCGCTGGCGCTGACCGCCGGAGAACTCGTGCGGATAGCGGTCGGCATATTCCGGCCGAAGGCCCACGATGCGCAGCAGCTCCGCCACGCGGTCATCGACCGCCTTGCCCTTGGCCAGCCCGTGCAGGCGGATCGGCTCGGCTATGATGCTGCCGACCGTCATGCGCGGATTGAGCGAGGCGAACGGATCCTGGAAGATGATCTGCATCTCGCTGCGCAGCGACCGCATGTCGGACGCAGACAGCTTCGTGATGTCCTTGCCCTGGTAGAGCACGTCGCCGTCGCTTGGCTCGATGAGCCGCAGCAGAAGGCGTGCAAGCGTGGACTTGCCGCAACCCGACTCGCCCACGATGGCGAATGTCTCTCCCGGCCACACCGCGATCGAGACGTCATTTACCGCGTAGACCGTCGGCGACGAGTGGAACAGGCCCTTCTTGCCGCCGAATCGTTTTGCGAGGTTCCGCCCCTCGATAATGGGCGTGGTGTGCTGAACGGTCTCGCTCATTGGCGGGCTCCAAGTTTCTGCTCAAGCGGCGCGTACCAGCACGCCGCGGTATGATCTGGTCCGAGCTGGGGCGAGGGCGGTACCTCGTCGCGGCAGCGCTGGTCGGCGAAGGGGCAGCGCGGCGAGAACCGGCATCCCTTGGGCATCAGTTCGAGCGGCGGCACCGCGCCCTTGATGGTGGCGAGCTTGCCCTGCCGGCGGCCGAGCGTCGGGATCGAGCCGAACAGACCGATGGTGTAGGGATGCTGCGGGTCGTTGAAGATCTCGTCGACCGGACCCTGCTCGACGATGTGACCGGCGTACATGACGGCCACATGGTCGGCGACTTCCGCCACGACGCCGAGGTCGTGCGTGATCAGGATCATCGCGGTGCCGGTCTCTTCCTGGATCTGGCGGATAAGCTTCAGGATCTGCGCCTGGATCGTCACGTCAAGCGCTGTGGTCGGCTCGTCTGCAATCAGGAGCTTCGGCCGGTTGGCGAGCGCCATGGCGATCATGACGCGTTGGCGCATGCCGCCCGACAGCTGGTGCGGATAGGCATCGAGCCGGCTTTCGGGCGCCGGGATGCGCACCATCTGCAGCATCTTCAGCGTCTCGGCGCGCGCTTCCGCCTTGGACATGTGCCGGTGGCGCATGATGCCCTCGGCGATCTGGTGACCGACCGTGAATGCCGGGTTGAGCGACGTCATCGGCTCCTGGAAGATCATCGCGATGTCGTTACCGCGCAGGTCGGCCTTCTCGCGCTCCGAAAGCGCGAAGAGGTCCTTGCCGCCGAACATCGCTGTGCCGCGGCGGATGCGCGCGGGCGGGGAGGCGAGGAGGCCCATCAGCGCGAGCGAGGTGACGCTCTTGCCGCAGCCCGATTCGCCCACGATGCAGAGCGTCTTGCCGCGTTCCACGTGGAAGGAGACGCCTTCGATCAGGTTCGTTTTGGCCGACTCTGAAAAGCTGAGGGTAAAATCTTCAACACTCAACACCGTTTCGGAGCTGCTCTCGACAGTTCGCGATGCCTCGGCCAATGCGGATTGGTTCATCAAGAGCCTGTCCTTCTTTCAATGGATGGAAAATCAGCGCCGCCATCCTCTCCGGCTACAATTGCCTGCAAGTTCGCGTTGACGGCGGCGAGGTGCCTGCGCATGGCGCGCTCGGCGCCAGCACCGTCCCGGGATCCTATCATTGCAACGATCTCCGCATGATCCCTGTGGGAATTCTCCCGGCTCTCCGGCGTGCGGGCACGCCCGCGCAGATAGCGCCAATAGGGTTCGTGCCTGATGCGTTGCACCACGTCGAACAGCGCCAGCATCAATCCGTTGCCTGCGCATTCTGCAATTCTGCGGTGAAAAGCACTATCCCACAATTCCCAACCATCATCATCCAGAGCCGTCACAACTTTGTTGGCGAGCTTCTCAAGGGATGAAATGTCTTCCGCGCTGGCCCGCAGTGCCGCGATACGCGCAAGCGGCGGTTCGATCTGCAGACGGGCTTCCATGACCTCGAGCGGGTTCGTTCTCTCCGAGATCTCACCTATCAGGTAGGGGTGAACAGTTGGTCTACGGCCTACAAAGGTGCCCTTGCCCTGGTGTCGCCATATGAGACCTTCGGCCTCCAGGACTTCCATGGCCCGGCGGATGGCTCTCCGTCCGAGTCCCATGGACGCGGCCAGCTCCCGCTCGGGCGGCAGCTTCGGATCAGCACTCACGCTCTGTGTCTCCACCCGCTCCCGCAGCTTTTCCAGCGCGATTGACGAGTTGAGGCGTTCCTTGCCCGGCTTCAAGATGGCTTGTCCTGAGTGATACCTTTGGTCCCAATGGTTCCCTTCCATAGTTGTTTCTCTTCTGGCCCAACTGTCAACCCGCGTAGGTTATGGAATCATAATTTTTCAACCGATTGAGTGTTGTGTGTTCAAGCTGTGGGAGGGGTGCTTTGCTTTGTCTTTTGACGATGTTGGAGCGGTCAGAACATGGCCCAATCGCAACTATTGACGGCGACCATTATGTTCACTGGTTACCTTTTGGGCGCGCCAACTGGCAGAAGGAGACGAGAAGTTCCTTCCTGTATGTGTGAGGATGAGCGGTAAGGTAGCCACAAGGATTACCTCTCTGCACTGCGATATTGTTTCGCAGCTTTTCGGGCAAACAAACGGCAGCCGGGTTGATCAGCTTTGTTCAGAACGACTTGGAAGTCACTGAAAAAGCAAGCCTGCACAAGATGCGTGCAATCGTTTCCGATCGATGGTTAGCCGGGCCATCATTGCGCATAATTTTTGATCACTAAAGCTCAATTTTCGTGCAAGATTATTGCATGCCAAGGGCATTTCCTGATAGGGCGTCTCCCATCAAGGCGCGGATCGAGCGCGAGGCTCCTTTAGTCTCCGGCTCCGCGTGTCCAGATGGGCAACAGCCCCACTGAGGTTGTGCCGCATCGTCCATAGGCGGGAGTAACGTCGCTTCATGACAGCCTCGGGTTGTCTCAGAACCGGTCGTGAACATGGGGTCAGCACCTTTGGCGTGCTCGTGGCCCCCGTAGCCGCTTGTGCCTGGTTCCGGGCAGTGCGCGAAACTCGTCCGCTGTCGTGTTTCAGACGGAGCGAGCGACCTCCGATCTGCATGAGTTCGCGCGGTTCGATCTGACCGCCGAAAAACGGGAGACCATGGTCTCCACATCCATCGCACAGGTACGCCCGCGCGCCAGAAAAGCGGAAACGCACGTGCCCTTCCGAAGCAAACAGACCACTACCCGAAAGGATTATCATGAGCGAACCTAGCCAGCTTGAGCAGGCACTGGTACGTCTGGATGACGCAGCCCAGTACCTGAACATCGACCCGGATGTCATCGAGAAGCTGAAGTTCCCGCGTGAGACCACGCAGGCGCGTCTGATGATCCGCATGGACGATGGCTCCCGCAAGTCCTTCCTTTCCTGGCGCTGCCGCTACGACGACACCCGCGGTCCAACCAAGGGCGGCATTCGCTTCCATCCGAATTCCAACGCCGAGGAAGTCGAGACGCTCGCATTCTGGATGACCTTCAAGTGCGCCGTCATGAACCTGCCCTACGGCGGCGGCAAGGGCGCTGTCCAGGTTGACCCGCGCAAGCTTTCCAAGGCCGAGATCGAGCGCCTTTCGCGTTCCTATATCCAGGCCTTCTCGCGCATCATCGGCCCGGATCGCGACATCCCGGCTCCGGACGTCTACACCAACTCGATGATCATGGGCTGGATGGCTGACGAGTACAGCCAGATCGTCGACCGCTACGAGCCTGCCGTCATCACCGGCAAGCCGATCGCGCTTGGCGGCTCGAAGGGCCGTGACGACGCGACCGCGCGCGGCGGCTACTACCTCGTCCGCCACCTGGCAGGAGAACTCGGCTGCGATGGATCGATGAAGGTTGCGATCCAGGGCTTCGGCAACGCCGGTCAGCACATCGCCCGTCTTCTCGCAGGCGACGGCCACAAGATCGTTGCAGTTTCCGACTCCGAGGGTGGCGTCTACTGCGAGTTTGGCCTCAACCTCTCGCTTCTGATGGAAGCCAAGGCCGCCGGCAAGTCGGTCGTTTCCACCGTCGGCCAGAGCGGCCATGAGGCACTTTCCGCAGATGCCCTCATCGGCGTTGAGTGCGACCTGCTTGTCCCGGCTGCGCTTGAAGACATGATCCATCAGGGCAACGCCGAGCTCGTCAAAGCCAAGGTCGTGCTTGAGCTCGCCAACGGCCCGGTAACGCCGGAAGGCGATCGCATCCTTGCAAAGAAGAACGTCGTCGTTCTGCCGGACATCCTGGCGAATGCCGGTGGCGTGACGGTTTCCTACTTCGAGTGGGTCCAGAACAAGCAGGGCTACTACTGGGATGTCGAGGAGATCCACGCACGCCTCAAGACCATCATGGAGCGTGAGGGCCGCGCGATCTGGAACATCTCCCAGGAGAAGGGTATCACCGTGCGCACTGCAGCCTATGTCCATGCGCTGTCGCGTCTGGCCGAGGCCATCGAGGCCCACGGCACCCAGAGCTTCTTCGTAAGCTAAGCTTCTGCGACACATATAAGAAAGGCCGGATCATCGCCCGATGATCCGGCCTTTTTCGTTCAAGATGCTGGCTGATCAGACGGCCGCGATGACGGAGATCTCGATCTTGATGTCCGGGTCGGCCAGTGCGGCATGAACCGTGGCGCGGGCCGGGCCTGCACCCTGCGGAATCCAGGCGTCCCACTTTGCGTTCATGGCCGGGAAGTAGCGCATGTCAGCAAGGTAGATGGTCGCCGAAAGGATCTTGGTCTTGTCCGTACCGGCAAGCGCCAGCAGGCGGTCGATGTTCGCCAGTACCTGCTCGGTCTGGGTGCCGATGTCGGCGGAGGAGTCGTCTGGGATCTGGCCGGCCAGGTAGGCGGTGCCATTGTGTACCACCAGTTCGCTCATGCGCTGGTTGGTCTCGAAACGATTGATAGTCACTGCAGGGTCTCCTTACGTCATAACGGCCATCGCCGGCGCGCGGGAATGAATACGATTGTCGCCGTCACCACAAGCTTCCGCAGGCGCTGTGCAAAACTTTTGAATGGGTGACGGCCAAGAGGCTCGGCCAGTCACCCGATATTCCTTAGGCCGTACGGGTGACGAAGCGCGTCTCGAGATAGGCCTCGATGGCTTCCGAGCCGCCTTCCGTGCCGTAGCCCGAATCCTTGATACCGCCGAACGGCACTTCCGGCAGGGCGAGACCCAGATGGTTGATGGTGAGCATGCCGCTTTCGATTTCGAGCCCAAGACGCGTGGCAGTCTTGTCGGAGCCCGTGAAGGCATAGGCTGCAAGGCCGAAGGGGAGGCGGTTTGCCTCGGCGATCGCCTCATCAAGCTCGCTGAAGCGGTTGATGACGGCCACCGGCCCGAAAGGCTCTTCGTTCATGATGCGGGCGCTGGTCGGCACATCCGAAAGAACGGTTGGCTCGAAGAAATTGCCCTGGTTGCCGATGCGGTTGCCGCCAGTCGTCAGCCTGCCGCCACGTTCCGTTGCGTCCGCGATAAGCGCCTCGAGAGCAGGAATGCGGCGCTCGTTCGCCAGCGGACCCATCTCGGTTTCGGGATCAAGGCCGTTGCCGACACGGATCGCCTTTGCTGCGGTGGTGAAACCGTCCAAAAATTCGTCAGCCACGTTCTGCTCCACGAGGAAGCGGGTTGGCGACACACACACCTGCCCAGCGTTGCGGAACTTGCTTGCCGACATCACCGAAACGGCCTTCTTGATATCGGCGTCGCCCGTAATGATCACCGGCGCATGGCCGCCGAGCTCCATCGTCGCGCGCTTCATGTGCTGGCCGGCGAGTGCGGCAAGCTGCTTGCCGACGGGGGTGGAGCCGGTAAAGGTAACCTTGCGGACGATCGGATGCGGGATCAGGTATTCCGAAATTTCGGCGGGAACGCCATAGACGAGGTTCACCACACCTGCCGGCACGCCGGCTTCCACGAAGCAGCGGATCAGTTCGGCTGGCGACGCAGGCGTTTCTTCCGGCGCCTTGACGATGATCGTGCATCCCGTCGTGAGCGCCGCCGACAGCTTGCGCACCACCTGGTTGATCGGGAAGTTCCAGGGCGTGAAGGCCGCGACGACACCAACTGGCACCTTCATCGTCATCTGGATGACGTCCGGCGTGCGCGGCGGGATCACCTGACCGTAGGCCCGCCGACCTTCTTCGGCGAACCAGTCGATCGTGTCAGCCGCGCCCATAACTTCCATTTTCGCCTGTGCCAGTGGCTTGCCCTGTTCGCGGGTCATCATCCAGCCGATGCTGTCGGCACGCTCGCGCAGGAGATCGGCGGCCTTGCGCATGATCTTGCAGCGCTCATAGGCTGATACGCGGCTCCAGGACTTGAACGCTTCAGCCGCGGCCTCGAGTGCCAGATCGAGATCCTCCTTGCCTGCCCAGGCAACGGTTCCAATCTGCTCATCCGTGGCCGGGTCGAGTACGGGGATGGTCTTGCCCGAGCGGGCCTTCTGCCAGTTGCCATTGATGAGAAGTTGAACGTCCGGATAGGAATGGGTCATAGTACCTGTCGCCTCCGCATACTGTCATGGTGCGGCCATGCCGCGTCCAGACTGACATAGTGCATTTTCACAATGGTTGGAAACCGTTTGCTGAAGTGAGCATTACTTAGCCAGGGAAAGAGCCGGAAATAAGAAGCTGAGATGATTCAGGAAAGTTCTAAGTAGTTGTCACAATTGCCAGTGGTGAGCCCGAGGGTACGATCGCTGCCGCAATACGACTGAAGAAAGGCGCCTTGAATGTATAAGCACATCCTGATCGCAACCGATGGATCCGAGTTGGCCGCAAAGGGGCTTGCGCACGGCAGCCAGCTGGCAAAGAGCGTCGGCGCTCAAGTGACCGTGGTTACCGTAACGGAATCCTGGTCGGCAATGGAAATGGCGTCTCACGCTCAGCGCGGCCACCACAACATCATCCAGGAGTTCGAAAAGGCGACCGACGAGAGCGCGGACAGGATCCTTGATGCTGCAGTCCGGGTGGTTGAAGCCGCCGGCGTCGATCCCAATACTGTTCACGTCAAGGACAGCCATCCCGCTGAAGGTATCCTTCAGGCAGCCGAGGACAATGGTTGCGACCTGATCGTCATGGCCTCCCACGGGCGTCGGGGAATCGGTCGCCTGCTACTTGGCAGCCAGGCGGCGGAAGTGGTTTCCCACTCCAAAATCCCGGTACTCGTTGTCAGGTAATTTGCTGTCGCCTCAATAGCGATGCAGCTGCAGGGTGTGCTCCTTGGGGTAGGGCACGCCCTGTTTTTTCTGGAAGCAACGGGCCATCAACGTTTCCGCCGACCTTGCCCCGACGCTGAATGTGCAGCTGTCGGTGTTTGTATGTATGCACATTGAAGCTACCCACAAGTCTTGCCTGGAGCTTGACAATATATTGTTGTCTTATCGAATTGAGGAAGATAAGAGAATGCTTATCGGCATGTTCGATAAGACATGTATCAAAAATCCAAAGTTTATTCATTATAATTCGTAACTGTATTAGTTTGGTAATTAAGGCGTCCCTGTGAATTCTAGTAGGGCACTTTGCACGCCGCTTGCGGACTTTATGCGGAGGCATTCTGTGACCAGTGAAGCCATCTCTCTAAATCCCCCTCGTTCAGAGACGATCCGTGCGATGAACAAATCGGGCGTGCGTGTCGCGCTGGCAGATATAATTGAATCTTTTAGCAAATGGCGTGTGGCGTTTATCTTCGGATGGCAGGACATCGCCCAGCGCTATAGGCGTTCGCGTCTTGGCGCCTTTTGGCTCACACTAAGCATGTTGGTGTTCATTGGCGCCATAGGATCGGTATTTGGCGCGCTTTTCCGCGCGTCCATGGCAGAATTTTTGCCTTATCTGTGCGCCAGCATCATCACTTGGAATTTTCTTTCGACAACCCTGAATGAAGGATGCAACACATTCGTGGGGTCGCAGGGAATTATCCTTCAAGTGCGTATGCCATTGTTTATGCACGTTATAAGAATGATGTGGCGCAACATGATTATACTTGCGCACAACATTATCATCTTTCCTCTGGTTGTTCTGGTGGTGGGTGGCTCGATCGAGTGGACTGCAATCCTGGCCGTTCCTGGCCTGGTTCTGCTTTGCCTGAATTTGAGCTGGATGAGCCTGGGATTCGCGCTGATTTGTACGCGGTTCAGGGACATGACACAGGTGGTGGCCAATCTTCTACAGGTCATGTTCTATTTCACGCCCGTGATGTGGATGACAAAGACCTTGCCGGACCACGTTTCGAGCCTGATGTACCAGCTCAACCCCTTGTACCACCTGATCCAATTGATCCGGGCTCCACTGCTCGGTCAGAATCCGGATGCCCTGAGCTGGATCGTGGCGCTCGGTACCGCAGTAGCAGGATGGGCTTGGGCATTGGTCTTCTTCGGGAAGTATCGCTGGCGCGTGGCATATTGGATCTGAAACAATGACATTCATACAGCTTCAGAACGTCAGTGTAGAATTTCCAGTCTTCAACCCGCCCAGCCGGTCGCTGAAGAATCGCGTGCTCAGCATTGCGACGGGAGGAAAGATCGAACGCAAGTCTGATCGGCTTGTGATCGTGAGCAGCCTGGATGACGTCTCACTCACCCTCCGCGAAGGTGACCGCGTGGGTCTGGTCGGCCACAATGGGTCAGGTAAGACGACACTGCTGCAGGTCCTGTCGGGAATCTACTCCCCGACGCGAGGCGAGGCGATCATCAACGGCACGTGCACCTCGTTGATAAATATCAGCCTGGGCATCGATCCCGATGTCACCGGCTACGAGAACATCCGTCTGCGGGCAGCGATGATGGGCATGTCGCCCAGGGAGATTTCTGCAAAGCTTGAGGAGATCGCCGAGTTCACGGGCCTGGGGGACTTCCTCGATATGCCGTTCCGCATCTACTCATCGGGCATGCAACTGCGGTTGGCGTTCGCCACCTCAACGGCAGTCCGCCCGGAGATCCTCATCATGGACGAGTGGCTCTCCACGGGTGACGAGGACTTCAGGGAGCGCGCAAACCAGCGCATGACTGAATTGGTGGACTCGACCAAGATCCTGGTCCTGGCGAGCTATGAGCGTAACCTGCTGACCAATAACTGCAATCGCGTCATCTGGCTCGATCATGGTAAGGTGAGGATGGACAGTTCACCGGAGGAGGTTCTTCCTGCCTATTTCGGCAGCGCGTAGCATGCGGCACGCATGGAACCCGAGTTTCTCTGCCTTTACGCGTCCTTTGACGGACGCCTCTTGATAAGGCCATGAAGGGCATAGCTGGTGAGGTAGAAGGAGCTTCTCACCAGCCCAAAGCCCAGGTTTCGCCGATAATTCTCCCATTGCCAGCGCAGGGAGTTGATCTTGTTGCCGGAGAGCGAGTCCCCAGCGACGCGATAGCGGGCGATGGGTGTGGCGCCGGGCGTGGCAAGCACTGGTTCCCGCAGTTGCTCCAGCGCGTTCACCCAGAACACGTAGTCCTCGTTACCCACTGGTTTGAACCGCAGGTCCGGCAGCCGCTGGCGGTCGAAGACAGCCGTCAGGTTGCCGATGAAATTGGACCGTAGCATCATCCGCCGAGAAACCTTGGTCGGTGGCACGACGACACCGAGGGTGTTTCCCTCGACATCCACGCGACGGTAGGCACCGAACGTAATCGCTGTGCCGCTCTCCATCATGAACGCGATCTGGCGTTCGAGCTTCTGCGGCTCCCACGCATCGTCGCTGTCCAGGAAGGCGATAAAGCGCGTACGTGCGAGGTCAAGACCGCGGTTGCGGGCGGCAGCCACGCCGCGCCACTTGGGCAACCGCAGCAGACGGATCCTTTTGTCCTTCGCGATAAACCACTTGACGATTTCAGCCGTACGATCCTCTGAAGCATCGTCGATAACGATCAGCTCCCAGTCCTTGAAGCTCTGGCTACGAACCGACTGAATCGACTTGCCGATGGTCCCTGCCGCATTCCTGGCGGGCATGATCACGGTCACCAGGGCTTCGGCCATTGTTCTGCCGTCAGGGGTGTTCGCCACCCTTGCCCTGTAGCCCGTACGTATCAGATCTTCAGTTGTCATGGCCCGGTTCTGGAACGCAAATTTGCTGATGCGCAGTTGCACACCAATTTAGACATTGCAGTGGCAGCAAATTGTTATGGAAATATAAAGTTTCACCACATCACTTTGGGGGATCCCCAATCGAGCGCGGAACGTGCTTTCGTTCGCAACCCGGATGCGGCATAAGAATCCGGCCCTTTGAGGATGGGGCAATGTGAGACGCATGCGCAAAGGGAGGAATTTGTGCAGGATAACTTGCCACTTTGGTCACCCACGCAGGAACAGATTGCATCCGCCCCAATCGAGCATCTTCGGCAATGGTGCGCAGATACCTTTCAGGTGAACCTCCCGGACCATGACGCTCTCCAGGCTTGGTCCGTAGACCATCCCAATGCGTTCTGGAGTGCCATTTGGGAACTCGGCGGCGTAATTGGTGAGCGTGGCGAGCGGGTGCTGGTCAATGGTGACCGGATGATCGATGCGCGTTTCTTTCCCGATGCCAAGCTCAACTTCGCGGAAAACCTTCTCCGTCGCACGGGCTCTGACGATGCTTTGATCTTCCGTGGCGAGGACAAGGTTAGTTACCGCTGGAGCTGGGACAGGCTTCATGAAGAAGTCTCCAAACTTCAGCAGGCGTTCCGTGCGCTCGGAATAGGCGAGGGCGACCGCGTCGCGGCAATGATGCCCAACATGCCCGAGACCATCGCCTGCATGCTTGCGGCAACCTCCCTCGGTGCAATCTGGTCATCCTGTTCCCCTGATTTCGGTGAGCAGGGCGTGCTTGACCGTTTCGGCCAGATAGGTCCGAAGCTGTTCGTTGCCTGCGACGGCTATTGGTACAACGGCAAGTTCCAGGACGTTGCCGAAAAGGTTCGCAAGGTTTCAGCCAAGCTCGAGTGTCCGGTCCTCGTGGTCCACTACGCCGGCGATGCGGATGCTCTGGCCGCATCGCTTCCCGATGGCCGCACCTATGGCGAGGTCACACAGGCGCACACGGCCGGTCCGGTTGAATTCGTCCGGCTCCCGTTCTCGCACCCGCTTTATATCTTGTACTCCTCCGGCACGACCGGCGTCCCGAAATGCATTGTTCATTCGGCGGGCGGCGTTCTGCTCCAGCACCTGAAGGAACACCGCTTCCACTGCGGTTTGCGCGAAGGTGAGAAGTTCTTCTACTTTACCACCTGCGGCTGGATGATGTGGAACTGGCTGGTCACTGGTCTCGCCAGTGGCGCAACGTTGTGCCTGTTCGACGGCTCGCCCTTCGCTCCCGAAGGCAAGGTGCTGTGGGACTATGCTGCAGAGGAGAAGTTTGCCGTCTTCGGAACGTCCGCGAAGTACATCGACGCTGTGCGCAAGAGCGGCCTGAAACCCCGCGAAACGCATGATCTTTCAAGCCTTCGCCTGGTCACGTCGACCGGATCGCCGCTCTCGCCGGAAGGCTTTGTCTTTGTCTATGAAGGCATAAAGCCGGGCATTCATCTGGCTTCCATGTCGGGTGGCACTGATCTCTGCGCGTGCTTCGTTTGCGGTATTCCGGTGAAGCCGGTTTGGACAGGCGAGATCCAGGGGCCGGGTCTCGGCATGGCCGTTGACGTATGGGACGACGACGGCAAGCCGGTCGTCGGCGAAAAGGGCGAACTCGTCTGTACAAAGCCGTTCCCCTCAATGCCGGTCGGCTTTTGGAACGACCCGGATGGCGCCAAGTACCGCGCTGCCTACTTCGAGCGCTTCGACAATATCTGGTGCCACGGCGACTTCGCCGAGTGGACCGAACATGGCGGCATGGTCATCCATGGCCGGTCAGACGCGACGTTGAATCCGGGCGGCGTCCGCATCGGCACGGCTGAAATCTACAACCAGGTTGAGCAACTGGAAGAAGTGTTGGAGGCCCTTTGCATCGGCCAGCAGTGGGATGATGACGTTCGCGTCGTTCTTTTCGTCCGCCTCGCGGAGAACGTGACGCTGGACGCTGCCCTCGAGCATAAGATCAGGACGAAGATCCGCACCGGCGCTTCGCCGCGTCACGTTCCGGCAAAGATCATCCAGGTGGCGGATATCCCGCGCACCAAGTCCGGCAAGATCGTTGAGCTCGCTGTGCGCGAAGTCGTCCACGGTCGCCCGGTGAAGAACAAGGAAGCGCTCGCCAACCCCGAGGCGCTGGAGCTTTTTGCCGGATTACCCCAGCTGCAGGACTAATTCCCGAGTCTCCCATCCCTGAGACATTCAGGGATGGGAATTTTGCCTTTCTCTGACTGTTGAAGCAGCAGACGCTTGCCATTTCCCTGTGACGCTCCGTAAGAGGGCGTTCACGAGAATAGTTATCCTTGGGAGCAGTCTGTTTCATGTCACTTGTGCGTTTTGAGACCAATCCGCCCTACGCAGAATTTCTCGGGATCGATATCGTGCGCAGGGAGGTAGACGGAGTAGAAGCGCACCTTCCGTTCAAGCCTGAGCTGCAGAACCGCAAGGGCGACGTGCACGGTGGCGCTATCGCCAGCTTGATCGACATGTCGCTTGGTGCTGCTTCGTATGCCGACTTGGGTACCAGCGCCGCCGCCTCAACGCTAAGCATCACTGTGAACTACCTGAATGCGGCGAAGGGCGACCTGCGCTGCTTCGCCCGCTGCGTGCGCAGAGGCCGCTCGATCCGGTTTGTCGAGGCAGAAGTTCTCGATGACAAGGATGAAGTGGTGGCGAAGGCCGTCGCAACCTTCAAGGTCTTTCCCGGCAAACCCGCTGAGTAAGCCGGCCCATCGCGTTCAAAAGGAAAGCGTGGCTCCTGTCGGAACCACCCTTTTTGCCCACCCGCCCAGGGCAACTCCGGGCAAAGCGGATGCCTACCCGGAGAAGACTGTTTGCTGATCGCGCTTAGAACGGCGAATCCGGATAGTAGAATTTTTCGGCGTTATCCTTCGTGATCAGCTCGGAACTGATGATGAATCGGCCCGACATTGGCATGCTCGACGTGAAGCGCAGTGCCGTGAGCTCGATCGCCGTGCCGATCATCGCAGGCGGATAGGTAACGTCGGCTGGAATGATCTTGTCGCCGTCCATGACGCGCTTGATCATTTCCTTCATGCCGGCGCCGCCCAGCACCCACATCTGGTCCTGACGGTTGGCCTGGTTGATCGCTTCGAGAACACCTACGGCCATGTCGTCATCCGACGCCCAGACGGCGTTGATTTCGGCATGCTTCGACAGGAAGTCCTGCATTACCTCGAAGGCGTCGTCGCGGTTCCAGTTGCCGTGCTCCATGTCGATGATCTCGATGCCCGAGCCTTCGATGGCCTGCTGGAAGGCTTCGACGCGCTCGTTGTCGATGGTGGTCGGGATACCGCGCAGCACGACGATCTTGCCGCCGTTGGGCATCTGCTGCTTGAAGAACTCACCCGAGACGCGGCCGAATGCGGTGTTGTCACCGGCAACGTAGAGGTCTTCGATGTTCTCCTGGCTGAGACCACGGTCCACGACCGTCACAAACTTGCCGGCTTCCTTGACGCGCTGGACGGGACCCGTCAGCGGCTCGGATTCAAACGGCAGCACGACCAACGCGTCGATGTTGCGCGTGGCCATCATGTCTTCGATGTCGGAGACCTGCTGGCCCGGGTCGCTTGCCGTGGAAAGCACAAAGTCCAGGTTCTCGTAGCGCTCCTCCAGCGCCTTGATGGTCTGCTGGGCGTGGAAGTTCATGCCACCGGCCCATCCATGCGTGGCGGCGGGTATGGAAACGCCGATCACCTTCGTGTCCTGCGCGAGCGCGCTTCCGGCGAATGCTATGCCGAGCGCGAGTGCACCGGCCAATGCTGATAGTTTCATGTCTCTCTCCCCTGTTGAAATTGTGAAGCGGGCTCCCGTCACCGCTCCATTTTCTTCTGCCGTTGCAGAACCACGGCCAGAATGATGATCACGCCCTGGATCGCGCCATTGAGATAGGGGCTGACCAGGTTCGCGAGATTAAGAATGTTGCCGATGAGGCTGAGGATCAGCACGCCTACGACCGTACCCCAGACGCGCCCGAAGCCGCCTTTGAGCACCGTGCCGCCGATGATCACGGCAGCGATCGCCTCGAGTTCCCACAGCACGCCGGTTGAGCTGGAGGCGGAACCCAGGCGCGGCACGTACATGATCGTGGCGATGCCTACGAGAATGCCGAGCAGGATATAGGTCATGAGCCGCACGCGATTGACGTGCACGGCCGAATAGAGGGCTACCTGCTCATTGGAACCGATCGCCGCGCAGTGCCGCCCGAAGGGCGTCTTGCGCATGATGATTTCGCCAAGGATGGCCACCGCGGCGAATACGATGATCGGCCACGCCACGCCCAGTAGGCCGTCGTAATAGACGGGGCGGTAGACCTCGCGCACGCCGTAGTCGAGCGACAGCGTACCGCCATTGGCAAGCCACGTGATGAGCGAGCGGAAGATGCCCATCGTGCCGAGCGTCACGATGAAGGCTTCAATCCGCGCCTGCGTGATGAGGAGCCCGTTCACCAGGCCGGCAGCGAAACCGACGACAATGGCCACCAGCATGCCGACGAGGATCACGCCCCAGCCTACGCCCATGCTTGGAACCAGTCCGTTCATGATCATGATCATCACGCCGGCGATGAACGCGGCCATCGAACCAACCGACAGGTCGAGCCCGCCGGAGGTTATGACGAAGGTCATGCCCACCGCGATGATGCCGATGAAGGCTGAGCGGGCGAGCACGTTGGTGACATTGCCGTAGCTGAGGAAGTTGGAGTTGAGGAATGCCCCCAGCGCAATGAGCGCCAGCAGTGCCACCACTGGTCCCCAGATGTGGAAGTCGATCCTGAAACCCTGCCGCGGGGCGGTTGAGGTTGCGCTGTCAACGGTCATGCTGCCACCTTGCCTTCGAGCCCCATTGCATGACGCACGATAAGGTCTTCATTGATTTCGTCCCCCGACAGCACGCCGGTCACGCGGCCTGAGCGCATGACGACGACACGGTGCGAGAGGCCGATTACCTCCGCCATCTCGGAAGAGATCATGATGATGCTCTTGCCCGAGGCGGCGAGATTCTGGATGAAATTGTAGATCTGCTGCTTGGTGCCGATGTCGATGCCGCGCGTCGGCTCATCGATGATGACGATCTCCGGTTCCGCCAGCATGGTCTTGGCGAGCAGCAGCTTCTGCTGGTTGCCGCCTGAAAGATTGCCGACCAGAACCGCGCGGTTTGGAGCTCGAATGTCGAACTCGGAAATCGCCTTGCCCAGCGCCTTGTCCTCGCCCTTGCTGTCAATCGCGAGGCGGCCGAAGCGATTGAGCGCCAGCAGCGTCAGGTTCTCGCGCATGCTTTTCCGAAGCAGCAGCCCACGACCTTTACGGTCCTCGGTGAGATAGACGACGCCCGCGCGCCGCGCGTCGCTGACGGTGGAAATACTCACGGGATTGCCGTTGATCTCCACTTGCCCCGCACTCTGGCGGACGCCGATAAGCCCTTCCATCAGTTCCGTACGCCCAGCGCCCACCAGCCCCGCGAAACCCAGGATCTCACCGCGTTTGAGATCGAAGCTTGCATTCGTGACGATGGAGCCGACGCTGAAATCCTTGACCGAAAGCACGGTTTCGGCATTGGCGGGGATCACCTTCGGCGGGAACAGGTTGGAGAGCTCGCGGCCGACCATGGCCTGCGCCATCTGGTCTTCCGTCATTTCGCCGGTGTTCGCCACGACCACCCGGCTGCCGTCGCGGAAGACAGTGATCCGGTCGGCGATCCGCGCCACTTCATCGAGCTTGTGCGATGTATAGAGAATGGCCGTGCCTTTTGCCTTCAGTCGCTCGATCTGACGGAACAGCACCTCGGCCTCGCGCGTAGTAAGCACGGCCGTGGGCTCGTCCATGATCAACACGCGCGCGTTACGCGACAGTGCCTTGGCAATCTCCACCATCTGCTTGTCGGAGACGGAAATATCGGACACGCGAGCGTCCGGACTGACGCGCGTTTCAAGTTCGTTGAGCAGCCGCGCTGCTTCCGCGCGCATCGCCTTCTTGTCGAGGAAAAACCCGCGCTTCAGCTCGCGCCCGAGGAAGATGTTTTCCTCCACCGTCAGCTGTTCGGCGAGGTTGAACTCCTGATGGATCAGGATGACACCCTTGTTCTCGGCCTCCTCGCTGGAGGCAAAGGTAACAGGCTTACCATTGAGCAGCACTTCACCTGAGGTTGGCGTGAGGTAGCCCGCCATGATCTTCATGATGGTTGACTTGCCCGCGCCGTTCTCGCCGATCAGCGCATGCACTTCGCCCGAATGAAGAGCGAGATCGACGCCATGCAGCACCTCCACCGGTCCGAACGACCGGCGGACGTCCTTCACTTCCAGAGCTGCGGGCTTGTCGGGCAGGGCGCTCACAACGTCACGAAGCTCCCGTTCTTCTCGGATGAGCGGACGCAGGCGTCAATGAACTTGAGGCCCGCAACGCCGTCCTCAACCGTTGGGAACACTACCTCGGCTGGCAGCTGTTCGCCGGCCTGCTTTGCGCGGATTGCGCGAGCCGCTTCCGAGTAGATATTGGCAAAGCCTTCGAGATAGCCTTCCGGGTGGCCGGAGGGGATACGGCTCATCCGGGCTGCAGCCGGACCAGCACCCGCACCATTGCGCGTGATCAGCCGCTTGGGCTCGCCGAATGGCGTGAACCAGAGCTTGTTAGGGTCTTCCTGCAGCCACTCCAGCCCGCCCTTGTCGCCATAGACGCGCAGCTTCAGGCCGTTTTCATTGCCCGGGGCCACCTGGCTTGCCCACAGCATGCCCTTCGCACCGCCTTCAAGCCGCAGCATGATATGCGCATTGTCATCGACGCGCCTGCCTGGAACGAAGCGGTGCAGATCCGCCGCAAGCTCTTCCGTTTGCAGACCTGTGACGAAGCTCAGCAGGTTGAATGCATGGGTGCCGATGTCGCCGATCGCGCCGCCAGCGCCGGAGCGGGCTGGGTCGGTGCGCCACTCAGCCTGCTTGGAGCCCGACTCTTCGGCTGCAACCGTGAGCCAGTCCTGCACATATTCCGCATGAACCACACGGATCGTGCCGAGTTCGCCATTCGCGACCATCTCGCGGGCCTGGCGGATCATCGGATAGCCCGTGTAGTTGTGGGTCAGTACGAAAAGCGCATCACTTTCGCGGGCAAGCGCAGCGAGCTTCTCGGCATCTTCGAGCGTTGATGTCATCGGCTTGTCGCAGATGACATGGATGCCGCGCCTGAGGAACGCTTCGGCCGCTGGATAGTGCATGTGATTGGGCGTCACGATGGCCACCGCCTCGATACCGTCGGGGCGTGCAGCTTCCTTCTCGGCCATTTCCTCGAACGAGCCATAGATGCGGTCACGGTCGAGCCCGAGCGCCAGCCCTGACTCGATCGAGCGTTCCGGTGTCGAGGAGAGGGCGCCCGCCACCAGCTGGTACTCATTGTCGAGCCTCGCTGCGATCCGGTGCACGGCACCGATGAACGCATCCTTTCCGCCGCCCACCATGCCGAGCCTGATGGGGCCGCTGTGAACTTCGGTAGATCCGGAAATCGTCATCAGCTTACTCCAGTCCAAGCATGCGCCGGTTCGCCGCCTCATCGGTGCCGGCGTCGGCAAAGTCGTCGAACGCCTTCTCGGTGACGCGGATGATGTGATGCTTCACGAACTCCGCGCCCTCACGTGCGCCGTCTTCCGGATGCTTTAGGCAGCATTCCCATTCGACCACGGCCCAGCCGTCGAAGTTATTGGCGGTCAGCTTGGAGAACACGGCGCCGAAATCCACCTGACCGTCACCCGGCGACCGGAAACGGCCAGCGCGGTTCACCCACGGTGCATAGCCGGAATAGACGCCCTGACGTCCGGTCGGGTTGAACTCGGCATCCTTCACATGGAACATGCGGATGCGGTCGGCATAGATGTCGATGTGATCGAGGTAGTCGAGGCACTGCAATACGAAGTGCGACGGATCGTAGAGCATGTTCGCGCGCTTGTGGTTGCCGACGCGCTCCAGGAACATCTCGAAGGTCGTGCCGTCGAAGAGATCCTCACCCGGATGGATTTCGTAGCAGACGTCGACGCCGCAATCCTCCGCATGGTTGAGGATGGGCTTCCAGCGGCGGGCAAGCTCGTCGAATGCTGTCTCGATGAGACCGGCGGGTCGCTGCGGCCACGGATAAACATAGGGCCAGGCAAGCGCGCCGGAGAAGGACACCATGGCATTGAGCCCGAGGTTCTTCGAGGCTGACAGCGCCTTCTTCACCTGATCGACGGCCCATTCCTGCCGCGCCTTGGGGTTGCCTCGCATTTCGGGAACCGTGAAGCCGTCATAGGCCACGTCATAGGCTGGGTGGGTGGCGACTAGCTGGCCCTGAAGGTGCGTCGAAAGCTCGGTAACGACAACGCCGTTCTCCTTGGCCTTGCCCGCGAACTCGTCGCAGTAATCCCTCGAGCTGGCTGCCTTGTCCAGATCGATCAGACGCGCATCCCAGCTGGGGACCTGCACGCCGATATAGCCGCAGTCACCCGCCCACTTCGTGATGGAATCCCACGAGTTGAACGGAGCTTCATCACTCGCGAATTGCGCGAGGAAAAGGGCCGGGCCCTTGATTGTCTTCATGCTGTTCCTCCAGGGAGCGCCTCCACGCTCATCGATTGTCGCAGCGCCCACAAAAAATGTTGCGATGCAGCGATGTAATCGATTGCATAAGATGAAAACACGGAATGTAATGGATTACAAGACCGACCCTGAGTTTATTGAACAGCCGATGGCATCCGATTCGGCTGAGGAGCGGATACCGCGCAAGCCATGAACAGGAACTACCCACGCATCAGGGATGTGGCAGAGGCAGCAGGCGTATCAACAGCGACCGTGAGCCGCGCGCTTTCAACGCCGGATCTGGTTTCCGAGGATACGCGTGCGATCGTGCTGAAGGCCGTCGAGGCGACGGGCTATCGTGTCAACCACGCAGCGCGGAACCTGCGCCGCCAGCAGACCGGCGGCATCGTCGTGCTGGTGCCGAACCTGGCCAATCCGTTTTTCTCGGCAATCCTCTCCGGCATCACCTCGGCCATGGCGCCATCGGGGTATAATGTGCTGATTGCCGATACCCGGCAGGGCGAGCACATCCGCGATTATCTGCACAACAACCGCGCTGACGGCTTGATCGTGCTGGACGCCAACTTGCCGGAGGATGTGCTTTCGGCAGGTGCGCCGGAGCGCCATCACCCGCCGATTGTCTTTGCCTGTGAATGGCTGGAAAACGACACGCGGCCGAAGGTGGTCATCGACAATGTCTATGGGGCAGGGCTGGCCATCGATCATCTGGTCGAGCTCGGTCATCAAAGAATCGGTCATGTAATGGGACCGCCGGACAACGTTCTGACCATCACCCGCGCCGAAGGAACCCGCAGGGCGCTGGCGAAGCATGGGCTTACGCTCCGGCCGGACTGGTTCCTGGAGGGCGACTTTTCGCTTGCCTCAGGGGCAGAAGCTGCCCGCCGCTGGCTCTGCATGGACGACCGTCCGACTGCCATGTTCTGCTCCAGCGATGCCATGGCCTGCGGCTTCATCGGCGAGCTTCACCATCGTGGCGTCCGCGTCCCGGATGACGTTTCCGTAGTCGGCTTCGACAATATTGATATCTCAGCTCATTTCGTTCCGGCGCTCACGACCATCGCCCAGCCGCGCACGCGCATCGGCGAGACGGCGGCAACATGCCTTCTGTCGCTGATGAAGGGAGAGGGCGAGGCGATCTGCCAGCCGCATGTGCTTGAAGTTGAACTGATCAAGCGTCAAAGCGCGGCAAGGCTGGGATAGGCCCCGCCCGAACAGTGGGCGGAACCTCCTGCCATAGTGCTAGAGCAGTTCAGACTTTCACAGAAACTCTGAACTGCTCTAGGTCTTTGCTTTCTCGCGGTTCCGGACGGAAAACCGGTTCCCACTTTTCCTGGAACCGCTCTAAAACGTGCGGATGATGCCGCGCACGTCCTCGTCCTTGATGTCAGCCTTCTCCTGCGCCCGTCTCCGGCTTGCCCTGAGGTCGGCCACCTGGTCCTCGCTCTGCTGCATCATGCGGAGATAACGCTTCTGCAGATCGCTGCCATCCGGCACCGCGCCGATGTTCTCGCGGATGCGAGCCTGCTCCTCGGTGATCTCCTCGATTGCGCTGGTGATGCGGTCGAGTTCGCGCCTCGCTTCCTCCTGCTCGCGGCGGGCGTCCGCCAGCTCTTCGAGCTTCTTGCGCGTATCGGGTGAGGCCGAAGAAGCCCAGTCGATGAGCAACTCCGGATTGGCATCGATCAGCGCATAGCGTTCGGCATTCACCCGCTCTTGCGTCGCTTCGACCGTGACGGTTTCGCCTGCTGGAACCTGCGCCTTCAGCCGGTAGTGGCTCTGCGTCTCCGTGTCGAGCTTGTCCGAGGTGAATGTCCATCCGGGCCTGCGGAAATGCTCGATCAGGATGGTTCGTGACGCGTCGCTCGCTCCAGCAATCCTGTAGGCGGTCTTTTCCACCTGCTTGACCGTGGCACTCAACACGCCATCGGCCACCTTCACTTCGACCACACTGCGCGACGGCTGCATATCATATTGGATGCGCACCTTGCTGTCCGTCGCAAAGCGGGCGAAGCGGCTTTCACCGGACGGGAAGGCGGTCAGCGCGGAATCTCCCGCATAACCCTGCCGCTCGTCATAGACGGTCAGGATTCCGCCGGGCAGGCTGACGCCGGTCTCGTTCTTGAGCTCGATCGCCGCCACCGGATGCTCGGTGCCATCCTCCATGCGATAGGTGGAAAGCTGGACTGCTGGCACCTTGGTGTCGAGGATAGGGATCGAGATGGTTTCGCCATCCGCAAGGTCATGCAGGCCGGGCAGTTCGAAGGTCGAGGCGATATCGCCCTCGGTGACGGCAGCTGCCTCGGCGATGCCCGCCATGTCGAATTCGGGTGCCGCTTCCAAAAGGGCGCGGCCGCCAAAGCTCTGCTGCGGCGCAGGCGCGGCCCGCGCGGCCATCGCGCCGCTATCGGCTCTGAACTTCGGCTGCTGCGTGACGGCGACATTGATCTCCTCACGCTGCCGCCACAGCGGCTCATAGAGCTCTTGCCGGAGTGTGGAAGGATTTCCGGAGGTGAGCGTGATCTTCACGTCGTCCCAGTCTTCACCCGTAGCGTTCTCAAGGATCGCCCAGGCTTGCAGCCGGGCCGTTCCATCGGCAGACGTCACAAGGCGGTAGGAAGTCTTCCAGACCGGAGCCGGGACGACATAGGTGAGCGATACGTTGCGCTCGCCCTGACCATCGATGGCGACCGAAATGCTTCGCGAGCCTTCGGCCATGCTGCGTCCGGCTTTCGCCGCCGCATCCTTGAGCTTCCGATCGATCGTCTCATCGAGGAAGCGGATGTTCGTATCGCCGCCCAGCACCAGGGTACTGATGCCGTCGACCCCGAGGAGCGAGAGCACATGTTCCACTTCGCCGTTTTCAGCCGCACGTTCCTGTACGCCCAGCACCCGGCCGGAAAGAGTCTTGCCGCTGCTGCTGGCCTCAACCTCAGCACCCTGAAGTGATGACAGCAGGCGCGGCAGGGACGCAAAGTCCTCGCGTGAGAAGGGCAGCTTGCGGAAGGTTTCGCTGATGCCGCCTGCGCCCGCGAGCGACATGTTCTTGATCGCGCCGGCTCCATCGCGCACCACGAGGCTTTTCAGGATGTCGTTCACCTGATCGGTAGGAACGTCCACCGTGATCCGGCCGTCATCGCGCACCTGAACCTGACGGCTGATCTCAGCGAGACCGCCGGATGACAGAGTGATCGTCTTGATGCGACCGTTGCTGTCCTGCGCGAGCGCCACGGCAGGAACCGCTGCCGAGACGAGAAACGCCCTGGCGAAAAGGGTGGAAATTTTCATCACGCCTCCCACAAAATCCCATCTAATCGCATGGGGGCGTCAGAGGCAATGACGGCGGGTGAGCCACCACCCGCTATGCACATGTTCGCCCTCAGGCGGTCTTTGGCAGGTTCCTCTTGGCAGCGTCTATCGCGCTTGCGTCATAGCGCAGGCGTGCTTCGTGGATCTTGCCCTGGTTGCGGAGCGCCCATTCGCCAAGCGCGTTGACCGGCTCGCGGAGCTCGTGCCCAAGCTGGGTGAGGCTGTATTCCACCTGTGGCGGGATCGTGGGGTACACGGTGCGCGTCACAAGGCCGTCGCGCTCAAGACCGCGCAGCGTGGTGCTCAGCATCTTGTGCGATATGCCGCCAATCGTTTCCCTGAGCTTGCTGAAGCGCAGAGGGCCATCCGTCAGCCGCATGACGATGAGCACAGACCATTTGTCGCCGATGCGCGACAGGATCTCGCTGATCGCGCGGCAATCCGAAGGCAGGTGCCCATTTGTGTCAGGTTTCATCGAAGTAACTCGGTTACGAAAATGTACGCTCTTGCCGAAACTCCCCCACTAACTCATATAGTGCAGGTAACCAAAAGTTACCACATTTCCGAAGGGGAGTACCATGACTACAGCAAAGCCAAAGATAGGTATAATCATTTCCACGACGCGCGAAAACCGCTTTGGTGAAAAGCCGGCGCGCTGGATCTACGAAATCGCACAGAAGCGCGGCGACATGGAGTTCGAGCTCGTCGACCTGCGCGATTATCCGATGCCGTTCTTCGATGAAGTCGCATCGCCGGCATGGGCTACGCCGACCAGTGAAGTCGCGCAGAAGTGGGCTGCCAAGATCGATAGCCTCGATGGCTTCATCTTCGTTACGGCCGAGTACAACCGTTCGCCTTCCGGCGTCCTGAAGAATGCGCTCGACTATGCCTACAACGAATTCAACCGCAAGCCTGCAGCTTATGTCGGCTACGGCGGCGTTGGTGGTGCCCGTGCCGTCGAGCAGCTTCGTCTGATCAACGTCGAACTGCAGATGGCGCCGACCCGCAGCGGCGTTCATATCGGTGGGGCTGATTTCATGGCCGTCTGGCAGCAGGGAAAGACCTTCGAGGATCTCCCGCATCTCGGCCAGTCCGCCGATACGATGCTGAACGAGCTTTCCTGGTGGGCCTATGCGCTCAAGACGGCTCGTGAGGCAGATGCCCGCAAACAGGAAGCAGCGTAAGCTTCTTCTCCAGAAGAACCACAGTTTCTGAACCGGACGACCTCCCTCGAGCCGGTTCAATCCTCCCAGGATCTGGATCTAGCGTCCAGGAGCGGGCGTCTTACGGGACGCCCTTATTCTTATCGGGACGCCGAAGCTGCCTTCGCCGGCGCAGATCTCCTGCGCCGGATGAACGGCTTGCGCACAGCTCTCCAGCCAAGCAGAACGGCGACGATCCCCGCATAGATCACGGGCTCGGCGGGCCAGCCTTTCACGCCGATGATGAAGTGCAGCGCCCCAGCGGCCGCGATCACATAGATGAGCTTGTGCAGCCGGTTCCAGTTTGCACCGAGCTTGCGGATCGACCACCGGTTGGACGTAAGGGCCAGCGGGATCATCAGGACGAGTGCCGCCATGCCGATCGTGATGAACGGTCGCTTGGCAATGTCTTCCACCACGGTTTGAAGATTCAGTGCCTGATCCAGGATCATGTAGGCGCTGAAGTGCATGAGACCGTAGTAGAAGGCCATCAGCCCGAGTGCACGCCGATACCTGAGCAGGCTGACGCCGGTGAGGTCGCGGATTGGCGTGACCATCAGCGTCAGGATCAGGAAGCGGAGCGCCCAGATGCCGAGCAGGTGTTCGAACGTTTTGACCGGGTCAGCGCCAAGCCTGCCCGTAGCGCCCTGGTAAAAGCCCCAGATGGCCGGAATGAAGGCAACCACATAGACAAGCCAGACAGGTACGCGGTTCCACAGGTCCGGCTTGCGAACGGTGCGGGCGGCAGGTGCTGTGCGATCAAGCATCAATAGAATCTGTGCAGGTTCATGCCGGAATAGAGCGATGCTACCTGCTCGCCATAGCCATTGAACATCAGGGTGTCGCGGCGTCCCGAGCCAAAGAAACTGTCCTCGCCAATCCGACGTTCGGTTGCCTGGCTCCAGCGCGGGTGATCCACTTCCGGATTGACGTTGGCATAGAACCCGTACTCGTCAGGCGCCATGAGGTTCCAGCTGGTCGGAGGCTGCTCTTCCATGAAGCTGATGCGGGTGATCGACTTGATGCCCTTGAACCCGTATTTCCACGGCACAACAAGGCGGATCGGCGCACCATTTGCGTTGGGCAGCGTCTCGCCATAGAGCCCGACCGAGAGAATCGTCAGCGGATGCATGGCCTCATCCAGCCGGAGGCCTTCCACATAGGGCCAGTCGAGCACCTGGAAGATGCCGCGCTGGCCGGGCATCTCTTCCGGTCGCAGAACACTGGTGAAGGCGACATATTTCGCTGAGCCGAGCGGCTCCACCTGCTGGAGGAGCGCCGACAGCGGGAACCCGATCCATGGAATGACCATCGACCAGGCTTCCACGCAGCGCATGCGGTAGATGCGCTCTTCGAGCGGCATCTTCTCGATAAGCTCGCTCATGTCGAACTCGCGCGGCTTGTCCACCAGCCCGTCGATCTTGACTGTCCAGGGCAGGGGCTTGAAGTCCCGCGAAGCAAGGCCTGGCGCGCCCTTTTCCGTGCCGAACTCATAAAAATTGTTGTAGGTCGTCACCGCATCCTTCGGCGTCAGCTTCTCGTCGACGCGATACTGGCTGGGCTTGGCCTGAAGCGCTGCCGCGTAGGCCTCTCCCAGAATGCCAGATGCTACGGCGGCAGCACCTGCACCGGCAATGAATTCACGTCGGCTCAGATAGAGATGCTTCGGCGTTACTTCGGAATAGGGGATTTGCGGTACGTCTCGACTCATGGTGCATCTCCGCTGTGCCCGGCTGCACAGAGCATTGTGGCCCCGGTTGCTCTCCGCAGGCCGGCTTTTCTGTTAGTTTGCACGTTTTGACATTCACCGGGCATCAAATTTGAGTGACGCTCCCCATAAATGAGAGTGCTCCTTCGCGATTTTGGAATGGATTCCCCAGTCTCTCTTTGCAATAGAAGCGGCATGACAGAAGAAAACAACATCAATCCAACCATCGTCATCTACGTCGATGCCGACGCCTGTCCGGTAAAGCCAGAGATCTATCGCGTTGCTGAACGCTACGGCATTAGGGTCGTGATCGTTGCCAACAGCTATATTGCCATCCCGAGGGACAATGATCTGGTCGAACGGGTCATCGTGCCGAGTGGTCTCGATGTTGCGGATGATTGGATAGCTGAACATTCCAGGCCCGGAAGTATTGTGATTACGGCAGATATTCCACTGGCCAGTCGCGCCATTGCTGCCGGTGCAGTCGCTATTGCACCAAATGGAAAGACCCATACCCAAAGTAATATCGGCAATACGTTGGCGACTCGCAACCTCATGGATAGCCTGCGTTCTGCCGGAGAAATCACAGGCGGACCGGCTCCATTTTCGCAGAAGGACAGGTCTGCGTTTCTATCAGCACTTGATCTTGCTGTGGTTCGGTTGAAAAGGGATGGTTTTCAGCCCTGAAGATGCGACAGATTATCTCAACGAGGTGTTTGGAGCCCTTTTGGAGGGCAGTATTTCACAGATCTGTTTAACTATTAGATGATTTGCTACTTTACACATTTGCAATCGGCGTCAAGCTGGACTAATTGCAATGCCGTGATTGGGCCCCGGAGTAATACATGACCAATAATACCAACGACGACATAGTGGTTCTAACGGCAGATATTGTTTCTGCTTATGTTGCCAACAATCCCGTTCCCCTGTCCGAGCTGTCTGGTCTGATCAGTCTGGTTCACAACTCGCTGAGCAATGTGGGCACAGCAGAAGTTGCAGAACAGGTTGAACCGCAGAAGCCGGCAGTAAATCCAAAGCGCTCGGTCTTCAACGACTACATCATCTGCCTTGAAGACGGTAAGAAGTTCAAGTCGCTGAAGCGCCACCTGACCAGCCATGGCATGACGCCGGAAGAGTATCGCAAGAAGTGGAACCTTCCTGCAGACTATCCGATGGTTGCGCCTGCTTACGCTCAGTCGCGCTCGGATCTTGCCAAGCAGATGGGCCTTGGCCGCAAGCCTGCTGCCTCAGCTGCGCAGGACGAGGCTGCACCGGCGCCGGCCCGTCGCGGCCGCCCAAAAAAGTCTGCCAGCTAAGGCATTGCACCGCCAGATGGGAACATCTGGCGGCGGCACGAAACCATGGATGGAGAGGTCGAACGTCACTGACGGAACGACCGCTCTGTCCGCTGCGAACCAGGGCGGACCCATGCCCGTCTTGGTCAGCTAACTGACCGCCGACGCTGGGTGGATGCGATTCTGAAGATACTCAGGCGCCTCAGGGCTCCTGTCTGTCGTACATCTGCCGCACCTTGGCATCCTGTGCAGCCTTTTCTGATCGGCTCAGTCTGCGCTGGCGGGATATGCCAAGCACCATCAAGAGCCCCAGAAGAACAGCTCCACCTACCAGGGTGAGTAGCCACAGGTAATCCGCAATCATCTTTGCTCTCCACGCAAGGTCTTCCCGTGGGGAATGCCTGTTGCGGAAGAGGGTTCCGTCCTTAACTCCGATCGGCCCAGGAAGCGCTCCAGGCTGCTGAATTGCGCGCCGCCCCAGCAGAGCCGATGCTCCTGACGTATGCCTCTTTGTTGCCGCGCGCTTCCGTTTAATATACGCACGTCGCTAGGGAAGGGCGTGGCATTCTTCTGCTACCGTGTATCGAATCACAGCAGCGTTTCGAACAAGAGGACGTCCTTTGCGGGCGAGATAGACCCATTCAGGAAATCTACGATATCAAGGCAGCCATCGTCTCTCACACTGGTGTATGGGAACCGCTGCTGCACGTGATCATCGGATTCCTGATCTACGTGCTGGGGCTGCTCATCCTACGCTCGCCCTGGATAGCGTTTGGAGCGGTCCTTGCTATCCAGCTCGTGAATGAAGTGAACGACTATCTGGTGAAGGGCAGGGCCTTTCTTGATATATTGCCGTCTTCGCTTCTCGATACCGCGGTGACGGTCTTCCTGCCTTTGGCGATGATCTGGCTGAGCAGCCGCGGGCGACTACGCCCTGCTCAGCCACCCTTAGAGCTTGCAACGCGAAACAATTGCCCCTGATCTTACTGTGGCAAACAACGCCAGCGGCATAATTGTGCCGAAACTTTCGTGCAGGTCGTCCTGAAGGGTGGGGCTGCGCCGATTCCATTGGATGAGCCTTTGGAAGTGAGGCGAACAACGCAAGTTCGCGGAGAGTACAAGCGTATGAAGACCACGCCGGAGCCATTGATCGACATCATCGCCGGTGCGCGGCCGAACTTCATGAAGATCGCGCCGATCATCCACGCGCTGGAAAAGCGCAAGGCAGAGGGCGGGCGTCTGCGCTACCGGCTGGTGCACACGGGCCAGCACTACGATGCGCGCATGTCGGGCGAGTTTTTCGACCAGCTTGGCATTCCGGCACCCGACGTCAATCTCGAAGCGGGCTCCGGTACCCAGGCCGAGCAGACGGCGGCGATCATGGTGCGCTACGAAAAGCTTCTGCTGGAAGCACCAGGCCAGCTCTGCCTCGTGGTTGGCGATGTCACGTCCACCATGGCCTGCTCGATTGCCGCCCAGAAGCTGAAAATCCCGGTGGCGCATGTGGAGGCCGGTATTCGCTCAGGCGACTGGGGCATGCCGGAAGAGATCAACCGCATGGTGACGGACTCCATCACCAACTGGTTCTTCACGACCAGCGATACGGCCAACGAAAACCTGCGGCGCAGCGGCGTCGAGCAAGAACGCATCTTCTTCGTCGGCAACACGATGATCGACACGCTGCTCGCCAACATGGAGCGGCTGCGCGCACCGTCCTTCTGGGATGAACTGGGTCTCACCGCAGGCGGCTATTTCGTGGTTACGCTGCACCGGCCGTCGAACGTGGATGCGGTGGCATCGTTCGAGGGCCTGTTGCATTCCATCGGAGAGGGCGCACGCGGCCTGCCGATCGTGTTCCCTGTGCATCCGCGCACGGCCAAGACGCTGAAGGAACTGCCCGGCTTGCCCGACAGCTTCCATTTCGTTGATCCGCAGCCCTATCTCGAGTTCAACTACCTGGTACGCCATGCCAAGGCTGTGATCACGGATTCTGGCGGCATCACCGAAGAGACGACCGTGATGGGCGTGCCCTGCATGACGCTCCGCGACAACACCGAGCGTCCTGAGACTGTGACAGTTGGCACCAACGAGCTTCTGGGGACGGATCCCGCAGCTCTTGCGCCAGCTCTGGAGCGGCTCTTTGCCGGCAGCTGGAAAAAAGGCAGCATCCCGGAGAAATGGGATGGCCGGACCGGCGAGCGCATCGTCGAAGCTCTGGAAGGCCTGCTCGTCAAGTAACCCCCTGAACGGCTTCAAGCATCGGCTCAGACGCGGCTGAGGTTCGTCCTAAAGGATGACCTCTCCTTATTGAAGCATGATCGCAAAATGGCCGCAGACCTGGGCCAGAACAGCCTCGGGGCTTCCATCAAATATGACTGAACGCATCTGCCCAACCGGATGCTTCAGATCATTGAAACATCTGAAACCACACATTCAAACAATGGGGCTCATATGAACCAGATCGATTCGGGAACGACCAGTCTTCAAGGAATGGTGGCCCAGAAAATCGAGACCCAGCAGGCCATTGGAGGCATCATCGGCCTTGGCTATGTGGGCCTGCCACTCGCAGCCGCGATCGGTCGCGCCGGCTTCAAGACCATCGGTTTTGACATCGACCCGGCCAAGGTCGAGCGGTTGAACGCAGGTTCCTCCTACATCGAAGCCGTCCCGTCTGAACGTCTTTCCGAATTGGTCGCGCAGGAGAAATTCCGCGCCACCTGCGATGCTTCGGAACTGGCAAAGTGCGACGTGATCATCATCTGCGTTCCCACGCCTCTGTCGAAGCAGCGCGAGCCTGACCTGAGCTACGTTGAGGCGACTGCGCGTATGATCGCCGAGCACCTGCGCGAAGGTCAGCTGATCGTTCTTGAATCGACGACCTACCCGGGCACGACCGAGGAAGTCGTGAAGCCGATCCTCGAAGCGACTGGCCTGCGCAGCGGACGCGATTTCTTCCTCGCATTCTCGCCGGAGCGCGAAGATCCGGGCAATGCCAGTTTTGTCACGACGACGATCCCGAAGGTCGTGGCAGGCGAGGGACCTGCCGCATCGGCGCTGGCGGAAGCCTTCTATAGCGCGGTCATCGAGCGCGTGGTTGTCGTCTCATCTCCGGCAACGGCAGAGGCGGTGAAGATCACGGAAAACATCTTCCGCGCCGTCAACATCGCGCTGGTGAACGAGTTGAAGGTCATCTACGACGCGATGGGCATCGACGTCTGGGAAGTGGTCGATGCGGCGGCATCAAAGCCTTTCGGCTACATGCCATTCTATCCCGGTCCGGGCCTCGGTGGCCACTGCATCCCGATTGACCCGTTCTATCTGACCTGGAAGTCGCGTGAGTATGGCCTGACGACCCGCTTCATCGAACTTGCAGGCGAGATCAACGTGGCCATGCCGCGCTATGTGATCTCCGGTCTCGAGCGTGCGCTCGACCAGCAGCTGTCGAAGTCGCTCGGTTCCGCGAAGGTCCTGCTCGTCGGCCTCGCCTACAAGAAGAACGTATCCGACATCCGCGAAAGCCCGTCGCTCGTCCTGCTTGAACTGCTTGAGAAGCGTGGCACGCACACGGACTACCATGATCCCTATGTTGCAGAAGTGCCGCGTACCCGTGAGCACGCTGAGCTGGCGGGACGTCGTTCCGTTGAGCTGACGCCGGAGGTGATCCGCTCCTACGACGCCATTCTTCTGGCGACCGATCATGACAATATCGACTATGGAACGCTCCATGAGAATGCCCGTCTGATCGTCGATACGCGCAATGCATTCGGCAAGCGCGGATATCGTTCGGAGAAGATAGTTAAGGCGTAAACTATATTTCGTGCTAAGCCTTGAAATCTGGTTATATGTTCTAAAACGAGACGTTTTTGCAACCGCTGTATTCGCAAGTTGTGCTGCGAGTAAACACCGGTTGCACCATCTGTCTCGATTGTATATGAAACATGATAATCTCTGATCAGGACAAGGGCTCGATGACTATCTATTCCAGGTCTGTACCGAAAATCGCAGGTGCGCTTGGCGCGCGTGTGGCCATTGGTTTCCTTCTTGTTGCTGGCAGCGGCGCAGGTGCGGCTTACGCACAGGAATGCGGTTGCTCCGTGTCGCTGGCGAGTCTGCCTGCGGGTCAGGTGATCGGGCAGCTCACAGCTGTTTCAGGTTCGGTAAACGTACTCGGTCCAAACGGCTGGGTCCCGGCTTCTGCTGGTACGCCTCTTTCCCTCGGGTCGCAGATTGAAACGGGTGCAGGTGGCTCTGCTTCCCTGTCCGTTGGTGGTTGTTCCGTTAGCCTGGGCGCTCAGGCTGCTGCAAACCTGGTGGCTGCGAACCAGTCCCTGTGCGTGGCGGTAAATGAGACCGCGCCGACGGGGGCTCCCGGCAATGAGGCTCTTGCTGGTGCCAGCCCGAACAATCCCGTTGTCATGGGTATTGCAGCGGGAACAGGCCTCACCTCAGCGGTGATCTCGGTCGCGACGCAGAAGGAAGATGCTCCGGCCAGTCCGTGAGGTTTTCAAGACGTCTGAACTTGTCAGATAACACAGGCTGGCATCGACAATTCGAGGCCAGCCTGGTCCAGTATCTGGACGGGAATTTCGGAAGTGTAAGCCTGTCTCCAGGAGGCGGAGCGGGAGAGGGTGGAAGGTTGAGCGCGCTTCGCAACCTGTGTGTCCCAGAGGCATGATCGATCTACATTCCCACATCCTCCCTGGATGTGATGACGGTGCCAAGGATCTTCGTACTGCCATCTCCATGGCCCGTATTGCGGTGCGCGACGGGGTGAGGATCATGGCCTGCACGCCGCACATCATGCCGGGTCTCTACAACAATGAGGCGTCGGGAATCAGGAAGCGGATTGACGATTTCCAAAAGGCTCTGGCGGAAGAAGGAATCGGGCTGAAGCTCGTCATGGGGGCTGACGTCCACGTCGCGCCGGATCTTGTCGAGAAGCTCAAGGCCGGCGTCGTGCCGACCTTGCATGGGTCGAGATACTTCCTGCTGGAACCACCGCATGAGGTTGTTCCCCCCAATTTCGAGAAGCTTGTCCATCGCCTGCTCGAGGCAGGCTACGTGCCGGTGCTGACGCATCCGGAGCGCCTTAGCTGGGCAGCTTCGCACTACGCTATCATTGACCGGGTCAACCGCGCTGGCTGTCTGATGCAGATCACCGCTTCCTCCGTCCTGGGAGGGTTTGGTCCGCGTGCGCAGACACTGGCGCTCCGCATGCTGGATGAGGGCCGGGTTGACATCCTCGCCAGCGATGCGCATGGCGATCATGGACGCGTGCCGGGTCTCTCGAAGGCCCGCCAGTTTCTCTCCGAACGTTATGGGTCGCAGCTTGCCGACACGCTGGTCATCCGCAAGCCCGCGCAAATTCTGAAGAACGAGGTTGTGGAAGTCGCTGTTCGTGACGGTGGGGGTGCTGCTTCTGTTGCTGGAAAGCCGCGCACGAAATCGGTACGACTTGGCCGCTTTGTCGGGTGGATAAAAAATGCGTGAGTTATTGAGATCCCACGTTCTGTTTGCCGGTGTCCTGGCGTGCGTCCTTGCTGTTCTGGCGGGTTGCTCGACAAGCAGCGTCATGACGCCGGAAGGCGGCACGTCGTCCGGCATGGCGAACCTTGCGCCGGGTGCGGGGGATGCAACGCTGCGCGTCGTGGCCGATCTTCCGCCTCCGCCTGCAGCGGCAAATGGCGTGGCACAGCCCGTCTCCATCTCGGACATCATCGAGGTTTCGGTCTTCCAGGTGCCGGACCTGTCGCGCACCGTGCAGGTCGATGATGCGGGCAACATCAATCTGCCGCTGATCGGCCAGGTTCCGGCAGCCGGAAAGTCGGTGCAGGCGCTGCAGCTCGACATCCAGGCCGCCTACGGCCGCAATTATCTCCAGTCGCCGAGCGTTTCGGTGCTGGTCAAGGAATCGGCTGCCCGTCGCGTGACGGTTGACGGCGAGGTGAAGCGCGCCGGCGTCTTCCCGCTGCCGACGTCCTCGTCGCTGCTGGACGCCATTGCGCTGGCCGGCGGCTTCAGCCCCGTTGCGGATCCTGCCAAGGTCTATGTCTTCCGCCAGGTGGGCGACACCAAATATGTCGCCAACTACAACGTGGACGACATTCGTCGGGGCGCACGGCCGAGCCCCTCGGTCTATGGCGGTGACGTGGTCGTTGTCTTCGCGTCGAGTTCGCGCGTCGCACTGCAGAATCTGAAGGAAGTCTTGGGCGTCGCTTCGACCGGCGCCCGGCTTGCCACTGTTCCGTGATTGAATGCTTTAAGGCTGTTTGAATGTTGGATCGACCCGGCGACGCGCTGCCAAACGACAGATATCTCGCCCAGTATGAGGGCAGCCGGCAACTTGTGGATCCGGTCAACTACCAGCCTTACGGCTATGCGGAGGCTGAGCGCGAGAGCCTGTTTGATCCGCTGAAGCTGCTGTTCCTGCTCATCCAGTACCGCTGGCTGATTGCCTTCCTGCTCGCCTGTGCGGTGGTGGTCGGCACGATCGTCACCTTCATGATGACGCCGGTCTACCAGTCGCAGGTCCGGCTGGAGATCATGACGCCATCGGCCCGCGTCTTCCAGGACCTGGAGGTGGTAAGCGAATCCTCCGACGTCCGCGCCTTCCAGACGGCGCGTGAGAAGATCATGAGCCGGGCGCTGGCGCAGCGCGTGGTCTATGAACTGGGCCTTGCCGACAAGCCTGACTTCCTCTATCCGGCGCCGAACTTCTCGCCGGTCAACATCCTGAACCGCGCCTTCGGCCTGAACCTCGGCCAGGAACTGACCGATCCGAGCCCCGAAGCTCGCGAGAATCTCGCCATCCGGCGCGTGCTGGGTGGCATGTCCGTTAATCTGGTGCCCAACACCAGCCTGCTCGCAATCTCGTTCCGCGACCAGAAGCCGGAATATGCCCGCGACGTCAGCAACCAGATTGCAAAGAGCTATATCGACCAGCGTGTCGACCAGACCGGCCAGACCTCGGAACTTGCCCGCCAGTTCATCCAGGAGCAGGTGATCCAGGTCAAGGAACGCCTGCAGGAATCCGAGAAGGCGCTGGTGGACTACGCCCGCCAATCCGGCATCTCGGTCTCCGGCGATGAAAAGTCGCTCATTGCCTCCAACATCGAATCCCTCAACGCGGCACTTTCCAAGGCGATCGAGGCCCGCCTCGACAGCGACGTGCTTGTCAGCCAGATCGAGGCCGGACGCGGCGACAGCATCGAGCAGGTGATCGGCAGCGAGCCGCTGCAGAAGATCCGCGCCAGCATCGTCGAGCTGCAGGCGGAGTATCAGCAGAAGCTTTCCACCTTCAAGCCGGGCTTCCCCGAGATGCAGCAGCTGC
>NZ_BMIF01000003.1 GCF_014641695.1 Nitratireductor aestuarii | reverse complement strand
CCTGGTTGACCCCGAAAGCGTCGCCGCCTCCAGCGCAGCATCAGTTGCCTGACGCTTCCAGATCCACGCGTCCTCTGCCGACCACGTTTCTCTTTCTTCTATATTCAATTGTCAAAGAACGGGCGAACTCAATCGCCATAGGGCTCAAGTCTTTTACCACCGAACCCCGAAAGCCGCTCATGCGTCTTTCAGAAAACCATATCTCGGAGACGAAGCGTCTCCGCCGTCAGCAGCGCCGCCGCCGTCGTTGATGGGCTGCTTATAGGCCCCTCAAACTCGAGTCGTCAATCGGGTTTTTTGAGCAAACTGCATTTTTTTTGTTCACCCTGAATAATCCACAGGCGACACCCTTCTTCCCTTTTTCCAGAGCTCTCGAGTGCAGCGTCACATTCGGGCCTAAATCCCCTCTTACTCGCCGGTGATACAATCATAACCGCGCGCGCTACTGGCCAAGGCGGTCGGGTTTGTGTCTTATTTATTCATAGGTCAGACTCCGGCTAATGTTTGCCGGGCGTCTTGCGCATTGACTTGATCCGTTCGGGCGGGCACTCTTTCAGACAAGGGAGCCCGGGTGGGACCAAAGGGAGCTAAAGAACGTTGGATAACAACGCCGGAGCACATCTCTCCCTCGGTGATGATGAGCCGCTGATCACGGGAGGACGGAGGAATCCGCCTGACCGCCGTGAAATTTCTGCACGCTGGCTCCTTGGGACCGTTCTTACCGGCCTGACCTCTACCGTTCTTCTGGGCGTTGCGCTTTCGGCCGCACTCGACGGCCGCGAACAGCTTGCCACGCCTCCAGAAATCGCTCTCATCGGCCATGTGGCGCCTGACGCCGACAATATGCGCAAAGCTGCACGCGTTGCCCCCTCGCCCGTACGCGGCGGTTCGGATACGCGGCGACAGCTTGAAGTTTCCACGGTGCACAAAGAGGGCGACCGGGAAGTCGTGCGCTCGCTCCCGTTCGTGCACCTGCGCGTGCCGCTGGCGGTCAGCTCTTCCTCGGCCGTTGACTACCCGCCCTTCGATCCGCTTACGGTCTTTGCAAGCGACAATGTCACGAGCAATCTCGGCAACCTCGGTGTCATCTACGGCCCCAAGGTTGAGAGCGAGATGGCGCTGCGCACAGAGCCATTCCCGCTGACGGATGCCGCGTTTGATGAAGGCAGCCAGCTCTCCGCAGAGGAAGTGGAGAAGGTGGTGCGCGAAACGGGATCCATCCTGACGGAGGGCAACATCCAGGTTGCCTCGCTGCACTATGTGGATCCACAGCGATTCGGCGATACTTTCTCAACCCAGACCTTTGGCAACCTCGACGTGCGCATTGTTCCGGAGAATGTCTCGACGGCAGTCAGGAATGCAGCCGAGACCGGGACGCGCAGCTATGCCGAGGACATCATTCTCCTTTCCGGCAACAAGAAGATCGTTCAGGCGCTCAGCGAAGCGGGCTATGACGGCCCGGATGCAGCAGGCATGGCGGAGGCCGTGGCGAAACTTCTCAATACCGATTCGCTCAAAGCAGGTGCCGCGCTGTCTCTCGGCGTCGAGCTCCAGGATGATCGCCCGCACATCATGCGGGCGAGCGTCTTTGAGAAGAGGCAGCATATCCTCACCATCGCGCTGAACGATCGGGGCCAGTACGTCCCCGCCGAACAGCCGGAGATGGGCGAAGAGCTTGTCGCCGCACTTGCCAACGAGCCGAAGAGCACCGCGTCACGTAGCGATCTGCCCCGTGTCTACGATGCAATCTACACCGCGTCGCTGTCGCATGGCCTCAATCGTGAGATGACCCGCAAGCTGGTTCGGCTGCTCGCTGCCGATATCGACATGCAGTCGCGGCTGAAACTTTCGGACACCATCGAGGTGTTTTTCTCGCAACCCTCGCCGACGGGGAATGCCACCGAAGAGTCCGAGCTTCTCTACGTGTCGGCCAAGTTCGACAACAAGGAGCGGACGTTCTATCGGTTTCAGCTCCCTGACGGGACGGTCGATTATTTCGATCGCGAGGGCAAGAGCTCCCGCCCATTCCTGATTCGTAACCCCGTTCCAGCGGGTCGCATGACTTCGCCCTATGGATCGCGGCGCCACCCGATTCTTGGCTATCGCAAGATGCACACGGGTGTGGACTGGGCAGCGCCGCGCGGTACGCCGATCATGGCAACGGGTGACGGTGTGGTGGAAAAGTCCGGCTGGTCGGCGGGCTATGGCCGTCAAACGATCGTACGCCACGCCAATGGCTACAAGACCTCCTACAATCACCAGAGCGCCATCGCCAAAGGGGTGGAGCCAGGTGCAAAGGTCAAGCAGGGCCAGATCATCGGCTTCGTGGGGGCAACCGGCATGGCGACCGGCAACCACCTGCACTACGAAATGTTCGTGAACGGAAGCCGCGTTGATCCTATGCGCGTGCGCCTGCCTGAAGGCCGCTCGCTCGAGGGTGAATCTCTGGTCGCATTCAAGGAAGAGCGCAAGCGGATCGAATCACTGCTTGAGGATTCCTTCTCACGGCCCATGGTTGCTGCTGCGACGAACTGAGGTCGATCCGAAGGCCGTACCCCTTCAGGTATAGCAGCGTCCCCCAGCTTCATAGTGCATTGTCTGGACACAGGAAGTGAGCCAACGGACGCTGCGCGCCTGCTTTCACAGGCTCGTGCATCGGCAAGTGCAAGTTAAAGGCGTAGCCTGGGAAGTGCGGGAGAGCCGTTTCCCGGCGGACCGGCAGCCGCCCCCTGGTCGATTCTGCTTACGCCGCCAACAACACTCCCTGTCTCAGCGGCCGAACCGAGCCATAAAAAAACCCGCCGGTTGTCGGCGGGTTTGAGGTAGTTGAATTGGTACGCTCGACGATCAGATAAATTCGACGGTCACACCCTTGGTGACGCGCTTGGCGAGCTCTTCCGCATCCCAATTCGTCAGGCGGATACAACCGTTCGAATAGGTCTTGCCGATCTTCTCAGGGTCAGGCGTGCCATGGATGCCATACGTCGGCTTCGACAGCGCAATCCAGACCGAGCCCACCGGACCGTTCGGACCGGGCGGGATCTTGAGCACCTTGTCGTTGTTGCCCTGCTTGAAGTTGATCTTGGGGTTATAGGTATATTCCGGATTTAGCGCGACCCGTTCGACCGTGTGAGTTCCGACAGGTGACGGCGTGTTCTCCGAGCCGATGGTGGCCGGATAGCTCGCAACCAGACGATCGTGCGTGTCGTAGATGCGCAGCTGCTTCTTCGCCTTGTCAGCCACGATTCGCCCAACTTCGTATTTGAGCTGCATGTTGGTATTTGCCACCTTCACGATCGTGCCGGGACGGTCGAAATTCAGACCCGGATTAAGCGAGATGAGATATTTCTCGTCCATGTGGAAACGCTCGGCCAGCATTTCCGTCACGCGCGTATAACCGAGGCGTTCGAGCTTGGCCTTCTCGCTGTAGTCCGCCGGGACAGAGGCGATGAACGGCCCTGCCGCATCCTCGGACGTGATCGTGTAATCGATAAACGCCGGACCACCGGTGCGCTGGAGTTCCGACTCGATCCACTCCTTGTCGTAGGTACGCAGCCGCTCGCCGGTTATCTCGTAGTAGGCGGTGATCGCCTTGTTTACGTTATCGCCCATGCGGCCATCGATAACGCCCGGCGATGCGCCGACACGATCGAGCAGGATCTGGAACTTGGCGACATCCTCGGACGCACCGCGTGCGCCTGGGACAGTGATTTCCACATCCGGATTGATCGGGATGCGCACAGACTGGCCGGGCATCGACGGTTCGATGCCGGTCTGCGGAGCGGGGACGACGGAGCGGGCTTCTTCGGTTGGCGCATCGAGCGGCGCGCGATAGATGCTGCCGCCGCCAGAATTTTCTCGCGCCTGCGGGAGAGGTTCCTGCGGCATCGGCGCCGCCCTGCCCCGATTATCCGGATAGACGGGTTCCGGCTCGCGGTAATCATCGCGATTCCGGCCATAGATTGCGGCCTCACGCTCGCGGTGGAAGCGCTCAACGTCGCGAGGGTCGGTAAAGTCGTAGTAGTTGCGGCCGCCATCGCGCTCCTGCCAATTCCTGTCCGGCTCCCATTCCGGAACCGGCGGCTCGGCAAACGGCTCACGGATTTCGACCACGCGGTTGGTGCGGGGGTCGACAATCACCTCGCGACCACGCTCATCGATGTAGACCTGAAATTCATAGGCCTGCGCCACCTGAAACTCGCCTTCGAGTGGCGTAGCAGAACCGATCGGCTCCGCGCCAGCAGAGACGGCGATCAAACAACCCAATGATAAAACAACGGGGTAGGTTCCGCGCACTTTTACATCCCCAAAACTAACCACAACCCACGGTACGGTATGAAGCATGCCTCCTAGAGTATGAACAGGGCATGAAAATGGCTGCAAAGAGCGATTTGGGCGAAGATGGGTGACCGATTGGGCTCACTAATCAGGATCGATGTTCAGTTCCCGACGCAGCTTCCTTGAAAGTCCGGCCACCACAAGCCGGTAGCTTGCTGCGAGATAGTCGCAGAGGGTCTGATCATCCATTGATTCGCCGGAGTAGCGCTGGATCCATTTCAGTCCCCGCGAGGCGAGGTAGGGTGCGGGCCGGAGGCCGGGCTGCTCGCTCAGAAGCTCATAAGCCATCGGCGAACACTTGAAGCTGATGGCCATCTCAGGCTCGCCCTCACCGCGCTCTCGACCCAGGACGAAAACCTTGCCGCCAACTTTCCAGACATGGGCGTCACCCCACTGCACGACGTGTGTCGCCTGTGGAAGGCTTGCGCAGAAGCGGTTGTATTCATCCAGCGTCATTGGCCAGCCCGCGGTTGGTTTGCAATGTTAGTTCAGCACCGAGACCGCTTTCCTGGCAAGCCGAAAAGAAAAGGCCCGAGAGCGGATGCTCCCGGGCCCTTAAACTTACGCCGCAGCGTCGGTTTCCACGTCATTCCGCCGTGGCCGGAAAATCAGCCGGTCGGAACCTGCCGTCACCTTCACGGTCGAGTTGTCGAAGATCTCGCCCATGAGGATCTTTTCGGCGAGCGGGTCCTGCAGTTCCTTCTGCATCACGCGCTTCAGCGGACGTGCGCCATAGGCGGGGTCGTAGCCCTTTGAAGCCAGCCAGTCGGTTGCCTCGTGATCGAGCTCGAGCGTGATCTTGCGATCAGCCAGCAGCTTCTCCAGCCGCTTCAGCTGGATCTGCACGATCTGGCCCATATCCTCGCGCCGCAGGCGATGGAAGAGGATGATCTCATCCACGCGGTTCAGGAACTCGGGCCGGAACGATGCCTGCACGACTCCCATGACTTCGCTGCGGACGACATCCACATCCTGATCGTCTGCCAGGCCAACCAGATATTCTGCACCAAGGTTCGACGTCATGATGATCAGCGTGTTGCGGAAGTCGACAGTGCGACCCTGACCGTCCGTCAGGCGACCATCATCCAGCACCTGAAGCAGCACGTTGAACACATCCGAGTGCGCCTTTTCGATCTCGTCGAACAGGATCACCTGGTAGGGCCTGCGGCGAACAGCTTCGGTCAGGACACCGCCTTCCTCGTAGCCGACATAACCGGGAGGTGCGCCGATCAGACGGGCCACGGAGTGCTTCTCCATGAACTCCGACATGTCGATGCGAACCATCGCCTGCTCATCATCGAACAGGAACGAGGCAAGCGCCTTGGTGAGCTCGGTCTTGCCGACGCCGGTGGGGCCCAGGAACATGAACGAGCCGATCGGCCGGTTCGGATCCTGCAGGCCGGCACGAGCACGGCGGACCGCCTTGGAGACAGCCTGGACTGCTTCGCCCTGCCCTACGACACGGCGGGCGATCTCGTCTTCCATGCGCAACAGCTTCTCGCGTTCGCCCTCCAGCATCTTGTCGATCGGAATGCCGGTCCAACGCGAAATCACATGCGCGACATGTTCCGGCGTCACCGTTTCCTCGACCATGCTGCGGTCGCCCGAAGAGGCCTCAGCTTCCTGCAGCTTCTTTTCAAGCTCCGGAATCTTGCCATAAGCCAACTCACCAGCCCGCTGGAACTCACCCTTGCGCTGGGCAATGGCCAGTTCGTTGCGTGCCTCATCGAGCTGACGCTTCAGGTCGGCTGCGAGACCAAGCTTGTCCTTCTCGGCCTTCCAGGCGTTGGTGAGCTTGACGGATTCCTCCTCAAGCCCCGCCAGTTCCTTCTCAAGCCGATCAAGCCGATCCTTCGAAGCGGAGTCGGTTTCGTTGCGCAGTGCCTCGCGCTCGATCTTCAGCTGCATGATGCGGCGGTCGATCTCGTCCAGCTCTTCCGGCTTGGAATCGACCTGCATGCGCAGGCGAGCTGCCGCCTCATCGATCAGGTCGATCGCCTTGTCCGGCAGGAACCGGTCGGTGATGTAGCGGTTGGAGAGGTTCGCAGCCGAAACCAGCGCCGAGTCGGAGACCCGCACCTTGTGATGCTGCTCGTACTTCTCCTTCAGGCCACGCAGGATGGAGATCGTGTCCTCGACAGTCGGCTCGTTGACATAGACGGGCTGGAACCGGCGGGCGAGTGCGGCATCCTTCTCGACATACTTGCGGTACTCATCGAGCGTCGTCGCGCCAACGCAGTGCAGCTCACCGCGGGCCAGAGCAGGCTTCAGCAGGTTCGAGGCATCCATTGCGCCATCGGACTTGCCGGCGCCGACCAGCGTGTGCATCTCATCGATGAAGAGGATGACCCCGCCAGAGGCAGCTTCAATCTCCGACAGAACCGCCTTCAGGCGCTCCTCGAACTCACCGCGATACTTCGCGCCAGCGATCAGTGCACCCATGTCGAGCGCCATCAGCTGCTTGTCCTTCAGCGATTCGGGAACGTCACCGTTGACGATACGCAGCGCCAGACCTTCGGCAATCGCCGTCTTGCCCACGCCCGGCTCACCGATCAGGACAGGATTGTTCTTGGTACGGCGCGACAGCACCTGGATCGTGCGACGGATCTCGTCATCACGGCCGATCACCGGATCGAGCCTGCCGGCGCGAGCGTCGGCGGTCAGATCGCGTGCGTACTTCTTCAGCGCGTCATAGCCCTGCTCGGCACTGGCCGAATCGGCAGTGCGTCCCTTGCGGATATCATTGATGACCTGGTTCAGAGCCGCAGGGGTGACACCAGCCTTGGTCAGGATTTCCGAACTCTTTGCAGACTTTTCAACCGCAAGCGCGGTCAGCAGACGCTCGACCGTGACGAAGCTGTCACCGGCCTTCGTTGCAAGCTCTTCCGCAGTGGAGAAAACCTTGGCCAGCGGCTGCGCCAGATAGAGCTGGCCGTTGCCACCTTCCACCTTGGGCAAAGCATTAAGCGCCGCGTCCACGGCGAGCTTTACATCGCGCGGCCGACCGCCGGCGCGCTGAACCAACGAAGAGGCAAAGCCTTCCTCGTCATCCATCAGCACCTTCAACAGGTGTTCGGGCGTGAACTGCTGATTGTTGCGCGAGAGGGCCAGCGTCTGTGCAGACTGGATGAAACCCCGAACGCGTTCGGAATACTTCTCAAAATTCATACCTAGCGTCTCCATCTCTGAACCAACCCGCTCGGCGGCATCGGTCAGGTTAATGTGACGGGCTTCCTTTCGGTTTGAGCGATGTCAAACCATTTCGCGGCAAGCCCCTTACAGACCAGATATGGGAGTGGATTTTGGGTTCAACAAGAAGCACTTGAACCAAACATAACAAAAAACGGCGAACACTGGGTCCGCCGTTTGATATCATCTAGATGTAAGGTGCTACCCCTACTGAAGAGATTAGGACGCCGTCTCTTCCGGCTGCGTCTCGGATGCCTCGGCAGCCTTGCGGACACGCGGGCGGCGCGTACGCTTTACCGGCTTTTCTTCGCCCTGGGCTTCCGTCTGTTCAGCTGCAACCGGCTCAGGCGCAGCATCCTCACGGACCACCGGAGCTACCAGTGCAGGTGCGGGAGCTTCCTCAGCAGCGGTCTGTTCGGCATCCACCGCAGGCTTCTCAGCAGCGCGCTCGTGAGCACGACCGTTCAGGCGTTCACGCGGACGGCGCTCTGGGCGCTGACGCGGCTGCTCGCCAGCTTCCGTACGCTGGCGTTCGTTCAGCGCAACCTCTGCAGGGACGCCTTCGATCACCGGCTGAGGGCCGGAGCCATCGTCGGCGGTGCGAACAGGCTGCTGGGGCTGCTGCTGGTTGTTCTGCGGGGCAAAGCCCGAATTGTCCAGATCCAGCTCGTCCTCGTCATCGCGTTCATCGCGGTAGTCGCGAACTGGCTGCTGCGCCTGCAGCTGAGCCTGGGCAGCGGCAATGATGCGATTGTAGTGTTCGGCGTGCTGCAGGTAGTTTTCTGCCATCACGCGATCGCCCGAACTCTGAGCGTCTCGAGCAAGAGTGGCGTACTTGTCTGCCACCTGCTGCGCCGTACCGCGAATCTTGACGTCCGGGCCATTGCTCTCGTACGTCCGCGTCAGCGGGTTGGGGCCCCTGCGGTTGTTATTGTTGTTGTTGTTATTGCCGCCGTTGTTACCGTTGTTGCCGCGGCCCCGAATGCGCCGGTTTTGTTGTTGTGGCCTCATTCCATTCTCTTTGCTTGAGACAACTCTCGATTCGAAAAAAGTTCACGGAAATCTGCGAGCGCTAGTGCCCTTCCGTCCGACAATCTTCTCTGACCATCAGCCCGCGCTTGTTGCGCGACAGCGAACCTGGTCTGCTCGATGTTCACTTGCCTGATGATCCCCGTACGAAGCGATGCGTGATGAGCAAGGCGGTCGAAACTTGGCGAAGGAATCCGCGGCACCTGCCTGCTTCATTCATCCGGCAGGCGGAACCTAGCGGCATTGACCAGGCTTGCCAAGTGTTTTTTCCAAGCTTCTCACGTCGCTTCGGCAAGTACAAAAAGCAGAGCTCTGTCGCGACCACCAAGGTCACAGGCGCTCTCAGCCAGCTCAAAGCCGTGTTGGTTGAATAGTTCAACCACGTCCTTTTTCTGGCTGAAACCGATTTCCACGGCTAACGCGCCGTTATCCACCAGAAGCCGGCGACCGTTCTCAGCTGTAAGCCGATAGAAGGTCAATCCGTCCTGACCTCCATCAAGCGCGCGACGGGGATCGTAAACGCGCACCGATCGGTCAAGAGTTTCCAAATCGCTCGTTGGTATATAGGGCGGGTTGGAAACAATGAGGTGAAACTTTCCTTCGACCTCGGCAGTCCAATCCGACTTCAACGTCGAAAACCGCGCTCCATACCCATTCATATCGGCATTGTTCTTGGCCATTGCAAGGGCATCGGCGGAAATATCGACTCCAAGCGCCACGGCCTCCGGCAGCATGCTCAAGAGGGCCAACGCGATGGCGCCCGTTCCGGTTCCAAGGTCCAGAATGCGGCAGGTGCCCGTCTGCGAGATGAAACGGCGGGCCACCGGAAGCGCAAGCTCCACAAGGGTTTCTGTGTCCGGACGGGGCTCCAGCGTTTCACTGGAAAGCCTGAGCGGCAGGCCGTAAAACTCGCGCTCGCCGAGGATGCGATAGACTGGTTCGCCGGCCAAACGGCGCGCGAGCGCCTGCTCAAGCGCGTTCACCTTTGCGTCATCGATTACTTGATCGGGCGAAGTAATCGCGTCCTTGCGCTCCGTTCCGGTGAAATGCTCGACGAGGATGCGCGTCTCAAGGCCCGCATCGGCGAAGCCGGCTTCGGTCAGGCTACGCCTCACCTTATCGAGCAACCCGCCGAGCGTGCGTGTCATGGTTAGTTGTCGCCGTGTTGGGCGGCCAGCAGCTTTGTCTGATGGTCGGAGATCAGCGCGTTCACCAGATCGTCCAACTCGCCTTCCATGACGCGGTCGAGCTTGTAGAGCGTCAGGTTGATCCGGTGGTCCGTAACGCGGCCCTGCGGAAAATTGTAGGTGCGGATGCGCTCGGAGCGATCACCGCTTCCCACCTGAAGACGACGTGATTCGGAGCGCTCCTCATCCGCCTTCTGGCGCTGTGCGTCATAAAGACGCGCGCGCAGCACCTGCATGGCGCGGGCGCGGTTCTGGTGCTGGGATTTTTCCGCCTGCACCACGACAATGCCTGTTGGCAGGTGGGTGATTCGCACGGCCGAATCAGTGGTGTTCACGTGCTGACCACCGGCACCGGAAGCGCGCATCGTATCGATGCGGATATCTTCCGCACGGATCTCGACGTCCACTTCCTCTGCCTCAGGCAGAACAGCGACGGTTGCCGCCGACGTGTGGATGCGGCCCTGCGCTTCCGTTGCCGGAACGCGCTGGACGCGATGAACGCCTGATTCGAACTTCAGCTTCGAGAACACGCCACGTCCGGAGACCGAAGCGATGATTTCCTTGTAGCCGCCGGCATCGCCTTCGCTGGTGGAGACCACCTCAACCTTCCAACCCTGCTGGCTGGCGTAGCGGTCGTACATGCGGAAGAGATCGCCGGCAAAGATTGCCGCCTCGTCACCGCCGGTACCGGCGCGGATTTCAAGGATCGCGCTCTTCTCGTCCGCCGCATCCTTCGGCAGCAGCAGAATCTGCAGCTCAGCCAGCAGCGCTTCGATCCGTTGCTCCACCTCTTCGCCGTCAGCTTCGACGAGCTCGCGCATCTCCTTGTCGAGGCTCTTGTCCTCGAGCATCGCCTTGAGGTCGGCCTGCTCGGCCTCGGCTTTCTTCAGCTCCGAGATCTTGCCGGCAATTTCCTGCAGCTCGGAATATTCGGAAGCCAGCTTCACGTATTCGTCCGCTGCGGGTCCAGCAGCCATCTGCGTTTCGATCAGCTCGAAGCGCTTCAGCACCTGATCCATGCGGTCGCGTGGCAGTTCAATCATCGGCGAGGCTCAATTGTCTCAAAGCGGGATATCGTGGTCCTTGGCGAACTCCACCAAGCCAGCGCGGATATCGGTCTTCGAGCTGTTATTGGCAAGCGCTTTCTCCATCCAGTCCGTCAGATCCTGCATGGGAAGCTCGCGGACCATCGCCTTGACCGGACCAATGGCTGACGGCGACATGGAGACGGAACGGAAGCCGACACCCATCAGCGCCATGGCGGAAATCGGCTTGCCTGCCAGCTCACCACAGATCGTCACTGGCGTACCGTGCTTCTTGCCGGCCTGCACGATCTGGCGCAGGAGCCGGAGGAAGGGCACGCTGATCGGATCGAACCGGTCGGCAACGCGGGTGTTGCCGCGATCCGTAGCCGTCACGAACTGGAAGAGGTCGTTGGAACCGACTGAGACGAAATCCACCGCCTGCATGAGCTCGTCCAGCTGCCAGAGCAGCGAGGGAACCTCAATCATGGCGCCAAGCTTTAGCCGCGTGGGCAGATGGTGGGCGAAACGCGACAGGTGCCGCACCTCGCGGTCGATGATCTGGCGCGCCTGGTGGATTTCCTCCACCTGCGTCACCATTGGCAGCATGAACTTCAGCTCACGCCCACCAGCCGCCTTCAACAGCGCGCGAACCTGCGTGCGCAGGAGCGCCGGACGGTCAAGCGTCAACCGCAGGGCACGCCAGCCCATGGCTGGATTTTCTTCCTGCTGCGACACGTTGAAATACGGAAGAACCTTGTCGCCGCCGATGTCGAGCGTGCGGAAGGTGACGGACTTGCCTGCTGCGGCATCCAGCACTTCGCGATAGAGCCGCTCCTGCGCCTCGACACGCGGGAAGGTCAGCGCCACCATGAACTGCAGTTCAGTGCGGAACAGGCCGATGCCCGACGCACCAGACTGCGTCAGCTGCGGCAGGTCAACGGCAAGGCCGGCGTTCATCAGCAAATCGACCGGCGCACCGTCCTTGGTGACGCAAGGCTTGTCACGCAGCTCGCGATATAGCTTCTGGCGACGGGCACGGAAGCGCACCTTCTCGGCGTAAGCCGTTTCGATGTCGGTCGGCGGGCGCAGGTGCACCTGACCGTCCACACCATCGACGATGATCGGATCGCCGTTTTCCGCCATGGAGACGACGCCCTTGACCTGTCCGACAGTCGGAAGGCCGATTGCACGAGCGACGATGACGATGTGACTGGTCGGAGCACCCTCCTCCAGCACCAGGCCGCGCAACCGATCGCGGGGATAGTCGAGCAGCTCGGCCGCACCCATGTTGCGCGCGACAAGGATAGCATTCTTCGGCATAAGCTGTGACAGAGCGTCAGGGCCACGGCCAATCAGCTGGCGCAGCAGGCGGTTCGCCAGATCGTCGAAATCGCTCATCCGCTCGCGCAGATAAGGGTCAGTCATATGGATCATGCGCGCACGCATGTCGCTCTGGACCTTTTCCACGGCAGCTTCTGCGGTGAGACCGTTCTGCACGGCCTCCTCCAGACGGCGGCCCCAGCCGCGATCGTTCGCGAACATGCGGTATGCTTCGAGCACGGCGCGGTGTTCGCCCTCGAAGGCCACATCGCGACGTGAAAGCATATCGTCGATGGAGATGCGGAGCGAGCTCAGCGCCTGCTCAAGCCGCTCCTTCTCGTGCTCGATGTCTTCCGCGAAAAGGTCTTCGACGAGGATGCGCGGCTCATGCAGAACCACATGACCAAGGCCGATCCCTTCGTTGAACGCATGGCCCTTGTAGTGAACCGGACGGCGCAGATCGAGCTCGATGCCAGGGCGGGCAAGACGGACGAGATCGCCGCTGGCGATCATCTCCGCCACCACCATGGCGACGGTCTCGAGAACTTCCATCTCGTCTTCGCGGTAATTGCGCTGCGTGCGGTTTTGCACCACGAGGACGCCGAGGGTACGCCCTGCGCGCAGGACCGGTACGCCAAGGAAGGAATGGTAGATCTCTTCGCCCGTCTCCGGAAGGTAGGCGAAGGCCGGATGCTTCTGCGCATCAGAAAGGTTCAGCGGGCGGGCGCTCGCAGCAATCGTGCCGACAAGGCCTTCGCCCAGCCGCAGCTGTGCAAGATGAACGGAGGTCGGGTTCAAGCCTTCCGTCGCATAGAGCTCGAGCATGGAGTCCGAGCGCAGGACGTAAAGCGAGCAAACCTCGGCTACGAAGTTCTGGGCGATCTCGCGGACGATGCGGTTCAGGCGGTCCTGCGGCTCTGACGGCTCCGCCATCAGATCTCGGAGCCGCTTTAATAGGACGCGGGGGCCGCCTGCAGGGTCACGCATGGATCAGTGCTCCAGAGCTTCGTCATACGCCGCTCCCGAAGGAACTGCGCGCGAAGCCATATAGCTCCGCGTTGGCTTACTTTTTATCCAGCCCGTAAACGGAATGCAAAGTTCTAACAGCCAATTCCGCGTACGGACCGTCGATCAGGATCGAAATCTTGATCTCGGACGTGGTGATCGCGCGGATGTTGATACCCTTGTCCGCGAGAGCCTTGAACGCGGTCGCGGCAACGCCGGCGTTGCTACGCATGCCAACGCCGATGACCGATACCTTCGCCAGGCCCGTTTCGGACTGTATAGCGCCAAATCCGACGGAATCGCGGACGCCTTCAAGGATGTGAACAGCCTTGTCCATATCACCGGTCGGAATCGTGAAGGTGATGTCGGTGAAGGCGCCGTCCTCGGAGACGTTCTGTACGATCATGTCGACGTTGATGCTGCGGTCCGCCAGGGGTCCGAAGATACCCGCCGAGACACCCGGCCGGTCGGCCACACGGCGCAGAGAGATCTGTGCTTCATCCTTGGCATAGGCGATGCCGGTGACGACTTGCTGTTCCACGATTTCTTCCTCGTCGCAAATAAGGGTGCCGGGCGGGTTCAGGAAATCCCCCATGCCGGGCGCGTCCGGTTCTTCGAATGAGGACCTGACAAAGGTCCTGACCTTGTGTGCCATCGCAAGCTCTACCGAGCGGACCTGGAGCACCTTCGCGCCCAGGGACGCCATTTCCAGCATCTCTTCGAAGGAAACCTTGGCAAGCCGCCGAGCCTTCGGTTCGATGCGGGGATCGGTCGTGTAGACGCCATCCACATCGGTGTAGATGTCGCAGCGGTCTGCCTGCACGGCAGCGGCCAAAGCCACTGCGGAGGTATCCGAGCCGCCGCGTCCGAGCGTCGCGATGCGATTGTCGGGCGCAAGCCCCTGGAAGCCGGCCATGACGGCGACCTGACCCATCTCCATGCGGCGAACGATGTCGCTGCCGTCGATGCCGGTGATGCGCGCTGCGCCATGGGCATTGTCAGTATGGATCGGGATCTGCCAGCCCTGCCACGAGCGGGCGTCGACGCCGATCGACTGCAGCGCGATGGCCAGAAGGCCGCTCGTTACCTGCTCGCCCGAAGCGACGATGGTGTCGTATTCGCGGGCGTCGTAGAAGGGCGACTTGGAACCGCAGACCTGCGGCAGTTCCTGGACCCAACCGACCAGCTCGTTGGTCTTGCCCGCCATTGCGGACACCACGACGGCAACCTGATGGCCCGCGTCCACTTCACGTTTAACGTGGCGCGCAACCCGATAGATACGACTGAGGTCGGCGACGGACGTACCGCCGAATTTCATCACTATGCGCGCCATGATCTTAGATGTGCCCTTGCATTTAAAGGAGCATCCGCTCCACCAAACTCGTTGTGCGCCAAACTGGCAGCGCGTTTCAAATATCCAAAGGACGACTGTTCCGCAAGCGACCCGAAGGCTTGACTTTGCGATCGTAGCGCCCGACTTCAGAAAAATACAGGAGATCACCCATGCCGGATACCCAATTGACGACCATCGATCCTGCCGAAGTCGAACGTTTTTCACGTATGGCGCAGGAATGGTGGAACCCGAACGGAAAATTCAAGCCGCTCCACAAGTTCAATCCGGTACGACTGGGCTACATCCGGGATCATGTGGCGGAACACTTCGGACGTGACCCTCGGGCCTCCAAGCCGCTGGAGGGACTGCGGTTCCTCGATATCGGCTGTGGTGGCGGACTTCTGTGCGAGCCTATGTCGCGGCTTGGCGCCGAGATCGTTGGCGCGGATGCTTCTGCGCTTAACATCGAAGTGGCGAAGCTGCATGCGGCCGAAAGCGGCCTAACCATCGACTATCGCGCCGAGACAGCAGAGGCCCTTGCCGACCAGGGTGAGCGCTTTGACGTGATCCTCAACATGGAAGTCGTGGAGCACGTGGCCGACATCGACCTCTTCATCTCGAAGTGCGCGGAAATGCTGAAGCCCGGCGGCATCATGTTCGTTGCCACCATTAACCGCACGCTGAAGGCGTGGGGCCTGGCTATCATCGGCGCAGAATACGTGCTGCGCTGGCTGCCTAAGGGAACCCACGATTTCAAGAAGCTCGTTCGTCCGGAAGAGCTGGAAGGATCGCTCACTTCCAAGGGCCTGTTCATCAAGGACCGCACGGGCGTGACCTACAATCCGCTGATGGACCGCTGGCAGCGCTCGCGCGACATGGATGTGAATTACATGGTGCTGGCAGAAAAGCCCCGGGAGTAGGAGAAGGCCAGCGCAGTTTCCCTCATGCTGAGCCTGTCGAAGCACGAGGGATCGAGTATCCGCAGCTTCTCACCCCGTGGTTCGACAAGCTCACCATGAGGGGTGAGAAGCGACAGGCGGCCTTCCGGCGGGATAACCGAAAGCGAGGTGTCAGTTCGTATCTTCGGGCAGGATCGGCAGCGGCAGGAATTCGATGCCATCCTCTGCCAGCGACCGGGCTTCGTCGATGGTTGCCTCGCCGTAGATGCCGCGGGTTTCAGCCTCGCCGAAGTGAATCTTTCGGGCCTCTTCCGCAAATTGCGGACCGACATATTCGGCGTTTTCGCGCACCTGACGGGCAAGCGCCTTCAGCTGCTCCATGGCCTTCTTCTGCTCTTCGCCCAGCGCCAAAGCAATCTGCTGCTTCTTGCGACCGGTGGAGACAGCCGGGGCCATGAGCGCCTTGTCGACTTCAGGCGAACCGCAGGCGGGGCACGTCACAAGCTTGCGGCTCTTCTGCTGATCAAAATCATCCGCGCTGCGAAACCAGGCCTCGAACTCGTGGCCATTGGAGCAATTCAGACCGTATTTGATCATGCCGTAATCTCTGCCTGAGGTACCGCTGGCAGCGCGAAGTCACGCGCATTCAGAAGGTTGGGAAGCTTCCGCCGCGCATCGGCGGATGCCGCAGGGTCGATCTCGGCCAAAACGATGCCGGGTTCGTTATTACCGGCGTCGGCCACGACGCGGCCCCAGGGGTCGACGATCAGCGTGTAACCGTAGGTCTCACGGCCATCCTCATGCTTGCCGCCCTGAGCGGCGGCAATCACCCAGGCGCCATTCTCGATCGCGCGGGCCCGCAGCAGGACGTGCCAGTGCGCCTCGCCCGTCTGGCGGGTGAAGGAAGCTGGCACCGCCAGCACCTCTGCGCCGGCCAGCGCCTGCGCACGGAAGAGCTGCGGAAACCGCAGATCATAGCAAATGGAAAGTCCGAGCTTCATGAAAGGAAGATCAGCAACTACGGCCTGATCTCCCGGCGCGTAGGTGGCGGATTCACGCCAGCTCTCGCCGTTGTCCAGATCCACGTCGAACATGTGGATCTTGTCGTAGGTAGTAATCAGCTCGCCCTCGGCGCCAAACAGGAAGCTCCGGTTGGCAACCTTGCCATCGTCCAGCAGAACCGCCGTCGAGCCGACATGCACGAAGACGGAGAGCTCGCGTGCAAGTTCGGAAGCCCTGCGAACCAGTGGATCCTGATCCGCAGGAACGATACGCGCAAACAAGGCCTCACGGCCGCGCACCAGCATCCCGGTCATTTCCGGGCTTTGCACATAGACAGCTCCGCTACCCGCGGCCTCACGTACCAGCGCCTCAAAGGTGGCCAGATTGGCCGCTGGGTCCATGGCGCTGCGCATTTGCAGGGCTGCTACGCGAAAGGATGTCATGCAGACGTCTCCAGGAGAAGCTGGTCCAGGCGACCTTCCCGCTCCAGTGCATGGAGGTCGTCGCACCCACCAACATGATAGTCATCAATGAATATCTGAGGGAAGGTTGACCTACCGTTAGCGCGCTGGATCATTTCTGCACGCAGTTCCGGCTTAAAGCTTGCATCGTGCTCGGTGTACTCGACGCCCTTCTGGTCAAGCAGACGCTTGGCCGACGTGCAATAGCCGCAGCCTACGCGTGTATAGATTGTAACTTGTGTCATTTTATTTATCCGCATCTTTTTGCGGCTTATATAGTCTCCACGCCGCCCAGTGCAAAGTCCTTCGGCAAGACACGGGCAAAGGTCAGAACGTCGACCGACCCTGCACCGGCCGCCAGAAGAGCCCGCGTTGCAGTCTTTACGGTCGTTCCGGTGGTGTAGACATCGTCCACGAGGATAAGGCGCTTATTTTTTATCAACGGGCGCAGGTGCGGGGGCACTGTGAAGGCACCGCTGAGGTTTGTCTCACGCTCGGCCGCCGTCAGGCCGACCTGCGGGCGGGTGGACTGGCGGCGTATCAGAACTGCCGCAAGATGCCGGAGCCCCGTCTGGCGGGCGATCGCCCGCGAGAGCTCGGCGGACTGGTTGAAGCGGCGGGCGAGAAAGCGATAGCGATGGAGCGGCACCGGAAGCACCGCGTCCGCCTCTGTGACCAATTCCGCTCCCGCACGGACCATCCAGCGCGCCATCCAGGGCGCCAGATCCGTTCGGTCGCCGAACTTCAAGGAACGGGCCATGCGCTGGGGTACACCTTCGTAGAGCACGGCAGATCTCGCCCGTTTGAACGGTGGCGGATCGGCAATGGCTTCAGCGGAAACAACGCCCTCGCCCATCTCGTGTGCGAAGGGCGTTCCCATCACCTCACACCACGGGCGCTCGAGGAAGCGGACGCCTGGCCAGCAGTCGGGGCAGAGAGTTCCGGGTTCACCCACAAGGTTGCGGCAACCGAGGCAAACGGGCGGGAAAAGGATCTTCGCCGGCCATCTTACGGCCTGCGATGCCAGACTTCGGACGTCCATCCTTGCCCCCTGCTCCCGCTACCCCACCTTTGCATGATAGCAGATTTATGCCATTGCGCGCGGAAGACTGGAGTCACCATGGACACGATTTTCGATCCGAAGCTGCTGCTTGCCCGCAAGCTGCGCGCAAAGAACCTGAACGTGGAAGGCGCCGACTTCCTCATGCGACGGATGGCGGAAGACCTTTCCGACCGCCTTTCCACCGTGGAACGGCATTTTGGCCGAGCAGCTGTGATGTTCTCGCTGACAGCGGATGCTGCTCAGATCGTCCAGGAGAGCGGCAAGGCAGACAACGTCTTTCGGGTCGAAACCGATGGCGCTCTGCTGGACGACGCGTTCGAAGGCGTCACCACGAATGCCGAGCGCGTGCCGCTGGAGCCGGAGAGCGTCGATCTTGCGGTGTCGCTCCTCACCATGCACGAGGTCAACGATCTGCCCGGCCTGCTCTTCCAGATCCGCATGGCGCTAAAGCCAGACGGTCTGTTTCTCGGCGCGATGGCCGGCGGCGGGACGCTGCAGGAACTACGGCAGTCGCTTCTGCAGGCTGAGATGGAGCTGACAGGTGGAGCCGCACCCCGCGTCAATCCGTTTGCCGACGTTCGGGATACCGGCGCTCTCCTGCAGCGGGCGGGCTTCTCCCTTCCGGTGGCAGACGTCGAGGCTGTAACCGTGCGCTACGACAACATGTTCGCGCTGATGCGCGACCTGCGCGCCATGGGGGCGACCAACGCGCTCGTAGAGCGAAGCCGCAAGCCGGCAACGCGCCAGCTCTTCGTGCGGGCGGCGGAAATCTATCAGGAGCGCTTTTCCGATCCTGACGGGCGGATACGGGCGACGTTCAACATCGTCTGGATGTCAGGCTGGGCACCGCATGAAAGCCAGCAGAAGCCATTGAAGCCCGGCAGCGCGCAGGTTTCTCTGACCAAGGTCCTGGGTGATAAGGGAAAGGCCGGATAAGCCCGCGCTACCCGCCGCTGCTAAGCGCGGCGCGTAGCTCCTCGTTGGCAAACCAGTTCTTGGTGATGAGTCCAAGTTCGGTCAGACCGGTGATAATGGCCAGCACCAATATGCTCGCAATCAGAGCATATTCAACGGCCGCGGTTCCCCTCTCGTCCTTCAAAAACGCCAGGATCATTATCCCGTCCCTACTCCAGATCCTTCAGCTCTTCATAGGAACGCAGAAAAGATCTAAGATTCCGTTTCTTCGCTTCCACTGGAATTGCTCAGCAGTTGCCGCGCTTGGACCCGTCACGGCTTATGACACACTCGTCAGGCGATGCCCGAAAGACCGTGCGCTGCTGCTGATACGTGTTGGCCCGGGCACCAAAGGAGCTGGTGACAATATGATCGATGCCAGGGTCCAGAAGCGCCTGGCGGGCAGACCGCCGGTCGCCGTCGGGCATGAACATGAGGGACAGGGCAACAGCTGCCGAACCGAACAGCAATGCTACCCGTAGCGCGCCCATGCCTGCACCCGATAGGTTCTTCACCTTGAATGCCCCGTTTAACCGTCCCGTTCTTCGCACCAATAGGCCCTCTTACCGATTGCCCCATGCGCCCACGGATAAACTCTCATTCCTGGTTAAAGGAATAATTAATAGGCCGGTTAAGGTTAAAGCAGGTCGATGAGGAAGGGGATCAGCGGCTCATCAGCCGGGGGCATGGGATAGTCGCGCATCTTGAGCGGCTTCACCCACTTCAGCGCCTGCCCTTCCTGCGCCACGGGAATGCCCTGATAGCGGCGGCAGATGAAGAGCGGCATCAGGAGATGGAAGGTCTCGTAGGTATGGCTGGCAAAGGTCAGCGGTGCCAGGCACTCGACCTTGGTCTCGACGCCGATCTCCTCGCGAAGTTCGCGGACCAGTGCTTCCTCAGGGGTTTCGCCCTGCTCTACCTTGCCACCCGGAAACTCCCAGAGGCCAGCCAGCGCCTTGCCTTCTGGGCGCTGCGAGAGAAGCACGCGGTTATCCGCGTCAACGAGAGCGCAGGCTGCTACCAGCAGGATCGGTTTGGGGTTGGCAATTTCGGTCATGCTCAGGCCTGGTCCTGCGGTTGACGGTAAACGTAACGGTAACCATCGCTGAAACCGAGCGACCGGTAGAGCTGGATTGCCGTCCGATTTTCTTCTTCGACCTGAAGGTACGCCTGGCGCGCACCGCGCGCAAAGGCCCATTTCAGAGCCCCGAGGACCAGCCTGCGGCCGAGCCCCTTGCCGCGCGCTTGTTCCGCCGTGGCTACGTCGAAAAGCCCGGTCAGATCGCCATCGCGGACGCAAAGGGCGCTGCTCACCGGCTTTCCGTCCTGATCCAGAACGAAGAGGCCGCGATCCGCCTTGATCGCCCCAAGCACCTGCCGGAGACCGGGCTTGATGGCCGGATCGTTGGCGTGGGTTGCGACCGACGCTTCGACGTAGCGCTCTGCATCGTCCGTTGGACCCAGATCCTCCGCGGCAGTCAGAACACTCTCGTCAAGCTTAAGACGCATGACCACAGTCGGCTTCACGGAAGTCCAGCCGAGTTCATCGAGATGCTCCGCGATCTGCGGGGCGGAAAGCGGCGTCAGACGGAAAGACGGTATGCGGCCATTTTCGCGGAAGTAGCGCGACAGCCGCTCGATGCGCTCATCCAGACGGTGATGGTCGCCCGGGTCCATCGGGTTGATGGAGTTGAGCCGGCCTGAGGGATGGCCAGCCGTCAGGCGGACCATCCAGGTGCCATCATAGCGAGCGGTGGCAGCCGGCCATGCGCGGAAGCCCGCAGCCTCAAAGCGCCGGACATCCGCCAGATCGGGCTGCCGCTCGCCGGACATGGCTTGTTAGCTCCGATAGTCGCCGTTGATGGCCACGTATTCCTTGGTGAGGTCGCAGGTCCAGACCGTGGCCTTGCCGTTGCCGAGACCAAGGTCCACACGGATCGTTATGTCGTCCTGCTTCATATAGCTGGAGACGGCTTCCTCGGAATAATCCGGGTCCCGCTCGCCCTGATGGGCAACGCGGAAGTCGCCGAACCAGATCGACAGGAGATCGCGCTCAGCAGGTTCGCCGGCCTTGCCGACAGCCATCACGACGCGGCCCCAGTTCGCATCCTCGCCCGCCACGGCCGTCTTTACCAGTGGCGAGTTGGCGATGGAGAGCGCCACCTTCTTGGCCGAGCGCGAGGACTTCGCGCCGGTCACTGTGATCTCGATCATCTTGCGGGCGCCTTCGCCATCGCGCACCACCTGCAGCGCGAGCTGCTTCAGAAGGCGGTTCAGCGCACGGCGGAAGCCTGCGAGGCGCGGATCCTTGGCATCAGTGATGCGCGGAGCACCGCGATCTGCGGCCTTGCCGGTCGCAAACAGCATCAGCGTGTCGCTGGTGGAGGTGTCGCTATCGACCGTTACGGCGTTGAAGGTCTTGTTTGTGCCCTTGGAGAGCAGATCCTGCAGCGCGGAGGCCGCAATCGGAGCATCGGTCGCAACGAATGAGAGCATGGTCGCCATGTCCGGCGCTATCATGCCAGCGCCCTTGGCGATGCCGTTGATCGTCACCTCAACGCCGTCCAGATCAGCCTTGGCGGTCAGATATTTCGGGTAGGTGTCCGTCGTCATGATTGCCTGGGCGGCGTCTTTCCACGCGCCAGCCTGCGCCTGCTTCACCAGATCGCCCAGCAGATGCGTGAACTTGCCCGCGTCGAGCGGCTCGCCGATGACGCCGGTCGACGCCAGGAACACTTCGCTCTCGCTACCGCCGACCGCTGCTGCCGCAGCCTTGCATTCAACAGCCGTTGATTCCCGCCCGCGCTTGCCGGTGAAGGCGTTGGCGTTGCCCGAGTTCACGACCAGGATTCGGGCGCGACCGCCAGGCAAATTCTGGCGGCAGAGCTCGACAGGAGCCGACGGGCACTTGGAGCGCGTGAAGACACCAGCCACTTCCGTGCCCTCATCGAACACCATGACCATGAGGTCCTTGCGACCCTTGTACTTGATGCCCGCCTCGGCAGCAGCAATGCGGACGCCCGCGATCTCGGGCATGGTGGGGTAACGCTTCGGAGCAAGGGGGGAAACGGTGGTGGACATGTATCTAACCGTAGATTTGAGCCTGCAACCCCTCTGCATCATGGCAAAGGGCTAGGCAAGTACGAAACTTGCCGCTCTAAAACAAAAAGGCGGGAAGAGCGCCCTTGAGGTGCACTTCCCGCCCAAACAGATGGCTTCAGCCTGGCTTTACTGAGCGGCCGGGGTCTCAGGGGCCTCGCCAGCCTCGCCGGTCTGCTGCTGGTAAAGCTTGTCGACGCTGGCTTTCAGCTCTGCATCCGGGATGTTCACGTCGGCCTTGCCGCGGATGTCCTTCAGCGTGGCAACGTACTTCTCGCGCACGATAACCGAGCGGACTTCGTCGGAGACCTGCTCCAGTGTCGGAGCCGGCTGCTGACGCTTGTCGTCTACCTTGAGGACGTGCCAGCCGAACTGGGTCTTGATCGGCTCCTTGGAGTAGCTGCCGGACTCCATCGCAAAAGCTGCGGTCTCGAACTCGGGCACCATGCGGCCCTTGGTGAAGTAACCGAGATCACCGCCGTTGGCGGCAGCGCCGTCCTTCGACTTCTCCTTGGCGATCTCTTCGAAGTTGCCGCCGTCGTCGAGCTGCTTGATGATCGCCTTGGCCTCGTCCTCGCTCTCGACGAGAATATGTCGGGCGTGGACTTCCTCCGGCATCGTGAGCTTCTTCACTTCTTCGTCATAACGGGCCTTCACCTCATCGTCGGTGATCTGCTCGATGACGTTCTTTTCGATGAAAGCACTGTGCAGGGCCTGGTTGCGCAGAAATTCCTGCTGCTGCTTGAACTCGTCGGACTCGTCGATCTTCTGTTCCACGGCGGCATTTGCCAGCAGCTTCAGGTCGATCAGAGCGGAAAGCAGAGCCACACGGCGTTCCGCCTCGGGGAGGCGGCCGAACTGTGCACCAAGCTGCTCTTCTGCGAGAGCCATGTCCGCCTCGGTGATCTGCTGTCCGTTGAGCGTCGCGATAACCTTGTCTTCCTGAGCGGAAGCCGGATATGAGCTCGTCATGCCCATTATCAAAGCGAGCCCGATCGAGGCTGCGAGATTTTTGCGGAAAGAACTTTGCATGAGAGAATATCTCCGTTGATAGGTATCGAACACGGCGGGATCAGAAAGGTAAGAGTTCAGACGTCCCAAAAATATGGCGGAAGTTTGCGATAGCCCCAAGCATCCCCCGAAGTTGACATCGCCACAGGCCCCTCTTATCTGTCTCGCAACCCAGCGTCCAGAAGTCCTTTCATGGGGCGTTGGCTCGTCACTCTTCAGGCAACGCTTGAAACTGGCGCAATCATGCGGCATCCCATTGTCCGAAAGACGAATTGAGAGGACCATCTGATGGTCAGTTTTGGCGGCCTTGTCCGCAAGATATTTGGTTCTGCAAACGAGCGCCGCGTTCGCGGCCTGCAGCCTCGCGTTGACGCCATCAACGCTCTCGAGGCTGAGATGAAGGCTCTTTCCGACGAAGCATTGCGAGGAAAGACCGAAGAATTCCGCAAGCAGCTGGCGGAAGGACGGTCTCTTGACGACCTTCTCGTGCCGGCCTTTGCCGTGGTTCGGGAAGCCGCTCGGCGCGCCATCGGCCTGCGCCCGTTTGACGTCCAGCTGATCGGCGGCATGGTCCTCCACGAGGGCTCCATCTCCGAGATGAAGACCGGTGAAGGCAAGACGCTGGTTGCGACGCTGCCCACCTACCTCAACGCGTTGCCCGGCAAGGGCGTCCACGTGGTCACGGTAAACGACTACCTGGCCCGCCGCGACGCCCAGTGGATGAGCCGCGTCTATGGCTTCCTGGGCATGAGCACCGGCATCATCGTGCATGGCCTCTCCGATGAAGAGCGCCGCGCGGCCTATGCCTGCGACATCACCTATGCCACGAACAACGAGCTCGGCTTCGACTACCTGCGCGACAACATGAAGTATGAGCGCGGGCAGATGACCCAGCGCGGCCACCACTACGCCATCGTGGACGAGGTGGACTCGATCCTGATCGACGAAGCGCGCACGCCGCTCATCATTTCAGGCCCGCTCGAAGACCGTTCGGAACTCTACAACACGATCGACGCCTTCATGGCGCGCCTTGAGGAAGGCGACTATGAGGTCGATGAAAAGCAGCGCACCGCCACCTTCACCGAAGAAGGCACCGAGAAGATGGAAAATCTTCTCCGTGAGGCAAAGCTTTTCCGCGGCGAATCACTTTACGACGTCGAGAACGTCGCGATCGTTCACCACCTGAACAACGCGCTGAAGGCCCACAGGCTGTTCCAGCGCGACAAGGATTACATCGTCCGCGATGACGAGGTCGTGATCATCGACGAGTTCACCGGCCGCATGATGCCGGGCCGCCGTTTCTCGGACGGTCTGCACCAGGCGCTGGAAGCCAAGGAACACGTCAAGATCCAGCCCGAGAACCAGACGCTCGCCTCGATCACCTTCCAGAACTACTTCCGCATGTATAGCAAGCTTGCCGGCATGACCGGTACGGCTTCGACGGAAGCGGAAGAATTCGCCAATATCTACGGCCTTGACGTCATCGAAATCCCGACGAATCTTCCCGTCCAGCGTATCGACGAGGACGACGAAGTCTACCGGACGGCGGAGGAGAAGTTCCGCGCCATCGTCAAGGAAATCAAGGTCGCGCGCGAGCGTGGCCAGCCGATCCTTGTCGGCACGACCTCCATCGAGAAGTCGGAGCAGCTGGCGGTCCTCCTGCAGAAGGAAGGGCTGAAAGACTTCGAGATCCTGAACGCCCGCCACCACGAGCGTGAAGCATCGATCGTTGCGCAGGCAGGCCGTCCGGGCGCTGTCACCATCGCCACCAACATGGCTGGCCGTGGTACCGACATCCAGCTCGGCGGCAATGCGGACATGCGCATCGCCGAGGAACTGGGCGGCATGCCGGCGGGTCCCGAGCGCGAGGCCAAGGAAAAGGCGATCCGTGAGGACGTACAGCGGCTCAAGGAGCAGGCTCTCGCTGCAGGCGGTCTCTACGTGCTGGCGACCGAACGCCACGAAAGCCGCCGCATCGACAACCAGCTGCGCGGCCGCTCCGGCCGTCAGGGCGACCCTGGCCGCTCGAAGTTCTACCTGTCGCTGCAGGACGACCTGATGCGCATCTTCGGCTCCGACCGCATGGACGGAATGCTGCAGAAGCTGGGCCTCAAGGAAGACGAAGCCATCGTCCATCCCTGGATCAACAAGGCTCTGGAAAAGGCGCAGAAGAAGGTCGAGGCCCGCAACTTCGACATCCGCAAGAACCTGCTTAAGTATGACGACGTCATGAACGACCAGCGCAAGGTGGTCTTCGAGCAGCGCATCGAACTGATGGACGGCGAGAACCTCTCCGAAACCGTCGCCGAGATGCGCCACGACGTCATCGATGACCTGGTTGCCAAGCACATTCCCGAAAACGCCTACGCAGAGCAGTGGGACATCGAGGGTCTGAAGGAAGCGGTTCGCCGCGATCTCAACCTCGACCTGCCGGTCGACGCCTGGGCGCAGGAAGAGGGCATCGCGGAAGACGATATCCGCACCCGCATCACCGAGGCTTCCGACAAGGCATTCGCCGAGAAGGCGGAGCGCTTCGGCCCCGAGATCATGCCCTACGTCGAGAAGTCGATCCTCCTGCAGACGCTGGACTCGCTCTGGCGCGAGCACCTGGTCAACCTCGATCACCTGCGTTCGGTCGTGGGCTTCCGCGGCTATGCCCAGCGCGATCCGCTGAACGAGTACAAGAGCGAAGGTTTCGAGCTCTTCCAGGCCATGCTGGCGAACCTGCGCGTGGTCGTCACCTCGCAGCTGTCCCGCGTCGAGCTGGTCCGCGAAACGCCTCCGCCGCCGGAGATGCCGCGCGAGATCGAAACGCACCATATGGACGCCTCGACCGGTGTCGATGAGTTCGACGGCGAGACCATGACGCTCGCAGCTGCCGCCCAGGGCGTAGTGCCGGCGGAAGAACGCGACCCGAACGACCCCTCCACCTGGGGCAAGGTCGGCCGCAACGAGGCCTGCCCCTGCGGCTCCGGCAAGAAGTACAAGCACTGCCACGGCGCTTTCGAGTAAGCTGAGGCGCAGGTCCAAAGGCCCCTTGCGAGGGGCCTTTTTTGTGACTGGCGTAAGTCCTGATACAACAAAGCCCCACCTCGGAAGATGGGGCTGTCAGCCGACAGATATGCAGGTAGGGCGTGCCGCCGGCTAAGTGCCGGGCAACCAAAGAAACTGGACCATTGGAAAATTGTGGTGCCCCCGGTCAGACTCGAACTGACACTCCTTTCGGAACTCGATTTTGAGTCGAGCGCGTCTACCAATTCCACCACGGGGGCATGCTGATGAGTTGCAGCATGCGCGGACTATACGAAGTCGCATGGGGCCGTCAACTGGTTACGGCAATTTGAACGCGATATGTCATTCCGCCCGATTGAACCGCTAGCACCACGGGGGTACACAAGCCAATCACCGAGGGTCCTATATGCTTCGCAGACTATATGATTTCACCATGTCGCTGGCGGCAACCCGCCATGCGGAGAAGAGCCTCGCGGCAGTCTCGTTTATCGAAAGCTCGTTTTTCCCGATCCCGCCAGACGTTCTGCTCATCCCCATGGTGCTGGCCAACCGCGCGAAGTGGCTGCGCTATGCCCTCCTCTGCACCATTGCCTCGGTGCTCGGCGCGTTGTTGGGTTACGCAATCGGCGCATTCCTCTACGAGGTGATTGGCGTTCCAATCCTCAAGTTCTACGGGCAGGAAGCGGCTTTCGCAGAGATTGCGAACCTCTACAATGAGTGGGGCAGCTGGGCGATCCTGTTTGGAGCTGTCACGCCATTCCCCTACAAGGTGCTTGCGATCTTTTCAGGCGCGACCGGCTTCAGCATCCCCATGTTCATCGTCGTCTCGATCGTTGGCCGCGGGCTGCGCTTCTTCCTCGTCTCCTGGCTGCTCTATAAGATGGGTGAGCCAATCCGGGTGTTCATCGAGAAGCACCTCGGTCTTCTTTTCACCCTTTTCATGGCCCTGCTTATCGGCGGGTTTGTCGCCGTTCGCTACGTTATCTGAGGCTTAGATGTCCCTATCCCGCCAGCTCTATCGCTCATACACGTTCGTCTCCGCCTTCCTGGCGGCTGCCATGGCCGCGACGGTCGGCACGGCGCTGGCGTTCCAGCACATCGGCGGGTACCTGCCCTGCAAGCTCTGTCTCGAGCAGCGCATTCCCTATTACATCGGCGTTCCTGTGATGGTGGTGGCCGCGCTTTGGTCCGTGATGCGCCTGCCTACCATCGTGACGCGCCTGCTTATCCTCGTGGGCGGCGGGTTGATGCTTTGGGGTCTTGTTCTTGCAGGCTTCCACGCAGGTGTGGAGTGGGCGTGGTGGGAGGGTCCCGCCGATTGCGCAACGCCTATCGTTTCCTCCAACAGCGGGAGCCTGCTCGACCAGCTGAATGCGATCATCCCGCCTTCCTGCAAGGATGCTGCATGGCGGTTCCTGGGTCTTTCCTTTGCCGGATGGAACTTCATCGTCAGCGCCATCCTCGCGACGATCGCACTTACCGCAGCCTTTCGTAAATAGGCCGGATTATCAGGGCTCCAGTTCGACATCCCAGTAGAGATAGTCGAGCCAGCTCTCGTGCAGATAGTTGGGCGGGAAGTGCCGCCCGGCATTGTGCAGGTCGTAGACAGTCGGCTTGTAAGGCTTCTGACGCGGGACCATGCCCGCCTGCTCCGGAAGCAGGCATCCCTTCCTGAGATTGCAAGGTGCGCATGAAGCAACGACGTTTTCCCATGTCGTCATGCCCCCGTGGTGGCGCGGAATGACATGGTCGAAGGTGAGATCGTGCTTGTCGCCGCAGTACTGGCACTGGAAGTGGTCCCGCAGGAACACGTTGAAGCGGGTGAAGGCGGGATAGAGCGAAGGCTTCACATAGGTCTTGAGGCTCACCACGCTTGGTAGTCGCATCGAAAAGGAGGGTGACGAAACCGTCTGCTCATATTCTGCGACGATGTTCACGCGGTCGAGAAATACAGCCTTGATGGCGTCCTGCCACGACCAGAGCGACAGGGGATAGTAACTTAGCGGCCTGAAGTCCGCATTTAGAACCAGAGCGGGCATTCCCTCTGGCGAGAAAGCGATCGTCACGTGTTTCTAGCTCCCGTGAGCGGTCCAGCTCGATCGACCCCGATATTCTAATCCCGCCATGACAGCATTGTGAAGCATATTGTCGCAGCTCCTCACGTTTCCGCCCGGCTTTCCACGCCAAATTATGCGGGCTCCGTGACAGGAATCACCTCCCTGCCTCTTTGTTCCCGGTAGAACGCCCAGAAGAGGCGCGCCGCCACCGATCGCCAGGGTCGCCAGGCTTCAGCCATCCCGGCAAGCATCCGCGCATCCGGTCGCGATGAAAGTGCCAGCCCCTGCCCCACCGCCGCCTGAAGTGCTACGTCGCGGCTCGGAAACACATCCGCGTGACCGGCGGTCAGCAGGAAGACCTCGGCCGTCCATGGGCCGATGCCGGGTAGATCTACCAGCGTAGCGATCGCTGCATCGGAGGGACGCTCGACCAACGCCTGCAGGTCCAGCCCATCCTCTTCAATCGCTGATGCCAGCCCAAGCAGGGTGCGTTGCTTGGCCCTGGAGAGCCCCGCCTGGATCAGCAAAGAAAGATCGGAAGCAAGGAGGCGCTCTGCCGTCAGCGGCTGCACAAGCGCAACGAGCCGGTTCAGCATGGCCTGCGCGCTGGCGCGCGAGACCTGCTGCCCAATGACGATGGAAGCAAGGCTCGCGAAGCCGGGTTCGCTCAGCCGCAGGTCCACCGTGCCCGCCCTCGCCCGTACCAGCGTGAGCCGCGGATCAGCCTCCTCCAGTGCATCGAGCGCCCGCGCAATGTCGGCTTCCGTTTCGATCCTCTCCATGGCTTCTCCTTGACACGGGTGCTTGAGGCTATACCGTCGCGATCAAGCCGCGCTTTACCCGGCAGTTCAACCCGATTTCCGCCACTTCTATGAACCAGCCCGTCTTTCGCTTTGCCCCCAGCTCCAATGGAGCCCTGCACCTCGGCCACGCCTATTCCGCACTCCTCAACCATAGCATGGCGCAGGAGGAAGGCGGTCGCTTTCTGGTGCGGATCGAGGACATCGACACCACCCGCTGCACGCCCATGCTGGAGGCTGGCATCCTGCGCGACCTCGAATGGTTGGGGCTTGACTGGGAAACCCCGGTTCGTCGCCAGTCTGAGCACTTCGCGGATTACACGGAAGCGCTGGAGACGCTAGTCGAGGCAGGACTCGTCTACCCGTCCTTCTTCACGCGGGGCGAAGTGCGCGCCTACATTGCCGAAGCGGAAGCGGAGGGTGAAGCCTGGCCGAAGGACCCGGACGGTGTGCCGATCTTCCCACCGGTCGACCAGGAACGCTCTGAGGCTGAACGCCGCCAGCGGATGGAAGACGGCGAGCCCTACGCCTGGCGGCTCGACATGGAAGCGGCCTGCCGGCACATCGGCGAAACGCTTTTCTGGGAAGAGGATGGCGAAGGCCCGGAGGGCGAGACAGGAATTGTGACCGCCAATCCGCGCGCCTGGGGTGATGTGGTGATCGCGCGCAAGGAGATCCCCGCAAGCTATCATCTGGCGGTGGTTGTTGACGACGCGCTTCAGGGCATCACGCACGTGGTGCGCGGACGCGACCTCATCTACGCGACAGCCGTGCATCGCGTTCTGCAGGAACTGCTGAAGCTACCGGTCCCGCGCTATCACCATCATCGGCTGGTGCTGGACGAAAGCGGCCGCAAGCTTTCCAAAAGCGCGAATGATACGTCCATTGCAAGTCTCCGCGAGGCTGGCGCTTCGCCCCACGACATCATGCGGATGATAGGCTTCGAGTTGCCGTGATCGCGCTAAATTCCACTTTCCTTTTCGCAGCGATCGCGTGAAATCTGCGAACCTCTCACCGGAACCCTCCATGCTAAGCCTCACCCGAACCATCCCCGCCGTCTTCGTTGTGCTCTGGGCGACCGGCTTCATCGGTGCGCGCTACGCCATGCCGTGGATGGAGCCGTTCACCTTCATCGCGGTGCGCATCGTGCTCAGCATTACGCTGCTCATGGTTCTGATACCATTCTTCAAGGCGAAACGCCTGTCGCCAATGACAGCCGTTCACGCAGCCATCGCAGGGGCGCTGATGCACGGGGTCTATCTCGGCGGCATCTTCTGGGCGGTGCGGCATGGCCTGCCAGCAGGGTTCGCGGGGCTTGTCGTCGGGCTGCAGCCGCTACTCACGGCCCTCATCGCGGGCGCGTTCGCCGGAGAGAACGTGGACCGGCGGCTTTGGACGGGGCTCATCATCGGCTTTACCGGCGTCGCCATCGTCATCTCGCCGAAGCTCGGCGATGTGACGGGTGGCGTCACGCCTGCCACCATCGCAGCCGGCCTTGCCGCCGTCGTCTGCATGAGCCTCGGCACCGTCTGGCAGAAGAAGTTCGTGGCCAATGCCGACCTGCTCACCGGAACGATCTGGCAATATATTGGCGGGCTCTTCATCGCGCTGCCGATCTCGTTCCTGTTCGAGACCCGCGAATATGTGCTCACCGGCGAGCTGGTCTTTGCGATGGCCTGGCTGGTCATCGTGCTTTCGGTGTCAGCCGTGCTGCTGCTTATGGTGCTGATCCGCGCAGGTGAAGTGTCGCGCGTGGCGTCGCTGTTCTATCTCGTTCCAGCCGTCACGGCGCTCATGGCCTGGCTGCTCTTCAACGAGACGCTGAACGCGGTGCAACTCGTCGGCATGGCCGTCACCACGCTTGGCGTGGCGCTTGCGACCGTTCAGGCGGACCGGCGCAAGCGTGACACGCGGTAACGCATGATCGCGGCGTTGATCTCCGCGCCGAGGATAAAGATCGCGGAAATGATGTAGAGGAAGACGACCGCAATCATCATCGAGGCCAAGCCCGCATAGGTGGAGGCGTAGCTTGAGAAGCGCGAGAGATAGGCGGCGAACACGCTTGACCCCACGAGCCAGCCGGCCAGGGTGAAGACAAGGCCCGGCAGGATCTCTCCCACCGTGCGTTTGCCCGCAGGCAGCCAGAGGTGCACGACGATCAGCGACAGGACGAGCACCGTCACCGCGATCACGTAGCGCCAGAGCGTGATCATCCCCATCCAGGGCTCCAGCCAGTCGAGGTAGGAGACGGCAACACGAGCCGCGACGGGAGCAACGACCAGCATCAGGCTCACGGCCGTGAACCCGAGCGTCGCCACCAGCACATAGCCTATGCTCTGGACGCGGAGCGCGATCATCGAGCGCTTTTCACTCATACGATAGGCGCGGTTCAACGACATGCGCAGGGCCTCTACGCCATTGGACGCGAAGAAGGCAGCGATCAGGACACCGATGGTGAGCACGTCGGAGCGCCGAACACCAAGGACGTTGTGAACCTCCCGCGCGATGGGGTTGGCCACCACGTCCGGCCAGGTCTGGAAGATGAGATCAACCACCGTTTCCGCATAGCGGTCGGCGCCCATGAAGCTCGCAAGGGCGGTCGCGAAGATCAGGAAGGGAAACAGGGCCATGATTGCGCTGATCGCCAGATGACTGGCCATCGCCCAACCGTCGTCATTGTTGAAATGGCCGAAAGCGTCGCCCGCAACCTTGCGAAACGCATAGAATGCGCCGCTGCCCTGTGTCTTTTCTTCCATGCTCACCAATGGCCGATCCTTCGTTAAGCCTGTATGTGAAGCCATTGCTATGATTGACAAGACACCAGCGCCAGGATTCGGCATGAATACACAAAGAACCGTCCTCATTACAGGCGCATCGTCCGGCATCGGGGCTCATTGCGCCCGCGCGCTGAAGGCGGACGGCTGGCAGGTGTTTGCCACGGCGAGAAAACCTGAGGATCTGGAGCGGCTGCGCCACGACGGGATCGAGGCCTTCTATCTCGACTATCGGGAACCGGAGTCGATTGCAGCACTTGTGGAGACGGTGCTCGCCCGCAGCAATGGCAGGCTTGATGCGCTCGTCAATAACGGTGCTTATGCTCAGGCGGGCGCTGTCGAGGATCTTCCGATGGAAGCGCTACGCGAACAGTTCGAGGCAAATTTCTTCGGGTGGCACGATCTCACGAGACGTATCGTACCCGTCATGCGGAAACAGGGCCATGGGCGGCTGGTCCACACCTCATCGATCCTCGGCCTCATGCCGGTGCGTTTTCGCGGTGCCTATGCGGCCTCCAAGCACGCGGTCGAAGGGCTCATGCTCTGTATGCGACTGGAGCTTCAAGGTTCCGGCGTTCACGTGAGCCTGATCGAGCCGGGGCCGGTTACCTCGAAGATCGCGTCCAACGGCCTTCCCTTTTTCCGCCGCCACATTGATGTCGAAGGGTCAGCCCATAGGGAAGCCTATCAGGCGCAATTGCGACGGCTGGAAGGCGGGGGTCGAAAGTCGGCCCTGAAGCTCGGACCCGAGGCCGTCTACAAGGTGCTCAAACACGCGCTCAACCACCCCAAACCGCGGCCACACTATGTGGTCACATTGCCGGCCAAACTCGGCGTTGGCCTCAAACGGATACTTCCTGCCTCTCTGCTCTATCGCATACTGTCCCGGCAGGATTGATTCGACTCGCCGTTTTGAAAGGACATCCAGATGTCATCCACCGTGCTCAACATCCTGCTCATAGCGCTCCTGGCGGCAGTCGTTTTCGTGCTCCTGCGCGGGCTTCTCAATATGGCGCGGGGCGGTTCGCCCGAGAAGTCGAACGTCCTGATGCGCTATCGCGTCCTGTTTCAGGCCATTGCCATCGCCGTTGCCGTCGCACTCCTCTGGCTGAACAGCCAGGGCAACGGGTGAGGCGCGGCCATGGTCAAGCTCAACAAGATCTATACGCGGACAGGTGACAAGGGCACGTCGGGGCTCGTCACGGGTGAGCGGCGCGCCAAGAGCGACGCCATCTTTGAGGCGATCGGCGCCGTCGACGAGACGAGCGCCGTCATCGGCATGGCGCGGATCCATGTGGCCGAGACGCATGGCGATCTCGATGCAATGCTCGCGCGCATCCAGAATGATCTTTTCGATCTTGGCGCTGATCTCGCCACGCCGGAAAGCGAAGGTCTCGCCTTCGAGGCTCTGCGCATCGTTCCCGCGCAGGTCGAGCGGCTGGAGAAGGAGATCGATCAGCTGAATGCAGAGCTGCAGCCGCTCAAGTCCTTCATCCTGCCAGGCGGCTCGCCCGCCGCAGCCGCTCTGCATCTGGCGCGGACGGTGGCGCGACGGGCTGAACGGGCGATGGTCCGCCTCGCCCACGAAGAAGGATCGAAGGTCGGCGAGGCCGCGTTGCAGTACATCAACCGGCTGTCGGACCTGCTCTTCGTGGCATCACGCACTGTCAATGACAATGGCGCAACCGATGTGCTATGGGTACCGGGGCAAAACCGCTAGCCTGAAGTGTCCGAAGCCTGTGGGTTCACATGTTCATACCGCTCTACGATTCCAACAGGCTTCGCTACATCAAGCACCAATATGTGACGCTGACGATCATCGCGATCAACATCGTCGTCTATGTGTTCACCTCGGTCTCCGGCTTGGAGTTCAGCCAAGCGGCCGCCTACGGCCTCGGCTACATTCCCTCGGTCGCCTATAACCTCGCCATCCTGCCGCCCGAGCTTGAGATGGTGCCGCTGCCGGCAACCTACATCACCTACGCTTTCGTGCATGCAGACCTGATCCATCTCGGCGGAAACATGCTCTTCCTTTGGGTCTTCGGCGACAATGTCGAGGATGCGTTCGGACATCTGCGCTACATCCTCTTTTACTTCGCCTGCACCGTCGCCGGAGCGGTCATGCATGGCATGGTGACGCCTGACTCACAGATGCCCCTCATCGGCGCATCGGGAGCCGTCGCAGGTGTTGTCACCGCCTACCTGATGCTGCATCCGCGGGTGCGGCTCTGGGTGCTGGCCTTCGCGCGTATTCCGCTGCGCCTGCCTGCCTATATTGTGCTCGTCACCTGGATCGCCTCGCAGTTCCTGATGATCGCCTTTGATACGGGGGGCAACATCTCGTGGGCCGCGCATGTCGGCGGCATCATCGCGGGCGCCATCCTGGTCGTGCCGCTCCGCCGGTCGGGCGTGCCGCTTTTCGAGAAGATCGAGGTGCCGCCGGAGCCCGCTCGGGTGGAATAACCGCGGATTGGGCATAACTGTTTTTCACTCAGCGCGTCTCGCGCCTGTTCTATTGACGCATGAAACGCGGACAATTAGTTTCCGCGCGCGCGGCGGATGTCGTGAAACGAAGTTTCTTGCATGTTCAGATGCCCTCCAGAGCACATTGCGTGAGCGGGCGCCGGGTCTTCGGCATGAATGAATGCAACTAGAGGAGTTCTGCAGTTGAAAGTCCTTGTCCCCGTAAAGCGCGTGATCGATGCGAATGTTAAGCCTCGCGTGAAGGCTGACGGATCGGGCGTTGATCTTGCCAACATCAAGATGGCGATGAACCCGTTCGACGAGATCGCCGTCGAAGAGGCAATCCGCCAGAAGGAAGCCGGCAAGGTGTCGGAGATCGTTGTCGTCTCCATCGGCGTCCAGCAGGCCCAGGAGACGCTCCGCACGGCGCTCGCAATGGGTGCCGACCGCGCCATCCTGGTCAAGACCGACGAGACCGTCGAGCCGCTCGACGTCGCCAAGATCCTCAAGGGTGTCGCCGACGCTGAACAGCCGGGCCTCATCATCCTCGGCAAGCAGGCGATCGACGACGACTCCAACCAGACCGGCCAGATGCTCGCAGCCCTGCTTGGCTGGGCGCAGGGCACGTTCGCTTCCAAGCTCGAGATCGGCGAAGGCCAGGCCAAGGTGACGCGCGAAGTCGATGGCGGCCTGCAGGTGGTCGACGTCAAGCTTCCGGCGATCGTCACGACGGACCTGCGCCTCAACGAGCCGCGCTACGCATCGCTCCCCAACATCATGAAGGCCAAGAAGAAGCCGCTCGACGAGAAGGCTCCGGCCGATTTTGGCGTCGAGGTGAAGGCTCGCCTCAAGGTTCTCAAGACTGAAGAGCCGGCCGGCCGCAAGGCAGGCATCAAGGTTGGTTCGGTTGCCGAACTGGTGGACAAGCTCAAGAACGAAGCTGGCGTTCTCTAAGCTCCGGATAGGAAAGGAATAACAAAATGGCAATTCTCCTGATCGCGGAACACGACAACGCGGCGCTGTCGGACCAGACGGCCAAGGCTCTCTCGGCTGCCCAGAAGATCGGCGGCGACATCGACGTGCTGGTCGCAGGCCAGGGCGTTGGTGCTGTTGCTGAAGCAGCTTCGAAGCTCGCAGGCGTGCGCAAGGTGCTGGTCGCCGACGACGCAAGCCTCGGCGCTCAGCTGGCGGAGCCGCTGGCTGCCACCGTTGTGGCGCTGGCCGGCAACTACGACACGCTTATCGCCGCTTCCACTTCGACGGCCAAGAACGTCATGCCGCGCGTCGCAGCTCTCCTCGACGTGATGCAGGTCTCCGACATCATCGACGTCGTCAACCCCACCACCTTCAAGCGTCCGATCTATGCCGGCAACGCGATCCAGACGGTGGAATCGACCGACGCCAAGCGTGTGATCACCGTTCGCACGGCTTCCTTCCAGGCCGCTGCCAAGGAAGGCGGCTCGGCTTCGATCGAGACCGTTTCGGCAGCGGCTGATCCGGCGGTCTCGACGTTCGTCGAGAACCAGGTTGCCAAGAGCGACCGTCCGGAGCTGACTGGTGCCCGCATCATCATCTCGGGCGGCCGTGCACTCGGCTCGGCTGAGAAGTTCAACGAGGTGATCCTGCCGGTGGCCGACAAGCTCGGTGCTGCCGTTGGCGCATCGCGCGCTGCGGTCGACGCAGGCTACGCGCCGAACGACTGGCAGGTTGGCCAGACGGGCAAGGTGGTTGCACCGGAGCTCTACATTGCCGCGGGCATCTCCGGTGCGATCCAGCACCTTGCCGGCATGAAGGACTCCAAGGTGATCGTCGCCATCAACAAGGACGAGGAGGCCCCGATCTTCCAGGTGGCCGACTACGGCCTCGTCGGCGACCTCTTCCAGATCCTGCCGGAGCTCGAAAAGGCGCTTTGACATTCGCGCTAACGCATGCACATTGAAGGGGCGGGGCAGGAAACTGCCCTGCCCCTTATTCGCTTATCCGCAGGCCGATGTGCGATAATTTCCGTGGAGCACGTTATGACAGGAACCATCAAGTCGATTGGCATCATAGGCGCAGGCCAGATGGGCAGCGGCATCGCACATGTCGCTTCCGTCGCTGGCTATGACGTGAAGCTTTATGATGTGGCACAGGACCGGCTTGAGGCCAGCATCGCGACAGTGAGCGGCAATCTGGCACGACAGGTTGCGACCGGAAAGATTGACGAACAGAAGCGCATGGAAGCGCTTCGGCGCATCCAGCACGCAACCTCAATCGAGATGCTCGCCGATACCGATCTCGTGATCGAGGCCGCGACCGAAGACGAGAGCGTCAAACGCAAGATCTTCGCGCAGCTTTGTCCGATCCTCAATCCGGAAGCGATCATCGCCTCCAACACCTCGTCCATTTCCATCACGCGCCTTGCCTCGCAGACCGACCGGCCGGAACGCTTCATCGGCATTCACTTCATGAACCCGGTTCCGGTGATGAAGCTGGTGGAGCTGATCCGCGGTATCGCCACGGCAGACGAGACGTTTGAGACGGCGCGCGCCTTCGTCCAGAGCCTCGACAAGACGACGACCGTCGCCGAAGACTTCCCGGCCTTCATCGTCAACCGCATTCTGCTGCCGATGATCAACGAGGCGATCTACACGCTCTATGAGGGTGTGGGCTCGGTCGAGGCGATCGATACGGCCATGAAGCTTGGCGCAAACCATCCGATGGGCCCGCTGCAGCTGGCCGATTTCATCGGTCTCGATACGGTGCTGTCGATTATGCAGGTGCTTTACGAGGGTCTGGCCGATTCGAAGTATCGCCCCTGCCCGCTCCTCGTGAAGTATGTGGAAGCCGGATGGCTCGGCCGGAAGACGGGCCGTGGCTTCTACGATTACCGCGAAGACCCGCCGGTCCCGACGCGCTGATCCATCTATTGGTCCTTACTCGGCAGCCTGATCATTGGCTGCCGATTTCGTTTGTGGGGCTGCGCGCAGCTTCATGGGCTCAGGGACGCGATCGGGGGCACGAAGCTCGTCGCTATCGAATGCGTCAACCGCGACCACTCTCGCAACCGCAGCTTCTGCCCGGGTGACAAGTTCCTGCTGCGCCAGTGAAATGATGCCGCGCCTGAAGGCCTCTTCCGGATCGCGGACCCCGGATGCGCGCATCCGCTTCCAGACACCAGCAGCCTGGTGGACTAGACCGAAAGCTTCCTCAAGGTGCCGGACAGGGTGATCTTCCCTTCCCTCGCCGAGATTGAGTCCCGGCGTCAGACGCTCGCGCTGCGCAGAGGGTTGCAGCAGAATTTCGGCTATCTGCTGTGTCAGGCGGTCGCGCGGAGCCTTCCGCGGGAGACCGAACGGGAAAGCGATCAGGCGCACTGCCCAGGCCGCCCAGCGCGCCGGAAGATTGTCCAGCACACCGGCAAAAGCTGTTGCCAAACGCGACTGGCCCTTGAGCATGACGTATTCAACGATGGGCCGATCCTCGGCAAGCCCACCCTCTTCCTCGTAGCGCTTGAGAACTGCGCCCAGCAGGTAGAGCTCGGCCAGGATGTCTCCCAGACGGGCCGAGAGCATCTCCCGGCGCTTCAGCGCGCCGCCGAGCGTCAGGAGCGACAGATCCGCAAGGAGCGCAAAGGCTGAGGCATAGCGCGACAGCATCTTCCAGTGCCGTGCGTTCGCGGCCCGGCGTGGTGCAGGCGCGAGAAGCCCGAAACTCCAGCCCCTCAGGAATGCCCTGCCCGCGTTTTTCACCGAATGGCCGACATGGGCCCAGAAGGTCTCCTCGAACTTGTCGAAGCCCTTCTCCTGGTCAGGATCAGAAAGCGCTAGCAGCTCTTCCAGCATAAACGGATGCGAACGGATCGCGCCCTGGCCGAAGATCATCAGGTTGCGCGTCAGCACATTCGCGCCCTCGACCGTGATGCCGATCGGTACGGAGCGGTAGCCTGCCGCCAGATAGTTGCGCGGGCCCTCGATGATGCCCTTGCCGCCATGGATATCCATCGCGTGGTTCATCGACTGCCGCATGCGCTCGGTCGCGTGATACTTCATGATCGCCGAGAGCACGGATGGGCGATGGCCCTGGTCGAGCGCGGACAGGGTGAGACGCCGCGCGGCATCGACGAGATAGGCATTGCCGGCCAACTCCGCGAGCAGCTCCTGGATGCCTTCGAACCTGCCGATTGGAACGCCGAACTGACGGCGCACGCTGGCATAGGCGCCGCTCACACGCGCGCACATGGCAGCCGAAGCGGCGGACTGCGATGGCAGCGAGATGCTTCGGCCCGCTGCAAGCGCCGTCATCAACATCTTCCAGCCCTTGCCGATCTGTGCCTCGCCACCGAGAATATGGCCGAGCGGAACGAAGACGTCCTTGCCGTAGATCGGCCCGTTCTGGAAGAAGGCCTGCAGGGGCACGTGCCGCTTGCCGTGGCTGATGCCCGGCAGGTTCATCGGCATGAGCGCAACGGTGATACCGAGATCCTCACCCCTGTCCAGATGGTTCTCCGGATCGAGCATCTTGAAGGCGAGGCCCATGACGGTCGCGACGGGCCCAAGCGTGATGTAGCGCTTGGCGAAGTTGAGACGGATGCCCAGCACCTCCTCGCCTTCCCACTCGCCATACCCGACCACGCCCGTGTCCGTCATGGAGGCTGCGTCAGAGCCCGCATCTTCCGAGGTCAGGCCGAAGCATGGGATTTCAGAGCCTTCCGCAAGGCGCGGCAGCCAATAGTTTTTCTGGTCCTCAGTGCCGAAGTGGACCAGAAGCTCACCGGGGCCAAGGGAGTTGGGCACCATGACGGTGACACCTGCCACCACGCTTGCCGAGGAGACGGTGCGCACTACCTCAGAATGAGCAAAATTGGAGAAGCCCAGCCCGCCGTACTGGCGGGGGATTACCATGCCGAAGAATTTTTGCTCCTTGAGGAAGGTCCAGACTTCGGGTGGAAGATCACGGTCGCGCCAGTTCAGCTCCCAGTCGTCCACCATGCGGCATAGCTGGGCAACGGGGCCATCCATGAAGGCCTGTTCTTCCGGTGTCAGGCGGGCGGGCGGGGTTGCGAGCAGCTCGTTCCAGTCCGGATTGCCGCTGAAGAGTGCACCGTCCCACCAGACTGTTCCCGCATCGATTGCCTCCCGCTCGGTCTCGGAGATGGGTGGCATCAGACGCTTCGCCCATCCATAGATGGGGCGGGACAGACGCTCACGGCGGAAGGTGCGGAAATCCATACGGCTTGCCTCACTCACTATAATAGACCACGACTATAGCAACAAAGTCGGCGGCAAGGTGGCGGGTTCCAGCAAGCTCACGGTAAACCGAGGCGTAGGCTAACGCACCTCGGAGCATTCGAGGACCGGTGCAGCGTCCTGGCCCTGCATCAGGTCGTAGAGCGAAGCGTCTTTGCCCTTGGTCCACCAAATGTACTGACGTCCGGCATAGCGGACGCCGGAGCCGGACAGAACATTGGCGGCGACCACGGGCAAGCCGTCGTAAACGAAGGCGGCAAGAGAAACCGGACCGGCGTTGGCGTACTCCACCTCCAGCGTCTGGCCCCTGCAGTCGTAGGTCGCCTGGATGCGTTCGACCGGAAAGTCCATGTAACCGGGAATGGAGATCGTCAGTTCGGCAGCTGAACCCTGGCTTGCAGCCAGCAGCGCGATAGCAAGAAGTTTGATCCGCATGAATTGTCTCCTTGAACGGCCAGAGTAGCCACCCAGGGATCATGCAGCAAGGTTCAGCCAGCCGGCTGCTGCGTCTCCATGGCGGCCTCGATCAGCTTCAGCGCATCCTCACCTGACCAGTGAGCCGGGCCGTTCATGTGAGCCAGCAGACAGCCATCCTCGTCGACAAGCAGGGTCACGGGCAGGCCGACAGCGAGATTCCTGCGCCTCAGCTCGTTGAAGATGCCGGTCGTCTCGTCGCGGTAATAGGCGAGGTTCTGGATGCCAATCTCGTTGAGGAAGCCCTTGGGCTTCTCATCATCACCACGATCAATGTTGACGGCCACGACTTCAAACCTGTCGGAGCCCATCTTTGCCTGCAGCTCGTCGAGCGCGGGCATCTCCTCGCGGCAGGGCGCGCACCAGGTGGCCCAGAGGTTGACCAGTGTCACCTTGCCGGTGAACTGCGCCAGCGTCAGCGGATTGCCGTCCGGTCCCTTGAAGCCGAGGTCGATAACCGATTGGGCGTCCTCGGCGGGCAGCAGGGCGGCCACATCACCGGTGATCAGCGGGTCGATTGCCGCCACTCTTGCAGCTTGTGCTGGACAGGAAGCCGCTGCCTGTGTCACCACATCTCCGCCCGACTGGTTGCCAGCAAGGCCACCCATCACGTATAGGGCTGTAGTTCCGACGAGGATGCCTGCAACGGCGGCAAGCGCAACAAGACGCAGAGTGGGCAATTTCGACTTGGTCTCCAGCATTTCAAAACTCTTTCAGCGCCCGGTTAAACACAATGAGTGACACCAAAGCCAGCAACCGCATGTGGGGCGGACGTTTTGCCTCAGGACCCGATGCCATCATGGAGGCGATCAACGCGTCCATCGGCTTCGACCGAAAGCTCTACACCCAGGACATTCGCGGCAGCCTGGCCCATGCTGCCATGCTGGCTAAAACTGGCATTATTTCGGCCGAGGACGAAAAGCAAATTTCGCAGGGCCTGAACACGATCCTGTCAGAGATCGAATCCGGCAAGTTCGAGTTCTCCACCCGCCTCGAAGACATTCACATGAACATCGAGGCGCGGCTCGCCGAACTCATCGGTCCGGCGGCCGGTCGCCTGCACACGGCGCGCTCGCGCAACGACCAGGTTGCTGTCGATTTCCGCCTGTGGGTGAAGGAAGAGCTGCAGCGCATCGACCGCGCGCTGGGCGACCTGCTGGAAGCTTTCCTCAACCGTGCCGAAGAGCATTATGCCACAGTGATGCCGGGTTTCACGCACCTGCAGACGGCGCAGCCGGTAACCTTCGGCCATCACCTGATGGCTTATGTCGAGATGTTCGGCCGCGACCGTTCGCGCGTGCGCGACGCCATCGAGCGCATGGACGAGTGCCCGCTGGGCGCTGCCGCGCTCGCCGGCACCGGCTTCCCGACCGACCGCTTCATGACAGCCAAGGCGCTCGGCTTCCGCGAACCCACCCGCAACTCGATCGATACGGTTTCCGACCGCGATTTTGCGCTGGAGTTCCTGTCCCTCGCCGCGATCTGCGGGGTGCACCTGTCGCGTCTGGCGGAAGAGATCGTGATCTGGTCGACGCCGCAGTTCGGCTTCGTGCGCCTGTCGGATTCCTTCTCCACCGGCTCCTCGATCATGCCGCAGAAGAAGAACCCGGATGCGGCCGAGCTCATCCGCGCCAAGACCGGTCGCGTGAATGGCCATCTGATCGGCCTGCTGACGGTAATGAAGGGTCTTCCGCTCGCCTATTCCAAGGACATGCAGGAAGACAAGGAAGCCGTCTTTGACGCTGCCGAGACGCTGGACCTGATGATCGCCGCCATGACCGGCATGATCAAGGACATCGAGATCAACGCGGCCGCCATGAAGAAGGCCGCCGGTTCGGGCTTCTCGACCGCCACTGATCTCGCCGATTGGCTGGTGCGCGAGGCAGGCCTGCCGTTCCGCGAGGCGCATCACGTCACCGGACGCGCCGTGGCGCTCGCCGAAGAGAAGAAGTGCGGGCTGGAAAAGCTCTCGCTTGAAGACCTCCAGGCAATCCACGAATCCATCAACGAAGGCGTCTATTCTGTGCTATCGGTCTCCAACTCGGTGAAGAGTCGTACGTCCTACGGCGGCACGGCGCCTTCGGAAGTCCGTAAGCAGATCAAGAACTGGCGCAAGCGCCTTGCAAAGGACAACAAGGACCTGAACAAAGGTTAACTTGCCGTCCGGCGCAGAATTGCGTGGCTAACTGAGAATGGAGCATGGCAGCTTCCTGTCGGAGCTGGCATGCTCAGGAAAACGGGATCGACAGAGCGGGTTTCGGGGATGAATGTTCGCACTACAATGACCATCGTTCTTCTCGGCGCTACGGTTGCCCTGACAGCCTGCGGGCGCAAGGGTGACCTCGACACGCCTTATCAGGCGGCAGTCGAGGCGCGCAAAGAGGCCGAACGCAACAATGAGCCACTGCCGCCAGCGCCCAAAGAGCCGGTCAAAGAGCGCAAGTTCTTCCTCGACCCGCTGATCTGAGTTTCCGGACACCGCCCGTCCATCGGGTCCAGTGTCCGAGACTTGTGCTGCCTCAAAGGAAAACGGCCGACGTTTTCACGGAGAGCTTCAATCTGAGCTAAGGAAAGGTTCCTGTCGTGAACCACTTTGAATATCGCGATGGCATCCTGCACGCGGAGGATGTCCCTGTGCCGCAGATCGCGGCTGCTGTCGGGACGCCCTTCTACTGCTATTCGACCGCCACGCTTACGCGCCACTACAACGTCTTCTCGAACGCGCTGTCGGGCTTTGACTCGCTCGTTTGCTACGCGATGAAGGCGAATTCGAACCAGGCCGTGCTGAAGACGCTCGCCGCCCTTGGCAGCGGCGCTGACGTGGTTTCCGAAGGCGAGCTTCGCCGTGCGCTGGCCGCAGGCATCCCGGCCAGCAAGATCCTGTTCTCCGGCGTCGGCAAGACCGCGCGCGAGATTGACTTCGCACTCAACGCCGGCATCCTCTGCTTCAACGTCGAGTCCCTTCCCGAGCTGGAGATGATCTCCGCCCGCGCGCAGGCCCTCGGCAAGGTTGCGCCGGTGTCGCTGCGCATCAACCCGGATGTGGACGCCAAGACGCACAAGAAGATCTCCACCGGCAAGGCCGAGAACAAGTTCGGCATTTCGTGGAAGGACGCGCAGGCGGCCTACAAGCGTGCTGCCGAGCTTCCCGGCCTTAAGGTAACCGGCATCGACATGCATATCGGCAGCCAGATCACCGACCTCGGACCGTTCGACAAGGCTTTCGCGCTGCTCTCCGAGCTGACGGAGACGCTGCGCGCCGACGGCCATGAGATCGATCACGTAGACATCGGCGGTGGTCTCGGCGTGCCCTATCGCGAGGACAACACGCCTCCGCCGCTGCCGGATGCCTATGCCGAGATCGTGCAGAAGCACATCAAGCGGCTGGGCGTGAAGGTCATCGTGGAGCCAGGCCGCCTGATTGCAGGCAATGCCGGTATCCTCGTTTCCGAAGTGATCTACCTGAAGCGCGGCGAGGCGAAGAACTTCCTCATCGTTGACGCGGCGATGAACGATCTGATCCGGCCGACGCTCTATGAAGCCTATCACTCGATCAAGCCTGTGATCGAGCCGGGTGCAGGCGCTGAACGCATCACGGTGGACGTTGTCGGTCCCGTCTGCGAGACCGGCGACTTCCTCGCACAGGATCGCGAACTCCCGCTGATGCAGCCGGGCGACCTCATATCGGTGGGAACGGCCGGTGCCTATGGCGCCGTGCAGGCGGGAACCTACAACTCACGCCTGCTGGTGCCTGAAGTGCTGGTGAAGGGCGACAAGTTCCACGTCATCCGCCCGCGCCTCACCTACGAGGATCTGCTGGCGCTGGACTCTGTTCCTGACTGGTTCTGAACCAGCCAGGACATCATCCGTTTACCGGGACAGGAATGCAGGTCGGCCAACGCCCTCCTGCATTTTTGCTTTTTCGGGGGCCGGAGCCGACTTCTTCGGCGACATGTAGGCGAGGAAGAGCGCGAGGCCGTACTGCAGCAGCACGCCCGACATCAGCAGGGCGCCGTCTTCAAACCAGTTCGGCTCGTAACGATAGCGCAGCACCTGGAAGGCGATCGCGATCAGCGAACCAGCCGCAAACACGTAAAGCCCGTGCTGACCCATCAACTGGAGCGGCTGGAAGGGCTTGGTCGCCAGCAGCCTTTTCACGGCATCAAGGTTGGTCAGCACGTAGGCGAGCGCCAGAACGTGCAACAGACGCGGCAGGGCGACGAAGGTCTTGTCGTAGCCAGCAATGAAGAACGGCAGCTGGCCACTGCCCGGGAATGAGCCCAGCCTCAACTGCACCCAAACCAGCGAGAAGACCAGGTAGGCGGCAGCGAACAGGAAAAGGCCCTGATCGTAGGGAACAAGCTTGCGTCCTTCCTTTGCCTCCATGCCAGCAGCGATGCCGATTGCATAGATGAGCTGCCAGCTTAGCGGGTTGAAGAACCAGCCGCCTTCGTTCGGGTAGTTCGGGAAGTTCAGGCGGAACATGCCCGCAGCAAACCAGATGGCAGCAGCGAAAAGAACGAGCGCAAGGCGGCTGCGAAGGCCGATCATGATGTAGATCGGTGAGGCCAGCAGCAGCACGAAATAGAGCGGCAAAATGTTGAAGTAGCCAAGCTGGTGCGTCAGCAGCGGAATGCCGATCATCGAAGCCAGCGGCCGATCCAGAAGCCGCGTGAAATTCACGCTGGGCACCACGTCAGCCGTGTCGAGGAAGACTATGCCAGCCGCAATGATGGCGATCGCCCAAATGGTGATGACCATCTGCGTGACGTAGAGCTTGCCCGCCCGTTTCCAGACCTTCAGCAGAGCCTCGGAGAAAGGTCCTCTTGCGAAGCCGCGCGCATAGGCAAGTCCGACGGCAATGCCCGACATCAGCACGAAGGCCTCAGCTGCATCAGAGAAGCCGAAATTACGTGAAGTCAGGTTCTCATAGATGTTGCCAGGTACATGATTGATGAAGATCATCATCAGCGCGATGCCTCGAAAAATGTCGAGGCGATGGTCGCGCTCCCTTGGCAGGGAGGGTCTATCAGTCACTGACTTCTCCAAATTCAGTTATGGACGATCTGTCCCAGGGGAACGTCTGAAGCCGGCAAAGGCTCCAACACAATCTCCGGCTCCTTGCGCCAACGGGCGAGGATGGCCTGCTGCGCCTTCATGACCGGCGCGGGTGCTGCTTCCTCGGCCGTCTGAAAGAGGCCGCTGCGAGCGGAGTGCGAACTATGGGATGTGAAGCTGATGATGAAGGGGGCGAGGATCTGCGGCCCTGCGATCAGCAGGATGTAGAAGATGTAGTCGGGGGCAAGCTGCCAGGCCGCGCCGAGCGTGACCAGACCAACCACCGAGATCCACCAGCTGGCAGCCCAGGATTCAGCGAGCGGCACCTTGTCAGCCTCGCGATTGGCTGCCGGCCAGCCGCCGTCAATGCCCGACAGGATCTGCAGCACGGCACGGCTCTGGAAAAGCATCATGATCGGCGCGAGCACGCTCGTGCAGAGGATTTCCGTCACCATGCCGGTGAAGACGCGGATATTGCCGCCAAAGGTGCGGTTGCGCCGTGTGAGCATGCCATCAAGAAAGATCAGGAGTTTTGGGCCGATCAGCAGGCCGAGCACACCGGTGAGCAGAGCGACGGCATTTTCCTGCATGACGCGCGGGAAAACGGGAAGCCCCGGCTGCGGGAAGTAATCCGGAATGATCTTCATGGCCGGCGCCACGATGGCGGCGATCAGAAACAAGGCCCAGAGCGGCGCGGCGATATAGGCCATGATGCCCTGCACGAACACAAAACGGCTCCATGGCTTCAGGCCCGGCGCTGCAACGAGGCGGCCGTGTTGCAGATTGCCCTGGCACCAGCGACGATCGCGCTTGGCATAGTCGAGAACGTTGTCAGGACCTTCCTCGTAGGAACCGGTGAGGTCGGGATCGACGCGAACGGTCCAGCCGTTGCGAGACAGAAGCGCGGCCTCGACATAGTCGTGGCTCAGGATGTGTCCGCCGAAGGGAGGCTTGCCGGGCAACGCGGGCAGTCCGCAACTCTGCGCGAAGGCGCGCGTGCGGGTGATGGCGTTGTGGCCCCAGAACGGCCCCTCGTTGCCCTGCAGGGCAGCGACGCCGCGCGAATAGATAGGCGAATAGTAAGACGCCGAAAACTGGATGGCGCGGCCGAAGAAGGAACGCGCACGAATGACCTTCGGCAGCGTCTGCAGGAGGCCAAGCTTGGGATCTTCCTCCATGCGGTGGACCATCTCGATCATCGTCGCGCCTTCCATGAGGCTGTCGGCATCGAGAATGATCATGTACTCGTAGAGGTCGCCGGAGGTCTTGATGAAGTCCGCGATATTGCCGGCCTTCTTGCCCGGGTTGGTCACCCTGCGGCGGTAGAAGATCTGGCACTTCTCCCCGTATTCCTGCTTCAGGCGGGCGAACCAGAGCTCTTCCAGTTCGGCAATTTCCGCACTGTTCGTGTCGGAAAGAACCGCGAAATCGAACTGCTGCGAAGCGCCCGCGCTGTGCAGGCTGTCGATCATTGCAGCGATGTGGGAGAAAGTTTTGGTGGGGTCCTCGTTATAGACCGGCACGAGGACGGCAGTTTTCACGGTCGGAACTTCGCGGCGGGGTGCCGGTGCGGCCCCCCTGCCCCAAAATAAGCCGCTGATACCGAGAACAGCACCCCATGCAAGCCAGGCGGTGGTGATGGCGAGCAGACCGACCCGAATGTAATCGAGCCACTGCGCCCCGTCGGCGAAGAAATAACCGGCGCCAAGCGCGCTCGCGGCAAAAGCCGTCACGAGTGCAAATAGCACTGATACCAGTCGCCGGGCGAAAACCATCACGTCTACCTGTGCATCACGGGTGCTGACCGGCTATTCAACGAACAGCCAGCCAATGGATAAGGGGTCTCAGCCGGAAACTCTTCTTTTCACGAACGAGCACCTGATCGGGCATCATCAGAGGGGCTGAGGGAAGACCGCTCTGTTCAATCATGCGACGCACGACTGCTCGCTTCTCACCGTTGACCATCATTGCGTCTCCACTGATAAGACCATACCTCGGAGATCCTGTTGTCTCCGACTTTAAGATAACCGCTAATTTCGACAGGTGGATCGCCGTCGGGCGCTAAATCGATGACCAGACGCCAGACGCCGTTCGCTTCCACCTTGGACAGGCTGTCGTGCGCGATCTTCGCCTTGCCGACGTTGATCACTGCCTCAACCTTGTCCTCGGGCGAGAGAGAGCCGAAAATCTCGCCTTCGAAATCCACCACGAACTTGCGGAGGTTGCCCGCGTTCTCGACGCCTGACGTACCACCAGCACCCGAGCGCAGAGCCACAACCCGCGCCATCTTGTCCGTCGGCTCCTCAATTGAGCCCCACGTCAGACGGTAGCGGTATTCCAGCTCCTGCCCGGCTTTCACCTCAGCCTCGGGGATCCAGAACGCAACGATGTTGTCGTTGACCTCCAGCTCCGTTGGCAGCTCGACCAGGTTGATCGAACCCTTGCCCCATTCGCCGATGGGTTCCACCAACAGGGACGGTCGACGCTGATAGCCAGCCTCTGAGTCCTGATAGTGGTCGAAGTCCCGATCACGCTGGAACAACCCGAAAGCCTTCGGATTGGTTTCAACGTAAAACGAATTCGCGAGCTCGGATGGGTTGTTGAGATGGCGCCATACTTCTTCGCCATCTGCGCGCACAATCTTGAGGCCATCGCTGTCATGGACCTGATTGCGATAGTCGTCGAATGCAGCCCGGTTATTCTCTGAATATAGGAACATGGATGTCATGGGTGCAATACCGAGGCGTCGAATATCGCTGCGCGTGAACAGACGCGCTGTCACTTCCATGACAGTGTTACGGCCCGGCACGATCTTGAAATGGTACGCGCCGGTAACGCTCTGGCTGTCGAGCGCCGCGTAGACGTTGATTTCCTTGCTCTGGCGGGTCGGCTTTTCGATCCAGAACTCGCTGAAGCGGGGGAACTCCTCGCCTTCGGAGGTTGCGGTGTTCACCGCCAGGCCACGCGCAGAAATGCCGTAGAAGCTGCCGCGACCGAGTGCGCGGAAGTAGCTGGCTCCCAGGAACGAGACCAGCTCGTCCATGACGGCCGGATCGTTCAGCGGGTAATGGAGGCGGAAGCCTGCAACGCCCGGCAGCTCGATGCCGTTGAAGTCCTCGGCCTTCAGCGGCTGACGATACTCGAACATGCTGCTGTCGAAGTGCGCCAGCGTTTCCGCGCCACTCTCGACCACATGGATTTTCACCGGCTGCTTGAACAGCCAACCGGGATGAAATGCCTGCAATTCGAAGGGCGACTCGCCCTGCCAAAGCCCGTGATCGGGCAGAAAACGGATCGCGCGATGCTGGTCGTAGTTCAGCGAGGCGATCTTTTCGGGCAGGTTTTCCGCAGGAGCTTCGTAGTCCTTGGTCGCGCGCTCCTTCATCATCTGGGTCAGCAGATCGAATGAAAATTGACGAGGAGTCTCGTTCTCCGCAGCCGGCGTCGGCGTTTGAGCCCAGGCATCAAGGGACAACCCCCCGGATGCAAACATCAGCATGCTGGCTCCGGAAACAAGGAACGATCGACGGTGCATTGAGCTCCTACTTTCTAAGGAAGTGCAGTTTGGCGAACGACATAAGTCGCCGTGCTATGAATGACATGAACGAGAAAAGGTTGAGGCGGAGATGCTCAATTAATGATTCCTGATGATACAATCAGAGATCAAATTCTCCCCTTCACTGCCCCGGTGGTGGCGGGGGAGCTAGTTGCCAGTTGCGGCGATTTAAGGGCAACCCCTTAGCCAGCATGACCTTGCACACTCGGACGGTACCGCGCACGCTCAAAGACAAAATATTTGCCCCCAGAAACAGGATAAGGCCAATAAAGTGAGTGCCTTACCGCAGCTGCACATAGCGCCCGGAACATGAATTGGCAAGCGGCAGATAATGTGTTCGGTGAATGATCTTGGTGTGTTTCAGCGAAATGAACAATCGTTGTTCAGTTGGCTGGGGAACCTAGCTGCCTGCCGATGGTTGCACTCTCTGATGAGAACAACTATAGAACATCGTCATGAAGCGAACGTTGAAAGAACGGCTGGCGATCCTGTCAGACGCAGCCAAGTACGACGCGTCCTGCGCGTCCAGCGGCGGCGAAAAACGGAACTCGACCAACGGCGGCATCGGGTCCAGCGGCGGCAGCGGCATCTGCCACGCCTATACGCCGGACGGGCGGTGCATCTCGCTGCTCAAGATCCTGATGACGAACTTCTGCATCTTCGACTGCGCCTATTGCATCAACCGCGTGTCGAGCAACGTGGAGCGGGCGCGGTTCTCGGTCGAAGAGGTCGTGACGCTGACGCTGGAGTTTTATCGCAGGAACTATATCGAAGGCCTTTTTCTCTCCTCCGGCATTATTCGTTCACCCGACCAGACCATGGCCGACATGGTGCGCATCGCGCGGACGCTGCGCCAGCAGCACCAATTCAAGGGCTACATCCACCTCAAGACCATCCCGGATGCCTCGCCCGAATTGATCAAGGAGGCGGGGCTTTGGGCCGATCGTCTTTCGATCAACGTGGAGCTGCCACAGGACGCAAGTCTCAGGCAGCTTGCTCCGGAGAAGCGGCCGGAAACGATCCGCGCCGCCATGGCGCAGGTGCGTGTGGAAAGCGAAGGCGCGAAGGAAAAAACCTATACCGGCAGAAGGTCGCAGCGGTTTGCGCCTGCCGGCCAGAGCACACAGATGATCATCGGTGCGGACGGGGCCGACGACGTGTCGATCCTCAACACCGCCACGCGGCTTTATAGCGGCTATAAGCTCAAGCGCGTTTATTACTCCGCCTTCAGTCCCATTCCGGACGCCTCGTCCGCCCTGCCCCTGATCAAGCCGCCGCTGGTTCGCGAGCATCGGCTCTACCAGGCAGACTGGCTGATGCGTTACTACGGCTTCTCATCCGAAGAAATTGCCGTCGGAACTCGCAAGGGCCATCTCGATCTCGACCTGGATCCAAAGCTTGCCTGGGCACTGAAGCAGCGGGCCGTGTTCCCGCTCGACATCAACGTGGCGCCGCGCGAGCTGCTGTTACGGGTTCCCGGGTTCGGGGTCCGTACCGTCGACCGCATCATCGAGTCGCGGCGCCATGCACTGCTCAGGTTCGGTGACTTGATCCGCATCGGCGCATCGATGAAAAAGGCGCGGCCGTTCATCACGACGCCTGACTGGACACCGGGGCAGCTGACAGACAGCCCTGGTCTGCGGGCCCGCTTCACTCCTCCGCCAGAGCAGCTGACGCTGCTATGACCTATTCCGTCACCTTGCCGCAGCTCGGCGTGTGGCAGGCTTGGCGCAATGCTGCCCGCCTGGCCATCAGCCATGGCATTCCGCCTCACAAGATTACGTGGAACGGCGGCGATGATCTGTTCGGGGACCAGTCCCTGCCCTCAGAACCCGGGGTGGAAGCGGTTCATGTGCCGCCGGAATTCATCCGCATAGCGAGTTCCGTGGTTTGGCATTCGGCACCTGAGCGTTTTTCTTTTCTCTACGAAGCTTTGTGGCGGCTCGCGAAGGGTGAGCGAGCAGCACTATCTCAAGCCGATCCGCTCGGTCGCAGGCTTGGTGTCATGGCGAAGTCTGTTGGGCGCGACATCCACAAGATGCACGCTTTTGTCCGCTTTCGCGAGCTTCCGACCGAAGGCGAGCGCCGCAGCTTCGGCGCGTGGTTCGAGCCCGAACACAACACGCTTGAGCCTGGTGCGGATTTCTTCGCCAAGCGCTTCGCGGACATGGACTGGCTGATTGCCACGCCGGGGCTCACCGCCCGATTCCATGGGGGACGACTTACCTTCGAGCCTGGCAGTTCGAAGCCTGACCTGCCGGACGACGCTTCCGAGGCGCTCTGGGCCACATACTTCGCCAATATCTTCAATCCGGCGCGCATCAAGCTCGATGCCATGCGCTCGGAAATGCCGCAGAAATACTGGAAGAACCTGCCGGAGACCCGCCTCATCCCTTCCATGCTGGCGGATGCCGAAGAGCGCGTTCAGCGCATGCGGGAGGCTGGCGCGAGCGAACCGCGCCGTGGAGCTGCGGCCGTGTCGACGCGCTACCGCGAGAAGCTCGCGCTGCCAGACGAGATGCCTTCCAATCTTGAAGAAGCCGAACGTCTGGCACGGCATTGCCAACGCTGTGGTCTATGTGAGGCAGCGACCCAGACGGTTTGGGGCAAAGGCAACCCGAATGCCCGGATCATGATCGTCGGCGAGCAGCCGGGCGACCGAGAGGATCTTGCAGGCCGCCCCTTCGTCGGTCCGGCTGGACAGTTGCTACACGGTATCATGGCAGATGCTGGGCTTGATCCATCAACCGTCTGGCTCACGAATGCGGTGAAGCACTTCAAGTTCACGCCGCGCGGGCGCAAGCGCATCCATCAGAACCCCAACCGCGGCGAGATCGAACGCTGCCGCTGGTGGCTGGGGCTTGAGCTCGGGATGGTGAAGCCCACGATCACGATGGCGCTCGGTGCCTCAGCCGCCTTCGCACTAACCAGCAATGGCGGCCCGCTGTCACGGCGACGCGGAACGATCGAAACCGGTCTTCATGGCGGACCGGTTCTGATCTCCTGGCACCCTTCCTTCATCCTGCGCGAACAGCAGAAGGCCCGCCAGGCGCAGATCCGCCTTGAACTCGCCGCCGACATCGCAGCAGCGATGCAGGCCGTGACGAGGGTGGCTGCCGCATAAAAAACACCGCAACCCGGAAGGATTGCGGTGCAAGATTTTCCCGGTTCCGGGAAGGATATCAACCCTTCAGTGCGGCTTCGACCTCTTCGCGGCGGGGCATCGGCGCAACTGCACCATAACCCTGCGTGGAGAGTGCAGCGGCTGCGTTGGCGAAGCGGGCGGCCTCGAACGGATCGCCGTGGCGCAGGTATTCCGCCAGGAAATTGCCGTCGAAGGTGTCGCCTGCAGCCGTGGCATCGACCGCCTTGACCTTGATACCCGCCACACGGCGGCGCTCATCCGGCGTTGCCACGAGGCAACCTTCCTGGCCCAGTGTGAGCGCCACGACCTTCGCGCCACCTTCCAGGTAGTGATCGGCGATCACGTCCGGATCGGAGACGCCGATGAGCTGGTTTGCGTCTTCCAGGCCCGGCAGTGCGATGTCGCACTTCCTCATGGCCGCCTCGGTGATCGCGCGGGCACGTTCGATCGGCCAGAGGCGTAGGCGCAGGTTCGTGTCGAATGAGACGAGGACGCCAGCGTTTCGTGCGATCTCGATTGCCTCGAATACCGCGTCAGCGGCAGATGCGCTGATTGCCATCGAAATCCCGGAGACGTGCAGCACCCGTGCACCGGCGATGTAGTCGCGCGGCAGCTGCTCCGGTGTCATGCGGCTCGCAGCAGAGCCCGCCCGCAGATAGGAGAAGACGTGTCCGTCCGGGCCATGGGTGACAAAATAGACACCGGTGTGGGCATCGGCGCGACGCGAGACCTGGCTCGCGTCGACACCGTTTTCAGCCCACAGGCGCATGAAGCTGTCACCGAATTCATCCTGCCCAAGTGCGGTGATGTAGCCCACCGATGCACCAGCGCGGGCAGCCGCAATGGCACAGTTGGAGGTGTCGCCACCATGACCGAACAGGTAGTGCCCCTGATCATTGATCTGGTTGAACTCGACCAGCGGTTCACCCAGGCAGACAATATCCGGCGATTGCTTCGTCATGAGGTTAGATCCGTCCGTATTTCGCCAGCCCCTCCTTGAGGGAGCCGGAGGCAATGATCAGCTTGGCCTGCTCGGCTTCACGCTGGTCGATTTCCTGAGCCATGGCCAGCACTTCCTCGGCCTTTTCCTTCGGCACGACAACTACGCCGTCGACATCGCCAACGACGATGTCGCCCGGATTGATGGTAACATCACCGATGGTGACCGGAACCATCGAATCGAGCGTCTTGAAGCGACCGAGCGTCGTGCCCGGGGAAGCGGCGCGAGCGAAGACCGGGAAGCCGAAGTCGCGCTTGATTTCCGTGATGTCGCGAACTGCGCCGTCCAGAACGGCGGCTTCGAGACGGTTGGCTACGGCGCCAGCGGTCATCAGGCCGCCCCAGACAGCAACTTCAGAGTTGCCGCCGATGGAGATGACCATGACGCTGCCTTCCTCGGCTGCGTCGATCAGTTCCAGCGCGTGGGTCGGCGGAACGAACTCCTCGGTCGAGCCTTCGAGCACGGTCACGGCAGGACCGGCAATCTTACGTTCACTCGTGCGCGGACAAATCGCGGAATCGAGGTACCCCTTCTTGCCGCAGATCTTGTCGACTGCGTCTGCCACCGAGGCCGTCGCAACGCGGCGGAATGCTTCAATCAGGTTCTTATCCATTTTTCTTGGAATCCTTTCCTTGGTGGTTGGAAGTCAGGACCAGCGGTTGACCCAGTGAAGGGGTTCACCGCCCGAAAAGACACGCGCGACTTCCTGCGCGGCCTTTGTCTGAAGTTCGCTTACACTCGCCTCGGAATACCAGGCGGTGTGGTCCGACAGGACCGTATTGGGCGTCGTAAAGAGCGGATGGTCGCGCTGCGGCGGCTCCTTGGAATAGACGTCGATGCCCGCGCCTCCGAGATGCCCGCTGTGCAGGGCCTCGGCTAGGGCCTCTTCATCTATCAGACCGCCGCGGGACGTGTTCAGAACGACCGTCCCGGGACGCATCCGCGCTATGCGTTCGCGAGAAATGATGTGCTGGGTCGACGGGCGCAGCGGCACATGCAGCGAGATCACATCCGCCTGCTCGATCAGCTCGTCGAGCTCGACATGCTCGGCGCCGAATGGCAGCTCATGGACATTGCTGTCGTGCACCAGCGTGCGTGCAAACCCAAGGGTCGAGCACTTGCGGTGGAATGCGGCACCGATCCGGCCATAGCCGATGATGCCCAGCGTGCGGCCAGCGATGCGGTACATGGGTTCGGATCGGGACACATTCCAGGCGCCCTCACGAACCGCACGGTCGCGGGTCGCAACGCGGCGGACAACGGCGAAGAAGAGCGCCAGCGTTTGATCGCTCACCTCCTCCACACCGTAGTCCGGCACATTGGCGACGTAGATGCCGCGGCGCGCGGCGGCATCGCGGTCGATATTGTCCACACCGACGCCATAGCGCACGATCACCCGACAGTTCGGCATGGCGTCGAGCGCTTCCTCGGTGATCGGGCTCTCGCGCACCAGCACGGCATCCGCACCTGCCACCGCCTTGACGACGGCAGCGGCATCGCCATGGCAGGCACGCTCGATCACCTGAAAACCGAAGGGCCGAAGAATTTCTTCCTCGATCGTGTGCTGGTCGTAGCCAGCATCCACAACGATGGCGACCGGAGACCGGCCGCCCTCGCTGTTGCCAATGGCATCGGCAGCAATCACTTACCGGCCTCCTCGATGGCGGTCAGAAGATCGTTCACGAGCTCGGCGCCAACCTGCTCCTCGAGGTAGCTGCGCACTGCCGGCTGAGCCAGCTCACGGAATGCAGCGACTTCTGCTGGGGTCAGGGTCGTAACGGTCATGCCCTTCTCGGCAAGGATCGAACCGGCGTTCATGTCCTGCGCAGCAGTCATGCCGCGATGGATGCCGATGGCGATCTCGGTGCCGGTCTTTACAACCTGCTGCTGCTCAGGCGTCAGCTGCTGCCAGAAGGCGTCGCTGACCATGTAGGCGTGCACGCTGTAGACGTGGCCGTCGAGCGTGACGTGGTTCTGGTTTTCATACAGGCTGGCTGCGAGAATGTTGGTCACGCCGTTTTCCTGGCCATCAACCGTGCCCTGAGCCAGAGCGGTCGGCAGCTCGCCCCAGGAGATCGCGGTGGCGCTGGCGCCGAGCGATTCCATCAGACGAACGTAGACCTGGCTCGGCTGAACGCGCATGCGCAGGCCCTGCAGGTCGGCCGGAGCCTTGATCGGACGCTTGTTGTTGGTGAAGTGACGCAGGCCGTTGTCGGCGAAGCCGATCAGGCGGATCTGTGTCTCGTTCAGCATCTGCTCAGCGAACTTGTCGCGGAACGGACCATCGAACACCTTCCATGCAACCTGCTGGTTCGGGAAAGCGTAAGGCAGCGAGAAGACTTCGACCGGCGCATAGGTGCCGGCGATGCCGCCATCGTGCACAACGGCCATCTCGATGGTGCCGAGCTGCAGGCCTTCCATCACGGTCGACTCGTTGCCGAGCTGGCCGGCCGGGTAGATTTCGACCTTGAGCTCACCGGCGGTCGCACCTTCAACGTAGGCCTTGAAGGCCATCGCAGCTGCGTGCTTCGGCTGGTCCATGCGGCCGGGCTGGAAGTGGCCGAACTTGATGGTGGTTTCTGCCATCGCGGGCATTGCGGCCATCGTGAAGGCAGCAAGGCCGATGGTAGCGGCAAGGGTTTTGATCATCTTCATTGGGTAGTCATCCTCCCTACGGGTTGAAGTTTAACGAACGTATCCAAAGAGGCTCGGCAGCCACAGCGAGGCGGCAGGAACCAGGATGAGGAGCAGCAGAACCAGAAGTTCAGCCGCAAGGAATGGCAGGATCGCCGAGACGACCCGCGTGAGCGGAATGCGCGCAACGACCGACACCACGAAAAGAACACCGCCCACCGGAGGCGTAATCATGCCGATGGTCAGCGAAAGGATCACGACGAGAGCCGTCTGGATCGGGTGGATGCCCATGGCATCGGCAACTGGCGCCACGATCGGAACGAAGAGCAGGACACCCGGCAGCGTGTCGATGAAGAGGCCCGCCACGAGCAGGAACACGGCGATGGCAAGCAGCAGCGCGACGGGCGGAAGGCCAAGCGACGTGATCGTCGTGGTGATGGCCTGCGGCACCTGCAGAACGGTCAGCAGCCAGGCGAAGGCCGAGGCTGTCGACACGATCATCAGCACGCCCGAAGTCATCAGACCGGCACGGACGAACATGCGCGGCAGCTGGCTCCAGGTGAGGCTGCGCAGTACGAATTTCGTGACAATCAGCGCATAGGCGGCGGCGACAGCGGATGCCTCGGTCGGCGTGAAGACGCCAGAATGGATACCGCCAACGATGATGATGGGCAGCGGCAGCGCGGCAAGGATCGTGCCGGATTCGCGGATAAACTGGCCCCAGGGCTTGCGCGGCTCACCTGCCTTGAAATCGCGCTTCCATGCAAGGTAACCGTTGGTGATCATCAGCGACAGGCCCATCAGGACACCCGGGACGATGCCAGCCACGAACAGCGCGGAGACACTCACCGCATTATCCGACAGCGCATAGATCACCATGATGATCGAGGGCGGAATGATGGAGGAGATCAGCGCCGAGGAGGCCGTGACCGCAGCAGCATATTCAACGCTGTAGCCGGCCTTGCGCATCATCTGGATGGTGACGGCACCAGGGCCTGCTGCATCCGCCAGGGCTGACCCGGAGATGCCTGAGAAGAAGATCGACATCAGCACGTTGGCGTGGCCAAGGCCACCGCGCAAGCGTCCGATGATCTGGCTGGCGAGCGAGAGAAGCCCATCGGTGATCTTGCCGCCCGTCATCAGCTCAGCAGCCAGCACGAAGAACGGGATCGCCATCAGCGGGAAGGAGTCGATACCCGCAAAAAGGCGCTGGGCGATAATCAGGCCCGGATAGCGACCCTCATAGAGGATAGCGAGCAGTGACGCGCCACCCATGACGACTGCCACGGGTACGCCGAGCACAAGCATGACAACGAAGGCGGCGAACAGGATCGTGCTCATTCTGCCACCTCGACAGCTTCTTCAGCATCTTTCTTCGGGTTCAGCAGGTCCAGAACCATGTGGACGATGCACATGACCGAGCCGATCGGCACGGCCAGATAGATGGTCCACATGGGCAACTGGAGCATGGTGGAACGCTGGCGTGCAGCGAACATGGCGTATTTGTAACCGTACCAGGCGAGCGCGGCGAAGAAGAGGAAGGTCAGGATCCAGGCAGCCCACTTGAATGCAGGTTTCAGCTCCATGGACAGGTCGGCGAACAGGGTCACCGCGACGTGCATCCCCTCTCGCAGCGCGAGGCCAGCGCCGAGGAACACGATCCAGATCATCAGGTAGCGCGAGACTTCCTCGATCCAGCCGAAGGAGTAGAGGAAGAAGTAACGTCCAACAACATTGGTGCAAACGAGGGCAAGCATCACCATCAGCATGATGCCAATGACCCAGCCGTTTATGCGTATGATCGTACGGTCGATCGATGCTACCACCGATCGACCTTGCGAATGTGGGAGAGTCACATGTTCCTCCAAAAAACTGCTGGCATGTAACATACAAGTTGATATCACATTCGCAAGACGGTTTTCTGCGTTCTGAGGATTCATCACGCCCATGGCTGTTATCGAACGGTCCAAATCGCTGACGGAAAGAGCCCTTGAGATCATCCGCACCGAAATCATCGAGGGGCGGCACGGCTTCGGTTCAGCCCTCTCGGAAATCACTTTGGCGGAGGAACTGGGGATAAGCCGGACGCCGGTTCGCGAGGCCCTCGCCCGCCTGCAACAGGAGGGGCTGGTCGTGGTGCGGCCACAACGGGGCACCTTCGTCTTCCAGCTCTCGGCCGACGAATATGTGGAAATCTGCGATTGCCGTACGGTTCTGGAGAGAGCCGCCTTCCGCATGGCCGTTGCCAATGACCGTGAAGCGCTGATCAAGCGCTGGTCGGCGATCTGCGAAGCGATGCTGAAGGCACGGGAGGCCAATGACACCGCCGAATATCTGCGGCAGGATAGTGCCTTTCACGAAGGCCTGTTCGAGCACTGCCACAATCGGTTCCTGCGCGACAGCTACCGGCTGATTTCGGGCCGGATGGCGGCACTGCGAACCTACATCGGCGCGGAACCGGACCACATGGCGAAGAGCTTCCGCGAGCATTTCGAGATCACGGAAGCGGCTGCAGCCGGGGACATCGAAAAGGGCCTCGCCCTGCTCGAAGGCCACATCGGTCTCAAGGAAGGTTCTTACTGGCGCATCAAGAACGAGAACATCGCGCCGACGTCACTCAAATAGCGCGAACGCCTGAACTGCCGGTCGCCTTTCATGGCGGGCTTCGCTGATGCAACCAACTTCCGGGCCGAGCGTTGATCGCGCCTCAAGCTCAAACCGGAAGCCGCGCATCTTGAACAACGAACTAGCTGACATTTTCCCCGGCAACAGCCTCATGGCCGGAGTCATGCGCGGCCGGAACTGGGCTGACATGCCGTTTGGCGAGCCTCAGGACTGGCCCGATGCGTTGAAAATCCCGTTGCGCATGCTGCTGACTTCGCGTTTCGAGATGTGGATTGGCTGGGGGCCGGATCTCCGCTTCTTCTACAACGACGCCTATGCTCCAACGCTCGGCATCAAGCATCCTGATGCCCTGGGCCGGCCGTTGCACGAGGTCTGGTCGGAGGTCTATGCCGATGTGGCCGATCAGGTTGAGCGGGTGAAAGCCGGTGAAGGCACCTGGAACAAGGCGCTGCTCCTGCTGCTTGAACGCAACGGCTACCCGGAAGAAACCTATCACAGCTTTTCCTATAGCCCGCTTTTCCAGTTCGACGGCTCGGTCGGCGGGCTGCTCTGCGTGGTCACGGAAGAGACCGCACGTGTGATCAGCGAGCGCCGGCTGGAAACGCTGCGACAGCTTGGCAACGCACTTGCAACGGTGACCGACAGGGCCAGTCTTCATGGGGCGGTGCGTTCGGTCTTCGCATCCAACCAAAAGGATTTTCCTTTTGTGGCGCTCCAGCTGGCGGGCGATTCGCTACATGAAGATGACGCTTCGATCATCAAGGCGATGCGCGAAATGCTGCCGAAGACATTCGATGTAGACGGAGGAATCTTCGATTTGCCGGCGGGCGAGACGTGGCCTTCTGGTGACTGGGACAGCCCGCCTGTGCGCGCGATTGCCATCGGCATCCCGGCACTTGGCAGCGAAACCACCGCAGGGTCGCTCATCCTCAGCCTCAATCCCTATCGCGCAGACGATCAGGATGTGCTGAATATCGCCCGGCTCATCGCCGGCCAGATCGGCAACGCGCTGGCGCATGTGGTTGCGCTCAGCAACGAACGGCGCCGGGCTGACCGGCTCTGGAGCGTTTCGCGTGATCTCATGCTGATCATTGATTCGGATGGCATTTTTCGTTCAGTGAGCCCGTCCTGGACCCGCATTCTCGGTCATCCGGTCGAGGAGGCAATCGGTCGGCATTTCAGCGACTTCATGCATCCGGACGACATTGCCTCCAGCACCGAGGCCCTGCGACATGCGCTGAACGACCGGGAGCTTACCAACTACGAGAACCGCTTGCGGGCCGTGGACGGCACTTACCATCGCCTCCAATGGCATACGACGAAGGATGACGGGCTCGTCTATGCCTATGGTCGCGATGTAACGGAGCGGCGCGAAGTCGAAGAGGCGCTGACTGAAAGCCGTGAACAGTTCCGCAGGCTGGTCCAGGGCGTCACTGACTATGCCATCTACATGCTCGATCCGGAGGGGCACGTATCCAGCTGGAACGAAGGCGCGCGCCGCATCACGGGCTACGAGCCGAACGAGATCATCGGACAGCACTATGCCTGCTTCTACACCGACGAAGACCGCGAAAGGGAAGAACCCTGCAAGGCGCTGGAAATCGCTCGCATGGAAGGGCGATTCCTTGCGGATGGGTGGCGCGTTCGCAAGGACGGGGAGCGCTTCCGGGCAAGCGTGGTGATCGACGCCATTCGCGACGACGACGGGAGACCCATCGGCTTTGCCAGTGTGACCCGCGACATTACCGAGCGCGAGGAGTCCCAGCGCCAGCTCGAGCGGGCGCGCGAGGCGCTGTTCCACAGCCAGAAGATGGAAGCGATCGGCCAGCTTACGGGCGGCATTGCCCACGACTTCAACAACCTGCTCATGGCCGTCATGAGCAGCCTGGAGCTCCTGCGCAAGCGGCTACCGGCCGACCCTGTATCGGAACGGCTGCTCCACAATGCACTCGAAGGCGCGCAGCGGGGCGCAACACTCACCCAGCGCATGCTCGCCTTTGCGCGCAGGCAGGAGCTCAACGTCGACAGCGTTGACGTGGCCGAGCTCCTCTCCGGCATGAATGACCTGGTGCAGAGGTCGATCGGTCCGGAATGGCCGATCACCACACGCTTCCCGCTTCGGCTGCCGGCCGTCCACGCCGATGCCAATCAGCTCGAAATGGCGCTCCTCAATCTCATCGTAAACGCGCGCGACGCAACGCCCGCGGGCGGTCCCATCGTGATCAAAGGCAGCTGCGAAAACGTGAAGGCCGGCTCTGCGACAGGGCTGGCGCCGGGCAGCTATGTCCGGATCGAGGTCCGGGACAAGGGCACCGGCATGGACAGCGAGACGGTGCGCCGGGCCACCGAGCCCTTCTTCACCACGAAGGGCGTCGGCAAGGGCACCGGCCTCGGCCTCTCCATGGTCCACGGCATGGCGCAGCAGCTGGGCGGAACGTTCGAGCTGGTGAGCGATGTCGGTCAGGGAACGAGCGCCATCCTGTGGCTGCCGGTCTCCGACTGCGAGAAGACGAAACCCGCCGCCCCGGCGCACGAGGAAACGCCCCCGGTGAAGTCCCGTCTTACGATCCTCGCCGTCGATGACGACCCACTGATCCGCATGAACACTGCTGCAATGCTGGAGGATCTCGGACACGACGTGATCGAAGCGCACTCAGGTTCGGACGCTCTAAGAAAGTTCAAGTCGCGTCCGGATATCGATCTACTGATCACCGACCAGGCAATGCCGAACATGACGGGCATCCAGTTGATCGCCGAGATCGAGGTGCTCCGACCCAACATGCCGATCATTATCGCCAGCGGCTATGGCGACGGTCTCGAAGTGCCGGGGCGCGAGATCGAACGCATCGGCAAGCCCTACGACCAACGCCGCCTCGCCGAAGCCATCGCCAAGGTCATGGGCGCACAGGTGGGGTGATTTTCAGCGGGTGGTGGTGATCCCGACAGGATTCGAACCTGTGACCCCCAGATTAGGAATCTGGTGCTCTATCCTACTGAGCTACGGGACCGAAAAGGTGCGGCACACATAGCGTGCCCGCCGCCGTTCGCCAAGATGTTTTACTCGAACATGGGCGGCAGGTGCAAGGAATTCACCCTGCGCCCAGCGCTCTTTCCGCAAGGCGCACCCAATAGCTCACGCCATAGGGGATGATGTCGTCGTTGAAGTCGTAATACGGGCTGTGGAGGTCAGCGCTGTCGCCGTTGCCGATGAAGATCATCGCGCCGGGGCGTTCCTCCAGCATGTAGGAGAAGTCCTCTCCCGCCATGATCGGCGCAACGTTTGATTCGACCTGCCCGGCACCGGCCACGTCCGCCGCGACCTCTGCAGCCAGTGCGGTCTGGGCCGGATCGTTGAAGGTCACCGGGTAGTTTGGTGTGTAGTCAACCATTGCTTCCGCGCCATAGGCCGACGCAATGCCGGTGCACAGAGCCTGAATGCGTTCCGCGGCGGCGGCCGCCACTTCCTGGCGCAGGCTGCGAACCGTGCCCAGCATGGAAACACGCTCGGGGATGATGTTATGGCTGTCGCCCGCATTGAGCTTCGTTATCGAGACGACCAGCGCGTCGGTAGGGTCCGTCGAGCGGGAGGTGACTGTCTGAAGTGCAGTAATAATCTGGCTGGCGACGATGATCGGATCAATCGTCGTGTGTGGCATGGCCGCGTGGCCGCCCTTGCCGATGATGGTGATCTCGAGTTCGGCTGTCGCTGCCATGATGGGGCCCGGGCGAATGGCGAAGCTGCCCACCGGTATTCCGGGCATGTTGTGCATGCCGAAGACGGTGTTGATGCCGAACCGCTCCATCATGCCTTCGTTGACCATCTCGCGGCCACCGCCGCCGCCCTCTTCCGCAGGCTGGAAGATCACGGCGACAGAACCGGAAAAATTGCGCGTTCGTGCCAGATGCTTGGCGGCTCCAAGCAGCATGGTCGTGTGGCCGTCATGGCCGCAGGCATGCATCCGACCCGGGATCTTCGAGCGGTAAGGGAGATTGGTCTGCTCCTCGATGGGCAGCGCATCCATGTCGGCGCGCAGACCGACGACGTCCCCCGGACCCCTGGAGCCTCGTATCACGCCAACGACGCCGGTGCGGCCCAGTCCGGTAACGACCTCATCGCAGCCGAAGGCCCGTAACGAGTCGGCAACGAAGCTCGCTGTATCCTCCACGTCGAAAAGTAGTTCAGGCTTCTCGTGCAGCATGTGGCGCCAACGCCGCGCTTCGTCGTGGAGATCAGCAATGTCAGCTACCAGAGCCATGAAAAGTCCTTTGCACACGCAATTGTGGTCCCGCTGTCGCAGGTCCCTTGCTTGCCATCTTACCGTCACAAGCTTTAAATAGCAGGAACATTGTCATGGGAACAGACAATTGGGCGACGCCACTCTGGGCCTTACGAGACAGGAAGTGTATCCAATGAATATCGTAGACCTGAAGCGGCCGGTATGGGCCAAATTGCTTATTGCGGGCGCTGTCGCGCTCGTCATGTCCGCCTCAGCCAGTGCAGGTCCGTATCTTCTCATGGATGTCGGATCCGGCAGGGTCATCGCCCAGGAAGATGCCTTTACCCGCTGGCATCCCGCCTCCCTCACCAAGCTCATGACCGGCTATGTGGCCTTTCGCATGATCCAGAACGGCGATGCAATGTTGCAGACGCCGATCACGATCACAGCAGCGGCGGCCAAGCTTCCGCCTGCCAAGATGGGATATCCGGTGGGCTCGCAGCTGACGCTGGAGACGGCGCTCAAGATCATCATGGTCAAGTCGGCGAATGACGTGGCGCGCTCGATCGCGGACAGCCTCGCTGGCTCGGAAGAGCTGTTCGCCGCCTGGATGAATGCCGAAGCCGGACGGCTTGGCATGCGGGACACTCACTTCGTCAACGCCCATGGCCTGCATACACCGCAGCAGTATACGACCGCGCGGGATCTCGCGATCCTTACGCGCGCGATCCGCACCGAGTTCCCGCAATACGCCGGGTTGTTCTCGATCGAGGGCATCCAGTCGGGCAAGTCGAAGATGCCGAACGGCAATCCGCTCGTCGGGCGCTTCCCGGGCACAGACGGCATGAAGACCGGCTACATCTGCGCATCCGGGTTCAACCTGATTTCCACTGCGACGCGCAACGGCCGCACGCTGGCGGTGGTCGTGCTTGGCTCGCTGTCGCAGACGGAGCGCGCGGAGACCGCTGCCGCCCTTCTGGCCGAAGGGTTCAAGCGTGGTGGCGGGTCCGGCGTGCCGATCACAAATATGCAGCGCACCGCAAACGTGTCCGGCCCTTATGATATTTCGAAGTCGATCTGCACGGCGGAAGCTGCAGCCAAGCGCAGCGAGAAGCGCGACAAGCAGGGTCGTCTCGTCTTCAGTTCACCGCACATGTCTCCAATGACGCGCGAACCCCGTCTCGTGCAGGTTGGGCTGCTCAGCAGCGGCGTTGCCGCCGTGAAGCCCAATGGCAAGGTTGCCATCGGCCAGATGGTCAATGTTCCGCTGCCTACGCCGCGTCCGGACTACACTCCGCTCGCTTATGGTCAGGGCGGTTGAACCGTCGCACGGCCGCTGGCCATGCACGAAGCGTTACTGGCTTCAGCCCCTGGACTTCTCGATGAGAAAACGGTGACCGCCAGCAACCGTGGCGGTTTCCACAAGCTTGTGGTTCTCCTGCTGGCAAAAGGCGGGGATGTCGATCACCGCCAGCGGGTCCGTGGTCTCGAGCCAGATGCGTGATCCGGGTTGCATGTCCGCCAGCCGCTTGCGCGCCTTCAGAACAGGCAGGGGGCACTTGAGCCCCCTCAGATCATAGACCTCAGCTTCAGACATCAGCCGTCAGTTGCCCATGATGCGCGCGAACAGACCGCTAAACGCTGAACGGCGCTGCGGCGCCTTCTGCTGCTCGATGGCTGCGGCAAGTTCCTGCTGCTCTTCCGTGCTGGGAGCTGGCGAAGGGATGCTCGAGACTGCCGTTGGCGCCGGGTCTGCAGCGGCCGGGGCTGCTGCAGTCTTGGCCTGCTGCAGTCGCGTCGCAAAGGCTACCGGAGCCGCTGGTTCAGCGACAGGCGCAGGGTTCGCCGCAACAGCAACAGGCGCCGGCGCAGCCTCGGGCTCGGTCTTTGCAGGTTCAGCCTTGGCTATGGCCGTCGGCGAAGGCAGTGAAGGCGGACGGGCCGCAACCTTCTCGCCACGGGCGCGGCGACGCGACCAGTCTGCGACCAGCTTTGCCTCGTCAAAACCCAAGATCGTCGGCTTTGGCGGTTCGGCGCTGCCAGCCCAGAAGGATTGGGCGCGGGTGAACTCCTTGTCCTGCTCCTTCTTGTGCTGCTCGTAGCGGACAGACAGCCACTCCGGCACGCTCGATGGCGGGCAGGCTTCGGTCGGACGGAAAGTGTGACCCTCAGCCGGGATGCGGTTGAACTGATACTGCTTCTCGCAGACATCAACCTTCGGCGGCTGCTTGGTGATCTCGAAGTGGTCGTAGCCAACCTTGAGCATCTTCCAGAACTCGAAGTTCGGATCGTCCTTGTAGCGGGCCATGTTCTTCGGCGTCATGCGGAACGGGTAGGCCTGAATCTGGAAAGCAGCCTGGCCACCCGCAAACGCGTCGCGTGCGAAGGCGTAGATCTCCTCGATCTGCGGATCCGTCATGGAGTAACAGCCGGCAGAGGAGCAATCGCCGTGGACCATCAGGTGCACGCCCGAGCGACCGTTGGCGCGATCGTAGGCGTTCGGGAAACCGATGTTGAAGGACAGGTGATAGGACGAGTTCGGGTTCATCTGCGCGGGCGTGACCGTGTAGAAGCCCTCCGGCGCCTGGCGGTCGCCTTCCAGGAACTTCGGTCCCAGCTCGCCCGACCACTTGCAGATCTCGTAGCTCGCGATCAGGTCAAACTTGCCGTTGTTCTTCTGCTTCCAGACCTCAAGAACGCTCTCTTCCTTGAAGATGCGCATGAGGATGGGGGACGTTTTCTTCATCCCCTTGGCGCTCATCTCGGCAACGATCTTGGAGGGCAGCTGACGCTGCGCCTTCTTGGGAGCGATATCTTCGAGGGTGCCTCCACTACATCCCGCTATCGTAGCAAGAGCCACGGAAAGGATGAAAGCACGTGCAATGCGGTTTTTCATACGCTACCTGCTGGTCCAATTGCCCGCCCGCCAGCGGCTGGCTCCCCAGTTAGAACCCACATGCTTGATAAAGTGTTACTCGAAGCACCCAATTCTGAGTCGATCTAACATCGAAGTCCAACGGCGCGCAAGAATAGCACCGTAAGATTACGCGGAGGATGCCCGCTTACGGCCGCCGTTGAGGTAGCCGAAGCGTCCTTTAATACAGAAGGCGTAGGGGCACCCCGGACCCGGGGCGCGCTTCGAAAGGTTAGAGGGTGCGGCCGATTGCGAGGAACTTTTCGCGGCGCAGTTCGCGGTAGTCCTGACCGAGGGCGGCCAGATCCGCGAAACCCTTCTCGATGGTGCGGCCCGTCAGCTCGATCGTCGCCTCGCGGTCACGGTGGGCACCACCAAGCGGCTCAGGGATGATGCCGTCGATGACCTTGAGCTGCAGGAGATCCTGCGCGGTGATCTTCATGTTGGTCGCCGCATCCTTGGCGCGCGTCGGGTCGCGCCAGAGAATACTGGCAGCACCTTCCGGCGAGATCACCGAATAGATCGAATGCTCCAGCATGTAGACGAGGTTCGCCGTGGCAATGGCAATTGCGCCGCCCGAACCGCCTTCGCCGATGACCACCGAAATGTTTGGCACCTTCAGCGACAGACATTTGGAGGTGGAGCGCGCAATCGCTTCTGCCTGGCCGCGCTCTTCCGCACCAACACCGGGATAGGCGCCGGCGGTATCAACGAGCGAGATGACCGGGACGCCGAAACGGTCGGCCATATCCATGATGCGGATCGCCTTGCGGTAGCCTTCAGGGCGGGCCATGCCGAAGTTGTGCTTAAGACGGCTCTGGGTGTCGTTGCCCTTTTCCTGGCCGATAATGGCGATCGACTGCCCCTTGAAGCGGGCAAAGCCCGCTACCACGGCCTGGTCCTCGCCAAAATTGCGGTCACCCGCCAGAGGCGTGAAGTCAGTGAACAAGGCACGCACGTAGTCCATGCAATGCGGACGGTCCGGATGGCGGGCCACCTGAGCCTTCTGCCAGGGCGTCAGAGCCTTGTAGAGATCGCGGAGCGCATCCTTGGAGCGCTTTTCCAGCCGGGAAATCTCATCGCCAACATCGACCGCCTCGCCAGCATCCGAGAGCTTCTTCAGCTCAAGGATCTTGCCTTCAAGGTCGGCGACCGGCTTTTCGAAATCTAGATAATTGTACATCAACCCGCCAAACGGTAGGAATTAGTGAGGTAGAGCTACTCTTACATGCTCGGCTAACCAGTGGGGTCTCACATAGCGACCAACCACCTAATCGGCAAGCGGATGGTTGTTCTGAACCAGATCTCGAAGCCGTTTTTCCAGCACATGCGTGTAAATTTGCGTCGTTGAGATATCACTATGACCCAACAACTGCTGAACAGAGCGTAAATCCGCACCATTTTGCAGAAGGTGGCTGGCAAAAGCATGACGCAATACATGTGGCGATGTTTTGGCAGCCGAGATTCCTGCCCTGGCGCTCAAGCCCTTTAATTCGCGCGCGAATACCTGGCGGGGCAAATAGCCCTCCTTCGAAGCGGCAGGGAAAAGCCATGAGCTTTGCGCCCAGCCAGGATGCCGCGCGCGCTCGTCCAGCCATGCGGTCATGGAGCGCTTGGCGTTGGTTGAAAGCGGGACCATCCGCTCCTTACGGCCCTTACCCCTGACCACAAAGAAGCGCTCGTTGCGCTTCGCCACCGTTGCCGGCAGCGCGACCAGCTCCGAAACACGCAGGCCCGATGCGTAGAGCAGTTCGAGAAGGGTCGATAGCCGCTGTGCCGCAAACCGCTCTGACGAGCCTGGCTGGGCGCGGCCGATTTCTTCTTCTGCGCGGTCCAGAAGCTTCTTCACTTCGTTTTCGGAAAGAAGCTTCGGCAGCGCCCTGCCCTTCTTTGGCGCATCGAGCAGGCCGGTCGGGTCATCCGTGCGGATACCTTCGGCGTAGAGAAACTTGAAGAACTGCCGAATAGCCGATGTCTTGCGCGCCTGGGTGCTGGCGGCGAAATGGCGCCGGCCCATGTCCGCGATCCAGGAGCTGACGCCCGCTGGACTTGCTGTCGCAAGGCTGCCTCCGCCGGCGGAGAAGAATGCATCCGCATCCTCAAGATCGCGCCGGTAGGAGCTCAGCGTGTTGTCGCTCGCGCCACGCTCGGCAGCCATCATCTCAAGGAAGGCCTCGATTCGAACCCCGGATCCACTCATTGCAGCTTCTCCACCGGTACCTCCAGGATAGTCTCGACCCTCTTGGGCTCAACGAACGTAACCAGAGCGAACATCACGGCATAAATAACGCATCCCAGCAGGAGGAGGATAAGAATGAGCCGGGTAAGGGTGGGCATAGGTGGTGTTTTCCTATTCCTGTTTTCCAAAGACCAGCTTATGGATGGCGATAGAACCCTACATTATACCCGTATTGTTACCAGCCGCTTGACGTAGAATGTCTTTTGATGTCGAAACCCGGCCCATGAAGGTCGCGAGTGTGCCACAAACCGTCGACACTGCCCGTCTGCTCAAGCGGCTAGGACGGAGAAGCATTGTTTTTGTCGGCATCATGGGCGCTGGCAAGACGGTTATCGGCCGAAAAGTCGCTTCTCTCTGTAATCTTCCCTTCGTCGACAGCGACCATGAGATCGAAAAGGTCTCGCGGATGTCGATCCCGGAACTTTTCTCCGCCTATGGCGAACCGGAATTCCGTGCACTTGAAGAACGCGTAATCGAACGCCTGTTGCGCAACGGGCCGCAGGTTCTTTCCACCGGTGGCGGCGCATTCATGAGTGAGGCGACCCGCGAAGTGGTGAAGCGCCGCGGAGTGTCCGTCTGGCTCAATGCCGACATCGACACGCTGATGAACCGCGTTTCCAAGCGGCAGAACCGTCCGCTCCTCGCTACCGAGGATCCGAGGGCGGTGATGGAGCGATTGATGGCTCTGCGCTATCCGGTATATGCGAACGCCGACGTGATGATCCATTCGCGCGACGATTCCAAGGATCAGATCGCAAGCGAAGTCCTGTTGGGTCTCACCAAACATCTGGCCGCGCGGCGTAGAAGGAAAAGAAAAGCAAAATGACCACGGCGGAACCGCACGAAACGATTCGCGTCGGCCTGGAAGAGCGGGCCTACGACATTCTGATTGGCGCCAATCTGCTGGAGCGGGCCGGCGAAGAGATCGCGGCGCGCATGCCGGGTGCCCGTGCCGCAATCGTTACCGACGAGAATGTCGCCGCCATCCATCTGAAGGCGCTTGAAGCAGGCTTGGCCAAGGCCGGCATCCAGAGCACAGCGGTGGTCGTGCCCGCCGGCGAGCAGAGCAAGAGCTTTTCCGTTCTGCAGACCGTTGTTGACGCCATTCTCGCCGCGCGTCTCGAACGCCGCGACGTGGTGATCGCGCTTGGCGGCGGTGTTGTGGGCGACCTTTCCGGCTTTGCTGCCGGTATCATCCGTCGCGGCATGGATTTTGTGCAGGTGCCTACCTCGCTTCTGGCGCAGGTCGACTCTTCCGTCGGCGGCAAGACCGGCATCAATACCGCACATGGCAAGAACCTTGTCGGGGTCTTCCATCAGCCCAAGCTCGTGTTAGCCGATACGTCCGTGCTGGACACGTTGCCGGAGCGCGAGTTCCGTGCAGGCTATGCCGAGACGGTAAAGTACGGGCTTATCGACCGGCCGGACTTCTTCGAATGGCTGGAAGCCAACTGGCGCGAAGTCTTCGCCGGCGGTCCGGCCCGTGCGCGCGCCATCGCGGTGGCCTGCCAGTCAAAGGCGGAGGTCGTCGCGCGTGATGAACGTGAAACCGGTGACCGCGCGCTTCTGAACCTTGGGCACACCTTCGGCCATGCGCTGGAAGCGACTACGGGCTACGACAGCGCCCGCCTTGTCCACGGCGAAGGCGTGGCCATCGGCATGGCGCTGGCGCACCGCTTCTCGGCCCGACTCAATCTTGCCAGTCCGGATGACGCAGTGCGCGTCGAAGCGCATCTCACGCAAGTTGGCCTGCCGACAAAGCTCTCCGACATTCCGGGCGAGCTACCGGATGCGGAACAGCTTCTTGCCTACATCACGCAGGATAAGAAGGTTTCGCGCGGTGCGCTTACCTTCATCCTGACGCGCGGCATCGGCCAGTCCTTCATCGCCAAGGACGTGCCTTCGTCCGAAGTTCTCACCTTCCTGAGGGATAGCCTGGCACGATGAACCTAGAGCTTGCGATAGCGGTTGGCGCCATTCTGGTGCTGGTCATTCTCGCGTTCCTTTTCTCGGGAACCGAGGCCGCGATCACTGCAAGCTCCAAGGCCCGCCTGCACAATCTCGAGAACAACGGAGACAGCAAGGCAAGACGAGTTACGAGGCTCAATGCAGAGCGTGACCGGCTGCTGGGGGCTCTGCTCATCGGCAACAATCTCGTCAGGATCCTTGCTGCGGCTTTGGCCACGAGCATCCTGACGGCCCTGTTCGGCCCGATCGGCATTCTCTACGCCACGGTGACCGTAACCGTCATTTTCGTGATCTTTTCGGAAATCCTGCCGCGATCCTGGGCGCTGGTGCATCCTGAGCAGACGGCGCTCTCGCTTTCCGGCTTCGCACGGCTCGCCCATGTGATTTTCGGGCCGCTTTCGCTGGCAGCCAATGCCATCGTCCGCTTCGTACTCGGACTGTTCGGGACCCGTTTTTCGCGCGAAACGCCGATGCTTTCTGCTCATGATGAACTGCGTGGCGCCGTCGAAGTTCTCCAGCAGGAGGGCTCGATGGTCAAGCAGGACCTGGACCGCGTTGGCGGGCTACTGGACCTGAACGAGCTCGAAGTCTGCGATATCATGGTCCACCGCACCGCGATGCGCTCGGTGAACGCGGACAATCCGCCCGCCATGGTGGTCGATGAGATCCTGAAGAGCCCCTACACGCGCACGCCCATCTGGCGCGGTAGTGCCGAGAACATCATCGGCGTCGTGCATACCAAGGACTTGCTGCGTGCACTGCATGCCGACAACCGGCCCGAACACATCGACATTACGAAAATCGCAAAAACGCCGTGGTTTGTGCCGGACACAACCAGCCTGCAGATGCAGCTCAACGCCTTCCTGCGCCGCAAGGCCCACATGGCCATTGTCGTGGATGAGTACGGTGAAGTGCAGGGGCTCGTGACGCTCGAGGACATCATCGAGGAAATCGTCGGCGATATCGCGGACGAGCATGACGTCGAGGTTCAGGGTGTGCGCCAGGAGGCCGACGGGTCAATCGTGGTCGAGGGCTCAGTGCCGATCCGGGACCTGAACCGCGCGCTCGACTGGAATCTGCCGGACGAGGAAGCGACAACGATCGCAGGCCTCGTCATCCACGAGTCGCAGACGATCCCGGAGGAGAAGCAGGCGTTCACCTTCTTCGACAAGCGCTTCATCGTGATGAAGCGCGAGAAGAACAGGATCACCCGCCTGCGCATCCGCCCGATCGGCGTGGATGAAGCTGTAAAGCTACGGTAAGCTTTTCCGTAAGCTTACCAGCGGGTGGGCTCTCCAAGAGCGCTCGGCTCAATCGCCAGTGCGTGCACGCCGCCCTTTAGCTCATCGGCTAGTAGCGTGTTGACCGCACGGTGTCGCTCGACGCGGCTCATGCCTTCGAAGGCCTTCGAAACAATCCGCACACGGAAATGTGTCTCGCCGTTGGCTTCGAACTGCTCTTCACGACCTTCATGAACATGATGGTGGCCAGCGTGGAGATGACTCTCGTTGATCACCACAAGCCGCTCCGGCGAGAAATGCGCCGTGAGCTTGTCCTCGATCGCTTTTTGGATAGACAAACCGAACTCCTGATACCATATGTGGCCCATTCCCACTTTGTCGTAGATTCCACCGACCGCGAGGGCTGGCGGATCCAAGCGTGGAATAGGTGACACCGTCACCGCGATAGTACCGCCTGCAACAGGGCAGACGGTGCAGCCCTTTTGACAGAAGCCAGCAGGACAGCCAACGGCTTTAGACTGGATCTTCGTCGAAAGCATCGATGGCGGAAAATGTCAATTCTTGTTTCGGAGCCTCAGTAGGCGGTACCTTAAGACTCGTTAGCTGGATTTACGAAGGGCATGAAACTCAACTCGAAATACTTCGAGAAGATCCGCATCCGTCCCGACCCCACCACCAAGCAACCGCAGGAGCGGAAGTGCCAGTGGGATGGGTGCGACGGGGCTGGAACGCATCGCGCGCCGGTGGGCCGCGATCGCGAAGGCGAATACTTCTTCTTCTGCTTTGATCACGTTCGCGAATATAACAAGAATTACAATTACTTCTCCGGCCTCAAGGACGGCGATATCTCACGTTTCCAGAAGGAAGCGCTGACAGGAAACCGGCCGACCTGGAAGTTCGGGTCAAATGCCAGCGGTCAGGCGGCGCCCGACTTCGCGCCGTTCCGGTCCGGAAACGCGGCGCATTTCCGCCGCATGGGTGATCCGCTCAACCTGTTTCGCGAGCGTCAGGAACGCGCAGGCAATCACACGCGCGTGGTCAAGCCTCTGGAAGCAAAAGCGCTCGAAACTCTCGGTTTGGATGCGAAGGCCACTGGCGCAGACATCAAGTCGCGCTATAAAGAGTTGGTAAAACGCCATCATCCTGATGCGAACGGTGGCGACAGGGGATCGGAAGAGCGTCTGCGCGACGTGTTGCAGGCCTACCGCATTCTAAAACAATCGGGTTACTGTTAGCCCAGGTCTCTGTTATGAGACCATCCGACACAACGAAATGCGGCGCGAACGCGGCTTCGCGCGCGCGGAGGAATGATGAACAAGATCGACCGCGACATATCCAATCTGCCGGATACGACCGTTTCGGTACGGGACACCTTCGGCTTTGAATCGAACATGGTCGTGCCAGCATACTCGCAGACCGATCCCAATGTTCCGGACCTCGACCCGGACTACCTGTTCGACCCGCAGACCACGCTCGCGATCCTGGCAGGCTTTGCCTACAACCGTCGCGTGATGGTGTCTGGCTACCACGGCACGGGTAAGTCCACCCACATCGAGCAGGTTGCCGCCCGCCTCAACTGGCCGTGCGTTCGCATCAACCTCGACAGCCACGTGAGCCGTATCGACCTCGTCGGCAAGGACGCCATCGTGCTCCAGGACGGCAAGCAGGTGACGGAATTCCGCGACGGCATTCTTCCCTGGGCCTACCAGCGCAATGTCGCTCTCGTGTTCGATGAGTATGATGCCGGTCGCCCGGACGTGATGTTCGTCATCCAGCGCGTGCTTGAATCCTCCGGTCGCCTGACGCTGCTCGACCAGAGCCGCGTGCTGCGCCCGCATCCTGCCTTCCGCATCTTCGCGACCGCCAACACGGTCGGTCTTGGCGATACGACCGGCCTCTATCACGGCACGCAGCAGATCAACCAGGCCCAGATGGACCGCTGGTCGATCGTGACGACGCTGAACTACCTGCCGCACGAAAAGGAAGTGGGCATCGTCCAGGCCAAGGCGAAGCACTACCAGAACACGGAAGGTGCCGAGATCGTCAACCGCATGGTGCGCGTTGCAGACATGACCCGCTCTGCCTTCATGAACGGCGATCTGTCGACCGTCATGAGCCCGCGTACGGTGATCATGTGGGCGGAAAACGCCGAGATCTTCGGCGACGTCGGTTTTGCCTTCCGGCTCACCTTCCTCAACAAGTGCGATGAGCTGGAACGCTCGATCGTTGCCGAGTTCTACCAGCGCGCTTTCGGCGAGGAGCTGCCGGAGTCTGCTTCCAACGTGGTCTTGGGATAATCGTTCATCTTCGGGAGGGAGGGAACAATGCAGTATCGGGGTAGCTGTCACTGCAAGGCGGTATCGTTCACAGTCGATGTCGATCTGGCGAACCCGATCACGTGCAATTGTTCCTACTGCCAGCGTCGCGGCAGCATTCTCGCGTTCACTCCGGAGCAGAACTTCTCGCTGGAAAGCGGCAAGGACAAGCTCACCGAGTACCGCTTCAACACGAACAAGATCGAGCACCTCTTCTGCTCGGTCTGCGGCATGGAATCCTTCTCCCAGGGTGAAGCACCCGATGGACGAAGGATGGTTGCCGTCAACGTTCGCTGCCTTGAAGACGTCGATGTTTCAAGCCTTAATCCAACCATGGTGGACGGGCGTTCCCGCTAGCCACCATGCATGACGCCAATTCTCAACGCTGTTCCGGATCATACCCGCCTGCGGGATCCAGGAGCGCGTAAACGCCGGAGTTCTCCTTCGTGAGTAGCCATTCAAATCGCAATCCCGCGCAGCAGCAGCCCGCGTCGCTCGACGCCTTGAAGCGGGCCCTTACTGTCACGGTCAGGGCGATTGCCGGCGACAACGAACTGGACGTCAGTTTTTCCAAGGACAAGCCGGCCATCGTGGGCAATCGTGCCCGCCTGCCGGATCTTGCCAAGAAGCCAACGGCTGAGTCCATCGCCGTGACCCGCGGCACCGGTGACGCGCTGGCCCTTCGCCACGCCTGCCATGACGCCAGCCTGCATGCAAAGCTGGCGCCTCAGGGCGATCAGGCCCGGGCGATCTATGATGCAGTCGAGCAGGCCCGCGTCGAAGCCATAGGCACCCGCGCCATGCTGGGCGTGGCCGACAACATCGCGTCGATGCTCGAGGAGCGGTACGCTCGCATTCCGGTGATGGAAGGCGCCAGCCGCGAGGATGCGCCAATTGAAGATGCCATCGCGCTTATGGTGCGCGAGCGCCTGACCGGCAAACCTGTACCGCAGAGCGGCGAGCGTCTGGTCGCCCTCTGGCGCGACTGGCTGGAAGACAAGGCAGGTGCCGACCTCGACCGCCTGATCGATACGATCAACGATCAGGACACCTTTGCGCGCACCGTCCGCGACCTGCTGGGCGCGATCGAGCTTGGCGAGGAGCTCGGCGAAGAGGACCTTGAGTCTGAGGACGAGCCCGCGGATGACCAGCCGCAGGGAGAGGACAGCGAAGAGGAAGGCGGCGAGGACCAGTCCGAGTGTGAGCGCACCCAGGCTGAGGACGCCGAAGCCTCCGGCGAAGAAAACGAGTCCGGAGAGAGCGAAGCTTCCAGCACCACGTCCGAAGAAGTGATGGACCCGGACCTCGACGAGGAAAACGCCGGCGAGGGCCGCCGTCCGGAGAACCCTTTCGATCAGGCTGCCAACGAAATCGACTACAAGCGCTTCACGACCGAGTTCGATGAAGTGGTGGCCGCCGAAGACCTTTGCGACGAAGAGGAACTGAACCGCCTGCGCGGCTTCCTCGACAAGCAGCTTGCGAACCTTCAGGGCGTCGTCGGACGGCTTGCCAACCGCCTGCAGCGTCGCCTGATGGCGCAGCAGAACCGCTCCTGGGAGTTCGACCTCGAGGAAGGCGTGCTGGACCCTGCCCGCCTGCCGCGCATGATCATCGATCCGATGCAGCCGCTCTCGTTCAAGCGGGAGAAGGACACGAACTTCCGCGATACGGTCGTCACGCTCTTGATCGACAATTCCGGCTCGATGCGTGGCCGACCCATTTCCGTTGCGGCAACCTGCGGCGACATCCTCGCACGCACGCTGGAGCGCTGCGGCGTTCGCGTGGAGATCCTCGGCTTTACCACCCGCGCCTGGAAGGGCGGCCAGTCGCGCGAAAAGTGGCTCAAGGACGGAAAGCCTGCGGCTCCCGGCCGTCTGAACGACCTGCGCCATGTCATCTACAAGTCTGCTGACGCCCCGTGGCGGCGCGCCAAGCGCAATCTCGGCCTGATGATGCGCGAAGGCCTGCTCAAGGAAAACATCGACGGTGAAGCCCTGCTCTGGGCCCACCAGCGCCTGATGGCGCGTCCGGAGCAGCGCAAGATCCTGATGATGATTTCTGACGGCGCGCCGGTCGATGACTCAACGCTGTCAGTGAACCCGGGCAACTATCTGGAACGGCATCTGCGTGCGGTCATCGATCTCATCGAGACCCGTTCACCGGTGGAGCTGATCGCCATCGGCATCGGCCACGACGTGACGCGCTACTACCGCCGCGCTGTCACCATCGTCGATGCGGAAGAGCTCGCCGGGGCGATGACCGAGCAGCTTGCTTCCCTCTTCGAGGAAGAAAACGCGCGCGGTGCACGTTCACGCGGTCAGTCGCAACTGCGACGCCGGGCCAGCTAGGCATGTATCTTGGACGGCTCGTCCTTCCGCTTCTTCTAGTTCTGAGTATCTCCAGCCCTTCCGCCACTTTGATGGCGGAAGAGCGTGTTGTTGAAGCCGTCGAGGTCACCACCCGGCCAATACGCTCCTTTCGCATCCGCTCGGACGAAGAACGGTTCGGTTCACTCCAGTTCATCGGCGGATTCGAGCTCAAGTCCTCGTACCCTGAATTCGGCGGCTTCTCCTCGTTTCGCTTCGTCCAGCCAGGCGGTCGGATCGTCGGCGTCACTGACAATGGCATGTGGTTTTTTGCCGGTATCGAACGCGATGAGGCGTTCAGGCCCGTTGGCGTAAGCGATTTCTCCATGCAGCCGATCCTGTCCGGTAATCGCCGGGAAAAGGAGAGCTCGGATGCGGAAGCGGTCGCAATCAAGGGTTCGAAGGCATACGTCGGCTTCGAGCGCCAGCACCGCATCACGCAATTCGAGCTTGGCAATGACCGCGCCGGAAATCCCGAGCGCGACATCCCTCCCCTGATCCCGCTCTACGAACTCAGAACCAACCGCGGCTTTGAAACGCTGGCCTTCGCTCCCGAGGACAGCGCACTCGCCGGCGCGCTGGTTGTCGTCACTGAAAAGAGCCTTGATCAGGCGGGGAATATCTTTGCCGCCGTTCTGGAAGGCCCGCGCGAGGGTATTTTCACGGTGAAGCGGGATGCGGGCTACGACATCACCGACGGTGCTTTCCTGCCCAACGGCGACATGCTGCTGCTGGAGCGGCGATTTTCAGTGTTGAGCGGGGTCGCCATGCGGATACGGCGCATTCCGGCATCAGCCATCGCGCCGGGCCATGTTGCTGACGGAACGGTGCTGCTGGAAGCCGACATGGACTACCAGACCGACAATATGGAAGGGCTGGATGTATGGCGTGCGCCGGATGGCGCACTGATGGTTTCGCTCATGTCGGACGACAACCAGTCGATCTTCCAGCGGAACCTTTATCTCGAGTTCCGCTACGTCGGCAAATAGAAGGCTAGATCACGCGTCGTGCCGACTTGATCATCGGCTGAAAGACCGAGAGCAGCGCTCCGTAAGGGACCAGCATCAGGAGCGCGATGGAAATCTTCACCAGGAAGTCGCCAAGGCCAAGTGACACCCAGAGCGGCACTTCAGGGCCAAAGCCCAACAACGGGACAGCGAAGGCAAGCGAGCCGTCTTCAAGCCCGAGGCTCGTGTCCAGGAAGGCAAAGCGCGCCGCGAAGGCGATGCCGAAGAAGATGATCGTGTCCAGCACCGAGCCACAGAAGCTGGAGATGAACGGCGCCTTCCACCAGGTGCCGTTACGCAGCCTGTCGAAGATCGACACATCGAGCAATTGAGCGCAGAGGAACGCCATGCCGGAGGCGATCGCGATGCGCGGGCTTGCGAGCCAGGCTGAGATGCCGAAAGCGAGGATGAAGCCGATCAGCACCAGCTTGCGTGCAGCGCGCACGCCGAAGGTGCGGTTCGTCAGGTCCGTGATCAGGAAGGCGACCGGATAGGTGAACGCGCCCCAGGTGAGAATTTCTCCCAGGCCGAAATGCTCAAACGGATACTGAACGAGGAAGTTGGATGCGGTAACTACAACCGCCATGGCCACCATGAAGGGCCATACAGGAGTCTGAGAGTTCATTTTTTTAGCCTGGGTGATGGAACCAGTGAGGGTGGGCAGAGCCCACGCCTCTCGGATCTTCAAGCGAAGTTACGCAGCAGCAGCGGCGTCTTCAGCAACCTTCTTGGCGATCTGCTTCTTGAGCAGACGAGCGCGCTGTGACAGGTCGTTGGAGCTTGCCTTGAGCAGGAAAGCGTCCAGACCACCGCGATGCTCAACCGAACGGAGCGCATTTGCCGAAACGCGAAGACGGAAGCTCTGGCCGAGGGCTTCGGACATCAGGGTCACTTCGCAGAGGTTCGGGAGAAAGCGACGGCGGGTCTTGTTGTTGGCGTGAGAGACGTTGTTGCCGCTCATCACAGCCTTGCCAGTAAGTTCACAAGCGCGAGACATATTCGTTCTACCTTATCTTTCGGGCAAACCGGACTGACGCCTTGCGGGCGCAAAGACACCGGCAGCCTCGTGGAAACGGTGCTTCCTTAGAGACATTTCCCAGCAAGGTCAAGCTTTGCCGGGAATTCAGGGGCGGAGCATCCATAGAACGGCCAGATTCTACCTGCGTGATGGATAGAGCAGGAGTAACGGAGAGCTGAATGTCATTGCGCAGAGCAACCCTCGTTCTCGCGGCGGTTTGTACCGCCATCATGAGCCTTGCGGCAAGCGCTCAGGCGCAGCGGATGCAATACGACGTCTCGCTGCTGGGGCTTCCCATCGCGCGCGCCGTGTTTGACAGCCGCTTCAATGATGCAGGCTTCGCCATTTCCGGCTCGTTCTGGAGTGCAGGTATCGCGCGCATCTTCGACAAGACGGACGGCACCATTACGGTCACCGGCAGGTTTGACGGCGGAGAAAGCCGGCCGCAGGAGTATGCGCTGAACTACGTGAGCGGCAAGAAGAAGCAGCTGACGCAGATCCAGTTCAACGGGGCACGGGTGACCAACACGGTCAACGAGCCGCCATTGCGCAAGCGCGGTTCTGACTGGGTACCGCTGCAGGACGAACATCTCGCTCGGGTGGCGGATCCCATCACCGCCTTGCTGATGCCCGCGGACAATGCTGCAAACGTATGCAACCGGACGGTCAGGGTCTACGACGGTGAAGCGAGGGTCGACCTGGTGCTGAGGCCTGCGCATCCATCGGACAATTTCCGCTCGGCTGAGGTCACCTGCGTCGCGCAGTTTGTGCCGGTGGCCGGCTATCGCCCGAACCACTCGACCATCAAGCATCTGCGCGACAAGGCGAAAATCCGCATTGGTTTTGCACCCGTCGGCAATCAGAGGCTTTATTCTCCCGTAGAAGCAAGTATTGGTACGAAAATCGGGACCGTGTACGTCAAGGCGCGGCCTGCATAACGCGCTTTTCGGGGGGCTCCTTTATGGTCCGCGCTACGCTTGTCGGCCTTTCAACGTTCGCCATGTGGGCGCCGCTTGCGCTGCTCACCGCCTTTTCGGGCGACGTGCCCCCATTTCTGCTTTCGGCCATCGCCTTCGCCATCGGCACCGCAGTCGGCATCCTCGCCCAGGTTGTCTTCCCGTCTTTCCGGCAGCGGGCGCACGTGCCGCCAGCAGCCTGGCTGGTCGGCATTGCAGGCCTGTTCGGATATCATTTTCTCTATTTTACGGCGCTGAAGAACGCACCGGCAGTCGAGGCGAACCTCATCTCCTACCTCTGGCCGCTGCTGATCGTGCTGGGATCGGCGTTGATGCCGGGCGAACGGCTCGGCTGGCACCATATCCTGGGGGCCATTGCCGGCCTTGCCGGTACGGTGCTGATCGTTGCGAAGGGCGGCAGCCTTTCGTTCGAGGGTCAGCATTCGGTGGGCTATCTTGCGGCTGCAGGGGCTGCGATCTTCTGGTCCAGCTATTCGCTGCTGTCACGGCGGTTCGGGGCGGTGCCGACGAGTACCGTCACCTGGTTCTGCGGCGCGACGGCGGTGCTTTCCGCCCTCTGCCATGTGCTGCTTGAACCGACGATCTGGCCAGCGAACAGTGCTGAGTGGATCGCTGTGATCCTCATGGGCCTGTTTCCGCTTGGCGCTGCCTTCTTCACCTGGGACTACGGCGTGAAGCACGGAAACATCCAGCTGATCGGCTCTGCGAGCTACGTGATACCGATGTTCTCCACGCTGCTCCTGATCATCGCTGGAAGGGCGGAGCTTTCCGCCCAACTGCTGCTCGCATGTCTGCTGATCACCGGCGGCGCAACGCTGGCTGCCAAGAACATGATCCTGCGGTCGCGAAAGCCTGCGGTGGAGACCGTCCTGGATTAGGCCGCGTCCTTGCGCTTGCGGATCTCGGCAAAGACCGCTTCGTCCGTTGCGTCCATCAAATTCAGGTTCTGGCGGATGGCAGGATCTCCCCAGCGCAGGAACGGATTGGTCGCCAGCTCCTCGGCAAGGGTCGTGGGGAGCGTGGGCTTACCGTCACGCACGAGCGCCTCGATCTTTCTGGCGCGGTCCTGCAGTGCCTGATTGATGGGATCTACCGTCAGGGCAAAGCGGGCGTTCGACGCCGTATATTCGTGTCCGCAGTAGACGACGGTCTCAGGCGGAAGGGCTGCAAGCTTCTTCAGCGATTGGTGCATGATTGCAGGTGGACACTCGAAGAGCCTTCCGCAGCCCAACGCGAAAAGTGTGTCGGCGGTGAAGACTATGCCTGAATCCCTGAAATAGTAGGAGACGTGGCCAGCGGTGTGGCCCGGCGTCTCGATGACCGTGGCCTCTTCGCTGCCTATGCGAACGGTGTCGCCTTCCCGCATCGAACGATCGATGCCCGGGATCTTCTCCGCCTCCTTGGCAGGTCCGATAATGGAGAGGCCGAAGCGCTGTTTCAGCGCCAGATTGGCCTCCACGTGGTCGCCGTGGTGGTGCGTGATCAGCAGGAGTGAAGGCGGCTGCCAGCCCGAGGCTTCGATGGCGCGCAGAATCGGCGCCTCCTCCGGCGCATCGACTAGGGCCGTGGTTCCCGACTGACTGTCACGCAGAAGAACTCCGAAGTTGTCGCTTCGGCACATGAACTGATGAACTTCAAGCATGGCACCACCTGTTTCATTCCCGTTGCCCGCAGACTAGATGATCGGCGCGAAAATCAAAAATGCTTTTGGACGTTATGTGCGGGTCAGAAAAGAATGGGGTTGAATGCCGCATGCCGTCCGGGTGTGGTAACCTTGCAGAATGGATTTGAGCCGCCTACCGTTCGCGCATGAATACTGACATCGTTGAATTCCGCTCCTTTTACACGAGCCTCCTTGGCAAGCTGGTCGAACGGTCAATCGCGACCGCGCTTGCGTCCGTCTGGAGCAAGATGCCCGAAGAACGGCTTGTGGGGCTTGGTTACGCCTTGCCATGGCTCGAGCAGCTTGGACGTGATGCGGAGCGGGTCTTCGCCTTCATGCCAGCGCGGCAGGGTGCGGTGCGTTGGCCGTCGCACGGTTTCTGTGCCTCGGCGCTGGTGCATGAGGACGACCTCCCCCTGCCCGACGCTGCTGTCGACCGGATCGTGATGATCCACGCGCTGGAACATGCGGAAAATCCGCAGCAGATGCTGCTCGAAGCCTGGCGGGTGCTGGCACCCGGTGGCCGTCTGGTGATCGTCGTACCGCATCGTCGCGGGCTCTGGGCGCGGTTTGAACATACGCCGTTCGGCACTGGCCAGCCCTATTCGCGCAGGCAGCTCACCGACCTGCTGCGCGATGCGAATTTTACGCCAACGAGCTGGGCGGACACGCTGCACTTCCCGCCATCACAAAAGCGCTGGCTCCTGCGCATGGAGCCGCTGCTCGCAAGTGCGGGCCAGCATCTCTGGCCCCTTTTTGCCGGCGCGTTGATCGTGGACGCCGAAAAGCGGCTCTACCAGGGCATTCCCGCCATGGCGCGCCGGACCAAGCGCGCGCTGGTGCCGGTGCTTTCACCTCAGGGTGCAACGCGCGGGTTCAGACCCGTTGCCGGGCGCGTCAGGGATTAACGTCGCAGCAGGAAGATCGCTTGCTGGCCAAAGAAGTTCCAGAACCACCACGGCATCGAGAGGCCGATCTTCGTGCCGTTGGCGTCGAGTGCCTGAGCACTTTCGACCGTTGCCCCGACCTCGGCGCAGAGGGCGACGAAATCGCGGATGGTGCAGAAGTGGATGTTCGGCGTGTCGTACCACGAGTACGGCAGGTCCTTCGTCACCGGCATGCGACCCTTGAACATCAGCGAACACCGCACGCGCCAATGGCCGAAGTTCGGGAAAGAGACGATCGCGCGGTCGCCGATGCGGAGCAGCTCGTTCAGCACCTCTTTCGGGTTGCGTGTCGCCTGCAGGGTCTGCGACAGCACGACATAGTCGAAGCCCTTGTCCGGGTAGTACGAAAGATCGCGATCGGCATCGCCCTGGATGACAGAGAGGCCGCGCGCAACGCATTCATTCACGCCACGTTGCGAGATTTCCAGACCGCGTCCGTCCACCTGCTTTTCGCGGGCGAGCAGGTCGAGCAGTTCACCGTCGCCGGAGCCGACGTCCAGAACGCGGGAGCCAGGGCGGATGAGGTCGGCGATGACGCGCAGGTCGACGCGGGATTCAGTGTTGACGCTCATTCGCCAATCCCCATCTGGCGGGCTGCTGCATTGACGAAGCCGTGCACCGCCGCATGCATTTCCGGTTCATCCAGCAGGAAGGCATCGTGCCCCTTGTCGGATTCGATCTCCACGAAGGAGACGGAAGCGCCCGCCGCGTTCAGCGCATGGACAATCATGCGGCTCTCTTCAGTCGGGAACAGCCAGTCGCTGGTGAAGGACACGAGGCAGAAGCGGGTCTTCGTTCCCCGAAAGGCGTCAGCCAATCGCCCGTTGTGTTCGGCGGCGAGGTCGAAATAGTCCATCGCGCGGGTGAGATAGAGGTAGGAGTTCGCGTCGAAACGATCGACGAAGGTGAAGCCCTGGTGCCGCAGATAGCTCTCTATCTGGAAATCCGCGTCGAAACCGAAGGTGATCTCGTTCCTGTCCTGCAGGTTGCGACCGAACTTGCGGTGCAGTGCTGCCTCGGACAGGTAGGTGATGTGCGCACCCATGCGGGCCACCGCGAGACCCTTGGCCGGGTGCCGCCCCTGTTCGATGTAGTCGCCGCCGCACCAGTCGGGATCGGCCATCACAGCCTGACGGCCCACCTCGTTGAAGGCGATGTTCTGCGCCGTATGGCGCGCGCCGGTCGCGATCGGGATGGCGAGGCGGACACGGTCGGAAAAGCTGTGCGCCCATTCGAGCACCTGCATGCCACCCATGGAGCCGCCAACGACGGCGAAAAGCTGGTCGATGCCCAGATGGTCCACCAGCATCGCCTGTGCCTTCACCATGTCGCCAATGGTGATCACGGGAAAATTGAGGCCGTAGGCCTTGCCCGTGGCCGGGTCGATGGTGGCCGGGCCGGAAGAGCCCATGCAGCCGCCGATCACATTGGAGCAGATGACGAAGAAGCGGTTCGTGTCGATCGGCCTGCCCGGACCGACCAGCATCTCCCACCAGCCGGACTTGCCGGTGACAGGATGGACGTTCGCCACATGCTGGTCCCCCGTCAACGCGTGGCAGATGAGGATCGCGTTGGAGCGGTCCGCGTTCAGCTCGCCTTCCGTCTGATAGGCAATCTGAAATGGGGAAAGCAAACTGCCGGAGCCCAGCTTCAGTGGCTTATCGGCACCGAACTGAACCAGCTTGCTTGTTGGCGAATTTGCTTCATCGCGGGCAGATCTAACTTTTGACTGTTCCATACTGTTTGCCGTTCGCCGGAAACAAAAAGACCGGCACTGTTGTAACAATTGCCGGTCACGGAACACGGGATCGGCCCTTTAGCAAGTTATTTAACGTGGCTGCAAGCCGACCGGCCAAATCACCACGGATTTGTCTCACCTTTAGAACCGGAACCCCTTTGCGTCAATGAGTTTGATAGGATAAAGCAAGTGCGCCTAACCAATGGATTTGATGATGAGCACACTTGATCGCCCGCAGCCCAGACCGGGCGTAATGGATATCGCCGCCTACGTTCCTGGCAAAGAGACTGTTGAGGGCGTGGCAAAGGTGTACAAGCTGTCGTCCAACGAGACGCCGCTTGGGGCTTCTCCCAAGGCGATTGAGGCGATTGCAGCCGTGACCGATCGACTGGAGATCTACCCGGACGGTCAATCACACAAGCTGCGCGATGCCATCGCCGAAGTGCACGGGCTCAACCCGGCCAATATCATCTGCTCTAACGGATCGGACGAGCTTCTTGGCCTGCTCGCGCATACGTATCTGCAGCCAGGCGACGAAGGCATCATCACCGAGCACGGCTTTCTGGTCTACAAGATACAGATCATGGCAGCTGGCGGCGTACCGGTCGTGGTGAAGGAAAAGGATCAGCAGGTTGACGTCGACGCCATCCTGGCGGCCGTGACGGACAAGACCCGTCTCGTCTTCATCGCCAACCCAGGCAACCCGACCGGCACCTATGTTCCTGCCGAAGACGTCCGCCGCCTTCATGCGGGACTGCCAAAGAACGTCTTGCTGGTAATCGACGCCGCCTACGCGGAATATGTGCGCAAGAACGACTACGAAGCTGGGATCGAGCTCGTCTCCTCCTACGAAAACGTGGTGATGACCCGGACTTTCTCGAAGATTTACGGCCTTGCCGCTATGCGCATCGGCTGGATGTACGGCCCCCTGCACGTCATCGACGCGCTCAACCGCGTTCGCGGCCCGTTCAATGTGAATGCGCTGGCCATCGAAGCTGGTGCTGCGGCGATCCGCGATCGTGTCCACGTGCAGAATGCAGTGGAGTATAATCTGAAGTGGAAGGACTGGCTCACCGAGGAGCTGACCACGCTCGGCCTGCGCGTTACGCCATCCGTAGCAAACTTCATTCTGATCCAGTTCCCGGACCAGGATGGGAAGCGCGCTCCGGACGCAGACGAATTCCTCTGTTCGCGCGGTTTCGTTCTCCGGCAGGTCAGGGGCTATGGCTTCCCGAATTCGTTGCGCATGACCATTGGACCGGAAGAAGCAAATCGTGGCGTGGTGGACTCGCTGCGAGAATTCCTGAGCAGGTGATTTGTGACTGACCCCCACTTTAATAAGGTCGCGCTGATCGGCATCGGCCTTATTGGCTCCTCTCTGGCGAGAGTCATTCGCCGGGAGAAGCTGGCAGATACCATCGTAGTCAATACTCGCAGCGCGGAAACGCTTGCCCGCGCGCGCGAACTGGACCTTGGCGATGAGTATTATACGAGCGCTGCAGAAGCCGTGCGTGACGCCGACCTCGTCATCGTCTGCGTGCCGGTTGGTGCGTGCGGCCGCGTTGCCACCGAGATTGCCCCTGCCCTGAAGGCAGGCGCCATCGTTACGGATGTTGGTTCGACCAAGCGCTCCGTCATCGAGCAGATGAGCCCTGAGCTGCCGGACACGGTAGAGTTTCTTCCAGGCCATCCACTCGCCGGTACGGAGCATTCCGGCCCGGACGCCGGCTTTGCCGAACTCTTCCGTAACCGCTGGTGCATTCTGACGCCTGCTGGTCGTTCAAGCGACGAAGCGGTCGAAAAGCTCACGGCGTTCTGGGAAGCCTGCGGCTCGCGCGTCGACACGATGGATCCGGATCACCACGACAAGGTTCTGGCGATCGTCTCGCACCTTCCGCACATCATCGCCTATAACATCGTCGGCACCGCGGACGATCTTCAGACGGTGACCGAGTCGGAAGTGATCAAGTACTCGGCTTCGGGTTTCCGCGACTTCACGCGTCTGGCCGCTTCCGACCCCACCATGTGGCGAGACATCTGCCTGCACAACAAGGATGCGATCCTGGAGATGCTGTCGCGCTTCTCGGAAGACCTGTCGGCGCTGCAGCGGGCCATCCGCTGGGGTGACGGTCAGGCGCTGTTCGACCTGTTCACGCGCACCCGCGCCATCCGCCGGTCGATCATCGACGCAGGTCAGGACGTGGCCGCACCGGACTTCGGTCGTCAGGCTTCAGGGCAGAAGTGATTCTGGAACGGTCCCCGCAGGCAGTGGGGACCGATTTCCTGTTCAAGCTGCGAGAGCCTGACCGACACGTTCGCGCAACTCCACCAGCGTGAAGGGCTTGTTCACGACACCTCTGACGGTGCCATCAAGCTCCACTGCCCGCTCCCGCTGATCGGCAAAGCCGGTCATCAGCATCAGCCGCAGATGTGGGAAGGTCCGCGCAATCTCGCGGGCCATCTCGATGCCGTCCATCGTCGGCATGCGGATGTCTGAAAGCACCAGGTCATATGCGCCCGCTGCTTCCATGATCTTGTTCAGGCCGTCGAGCCCGTCCTCAGCAGTCTCCACGGTGTAACCGGAGGCTGCCAGAGCGCGGGCAACGAAGGACCGTACGGAAATATCGTCTTCGACAACAAGTAACTTAGCCATGAGCGGACCTTGCCACGGACTTCTTACGGTTCGCTGAACTGGCAAAGTGAACAAATGGTTCCTGTGGAAGACGCCCTATCTTCCCTCAGGCGTCACCCCGCACGACACCGACAAACGGCAGCTCGCGGAAGGCATGCGCGACGTCCATGCCGTAGCCGACCACGAAATAATCAGGACATTCGAAGCCCACATAATCGGCTTCGATATCGATCTGGCGCTTCGACCGCTTGTCGAGAAGCACTGCGATCGAGACTGACTTCGCGCCACGCGAAAGCATCAGGTCGCGCACGAACTTCAGCGTCTTGCCGGATTCCAGAATGTCATCGATGAGCAGGATGTCGCGGCCGGCAACATCGTTGTCGATGTCGCGCAGGACGTTGATCTGGCCGCTCGTGGTGCCCGTGCCGTAGCTGGAGATCATCATGAACTCGACCTCGGGCGATATCCCCGCATCATGCATGGCGCGAATGAGGTCAGCCGCGAAGATGAAGGAGCCCTTGAGGATCGAAATGACGAGAAGATCCTCGTATTCCCGCTCCGCGACCTGCTTGGCGAGCTCCAGGTTGCGCCTCGCGATCGTTGAAGCGGAATAGAAAACCTCAATATCCTTGCCACGGACTACCGGCATTGGCCCTTGTCTCCATCAAATTATAAGCGAACACTTACGCCATAATCTGGCGCCATAAAATGGCGGAAGGCATTTTCGCTTGATCCAGAGGGCAATCGATCCTGCATGTCCCCAGCAAATATTGCAGGTTCGACGTGCGGCAACGCGGGGGACGAAAAATTCGGTGGAATACGCGCTATTCTCAGCCGCGATCAGCCTATGTTAAGCAGGCGTTAACCATAACGCTTCGATTGTGCAGCAAACGCCCGGGGTTCCGGGCCGTACCAGATATGGCAAGTTTCAGTGATACGTTTTGAGAATGTAGGCCTCAGATACGGAATGGGTCAGGAGGTTCTTCGTGATATCTCCTTCCGCATTCCCGAGCGCTCGTTTCAGTTCCTGACCGGACCTTCGGGCACCGGCAAGACGACGCTTTTGCGCCTGCTGTTCATGTCGCTGAAGCCAACGCGCGGCCTCGTGACGATCTTCGGCAAGGACCGCTCCCGCATCACCCCGCAGGAGCTTCCGCTCATCCGCCGCAAGATCGGCATGGTGTTTCAGGACTTCCGCCTGCTTGATCACCTGACGACCTACGAGAACGTGGCCCTGCCGCTGCGCGTTCGCGGACGCGAGGAATCCAGCTACAAGAATGACGTTACCGACCTCCTGAAGTGGGTCGGTCTTGGCGACCGGATGCACGTTCTGCCACCAGTCCTCTCGGGCGGTGAGAAGCAGCGTGCCGCGATTGCCCGCGCGCTCGTCGAGCAGCCAAGCATTCTGCTTGCCGATGAACCCACGGGTAACGTGGACCCGCAGCTTGCCCGGCGTCTGCTGCGCCTCTTCATCGAGCTCAACCGGATGGGTACCGCGGTGCTGATCGCAACGCACGATCTCGGCCTCATGGATCAGGTTGACGCGCGACGCATGGTGCTTTCCGGTGGAAGGCTGGAAATCTATGACTAGCCTTTCCCGCAGCTCCAACGCGTTTGACAGGGCAAAGGGCCTCACCAGCGGCATGAAGCGCTTCGCCCGGAACAGGCTTGGCAGTGGCCAGAGCCCGATCGTACCGAGGGACAATGTTGCCTCACGGGCCATGGTGCTGGTCATTGCAATCATGACCTTCCTGTCGTGCCTGACCCTTGGTGGGGTTACGCTGGTGCGCGATACGGCGACCACCTGGCAGACGCAGATTTCGCGGGAAGCGACCATCCAGATCAAACCCGCCGACAATCTCGACATGGAAGAGGCGCTGACGAAGGCGCAGTCGATCGCTTCGACCTATGCCGGCGTGCGGACCGCCACGATCGTTGACCGCTCCGCCACCGTGCGCCTGCTCGAGCCGTGGCTGGGATCGGGACTGGAGCTTGAGTCGCTGCCGGTGCCGCGGCTGATCATCGTCACCATTGATCCAAACACACCGCCGGACTTTGAATCTATGCGCGCGGAACTCGCCCAATCGGTGCCGCAGGCGATCCTCGACGATCACCGCACCTGGGTTGACCGCCTCGTTGCAATGGCAACAACCACGGTGACCATCGGCATGGCGATCCTGGCGCTGATGCTTTCAGCCACCGCGCTTACGGTTATCTTCGCCACGCGCGGAGCCATGTCCGGCAATGTTCATGTCATTGAAGTGCTTCACTTTGTTGGAGCAGAAGCGCCCTTCATCGCGCGCGAATTCCGCCGTCACTTTCTTGTGGCCGGACTGCGCGGCGCTATCGGCGGCGGCGTCGCTGCCATCATTGTCTTCGTTGTCTTCTCCTGGTGGTCGTCGCGCAATCTGGGCACGCCGGAAGGAGACCAGGCTACGGCGCTCTTTGGAAACTTCGCCATCGGAAGTGCGGGTTACGCCGGCGTCGCTCTGATTGCCGTATTGATTGCAGTACTGGCTGCCGTCACCTCCCACTTCACAGTGATCACTTATTTGCGGCGAATTGAATCGTGATGCCAAACTCCCTCACGCCATGATTCTAACAGAAATTATTTTTGTAAGGCGCGGTGTGCAGTTCTGTCCGCCAGCCGCATTTATCGGTTACAACTAACGGTATGAGTGACGTGGCACAGGCGATTGATGGAGCGAGATCACGGACTTGGCTTCGGCTAAGGTCTCTCTATCGTACCTGCTTCGCTGTAAGCGGGATGGCCCTGTTTGCCTTCTTCATCGGCTTCCTGCTCTTTGTGGATCACGTTGCAGGGCTTGAAACCCCCTCCCAAATTCCAGCAGCCGACGGCATCGTGGTGCTGACCGGCGGCGCTTCGCGCATGGAAACTGGCATGGAGCTCTTGAAGGCCGGCAAGGCCAAGCGGCTGCTGATCAGCGGCGTCAACCCCTCGGCCCGGATCGTTGACCTCAGGAGAGCGACGGGAGCCGACAGCTGGCTCTTCAACTGTTGCGTCGATATCGACCGCGTGGCGCTCAACACGATCGGTAATGCGCAGGAAAGCGCCAAGTGGGCGCTCGCCAACACCTACGGCAGCATCATTGTCGTCACCAACAATTACCACATGCCGCGCAGCCTCCTGGAAATGCGGCGCATCCTGCCCAACGCCGTGCTGAAGGCCTATCCGGTTGTGAACAATCCGCTCCAGGGCACGGCATGGATCAGGGACGCCGACGCTCTGCGTGTGCTTACCACTGAATATGTGAAATACGTCGCCGCGCTCCTGCGTACCGTGCTTCCGGCGGAAGCCGCTGCTTCCTACAACCAGCTTGCCGCAGTCGCCCGCAGCCATTGAGCGCAGGTCTGTTTTCCGCACATTCGCCTTGCCAAATCCCGTCGATGGGTTAACCAGCAAGCTACACGCCGACGCGCCCCCGCATTTCGGAAACAAGCTGCATGGTCATCATTCGCTCGCTGCTCTTCAACATAGCGTTTTACATCAACACGATTGGGCGGCTTCTCATTTCCCTGCCCTACTTCTTTTTCCTCCCCCGGGAAAAGACCTGGGAAGTTCCCAAGCGCTGGGCGCGTTCGAACGCGTGGCTCCATCGGATTCTCGCGGGTACGGATTTCCAGATCACCGGGATCGAGAACATTCCTGACGGACCGTGCATCATTGCGCCAAAGCACCAGTCCTTCTGGGATACCTTCACCTTCCTCCCCTATATTCGCGATGCCGTCTTCATCCTGAAGCGCGAGCTCACCTGGATCCCGCTCTTCGGCTGGTTCCTCAAGAAGATGGACATGATCGCGATCGATCGCGGCTCAGGCTCGAAGGCTCTCCGGCAGGCCGTGGCTGCAGGACGCGAGCGAATGAAAGAGGGTCGGCAGCTCATCATCTATCCCGAGGGAACGCGGCGTCCGCCCGGCGCCGAGCCAGTCTACAAGTACGGGATCGTTGAACTCTACTCGAAGCTGAACGTGCCGGTCGTGCCGATCGCGCACGTGGCCGGGCTCTACTGGCCTCGCCGCAAGTTCCTGCGCTTTCCGGGAACGATCCACGCTCGCGTGCTGCCGCCCATTCCGCCCGGTCTTTCGAAGGAAGAGTTTCGTGACCGCCTGATCCGCGAGACCGAAGCGGCCTGTGACGAGTTGCTGATTGAAGCAGCAATGTCCACCAATCCGCCGCCGCTGCCGGAAACCGCACGGAGGCGGCTTGCGGAGCTTGGCGTCAAGCTGCCGGCTCGGAAGTAACCCCTACGCGCGTTTCAGCCTTGCAGCTACCTGCTCGAGCCAATGGTCTCGGATGCCAAGCGCCTGCAGGTGCTCGACGGTGTTGAAGACGTAGTCTTCGTTCGGCCCGGCCTGCCCTACCGCGCCCGCAACGTGGGTTGCGGCTTCCTCTGCCATCAGCGCGCCCGCATATTGTTCGTGGCGACGGTCCACCACATAGGCGACACCCTGAACCGTGCCGCCGTTTTCCAGTGCCATCGGCAGCATGCGTTCGATATATACATTGGTGACAAGTTCACGCTCGCGAAGGTAGGCTATCACCTCGTCGTGCAGTTCACCGGGCACCCGAAAGGCCATCCCGATGCAGGAACCGCCCCGGTCCAGACCCAGCACAAGACCCGGCCTCGCGGGTGTTCCGCGATGCACATGGGAGTAGATGCACAGCGCCCGGCGATAACCGTAAACGCGCGCCTTCTGCGTCTCCACATGCGCAAATCCTGGCCGCCACATCAGAGAGCCATAGCCAAAGACCCAAAAATCGTTCATTTCGTTCTTACTTCTTGCCGCCAGGAAGGACAGCGATTCGCCTAGCGAGAGGACATCCATGTCGTCAAGCCCTCAAAGTGGACCAAACTATAGCCGCCGAGCCATGTGGCTGGCGATTGCGGTTGTCGCGGTTGGCCTGATCTACACCGGATTCTGGTACTATGGGGCGAGCATGCTGATGGACCGCGTGAATACATCGCTCGCTCGCCTCAATGCGGACGGGCGTCGCGCCAATTGCGAGGAACCTGACATCCACGGATATCCGTTCCGGCTTGGCGTGCGCTGCCGCAGCGTGTTCTACGAGGACGTGAAGGAAGGCCTGTCCTTCCGCGCGGAGCAAACTGAAACGGCTGCCAACATCTACGACCCGCGCCACGTGGTGATGAAGGTTGGAAGTCCGGCAACGGTCCACCTGCCCTTCCTTCCACCTGCAACCGTGCACTGGGACGGACTTGGCGCCAGCACAGAGCTTGCTCAGCCGTTCCCGACGCGCGTTTCGATCGCGGGATCGAACATCGAGCTTGCCCCCGAGGGAAGCGAAGATGATGCCCGGCCGGTCGCCCGCATCAGCGCCGGCGAACTCCATGCCCGTCAGGTGGAGCAGGATGTCGAGATCGCCACAAGCTTCCAGGAACTGAAGCTCAGCGAGGACGTCGTCGCGAACGTGCCTCCGCTCGAAGGTCGGGCGATGGTCGTGGTAAACGACGGTCTGACCATGATGATGGACCGCAATATCGCGCTGCGCGGCCAAAAGGGTGTGATCGAGGAGTTCGTGGTTGGCGTCGTGGGTCAAAAGGCCGGCATCTCAGTATCGGGCCCGATCGAGTTCGACAATGAAGGTCTGATGACGGCGCAGCTCAGGATCAAGGTCGATGACCCGGTCGGCACAGCCAAGATCCTGGCCGAGATCTTCCCGAAAGTGGCTGATCCAATCCGGTCCGCCACAGGGATGCTCACAGCCCTCGGCAATGCAGCGGTGGAAATCCGCGTCGTGCGCGGTGACGCGTTCCTTGGTTTCGTCCCGCTCGGCAAGATCCCGCCCGTCTGATCAGCTGATCAACGCATCTCTAGCAGGCGCTCGAGGTATTCGCGCTCGAGTTCAGGGCTTAGAGCATCGCCCAGACGGCGGCGGATGGCATCGAGGATTTCGCGCGCCCGCTGAATGTCGATCTCATCGGGAACATCGACGGAATCGCCGAAGTCGGGGCCGGTGGTTGCGCGCGGACGCCCCAGCGGGTCACGATCGGCACGTCCAGCGCGCTGACCCGGACCATCCTGGCCATCCTGACCCTGCTGCATGGCCTGTTGCATCTGCTGCATCATGTCCTGAGCGCCACGACGGAGCGCTTCCAGCGCGCGGCCCTGTTCGCCGGTTGCGCGTTGGCCTTCGCCTTCACCCAGCGCACCTTCGGCCTCGCCCATGGCTTCGCCAGCTTCACCGAACCCTTCGCCGGGCTCCATGCCCATGCCACGCAGTGCCTCGGTCAGCTCCTGGAGCTTGTCGCGGAGCTGGCCCTGACCTTCCTGCAGCTGGCGTAGCGCTTCAGCGAATTCTTCCGCGGTCATGCCCTGCCCCTGGCCAGGCTGCTGGCCCTGTCCTTGTTGCCCTTGTTGGCCCTGTTGTCCCCTTTGGCCTTGCTGGCCTTGTTGCCCCTGCTGGCCGCGCTGCTCGCGATCCATGCGGAACGTCTCATTCAAGAGCTCCTGCTGGCGGCGCATGATCTCGCCCAGCTGGTCCATCTGCTGACGCATTTGGGAATTCTGCTGGCCCTGCTGCCCCTGTTGGGGACGACCGGCCTGAAGATTGTTCATCATGTTCTGGAGCTGCGACAGGAGATCCTGCGCCTGCTCGCGGGCACCTGAACGGGCGAGATCCTCCAGCTGATCGAGCATACGCTCCAGATCCATCTGGTTCATCATCTGGCCTTCTGGCGCTTGCGCCAGGTCCTGGGGGTTCTGCATGGCCCGTTCGGCGAACTCGCGCAAGAAGTCGCGCATCGCCGTGCGAAGCTCGTCCATCAGGCGCTTCAATTCCTCGTCGGTCGCGCCGTTTTCAAGCGCCTGCTTCAGCGCTTCCTGCGCGTCGCGCAGACGACGCTCCGCTGCCGTCAGATCGCCATCCTCAATGATGAGCGCGATCTCCCAGAGATCATCAACAACGCCGCGCAGCGCCTCGTCATTGCGGGCAAAACCCAGGCGCGAGCGGATCGAGGACAGCAGCAGGAAGTGCGCGGGATTGGTGATGGTCTCATCCGCCCAGAGCAGGACGGCATCCATCATGGCCATGGTGCGGCGCTTCTGGTTTGCGTCGAGCGCCAGCACCTGCCGCTGCTCCACGATGGCGCGGGCGAGGCTGTTGGTGAAGGAGCGCTGCGGAAGCGTGAATGTCTTCGTCTCGCTTTCGCCCGTCTGCCCTGCGGCGTCAGTGGCGGTTAGCTTCAGCTCGACCTCGCGTCCCGCCCAGGGGTGCTCGGTCAGGTCCTTGGCCACCTTTGCCACGTTGTCCTTGCTGGAACGGCGCGGCAGGCTCAGCGGCATCTCGGGCGCGTCATAGAGCGGCTTGGCGTTCGGGTTCTCGTCAACAAGGCCGAACTGCGCCTCGGCCTTGGTCACCCCGTGGTCGTCCTGCACGAAATAGGAGAGTTCAAGCGCGCCGTTGGCGGCCCGACGCGGATCTTTCTCGAAGCGAATGACGGGCGGCGCATCCTGAATGATCTTGAAGTGCCAGGTGGAAAGTTCACGCGAACCATCGGCCAGCGTCACACTGCTTTCACCGACTAGTACCTGGGAAAACTGAGCCGCACCAGCGGTGCTGCCCTCCTCAGGCTCCACGACCTGCTGCTCACCATTGGCATCCGTCAGAGTCAGGTTCTCTTCGCCGGACCCGCTGCTGATACGCACCGACACCGTGCTGTTCTCGGGCACGGTGAATTCCTGCTTGTCGCGGTTCACGTCGGCCGTCAGGAACACGGGTGCACGTCCAGTATAGGGCGGCGGCGTTACCCATGCATCGATGCGGGCAGTGATGGCTTCCGATGAAGGTACCGGCGCATGGAAAGCATCCCGCACGCTTCCGCCATAAGGCCCAGTGGCATAGGCGGCGGCCACAACGAACAATAGCGCCACAGCCGCGCGCAGCGCGAACGGATCGCGTTCAGGGATGTTGGTACTTGGAAGATCGGCGTGGAGGGAGGCGAGCTTTTCCGCCATCCGCTTCTGGTGTTCGCGCCACAACGCATCGGCAAACGGATTCGAGACACCACTTGCGAGGCGATCAGTCTGCGTCGAAATCGGCGCGTGCTGGAGCTTGTTGGCGCCCTCGATACGTCGATCGATCTCTTCACGCTCGGGAAAGCGGAGATGCCGAAACGGAATCAGGGCCGCAAGTGCGGCAAGCCCCAGGACACCCAGCAAGATGAAACGGCCGACTTCCGGAACCATCCGGAAGACGCCGAACCAGGAGAGGCTCAGGAACAGGCCCAACAGCAGCACGAATGGCAGGAGAAGCGGCCAGAGCCTTTCAAGGGTCATCACGGCCCAGATTGCCGAGCGCGTGCGAGAGAGCCGGGCTCCCAGGCTACGCAATCGACCATCTGTGACGTGGATATCCTGCATTCTTTCGCCTTACCGTGGGGGGCGAAGCGTTCCACCCAATCCACAAAAGATAGTAACAATAGCGGCGAAGGCGAGGCGTGGGCTAGAGATTGTGGGCCGGAACCTTCACGATCGCGTCATGCCCACAGCAATAGCCGTCTGTCACCAACAATTCACGCTTGAATATCGGCCCATTCAGGATGACGGCGGAAAGCCACCACAACATAAGGGCACACGGGGCGGATCTTGAACCCGCGAGCACGCGCGTCATCCACAACATGGCGCACCAGTTTCTCGGCCACACCCTGGCCACGCCAGGCTGGTGGCACAAAGGTATGGTCCACAACAATCTCGTGCTCGCCGACCTTCACGTAGGTGAGTTCGGCCTCATCGCCATCGCGCGCGAGGACATAGCGGCCCTTGGTTCCAAAATCCTGCAGTTCAATATCGGTCAAAGTTTTCTCCTATGCCGGGTTGGCTTTGTCCTGCTTGAAGAAGCGAGATGCCGCAAGCACCTCTTCCTGGCGAAGCTCATGGCCTCCATCGTGCCAGACCAGTTCGGCATCAGCGTCTGAACCTGCAAGGCTTGCAGCCAGCTGCTCCGTCATGTGCGGCGGGCAAATCGGATCGTTACGGCCCGCCGTCAGCAGGAAGCGTGTCTTGATCGGTCCTTCGATCCGCGGCTCAAATGGGATCAGCGGATGCATCAGGATTGCCTGATCGAAGAGCTGCGGCTCGGCGAAGATCAACGAAGCGAGGATGTTCGCGCCGTTGGAATAGCCAAGCCCAAGCACTGCGCCCGGTTTTGCTGCTTCCACGTGAGCCTTCACAAAGCCCGCCATCTTTTCGGTCGCGCGCGCAAGATCCGCCATGTCGTAGACGCCTTCCGCGGTGCGTCGGAAGAAACGGTTTGCGCCGAATTCGCTCACATCGCCTCGCGGTGAAACGATCGCGGCCTCCGGCACAAGCCGTGCTCCCAGGGTAACGAACTGCGTCTCGTCCCCGCCGGTTCCATGGAAAAGGAACAGGAGCGGGGCACCTTCAGAAGCCGCCTTTTGAAAGTGATCGTAAGAATCAGTGGACATAGTCAAACTCCTGCTGCGTGAGGCATCATATGGGCGGCCAGCAGGATTGCGGAAGGGCCAATAGACTTGACGCACTGTCCAGCAAACCGAAACGAAGAAAGGCCCCATGCTTGCGCTGGGGCCTTCTCGCGAGGGGGATGCTATCCCTTACTGAACGTTGAGACGCATCTTGTCGCGCTGCTCAGCATAGGTCGCCTCATCGTATTCCGGCTGTGCTTCCAGCTGTTCCTTGGTGAACTGGGTGTAAAGATAGTGGTCGCCATCTTCGTCAGCCAGGAAGGCCAGGTTGTCCATGCCGACTGCTACCTGCTTCTCACCGATGCCGAGGAAGCCGCCAACGTCGATGATGATTGCGTCGACCTTGCCGTCGTCCGAGAGAACCACGTCACCGATTTCGCCAACGTTTTCGTCATCTGCGCCGTATACGGTGGTGCCGATCAGGTTGTCAGCGGTGATCTCACCGGCCGGAACTTCGGTCAGGGTGTTGCGGTCAACAGCCGTGGCGTCAGGGCGGGTGGAGGACGTCGTGGTGGACGTATCCGGTGTGCCCGTTACGGCCGGCGTATCGGACTGAGCCATGTTGGTGTTGTTCGCGTCCGGCGTCGCCGGAGCGTCCGTTGCTGCCGTGTCAGCCGGAGCTGCGGTGTCTGCCGGGGCCGGTGCATCTGCCGGAGCCGGTGCGGCTGCAACGGTGTCACCGCTGTTTGCGGGTGCGGCGCCAAGGTCAGATGCCGTTACCGGCGTGGTCTTGCCTACGTCAGCATCAGCCGGCATCGGCTTGAATGCTGAGCGGTCGAATTCTTCCTGAGCCTCGAGGGCGTCCTTCGTGGTCGCTACAACGATCCAGCGGTCGCCGTCGGCCTGGTCGGCCCATTCAATGAGATCGTATTCAAGAGCGACGTCCTTCTGGCCGATGCCGAGGAAACCGCCAACGCCGACGACGATCGCCTGTACGTCACCATCATCGCTGAGGACCAGATCGACAACTTCGCCGATCTTCTCGGCATCGTCGGAAGTGCTGTTATAGACATCCTCACCGATCAGGTTAGAAGCCAGCTGACCATCAGCATGCTTTACCATCGGGGTTTCGCTGCCGGTCGCAGCCGGAGCGTCGACTGGTGCGGCTGGGGTGGTCTGTGCGAATGCTGCACCGCTAACTAAAAAACTAGCAATTGCGGTGGTCGCCAAGAGATTGCGGATCATGTTAAAGTCTCCATGTGCAGTTGATCTGTACATGGCCGCGCATCCGACCCTAACCTGCCAGTGAAAATCGGGTGTGCGGCCACCACGGGGATACAACGCGACTTCCCTGAATGGGTTCCGTCACTAATTTTACTTAAAATAACGGAACTAAACTTCGCGCATGCGCAAAGCCGGTAAAGAAACGGCCGGCGCGCATAGGCGAACCGGCCTCATTGATAAACAATCTGTATGTTGATCTAGTTCTGGCCAGCCGGCGGCAGCTGGTTTGGATCCTGCGGGGTGGTCTGTTCCGATTGCTGGCCACTAGGGTTCAGTTCACGGGACTCGTCCTGTATTCCCTCGCCGTAGAGTTCCACCAGCGCCCAAACGATAGCGACCAGGATCAGTCCTCCAACCAGCACCATGAGCACCGGAGTGCCTCTCCGACCCTGACGAGCCCGGGTACCGGAAACATCCACCTCGTGATCCGGGGGGTTCTTGCGCGGATCAGGGTTGCCGTTGTCATACATCTTTTCTGCTCCGCTGTTCGAATTGTCTGTAGGCCGCGTACCCTCCCAGTCCGGCAAGGACCAGCAGCGCTGCGTTTGCGCCGAGCTTCTTCTTGCCAAGGAGCGCCGGGATTGCCGCGGCTGCGGATGCACCTGCGGCAAGCGTTGCATTTTCAGCCCTGCGCATGCGTTGCTGGCGTTGGTAGGCGCGCGCCGAGATCCTGTGCGCACCAAAAATGATCAGTGCCAGGAGGGCAAAGACGACTGCAAAACCTATGGCTGCCTGAACGGCGCCCCATCTGTAGGCAGCGGCTATATAGATCGCCACCACCAGAAAGATCAGGGCCAGCAATCCCGCGACGGCTGCCAGTGCGTAGGTAATGAGCGCTGAGCGCAGGCGTCGCTTCAAGTCGGAAGCTTCACCCGCCAGAAGTAGGGTGAGTAGCTGAGCCACAATGCCCGCCCCTTATCGATGAGAGATCAGCGCGAACAGATAACCAATGCCTGCGGCCAGAGCGATCGCAGTAAGAGGCTTTTCGCGAACCATCTCCGCCAGTTCTTCCTGATAATCTTCAGCCGTACCACGAAGCTGCTGTGCGCCTTCCTTGGCTGCCCTCTGCGCCGTTGAGACGGAGCGGCTGCCCAGTTTCTTCATGTGATCAGAAAGACGCGCGATATCTTCGCGAAGTTGCTTGATGTCATTCTCGACGGAGGGACCATTCTCCACATCGCGATCGAGGTCCTGATCAGCCGATGCTCGTGCGTCTGATGTAGCAGCCATAGCAATCTCCTTCTTGCATGATGGCTATCAACGCTCAGATCGGGTTGCGGTTCCCATTAGCCGGATAATACCAAGTATAAGGAAGAAATGCGGAGAGGATACTGACGCTTCGGGGGATGCGTCAGGCAACGATCGTGCTGGTAACCTGAGCAGTAACCGGATCCGGACCAAAATCGCCTTCGCCCGTGATGCCAAGAATATCCTGGAGTCGGGTCCGTGCGCGGCTGACACGGCTCTTGATCGTGCCCACGGCGCAGCCGCAGATTTCCGCAGCCTCCTCGTAGGAGAAGCCGGAAGCGCCGATCAGAATGATCGCCTCGCGCTGGTCCTCGGGCAGAAGCTCGAGCGCCTTGCGGAAGTCGTTCAGATCGGACGAGCCATCCTGGGCGGGGTGAACAGACAGGCGAGCGGTGATGGCGCCATCGCTATCTTCTACCTCGCGGCGACGCTTGCGCATCTGCGAGTAGAACTCGTTGCGAAGAATGGTGAAAAGCCATGCCTTCAGATTAGTACCGGGCTGAAAGCTCGACTGCTTGTCCCACGCCTTTACAAGCGTCTCCTGAACCAGGTCGTCTGCCCTGTCGGCATTCTTGGAAAGGGAAACAGCAAAAGCGCGCAGGGTTGGCACCGACGCAAGCAAACCGTCGCGGAAACTCTGGGAATCGGACATAGCCTTACTCCTCAGTCGCCGATTGAGGCAGTTCATGCTTTTCCAGTTCTTGAAGGAGCTTGCTAAAACGATCAGGGACGTCGGGCGTCAGCAGCTCGTCGTAGTACTGCTTCAATTTGCGTCCGATTTCCGAATTGTTGCCCAATGGGTCATTTGCGGCGATGTCCCGCCCAAGCCCCCGATTCTTGTCCGGATTTTTTTGATTCATACCGCTCACAGTAAGGTTCTCATCCTTGCCATTCAGCCACGATGATCGCAGCGGCTGTCAGCCTTGTCCCTAGATTCGAAGCACAACGATTTTTCACGAAGAATGTTCCAACTTGCGGAACTTTTTTTTTGCGCGCACGTTGGAGCAGCTCGTGTTCATACAAACTAGTTTTAAAACCGTTCGAGGGAGATAGAAAAAGCATGAGTTTGTCAGCGAGAATAGCCCCCCATCTGCCGTACCTGCGCAGATTTTCAAGGGCCGTCTCTGGCTCCCAGACAAGTGGAGATGCCCTCGTTGCCGCCACGCTTGAAGCACTGATCGCCGATACTTCGATTTTCCCGAACGTCTCCAACGACCGCATCGCCCTGTTCAGGCTCTTTGCGCAGCTCTTTGGAACCTTTGACGTCAGGGTTCCTGAAGTGCGGCCGACCACCGCGTGGGAGCAGCGGGCCGTGACGAACCTTTCGGCGCTTGCGCCGGAACCCAGACAGGCATTCTTGCTGGTTGCCGTCGAAGGCTTCAGCATCGAGGAAACCGCCGAAGTACTTGATACGGACGCGGCGCACGTGAACGAGCTCCTGCGGGAGGCAAGCGACGAAATTTCCCGTCAGGTGGCCACCGACATCATGATCATCGAAGATGAGCCGCTCATCGCGATGGACATCCAGAACATGGTCGAGGGTCTCGGGCACAAGGTTGTGGGTATTGCCCGCACCCACGCCGAGGCCACCGCGCTGTTCGAGAAGACCAAGCCGTCCATGGTGCTGGCCGACATCCAGCTTGCCGATGGCAGCTCGGGCATTGATGCGGTGAACGAAATCCTGTCCGCGACGCCGGTCCCGGTGATCTTCATCACCGCCTTCCCCGAACGTCTTCTGACCGGCGAACGCCCTGAACCGGCCTTCCTCGTAACGAAGCCCTTCAACCCGGACATGGTCAAGGCACTGATCAGCCAGGCTCTGTTCTTCGATCATCAGGCAAGAGCCGCTGCGGCTTAAACCTGCAAGGTTTGCAACAAACGGCCGCCTCCGGGCGGCCTTTTCTTTTCGTGCGAGCCGTGTCGGATCAGCCTAATGTACTAGCCGACAAATAAACGTCCACGGAACCATTATAGAAGCAAGGCGTTGATCTTCCGTAGATTTTGTTTGTGCAGTTCCACACGACTTATCGGTCAACGATCCACTGGAACTGCTAGGAGGTTAATATGCTTTACTGGGCTCTCGTATTCCTCGTCGTGGCCATCGTTGCCGGCGCGCTCGGCTTCGGCGGAATCGCCGGCGCATCCGCAGGCATCGCGCAGATCCTGTTCTATATCTTCCTGGTTCTGCTGGTTGTATCGCTGCTGTTCGGCTTCTTCCGCCGCGCTCGCTAAACAAAACGGGGATAAAAGGGAAGCAGCAGCGTAGCCACTTCCCTAAACAAGATCCGCGACCGCCTCGTTCTAGGCGGCGGTTGCAACCTGCAAAGCGCCAGGCCCGGGAACAGCACCTGGGGGGCACTTGCCGAGGATGATCATGCCAAGCACCTCATCCTCCGTCACGTCCGACGTCCTGGCCGTTCCGACGACCTGACCGTTCTTCATCACCACAATGCGATCCGCCAGGTCAAAAACATCGTGGATGTCGTGACTGATGAGGAAGATGCCGATCCCATCCGCCTTCAACTGACGCACAAGATCCGAAACCTGCGCCGTTTCCTGGGGCCCAAGTGCGGCCGTCGGCTCATCCATGATCAAAATGCGCGCGTTGAAGAGGATCGCGCGAGCGATCGCCACCGATTGCCGCTGACCGCCGGAAAGGCTGCTGACCGGCTCCTTGAAGCGCTGGAAACGCGGATTCAGGCGACCCATCACCCGACGTGTCGCCGATTCCATCGCGGCATCATCCAACGTCCCCCAGCGCGTTCTCAATTCGCGACCCAGAAACAGGTTGGCTGCCGCATCCACGTTGTCGGCCAACGCCAGCGTCTGGTAGATCGTCTCGATCCCGTAGCGCTTCGCGTCGCGCGGGTTGGCGATGTGCGCTTCTTCGCCCTGAACATAGATTGAGCCCGCATCGCGTTTGTAAGCGCCGGAAAGAATCTTGATCAGCGTCGACTTGCCCGCTCCGTTGTGGCCGACGAGCGCCACGACCTCGCCCGCGTTTAGCTCCACCGAGGCATTGTTGACCGCGTGAATGCCCCCGAAGGAGATCGAAATGTTGCGCAGTTCCACAAGAGGTACGTTGCCGGCGCTACTGTTGGTGTTCTCGGAAATCTCTGTCATCGGTTACACCTTCACGCGCTTGCGATAAATCGTATCGAGCCAGACGGCCACCACCAGCACCACGCCAACGACGATGTTCTGCAGCGGTGTATCCACGCCGAGCAGGATCATGCCGGTCGCGATCGACTGCATGAGCACTGCGCCGATCATGGCGCCCGCGATGGTGCCGACGCCGCCGCTCAGTGACGTGCCGCCAATGACGGCTGCAGCGATGACAAGCAGTTCATCGAGCGTGCCCATCGCGTTCGTCGCGGCATTGAGGCGGGCGCTTGAAACCGCCGCCGCGATCGCTGCCAGCACACCCATAAGAATGAAGATCTTCATCATCACCCAGCGCGTATTGATGCCGGCAAGTACTGCAGCCTCGGGATTGCCGCCGATCGCGAAGACATAGCGGCCAAAGCGGGTTCGCCGCGCGAGGAACGTCATGATCACGCCAACGCCTACCGCCATCAGCACGGGGATTGCGATACCGTGCGAGATGAACAGCCCGCCTTCCGGAATGGGGATGTTGTTGTCCTCCGCATAGCGGCGGGCGATCGCGGGCGGCAACGGATAGGCATTGACGACAGCGATGCAGGCCAGGATGAAGCCCGAGCCGACCACACCGAGGAAGACTTCCGCCCATAGCGGGCGCAGCGGGAAGTTGAAGCGGCGGCGCTGCCGTCGCGCCATCCACAGCAGCAGCACCAGAGCCACGCAGGCGACGATGCCGACGATCCAGCTCCATTGCGCGCCGATCGCGCCATTTGCGCCGCCGCCCATCAGGCGGAAGGTGGAATCAAGAGGTGCAACCGTTCGGCCGCTCGTTACCCACCAGGCAGAACCGCGCCAGATGAGCAGCCCGCCAAGCGTGACAATGAAGGCCGGGACGCCGAGATAAGCTATGATGAACCCTTGCAGGCCGCCGATCATGGCGCCAACGGCAATGCCCACGGCAAGAGCGATGATCCACGTGGCGGGATGTTCGAAGCCCAGAAACTGCGGCAGGAAACTAGCCTGCGTCACGCCCATGACCATGCCGACGAAGCCCAGAAGAGAGCCGACGGAAAGATCGATGTTGCGGGTTACAATCACCAAGACCATGCCGGTCGACATGATTGCCACTGAGGCCGATTGAACCGATAGGTTCCATAGATTGCGCGGGGTTAGAAACAATCCGCCAGACAGGATGTGAAATCCGATCCATATGATTGCAAGGGCACCCAGCATGCCCAACATTCGGGTATCGAGTTCCGTCGCCTTCAGGAAACGGGACACCATTCCACCCGATGTCACCGACGCGCGATCCTGCGCCGCAGCAAGGTCGGCCATCTGCACCTCCATACTCCTCGCGCGATCCCTCGTTGAATCGTGCGCGGGATGGCCGCAGGACTTACGCCCTGCGGCTTTTGAGCCCCCTCAAACGATTATCCGCAAACCTCGGTCGAGCCCGGCTTCACGCCTTGGCAGACAACGTCCTTGGACACCCAGCCGGCATCAATGACGACATTGAGGTTGTCCTTGGTAATCGGGACAGGCGCCAGGAAGACTGCGTTCATCTCGACGCCGTTGGGGCCGTCTGCCCATTTCACGACGTTGTCGATCTCTTCCATGGTTGAACCATCCGCGAGTTTGCCAGCGATCTGGGCAGCCGCCTTGCCGAGATCACGCGAGTCTTTCCAGACCGAGACGGTCTGAGTTCCCAGCGCGATGCGATTCAAAGCGGCATGATCCGCATCCTGACCGGAAACGGGGACCGACCCTGCAAGGCCCTGGGCTTCCAATGCTGCGATCGCACCGCCGGCGGTACCGTCGTTCGAGGCCACAACCGCATCGACCTTGTTGTCGTTGGCGGTCAGGAACTGCTCCATGTTGCGCTGGGCGTTGGCCGGCAGCCAGCCGTCCGTATACGCTTCGCCGACATTCTTGACCTTGCCGGAGTCCACGGCTTCCTTCAGCACTTCCATCTGGCCCGCAAACAGGAAGTCCGCGTTTGGATCAGCAGAAGAACCCTTGATGAAGACGTAGTTGCCCTCAGGCTTCACGTCGAAGACAGCCTTGGCCTGCAGACGGCCGACTTCCTTGTTGTCAAACGTCAGATAGAAGGCGTCCGGATTTTCGATCAGGCGGTCATATCCAACCACCGGAATGCCTTCGGCGACAGCCTTTTCAACGGCTGGTCCAATGGCGGAAGAGTCCTGCGCAAGAATGATCAGCGCATTCGCCCCCTGCGAAATAAGGGACTCCACATCGGTCAATTGTTTCGAAGCAGAGGACTGGGCATCGGCGGAAATATACTTGTTTCCGTCGGCCTCGATCTGGGCCTTTATTGCCGCCTCATCGGTCTTCCAACGTTCCTCCTGAAAGTTCGACCAGGAGACACCAATTGTCTTTCCTTCGGCAAGTGCAGCGGTGGACAAAGATAATGAAAGCGTGAGACCTGCCAGAATGGCAGTCATTGTAGTCTTCATGATTTCCTCCCGGCGCGAAATATACCTGCGGTAGAGTTTACCGCCTCCCTGAGCTATATTTTTCGAGCTCCGAAAAAATAAATGACTCAGGACTCCACTAGTGTCAATATGACAACGCGAAACGATGATGGCAGGCAATCATTCAGAATGACGACCGGAATACTGAAGGGCGGTATCAGACACGATGAAATGCGCAGGAGTAACAGGTCGCTGGTGATCGGGGCCGTGCGCCGGGCGGGAAAACTCTCTCGCACAGAAATTGCGGGCCTCACCGGACTCAGCCAGTCGACGATCTCTGCCATCGCTGCCGATCTCATCTCGGAAGGGATCATGCTGGAGACGGAGCACGCTTCCAGCACAGCCACCACCCGCCGCGGCAGACCGCAGGTTGCACTGACCCTCAATCCGGAAGCGGCGAGGGCCGTCTGCCTCTACCTTTCCTACAACCAGTTGCTCGCAGCAATTGTGGACTACAGCGGCGCCACCATCCGTTCCACGTCGCAAACGCTGGACACCCTGGCGCTTGGCCGTGAGGAACTGATCGACGCCGTCATGGGCGCGGTGCGCAACATCACCGACGGCCAAGGACAATTCATGCGGATCGTTTTTGCGTTTCAGGGTGTTACCGACGCACGGGCGAATGAGGTGTTATGGTCGCCCATCGTCTCGCACAGCAACATTCCGTTCGGCAGCCTGCTTGAGGACGCGTTCAGCGTTCCAGTCAGCGTGCAGAATGACTGCAACCTCATCGCCACCGCTCTGCACTGGAAGAATCCGGAACGCTACGGCAAGAATTTCCTGGCCGTCCTGCTCTCCCACGGCATCGGCATGGGCTTGATGTTGAACGGGCGCATCTTCACCGGCATCCGGTCTTCCGGAGGCGAGTTCGGCCACATGATCCACAAGCCGGACGGTTCGCTCTGCCGGTGCGGGCGACGCGGATGCATCGAGGCCTATGCGGGGTCCTACGCCATCCAGCGACGGGCGCAGGACGAGAACCTCCACGCGCCGCTAGCCGATACGCATGGCGCTGATCTGCAGTCGCTGCTCGCCACCGCTCGGGCGAGCGAAGGACCGGCGCGTCTGGCGTTCCGCGAGGCCGGGCAGGCTATTGGCTTCGGCCTCGGCAGCCTGTTCTCGCTGATCGACCCCGCCCCGGTGGCGCTGATCGGGCATGGCACGGCCGCTTTCGATATTCTTGAACCGGAGATCCGCACAGCACTCGCGCAGACGGCGGCTGGTGACATTGCGAGCGAGCTCGCTTTCGAAGTCTGGCCGGACGAGGTTCCGCTGATCCAGGAGGGAAGCGCGATGTCGGCGCTGATCAGCGTCGACCAGGACGTCTTTGGCCCTGGCCTGCGTATTCTGGGAGCTGAGCCTGAGGTCGTAGCCTGACTTTATGACTCACTGATCGAATAACCCGCTCCACGAATGGTTCGGATGACATCCGGCTGGTCACCAAGGTTCACCGACTTGCGCAACCGACCGATGTGCACGTCCACCGTGCGCTCATCGATGTAGATCGTCTCGCCCCAAACCTTGTCGAGCAGCTGTGCGCGCGAGAAGACGCGACCCGGATTCTGCATCAGGAATTCAAGCAGCCGGAATTCGGTCGGCCCAAGGTTCAGCTCCACGTCATCGCGGTAGACGCGGTGCGTCTCCCGATCGAGCGTGAGGCCGCCAACCTTCAGGACTGTCGAAAGGGTCTCGGGCTTGGCGCGGCGCAGAAGCGCCCGAACCCGCGCGATGAACTCGGCCGTCGAGAAGGGTTTTACCAGATAGTCGTCAGCTCCGGTGGTCAGGCCGCGAACGCGGTCGTTTTCCTCGCCCCGGGCCGTCAGCATGATGATCGGCAGGCGCTCGGATTCGGGTCGCTGGCGGACGCGTCGGCAAAGCTCGATGCCGGAGACAGCCGGCACCATCCAATCGAGCACCAGAAGGTCAGGCACGTGTTCCTGAAGGCGCAAGTCCGCCTCATCGCCGCGCGTGATAACCTCGACCTGATATCCTTCTGCCTCAAGATTGTAGCGCAGCAGGACGCACAGCGGCTCGTCGTCCTCGACGACCATGATTTTGGGTGCGATCATGATCCCTTCGTGCTCTCCATTCGGCTCAGTTCATCCTGCTTTGGCCTTCCTACGGGAAGCTGCTGGCCAGTCAGGATGTAATAGGCATTCTCGGCAATATTGGTCACGTGGTCTCCGACGCGCTCAAGGTTTTTCGCGCAGAACAGCAGGTGTGTGCAAGCCGTGATCTTCCTTGGGTCTTCCATCATGTAGGTAAGCAGCTCACGAAAAATCGAAGTGTAGAAGATATCGATCTTCTCGTCATTGTCCCTGAGTTCGACCAGATCTTCCGGACGCCTTGCCACGTAATGCTCGATGACCGCGTCCACCTGCTTCAGCACCAGATCGGACATGGACTGGATCGAGGCCGAAAGTTCCGGCGATATTGGCGTCTGGCCGACAGCCCCAACGCGCTTGGCGATGTTCTTGGCGAGATCACCGATGCGTTCGATGTCGGCTGCCATGCGGATCGTGCCCACCACAAGGCGAAGGTCCTGCGCCATCGGCTGACGCCTCGCGATCAAGGTAACCGCCCGGTCATCGAGGTCACGCTGCTTTGCATCCACCTCGCGATCATCGGTGACCACCTTCTGCGCCAGCTCTACGTCGGCCTCCAGCAGCGCCTGCGTAGCCCGTCTGATCATGGAACCGGAAAGTTCGTCCATCTCGCGCAGGAGCTGGTCGAGCTGCCGCAGCTCCTCATCGAACGAACTGACAATGTGTTGCGCCATGAGCTTTCCTCTCGAAGTGCGGACGGTCAGCCAAAGCGGCCGGTGATATAGTCCTGGGTACGCTTTACCTCAGGACTCGTGAAGATCTTCTCCGTGGGCCCCTCCTCCACCAGATTACCTAGGTGGAACATGGCCGTGCGCTGCGACACGCGCGCCGCCTGCTGCATGGAGTGCGTAACGATGATGATCGTGTAGTTTTCACGCAGCTCGTCGATGAGTTCTTCCACGCGTGCCGTCGCGATGGGATCGAGCGCCGAGCATGGCTCGTCCATCAGGATCACTTCCGGAGACACGGCAATGGCGCGCGCAATGCAAAGGCGCTGCTGCTGGCCGCCGGAAAGGCCGGTCGCCGTATCGTGCAGCCGATCCTTCACTTCATCGAAGAGGCCAGCTTTGCGAAGGCTTCGCTCCACGATCTCGTCGAGATCGGCCTTGGAGCGCACGAGCCCGTGGATGCGTGGACCGTAGGCGATGTTTTCGTAGATCGACTTCGGGAACGGGTTCGGCTTCTGGAACACCATGCCGACGCGTGCTCGCAGCTCCACCACATCCAGCGAGCGGTCAATGATCGACCTACCGTCGAGCTCGATCAGGCCATCGACACGGCTGCCCTCAATCGTATCGTTCATGCGGTTGAAGCAGCGCAGGAACGTGGACTTGCCGCAGCCGGACGGGCCGATGAAAGCGGTCACTGCCTTCTCCGGTATGTCGATCGAGACGTCATGGATCGCCTGCTTCTCGCCGTAGAAGACGTTGACGTTGCGGGCCTTGATCTTGACCGGCTGCGGTTCAAGGTCAGGCGTCCGGATGGTCGTGGAGGGAAGAGTGTAGAGGTCGGTGTCGACCGCTAGCTGACGTACGACCATGTTCATTTGCGTGAGGTCCTCGCGTAGCGCGTTCATCATTTGCGTCGCTCCAGCCTTGTCCTCAGATAGATCGCGATCGCGTTTAGCGCCAGCATGAGGGCGAGCAGCACGATGATCGCAGCTGAGGTACGGGCTTCGAAGAAGTTGCGGTTTTCATTGCCCTGCCAGAGGAAGATCTGCACCGGCAGCGCGGTTGATTGTTCGAAGGGTGTACCCGGAACAGCCGCCACGAAGGCGTTCATGCCGATCAGCAGCAGCGGCGCAGTTTCGCCCAGCGCCTGCGCAACGCCGATGATCGTGGCCGTCAGGACGCCAGGATAGGTGACCGGCAGGACGTGGTGAAACACTGTCTGCGTCTTCGATGCGCCAAGCCCAAGTGCCGCCTGCCGCAAGGAAGGCGGAACTGCCCTCAAGGCCGAACGGGTGGCGATGATGATCGTCGGCAGGGTCATCAGGGTCAGCACCAGTCCGCCAACGATTGGGGCCGAGAGCGGCAGGTGGAAGAAGTTGATGAAGACCGCAGCACCCAGAAGACCGAAGACGATCGAGGGTACTGCCGCGAGGTTGTTGATGTTCACCTCGATGAAGTCTGTGAACCGGTTCTTCGGCGCGAATTCTTCGAGATAGATCGCGCTTCCGACGCCCAAGGGTACCGCCAGCACGATCACCACCAGCATCATGTAGAGCGAGCCCATGAAGGCTCCGGCCAGTCCGGCACTGGCAGGTGCCGAACGGGAGTCCACGTTGGTGAAGAGGTGCCAGGCGAAGGCGAAGCGGATGGTGCCTTCCTCCAGCAGCCTGTCGGCCAGCGCCCGCGCCGGTGCCGAAAGCTGCTGCTGCGCGTCGGGCAGGTTACGGTCGATATTCCCCTTCAGCCAGTTGTCGGCATTGGCCGATGCCAAAAGATTTACAGTGACCGTCTGCCCCAGCAGTCCGGGATCGTTCACGAACATGTCGCGCAGTTCGTAACGGCCATTGGTCTCGATGATGGAAAGCGCCTGCTTCGTGTCGATTTCCACGTCGGGTGCCGCCTTGCGGATGGCTGCCTTGATCACGCGGTTCCAGTTGACCATCGTCACCTGCCGCTCCCAGGCAAGCTGCTGCTTTTCCAGTTCGGCGGGAGACTGCCCCGGCTGCGGTTGCGGGCGTTCGGGAACCTTGATGATCTCGGGGTCGAAGAAGATTTCGAGCTCAACGTTCGCCTGCCAGAAGGCCGGGACGCCCTTGTAGAGGATCATCCCGAAGAGGATCGCCACGGCAGTAAGCGCGGCGCAAATTGCGGCAATGCCATAAGCGCGGAAGCGGCGCTCACGTGCGTGGCGTTTGGCGATCCCGGCGCGGATGGTGGAATGTTGCCGCTGCTGCGGAAGAGAGGAAGACGTGTCACTCATCTATTCATACTGCTCCCGATAGCGGCGGACGATAAAGAGTGCTGCGATGTTGAGCACGAGCGTCATGGCGAAAAGCGTAAGGCCCAACGCAAAGGCAACCAGCGACTGCGGCGAGCTGAAATCCGTATCGCCCGTCAGCTGGTTCACGATGGTGACGGTGACCGTCGATACGGGCTCGCCCGGGTTCAGGCGCAGGTAGGGGCTGTTGCCCGCTGCCAGCACCACGATCATGGTTTCGCCGATTGCTCGGCTGACGGCCAGCAGTACGGCGCCAACAATGCCTGGAAGCGCTGCCGGAAGGATGACGCGCCTGATCGTTTCGGACTCGGTTGCACCAAGGCCGAGCGACCCGTCGCGCAGGGCGCGCGGCACCTGACGGATCACGTCATCGGAGAGCGACGAGATGAAGGGAATGATCATCACGCCCATGACGATGCCAGCCGTCAGCGCACTCGTTGCGCGGATGTCCAGCCCGAACATGGCTCCCAGTCCGGCCAGCGCAGGCCCCACGGTGACGAGCGCAAAGAAGCCGTAGACGATGGTGGGTATGCCCGCCAGAACCTCGATCATCGGCTTGATGATGTTACGGGTCTTGGGCTTCGCATACTGCGTCAGGTAGACGGCTGTCATCAGGCCGATCGGGAGGGCCACGAGGATCGCGATGGTTGCGATCATGACCGTACCCCAGAGCAGCGGCAGCAGGCCGAAGTCACCCGAGCCAGTGCCAACGCTCGAGAAGCGCGGGTTCCATACCGTGCCGAAGAAGAAATCGACGGGGCTTACAAAGGTGAAGAAGCGCAGCGCTTCACCCAGGAGCGAAAGCACGATGCCAAGGGTGGTCAGGATCGCGACTACAGAGCATCCGATCAGCAGATAACGGATTATCCGTTCGACCTCGTTGCGGGCACGGAAACGCGCGCTGATGCGGTTTCTGGCGAGATAAAGGCCGATCGCGCCCGTGCCGAAGGCGCTCGCAAGAACAACTGCCGATGTAAGGGTCCGGAAACGTGTGTTGGCCGTCGCCGTACCGAAGAGAGCCCAGAGGCCAAGGATGAGCAACGCCGGGACGATCGCCCAGATCGCCACCAGCGCGCCATGATAAATCGGCTTGGAGTGCAGCCGGCCCTCAACCTGGGCCAGCCTACTGCTGCGCGACCAGCCGGTCTGATAGGCGAAGCCAAGCAACAGAAGAAGCACAAGGGTCACGAGCATGGAGTTCATGCTGGAACCTCGCTAAAGGGACGGGATGAAATCATTTGCATCCACTTCGCCATATTGGGAGGCGGTCGGAGCAATCCGTTGATTGCCCCGACCTCGCCATCTAGTTCAGTTCCGCAGCCGTGACCGCCTTGCGGTTCTGGAAGTTCTGGAGGATTTCTCCAGTTTCCTCCGCTGGGGCCGGGATCAGTCCGGCAGCCTCAAGCGTGCCGCCCGCACCCGCCATGCCTTCGGACAGGAAGAACTCGACATATTCCTCGATGCCCGGAACCGTGCCGATGTGCTCGCCCTTCACGTAGAAGAAGAGCGGGCGTGATACGGGGTATTCACCGGAAGCGATGGTCTCGAGCGAAGGGGTCACACCGGAGACCGAGGCGACCTTCAGCGTGTCGCGGTTCTGCTCGTAGAAGCTCAGACCGAAGACACCGACCGTGTCCGGATTGCTTTGCAGGCGGGCGAGCGTTTCGGTGTAGTCGCCGGCGATCTCGACCACCACGTCCTGACGTACGTTCAGGCAGGCTTCCTTGGGCGCATCGGTTGGCAGTTCTGCCGCCTTGCATCCTTCGGCGAGAACCTTTTCCTCAAACACTTCGCGTGTGCCGTGGTTTGAAGCCGGGATAGCAAGAGCAATCGGCTGGTCGGGCAGCGAAGCGTCAATTTCTTTCCAGGACTTGTAAGGATTGTCGACCAGCTTGCCATCAACCGCCACCTGCGCGGCAATCGCCTTGAAGATGTGTACCGGCTCGAGCGCAAAGTCGGCCTTGCTGGCGCTCGACGCGAAGACGATGCCGTCGTAGCCAATCTGGACTTCAAGGATCTCGTTCACGCCGGCCTTGTTGCAGGCCTCAACCTCGGAAGCGCGGATGCGGCGCGAGGCGTTGGCAATGTCGATCGTGTTGTCGCCGACGCCCTGGCAGAACTGGCGAAGACCGCCGCTCGAACCGCCAGAACCGACGACAGGGGTTTTGAACTCGGGGAATGCATTGCCGAATTCCTCGGCAACGATGCTGGCGAATGGCAGAACGGTTGACGATCCAGCGATCTGGATCGTGTCGCGCGTCTGCGCCCCTGCGGATGAAGTCATGGCGGCGATCGTAAGGGAAGCCGCTGCGGCCGCGAGGGAAAACTTCGTCATTGATCATCTCCTGTCGGAACCATCGCCATCTGGCGACGCGACGGGCAATAACGCGCTTATGTAACAGCTGCATGACAGTGACACGGGACCGAGTTTTTTCTTCGGCGAGCTGCGTTCCCTCTGGACTCTGCGCGAGTTTGCGTGAATGATGCAACCAGTGCGTGTGGAGCCACATCGCGATGGGGGAGGCAATGGAGATCCGCCCGCTGAGGCTCGGAGGTGTCTGCGAAATCCTTCCGCGGAGGATAGAAGATACCCGAGGGTTCTTCTCCGAGACCTACAACGCGCGGGCGCTGCGAGAACACGGGATCGAGATCGATTTCGTGCAGGACAACCATTCCCGCTCGCTTCGCAAGGGGGTGGTGCGCGGACTGCACTATCAGCTGCCGCCCCACGCTCAGGCGAAGCTGGTGCGGGTCGTCAAAGGCGCCATCTGGGACGTGGCGGTGGACATACGCCGGAACTCGGCGACGTTCGGGGAATGGGTGGGGCTCGAGGTTTCGGCGGAGAGGTGGAACCAGATCCTGATACCGGAGGGGTTTGCGCACGGGTTCATCACGCTCACTGAAGACACGGAGGTGGTTTACAAGGTCTCCGCCTATTATTCACCCGAGCACGACAGGGCGATCCGGTTCGACGATCCCGCGATCGGGATAGATTGGCCTTTCGTGGCAGCTGACGTTTGCCTGTCGGATAAGGACCGAACCGCGCCGCTGCTCAACGAGGCGGAGTTGTTCAAATGAGGCTGGTCGCATGAATATTCTGGTCACCGGAGGTGCTGGTTTCATCGGATCCGCAGTGTGCCGGCTGCTCGCCTCGGACCATCGATGTAACGTCGTCAACCTCGACAAGTTGACATACGCGGCGAACCTGAATTCTCTGCGCGGACTTGAAGACAAGCCGAACTACAGCTTCGTGCGGGGCGACATCTGCGACAATGATCTTGTTCGCGGAATACTCGAGAAATACGCGATAAGCGCGGTTTTGCATCTGGCTGCGGAAAGCCATGTCGACCGCTCGATTGCCAATCCGGAAGCCTTCATCCAAAGCAATGTTGTCGGCACATTCAGGTTACTCAACGCGACGTTGGAGTATTGGCGTCATTTGCCCGAGAGAAGGCGAGACAGCTTCCGCTTCGTGCATGTCTCGACCGACGAGGTTTTCGGTGACCTGCCCTTCGAGAGCGGAATTTTCACGGAAGATTCCCCGTACAGGCCTTCCTCGCCCTACTCGGCCTCAAAAGCGGCCTCCGATCATCTGGCAAGAGCCTGGTACGAGACCTATGGCCTGCCCGCCATCGTGACCAATTGCTCCAACAATTTTGGGCCCTACCAGCATCCCGAGAAGCTGGTTCCCGTAGTCATCCTCAACGCGCTGCGGAATAAGCCGATCCCCATCTACGGCGAGGGACGGAACGTGCGCGACTGGCTCTATGTGGAAGATCACGCCTGGGCGCTCAAGCTTGTTCTGGAGTGGGGGACGGTTGGGGAGAGATATAACATCGGCGGTGAAGCGGAGCGGACAAACCTGGAGCTCTCCTGGACCATCTGTGCCATTCTTGATGAAGAGCAGCCGCGCCCGGATGGCCGATCCTATGGAGATCAGATTGCGTTTGTCGAAGACCGTCTCGGGCACGATCGACGCTATGCAATCGACGCCACGAAAATCCGCAACGAACTCGGCTGGCGGCCCCTGGAACCGCTTGAGCAGAATCTCCGCAACACCGTCCGCTGGTACCTGGACAACGAGTGGTGGTGGACCTCAGCCCATCGAAGAGCCCTGGAGCCGGTGGGGTGAGGATTGTCGTCACCGGCAGGTTCGGCCAGCTGGCGCAGAGCCTGCGGGAGAAAGCCGCTGAACGGTCGGGCGTGGAACTGGTGATGCTCGGAAGGCCGGAACTCGATCTTGCTCGGCCTGACATAGTGCGTGCTGCGCTATGCGATGCTCGGCCTGATATCGTCGTGTCTGCCGCAGCGTATACAGCCGTGAATCAGGCAGAAGATGAAGCGGATCTTGCTTACACAATCAATGCCAAAGGTGCAGAAACCGTGGCGCTGGCAGCGCGAAAATGCAACGCACCGATAATCCATCTTTCAACTGACTATGTTTTCTCGGGATCTTCGGGGGAGCTCTATACGGAGGATGATGCTCCGGGTCCCCTCAATGTTTACGGGAAGAGCAAACTTGAGGGGGAACGCCTCGCCGCAGAAGCCCATCCGCAGCACGTCATCCTGCGGACATCCTGGGTCTACAGCCCGTTCGGCCGCAATTTCGTGAAAACCATGCTGCGACTTGCCGAGGAGCGCGCCAACGTCTCAGTAGTCTCCGACCAATGGGGCAATCCCACCAGCGCTCTCGACCTGGCAGAGGCGATCCTTCGCGTTGCGGAGCGGCTTCACGGGAATGAGCCGCCCGTTCATGGGACCTATCATCTTGCCGGCGCCGATCCAATCAACTGGAGCGGGTTTGCTCGCCTGATCTTTGGAATTTCGGATGAGCTCGGCGGTCCAAAGGCAAAGGTCGCCGATGTTCTCACCCGAGATTATCCAACCAAAGCCCTCCGGCCCCAGAATTCGCGCCTCAGTTGCGAGAAGTTCAAGGCTACGTTCGGTTTTGAACTTCCTGGCTGGAATACATCGTTGCGTCCCGGCGTCCAGCGTTTGCTCAAAAGAGGATAATCGTCACTCGCTGGCCCGCGTCAGGTGGACAACGCGATCGGCAACATCAAGACTGGTCTGGCGATGCGCGACGAGGATGCGCGTGATCTTCAATGCCCGGATGGAGTTGTTGATACGCGCCTCGTTCTCGTTATCCAGGTGGCTCGTCGCCTCGTCCATGATCAGGATCTTTGGTGAGCGATAGAGCGCACGGGCGATAATTACACGTTGCGTCTGGCCACCTGACAGGCTGCTGCCCATGTCTCCGACAAAGGTCTCGTAGCCCATGGGGAACGACAGAATTTCCTCATGGATCGCCGCGAGCCGCGCGCATTCCTCCACGCGCTCCATGTCAACCTTGTCTGCGAAGCCCGCGATATTCTGGGCTATCGAACCGGTAAACAGCCGATCGTTCTGCAGCACGCAGGCAACGTTCCTGCGATAGACTGCAAGTCCCATTGAGGCAACAGAAGCGCCGTTGAACAACACGTTGCCTGACGTTGGCTCGTTCAACCCCGCCGCGATCTTCAGAAGCGTGGACTTACCCGCACCGGAAGGTCCGGCAATGCCAATGCATTCGCCTTCCCGCACATCCATGGAGAAATCGTTCAGGATAAAGGCTTCATTGTCGCCGTATCGGAAGGAAACGTTTTTCAGGCTCAGGTGGACGTTCGTACTCTCGCGAACAGCCATGGCACTGCCGGATGCTTCCAATGACGACGGGCCTTTTTCCGGAACTGCCAACGCGATATCCGAAATACGTTCGCCATGGAGCGACAGCATCCGCGCGATCATCATCGCGTCAATGAGACCGGCAATGCGTTGGGTAAACTGATCGCGATAAGACAGGAACGCGATGAGCATTCCTACCGTCATGCTGTTTGCCATCACTGCCGCGGCACCGAAATAGATAAGCAGGATGCGGTCGCCCCCCAGCAGGCAACCACTCAAGGTGGCAAAGATGGCGTCCAGCTTGCGCACCCGCACGTCAGCCGCAATGCGCGCGACCAGGTGGTTGATCCAGGTTTCCTTGCGCCGGTGCTCCAGGCAGAGAGCCTTCAGGCTGGAGATCCCGCGAATGGATTCCAGAAAGTGCGAGCTTTCTCGCGCGGCATTGTGGATCGCCTGCTCCGACCGGGAGCGGTAGGCAGGATAAGTTGCAACCCGTAGAAGCACATAAAGTGTCACGGATACGGCCACGATGAGAACGAGCCAGCCGCCATAAGCAATCATGACGGCGAGCAGCGCCAGCGCCATGACGCCATCGAGGACGGCCATCAGCACGCGGGCAGTCAGCGTTTGCTGGATCTGGTCGAGCGAGTCGAAACGCGAAACGATGTCGCCAACGTGCCTCTTTTCGAAAAAGCCTAGCGGCAGCTGCATGAGGCGGTCGAAAAGCCCCGCCTTCCATTGCAGGCTCAGGGTGGAACTCAAGACAAGGGTCGACCATGCGCGGATGAAGCCGAGCATCGCCTGCAGGAAAAGAAGCCCGGCAAGGCCGATGACCACAGTCAGCAGGAGGTCGCGGTCTGCCACGACAATCACTTCGTCCAGAACGATCTGAAAAGCGAACGGCATGGCGATGCCGACCATCTCCAGAAGCGCCGAAATGGCAAGGATCTGGATCGCGGCACGTCCGAGACCAGACGTTCGTTTCACCAGATCCAAGACGCTGATCGACCGGCGCTCATCACGCTTCTCGAAGCTTAGGTCTGGCCAAGCCTCCAATGCGACCCCGGTAAAACGCTTCCCAACTTCGGCGAACGGAATCGTGCGGCGCCCGGCCGCCGGGTCATGAATGACGATGCCCTTCGCGTCCACCCGGACGAGCACGACGAAGTGGCTGTGATCCCAATGCAGAATACACGGTAAACGCAGCAGCTTGAGTTCGTCGAGATCGAGGGACAATCCCCGCGAGGCCATCCCCAGTTCACGGCCGACATCAATGATATCCGCCAGCGTCATACCGTTTATGGAGATGGTGAAACGCTGCCGTGCGGACGTCATATCCAGGTGGCGGCCGCGGTGTCCGGCCACCATCAGCAGGCAGGCGAGCCCGCACTCTGCTGCTTCAGACTGCAATAGGATGGGGGTGCGGTGACGCAGTGCATCCGCAAGAGGCATGGAAGGATTTGCCACGTCAAAGATCCGCTATTCTGCCGGTTACGCGCGAGAGCGGATTCAACAACCACTCATAAAGCTTTCGAGTTTCTGTGCGCACATGGGCTTCAAACCGCATGCCCGGCGGCAACTGAGCAGTCGTTTCGGCGACCGTTTCATTCGGCTCAATGGTTACAAGGTAGAAGGTTCCTGCGGGGCCGGAGAACCTTTGAGAGATAAGCGTACTGAGTTCGTCCTGGTTCAGCGCGGCGCCGGAGATGGAAACGATCCTGCCGCCGAACTGGCCGAATTTCTGGTAGGGAAAGGCTTCGTAGCGCATCAGCACCTCGTCGCCCGCACGGATGAAACCGATGCCGGTGCTCGGCACCAGGAGATTTCCTTGCAGATGGGCATCCTTCGGCACAATCGTAAGCAGAGGAAACCCCGCCTGGACCATCTGCCCCTCGTCCGCCATCACGGCGGTGACCACACCGGCCCGAGGAGCGACGATCTGAATCTCGCTTCGGCCTTCGCCTTCAAACATCTGGCGATCAATTTCCACCAGCCGCTGGCGAAGTTCGCTGATCCTTGCTTCGGCAGTCCGGTCGTGCATCTGCAGCCGGTGTTCCAGCTGGTTGATGCGGGCGCGCAGTTGCAGCCGGTCACGCTCCGCTGCCTCCAACTGGAGCTGGTAGGACATGTGGGCCTGCTGGCGCGTTTCCACCTGTCCAAGGGTGGCGAGCCCCTTGGCGATCAGATCCTCCTGACGTATCGCGTTCTTTTCCAGCGCGACCGTGAACTTGCGCAGAAGTGCCCGATAGGATCCCAGATGCGCCTGCTCCTGTCTCGCATCTTCCAGTTCGTCTGAAAGCTGCTGCTTTTCGATCCTGGAGAGAGTCTGTTGCCGCTCGATCGCGTCAGAAACTTCCTGCCTTTGCATGCGCAGCAGGTTGAGGCCTGCTTTGTTTACCCAGCCGTTCTCGGTGATGTAGTCCACGCAAAGCGTATACAGAACGTTGCCAGCCTGAACCGCATCCCCCTCCTGCACGCGCTTCAACTTGATCCAGCCACTTGACGGCGCTGTAAGGCGGGCTAGACCACCCACCGGAAGCATTACGCCTTCGGCTCTCACAAGGCGGGTATACTCGCCGAAGAAGAGAAACAATGCAGCCGCCAACAGCGCCGCGCTCGATACCCAAGCCGCTACGTTCAAGGAAATGCTGCGGGGCAGATGGGACTGAACAGCCCACCCATTCCTTCGCTCGTCATTTGCTTTAAAGAGAAACAATGAGCTTTGACCTGGTCGCTCCAAAAGCTGCCCCGCATAGTTTAGTCATTGTTGCGAATGTCGCGGTGAATGCCGTTCGTTCGCTGGTTACCCGGTGGGATGCTTGATCAGATCTAGAAGGTTGTAAATCAAACCAAGCGTGGTCCCGAACGCGCAGCCAACTCCGCCAGCAACAGCCGCCCCCACCGGACCGGCTAACACCGCCGCGGTAAGCCCGCCCACAATACACCCTCCAAGGATACCCTCCCTCATCGACTCCCCGTCCCAGCCGCCTGTAACGTTTTCCAGTTCTGTGTTGTGCAATTGCCGCATGGTTCCCCTCTAGGTATACTTTTGACGAGTGTATTCGGAACGGTACAACACCGTCAGCCCTTGGAGCCCCGGTACTGAACGCACTGGACCAGACCCTCGCCGAGGACGCTGTGAGCATCGGCGCCCGCACTTATCGGCAGAAAGCCGGCAGTTGTGAAAGCCCCACCTACTCCGCCTACCCTTGCTTCCAGCACGCCTACGGGCGAAGCAATGGCAACAGACGGACCAAGAATTGCGCCACCCGACACACGCGCCAGGCAGCGTTTACCAACTCGCAACATTGTTTATCTCTCATATTTCTGACTGAACTAGCTGCTTTGCAGCGCCAGAACGGTTGGTACGAAGAAGGTTTTGCACCAACTCCGCAGCTGATTTCATAGAAACGACTAAGTGCTTCACACCAGTTAAAATAAATTCTTTTTAATACTTCCGTGGAATTTTTGTGAACACGTGCGTCCACTCTGAAATAGGACGCCCCGCCAATTTGGCGATCTAAGAAGATCCATACCCGCTAAGTCATGTATTTATGCCAGAGCGCCGGGCGATGACTTCGATGTATCCACCTTCTTCTGCTCACCGGTTAGTAAGTATCCGATGGCCCCGCCTCCAGCGCCCATACTTCCACCGCCAATGGCAGCCCCAAGGGCGCAACCGATCACGCTACCAAACGGGCCCACGATCATCCCGCCGGTACATCCCGCTGCAGCACCTACCACTGCGCCCCACACTCCCAGGTAGATCGTGTACAAAAGCGACCTACCACCCACTACATCGATCAGCTCATCTTGATCCAACCGTCTCATAAACACCTCTAGTTTACCTGAACTATTGTATAATGGCTTCTGATTGCAGATGTACGAGCGCTCGACCAACCTAGGTGGTGTCCCCAGAAGTGTGAGAGCGGTTCAGAAAGTAGTGTATGACGCCAGTGCCAAGCCCAATCGTGTAGCCTATTCCGGCCATGGCAAGTGTGCAGATTGGACCAACAAATATTCCAGTAAGCCCATCTTCTATGCCGCCGGTCAAACCGCCCGCAAGCCCAACTGCGACGGAAATGCCTTCTTTATCGCCTCCTGACACGGTCGTCAGTTCGCAGTTACGTAGTGGTCGCATTTAAACCTCGTATATCGCTCGTCGGTCTAAAGAATAAGAAGCAGCGCCCAGCCGCTCAGCGCCCGCTGCCTCAATTACGCTCGTTTAAAATAACGGGATATATAGTACCCGGCTGCCCCGCCGCCCGCGCCAGCACCCAACGCGCCGACAGCCGCCCAGATGGCACTACCGGCAAGGCTTCCCACCGGGCCGAAAAACAATCCAGCCACAAGTCCGACCCAGCCCCCGACGCGGCACCCCACGCCCCCATTCCTAGCGCTGCCTTAATCTGATCGTTGCCACCAGCAGCCAACGCGATCTCGCGTCGTTCCAAAAATCTCATAAACTCAACAAAGCCCCTCAGTAAAAATACAATAAATATATAATTATTATTCTAATCTATTGGTGGCTTTGAGATAAGTGGTGCATCAGACCAAGACTACCCCCCAGCACCATTCCGACCCCACAACCGAGCAGTGTCCCGCAAGGGCCGAAGACGCGGCCAATGGCGCACCCGGCAGTACTGAGCGTGAACATGCCGGTCACACCTATGGCAGCCGACGGCCCGCTCGCTCCGCTCACCGTACAAGCCGCCAGCTTCAATTCAAGAGGGTTCAAGTAACGCAACCGAGCTCCTTAAATCAAACGCAATACAGACCAGAGCTATCGGTTCAGTTTATGCTGAATGAACAAAGTATATATTCAGTTATGCGTAGTGATGAAATGATGGACTACCCCACAGCTAAGCCCGAGTGCTGCCCCAACCCCGCATCCAACGAGACCCCCCACAGGACCCAAAAAGCCTCCCGCAAGGCAGCCCACCGCGCCCCCGGTAAGCGTCGCACCTGCGGCTACGGCTGCCCCTCTTGCGTCTTCTTCATCTAAATGACCGCCACCGATTGTCGTCAGATCACCTTCATCCAAACAGCGCATAGAATACCCCTTAGCAAGCGTATTTTGAAAAGCTTAAGCGAAATTTGTTCGAACAACGGACCCCATCGCGCCAAGGATGCCGGCGACGAGACCCGCCCCCATACCAATTCCGCAGCCAGCTAGTTTGGCAATCGGGCCACCCAGGCTACCAATAGCGCACCCGACCCCCGCGCTGGTCATAACCCCTGCCCAGGAGATTCCAATTACACCCAATCGCACCAACTCATCCTCGGTGCTTCCGCCTGCAATCGGCGTCTTTTCAGATTCAACCAAAAGGCGCATACAGATTACCCACCAGAAAAATAATAGAGCACCCTTGAATACATAAATAATCCAAATGTCAACTCTTATAAATTGTAAGTATATTTGTTTATATTCATATTATACTTATATTGAATTGCAAATTGATCATTCCGGATGGCAGCTGCACGAGTTTCAGCAATAGACTGGCGACTTGCGCCAGGCAACAGAAGAGCGCAGGGACGAGTACCCCAAGCCAAAGGAGAAGTTGGACGATAAGGAGGGTTCAAGACGGAGGAGTCAAAAACGACTGCGGCCAATCTTCTGCACGAAAGACAGAAGCTTTCTATCCGCGAAAATCTCTAATAATCTTCAATAGAAAGATGGTACTCCCAAGGGGAATCGAACCCCTGTTTCCGCCGTGAGAGGGCGGCGTCCTAGACCGCTAGACGATGGGAGCATCAGCAGTTGCCGCGATATAGACGGGCCTCGCGTTGAATGCAACACCTTCCTTCGTGATTTTCTCGGTATCTGTGAAGAAAGATGCGCGAAGCCCGGAATAGCTGGGGCTACTGCCCCTGCCAGCCGATCTCAAAATTCCCGATTACGCGGCGTTCCGTCAGATCGTAGAGGAGAATCGATTCGCCGCCGCCATTGCGACGGATGTGAAGCGTGATTCGGTTGCCGTCGAGGGACTGGGACACCACCTGTGACGACGGAGGCAACAGAATGCTGCCCGAGATCATCTCGCTCGACGGCGGAGCCTGCGTGACCGTGTCACTTGGCGATGGGCCGAAGGACTTGTAGACAAGCGCAACCATGACGGCCATAAGCGCAAAGAAAAGGATGCCCAGGTTGATGAACATGAATCGCAACATCTTGCGACGCACGTTCTCAGCAGCTGGATCCAGTGTCTTTTCTTCTTCGAGGTGGTCTGGGGCTTCCCCGTTCATGGCTGTCCTGTCGCCGAAAGGTTCGTGATGCACGCTTCTGATAACGAAGAGATGGCTGAATGGAAAGTGCTGCATGCCGATGCGGATGCTCAGGGCAGCCGGTTGGACCAGTGGCTTGCCGCCACGCTTGCTCCGGAACTTTCCCGCAACCGCATCCAGGCGCTCGTGCGCGGCGGCAGCGTGACGCTCAATGACCGCGTGGTGACGGAGCCCAAGCAGAAGGTTGCCGAGGGTGACGTATGCTGCATCAACATGCCCGAGCCAGAAGCGCCGGAACCCATGGGCGAGGACATCCCGCTCGACGTGCTCTACGAGGATGACAGCCTGATCGTCATCAACAAGCCGGTGGGTCTCGTCGTTCATCCCGGTCCCGGCAACTGGACAGGCACGCTCGTCAACGCGCTTATCCATCACTGCGGTGCGTCCCTGTCCGGGATCGGCGGCGTGCGGCGGCCAGGCATCGTCCACCGCATCGACCGCGACACGAGCGGCGTTCTTGTCGTTGCCAAGACGGACCAGGCACATCGTTCGCTGGCGGAAGCGTTTGCCGACCACGGACGCAACGGGGACCTGGAGCGTGCCTATGTAGCGCTCGTCTGGGGTGCGCCCAGCCGGGTGACCGGCGTCATCGAGACCTGGCTCGGACGCTCCAATCAGGATCGCACGATGCGGGCCGTTGTGCCGCAGGGGCGGCCGGACGCACGCCATGCGATCACGCATTACACATTGCTGGAGCGGTACGGCGACGCGAACAGTCCCATCGCGTCGCTGGTCGAGTGCCGGCTCGAGACGGGCCGCACGCATCAGATCCGCGTCCACATGGCCCACATCGGGCATCCGCTGATCGGCGATCAGGCCTATGGGCGATCATTCCGCACAAAGGTCAACAAGTTACCGGAAGAGTTGCGAACGGCGGTGGAAAGCTTCGAGCGGCAGGCGCTGCATGCGCGGCTGCTTGCCTTCCGCCATCCCGTCACTGGCGAGATGATGCGCTTTGAAGCTCCCCTGCCCGAGGACATGGCAACGCTTCAACACTTGTTTTCTGCGCTCTGAACGACTATCTCAGGGTCATTGAAATGACCTGCCCTTATAGCCTGCCCCGCCCATGCGACGGGATTGCAGGGCTATGCTTTAAATTTCGCCGCAATCTACCTATATATGTCGTACGTAGTGCGCTCAGGGGAGCGGCTGCGTATTTGCCCGCCGCATTTGGGGGCACGAGTGATAGGAGGGTGCTTAATGGCCCAGACATTGCCAAGTGTAGTTTCCGGTGAAGGCGGACTGGCGCGTTATCTTGAGGAGATCCGCCGCTTTCCGATGCTGCAGCCTGAAGAAGAGTACATGCTCGCCAAGCGCTATCAGGAGCATGGCGACTCTGATGCTGCACACAAGCTTGTTACCAGCCACTTGAGGCTCGTTGCCAAGATAGCAATGGGGTATCGTGGCTATGGACTCCCGATCGGGGAAGTCATTTCCGAAGGAAACGTCGGCCTGATGCAGGCCGTGAAGAAGTTCGAACCGGAGCGCGGCTTCCGGCTGGCCACCTATGCCATGTGGTGGATCCGGGCCTCGATCCAGGAATACATCCTGCGATCGTGGAGCCTCGTGAAGATGGGCACGACTGCGAACCAGAAGCGCCTGTTCTTCAACCTCCGGAAGACAAAGAGCAAGATCCAGGCGCTCGGTGACGGCGACCTCACCCCTGATCAGGTGAAGGAAATCGCTACCCGGCTGCATGTGAGCGAGGATGAGGTTGTTTCGATGAACCGCCGCCTTTCCGGCGACGCTTCGCTGAACGCTCCGATCCGCGCATCCGAGGGTGAGTCCGGCGAATGGCAGGACTGGCTCGTGGACGACCGCGAGAGCCAGGAGAGCATGCTCATCGAGCAGGACGAGCTGGAGCAGCGCAAGCGCATGCTGGACGATGCTCTCGGCGTTCTGAACGATCGTGAGCGCCGCATCTTCCAGGCTCGGCGTCTGTCGGAAGACCCGCTGACGCTTGAGGAGCTTTCCGGTGAATTCGAGATCAGCCGCGAACGCGTGCGCCAGATCGAGGTGAGAGCCTTCGAGAAGGTGCAGGACGCGATCAAGGCTTCGGCAAAGCGCCAGGCGGAAAGCATGGGGCGGGAAGCCCTGCCGGCCTAGCCCAGACCAGTTCGGACTTTCACAGAAGCTCTGAACTGCTCGAACTCTTTGTCTCGCGGTTCCGGACGGAAAACCGGTTCCCACTTTTCCTGGAACCGCTAACTCTTTGTTTTCTCGCGGTTCCGGACGGAAAACCGGTTCCCACTTTTCCTGGAACCGCTCAAGGCAGTCAACCACACATGAAAAAGGCCGCTTCGCGCGGCCTTTTCTTTGCATGAGTTCCGGACTGTCGGTTTCCCGGCGGTGTTTACCCGCTCATTGCCTGTTTCCAGGCATTCACCGCATCATTGAATACGGCGCTGCCTGGAACGCCCTTTTCAAGCGTGATCAGGGCGCGGCGACCGGACGTGTATACGATCGGAATGTCGATCCATTCCATACGGCCGAGCAGAAGATTGTTGGCTTCCACGTCCGCCTTATTGTCGCTCAGCGCTACCAGGAAGAAGCCGTCGGCGATCTTGGCGGGCACACCCAACAGGCGGTTGCCGGCATCCTGCTCCGTGCGCTTCAGCGAGACACTCGCGACGCTCCCAACCGCTCCACCGGGGAAATCTTCCGGCGTCAGGAAGATCAGCTCAGCGATGTAGCTCGCCGGCAGGGACTGGTCGACGTTCCGACGGATCGACATCTTCAGGCGCATCCGCTTGCTGGGGATCGTTGCCTCAGCGTAGATGACGGGCTCGGGCGGCAGGTCGGCACCCGGCGATTCCTGCTGGATGCTCCAGACAACATTTCCGTCGCTAGCCGATGCCTGTTCCTGGATCGTGCGTTCTTCGTAGAAGATTGCCTTCTGGCCCACCGCAACAGCAGGCTGGTTGTTCCCCGCTGGCTCGCTATTGGTTTCCTGCGGACCTGCAGCAGCAACCCTCTCGCTGGATGCGGCGATGGACGTACCCTCACCAAGCGTCGGATTCTCGGAAGCAGGTCCTTCATCGACCTCCGAGCCGTCGGGCAACAGGCGCTGCGTCAGCTTGCGCTGCTGAGCGCTCTGCGAGGCAGACTGTGCGGTCGCATTCTGGTCTGCGGCTGCTGCCACCGTTTCGGCTGGGGTTGAACTGTCTGCCGCCACCTCATCACTACCGGAGCCACCGGCAAGCTCCATCACCTGGTCGCGATAGAACCAGCCACCCGCAGCAACCGCACAGATCAACAGAACGGCAGCGGCCGCAAGCAATGGCTTCTTGAGCGAGCGCTTGGCCTTTCGTTCTCGTAGTTCACGCAGTGCCGGCCGCTCGTGCAACGCGTCGAGCACGGGATCTGCAGCCGCGTTCGCTTTCTTTGCAGGTGCTGGAGGCCGCTTGACGTCGAGGTGAATCTCATCGTCGGCAGGCTTTTTCGCTTTCGGGGCTTCGACTTCTGCCTTGCGCGCGGGCTGGGCTTGAACGGGCTCATCCACCCTGTGAACAAGGTCATCAAAATTATCGTCGTGAGCGTCCTCAGTATCGAGCTCAGGCTCGTCAGTCACCTCGTCGGAGGGCTCATCGACAACAGGTTCGGGCGACGTGGGCTTCGCCGCCGCGACAGGTTCAGCCTTCGGCTGTGTCGCAACCGGTTCAGGAGCCTTCGGTGCAGGTGCATTCGCTGCAACCAGTGGCGCAGGCGCCGTGGCGGGATTTTCCGTGGTGCTCCAGCTTGCGTTCGATGGCACTCTGGAAAGAGCTTCCAGATCCCGCAGAACCTCATCCAGCCCGTCCAGCCTATCCTCAGCCGGTGCGGGAGGAGCGTATTCCGCCTCTACCTCAGCGATCGCATCCTCGAGCACCTTCATCTGGCGGTCGACGACGTGCTGGGGCGGGGGCGGAGAAACTGCCTTCAGCTTGGCTTCAATTGTGGAGCGAGCCTTCTGATAGATGCGGTCGCGCGCTTCCGGAGTATTTTCCGCCAGCGTCGCTATCGTTTTCCGCAGAACCGCAGCAAAATCTGCCATGCTTGTCTTTCCGTTCCTACCCTGTCGCTCCCTGATGGCTTCATACACAAAATTGTGGTGACTCTAAAGCAAGCTGGCGGCCCCGATACCGGGGGACCGCCAGTTCACGGGAACCCTCCATCAGTTCTGGAAGGGATCCGTCACCAAAATTGCGTCTTCGCGTTCGGGGCTGGTCGAGAGAATTGCAACCGGCGCGCCGATCAATTCCTCGATGTTCCGTACGTATTTCACTGCCTGTGCCGGCAGATCGTTCCAGCTGCGCGCGCCCTTGGTGGTCTCGCTCCAGCCTTCGAAGGTTTCGTAGATCGGCTCGAGACGCGCCTGGGCACCCTGGCTTGCCGGCAGGTAGTCGATCACCTTGCCATCAAGCTTGTAACCCGTGCAAACCTTGATCTCTTCCAGGCCGTCGAGCACGTCGAGCTTGGTCAAAGCGATACCGGTGATGCCGTTGGCGATGACAGCCTGGCGCACCAGAACGGCGTCGAACCAGCCGCAGCGGCGCTTGCGCCCCGTGACTGTGCCGAACTCGTGGCCCTTGGTGCCGAGGAAGTCGCCGATCTCGCCCGTCTGTTCCGTCGGGAACGGACCCTCGCCCACGCGGGTCGTATAGGCCTTGGTGATGCCGAGCACATAGTCGATGGCGTGAGGTCCGAGGCCGGAGCCCGGAGAAGCCTGACCTGCAACGGTATTGGAAGACGTCACGAACGGGTAAGTCCCATGATCGATGTCGAGCATCGTGCCCTGAGCGCCCTCGAACAGGATGCGCTTGCCGGCACGGCGTGCGTCTTCCAGAATGTTTCCTACGCGGTCCACGAAGGGCAGGATCTTGTCGGCGACAGACGTCAGCTCTTCCATGATCGTCTCATGCGAGACTTCAGCATGGCCGAGGCCACGGCGCAGTGCGTTGTGGTGCGTGAGAAGGCGGTCGACCTTGGCCGGCAGCGTATCGAGGTCCGCCAGATCCAGAACGCGGATGGCGCGGCGGCCAACCTTGTCTTCATAGGCTGGGCCGATGCCGCGACGGGTCGTGCCGATCTTCGTGCCGGAGGCAGAAGCGGCATCCTCGCGGAAGCCGTCGAGCTCGCGGTGCAGGGACAGGATGAGCGGGGTGTTCTCGGCGACCTTCAAGGTCTCGGGGCTCACCGTCACGCCTTGCTCTGCGAGACGTCCGATCTCCGCCACAAAGGCGTGAGGATCGAAAACAACACCATTGCCGATGACAGACAGCTTGCCCGGACGCACCACTCCCGATGGGAGAAGCGAGAGCTTGTAGCTTGTGCCATCAATGACGAGCGTATGGCCGGCATTGTGCCCCCCCTGAAAACGCACGACGATGTCAGCGCGCTCAGAAAGCCAGTCAACGATTTTACCCTTACCTTCGTCGCCCCATTGCGAGCCGACGACTACGACGTTTGCCATTCCTGCTTCCTTCCGCGGGCGAGGCGTTTGCCAGCCCTCTGATCGAAACCAAAGGCTCTATAGCGCCAAGATTGTAATGATGCGACACTTCTTTCACTGTGGCGGCAAAATTGCCTAGGTTGAAGGGTCTCTGCTGTCGATAACAGAGGAACACCCCGTAATCCATTCCTCCCGGATTGCCATGCTGTTCAAATGGGATAAGTTCCTCCGCTCAAGCCATCCGCACCAAAGTGGCAGGTTCTCTGCCATATCCAGCACAGTCATCACCGCCTCATGCACCAGTCTGCTTACGTTCTTCTTGTTCTCACCACCCTGTTCTGGGGCGGCAATGCTGTAGCCGGCCGGCTTGCGTTGGGCCATGTCTCCCCATTCTCGCTCAATCTTCTGCGGTGGGGGATCATGTTCCTCCTACTCCTTCCCTTTGGCCTGAAGCATGTCCGGCGTGACTGGCCTGTCATCCGAAAGAACCTTTGGCTCATGCTGTTTCTAGGCGCGACCGGGTTCACCGGGTTCGCAGCCATCATGTACAAGGCGCTCGAATACACATCCGCCGTGAACGTCTCGATCGAGCAGGCGGCTATCCCGATGCTCATCATCGTCCTGAATTTTGTCCTTTTCCGGCTCAAGGCGACATGGCTGCAGATTTTGGGTTTTGCGATCTCGCTCGTGGGCGTGGCGCTGACTGCCACCCATGGCGAGCTTGAGCGACTGGCGCAGCTTGACCTCAACTTCGGCGATGCGCTGATGCTCCTGGCCATGTGCTGCTATGCTACCTATACCGCGATGCTGCGGCTGAGGCCGCAGATCCACTGGCTGAGCACGGCGACGGTCTTTTCGTTCGCGGGCTCTCTGGCGGCCATACCCTTCCTTTATTGGGAATATGCAACCGGCAATGCCTTCATGCCAGACCTGCAGGGTTGGGTGATCGCCTTATACGCCGCGGTGTTTCCATCGGTGCTGTCGCAGGTGTTCTTCATCCGCGGGACGGAGCTTATCGGCAGCAACCGCGCCGGGCTCTTCGTCAACCTCATCCCCGTGTTCGGGACGCTGCTGTCAGTCGCAATCCTTGGAGAAGCGCTCCACACCTACCATGTAATGGCGCTTGTCTTCGTGGTGATCGGCATCACGATCGCCGAGTGGAGCGGACGTCGCGCTGCAGGCGCCAAACTTCCGTAAATAAGAAGAGCCGCGAAGCGGGAGCTTCGCGGCCTTTGCATTCGTATCAGTGGCAGGCCTGATCAGGCGCCAATGTTGAAACGCAGCGGGCGTGCGGCGTTGATCTTGCCGGTTGCCAGAACTTCGTCGATGAACGCCTGCGGAACAGCCTCATCGAGGTAGAGCAGAGCGATCGCATCGCCACCCGGATGGTCACGGCCGAGCTGGAAGTTGGCAATGTTGATGTTGTGCTTCGCGCAGATCGTGCCGAGCAGACCGATGATGCCAGGCGTATCCGGATTGGTCGTGTAGAGCATGTGCTCGCCAACCTCAGCATCAAGATTGATGCCCTTGATCTGAATGAAGCGCGGTTTGCCGTCGGAGAAGCAGGTGCCTGCGATGGAGCGGGTCCGCGTCTTCGACTTGACGGTCAGCTTGATGTAGCCGTCGAACACACCGGACTTGTCGCGCTTGATCTCGGAAACGATGATGCCACGCTCCTTCACCATGATCGGCGCCGACACCATGTTCACATCGGAAACCTGCGGGCGGATGAGGCCGGCAAGGGCTGCGCTGATCAGGGCGCGGGTGTTCATCGTGGCGGTCGAGCCGTCGAACAGTATCTCGATCTCATCGATCGGTTCGTCGGTCATCTGGCCAACGAAGGAGCCCAGAACTTCGGCGAGCTTCACGAAAGGCTTCAGGCGCGGTGCTTCCTCAGCCGTGATCGAAGGCATGTTGATCGCGTTGGTGACGGCACCCTTGGTCAGGTAGTCCGACATCTGCTCTGCAACCTGCAGGGCAACGTTTTCCTGAGCTTCCGTGGTGGATGCGCCGAGGTGCGGGGTGCAGACGACGTTCGGCAGATTGAAAAGCGCGCTGTTGGTGGCGGGCTCTTCTGCGAACACGTCGATACCAGCGCCGGCAACCTTGCCGGACTTCAGGCCTTCAACCAAGTCAGCTTCGACAACCAGCTCACCGCGGGCGCAGTTGATGATGCGCACGCCGTCCTTCATCTTGGCGATGGAGGCAGCATTGATGATGCCGCGGGTCTTGTCGTTCAGCGGCGTGTGGAGCGTGATGAAGTCAGCGCGGGCGAAGAGATCGTCGAGCTCAACCTTTTCAACACCCAGCTCTTCCGCACGGTCTGCCGAGAGGAACGGATCGAAAGCGACGACATGCATCTTGAGGCCGACAGCGCGCATTGCAACGACCGAGCCGATGTTGCCGCAGCCGATGATGCCCAGCGTCTTGCCGGTGATCTCGACACCCATGAAGCGGTTCTTTTCCCACTTGCCGGCATGGGTGGAAGCGTTTGCTTCCGGGATCTGGCGGGCAACGGCGAAGAGCATCGCGATTGCATGTTCTGCAGTCGTGATCGAGTTGCCGAAGGGCGTGTTCATGACGATGATACCGCGGCGCGATGCAGCCGGGATGTCAACGTTGTCGACGCCGATACCAGCGCGGCCGATAACCTTCAGGTTGGTCGCAGCTTCGATCAGCTTTTCGGTGGCCTTGGTGGCCGAGCGGATGGCGAGACCATCGTACTTGTCGATGACGGACAGGAGCTTCTCCTTGTCCTTGCCGAGGTTCGGCTCATAATCGACTTCGATGCCGTTCTTGCGGAAGATCTCAACGGCGGTTGGCGACAGTGCATCGGAAACGAGAACGCGAGGTGCCATATCAGGGCTCCTTCTGAGCATCCATCATGCCGGGAATAGCCGGATGTACCTGGATGCGGTTTGACAACAGCAGAATTGCGAGGAGTTGATGGGGCTGCGTCGCTACGCAGCCCTCTGTATCAAGCGGCCTGCAGAGCGGCCTTCTGTTCCTGGAATGCCCACTCGAGCCATGGCAGGAGTGCTTCCAGATCAGACTTCTCGACCGTAGCACCGGTCCAGATGCGCAGACCGGACGGTGCGTCGCGGTATGCGCCGATGTCGTAGGCGACCTTTTCCTTCTCGAGGCGGGAAACGATGCCCTTGGCGAAAGCGGCCTGTGCGTCGGCGTCCAGCTTGTTGACGGCTTCGTCAACGATCGTCAGGCAGACCGACGTGTTGGAACGGGTGGCCGGATCCTGAGCAAGGTTTGCGAGCCAGGTGCTGGACTCAACAAAGTTGTTCAGCACAGCAGCGTTTTCGTCGGCACGAGCGACCAGAGCGTCGAGGCCACCGAGCGACTTCGCCCACTCAAGCGCATCAAGATAATCTTCCACGCAGAGCATGGACGGCGTGTTGATCGTCTCGCCCTTGAAGATGCCTTCGATCAGCTTTCCGCCCTTGGTCATGCGGAAGATCTTGGGCAGCGGCCAAGCCGGCGAGTAGGACTCGAGGCGGGCAACCGCGCGGGGCGAAAGGATCAGCATGCCGTGACCGCCCTCTCCGCCGAGAACCTTCTGCCAGGAGAAGGTAACGACATCGAGCTTGGAGAAGTCGAGACGCTGAGCAAATGCAGCCGAGGTGGCGTCGCAGATGGTCAGGCCCTGACGGTCAGCCGGGATGAAGTCAGCGTTCGGAACGCGAACGCCGGAGGTGGTGCCGTTCCAGGTGAAAACAACGTCGCGGTTGAAGTCGACCTGCGACAGGTCGGGCAGCTTGCCGTAGTCAGCCTCGAAGCGGCGGACGTCAGCGAGCTTCAGCTGCTTGACAACATCGGTAACCCAGCCAGAGCCAAAAGACTCCCAGGCGAGCATGTCGACACCGCGTTCGCCAAGAAGCGACCACAGAGCCATCTCGACAGCGCCAGTGTCAGAAGCAGGTACGATACCAATACGGTAATCAGCGGGGACCTGCAGAACTTCACGGGTGAGTTCGATGGCGCGGGCAAGCTTTTCCTTGCCGACCTTGGCGCGATGCGAGCGGCCAAGGGGAGCGTCTTTCAAAGCATCCAGCTGCCAGCCGGGGCGCTTTGCGCAGGGTCCAGAAGAAAAATTGGGATTTGCCGGGCGCGAAGCCGGCGCAGCGAGCGTAGTCATGTTGAACCTATCCTTTCAGATAGCACGCTCCTCGGTGGGGAGGAGTGGCCCGCCGCTGGAAATATAGGAAGGCAGAAATCGGCGCAAGGGCAAAAGTTGAGCCGCCCGAAAATCGCTATGATTTTTCAGAAATGCGCGCAGCGACGAAATCAGAAGGCAATGCGCAGGCCGAGACGGATCTCGTGCGTGGAAATATTGTCGTGCTCAGCCTGTAAACCGGTTGCGCCTGCACTGGCGACGTCCCAGCCGTACATGCCACCGCCGTCGATGTTCAAGTAGCGGTAGCCGATGTCGAGCTTGAGGGTGTCAGTGACGTCGTAAGCAACGCCGGCCATCAGCGCGTAGGTCGGACGCCAAGCTGATTCGCCCGGATGAGACGTTACCGCGCTGCCGTCACAAAGGATGCCGCCGCAGCGATTCTGCGTCTGGATGTCGTCCCATTTCAGATACGTATAACCTACACCCGCTCCTACATAGGGCGTCAGGCCGATGATGGTGCCGAGGTCGACATAGGCGTTGGCGAGGACGGAATAGCCTGCGAAGTCGGCCCGAGCGGTCCGCTCGCAGTCGACGGGGGCGGAAGGATCGCAGGCGCCGCTGCCATCGAAGGCCGCGGAGATACGGCCGACAGTCACATCGGCACGAAACATGTCGGTGAAGGTGTAGCCGACGCCAAGGTTGAGGCTCACATCCTTGGAGAAGTCCCCTGCCCCGGATTGGGTCGTGTAGCTGCTGCCGTCGAATGTGCGATAGCTGGTGTCGGCATTGACCCCAGCGTTATAGCCAATGTCACCGCGCGCGTACCAGCCGGTCACCGTTTCGATGCCGGCAAGTTCCGGAACGTCTTCCATCTCGATATCGGCTACAAGGTCCGCCGCCATGGCCTGTCCGGCCAGCAGAACTCCCCCAAGCACAACAGTTACACCGACATTTCGAAGATAACGCATCCCAAGACTCCACAGCGCGGCAGAGCGCACTTACTGGTTCTGCCGACACACGCAGTGTTAACCATGAGCGTTAATGCACGGTTAAGGATAATAATTCGTTACCAGGCCGAGGACGATTTACGCGCAAAAAAGCCGCCGTGCTGAGAGCACGGCGGCCTTGGTGAGATGCAGATAACGGTAAGTGTCAGTACTTGTAGACCGGAGCCGGCGCTTCGTAGGAAGGCTGCTCGAAGGCAACTTCCTGCGGCTGGGCCGCGCAGTTCAGGCTCGGTCCGCCGAACGAGTAGCGCAGGCCAGCGCGTGCCTCATGGACATTGAAGCCCCTGTCGAAGCCCGGGCCTACCGCGCCAGCAAGGTCAAACGTCCTGCCGCCATGGATGCGGGTGAACCGGTACCCGGCATCAAGCTCCAGCGTGTCGGTGAGGCAGTAAGATGCACCGGCCATCAGCGACCAGGCGAAACGCCAGCCCTTGCCGCCGCGATGCACCCACGAGCCGTCCTCGGTCTCGTTGGTCAGATCGTTCCACTTGACCCACGCGCCGCCGATACCGCCACCGACATAGGGTGTTACGCCAGCATAAGTGCCGAGATCTACGTAAGCGTTCGCCATCACGAGCAGCGCACGATAGGAAGACCAATCGGACGAGGTGCATGGGTCGCCGGAAGCACATGTGCCCGAGGTCGAGCCGCGGAAATCAGACTTGAACCAGTAGTCGGCCGTCAGATCCGTACGCAGGTGGCGGTTGATCTGGTAGCCGACGCCAGCGCCGAGCGACCATGCGCCACTCAGATCGGTCCAGGTGAACTGGTTCGTGCCTGGGGCAACCTCACCGGCGCCATAGGTGATGTATTCGATCCCGCGCACCTGCGACCAGTGATGGTTGAGGTCTCCACGCAGATACCAGCCGCCGGCGGTTGAGTAGCTGTCCTGCACCGATGACTGTGCGAAGGCCTGCGGGGGTACGTCAACCGCCGAATACTGCACCGGAATATCCGCGGCCAGCGCGCCGGATGTTCCCAAGAGCAATGAAGCAACAACGAAGAGTTTGAGTTTTCTGTGCATGTCCTTTTCCCCACGGGGCATGCGCCTACCCAGCGCCCCAAGCCGGTCTGTTATGGTTAATCGTCGGGTAAAAAGGTTAAGTCCGGATTAACCGTAACCAAAAAGGTTAGTCCACGGTCGTCCTTTCGCGGTATACGGGTAAAATTACGGAAGTCGCTCGTGCTAGTCGAGCCGGCACAAAAAAGCGGACCAACCCATCAAGATTGATCCGCTTGATAGAGAGTGTGGCTGGTTCAATCAGGCGACGTTGCGGGTTTCACCCAGAGCGTCGATGATGTCGTCCACCACAGCATTGACGAGATCGAGATCATCGCCTTCCGCCATGACGCGGATCAGCGGTTCCGTTCCAGACGGACGGATGACCAGACGGCCGCTCTTGCCGAGCTTTTCCTCGGCGGCAGCAATGGCCGATTTGACGTTCGACCGCTCCAGCGGCTTGCCGCCCGAGAAACGCACGTTCTTCAGAACCTGCGGAACAGCTTCAAACTTGCGGCAAACCTCGCTCGCGGGCTTATCCTGATGCTTGATGCAGGCCAGGACCTGCAGGGCCGTCACAAGACCGTCACCGGAGGTCGAGAAATCCGACAGGATCACGTGGCCGGACTGCTCGCCGCCAACGTTGAACCCATGGTTGCGCATGTGCTCAACAACGTAGCGGTCACCGACCTTCGTGCGGTGGAGATCAAGACCACGGCCGTTCAGGAAGCGCTCGAGACCGAGGTTCGACATCACGGTGGCGACAATGCCGCCGCCAAGGAGCCGCTCGTCCTCATGCCAGGATTGCGCAATGGCAGCCATAATCTGGTCGCCATCGATGATCGCGCCATTCTCGTCCACGATCACGACGCGGTCGGCGTCGCCGTCCAGCGCAATGCCGAGGTCGGCACGAACTTCATGAACCTTTTGCACGAGGCTGGCCGGATCGGTGGAGCCGCAGTCGGCATTGATGTTGAAGCCGTTCGGTTCCACGTGAATCGGTACGACTTCGGCGCCAAGCTCCCACAGGGCCGATGGTGCTACCTTGTAGCCCGCGCCGTTAGCGCAATCGACAACGATGCGCAGGCCGGCGAGCGACAGGTCCTTCGGGAGCGTACGCTTGGCAAATTCGATGTAGCGGTCATCCACACCGTCGATACGCTTGGCGCGGCCCAGGTTTGAGGAATCTGCCAGCGACAGCTCGATATCGCGGTCGAGCATGGCCTCAATCTGGCCTTCGATGTCGTCGGAGAGCTTGAAGCCGTCCGGGCCGAAGAGCTTGATGCCATTGTCGTGGAAGGGATTGTGTGAGGCCGAGATCATTACGCCGAAATCAGCGCGCAGCGACCGCGCCAGCATGGCAACGGCAGGGGTTGGCACCGGGCCCAGCAGGAACACATCGACACCGGCGGCGCAGAAGCCCGACACCAGGGCGTTCTCGATCATGTAGCCGGACAGACGGGTGTCCTTGCCGATAACAACGCGATGGCGGTGATCACCGTTCTGGAAGGTGAGGCCAGCGGCCATGCCAACACGCATCGCCACTTCCGGTGTCATTGGGAAACGATTCGCCCGCCCCCGAATTCCATCAGTTCCAAAGTATTTCTTAGCCATATCCTTGGTCTTATTCAGCGGTTTCGCATTCCGTGACACAGAATCGCTTCCTTCGAACCTATCCTGCCCCCCCGGCCACAATCGAAACAATTACACGCCAACTGGGTAACGTTCGGTTAACGGTAAAGGCGAGCATGTTCAACACGCTCGCCTTTTAACTCGTCTAACGATCGACTTTGTCAGCCCTGAGGCTGAGGCTCCATGCCGGCTTCAGGCTCTTCTCCGCCCTTCTTGTCTTCCTTGCGGACGCCGGTCTTGGGAACGGCCGAACCACGGGTGGGCGGCGCATCGTCGCCCGTACCGCGGACCAGCTTTTCGCCACGGATCAGGGCGCGGATCTCTTCGCCGGAAAGCGTTTCGTATTCGAGCAGCCCTTCGGCCACTGCGATCCAGCCATCGTGGTGCTGCGTCAGGATTTCGCGCGCCTTGTCGTTCGCCTCATCGATCAGACGGCGGACTTCGTCGTCGATCCGCTGCTGCGTCTCTTCCGACATGTTCTGGGTGCGGGCAACGGAGTGACCGAGGAAGACCTCTTCCTGGTTGTCGCCGTAGGCAACCTGGCCCAGCTTGTCGGAGAAGCCCCAGCGCGTGACCATGGCGCGGGCAAGCTTCGTCGCCTGCTCGATATCCGAAGAAGCGCCGGAGGTGATGTTCTCCTTGCCGAACTTCAGTTCCTCGGCAATACGGCCGCCCATCATGATCGCCAGACGCGACACCATCCACTTGTAGCTCATGGAGTAGCGGTCGCCTTCCGGCAGCTGCATGACCATGCCGAGTGCACGACCGCGCGGGATGATCGTTGCCTTGTGGACCGGATCAGCAGCCGGAACGTTCAACGCCACAACAGCATGTCCAGCCTCGTGATAAGCTGTCAGAGCCTTCTCCTCCGGCGTCATGGCCGTGGAGCGGCGTTCCGCGCCCATCATGACCTTGTCCTTGGCGTCTTCGAACTCCTGCATGGTGACAAGGCGCTTGTTGCGGCGGGCAGCCATCAGGGCGGCTTCGTTCACCAGGTTGGCGAGATCAGCACCCGAGAAACCCGGGGTACCGCGCGCCAGAACCCTGAGGTCGACGTTCGGCGCCAGCGGAACATTGCGGACGTGAACCTTGAGGATGTGCTCGCGGCCCGAGAGATCCGGGTTCGGCACCACGACCTGACGGTCGAAGCGGCCCGGACGCAGGAGTGCGGGATCAAGGACGTCTGGGCGGTTCGTTGCAGCGATGAGGATAATGCCCTCATTGGCCTCGAAGCCATCCATCTCGACAAGCAGCTGGTTCAGCGTCTGCTCGCGTTCGTCGTTACCGCCGCCGAGACCAGCGCCACGATGGCGACCGACGGCGTCGATTTCGTCGATGAAGATGATGCACGGTGCGTTCTTCTTCGCCTGCTCGAACATGTCGCGCACACGGGAAGCACCGACACCAACGAACATTTCGACGAAGTCAGAACCGGAAATCGTAAAGAACGGTACGTTCGCCTCACCCGCCACGGAACGAGCGAGAAGCGTCTTACCGGTTCCGGGAGGGCCAACGAGCAGCACGCCGCGCGGAATCTTGCCGCCCAGGCGCTGGAACTTCTGCGGATCGCGCAGGAACTCGACGATCTCTTCCAGATCCTGCTTGGCCTCGTCCACGCCAGCGACGTCCTGGAACGTCACGCGGCCGTGGGCTTCCGTCAGAAGCTTTGCCTTGGACTTGCCGAAGCCCATCGCACGGCCGGATCCGGACTGCATCTGGCGCATGAAGAAAATCCACACACCGAGGATCAGGATCATCGGCAGCCACGAGATGAAGTAGCTCAGGATCGAGCCCGATCCATCGCTCTCAGGACGCGCGTTGATCGTTACCTTCTTGGACTCCAGCCGCTGAACCAGGGAGGTATCCCCGGGGGAGTAGGTCTGGAAGGTCATGCGGTTGTCCGAATAGGTGCCGGTGATGCGGTTACCCGCAATCGTCACGCTATCAACACGGCCATCCTGCACGTCCTGAAGGAACTGCGAATAGGCGACCTCGTTAGAGGAGCCCCGCTGCTGAGGTGTATCAAAAAGTTGATAAAGCGCGATCAGCAAAACTGCGATCATCGCCCACAACGCGAAATTACGATAATTAGGATTCATGTGCGTTCCGTGTATGCACCCAGACGGGACTTTCGCTTCAGCCTAACATAGGTACCAAGCGCATCATTGCCAAGTTGCCCGACCAGCCAAAAGCCGATTCCAGGCAGATATGGTTATTTCAACCTTGTTTATGGCGGAGCCAAGGCTTTTTCGGCAAATTCGCAATCCCCACAATGGCTGACATGGCCGACGCAACTTCATAGTCAAAGGACGGAACCAGCGTCACCCAAGGACCTAGCACCCGGTCCAATCCGACGCATATCTCGCCCGCCTTCGATCCGTCGATCGTTTCAACCAGCGGTTCGGCCGCCAGTGCCGCACGCGCGATGCTGTTCGGCAAGCCTGCTTCGGCAAAATCCCGTTGCGATGAAAGGGCTGCACCATGAGGTTTGATGACAAAGTCTTGATCGGAGGGAGCAGCAGCGACGCGGAAACGCAGGTCCCAGATCAGCCCGTCTGCGACATTTTCGTGGGGGAGATTTCTGCTCTCGCGATGCACGTAAAGATGATCGCGATTTCTTGCGACGACTGACCGCGACAGTGTGGCGCGCCGAGCGTCCCCCAGCACAGCCTTCAGGAGCTCCAGCGTACTTGCCTCGTCGGGGAAGTGGGCTGCACCGCCCGCAACCGCCAGAAGAACACGCAGGAGATAGAGGCGCGCGTCCTCAGGCATTTCCCGCAGTTCCCGGAGTGGCAGGCGGAAGAGGCCTTGCGAACAGAGGCTGACATGCTGGCGGATCCAGTCGGCCACCACGGCACCCAATCTCTCGCGTTCGTCGGCAGCGGCTCTCGCCCTGGCCAGCAGATGCGCAATGTCGGCCTCGGTCAGCGCCTGCCGCACGCGGACGCGTTCATAGTGTGGGTCCGTGTTGGACGGATCATCAATCCAGCTCACCGCCCTTGATCGGAGGTAATTGCGAAGCTCTTCGCGCCGCATGTTCAGGAGGGGACGGACGAACCAGACGCGGCGATCGTACAAGGTCGCGGGCGCGATGCCGGCAAGTCCCCTGCCCGTTCCGCGTGCGAGACGCATCTGCGTGGTTTCGGCCTGATCGTCGGCGGTGTGCCCAAGAAGAATGATGTCAGCGCCAGCATCGGTGGCAGCTTCAACCAGCAAACGCTGACGGGCCTGCCGCGCGGCGTCGGAAATGCCTGTTCTGGGCTTGGGTTCATCCCAGCGCATCGTGCGGTGTCGGATGCCAAGTTCGGCACATAGCCTGGCTACCTGGCGCGCTTCATCAGCCGCTTCCGGACGCAGACCATGGTCCACCGTCACGGCGAGAATATCGAGCTTGAGGCTGGGTTGCTGCTCTAGAAAATCGCGGAGAAGCAAAAGGAGCGCGAGAGAGTCTCCGCCTCCGGATACGGCCACCACGGCGCAGGACCTGCCTGCAAGATCAATGGCGGAGAAATCGGTCGTCAGATCAGAGGTGCAGTTCAGCAACCGACGGATGCCTGCTCGCGCTTCACACGTTCCTTGAGAACGTTCGAGAGGTCAGGATAGCGCGTACCTACTTCATCGAACGTCGCACAGGCAATGTCCTTCTGCTTCATCGCGGCGAGCGTCACGCCAAGCTTGAGAAGCATTTCAGGAGCCTTGGGCGAGCTCGGATAATCCTTGTTGGCCTTCAGGAAGATCTCGGCCGCTTCCTGGTGACGTCCCTGCTGAAGCACGGAGTCACCCAGCCAGAAGCTGGCGTCTGGAGCCTGCTCGCCTTCCGGGAAGCGCACCAGATAGTTGCGGAAACCCGTTTCCGCGGTCTTGTAGTCCCCCGCCATCAGGAACTCGTAGGCGTTGCGGTAGGTTTCCTGCGGATCATCGGATGACGGCAGGGCTGCAACCGCGGCGTTGTCGTTCTGGCCTGACTGAGCCTCGCCCGGCTGGGCGCCGACGAGATTGCCATTCTGGTCAAACACGATGTTGCCGAGCGAGCGGGGAGGTTCACCCGTACCCGGCTGAGGTTGCTGTTGCTGGGGAGTTACCCCAGCAACATCAGATTGTGCGCTCGGGTTTGTGGCTGGGGCCGCATCTGACCGCTTCCCACCATTTCCCCCGGCGTTCGATCCGCCACCCTCCAGCTCCTGGAAGCGGAACTCGTTGTCTTCCTGCATCTTGCGGAGCTGATCCTCCATCTGCAGGATGAGGAAGTTGAGCTCCTCAACCTTGCCGTTCAAGCGGCGGACTTCCTCCTCAAGCCCGGTTACCCGGGGATCCGTCGCCTGCGCCAGCACGATTGGCGCCTGCGTTGAAGTCCAACTCTTCACCATGGCCGGCTGCGGGCCGGCATGCGCCAAACCGGCCATTCCCAGCAGGGCAAAAGCCAGGGTGGCCACGCTGCTCAAATGGGTTCGCAACAGCATCCCTTTCTCATCATCAGAAAATTGATAGACGGCAGACAGTACCGTCGCTTCAGATTTATCAGGCATCGCGAGTTCGGCCAAATTTTGTTTGAGCCGATTATGAAAATGGGCGGCCCATGGACCGCCCATACTTCGCTTGCCGATGGCAGAGCTTACATTCCGGCGCCGCCGAGAACGGTTACAGCGCGACGGTTCTGCGACCAGCAGGAGATGTCGTCGCAGACGGCGACCGGACGTTCCTTGCCGTAAGCGATGGTGCGGACCCGGTTTGCCGGAACGCCCTGGGAGATCAGGAAGTCACGCGCAGCGGCAGCACGGCGGGCGCTCAGCGCCAGGTTGTATTCACGCGTGCCGCGCTCGTCAGCATGGCCTTCAACGGTGACCGGGTAGTTCGGGTAGCGCTGCAGCCACTGCGCCTGGCGCACTAGGGTGGCCTGGGCATCTGCGCGGATCACGGAAGAGTCCGTGTCGAAGAAGATGCGGTCGCCGACGCTGACCGTGAACTCCTGCGGAGAGCCGGGAGCAGCAGAACCGAGTGCACCGCCAGCGCCGCCGCCTGCACCCAGCCCGAAGTCAGCCGCACTGTTCGGCACTGCCTTCGACTTACAACCAGCAACCGCCAGAGCGGCAACGATAGCGAGGGCAACCGGATTCCTAGTAAGGGCTGCGATACGGCGCATGCCGTCACTCCTTCAGATTTTGAGTGGATCAATCAATGATGATTAACCATGAATGTCGTTAACAAGCATTCAATGGGTATGGTTAACAATTCGTTGCCTTTTGCCGTATGGCCCAATCAGCGAATCGTAAGCTAACGCTGAATTGGGCCTAAAGGTGGCAAAATTATTTCAAAAGTGGCGACCAGGCTGGGTCGGAACCATAGTTCGGCGTCGGAATACGCTGCTCGTTACGGCCTGTCAGGTCGATCGAATAGAGCTGCGGGTTACCGCCGGAGTTGCGGAAGAAGGCGATGACGCGGCCGTTGGGCGACCAGGTCGGACCTTCCTGCAGGTGGCCGGTGGTCAGGATGCGTTCGCCCGAACCGTCCGTGCGCATCACGCCGATCTGGAACGTGCCGCCGCTCTGCTTGGTGAAGGCGATCAGGTCGCCGCGCGGTGACCAGACGGGGGTCGAGTAGATGCCGTCGCCGAAGGAAATGCGGCGCTGGTTCGAGCCATCCGCGTTCATGGCGTAGATCTGGGCGCGACCGCCACGGTCGGAGGTGAAGACGATCTGGCTGCCGTCCGGAGAATAGGATGGCGAGGTGTCGATCGCGTTGGTGTTGGTGAGGCGGGCCGTTGCGCGGGTGCGGACATCCATCGTGAAGATGTTCGAGTTACCGTCCTGGCGCAGGAGGCTCATGATCACCTTGTCGCCGCCGGGCGAGAAGCGCGGCGCGAAAGTCATGCCGGGGAAATTGCCCACCAGTTCACGCTGACCGGTCTCAAGCTGCAGGAGATAGACCTGCGGCTCACCCCGCTCGTAGGACATGTAGGTGATTTCCTGGCGCTCCGGCGAGAAGCGCGGCGTCATCACGATGGCGCGGCCATCGGACAGGAACTTGTGGTTGGCGCCGTCCTGATCCATGATCGCCAGGCGCTTGACGCGCTGGTTGGCGGGGCCGGACTCGTCGACATACACGATGCGCGTATCGAAGTAGCCGGGTTCGCCGGTGAACTGCTTGTAGATCGTGTCGGCGATGATATGCGCGATGCGGCGCCAGTTTTCGTTGTTGGCGAAGAACTGTTCACCCACCAGCTGCTGACCGGCATAGGTGTCCCACAAGCGGAATTCGGTGCGCAGACGGCCATCCGGCTCACGCGTAACGCGGCCAGTGACCACGCCCTGCGCGTTGATGACCTTCCAGTCTTCAAAGCGCGGCGAAGCATCCGGGTTGGAAATCTTCTCGATGAAGGCCGCCTTGTCGATCGGCGCAAACAGGCCTGAACGGCGAAGGTCGGCAGCGATCACGCTGGCGATTTCAGCGCCGCGGGCATCGGCCGAGATGAAGTCGGTTATCGCGATCGGCACCGGCTCGACCACACCCCGGTTGATGTCGATCTCAACCAAAGCCCGAGCTGGCGTGAGTGTCAGTGCGAAAGTACCAAGGGCCATGCATAGGGTGGCCAGGCTTGCTTTCAGGAATTTCTGCATAAGCTCTTGCCTCTCAAGAGATCAGAACATGTCGGACGGATCGAAGTTCAGGATTATGTCCGCCCACGCTTCATATTTTTCGGCAGGCAGAGTGTAGGGACCGCACTTAAGGATAGCGCGCCGCGCCGACTCCACTGCTGCACGGTAAACGGTTGAGTTGCCATCACCCTTGATGACCTCTGGCCTACCCTCAACCTCACCGCTGGGTGAAAGCTTGAACTGGATGGAGAATTTGATGTTCTCAGCATCCATAGCCCCAGCCGGCACATTCCAGCATTGCTGGATGCGAGAGCGCAGCGCATCCATCTCATTCTGGCTGAGCTTCTGGCCGGTGTTCTTCTTGGTGCTGCCGAGCGCTGCCTGCTCGGTGGAGCGCTTTGCGCCGCCACCAGCCGACTGCTCCTTGTTCAGGAGTGCCGCGACCTCATCAAGGACGTCCTTCTTCTGGGACTCGGCCTTCTGCGTCTGCGGCTTTGGCTTTTCCGCGGGCTTTTCAACTGGCTTCGGCTTCTCGGCAACCTTTTCAGGCTGCTTCTGCGGCTCCGGCTTCGGCCGTGCCTGGGGCACCGGCGCGCTGTCGGGCAGCTGCACGTTTTCAGCCTCGGCGGTCTCCTTCGGCGTAGCCTCAGCAGGCGCTTCCGGAGTGGGCTCCTTGGGCGGCACAGGCTTTTCGGCCGGCTTCGGCGGTTCAGGGGGCGTGGGTGTGGGCTGCGGCGGCTCGACCTTCGCCTGCTCTACCGGCTTTTCCACCGGCTTGGGCGTGGGTTCAGGCGCAGGTGCAGGTTCCTCGGCCTTCTGCACGGGCTTCGGCTTAGGCGCAGGCGTGGGCGGCGCATCGGTGTCGATGTCAGCTTCGCCAACCTTCTGCGCGTCAGGAACAGTTTCAGGCCGCTTGGTCGGCAGCGGCGCAGGCTTCTCCGCCATCGGCGCCTTCTTCTCACCGATCTGGGCCTGGGAAATTTCCTCGAACGGAACGATGTCGACCGGCATCGACTCGATGTCGGCCACCTCAAACGCCTTCGGCGCCGACAGCGAGACCATGCCTACGCCCAGCAGCAATGCATGCAGTGTCACAGAAGTGGCAAAGCCAGCCTTCATGGCAACTAGCTGTCCTGTTCTTGAAGGGTTACGAGGCCAAGGTTGCGATAGCCTGCAGCGGAGATACGCGCCATCACGCGCATGACGGTGCCGTAATCGGCCGCCTTGTCGCCGCGAACGTAGATGCGCTCCTCATAGCCGGTCTTGGAAATCGCCTGCAGCTTGGCCACGACTTCTTCCAGCGGGATTTCCGTCTCCTGGATGAAGATCTGCCCTTCGCTATTGACGGAAACCGTGATCGGCTGCGTATCCGAGTTCATCTCCTTCGCCTGCGTTTCGGGCAGGTCGATCGGCACGCCGACTGTCATGAGCGGAGCGGCCACCATGAAGATGATCAGAAGCACAAGCATCACGTCGACGAGCGGCGTGACGTTGATCTCCGATACGGGCCGCCTGCGTCCTCTACGCCGGCCGCGTCCTCCACCAGATTGCCCGCCGGCAACCGACATCCCCATTATGCATACTCCTCGGCACGAGACTTCGATGCCACCTTTTCATCGATCTGGCGCGACAATATGGCTGAGAATTCGTCGGCGAAGCCTTCCATGCGCGAAGCGATGTTGTTCGCGTCGGAAGAGAGCTTGTTGTAGGCGATGACGGCCGGGATTGCGGCGAGCAGACCAATTGCCGTTGCCAGAAGCGCTTCAGCGATACCGGGTGCGACGACTGCCAGGTTGGTCGACTTGGAACCCGCGATGGCCTGGAAGGAGGTCATGATACCGATGACAGTACCGAAGAGGCCGATGAACGGGCCAGCCGAACCGACGGAAGCCAGGAAGCCAAGGCGGCCCTCGAGACGCTCAACCTCACGCGACAGCGCAAGGTCCATGGCCTTGTCGATGCGCATCTGAAGGCCGAGCGGCGAACGGGCGCCCTTCTCGAAGGACTTCTTCCATTCGCGCATGGCGGCGACGAAGATCGCGCCCATGCCGGTCGTCTTGCGTTCCGACAGGGAGCGGTAAAGTTCTTCCAGTGACTGGCCGGACCAGAAAACCTGCTCGAAGCGATCAAGCGCCGCGCGCATACGCGCAAACGAGATCAGCTTGTCCACGATGATCGCCCAGGTCCAGATGGATGCTGCCAGAAGGCCGAGCATCACCAGCTTAACCACCCACCCTGCCTGCCAAAACAGCGCCCAGATAGACAAATCACCACCCGGCGCGGTGAGCGCTACACTTTCCATGGATAATCATCCTCGTAATTCTTGGGCAGCGTTCTGTGCAGACTTGCCCCGCCCGTGTGGCTGCACCGGCGGTCTTGCCTCTGCAGTCCCCTATGCGCCTTTTTCCGGTTAAATTTGGTCAAAGGAAGGCATCGGAGCCCCGAATGCTTCTGTGATGGTATGGTTATTTATAGTTAAGAAGCCGTTACTGCGGCCAACAATCGCATACGTTCAAGGTGAGGTGTGCGGCCTCAGCTTCCGGGCGCCAAAAAGGCAGCGATCCATTCCTTGGGGAAGCGGCGCGGCTTGCCGCTTTCGCCGATGATCGCAGCTTCCACCTTCGCCTCGACCAGGAGCTCAGTATCCCGCAGGAGTTTCTGGTTCATGCGGATACGCGCGCCGGAGATCTCAGCCACTTGCGTCACGACGGTCACGATATCGTCAACGCGGGCAGGCTGACGGAAGTCAATCTCCATGCGGCGGACGATCCAGGAAAGCGCCTCGCCATGTTTGCCATCGGCAAGCTCGGTGTGATGAACGCCGGCAAGGCGGAGAAAGTCAGAACGGCCGCGCTCCAGAAACTCCAGATAGCGGGCATGGTAGACAACGCCGGTGAAGTCCGTATCCGCAAAGTAGACCCGCGCCTTCAGCACATGGCCTTCTGCCGTGAGCTTGCCGGAGATGCCAGCCAGAAGTTCCGGATCGTTTGCTGTTTCTGCTTCCATCGTTGGAACAGCCTTTCGGCCCTAGCCCTCGTCGTCCTGGAACAGGTTGATCTGCGCGTCGGCAACCGCCTTCGGCATAGGCAGGCCGATATGCTTCCAGGCGCGCGCCGTCAACACGCGACCGCGCGGAGTGCGTTGAATGAAGCCCTGCTGGATCTGGTAGGGCTCAATGATGTCCTCGATCGCATCGCGCGGCTCGGAGAGTGCGGCTGCAATCGTCTCGATACCGACCGGACCACCGCCGAAGTTTTCAGCGATCATGTGGAGGTAGCGGCGGTCGAGCTGGTCGAGACCCAGCGCATCGACATCGAGCCGCTTCAACGCCTCATCGGCGACCTTACGCGTCACTATTTCAGCACCGGCAACGGTCGCAAAATCACGCACGCGGCGCAGAAGCCGGCCCGCGATACGCGGCGTGCCGCGTGAGCGGCGGGCGATTTCCTCGGCACCTTCATCGTCCATCGGCAGGCCCAGGATGCGGGCGCCGCGATTGACGATCAGCTGAAGCTCGTCGACGGTGTAAAAATCGAGCCGGACCGGAATGCCGAAACGGTCGCGCAGCGGCGTCGTCAGCAGGCCCAGGCGGGTGGTCGCGGCGACCAGCGTGAACTTCGCCAGATCGATCTTCACCGAACGCGCCGCAGGGCCCTCACCGATGATGAGGTCGAGCTGGTAGTCCTCCATCGCGGGATAGAGAATTTCCTCGACGGCCGGGTTCAGGCGATGGATCTCGTCGATGAAGAGCACGTCGCGCTCTTCGAGGTTGGTCAGGAGTGCAGCGAGATCGCCCGCCTTTGCGATCACCGGGCCGGAAGTCGAGCGGAAGTTCACGCCGAGCTCACGTGCCATGATCTGCGCCAGCGTCGTCTTGCCAAGGCCGGGAGGACCAACGAAGAGCACGTGGTCCAAAGCTTCGCCACGTGAACGGGCAGCCTCGATGAACACCTTCAAGTTGGCGCGCGCGGCCTTCTGGCCCACAAAGTCGTCCAGCGACTGCGGGCGCATGGTAGTGTCAAAATCCTCTCCACGCTTCTCGGCGGAGATGAGGCGGTCTGCCTCGCTCATGAAAGATGCTCCATGCCTTCAGATACCGCACCTGGCGCGGTTACGCGATGGTTCAGCATGCAAATGCCTATTTCGCCAGTTCCTTGAGACCGAGCCTGATCAGTGCGCCGGTGTCCGCGTTCTCGCCCGCCGCCCTGAGTCCTGCCGCTACGGCGTTAGCCGCGATGTCGCGAGAATAGCCAAGATTGGCGAGCGCCGACACTGCGTCAGCAACCGGTGTGGGGGCCACGCCCTCCCCAAGCTCCTGCTTGAGGCCGATGGTTCCCGAAGCCTCACCTGCAAAGGCCGGAGCTTTCGATTTCAGCTCGGTGACGATGCGTTCGGCAACCTTCTTGCCAACGCCCGGCGCGCGCGAAACCATGGCGATGTCGCGCAGCGCGATTGCATTGGCAAGCTCGGATGGCGAAAGCGTGGACAGCACCGCCAGCGCGACCTTGGCGCCAACGCCCTGCACGTTGCCCATCAGCAGGCGGAACCACTCGCGTTCGAGCGCCGTACCAAAACCGTAGAGCCGGATCATGTCCTCGCGGACATAGGTCTCGATATAGAGAGTGGTCGCGGTTCCGACGCGGTCGAGAGCCGACAGGGTGCGGGCAGAACAATGCACCACATAGCCGACGCCGTTCACGTCAATGATGCAATGGTCTTCGCCGATCTCGTCGATGAGTCCCTTCAGTTTGCCGATCATGCTGCAGATTCCCTTGCAAGACGCCAGGCGGGAGACTGTCGGTGATGTGCGTGGCAGATGGCGATGGCGATAGCGTCGGCCGCGTCATCCGTGTCAAAGGTCGCCTTCGGCAGCAGCACCTTCACCATCATGTGGATCTGCTTCTTGTCGCCGTGGCCAACGCCGATCACCGACTTCTTCACGGCGTTCGGCGCATATTCCGCGACTCGCAGGCCGGCGCGCGCGGGCACCAGCATGGCGATGCCCCTCGCCTGCCCGAGCTTCAGCGTTGCGGTGGCATCCTTGTTGACGAAGGTTGCCTCGACCGCCGCCTCGTGCGGCATATGAAAGTGGAGGATTTCGGCCAGGCCATCGTGCAGCTGGCAAAGGCGGGACGCGAGGTCAGCCTTGTCATCGGAGCGGACCGTTCCGGACGCCACAAAGCGCAGCGAATTTCCGAGGCTTTCCACCACGCCCCAACCGGTGCGGCGCAAGCCCGGGTCAATACCGATGATTCGAATCGTCTCTGCCATGGCTCAACATAGCCATGGAGAATCGTATTGAAAGCAGGAGAACAAAAAATAAACAAACGCGGAGGGATTACCCCCGCGCGAAGGCTGTTTCCAGAAGCATGATCTGGTCGGACACCGGATTGACCGGATAGTCGTTGTGGTACGCCAGGCCGTCGCCGTAGATCTCCTGATCCATGCGGCGGACACGCCCTTCCAGACGAATGGAGCGGCGGATCAGGTCGCAGAATTCGTCCGGCAGCTCTTCCCAACCGGGTGCGCCTTCCTCGGGCTCGGCAGTGTCGAGGCAGACCTTGGCCTTTTCGGCAGCCACCTGCTCGCGGCTCATCTCGCCGGAGTTTGCCGCGCGCTGCAGCAGAAGCCAGGAGGCCAGCTGCATCAGGCGCGTGGTGAGCCGCATCGACTCAGCTGCGTATAGCGATGCAGCCGTGCGGGAGAGGCTTCGCACCAGAATGCGGCCGTCGCCATCGAGGAACTCCGCGGCTTCCTCAACCAGACCCATCCCCTCGTCATAGATCGGCTTGAAGGAATGCGAAAAAACCCGCCTCTCAGCGAGTTTCACCATGTTGAAGCTACCTCTAATTCCCATGGAACCCATGTTTCAGCCGATATCCGTTTGCTGCCCGCAAAGAGCAGAACCAATCCCTGTTCACGTCGTTCCACGCAAAATGCTCTGCGAAAGTGGCGATATCAACCCCCTCGCATTTTCAACTTGCGAGACGAAACTGCAGCACTGGACGCGGAGAAGCTGTGCCATTCGGGACCGTAAAAACAAAAAAAGAGCCGCAAAAGCGGCTCTCAGGAGTTTAAACAGGGAGGCGTCAAACAGAATGGCCGAACCATTCAGTCAGATCCAGACGAACTGGATATGCACAGTAATCACCTATAAAGCTTAATTTATGGTTAATATTAACGAAGTTGGTCTCAGCGCCGTTCATGCATCTTCCAGTTTGGATGCTCGCAAATTCTCATTCGTTCCTGTATCAGTCCGGATGACCACAACAATCCGCTGCCCAAATGCAGCCGGAATGGCGGGGCAATAGCCTTCTACAATGCGAGTTCGTACTGATCATGAGTAGCCCAAAGACACCCAACCGTTGCCGCGTCGTGCTCATTGCGCCCCCCGTTGGTCCGGATATTGATGCGCGTCTGCAGAGCGCCCTTTCCGGCGGCGATGTCGCTTCGCTCATCGTGCCGCAGTACGATGCCGACGATGTCTCGTTCCAGGCTCACGCCGAGCGCCTGACGCAGATCGCGCAGGCCGCCAACGTCGCCACGGTCATCGCTGGCGAACCGCGAATCGCCTCTCGGGTCCATGCCGACGGCATGCATCTGGAGGGCAAGGCTGAGGAGCTTGCCGATGCGATCGCCAAGTATCAGTCGAAGATGATGGTAGGCTGCGGCGGCATCAAGACTCGTGATGAGGCCATGGTGCTGGGCGAGATCGAGCCCGACTATGTGTTCTTCGGCAAGTTCGGTTTCGACAACAAGCCGGAGCCGCATTCGCGCAACCTGTCGCTCGGCCAGTGGTGGTCGGAGATGATGGAGATCCCCTGCATCGTGCTTGCCGGCAATGAAGTCGCTTCCGTTGTCGACGTCGCCAATACGGGGGCTGACTTCGTCGCGCTCAGTGCTGCGGTCTTCGCCGAGGGCAGCGACCCGGCAAAGATGGTCGCGGAGGCCAATGCCTTGCTCGATCAATCAGCACCAGAATTTGAAAAATAGCATGACGATCCTCCGGCTTCCTGTTCCGATCCTAGCAGCCATCCTGCTCTGCGGCGGGCCAGCGTTTGCGCAGGATGACGTCGGCAAAGGCCCGCGCCCCGCGCCGCAGGCCGAAGAAGCGTCGCCCGCCGACGCCGGGGAGCTGGAACTCGATCCCTCACGCTTCGGCGAAGTCATCGACGAGGCGTATGGAGCCTACCAGCGTGGCTACTATCTGACTGCATACCGGCTTGCTCTCCCTCGCGCTGAACGCGGAGATGGGGCAGCGCAAACCCTTGTGGCCGAACTTCTGGCCAACGGCCTCGGTATCCGTCAGGATCTGCGGGAAGCCACCAAGTGGTACGAGAAAGCGGCCAATAAGGGGGTTCCTGACGCTCAGCTTCAATATGCCCTGCTTCTGGTCGACGGCCAACTCGTCAAGCCGGACAGGGAAAAAGCTTTCGATCTGATGCGGAAGGCGGCCGACGCCGGCAAGCCGCTGGCTCAGTTCAACCTTGCGCAGATGCTCGTCGACAGCGGGAAGTTCGCGGAAGCCGTCGGTTGGTATGAGAAGGCGGCAAACGCCAAGCTCGCCGACGCGCAATATGCCATGGCGCAGGTTTACGCAGAAGGCGTTGGCGGCAAGCCGCAGGATCTGGCAGAGGCCCGTCGCTGGCTGGAACTCGCCGCCAAGAACAAGTTCGATACCGCTCAGCTCGACTTCGGCACCTGGTTGGTGGAGGGCCGCGGCGGTCCGGTTGACTTCGCGGAGGGCTTCGCCTGGCTGAAGCGGGCAGCAGATGCTGGCAATATCGCAGCTCACAACCGTGTGGCGAAACTTTACCTTGCAGGCGTCGGCGTCAATGCCGACCCGATTGCAGCGGCGGCGTGGTACATGCGGGCGCGGCAGGCTGGACTTATCGACAAGGCCATGGAAGACTTCCTGGAAGGCCTGACAGAAGAGCAGGTCCAGCAGGCAACAGAGCGAATGGAAACGTTGCGCTAGGAACGCTTTTCTCATCCGCCTAAAGGCTACACATCTTGCCTACGGGCGAGAATTGTGGTGTTGAGCAGACCCAAGCTCCGCGACATCAGTTTTACAACGGAAGATCCGTATGAAAATCAACGGCAACGAAATCCGTCCCGGCAACGTCATCGAACATGACGGCAGCCTGTGGGTGGCAGTCAAGACCAACGCGGTGAAGCCCGGCAAGGGCGGCGCCTACAACCAGGTCGAACTGAAGAACCTCCTGAACGGCACCAAGCTGAACGAGCGTTTCCGCGCTGCCGAGACCGTCGAAAAGGTCCGTCTCGAGCAGAAGGACTTCACGTTCCTCTATGAACAGGGCGAAGCTCTGATTTTCATGGACAGCGAGACCTACGAGCAGCTCGAGCTTCAGAAGGATTTCGTTGGCGAGCGTTCCGCGTTCCTGCAGGACGGCATGACCGTCACGGTCGAGCTCTACCAGGAGAAGCCGATCGGCATCTCGCTCCCGGATCAGGTTACCCTCGAGATCACGGAAGCGGATCCGGTCGTCAAAGGCCAGACCGCAGCGTCCTCGTACAAGCCGGCAGTGCTCGAGAACGGCATCCGCGTCCTAGTGCCGCCGTTCATCACCGCTGGCGAAAAAATCGTGGTGGACACGAACGAACTGACCTATCTACGTCGGGCAGACTAGTAAGCTGGAGCGCGGCCCGTTTTAACATCAGGGCCGCTCCGACATTTGGTCTATTCCATTCTGACAAGGCCGGGCGCATCGCGTTGGCCTTCTCAGACAATAGACATGTTATTTGAAACACAGGATCATCAATCATGGCGCGTTCGGCGATCATCAATGTCATGGTTCAGGCGGCGCTCAAGGCTGGCCGTTCGCTCGCACGCGATTTTGGCGAGGTTCAGAACCTTCAGGTGTCCCTCAAGGGACCTGCCGACTATGTCAGCCAGGCTGACCAGCGGGCAGAAGAAATTGTCTTCACGGAACTTTCCCGCGCACGTCCGGGATATTCCTTCCTCATGGAAGAGCGCGGCGAGGTGATCGGCGACGATCCGCAGCACCGCTGGATTGTCGATCCTCTCGACGGAACAACCAACTTCCTCCACGGAATTCCGGTCTTTGCCGTTTCCATCGCTCTTGAGCGTCAGGGGCAGATTGTTGCCGGCATCATCTACAACCCGGCCATGGACGAGCTCTACACCGCCGAACGCGGTGGTGGTGCGTTCCTGAACGACCGCCGCATGCGCGTTGCTGCCCGCCGTGAACTCGGTCACTCGGTGATCGCCACGGGTCTGCCCTTCCTGGGCCACGGCAACCACGGCCAGGCGCTTGTCGACCTGCGCAATGTGATGGGTGAAGTTTCCGGCATCCGCCGTTTCGGCGCCGCCTCGCTGGATCTTGCCTATGTCGCAGCCGGGCGTTTCGACGGTTTCTGGGAAGAGAACCTGAAGCCTTGGGACGTAGCAGCAGGCATCCTGATGGTACGCGAGGCTGGCGGCTACGTCAGTGATCGTCAGGGCGAGCAGACCATGCTCACCAGCGGTTCCATCGTTGCAGGCAACGAAGAGATCAAGGCAAAGCTGCTGAAGCAGCTGCAGATCAAGCGCTAAGCTACACTTTCAGACGATTTCGCGAAGAGGCGACCGGACTTCCGGATCGCCTCTTTTGCTTTTTCGGGCGGCTTCCAGTTGAAAGCCCGCATGAAGGGCGACGGATCGAGCTGCAGGTCATCCAGCAGGGATTCAACCAGCTTCTTCTGGCCAAGTGCAGCAAGCGCAGCACGAAGAATGGCCACAGGGACGGGCAAGAGTGCAGCCTTCTTCCCCATTGCGTCGCGCAGCAGTTCAAGCGTCTCCGCCAGCGAGACCTGATCCTCATCCGCAATCTCGTAGACACCGCTGCCCTGCACTCCTTCCTCTACCGCAGAGACGATGGCGCTGCAGAGATTGTCGATCGAACAGTGCGAGCGACGGTTGTGCACGCTGCCAAACGGCAAGGGTAGACTACCGGCCGCCAAGCGCTGAAGGCGGTGCCAGTTGCCCGGCGCATCGTGGCCATAGATCATCGGCGGGCGCAGGATGATGCCTGTTAGGGAGCCCAGCTCGGCTGCGTGCAGCACATGACGTTCAGACGCAAGCTTCGAACGGCCATAGGCATTGGCCTCTCGCGGAAGTTGTTCGGCCTTGCGCGCCGCAATGCTGCTCAACAGCACGAAGGCGCCCACGCCCGCGCTGCGGCAGGCGTCCACGAGCCGCTCGGTTCCCTGGTCATTCACGGCATGGAACTGCTCGTCCGGAGCCTTCCGGTGAGCAAGGCCCGCAAGATGGATGACGCAATCCATCCCCTCAAGCTTGCCGGACCAGTCCGTTTCTGGTCCGATGTCAGAGATGGCAACGTGCTGCGCTGCGCCAGACCTCCGCCTTCGTCCCGCTTCGACCACAGCATGGCCGCGCGCCTCCAAAGCCGGAACCAGATGGCGTCCCACGAAGCCGGATGCGCCTGTCACGAGAATTTTTGCCATGCATTCCACCCTGAAGGACGCTAAGTTAATTCAATTTCGTCATATTTCCGTTTAGACTCCTGCCAAATAGCCGATGAAGGTTGTGTTTCGCGGCGCGGTACGGGCAAATGGTGTTTGCTGGTTAGGCGTCTGCGGTTAATAAGCCTGAGTGCGAATAATCCTCAAAGAAATTGGGGTTTCAAAATCCGTGGGAACAGATCGAATGACTGACGAAGAAAGATACGCGCCCATCCGGCTCTCGAGCCCACGCATCTTCTTCTACTCGATGCTTATTTTCCTGGTCATTGTCGGTTTTGTGGCTGCGATCCTTTATCGGCAGATCTCTACCGCGTTCGAAAGCAACCCCGGCCTGAACGGGCTGATCCTCGGCGTTCTGCTGATCGGTATCCTGCTTGCCTTCGGCCAGGTGGTCCGGCTGTTCCGCGAGGTTCGCTGGATCAACTCCTTCCTCGCGGGAACTGAGGCAAGCGACCCCGTGCTGCTCGCGCCCATGAAGGCGCTTCTCAGCCGGTCCTCCGCAATCGCTCTGTCGCCGACCTCCATGCGATCGATCCTGGACTCGATCGCGAACCGCCTGGATGAGAGCCGGGATATCTCGCGCTACCTCATCGGCCTCCTGGTCTTCCTCGGCCTGCTCGGCACCTTCTGGGGCCTGCTGCAGACCATCGGCTCGATCAGCAACACGATCCAGTCGCTTGATCCGGGCACGGGCAGCGCCAATGACATACTGAATTCGCTGAAGGAAGGGCTTTCCGCCCCGCTCAGCGGCATGGGCACGGCCTTCTCGTCATCACTCTTCGGTCTTTCCGGATCGCTGATCCTCGGCTTCCTTGACCTGCAGGCGGGACGTGCCCAGACGCGGTTCTATACGGAACTGGAAAACTGGCTCTCGACTGTCACTGACCTCAGCTCCGATCTCGTGGACGCCAAGGACGGCGCGACGGAAGAGCTGCGGGCGCTAGCCAACCGGTTGCGCACAGGAAGTCAGGACAGCGGCGGCAACAACCAACGCACTGCAGCGGCGATGGCTTCGCTCGCCGAAGGCATCTCGGGGCTGGTGAAGAGCATGCGCAACGAGCAGCAGATGATGCGCGACTGGATGGAGGCGCAGGCGGAAGATCAAAAGCAGCTGCGCAAGACGCTTGAGAACATCTCCGCCTCCCTCAAGAGAACGGATGTGCACTGATGGCACTTGGCCGCCGACGCGACCGTCACGTTGACTACTGGCCGGGATTTGTCGATGCCCTGTCGACCCTGCTGCTGGCCATCATGTTCCTGCTCTCGGTCTTCGTGCTGGCGCAGTTCTTTCTCAGCCAGGAAATCACCAGTCGGGACGAAGTGCTTGATCGCCTGAACAACCAGATCAACGAGCTGACCCAGCTGCTCGCGCTGGAGCGCACTAACAATCAGGACGTCGAGGACCAGCTCGCAAGCCTGCAAGCCTCGCTTGCGGCGTCAGAGGCTGAGCAGTCCCGCCTACAGCAACTGCTTTCCAGTGGGTCCGGCCAGGGTGCCGCCGCCGAGGCGCGCATTTCGTCCCTCACCGGCGACCTGGAAAACGAGCGGCAGGTGAGCCAGCGGGCACTCTCGCAAGTGGAGCTACTCAACCAGCAGATCTCCGCGCTGCGACAGCAGATTGCTGCTCTTGAGTCCGCGCTTGAGGCTTCGGAAGCGAAAGACCGCGAGTCCAACGTCAAGATTGCCGACCTCGGCCGTCGTCTGAACGTGGCGCTTGCTCAGCGCGTGCAGGAACTGAACCGCTATCGCTCCGACTTCTTCGGCCGCCTGCGCGAAATCCTGTCTGATCGCGAAAACATCCGCATCGTCGGTGACCGTTTTGTGTTCCAGTCAGAGGTCCTGTTCGCCACAGGCGCCACGGAGATCAACCCGGCCGGTCAGGACGAGATGCGCAAGCTCGCTTCCGCCATTCTCGAGCTGCAGCAGGAGATTCCGCCGGAGATCAACTGGGTGCTGCGCGTGGACGGTCACACGGACAACGTTCCGCTGTCCGGCACCGGCCGTTTCCGCGACAACTGGGAGCTGTCAGCTGCCCGCGCCATCGCGGTCGTCCGCTACCTGGTCGAGAACGGCGTGCCGACCGAACGTCTCGTTGCCGCAGGCTTCGGCCAGTATCAGCCGCTTGACCCGGCGGACACGCCGGAAGCGCGCAACCGCAACCGCCGCATCGAGCTGAAGCTTACTGAGAGGTAGGCGCTGGTTGGCGGGAGTTATTCCGCCGCCCCGCTGAATGCCCCTGCCCCCGCTTCGAACTGCAGGCTCGCGAGGCGCGAGTAGACGCCACCAAGGCGCACCAGATCATGGTGCGTCCCTTCCTCGACGATCATGCCATCCTCGATGACCAAAATACGATCAGCCTTGAGCACGGTCGCGAGGCGGTGCGCGATGATGATCGTCGTGCGGCCTTCCATCGAGTGCGTCAGCGCCTGCTGCACCAGCGTCTCGCTCTCGGCATCGAGGGCGGACGTGGCCTCGTCGAGCAGAAGGATCGGGGCATCGCGCAGGATGGCGCGGGCGATGGAGAGTCGCTGGCGCTGTCCGCCTGAGAGCGTGACGCCACGTTCGCCCAGATGCGTGTCGTAGCCCTCCGGCAGCGCCATGATGAAGTCATGGGCAAGCGCTGCCTTCGCAGCAGGCTCGATTGCCGATCGCGGCGCATCCGGACGGCCAAAGCCGATGTTGTTGGCTGCCGTGTCGGCAAAGATGACGCTCTCCTGCGGGACAATGGCGATGGTGGAGCGCAGCGCCTGAGGGTCAGCCTTGCTGACATCCACCCCGTCGATCAGGATAGCGCCAGACGTCGGATCGTAGAAACGCAGCAGCAGCGAGAAGATCGTGCTCTTGCCCGCTCCCGAGGGGCCAACGATCGCCACCGTCTCACCCGGCGCCACGCGGAATGAAAGATGGCGGAGCGTCAGGCTATCCGGGCGCCCCGGGTAAGCGAAGCTGACATTGGCAAATTCAACCTCGCCGCGCGAGCGCTTCGGCAAGGCGATCGGGTTGGCCGGAGCCTTGATGGCAGGCTGTTCAGCGAGGATCTCCGACATGCGCTCCGCAGCGCCCGATGCCTGCTGCAGTTCGCCCCAGACTTCCGAGAGTGCACCCAGTGCACCAGCCGCCAGCACGGCATAGAGCAGGAACTGGCCCAAAGTACCGCCCGTCATCGCGCCAGAGAGCACATCCTGCGAACCGACCCAGAGCACCACGACAACCGAGGTGAAGACCGCCAGGATCGCAAAGAAGGTGAGGATCGCGCGCGCGGTGATCGACGAGCGGGCCGCCTCGAAGGCGAAGTCCACCGCATCGGCAAAGCGGCTGTTCGCCCGCTCTTCATTCACAAAGGCCTGAAGGATGCGGATGGCGCCAACCTGCTCTCCCGCCATCGCCATCGCGTTGGCGAGCGCGTCCTGAGCGCTTCGCGAACGGCTGCGCACCGAACGCCCGAACACGATGATTGGTAGCACCACAAGCGGAAACGACAGGAGCGCCAGCAGCGACAGACGCGGGCTGGTCACCACCATCATTGCCACCGCGCCGATGCCCATGATGGTATTGCGGAGCGCGATCGAGGCCGTTGCACCAAGGGCAGACTTGATCTGCGTCGCGTCAGCCGTCAGGCGGGAGACGATTTCGCCTGAATGAACGCCGTCGAAAAAGGAGGGCGAGAGGCGCGTCAGGTGGTTGAACACGTCACGGCGGAGGTCAGCAACCACGCGCTCGCCCAAGGTGACGACGAAATAGTAGCGCATCGCCGAGGCGACCGCGAGAACGGAGCCAACGGCGATCAGGAAGATGAAATGGTCGCGGATGGCCGAACCGTCTTCGTTCGAGAAGCCGTGGTCGATCATCTGGCTGACGGCTGTCGGAAGGACGAGCGTCGCAGCGCTGGCGAGGACCAGGAAGAGCAACGCTCCTGCGACCAGTCCGCGGTAGCGGGCCAGATAAGGCAAGAGGCGTCGGAGCGGCGTCAGTGACCGCCGATTACCCGACCTCGGCCCACTAGCAATCTCCGTCATAGCATTCCTTCCGCTGTTTCGAGATTCGCACCGTACGGCCTTGTAACCTAAAGTAGGGTGATGTATAGGCGCAGCGAACCCGTTCAAAGCCGTAGCCTTGGTTGGCTGCAGCTTCAAGTTTCTCCGCATGGGCGAGATGCCGCACTGTAACGGTCTTAGCCTACGCGAACAGAAGAATCAGGACAAAGTGATGAAGGCTGACATCCATCCCGACTACCACACGATCAAGGTCGTAATGACGAACGGCACCGAGTACTACACCCGCTCGACCTGGGGTGAGGAAGGCGCAACGCTGCAGCTCGACATCGACCCGAGCTCGCATCCGGCATGGACCGGCGGCACGCAGACGCTCGTTGACCGCGGTGGCCGTGTTTCCAAGTTCAAGAAGCGCTACGAAGGCCTCGGCATCTAATCTTCGCGGCTTCAGAACGCTTCAATGACGAGGGCCCCGTTTGGGGCCTTTTTCATGCCTATATGCTTTAAAGGAAAACGGCGCAGACCGTGATCTGCGCCGTTTTCGTAAGTCTCTTGAATCTCGATTTTAGGAAGCGCTGAGCTTCGCCATCGTCTCTTCGTCGACTTCGAAGTTCGCGTAGACGTTCTGCACGTCGTCGTCGTCTTCGAGAACGGAAATCAGCTTCAGGATCGACCGGGCACGGTCCTCATCGACCGGCGCGCCTGTCTGCGGACGCCAGACGGTCTTAGTGGACTCGGCTTCGCCAAGGGCCTGCTCGAGCGCCGCAACGACCTGTCCAACATCCTCGAAGGCGCACGTGATGACATGGCCTTCTTCGTCCGATGCAACATCATCGGCACCGGCTTCAATCGCCGCTTCCATGACCTTGTCGGCATCGCCAACAGAAGCCGGGTAGACGATCTCACCGACGCGATTGAACATGAACGACACCGAGCCGGTTTCGCCCAATGCGCCGCCAGCCTTCGTAAAGGCTGCACGAACATTGGAGGCGGTACGGTTGCGATTGTCCGTCAGTGCCTCCACGATAACCGCGACGCCGCCCGGGCCGTAACCCTCGTAGCGGACTTCATCGTAGTTCTCGCCATCACCGCCCGAAGCCTTCTTGATCGCCCGGTCGATGTTGTCCTTCGGCATCGACTGAGCCTTGGCATTCTGGATGGCCAAGCGCAGGCGCGGGTTCATAGTAGGGTCGGGGAGGCCGGCCTTTGCAGCGACGGTAATTTCGCGTGCGAGCTTGGAGAAAATCTTTGACCGCACCGCGTCCTGACGGCCCTTGCGGTGCATGATGTTCTTAAACTGGGAATGACCGGCCATGGGGCTCCTTTATGGGCGGCTGAATGGATGAATGAGGCCTTATATTGAAATTCGTGCCGCAGGTCCAGATTTGCCAAGCGCGCGATCTCAGGCTCATTCACGCAATGGTTACGCGTATCGATGGCCGGGTTCATCTACACTCCGGACGCCTTGTATTGCCGGAGGGACAATACCGATGCTCAGTCGTTACCTGATCCTTGCAATCACATTCCTGCTCGCTCCTCTCACAACCGCCTATGCCCAGCTTGCGGAAAGACCCAGCACCTGCCTGGCCATGGCGCAGTCACTTCCGCGCGTCATCTATGCAAACTTCAGGGTGGCGGCGGCGGGCGATGAGGTGAAGATCACCTACGCCGGGCACTCGACCTATGTGATCGAGACGCCTGCGGGCGTGCGCATCGCTACAGATTTCTCGGGCTACTTCGGCAGCGATCCCCTTCCCGACGTGGTCACGATGAACAAGGCGCACTCCACGCACCACACACTCTACCCCGACCCCGCCATCAAGCACGTTCTGCAAGGCTGGGGCAGCGAGGAGGAGCCCGCAAAGCATTCGCTGGTGGTGGAGGATGTCTACATCCGCAATGTGACAACGGACATCCGGCGCTTCGGCTACGCGGAGAAGGATGGCAATTCGATCTTCATCTTCGAGGTTGCGGGTCTCTGCATCGGCCACCTCGGCCATCTGCATCATCCGCTCGACAACAGCCACTACGCAGCCATCGGGCGTCTCGACGTGCTCATGGTTCCCATCGATGGCGGGCTTACCATGTCGCTTGAAAACATGAGCGAGATCACCCGCCGCCTCTCCTCCTCCATCGTTCTGCCGATGCACAGGAACGCAACACCGCTCAGTGCCTTCACGAGCCGCATGGACAACGAGTTCGACCTCGACTTCCGCGACAGCCCATCGCTCACCGTCTCGATGCGCAACCTGCCCCGGAGACCAACGGTCGTGATCCTGCAGGGCGTGTGAGTTCCCATTGATCAATGCGGCTGGATACCCGCAGCCGCATCCTTCTCACGCTTCTTGCGGGCCATCATGTTGAGGCCCTCCACCAGCGCAGAGAAACCCATGGCCGCATAGATGTAGCCCTTCGGCACGTGGAAGCCCATGCCATCGGCAATCAGCGTCATGCCGATCATCAGCAGGAAGGCAAGCGCCAGCATGACGACGGTCGGATTGGCCGCGATGAAGCGCGACAGGGGCTCAGCCGCGATCAGCATCACGGTCACCGCGCAGATGACGGCAATGAACATGATCGCCAGATGATCGGTCATACCCACGGCAGTGATGATGGAGTCGATCGAGAAAACCAGATCGAGCAGCAGGATCTGGCCAATGGCGGAGCCGACCGTCAGCGTCGCCGTCCTGGCCATCATGTTCTCCTTGGGATCGGCGGGATCGACCGAATGGTGGATCTCCTTCGTCGCCTTCCAGACCAGGAAGAGACCGCCGGCAATCAGGATGAGATCGCGCCAGGAAAAGCCATGGCCGAACAACTCGAACAAGGGCTGCGTGAGCGTAACAATGAAGGCGACCGTGCCGAGCAGCGCAAGTCGCAGAACAAGTGCGCCGCTGATGCCGATGCGCCGGGCCCTCGCCTGGACCTCCTGCGGAAGCTTGTTGGTCAGGATCGAAATGAAGATCAGATTGTCGATGCCGAGGACGATTTCGAGAATGACAAGAGTGACAAGTGCCACCCAGGCTGCCGGGTCATTTACGAAGGCGAAGTGCGAAGCGAGCCAATCCATCGCGGAGGTTCCTGCGGTGAGAGCCTATACGTGTCAGGCAAACCTTACCCGCAATGACAACAGGTTTGCACGCCCGTTGTTTGCCGGCCAAGGAAAGCCCTTCTGCTCTCAACGCCAGAAGGACGGGATCGTTTCCTCAAGCCGTGGTCCGAGGCGGAGCGGCGCAATCTTTTCGGTGAGACCGGTACGGTCGGAAATCTCCAGCGCCACGCCACAGATGGTGGCCGGGCCTTCCGCCGCCTCGAAGCGGCCCTTGGGCAGCTTGCTGATGAAGCGGTTGAGCGGCTCTTCCTTGTCGAAGCCAAGGGAGGAGTCATAGTCGCCGCACATGCCCGCGTCGGTCATGTAGCCGGTGCCGTTGTTCAGGATCTGGTGATCCGCCGTCGGCTGATGCGTGTGCGTTCCCACAACGGCGCTCACACGACCGTCAAGAAAGTGGCCGAAGCACATCTTTTCGGATGTGGCTTCCGCATGGAAATCGATGAAGATCGCGTCGGCCTGCTCGCCCAGCGGACAGGCGGCAATCTGTTCCTCGGCCGCGTGAAACGGGTCATCGAGGTCCGGGTGCATAAAGACGCGGCCCATGATGTTCGAGACGAGAACGCGCGCGCCATTCTTGGCAATGAAGAGGCCGGAGCCCTTTCCGGGCGTACCCTTGGGGAAATTCGCCGGACGCAGGAAACGGTCCTGACGGGGAGCGAAGCTCAGCGCCTCGCGCTGGTCCCAGACGTGATTGCCGGTGGTGACGACGTCGGCGCCGGCCTGCAGCGTGTTCAGGAAAATCTCTTCCGTGATGCCGAAACCGCCGGCAGCGTTCTCGCCGTTGACCACGACGAAATCCAGCCGGAAATCGGAGATCAGACCGGGCAGCCGATTCCAAACCGCAACGCGGCCAACGCGGCCGACCATATCACCAAGAAACAGAAATCTCATTGCCGGGTCTTAACTGCTTAACGGGAAACGGCGCAAGCCGGATTCCGTAATGATCTCTGGAAGAGTGATGTCGTGTGGTTCGTCGGGCACAAGTTCGACCTGCTGGCAGTCGAAGGCAATGCCGATCAGGCGGGGTGACATGCCCTTGTCGACAAGCTTCTCGATCGCACGATCATAATAGCCGCCACCATAGCCAATGCGATGGCCGCGATGGTCGAAGGCGACGAGCGGGACCAGCATCACGACCGGATCGACCACAGGAGCCTCTTCACCCGGACCAAAGGTCTGGAAGCCCATGTCGACCAAAGGCGCACCCGGGATCAACTCACGGAACACCATCTCCGTCTTGCTGAGAATGGCGGGAAGGCAGATGCGGGCGCCAAGATCCTGCAGCGCGTACATCAAGGGCCGCACATCCACCTCGGAGTGCATGGGCCAGAAGCCGGAAACCATTGTGCCGGGCTCCGGCGCCATCTGTTGGGCGGCTTCCGCGAAGCGCTGCGAGGCTTCTGCCCGCCATTGCGGATCAAGCGCGTCCCGGCGGCCAAGAACCGACTCGCGCAGCGTGCGCTTCAACTCCGAAGGTGTCTCTGTCATTGCTAACCCTTTGCCACGACGACAGCCGCAGCACCTGCACAACAATACGTCCAGAGGGTTGATTGTAGAGGTTCCGACGGCCAGGCGGATAAGCCCTCATACTCCGAGTTGCGCCTCCGGGTCTACCCGGAAGCCCGTCTCGGGCGAAACTGTCTCAGAGTGGAAGGAAGAAAAGCGGCGAACCACGGCGACCGATGGAGTGTCGATCCCGGGAACCTACTAAGTAGGTGGGCGTCGTGTAACCAAACCCACGGGTCTGGTCAGGGACAACTCCCTTAAGGATCGATAAGGCCCCGGGGAAAAGTTCTCCTGTCGAGAAGCGCAGAACGCCTAAAGCAAATATAGAGCTGAGGCCGTGGCAGCGCCAGTGCTTGCAGCGTTAGTTTCGAAATATTTACGGGGAGAGACGCTACGCGATGCCGCGTCGGCCAAGCTGGCGCTGACCTGCAGGCTTCACAGCGTCAGCCTCGTCGCCGGCCCTCACCTCGATATCGCCATCAAGACCGAAGATCTTGTCGAGAAACTCGACCAGCCACTGGCGAAGATGGGTGTCCCAGATGAAGCGACCGCCCAGATGATCGCGCGCCGGTTGCGCGCCGGGAAGAACGAAACGCTGCGCGCCGCGGACGACCCAGCGCTGCATCATCGCCCGGGTCAATTCCGCGTGAAACTGGATGCCCCAGGCATTGTCGCCATAGCGGAAGGCCTGATTGGGATAGCTCTCGCCACCGGCGAGCAATTGCGCATCCGCAGGCAGTGAAAAACCTTCGCGATGGAACTGGTAGACCATCTCCGGCCAGTGCATCAGCTTGCGGCCTTCATCGGTTGCACGAAGCGGATACCAGCCGATCTCGACGAGACCGTCATCGTGGCTTTTCACGACGCCGCCCAGATGCTTGACCAGCATTTGCGCGCCGAGGCAGATGCCAAGGAAGGGCTTGTTTTCCTTCAAGGGAACGGAAAGCCAGTCGATCTCGCGCTTGACGAACTCGTCGTGGTCGTTGGCGCTCATCGGGCCGCCGAAGACCACGGCGCCCTTGTGCTCGGCCAGCGTTTCGGGCAACGGATCTCCGAGCGGCGGCCGCCTTATGTCGAGGGTATAACCGCTGCGTTGCAGGATCTGCCCCACCCGTCCAGGGCTGGACAGTTCCTGATGCAGCACGACCAGGATTTTCTTCTCAGCCTCGCCCGCCATATGGGATTAGAGGCCCCCTTCCCGCTGTTTCTGGACTTCCTGACGCATGGTCACGCGCATACGAGAATCGACTCCGATCAGTTCGGCGATCCGCCAGACCAGATTTTCCTCCAGTTCATGCATTTCGCCATCGGAGAGCACAATCTCCCATACCAGCCGGATGAATTCAACTCGGGCGGTTTCATCCAGATGCCGCATCAAGACATTGGTGAAGACATAAATGTCGACTGCCGCGCCTTCAGCCTCCTGCGCGGTTTTCATGAGCGCCTTCAGCTCGGCCCCGTGCACGTTGTAGGCGCGGGAAAGAGCAGCGGTAAGCTCTGCCTGCTCCTCTGCGTTCTTCTGCCCGTCGGCATTGATCACGTGAATCAGGAGCGCTGCGGCAGCAACCCTCGGGTCATCGGCCGTCAATGACTTGGCACTGGTGACTTGCCCCCCAGGCAGATTCTTCAAAAAGGCAAAAATGCTTTCAAACATCAGCGTCTCGCGTAATCGTTACACCAATGTTTGAGGTCTCGGGCCCGACCAAACAAGCAACATTCGTGTGTTAACGAATGCGAAACAGCAAAATGATCTCCGGTGTGTTCGTTCTGGCACAGTTTGCAGTTCTCCTACCCACAAACTGTAACAATCCGAGATCAGGATAATCAGAAGAGCCGGAGGCCGGAGCCCGCGCGGGCCGGAACGTTTTCCGCCTCATCATCGTCAGCATCCGGACCCGGATCATCGGGAATCGGCGGCTGGAACGGCCGGGTGGCTTCCTCATCCTCCACCAGATCCTCGACAAAGGCGGGACGCTTTTCCTCTTCCGCTGGCGCAGGCTCTGCGGCCCTGGCCGGTTCAGGCTGAACGGGCTGCTGCGGAGCAGGTGCTTCGCTCAGCGCCTTCGTTAGAGGCTCATCTACTTTGAGCGTTTCCGGCTCCACAGGGGCAGCGGGAAGGGCCGGCACGGATTTAAGCGCATTCTCGACCTCAATCACCTGGCCGAAACGTTCCATCGGCGGGCGCCACTGGACTCCATCGAGCTGGCCAGTGACCGGGGACGTCGGCGCCCACTTCTCCAGCACGACGCCATCCGCGACCCATGCGGGATCCTGCGGAGCGCGAACCGCCTGAGCAAGCCAATGGCGGATGCGACCCTGATCGCCCGTCTCGGCTTCCTCGATATCGGCGAGCAACAGGAATGCACCTTCGCGCGGCTCCAGTCGGACGGCCGCTTCAGCCGCGGCACGCGCTTCGGCGAATTCACCGGCGTCGAGTGCAGCTCGGGCGACGGCCAGTTCGGACTCGACATTGTTCGAACGAAGCTTGCGCAAACGGCGCGCCCGTTCCAGACGGTCGAAGGTGGAGTCGCCGTGGCGCAGATGAATGTAGACATCCGCCACGTCGGGATGCGGCGAACGCTTCCAGATCGCTTCCAGAACCTTTGAAGCCTTGCGCTGGTCGTTCAACCGGATATCGGCGCGAGCGAGCGTCACGGCAGCGGGGACGAAGTCCGGTTGCAAGCGATGCGCTTCCTGCGCCAGCGTCTTGGCGGCGGACGGGTGAGAATCGAGTTCTTCCAGAGCCTTGGCTGTGAGCAACACCGCGCGCTGGCGAGAGGTGACAGCACGGTCGGCATTCGGAGCACGGCTGCGTGCATCCACGAGCGAGATGGCACCATCCCAGTCGCGCGCGACAGTTTTCATTTCGAGGGCCGCAGCGGAAGCCCAGCCGAGTTGCGGCGAAACGTTTGCTGCTTCAGAAGCAATCTGGCGGGCGGCATTGCGGTCGCCGATGCGTTCGGCTTCGAGATAGAGACCCCGGAGACCCAGGAGGCGCGTCTCGGGGTCCTTGGCCATGGCCTCGAATTTTGCACGGGCGGCTGTATGGTCGCCCTCCAGAAGGGCAGCCTGCGCATCCAGCAGATGGATCAAAGGCTCCTGATCCGAGGAGATCAGCTTGGCCGCCTGCTTGCCCATGCGTCGTGCGGTGCCGCCGTCGCCCGCTCCGGCTGCAATCAGGCCGGTCGAAAGCGCCTGATAGCCACGGTCGCGTCGGCGTACGCGGAAGTAGCGCGTGACGGCATAGGGGCTGCGCCAGACGCCACGGATGATCCACCACGAGATCATCATGGCCGCGAAGGCTGCGACCAGGATCACGGCTGCCGCGAGCAGGGTTACTTGATACTGGTAGCCGCCGAAGGTGACGACGAGATCGCCGGGGCGCTCCGCCAGCCACATGAAGCCCAGACCGAGCGCCAGAACAATTGCCAGAAAGAACAGGGTGCGGATCATGAAAACTGGCCTCAGGCTGGCTTCAACGCGCTGGAAAGGGCTTTGTCGAGGACTTCGTTCGCTGCCTGCCGTGCGCGCAGCTTGGCGGCGAAGTCAGCGCCAAGGTTCTTCATGTTTTCAGGCAAGGTCTCGAATTCACGCAGAGCCACCGGCAGGTCGCCGCGCTGAACTGCGGCTTCCACACGCGCGGCGATCGCGGAAGGCTGCTCGCCCTGCACCTCGCCCACGGGGCGGACGGTGACGACCGACTTGACGCTGGACGTGAAGCGCTCAACCAGCCCGGCTGATTCCGGCACCGCATTTTCCGCCGCAGCGATTTTCGACGCGAAGTCGGAGGCTTCCTCGCTCAGGCTGGCGAGCGTCGGGATGCCGTTCTCGGCGTAAGGCCGGAGGCTGTCCAGTTCGGATGCGTTGGAGGCGATACTGGAATAGGTCTCGAGCTCGGAGGCGAAAGAGTGCCCGCGATCCACTGCCGACTTGAGTGCGGAGGCCGCCACGACGAGCGCGACCTTCGGCCCCTCATCCTGACGCGCTACTTCCGTTGAAAGCTCCTCAAGGCGCTTGGACAGTGCCTCGACCTGGCCAGCAATTTCATCAATCCTGGTCGTGACAGCGGAAACCGCCTCGTTCGAAGCCTCTGTTGCGGCTTCGCGGCTTTCAGTACCGGCGGATTGAACGGTTTCACGCAGGCCGGCCAGTTCACGCTCGGCGCTTTCCAGCCGCTGGGCGAGCTCGCCGTCAGCCGCACCGGACTGGTTCAGACGCTGCGAAAGTTCCTGAAAGGACGTCTCGAGTTCCGAGCGGCGCTGTTCGAGCTCAGCCAGCGCTTGTGTCTGATCGCCGGAGCCGCCGGATGCCACCTGCTGTTCAAGCGATTGGACTGTTTCTCGCAGCTGGGCGATCTGCTGGCGCGGCTCGGCAAGAGCTTCGTCCAGATTGGGTGCAGGTGCCGCCGGCTGATTCTTCAGCTCAGCGATCTGGCTCTGAAGGCCAGAGATTTCGTCGCGCAGTGCCTGGACTCCAGTGTCGGACTGCGGCGCATTATTCAAAGGGGGCAGAACGCCAGAATATTGCAGTCCGCCTGCAAGCAGCAGCGCCACAAGTCCGCCGATCACGCCGCCGGCAATTGCGCCTCCCCTGCCGGAGCGCGGAGCAGCTGGCGGTGGCGTTACGGTCGTTTCCTGAGCGGCATCGGAAGGCGGCAGATCAGAACCGTTACCGGCAGCTTCAGCAGCAACGTCTTCGCGCTCGGCCTCTGCCAGAAGGACATCTTCCGGGTCGGGTTGTGGCTGGGTGACTTCGGTTTCTACAGGAGCTGCCGCTTCAGCTTCGGCCTCAGCCGGCGTTTCGGGTGCTCCTTCGGCTTTCACCGCCTCCAGATCTATCGTCACAGGCTCCCGCTTGGAAGTCGAGTGGCGCGTCCTAGGTGTTTTGACCATTGGGAACTCCGAAGGCAGTTACGTCAATACCGCAGATAAGGTGCGACTTTGAAAACACAATGAAGAGTGAGTCTCACGAAACCTTTAAAGCAGGGAAAGCATCGCCTCCTCATTCGGTTCCGCAGCAACGAGCAGGCGAGCAGCCCATTTCTCCGGAAGGTACGATCCGATGCGCGCAGAAATCCCGATGAAGCGCGCTTTCGCGAAGGTTTCCTTCGCCCCCTGTTCTTCTACAAAGCGCGTGAATTCCTCCGCCGCCAAAGCTGAATAGAGAAGCACCGTATCAACGGGTGTGCCACCCAGCACAGCAGCGGCCTCATCCACAGATGGTCGCAAGGGTACTGTATCATAGGTCTCGACAAGGAGCGGTTCATATCCCGTCTCGCGCAGGCCCTGCTCCAGAACGCTGCGGCGGACACGGCCGCACAGGATCAGGATTTTCGAGCCGGGCTTCACCTGTTCCGCGATGACCCGGCAGAGGCCCGCAGCGTCGCCCGCGCTTTCATCAACAACATTGAGACCGGCTTTCCGAGCAGTCGAGGCCGTAGCGGTGCCCACCGCGTAGGCCGGCAGCGCCTTGAGTGATCCTGTAAATGATACGGGAAGATAACGGGCAGAGTTCGGGCTGGTGAGGGCAATTGCCGCGAACTCAACGGGATCGATCGCCGGCAGGTCCGTCAGCGGCTCGATCCGGGTGAGCGGGAGAACGAGCGGCGTCCAGCCCATCTCAAGCACCTTCGATGCCGTCTTTGAGCTACCCGGTTCAGGCCGGGTGATCAGGACGCGCCGCATGTCACCTCCGGCTGGTTAGCTCCAGCTCTGGAAAAAGGTCTCACCCGCCACAGCGCGGATTTCCTCACCGGCCTCACGACCGATCGCCTGCGCATCAGCCACCGCACCTTCGGCTGAGATCTCGTGCATCTCGCGTCCATCCGGCGTCAGGATCATGCCACGGAAGCTGATCCGGTCGCCTTCGACCTGCGCCAGCCCGGCAATCGGCGTGCGGCAGGAGCCGTCGAGAGCGCCAAGGAATGCGCGTTCGCATTCCAGTTCCGCACCCGTCGCCGCATGGTGGATCGGAGCCAGAAGCTTGGCCACGCGTTCGTCGCCAATGCGACTTTCGATGCAGATAGCACCCTGGCCGAGTGCAGGCGGAAAACTGTCGCCGTCCATGATTTCGGTAGCCACCTGCTCCAGCTTCAGGCGCTTGAGGCCCGCGAGAGCGAGCATCGTGCCATCGACTTCGCCCGCTTCCAGCTTGCGCAGGCGGGTCTGTACGTTGCCGCGGAACACCTGCACATCGAGGTCCGGACGCAGGCGGAGCGCCAGTGCCTGACGGCGGAGCGACGAGGTGCCGAGCTTCGCGCCCTGCGGCAGATCCTGCAGGCGCTTGACCTTGCCGCCGATGAACACGTCGCGCACGTCCTCGCGCTCCAGGAAACAGGAAATCTCCAGTCCGTCAGGCAGGAAGGTGGGCATGTCCTTGGAGGAATGAACGGCGAAATCGATACGACCGTCGTAGAGCGCCTCTTCCAGTTCCTTGGTGAAAAGGCCCTTGCCGCCAGCTTCGGACAACGCGCGATCCTGGATCCGGTCGCCAGTGGTGCTGATCACCACGATTTCGAACGCCTCTTCCGGAAAGTTGTGCGCGGCCATCAAACGGGCGCGCGTTTCCGCTGCCTGAGCCAGAGCCAAAGCGCTTCCGCGCGTTCCAATTCTCACCAGATCGGTTTGCATGAGGCGATGTCCGTGCTAACCCGCATTCTCACATTCTGCGGCTGACCATCACTACTAAGGTTCGGCCAGAACGGCAACAAGGGCAGATCGGGCCGAATGACGCGCGTGCTGGGCATAGAGACAAGTTGCGACGAGACCGCCGCTTCCATCGTGGAGCGCGGGGCAGACGGGGTGCCGCGCATCCTGTCCAACGTTGTTCTGAGCCAGATCGAGGAACATGCGGCCTTTGGCGGCGTGGTGCCGGAGATCGCCGCGCGCGCCCATGTGGAAGCGCTGGATGGCGTGATCGATGCGGCACTGCTGGAAGCGGGCCTGACGCTGGATGATGTTGACGCTATCGCCGCCACCGCTGGTCCGGGCCTCATCGGCGGGCTCATCGTTGGCGTGACGATGGCCAAGGCGATCGCTGCCGCCAAGGGCAAGCCACTGATTCCCGTCAATCATCTGGAAGGCCATGCGCTTACCGCCCGTCTGACGGACAACGTCGAGTTTCCGTTCCTGCTGCTGCTGGTCTCGGGCGGGCACACGCAGATTCTCCACGTGGCGGGGCTTGGCCAATACGAGCGCTGGGGCACGACGATCGATGATGCGCTCGGCGAGGCTTTCGACAAGACGGCGAAGCTCCTCTCGCTCCCCTACCCCGGTGGGCCGAATGTCGAGAAGGCAGCCGCCAACGGAGACCCGAAGCGCTTTGACTTTCCCCGCCCCATGAAGGGTGAGGCCCGGCTCGATTTTTCCTTCTCGGGCCTGAAGACGGCCGTCCGCCGTGCGGCAACGGAGCTTGCTCCGCTTTCGCAGCAGGACATTGCCGATATCTGCGCTTCTTTCCAGCGCGCGGTCACCGAGACGCTGGCAGACAGAGTGCGCCGCAGCCTTGAACGTTTCCGCGCGATGCATCCGGAAATCTCCGCGCCGACGCTGGTGGTCGCTGGCGGCGTAGCTGCAAATCAGGCGATCCGCGCGGAACTCGATCGCCTCTGCGGCAAGCATGGTTTCACGCTCGTGGCTCCGCCCATCAAGCTCTGCGGCGACAATGCCGCGATGATCGGCTGGGTCGGGCTTGAGCGATTCGATGCCGGGATGCTTGAGGACGATCCGTTCACCTTTGCGCCACGACCCCGCTGGCCGCTTGACCAGTCGTCCGCGCCCATGTTCGGTGCTGGCAAGAAGGGGGCAAAGGCATGAGCATGCAGCGCAAGATCGCAGTGCTGGGTGGTGGAGCGTGGGGTACGGCACTCGCCGCCAACAGCCGCCGCGCGGGTCATGACGTCAGCCTGTTTGCCCGCAACAGCGACACTGTCAGTGAGATCAACGAGGCGCGGAAGAACAGTCGCTATCTGGGCGATGTGATCCTTCCGGAGGGAATTGCGGCATCAGCGGATGCCGGGGCAGTGCTTGATCAGGCGGACGCGGTGCTCGCCGTGATCCCCGCCCAGTCGCTAGGCAAGGCGCTCGGCGAACTGAGGCAGGTCATTCCCACAGCTGCGCCTGTCGTTCTCTGCGCGAAAGGCATCGAACAAAGCAGCGGACGGCTGATGTCCGAGGTCGCGCACGATGCACTGCCGGAGCATCAGATCGCCGTGCTTTCCGGCCCGAGCTTTGCCGCCGATGTGGCGCGAGGTTTCCCCACGGCCGTTACCGTAGCGGCTGGAAACGAAAACACGGCCGCTCAGCTTGCGCGCGTGCTCTCCGGCCCCGCCTTCCGCTGCTACTCGAGCGTCGACGTCAAGGGCGTGGAGCTTGGCGGCGCGATCAAGAACGTGCTGGCGATTGCCGCCGGCGCTTCCACTGGCCGGGGCTTCGGCGCGAGCGCGCAGGCCGCTCTCATCACGCGCGGATTTGCGGAGCTACGCAGGTTGGCCAAGACGCTCGGCGCGCGTATGGAAACGATCATGGGGCTTTCGGGCCTGGGTGACCTGATGCTCACCTGTTCGTCCCCTCAGTCGCGCAACTATTCCTACGGCATGGCGCTCGGCAGGGGTGAGGATCTCACCGGACGGCCGCTGGCAGAGGGTGTCGCGACGGCTCCCATTGCCTCCGAGCTTTGCCGCAAGCTATCCGTGAAAGCGCCGATCATCGACGCCACGGCAGCGCTTCTCGACGGCAGGATTTCCATCGATGAAGCGGTCGAAGCATTGCTTCGCCGCCCCCTGAAAAACGAAGATTGAGGAGTAATCCCATGCTCTACGCTATCATCTGCAAGGACAAGCCCGACAGCCTCCAGCTGCGGCTCGACACCCGTCCGACCCATCTGGCCTATATCGAAAGCCTCGGCGACGCGGTGAAGCTTGGTGGTCCGTTCCTCGGAGAGGATCAAAATCCGTTTGGGACCCTTCTCATCGTCGAGGCCGAAAGCCTGGAGAAGGCTCAGGAGATCGCCGATAACGACCCGTACGTTGCCGCTGGCCTTTTCGCATCCCGCGAAGTGACCGCATGGAACTGGGTCCTGAAGAAGTCTGCGGACGCCTGAGGACGACATGGCGTATTGGTTGTTCAAGTCGGAGCCTGATGCCTGGTCGTGGGAGCAGCAGAAGGCCAAGGGTGCTGAAGGCGAAGAGTGGACCGGTGTCCGCAACTATCAGGCGCGCAACTTCATGCGCCAGATGCAGCTGGGCGACAAAGGCTTCTTCTACCACTCCAATCAGGGCCTGGAGGTCGTCGGCATCGTCGAGGTCTGCAAACTCGCGCATCCGGATTCATCCACTGACGATCCGCGCTGGGAGTGCGTGGACATCCGCGCTGTCTGCGACATGCCGAAGCCGGTGAAGCTCGTGGACGTCAAGGCCAATCCCGCGCTCGAAAAAATGGCGCTGGTCACCTCGTTCCGCCTCTCGGTCCAGCCCGTGCAGGAGGACGAGTGGATCGAAGTCTGCCGCATGGGCGGGCTGGACCCAAAGAGCATCTGACAAAGGATTGCGATGATAACACCGGATGGCGCCCGCGAGTTCATTCTGGCAAACACCGCCCTGCAGGCGCCGCCGCATGTTCCGGAAATCCAGCTTCAGCTTGCGCACGAGGCCTATGACCTCTGGCACAAGACCGAAGAGGAGCTGGAAGAAGCCGGGCTTCCCCTGCCCTTCTGGGCCTTTGCCTGGGCGGGCGGACAGGGCCTTTCCCGCTATGTGCTCGACCATCCTGAATCCGTGAGGGGCAAGCGCGTGCTGGATTTCGCCACGGGCTCCGGCCTCGTGGCCATCGCGGCCTGCAAGTCGGGTGCGGCTGCCGTCACCGGAACGGACATCGATCCCTTCGCCATCACCGCCTGCCGGGTGAACATGGAAGCCAATCAGGTGAGCTTCTCCCTTTCCGACGAAGACTTCATCGGCGTGACCGAAGGTTTCGACGTGCTGCTCGCGGGAGACGTGTTCTACGAGAAGCCGATGACGGACCGTTTATTGCCCTGGTTCTCGGCGTTACGCGACAAGGGGGTGGAGGTGCTCGTCGGCGATCCCGGACGGGCCTACCGGCCCAAAGACCGGCTCGAGGAACTTACCGTCTATTCGGTGCCCGTCACGCGGGCGCTCGAGGACGCGGAGGTGAAGCGCACCACCGTCTGGCGGTTCCTCTGATGGAGATGCCTCAACCGCAACTCCTTGTCTGTCAGACAATAACATTGATGTTCTAGACATCAGCTTCGATTGTTGCTATATCAAATCTCATTCGACGAGAGCGCCTCATGATTACCGCTGCACAGCTACGCGCCGCCCGCGCCCTTCTGGGAATTGACCAGAAGACGCTCGCCGAAATGGCCGGGGTATCGCTTCCGACCATCCAGAGGATGGAAGCAAGCGAGGGGAATGTTCGTGGTGTTGTGGACACCCTTACCAAGGTCGTTGAAGCTCTGGACGCAGCTGGCCTGGAACTCATCGGGGACAACGCTCCCAGCACCGGCAGCGGCCGAGGCGTCCGCCTGAAAGAAACTGCTGCGGCCCGGTCCGTCGACAACTGATGCGGGACAGGCTGCTGTCATGCAACCGGCCCCGCGAATTTGGGGCGAAGCATGGTAGCGCGTACGCAGAACGCAGGTTTCATTGAACTTTTCACACCCAAGCTGATCACGGTTTTCCGCGAAGGCTATAACCTCGACAAGCTGAGGGCCGATGCCATTGCCGGTCTGACCGTCGCGATCATCGCGCTACCGCTTTCCATGGCAATCGCCATCGCTTCGGGCGTCTCACCGGAGCGCGGTCTCTACACCTCCATCGTTGGCGGCTTCCTCGTCTCCGCCCTCGGCGGCAGCCGCTTCCAGATCGGCGGCCCGGCTGGCGCGTTCATCGTGCTGGTGCTGGCAACCACGCAAGCTTACGGCGTAGAGGGCCTGATCCTCGCCACCTTCCTTTCCGGACTGATGCTGATGGCGGTCGGCCTGCTGAGACTCGGGACCTTCATCAAGTACATTCCCTACCCCGTCACGGTCGGCTTCACCTCAGGCATCGCGGTCATCATCTTCTCGAGCCAGCTGAAGGATTTCTTCGGACTGACCCTGTCGGAGCCCGAACCGGGACCGCTCCTGCCGAAGCTTCAAGCGCTGGGCGCAGCGATGCCGACGATGAATATTCCGACGGTCACACTCGCCGTACTGGCGGCAGCAGTGATCCTCATCCTGCGCAAGTACAAGCCGCACTGGCCGGGCCTGCTAATTGCAGTCGCTGGTGCAACGCTCGCAGCCTGGGCGCTCAATCTGCCGGTCGAAACCATCGGTACGCGCTTTGGCGGCATCCCGCAGGCGTTCCCGGTGCCGCACCTGCCAAACCTCTCGATGGAGAAGGTCGTGGAAGTTCTGCCCGCCGCAATGTCCTTCACGCTGCTTGGCGCAATCGAAAGCCTGCTTTCGGCTGTGGTTGCAGACTCGATGAGCGGCGGGCGGCATCGCTCCAACTGCGAGCTGGTGGCTCAGGGTGTGGCGAACGTGGGCTCCGCCCTGTTTGGTGGCTTCTGCGTGACCGGCACGATTGCGCGTACAGCTTCCAACATTCGCGCTGGCGCGCGGGGTCCGGTCTCCGGCATGCTGCATTCGCTGTTCCTGCTGGCCTTCATGCTGCTGGCAGCGCCGCTTGCTTTCTACATTCCGCTGGCTGCACTTGCCGCCATCCTGGTTGTGGTCTCGTGGAATATGGCAGAACGCCACCAGTTCGCCGCGCTCGTGCGCAGCTCCAAGGGCGATGCAGCAGTCGTCATCATCACATTCCTGCTGGTGATTTTCCGCGATCTTACCGAAGGCATCGTGATCGGCTTTGCGCTGAGCGCGCTTCTATTCCTGCACCGCATGTCCACCTCTGTTTCGGTGGAGAGCGACGCCCAACCGCTGATCCCCGCAGATGAGGCCGACGAGCTTGGCAATGGGCACCAGCGCTATTCGAAGGACATGCGCACGGACGACAACATCGTCATCTACAAGATTTCGGGCGCGTTCTTCTTCGGCGCAGCAGCCAGCATCGGCAATGTAATGGATCGGATCGGCACCGCGCCAAAAGCCTATGTGGTTGATCTCTCAGAGGCGAGCCTGCTCGACTCCACGGGCGCTTCGACCATCCGGGGATTTGTCACCAAGGCAGCGCGTCAGGGCGCAAAGGTCTATCTGGTCGGCGCTTCAGGCCAGGCCAAGCGGCTTCTGCACATCCAGGAAGTGCGCGAGCCGGAAGTGAGCTTCAATGCCACTGTCGCCAACGCCATTGAAGCTGCGCGTAAAGATCAGGACTTGAACTTGTCGTCGGTCGAATGACGCATGATGAGGGGCATCTGGCTCATGGTGAACAGCACCGTGATCGGCATGATGCCCCAGACCTTGAAGGCCACCCAGGCGTTCGTGGAGAACATGCGCCAGACCACTTCATTGGCGATCGCCAGGAAGATGAAGAACAGGCCCCAGCGGAGGGTAAGCTTGCGCCAGCCCTCCTCATCCAGCTTGAAGGCTGAATCAAACACATAGCCCAGCAGCGACTTGCCAAAGAGCAGTCCGCCCAGAAGCACCGCCGCAAAGAGCGAATTGACGATGGTGGGCTTCATCTTGATGAAGGTCTCGTCTTGCAGGAAGAGCGTCAGCGCACCGAAGACGAAGACGACCGCGCCGGAGACTAGCGGCATGATCGGGATGGTGCGCGTGAGGATCCACGAGGCCAGCAGCGCAATCGCCGTCGCCACCATGAAGAGGGCCGTGGCGACAAAGAGTGGACCACCGAGCGAAGCGAGAGCGGGGAACTTCCCGACGATCCATTCGCCGCGAGAGTTGGCGAAGAAGAAGACGAGCAGCGGCCCGAGTTCCAGCGCCAGTTTCAGGAGCGGGTTGATCTCCTGCCGATTGGGGTCAGAAGGCTCACGCTCAAGAACTGTCTTGTCCGTCATTCACGCTACTCCTGCGATCGCCTTGGCGAAATCGCCAGCCGAGAAAGGTTCCAGATCATCAATGCCTTCGCCAACCCCGATGAAATAGACGGGGAGCTTGTGCTTGGCCGCGATGGCGACAAGGATGCCGCCGCGCGCGGTGCCGTCCAGCTTGGTCATGACCAGACCGGAGACCCCAGCAACGTTGCGGAAGATTTCGACCTGATTAAGGGCGTTTTGTCCGGTCGTCGCATCAAGGGTCTGGAGAACCGTGTGCGGCGCTTCCGGATCGTGCTTGCCGAGGACGCGGACGACCTTTTCCAGCTCCGCCATCAGCTCGGCCTTGTTCTGCAGGCGACCAGCTGTATCGATGATGAGCACGTCAGAACCTGCCGCCTTGGCCCGCTCATAGGCATCGTAGGCGAGACCGGCGGCGTCCGCGCCGAGCTTGGAGGAAACCACCTCGGAGCCGGTGCGCTCGCCCCAGATCTTGAGCTGCTCGATTGCAGCCGCGCGGAACGTGTCGCCAGCCGCCAGCATGACCTTGAGGCCGCCAGCTGAAAGTTTTGCGGCAAGCTTGCCGATCGTCGTGGTCTTGCCGGTGCCGTTGACGCCAACAACGAGAACGACGTGCGGCTTGTGCGAGAGGTCGAGCTCCAGTGGCTTTGCGACAGGCGCCAGCACCTTCTCGATCTCGGTCGCCATGATGGTCTGCACCTCGGCACCCGAAATGTCCTTGCCGAAGCGGCCAGAGGCCAGCGTGTCGGTGATCCGCAGCGCAGTTTCCATGCCGAGGTCGGCGCGCAGGAGCACGTCTTCCAGCTCTTCAAGTGTGTCTTCATCAAGCTTGCGCTTCAGGAAGATGCCGGCAATGTTCTCGCGCAGCTCGCGGGATGAGCGTGACAGACCTTCACGCAGCCGCTGGAACCACGGCTTGCGCGGTTCTTCGGCGGGTGCAGCGGGGATATCTTCCTCGACCTTCTGAGCAACAGTTTCAGACACCACAATCCGCGCAGCAGGCGCAACAACGGGCTCTGGCTCTGGCTCTGGCTCTGGCTCTGGCTCTGGCTCTGGCTCTGGCTCTGGCTCTGGCTCTGGCTCTGGCTCTGGAGCGAGGGCTTCGGATGCAGGTTCCTCAGTCAAGTCTTCCGGAGCAGATGCCGGTTCAGCGTCCGAGGTCGGCTCGGGCTGGGCAGCAACCTCTTCGGCAGGCGCAACGGCTGCGTCTTCCGTGTTGTCGGTCGTCTCCGGAACGTCCTGCTTTTCAGGTTCCGACTTGCCGAACGAAAAAACCTTCTTGATGAAGCCGAGTGCCATTAACCCCTACCTTCAAGCGGCCTGATGGAGCGCAGCGACTAGGCGCTCACCATCATGGCCTGCAATATGTGCGTCGATGATCTCGCCCGGGGTGCCCATCGGCACCGTCGCCAGGGTGAAACCTTCCGTGCGGCCGAGACCTTCCTTTTCCACGAGGATGCGCTGACGCGTTCCCGTGAGCAAGGCCAGGTGATTGCGATATGCCCGGTCACCCACCTCCCGAAGACGGCCAGCGCGTTCCTTTGCAACCTCACGCGAGACCTGCGGCATGCGGGCAGCAGGCGTTCCCTGGCGCGGGCTGTAGGGGAAGACGTGCAGATGCGTCAGGCCGCATTCATCCACGATGCGCAGCGAGTTCTGGAACATCTCTTCCGTCTCGGTCGGGAAACCGGCGATAATGTCCGCACCGAACACGACGTCGGGGCGCAGACGGCGGACTTCCTCGCAGAAGCGGATGGAATCAGAGCGCAGGTGACGGCGCTTCATGCGCTTCAGGATCATGTCGTCGCCCGCCTGGAGCGAGAGATGGAGATGCGGCATCAGCCGCTCTTCCTCTGCCAGTGCGGCCATGAGCTCAGCATCGGCCTCGATGGAGTCGATGGACGAGAGACGCAGGCGGCGCAGTTCAGGAATATTCTTCAGGATCGTGCGGACAAGCTTGCCGAGACGCGGGCTGCCGGGCAGGTCAGCACCGAAGCTGGTCAGGTCGACGCCGGTCAGGACCACCTCGGCATAACCGTTTTCGACCAGCTTGCGGACCTGATCCACCACCGCACCCATGGGCACGGAGCGCGAGTTACCTCGGCCGTAAGGAATGATGCAGAAGGTGCAGCGGTGGTCGCAGCCGTTCTGCACCTGCACGAAGGCGCGGGCCCTGCCCTCGATGGCCTCGACCATGTGGGAGGCCGTCTCGCGCACTTCCATGATGTCGTTGACGCGGACCTTCTCGAACTGGTTCACGCCGAATTCCGGCAGTGCGCGGTAGCTCTGAGCCTTCAACTTCTCCTCGTTCCCGAGAACGAGATCAACCTCATCCATGGCATCGAAGGTGCCAGGCTCCGTCTGCGCCGCGCAGCCAGTCACGATAATTCGAGCGTTCGGGTTTTCGCGGCGGGCCTTGCGGATCGCCTGGCGTGCCTGACGGACGGCTTCAGCCGTCACCGCGCAGGTGTTGACCACGATGGCGCCACCCTCGAGCGCATCGAGACCAGCCGCCCCCGCCTCGCGCTTTATTACCTCGGATTCGTAGGTGTTGAGGCGGCAGCCGAATGTCAGAACGTCTACAGCCATCAGGCGACGCCTTCCGTTTCCCGCTGCCAGTCTCCGGTCAGCGGGTCAAAGCGGCCAGCAAACTCCCATTCCGCCGGTCCGGTCATTATGACGTGGTCGTCCTCGCGCCAGTAGATCTCCAGATCCCCGCCCGGAAGGGTAACGGTGACGCGGCGGCCGGTGCGACCGGTACGAGCGGCAGAAACAGCCGTCGCGCAGGCTGCGGAACCGCAGGCCAGAGTCAGCCCCGCGCCGCGTTCCCATGTGCGCATGGTAAGCGTCTCGGGGCTCGTGACCTGAGCAATCGTGATGTTCGCCTTCTCCGGGAAGATCGGGTGATTTTCCAGCAGTGGGCCGAAGCGATCGAGCTCATATTCATTCACGTCGCCGTCGACCCAGAAGATCGCATGCGGATTGCCCATGGAAGCAACCGACGGGGAATGAACGATCGGCGCATCGATGGGGCCAACCTGCAACTCGATCCTGCTGGTGTCCGCAAATTCCTCGGCGAGCGGAATTTCCTTCCAGCCAAAGCGTGGCTTGCCCATGTCGACGGAGATGCGGCCATCCTCATGCTCTTCAGCCGTCAGGATGCCGGCCTTGGTCTCGAAGGTGAATGTCTTGCGGCCGGTTTCGGCTGCGAGCGCCTGAACAACGCAGCGGGTTCCGTTGCCACAGGCCTGCGCCTGCGTGCCATCGCAATTCAGGATCTCGATATAATTATCGGTGCCGCCGACGACGGGATCGTAGATCGCCATGATCTGGTCGAAGGTGGTGACTTGATCGGCAGCCAGCGCGCGCGCGGCATCCGGGGTCACGCGATCACTGCGTCCCCGCATGTCGGCAACGATGATAGCGTTGCCAAGACCATTCATTTTCGCAAAACGCGCCAATTCAGCCATGAACTCACCTGTCCCATAAGGGTATGGGGGCTATATGGCGGATGACGTGGAAAATTACCAGCGCCAGAATGGCTTCAGAAGATCGCAACCAAGCCCAAAACGACCAGCAGGAACAGAACCAGCATGATCGTGATCAGGATCTTCACGCCGGTCATCGCCGCGCCGGCGAGACTGTTCATGCCGAGCAGGCCTGCAATTGCCGCAATGATCAGAAGAATGAGAATCCACTTGATCATGAGGGGTACCTTTCACCAGCAATACAGCCTAACGCCATTGCAGGATCGGTGTTCCTTAACACATTGTAGAAAAACATTGGCTCTTGTAGAAGCGCGCCATTGGCCCTAACGAGTTGTATTCACCCTAGGTCTTCGACATAATCAGTGTCGGGGGCCATAGATCAGGACAGGTACGGAGAAACGGATGTTCAGTGCGAAGTCCGGAGTTTTTATTGTCTCGCTTCTCTCGCTCGCTCTGGCGGGTTGCGGGTCTTCTCGCTTTTCCCCGGCGCCGTCGGCGCCTCCGCCATTGACGCCCGCTCCGTCTGGCGCAATCAGCAACAGCCAGTTGCCGCCTCCATCCTCGCCGTCTGGCAACCCTTCCACCGCTTTCCCCCAGGCTCCCGCGCAGGGAACGGATGTCGCTGCACTTGATCCGAATGCCGGCGCCGCGCCTGAGGGTCCAGCCATCAGCGCCGGTGGTGTTGCCGGTGTGTGGAACGTAAACGTTGGTGGCGAGAGCTGCCGTGTGGCGACGCCGCAGACCAAGTTCGGTCAGGGCTACCGCGCCGGCCCGCTGCGCTGCCCCGCCCCGATCGATGGCGTGAAGTCGTGGAACGTGAGTGGCAGCCAGCTGACCTTCTACAACGAGAACGGCGAAGTACTCGCTCGGCTCTCCGGCGGCGGCCAGAACTTCAGCGGCTCGACCTCGACCGGCCAGCCGATCTCGCTCTCGCGCTAGGCCATCTTTCGCGTTCCGAGGATTGCTCCGGCGGTCCAGCTATTGATTTTGTGCAATTCCGGACGGAAAACCGCTATCCACTTTTACCGGGATTGCACTAACCAATCCGACTGAACGCTCAATTGCAGCGACAGGCAGCTTTTTCCGGACCGCTACCTGTCGTGATGCGCTGTTATTACGGAACTTGCCAATGCATGTGCGTGATGGCCTCGCCACGCATCTCACGGTCGCGCAACGATACGATCATCTGGTCGAGACGGGTGCTGTCAAACGGGATTCAGCTCAGGAAAGGGTCGTCAAAGAACTCGACCTGCTGATCGACCGGATCCAGGACAAGCGCATGGCGCGGAAATCCCGCGCGCTTGGGTGGCTTTTCGGCAAGGGCAAGAAAACCAGCGACCCGATCATGGGCCTCTACATCCACGGCGAAGTGGGCCGCGGAAAGTCCATGCTGATGGACATGTTTTTCGACATCGTTCCGGCCCGCGCCAAGCGGCGCGTCCACTTCAACGACTTCATGGCCAATGTCCATGACCGGATTTCCCGGCACCGTCAAGCTTTGAAAGACGGCAAGACCATGGAAACCGACCCTATTCCTCCTGTGGCGGCAGCCCTTGCCGAGGAGGCCTGGGTTCTCTGCTTCGATGAATTCACGGTGACGGACATTGCGGATGCAATGATCCTGTCGCGTCTGTTCTCCGCCCTGTTCGAGCACGGGGTTGTGCTGATCGCGACGTCCAACGTCGATCCGGAGCATCTCTACCGCGACGGCCTCAACCGCGGCCTCTTCCTTCCCTTCATTAAGCTCCTCAAGGAGCATGTGAAGGTGCTGAACCTGGTGGCCGACACGGACTACCGGATGGAGAAGCTCAACCGCCTTCCCGTCTACATGACGCCGCTCAGCCCCGAGACCGACCAGATGATGGACGAGGCATGGGACAGCGTGGTCGACGGCGGCAAGGTCGCCGAGGACCACGTCGAAGTCATGGGCCGCAAGATCCTCGTGCCCCGCGCATCGCGCAATGCCGCCCGCTTCACCTTTGCAGAACTCTGCGAAGCGCCTCTCGCCGCACGCGATTATCTGGCGCTTACCCAGCGCTACTCCACCCTCTTCATCGATCATGTTCCGGTCATGGACCTGCCGCAGCGCAATGCCGCCAAGCGGTTCATCCTGCTCATTGATGCCATGTACGAGGCAAAAACCCGCATTTTTGTTTCTGCTGGCGCTCGGCCGGAAGCGCTCTATCTAGCCACAACAGGCGTGGAAAGCTTCGAGTTTGCCCGCACCGTTTCACGCCTCACGGAGATGCAGAGTCGTGAATGGGCCGACCAGAGCGCTGCCGCAGCCATAACTGCTGGCTGAGTGATGAACGTCGTCATCACCATTTTCCAATAGGTGAATTTTGACGATATGCCCATAAAATTTTGACGTTCACGTAAGCCGCAGACGTTATAAACGATTGAAAAATTTAACGCCAAAATAATGCGTTGAATTTTTTGTCGCACGGGGCTATGCCACCATCCGAAACGGATAGACAGCCGTCTTTCCGCGCGCCGCAATTCAGCCGTGGTGTTTGTTACCGTCGGCATGTCGCTAGAGGATTCGACTTTATGGCTCGCAAGAAAATTGCTCTTATCGGTTCAGGCATGATCGGCGGCACGCTCGCCCATTTGGCTGGCCTCAAGGAACTGGGTGACGTCGTTCTGTTCGACATCGCCGAGGGAACGCCCCAGGGCAAGGGACTGGACATTGCCGAGTCCTCCCCGATCGACGGCTTCGACGCCAACTACCTCGGCGCAAACGACTACTCCGCCATCGAAGGCGCCGACGTCTGCATCGTGACCGCTGGCGTTCCGCGCAAGCCGGGCATGAGCCGTGACGACCTGCTGGGCATCAACCTCAAGGTCATGGAGCAGGTTGGCGCCGGTATCGCCAAGTACGCTCCGAACGCCTTCGTCATCTGCATCACCAATCCTCTCGATGCGATGGTCTGGGCTCTGCAGAAGTTCTCGGGCCTGCCGAAGACCCACGTCGTTGGCATGGCCGGCGTTCTGGACTCCGCACGTTTCCGCTACTTCCTGGCTGAAGAGTTCAACGTTTCCGTCAAGGACGTTACCGCTTTCGTGCTCGGCGGCCACGGCGACACCATGGTTCCGCTGACCCGCTACTCCACCGTTGCCGGCATCCCGCTCCCGGACCTCGTCAAGATGGGCTGGACCTCGCAGGAGAAGCTCGACCAGATCGTTCAGCGCACCCGCGACGGCGGCGCAGAGATCGTCGGCCTGCTGAAGACGGGTTCGGCCTACTACGCTCCGGCAGCCGCAGCCATCCTGATGGCTGAAAGCTTCCTCAAGGACCAGAAGCGCGTCCTGCCCTGCGCAGCGCACCTCGACGGCCAGTACGGCCTCAAGGACATCTACGTCGGCGTGCCGGTCGTCATGGGCGCGAATGGCGTCGAGCGCATCGTCGAGATCGACATGGACAAGAACGAACAGGCCATGTTCGACAACTCGGTTGCTGCAGTGGAAAGCCTCTGCACCGCTTGCGCCGAAATCGCCCCAAGCCTCAAGAACTAGGATTTCACCGGCATGAACATTCACGAGTATCAGGCCAAGCAGCTGCTCAAGGCCTACGGAGCACCGGTCGCTGAAGGCGTAGCCATCCTCAAGGCTGACGAGGCTGAGGCTGCGGCAAAGTCCCTCCCCGGTCCGCTTTACGTGGTCAAGAGCCAGATCCACGCTGGTGGCCGCGGCAAGGGCAAGTTCAAGGAACTCGGCCCGGACGCAAAGGGCGGCGTTCGCCTCGCCTTCAGCATTGAAGAAGCTGTTTCCCACTCCAAGGAAATGCTTGGCAACACCCTGGTGACCGCGCAGACCGGTCCTGAGGGCAAGCAGGTCAACCGTCTCTACATCGAAGACGGCGCCGACATTGATCGCGAGCTCTACCTGTCGATCCTGGTTGACCGCTCCGTCGGCCGTGTTGCTTTCGTGGTCTCCACCGAAGGCGGCATGGACATCGAGGCCGTGGCCGAGCATACGCCTGAGAAGATCCTGACCCTGCCGATCGACCCGGAAGCAGGTGTGACGGCTGAGGACGTAGCGAAGATCAACGCGTCGCTGAAGCTTGAAGGCGAAGCAGCCAAGGACGGCGAGACGCTGTTCCCGATCCTCTACAAGGCTTTTGTCGAGAAGGACATGAGCCTGCTCGAGATCAACCCGCTGATCGTCATGAAGAACGGCCGCCTGCGCGTCCTGGACGCCAAGGTTTCCTTCGACGGCAACGCCCTGTTCCGCCACGAGGACGTTCGCGCTCTGCGTGACACGACCGAGGAAGACGCCAAGGAAATCGAGGCTTCCAAGTGGGACCTCGCCTATGTGGCGCTCGACGGCAACATCGGCTGCATGGTCAACGGCGCAGGCCTTGCCATGGCGACGATGGACATCATCAAGCTCTACGGCGCAGAGCCGGCAAACTTCCTGGACGTTGGCGGCGGCGCCACCAAGGAGAAGGTGACGGCAGCGTTCAAGATCATCACTGCCGATCCGGCAGTGAAGGGCATCCTGGTCAACATCTTTGGCGGCATCATGCGCTGCGATGTTATCGCAGAGGGCGTAATCGCTGCTGTGAAGGAAGTTGGCCTGCAGGTTCCGCTGGTTGTTCGACTGGAAGGTACCAATGTCGAGCTGGGTAAGAAGATCATCAACGAAAGTGGCCTGAACGTCATTTCCGCAGACGATCTGGACGACGCAGCCCAGAAAATCGTCAAGGCTGTCAACGGCTAAGGACAAGAGCTGGCGCCAGGCTTCTTCCCAGAGACCAGGCGCCGCTTCCCACTGCCAGACCAGTCAACCTAGCCAGATCAGACAAATTTCAAAGGACCGGAAATAATGTCCATCCTTATCAACAAAGATACAAAGGTTCTTGTTCAGGGCCTTACCGGCAAGACCGGTACCTTCCACACCGAGCAGGCGCTGGCCTACTACGGCACCCAGATGGTCGGCGGCATTCATCCGTCCAAGGGTGGCGAGACGTGGACCGGCTCCAAGGGCGAAACCCTGCCGATCTTCGCTTCCGTCGCTGAAGGCAAGGAGCGCACCGGCGCCGACGCTTCGGTGATCTACGTTCCGCCAGCAGGTGCGGCAGCAGCCATCATCGAAGCCATTGAGGCAGAGATCCCGCTGATCGTCTGCATCACCGAAGGCATCCCGGTCGCGGACATGGTCAAGGTGAAGGCTCGCCTGGATCGCTCCAGCTCGCGCCTGATCGGCCCGAACTGCCCCGGCGTTCTGACCCCGAACGAGTGCAAGATCGGCATCATGCCGGGCAGCATCTTCAAGAAGGGTTCGGTGGGCGTTGTTTCGCGTTCCGGAACGCTTACATACGAGGCAGTTTTCCAGACCTCGAACGAAGGCCTTGGCCAGACCACCGCTGTCGGTATCGGCGGCGACCCGGTCAAGGGCACCGAGTTCATCGACGTGCTGGAGATGTTCCTCGCTGACGAAGAGACCAAGTCGATCATCATGATCGGCGAGATCGGCGGTTCGGCCGAGGAAGACGCAGCACAGTTCCTGCTCGATGAGGCAAAGCGCGGCCGCAAGAAGCCGATGGCTGGCTTCATTGCTGGACGTACGGCGCCGAAGGGCCGCACGATGGGCCATGCTGGCGCTGTCGTGTCGGGTGGCAAGGGCGACGCCGAGAGCAAGATCGCAGCGATGGAACGCGCGGGCATCCGCGTTTCCCCGTCGCCTGCACGTCTCGGAACAACCCTCGTCGAAGCAATCAAAGGCTAACAAACAAGACGATTAGGGTGGAACCAGCAGCACGGTTACGCATCTCGAAATTGGAAGCCTGCCCCGGCAATGCCCGGGCAGGTCTTACCATATCAGCGTGTCGTCTGCTTTACCGGCTAAGAGGAGACCGGGCATAGTCCCGGCTAGATAAAATGGCACGGCAAGATCAGGCCAACGAAGAATTCTCGGTTACGTCGTTCCTCTATGGTGGCAATGCCGCCTATATCGAGGAGCTGCATGCCGCTTACGAGAATGATCCAAATTCCGTAAGCGAAGACTGGCAGGCCTTTTTCAAGCAGCTCAAGGATGACGCTGAAGCCGTCAAGAAGAGCGCCGCCGGCGCCTCCTGGAAGAAGAAGAACTGGCCGGTTACCGCCAATGGCGAACTGATTTCAGCGCTCGATGGAAACTGGGGCGCGATTGAAACCCACATCAAGGGCAAGCTGGAAAAGAAGGCTCAGGCAGGCTCAGGCCAGACGGCCGAACAGATCCGCCAGGCCACGACCGACTCCGTCCACGCGATCATGATGATCCGCGCATACCGCATGCGTGGTCACCTGCACGCGAACCTGGACCCGCTCGGCCTCGCAAATCCCCTCGAGGATTACAACGAGCTTTCCCCGTCGGCCTACGGCTTCACGGAAGCCGATTTCGACCGTCCGATCTTCATCGACAACGTGCTGGGCCTGGAGTACGCCACCGTCCGCCAGATGCTCGACATCCTGAAGCGCACCTATTGCGGCACCATCGGCGTCGAATTCATGCACATCTCCAACCCGGAGGAAAAGGCATGGATCCAGGAACGCATCGAGGGTCCGGACAAGGGCGTGGAATTCACCCCGAACGGCAAGAAGGCAATCCTGCAGAAGCTGATCGAGGCCGAAGGCTTCGAGCAGTTCATCGACGTCAAGTACAAGGGCACCAAGCGCTTCGGTCTTGATGGTGGCGAGTCGCTGATCCCTGCTCTCGAGCAGATCATCAAGCGCGGCGGCCAGATGGGCCTGAAGGAAATCGTACTGGGCATGGCCCACCGCGGCCGCCTGAACGTGCTGAGCCAGGTGATGGCCAAGCCGCACCGCGCAATCTTCCACGAGTTCAAGGGCGGTTCGTTCGCTCCGGACGACGTCGAAGGTTCGGGCGACGTGAAGTACCACCTCGGTGCTTCGTCTGACCGTGAGTTCGACGGCAACAACGTCCACCTCTCGCTGACCGCCAACCCGTCGCACCTGGAAATCGTAAATCCGGTGGTAATGGGCAAGGCTCGCGCCAAGCAGGACCAGCTGTTCGGCCGCAAGCGGGAAGAGATCGTTCCAATTCAGGAACGCGCCAAGGTCATGCCGCTGCTCATCCACGGCGACGCCGCCTTCGCGGGCCAGGGCGTGGTTGCAGAGTGCCTTGGTCTCTCTGGCCTGCGCGGCCACCGCGTTGCGGGCACCGTGCACTTCATCATCAACAATCAGATCGGCTTCACGACGAACCCGTATTTCTCGCGTTCCTCGCCCTATCCGTCCGACGTTGCCAAGATGATCGAAGCGCCGATCTTCCACGTCAACGGCGACGATCCGGAAGCTGTTGTCTACGCTGCGAAGGTCGCGACCGAGTTCCGTCAGACCTTCCACAAGCCTGTCGTCATCGACATGTTCTGCTACCGCCGCTTCGGTCACAATGAAGGTGACGAGCCGGCGTTCACGCAGCCGATCATGTACCGCAAGATCCGCGCGCATCGCACGACCGCGCAGATCTACAGCGACAAGCTCATCCAGGAAGGCCTGATCACCCAGGCTGAAGTCGACCAGATGCGTGCCGACTGGCGTGCCAAGCTCGAAAACGAGTTCGAAGCCGGCCAGTCCTACAAGCCCAACAAGGCCGACTGGCTGGACGGCGCTTGGTCCGGCCTCCGCACGGCTGATGAAGCTGACGAGCAGCGCCGCGGCAAGACCGCCGTACCGCTGAAGACGCTGAAGCAGATCGGCAAGAAGCTGACGGAAGTGCCGGAAGGCTTCGAGCCGCACCGCACGATCACCCGCTTCCTGGAAAACCGCAAGCAGATGATCGAGACGGGCGAAGGCCTCGACTGGGCGACGGCCGAAGCACTCGCGTTCGGTTCGATCCTGCTCGACGGCAACCCGATCCGTCTCTCCGGTCAGGACTCCGAGCGCGGCACCTTCTCGCAGCGTCACTCGGTTCTCTACGACCAGAAGGACGAGAGCCGCCACATTCCGCTCAACAACCTCGGACCTCAGCAGGCCCACTACGAAGTCATCAACTCGATGCTTTCGGAAGAGGCAGTGCTTGGCTTCGAGTACGGGTTCTCGCTGTCCGAGCCCCGCGCGCTGACCATGTGGGAAGCCCAGTTCGGCGATTTCGCCAACGGTGCCCAGGTGGTGTTCGACCAGTTCATCTCTTCGGGTGAACGCAAGTGGCTGCGCATGTCCGGTCTCGTCTGCCTTCTGCCGCACGGCTACGAAGGTCAGGGTCCGGAGCACTCCTCGGCTCGTCTGGAGCGTTTCCTCCAGCTCTGCGCCGAAGACAACATGCAGGTCGCCAACGTCACCACGCCGGCGAACTACTTCCACATCCTGCGCCGTCAGATGAAGCGCGACTTCCGCAAGCCGCTGATCCTGATGACGCCGAAGTCGCTGCTGCGCCACAAGCGCGCCGTGTCGACACTGGCCGAGATGTCGGGTGAGTCCACGTTCCACCGCCTGCTGTGGGACGATGCGGAGTACCTGAAGGATCAGCCGATCAAGCTGCAGAAGGATGCCAAGATCCGTCGCGTCGTGATCTCTTCGGGCAAGGTCTACTACGACCTTTACGAAGAGCGCGAGAAGCGTGGCATCGACGACATCTACCTGCTGCGCGTCGAACAGCTCTATCCGTTCCCGGCCAAGGCGCTCATCAACGAGCTGTCGCGTTTCAAGAATGCGGAGATCGTCTGGTGCCAGGAAGAGCCCAAGAACATGGGTGCCTGGTCGTTCATCGAGCCTTACCTGGAATGGGTCCTGCAGCACATGGATGCCAAGCACAAGCGCGCCCGCTACGCAGGCCGCCCGGCTTCGGCTTCGCCTGCAACCGGCCTCATGTCCAAGCACCTCCAACAACTCGCCGCCCTGCTGGAAGACGCACTGGGCTGATTAACGAGACAGAGCGAACGGAAATTTCAATATGACAACCGAAATTCGCGTACCCACTCTGGGTGAATCCGTATCCGAAGCCACCATTGGCCGCTGGTACAAGAAGGTGGGCGATGCGATCGCCGTTGACGAGCCGCTGGTCGAGCTGGAAACCGACAAGGTGACCGTTGAAATACCGGCCCCTGCAGCAGGCGTGCTGCAGGAGATCGTTGCCAAGGAAGGCGACACCGTTGGCGTCAGCGCTCTTCTGGGCATGATCGGTGAAGGTGCTGGCGCTGCTGCTGCCAAGCCCGCTGCCGTTGCACAGGCTGCAGGTGCTGCTGGTGCAAGCACCACCGCCGAAGCCGCCGAGAAGACCGCCGACATCGCCGGCGAAGGCCCAGTTGAGACGCGCAACCGTCCGCCTGCTCCGTCGGCGGCCAAGCTGCTCGCCGAGAACAACCTCGCCGCTGGCCAGGTTTCCGGTTCCGGCAAGGACGGTCAGGTGCTCAAGGGTGACGTACTGGCAGCCGTTGCACGCGGCACGACCGCTGCTCCGGCGCCGGCTCCAGCTCCGCAGGTTGCCCGCGCTCCGTCCGCTCCGGCAGACGAGGTTCGCGAGGAGCGGGTGAAGATGACCCGTCTGCGCCAGACCATCGCGCGCCGCCTCAAGGACGCTCAGCAGACCGCAGCCATGCTCACCACCTTCAACGAAGTGGACATGACGGCTGTCATGGAGCTGCGCAAGAAGTACAAGGACCTGTTCGAGAAGAAGCACGGCGTGAAGCTTGGCTTCATGGGCTTCTTCACCAAGGCGGCCTGCCACGCGCTGAAGGAAATCCCGGCTGTTAACGCCGAGATCGACGGCACCGACCTCGTCTACAAGAACTACTGCCACGTCGGCGTTGCCGTCGGCACGGACAAGGGCCTGGTGGTTCCGGTCGTTCGCGATGCTGACCAGATGTCGATCGCGGAGATCGAGAAGGAAATCGGCCGCCTCGGTGCTGCTGCCCGCGACGGCAAGCTCTCCATGGCTGACATGCAGGGCGGTACGTTCACCATCTCCAACGGTGGCGTGTACGGCTCGCTGATGTCGACTCCGATCCTGAACGCACCGCAGTCCGGCATCCTCGGCATGCACAAGATCCAGGAGCGTCCGATGGTCGTCGGCGGTCAGATCGTCATCCGCCCGATGATGTACCTGGCGCTCTCCTACGATCACCGCATCGTCGACGGCAAGGAAGCCGTGACCTTCCTCGTCCGCATCAAGGACGTGCTCGAGGACCCAGAGCGTCTGGTTCTGGACCTCTAATTTAAGCGACCGGGACGGCTTCGCCTGCTTCTTCCCCATAGAGGGAATTGCGGATGAAGCCTCCCGGTAGATTATTTTCCAGTTCAGCAGCGATGTTAGCGCTGCCCCAAGACAGGCAGGAAAGAACCATGCCAGAGCAATTCGACGTCGTTGTAATCGGAACCGGCCCTGGCGGCTATGTATGCGCCATCAAGGCAGCACAGCTCGGCCTCAAGACTGCAGTGGTGGAGAAGCTGCCGAACCACGGCGGCACCTGCGTCAATGTCGGCTGCATCCCTTCCAAGGCCCTGCTGCACGCAACTGAAATGTATGCTGAGGCACAGCATTCCTTCGACAAGCTCGGCATCGAGGTGAGCGGCGTTTCCGTCAACCTTGAGAAGCTGATGGCACATCGCGCCCAGACGGTCGATCAGAACGTCAAGGGTCTCGACTTCCTGATGAAGAAGAACAAGATCGCGATCTTCCGCGGCACCGGTCGCATTGCTGCCGCTGGCAAGGTCGTTGTGACGGCTGAGGATGGCGCCGAGCAGACGGTCGAGACGAAGAACATCGTCATCGCCACCGGTTCGGAAGTTGCCGGCATCCCCGGCGTGAACGTCGAGTTCGACGAGAAGGTCATCGTTTCCTCCACCGGCGCACTGGTGCTGGACAAGGTTCCAGGCAAGCTCGTCGTCGTTGGCGGTGGTGTGATTGGCCTTGAGCTCGGTTCGGTCTGGGCACGTCTCGGTGCTGAAGTGACGGTTGTCGAGTACCTCGACAATATCCTCGGCGGCATGGACGGCGAGATCGCCAAGCAGTTCCAGCGTCTGCTTGCCAAGCAGGGCTTCACCTTCAAGCTCGGCGCGAAGGTCACGGCCGTTCAGCGCAGCGAGAACGGCGCTTCCGTCAGCTTCGAGCCTGCCAAGGGCGGCGATAGCGAAACGATCGAAGCAGACGTCGTTCTGGTGTCCACGGGCCGCAAGCCCTACACGGCAGGTCTGGGTCTTCAGGAAGCCGGTATCGAGGTTGATGAGCGCGGCCGCGTGAAGGTCGACGGACATCTGCGCACCAACGTGCCGGGCGTCTACGCCATCGGTGACGTCGTTGTCGGCCCGATGCTCGCGCACAAGGCCGAGGAAGAAGGCGTTGCCGTTGCCGAGATCATCGCCGGTCAGGCTGGCCATGTGAACTACAACGTCATTCCGGGCGTCGTCTACACGAGCCCCGAGGTTGCTTCCGTCGGCAAGACCGAGGAAGAGCTGAAGAAGGCAGGCGTTGAGTACAACGTCGGCAAGTTCCCCTTCAGCGCCAACGGTCGCGCCCGTTCGATGCTGCAGACGGATGGTCTGGTGAAGGTTCTCGCCGACAAGCAGACCGATCAGGTTCTGGGCGTTCACATCCTCGGCTTCGGCGCAGGCGAGATGATCCACGAAGCAGCCGTTCTCATGGAGTTCGGTGGTTCTTCCGAGGACCTGGCCCGCACCTGCCACGCTCACCCGACCATGTCGGAAGCTGTCAAGGAAGCGGCACTCGCAGCTTTCGCGAAGCCGATCCATTCTTAAGCAAGTCCAATTATCGGATATGTAAATGGCCGCGGGAGACCGCGGCCATTTTCTTTTGAGACTTCTCTCGCAAGCCTTACTGTGCAGGTGCTGGCGTCGTCGTTGAACCACCGTCTGCAGGAGGCGTGGTGGTGGTGTCCGGCGTTGCCGGAGGTGTCGTGGTGTCCGGCGCAGGCGTGGTCGGAGCCGGAGCGGTATCGGTCGCCGGCGGAGCCGGTGTTGCGTCGGGTGCAGCTGGTGTCGTCGTCTCAGGCGCCACGGTCGTCGTGGTGTCGGGCGAGTCGTTGCTGCTGAACATCGCGCCACCGCCAAAGACGAGGAACAGGATAACAAGGATCGCTGCCACTACGGCTGCGATAACGAGAGAACCACTGCCGCCAGAGCGAACGACGGTCTGATTGGCTGCCGGCTGTGGTTGAGCGCCGAGCGGAGCGCCCGGATCGCGCGGATCACGCGGTGGTTCACGGGTGGGATCGTAGTTCGTCATAGAACAGGTTCTCCATTCATCATGCCCGCTAGAACGTCGAGCACGCGTATAGAGTTCCGTTATTGTCCAATTACGCGCTTCAGTAGGCCTTCTCGACCGTCCATCCAGCGACCCGGAACAGCTCGATCAGGCCTTCGGAACCGGGCAGATGGAGGGCGCCGACAGCGATGAATGCCCCGCCTTCGTTCAGGTATTTCTGCGCGCGCGCGGCCATCAGGTGGTTGCGCTTCAGGACCACCCGCTCCTCGAATTCGGCATAATCCGCTACCTCCTCGCTGTCATGGGGAACAAGCTCGAGGACAGCGGGTGTGAACATGCCTGTCTCGCCCGAGACATAGAGGTTGACCAGCGTTTCCATGACGTCGTTGATCCGGTCGCCCATGGCGGCGGTGCTGAGCAGCGCCCGCATCTGGATCTCAGTCGAGAAGGAATTGAGTGCCTCGAACTGCTCGCCGAGCGTTTCCAGCCCGCCTACGGTCTTGCCGGCCTCCCTCGCCCGCTGTGCGAGGTCGACGTCGAGGATCTTTGCGCCAGCGGCCTGACGCTTTGACTCGCAGTCGGGCTGCGACGCCATGGAGAGGATCATCCAGGGCTTCATGCGGATCACTGATTGCAGCGGCACGCCCTGGCTTTCAAGCCAGTTGCCAAGCTCCGTCTGCTCATCCTCGGTCAGGTGGTCCGTCAGCTTCTCACCTTCCGGGAACATGGTGAGGTCGGCTCGCTTGGCGAATTCGCGCATGACGATCGATCTGTCGAGTATGTCCGTTGTCTCGATCACGATCGTCTCGGAAGTATCGAAAGCTTTCTCCACCGGCTCCGGCAGGTTCACGATGCGCGTGTCGCTCATGTGCATCGTGCCGAAGAGATAGGAGGGTTTTGCGCCATCGCGCTCGATCTTCCAGAGGAGCCCCTGGCCGTTCGGCGTTTCCTTGGCTGCCTCGCGGATCGCTTCGTACTTCGCCGCGTCCTCTCGCTTGGCTTCCGCAATCAGGTTGGCACCGCAAGCATTGTCTTCCGCAGCGGCGGGGAGGCTGCCCAGTGCCACAAGCCCGCATAAGCCCAGCAGCGTCCTGCGGAACAGTCCTGATATATTACGCTCTCGGATGGGCACTCTGATATATCTCCATCAGCCGCGACGTATCGACCGCCGTATAGATCTGCGTTGTCGAAAGACTTGCGTGGCCAAGCAATTCCTGGATTGCACGCAGGTCACCACCCCGCGCCAAGAGATGCGTGGCGAAGGAATGGCGCAACGCATGTGGGGTCGCGGTATCCGGCAGATCAAGAGCCGAACGCATCTTCTTCATCTCGCGCTGGATTATGGCTGGTTGCAGGGCCCCGCCCTTGGCGCCGCGAAAAAGCGGCGTTGCCGGCTCTATATGCCACGGGCAGAGGCGCAGATATTCCTGCACCGCCTCATGGACAACCGGCAGCACAGGAACGAGCCGGGTCTTGTTGCCCTTGCCGGTGATGCGCAGCGACCCTTCCGTGATCGACGCGACATCCTCTCCCTTTAGCCCCAACGCCTCACTGATACGCAAGCCCGCTCCATAGAGCAGCACCAGAACCGCGGCGTTGCGCGCCGCAATCCACGGCTCCTCGGCAAGCTGTCCTTCGCCTGACGTTACGCGGAGAGCATCCTGCGCGGTGAGCGGTTTCGGCAGACTGCGACCAGCCTTGGGCGCGCGCATGGCGCCTGCACCGGCTGCGTTCGCAAGACCGCGACGTTCAAGAAAGCGCAGGAAAGAGCGGATACCCGCCAGCGAGCGGCCCAGCGAACGGGGGCCAGCGCCCTCATTGCGGCGATGGGCAAGGAAGCTGCGCAGATCCGCCGGGCGAAGCTCCGCAACATCGGAAATGCCGGGAGCGCCGCCGCAGTAGCCTGTCATGAACTGCAGGAACTGGCGGGTGTCGCGCTCGTAGGCTTCCAGCGTGTTGGCGGCGAGGCGGCGCTCATCCTGCAGGGAGGCCAGCCATTCGGCTCGGGCCTTCTGCAGATCAGGCTGGGCGGAAACCAGGAATTCTTGCGACATGTCTAACCTGCTTATGTTTCCAGAAATGGTAAGCCTTGCAGGTTAGAAAGCCGTGAATGTGGCTCAGGCCCCTTCGATCTCCTCGCGGAGCATTTCGAGTTCCAGCCATTCCTCTTCCATCTTCGCGAGATTTTCGCGAAGCTGTTCGAGTTCTGCACTCATCTTCTGGAAGCCATCGAAATCGCGCGAATAGAGCGCCGGATCCGAGAGCTTCTGCTCAAGGGTCGCGATCTTCTTCGTCGCTTCGTCGATCTGCTTGGGCAGGTTCTCAAGCGCAAACTTCTGCTTGTAGGAGAGCTTCTTGGAGGACTGTTTCGGCGCTTCCGAGGAACCGCCCTTGGCCGCACGCTCTTCCTGCGGGCGAGCCTTGCGGCGCTCCAGCTCCTGCCCCTTGCGCTGCGCCAGCATGTCGGAATAGCCGCCGGCATATTCCAGCCAGGTGCCATCGCCTTCCGGCGCAATGGTGCTTGTCACTGTGCGGTCAAGGAAGTCGCGGTCGTGGCTGACGAGGACGACGGTGCCCGGGAAATCCTCGACCAGCTCCTGCAGCAGATCCAGCGTTTCCATGTCGAGGTCATTGGTCGGCTCGTCGAGCACGAGGAAGTTCGCCGCACGCGACAGAAGGCGGGCGAGCACCAGTCGCGCCCGCTCACCGCCCGAAAGTTCACGCACCGGCGTGCGGGCCTGCTCGGGCTTGAACAGGAAGTCCTTCATGTAGGAGACGACGTGGCGCTCCTCGCCGTTGACGACGACGGTCTCACCGCGTCCGTCGGTCAGGAAGTGCGCCAGCGTCTCGTTAGGGTCGAGCGCTGCGCGATTCTGGTCCAGCGTTGCGATTTCCAGATTGGTGCCGAGACGCACCGAGCCGGTATCGGGCTCCAGCGCACCCGTCAGCATCTTGAGCAGCGTCGTCTTGCCCGCACCGTTTGCGCCGACGAGACCTATCCGGTCGCCGCGCTGGATGCGGATCGAGAAATCCTTCACGACCGGACGTTCGCCGAACGTCTTCGAGATGTTCTTCGCCTCAACGACCAGCTTGCCCGAAAGCGACGCGTCGCTTGCGGACATAGTCGCCGTGCCTTCGGCGCCGCGGAAATTACGGTGCTTCGCACGCAGGTCCTGCAGTTGGGCAAGACGACGGACGTTACGCTTGCGTCGCGCAGTCACGCCATAGCGGAGCCAGTGCTCTTCACGGACGATCTGGCGGGCGAGCTTCTGCTGCTCGCGCTCCTCCTCCTCCAGCACCTTGTCGCGCCAGTCCTCGAAATGGGCGAAGCCCTTGTCGAGACGGCGCGTGATGCCGCGATCAAGCCAGACGGTCGCCCGACTTACCTTTTCGAGGAAACGGCGGTCGTGCGAGATCATGACGAGCGCGGAAGGAGAGCGCTGCAGCTCGTCTTCCAGCCATTCGATGGCAGCGATGTCGAGGTGGTTGGTCGGCTCGTCGAGCAGCAGCAAATCCGGCTGGGGAGCCAGAACGCGGGCGAGTGCCGCGCGGCGGGCTTCGCCACCGGACAAGGACTCCGGCTTTTCCTCACCAGTCAGGCCCAGGTGATCCAGCACCATCGCGACGCGGTTGATGTCGTCTGCCGGACCAAGCCCCGCCTCCACATAAGCGCGGACGGTGGCGTAACCCTGCCAGTCCGGAGACTGCGCGAGGTAGCGGATCGTGGCGCTTGGCTGGCGGAAGATTTCGCCGTCCTGAGCCTCCGCCAGACCGGCTGCGATCTTGAGCAGCGTCGACTTGCCCGAACCATTCCGCCCGACAAGCGCAATCCGTTCGCCGGGGCTGACCGAAATCGCCGCGCCGCTCAGGAGAGGCGTGCCGCCGAAGGTCAGATGGATGTTATCAAGGTTCAGAAGGGGCGGCGCCAAATCAATCCTCGCGATTCGCAGCTTCTATGGTGACCAGAAGCAGAGCCCTGCCCTGCTTCAGTGAAATTTTCAACTCGCCGTCTACCACATTGGAAACGGTGAGAGATGATCCGAATGGAACCTCAACCGCATCGAGCGGCCATTTGGCGCCCTCAACGGTAAGCCCCGACAGCGCCGTGAATGGCAGAACGGAAAAGAGCGTTCCAGTCGGATAGTCGAAGGAATGGACCGGACCACAGGTGATCGGTCGTCCGACCTGATTGCCGCTCGTCAGAACGGTTAGAATGCCCGCTTCCCCAAGCTGGATGGCCTGCGTCAGATGCAGCAGTATGTGATCCTGCCGTGGGCCACCGAATGCGCCAACCAGCACCAGCGACGTGGCCCCGCGTGCCAGTGCGGTCTCGACGGCAAGCTCGCCGTCAGTCTTGTCCTTGTCCGAGGGATAGACTTCGCGCGGAATGCCGGGATAAGCCTCCCGCAGGAGGCGAGGCACGGAGTCGAAGTCGCCAAGCCACAGTTCCGGAGTCAGGCCGAGGGTTTCGGCATGGCCTATGCCTGAATCGGCGGCGATCACGCGCGCACCGGCAATTTCGGCGTCCAGTTCAGGCGTGCGTGTCACCGCACCACCGAGCAAAATGGCGAAACGGCTCATCAGGCAGCCTCTGGGTAAGAAAGGAGCCGATCTGCACCGGCCCCTTCATTCAGCAAATTATCCGCGACGGCGGCGGGCAGCGAGCGTGCGCAGACGCAGGGCGTTGAGGCGGATGAAGCCTTCAGCGTCCTTCTGGTCATAGGCGCCGCGGTCGTCCTCGAAGGTCACCAGCGCGTCGGAGTAGAGCGACTTGTCGGAGCGGCGGCCAGTGACGATGACGTTGCCCTTGTAGAGTTTGAGGCGAACTTCGCCCTCAACGTCGGCCTGGCTCTTGTCGATCAGCGCCTGCAGCATCTCACGCTCCGGCGAGAACCAGAAGCCGTTGTAGATCAGCTCGGCGTAGCGCGGCATCAGCTCATCCTTGAGGTGAGCGGCGCCACGGTCCAGCGTGATCGATTCGATTGCGCGGTGTGCCTGCAGCAGGATGGTGCCGCCCGGGGTCTCGTAGACGCCACGCGACTTCATGCCAACGAAGCGGTTCTCGACGAGATCCAGACGACCGATGCCGTTGTCTCGGCCAAGGTCATTCAGCGCCTTGAAAAGCGTTGCCGGCGACATTGCCTGACCGTTCAGAGCAACCGGGTCACCGTTCTTGAAGGTGATGGTGATGTCGGTCGGCTGGTCCGGTGCGTCCATCGGAGAAACCGTGCGCATGTGCACGTATTCCGGCGGCTGCTGCCACGGGTCTTCCAGAACCTTGCCCTCGGAGGAGGAGTGCAGCAGGTTGGCGTCGACGGAGAACGGCGCTTCGCCCTTCTTGTCCTTGGCAACCGGGATCTGGTGCTGTTCGGCGAAGTTGATCAGGTCGGTACGCGACTTGAAGGACCAGTCACGCCACGGAGCGATCACCTTGATGTCCGGGTTCAGCGCGTAGGCAGAAAGCTCAAAGCGAACCTGGTCGTTACCCTTCCCGGTCGCGCCGTGCGCGATCGCGTCGGCACCGGTCGCTTCGGCGATCTCGACAAGACGCTTGGAGATCAGCGGACGAGCAATCGACGTGCCGAGAAGGTAGAGACCTTCGTACTGCGCATTGGCGCGGAACATCGGGAAAACGAAGTCGCGGATGAATTCCTCGCGAACGTCCTCGATGTAGATTTCCTTGATGCCGAGCATCTCGGCCTTCTTGCGGGCCGGCTCGAGTTCCTCGCCCTGGCCGAGGTCGGCCGTGAAGGTTACAACTTCAGCACCGAGTTCGGTCTGGAGCCATTTCAGGATAATTGAGGTGTCGAGGCCGCCAGAATACGCCAGAACGACCTTCTTTACATCTTTGTGCTTGGACATAGTCTTTTCCAATGTCAGTGGCCGGAAACGGCCCGGCGCTGCGGGGGAACTATTAGCAGGAAACGACGAAGGGGCAAGCGCTGAGCGCTGCCCCTTTGCCTGAAACAGCCCTGCAAGCGGGCTGAAAACTACATTTCCGCGTTGTTTAGCGGCAGTTCTGCACTTCCGTCAGAGCAGCCGAAAGACCGCGCAGAGAGAAGGTGTAGCCCGTCTTGTTGCCACGGCCGGAGGTGGCTGACAGCTTCATGTCCGAACCAGCCTTCATCGCAGCGATGACCTGGCCTTCGTCAGCAGGATTCTCGAGCCAAGCCGAGCTACCCTGCACGAACAGCGAGTAGGACTTTCCGCCGATCGTCAGGATCGACTTGGAGCCTTCCTGCATGTTGTAGGAAGTCTTGAACTGGGGCTCGAAAGCGCCAGCCTGGCCCGGCTTCTGGCTGATGAAGAAGAAGATATCGCCGTGGTCGAGGCTTGCCGGCTCCTTCTCCTTCGCTACGGTCATTGCGTAGCAGGCTTTGCCCGAGCTTGTTTGATAACTGTAGGTACCCCAATCGCGATGCTGCCCCATCACCGTTGCTCGCGCGAACGCGGGACCAGCGGCTGCAACCGCGTAGAGAACTACCAGAGACGAAAAAATTCCACGCATTGACCTGACCCGTATCCTGTCTGCCATACGTTCTGAAGCACGTCAGAGACTGTGACTGATTTGCTTCAATTCTATTTAATTTGAGTTACCAAAACGACTAATCCGTCATTTTTTTGAAGAATGAGGATCAAACGACACGGCCTCCTGCCGTGAATGGCACCCAAGCCCAAGTGAGGCAGGTTGACCGAAGGAAAAAGGCGAGAGTTTGTCCCGCCACCAAAGTTATCAGGAAAAGGTAAATAACCCGGGGCTATGCCGCGTCGCGCTCGACATTCATGAGCGCTTCACGCGCAGCGAGGCGGTGAGTTGGCCGGATGTGCGCCTTCACCGAGGTAAGAGCGGCCAGCAGAACCGTCACGTCGTCCGTAAAACCGAAGCCAGCGAGGAAATCGGGCACCACGTCGATCGGCATGACGAAATAAGCCAGCGCTGCAAGGAGAATGCCGCGCACGCGCGGGGGCGTGTCGCGGTCAAGCGCGCAGTAGAAGCCAGCGACGACATCCTCCGCAAAGGGGATCTGGCCGGCAGCCTTGCGCAGCGTACGCCAGAACTTCCGACGAACGGTCTCTTCCTTGCGACGGCTTTCGCTGCCGCTCAAGGGTGCAAGAATTTCGCCGACTTTAACTTCTTCCATCGCTGCTTTCTCCATCGCCCATACGGGCAGGCACTATGTGGTTACCTCCGGGGTGCTATTCAAGAATTTGTCCCACACCCAGCCAAGGGGGGGCGCCTCCCCTGAACCATTCAGCGACCGTAAGGAACGGCAACCGCGCCGAAGCGCGTATCGTCCTCCGGTTCGGCGTTGCTGCTCCTTTCGAGGGGCCAGACCTCCTCGATGACATAGGGGCCACCGCCGACCGAATCGCGCGAGGACATCAGCACGAAGCGGTTCACCTGGAACGGCAGCGTGGCGAAGTTTCCGCGCGTCGAGAGATACTGCGCTACCTGATCGAGGTTGGCGTTCTTGAGCCGCGCCAGCGTCACATGCGGCGTGAACTTGCGTTGATCCTTTGGCAAGCCCAGTCGCTGGCAGATGCGCTCGATCTCCGCCTGCAAGGCGAAGAGGTCAGGTGAAGGCGTCACACCCGCCCAGATGGAGTGCGGTTTCTTGCCGCCAAAGGCGCCGATGCCGGAGAGAGCCAGCGAAAAAGCCGGACGGTTAACCCGGTCCAGCGCGCTCACGATTTCGTCAGCGACATGGCCTTCCACGTCGCCGATGAAACGAAGCGTAAGATGATAGTTTTCGACATCAACCCATCTGGCCCCGGGCAGGCCACCCCGCAGGAGTGTAAGCGACAGCGTGGCGTCTCGGGGAATCTCGAGGGCGGTGAAAAGTCGCGGCATGGCAACCTCCTCGAATCGGCGCATCAGGCCAAGGCTTCAATCCGGCTTGCGGATTCCGATGCTCTTACAATGTCTTAGATCATCTAAAAGTGCTGATGGACGAATAGTGACCTAATGAAAACAAGCGAATCATCGATACGTTCCTGGGGCAAGCGGTTTGTCGCCCTATCCCATCACATGTTCTTTTTCGCCGGAGCGACAAGTGGCTTGAGCACGGGAAGCACGTTTTCGACTATCCGGTCGACGCCTTCCGCATTCGGGTGCATTCCATCGGAGAGCAGAAGGTTCGCGTTGGTCACCACGCCGTCGAGGAAGAAGGGCACGAGCGGTAGCCCGTGCTTTTCCGCCAGACGCGGATAGATGGAGTCGAAGCGACGGATATAGTCCGCGCCAAGGTTGGGCGCTGCGTACATGCCCACAAGCAGGATCTCGATGCCCCGCTCCTTGAGGCGCAGGATCATCTTTTCGAGATTCTGTTCGGTCACTTCCGGCACGAGCCCGCGCAGCATGTCGTTGGCCCCAAGCTCCAGGATCACGAGATCCGTGCCGTCCGGAACCGACCAATCCAGCCGCGAGAGGCCGCCGCTGGTCGTATCACCGGAAACGCCTGCGTTGGTCACTGATATATCATAGCCAAGCTGTTCAAGCTTTGCTTGAAGTCGCTCCGGGAAGCCTTCACCCGTGTTCAGCTGGTAGCCCGCCATAAGGCTGTCACCAAAACCAACGATCTGGAACGGCTCGGCAGCTGCAACATTGCGGCTACCGAGGGTTGCGACGGTGAGGATCAATAAAATCTTCGCGAGGCTGGAGACTCTGCTGCAAAAAACACGCAAAACTTTGTACTCCATAAAAGCAGCCCCATATTCGCTCAAACGCACCCGTCCTCTCCATATAGGAACACAGACCATTGAATGCACAAGTCATCGAGTTGAAGAATGTTTCCCTGCGGCTTGGTGATGGTGCCTCATCGGTGCACGTGCTCAAGGGCGTGAGCCTCACGGTAGAACGTGGCCATTCCACGGCGATCGTCGGGCCTTCGGGCTCGGGCAAATCGACCCTGTTGATGGTGATGGCGGGGCTGGAAAAGATAGACTCGGGCGAGGTCTGGATCGCGGGCGAGCGGATCGACCAGCTTTCAGAAGACGCCGTGGCATCCTTCCGCGGCCGTTCCGTTGGCATCGTCTTCCAGTCGTTCCACCTCATTCCCAACATGACGGCGCTGGAGAATGTCGCGGTTCCGCTGGAGCTTGCCGGTCACCCGGATGCGTTCGCAGTGGCGGAGCGGGAGCTTGCGCTTGTGGGGCTGAAGGACCGCGTTACGCATTATCCCGGAGAGCTTTCAGGCGGCGAACAGCAGCGTGTGGCGATTGCCCGTGCGCTCGCGCCGCAACCGGCCATCATCATTGCCGATGAACCCACCGGCAACCTGGACCAGACGACAGGACGCACTATCGCAGACCTGCTGTTTTCGACCGCAGCCGAGCGCGGCACGACGCTGGTGCTCGTGACCCACGATCCTGCCCTTGCAGCCCGATGCGACCGGCAGGTCACGATGCGGTCCGGCCGCATCGAAGAACCCCTGGCCGAGACGGCAGGCGGCGCGTGAACCAGATGCTCCAGAAGACCCAACCGGATCGAATGAATTCGTCTCCTGCCAAAGGGCTGCGCTTTTCGCTCGCGTTGCGCTTCGCTCTGCGTGAAATGCGGGGCGGGCTTGCGGGCTTCTTCGTGTTCCTTGCCTGTATTGCGCTGGGCGTGGCGGCCATTGGCGGCGTGAACTCTGTCGCGCGCTCGATCTCCACGGCGGTTGACAGTCAGGGGCAGGAGTTGCTCGGCGCGGACATTCGTTTTCGCCTCACCCAGCGTGAGGTGAACGAAGACGAGCGGGCATGGATCTCCTCACTGGGAACAGTTGGCGAGAGCGCGACCATGCGTTCCATGGTGCAGCGGGTGGACGGCAGCGATCAGGCACTGGTTGAGGTGAAGGCGGTCGATTCTTCCTATCCGCTCTTTGGCGAGCTGGTGGCTGAACCGGCGCTCGACCATGCGGCGATGTTGGGTGAGGCGAACGGGGGCTTTGGCGCGGTCGCGCCTGCGCTGCTGCTTGATCGCCTTGGCATAGCAGTCGGCGATGAGATTACGCTCGGCAAGAGCCGTTTCCAGATCCGCGGGGAACTCATCACCGAGCCAGACTCCGTTTCGGAAAGCTTCGGTTTTGCGCCTCGCTTGCTGGTCTCGATGGAGGGTCTGCGCGCTGCGGGCCTCATCCAGCCGGGAAGTCTCGTCCAATATTCCTACAAGGTGCGGTTTGATACACCACGCTCCGGCAGCCAGCTCGAAGCGTTGCGCGATGAAGCATCCGAACGCTTCCCGCTAGCCGGCTGGAACGTGCGCACCTACGACAATGCGGCCCCTGCCCTATCGTCCAATGTCGAACGCTTTTCGCAGTTTCTGACGCTGGTGGGTCTGACGGCGCTGGTTGTGGGCGGCGTTGGTGTCGCCAATGCCGTGCGCTCGTACCTCGAATCGAAACGGGCGGTGATCGCGACCTTCAAGAGCCTTGGTGCTTCCGGCAACTTCGTCGTTATCGTCTATCTCACCCAGATCATGCTGATCGCGCTGATCGGCATCGCCGTTGGCCTCGTCCTTGGCGCACTGATGCCGTTTGCCGCGCGGACTGCCTTGCAGCAGCTGCTGCCAATCTCGAATGAAGTGGGCTTCTATCCCGGCGCGCTGGCGCTGGCCGCCGTATTCGGTGTGCTGACCACGTTGGTGTTTGCGCTTCTGCCATTGGGCCGCGCACGGGATGTGCCGGCGACTGCGCTTTTCCGTGAGCTCGGCTTCGATGCCAAGGGATGGCCGCGCCGTTCTTATGTAATCGCGGCGCTGGTCATTGCCGTTGCGCTCGCAGGGCTCGCCATCTTCCATGCGGAAGAGCGGCGAATTGCCGTCATCTTCGTTGTCTCGGCCATTGGCGCGTTCATCGTGCTGCGGCTCGTCGGTTCCGGCGTGCAGATGCTTGCGCGGCGCGCGCCACGCGTGCGATCCACAGCGCTCAGGCTCGCGATCGGCAACATCCATCGGCCGGGCGCACTCACGACTTCCGTCGTGGTTTCGCTCGGACTGGGGCTGACACTGCTGGCAACGCTTGCCCTCATCGACGGAAACCTCCGCCGCCAGATCGCTGGGAACCTGCCCGAGGTTGCACCGAACTTCTTCTTCGTCGACATCCAGCCGCACGAAGTGGAAGATTTCAGTACGCTCGTGCAACGGGAGCTGCCGGGCGATCTCATCCGCGTTCCCATGCTGCGCGGCCGCATCACGGCGCTCAACGGTGTCGACGTGAAGGAGCTGAATGTTCCGCCGGAAGGCGAATGGGTGCTGCGCGGCGATCGGGGTATCACCTACTCCGCGACGAAGCCGGAGAACTCAACCGTTGTGGAAGGCGAGTGGTGGCCGGAAGATTACAGCGGCGAGCCGCTGGTCTCGTTCTCGGCGGAAGAGGCCCGTGAACTCGGCATCAAGATCGGCGATACGCTAACGGTCAATGTTCTAGGCCGGAGTGTCAACGCGAAGATTGCCAACTTCCGGCAGGTGGAGTGGGAAACGCTGGCGATGAATTTCGTCATGGTCTTCTCGCCCAACACGTTCGCCGGCGCGCCCCATGCGTGGCTGGCGACGCTGACCGCGCCTGATGCAAAGCCCGCGGATGAATCGCGGGCACTCAACGCAGTCACCCGGGCCTTCCCGACCATCACCTCGGTGCGCGTGAAGGATGCGCTGGACGTGGTCAACGATCTCGTCAGCCAGCTTTCCACAGCGATCCGGGCGGCGGCGTCCGTGGCGCTTATCGCGTCGGTGCTGGTGCTGTCGGGCGCGCTTGCCGCCGGCAACAAGGCGCGTGTGCATGATGCCGTGGTGCTCAAGACCCTTGGAGCCACCCGCAGAACCCTGATTCGGGCCTTTGCCTATGAATACATGCTGATCGGGCTTGCGACCGCGGTGTTCGGGCTCGCGGCCGGAGCCGTTGCCTCCTGGTACGTGGTGTCGCGGATCATGAAGCTGCCGTGGTTGCTGTTGCCCGAAGTTGCACTTGCCACGGTCCTGACCGCACTCATCCTTACGGTGGCTTTCGGCCTCATAGGCACATGGCGGGTGCTAGGACACAAGGCAGCTCCGGTGCTACGAAACCTGTAACTTGCGGGACATTGTCCCCACAGATGGCTCGCTAAGCTGCCGGATACAATTCGGCGTTACATCGAGATAAGGTCTTGTTCTCGCCGGCAAGTAACATCATATTTCAGGTACGCAAAGCTGGGCTTCCGCCAGCGGCGTTCGGCTGACGAGCCGTCACCCGACGGAAGGAATAGCAAAGAAGAGGAACACATGGCAGACCTTCGCAATTATCAGGCTCGCATGGCGACCGGCGCCCGGGCCGACGCGGCCATAGACGAGGGCCTACGCGCCTATATGATCCGCGTTTACAACCTCATGGCTATCGGCCTCGCCATCACTGGTGTTGCCGCCCTGGCTGCATTCAATTTCGCATTCGTTGACGGACAGCTAACCGCGTTCGGCCAGGCGATCTACCTCAGCCCGCTGCGCTGGGTAGTGATCCTTGCTCCGGTTGCGCTGGTGTTCTTCATGAGCTTCCGCATCGACAAGCTGAGCGTATCGGCTGCGCAGACGACCTTCTGGATCTATGCCGCGCTGATGGGCCTCTCGCTGTCGACGGTGTTCCTGGTCTACACCGGTGAAAGCATCACCCGCACGTTCTTCATCACGGCGGCTTCGTTCGGCGCGCTCTCGCTTTACGGTTACACCACGAAGCGTGACCTGTCCGGCATGGGCTCGTTCCTGATCATGGGCCTGTTCGGCCTGATCATCGCCTCGCTCGTGAACATGTTCCTGGGCTCATCGGCCCTCCAGTTCGCGATCTCGGTGATCGGCGTGCTGATCTTCGCTGGCCTTACCGCCTACGACACGCAGCAGATCAAGGAAATGTACTACGAAGGCGACAGCACCCTGGTTGCAGGCCGCAAGGCCATCATGGGCGCCCTGCGTCTCTACCTCGACTTCATCAACCTGTTCATGTTCATGCTCCAGTTCCTGGGCAGCAACCGCGAATAGTCAACAGGTACACGGAAACGAAAAAGGCGGTCTTCGGGCCGCCTTTTTTGTTGGCTCGATTGCGCCTCGCACGGCAGGGTTACTGAACGCTTTTTCGCTCCTCTTATAGCGCCTACTGGAGCCCTCGCCCTTCGACGAGCTCAGGATGAGGCTGGAGTGACTGTCACCTCGCTCCTGTGCGAGGCGGTCTGTGCCAGCTCCCAATGGCAGGCCAACCGCGAAAAAGAAAAAGCCCCGCTCCGGAGAGCAGGGCTTTTCAACTCGATACCAGGCTGGCCGGTATTAGCTCAGCACGTGGTTCAGCGTCGTGAGGTGTCCAAGGAACTCCTCAGCCTTTGTCCGTGCCTCGTGGTCGAGGTTGCTGTCGATCTCGGTACGCAGCTCAGCGATACGACGCTGAAGGGCGGCCTTGTCGAAATCTTCCACGGTGCTGGCCGACTCAGCGAGCAACCGGCAGGTTTCCGGCGTGATGTCGGCGAAGCCGCCGAGCACGACGAAGCGAACGGTCTCGCCGCTTGCACGCTTGACCGTAACCAGACCCGGCTTGATCGTCGTCATGGTTGGTGCATGGCCCGCCATGACCGTCATCTCGCCCTCAGTCGCTGAGATAACAACCTGCTGAACTTCCTCGGAAATGAGGAGACGCTCAGGGGAGACCAGTTCAAAGTTGAAGTTTTGGGCCATATGTCGCTAGCAAACAGGGAACGGCAGCTGCGTGATCACACTGCGTCTGCCGTCCGTCTATCCGCTACTCCCTAACGCTAGTCGCTGATGGATCAGGCTGCTTCCGCTGCCAGACGCTGAGCCTTCTCGATCGCATCCTCAATGGTGCCGACCATGTAGAAAGCAGCTTCCGGCAGGTGGTCGTAGTCGCCATTCACCAGGCCCTTGAAGCCCTTGATGGTGTCCTGGAGATCAACGAGCTTGCCCGGTGAACCGGTGAACACCTCAGCAACGAAGAACGGCTGCGAAAGGAAGCGTTCGATCTTACGAGCGCGAGCAACGGTGAGCTTGTCTTCTTCAGACAGCTCGTCCATGCCCAGGATCGCGATGATGTCCTGCAGCGACTTGTAGCGCTGAAGCGTCGACTGAACCGCACGGGCCACCGAGTAGTGTTCTTCACCGACGATCATCGGGTCAAGCATACGCGAGGTGGAGTCGAGCGGATCCACTGCCGGGTAGATACCCTTTTCAGCGATCGAGCGGTTAAGCGTCGTGGTTGCGTCCAGGTGGGCGAACGACGTAGCCGGCGCAGGGTCGGTCAAGTCGTCGGCGGGAACGTAAATGGCCTGAACCGAGGTGATCGAACCCTTGGTCGTGGTCGTGATGCGTTCCTGCAGGGCGCCCATGTCGGTTGCCAGCGTCGGCTGATAACCCACAGCGGAAGGAATACGGCCCAGCAGAGCCGACACTTCCGAACCTGCCTGCGTGAAGCGGAAGATGTTGTCCACGAAGAACAGAACGTCCTGGCCCTCGTCGCGGAAGTACTCAGCCAGCGTCAGACCGGTCAGAGCAACGCGAGCGCGAGCACCCGGAGGCTCGTTCATCTGGCCGTAAACGAGAGCGGCCTTGGAGCCTTCGCCACCACCGTGCTTGTTCACGCCGGATTCGATGAACTCGTGGTAGAGGTCGTTACCCTCACGGGTACGCTCACCAACGCCAGCGAACACCGAGTAACCACCGTGCGCCTTAGCGATGTTGTTGATCAGTTCCTGGATCAGAACCGTCTTACCCACGCCGGCACCGCCGAACAGGCCGATCTTACCACCCTTGGCGTAAGGAGCCAGAAGGTCGAGAACCTTGATGCCCGTGACCAGGATCTCGGCTTCCGTCGACTGCTCGACGTATTCCGGAGCCGGCTGGTGGATGCCGCGGGTCTGCGTTGCGGTGATCGGACCAGCTTCGTCAACCGGCTCACCAATCACGTTGATGATGCGGCCGAGCATTTCTGGGCCAACCGGAACGCTGATGGCCGAACCCGTGTCGCGCACTGCCTGACCACGGACCAGACCATCGGTCGAGTCCATGGCGATGCAGCGTACGGTGTGCTCGCCAAGATGCTGTGCAACCTCGAGAACCAGGCGCGTGCCCTGGTTGTCGGTCTCAAGGGCGTTCAGGATTGCAGGCAGATGGTCACGGAACTGGACGTCCACCACCGCGCCGATAACCTGCGTGATGTTTCCAACCGCTCCACCGGCCGCGACTTCCGCAGTCCCTGTCGCTGCTTTAGCCATTCGTTGTACCTCTTCGATCCGTTAGAGCGCTTCCGCGCCCGAAATGATTTCGATCAGTTCCTTGGTGATCTGGGCCTGACGCTGGCGGTTGTAGGTGATGGTCAACTTGTTGATCATCTCACCTGCGTTGCGCGTTGCGTTGTCCATGGCGCTCATCTTGGCGCCCATCTCACCAGCTACGTTCTCGAGCAGAGCGCGGAAAATCTGAACCGCGATGTTGCGCGGGATCAGGTCTTCCAGGATTGCCCCGGCGTCGGGTTCGTATTCGTAAACCGCGCCCGTATCCACAACGGTCACGTCAGCCGGAACTGCTGCAGGAATGATCTGCTTTGCAGTCGGGATCTGGCTGATGACGGACTTGAACTGCGAATAGAACAGCGTGCAAACGTCAAACTCACCGCGCTCGAACGAACCGATCACCTTGGCAGCGATCTCGTTCGCATTGGCAAATCCAATCTGCTTCACCTCGCGAAGCTCAACCCGATCGGAGATCAGATTGGGGAATTCGCGGCGGAGAATGTCATAACCCTTGCGGCCTACGCAAAAGATCTTGACCTGCTTGCCCTTCGCCAGAAGCTCGCGAGTGTGATCACGCGCAAGCCTGGCGATCTGGCTGTTGAAGCTGCCACACAGACCACGTTCGGCCGTGCAGACGACGAGCAGATGCACGTCGTCCTTTCCCGTCCCCCGCATCAGCGCGGGGGCGTCGTCACCTGAAATGGACGCGGTGACATTGGCTAGCACCGCACCCATGCGTTCAGCATAGGGACGAGCAGCCTCGGCCGCTTCCTGAGCACGACGCAGCTTCGCCGCGGCGACCATCTGCATCGCCTTGGTGATCTTCTGCGTCGCCTTAACGGAGGCGATCCGGTTGCGTAAGTCCTTGAGTGAAGCCATGCCCGCTCAGTCCTTAGGCGAAGTTCTTCGCGAAGGTTTCAATCTCGTTCTTCAGGCGGCCACGGAGGTCGTCAGAAAGAGCCTTCTCCTTGCGGATTGCCTCGAGGATCGAGCCTTCAGCGCGCAGGTGGTTCAGCAGACCCTGCTCGAAGCGAGCAACGTCCTTGACCGCCAGCTTGTCGAGGGAGCCCTGCACACCTGCGAAGATCACAGCAACCTGCTCTTCGGTCTTCAGCGGCGAGAACTGCGGCTGCTTCAGGAGCTCGGTCAGACGTGCACCGCGGTTCAGCAGGCGCTGCGTTGCAGCGTCAAGGTCCGAACCGAACTGCGCGAACGCAGCCATTTCACGGTACTGAGCCAGCTCACCCTTGATGGAGCCTGCAACCTGCTTCATGGCCTTGACCTGAGCGGCAGAACCCACGCGGGAAACCGACAGACCAACGTTCACAGCCGGGCGGATACCCTGGAAGAACAGGTTGGTTTCGAGGAACACCTGACCGTCGGTGATCGAGATCACGTTGGTCGGGATGTAGGCCGAAACGTCGTTTGCCTGGGTTTCGATAACCGGCAGAGCGGTCAGCGAGCCAGCGCCCAGCTCGTCGTTCATCTTGGCCGCACGTTCCAGCAGACGGGAGTGCAGGTAGAAAACGTCACCCGGGTAAGCTTCGCGGCCTGGCGGACGACGGAGCAGCAGGGACATCTGACGGTAGGACACGGCCTGCTTGGACAGGTCGTCGTATGCGATCACGGCATGCTTGCCGTTGTCGCGGAAGTATTCGCCCATCGCGCAGCCTGCGAACGGTGCAAGGAACTGCATCGGAGCAGGATCGGAAGCCGTAGCAGCGATAACGATCGAGTACTCAAGAGCGCCACGCTCTTCGAGAACCTTCACGAACTGTGCAACGGTGGAGCGCTTCTGACCAACAGCGACGTAGACGCAGTAGAGCTTCTGGCTCTCGTCATCGCCCTGGTTCAGCGGCTTCTGGTTGAGGAAGGTGTCGAGGATGATCGCGGTCTTGCCGGTCTGGCGGTCACCGATGATCAGCTCGCGCTGGCCGCGGCCAATCGGGATCAGGGCGTCGATTGCCTTGAGGCCGGTGGACATCGGCTCGTGAACCGACTTGCGGGGGATGATGCCCGGAGCCTTCACGTCAACGCGGCGGCGTTCCTTGGCGTTGATCGGGCCCTTGCCGTCGATCGGGTTGCCGAGACCGTCGACCACGCGGCCGAGCAGCTCCGGACCAACCGGAACGTCAACGATGGCGCCCGTACGCTTGACGGTGTCGCCTTCCTTGATGTCGCGGTCGTTACCGAAGATCACGACGCCGACGTTGTCGACTTCGAGGTTCAGCGCCATACCGCGGATACCACCGGGGAATTCGACCATTTCACCAGCCTGGACGTTGTCCAGACCGTAAACGCGGGCAATACCGTCACCGACGGAAAGCACCTGGCCTACTTCAGAGACCTCGGCCTCCGCCCCGAAATTCTTAATCTGATCCTTGAGGATTGCGGAAATTTCCGCAGCGCGGATATCCATCAGCCGACCTCTTTCAGTGCAACCTTGAGAGAATTAAGTTTTGTCTTGAGCGACGTATCGATCTGGCGGGAGCCAACCCGAACGACGAGACCGCCGAGCAGAGAAGGATCAACCGTCACCTTAACGGTGACATCCTTGCCAACCAAATCGTTCAGCGCGGCCTTGAGGGCCTGCTCCTGATCGGCTGTCAAAGCATGGGCAGCAGTCACTTCCGCCGTCGCCTCGCCACGGGCATCGGCAGCAATCTCGCGAAATGCGCGGATCATCTGGGGCACAGCGAACAGACGCCTGTTCTGGGCCACAACTCGAAGAAAATTACCTGTGAGGCCACCGATCTTCGCACCATCAAGTACGGCGCCGATCGCCTTCTGTTGCTCTTCCGAAGAAAAGACAGGGCTTTCAATCAGGCGTCTCAGATCAGCACTGCCTTCAAGCAATGCCTCAAAGCGACCCAGATCCTTCTCGGTCGCGGAGGTTGCGCCTGCTTCTTCGGCCAACTCGAAGAGCGAGCGTGCATAACGCGCTGCCACCCCGGAGACCATTGAGCCAGTTTGTGCCACGGTCCTACTCACAGCTTTAGGTCGCGAGATCGGACGCTAGAGTTTTGGAAACTCGGGCTAATCCCAGACCTTGTTGAAATCCTTATGGCGCTTAGGCTTGGAGAAGCCAAAGCTTAGAGCCGTGAGCCGTCTAGCACAGGCTTTCTCGACTCGCAACATATCGAAACCGCAACTTTTTGGCAGGTTTGTCGCATCCCCGCCGATAGGGTTGTTATGCTTAAGGAATAATCCCGAAGGCATAGACGAGCGGCAGGGCAGCCATGGCTGCCGAAACCAGCAACCGCCCGAAATTCCTGAGAGTTAGCGCCCTGTCAAAGAGGGCTGAGAGAATCCGCCCGATGGCGGCCACGGCCCATCCGAAACCCAGCGCCATATAGACCCAAGGCTGGGCAAAAAGAATCGCCGCGATTCCGATGCCGACATAAAAGCCGCCGAGTTGCGCGCGCGATTCTGCCAGCGCCTCAGGATGTTGCGCAACGTCGCTTCGGCCAAGAGCAGTGAGCCGCAGACGTGGCGTCAACATCGCGACAAGGCCGATAAAGATAGTCACGAGCGCGGAAGCCCATGCCAGCCATTCGCCTTGGCTATAGGGCCAGGGGAAAGCAAACTCCATTTTCACCTCTTCAATGGTTGGCGGGCGTATAGCGCTTTTGAACGCCTCACGCCATGACGGCAAAGACACATCCGCGATGTTTAAAGGAAGCTCTGCGGGTCGATGTCGACCTGCACACGTATACTTCCGCGAGGCTTTGGACCCTTGGCGAGCCAGGCGCGGATGTAGGACTGGATGTCCGACCGACGGGAAGCGCTGACGAGGAGCCTGAAGCGATAACGTCCTGCAACGAGGGCCATCGGCGCTTCTGCCGGACCAAGGACGTCGATCTCGGATGCGTGGGTCGCCGCCCGCCGGAGTTCACGGGCGTAGCCTTCCGCCTCGGGCTTGGTGGAAGCGCTGATGATGATCGAAGCCAGGCGGCCGAAGGGCGGAAGGCCGGATTGACGGCGTTCCTGCACCTCGCGCTCGTAGAACGCTTCCGCATCGCCCGAGACGAGCGCCTTCATCACCGGATGTTCCGGCTGATAGGTCTGGATCAAGCCCTTACTTTTCAGGCCCGTACGACCCGCGCGGCCGGTCACCTGATGCAGGAGCTGGAACGTTCGTTCCGCAGCGCGGGGGTCACCGTTGGTGAGGCCAAGATCAGCGTCGACGATTCCAACGAGCGTCATGCCGGGGAAGTTGTGGCCCTTGGCGACCAACTGGGTGCCCACGACAATGTCGGCTTCACCATTGGCAATGGCCTCCAGCTCCAGCCGCAGGCGCTTCACGCCGCCCAAAAGGTCTGACGAGAGGATGATCGTGCGAGCATCCGGAAAATGCTGGTCGATCTCTTCCGCGATTCGCTCCACACCGGGACCGCAGGGGACGAGGTGGTCGAGCGTCCCGCATTCCGGGCAGGCATCCGGCTGCGGCTCGTGGTGGCCGCAATGGTGGCAGACGAGCTGTTTCCTGAAGCGGTGCTCGACCAGCCAGCTCGAACAGTTGTCACACTGGAAGCGGTGACCGCAGACACGGCAAAGCGTCAGCGGAGCATAGCCGCGACGGTTGAGGAACAGGAGCGACTGCTCCTTGCGGTCGAGCGTTTGCGAGATCGCCTCGATCAGCGCAGGCGAGATGAAGCCGCCGGGTCGCGGAGGCGAGCGGCGCATGTCGAGGGCCGCGATGTCGGGCATGGCCGCCTGTGCAAAGCGGACGGGCAGCACGAGCCGCTCGTACCTGCCCTGCTCCGCATTAACCCGGCTTTCGAGCGAGGGCGTTGCCGAGGCGAGGACTACGGGAAAGTTGCCGATTCGCGCGCGCACCACGCTCATGTCGCGGGCGTTATAGAAGACGCGGTCTTCCTGTTTGTAGGCAGGATCGTGCTCTTCATCGACCACGATGAGGCCCAGTTCGTTGAACGGCAGGAAAAGTGCGGAGCGAGCACCCGCCACCACGCGCACCTGCCCCTCGGCTACCTGCCGCCAGACCTTTTCACGCTTGCGCGGAGCAAGATCCGAGTGCCATTCAGCGGGCTTCGCGCCGAACCGATCATGGAAGCGGTCGAGGAAGGCCTGCGTCAGCGCAATTTCAGGCAGCAGGATCAGGACCTGCTTGCCCTGCTCAAGCGCTGCGGCCACCGCCTCGAAATAGACCTCCGTCTTGCCGGAGCCGGTAACACCGTCGATCAGCGTCGCGCTGAAGCTGCTTTCCGCGATCTTTTCCCGAAGGCGGTCGGCGACGCTCTGCTGCTCGGGTGTAAGCTGCCCCTTACCGAAGGTGGGATCCGGCATTGCAACGATGGGTCGCGCGGCGATTTCAACGTGCTCGAACACGCCTTGGGAAATCAGACCGTCGATGACGGACGATGAAACACCGGCGGCATGGGCAAGGCCGGAGCGGGTCCATGCCTGTCCATCACCTGCGTATTCCAGCACGCGTTTGCGTGCCGGGGTCAGCCGGTCAGGCTGAAGGTCGGTCAGCACCAGACCTTCGGTCATGGGTTCCGGATCGAAGGCGGCAGGAGCACGAAGCGCCATGCGGGCGACCATGCCGGGCGGGGAAAGCGTGTAATTCGCCACCCAATCAACGAATCGGCGCATCTCTTCCGGTAGCGGCGGACAGTCGAACGCGTGGCAGATCTTGCGCAGCTTCGAAGCCGCCACCTGCTCTCCCGGACCGTCCCAAACCACGCCCGCGACCTCGCGCGGGCCCAAGGGCACGCGCACGATCGATCCCGGCTCCACATGCATGCCAATGGGTACCCCATAGGAGTAGGGGCGCTCCGCAGGCATGGGGACCATCACAGGAACAACGCGTTCTACGTTCGATTCTAGACTCATTGGGCGTGACCTTGCCGGATTCTTGGATTAGAGCAAGGCCAAGTTTCCATTCCCGCGCAAATCACCGAACCGGCGATGGAAGACCGGTAAAGTTCAGGAGAAAATCGATGAAGTTTTTTGTCGACACCGCAGACGTCAACGACATTCGTGAGCTGAATGACTATGGCTTTCTGGATGGCGTGACGACCAACCCGTCCCTCATCATGAAGGCCGGACGGCCGATGCTCGAAGTCATCAAGGAGATCTGCGAGGTCGTTAAGGGCCCGGTTTCCGCCGAAGTGACCGCGACCGAATACGCGGAAATGATGCGCGAGGCCGACATTCTTTCCAAGCTCGGCGACAACATTGCCATCAAAGTGCCGCTCACGCTCGACGGCCTCAAGGCCTGCAAGGCGCTCACCGGCGACGGCCGCATGGTCAACGTGACGCTCTGCTTCTCGGCCAACCAGGCGCTGCTCGCAGCCAAGGCAGGCGCGACATTCATTTCGCCGTTCATCGGTCGTCTCGATGACATCAACATCGATGGCATGCAACTGATCGCCGACATCCGGACGATCTACGACAACTACGACTTCAAGACCGAGATCCTGGCTGCCTCGATCCGCTCGGCCAACCACGTCAGGGAAGCTGCCCTGATCGGCGCCGACGTCGCGACCGTTCCGCCGGCAGTGCTGAAGGATCTCGTGAAGCATCCGCTTACCGACAAAGGACTTTCGGCATTCCTCGCCGACTGGGCCAAGACCGGCCAGAAGATCGGCTGAGTTCAGGCATTATAGGTACGAAAAAGGCTCCCCTCGCGGAGCCTTTTTCATTTGCAGGAACGGAATTCTGCGTCCGCATCCTGCGCCAGCACCTCCACTGCATGGCGCTGGAGCTGCGAGGCGACTTCGGCGGGCTCACCATCGCCGATGGCGGCGGGTGCGATCGGCTTGCCGACGACGATGTCGAAGCTTCGCCCCTTCTTGTTCAAGAGCTCGTGGAAGAGCGTCATGTCTCTCAGCTCGGTCGAGTGCTTCGACAGGAAATAGAACAGGCCAGAGTTGCGCGCCGTAAGCTTTACCGGAACGATCGGCACTTCATAGCGGCGGGCAAGAGCTACGACGGATGGCTGCCATGGCCGTTCGGTGAGCTTGTCCTCATGCCAGTAGGCGATACGGCCTGACGGGAAAAGGATCACGGCCTTCTCCTCGGTGAAAGCCTTGGCAGTCATGGCGAGCGTGTCGCGGCTCTTGGCGTGGGACTTCTCCCCTGCCCGCCACTCCACCGGGATGATGAGATCGCGGAAGCGCGGATTGACCCGCAGTGCGTCGCGATTGGCGAAGATCGCCATGTCGGGGCGCAAACCCTTCATCAGATCAAAGATCGCTATTCCGTCGGCGATGCCCGTCGGATGCGTGGGCGCGAGGATGAAACAGCCGCTGCGCGGGATATTCTCGGTACCGCGAACGGAGACATTGAGCGACAGAAGCTCGCTCAGGTAGGACATGGCGTCCCAGCCGGAGAGTTCGGCAATTTCGTCGGCCATGCCGATCGCTTGCCGGTAGTGCAGGAAACGGTAAAGCAGCGGGCGGAGGACAGGCCAGGCAGGGTGCTTCGAGAGGTGGATCGTACGTTCGGAGATCAGCTGGTCGACGATGTGTGGCTCACCGTCCTGCACTTCACGCTTCAGGATGCGTCCTCCAAGACCCCCTGCGACCGACAGTATCGTCGTTTGCAAATCCATAAGGAGGCACTCCGTTCAAGCCTGCTGACCAACTCGATCAATTCTGCCGGACCAACTTGGTTCCTGCCAGAGGAACTAAGCCAATCCGGTACTGCTACCTGAAACTCAAAACGCCCAAACTCGATACTGCGCCAACTACCCTTTGTGCCTAGACCAGTTCAGACTTTCACAGAAACTCTGAACTGCGCTGACTCTTTGCTTTCTCGCGGTTCCGGACGGAAAACCGGTTTCCACTTTTCCTGGAACCGCTCTAAGCCGCCCAGTTCTGAAACCAGTTTATTGCCCGCTCACCCGCACAAAATCCTGCGCGAGTGACAGCCTGATGAACTCCGCCAGCTCGCGAGCTGCGCGGTTCTCGGCATCCCGTTCCGCCCGAAGAACGGCAAACTCCTGCCGCGGTCGGTCGAAGGAGGCCGTCGCCTGCTGGTTGCCGGTTGCGACCGTCTTGCCGGTTGCTGCATCGACCAGCGTATAGCGGCCGGTCAGTTGCACGCTGCCGGCAGTCGGCTCATCCACTCCGCCAGACTGAACCTGAACTGAGGAAAACACCGATCGGGTCACATTGAGGGTGAGCCTGTAGGCCGGGTTGGCCGGTTGTCCCGCGCCGCCGTTCATCAGGAAGATCAGGTGATTGCGAACCTCCTGCGCGTAGCGGGTGTTCACCTCGGCAATGCTGACGGAAGGCAGGGCCGAGTTTTGCTCACCAAATGTGGTGGACGTGGTTGCAAGCATGGGCCTTACCGTGCAGCCCCCGACGAGGGCTGCAGCAAGTATCAAGCCGGCAATAGCCGAGGCGCGGACTTTGGGATGCACGGGGCCTCCTAGACAACCACGTTGACGATGCGCTGGGGTACGACGATGATTTTGCGCGGCGCACCACCATTCAATGCACTCTGAACAAAATCAAGGGCCAGCACAGCCTGTTCAACCGCAGCTTGGTCTGCATTGCGGGCGATTGTCAAATCTCCGCGCTTCTTTCCGTTGATCTGGACAGGCAGAACCACCTCGTCATCCACAACAAGACGCGCGTCGAATTCCGGCCAGGCAGCTGCCGCAACCAATCCCTCGCCACCGATCTGCGTCCAGCACTCTTCCGCCAGGTGCGGCATGAAGGGCGCGATGATCTGGATCAGGATCTCAACGGCCTCGCGGGCTGCGCCACGGACGTCTTCCGAAGAGGTGTCGGAGACCGAGGCAAACTGGCCCTGCAGCATGTTCGCGAAGGAATGCATGTGAGCGATCGCGCGGTTGAAGGCGAGGCTTTCGATCGCTTCGCTCACCATCTTCAGCGTCTTGTGGGCGGACTTGGAGATCGCCGCTGCTTCGCCCTCGTAGGCGGACTTGGCAGCTACGCCGGAGATCGCCGGAAGCACATCGGTCACCAGGCGCCAGACGCGCTGGATGAAGCGATGGGCGCCAGCTGCGCCGTCGTCGGTCCACTCCACATCGCGCTCGGGCGGCGAATCGGAGAGCATGTACCAGCGCGCCGTATCGGCACCGAAGGAATCGATGATGTCTTCGGGGCTGACGGTGTTCTTCTTGGACTTCGACATCTTCTCCAGCGCGCCGATCGAGGCCGGCTTGCCGGTTGCGATCTCGAAGGCCTTGCGGGATGCGTCAGCGCCCTCGATGCGGACCTCGTTCGGAGCCAGCCAGTGGCCGTCTTCCGACTTGTAGGTCTCATGCACGACCATGCCCTGGGTGAACAGGCCCTTGAACGGCTCGTCTATATCCAGATGGCCAGCCTTGCGCATCGCGCGGGTGAAGAAGCGCGAATAGAGCAGGTGCAGGATCGCGTGCTCGATACCGCCGATGTACTGGTCGACCGGCAGCCAACGGTTTGCGACGTCCGGCACGGTGGGGTTTTCGGCATGGGGAGCCGTGAAGCGGGCGAAGTACCAGGACGAATCCACGAAGGTGTCCATGGTGTCCGTCTCGCGGGTCGCATCGCCGCCGCACTTGGGGCACTTAACGTGCTTCCAGGTCGCGTGACGGTCGAGCGGGTTGCCCGGCTGGTCGAAGGTGACATCGTCCGGCAGCTTGACCGGCAGATCCGACTTCGGCGTGGGCTGAATGCCGCACTCCTTGCAGTGGATCATCGGGATCGGGCAGCCCCAGTAGCGCTGGCGCGAAATGCCCCAGTCCCGCAGGCGGAAGTTGACCTTGCGCTCGCCGACGGGCGCGCCGTTCAGCTGCTGCTGCGCCAGACGCGATGCCACTTCCTCGAAGGCTTCCCGGTTCGGCATGCCGTCCAGGAAGCGCGAGTTGATCATCACGCCATCGTCCGTGTAGGCCTCGTCGCCGATCTCGAAGGTAGCGGCGTCCGCGCCTTCCGGCATGACGACAGGAACGACCGGCAGGTCGTACTTGCGCGCGAATTCCAGGTCGCGCTCGTCGCCCGACGGGCAGCCGAAGATCGCGCCCGTGCCGTAGTCCATCAGCACGAAGTTTGCGACGTAGACCGGCAGCGTCCACTCCGGATCAAAGGGGTGACGGACGCGGATGCCCGTGTCGAAACCCTTCTTCTCCTGCGTCTCGAGGACGGCGACGGAGGTTCCCGCGCGACGGCACTCTTCCTGGAAGGCAGCCAGTGCCGGATTGTTTTCCGCAGCCTTCTTGGCCAGCGGATGGTCGGCTGCGATCGCCATGAAGGACGCACCGAAAATCGTGTCCGGACGCGTCGTGTAGATCTTCAGCTCGGTCTCGCCTTCCGGCGCAGTCTCCTGCACCAGCTCCCAGCGAACCAGCAGGCCCTCGGAACGGCCGATCCAGTTGCGCTGCATGAGGCGCACCTTCTCCGGCCACTGGTCGAGGCCGTCGATCGCCTGCAGCAGATCCTCGGCATAGTCCGTGATGCGGAAGAACCACTGGGCCAGCTCGCGCTGCTCAACCAGAGCGCCCGAACGCCAGCCGCGGCCGTCGATCACCTGCTCGTTGGCGAGCACGGTGTTGTCGACCGGGTCCCAGTTCACCTTCGACGTCTTGCGGGTGATCAGACCCTTTTCGTAGAAGTCGATGAACAGCATCTGCTGACGGTGGTAATAGTCCACGTCGCAGGTGGCGAACTCACGGCTCCAGTCGAGCGAGAGGCCCATCATCTTCAGCTGATCGCGCATTACCGCGATGTTCTGATAGGTCCAGTCCTTAGGATGGACCTTGTTCTGCATCGCAGCGTTCTCGGCCGGCATGCCGAACGCATCCCAGCCCATCGGGTGCAGGACATTGAAGCCCTTGGCGCGCTTGTAGCGAGCCACCACGTCACCCATGGTGTAGTTACGCGTGTGGCCGATGTGAATGCGGCCAGACGGATAGGGGAACATCTCGAGGACGTAGTAGGTCGGACGGGGATCGTCGTTCGATGCCTCGAACAGACGGGCCTCCTCCCAAGCTTTCTGCCAGCGAGGTTCGGAAGTGCGGGGATTGTAACGTTCAGTTGCCATGCCGGGAATTTCCCATAAAAGGGACATCATGATTTTGGCGGACCTTCACCACGGTTTGCCGCACTCGTCAACACCGGCACTCAAAAAGGGTGCCGTAGTCCTGAGCAAGATCCATGACCAATGTCACCGAAAATCTCCAAAAAGTGAAAGCCGAAATCGCGAAAGCAGCCCGCGAAGCGAGCCGCAATTCCGATGATGTGACACTGGTGGCGGTCTCAAAGACCTTCGATGCGGACGAGATCCGGCCAGCACTTGCCGCCGGCCAGCGCGTGTTTGGCGAGAACCGCGTTCAGGAAGCGCAGTCCAAGTGGCCGCAATTGCGCGAGGAGTTTTCGGGCATCGAACTGCACCTTATCGGCCCGCTGCAATCCAACAAGGCCAAGGAAGCAGTTGCCCTGTTCGATGTGATTGAGACGGTCGATCGTGAGAAGATTGCCGCAACACTTGCCGAAGAGATCAAGAAGCACGGCAAGCACCCTCGCCTCTACGTGCAGGTCAACACGGGGCTTGAGCCGCAGAAGGCGGGCATCGATCCGCGCGAAGCGGTTGCCTTCGTTAAGCGCTGCCGCGAGGTTCACGGGTTGGAAATCGAGGGGCTGATGTGCATCCCGCCCGTCGACGAGAATCCCGGTCCGCATTTCGCGCTGACGGAGAAGCTTGCGCGGGAGGCCGGTGTGGCGAAGCTTTCGATGGGCATGTCCGGCGACTACCCCATCGCAATCGCCTTCGGCGCGACGAGCGTGCGCGTCGGCTCGGCAATCTTTGGCCACCGCGACTACAGCGCGCAGTAGGTTCAAGCTCCTCGGCGTGCTGGTCTAACTCTTTGTTTTCTCGCGGTTCCGAACGGAAAACCGGTTCCCACTTTCCCTGGAACCACTCTAGTGCAGGATCAGCTCGCCGGTGACGTTCCGCCACTCACCGGGTGATATCAGCCGCTTGTGGGTGTAGACGACGGAATACAGCCTCCCCTCGATCTCCTTCTTCCAGAACTCGATGAACTGATGCAGCTCTGGAAATTTCGGCGCCAGGTCATAGTGCTGCCATATGAAGCTCTGCAGTAGATGGGGATGATCCGGCATGCGGTAGAGAAGCTCTGCCGTGATGAGGCCGTATCCTTGCAGCTGCAGTTCCAGGTCGCTCTTGTTGGTCGTCAAATCGCTCATGATGGTCCTGTAGTCTGTTAGAGCTTGAAGTAAATCATGACCGACAATCATTATCCTGACCAGTTCCAAATCGCCTTATTCCAGTAAATTCTGGTTTATTTACAAGCAGTTAGCATCCACCTTGCGCTAGTGCTGCCAAGCAGATGCATGGCTTGCGTTTGATCTTGCACAAAATGATAGTATTCGTTGACGACTATAGATGCTGCAGACACCCCAAAAACGGGCCAGCACTTCGGAGGAAGAGAGCCATGTCGGACACGCATATCCATAGAACCAAGCCAGAGTGGAAGGAGAACGCGCTTATCGATGCGCAGACATATGAAGCTTGGTATCAGGAGAGCGTAGAGAATCCAGATGCCTTCTGGGGTCAGCACGGACAACGGATCGACTGGTTCAAACCCTTCACGAAGGTCAAGAACACGTCATTTGACGGTAATGTCTCGATCAAATGGTTCGAGGACGGTGAGCTAAACGTCTCATACAACTGCCTTGACCGGCATCTGGAAAAGCGCGGCGATCAGGTTGCGATCCTGTGGGAGGGTGACAATCCGGCGGAAGACCGCAAGATCACCTATCGCGAACTGCATGCAGAAGTCTGCAAGCTCGCCAATGTGCTGAAAAGCCGGGGCGTGAAGAAGGGCGACCGCGTCACGATCTACATGCCGATGATCCCGGAAGCGGTGGCTGCCATGCTCGCCTGCACCCGCATCGGCGCGGTGCATTCGGTGGTGTTCGGTGGCTTCTCGCCGGATTCGCTCGCCGGACGCATCATCGACTGCAAGTCCGATTTCATCATCACGGCTGACCAGGGCCTGCGCGGCGGACGCGCGGTTCCGCTCAAGGAAAACGCCGACAAGGCGATCGCCATCGCGGAAAAGGCCGGCGCCAAGGTCAAGAACGTGCTGGTCGTGAAGCGCACGGGCGGAGAGATCAGCTGGGCGGACGGACGCGACCTTTGGTATCATGACGAGATGGCAGGCGCTTCGGCTGAATGCGAACCTGAACGCATGAACGCGGAAGACCCGCTGTTCATCCTCTACACTTCCGGCTCGACCGGTTCACCCAAGGGCGTGCTGCACACCACCGGCGGTTACCTCGTCTTCGCCTCGATGACGCATCAGTACGTCTTCGACTATCACGATGGCGACATCTACTGGTGCACGGCGGATGTCGGCTGGGTCACCGGCCATAGCTACATCGTCTACGGCCCACTCGCCAATGGCGCCACGTCGCTCGTCTTCGAGGGCGTGCCAAACTATCCGGACTCCTCGCGCTTCTGGCAGATCATCGACAAGCACCAGGTCAACATCTTCTACACCGCGCCGACCGCTATCCGCGCGCTGATGGGTGCTGGCGACGAGTATGTCACGAAGTCGTCGCGCAAGTCGCTGCGGCTCCTCGGTTCCGTTGGTGAGCCAATCAATCCGGAAGCCTGGGAATGGTATTACCGCGTGGTGGGCGAGGAGCGCTGCGCCATCGTGGACACCTGGTGGCAGACGGAAACCGGCGGCATCCTGATCACGCCGCTGCCGGGCGCAATCGACCTGAAGCCCGGATCGGCAACCAAGCCGTTCTTCGGCGTGAAGCCGCAGCTGGTCGATGGCGAAGGCAGCGTGATCGAGGGTGCCGGTTCCGGTAATCTCTGCATCATCGACTCCTGGCCGGGCCAGATGCGCACGGTCTACGGCGACCACGACCGCTTCGTGCAGACCTACTTCTCGACCTACAAGGGCAAATATTTTACGGGGGATGGTTGCCGCCGGGACGAAGACGGGTACTACTGGATTACCGGCCGCGTGGATGACGTGCTGAACGTCTCCGGCCATCGCATGGGCACGGCAGAGGTCGAGTCAGCGCTGGTATCGCATCCGAAGGTTTCGGAAGCCGCCGTTGTGGGCTACCCGCACGACGTCAAAGGCCAGGGCATCTACTGCTACGTGACGCTGATGGCTGGCGAAGCGCCGTCCGAAGAGCTGAAAAAGGAACTGGTCGCCCATGTGCGCAAGGAGATCGGCCCGATCGCCGCACCCGACAAGATCCAGTTCGCTCCGGGCCTGCCAAAGACCCGTTCCGGCAAGATCATGCGGCGTATCCTGCGCAAGATTGCCGAGGACAATTACACCGCGCTCGGCGATACCTCGACGCTTGCCGACCCTGCCGTGGTCAACGACCTCGTGGAAAACCGGCAGAACCGCCGGGCGTAAGATGAAAGCTTCGGAAGGGCCGCCATGGAGCGGCCCTTTTCTATTGTGCCGATCTCAACGGTCGATCCAGCGTCGGCAAATGGGGCTACTTTCGGCAAGCGAGCCCAGCTGGCTGAGAATATTTCGAACAACCTCCCGGCTCGGGCAGACATTTTCGCAAGGAATACCGTCTGAATCACCGTCAGCACGGGCATAGCCCGAGCACCACATTACAACGGCTTCATAGCAGCTCGACACGGCCTTGCAGCTCTGCCGCTGAGCCATCTGAAACTGTTCGGTGAAATCTTCGTTGGCTGCTCCCGGCTGTACCAGTGCAACGGTGAGGCCAATGGCAAGAGCCGCCGGCAATCCAGTTCCCCGCATCCATGGGCAAAGTATGGAAAAGCGCGGGTAGGAATGCAATCAATAATGCTGCTGCTTTCCATCAGATTTCGAAGCTTTTCAAGCAGCAAAGATAGTGCGATGTACGTCGCATCTAACTATCGGATGCAATCCCATGACAGTCACGATCCGCCCAGCAGAGGCTTCGGATATCGCCGTAATTACGGCGATCTACGCACACGCGGTCAACCACGGTACAGCAACATATGAGCTCGAGCCACCGAGCGAACAGGAGATGACAGCCCGCTACGAGGGGCTCGTTTCCATGGGCTATCCCTATCTGGTAGCCGAGCTTGATGGCGCTGTCGTCGGCTATGCCTATGCCGGGCCGTTTCGGACCCGCAAGGCCTATCGCTTCATGGTTGAGGATTCGATCTATCTCGCGCCCGACGTCCAGGGCCGCGGGATCGGCAAGCGTCTGCTCAAGGCGCTGATCGATGAGTGCACGCGCCTCGGCTTCCGGCAGTTTACGGCAGTGATCGGTGACGGTTCGCCCAAGAGTGCTTCCGTGAAGCTGCACGCGGCGCTTGGCTTCGAACATTCCGGTGTGCTCAAGGGCAGCGGCTACAAGTTTGGCCGCTGGCTGGATACGGTGTTCATGCAGCTCGAGATGAACAGCGGAGCGACAACCCAGCCCTCGCCCGACAGCTTGCCGGAGCGGATGTACGCAGACAAATAGTTTGCCGCTAGATTCCATGCCGTAGACCACACTGGTCGTCCAATGAGAAATCTTTATCCCCTTATCGAGGCATATTGGTCGGTTAAATTTTGCGATGATCGATTACCCATGGCGCAAGCCATGGTGTTCCCGTGATGAGCTCCTGCAGCTTCCGGAGCTACAGCCGCTTTAGTCGACAGCTTCAGGCCCGGACAACACCGATCTTCTTGTCGAAGATCCTCAAGACGCGGTCGAGATCCTGGCCCCGCTTCAGGATCAGGCCCGCGGCATTCACCACGCTGTACTCGCCCTGCTTGCGGGCGAGTTTCGGACACTTCACGATCTGAAACATTGGCGCTTCGCTGGCGCGGCGGTAGACCGAGAACAGGGCCTGATCCGGAAGGTGGTCGATTGCATAATCGCGCCACTCGCCTGCCGCGACCATGAACCCGTACAAGTTCAAAATTCGATCAAGCTCACGCCGACTGAATGTTACAGGCAGTTCCAGCTTTTCCTTGCGGTACTCCGCCAGCTTGACCAGCTTACTAGAACCTTTGGTTTCGTCACCATCGCCTGTGAACTCCGCCATGGCCTCAATCTCCCAGCTGAAAAGGTCCTTCAGGAAAGGTGGCGCAGCAGGACGAAAAAGACAAGGTGTTGCTATAAAGCCATCACGCGCGGGTAATAGTCTACAGATTTGGTGATCGTCCGCCTTAGTTTCGCCATGTTGTGCTCAAGCTGCCGCCTGAATTTAAAGCGAACCTCTGATCGTTGCCTGAGACGGTTCGATCCGGAAGCGGCCTCGTACCCCAAGCCCCCCCGCCCACGGGGCTGTGCCGGATCGAACCAACTCTCTTCAGGAAACGTTTTCCTTACAGATCCGACGACTTCACCAGCGCAAAAAAGCGCGCTGTGGTTCTACCAGTCTGCCTCGGTAGACTTCGCCGCGCCGAGGATCTCGCCCGGACGGCCGTCAGCGTCGACACGCTGCAGGAGGACGGCGCAACGTCCACCTTTTTTCTCCATCTCGTTTTTCGGGATTTCGATCCGCATGGCATCGCCGTGCCACATGCCGACGGTCTGAAAGCTCGTTACAATGTTGCGGTAATCCATCTGGCGACCGGCGTTCTGGCCGCGCTCGATTTCCACCACCCTCTCGGGCTGAAAATAGATGAGCACGATGTTGGCAGCGCCTGACACGGTCTCGCTCTTGTCGATCGAGATGAGGACGCTGCTGGGCGTGGATGAAATATCCACGCCGACGCTCAGTCCGCCCCGAAGAGCTGCCTTAGAAACCGCAGCTTCCACCTTGTCCCGTTCTGATCCGACAACATGGCCTGATCCGTCGATCACCAACTGTGGTGTATAGACCGAGCCGCCGAACACCTCGGCATAGGCCTGTTGGCGGTTGGTGTTCTCGGAGGTTGCGAGGGCGTCCTTCCAGCCAAGATAGTCCCAGTAGTCGATGTGATAGGCGAGCGCGACGACGTCATCCCGCTCAGCCAGATCGCGAAACAAGGCATCTGCGGGAGGACAGGAATTGCAGCCCTGGCTGGTGAAGAGCTCGATCACGGCGCGCGGTTTGTCCGCCGCGTTTGTCACTGCCACAGACCCCAGGAAAACGAACGCAGCCAATATGCCAGGAGCAAGCCCCCTATTTCCACGTTCGTTCATGCCTGCGCGATCCGGTTTAGTGGTGAGTGCAAAATTCTGAGCTTGTTCTACAGTCAGCCATCAGGCGATGCAAAGTCACGTTCAGGTGAGTTTCAACAGCTCACGCAAACTCTGCAATCACCGGGACGTGATCGGATGGACGCTCCCAGCCGCGCGCTTCGCGCAGCACCTCAACCTTGCCGAGAACAGGCGCGAGATTGGGTGAAGACCAGATGTGGTCCAGACGGCGGCCCTTGTCAGCGGCGTCCCAGTCACGCGCCCGATAGCTCCACCAGGTGTAGAGCTTTTCTGACGGAGGAATGTGCTGGCGCATCAGATCCACCCAGCCGCCCCTCGCCTGCACGCTCTTCAGGCCATCGGTCTCGATCGGCGTGTGGCTGACGATGTTCAGCAGGGCCTTATGTGACCAGACGTCGGTTTCAAGCGGCGCGATGTTGAGATCACCCACAAGGATCGTCGCCGTATCCGCCTCGGCGGAGGGGACAACCTGGTGCATCTCCTCCAGGAAATCGAGCTTATGCCGGAATTTCTGATTGATTTCAGGATCAGGCTCGTCGCCACCAGCCGGCACGTAGAAGTTGTGGATCACCACCTTGCGGCCAGCCACATTCACCGAGGTCGAGATGTGCCGGCAATCATCCTTTTCGCAGAAGGAGCGCTTTTCGACCAGATCGAGCTGGATACGCGAAACGGTTGCCACGCCGTGGTAACCCTTCTGGCCGTTGATCTGGACGTTGTAGCCAAGCTTCCGAAAGGCTGCCGTCGGAAACTGGTCGTCAGGGCACTTGGTCTCCTGAAGGCACAGCACATCCGGCTGGTGCTCCTCAAGGAACCGCTGGACAAGCGGCATGCGCAAGCGAACAGAGTTGATGTTCCAGGTAGCAACTTTCAGCGGCATTCAGAGAGATCCGGGTATGTCTGTTGGTTTGCAACTCCGGACGGAAAACCGGTACCCACTTTTCCTGGAATTGCTGCTGTTGTGGTCGCAATTCCGGACGGAATTGCTGCGGAGGTGCGCGCAATAAACAGCATAAGCGGAGGGCTGGCAAGCGCCAGCCGCATCCGCATTCGTAAGGTACCTGAGCGAACGAAGTTCTACTTGTTCTGGCTCATCGCGTTGACACGACGGTAGTCGATATTGAACACGCTCGGGTCGAACTTCACGCCCTGCTGGACCTCGTAGACGACGATTGTCGTGTCCTTGCCCTGGGCGTCCGTGACGGTCCACTGGCGCAGCTCGTAGGTCTTGCTGTCAAAAGTCATGGTGATGGTCGAGTTGCCGAAAACCTGCTTGTCGACCATGCGGATGACGGTTGCATCCTCATCCTGCTGCACGCCCTGAAGCTTGCCGCCGGAGAGATCAATCCTCTCCGCGAGAAGCAGCTTCAGCGGGGTCTGATTCAGCGAATAGATGTCGGCCGTGTTCATCTTGCGGTTCTCAAGCACCACCGTAGTGCCATCGGAGATGACACGGAACTTGGCATTGCCTTCGTAGTCGAAGCGCAGCTTGCCGGGACGCTCGATGTAGAACTTGCCTTCCGACTGCTCGCCGCGCGGGCCGAACTGGGCGAAGCTGCCCATCATCGTGCGCACGTTGGAAAAGTGGTTGGCGATCTGCTGAGCCACCTGCGTCGAATTCTGAGCCTGAGCCGCTCCCGTAGCGAGGAGCCCCATGGCGCCGACTGCCAGCCCGATGAAGGCCCTTCTGGTGCGGGGGCCCGTTGTGCGGAGATCTTTACCCAATTCAGTCATCTTCTTCCGTTGGGACCACGAGAGCGCGGTCGATCCTTAACTTTTTTCCTGCGACGGACCTTTTCAGTGAGGTCAAACGCCGTTCTCCAGGAAGGTCTCAGCAGAAATACAGTTCCAAGAGGGCCGAATTTTGTTCCGTGGCAGGACGGCTCGCCCTGCCCCGGATCATTTCTCGCACGTTACATCTCATCCCGCTCGGTGGGGACAAGAATTTCGCGCTTTCCGGCATGGTTGGCGGGACTGATGACGCCTTCCTGCTCCATGCGCTCGATTATCGATGCAGCGCGGTTGTAGCCGATGCCGAGGCGGCGCTGGATGTAACTCGTGGAAGCCTTGCCGTCGCGCAGCACGATTGCCACCGCCTGATCGTACGGATCGTCGGATTCCGCCAGGTTGCCGGTGCCAGCCGGACCGCCGGAAGAGGACTCGCCACCCTCTTCGTCATCGTCTTCCGTAACCGCTTCGAGGTAATCGGGTGCACCCTGCATCTTCAGATGCTGGACGATCTGCTCGACTTCCTGGTCGGCCACGAATGGACCGTGAACGCGCTGGGTGCGGCCACCACCGGCCATGTAGAGCATGTCACCCATGCCGAGCAGCTGCTCGGCGCCCTGCTCTCCCAGAATGGTGCGGCTGTCGATCTTCGACGTCACCTGGAAGGAGATACGGGTCGGGAAGTTCGCCTTGATCGTACCGGTGATGACGTCGACCGACGGGCGCTGCGTTGCCATGATCACGTGGATGCCGGCTGCGCGGGCCATCTGGGCCAGACGCTGGACAGCGCCTTCGATGTCCTTGCCCGCCACCATCATCAGGTCGGCCATCTCGTCGATGATGACCACGATGAAGGGCATCGGTTCGAGATCCAGCTCCTCGGTCTCGTAGATCGCCTCGCCCGTCTCGCGGTCAAAGCCGGTCTGGACGGTGCGCTGGATCACCTCGCCCTTCTTCTTGGCGGCAGCCACGCGCTGGTTGAAGCCTTCGATGTTACGAACGCCGACCTTGGACATCTTGCGGTAGCGGTCTTCCATCTCCCGCACGGTCCACTTGAGCGCCACAACTGCCTTCTTGGGATCGGTCACGACGGGCGTCAGCAGGTGCGGGATGCCGTCGTAGATGGAAAGCTCCAGCATCTTCGGATCGATCATGATCAGGCGGCACTCTTCCGGACGCAGGCGGTAGAGCAGCGACAGGATCATGGTGTTGATCGCCACCGACTTACCCGAACCCGTGGTACCAGCGACCAGCAGGTGAGGCATCTTGGCCAGGTCCGCGATCACCGGCTCGCCATTGATGGTCTTGCCGAGCGAGAGCGCCAGACGATGTTTCGAAGTCTTGAAGTCGTTGCTCGCCATCAGTTCGCGCAGGTACACGGTCTCGCGACGCGAGTTCGGCAGTTCGATACCAATCGCGTTGCGGCCGGGAACAACGGCGACGCGGGCGGCAATCGCGCTCATGGAGCGGGCGATGTCATCCGCAAGGCCGATGACGCGCGAAGACTTGATGCCGGGAGCCGGCTCCAGCTCGTAAAGCGTGACCACCGGGCCGGGGCGAACCTGCAGGATCTCTCCCTTGACGCCAAAGTCTTCGAGCACGCCCTCGAGCCTGCGCGCATTCTGCTCCAGCACGTCCTTGGAAAGGCTCGGGTCCTTGCCAGCGGCCTTGGGCTCGGCCAGCAGGTTCAGCGGAGGAAGCTCAAATGACCCGTCGTGAGCTGCACGAGTGGCCTCGCGCTGAACGCGCGCCGGCTGGGTGCGGACGGGCTCCTCCACGCGACCAGAGGCGGCGGAAGTAGACCCCTTACGCGAAGGCGCGCTACGCTCCACCGGCTGCATGACGATGTCATCCAGATCCTCGTCGATGTCATCGTTGTCAAAGTCGTGGAAGCCGGGCTCGATACGGCGCTCACTAACGGCGCGCGGCTCGATGCGTCGATCCTCGAACTCGCCAGGCTCCAGACGGCGATCATCGCGCCTGGAGACGACGGGGAAATCATCCTCAAAGTCATCCTCGTCGTCGGCTACGTGCGGAAGCTTCCGGCGCACGAAGGCACGGGCGGAAAGCCACCAATGGGTGACAAAGCCAACGATGACGGCGCCCTTGCCGATGCGATCGTCCTCCTCGTCCAGGTCTTCGTCCTCAAAATCGGAGAAAGCTTCCTGGACGTCTTCGTCGGCGACAGCGGCAACCGGGCGGCGGCCAATGAGGCCCGCGCCAAAGAACATGAGCCAGAGGCCGGGGGCAAACAGCAGGGCGGCAACGACAATGCCCAGCACACCCTGCGGATAGCCGCCGGTGAAATAGGCGGGGACGCTCAGCAGGAAGTCACCGAAGACGCCGCCAAGCCCGGTCGGCAGCGGCCAGGTGGCCGGAGGCGTCATGCAGCCCGCGATGCCCGCAGCAATGACAGATCCGGCGAACCAACTGATGATGCGCAGCGGAATGCGGTCGATGCGATAAGCCGCGATCAGCAGGATGCCCCAGATGACGGCCGGCACGAGGCTTGCGACCGCAGCCAGGCCGAAGAATTGCATGGCAATGTCGGCATAGGCAGCGCCTGCAAAGCCCATCATGTTCTTGACAGGGTTGCTTGTCGCGTAGCTGAAGCTCGGGTCCGTCACGTTCCAGGTGGCGAGACTCGCAATGCAAAAGGTGACCAGCGCCAGCAGAGCCAGTCCGTGTGCCCGTGAGGTCTGCCGTCGCAGAAAGTTCTGCACCCCGAAGTTGCTGCCATGCATGGCAAATGCCGCGGAAGACCCGGAACTCATTCTATTTCCCCGTCCAAACGTCATGTGCGCACCGAGCGCTGCTTAACAGATGAGTCGACCCTAGCCGGCGGAAGGTTAAGGCGGCATTAACCATGGGCGTTTGGTGTGACTGCCCACATGAAATTGCGGTATCCCAAATGAGAAAGGGCCGGTACGAGACCGGCCCTTCGATGCATTTGCGTTGCCAGATCTTACTGGTGGTAGGCAGCTTCGCCGTGCGAGCTGAGGTCGAGACCCTGACGCTCGTCATCAGCGGTCGGACGCAGGCCGACGAGAACGTCAACGAGCTTGTAGAGAACCACCGAAGCGATACCGCACCAGACGATCGTGATCACAACGGCGACGATCTGGATCCAGACCTGCGAAGCGATCGAGAAGTCGTCGCCACCGGTGCCGCCCAGCCAGGGAGCGGTAAAGATGCCCGTGCCGATTGCGCCGACGATACCGCCGATGCCGTGGATGCCGAAGACGTCGAGCGAGTCGTCGTAGCCAGCCTTAATCTTCACGACTGCCACGAAGTAGTAGCAGATGGCGGAGGCAATAGCGCCGAGCGCGATCGCACCGATCGGACCAACCGTGCCGCAGGCAGGGGTGATGGCAACCAGGCCAGCGACCACACCGGAGACTGCACCCAGCATCGAAGCCTTGCCGCGGTGGACAACTTCAATGAGCACCCAGGCGAGGATTGCACCAGCCGTTGCGGTGAAGGTGTTGATGATGGCGAGAGCTGCACCAGCGGTTGCTTCGAGGTTCGAACCACCGTTGAAGCCGAACCAGCCGATCCACAGGATCGATGCACCGACCATCGTCAGCGTCATGGAGTGCGGAGCAAGGATTTCCTTGCCGTAGCCGATGCGCTTGCCGACCATGATGGAGCCGACGAGAGCCGCGATACCGGCGTTGATGTGAACAACCGTGCCGCCCGCGAAGTCAATCGCACCGAGGTTGAAGAGGTAGCCGGCGCCGTCCCAGACCATGTGAGCGACCGGGAAGTACACGACGGTCAGCCAGAGAGCGACGAAGAGCATCACGGCGGAGAACTTGATGCGCTCAGCGAAGGCGCCAACGATCAGAGCCGGGGTGATGACTGCGAAGGTCATCTGGAAGCAGATGAAGACATATTCAGGAAGGACGATGCCATCCGTGAAGGTCGCAGCCGTCGTCTCCAGGTTCACGCCGGAGAGGAAGACCTTCGCGAAGCCGCCGAAGAAGGCGCTATCGCTGCCACCGAAGGCGAACGAGTAGCCGTAGACCACCCAGATAACCATCGCCAGTGCGGCAATCGTCGTACACTGCATGAGCACGGAAAGCATGTTCTTGGCGCGGACCAGGCCGCCGTAGAACAGTGCAAGGCCAGGCAGCGTCATGAACAGAACCAGCGCCGTGGCAGTCATCATCCACGCCACATCGCCTTTATCAATAATGGGCGCAGCCTCGGCCGCTGCTTCCTGCGCAAATGCTGCATCAAATGCAATTAAACTTCCGGCAAGAGCCACAAGGCCAGAGCCTAGCGCCGCCGTTATAGTACGCGGAACACTCATCTTATTCTCCTTGACGTAGCGCTGGAGGTCACAGGGAGGCGGCGGCATTCAGTTCGCGGGAGCGAACGTGAACAGCTTTCTGGATAGCTGGATTGTCAGACCGCGTGAAAACGACCCGGGCGCCAGGCCCCACTTCCGGAGAAAAGCCCGTCGGTCCCGCATCTGCGAACGGAAAAACTCTAGATCCAATGAGTCTCATTCGTGTCCCAACCCTTTGCTATGCGGCCCCAGCCGCTGCACCGCCGGTGCCCTGAAAAAGCAACAGCTGATTGGGTAAGAACAAGACCCGTGCCAACCTGTGAACAGTACGTCTAACTTATTGTAAGGAAAGATTATTTTTTAAAAATGATTGGCTATGAATGAGCCGCCCCTCCTATGCCAATGACTAAAAAATGTGCAAAATCTAAAAATTGACTACTTTGTGCGCAGGCGCATGAGACCTTCCTGCGCAACAGATGCTACCAGAATTCCATCGGCTGTGTATATGCTCCCGCGAGACAGGCCGCGGCTGCCCTGCGAGGAAGGGCTATCCTGCGAATAAAGCAGCCATTCGTTGAGGTTGAAGGGCCGGTGGAACCACATGGCGTGGTCGAGACTGGCAGACTGAAGATCGTCGTCGAACAGCCGTCTGCCGTGGGCATAGGTTGATGCATCCAGAAGCGTCATGTCTGATAAATAGGCAAGCAGTGCCGCGCTCAAGGCAGGATCGTCAGGCAGCGGTTCGGTGATGCGCATCCAGACGTTCTGGATCGGCGGGAGCTTCTGCTGGGTCGTGAAATGCTCGATGCCCGTGGGGCGGATATCCACCAGGGTCTGATTTTGCCAGAAAGCCTTCATCTGGTCCGGCATGGTGTGCCGGATCTTTTCAAGAATTTCCTCTCGCTCCGGCAACTCGGCCGGCGTTGGCACATTTTTAGGCATCTCGATCTGATGGCTTAGGCCCTCTTCGTGCTTCTGGAAGGAAGCCATCAGGGAAAAGATGGGCCGGCCATGCTGGATAGCCGTGACACGGCGCGTGGTGAAGCTGCCGCCGTCGCGGATGCGCTCTACGTGATAGACGATCGGGATCGATGGATCGCCGCCGAGGAGGAAATAGCAGTGCAGAGAATGCACGAAACGCTCGGGGTCGACGGTCTTCTGCGCCGCCGTCAGCGCCTGTCCGATTACCTGGCCGCCGAAAACGCGCTGCAGGCCGGTTGCCGGACTTTGTCCCCGAAACAGGTTGAGTTCCAGTTCTTCAAGGTTAAATATTCCCAGAAGCCCCTGTATGGTGAACGACATACGAACTATCTCCGCGGCATTACGGCTTATCAACGATCCTCATCATAGCTCTTAGTTAAGTCGGCCACAGTAGGAAAGACGGGAAAGCGACATGCCCTTGGACTCAGGAAACACCAACGACATCGACCGTTATGATGTTGTCATCGCAGGGGCGGGCTATGTGGGGCTGGCGATCGCGGTTGCAATCAAGGGCGCTAGGCCCGGAATGCGCCTGCTGGTAGCCGATGCCGCTCCCGAAGAGGTCTGGAAGAAGGACGGTCGCTCCGCAGCCATCGCTGCCGCTGCCTGCCGCATGCTGCGCCAGATGCAGTGCTGGGACGAGCTCGAGGCGGAAGCACAGCCCATCAACGAGATGATCATCACGGATTCGAAGCTCTCCGATCCGGTGCGGCCCGTGTTCCTTACCTTCGGTGGAGAGGCTACGCCGGGCGAGCCCTTCGCCCACATGCTGCTCAACAAGGATCTGAGCGCGGCCCTTCGCAAGCGCGCGACCGAGCTCGGCATCGAGATCCGCCATAGCGCTGCGGTGACCAGCTTCGAGACGCTGCCCGCTTCGGTGCGTGTGCAGCTCGCGAACGGTTCAGAGCTGCAGACGAAATTACTCGTCGCGGCCGACGGCAAGCGTTCCGCCCTTCGGGCGATGGCGGGCATCAAGACCGTCGAATGGGAATATGGCCAGTCCGGCATCGTCTGCACCGTGGCGCACGAACGCCCGCACAATGGCGTTGCCGAAGAACATTTTCTGCCTGCCGGACCGTTTGCCACCCTCCCCCTCAAGGGCAACCGCTCTTCGATCGTCTGGACCGAGCGGACAGAGGATGCCGAGCGGCTTGTCGCCGAGGACGATCTCGTCTTCGAACATGAGCTGGAGCAGCGTTTCGGCCTGAAGCTTGGCGAGATCCGCGTGGAGGGCTCCCGCAAGGCGTGGCCGCTCGGGCTACTTCTCGCGCGTGACTTCGTGAAGCCGCGGTTTGTGCTTGCAGGCGACGCAGCGCACGGCATTCATCCGATCGCCGGCCAGGGTCTCAATCTCGGCTTCAAGGATGCCGCCGCACTCGCCGAGGTGATCGTCGAGGCGGACCGGTTGGGCGAGGACATTGGCGCGGTCAACGTGCTGCAGCGCTACGAGCGCTGGCGGCGCTTCGACACGGTCCAGATGGGTGTCACCACGGATGTGCTCAACCGACTGTTCTCCAACGACATGGGGCCGCTCAGGGCAATTCGCGATCTTGGTCTCGGTCTCGTGGATCGAATGCCGGGCATGAAGAGTTTCTTCGTCCGTCAAGCATCCGGGCTGATGCCCGGTATCCCACGCCTTCTGCAAGGGGAGGCAATCTGAAACACGTCCATCGTTAACGCAATTCCGGGCGGACCACTTTTCCTGGAATTGCTCAAGAGGAGAAGCATGAGATGAAGCGCCACGCCAACGTCGTATGGAAAGGTTCACTCACCCAGGGCTCTGGCACGTTGAACACCCAGAGCTCAGCACTCCAGGAAATACCGCTGACCTTCAAGGCTCGCTTCGAGGATGAAGCCGGACGCGCCGGCACAAACCCCGAAGAGCTGATCGCGGCGGCGCATGCCGGATGCTTCTCCATGGCGCTTTCGCACATGCTGGCCGAGAACGGCACCCCGGCAGAACGCCTTGAGACAACCGCGGAAGTTGAAGTTCGTCCAGCAGCGGGCGGCGGTTTTGAGATCTCAGGTAGCGCACTGAAGCTGAACGCACGCGTTCCGGGGCTTGATGAAGCTGCGTTCCGCGAGATCGCCGGCAAGGCCAAGGAAGGCTGCCCCGTTTCCAAGGCGCTCAAGGCCATCAACATCACCCTGGACATCACCTTCGCGCAGGGATAGGCGAGCCAGCCGAAGCAGGAAATAAAAAGGCCCGCAGGATCGCTCCTACGGGCCTTTCTTGTTCATTGCAGCAGCCGGTTAGACCTGGCGCTCGACCATCATCTTCTTGATTTCCGCAATTGCCTTGGCAGGGTTGAGGCCCTTCGGGCAGGTCTGCGTACAGTTCATGATGGTGTGGCAGCGGTAGAGGCGGAACGGATCCTCGAGGTTGTCGAGGCGCTCGCCCGTCGCTTCGTCGCGAGAATCCGCAATCCAGCGGTAGGCCTGCAGCAGAACGGCAGGTCCGAGGTAACGCTCGCCATTCCACCAGTAGCTCGGGCACGACGTCTGGCAGCAGAAGCAGAGAATGCACTCGTAGAGACCATCGAGCTTGGCGCGGTCCTCACGGCTCTGCTTCCACTCGGTGGCGGGCTCCGGCGTGACGGTCTGCAGCCACGGCTGGATCGAGGAGAGCTGCGCGTACGGAACCGACAGGTCCGGCACGAGATCCTTGACCACCGGCATGTGCGGCAGCGGGTAGATCTTGATGTCGCCGCCGATCTCGTCGCAGGACTTGGTGCAGGCCAGCGTGTTCGCGCCGTCGATGTTCATCCAGCGTCGGATCGATCTTGTTCTTGATGTAGATGAGTGCGTCGAGCACCATCGGACCGCAATCGTCCATATCGACATAGTAAATGTCGGTACGCGGGTTCTGATCATCGTCGGGCGACCAGCGGTAGACCTTGAAGGCGCGCACGTTGGTTGCGCCCTCCGGCTTCGGCCATACCTTGCCTTCAGTGACCTTGGAGTTCTTCGGGAGGGTGAGCTCAACCATTGTACACGCCTCTTAGTGCCTGATAATTGGCCAATATTGATGGATAAGGTGCAATCACACGTTTTTCCGCGACCCAGGGCAGAACAATCTTGGCAATGCCCACCGCGAGCTGTGCCTTGATTCTTCTGAAGCCCGTCAGCGGATGCCTGATGTAGGACAGCATTTTCTCCGCCCGTGAGCGCTTCCTGTTCGCAATGCTGGAACTCGCGCGGTTGGCTTGTTCCAGTCCAAAGTACGACTGCATCACGTCTAGACCCATGCAATAAGCAGGATCTGCCTGGAGGCGTACAATGCGTCTGTCCCCCCAGATGTAATTGTCTGCCAGACCTGCTCGGCCAGGCAAACCCTTTAGCAACACCTCAGCGGCCGCCGGTGTGATCATGTAAGCCGCAGCGCCGGCAACGGCAGTAAGCACCTTGCGGAAAGGAAGCTCACCACTCTCGACACCCTTTGCCAGGAACGAGATCGTTCCTCGCGTCTCGAGATTTATGGCCAAGCAACCCTCAAGGCCGGATGCAATCGCGAGAAAGTTGTAGATCTCGGGAGAGACGACGGCATCGTCCTCCATGACGAGGACATTGCACCGATTCTCCAGTGCGTACTGCCAGCACTTGGCGTGGCTCAAGAGACACGCCACCTCGTTGCGCGTAAGCGTACGCTGCCAGCTGAAGGCATGGCGGCGATAGACATCGTCCGTCAGTTCCATGCCATCAACAGCCACAATGCGCGTAAAGCCCAGACCCAGGCGATCTGCCTGGGCGCGCTGAAAAGCCAGCCGCTCCGAGGAGCGATCCAAGTTGATGACAAGGATCGCACATCCGGAATTGGCGGCTTTGCTGTCTGGTACGCTTACGCCACTCTGAAGCATTGGCTAGTACACTCGGGCCTTCGGTGCGATCTTTGCCGGATCGATGCCACCGTCCTCATGCTTGAGCATGGGTTCGGTGTGCACGCCACGGTAGTCGAGACGCACGTTGCCAGCCTCATCGACCCACGACAGCGTGTGCTTGCGCCAGTTGGCGTCGTCACGGGCAGTGAAGTCTTCGCGGGCATGCGCACCACGGCTCTCCTTGCGAGCTTCCGCCGCGTAGACGGTGGTGATCGCATTGGCCATGAGGTTCTCGAGTTCCAGCGTCTCCATCAGGTCCGAGTTCCAGATCATGGAGCGATCCTGAACCTTGACGTCCGGCAGTTCCTTCCAGATCGCGGAGATGCGCTGGCAGCCCTGCTCGAGCGATTCCTGCGTGCGGAACACGGCGGCGTCTTCCTGCATGGCGCGCTGCATCTTCTCACGGATGACCGCGGTCGGCGTGCTGCCATTGGCGTGACGCAGACGGTCGAAGCGATCCATGATCTTGTCGCAGGCAGCGCGGTTAAGCGGCGGAACCTTCGAGTCCTTGTCGACAACCTGACCGGCGCGGATTGCAGCGGCGCGGCCGAAAACAACGAGGTCGATCAGCGAGTTGGAGCCGAGGCGGTTTGCACCGTGAACCGATGCGCAGCCAGCTTCGCCCACTGCCATCAGGCCCGGAAGCACGGCATCCGGATCGGCGGCGGTCGGGTTCAGCACTTCGCCCCAGTAGTTGGTGGGAATGCCGCCCATGTTGTAGTGGACGGTCGGCAGAACCGGGATCGGCTCGCGGGTCACGTCCACGCCAGCAAAGATCTTGGCGGATTCAGCGATGCCCGGCAGGCGCTCGTGGATCACAGCCGGATCAAGGTGATCCAGGTGCAGGAAGATGTGGTCCTTGTTCTTGCCAACGCCACGGCCTTCACGAACTTCGATGGTCATGCAGCGAGAAACAACGTCGCGCGATGCGAGGTCCTTCGCCGTCGGTGCATAGCGCTCCATGAAGCGCTCACCCTCGGAGTTGACCAGGTAACCGCCCTCACCGCGAACACCCTCGGTGATCAGGCAGCCTGCACCATAGATGCCGGTCGGGTGGAACTGCACGAACTCCATGTCCTGCAGCGGCAGGCCAGCGCGGGCAACCATGCCGCCGCCGTCACCCGTGCAGGTGTGAGCCGAGGTGCAGGAGAAGTAGGCACGGCCGTAACCACCGGTGGCGAGAACAACCATCTTGGCGGAGAAGCGGTGGATGGTGCCGTCGTCCAGGTTCCAGGCAACGACGCCGGTGCACTGGCCGTCGTCGGACATGATCAGGTCAAGTGCGAAGTACTCGACGAAGAACTGCGCGTTGTTCTTGACCGACTGGCCGTAGAGCGTGTGCAGGATCGCGTGGCCGGTACGGTCGGCCGCGGCACAAGTGCGCTGTACGGGCGGACCATCACCGAAGTTCTGCATGTGGCCACCGAACGGGCGCTGGTAGATGCGGCCATCGTCAGTACGCGAGAAAGGAACGCCGTAGTGCTCGAGCTCGTAGACGGCAGCCGGGGCTTCGCGCGCCAGGTACTCCATCGCGTCCACGTCACCCAGCCAGTCCGAGCCCTTGACGGTGTCGAACAGGTGCCATTGCCAGCTATCCGGGCCCATATTCTGCAGCGAGGCCGCGATACCACCCTGCGCCGCAACCGTGTGGGAGCGAGTCGGAAAGACCTTGGTGATACACGCAGTCTTCAGGCCCTGCTCCGCCATACCAAGCGTTGCACGGAGGCCAGCGCCGCCGGCACCAACGACGACGACGTCGTAGGAGTGATCTAGATAGTTATATGCTTGCGCCATTTGGGGTTCAGCCTCCGAAGGCGATCTTGACCAAGCCGTAGAGCGCGATCGCGCCAACGACGATGGGATAGAAGGTGTTCAGGATGATGAGGACGTACTTCGACGGACCATGAACATAGTCCTCGATGATGACCTGCATGCCGATTCGCATGTGCTTCAGCACGGAGAGGAATGCGAAGAGGATAAGGATTGCGACAACCGGGTGCGCGAGCGAAGCGCGGACATCCTCATAGGAGGCGCCGGTGTGGCTGACCACGAAAGCGAGGAAGAAGAGGACGAGCGGGATGTTGGCGATGGCCGTCAGGCGCTGCTGCCAGAAATGCTCGGTGCCCATCTTGGCGGAGCCGAGGCCACGGGCGCGCTTCAGGGGGGTCTTCAGGTTGGACATCAGAACGAACCTCGCACAGCGTATGCAACAACCCAGACCACAACAGTCAGCACGACAGCGGCGACCGCGGAGATGATCGACATGCGGCGGGACTGGTCTTTCTCAAGACCATGAATGGTGTCCCAGATCAGGTGGCGGATGCCGCCGAGCATGTGGTTGATCAGGGCCCAGGTGAGGCCGAACAGAACCAGCCGACCAAGGATCGAACCGAAGAGACCGTTGACGAAATCAAACGTTTCTCTGGAAGACGCTGCAGCCGCAATCCAGATCGCGAAAAGAAGCACACCGAAGTACAGAGCGCTGCCGGTTACACGATGCAGGATCGACATCGCCATGGTCGGAGTGAAACGATAAATTTGCAGATGTGGCGAGAGCGGCCTCGCTCGAGTGGCTGTGGACTTGCTCATGGCTTCCCCATTTCGTGGCCGCCAAGACGCTCGCGATAAAGGCGTGATGGAACCGCCCCCCGTGCGCTGGCTGGCCGTCTTCTAATGCTCTTTCTGCACTGCGTCAAAGGCGCTGACACAATCATGACGCATTGAATCGATTGAAGATTGATCGTTTCATCATCTCAACGGACATCGAAGCGTAGAACGTAGCTGTTCCAGTCTGCTGGTCCAGCAAGCTGTTCGTACAGCTTGCGGCCTTCCAGCTGACGCGGCGCGTTGAGAACGAGCCGTCCCCAGCCCCGCTCTTCAGCCTGATCGGCGATCACATCGATAATGGCGCGCGCGATTCCCTTGCCGCGATGGTCATGGTGTACGTAGACGTGCTCCAGAAGCGCGTAGCGCAGCCCCGTAACGGGATCGGGAAGATCGTAGTAGATCGCGAAACCGACCAGCTCGTTGTCGACCCAGGCGCCCATCACCTCCACCACACGATCCTGCAGGAGGGTCTCGGCGTAGTAGTTGTCGGGCCTGCGTGGCGCGCCGCGCTTCAGCGATTGCGTGTAAGCGGCGAGCAAAGGAGCGAGCGCGAGTGCATCCTTCAGGCGCAGCGGTGAAATGTCTGTCAGGTGGTTCTCGGTCATGGTGCCTCCGGGCCTTTCCTTTCGGCAAAAAGCCGTTGCTGTCAATGTCCGCAAGCACGCGCGCGCAAAGCAATGCTCGTCGGGACCAAGGAACCAGGCTGAACCATCGGCGTTCATCAGCAAGAATGCCCTGCTTCTTCCAACCAGCGAGACATGCGATGGCCGACACAATCACGCTCATTGATCACGACGAGATCCGCGACTGGGCGGCGGCAAGAGCGGGCCAGCCAGCCATCAGCGATCCAGCGCCCGGCATGGAGCAGTCGCAGCCTGTGCTGCGCTTCGTGTTCGGACAGCATTCCTATCAGGATACAGACGAAGGACCTGACCGGCCCGGTGGCGTGACGATCATCGAGTGGGATGAGTGGTTCCAGATGTTCGATGAGCGCGAGCTCGCGCTTGTGGTCCAAGAGGACGTGCCCGGCCAGCGGGACGAGTTTCACGAACTTATCCGACGCGCGGACGCTTCGTAGATCTATTCTTCTTCCACCAGACGTCCCATGACCTTGGCCATGCGGTTCAGCATGGCCTCGAGGTCGGCGGTGATACGGCTGTGGAGCTTCACGGCCAGGTCTGGATATTCCTCCAAAACCTTCAGGAACATGCTGCGGCCAAGCCGGATCACCTGAACATCGGACTGCGCCAGTGCGCCGGTAAGCCTTTCACCGTCGGCAATCAATGCGAATTGGCCAAGGATAGAGCCGCGGCGTTCAACGGAAATGATATGCTGCGATCCGGCAACAGTGCGATAGAGAGCGACCTCGCCACGCGCGACGACAAAGGCGCAGTCAGCCGGCGCCCCCTCGACATAGAGCTTCCGCCCTGCCGCCAGCGAGATCGTTTCGGCCCCGAAAGCCATTAACCTCAATTGTTCTCGGGAGAACCCCCTGAAGAGTTCTACGCCGGACAAAATCCGCATATCTTCGTCCAGCGTCATCGGACTATCCTGTTGCGCCCCCTCGCGAAAAGCAGCCCTGAGTTACAACTCACGGTACGAGTTTGTAACCGCCACTCTCTGTCACAAGTATTTCAGCTTTGGAAGGATCCCTCTCTATCTTCTGGCGTAATCTGTACACATGCGTTTCCAGCGTATGAGTCGTCACGCCAGAGTTGTATCCCCACACCTCCTCCAGCAGCACGTCGCGGGTGACCACCTTCTGCTCGGCGCGGTAGAGGTACTTGATGATCGCAGCCTCCTTCTCGGTCAGCCGGATCTTGCCACCCCGCTCGTCGAGCAGCAGTTTCTGGCTCGGCTTGAACGTGTAGGGGCCGACGGTAAACTTCGCATCTTCCGTCTGTTCGTGGTGACGGATCTGGGCGCGGATACGGGCGAGCAGCACGGCGAAACGAAAGGGTTTCGTGACATAGTCATTGGCGCCCGCTTCAAGGCCGAGGATCGTGTCGGAGTCCGTATCCTGGGCTGTCAGCATGATGATAGGCGCGCGGAAGCCGCTCTTGCGCAAGACCTTCACCGCCTCGCGGCCGTCCATGTCGGGCAGGCCAACATCCATGATGACCACGTCGACCATCGAATTGCGCGCCGCCTGGATGCCCTTGGTTGCGGTTGCCTCCTGTAGGAGGTCAAACTCTTCGTAGAGAGCCAATTGCTCCACAAGCGTTGAACGAAGATCGTCGTCATCATCAACTATCAGAATGGTGCGAGACGTCATTTGGCTTCCCGTGGTTAATCGAACAGTTGACCCGAACCGCGAACTCGCGGAACCTTACCGTCATGCAAGCTGCAGCAAGAGGTTTCCGCAAGTTGCACATTGAAACAATCATACTCAGGAAATCCCGCAAAGCTAGCACATCGCCTGTAAAGAGGGCGTGTACGCCGACACTGGCTGTCCGGGCACAGGCGACGAGCCAGAAAAAGGGGATCATCCGGGCTGGTGCACTTACGATTCCATGCGCTCTGGGGAAAGGTGGCATAAGCGCCAACAAGCGCGAAGGGGATGGCGCAACGCCGCTTGCCACCATGCGTCCGCTGGCGGTTTACTTCCGAGGCGACCGGCGTCTGCCGGGGCTGTCAGAGGTGCGACTGCCGAAGATCCTGATCCGTGAGGATGATGGCTGGTGCGATGCGCCAGGTGACCGGCGCTACAACAAGCCTGTTCGCACGCCCTACCCTGCCAGCCACGAAAAAATGCTGCGGGAGGATCGTCTCTACAACGTTTGCATCGTGCTCGACTGGAACATGCGGCCCGCGATCCGTAACCGGGGCAGCGCGATCTTCATGCACATCGCCCGTCCCGGCATGAAGCCGACCGAGGGGTGTATCGCGCTCAAGCCCAAGGATATGAGCAGACTGCTGCCGCTCCTGTCGCGGTACACGCGTATAAGAATTTTACGCTGAGCGCCTTTACGAAGTTACTCCTTCCGCATTAAAGCTCTCGCTGTTTTTAGTACATCGCATTTCTATTGAACTATTTTTGCCCTTTTTGCCTTTGGTCACAAAATGGGCTTTGATTACATATTAGAACTATTCCTTCTGTGAGGACGTGTTTCATTTCATGATGAAAACTTCGAACGCCGCCAAGACTTCCACTTCAGCGCAGAGCCAGATCGAGCGTCTTCAGGAACTGCTGGTGTCAGGCATCCCCCAAGAGGACCTCTCCGGCTATTCCGCCGATGCGCCGGAAAGGGCTGCCAGGATAGCCCTTGAGAGCCTCGGCAAGCACGAGCCGGGTCAGTGCGTCATCGACGTCAGGACCGACAGCGGGATCGAATTCGAAGGCCGCGCGGTGACGACCGTCACGCTCGTCAATGACAACATGCCGTTCCTGTTCGATTCAGTGATCGGCGAAATTACGGAGACGATTGGGGAGCCGTCCTTCGTCGCGCATCCGATCGTGACGCTGGAGGGCGAGCACAAGATCAGCCTGATCCATATCCACCTGAAGCGCCTATCCGCCGACGACGCGAAGGCCCTGGAGGACCGGCTTCTCAACATCCTGAGCCAGGTTCGGGTTGCGGTGAATGACTGGAAACCCATGCTGGCGCGGGTAGAGGATGAGATCGCGCGCCTGCGGACCAAACCGCCTGCGCTCGAGGCAAAGGCAGTCGCCGAGGCCATCGCCTTCCTCGAATGGCTGCGCGACGAGAACTTCACCTTCCTCGGCATGCGGGAGTTCCGCTATACAGGCAGCGAAGAAAGCGGCACCCTCGAGCGGACCGAAACGCCGGGCCTTGGCATTCTCTCCAACCCGGGTGTCCAGGTCCTGCGCCGGGGTGGCGAGGCGACCACGACAACGCCGGAGATCCGAGCTTTCCTGCACGGGCCGGAGCCCCTCATCGTCACGAAGGCGAATACGAAGTCGATCGTTCACCGCCGGGCTTACCTGGACTATATCGGCCTTAAACTCTTCCATGACGATGGCTCGCTCAAGGGCGAGTTGCGCATCGTCGGCCTCTTCACCTCGACGGCTTACACACAGTCGGTGCTGAACATTCCCTATCTGCGCTCGAAGGTGAAGGCGGTCATCGATGCCTCCGGCTTCTCGCGCTCGGACCACTCCGGCAAGGCGCTGATCAACATCCTGGAATCCTTCCCGCGGGATGAGCTGTTCCAGATCAGCCTGCCGCTGCTGCGCGAGTACACGACAACCATCCTGGCGCTGGGCGAAAGGCCACGCGTGCGGGTGCTCTACCGCATCGACCAGTTCGATCGGTTCGTTTCAGTCATCATTTTCGTGCCGCGTGATCGCTTCAATTCCGAGGTGCGCGATCGGATAGGCAACTATCTCACCTCCGTTTTCGACGGACATGTTTCCGCATATTACCCGGCCATCGGCGGACCGCTGACGCGGGTGCACTTCATCATCGGTCGCTCGGCCGGCAAGACGCCACAGGTGCCTGCAGCCGATATCGAAAGCGCCGTCCGGGCGTTCATCCGGACGTGGGACGACTCGCTCAACGAGATGGTCGAGGATACGGCAGCGCCGAACGATATTGCCGCCATCGCACGACGGTTCCCCGGCAGCTACCGCAACAGTTTCGACGCGCATGCCGCCCTGATCGATGCGGCGAACGTCGCCAAGCTTTCTCCCGAGTCACCTATCCTGATCGACTTCTACCGCCGGGCAGGCGATGAGGAGCGCCAGGCGACGCTCAAGATTTTCCATACAGGCACCCCGGTCGCATTGAGCCAGCGCGTCCCCGTACTTGAGAACATGGGCTTTCGTGTAATCAGCGAGCAGACGTTTGAGCTGGGCGAGTTTGATGGCGAGCAGGTCTATCTGCATGCCATGGAGCTTGAAAGCGCATCCGGCGGCGCTATCGACCTTGCCGATGACGGAGTGCTCTTCGAGCAGGTGTTCGCCTCCGTCTGGCACCGTGAGCAGGATAGCGACCGGCTGAACGCTCTGGCGCAGAACGCGCGCCTGACGGTCGGGCAGATCGCAGTGCTGCGAACCTACAGCCGCTACCTGCAGCAAGCGGGCATCACCTATAGTCAGGGCTACATTGCCGATACGCTCAACCGCTATCCAGCCATCGCGGCCCTGCTCTATCGCCTGTTTGAGACACGCCTTGCGCCAAGCGTGGCGGAGGACGCCCGCGCCGGCACCGAGGACCAGATCAGAGCCGAGATTGAAGCCGCGCTGGAACAGGTGCCGAGCCTTGATGACGATACGATCATCAGGCGATTCCTGGTTCTCATGGGCGCAACACTGCGGACGAACTATTTCGCGCCCAAGAAGGAGGGTGCGCCGATTGTTCTCAAGCTTTACCCGCATGCGATCGAGTGGCTGCCGCAGCCACGGCCGTGGCGCGAGATCTTCGTCTATGGCGCCGAGGTGGAAGGCGTTCACCTGCGCTTTGGACCGGTTGCGCGTGGCGGGCTGCGCTGGTCTGATCGGGCTCAGGATTATCGTACGGAAGTGCTGGGGCTGGTGAAGGCACAGCAGGTCAAGAATGCGGTGATCGTGCCGGTGGGCGCCAAGGGCGGGTTCTTCCCGCGCCAACTGCCTGCGGGCGGAAACCGGCAGGAGATCTTTGAGGCGGGCCGCGCGGCCTACATCACCTTCATCTCCAGCATGCTTTCCATCACCGACAATCTGGATGGCGAGACGGTCATTGCACCGGAAGGAGTGGTGCGCAGGGATGGGGACGACCCGTATTTCGTCGTCGCAGCGGACAAGGGCACAGCCACATTCTCCGACACGGCGAACGCCATCAGCCAGGAACACGGCTTCTGGCTGGATGACGCTTTCGCTTCCGGTGGCTCGGCGGGCTATGACCACAAGGTCATGGGGATCACCGCGCGCGGCGCGTGGGAGGCCGTGAAGCGGCACTTCCGCGAAATGAACCGCGATATCCAGACGGAGCCTTTCACCGTCGTTGGTGTGGGCGACATGTCGGGCGACGTGTTCGGCAACGGCATGCTGCTGTCACGCCAGACGAGGCTGGTCGCGGCCTTCGACCATCGCGACATCTTCATCGATCCGGATCCAGATCCGGCAAAGTCGTTCGAGGAGCGGCAGCGGCTCTTCAACCTGCCCCGCTCCAGCTGGCAGGATTACGATCAGAAGCTCCTCTCCAAGGGTGGCATGATAGTGTCGCGCACGGAAAAGCATGTGACGCTTTCCGTCGAAGCAGCCGCATCACTTGGCATCGAAAAGACCGTCGTGACGCCCAACGAGCTGATGAGCGCTATCCTCCGCGCGCCGGTCGATCTGCTCTGGTTCGGCGGCATCGGCACCTACGTACGGGCCTCCACGGAGACCAACCAGAGTGCTGGCGATCGTGCCAACGACGCCATCCGTGTCGCGGCAAGGGATCTGCAGGCGCTGGTCGTCGGCGAGGGTGCCAACCTCGGCATGACCCAGCTTGCGCGCGTGGAGTTCAACCGTATAGGCGGCCGCTGCAACTCGGATGCGATCGACAATTCGGCCGGCGTTAATTCGTCTGACGTCGAGGTGAACATCAAGATTGCGCTGGCAAGTGCCGTGCGCGCAGGCAAGCTGGACGTGCCGAGCCGCAACAAGCTGCTGGCCGACATGACGGATGACGTCGCGCATCTGGTGCTCGCCAACAATTATCAGCAGTCGCTTGCCATCTCCATGATCGAGCGGCGCGGAGTCGCCGACCTGCCCCATCAGAACCGGCTGATGACGCTGTTCGAGGGCCGTGGCCTGTTGGACCGGGCGGTCGAATTCCTGCCGGGGCCAGATGCGCTGGCCGAGCGCCAGGCGAAGAGCGAAGGGCTGACACGGGCGGAGATCGGCGTGCTGCTCGCCTATGCAAAGCTCGTGCATTTCAACGAGCTGGTGGCAACGGAAGTGCCCGACGAGGCGCATTTCGAGACGGATCTCCTCGCCTATTTCCCGAAGGCGATGCGCGAGCGCTACACGGATGAGATTCGCAGCCACCGGTTGCGGCGGGAGATCATCGCGACCGTCCTCATCAACGACATCGTCAACCGGGGCGGTGCCACCTTCATCTCGCAGCTGCAGGACATGACGGGCCGCAGCACGGGCGAAATCGTCGAAGCTTATACGATCATCAAGGACGGCTTCGGCCTGCCGGAACTTTATGCGCGCATCGATGCGCTGGACACCAAGGTCGACGGCCAGCTGCAGCTCTCGCTCTATGAGCGGGTGCGCAAGCTTGTCGTGAACGGCACGAGCTGGCAGCTGAAGCAGGGAAAGAAGGGGCTTCCGCTCGACCAGCGGATCAGCCGGCTGCGCGGTGCGGTGAAGGAGCTTGAGCCGATCCTCCAGGATAGGCAGCCCGACGACCTGCGCAATCGCACTGAATCGGCTGCGGCTGAAATGGTAGAGGCCGGCGTTCCGCTGGATCTCGCCCGCAAGCTGGCGCTGCTCGATGCGCTGGCGCTCATCCCCGACATCTGCCTTGCGGCGGATGTCGCCCAGGCCGACCTGCTCGCGACCGCGAAGGCCTATGTCACGGTCAGCGAAGCTTTCCAGCTGGGCAAGATCGAAGCAGCGGCCGAGACCATCGCACGGACGGACTACTACGACGAGCTCGCGTTGGTCCGCTCGCTGGATTTGATTGACACGGCCCGACGCAACATTACTGTCGCGGCGCTTGAAGCCTATCGCGGTGACGAAGACCCCGCCGCGGCCTGGCTCAGCGAGGGAGGAGAGCGGGTGGAACGGGTGATCAGGGATCTCGCGTCCCTCACCGGCAGCGGTGACATCACCCTGTCTCGTCTCAACGTGGCAGCAGGGTTGATGGTGGACATGACTGGATGAACGATGTAGGGGCGGCAGCGCATCAGGATACCCCGGCCTCAAAACGGGGTATCTGGGGCTGGATCTTTTTCGACTGGGCAACCCAGCCCTTCCATACGCTGATCTTCACCTTCGTCTTCGCCCCCTATTTCGCAGCTTATGTGGCCCCTGACCCTGCCAAGGGGCAGGAACTCTGGGGCCTCGCCACCGGCATAGGTGGCCTTCTCATTGCCTTCACCTCGCCAGTTCTGGGTGCAGTCGCGGATGCCGTTGGCCCGCGAAAACCGTTCATTTTCGCATTCTCGGTAATCGGCGTCATCGCCTGCGCGGCGCTGTGGTTTGCAACGCCCGGCATGGAGAACATGACGCTCATTCTGGTGGCCATCGCCTTTGGCGTGTTCGGCATGGAATATGCCGCCGTCTTCAACAATGCGATGATGCCCTATCTGGTGCCGCGCTCGGAGCTCGGCAGGCTTTCAGGAAGTGCCTGGGGGTTCGGCTATGTGGGCGGGCTTCTCTCGCTTGTGCTGGTGCTGGGCTTCATGTCGGCCCCGCCGGACGCGACGCACACATTGCTGGGGTTCGAGCCGATCTTTGGCCTTGATCCGGCCCAGCATGAGGGTGACCGGGCTTCCGGACCGCTGACGGCTCTGTGGTACATCGTGTTCGTGCTGCCGATGTTCCTGTTCACGCCGGACCAGCCGCGGAACAATGTCTCCGGCGCTGTCGGCACGGCGCTGCGCCGTCTCTGGCAAACGTTGCGCACCCTGCCGAAGCAGCGGAGCTATTTCAGCTTCCTGATGTCCTCGATGCTCTATCGCGACGCGCTCAACGCGCTTTATGCCTTCGGCGGCATCTATGCGGCGGGCGTACTCAACTGGACCATCGTTCAGATCGGCATTTTCGGCATCATTGCAGCCCTGACGGGCGCTATCGGAGCATGGTTGGGCGGTCTAGCGGACAAGGCCTTCGGCCCCAAGTCCGTGGTCGTAGGGTCAGCCTTGATCCTCGTTCTGTGCTGCCTGCTGGTGATCTCGACCACGAATGACGAGATATTGTTCATCGAGGTCGGCGAAGGCTCGACCCTGCCGACGTTAGCCTTCTACATTGCCGGTGCGTTCATCGGCGCGGCTGGCGGCTCGATCCAGGCTTCATCGCGCACGTTACTCGTTGATCAAGTCCCGCGCGAACGCGTGACGGAGGCTTTCGGCCTCTTCGCGCTTTCCGGAAAGGCGACGTCGTTCATCGGGCCGCTTTCCATCGCTGCAATGACTGCGTGGATGACCTCGCAGGCCTTCTCGCCTGAGACTGCACAGCGGGTGGGTGTGGCTCCCATTCTGGTACTCTTCATCGCCTCGCTGGTGCTATTGCCCTTCGTCAGAGGCGAAAAAGGGAGCGCCTGAGCGGCACTCCCTTCTGTACTTCGATCTTTGCGTCCGCCAACTTTTAGTGGCGGAAGTGGCGCATTCCGGTGACGACCATGGCGATGCCATGCTCGTCGGCGGCCTTGATCACCTCATCGTCGCGCATGGAGCCGCCCGGCTGGATCACCGCCGTTGCGCCTGCCTCGACAGCCGACAGCAGACCGTCAGCGAAGGGGAAGAACGCGTCGGAAGCGACCACGCAGCCCTTCGTCAACGGCTCGGCAAGACCAGCAGCCTCGGCGGCGTCCTGTGCCTTGCGGGCTGCGATGCGGGCGGAGTCGACGCGGCTCATCTGGCCAGCGCCTACGCCAACGGTTGCAAGGTCCTTCGTATAGACGATCGCATTGGACTTCACGTGCTTGGCGACGCGGAAGGCAAACTTGAGGTCGGCCAGTTCCTTCTCCGTCGGCGCGCGCTTGGTGACGACCTTAAGGTCGAGGTCATCGACAACGCCATTGTCGCGGTTCTGGACGAGCAGGCCACCGGCGACCGTCTTCGCGGCAAGGCCGGCCTGACGCGGATCAGCGACGCCACCCGTCAGAAGCAGACGCAGGTTCTTCTTCTGGGCGATGATGGCCTGTGCCTCTTCCGTGGCGTCCGGAGCGATGATCACCTCGGTGAAGATCTTGGAGATTTCCTCGGCAGCGTCCGCTTCGAGCGTGCGATTGAGCGCCACGATACCGCCGAAGGCGGAAACCGGATCGCAGGCCAGCGCCTTGCGGTAAGCCTCGGCGATCGATGCGCCTTCAGCCACACCGCAGGGGTTCGCGTGCTTGATGATGGCAACGGCTGCGGTGCGGGCCGGATCGAACTCGGAAACGAGCTCGAAGGCTGCATCCGTGTCGTTGATGTTGTTGTAGGAGAGCTGCTTGCCCTGGATCTGGCGGGCAGTCGCCACGCCCGGGCGCTTCTCACCGGTGAGGTAGAAGCCTGCCTGCTGGTGCGGGTTCTCGCCATAGCGCATGACCTGCGCAAGCTTGCCGCCGAAGGCGCGCCATTCCGGAGCCTCGACGTTGAGCGTCTCGGCAAACCACTGCGAGATCGCAGCGTCGTAGGCGGCGGTGCGGGCATAAGCCTTGGCAGCCAGTTCCTGACGCAGACGATAGGGCAGCGAGCCGTTGTTCTGCTCCAGAGCCTCAAGAACACGGGCGTAGTCCGCCGGATCGGTCACGATCGCAACATAGGCGTGGTTCTTGGCCGAAGCACGGACCATGGCCGGGCCGCCGATGTCGATGTTTTCCACCACGCTGGCATAGTCGCCGCCACCGAAGCGCACTTCCTCGAACGGATAGAGGTTGATGACAACCAGGTCGATCGGCTGAATATTGTGCTGCTTCATCGCGTCCTGATGCTCGGCATCGTCGCGGATGCTGAGCAGACCGCCATGGACCAGCGGATGCAGCGTCTTGACGCGACCGTCCATGATCTCGGGGAAGCCGGTGAGTTCCGACACGTCGCGGACCGCGAGGCCTTCGCGCTGCAGGGCAGCCGAGGTGCCGCCCGTGGAGACGAGTTCGACGCCCTTACCCGAAAGCGCGCGGGCGAAATCGACGATGCCGCTTTTGTCTGAAACGGAAATAAGGGCTCTGCGCACCGGCACGAGGTCCGGTGCTGGAATGTTCTTGGCGGAGACGGCCATGGCTACTCTCTCTTCATTGCCAGCATGGGGGAATGCCGGCTGCCCTACCACACACTGAGGCTAAATCAAACCTTGTGTGCTGGATCCATTGGTGCGCGAGAGGATGGTACTGGTCCTCAGAAACTGCCAGCTCACTTCCGTGCGCTGATCGGTATTGAAATTGAGGACGATCTGACGGCTTCTGGCGGGGCCCGCAAGCGAGGCGAAAAAGATCGACTCTTCAACAACGGGCTCGACGCCAGCAGCGGCGAAAACCCACGTGTCCGTCTTCTCGCCTACGAGGATCAGCAGGCCCTCCTCGCTTTGGTAGAGGGCGATGTCGGGATGGAGATGGAAGCGAATGGTGATCTCAGCCGGGGCTGGCTTCTGCTCTCCCGCAGGACGGAAGATATCTTGGCCGCGCAGGAGATTGCCCTCGTTTTCAAGGACTACCCTGCGTTGATGGATGAAGTTGAAGCGGGCGGCATAACCATCATGGCTGGCAACGAAACCCTGCGCACCCTGCTTTTCGATCCTCTGGCAGGTGACATTCTGCGGGCCGCTGATCAGCGGCGTTCCGATCCATTCGTCCCAACCGGCAGGAAGCGCAAAACGGGCCTGCGACGTGTCGTTGATCGTCGCGGTCGAGTGAGCGGCCGTAGCGCGCGCCAACGGACGGAATACCTCGTCGCCGAAAGAATCGATGCCGCTGTTGACGATGAACTGATGACGGCCGGACGACATTTCGAAGGAGAGGCAGCCGGCATTGGCCATGTCGGATAGTTCAGCTGCGGGCGGCGCACCTGTGTCGGCAATGACCGTGGTGCCCCCCATCGCAAGCCGCTCGTATCCCGAATAGGGCGCATGGAAGAGCGGTGCTCCGCCGGTGTCGTCGTGTCGCAGCACGGCAGCGATCCGGTCATGCAGGGTGATGCCCATGCCGTTGAAGTGGGCGATGGTGCCATCCTGATGGCGGAAGAAGCGCAGCGCCGGGAGCATCCTGTCGACGGCGCTTACCAGCGCTTCAGGGATCGGCTCAGCCTGATTGGCATAGGTCTGGCGCAACGGCAGGAGGTCAGACAGAAGCTCCAGGATCGCGTTCGGATTGCGCGAGATGTGCCCGCCATCCGGCAGGATCTGGCGTTCGATCTCCTGCGACAGATGTCGCGTGGCCGTGCGCATGGCCGAGGGCGGAGTGGGCAGCGACATGGACGAGAAGGCGAGCGCGATGCGAGCGCGCAGACGGTCCTCTCCATCCGGCATTTCGCGGGCGACCGAGCGCAGGTAGCGGATCTGGACGGCCAGCGTCTTCAGGAACAGCCGGTAGAACGGAAGGTCCGCTCCCTGCAGAACGATTGCCGAATGCTGAAGCCATGCGATGATGCGGCGGGCCGTGATGCCGGGGTGCCAGGCGATGCCGTTGATGCGGCGGCCGTGCAGCGTAATCCAGTCGAGCACGAGCGCGCGGGCGTTGGCCGCGGCAAGGTCCGACTCGGCAACATGGAGATGCCGCAGCCAGCGGAAGCCATGCAGCGCTTCCAGCCAGCCGTAATGCTCCACGTCCATCATGAAGGGCGATTCGCCACCGGCCTCCACCAGATGACCCGCGAGCAGGAATCGGCCGTGATAGATTTCGCGCGCGATCTGCGGATCGGCCAGACGCAGGTCCGGCGGAGCCAGCAAAAGGCGTTCGGGCGTGCGTCCGGAATAGCGCCAGCGATAGGCGGGACCTGCGCGCAAGCGCCGGCGCAGGCGGCGCCATCCCTGCCGCGCGGCAATACTCCACAAGAGCGGATTAAACCCGCCTGCCATGGCCGCTATTACACCCTAGTTGCGAGACCCCAACCTGCAATTCACAAGAATCTAGATGATTCAAGCATTTATGCGAAGGCATAATCTCTGGCATTCGCCGGAATTGAAATAGATTATGGGGATGAAATCGTTGACGCAGCGTAACCCTCAACCTGCACGCTGCCGGAACCTGGCCGCAAAGAACCCGTCGACGCCGGCAAGCTGGCCTGACGAACCATCATCCGCGGTGGGAATTGTCCTGAGCCAGCCCTCTTCAGCAATGAAGTGTTCCGCCCCAGGCAATTCTTCCGGCTGGATCCGGTCGAGTGAGATGTCGGGCCGCTCTTTCAGAAGGGATTGCACCAGATCCTCACCCTCTTCAGGGTCCAGCGAGCAGTTGGAGAACACCACGACGCCACCGGGCTTCACCAGTTCGAAGCAACGCTCCAGCAGACGGCGCTGCAGGCCCGCGAGCTTCGCGATGTCTTCGGGTGACTTGGTCCACAGAACGTCCGGATGACGGCGCACCGTGCCGGTCGACGAACAGGGCGCATCGAGAAGGATCGCGTCGAACTTCTGCTCGGGCTGCCACTTGAGAATGTCGGCCTCAACCACCTCGGCGGAAAGGCCGAGGCGGGCGAGGTTGCTCTTCAGACGCTTCAGGCGATTGCCAGATTGGTCGACGGCCGTGACCTTTGCGCCCGCAGCCGCGAGAGCGGCCGTCTTGCCGCCTGGGGCTGCGCAGAGGTCGGCCACTTCAAGACCAGCGACATTGCCTAGAAGGCGCGGCGGGAGGCTGGCGGCTGCGTCCTGCACCCACCATTCGCCATCCGCAAAACCCGGAAGCTCCGGGACGGAGACAGAAAGATCGTCCACTCGGACAGAGCCGTTGGGCAGCGTCCGGCCGCCAAACTTTTCGGCCCAGTTGTCTGGCTGCGACTTGACCGAGAAATCGACAGGCGACTCGGTGCGGTGGACTTCCAGAATTTGCCGAGTGGTGTCCTTGCCGTAAGCGGCTTCAAGGCGCTCGATCATCCAATCCGGAGCGTCGGCGGTCTTCTCAAGGGTCTTCGGCAGAAGCGTCGCCTTCTTGCGCCCGATGTTGCGCAGGATCGCGTTCACCAGAGCGGCGAAACGCGCGGAGCGGGGGTCGGCCTTTGCCTGAGCCACGGCGAGGTTCACCGCAGCGCTGTCTGGCACATCGAGGAACAGGATCTGCGCCGCAGCGACATGCAGGAGTGCGGAGAGCGAACGGGCGTTACCCGGCAATGCCCGATCAAGCTGGCTCCCAATGATGGCCTCGATTGTCCTGCGGAAGCGCAGCGCGCTGACGAGGATGGCGCGGACCAGCGCACGGTCGCGGCCATCGAGTGCCAGATACTGCGGATGGCCATGTTCGCCATCGGTCAGTGCATCAAGCGGTGTGCGGGCATCGATGACAGCGGACAGGAGCCGCGTCGCGGCCTGACGCGCCTCCATGCCCGGCTGGTTGTCCTCGACCACATGCTCACGCGGAGCGGAGGGACGGCGATGCTGCGGCTTGCGCTGCGGACGGACCTTGCCCTCGCTCACGACCAGGGACCCTTGCGGGCGTTGTCCCACGGACCGGGCCTGCGGCTTCCACCCCAGGGACCGGCCGGCGCTTCGGCGCGCGGAGCGGCCCGATAGCCCATTTCATTGGCTATCGCCTGCAGAGCCGCGATGCGGTTCTCCGTGTTGGGATGGGTGGAGAAGAGGTTATCCATATTCTGTCCGTTGAGCGGATTGATGATGAACATGTGAGCCGTGGCCGGATTACGCTCGGCATCCATGTTAGGCACCTGATGCGCGCTGTTGGCGATCTTGGCAAGAGCGGAAGCGAGCCACATCGGATTTCCGCAGATTTCCGCGCCTCGCCTGTCGGCCGAATATTCGCGTGTGCGGCTGATAGCCATCTGCACCAGCATTGCGGCGAATGGCGCCACGATCATCGCAATCAGGACGCCGATGAAGCCGAGCGGATTGTTGTTGTCGCGGTTGCCGCCGAAGAAGAACGCAAAATTGCCGAGCATCGAGATCGCACCGGCGAGCGTCGCGGTGATCGTCATGGTCAGCGTGTCGCGGTTCTGGACGTGCGCCAGTTCGTGCGCCATCACGCCCGCGACCTCCTCCGCTGTCAGGCGGTGGAGAAGGCCCGTCGTGGCAGCCACCGCGGCGTTCTGCGGGTTCCGGCCTGTCGCGAAGGCGTTCGGCTGCGGATTCTCGATCAGGTACACGCGCGGCATCGGGAGCCCGGCATTCGCTGCCAGACCCTGGACGATGCGGTAGTACTCAGGCGCCGTACGCTCATCGACCTCGACGGCGTTGTACATACGCAGCACCATCTTGTCGGAGTTCCAGTAGCTGAACAGGTTCATGGCAGCAGCAATCAGGAAGGCAATCATCATGCCTCCGGAACCGCCAATCATATAGCCGACACCCATGAACAGTGCGGTCATGAATGCCAGAAGCATTGCTGTGCGAACCAAGTTCATCCAAGTGGCTCCTTTACGCCGAAGTTCCTGCCAGACGGATACATGCTGCAGATCGATTGTGCACCGCCGTCTGTCCCTATAATGATGGGAATGAAACAGGCCAGATTCAACGGATAGAGCGGCAGTCCGATCCCGGCATTGCTGATAAATCAGCGCTTATGATGGACGGACCTTCGCCTAATTTGCCGCACCGTCAGGAAGGAAGATCAGGATGAGCGATACGGAACAACCTCAACCGGTCAAGAAGACACTCTCGCCGGCCGCCCAGCGGGCGCTTGCCGAGGCCGAAGAACGTCGCCGGAAAGCCCTGGAGGCCCAGGAGCAGGCTCCCAAGGAGATCGGCGGACGGGAAGGCCCAGATCCGGCTCGCTATGGCGACTGGGAAGTCAAAGGTGTGGCGGTCGATTTCTGATAAAAGCACCCGCTAAAAGATAAAGGGCCCGAGCGGGCCCTTTTCTCTGAGGACTGGAGTGCCTCGTCCTACTCTTCGTCTTCTTCTTCGTCGCGGTTCGAACGAAGCGAAGAGAGCTTTGCGAAAACTGCATCCGCGTCGAGCTCCTTTTCCTCGGAGCCGTACTCATCCACGTTGAGATGCTCGGTTTCCGAAGCCGGCAGCAGGGTGTCACCCGTCGGAGCAGCAGGCGGAGCATTACGGGCTGCGCGCTGAACTTCGATGTCGAGGTCGATCTGCGAGCAGAGGCCCAGCGTGACCGGGTCCATCGGCGTCAGGTTGGCGGAATTCCAGTGGGTGCGCTCGCGAATCTGCTCGATCGTTGCCTTGGTCGTGCCAACCAGACGCGAAATCTGGGCATCCTTCAGCTCGGGATGGTAGCGAACCAGCCACAGGATTGCATTCGGACGGTCCTGACGCTTGGACAGCGGCGTGTAGCGCGGGCCCTTGCGCTTGACTTCCGGCACACGAACCTTCGGTTCGGAGATCTTCAGACGATAGTTCGTGTTTGCCTCGCCACGAGCAATCTCCTCGCGGGTCAGCTGACCCATGGTGACCGGATCCATACCCTTGATGCCATGCGCAGCGTCGCCATCAGCGATTGCGGACACTTCCAGAGGATGCAGTCCACAGAACTCAGCAATCTGGTCGAACGTAAGCGCCGTATTGTCCACGAGCCAGACAGCGGTCGCCTTCGGCATGAGTAGCGTATGGGCCATAAGCAAGTTCCTTTGTTCGCCCGCGTCCCAGCGCGGGCGGTGGACGTTACCACCGATATTAAGGGAATTGACCCCTATATAGGCATTTTCGAAATTCGAGGCAAGAAAAGCTTGCACCCGGATGGAAATGGAACGTTCTCAGGCGACGTCCAGCACGATTTTCCCGATATGATCGCCTTCTTCCATGCGCTCATGCGCACGCCATGCCTCACGCAGGGGGAAGATGGTGTCCATCACCGGGGAAATCTGGCGGGAAGCGAGCAGCGGCCATACCTGCGCCTCCAGTTCCGCAGCGATTCTGCCCTTGAACTCGATGGTGCGCGGTCGCAGCGTCGACCCTGTGTAGGTGAGGCGCTTCATCATCAGCGAACGGGCATTGATCTCGCTCTGGACCCCGCCCAGGGTTGCGATCTGCACGACCCGGCCATCCATGGCCGCGGCGGAAAAGTTGCGATCGATGTAGGAGCCGCCCACCATGTCCAGAATGACGTCCACGCCGTTGCCGTCCGTTGCATCCCTGACCGCCGCGACGAAATCCTGCGTCTTGTAGTTGATGGCGACATCGGCCCCCAGTTTCCTGCAGGTCTCGACCTTGGCATCGCTGCCTGCCGTGGCGAAGACCCGCGCACCGAAGGCCTTGGCCAGCTGGATCGCCGCGGTACCAATGCCGGAGGTGCCGCCGTGCACCAGGAAGGTCTCGCCTTCCCGCAAACCGCCGCGTTGAAATACGTTATGCCAGACCGTGAAAAAGGTCTCCGGGATCGCCGCCGCCTCGGTGAAGGTATAGCCGTGCGGCACCGGCAGGGCGTTCGACTCATGCGCCACGCAATATTCCGCGTAGGCTCCGCCTGCTGTCAGGGCCGTAACGCTGTCGCCAATCTGCCACCGTGAGACATCCGCACCCACGGCCACCACTTCGCCAGCAGCTTCGAGGCCCGGCAGATCGGATGCGCCGGGCGGCGGCGGATAGTGGCCCTTACGCTGCGAAACGTCCGGCCGGTTGACACCAGCGGCCTTCACCTTGATCAGGATTTCGCCCTGCTTGGGCCTGGGAACTGGCCGCTCCTCCGGTTTCAGCACCATCGGACCACCGTATTCAGTGATGGCGATGGCAGTCATCGAATTCGGTATCGCAGTTCCCAGTGACATCTTTTCCTCCTGAAGCCTTCCCTTGAACAGACCGGTTCAAAACTCACCGAATCCTTTTTCGTTCGTCAAACACTATGAGAGAATTTGCCTCGCAAGCCCAGTCGTATGTATCCTCTTTGAAATTGACGAACCGGTGGAGAGATCGATGGATGAGGATGTTCCCGCGAAGCGCCCTGCCTATGCGATCGGCCAGGATATTTCGACGTTCTCGGTCGGCGACCTCGACGAGACAATCGCGCTCTTGAAGGCTGAAATCGAACGGCTGGAGCGCGCCCGCGAATCGAAGGATTCAACCCGGAATGCAGCAGAAGCGCTATTCCGTCGAAGCTGACCTGCGGAGAAGTAACGCCATCCTCATCGGCTGACCTTTAAATGGACACAAGCTCCACGGAGAGGCGGACGGACGGTCCTGATTCTCAGGGCCATCACTCAGCAAGCGGACAAAACATGCGTGCATCCTTCGGTTCCATCATCGCGCTGCTCTTCGGTACGGCGTTCCTGCTCTCAGCCTCGGGACTGCACGGCCTGCTGTTACCATTGCGCGGACAGCTCGAAGGCTTCAGCACGACATCGCTCGGCCTGCTCGGCACCAGCTGGGCGGGTGGCTTCATCGCCGGGTGCTATCTGGCGCCCAGGCTCGTCCGCCGCGTAGGCCACGTCCGCTCCTTTGGCGCACTTGCGGCTTCCGCCGCCACCATCGCGCTGCTGACCGGGATTTTCGTCGAGATCAACACGTGGATCGTGCTTCGCGCCTTTACGGGCTTCGTCATGGCGGGCGCCTACATGGTGATCGAAAGCTGGCTCAACGAGCGCTCCACCAACGAGTCGCGTGGCACGATCTTCGGCCTCTACATGATGGTCACGAACTCATCGCTGATGCTGGGGCAGATGGGCGTTGCCTTCGGCGATATCTCGACGCCGATCCTGTTCATGGTCACCGGCATCCTGTTTTGCCTGTCGCTGCTGCCGACCGCCATTTCGAAGGCTCAGTCGCCTGCGCCGCTCGCCAGTGTCTCGCTGGATCTGAAGGCGCTCTACGCGAATTCGCCCATCTCGGTCGTCGCCTGTCTCCTGATCGGCGTCGCCAATGGCGCATGGGGTACGCTGGGTGCTGTCTATGGCGCCTCGATCGGCATCCCCACCTTCTATATCGCACTGATGATGAGCGCAGCGGTGCTGTGCGGAGCCCTCGGGCAGTTTCCGATCGGCAAGATCTCCGACTACACTGACCGACGCTATGTGCTGATCGGCGCTGCTGTGACTGCGGCGCTGATCGGCTTTGCCATTTTCGTGCTTGCACCGCGGACGCCGGAAGTCATCCTCGTGATGGTGGGCCTCTATGGGCTTCTGGCCTATACGCTCTACTCCGTCTCGGTCGCCCATGCGAACGACCATGCGCCGGCAGGCAAGTTCGTGCAGGTGTCGAGCGGACTGCTGATGCTTTACGGTATCGGTACGATGATCGGGCCGATCATCGCCGGTTTCTTCATGAACTTTCTGCGTCCGGAAAGTCTCTTTTTGGCGACAGCCGCGGCACATATCAGTGTGGCTGGATACGCAGCATTGCGCATTTCGCGAAGGGCTCCGGTGCCGGCCGAGGCGAAGGATAGCTTCACGACCCAGCCAGCCGAGCGGCTGGCCACGCCGCAGGCAATTCAGCTCAACCCGAGGGCGGAGCTTTCGGTTGATGAGGGGAACGGCGCTGACGCCAAGACCGATTGAACCTTGGTAATAAAAAACAAATGAGCGGTACAACGACCGCTCATCTGCTCAGGGAAGTTAGAGATTTTGATCGCCTGAAAACGCGATCAATGGGTCGTATGCTTCGCTGCTCTCAGCTTCTCAATCTGGTCCTTTAAAGCTAATTTTCGTCTCTTGAGATCGACTATCTCCAGGGTGTCCATCGAGGGATGGTTCAACGCGCTATCGAGCTGACGTTCAAGCTCTCCATGCTTGCGTTGCAGTTCTGAAAGATGGGCTTCAAGCGACATAATGGAACTCCATTAGTTTCCCGCACCGCCTACATCGACTTTCGCCGTTTGTGACGGCACGAAGACAGTCTGCCACTCCCAGATAGGTTTGTCGAACAGAATACGGTAGCTTTTATTGACGATGTGAAATGTGGTAGGGGTAAGGTCATCGATCACCCTAGACCGTGACCACGCTCAGAAGTGCCTGGGACTGTAGTTGTGCGGTAAAAATGCGCGGATCCTCAGATATGTCCGAACAAGATCAGGCTCAGACACGCCTGGAATTTGCCCGCCTCAAGCAGGAACATGCCGATTTCGATGCTGCCATCAATGCCATGATCGCCACAGGATGCGATCCCCTGCAAATTCAGCGGATGAAGAAGAAAAAGCTCGCGCTCAAGGACCGTTTGCAGCAGATGGAAGATGGTCTTATTCCAGACATCATTGCCTGAGCAATCAGACCAGTCTTTTTGATACCGGCAAAGGAAGCCGAGCCTCTATGACCAAAACGATTGCCGATGTTGCCGTGATCATGGGAAGCCAGTCCGACTGGGAAACCATGCGGCATGCCGCGGAAACGCTTGAAGCCCTCCAGATTTCCCACGATGTCCGCATCGTTTCCGCACACCGGACTCCGGATCGCCTCTACGACTTTGCCAAGTCCGCCAAGGCGGAAGGGTTCAAGGTGATCATCGCCGGCGCAGGCGGTGCTGCCCATCTGCCCGGCATGACGGCTGCCATGACGCCGCTTCCCGTGTTCGGCGTGCCGGTGCAGTCACACGCTCTTTCAGGTCAGGATTCGCTGCTCTCGATCGTTCAGATGCCCGCCGGCATTCCGGTCGGCACTCTTGCCATCGGCAAGGCCGGCGCCACCAACGCAGCACTGCTGGCTGCCGCCGTGCTCGCTCTCTACGATCCGGCGCTTGCGGATCGGCTCGATGCCTATCGCGCGGCGCAGACCGAGAAAGTCGCCGAGCGTCCTGTCGAGGTTTCAGGCAAATGACCTCTCTGAAGCCAGGTTCCGTCATCGGCATTCTGGGCGGAGGTCAGCTCGCGCGCATGCTGGCGATGGCCGCAGCGCGCCTTGGTTATCGCATCGTGGTGCTGGAGCCGGATCCAAACTGTCCCGCAGCCCAGGTAGCCAACAAACACATCTGCAAGAAGTATGACGACCCCGAAGGGCTCGCTGAACTTGCCGATGGCTGCGATGTCGTCACCTACGAGTTCGAGAACGTACCGGCTGCTCCGGCCCAGTATCTGAGCGAGCGGAAGCCGCTCTTCCCCCCTGCTCTGGCGCTCGAAGTCTCGCAGGACCGGCTCACCGAAAAGACTTTTCTGAATTCGCACGGCATCGAAACCGCGCCCTTCGCTGCGGTCGAGAGCGTGGACGAGCTGAAGGCAGCCTTGGCCGAGTTCGGCAATCAGGGCGTGCTGAAGACGCGCCGACTCGGCTACGACGGCAAGGGCCAGCGCGTGCTGCGCAACCTGTCGGAAGCAGAGATTGAGACGGCGTTTGCCGAACTTTCCGGCTCGCCGCTGATCCTCGAAGGCTTCGTGCCCTTTGTGCGCGAGATTTCCGTCATTGCTGGCCGCAACCAGGATGGCGCAGTCGTCTCCTTCGATCCGGCAGAGAACGTCCATCGTGACGGGATCCTCTTCAGCTCCACCGTTCCGGCCAACATTTCGGACGAGACGCGGGCTGCGGCGGGAGACATCGCGAGCCGTATCCTCGAAGGACTCGGCTACGTCGGTGTCATCGGCGTCGAGTTCTTCGTGTTCGCCGACGGCAAGCTGCTGGTCAACGAGATCGCGCCGCGGGTGCACAATTCCGGCCACTGGACGGAAGCTGCCTGTGCCCTCTCCCAGTTCGAGCTGCATATCCGCGCCATTGCCGGGCTGCCGCTCGGCGATACGCGCCGGCATTCCGACTGTGTGATGGAGAATCTGCTCGGCGAGGCGCAGAATCAGGCGCCTGAACTTCTACAGGAGCCGGACCTCGTGCTGCATCTTTACGGGAAGGCGGAGCCCCGAGCGGGCCGCAAGATGGGTCATTTCACCCGGCTGGTGCGTCGAGCCAGCTGACTCCTGACCCAAGTGATGATTCATTTCAATGAGTTGTCCTTCGGGAGTTGACAGATCAGACGCTACTGACTATGCAACCACCGAACCAGCGCGCCAGACGGCGCGCTTTTATTTCCGGCCCGAAAGGGTCCCAATTATCGGGCCGTTCGGTCCGGGGCAGACGAGCAAGACCATGAAGATCAGAAACTCGCTGAAGGCGCTGAAGACACGTCACCGTGAGAACCGTCTGGTTCGCCGCAAGGGCCGCGTCTACATCATCAACAAGAGCAACCCGCGCTTCAAGGCCCGCCAGGGCTAAAGGCTTCGCGTCCGGAAGCCTCTGGCTTTTGGACCGTACCTTATGTGGGCACGTTGATTCCCACGCGGAATTTACTTTGCTACAACCGCAGAGGCGTTTATCATCGCCTCATGCGGTTTTTTGCTTTGTCAGCACTTCTGTTGCCTGTTCTCCTGCTCGCCCCTGCGCGGGCAGAAACGATTCCGGATACATCCTCCCCCGTTGAGACCGAGTCGCCCAGCAAGCTCGACGAGCTCTACCTTTCGCTGAAGACCGAACATTCCGAGGTTGCGGCAAACCGCATCGTCTCCACGATCAACAAGGAACTGGCGAAATCAGGCGGCGCCACTGCGGACCTGCTGATCGAGTGGGGGCAGAAGGCGGCGAAGGACAAGAACTATGCCGTCGCCAACGATCTCATGGATCAGGCGATTGGCCTTTATCCGGATTACGTCGAGGCCTGGAACAGCCGCGCCATGCTTCATCTGATGATGAACAACTACAGCATGGCCATTTCCGACCTGTCACACGCGCTGACGATCGAGCCACGCCACTTCGGTTCGCTGAACGGGCTCGCCGGTATCCTGCGCCTCACCGGCAAGGAGACGATGGCGCTCGACGTCTATCGTCGGCTGCTCGAGGTCTATCCGATGCACCGCGGCGCGCAGCGCGCCTTCATCCAGCTGACGGAAGAGAATACAGACGAGGCTCTGTAAGCGCACTTACCTGAAAGAGCCCGCAACACCCTCATGCTGAGCTTGTCGAAGCACGAGGGCTAGGCCCTCACGGTGTGATAAACTCACCTTGAGGGGTTCCGGAAATGAGTTATTCCAGCGCGCCGAAGCCATCCGCGCCGACATAGGCGATGCGGAGCAGGTTTGTTGCACCGGGCGTGCCAAGCGGAACGCCTGCCGTGATGATCACGCGGCTACCGGGCTGCGCGAATTTTTCCTCGTAGGCGATGCGGCAGGCGCGGTCGACCATGTCGTCCAGGTCGCTCGCATCCTCGGACACCACGCAATGGGTCCCCCACACAAGACTCAGCCTGCGCGCGGTTTCCACCACGGGCGAAAGCGCGATGATCGGGACATGCGGACGTTCACGGGCCGCACGGAGGCCGGTCGTGCCGGACGAGGTGTAGGTGATGATCGCGGCGAGGTTCAGCGTCTCGGCAATCTGGCGCGCTGCCAGCGAGATCGCATCTGCACCCGTCGCCTGCGGCTGGGTGCGCTGCGCGCTGATGACCGCCTCGTAGGTTGGATCGCGCTCGACCTGCTTGGCGATGGAGTCCATCATGGCCACCGCCTCGGTCGGATAGGCGCCAGCTGCCGATTCTGCCGACAGCATCACCGCGTCCGCGCCTTCGAAGACGGCCGTCGCCACGTCCGAGACTTCCGCACGCGTCGGCACCGGCGCCGAAATCATCGATTCCAGCATCTGGGTCGCGACAACCACCGGCTTGCCAGCGACGCGGCAGGCGCGGGTGATCTGCTTCTGGATGCCGGGAACCGCTTCCAGCGGCATCTCAACGCCGAGGTCGCCACGGGCAACCATGAGCGCGTCAGAAAGCTCGATGATCTCCGCCAGACGCTTCACCGCCTGCGGCTTTTCAATCTTCGCCATCAGCGCCGCCCTGCCCCGCGCGATCTTGCGCACTTCGGCAATGTCTTCAGGACGCTGGATGAAGGAAAGCGCGATCCAGTCAACGCCTGTTGCCAGTACGGCATCAAGGTCGCGGCGATCCTTCTCGGTGAGTGCACCCACCGGCAGATCCGTGTCCGGCAGGCTCACGCCCTTGCGGTTCGAAATCTGGGTGCCCGCCACGACGCGGCAGCGGATGAAACCCTTGCCCGTCTCAAGCGCCAGAAGCTGCAGCTTGCCGTCATCGATCAGCAGCCGGTGGCCAGGCTGAACGGACGAAAGAATTTCAGGATGCGGCAGGTGCACGCGACGGGTGTCGCCGGGCTCCTCGTTATCGTCCAGAATGAACTCCTGGCCGACCTCAAGCGTCACCTTCTTGTCCGCGAAGGAACCCACGCGCAGCTTGGGGCCCTGAAGATCAGCCAGAATGGCGATCGGTCGTTCGACGCGACGCTCCACGTTGCGGATGCGACCCACCAGCTCGCGCATGGTGTCGTGATCTGCGTGGCTCATGTTGACGCGGAAGACGTCTGCGCCAGCCTGATAGAGCTTTTCGATCATAGCCTCGTCGGAGGACGCTGGACCGAGGGTTGCTACGATCTTTACCTTGCGACCACGCTTCATTGACCGGACGCCCCGGTCATCGACGCACCTTCAGCCGTCTGGCCATCGGTGAGCTGCACCATCCAATTCTCCTGTTCACCCGTGTCGTATTCCTGAAAGCCCGCCCGCTGAAAACCACGCGCGAAACAGTCGTTCACACCCGAAATCTTGAATTCCTTGTCGGAGACGCACATCTGCACCGGACCCGACCAGCGACCGCCGCGCGTCGCATCTTCCGCGTAGAGGTAGTAATATCGTGATTGCAAGGGCCCCTGGATGATTGTCTTGCAGTTCGATCCCTGGATGTGCCACCAGCCCTCGCTCACCCAACCTGCTGTCGTCCTATAGCCGATCGACACGCCAACGAGATTTGGCGTGGAATTACAGACACGAAGGTCGGCGCGGGCTGGAGATGCAAGTGAAATGCCCGCAGCCGCAAGCAGCACGGGAAGGCATATCCGCCATGACATGGACAACCCTTTATGATGCATTTTTCGTCTCGGCATATGAGCGGCATTCCGGCTGTTGTGTTTAAAGTAAATGCACATGTCAATGTGAGCGGATAATAGTACCCTCGTTGCGCAGCAATAGCACAGTTTTACCCGGTATCGATCAAGGCGGCCCGCTCCCGACTCATGACACCCACCCTTCCCCAGGATTTTCCCCCGTACGAGGTGATCGACGGCGACCGTCCCAGAGGTCTAGTTCTGGTTTCGGATCACGCCTTCAACCTTCTTCCCGAGCAATATGGCAATCTCGGGCTTCCAGCATCAGAATTCCAGCGCCACATCGCGTATGATATCGGGGCTGAAGCAGTAACGCGGAGGCTTTCCGCGCTCATGCAAGCACCTGCCGTGATGGCGCGGTTCTCGCGGCTGCTGATCGATCCCAACCGGGGCGAAGATGATCCGACGCTGATCCGCCAACTGTACGACGGCACGGTGATTCGCGCGAACTATCCCCTGGCGGAAGAAGAGCGCCGGAAACGGATCGAAAAGTTCTACCGTCCGTATCATGATGCCGTCTCCTCCGTTGTAACATCCGTTGCAGAAGAGACAGGCTCCGCGCCGCTGGTGATCTCGATCCACTCGTTCACGCCCTACATGCAGGGTCGCGAGCGGCCCTGGCACGTGGGTATTCTCTGGGACAAGGACGACCGGGCCGTGAAGCCGCTGATCTCCACGCTTCAAAAAGAGCCGGGGATCGTCGTCGGTGACAACGAGCCGTACGACGGCGCGCTGCGTGGCGACACGATGTTCAAGCATTGCACCGCCAAGGGCTATGCTCATGCGCTGATCGAGATCCGGCAGGACCTGATCGTTGCCGAGGCAGGCGCGGCTGAATGGGCCGGACGGCTGGCGCCGATCCTTGAAGAGATCAACCGCCGACCTGATATTCATGAGACGAGGATGTTCGGTTCCAGAACCGGACCGATCCGGGATGGGAGTACAGAATGACAGAACTGACCGAAGAACAACGCCGCGACTTCGAGGCCGCTGCTTTCCGCAGGCTCGTGGAACATCTGCGCAATCGCACCGACGTGCAGAACATCGACCTGATGAACCTCGCGGGCTTCTGCCGCAACTGCCTGTCGAACTGGTACCGCGAGGCTGCCGAGGCCGAAGGCGTTGCGCTCAGCAAGGACGATTCCCGCGAACTGATCTATGGCATGCCCTATGCCGAGTGGCAGGCAAAGTACCAGCGCGAGGCGACGGCCGAGCAGAAAGCATCCTTCGAGCAGAACCGGCCACGCGACCACTAGCAGTCTTTTTTGGTTGCGCGGTTCTCGACGGAAAACCGGTTCCCACTTTTCCTGGAACCTACTTTCTTTCGCAGCGGTTCCGGACGCAAAACCGGTTCCCACTTTTCCTGGAACCGCTGCCGAGTCACAAAATCGACAACAAGCGCCGTGTTTTCGGATGGAGACGCCGAGCGGGCGCGCGGGCCGGACAATTCGTCCGGCTTGATTTTCTTGTCCGCCTCCGGCATCGAACCGTTAACCATTTCCCGCCAAATTGCGCGAACGAATCTCAGCTGGAGCAGAGAATGAACGACGTTGTAAACGAGACCTCACAGACCGTAGCCGCAGGCCAGCTGCGCGCCTTCGTAGAGCGGATCGAGCGCCTGGAAGAAGAAAAGAAGTCCATTTCGGACGACATCAAGGATGTCTACGCCGAGATGAAAGGTCAGGGCTTCGACACCAAGGCCATTCGCACGATCGTTCGCCTGCGCAAGAAGGATGCGAACGAGCGCCAGGAGGAAGAGGCAATGCTGGACCTCTACATGGCCGCGCTCGGAATGGCGTGAGCATAAAGTTCTTTTGGTAGCAAAGCGATGACGCCCGGTCGGACCACCCAAGGGCGTCCTCTCTCAAGTCTGGGCTGCAGCTGCAGCCAGCGCCGCGCTCAGCCTGTTCAGCCGATGCAGCGTGAGTCGGTCGGCGAGAAACTGCTGGTGCGGCTCCGGGCGGTCTATGCCCCGCGCTTTACCATCTGCGCCAGCGCACGGCCGGGAGCGGTCTCGGCATTACCGAGGTCCAGCACGATGCTCATATGATTGGCACCCGGAATCGACTGGAACTCAGCCTCCAGGCCGTCCCGCTGCAGGGTTTCCGCCATCGCCTGCCCCTGCTCGTGGAAGGGTTCCGTTTCGTGCACCCCTGCCATCAGCATCGCCGGCCCAATCGGGCGGTAGGCGAGACGCAGCGGTGAGAAGCGGCGCACCTCCTCGTCCGTAATGCCGATCTCCGGCTGCAGGAACGAGTGCTGAAGGGGCTCGAGTTCGTAGATCCCGCTCAGCATCAGCGTAGCCTTGGGCCGCACCGGGCTGTCCGCGTCGAGCAGGAAGGCGCAAAGGTGTCCGCCCGCCGAATGGCCCGAAACGGTGAACTTCTCGGGATCACCGCCGAAGCCCGCCGCGTTTTCACAAAGCCAGGCAGCGGCCGCGCGCACCTGGCGCACGATCTTCTCCATCCGCACGGCAGGCATCAGGCTGTAGTTCAGGATGGCCGCGATGCCTCCGGCCGCCACCACCGTGTCGGCGACGAAGGAAAAATCGCTCTTGTCGAACATCCGCCAATAACCGCCGTGGATGAAGAGATGGACGGGCGCGGCCCGTACCTCCCCCTCGGGGAAGAACAGGTCCAGGCGTTCGAGCTCGCCAGGACCATAGGCCACATCGAGCTCGGCGCGGCACCGCGCGCGGGTCGCAGCGCTGCGCTTGTGATAGACCTCGACATAGGCGTCGAAGTCCGGGACGTGGTCGCGGGTACGAAAGAGATCCATGGCAGCCTTCAGATCGTCGTGGCCACGTATTTTGCCTCGAGGAATTCGAGAATGCCATGGGCCCCGCCCTCACGGCCCAGCCCGCTCTGCTTGACGCCGCCGAAGGGCGCGGCCGCGTCCGAGACCAGCCCGCGGTTGAGCCCGACCATGCCGGTTTCGATCCGGCGGCTGAGCTGCAGGCCCCTCTTCACGTCGGATGTGTAGAGGTACGCGGCAAGACCATGCTCGGTATCGTTGGCGAAGGCCACCGCGTCATCCGGGTTGCTGAAACGGTAGACCGGCGCCACCGGACCGAAGATCTCCTCCTCCGTCATCATCGCGTCGCGCGACACGTCCGTAAGCACGGTGGGTGGGTAATAGAACCCCTTGTTGGCGAGTAGCTTTCCGCCCAGAAGCACCTTCGCGCCACGGCTCACGGCGTCGGTCACCAGCGCGTCGATCTTCTCGACGGCCTTGCGGGTGATCATCGGCCCGCACTGGACGCTTTCGTCCAGACCCGGGCCGACCTTGAGCGCTGCCATGCGTTTGACAAGCCCGTCAACGAACCGGTCATGGATGCCATCCTGCACGAGGAAGCGGTTGGCGGCCGTGCAGGCTTCGCCCGCGTTGCGCATCTTGGCGATCATCGCGCCGTCGAGCGCGGCTTCCAAGTCCGCATCGTCGAACACGATGAAGGGCGCATTCCCGCCGAGCTCCATTGAGCAGCTCACGACGGTGCGGGCAGCTTCCGCCAGCAGCGTGCGGCCGACGGCCGTGGAGCCGGTGAAGGAGAGCTTGCGGACGCGCGCATCGTCCAGCATTGCGGCGGTCACCGGACCGGGCTTGGTTGTGGTGATGACGTTCACCACACCGTCGGGCACGCCGGCGTCGCGGTAGAGCGTGGCGAGCGCATAGGCCGTGAGCGGCGTCTCGCTTGCGGGCTTGAGGATGACCGTGCATCCTGCCGCCAGCGCCGGAGCGATCTTGCGGGTCGCCATCGCCGCCGGAAAGTTCCACGGCGTGATGAGCACACAGATGCCGATCGGCTCATACTCGACGATGATGTGGTTGTTACCCGACGGTGCGATTTGGTACTCGCCGCGCACGCGCACGCCCTCCTCCGCGTACCAGCGGAAGAACTCGGCAGCATAGGTCACCTCGCCGCGCGCGTCCGCCAGGCTCTTGCCGTTCTCGAGCGTGATCAGGCGGGCGAGCTCCTCATGGCGCTCGATCATGAGATGGAAGCAGCGCATGAGGATTTCCGAGCGCTTGCGGGGCGGGGTCGCGCTCCATCCTTCGGCTGCCGCATGGGCCGCATCCACCGCCGCCCGGGCGTGCTCGACCGTCGCATCGGCGACCTGGGCCAGCACTTCTTCCGTTGCCGGATCAACGACGGGAATGGCATTGCCGGGCACCCACTGCCCTCCGATGAAGAGGCCCGGCGCGTAGTCATGGCACGAGCGCGGCAGGCCTGTATCGGTCGGAATTGGCTTGTTCATACTCTGCTCCTGTAGCTCAGTCGACGCTCGCGAGGTCGCCCGCATAGGCAGCCTGAAGCAGGCGTTCCATTGAGGCGGCATCGAGCGGACGCGGATTGTTCTTGATGAGGCGGTCGACGGTCAGCCCCTGCTCGCCGACCCATGCGAGCTTGTCGCGCGCAAGGCCGAGCTCCGCGAGCGAAGCCGGGATGCCGATCGTGCGGAACAACGTGGCGACGTGACGTATCGTCAGCTCGCCCAGCTGCCCCTCGTCGGCTCCATCAAGCCCCATCGCCCGTCCGATCTCGGCGAGCTCTGCGCCATAGGCCGCACGGTTATAAGCCATCACATAGGGCATCATGCAGGCCACGCCGAGGCCATGCGCCGTGTGAGTCAGCGCGCCGATCGGGTACTGGATCGCATGCGACGCCGCCGTGCCGGCCGTGCCGAACGCGAGTCCCGCGTAGAGCGCGCCCATCATAACTTTGGTACGCGCCTCGAGATCCGAGCCCTCACGGCAAGCCCGGTCAAGACCGGCGTTGATCAGGCTGATGGCCTTGAGCGCGAAGAAGTCCGTCATCTCGGTCTTGCCGATGAACACCCGTTCAAGCGCGAGGTCGGGCGAAGGCTCGCGGCGCACTGCCATGAAGGCCTCGATGGCATGAGTCAGGGCATCGGCTCCTGTCACTGCGGTCAGTCCGGGCGGGCAGGTCAGCGTCAGTTCCGGATCGCAGATGGCAACCTGCGGAATGAGATACGGGCTCGAGATGCCCACCTTCATGATCTTGTCCGGGTCAGAGAGCACCGCGACCGGCGTCGCTTCCGATCCCGTGCCCGCCGTGGTCGGCATGGCGATGATCGGAAGCACGGGACCGGGAACCTTGAACTCTCCATAATACTGCTCGGGCGATCCCCCGTGCGTCATCAGCAGCGCGACGCATTTGGCATAGTCGAGGCAGCTTCCGCCGCCGATGCCGATCACCAGGTCCGGATTGAACTCGCGCGCCGGCACCGCCGCCCGGACGCAGGAGTCCCGCGGCACGTCGGGCTCGACACCGGCGTCGATCTGAACCACCATCCCGGCGCTGCGCAGGTCATCCATCATTTCGAGGAATATTGGATCCCCCGCCAGCCGCGCATCCGTGCAAACCAGCGCACGGTTGCCGAAGCGGCGTGCGACGCGGCCGAGAGATCTGCGCTGCCCGCTGCCGAACAGGATTTCGCGGGGCGCCCTGAGCGCGGTGGAGGTGATCATGATGGATGGCCTTCCTCTCTAAGGGAAAACAGTTTCGTGGCTTCGGGACCGGAAAGACGTGACCAGAGGGCGGGAGCGATATTGATACCCTTCGCCAGCGCCTCCTGCCGGCGCGAACGAGCGCGGTCGCCGGGCACCAGAATCCGCCCCGCGCCTTCGCGGACCCGGGCATTGCGAACGCGATCGAGATAGCCCGCGATCGCATCGGCAAGGCCGTTGCGGGCAGGATCGATCACGATGAACACATCGCCCTTGTTGGCCGGATGTCGGTCATCGAGCGTGCCGCGCACGTCGGGTGCGAAGGCAGACCCGGCGATGGAGGCAACCAGCAGCTCGAACCCGAGCCCCAGCCCAAACCCCTTGGCGCCTCCAAACGAGGCGAGCGAGCCGGCCTTCGCGGCCTCCGCATCGGTGGTGGGCCGGCCTTCCGCGTCGAGCGCCCAGCCTTCCTCCAGCGGTTCTCCGCGCAACGCATGATCGTGCACCTTGCCCATCGAGACGATACCCGTCGCGAGATCGAGCACGAACGGCTCGCCCGGGCGCCCCGGCACCGCTATTGCGATGGGGTTTGTGCCGAGCATGGCCTCGGCGCCGCCATGCGGATGGACAAGCGCCTCGGAGCTCGACAGGGCAATGCCGATGCATCCGGCCTCAGCTACCTGCTCCACATAGGGCGCCAGCATCCCGAGATGGTTTGAGTTGGAAATGCCGGCAACAGCGATACCGGTTTCCGGGACCCGTGCAATCAGGGCCTGGATGGCAGCAATCGCAACCGCGGGTCCCATGCCCGCTTCGCCCTCCACATGAAGATAGGCGCTGCGCTGCCAGCTGTGCCGGCCGGTCGTCGAAACGTTCACGAGGCCATTGCAGATTCGCTTCAGGAGGCGCGGCAGACGCTGCAAACCATGCGAGGCATGACCTCTCAGTTCCGCCTGCACCAGCACCTCCGCCTGGAGTCGTGCGTGCTCCTCCGGCACCCCCGCCCGCTCCAGAAGAGCGCGTGCCACGGACATCGCTAAGTCCGCCGATATCAACATCCACCCAAATCCTATATGATATCAGATTGAATATCGTGTAGCATCGTGCTAATTGAAATTCAATAGCGAGAGGAAGCAATGGCAAGACGAGCTCAGACACAGGACAGCGCAGCGAGCGAGACACCCGGCACAACGACCATCCGGCGTCCCTCCAGCCTTGCCAACGAAGTCTATGAGACGATCTTCGCGCAGCTCATGTCGCTGAGGATCGCGCCGGGCTCCCGCATCACGGTCGACAATCTGGCCCGTGAGCTTGGCGTTTCTCAAACTCCGGTTCGCGAGGCACTGGGGCGCCTGGAGGGTGAAGGGCTCGTCTTAAAAACCCATCTCATGGGATATCGGGCCGCGCCGCAGCTCAATGCCAAGCAGTTCCTTGATCTTTACGAGATGCGCCTGCTGATCGAGCCCTATGCCGCTCGCCAGGCGGTCGCGAGCCTGGACGATGACAGCCTTGCCCGCCTCACCGAGGCGGCCGGCGTCATGGCTAGCCGGGGCCAAAAGGGTGACGAGCGGATCCGCTATTCGCAGTTCGCTCGCGAGGATGCGGTGTTCCATGACATGATCATGGAGATGGGCGGCAACGAGCTGATGCGCTCCACGCTCGCCCACCAGCACGTGCATTACCATATCTTCCGCCTGATGTTTCACTCGCGGGTTACGGAAGAGGCACTTTCCGAGCACGAGGCCATCATCTCAGCCTTCGAAGCGCGCGACGCGGACGCTGCCGAGGCCGCGATGCGCGTGCACATCGAGCGGTCGCGGGACCGCCTGCTGCCGGTGTTCGAGCAATGATGGAAGCTGCGCTTGAGATAAGGTCGGCGCCTCCTGCGGAGACCGCAGAGCTGTTGCGGCTGACCGGAGCGGGCAAGCAGTATGGTCCGGTCACGGTTCTGCGTGACGTCAACCTCTCCATCCATGGCGGTGAGATTCATGCGATCATAGGCGAGAACGGCGCTGGCAAGTCCACGCTCATGCGTCTGATATCCGGCCACATCCAGCCCAGCTTCGGAACGATCAACTATCTTGGCGAGGACATGGCCTTCCACGGGCCCGCCGACGCCGAACGGCGCGGCATCGTGCTCGTCCATCAGGAAATCCTGCTCGCCGAGGATCTGACGGTCGTAGAGAACCTGTTCCTTGGCCGCGAGGTCACGCGTCACGGCGTGATCGATGACCGGACGATGGAGCAGATCGCCATCCGTCAGTTGGCTGCGCTGGGCTGCACTGCGCGCCCCTGGCAGCTCGTACGTGAGCTGTCGATCGCGCAGCGGCAGATGGTGCAGATCGCCCGCGGGCTACTGGAGGAGCACAGGATCGTCATCTTCGACGAGCCCACCGCCGTCCTCACCGCCTCCGAAGTGGATCTGCTGCTCGACAAGATCCGGGCGCTCCGAGACCGGGGGGTCGCCGTTCTCTACATTTCGCACCGACTCGATGAGGTCGAGGCGCTCGCCGATCGCATCACCGTGCTACGCGACGGCAATATGATCGGCACCTACGATGCCGGTAGCGTCACCCAGCAGGACATGGCGCGGCTGATGGTCGGACGCGAACTTTCGATGCTCTATCCGCACAAGCGCGGCACCAGCGCCGCCGATCCACTGTTTGAGGTCGAGCACCTTTCTGTTCCCGGCTTCGTTCATGAGGCGTCCTTCGTCGCCCGGCCCGGCGAGGTGCTGGGTTTCGGCGGCATGATCGGCGCCGGGCGGACGGAGATCTTCGAGGGCATCCTCGGCTTGAGGCCGGCGAAGGCAGCAGCCATCCGCGTGAACGGCAAGCCGGTCCAGATCAGGTCGGTCGCCGATGGCTTCGAGGCAGGCATCGGCTACCTGACCGAGGACCGCAAGGGCAAGGGGTTGCTGCTGCGGGAGCGGCTGGCGCCGAACCTCGTGCTCAGCGCTCTCTCCTGGCTCTACAGAAAAATCTACACCGACGAGCGTATCGAGAACGCCGAGCTCAATGGCGCCATCCGGCGGTACGACATCCGCGTGCGCTCGAAGAAGCTCGAGGCTGGGCAGCTATCGGGAGGAAACCAGCAGAAGCTGCTGCTGGCAAAGACGATGCTGCAGGACCCCTCGATCGTCATCATCGACGAACCGACCCGCGGCATCGACATCGGCAACAAGAGCCAGATCTACAGCTTCATCGATGAGCTCGTGCGCCAGGGCAAGGCCTGCATCGTCATATCGTCGGAACTGCAGGAACTGGTGGGTCTGTGTGACCGCGTGCTCGTCATGAAGGACGGGAGGATTACGGCGGAACTCAGGAATGGGGACGTCACCGAGAATGCCGTGGTGCTGGCCGCCACGGTCGGTTCCGGCGCCGTTGGGTCTAGGGAGGAGAATGCACGTGACCGACACCACCTCTGAACTTGTAAGCAAGGAGTCGGTATTCCAGCGCATCAACTGGGTCGATCTCGGACCGTTCATCGCGCTCGCCGTTCTGGTGGTCGTGGGCTACCTGATCAATCCCGACTTCCTGTCGCCCACGAACATCACCAACGTCGTGACCCGCGCCACCTTCATCGGCATCATCGCGGTGGGCGCTACCTTCGTCATCTCGTCGGGGTGTCTGGACCTGTCGGTCGGTTCCATGGCCGCCTTCGCCGCGGGAGCCATGATCCTGTTCATGAACTGGCTTGTTCCGACATGGGGCGCCAACGCCATCCCTGCCGGCATCGTCTTCGTACTGTGCGTGGGAGCGCTCTGCGGCCTGGTGAACGGCCTGGTCGTAACCCTCGGCAAGATCGAACCCTTCATCGTGACGCTGGGCACGATGGGCGTCTATCGCGCCTTCATCACCTTCATGTCGAACGGCGGCTCGATCCCGATCGACCGCTCGCTGCGCGAGCCCTTCCGGCCGCTCTATTTCGGCACGGTGATGGGCATTCCGATCCCGGTGCTTGTCTGCGCGGCCGTCGCCATCGTCGGCTCGTTCATCCTCTACAAGACCAAGTTCGGACGGCGCTGCGCCGCGGTTGGCGCCAACGTCGAGGTGGCGCGCTTCTCCGGCATCTCGGTCGGCCGGATTCGCACGCTCGCGTTCGTCATTCAGGGCATCTGCGTCGCCATCGCGGCCATCTGCTACGTGCCACGCCTCGGCGCCGCGACACCTACCACCGGCCTGCTGTGGGAGCTGCAGGTCATCACAGCCGTCGTCATTGGCGGCACGGCCCTGCGAGGAGGCAAGGGTCATATCTGGGGCAGCCTGGCGGGTGCAGTGATCCTCGAGTTCATCGCCAACCTGATGGTGCTTTCGGACTTCATCTCCGAGTACCTCGTGGCAGCTGTTCAGGGCGTCATCATCATCGTCGCCATGCTGATCCAGAGGTTCTCGAGACGGTCGTGACGGAGCCACACGACACGCGTCTTTTCACAGTGGCTCATTATTATGGGAGGAGTAGTAATGATTAAGAGGACTATGTTCGCACTGGCTGGTGCGGTGGCGCTTCTCGGCGCCGCGCCGGCACTGGCCCAGGACACCAAGGTGATCGCCGTCTCCATTCCGGCCGCAACGCACGGCTGGACCGGCGGTGTCGTCTATCACGCCGAGGCAGCGGCCAAGGAGGTCAAGGCCGCGTTCCCGAACATCGACGTCATCGTCAACACCTCGCCTTCGGCCGTCGCTCAGGTGGGCGTGCTCGAGGACCTCGTAGCCACGCGCAAGCCTGATGCGCTGGTGATCCTGCCCTTCACTTCCGAAGAGCTGACTGGCCCGGTCCAGTCGGTGAAGGAAGCGGGCACCTTCATCACCGTCGTTGACCGTGGCCTGACCGACGAGACCATCCAGGATCTCTATGTCGCAGGCGACAACATCGCGGTGGGCTCCACCACTGCCCAGTTCCTGCTCGAGGAGCTCGGCAAGGGTGACGTGGTCGTCCTGCGCGGCATTCCGACCGTGATCGACGACGAGCGCATCCAGGGCTTCCAGGACGCGCTCGAAGGCAGCGACATCAAGATCCTGGACATCCAGTACGCCAACTGGAACCGCGACGATGCCTTCAAGGTGATGCAGGACTTCCTCGCGAAGTATCCGAAGATCGACGCTGTCTGGGCGAACGACGACGACATGCTGCTCGGTGTGCTCGAAGCCACCCAGCAGGCTGGCCGTACCGACATCAAGTTCGCGCTTGGCGCCAACGGCATGAAGGAGATCATCGAGAAGGTGATGGAGGGCGATGAGATCACGCCGATCTCCACCCCCTACCCGCCGTCGATGATCAAGACCGCGATCTACCTGACCGCGGCCAACCTCAACGGCCAGGCGCCTGTCCGCGGCAAGGTGATCCTCGATGCTCCGCGCATCACCAAGGAGAACGCACAGGAATTCTACTTCCCGGACTCCCCGTTCTGATCTGATCAATGGCGGCGGGCCTCACCGGTCCGCCGCTCAAGCCATCCTGAGACTCAAGGAGTGATGAACATGCCTGGTAAGAAAATCCTGATGCTCGTGGGCGAGTTCACCGAGGAATACGAGATCTACGTCTACCAGCAGGCCATGGAAGCCGTAGGTCACACTGTTCACGTGGTCTGCCCGGACAAGAAGGCAGGCGACATGATCGCCACGTCGTTGCACGACTTCGAAGGGCATCAGACCTACACGGAAAAGCTCGGCCACTATTTCCAGCTCAACAAGACCTTCAGCGAAGTGCGCCTCGAGGAGTACGACGCAGTCTACTGCGCTGGCGGCCGCGGCCCGGAATACATCCGCACCGACAAGCGCGTGCAGGCGATCGTCCGCCATTTCCATGAGACCAAGAAGCCGATCTTCACGATCTGCCACGGCGTGCAGATCCTCGTTGCGGTCGATGGCGTCGTGCGCGGCAAGCGCGTCGGCGCGCTCGGCGCCTGCGAGCCCGAGGTCATTCTTGCTGGCGGCGAATATGTCGACCTCTCGCCCACCGAGGCGCTGGTCGACGGCAACATGGTCTCGGCCAAGGGTTGGACAGCCCTTGCGGCCTTCATCCGCGAGTGCCTGAATGTGCTCGGGACCAAGATCGTCCACAGCTGAGCAAACGCCTTTCTCTGCTGAGCGGCTTCCTCTCAACTCCTCGACCGCCGTGTCGGGGAGTTTCTTTTTGCAGTCCTGCAAGGCTGGCGGAACAGAGCAGGCGGCAGCGGAGGCGCACGGCCGCGCAGCTGCTGCGGATCTTGCTGAGTCTGGTTGCTACCGATGCTGTTCGGGAAGCGGCGGCGGGTCGCGGCGCTGCGGTTGGGCTCGGTCCGACGTGTCCAGACGGAAGATGGCGTCAGCAATGGGAGTTTCTTCCGACTCGAAATCCTCGTCTGACGGGAGCAGGACGGAAACGCGCGTGATCGCGAGATCATCCAGCTGAAAAGGCGTGCCGTAGCCATATTCGAGGTGGCCACGGCCGATGATACCGATGACGAGCGCTTCAGGATCATCCTCAAGCGCGTAAGCGATGTTGCAGGCGAAGGCGCGATCCCAGGTCTGCTGGGCTCGCACGAAACGGTCGAAGGCCAGGTGGTCCGCCGACTTCGCCTCGCGATCCGGTCGCGCGCCGCCTGTAACATCGAAAAGGTACTGGCGGTATTCCATAGTGGCCGGCTTCGCGGGGGTCAGCCCATCGCGCTCTTCTGCCGGAATGGCATCCCAGCCTTCCTTGCCTACGCGGGTGACCAGCGCGCGATAGCAGTTAAGCGCGCGCATCGGCACCTTGAACTGGCGGCAGAAATGGAAAAGCGGCAGGTAGAGGTCCGGATCGAAGTTCCAGACCGTCTTCCATTCCGCCTTCTCCAGAAAGGCGTCCGCATCCAGCTCGCCCGCCACGAACGCATCGAGCGCCGGCTGCACCCGGCGCGGAAACATCTCGAATCCCATGACGAGCCTGCGGCCAGTGGCGAGTAGCCCCGCCGCTACATGAAGCTGCCAGCGATGAATGTCGAACCGGTCGTGGGTCTCGCCCAGCAGCACAGCCTGCTGTTTGCCCATGCGCGCCATGAGATCAGCATGATCGACGAGCGATCGAGTCCTAGGCTCAAGCCAGGTTCCGGCAGGATGTGGGATGGTATCGGTCATGCAGGCAGTCTCGGCGAAAGCGCCTAGAAGTTCAATCTCTCAATGCTGTTGACGGCCTACCCCGCGCCAGCTCATATTTGTCGAACGGGGAGCGGGTATGAGCATATTTTTGCGACTAATTCTGTTGGTGGTCGGCGTCACTGCGTTCGGTGGCCATCATGCACATGCTGACCTTTCATACACCGCGCACAGTACATCCGAGGGGTACAGCTTCATCCTGGTGAGTGGCAGTTTTTCTTACGATGACAACCTCCGCGAGTTTGAGCAGGTCGTGCTCAGACACGATGCGTCTGTCGTCACCTTCAACTCACCTGGCGGAAACATAGCAAAGGCGATGGAGCTAGGCCGCCTCATCCGCTCCAACCAACTCGGCACCATCCAGTTCCGCGACAGCGAGTGCTCCTCTGCCTGTTCTCTGGCATTCATGGGAGGCGTTCAGCGATATGCGGAGGCGGGCTCGATCGGCGTCCATAAGTCGTCTTATAGCGACAGCTCCAGGCTCTCCACGGAAGAGGCGGTGTCTCACGTTCAGGCGCTAACCGCGGAAGTCATCATGTTCATGGGAGAAATGGGTGTCGACCCCGCACTTCTCCAGCTTGCTTTGCAGTATGACAGCAACGACATCCGCTATCTCTCCCGCAGCGAAATGGAAAAGTACCGGGTCACAACGATCAGCGGAACGTCTGTTGCCACCTCAAGCAACACGTTCACCCCTCGCCCACCGGCCAGTCCGCCGCGCTCTGTATCCGGCATCAGCGAAAACCGGCTGACCATTCCGGAGGCTCGATCCGGGCGCGTGAGACATCCCAAAGGCAAGGCCCCGGTGAAGCTGGATTCGAATGGAGACTCGCCCACTCTTGCGACCTTGCAGAACGGTACTTCGCTTCGAATCCTCGACAATCAGGACCGGTGGTACCGCGTCCAATCTGGAAGAATAACCGGCTACATGCACCATACCTGGGTCTACGTCGACCAGTTTGACAGCGGGCCATTCAATCGCCGTCACCTGCAGATCAAGAGCTACGACAACCTGAATGATGCGATCCGTTTCGCTGAGGCTTCTCCGTTGAACCTAGACGTCTATCTTGCATCGAACGCCTGGTATGCCGTTACTCTGAGAGGGACCTTCGAAGAAGGCAACGGAAGGGCTGTCCTGAAGCGTCTGAAAAGCAGCCATCAGATTCCAGACGATTCCTTCATGACTTACGCCAACACCTACGTCAGGAAGCTCTGCTGCAACTGAAGGGCTGAGACGGCGTGGAACCGCTTCACCCTGCGAAATCTGCGCGAAGCGAAGCAGTCGCGCCCCTAAAGCGTACCATTATGCGGTAGAGTCATCTTGCAGAACGCTTCCATGGCGTTTAGCAAGAGGCCCTGTTTTGTGATGCAGAAGGCATGATTTCCCATGGCAACGCGCAAGCTTCTTCTTCTTCCTGGCGACGGCATCGGCCCCGAGGCCATGGCTCAGGTTACCCGCCTCATTGACGTTCTGAATTCCGACTTCAACGCAGGCTTCGAAACACAAACCGGTCTCGTCGGCGGCTCTGCCTATGATGCGCATGGCCAGTCCATTTCCGAAGAGGACATGAAGCTCGCGCTCGCCGCTGACGCTGTGCTGTTCGGCGCCGTTGGCGGACCGAAGTGGGATAGCGTGCCCTACGAAGTGCGTCCGGAAGCCGGCCTCCTGCGCCTGCGCAAGGACATGGAGCTCTTCGCCAACCTTCGCCCGGCCATCTGCTACCCGGCGCTCGCTGCTTCCTCCTCGCTCAAGCCGGAAGTTGTCGAAGGCCTCGACATCCTGATCGTGCGCGAGCTCACCGGCGGCGTCTACTTTGGCGATCCGAAGGAGATCATCGACCTCGGCAACGGCCAGAAGCGCGGTATCGACACGCAGGTCTATGACACGTTCGAGATCGAGCGCATTTCAGGCGTGGCCTTCGAACTGGCGCGTACCCGTCAGAACAAGGTGTGCTCCATGGAAAAGCACAACGTGATGAAGTCCGGCGTGCTCTGGAAAGAGGTCGTATCGGCTACTCACAAGGCCAAGTATTCCGACGTGGAGCTGACCCACATGCTGGCCGACGCCGGTGGCATGCAGCTCGTTCGCTGGCCCAAGCAGTTCGACGTGATCGTGACCGACAACCTGTTCGGCGACATGCTGTCTGACGTTGCAGCGATGCTCACCGGTTCGCTCGGCATGCTGCCGTCGGCATCGCTCGGCGCACCGGATGGCGTTACCGGCAAGCGCAAGGCGCTCTATGAGCCGGTGCACGGCTCCGCGCCGGACATTGCCGGCCAGGGCGTTGCAAACCCGATCGCCATGATCGCTTCCTTCGCGATGTGCCTGCGCTACTCGTTCAACATGATCGAGGAAGCCGACCGCCTGGAAAAGGCAATCGCCGAGGTTCTGAACGACGGTCTGCGTACCAAGGACATCATGTCCGAGGGCATGAACGAAGTTGGCACCGAGGCCATGGGCGACGCGATCATCGCCAAGTACCGCGCACTCGCTGCCTGATACAAACTATCAGCGCTTCGCATCGACGGCCCTTCATTTCGAGGGGCCGTTTTTGTTTGTTGGCTAATAAATTATTTGATTTTCAGCGGACTTCGGAATTCAATATCAGGATCAGCAAGCATACCCATCGAATAGACCAATCTTTTCTGGGATATCGTGCCTTGATCAAAGCTGCTCTTGTTTGCCTCGCCCTTCTTGCCGGGGCTATGACCGCCGACGCCGCAGAATACCAGAAAGTATTTTCGGAGGATCAGCCCGGCGCCAAGGACCATCCCCTCACCGGCCGCTACGGCGACTCCAGGATCCTGCTGCAGAGTGTTGCGGCTTTCAATGAGATCACGTTTGCCGCCGGCAAGGCCGACTACCAAGGCGGCAAGCACTTCACCGAAACGGTGAAGGCGGAGGGGAAGGTCACCCGGACCATCTACATCACCCCGACAGAGCGTTCGACGCTGGAGGTGTTCCGCAATTTCTACGACAAACTCAGCGGCGATGGATTCGAGACCGTGTTCCAGTGCGCAGGCACGGACGAGTGCGGCGAGCCGTTCAAGGAACTCAAATACCACTGGAACAACAAGGATACCCACGTCAGCAACACGACCGTGACGGGCGACCGCACGCGGTTCGTCAGCTCTGTCTTCGACGGCGGGCAAGATATCCGCTATGCCCTGATGAAGAAGGACGGGACATTCGTCAGCCTCTTCGTGGCGCTCAACCGCGGCGGCACCTTCGGCGACTATTCCGCGGCGCTGAATGATCGGGTGACGGCTCTCGTTGAGATCGCCGAGCCAAAGGCGATGGACAATCTCATGCGCACCATCGACAGCGCCGAGATGGCTTCCACCATCGCCAGCATGGGCAGCATCGCGCTCTACGGCCTCTATTTCGACACGGCCAAGGCGGAGCTCAAGGCAGAGTCCGAGCCGCAGCTCGTGGAGATGGCAAACTACCTCAAGAGCAACGACCTGAAGTTCTACGTCGTCGGCCACACGGACAGCCAGGGCAAGCTGGACTACAACCTCGACCTCTCCAACCGTCGCGCCAAGGCAGTTGCGGCCGAGCTGGTGAAGCGCGGGATCAAGAAGGACCGGATCGACGCGCGTGGCGTTGGTCCGCTGGCTCCGGCTGCTCCGAATGATGACGACGACGGCCGCGCCAGGAACCGCCGGGTGGTGCTGGTGGCGCAGTAACGCTTATTTGGCCGACGCCGCTATGCGCGCTGTGCAGGCTTGCGCAGCACCCATGACAATTGACTTCACACCAATTCTGCGTAAAAAGCACCGCTGAACGGAGATTGCTCGGTCATGTGCGCCTTTCATGCGCTTATCATTGCCAGCTTACCAGACGCGGCCGCAAGCGGCAGCGCGTGTCTCCGCTTTACTAAAACAACGACGGCCAAAACGACCCTCAAAACGGTCTAATCTTCCTTGGCTCACTCGTTCTCTCCCCGAGACAAGCCGGGGGAGGAGCAGAGCCCGCGAGGCCGGCGGGTTTGATCCGAAGCTAGCGGAGAGAACAGGAGTAGTGGACTCATGGGTTTTAAGATCGCTGTCGTCGGTGCGACCGGAAATGTCGGCCGTGAAATGCTCAACATCCTGGAAGAGCGCGGCTTTCCGGCTGACGAAGTCGTAGCGCTCGCATCGCGCCGCTCGCAGGGCACCGAAGTTTCCTACGGCGATCGCACGCTGAAGGTGCAGGCGCTGGAGAACTACGATTTCTCCGACACCGACATCGCGCTGATGTCCGCCGGCGGCAACGTATCCAAGGAATGGTCTCCGCGCATCGGCCAGCAGGGCTGCGTCGTGATCGACAATTCCTCGGCCTGGCGCTACGACGCGGAAGTTCCGCTGATCGTGCCCGAGGTCAATCCGGAGGCCGTCGACGGTTTCCGCAAGAAGAACATCATCGCGAACCCGAACTGCTCCACCGCACAGCTGGTCGTAGCCCTCAAGCCGCTGCATGAGCGCGCCACCATCAAGCGCGTCGTCGTCGCCACCTACCAGTCCGTTTCGGGCGCCGGCAAGGAAGGCATGGACGAACTGTTCGAGCAGACCCGCGCCGTGTTCGTGGCCGACCCGATCTCGACCAAGAAGTTCACCAAGCGCATCGCCTTCAACGTGATTCCGCACATCGACGTCTTCATGGAAGACGGCTACACCAAGGAAGAATGGAAGGTGATGGCCGAGACCAAGAAGATGCTTGATCCGAAGATCAAGCTCACCTGCACCGCTGTCCGCGTGCCGGTCTTTATCGGTCACTCCGAAGCCGTCAACATCGAGTTCGAAAAGCCAATCACGGCTGAAGAGGCACGCGACCTCCTGCGCGAGGCTCCAGGCTGCCTGGTCATCGACAAGCAGGAAGACGGCGGCTACATCACGCCTTACGAAAGTGCTGGCGAAGACGCCACCTACATCAGCCGCATCCGCGAGGACGCGACGGTTGAGAACGGTCTCTCCCTGTGGGTCGTTGCCGACAACCTGCGCAAGGGTGCAGCACTCAACGCCGTGCAGATCGCCGAACTGCTGCTCGCACGCGGCCTGATCACGCCGAAGAAGCAGGCTGCCTGATTTATCTGGCCTCGGAGGGGAGCGTTTCCTGGCGAAATGCTCCCTCCTCCACATTTCGGACCACAATCCCATATTCACTCCCCTTTCCGTCTTTCCTGCCTGAGGTCTGATCCATGGCCGATGAAGCGCTTATCGTTGTCGATGTGCAGAACGATTTTTGCCCCGGCGGAGCGCTGGCGGTGGAAGGCGGGCACGAGATCGTGCCGATCGTAAACAGGCTGATCCAGGAGCACGACAACGTTATCCTGACGCAGGACTGGCACCCGGCAGGACACCTGAGCTTCGCCTCGTCCCATCCGGGCAAGGCCCCGTTCGAGACCATCGAGATGCCCTATGGAGCGCAGACGCTGTGGCCGGACCATTGCGTGCAGGGAACCCAGGGCGCGGAGTTTCATCCTGATCTCGACGTAACGAAGGCCGAGCTGATCATCCGCAAGGGTTTTCGCCGCGAGATCGACAGCTATTCCACCTTCTACGAGAACGACCGCAAGACGACGACCGGCCTTGAGGGTTATCTGCGCGACCGCGGTATACGGAAGGTTGTACTCGCGGGACTCGCGACTGACTTCTGCGTAGCCTATTCCGTCATCGACGCCTGCCAGCACGGGTTTGACGTGACCGTTCTGCTGGAAGCCTGCCGTGCGATTGACCTCAATGGCTCCCTCGACGCGATGATCCTACAGATGAAAGAAGCCGGCGCCAATATTTTATAGCCCAGAATTATTCAATATAAAACAATACATATTGATGCGCTATGAAGTAATCCGGTCCCTAATTCTTGCGGGACCTATACTTCTTCTGGCATAAGCGCGGCCGACGTTTGTCACGAACGGAGGCTATGTTGCACAACAAGCACCTGATTTCCGAGCGCAGATTATCCATACTCTCGATTCTTGTTGCTTTCCTTTTCCTCGGGAACATTTGTTACCAGCTGCACGTCGTCCCGGAATGGAAGTGGGGTCCGGCGATCCACAAGACGCCGAAGCACACAGTGTCCGACTTCCGCTCCGAGATTTTCGAACGCGGCAAGAGCATATACGCGCTAGCCGCGTATATCGATCCGAACGCGGACTATGAGCCTGAGGCTTTTCCTGAACTCGTCCACGGCAGCCAATACCGTTCCACTCAGCTTGGGCCGATGGTCAGCGACGGCTGCAACGTCGTCGTGGTGCACCGGCTGGAGCAGGAAGGCGCCGCGCCGATCACTGTCATCGACATCATCCATATCGGCCAGCGTGGTGGGCGGATCGACCGGATGACCCGCTACATCGCCGACGGACGGAGGTAAACCATGTCACGCATGATCGAATACGAATGGAATGTCGGGACTGTCACGAAGCTCGCCCTCTCCGCGATGCGGATCTATCTCGGCTGCTGGATGATCGTGACTGGCACGTCCTACTGGCTGACAGAGTTCGGACTGCCCAGCATCTTCCCGCATCTCGTGCGCAACGCGCCGCTCTCGAGCCAACTGCTGGTGACGCTGATGGAAGTCGGCCTCTACGATGTCGTAAAAACCTGGGAGATCATCGGCGGTCTGATGCTGGTGTTCAACCGCTTCGTGCCGCTCGGGCTCATCATCTGCCTGCCGATCACCTTCATCGTCTGGTACAACGCGATCATCCTGAACGAGCGATACGGCCACCTCTTCAACCCCACCCACATGGGCGCCATGTGCTTCTACATGAATATCCTGGTGATGGTTGGATATGCGCGATACTACGCGCCGCTGGTGGTGACGAGAGCGAAGATGGGGAGCGTCAAGGGCGTTGAGAATTGATTGTGGGATCCAGTGACATGCTTCCGAAGAAGCATCTCGGTATTCGACAGACGATATAACTAGCCTTTTCTCCGTAACGCCAACAAAGCCAGCACCGCCCAGCCGGCGATCATCAGCACGCCGCCGATAGGCGTGATGGCGCCGAACCAGCGCGGGGCGCCGAGCGCCATGGCGTAGAGGGTTCCGGAGAAGATCAAAGCGCCGGCGGTAAACAGCCAGCTGGGGAGACGCCCCCAGGTCTGACCCGAGAGGCCGAGCGCCAGAATGGCGAGCGCGTGCCACATGTGATACTGCACGGCGGTCTGCCACCAGCCGAGCGCTTCCGCATCGACGCGCGCCTTCAGTCCGTGGGCGCCGAATGCTCCAAGGGCAACAGCAAGGCCGCCCAGAACCGCGCCCGTAATTACCAGCCGTTTCTCAACCAATTGACGTCACCCGTTGCATGCGGACCCGTATACGGCGCAAGCCGTCCGAGTGCTCTTGAAGCAGGACAATAGGAGAAGCTCAGGGGCCGGACAAGGAGACAGAACGGCGCTGGTTTTCGCGCCAATAAGGCGCGGCAGCGACAGGCAAGCCGTGGGGTTACTTCGCCGCTTTGCGCGCCGAAGATTTGGCCGTCTTCTTGGCCGCGGGGGCTGCGGGGATGCTTGCCTCGGCGGCTTCGCGTGCAAGCCGGGCAGCGCGGAGACGTTCGGTCTTGGCGTCGCGTGCGGCCGTTTCCTGATCCAGGATCTCGCGCGCCACCCGCGTGGTGACGTCGCCCTTGGTCTCATGCTTGTTTACGGCAGTCGGGGTGAAAACAGAATTGATGAGCGCGTGGTCCATCATGTTCCTCCTTAGAGCGCGGGATGCGGGCGGGAAACCGCTTCACACTTTTCCTCATCCCACTTTAAATGAAAAAGGCCGGGAAGATCCCGACCTCTCCTCAAAGCGCCTCAAGGTCCCTGCCAGTACATCCGTGGTCAAGGATCGAAGCGCTGATGTCATGCCTTAGGCACTACAGCACAGGGTGTCGCCACCCCGCTGAGTGTTAAGCAGCCTGCAGGTTCTGCGCTGCGTACTTGCCGCTGCGGTTGTCCTTCACTACGTCGAAAGTCAGCTTCTGGCCTTCGACCAGCGAGGTCATGCCCGAACGCTCAACAGCAGAGATATGGACGAATACGTCCGGCTGGCCATTGTCGAGTACGATGAAGCCAAAACCCTTGGTGGAATTGAAGAACTTAACGGTTCCAGTGTTCATGATTATTCCCTTTCAATTGGAATAGAGGTTGGTCGCCCGGCAGCGTGCCAGACGGCGGGTCGTTCGAAATTGAAAAGGAAGATCGTAGAAACGCGCAAAGCGCGGAAACAAAGTTCGTTCAGCAAGTTCGATAAAGCCAATGTAGGTGGCTATTGCGGTTATTGCAAGGCAGGAGGGGGATTTATTTATTGCCAGGCCCGAAAACACGAAAGCCACGCTGATGCGCGGCTTTTTCGTGGTGCCATTTTTGGAGCGGGCGATGGGATTCGAACCCACGACCCCAACCTTGGCAAGGTTGTGCTCTACCCCTGAGCTACACCCGCTTTCGCAACACCGTCAGGCGCTGCAGATGGCGCGCTTATAAGCCTAACTGCGGGACAAATGCAACTCGGGAAAATCAGAAACCGTGACGAACAATGTGGATTTCTACAGATTCGTCTTGCGGCGCTAAGCAGGCCCGGAAAACACGAAAGCCGCGCAATGCGCGGCTTTTTCGTGGTGCCATTTTTGGAGCGGGCGATGGGATTCGAACCCACGACCCCAACCTTGGCAAGGTTGTGCTCTACCCCTGAGCTACACCCGCTTTCGCAACACCGTCAGGCGCTGCAGGTGGCGCCTATATGGCCGAACTCCCGGCCGATTGCAACAGGGAAAAAGCAAGTTTTTCACATCAGCCTCATCAGGATTGACGCACCCCCTGCTCGCGGCCACGCAGAGCCTTTGTTTGCTTGCCATCAGCCGATGCGTTTGCCAAAACTCCCACGCTTTCTCGTTGGGGATTCTCATGCCGAAGACGCCAGAAGACCTGATGAAGTTCCTTTCCTCGCTGGGGATCAAGGTGACGACTCACACGCATGTGCCAGTGTTCTCCGTGAGTGAATCGCGCGGCATCTGCGACCACATTCCAGGTGCGCACACGAAGAACCTCTTCCTGCGCGACCGCAAGGACCGTCACTTTCTCGTGACGCTCGAGCAGGACGCCGTGGTCGACCTGAAGTCGATACACCACCTTATCGGCGCTTCCGGCCGCGTTTCCTTCGGCAAGCCTGAGACAATGATGGAACTCTTGGGCGTGATTCCCGGCGCGGTGACCGTTTTCGGCGTGATCAACGACACGAATCACCATTTGACGGTTGTGCTCGATGCGCCCTTAATGGAAAGCAATATCATCAATGGCCATCCTCTCCACAATGCAGCGACGACGTCCATCCAGCGGGATGACCTCATCCGCTTCATCAGGGCGACGGGGCACGAGCCGTTGATCTTGAAAGTTTCGCAATGATCGCCACATCTCAGCGCGGGCGAAAAGCTCGGGGACTTGGTAGGCGTAAGAGCTGGTGAAAGGGCTAAGATGAGCGACCGGAACAATCCTTATGCGGGTGGGGGCTACAGCTCGCAGGCAGGCGGGTCACAAAGTGTGAGCTATGGTGCTTCCAACGGCGCCGCGGCCAATCTGGCCGGTCCCTCCGACGCAGAGCTGATCAAGGATACGACGACGCAGGCTTTCACGGCTGACGTGATTCGCGAATCGCGCAATCAGCCCGTGCTGGTCGACTTCTGGGCGCCCTGGTGCGGACCCTGCCGTCAGCTCACCCCGGCACTCGAGAAGGTAGTGCGCGAAGCGCGTGGCCGCGTGAAGCTGGTGAAGCTAAACATCGACGAGCATCCCGCCATTCCTGGCCAGCTCGGCGTGCAGTCCATTCCCGCGATCATCGCCTTCAAGGACGGCCAGCCCATCGACGGTTTCATGGGCGCGATTCCCGAGAGCCAGATCCGCGAGTTCATCGACCGCATCGCCAAGGGTGGTGCGCCGCAGATCGAGGATGCACTGGCCGCCGCCGCACAGGCACGCAGCGAAGGCGATGCCCAGGGTGCTGCACAGATCTACGCTGCCATTCTTCAGCAGGACCCCGAGAATGTCGACGCGCTTGCAGCGCTGGCCGATCTGTTCTTCGACGCGGGTCAGGCCGAGCAGGCACACAAGTTCCTGGAGCAGGTGCCGGCGGACAAGCAGGATGCGCCGGCCGTAGCGGCCGTACGGACCAAGATTGCGCTTGCCGAGCAGGTGGCCAAGCTTGGCGACCCGGCAGAACTGGAGCGCCGTCTGGCGGCTGATCCCGCCGATCATCAAGCACGATTCGACCTCGCCCTCATCTGCAATGCGCGCGGTGAGCGCGACGCTGCGGCTGACCATCTGCTCGCGATCATGAAGGCCGACCGGCAGTGGGAAGATGACGGCGCGCGCAAGAAGCTCCTGGAGCTGTTCGAGGCCTGGGGCATGACAGACCGCGCAACGCTTGCCGGACGCCGCAAGCTTTCCTCGCTACTGTTCTCCTGATTCTGAACCAAGATCACGGCGATTCGGCCTCTTCACCAGAGGCCGGTCGCTCCGGACTGATGAAACAAGGTTGCCCCGATGGTCGATAGCGGACGCGTGAACAAGAATCCGGTCGATCCCAAGTTGCTCGAGCTGCTCGTCTGCCCCGTCACCAAAGGCACACTGGAGTGGGACGCGGCGAAGCAGGAACTCATCTCCCGACGCGCGCGCCTTGCCTATCCGGTGCGCGACGGCGTGCCTGTCATGCTGCCATCCGAAGCGCGCGAGCTTCAGGACGAGGAGCTATAAGCGCCTACCTATCGGTGACTGATCACTGACACGGTTCTTTCTTCCGTATCACGGTCTCCTCTTCCATCTACTTCCCTCCTCAGTGGAAATTCCGTCCCTTCGGCATGACGGCAGAAACTCCGGCGACGCGTGGCGGACCGGAGACGGTGTGGCTCCCCTGCCCTGCGGGTTTACTCTCGGGCGGAGCTGAGCGCTCTTCCTCCTTCGTCAGCAGGTTCAGCCAACTACTCAGGTCTTCGATCTTTTCCGCGATCACGTGGATGACATCCGAGACGATCTGGAGCCTGCCTGTCACGCGCACCAGACGTGAGCCGAGCACTTCCGGCCTGAATTTTTCAAATACCTGCGTGCGAACAACGATATTGGTCGTGCCCGTTTCGTCCTCGATGGTCATGAAGATGATGCCCTTGGAGGTACCGGGACGCTGGCGGATGAGGACGAGGCCTGCAACCGAAATGCGCTGCCCGTTGCGCCTGTCCCGGAGCGATCCATTCGGCACGACGCCGCTTTGCTTAAGCTGATCACGCAGGAAGGCGAGCGGATGCGCCTTCAGGGAGAGACTTAGCGAACGATAGTCGCTCACCACATGCTCGCTCGGGCGCATGGCGGGAAGCTCCATCTGCGGCTCGGCCTCAAACAGGCCGATCTCGCGCCTGTCGAGAAGAGGCAGGCGATCCGATGCGCGGGCCTCATCCAGCGCATGGACCGCCCAGAGCGCTGCGCGACGGTCGAGGCCGATCGAGCGGAAGGCATCGGCTTCGGCAAGGCGGGCGAGCACGCTCTTGGGCAGGCCGGAGCGCAACCACAAGTCGCGCACGGACTTGTAACCTTCCCCGCGCCGCGTGACGAGCTGCTCCATGTCCTGCTGGGCAAGGCCCTTGATCTGGCGGAAGCCGAGCCGCAGCCCATGTGCGGTGCGGATGATGGAGCGCATCGACCTATGCTGGGGAGCGATCCGCGAGGGCTTGAACGTGGCCTGCTCAAGCGTCGAATCCCAGACGGAAAAATTGATGTCGGGCTCGCGGATCTCCACGCCGTGCTCGCGGGCGTCGCGCACAAGCTGCGCCGGCGCATAGAAGCCCATTGGCTGAGAGTTCAGGAGCGCCGTGCAAAAAATGTCCGGGTAATAGGCCTTGAACCAGGCGGAGGCGTAGACCAGCAGCGCAAACGAGGCGGCGTGGCTTTCCGGGAAGCCGTATTCGCCAAAGCCTTCCAGCTGACGGAAGCAGCGCTCGGCAAAATCCCGCGGGTAACCCTTCCTGACCATGCCCTCAACGAGCTTGTCGCGATAGTGCCTCACCGCGCCGGTGCGCCGGAAGGTGGCCATGGCGCGGCGCAGCTGGTCGGCTTCACTGGAGGTAAAGCCGCCTGCGACGATAGCGATCTTCATCGCCTGTTCCTGAAACAGGGGAACGCCGAGCGTCTTGCCAAGGATCGCCCGCAGTTCATCATTGTGGTACTCGGGCTTCTCCCTTCCCTCACGCCGACGCAGATAAGGGTGAACCATGTCGCCCTGAATGGGGCCAGGACGCACGATCGCCACCTCGATCACCAGATCATAGAAGGTTTGCGGCTGCAGGCGCGGCAGCATGGACATCTGCGCGCGGGACTCCACCTGGAACACGCCGATCGTATCCGCACGCGATATCATGTCGTAGACCGGCTTTTCCTCCTGGGGCAAAGTGGCCAGCGTATAGGGGCGGCCGAAGGAATCCCGCGCCGGGTAGTGGGTCTCCAGCAGATCGAAGCAGCGGCGCAGGCAGGAGAGCATGCCGAGCGCCAGAATATCGACCTTGAGCAGGCCGACATTGTCGAGATCGTCCTTGTCCCACTCGATCATCTTGCGCTCTTCCATCGCCGTCTTGACGATGGGCACGATTTCATCGAGCCGATCCCTGGTGATGACGAAGCCGCCGACATGCTGCGAAAGATGGCGGGGGAAGCCCATGATCTCGTTGGCGCGCTCGAAGGTGTGGCGGGTCAGCGGATCGGACCGGTCCAGCCCGGCGGCACCTGCCTCCTGCTCGCCCACCTCTTTGCTGGACCAGCCCCAGATGGAGCCCGCGAGCGCATTCACGATATCCTCGGAGAGGCCCATGGCCTTCGCGACCTCGCGCATGGCCGAACGACCGCGATAGGAGATGACGGCGGCCGCGAGTGCAGTATTTTTCTCGCTATACTTTTGATAAATATAGGCAATCACCTCGGCGCGCCGGTCATGCTCGAAATCGACATCGATGTCCGGCGGTTCATTGCGCTCTTCGGAAATGAAGCGCTCGAGCAAATGGTCCATGATGTCGGGGCCGACATCGGTGATGCCCAGGCAATAGCAGACCAGCGAATTGGCGGCAGAGCCGCGGCCCTGGCACAGGATGCGCTGACGCCGGGCAAAGCGCACGATGTCGAACACCGTGAGGAAATAGCGGGCGTAGTTCTTCTTTTCGATGAGCGTCAGTTCCTTGCGGATCAGCTCCTCGTGCTTCGGCTCCAGACCCTTGGGGAAGCGCCGCTTCGCCCCTTCCCACGTCAGACGTTCCAGCTCAGCCTGTGCGGTGAGCCCCCGCTCCGACACCTCGTCGGGGTAGTTGTGCTCCAGTTCCTTGAGCGAGAAAGAAAGACTTGCGGCGAAGCGCTGGGTCTCGGCCAGCGCTTGCAGATAATCGCGGAAAAGGCGCTGCATTTCGCGGGGCAGTTTCAGGTGCCGCTCGGCGTTCATTTCCAGCTCAAGGCCAGACTTGGGCACAGTGGTCTTCAACCGGATGGCCGTCAGCACGTCCTGCAGGGCCCGGCGGTCCTTCGCATGGTAGAGAACGTCATTCGTCGCCATGAGCGGCAGGCCAAGCTCATTGGAGATTGAAGCGGCCTGGGCGAAACGCCAACGGTCATCGCCTTTATAAAGGGGGGCGAGCGCAATCCACGCAGACCTGCCGAAGCGGTCCTTGAAGGGCTGCAGCTGCGCGAGAAGCGCGTCCGCGGGTTGGGAAAAGTCGGCCAGGATGGCGAGCGAGATGTTGTCGCCCCAGTCGAAGAGATCCTGCCAGTAGAGGAGTGGTGCTCCTTTCTGCGCCTCCTCCCGCATGTTGGCCTGCGTCAGCATACGGCAGAGATGCGCCCAGCCTTGCCGGTCCTGCGGATAGGCCAGAACGTCCGGCGCGTCGTCGCTAAAGACCAGCCGGCAGCCAGGGTGATAATCAATCTCCTGTTCCTCGGCCTGCTTCCAGGCGCGCACCACGCCCGCGACGCTGTTGCGGTCCGCAAGGCCGATTGCCGTATAGCCCATCAGCTTGGCCGTCAGCACAAGCTCTTCCGGGCGGGAAGCTCCCCGCAGGAAGGAGAAGTTCGACTGAATGCCGAACTCCGCATAGGGCGGAATATCGCTCATGGGAACAGGCCATGCAGGTACCAGCGGGGCATGGTCTCGCCGTCATAGGTGCCTTCGCGGAACAGCCAGAAGCGGCGGCCTTCCATGTCCTCGACGCGGAAATAATCGCGGGCCGCGGAAATGGCAGCCTCCCGCCACCATTCCGGTTCGATCCGCTCTGGTCCCTCGGCCCGGCTGACGCGGTAAAGGGCCTTGCGCCAGCGGAACGAGAAGGGCGGTCCCTCCGGCACCTCGGCTGCCGCTTCGACAAGCTCCGGCCTTGCCAGCAGGCGAAGCGGCCGGGGAGAGACCGACCATGTCACCTCTTCCTGTTGCACGGCCGCAGCGGCGCCACCAGAGCCCCTGCCATTCATGACAAACCGATGCGCACCGGATCGTGCGGGCTGTCTCACCCAGTCGCGGAAGGACATGAATTCCGCCTGGCGTTCGGGAATGTGGCTCTCCGCAGGCGTTGGCATCATCACCGCGGCATCGCCCAGGCGGGCGCGCAGCCGGTCGACCATGAGGGAAAAACGCTCATCCTCCACGACCACCGCATCGCCGTGCAGGTCCTCCTGCTTTTCGACATAGGGGGCGGTGGATGCTGCGGCAAGCCGGACAAGCTCAAAGCCTTGGCCGGGATCGAGGCTGTCTTCCAGGACAGCGAATTTCTCTCGGAAGAGGAGCGCAATGGCCTGCGGCTCGCGGAGCGGGCGCGAGGTGCTGACGGAAATCCGCGAAACAACGCCATCGACCCGGAACAGGGAGAGGGTAAGCTGGCGCACCCCCTCGCCCCGGCGCTCCAGATCCTGCCGGAGCGTGCGCGCGAGCAGGAGCAGCAGATCCTTGATGTCATCAAGCAGGCTGATGGGTTCCCCAAGCCTGCGCTCCACGGATAGGGGCGGAACGGGAAGACGGGGCGAAATGGCCTCTTCGACCAGACCCAGGGCCTGATCGAGGCGCGTGACCAGCAGCCTTCCGAACCGGCGGACAAGCGGCCCGCGCGGCGCATTGAGAAGAGCACCGACACGGCGCAGGCCAACGCTTTCAAGCTTGCGCTGGGCTTCCTCCGCGATCCTCAGAGCCGCGAGCGGCATGGGCGTAAGCGCCTCGCCTTCCCCGCCTGCCGGAATGTTGACGGCGGCCCTTCCACTGAAACGCGCTGCCGCCCAAGCCATGCCAGGCGTGGGGGCCAACCCCGCGCGGGCGTCAAAGCCCTGCGCTGCAAGGCGGCGCACCACCTCCTGCAGAAGGGCATCTTCGCCACCAAAGAGGTGCGCACAGCCGCTGATGTCGAGCAGCAGACCATCGTAGCCATCGATGGCCACAAGCGGAGTGAAGTGATCGCACCAGTCCGCAAGGCGGGTCAGGAGCCGTTCGTCGCCCACCGGATCAGCCTCAAGCACTTCCAAATCCGGGTGCATGGCGCGGGCATCGGCAATTCCCAACCCCACGCGAAGGCCGAGCGCCTCCGCAGCCTCATTCATGGCCGCAATGCGCTGCGTGTTGTCCTCGCGGTGGCTGAGCACGAGCGGCGGCGTTGCTTCAGCCGGCTTTCTGCCGGCCTGCCGCCAGGCCGTTCCGTGCCTGTGACGCAGGATGCGATCCGTTGCCAGACGCGGCAGCCAGATTGCCAGTATCCGCCGCGTGGATTGTGTCGAGCTGAAGAGGTTTCCCTCGAACAGGCTGTCGTTCCTCAAAGGTAAGGTCATGGGAATTCCATTCCAGCACAAAGGTGCCTTCTTTTCCGGTGCGGCTCCTGGTGAGCGTGACGGCGAATGCCGGAGGGCCGATCGAGCGAGGCACGGTCCCCGCGATTGTTTCCCGCAACGTCGAGGCGGCAGAACTCACCTGGAAGCGGGTGGACGCAGCCGTGGGCTCCTCCTCGCCGGCATGGCGGATCAGGAAAAGCGGATAGCCGGCTGCGCGGGCACGGTGGCTCAACCTGCGCGTGGCCGTGAGGGTCAGCTTTGCCGGGTTTCCCTGCAGTTCCAGCAAAATAGCGCCAAACTGGTTCTGAATGGCTGCTTCTTCCGCGACCCAGAGCGCATCCTCGATGCGCTTCGGGTGCACCAGCAGAAGCCGGTCAGAGGTGATGCCGAACAGGCGCGTGAAGCCCGGTGCATAGGGAAGCCCCGTCTCGAAAAAGAAGTTTGAAAGGCCGATCCATAGGAGAGGCGACTGGCTTCCACTGCCCTTGCGGGCAATCGCCGCCAAGGCGAGACTGAACCCTGCCGCCACCGCGGCATCGCGAGTTTGCCTGCCGATGATCTCAATCAGGGCTGCCCGTGGAAGCCCCCCGCCCAAGGCCTCGTCCAGTTCCACAACCCCCAGCGGGAAAAGCCCTGCGGGATGGTTGCGCCGCACCAACATTCCGGCGGAATCGTCAGCTTTCTCCACCTCTTCGCCGCCCGCGCGACCGCCCTCCAGCCGTTCCGGCTGGGTGCCTTCTATGCGGGCAATCTGTTGGCGCAGGGCAAAAAGCTGCTCCTGCGCCGTGGCGGTGCGGGCCATGGCGTTCAAACTCTGTTTTGTTCTCGTTATGTTCTATAGAGATTCCAGAGGTCGTATCCAGAGTCAAGCAGACACTTTCAGCTTGGAACGCACCTCTGTGCGCAAACCTATTGCAGCCGCCTATCCTTAATGGAAACAGAAACGCCGTTTTCCCGTTCTGATGGCATGGGCACAAACGCGCTTCCCGGCGCTCTGCCCCTCGCAACCTGTAACGGAACACGCTATATGCGGGCAAAGGATTGAAAATGGCACGCATATACAAAACCCGGTCATGGTATGACCAACTCTCACCGTCGATCGAGGAAATCGAACTGCTCGCGATGGAAATCTATGCGAATTTGCCGGAAACTTTCCGTAAGCTTACCGGTGAAATCGTGATTCAGGTGGCCGAGTTTCCCCCAGAGGAAATCATGGACGACCTGGCGCTTGAGACGCCGTTCGACCTGCTCGGACTGTTTGAAGGCCGCGGCATTGCAGAACGCTGGAACCCCGACACCGGCGTGGGCCCGAATCGCATCACGCTCTACCGCCGGGCGATTCTGGATTACTGGTCAGAGAACGAGGAAACCTTGGGTGACATCGTTGCCCATGTGCTGATCCATGAGATCGGCCATCACTTCGGGCTCTCCGATGATGACATGGTCCGCATCGAAAGCAATGCGGACGATGGGTATCTGTCAGGGTCGGACTGAAGCTTTCTTAAATAGACCGCTAACAACCTCATCCTGAGCCTGTCGAAGGACGAAGAGTCCAGATTCCGCTGATTTCTCACCCCGTGGTTCGACAAGCTCACCATGAAGGGGTGAGAAATCACCGAGCCTCAATACTCCCCGAGCTTCATCTCAGGCGAATAATCGATCCCGTCCACTTCCTTGTAGACCGCCTGGCCGCAGCGCATGGTCTTGGTTTCCGCGTCAAAGGCATAGGTGGGCGAGCCATGCAGGAACCAGCCCTTGTTCAGGGCTGCCGTGACCTTGTGGCAGAAGCTGGAATCGTCCGGTCCTGAGAGGAAGCGGTAGAGTTTCATTACGTTCTTTCCCTGATCAACCTGGCACGCGAAAGCAGATCCTGTGCGATTTCCAGATGGAGCCGCTCGACCATCTTGCCGCTCATGGAGATGACGCCACGGGTGCTGTTCTCGGGCTTGGCAAATTCCGCAACAATAGCTTCCGCCTCGGCGATCTCTTCCTCAGTCGGGCCAAAGAACCGATTGGCAGCGTCGATCTGGGCGGGGTGAATAAGCGTCTTGCCGTCAAAGCCCAGCTCCCGGCCGTGCTGGCATTCGGCTGCGAAGCGCTCCAGATCCTTGAAATTGTTGGAGACGCCGTCGAGCACAGTCATGTCGCCAGCGCGGGCGGCCAGCACCACCTGAAGCAGGAGGGGCGCAAGATTGGCACGGTTCGGACCCGGGATGATCCGCGTTTCCTTTGCCAGATCGTTGGGTCCGACAATGAGGCAGTCGAGGCGCGATGAAGGATCGCGCGCATGGTCGGCGATTGCGCCGGCGTTGAGGATGGAACGCGGTGTTTCCATCATCGCCCAGAGGCCGATGCTTTCGGGCGCATCCATTTCGGAGAGCGCGCGCTCGACATCAGAAACCGACTGCACGCCCTCCACCTTGGGGATGAGAATGGCATTGGGCTCGCAGGCGCGGGCGGCGAGCAGATCCTCCGTGCCCCATTCACTGCTCAGGGCATTGATGCGAATGGCTATCTCGCACTTGGGCCGGTTGGGGCCGGCAAGAAATGCGCGCAGCTTTTCGCGGGCATTCTGCTTCTCGTCAGGAGCGACCGAATCCTCGAAATCGAAGACGACCGCATCACATTCCAGTGACGAGCTCTTCATCAATGCCCGCTCATTGCTGGCGGGCATGTATAATACCGAGCGGCGGAGTGATCTGGATTGGTTTTTCATGTGAATGTCATGACTCAGCAATTCTGCCGATGCAAGGGGGTTTGCTTGCAGCCCCAGCTTGTGTAAAGAACGCTCAACCCATCGGTTTTTGATAGGCGTGTTATAGTCCATGGAAAAGTTCACTAAGCTCACGGGCGTCGCCGCCCCCCTGCCGATCGTAAATATCGATACGGACATGATCATCCCCAAGGATTATCTGAAGACGATCAAGCGGACCGGGCTTGGATCTGGGCTTTTCGCTGAGATGCGCTTCAATGAGGATGGTTCCGAGAACCCGGATTTCGTGCTGAACAAGCCGGCCTACCGCAACGCGCAGATCCTGGTCGCGGGCGACAACTTCGGCTGCGGATCCTCGCGTGAGCATGCTCCGTGGGCGCTGCTTGATTTCGGCATCCGCTGCGTGATCGCCACCAGCTTCGCTGACATCTTCTACAACAACTGCTTCAAGAACGGCATTCTGCCGATCGTTGTTCGCCCCGATGAGCTGGACAAGCTGATGGACGACGCTTCGCGCGGCTCCAACGCCACGCTGACGGTCGACCTCGAGGCCCAGGAAATCCACGGGCCCGATGGCGGCACGATCAAGTTCGAGATCGATGCGTTCAAGAAGCACTGCCTGCTCAACGGTCTGGACGATATCGGCCTGACCCTCGAGAAGGGCGCTGCGATCACCAGCTTCGAGCAGAAGAACGCAGAGACCCGTCCCTGGGCTTAAAAAGCCCTATATCAAAGCCACTTAGTGTAACCTGCGTGATAACAGCGGGTTACAAAGTGCTTTAAAGATCCGGTATTGATTGCCATACGTCTGGATCATTTCGACTTTCTATTGAAATGATCCAGGTTGTATTTTTCTGCAGTTCCGGAGAGAAATCCGGTTCTGTCGAGGAGATGAGCATGGATTTCCGGATTTTGAGCAGCGCGGCCCTTGCAGTGGCCATGGCATTTTCGCCGGCAAATGCGCAGGAAGAGGCTAGCGGCCCCATCCCCTTTGCGGACGGCAGCTTCACCATCACCGAAAACGCCGAGATGGAGAAAATCCTGTCCTTTGAAGGGCAGGAGATCGCGCGCGGCTATTTCCTCGCCTACAATCGTACCGTGAAGATCGGCGAAGAGGATGTGGCGCTGTTCGAGGTCGGCCCCGGCGGCAATGCCTGCGGCGCCCAGACCGTCATCGCCTGGAAGCCAGAGGGCGAGGACCTGCAGACCGCCGCCGCTGGTGACGATTGCGGTTCACCTTCGCCTTCCGTGTCCGAGACATCCATTTATTTCGTGCCCTACCTCTTGCCGGGAACCTCGTCTCCGGTGCAGGTCTGGACGCCTGACGCGGGACTGAAGATCGCCGGGACGCTGAGCTATACACCACAGCCTGGAACGACCTGGGAGACGCTCGACATCGCCGATCTCAACTATCTGGTCGACGCCTTCGAGAACGAAGATGTGCTTGCCGCAGCCACCAGCCTGCTCGGAGACAAGCTGGCAGAGGTCGTGGCGGGACTTTCCGTCAGTGATGGCTTCCACACGCTCGATTCCGGCATCATGCATGGTTACGGCTGCGTTCCGCATGCCTGCGGCGCGTCGGACTCCTTCATCGCCATCGACAAGGCTGGCAAGAAGCTCTACTTCGCGCAGCAGGACGGCAAGGGCGGACAGGATACCTGGCCGGCTCTGGACCAGTGGCCTGCCGACGTCCGCGAAACGATGCTGAAGTCGATCGGCGGGTAAGCAATCCGAGGTCGCGTTCCTTTCAGCCCCAGTTCGCGCCGGTCAAGAGGTCGAGCGGGATCTTCAGATAGCGCCTGCCGTTTGCTTCCGGCTCCGGCAGGCGACCGCCGTTGATGTTGACCTGCAGCGCATGCAGGATCAGCTTCGGCATCGGCAGGGTGCGGTCGCGAGCCTCACGTAACTCCACGAACTCCGCTTCAGAACTGCATTTCGAGATGTGGGAGTTCGAAGCCTTCTGCTCCGCAACCGTTGTTTCCCAAAGCGGTTCGCGTCCGCCAGGCTGATAGTCATGGCCGACGAAGAGGGGCGTTTCATCCGGCAGTGACAGGATCTCCATGATGGAGCGGTAGAGCTGCGAGGCGCTTCCACCCGGGAAGTCGGCTCGCGCCGTGCCCGAATCCGGCATAAAGATCGTGTCGTGTATGAAGGCGGCATCGCCGATCACATAGGTGATCGAGGCCAGCGTATGACCGGGGGAGAACAGAACCCGCGCGGGAATGTTGCCGAGCGAAAAGGTCTCGCCGTGAGCGAAAAGCTTGTCCCACTGCGAGCCATCCGCCGGAAAATCCGGCCAATTGTAGAAATCTTTCCAGAGCTTCTGGACCTCGACCACCTTCTCACCGATGGCGGTCGGCGCACCGGTCTTCGACTTCAGGTAGTTAGCGGCCGAGAAGTGGTCGGCATGGGGATGGGTGTCCAGAATCCACTGGAGCTCAAGCCCCTGCTCTTTGATATAGGCAAGCAGGGCGTCGGCGTTCCAGGTGGCGGTGCAGCCGGATTTCTCATCATAGTCCAGCACAGGATCGATGATCGCGCACTTCCTGGTGTCCGGATCCGACACGACATACTGGACGGAACACGTGCGCTTGTCGAAGAAGGCTTTCACCAGCGGCTTTGTGGTCGTCATATGATACTCCGGCTAATTACCCCGCTTACTTCATAGAAATCTATGGGCGAGAAGCCAAGTCCTGCAGTCGGCCATCCACCCTACCGAATTGGAACACCACTGAAACCCATGCGTTCAAAATGCTTGTCCCAGCCAGGAGAACTGCATGGTGGCAGGTTCCAAACGCGGCGCAATTCGCATCGGCATTTCCGGCTGGACCTATGCGCCATGGCGCGGCGTGTTCTACCCGAAGGGGCTACCTCAAAAGAAGGAACTCGCCTTCGCGGCCCGGCAATTCCGCTCGATCGAGATCAACGGAACCTTCTACGGGCTGCAGAAGCCGGAAGCTTTCGCCAAGTGGCGCGAGGAGACGCCGGATGACTTCGTCTTTGCAGTAAAGGGCTCGCGCTACATCACCCACATGCGCCGACTGAAGGAGGTCGAAGCACCGCTCGCGAACTTCTTTGCCTCGGGCCTGCTGCGGCTTGGGCCGAAGCTCGGGCCGCTGCTCTGGCAGTTCCCGCCACACATGCGGTTCGATGAGGACCGGTTCGAAGCCTTCTTCCGGCTGCTGCCGCATGACATTAAGGCTGCCGCAAAGCTCTCCAGCCAGCACGACGAGCGGCTTGCAGGACGCGCCTGGATCGAGGCGGAGGGAAATGGACCTGTGCGCCACGCCGTCGAGATCCGGCACGAAAGCTTCTGCACGCCGGCCTTCATCGAGCTGCTGCGCCGACATAATATCGGGCTGGTGGTGGCGGACACACCGGAGTGGCCGCTGCTCATGGATATGACGGCGGATTTTGTCTACTGCCGTTTGCATGGGGCGGAGGAGCTCTATGCCAGCGGCTATGGCGACAACTCGCTTGCCCTTTGGGCGAGCCGCATCGAGGCATGGGCGGAAGGCCGTGAGCCGGAGGATGCAAAGCGGGTGCTCGGCCCCTCGCCGGACCGGGCAAAAGAGCGGGACGTCTATGTCTATTTCGACAATGACATCAAGGTTCACGCGCCGTTCGACGCGGCAAACCTCGCCCGACGGCTTCATGCGGAAGCGGATACGGCCGAGCTGCTGGAGCGAGGAGATGCCGTAGGCATGTGAGCATGAACGCAGCGTTCGAAGACCACTTTTCGTCTCAGATCACAGGCGGTAATATGGGCGCCAATCGATGCGATCCCGCATTTCCATGAGCCTTTGAGGCTTGCCACACTTTTCGAGGGGAGTGGGCGCGCACCAACTGAATTTCCATAAGAATAGGGCGCGCCCATCACTTTCCAAAAGCCGCTTTCTCGGCCAAAAGGGGCGGATGATCTCTCCCGCGCTACTTCGTCAAATTCCGGTTCTCACCTTCGCGACATTGGCGGTTCTGAACGGCACCGCAGCTGCCTTGGCGCATGCCTCGAACAGGGGCCACGTGCTGCTCTTGCCAACGCAGCATTACCTGCTGGGTGGAGCCATTGCGGTGGCGGCGAGCTTCCTTGCACTCGTGTTGCTGCCGCCCGAGCCGTTCGCGCGGATGATGGAGCGGCGCAAGCTTCTGTTCAAACTGCCCTTCGATGGGCGTACGGCGGTCAGCTCCCTCTCCTTCCTGTTCTTCGCAGCCCTCGTCTATGCCGGGTTCTTTGGCAGCCGCGATCCGCTCGCCAATCCTCTGCCGCTCGTCATCTGGACATTGCTCTGGGTAGGTCTGACTCTGCTGCATGGGGTGTTCGGCAACCTCTGGGCCTGGCTTAATCCCTGGTACGGGCCGTGGCGGCTGCTGGTGCGCCTCGGCGTGAAGGAGAGCGGCCATGCCAGTTTGCCCGCCGTTGCCGGATACAAGCCGGCGCTCTTCCTGTTCCTGTGCTTTGCGTGGTTCGAGCTCATCTTTGTTGCGCCGGAAGATCCGACCATTCTCGCGGCAGCGGTGACGGTCTATTGGCTCTTCACCTTCCTCGGCTGCATCATCTTCGGGTTCGAGGCCTGGACGGAACGGATGGAGTTCCTGTCCGTCTTCCTGCGCATGATCTCACAGATCTCTCCCTTCACCGCCAAGCCTTTTGCCAACAGCAATGTCATCTGGCTCGGATGGCCTGGCAGCAAGCTCATGCGGGCAAAGCCCCTGCCGCTCAGCGGCGTGGCATTCCTGCTTCTTGCGCTCAGCTCCGTCTCCTTCGACGGGTTCATGCACACCTTCACGTGGCTCAGCGTGATCGGGATCAACCCGCTCGAGTTTCCAGGCCGGTCCGTGGTCATTGCGCCCAATTCGCTCGGCCTAATTATGATGTTCGTCGCGCTGGCCGGGCTGTTCTTCGCTGCGGTGTGGCTTGGTGAAAAACTGGTGGGCGGAAAAGACTGGCGCAAGGCGGCGGGGCTGCTCGTCTGGCCGATCGTGCCCATCGCGCTTGCCTATCACTTCGCGCATTATCTCACTGCTCTCATGGTGGACGGGCAATACGCCATCGCTTCATTCTCCGACCCGTTCTTCCTTGGCTGGGACCTGTTCGGCACGGCAATCCGCCACGTCCAGGCTGGTATTGTGCTCGGATCGGATGCAGCTTGGTACATCTGGAACGCGCAGGCTGCCGCGATCATCGGCGGCCATGTGCTGGCTGTCTCGCTGTCACATCTTGTTGCCTGGCGGCTGCACCGTTCCGCCCGAAAGGCGGCGCTCAGCCAGGTTCCGATGGCGCTCTTGATGATCGGCTATACCGTCTTCGGCCTGTGGCTGCTCTCGACACCGTCAATCGGTTGATAATTGGCAACAATTTAACATTGCCACCTCGTGCGTTTGATGGTTTGTTGCGCGCGATTTCAGCGGGGCGTGGAAGCCCGGCCGACATAGTTCAGGGGAGTATGTTAGGCAATGAACCCAATCGGCAATCAGAGCCAGGTTGTTGGCAATGGCATTACGCGTCGCGACGTCCTGAAGGGCATCGGCGCTGGCGCCGCACTGCTCGCTGCACCGGGATTCGTGCGCTACTCGCAGGCGCAGACATCTGAACCTATCCGCATCGGTTTCCAGTGCCATCGCACGGGTATCGGCGCACCCTATGGCCGCTGGTACGATCGCACCACCGCTGCGGCCGTGAAGCTGATCAACGAGGCTGGCGGCATCAACGGCCGGCCGATCGAGATCGTCATCGAGGATGACGGCACCGACGCTGCACGCGGTTCCGAAGTGGTCGAGAAGTTCGTGCGCCAGCACAAGGTGGATCTCGTCTACGGAACGCTGTTCTCCCATGTCGTCGTCGGCTCGGCACCCACCGCGGGCGAGCTCAAGGTTCCCTATTATGTCGTCAGCGAGGGCTATCACGTCGCTTCGGGCAAGATGAACCGCTACTGCGTGCAGCCCGGCATCACCGACGTGAAGGCGCAGGTGCGCTCCGTCGCGCCGTGGATCGCAAACAACCTCGGCAAGAAGGTCACGCTGGTCTATCCGGACTACGCTTTCGGCCACGACCACCGCGATTACTTCGCTCCCGCGATCGAAGCACAGGGCGGTCAGGTCGTCGCCATGGTTCCGATCCCGCCGACCGAAACCTCGTTCACCCGCTACCTGCCGCAGATCCCGCGCGACACGGACGTGATCTATCACGTCATGGTCGGTCCCGCCGTGCTGACCTTCGTGAAGGAGTTGGGCGAGTTCTTCGGCAACAGCGGCCCGAAGCTCTTCGGCTTCATCGACTCGCTCGAAGCTGTTGACCTCAAGAGCCCGGGACTCGAGTTCCTCGAAGGCAGCCACTTCTGGGAAGGCATGCCGCGCTATGCGCAGGCCGACATGCCGGACTATGAGAAGTTCTACCGCGAGGCAATCGGGCTTGATGACAACGGCGCGAGCGTCAACGATGCCCGCGACATCTCGACGGCTGCCCACATGTTCGGCTGCTGGGAGACGCTGCACATCATCAAGCGCTCCATGGAAGCCTGCAACTATCAGGGCCCGCAGGACCGTCAGGCCCTGATCGAGGCCACGGAAGCCATGACCGAGATGGAAGCCGGACAGGAGCACCCGCAGGGCAAGAAGGTGTTCGACGGCCGCATACATCAGGTCTTTGGCGAGCAGAACATCAGCCAGGTCAAGGAAGGCCGCCTCGAAGTCGTGCACCGCACGTCCATCGAAGATGGCCGCTACGAGCCCGAGGGCGACTACACCAAGATGTCGTTCTAAGCCGACATTGGTATAAAGGTGGTCCTGCCGGAAGGCGGGATCACTATCACCACCTCCCTCTCTGACCGGATGAGGAAAGCCAATGGGCTTCGGGCCTTACTTCCTGTTGGCCACGCTTGAAGGCCTCGTGACAGCAGCCGTTCTGGCATTGACCGCGCTCGGGCTGTCGCTGGTCTTCGGCGTCATGCGGGTGGTGAACGTGGCCCACGGCGAGTTCTACATGCTGGGCGCCGTGCTTGCCTGGTGGTTCGCCAGCCTCGTTTCCGGCAATCCGGCGCTGGGCTTCCTGCTCGCCGTGGTGCTGAGCCCGCTTGTCGTCGCTGCCGTCGCGTTCATCGCCGACCGGCTCGTGCTGAAGCGGTTGAACTATGAGGCGGAAGGCACGATCGTTGCCACCATCGGCCTCCTCTACATCATCCAGCAGCTGGCACTTACCTTCTACGGTGCCGAGGCGAGGCCGGTGCAGGCTCCGTTCGACTGGCGCATTCAGCTGCCGTGGTTTGGCTATTCGGCCTACAAACTCTTCGTGATTTTCGCTTCCATCGCGATCCTGATCGGCACATGGTTCCTGCTGCGGCGGACGAACATCGGCCTCATCATGCGCGCCACGCAGATCGACCGCGACATGGCGCAGGCGTTCGCCATTCCCGTCGGCAAGGTTTACGCAGGCGTGTTTGCACTCGGCGCCGGCATGGCTGCCCTTGCCGCCGTGCTGATCGTGCCAATCAAGCAGGCCCATTACCTGATGGGACAGGACCCGCTGCTGCTCTCCTTCATCGTCGTCATCATCGGTGGGCTTGGATCGCTGCGTGGCACGGTCGTTGCCGCCCTGCTGATCGGCCTTTCCGACGGCATCATCTCCATGTTCTTCTCGCCGACACTCGCGAAGATGCTGGCGACGCTGCTGGTGGCACTGGTGCTGGTGTTCCGCCCGCAGGGCCTGTTCAGCCCCGGCGGAGTGGCTGCCCGATGAGCGGTTCTGACACGACCAGAACGATCCTGCTGCACGGCGCCCTGCTTGCAGGGCTTGCCGCGCTCGATTTCGTGCTGCCGGACTATCACCACGGTGTGCTGGCCCGCGTCATGGTGCTCTCGGTCTTCGCCATGGGTTACAACATCGCCTTCGGCTATACGGGTCTCTTGAGCCTCGGCCACGCGATGTTCTTCGCCGCCGGGCTCTATGGCGCAGCGCTGCCGATCTATCATCTGGGCTGGAGCGTGTGGCCGTCACTTGGCGCTGGCTTGCTGGCCGGGCTGGTGCTCGCGGTCATCGTCGCCTGCCTCGCGCTGCGAACCCTTGGCGTCGCCTTCATGATCGTGACGCTGATGTTCTCGCAGGTCTTCTATCTCACAACCCTCTACTTCACGACCTATACGCGCGGTGAAGAGGGCCTTGTCCTGCAGCAGGGCATGCGGACGCTCGCGCTGCCAGGCGGCCACATAAGCCTCGCCAACGCGGACGTGAGATTCTGGGCGGCGTGGACACTGTTTTCGCTGACGCTCGTCATCACGCTTTTCCTCGTGCGCTCGCGGTTCGGACGGGCGCTGGTCGCCATCCGCGAAAACGAGGAGCGGATGCGGATGCTGGGCTATGACGTCTTCGCCAGCAAGCTCGCGGCCATGGCCGTTTCCGGAACCATCTCGGCTGCCGCAGGCGCCGCTTATGCCGTGCTGTTCGGCTATGCGGGATCGGGCTTCGCTTCGATCCAGTATTCGATCCTGCCGCTGCTCTGGGTGCTGCTCGGCGGCGCTGCTACAGTGCTCGGGCCCTTCGTCGGCACGCTGATCATGTTCTACCTGATCGACACCGCCTCCAGCTACACGACCCCGCACATGCTGGTGGTGGGTGTCGCGCTGATCCTGCTGATCCTCTACTTCCCGAAGGGCATTGTCGGCACGATCCGCGCAAAATGGCTCCGGTGGCTGCCATGACCGCGCTGCTGGACGTCCGCAATCTCACGAGATCCTTCGGTGGTATCAAGGCCGTTGATAGCGTGAATTTCACGCTGCAGCAGGGCGAGATCCGCGCGCTGATTGGCCCAAACGGTGCGGGCAAGACCACGTTCGTCAGCCTGATCTGCGGACGCGTGCCGGTGGAACAGGGCACAATCCTGTTCAACGGCAAGGACATCACGCGCCTGCCAGCGCACAAGCGAGTGAGGGCCGGCATCGCCTATACGTTCCAGATCACCAGCATCTTCGCCAACCTGACGGTGCGGGAGAATGTGGAACTTGCCGGCATGCGCGAAGGGCATGACGGCAGTGCCGCGCTTGCCGTGCTAAAGCAGGTTGGTCTCGATCATCTGGCAGAACAGAAGGCAGGCGACCTCGCCTACGGCCACCAGCGGCTGGTGGAGATCGCCATGGGCCTCGGGCTTCATCCGCGCCTGCTCATTCTCGATGAGCCAACCCAGGGCCTTTCGGAGGAAGAAGTGGCCGCCTTCATCGCTCTCATCCGCGAGATCGCGCGAAACACGACGGTGCTGCTGATCGAGCACAACATGCATGTCGTGATGGAGCTTGCCCAACGCATTACCGTCATGCAGCAGGGCCGTATCCTGGCCGAAGGCACGCCTGAAGAAATCCGCAATGATGCGGACGTGCAGCGCGCATATCTTGGAGCGTGACATGGAACAGGCGCTAGCGATCCAGTCCATCAACTGCTTCTACGACGAGGTGCAGGTGCTGCACGACCTGTCGCTCGACCTTTCGCGGGGCGAAGTGCACTGCCTCTTCGGGCGCAACGGCGCTGGCAAGACAACCACGCTGAAGGCGATCATGGGCCTCGTGCGGGTGCGCTCCGGCAAGATCGTCAAGGACGGAGTGGAAATCAGCAAGCTCCCGGCGCACGAGATCGCCAAGCATGCCATCGCCTATGTTCCGCAGGGCCGCCGGCTGTTCGGAGAACTCACCGTCGCGGAGAACCTGCAGATTGGCCTGCTCGCCCGCAACAAGGGCGAGGAGACACGCGAGCGCGTGCTGAACCTCTTCCCGCTTCTGCGCGAGCGTCTGAACCAGCGTTCCAGCACACTTTCAGGCGGTGAGCAGCAGATGCTCGCCATGGCGCGCGCGCTCTGCGTCGAGCCAGACGTGCTGCTCCTGGACGAACCCACGGAAGGCCTCATGCCTTCCATGATCGCGCGCATTCGCGAAGCGGTCACAGCACTTCACGAGCAGGGCGTCTCCACCATTCTGGTCGAGCAGCGCGTCGATGCGGTGCTGGAGATCGCGAGCCGCGTTTCCTTCGTCGAGAACGGTCGGGTGAAGGCCACCATGGGCGTTGAAGACCTGCGCGCGGAGCCGGAACTCGTGCGGAAATACGTTGGCGTCGGGTAGCGCCCGCCAACATCTATCCCATCGCGGCAAAATAGCCCTGGAACATGACGAGCATCATGAAGTTGGTGACGTGTGCCTATCCCACACTCACAACCCAAGGATGCTCGATGTTCTACACCGACAACAAGCTACAATTCCCCGTGCGCGTTGAAAAACCCAATCCGGTCTTTGCCCGTGCCCTGCAACAGGCGATCGGCGGCGTGGAAGGCGAAATCCGTGTCGCCATGCAGTACATGTTCCAGGCGTGGGGCGCCCGCGGCGATCCCAAGTTTCGCGAGCTGCTGCTGAACACCGGCGCCGAGGAGCTCGGCCATATCGAGATGCTGGCGACCGCCGTCGCGCTTAACCTGGAAGGTGCTCCGCTTTCATTGCAGGAAGCGGTGTCTGCCGATCCGGTTGGCGGCGCGGTGCTCAACGGCATCAACCTGAAGAACCTTCTGTCGGCCGGACTTTCGGCCATGCCGGTCGATTCCGATGGCGTCCCCTTCGACATGTCTCACATCTATGCGAGCGGTAATATCGCCGCCGACATGACCGCCAATGTCGCGGCTGAGTCCACGGGCCGCGTGCTCGCGGTGCGCCTCTATAATATGACGGACGATCCGGGCATGAAGGAGATGCTCCAGTATCTGATTGCGCGCGACACCATGCACCAGAACCAGTGGATGGCGGCGCTGGAGGAGCTTGGTGGGCCTCAGGATGTGTTCCCGATCCCGAACAGCCATCCTCAGGAAGAGGAGAATCGCGAGTTTTCCTATGCCTTCCTCGGCTTCCAGAAGGATGGCAGCGAGCCGCCGAAGGGCCGCTGGTCCGAAGGCCAGTCGATCGACGGCAACGACAGTTTCTCGACCCGTCTGATGGAACCGCTCGGCGAAGAGCCGAACCTCGGGCGCGCGCGTCCGAACTCCGGCGCGCAAGCCGAGCAGCTATAGGAGGCGGCGATGGAACGACGTGCGTTCCTCGGCAGCCTCGGTGCTGGCGCTCTGGGCGGGCTTGGCGGCCTCGCCCTGGCGCCGCGCCAGTCGGCAGCCGCTACCGCTGCAGCAACTGGACCAGTCATTACCACCTATGTGACTGGCCAAAGTGGCGGTGACAACGTACCCCAAACGGGAGAGGTGGTGCACCTGATTGCCGATCCCAGCTATGGGTACGATCCGAATGCCGTCGCCGTAGTGACGACCAACGGGGCAAGACTTGGGTACCTGCCTCCCATTCATAGCCAGATGCTGGGTCCAATCCTGGCGGCGGGATTTACAGCAATCGGTCGGGTACGAACGAGCGGGAGCGGCGCAAAGCCGCAGGTCCAAGTCTCCGCTGTGCTGCAACCCCCGGTTCATGTGTAGCGATCATTTTTGACGCGACCAACGCGGCGGGGAGTGCTGAAAAGCAGCGCTCCTCGCAACTACGAAAATTTAAGCCCAAGATATACAACAAGTTATGCGTGTCTTCCGCATTAGAAAAAATCTGGTAAGACCGTAGGCATATTGAGAAAAAAGATTTATCAGCCGACTGGAAGCGCAGCTACCTTTGTTCCAAAGCAATAGTGCCTCCTTCTGGAGTTATCATGCAATCGAATCTCGTCATCAGTGTCGGACTGCCCTTAGTGATGTTCATCATCATGCTGGGGCTAGGTCTGTCCCTACGCCTTGACGATTTCTTCCGCGTGATCTCCCGGCCGAAGCCCCTGCTGATCGGGCTTGGCTGTCAGCTTCTGATCCTTCCGATCATCTGCTTTGCCCTGGTTTCGGTGTCGAACCTGCCGCCTGCCATCGCCGTGGGCATGATGCTTCTGGCGGCGAGTCCCGGCGGCACTTCCGCCATGCTGTTCACGCATCTGGGCAAAGGCAATGTGGCGCTCAGCCTCTGTATCGTGGCGGTCACCACGCTTCTGACCACGATCACCATTCCCACCGTGGGCAATATTTCGCTCGAAGCGTTCTTTGGTGACACCAAGCCGATCACCGTGCAGTTCCACCATGTGCTGCAGATCTTCGGCATCGCTGTGATTCCGGTTCTCTGCGGCGTCTTCATCCACCGGCGCTGGCCGGCGCTATCTGCGCGCATGGAAAAGCCGGTGAAGACACTCGCCACGCTCTTCCTCATCTTCGTCGTGATTGCGGCGGTCGTCACCGAGTGGAGGGTTGTGGTGGAATGGGGTCCGATCGTCGGCCTCACGGTCATCGCCTTCAGCATGGCAAGCCTCGCCGTCGGCTATTACGTACCGCAGCTCTTCCAGATTGATCGCCGCGATGCAATCGCGCTCGCCATGGGTGTCGCGCTCCACAACGCTGCGCTCGTCATGACCCTGACGCTCAACCAGTACATGCTGAACGAGCCCGAGATGGCGATCCCGCCAGCGCTCTACGGTGTCACCGCCTATATCATCTGCGGCGCATTCGTCTGGCTCCTCAACAAGGGCAAGGTGCTGCGCGAGGAAGCGAGCAGCTGAGCTGTTATCTTGGAACGTCCGGTGATGGCTGGGTCGCGATAAAGTCGGCGGGCCGCAAGCGCTCCGCCAATAGAACGACCACCAGCAGTATTACCGCGAAGCTCATGTAGACGGGCGAGAAGCCGGTCCGTTCGGCGACGAAGCCAATGAGCGAGGGCGTGACCAGGATCCCGCAATAGCCGATCGCCGTCGCCACGCTCATGCCGATGGAGGAAGGCACACCAGGCTGGTTGCCCGCCGCAGAAAAGACGATCGGCACCATGTTGGCGATGCCGAGCCCCGCCGCCGCGAAGGCAGCAATGGCGATCGCGGGGTTCGATGAAGCGCCGGCTGCCAGCATTCCAACCGCCGCCACCGTGCCTGAAATGCGAATGGTGGTCACCGCGCCGAGCCGGTTGCGCACTCCATCACCCATGAAGCGCATCACAGCCATCGCGCCGGAGAAGAAGGTAAAGGCGAGGCTTGCGGTTGCGAGGTTCGCACCCATTTCCTGCCGTAGATAAAGCGCAGCCCAATCGAGCACCGCGCCTTCAGGCGCCATGCAGAGCAGCGCTAGCAAGCCGATCAGGTAAACCCCAGGATTACTCGGAAAGCGCACCTTTGGAGACGTGTCGGATGAGGCCTGCTGAGGCTGCCGCTCCACCAGCAGGCGTGGAAGTGCAAATGACAGCAGGGCAAGGGCTGCGGCGGTCACCACAGAGGCGTGGCCGATGGGGCCCAGCGCTTCTGCTATTTTCCCGCCCAAACCCGCCCCCGTGAAGCCGCCAAGGCTCCAAAAGCCGTGCGATGAGGACATGATCGCCAGGCCCATGCGGCGCTCGACAACGACGGCGTTTGAATTCATCGCGACATCCATGCCGCCGATGGAAGCGCCGAACAGGGCAATCGCCAATGCTACCAATGCAAGATTGGGCGCGAGTGCCACCAGAAGCAGCGCAAAGGCGCTGATCACCGCCGATCCGCGCAGCACGGCTCGGGAGTTGGTATGGCTGATCAGCCAGCCACAAACCGGCATGATGACGACTGCGCCAAGGCCGAGCGTCAGGATCAGCAGACCAAGCATCGCCTCGCCGACGTCAAAGCGCTGAGCAAGCAGTGGGACCTGCGGCACCCAGCTTCCCATGATCATGCCATTGGTGAAGAAGCACGCGGCCACCGCCCACCGGCCTGCCCTAACCTGACTGGAGATCATTCAAGTCCCTCTGGATCGGAGAGGTTGTTGTGCCCACTGGCACTGGCGAAATGCCGATCGGCCGGAAGGGAGAGGTTCATTCGTTCTATCCGCTCCGAAATCCGGCTCTCGTGCATGTTGCGTGAAGTGCCCGCGCAAGCGAACGTGCAACTTTGGCAATGGTTGCCGGATGGAAGAAGGGCTTCGCCCCTAAAGAGGCGTACCCCAAACGTGAGCAACCCGAACCTTCGTCCGGGTTGCGGATCGTTGGTGTCAGGTCGGCTGACCTGACACACAGTATGCGTCGAAGCTTACTGCTCCAGGTAGTCGTACTTGCCGCCCTTCCATTCGTAGAAGACGTAGCCCGGCAGAGTTACGTCACCCTTGTCGTCGAACTCGAGCGAGCCAAGAACCGTATTGAACGTTCCTTCGTTCATCGCCTTCACAAGGGCTTCAAGGTCGGTGTTGCCAGCGGCCTTCACTGCGTCAGCAAAGATCTGGACCGCAGCGTAGGTGTAGAGCGAGTAGCCTTCGGTGTTCTTGCCGGCTGCCAGCATCTTGTCGACGATCGGCTTGGCTTCCTCGTTCTTGCGCGGATCCGGAGAGAAGGTCATCAGCGTGCCTTCGCCAGCGTCGCCGGTGATCGCCCAATATTCGTCTGTCACGAGAGCGTCACCGGAAACGAGCACGGTGCTCATGCCCTGCTCGCGCATCTGGCGGGTGATCAGGCCTGCTTCCGTGTGGTAGCCGCCGAGGTAGACGGCATCGACGCCTTCCTGCTTCAGCTTGGAAACGAGCGCGGTGTAGTCCTTTTCCTGAGCCGTGTAGGCTTCGTACAGCACCGGCTTGCCGCCAGCAGCCTCGTAGACAGCCATGGTGGCATCGGCCAGGCCCTTGCCGTAGGCGGTCTTGTCGTGGATGAAGGCTACCTTCTTGCCTGCGAACTTCTCGGCAAGGAACTTGCCGGCAATCTCGCCCTGCTGGTCATCGCGACCGCAGATACGGAAGATGTTGTCGCCCGGGCGCTTGTCGGTGAAGTCCGGATTGGTGGATGCGGGCGAAATCTCCAGGATACCTTCTTCGGCATAGACCTGCGACGCCGGGATGGACGAACCTGAGCAGAAGTGACCCGCCACGAAGGTGACGCCTTCAGCGGCGAACTGGTTGGCCACCGCCACGGCCTGCTTCGGATCGCAGGCATCGTCGCCCGTCACAAGACGCAGCATTTCGCCATTGATGCCGCCAGCTTCGTTGATGTCGGCAACGGCCTGTTCAGCACCCGCCTTCATCTGCTCGCCAAACGTGGCGTAAGCACCGGTCATCGGCCCCGCCACGGCAATTACGATTTCTGCCCAGGCAGAACCTGTCATCAGAACACTGAGGGCTGCCCCTGCCAACAACTGCTTTTTCATGATTGCTCCCATTCGTTAATCAGTTTTGTCAGCGGCACCTTGGTTCTTGTATTCCCGCCGCCGACACGCGGGAACTCCCGCACTACCCTGTATGAAAGCTCAACTTCACGAGGAAATAAAGGCTCTCGCACAGTGGATCTCCGCGCTTTACTTATTTCGGCTCCCAACCGAGCAAGGATTTGCGCCTATACATGAAGCTGTACTGCCTGCTTAACTGTTTGGATCTTGTGATCCGGTACCCGAGGAACGCAATCGCCATCAGGACGATGAGGTCGACCACGAAGTAATGCAGGCTCGTCAGCGTTCCTTTAAAGAGCGAGAAGTGGATGAACCGGGACGCCAGTGTCAGAAGAACGACGTCGATTGCCAGCTCGACTTTGGAATGCCAGGCCCTCGCCACGGCGCGGCCGGTGAGATAGGCCGCTCCTCCTCCCAGGCCGATGGTGACGAATACGAATTCCCAGAGGGAAACCTCCCACAGGAGGCCATTTGCCTTTTCCACTAGTGCCCTCCCCCTTCCAGATAAGCCGCACGGACCTCTTCACGCTTCAGAAGCTCCATGCCCGTGCCACTCATGGTGATGCGGCCGTTGACCATCACATAACCCCGGTGCGCGAGCTTAAGCGCATGGAATGCGTTCTGCTCGACCAGGAAGACGGTCAGGCCCTCGTTACGGTTCAATTCCCGAATGGCCTCGAAGATCTGCTTCACCACCAGCGGCGCCAGACCCAGCGACGGTTCGTCGAGCAGCAGCAGCTTGGGTCGGCTCATCAGCGCGCGGCCGATCGCCAGCATCTGCTGCTCACCGCCGGAAAGCGTGCCGCCACGCTGGGTGATGCGCTCCTTGAGCCGCGGGAACAGGTCGAACACGCGCCTCAGGTCATCATCGAAATGGGAAGGCTCGACCAGCGCCGCCCCCATCTGGAGGTTCTCCATGACGGTCATGCGCGGGAAGATCCGCCGCCCCTCGGGCGACTGCGCGATGCCCAGCCGCATGATCTGATGAGTGGGCAGGCCCGTAATGTCCATGCCGTCATAGGTGATCGTGCCGGTACGCGCCTTCGGGTCACCACAGATGGTCATCATCAGCGTGGACTTGCCGGCGCCGTTCGCGCCGATCATCGTCACGATCTCCCCGCGATGGACATCCACGTCGACGCCGCGCAGCGCTACGATCTTGCCGTAGTAGGTCTCGACGCCCCTGATGGCGAGGAGCGGTTCAGTCGAAGCAACCGTCACCGGTTCTGGCCTCTCAATGATTGCACTCATGTGGCGCCTCCATCACTGGAGGAGGTCCCGCGCGGTTTTCGCGTGCGGGGCGTTTTAGGTGCCGCCGTCTTCGCTGTTTCGGTTTTTCCCGTCGCAGCTTTGCGGGCCCGGGGGGCTCGCTTGGGCTTCCCGACCGCCTGAGCCGGTTCCGCTGACGTCACAGGTGCGCGCTCTGCCATGGGTTGCGGCGCCAGATCCGCAATAGCCGCTTCGCCGATCGTTTCGATTACGTGCTCGCGGACTTCCGGAACGTCGAGATCTTCCTCGTCCTCGACGCCGAGATAGGCGGCGATGACCTTGGGATCGGTGCGGACACTCGTTGCGTCTCCGTCGGCGATCTTGACGCCGTAGTCGAGCACGATGATGTGGTCGGAGATCTCCATGACTACGCCCATGTCGTGCTCGATGAGCAGGACGGACGTTCCCTGGCCGCGGATATACTGCAGAAGCTCGTTGAGCTCCTTCGATTCGCGGGGGTTGAGGCCAGCGGCCGGTTCGTCCAGGCAGAGAAGATAAGGATCGGTGCACATGGCGCGTGCGATCTCCAAGCGGCGTTGCGCACCGTAGGGAAGATCACCGGCGGGGTCGTCTGCGCGATCCATTAGGTTCGTCTGCTTCAGCCAGTGCACCGCCTTGTCGACCGCCTCGCTTTCCGCCTTGCGGTAGTTGGGCAGGCCAAGAATGCCGCCAATGGAGAAGCCCGAAGCGACCACCAGACGGTTGTGCTGCGCCACCAGAAGGTTTTCCAAAACAGTCATGCCGCTGAAGAGCCGGATGTTCTGGAAGGTTCTTGCGACACCGGCGCGGGCCGAAATCTCGTGGTCGGCCATGCGTTCGAGGAGGAAGACTCCCTGCTCTCCGTCCTTCTTCCAGCGCAGGCCGCTCGCCGTCACTTCTTCGACAAGCTCCGCCTGCTTGCCCGGACCGTGGCGCATGGCAATGCGGCCTTCGGTGGGTTTGTAGAAGCCGGTGACGCAGTTGAAGACGGTCGTCTTGCCGGCGCCGTTCGGACCGATCAGGGCGGTGATATCGCCCCGACCAACGGAGAAGGACAGATCCCCCACGGCCACCAGTCCACCGAAGCGCATGGTGAGGTGTTCGACGGTGAGGACGGGGTCTGCCTCCCAGTTCGGAATCGTGGCGGGGTTTGGTGCAACCAACGTATCTGACATCAGTGGCCCTCCCCCTGTGCGACGAGGTCCGCACCGATGCGTTTCTTTTCCTTGAGCGCAACGGTTGGTTCGCGGGTGGAGACGAAGCCTCGCGGCTTCCAGACCATGATGATGACCATGGCGAGACCAAAGAGCAGCATGCGGTACTGTACCGGGTCGAACCCGGGGCCAAAGATGTAGGTGAGGAAGCCCAGGTTACGCAGCGCCTCCGTTCCGCCGATCATCACGATCGCGGCGATCACCACGCCGATCTGGGAACCCAGACCGCCAAGAACAACAATCGCCAGTATGATGGCCGATTCGATGAAGCTGAAGCTTTCCGGCGAGATGAAGCCCTGGCGCGTTGCGAAGAAGGATCCGGCAAATCCGCCAAACATCGCGCCTATCGCGAAGGCGGTGAGCTTTGTGTTGCGGGTGTTGATGCCGAGCGACCGGCAGGCGATCTCATCTTCACGCAGCGCCTCCCACGCGCGGCCGATCGGCAGTGCGCGCAAGCGCATCGTCACGATGTTGGTGATGAGCGCGAGCAGGAAGATGATGTAGTAGAGATAGACGAAGCGATGGATCGGGTCATAGGTGAGCCCGAAGAAGGATGCGAAGCTTCCTTCGCCTCGGGCAAACTCCAGGCCGAAGAGGGTCGGCTTCGGAATGCCCGAAATGCCGTTCGGTCCACCTGTAAACTCGTACCAGTTGAGCAGCACGACGCGAATGATCTCACCGAAGGCAAGCGTCACGATCGCGAGATAGTCGCCCCTCAAGCGGAGAACGGGGAAGCCGAGAACAAGGCCCCAGCAGGCGGCCAGCATGCCGGCGAGCGGAAGTGCCGTCCAAAAGCCGATGAACTCGAAGTGCGTCGAAAGCAGCGCGAATGAATAGGCGCCCACCGCGTAGAAGGCGACGTAGCCCAGGTCGAGGAGACCGGCGAGGCCCACCACAATGTTGAGGCCCCACCCCAGCATCACATAGGTCATGATGAGGATGGCGATGTCGATGAACTGCCGGTCGCGGTTCGGGAAGAAGTACATGGCGACGAAGGGCAGAACCAGCGCGAAGATGAAGAAGGCGCGCAGCAGCCATTTGCCGAGATCCGGAAGGCGTTCCGACACGGTCGCCGATCGCGGCTTTGTCGAAGAGCCCGACCACGTCCGGTTGAAGACGAAGAGATTGAGCAGCAGCCGGCCGACGAAGACGACGACGATTGCGGTGATCCAGGCCGACCAGCGCATCTTCAGCGAGAGGCCGCCGGGAGCAATGTCCGTGCGGAAGCCGATGAAGAAGAAGCTGAGAACGCCTGCCAGGAAGGCGGCAATCGCTGCATCGCGTACGGCTTGGGCAAACCTGTTTTCTTCCTGACGTGCCCTGGCGCCTGGTGATGTGTTTGCAGAAGTGACTGCCATCATACCTTCTCCACTTCCGGTTTGCCCAAGAGCCCGGAGGGCAGGAAGATGAGCACAATTGCGAGGATGGAGAACGCAGCCACGTCCTTGTATTCAACCGTGAAATAGGCGGACCAGAACACTTCGATCAGGCCGATCAACAGGCCTCCAAGCATGGCGCCGGGAAGCGAGCCGATGCCCCCGAGCACTGCGGCGGTGAACGCCTTGATGCCCGCGAGGAAGCCTATGTAGAAGTCGATTACACCGTAGAGCAGGAGGAACATGCAACCTGCAACGGCGGCAAGTGCAGCGCCCATGACGAAGGCCAGCGAGATCGTCCGGTCGACGTCAACGCCGAGGAGGGCCGCCATCTTGCGGTCCTGCTCACAGGCGCGCTGTGCACGGCCAAGCGGCGAGCGCGTGATCAGCAGCGTGAAGCCTGCCATCAGGACTACGGTGGTGACGATGATCAGGATCTGCATGTAGGACAGCTGGACGCTGATGCCGCCGGTGATTTCCGAGGGAGGAATGAGGGTGATGCCGCCTTGCACCTGAGGCGGCAGCGGCTTGACGCGCGCACCCTGGGTGATTTGGACGAAGTTCTGCAGAACGATCGACATGCCGATGGCGGTGATCAACGGCGCCAGCCGGAACGACCCGCGCAGGGGCCGGTAGGCGATCCGCTCGACGGACCAGCCCCAGGCGGCGGTGAAGAGCATTGCTATGATCAGGACAATGAGAAGGACGACCGGCAGGAAGGCAAAGCCCAGAATACTCGTCAGTATCAGAAAGACTGCCAGAGATATGAAGGCACCGATCATGAAGATATCGCCGTGGGCGAAGTTGATCATGCCAATGATGCCGTAGACCATCGTATAGCCGATCGCGATCAGACCGTAGATAGATCCCAGCGTCAGCCCATTAATAAGCTGCTGGAGAAAATACTCCATGTACTAAGCTCTCCCGGAAATGTCGCATCATGCGCATTTCTTTTTGTTGTGCTCCCCTGTTGAACGATGTCGGGCGTTTTCGCCTCTTTCAGCATTCAACTTCGAACTATCCCCCGATGCTCAATGCATGGGAATGCTTGCAAGGTAATGGATTACATCTCCTCGGATTCAGAGAACTTCCTCTGTTCTCAACTCCCATTCCGGTCTCCCTTTCCGGTTCAGGGGGTCAGCCTAGTTTAATCAATTTAATCCATCAAGATAGAACATAGTAATCCATCAAGTGACGCTAAAACCATGCGCAAAGGGATCATCTTCATCAATGAAGATGGTGTTGAGCCCAGTCATCTTGGCCCAACCGCCGATGGAAGGAATAATCGCAGGAAGTTCACCAACTTTGGTTTCTGCCTCGATGCGGCCCTTGAAGACGGAGCCGATGATGGATTCATGATTGAAATCCGCGCCCGGCTTCAGTCTGCCCCTGCCATAGAGCTGCGCCATGCGGGCCGAAGTGCCGGTACCGCAGGGGGAACGGTCGATCGCCTTGTCGCCGTAGAAGACGGCGTTGCGCGCGGAATTCTCCGGGCTCTGTGCGGCACCCGTCCACATGATGTGGCTCAGCCCCCTGATGGAAGGCTGCTCGGGATGGACGAACTCGCGCATCGCGTTCAGCCGCTGGCGCAGGACGGGGCTCCAGCGGATGAAGTCTGCCGCCGTGTAGTCTGCCATGTCGCGGAAGTTCTCCTGCTCCTCGACAATGGCGTAGAAATTGCCGCCATAGGCGACATCGACCTTCAGCGTTCCGAGGTCAGGACATTCAACCTCGATATCCGTCGCGTACAGGAACGAGGGGACGTTGGTGATCCGCACTTCGCGGACGCGCCCACCCTCTTGCCGGTATTCGGCGACCACCAGACCGGCTGGTGCATCAATGCGCAGCGATCCCGGTGTCTTCGGCTGCACCAGGCTGTGCTCGATGGCGAAGGTCACCGTGCCGATCGTGCCGTGGCCGCACATGGGCAGGCAGCCGGACGTCTCGATGAAGAGAATGGCGACGTCGCAATCCTCGCGGGTCGGCGGGTAGAGGAAGGAGCCCGACATCATGTCGTGGCCGCGCGGCTCGAACATCAGCCCGGTGCGGATCCAGTCAAACTCTGCTAGGAAGTGCGCGCGCTTCTCCAGCATAGTGGTGCCTCGCAGATTGGGCGCTCCTCCCGCCACGAGGCGGACCGGGTTACCGCAGGTGTGACCGTCGATGCAGAAGAAGCTGTGGCGCATCAATCTCTTACCTCTTGAAACGGCTGGCCTTGAAGGGCTCGGTGTCTAGCGGCAGGTCCTGTTCGAGCACAAGGTCACGAATCAGGCGGGCAGTTGCCGCGGCCTGCGTCAGGCCAAGATGGCCGTGACCAAAAGCATAGAAGACATTCGGCGAGTGGCGTGAACGATCGATGACCGGCAGGGAATCCGGCAGAGAGGGGCGATAGCCCATCCACTGACGACCACCTTCAATCTTGAGGCCCGGCAGGAACGCGGCGGCTTTGCTTAGCATCGCCTGTGAGCGGGCAAAATTGGGTTGTCTACGTAATCCACCGAGCTCTACCGCCCCGCCTACACGAACACCTGTCGCGAGAGGTGTGACGACGAAACCGTGGCTCGGGAAAGTCAGCTGCCGGCGCACGTCGAAGGCGCCCGGCGGCAGCGTCGTGTTGTAGCCGCGCTCGGTCTCGAGCGGGATCGGATCGCCGAACACGCGCGTGAAGCGATGGGACCAGGCGCCAGCCGCTATGATCAGCTTTTGTGCCAGAAAGGTTCGGCCGTCGGCGGTGCGGACGGAAATCATTCCGCCATTCAGCTTCACCTCCGTCACATTGGCGGGGCTGAAGTTGGCGCCGGCACTTTCGGCATAGGTCCAGATCGCCTGTCCCAGCTGGCGCGGGTCGGCCACGGTCTTCCAGCCGGGCAGGAAGGTCGCGAAGCGGAAGCGGTCGGAGAGACCTGGCTGCAGCTCAGCTATCTCTCCACTACGAAGCGTGAGAAAGGGCACCTCGAAGCGGCGGCGGACCTCGTCCACCACCGACGATGCGGTGAACTCCGCTTCGCTGTCATAGAGCTCCAGCGCGCCATCCTCGCGCAGCATGTGCGTGAGGCTCGCACGTGACAGCAGGATCTGCCACTCGCGCTGGGCAAGCTTCATCAACTGGGCCTGAGCGGATACCGCCGTTTCGAACTGGGCTGGACGGGCCGCGAGCAAAAACCGCATCAGCCACGGCAGGAGCTTCGGAAAATAGGCGGGCGGGATGGCGAGCGGGCCAAGCGGGTCGGCGAGCCAGCCTGGAACCTTGCGCAGCATGCCCTTCTGGGCGAGCGGCAGGATGTCAGCAAACGCCAATGCTCCGGCATTGCCGGAACTCGTCTCCTCGCAAATGCCCGATCGGTCGATGACCATGACCTTGCGGCCAGCTTCGGCGAGGTAAGTCGCCGCGGTGACGCCGATGATGCCGCCACCCAGCACCAGGATTTCAGTCGTCACCGGGGGACTTTGTGGAGGCACTTTACGTTCCTTGTCAAAATTCGGGCAGCGCCGGCCGTTTGGCCAGCCGGTCGAGGATCGTGCTTTCGACCGCAGCCCGGCGTTCACCGCGAAGCGGCTGGCGAGGCATGCGGACGCGCTCGTTTGAGCCTATAGCATGAACTTCGGCAAGCTTGATGTTCTGAACAAGATAGGTTGATACATCCAGATCGAGCAGCGGACGGAACCAGCGGTAGATTTCCCGGGCTTCTTCCATGCGCCCTGCCTTGACGAGGCGATAGATCGCCACCGTCTCACGCGGGAAGGCTGTGACCAGGCCAGCCACCCAGCCATCAGCACCCATGGCAAGCGCCTCGTAGGCGAGATTGTCGACGCCAGTGAAGACGTCGAAACGGTCACCGAAGACATTGATGATGTCCGTGGTGCGTCGGATATCATCGGAGGACTCCTTGATCGCCACGAACAGGTCGTCCTTCGCGATCTCCTCAAGCATCGGGATGGTCACGTCGACGCGATAAGCGATGCGATTGGAGTAGATCATGACCGGCAGGCCCGAAGCCTCCGCCACCGCCCGCATCGTGTCGATCGTTTCCTGCGGGTCGGTGTGATATATCGGGCTTGGCACCAGCATCAATCCGTCGGCCTTGGCAGCGGCAGCCTTGCGAGCGAGCTCGACAGCATCGCGCGTCGCAGCCTCATTGATCGTCAGCAAAACTGACTTTCCGCCCGCAACGCCTTGAGCGATCTTCAGAATCGCGAGCTTCTCGTGCGTGCTCAGCATAGAGCCTTCACCGAGCGAACCGCCCATGATCAGGCCATCACATCCAGCTTCGATCAGGAGACTTATGCACCGCTCCATCTCCGCATGATCGATATGATCGTCAGGGGTGAACTTCGTGGTAACTGCCGGAAATACGCCACTCCACATTGAAAACCGCTCCCTATTGATATATCAGTGATATATTAAGAATTGGGTGTTGCTGTCAACGCGCATAGGATGCCATCTGGAGCAATGTACCACAACGCTAGCATATCAGGCTTCTTGAACGACCCGCTTCGACCCGAACGCGTGGCCGAAAAGGCATATCAGGCGTTGGAGCAACTGGTCGTCACGCTGCAATTGCCGCCGGGTTCGGTCACGACGGAAGGCGTTCTCATCGAGCGGCTAGACCTCGGGCGGACGCCCGTTCGCGAAGCGATTCAGCGGCTTGCCTGGGAAGGCCTGATGGAGGTGCGCCCGCGCGCGGGGATTGCCATAGCGGCCCTCAACACAACCGACTGGCTGAAGGTCATCGAGGCTCGTCAGTATCTGGAAATCACCCTCGCCAAGGCTGCCGCTCGGCTCGTCACACCCGAAACCGCATCGCGCTTCCATGAAGCAGCGCTCAACATGCAGCGCTCTGTCGTCGCCAACGACGTACTGGCCTATCTGGCAGCCGACAAGGAACTCGACGCTGCCGTCGCAAGTGCTGCGGACAATTCCTTTGCATCACGCGTAGTGGCGCCGCTCCAGACACACAGCCGCCGCTTCTGGTTTCGCTATCAGGCGGAGCGCAACCTCGCCTATGCCGCCGAGCAGCACGTTCGCATCATCAGCGCTATTCTGAATGGCGATGAAAAGGCCGCAGCGAAGGAAACCGACGCGCTGATGCGCATGCTGAAGAAGCAGGCCGAAGCCGCGTTCCGCCACACGGGGTGAACTTCGCCTACCGACGCGCTCTGCGCATCTTCAAGCAAACACGGTTATTTGATTGAACAAGGCTTGAGCCAGCCTAACTCGACAACGTATTAGAGCAAGGGTGGCCTTCAGTTTGCAGGGTCGTAGTTCTCGCGAATGAGCTTGTGCAGGATCTCCTTGACCTTCCGCTCGTCGGCGCGGCTCATGCCCGCCGTGATCTTGCGCTCAAACTCTCTGCGGGCGTGATTGAGCTGCTTTGCCACCTCGTTACCCGCCTCGGAGAGCGCGTAGCTGTCATTTCCGACCTCAACGATCAGCCCCTTCGACAGGAGAATGTCCAGCGCTTCCCTCGTCGCCCGTTCAACCAGGTGGCTGCGTTCCGTCAGACAGGCCTGAGAGATCGGTCCTTCCGTCTCGAGCGTGTAGATCACACGGCTTTCGGCAAGGGTAATGCCATGCTGCGCACGGTAGGTCTCGAACTGGGCGGACAGCACATGATGGGCGAAGTAAAGCAGCGTCGGAAGCGGCAGGTCTTCGCGCTCCACCACCTGCTCGACCTGCTGGGCCGGGCTCACCTTCAACAGCGGATGCTCGTCGGCCACACCGTAGCGGCCCTGAACATAGAGAAGCGCGTCGCCGTCCGTGTAGGAATAGCGCTCCACGCGGCCAACCATGATGATGTGATCGCCGCCATCGTAGATGCGGTCTGTAGCGCATTCGAGCGTAGAAATCGCACCTTCAACCAGCGGAACGCCGTTGAGCCCCCTGCGCCAGGCAACGTTCTCGAACTTGTTTTCAGAGGAGCTCGCGAAAGCCTGGGAGACCTCCAGCTGGTTTGCACCCAGGATCGATACGGCAAAATGCGAGGCGCTCTCAAAGATGGAGAAGCTCCGCGAAGTTCTTGCGATCGACCAAAGGATGAGCGGCGGATCAAGCGAGAGGGAGGAGAAAGAATTCGCCGTTACGCCTGCCATCCGCCCATCTGACTCAGTTGTCACGACGGTTACGCCGGTCGCAAACTGACCCAGGGCCCTGCGGAATGCCCGCGTATCGTCACGCGGATCTCCGGAGATTTCGGCTACATCAGATACGGTCATCCAGACAAATTCCCTGATCGAATTTCAAGGCGATAAACGCCGCAGCGGGCATCTCGATCGCCATGCGCGAACACGTAGTTCAATCTACCCACGCCTGCCACCCCCTTGATGCATCAAGAACAAGTGGAAATCTCGCGCACCATCTCGAGTCGCGGTCCCGAAAGGCCTATCAGGCGGCTGAAGCGCTCCAGTTCATTAGCCGGAAAATCCTGAAGGTGACCTGAGTTGCTGGAAGACGATCCACGTCGTCGGATCCAACCTGCAACCAACAAACATCGACGCTTCATACTGCGAGGTAAACGCGTGAGCGAACAGCGTGTAATCATTGCCGGCGCCGGACCGGTCGGCATGGTCGCGGCTGCCCGTCTGGTTCAGGCGGGTATTCCGGTGACCGTGCTTGAAGCCGGCGACGGTATTTCACGACTGTCTCGCGCGTCCACCTTTCACCCGCCAACACTCGACATGCTCGACGACCTGGGCGTGGCATCGTCGCTGATGGAGGAGGGTCTTGTTGCGCGCAACGTACAATATCGCTCCAAGCACGATGGCTTGCTCGGACGTTTTGACTTTGCCGAAATTGCCGACCACACGCGTCACCCATTTCGATTGCAATGCGAGCAATGGCGGCTCTGTGAAATCCTTCTGGAATATCTGCGCTGCTCGCCGCTGTTCCAGATGCACTTCAACAGCCAGGTTCGTTCCACGTTTCAGAATGATCGTGGGGCTGGCGTCATCCTTGCGGACGGCACGCGGCAGGTGGGGCGGTGGGTGATCGCTGCGGATGGCGCAAGTTCGGCCATCCGGCAGTACCTCGGCATCCCATTCGAAGGGTTCACCTGGACAGAACGGTTCCTCGTCCTCACTACGCCGGAGGATCTTGCGCGCCGTATTCCGGAACTGGACAGCGTTTCCTATGTATCGCACCCGGAAACGTGGCATTCCTTCCTGCAGATCCCAGGGCACTGGCGCGTGATGTTTCCTGTTCCAGTGGGGATACCAGATACAGAGGCGTTCGAGGATTCATTCGGCGAAGCTCTTCTTCACGGCGTTCTGCCGGAGCTGGTCGACCTCGAAATTTCGCATCGGACGCTTTATCGCGTGCATCAGCGGGCTGCCTCCACATTCCAGCAGGGCCGCATCTTCCTCGCAGGCGATGCAGCGCACATAAGCAACCCGCTTGGCGGTATGGGCATGAACGCCGGTATTCACGATGCCGTAAACCTAACCGGGTGGATGATCTCGGTGTGGAATGAAGGAGCGCCGGAAAAAGAGCTTGAGCGCTACGATCTGCAACGGCGCCGCGTGACGGAAGAGTACATCCAGACGAGCACTATTCAGAACAAGCTGGACCTGGAGGCGGCCACGCCACAAGACCAGGCGATCTTCCGCAAGACGATGGAGGATCGGATGGCGGATCAGGCCTCCCGCCGCGAGTTCCTGCTCGGCATCAGCATGATCAAGGCGCTCGATCGTGCCGAGCAGCTCGGCTGACAGACTGGATTTCGGCCCTAAACGCCCTGCCCCACGGTGGTGATGGACGTATCATCCCAGGCTTCACCGGCAGCCAGAAGGCAGCTGACACCATCTACGTCGGTGGTCAGGATGGTCCAGCTCCCGTGGTCGGAGACGAAGACCTCCATTACGGCATCTTCACCAAGCAGGCCGATGGCCTTCTGGGATTCTGCAAACTGCATTCCAAGCTGCTGAACAACATCCTCACGGGGGCCGCAAATCTGGGTCTCGGTGACAGCGGTGGTCGATTGCGAAAACAATCCTACCGTGGTCAGGACCATCAGTCCTAACCCACTCTGTACTATCCTGTTCATCTCAGCCTCCTGTCGCGTCTTTGCGGCGACATGTATGAGACTATAACAACCGCGATTGCTCAGCGTTCCATTCAAATGTTAGCGACTGCCCAATGGGTCAGCGAAGTGTGGCCGCTTCGTCATTCGGAGTAGCGCCGCAGAGCGCGGATATAACCTTAGCTGTACCGTCCGGAGCCACGAGGATGCGGGTGTCGAAGGCGGGCGCCTGCAGGAAGGTCGTCTGCTCCTGGTTGCCCAGCATCCATTCGGAGCTGAAGCTGGCGTAAAGCTCGATATCGTTGCCGATCTTCGTCATCTGGTACGTCGTCTGCCCATGCCCCCTGATCTGGAGCAGGTCATAGGCCATGGGCAGTCCGTGGAGCTCGAGTGACGACTGAATCATCATGGCAAAGAGTTTCTGGTACGTGATCACTTCGAGCGCACCGAGCTGCTCTGGCGAAGCATGCAATCGGCCGGAGATTGCAGTCTTGAGGCTTCTCAACCTTGCAAGGTCACCCGCCCTATCGGCGTCCATGTGCGGAATCTCACTGCCATCAACCATGTAGATCGCACGCCCGAGATCCCTTACAAGCTCGCCCTGAAAACGGCACCTGGCATCGGGATCGGACCAGGCTTCGGAGATATCCTTGTTGAGCTTCTCTGCAAGGATATCGCCACTGCAGAGTTCGACCGAATGGGTGAAAGATGGGATGCCCGAGCCGTAGTCGATCCTGAGTTCATAGCCGAACGGCATCATTTCGACCGTGAATCGATCGACATAACCGCCACCGACCAGGTTCTTCAGGGCAAAATACGCCACAGCCTTATCGCGATCTGTCGCGCTGGGGTCATAGAGCGTAAACAGATGGCTCTTGGCTTCACGCACATTCGTCCTGCAAAACCAATCCTTGATCGTATCCCAGATCCGTTCGATCGTGCGGGCAATCGAAGGCCGGTCACTCTGCCCGGCGCTGGCAGCCTTGATATCGGATGGGTTGAGCGAAATATCGAAGAAACGGCCCTGGATCCCGAGTACTGTAGCCATGAAACAACCTGCAATATCTAAAAACCAATGGCGTACACTCACGCCTATGGGTTCAAGCTAAATTGTTTCATTCGGTACACTGTCTCAAAAATGACAGCAGGCAGAGGGTTGCTACCTGACGGAACAGATGCCGTCAGGCCTTTTCTTGATGATCTTGCAGCTCCTTACTTCCGGACTGGATCAATGCCTATCACTGCCGATAGAACCGTTGCCTTGCCATCTGAATCTATCAGTATCTGGGTATCGTACACCGGGGCGAGGAGCATAGGCGATTGGGGGCCGGCGATAGCTTCCAGTTGCCTCCTGAGCTCAGAGCCCTTGATATCGGATTGCCATTGCGTTGTTGAACGAGCATGCATGATGACGCCACCCTTCTTGTCCGAAAAGAAGTTGAAGCTTGTCTCCCCCTTCCCTCCAAAGTGCATCAATTGACTGGGATCGAGAACCTCGCAGGATGAATATATAAGTAGGGCAAAGAGCTTCTGGGAGGCGATGGCAATGGCTGCCTGCTTCTGCTTTTCATTTCCCGGAATATTGCCAATCGCTTCCCCGAACGTGGTCAGCGGGGGCTCTTTGTCGGTGAAGCGAATCGGTTCCGAGCGAAGGCGGTAACTGCTGCGACCAAAATCCTTCTGCAACGCTTTCTCGTACTTGGCTCGCTCCGTCGCGTCCGTGATGCTCCAGCGCGTATAATCATTCAGAGTTTTGGTCAAACGAACCGGATCGCAGATCTGAACCGAAAAGGAGTAGGGCTCCAGCCCACCGCCGTACTTTATCTCGAGTGAATAGCCAAACGGTTCAATGGTAACGACAAACCGGTCCTGATAGGCGGGCGCCACAAGAGCCTTGAGCTTGAAAAAACTTTCCGCCTTCTCGCGCGGCGAGGCCTCGGCATTGTACAGAACAGCCAGATTGTCCTTAGCCTGAACATAGTTCGTTCCAAGAAACCAGTCGGTGATGTGGTCCCAGACACGGTTTAGCTTGGCACCAAGCGTGTCCGGTTTCTGCGCATAACGGATATCAGTCTGAGATACCTGCAGGTCCCCAACTTTACTTGCCATATAAAATGCAATCACAGCGGAATAACTCCAACTATACGAATGTAAAATAAATATTATTCAGAATAAAATTACCGAAGATTATTGGTAACAAGACATTAAAAGGCAAAACGACGGCACTTGCGCGCCGTCGAGTCTTTTATCTTCAGGTTGTGCAGAACTTGTCCTGATAATGACAGGGTGAAAGCTCACACGAAGGGCTTTGCTACCTGATAGCGGCGCGGCACAAGGCGCTCGAAATACTTGACGCCTTCGGCTGAAAGCCTGTTCTGGTCCGGGTCGAGAATGCTATCCGGCATGTGCTGCGTCTTGCCTGCCACCTGATCCAGCGGAACGTTCCTGAAGATGGTCTTCGAGCCATCGAACTGAAGAGCAACCGACGTGCTTCCCTGCTCGGCAAAGCGCACTGCAGCAGCACCAGCGGCGAAGGCCTCACGTGCATCCACTTCGTTTAGCGTAGCAATGTTGCCGCGCGGCAGGTAACCGAACGTATCCACGCGGGCGCGCTTGCCCGGCAGATCCTCGGCCAGCATGCGTTCCACAGCAGCACCAAGATCGGTGCCAGAGAGTTTTACGTTGCCGTGCTGGTCGCGCTCCAGCTTTTCCGCCGGCACCAGCGTTTCCACCAGCGAACGGCCATCCGCGCCCGAAACGCCCTCGGACATGGCAACCACGCAGCGGCCGTGCCGTGACATCGCGGACTTCACGTCATCGATGAAGTGCTGACGATCAAACGCACGCTCCGGAACATAGATCAGATGCGGACCGCTTTCCTCGTCCATCGACCATGCTGCCGATGCCGCTGTCAGGAAGCCAGCGTGCCGGCCCATGACGATGCCGACATAGATGCCGGGAAGCGCATGGAAATCGAGATCGACGCTCAGGAATGCGCCGGCAACAAATTCCGCGGCCGAAATGAAGCCCGGCGTGTGATCGTTCAGAACCAGGTCATTGTCGATTGTCTTCGGCGCATGGATACAGGCGATCTGCCTAGCTGAGGCCTTGCTCAGGATGCCCTGGGTTCCCGCCGTATCGTTGCCGCCGATGTAGATAAACGCGTCTGCACCGATGTGCTGCAGGGTCTTCAGAACCGTTGCGCAATAGGCCTCGTCGGGCTTGTCGCGCGTGCTGCCAAGGGCTGCACTTGGCGTCCCCGCAATTGCCCTGAGCTCGGTTTCAGAGAGCTCCGAAAGGGGCACGAGGTTGCCGTCGCGCACGCCTCGGATGCCGTGCAGAGCGCCCAGAACCCGGGCCTTGGGATAGAGCTTCCGCGCCTCAAGCACGGCGCCAACAACGGTCTGGTTAATCACAGCGGTTGGACCGCCGCCTTGTGCAATTACAAATGTTTCCGCCATGGCTACTCTCTCTCGCTTGCTTGGTTATCTATAGCACGCGAGAGCAGTCCGCCACCATGTTCGAAGCTCTTGACGCTCTCGAAACTCAAGCTTGTTTGGGATCGTCCAGAACGAGGTCGTGCTGAATGATCGCGGCATCTGGTCCGATGAAAAGCCAGATGGACAGGTGGCTGGGTTCCTGCCGTTCTACAAAATGCTTCTGATAAGGTTCGGCAGCGAGGTTTTTGAGTTCGCGGAAAGCGGAGAGCTTCTCGGCATCCGTGCTCTCCGCCGAGTAAAGCTTCAACAGGCAATCCTTCGCTGCGCCAACCTTTGTGCCGCAGAACCAGTCCTTGATCGCCGTCCAGGCCTTTTCGATCATGGACCTCGACGAACCTTTCTCCGCCGACAAACGAAGTGCCCTGAAGTCGGTATGATCGATACCAGCACAGGAGCTGCGACCTGGAACCATCAAAAGGTTAGCCATGGGCAATTCTCCGTCTACAAGGAAATGTAGCGGAGTAATTACCCTCCAACGCCCTTTAATCCTGTAACGAAAGTGACTCCGTTGGAGCGATTGGGCTTAGCCTACGAACGCGCGCTCAACCACGAAATCGGCAGGCTCGGAATTGGAGCCTTCCTTCAGCCCCGCCTTCTCCACCAATTCCTTGACGTCCTTGATCATGGCCATGGAGCCGCAGATCATGACGCGGTCAACCTCGCGGTTGAGGGGTTCTGTCCCCAGAGCTTCAAACAGGCGGCCGTTCTCGATCAGGGTCGTAATGCGGCCCATTTCGGGTGAGGCTTCGCGGGTCGTGGAAGCGAAATGCTTCAGGCGCCCTTCCGTCAGCTCGCCGATCAGCGGATCTTCACGCGTGTCCGCGATCAGTTCCTCGCCATACTTCAACTCCGCGACGTCGCGGCAGGTATGGGTGAGGATGACCTCGTCGAATTTTTCGTAGGTCTCCGGGTCGCGCACGAGGCTCGCGAAAGGCGCGATGCCGGTGCCGGTCGAGATCATGTAGAGACGCTTACCCGGCAGCAGCGCATCGTGCACAAGCGTGCCGGTTGACTTCTGGCGCATCAGAACGGTGTCGCCGGGCTGGATCTTCTGCAGATGCTGGGTCAGCGGACCGTCGGCAACCTTGATGGAGAAGAACTCGAGCTCCTCGTCCCACGAGGGGCTTGCGATCGAATAGGCGCGGAAAACGGGCTTGGCAGCGTTTGGCAGGCCGATCATGACGAACTCGCCGGAACGGAAGCGAAAGCTTTGCGGCCGTGTGATACGGAAGGCGAAAAGATTGTCCGTGTAGTGCGTGACGGAAATCACGCGCTCGGCAAACACGCCAGCCGGAATCGGAAACTCGACCGTCTGGTCCTCGGTGGCGCTACCTGGCACTGCAATGTTCATATGCTGCCTTCCGTTCAATCCTATGCCCGAGACTAATACAGCAGACGTAACCCACCGCCCTGCCGGACGGAAGGATTCTCATCCCATTTTCTTCGGGAACGAAGAATATCCTGCATGGATATGGGGTGCGGCACGGGAATGTTCAAACGCCATGCCTGCCACGACGTTCCAAATAAAAAAGGCAGGCGACGGAGACCGCCACCTGCCTTTTCGAAATCGGGAAGCGATTACTCGCTGGCAGCAGCTGCTTCTGCAGCGGCCTTGGCATCTTCCTCAGCCTTGCGGGCTGCAGCAAGACGCTCCTGAGCCTTCTGGCCAGGCTCAGCCTTCTTCGGGTTGTTACGCTCCGGACGCTTGGCAATGCCAGCCTGGTCGAGGAAGCGCAGAACGCGGTCGGTCGGCTGTGCACCCTGGGCGATCCAGTGCTTGATGCGCTCTTCGTTCAGAACGACGCGGTCTGCATCCTTGGCGAGCATCGGGTTCCAGGAGCCCAGCTCTTCCAGGAAACGGCCATCGCGCGGTGCGCGGGCGTCAGCGAGAACGACGTGGTAGAAGGGACGCTTCTTGGAGCCTGCGCGAGCAAGGCGGATCTTAAGGGACATTGTATTTTCCTTTCATTCAACACGTAGGCAGGTCACCCTGCCGATTAGAAGCGCAATTCCTCACGCCTTTTTCTTGTTTGAGGCTCGCATCGAAGCCGCCGGGAGAGCAGTGCGGGCGATCCTCGGTTAGCCTAGTTTCCCGCCGATGCACGCTCTTCAGCGATCGCCTCGTGATGACGGATCACCTCGCGAGCGATGAAGGTCAGGATCTTTTCGGCAAAGTCCGGATCGAGATGTGCTTCATCAGCCAGACGCCGCAGGCGGGCGATCTGCTGCTGCTCGCGCTGCGGGTCTGCAGCTGGCATCTTGTTGGCAGCCTTCAGCGCGCCCACCGCCTTGGTGCAGCGGAAACGCTCGGCCAGAATATGAATGAGTGCAGCGTCCAGGTTATCGATGGAAGCCCGATACTCCAGGAGCTTGGCTCTTGCTTCGTCCATGCCAGTGCTCATTTTCCCCCTCACTTCTTTCTCGGCAAGCCGGGGAACCCGGCACCCGGCAGGCCCGGAAGACCGGGCATTCCCCCGCCCGGTAGTCCTGGCATTCCCTTCGGCAGGCCGCCGGGCATTCCGCCCGGGCCGCCCAGCTGCTTCTGCAGCGCCTCAAGCTGCTTCGGATCCATCTTTGACAGATCCGGCATGCCGCCACCAAGGCCGCCGAGGCCCATCTTCTGGGCCATGCCGCCAACGAGGCCGCGCATCATGCCGCCCTTCTTGCCCTTGCCGCCCATGGCCTTCATCATGTCGGCCATGCCACGGTGCATCTTCAGCAGCTTGTTGATCTGGGCTGCGTCGGTGCCGGAACCGGCAGCGATGCGCTGCTTGCGGCTGTGCTTCAGCAGATCCGGATTGGAACGTTCGGCCGGGGTCATCGACTGGATGATGGCGATCTGACGGGCGATCACCTTGTCGTCCATGCCGGCGCCTGCCAGCTGATCCTTCATCTTGGCCATGCCTGGCATCATGCCCATGATGCCGCCGAGGCCACCCATGCGCTGCATCTGGCGAAGCTGCTCGGCGAGGTCGTTCAGGTCGAACTTCCCCTCCTGCATCTTCTTGGCCATTGCAGCGGCCTGTTCCTGATCGATGGTCTGCGCAGCCTTCTCGACCAGGCTGACGATGTCGCCCATGCCAAGGATGCGGTCGGCGACGCGGCGCGGATGGAACTCGTCCAGCGCGTCCATCTTTTCGCCAACACCGATCAGCTTGATCGGCTTGCCGGTAACGGCGCGCATCGAGAGCGCTGCACCGCCACGACCGTCGCCGTCCATGCGGGTCAGCACGATACCGGTGATGCCAACGCGCTCGTCGAAATTGCGGGCGAGATTGACGGCGTCCTGACCGGTGAGCGAGTCGGCGACCAGCAGAACTTCGTGCGGAGCCGAGACCTGATGGATGCCAGCCATCTCCACCATCAACGGCTCGTCGATGTGCGTGCGGCCGGCGGTATCGAGAATAACAACATCGTAGCCGCCGAGCTTCGCGGCCTGCACAGAGCGGCGGGCGATCTCGGTCGGCGACTGGTCGGCGATAATCGGAAGCGTGGAAACGCCGGTCTGCTCGCCGAGCTGCTTCAGCTGCTCCTGGGCGGCCGGACGGCGCGTGTCGAGCGAGGCCATCAGGACCTTCTTGCCCTGGCGCTCGGTGAGGCGCTTGGCAATCTTGGCCGTGGTGGTGGTCTTACCGGAGCCCTGCAGACCGACCATCATGATGACGACAGGGGCCGGGGCATTGAGGCTGATCGTCTCGCCCTCGGAGCCGAGCATCTCGATAAGCTCGTCGTGGACGATCTTGACGACCATCTGGCCGGGCTTGACCGACTTCAGGACGGTCGCGCCGACAGCCTTCTCGCGGACGCGGTCGGTAAAGGAGCGAACGACGTCGAGCGCGACATCGGCCTCGATCAGAGCCCGGCGCACTTCACGCAATGCTGCGGAAACATCGGCTTCCGACAGGGCTCCCCGCCCAGTCAGGCCGTTCAGGATGGCGCCTAGGCGTTCCTGGAGGTTCTCAAACATTCGCGCTCCTTTGGATCTCGTGATGCGGAATAACCGTCCACGAGAGGTAATGCATTCGCGCGCAAGATTAAACAGAGAGCAAAGCCAAAATGCACCCGGGGGCGCCACGCGCTGCCGGGTGTTGACCTCCGGGATCGGGTCCCGGTCGGCTGCTCAGAGTCTAAACTCGTCGCGAAAGTCGTGTCTCTAAACAGGAAACGGGCCGAAGAGTCAAGTCTCCGGCCCGTTTCCGAGATCAATCAGTTTCAGTCAGCTTAGCGCATCACATAGACGATGCGGCGGCTATCGGGTTCGACAAGAACCGGCTGGCCGTTCACGGACACATAGCGGTACTCGTAGTTCGGGATTTCCTGAACCTGGACGGTCTCGGGAAGCGATGCGCCGACGACGACTTCGCCTTCAAGATAAACGGGCTCAGGACGATGTTCCTGAACGTAGGTCACCACCTCCTGTGGCGGAGTGATCGTGTCGACAGTACCGCCGGCAATCGCGCCGGCTGCGCCACCAACGGCTGCACCAACCGGTCCACCGATGATTGCACCGGCGATAGCGCCCGTAGCAACGCCCGTCAGAGCGCCGGCGTTGTTCTCGCCCGTGCTGGCGGTCGTCTCATAGGTGACTGTCGGAACGGTCGACTGACGCTCGGTCAGGACAACCGTCTGCTGATCAGCGGAAGTGACGAGGTAATCGGAGTAGGCCCAGCCTTCAACGCCATTGGCCGTAACCTGGCACCACTTGCTGCCTTCGATACAGCCGGAAACTGTAGCTTGTCCCGATGCCATGATTGCACCGACTACCGGGTACTGGGGGCCTGGCCCTGCCCGCACGTTAAGATCGGTCACGGCTTCTGCCGTCACCTGTGCGCCTGCCGAGCCAGCCACAGCTACAAGAGCAACTGCCGCAAGTGCACTTTTTGCAAGTGCTGCCATCATGTTTCCATTCTCCTTTTGTTAGTCGCTGATCAAACTAAGGCGACGTTAATTCGTTCCATGTTATCTACGGGCTTGACTCCTGAATTTACTTCAGGCGCATAGCCTTCAACCCATGAGTGCTTACGGAGTTCGGCATGAACCTAGGCGGCAAAGCGCGCTTATTCGCAGCAATCTTTTTATCCAGCGTATTCACTGCAGGCGCGGCCAGTGCAGCCACGTGCGGCAATGACGCAAGCGGGTTTGAACGTTGGAAGACAAGCTTCTCGCAGGAAGCTGCGGCACGTGGCGTTGGACAGCGCGCGCTGAACGCGCTCGCGGGCACGACCTACGCGCGCAAGACGATCGCGGCCGACCGTGGCCAAAAGAGCTTCAAGCTCTCACTTAACGAATTTATGCAGAAGCGTGGCTCTGCAACCATTGTTTCGCAGGGCAAGAAGCACAAGGCGCAGAAGGCATCGCTGTTTGCAGCGATCGAGCGCCAGTATGGCGTTCCTGCCGGTCCGCTGATCGCCATCTGGGGCATGGAAACCGGCTTTGGCCGCTTCCTGGGCGACCAGAACACGATCTCGGCCGTGGCGACGCTGGCATATGATTGCCGCCGTTCAGAGTTCTTCACCGACCACCTCTACGCAGCCCTGCAGCTGATCGATCGCGGTATCCTGACGCCGCAGGCGGTCGGTGCTGCTCATGGCGAGATCGGCCAGACGCAGTTCCTGCCCGGAAGCGTGCTGAAGTACGGCGTGGATGGTGACGGCGACGGCCGCATCGACATGGTTCGTTCGACAGCTGATGCTCTCGCCTCGACCGCGAACTTCCTGCGTGCGCATGGCTGGCGCCCGGGTGCCGGTTATCAGGAGGGTGAACCGAACTTCGCCGCTATCCAGGGCTGGAACGCCGCAACGGTGTACCAGCAGGCCATTGCGCTCATGGGTCGGGATATCGACGGCGCACGCTAATTTAGATCAAGACGCGTGTGGAAAACCTATCACCGCGCGCTCAAGTTTATGTGAAAAGCGGCACCCAAGGGCGCCGCTTTTTTATTTGGCGAGAATGGCGTCGGTTACATCCCGTTTCCGTGCCGCAACTCCATGCAGCGATAAAAATCGGCCAGCTGCTTGCCCCGCTCGGGACGGAACGTCCTGCCCGCATCCTCAAGGATGACAATGCGATCGAGCCGGAAGGTGCGGAAGCTCTCCCGCAACTCGCACCAGCCGACGAGCGTCCAGACCTTGCCCCAGAACCAGAGGCCCAACGGGCGGACGGTGCGCTTGGTGATGTTCTCCTGCTCGTCGCAGTAGTCGAGCCGCAGTACCCGCCGGTCCTCCACCGCACGTTCCAGCACGTCGATGATCTGCCGCTCAGCATCGCTGATGCCCCAGCTCGGCGTATGGATCTCAGTCTTGGAAATGCGGTCCTTTTCGGTGTCGGGAAGAACAGCGCGGATCTTGACCAGCGCCTCTTCCGCCGCACGCGCCATGGCCGCGCCACCGAAGGCGCGCACCATGCGCGCTCCAGCCACCAGAGCCACGATCTCATCACGCGTGAACATGAGTGGCGGAAGCTCAAAGCCATCACGCATCAGGTATCCGACACCTGCCTCGCCATCGATCGGGACACCCGTCGACTGGAGATCCGCGATATCGCGATAGATGGTACGGTCTGACACTTCCAAACGTTCTGAAAGCATGCGCGCGGTGACGAGACGGCCACCGCGCAAATGCTGCACGATCTGAAACAATCGATCTGCGCGTCGCATCTGAACCGATCCCCTTCAATTCAGTTTTTGGCGCAGCTGTCAGGGCCCGGCATGATGCGGGTCCAGCAGCGCTTCATATCCAAGACGCTGATCCAGCACCCATCCCGACATGAGGTGAGAAAATTCGTGCGAATCCCCGTCGTTTCGCGGCGCAATTTGCACAACCCCTCCTGACAACGTTATGTCAGGAGCCTGTCAGTGGTGAAACGCTGCGGTCACCTCTTGCGTAGCGCCTCCTCGATCTCGGTGAGGATCGCCGGATCGTCGATGGTGGTCGGCATCGTCCAGTCACGCCCATCGGCGATCTTCTGCATGGTGGCGCGCAGGATCTTGCCGGAGCGCGTCTTCGGCAGGCGCTTGACCGCAATCACCTCCTTGAATGCGGCAACGGGTCCGATCCGGTCGCGCACCATGGCAATCAATTCACGCTCCACTTCGCGGAAGTCACGGTCGAAGTTCGCCCGCAGAACGACGAAGCCACAGGGCGTCTGGCCTTTCATCTCGTCGGCAACGCCCACAACGGCACATTCCGCGACGTCCGGATGCTCGGCCACGACTTCTTCCATGCCGCCGGTCGAGAGGCGATGGCCGGCGACGTTGATGATGTCGTCGGTGCGCGCCATGATGAAGAGGTAGCCATCCTCGTCGATGTATCCCGCGTCGGCCGTCTTGTAGTAGCCCTTGAAGTCGTGAAGGTAGGACGAGAAGAAGCGATCGTCCGCATTCCAGAGCGTGGGTAGCGCTCCCGGCGGCATCGGCAGGCGGATGACGACATTGCCGAGCGTGCCCGGCGCACTCTGGTGACCGTCGTCGTCCAGGATCTCGATGGCGTAACCTGGCATGGGAACACCCGGCGAACCGTACTTTACCGGCAGCAGCCCAAGCCCGACCGGATTGTGGCTGATCGGCGCTCCGGTTTCGGTCTGCCACCAGTGGTCGATGACGGGAACCTTGAGCTGCCTTTCGGCCCACTTGATCGTTTCCGGATCAGCGCGCTCGCCCGCCAGGAACAGGGTGCGCAGGTTCGAAAGATCCCGTTGGCGGATGAACTCGCCCTCGGGATCGGCCGTGCGGATGGCGCGGAAGGCCGTCGGCGCGGTGAAGAGGGCTGCAACCTTGTGCTCCTCGATCACGCGCCAGAAGGTACCGGCGTCAGGCGTACCAACGGGCTTGCCTTCAAACAGGACTGTCGTGCAGCCATGCAGCAGCGGCGCATAGACAATGTAGGAGTGCCCAACCACCCAGCCGACGTCCGAGGCGGCCCAGAACACTTCGCCGGGCTTGATGCCGTATTCGTGCTCCATGGTCCATTTCAGCATGACCATGTGGCCGCCGTTGTCGCGCACAACGCCCTTCGGTGCACCGGTCGTGCCCGACGTGTAGAGGATGTAAAGCGGATCGGTCGGCGCCACCGGAACGCAGGGAACGCTCTCGCCACGTGCCGCATCCATCGCCTGGCGCATGTCGATGTCACGGCCGTCCATCAGCCCGCACTGCTGTTGCTCACGCTGGAGGATGACACAGGCGGACGGCTTGTACGTTGCGAGTTCGATCGCCTTGTCGAGCAGCGTCTTGTAATCGACAACTCGACCGGGCTCGATGCCACAGGAGGCGGAGACAACCACCCTGGCTTCCGCGGCATTCAGGCGGACGGCAAGTTCAGGCGCGGCAAAGCCGCCGAAGACGACCGAGTGCACAGCGCCAAGACGCGCGCAGGCGAGCATCGCAAACAGCGCTTCCGGCACCATCGGCATATAGATGATGACGCGGTCGCCCTTCTCGACGCCCTGCTGGCGCAGAACGGCGGCAAGCGCCTGCACTTCCGATTGAAGCTCGGCGTAGGTGAACTTCTTCTGCCTGCCGGTGATGGGGCTGTCGTAAATCAGCGCAAGCTGGTCGGCGCGGCCTTCCTCGACGTGACGGTCAACAGCGTTGAAGCACGTATTGCACTCGCCACCGACGAACCATCGGCCATAGACGCCCTGTTCAGGATCGAAGACTTTCTCGTAGGGGGAGAACCAGCGAAGCTCATCAGCCGCATGCGCCCAGAACTGATCCGGATTGTCCTTCCACTCGCGATACACATCATGATAACGCGATGCCATGCTTCTCCTCCTAACCCTGCCTTTCCTGCCTCAATGGCCGAAAGGACAAGGAGATCATTGTCCTGCTTTGACAAGTGAACAAATTCGGGTGAAAGAAATCAACCTCAAAACGCAGGACATCAGATCCCCGTATGGCGACAAAAGTTCTTTCATATCTGATCATCGCCATGATGATCCTGCATATCATACGCCCTCTTGGGCTTCCTGGCCTCAGGAAACGCAGCGATTTCTGGAAGTTGGCTGTGGTCGCGCTCATCGCTATGGGTGCGACAGTACTACTGAGCCACGGATAATCTTTCCACTCCAGAACATATCAAGTTCAACCGAGACGATTATCGGCAAAAACAAAAAAGGCGCACGATTGCTCGCGCGCCTTTAGAATCAAAGTGAAACGCTGATTAAGCAGCCTTCTCTAGGTCCAGCTTCCACTGGCCGGTAGCAGCGAGGCTGTTCATGCGGGCGCGGTGCGCGAAGGCGGCCTGGCCAGCAGCGACATTCTCAGCCTTACCACCCCAAGCCTTAAGCGCAGCAGCCTGCAGGGCGCGGCCGTAGGAGAAGGTCAGCGGCCAGGACGGGTTGTGCAGCTCATTCATCAGCGACAGATGCGCGGTTGCTTCCTCGTCGGACTGACCGCCGGAGAGGAAGGCGATGCCGGCAACGGCAGACGGAACGGTCGACTTGAGGACGCGAACGGTCTTCTCGGCGACTTCCTCACGCGATGCCTTGCGTGCGTTCTTGCCGTCGATGACCATGTTCGGCTTCAGGACCATGCCCTCAAGGCTGACGCGTGCGTCGTAAAGCTCATCGAAAACCGTGTTGAGAACGAACTCGGTAACCTCGTAGCAGCGGTCGATCGAGTGGTCGCCCGGCTCGCCGTCCATCATGATTTCCGGCTCAACGATCGGAACGATGCCGGCTTCCTGGCAAAGCGCAGCGTAGCGGGCGAGCGCCTGCGCGTTCTGGCGAACGGCACCACGGGTCGGCAACACGTCGGAGATATTGATAACGCCGCGCCATTTGGCAAAGCGTGCGCCGAGCTCGTAATACTCGTTCAGGCGCTCACGCAGGCCGTCGAGGCCTTCGGTAATCGACTCGCCCGGGAAGCCAGCGAGCGGCTTGGAACCAGCATCGACCTTGATGCCTGGAACGGCACCAGCAGTCTTGATGAGTTCTACGAGCGGTGTGCCGTCCTTGGCGCTCTGGCGCAGGGTCTCGTCGTAAAGGATCACGCCGGAGATGTAATCCTTCATCGCATCGGCGCGGAACAGCATCTCGCGGTAGTCACGACGCGTGTCAGCGGTCGATTCAGCTCCGATCGTGTCAAAGCGCTTCTTGATCGTGCCCGTGCTCTCGTCCGCAGCAAGGATACCCTTGCCCGATGCCATCATGCGGGCTGCAATGTCTTCAAGACGTTCGCTCATCTTTTCGCGTCTCCTTCTCTCATTTCATTCCTGCCTAGCAGACACCAAAGACAAACGGAATGATGCTGGTTTCTCTTAAATCGATATAGCTCTGGTTACTTGCTCAATGCCGCGACGCCAGGCAGAACCTTGCCTTCCATCCACTCAAGGAACGCGCCACCGGCGGTCGAAACATAGGTGAACTTGTCGGCAGCGCCGGCATGGTTGAGTGCGGCAACCGTGTCGCCACCGCCAGCCACCGAGACCAGCGCACCGGCTTCCGTGCGGGCAGCAGCGTAGTTAGCCGCCGCGACCGTTGCACGGTCGAAGGGCTCGATCTCGAAAGCGCCGAGCGGGCCGTTCCAGACGAGCGTCTTGGCCTTGTCGAGCCAGGCTTCGACGTTCTTCACGCTTGCCGGACCCGCGTCGAGGATCATGGCATCGGAAGGCACAGCGGAGACGTCGACCGTCTCGTTCTCCGCGCCAGCCTTGAACTCACGCGCCACGACCGCATCAACCGGCAGGACGATGGAACAGCCTGCTGCTTCCGCATCGCGCAGGATCTGGCGCGCAGTATCGGCGAGGTCGTGCTCACAGAGCGACTTGCCAACCTCAACGCCCTGGGCGGCCAGGAACGTGTTGGCCATGCCGCCGCCGATTACCAGCGCATCGACCTTACGTACGAGGTTCGACAGGAGGTCGATCTTGGTGGAAACCTTGGCGCCGCCAACGATGGCGAGCACCGGGCGTTCCGGATTGCCGAGACCCTTTTCCAGCGCCTCAAGCTCTGCCTGCATGGTGCGGCCAGCGTAAGCCGGTAGCAGACGGGCCAGACCCTCCGTGGAAGCGTGGGCGCGGTGCGCAGCAGAGAAGGCGTCGTTGACGTAGGTATCGCCGTTTGCGGCAAGCGCCTTGGCGAACTCCGCGTCGTTCTTCTCTTCACCGGCATGGAAGCGGGTGTTTTCGAGCAGCAGGATGTCGCCGTTGTTGAGCGCTGCGATGGCGCTGGCTGCTTCATCGCCAATGCAGGAGGTTCCGAAGGCGACCTTGCGGCCGAGAACAGCTTCGACAGCGCCGGCCACCGGCTTCAGGGAGTCTTCCTCGACGACCTTTCCCTTGGGGCGGCCGAAGTGTGCGAGAAGGATTACCTTCGCGCCCTTGTCGGAAAGTTCGCGAATGGTCGGAGCCACGCGTTCGATGCGGGTGGTATCGGAAACCGCGCCGTCCTTCACGGGAACGTTCAGGTCCACGCGCAGAAGAACGCGCTTACCCGCGATGTCTTGAAGATCGTCCAGGGTCTGGAAGCCGGCCATTACTGCCTCACTATGCTAAGCTTATCGTCGGTGGCGAAAATACAGGGCATCGCGCAGTTAACAAGCCCGGTAGCTGTGCTTGGTTGCAAGTGAATCGATTATATTTTTCAGATGCTTGAGTCTGTGTTGTCGCGGCAAAGAAAAACGCGCCCGGCGGGGTGCCGAGCGCGTCAGGGAATGTCGTTCCCGAAGGAAATTTAGAGGGTCTTGCCGATCTCCACGGCCACGTCGGCCATGCGGTTGGAGAAGCCCCACTCGTTGTCGTACCAGGACATGACGCGGACGAGATCGCCTTCGATGACCTTGGTCTGGTCCAGAGCGAAGGTCGACGAAGCCGGGTTGTGGTTCATGTCCATCGAAACCAGCGGCTCGTCCGTGTAGGCCAGAACGCCCTTCAGCGCGCCATCAGCGGCAGCGACCAGAGCAGCGTTGACTTCCTCAACGGTAACCTTGCGCTTCGGCACGAACTTGAAGTCGATGACCGAAACGTTCGGGGTCGGGACGCGGATGGAAACACCGTCCAGCTTGCCCTTGAGCTCCGGCAGAACCAGGCCGACGGCCTTGGCAGCACCGGTGGAGGTCGGGATCATCGACATGGCGGCTGCACGGGCCCGGTAGAGGTCCTTGTGCATGGTGTCGAGGGTCGGCTGGTCGCCCGTGTAGGCGTGAACCGTCGTCATGAAGCCCTTTTCGATGCCGAAGGCGTCGTTCAGGACCTTGGCAACCGGTGCAAGGCAGTTGGTGGTGCAGGAGGCGTTCGACAGAACGATGTGCTCGCTCGTGATCTTGTCGTGGTTGACGCCGTAGACAACGGTCAGGTCGGCATTGTCAGCCGGAGCCGACACCAGAACGCGCTTCGCGCCACCCTGGAGGTGAGCCGAAGCCTTCTCCTTGGACGTGAAGATGCCGGTGCACTCGAGAACGATGTCGACGCCGAGCTCGCCCCACGGCAGCTTGGACGGATCACGCTCAGCAAACACCTTGAAGGAGTCCTCGCCAACGCGGATGGTGTCGCCATCAACGACAACCTTGCCGGGGAAGCGGCCGTGCACGCTGTCGTAGCGCAGCAGGTGAGCGTTGGTCTCAACTGGACCAAGGTCGTTGATCGCGACGACATCGATGTCCTTGCGGCCCGATTCATAGATGGCGCGAACCACATTGCGTCCAATGCGGCCGAATCCGTTGACGGCTACTTTAACGGTCATGAACTACCTCCGACGAGCGTTTAACACCGCATCTGCTGAGCGGCGGAGTGGCTTAGAGTTGTCAAACCCCTGGAACCGATACGATCCCAGGGGGAAGGGTTTATCAGGCAAGGCGCTGTTCGACTGCCGAAACCACAGCGTCGGCGGTGATGCCGAAGTGCTTGTAGAGATCCGGCGCGGGTGCGCTGGCGCCGAAGCCGGTCATGCCGACGAAGATGCCATCGATGCCGATGAAGCTGTCCCAGCCCATACGGATGCCCGCCTCGATCGCAACGCGAACCGGCGCATCACCGATGATTGCCTTGCGGTATTCCGGCGTCTGCAGCTCGAAGAGCTCGAAGCACGGTACCGAAACAACGCGGGTCGGGATGCCACGAGCCTCAAGAGCCTCGCGGGCCTTCACAGCGATCTCGACTTCCGAGCCCGACGCAAAAATCGTGACCTTGGCGGCATCGCTGGCCGAACGCAGCTCGTAGGCGCCGCGGGCCGACAGGTTTTCTTCCTCGAAATCGATGCGCACCGGTGCGAGCTTCTGACGGGTCAGGGCGAGCGTCGAAGGGGTCTCGGCCGATTCAACGGCAACCTGCCAGCACTCCGCCGTCTCAACCGTGTCGGCCGGGCGGAAGACGAAGTGGTTCGGGATCGCACGAAGGGCAGCCATGTGCTCCACCGGCTGGTGGGTCGGGCCGTCTTCACCGAGACCGATCGAGTCATGGGTCATGACGAAGATCGAGCGGATGCCCATCAGCGAAGCAAGACGCATGGACGGACGAGCGTAGTCCGAAAAGCACATGAACGTACCGCTGTAGGGGATGATGCCGCCATGGAGCGCCATGCCGTTCATGGCCGCAGCCATGCCGTGCTCGCGGATGCCGTAGTGAATGTAACGGCCCGAGAAATCGTCCGGCGTAACCGGCTTCGTCTGGCTCGTCTTGGTGTTGTTCGAGCCGGTCAAGTCAGCGGAACCGCCGATCATCTCCGGAACAGCTTCGTTGATGACTTCGAGCGCCATCTCGGATGCATTACGCGTCGCGACGGCTGGCGGGTTGGCTGCCAGCTTGCGCTTGTAGTCGACAATCGCGCTTGCGAAAGCTTCCGGCAGGTCGCCCCGCATGCGGCGCTCGAACTCTGCGCGGGTTTCCGCATCAGCAGCAGCAAGGCGCTTCTCCCATGCACCACGCTCCTTGACGGAACGCAGGCCAGCGAGACGCCACTCGTCCAGAATGTCGGACGGAACTTCAAAGGGCTCCGCCGTCCAGCCGAGGGCCTGGCGGGTTGCCTTGACCTCGTCCGCGCCGAGCGGCGATCCGTGCACCTTGTTCGTGCCTGCCTTGTGGGGCGAACCGAAACCGATGGTCGTGCGGAAGGCGATCATGGTCGGACGATCGGAGTTGCGGGCAGCCTCGATGGCAGCCGCAATGGCTTCCGGATCATGGCCGTCGGCGCGCATCGTGTTCCAGCCGGAAGCGGCGAAACGTGCGCACTGATCGGTGGAGTCGGAGAGCGAAACCGGACCGTCGATGGAAATGTTGTTGTCGTCGAAGAGAACGATGAGCTTGTTCAGCTTCAGGTGGCCGGCAAGCGCAATGGCCTCCTGGCTGATGCCTTCCATGAGGCAGCCGTCGCCCACCAGAGTGTAGGTGTAGTGGTTGACGAGGTCGTCACCGTAGCGGGCGCTCAGCAGGCGTTCTGCCATGGCCATGCCGACGGCATTGGCGATACCCTGGCCGAGCGGGCCGGTCGTCGTCTCGATGCCTGCGGCGTAGCCGTATTCCGGATGGCCGGCCGTACGCGAGCCGAGCTGACGGAAGTTCTTGATCTCATCGATCGTGATGTCTTCGTAGCCGGTCAGGTAGAGCAGCGAATAAAGCAGCATCGAACCATGGCCGGCGGAAAGAACGAAGCGGTCGCGGTCCGCCCACTTCGGGTTCTGCGGGTCATGCTTCAAGAAGCGGGTGTAGAGAACAGTGGCAATGTCAGCCGCACCCATCGGGAGTCCCGGGTGGCCAGAGTTCGCCTTCTCTACGGCATCCATGGATAGGAAGCGAATTGCATTCGCCATCCGGTCGTGTTTTTCGCGTGAGGTCATGTCTGCTCGCTGATCGCTGATCGCTGCCGGTCTGCTCAGGCAATGGCCCGCCTGAATTAGCTCGCGGACACATAGCAGGTGCTCCGCATGAGTCAATAAACTGGGGCGGCTCAAAACGAGCACATCAAGTCACAAACCGTTTTAAATTGGCACTTTTTGACCCCGCCCCCGCAATAAGTGGTGCATAAATGGGGATCGATGGGGTACCTGTTGACGCCAACTTAACACAACGCATAGTGTTCCTTGCGTAAAGCATTATGATTCCGGGTGATTCTCATGCGGCGGGCTTGGAACGGAAGACGATGGCCAGCGACACCACTTTGAGAGAAGCGCTCGAACGCTTGAGCAGAGGCATTGAGCGACTTGAGGCATCGGTCGACAGCCGCCTCGAGAAAGAAAACGATTATGCCGAGGCAGACGCCGAAATACAGAGGATGAACGCGGACCGCTCGCGTCTAGCCCAGGAAATAGACAAGGCAGAAGCCAGGGCTGAGCGGCTGGCTGAAGTTAACCGCGAAGTCTCCCGCCGTCTGGTGACGGCGATGGAAACGATCCGGGCAGTACTTGACCGCTAGGGTCAACCAGGGCGAGGACGATGGCGCAAGTTTCGGTCACGATTGACGGCAAAGTCTATCGAATGGCCTGCAACGAGGGGCAGGAAGAACACCTGATCGACCTCGCGCAGCGGTTCGATCGCTATGTCACCCATCTGAAGGACTCCTTCGGCGAGATCGGCGATCAGCGGATCACCGTCATGGCCGGCATCATGGTCATGGACGAGCTCGTGGAGCTGCAGAAACGCGTCAAGGGCATGGAGGCAGAGATCGCAACCCTCCGCAAGACCCGCGACGATGCCCTGCTGCGCGCCGATAAGACCGACGCTGCCGTGAGCAGTTCGCTCGAGGAGCTGGCCGTACGCATCGAAGCTGTCGCGGCAAAGCTCGCCACAAACTGATCGCCGCGGGCTGTCGCAATACACATTCTGCATCTTTGAACCTGCGGATGAGCAGTTTTTCAGCCGCTACAGCTGCGCTTGTGCCGCAAAACAAGTTCCCACAGCCAGGCGAATTGCTTAAAGAACGCCGAAACACTGGCGCAACTGACTGAACTGCGAATTTTTTCATGGCGAAGCTCGAAAATCCCGTCCAACTCGGCGTCATCGGCGCTCCTCACGGAATAAAGGGCGAGGTTCGCGTCAAAACCTTCACCGAAGATCCGACTGCGCTTGGCAACTATGGTCCGCTCACGACTGAGGACGGTGCGACGCTCACCATACGTAGCGTGCGTCCGTCCAAGACGGTCGTTGTCGTGCGGTTCAAGGAGATCCAGGATCGCAACGCTGCAGAGCTTTTGAACGGCAAGGGCCTGTTCGTGGAGCGGGACGCACTGCCTGACGATCTCGATGAGGAAGAGTTCTACCATGCCGACCTGATCGGACTCGAAGTCCGCGACGAGGAAGGCGAGACTGTCGGCAAGATCACGGCGGTGCAGAATTTCGGCGCCGGTGACATGCTGGAGGTGCGTCCCCGCGGTGGCGCCTCGGTCTTCATCCCCTTTACCAAGCTTGCCGTGCCCGCCATCGACTTCGACAGCGGTATCGTTACGGTAAATCGTGAGCTCGCCGGCTTGATAGACAAGGAAGAAGACTTAGAGCTTCGCGAGAAGGATGAACCGGAGGCGGATGCATGACCTTCCGCGCTACCATTCTGACCCTTTATCCCGACATGTTCCCCGGGCCGCTCAGCCAGTCGCTCGCAGGTCGCGCCATGAGCGAGGGAACGTGGTCGCTCGACACCGTGCAGATCCGCGACTTCGCGCTCGACAAGCATCGCAGCGTCGATGACACGCCTGCCGGCGGCGGTGCCGGCATGGTGATGCGACCCGACGTTCTTGCCCGCGCGATTGATACGACTGCTCCGGCAGAGGATCCGCGCCCGCGCCTTCTGATGAGCCCGCGCGGAAAGCCGCTGACACAGGCGAAGGTTCGCGAACTGGCTGACGGTCCCGGCGCCATCATTCTCTGTGGGCGGTTCGAGGGTGTAGACCAGCGTCTGATCGATTCTCGGCAGCTGGAGGAAGTCTCGATCGGGGACTATATTCTTTCCGGTGGCGAGATCGCCGCGCTCGTTCTGCTTGACGCAGTGGTGCGCCTGCTGCCCGGCGTCATGGGTAACGATCAGTCCGGCACCGAGGAAAGTTTCGAGAACGGGCTTCTGGAGCATCCCCACTACACGCGGCCGACAGTTTTTGAGGATCAGCCAATCCCGGACGTGCTGCTCTCCGGCAATCACAAGAAGATTGCCGCGTGGCGCAGGGCCAAGGCCGAGGAGATTACGCGCGAGCGGCGTCCTGACCTCTGGGAAGCACATCTGCAGAACCGCCGTTAGACCAGTTCTAACCATTGTTTTGACGCAATCCCTGACGGAAAACCGGTTCCCACTTTTCCTGGAATTGCTCTAGGCTCGTTATTTGCCTATCCCGTGCAAGAAATGGTGGAAGGCATTCTGTGAGTCGGCTAATCATCTTTTGCAGTCGTCTTGAATATCGCCTCAACCGTTCTCGCGAGGTCTGGCCATGAAATCCATGCTGTTACGTGGAGCCATCCTGAGCCTGCTGGCTACTTTTGCCGGCACGGCACAAGCGGCAGAAGAAAAGCTCGACTGGGCGCAGCCCTTCGTGGGCGACTGGACCCTTTCCGGTGTTTCCGAGGGCGATCCCTACTGCCTGATCACGCTCGGTGATGAAGGAACCATCGGCGGCGCGACGCTCGACATTTCGGCCACCTGCCTGCGTCGATTCCCGCTCGAGGAGGTCTCGGGCTGGACGCTGCGTGACGATTCCATCGTGCTTATCGACGCAACCCGCCAGCCAGTGCTGACGCTGGATCACCAGACGACAGACAGCTATGGCGGTGAGCTGGCCGACGGACGAACCGTCGCCTTCGACCGGGGCGGTTTCGACGCGCCCGAGCTGGACGAACTGATGGACGGCACATTCAACCTCAGCGGGTACAACGACCAGGAGTCTTGCGGATTCATGGTCGAAGCCGCATCGCCGACCGAAGGCACCATCGAACAGTCCGGCGACTGCCCGGCCGAATGGAAGGACAAGGGCTGGAGCAAGTGGCAGATCGCCTCGGAAAAGCTCGAACTGCTGGATGGAAACGGAGCTGCGATCCTGACACTGACGCGCGAAGACGCCTTCACGTTCAGCGCTGATGGACATGAGGGCCTGTTCTTCGGCACCGGCTCGATCCTGGTCAGCGAATAGTCGCAGACGTGCACCCTGGGGCGGGAATGAAACTCTTCTTGAAACTCGAATATGCGGCACTGTCGGTGGCCGCACTCATCGCCTACCACCAGTTTTCCGGGAACTGGTGGCTGTTTGCTCTGCTCATCCTCGCACCTGATCTCTCGATGCTGGGATACCTTGCCGGTCCGCGAGTTGGCGCGTGGTGCTACAACATCGCGCATACCTGGCTCACAGCCTTGGCCGTGCTGCTGACCGGCTGGCTGGGGGACAGTGATTCCACGATCGCGGTGGCACTGATTCTCGTCGCCCACATCTGTATCGACCGTGCCATGGGCTATGGGCTGAAGCATGAATCGGGCTTCAAGGATACGCATCTGGGCCGCATTGGCCGCGATTCCTGATCCTTCCACGTGTGAGGGCTGTTGATTAAGCGGTCGGACTGGTGTATGTGCCCAGCCCAAGGCTGCCATGGGTTCATGGCTCCTCACACTAAATCACGAACGTGAACTCGCCCCTGTGGCTTCTTCGGAAGGCACACTCCCTCAGGCGGTAATCTACTGCCAGCGAGATGGGCGCTCTGACGTTCCCAAGAACGAAAGAGGATACAACGATGGACCTTATCCGTCAGCTAGAGGCCGAGCAGGCCGCCAAGATTGCTGCCAAGCGCACCCTTCCTGAGTTTTCGCCGGGCGACACCGTTCGCGTTCTCGTACGCGTTACCGAAGGTTCGCGCACCCGCGTCCAGGCCTACGAAGGCGTCTGCATTGCCCGTTCGGGCGGCGGTCTGAGCGAGAGCTTCACGGTTCGCAAGATCTCCTACGGCGAAGGCGTCGAGCGCGTATTCCCGGTCTACTCCCCGCTCGTCGAGGGCGTTGAAGTCGTCCGTCGTGGTAAGGTTCGCCGCGCCAAGCTCTACTACCTGCGCGACCGCCGCGGTAAGTCCGCTCGTATCGTTGAGAACACCAACGCACGTTCGCGCAAGCTGAACGACGCTGACCGCGCTGCTGCTTCCGCCGAGAAGGCCCGTATCGAGGCCGAGAAGGTCGCTGCTGCTCAGGCTCTGGCCGCCGAGAAGGCTGCTGCAGAGGCTGCCAGCGAATAAGAATCGCCTGTGCGATTGCTGAATGCGAAAAGGGAGCTTCGGCTCCCTTTTCTATTTGCATCGACACCTGCCAAACCCGCTTTTTTGAACCACGCAGATCGGGTCAACACGCGATTGCAGCCCGGGCAAAACGCTGGTAATGAAAACCCCATGCTGAACCTAGCTTTGAACCCGGCTCCAAAGGATTTTGTCTTGCAGGACATCAAGCGCCTGCCGGGCCGGTTTTTTGCACGCCTTTCAGGCACGCTGCTGAGCCGACTTACCTGAGCGGAACCTCCGCTTCCGGGTCCAACACTTTCGGCATTTTCAGGATTCAAGACCATGACCAAACCGCGCACCCTGTACGACAAAGTCTTCGACGATCATCTGGTTGATGAACAGGATGATGGTACCTGCCTGCTCTACATCGACCGCCACCTCGTGCACGAGGTGACGAGCCCGCAGGCCTTCGAGGGCCTTCGCGTGGCAGGACGCCAGGTGCGCCACCCAGAGAAGACTCTGGCCGTCGTCGATCACAACGTTCCGACCTCGCCAGACCGCAAGTTCGGCATCAAGAACGAAGAGAGCCGCATCCAGGTGGAAGCGCTCGCGACGAACGCCGCCGACTTCGGCATCGAGTACTATAACGAGGCTGATGAGCGTCAGGGCATCGTGCACATCGTTGGTCCCGAGCAGGGCTTCACCCTGCCCGGCATGACCATCGTCTGCGGCGACAGCCACACCTCCACGCACGGCGCATTCGGCGCGCTGGCGCACGGCATCGGCACGTCCGAGGTCGAGCACGTTCTGGCAACGCAGACGCTGATCCAGCGCCGCGCCAAGAACATGCTGATCCAGGTCGACGGCAAGCTGCCTGAAGGCGTGACCGCAAAGGACATCATCCTCGCTATCATCGGCGAGATCGGCACCGCTGGCGGTACCGGCCACGTGATGGAATATGCCGGTGAAGCCATCCGCTCGCTGTCGATGGAAGGCCGCATGACGGTCTGCAACATGTCCATCGAAGGCGGCGCACGCGCAGGCATGATCGCTCCGGACGAGACCACATTCGAGTACATCAAGGACCGTCCCCGCGCTCCAAAGGGCAAGGCCTGGGATCTGGCCCGCGCCTACTGGGAGACGCTGCACACGGACGAAGGCGCTCACTTCGACCGCATCGTGAAGCTCGACGCAGGCAACCTGCCTCCGATCGTCACCTGGGGCTCCTCGCCCGAGGACGTCGTCTCCGTCACGGGCATCGTGCCGGATCCGGACCAGATTGAAGACGAGGTCAAGCGCATCTCCAAGAAGCGCGCGCTCGAGTACATGGGCCTGACTGCCGGCACGAAGATCACGGACATCGAGATTGACCGCGTCTTCATCGGCTCCTGCACCAACGGTCGCATCGAAGACCTGCGCGCCGCTGCCAAGGTTGCGCAGGGACGCAAGGTCAACGAGCGCGTCAATGCGATGATCGTTCCGGGCTCGGGTATCGTGAAGGCTCAGGCCGAGGCCGAGGGTCTGGACAAGATCTTCATCGAGGCCGGTTTCGACTGGCGCGAGCCGGGCTGCTCCATGTGCCTGGCCATGAACGACGACCGTCTGCGTCCCGGCGAGCGTTGCGCTTCCACGTCGAACCGCAACTTCGAAGGCCGTCAGGGCTTCAAGGGCCGTACGCACCTCGTTTCGCCGGCCATGGCTGCTGCCGCCGCCATCGCTGGTCGCTTCGTGGACATTCGCGAGTTCCGCTAAGACTTACGCGGGTTCGTCTAAATCAAAGCCATCGCAGCCGACGGGTTGCGATGGCTTTTCCATTTGGTGCGATAGCCGTCAGCTGGTGTGATAAACTGTCAGCGCCAGAACCGCGGCCGAAGCGGCCCCAATCATGCCCATGGTCAGAACGGTACCCACTCCCAAAAAACCGGAAATTGCAACGCCGCCAATGAAACCGCCCCACGACATTGCCAAAGCGTTGGCCAATTCCTTACCCGCGATGCCAGCAGCGGCTGCTACTGCCCTGCATTCATTTTTACTTAGTTCGCGCATGCGGCACCCTCCCGTGCACGGTCAGCACCACGCTTCAGCAAAGTCTCTGCTCGAAATAATCCCATTCAAATCTCCTTAAATGAATAACATGTTTTATATTTGCGAACCCGTTTGCAGGTCAACCGAGAGGTAGATTGGCTGAGGACGTAAGCTGGGGACGAAGGCGTGCTGACCCTTGATAGGCCTCTTTAAGGGGGTACTACTATCGATCTAACTGCACTCCCATTTCCGGACCGATCCAGCCAACGGCTGGAGATTAGTGAAGCCGGAAGCGCGAAGGGGCCATGCTGAAGTTCATCCATTCAAGCGATCTCCACCTGGGCAAGCGGTTTGCAAACATGCCGGAGGAGATCCGCGGGCGCCTCCGCGAGGCTCGCCACGCAGTCCTCGGCAAACTCGCGGAAGCCGCACGTGATCATGGCGCGAGCGTGATCCTGATCGCTGGTGATACGTTCGACACCGAGACGCCCTCGCCTGAAATTCGCCGGCAGACGCTTGCGGAGATGGCTGCTCATGCGCCGCTGCAGTGGATCATCCTGCCAGGAAACCACGATTCGCTGCAGGCCTCGCAACTCTGGAATGCACTTCAGGCAGAGGCTCCGGCCAATGTGGTACTGGCTATGGAGCCTCGGCCGATCATGCTCTCGGCAGATGCCACGCTTTTGCCTGCGCCGTGCACGACAAGGCGCCCCGGCCGAGATCTCACCGAATGGGTCGACAATGCTGCGACGCCCGATCGGAACATCCGCGTTTGCCTCGCCCACGGAGGCATTCTGGATTTTTCCGAGGATGGCGATGCGTCCGGCATCATCGCACCGGACCGGGCCAAGCGCTCGGGCCTCGACTATCTGGCGCTCGGCGACTGGCACGGCACCATGGCGGTGGACCCACGCACCCATTACAGCGGAACGCCCGAGCCCGACCGCTTCAAGCACAATGAACCCGGACGGGCGCTGGCGGTGGAAATTCCGGCAGCGGGCGCCGAGCCGATCGTGACGCCGGTCGAGACCGGCACATTCTCATGGTCCACCCAGCCGCTGCACCTCCTGAGTGAGGATGATCCTGCGGCATTGGTGCGCCAGCTGCTCCCCGAAGGTGTGAAGCGACGGCAGACGCTGATGCGCATTCTTGCGAGCGGCAGAACCCGGCCCGACGGACGCGCTTCGCTGGCCGCGACCATCGAACACGCAGCGCCGGAATTCGCTTTCCTTGCTCTTGATGATGCGGGGCTTGAGACTGACTGCGAGGCAGGCGACCTCGATGCTATCGACAAGGCCGGAGCGCTGCGCATCGCTGCCGAAGAGCTCCTGACCGACAGCGATAACACGGCACTTTCGGCGGCCGAGCGGCAGGTTGCTCGTGAAGCACTGCTTCGCCTCTTCTCCTACTCGCAGAAGATTGCGTCATGAAGATTTCCGCCCTCAGACTGCACAATGTGAAGCGCTTTGCCGGAAAAGGCGTGGCGCTGGAGAACATCCAGGAAGGCGTGAACGTCTTCTGCGCCGCCAACGAGTTCGGCAAGTCGACGAGTTTCGAGGCGTTGCACGCACTGTTCTTTCAAGCTCACACCAGCACGGCAAAGGATGTGCGCAGCCTCCAGCCCTATAGCGGCGGCGCGCCTATGGTGCAGGCCGATATCGTTACCGGCAACGGTCGCTACAGGCTCACCAAGCGGTTCCTGAGCAGCAAGCACGCGAGCGTTACCGACCTCGAAAACGGACGGCTGATCGCGCAAGCTGACGAGGCGGAGCAGTTCATCTCCAGCCTCGTGCGTGGCGGAACGGCGGAGCCTGCGGGCCTGCTCTGGGTGCGGCAGGGCGTAACCGGCATCGACCAGCGCGACAAACGAGAAGAAGAGAACGAGAAGCGCATCCGGGAGAGCCTGCTCACCTCCGTCCAGGGTGAAGTGGAAGCGATCACCGGTGGCCGGCGCATGAGCGCGATCATCGAGAGGTGCAGCGAGGAGCTGAGCCAGCTTGTCACGGACAAGCTGAAGCCCAAGGCTCGCGGACCCTACGCCGTGGCCATCGAGGAGCGAGACCGTCTCGTTGCCGAAGAACAGAGGCTGCGCGGCGAGGTGGAGCGGCTGCGTGAGGCGCTAGATCAGCGGGCGCAAATCGTGAAGCGTCTGGCTGTACTCGAAGATGCCGAGGAAGAGGCGTCGCGGCGTTCCGCCGTCGAGAAGGCGACCGCTGTGTTCGAGGCAGCCAAGGCTCACCGCGAGGCGCTGAAAGCCGCCGAGGCGGAGGCGCGGCTTGCCCATTCGCAACTTGAGAAGGCGGAACAGGATTTCGTAGCGTTCCGTACCGCCTCGAAGCGGTCGAAGGAACTTCAGGCAGAGCTTGCGACGGTTGAGGAGGAGCGCCGCAATGCACTCGCTCGCCGCAACGAAGTTTCGCTTGCGATGGACAAGGCACTTTCGGCTGCACAGGCTGCAGCGGCTGAGGAACAGGAAGCCCGGCAGCTGCTTCAGCGCCTCGATGCGGCGCTAAAGGCCCGGCAAGCAGCAGAAGAACTCATCCTGCTGCGCGAGCGACTGCAGCAGGCCGAAGCGCTTCGCGCCAGCCATGAAGCCCTTAAGGCTGAGCTTGCCAACCTCACATTGCCAGCTGGTCTGATCGACAAGTTGCAGAAGCTGGAAGTGGAGATCGCCGGGCTCAGAGCGGCCAAGGAGGCAAGCCTCCCGACGCTCAGGATGCAATATCAGCCTTCGGCTACAGTCGGTGTTACAGTCAGCGGCAAGCAGCTAGAAGATGGCGCTGAGCAGAGCTTCGATGATCTTGTGGAGCTGGAAATTGCGGGCGCTGGTACGCTCATCCTGCGCTCCAACCGGCCGGCGGATGCCGATGCCATGCTGCTTCGCAAGGAGGCCGAGCGGCGCAAGCTGCTCGAAGCTGCCAGTCTCGCGGATCTGGCGGAAGCTCGCGCGCGGGAAGCCAGCGTTCAGGCCAAGCTCTCCGACTTGAAGCAGCTGGAGCTGCGGCTGGAGCATCTTGCACCGGAAGGGCTCGCCCGCCTGCGGGAACTTGTTGCACAGCGGGAATTGCTGGGCGCGAGCGTTCCCGATGTCGAGGGCGATCCGGAGGTCGTGCGGACACGGGCGGCGGAGGCAGCGCAGAAGCTGACCGATGCCAACGGACGGATCCGCGAGGCACAGCCCCAGCGCAGCCGCGCTGACGATGCGCTGATGGCGATCGAGACGCGCCACGCCAAGATTATCGCCGAGCTGACCCAGGTCGATTCCGTCCTTGGCGCTGCTGACGCCCGCGCGAGCCGCGAACAGTCGCTGGAGGCCTCATACTTCCAGCAGAAGCAGAACTTTGAAGAGCTGAACCAGAAGGTGGAAAAGCTGCAGCTTGCAGCGCCCGATCTGGCCGCAGCCGAAGCTGCGCTCCAGCGGGCTCGGTCTGTTCAAGACGCAGCCAACAAGGAAAAGACAAACCTCCATATCAAGCTCGCGGAACTCAACACCGAGATCCGCAACAAGTCGGACGAAGCCGTCGAAGAAGCCTGGCGAGAGGCCGAGGATGCGCTGGCCATCACGAATGAACGGGTCGCGCGCTTCCAGAAGGAAGTTGCGGTTCTGGTCCGGCTGCGGTCAGCGCTACAGCAATCACGTTCGGCGGCCCGCGATCTCTACCTGCAGCCGGTGATCAAGGAGCTTCGCCCGCTCCTCAACCTTCTGTTCGATGACGTGTCGTTCGTCTTTGATGAGAAGACCTATCTGCCTCAGTCGCTGCGCCGAAACGGACAGGATGAGAGTATTGAGGTGCTGAGCGGCGGCATGAAGGAGCAGCTGTCGATCCTGACCCGCCTTGCCTTCGCACGGATGCTGGCCGCCCATGGCCGTCCGGCGCCGGTCATCCTCGACGATGCGCTTGTCTATTCCGACGACGACCGGATCGAGAAGATGTTCGACGCGCTACACCGGCAGTCGCGCGACCAGCAGATCATCGTGTTCTCCTGTCGCCAGAGGGCGTTCTCGAAACTCGGCGGAAACGTGCTCGAGATCTCAGACTGGCGGCCGGAGGCTTGATGGGCCTTAGTCTGGCTCTCCGAGCTGGACGCGGCTCTCAAGCAGCAGGCCCTTCTCCTCAAGAACCGGATAGGCGGCTGCGGCAACGAGATGAGAGTTGATCAGCCTCAGGTCGCGGATCACGTCCAGATGGAGCGAGCTGGTTGCGGAGGTATTGAGATCGCCTTTCCGTAGCCGGATGAAGTGAGACTGTGTCGCTTCACTCTCGGCCTTCCGGAAAGCAGCCTTTTCGCGCGCCAGCATCTGCGCCATCCGCTCGTCCTGCGTCACAAGCAGCGAGGCGGCTGTCTGAAGATTGTTGGTGAGCCGGTCAAACAGGCGCTTCAACTCCTTCTGCCCCTCCTCGGAGAAGCTGAGGCCGCGCCGCAGCCGCTTTGAGAGGTGGGGGAGAAGGCCTCGGTCGATCACGTCGCCTGCCTGCTCCAGGTTGGTGGAGAAGAGCAGGATCTGATCGAGGCGCAGCTTGTCGGCTTCGCTCAGCTCCTCCGGGTCAATCGAGGTGAGGTAGGTCTTGATGGCCGTGTTGATGTGGTCGATCACGTTGTCCTTGTCGCGCAGCGCGGAAAGCGCCTTGCGATCGGAGCCCGTGACGCCGTTTCGGGCACCTTCCAGCATCTCTCCCAGAACGTCTACCAGACGCAGAGCTTCCCGGGTGGCCTGGCCGAGTGCGACCATCGGCGTTTCCTTGGCGGCAGGGTCCAGATAGCGCGGTCGTGTCGGGTCGGTCTCATCCACCTTCTCGGGCAGGAGCTTGATCAGGAGCTTCGAGAACGGTCCGAGCAGCGGCAGGAAGAGCACCGCCAGCACCACATTGAAGGCTGTGTGGAAGTTGGCAACCGCACGGGCGTAATCCGCCGCCATGAGCGGCGCGAGTTCGGCAATCTTGTCAAGGAAAGGCATGGCGATCGCCAGACCCACGACGCGCGTTGCAAGGTTGCCAATGGGCAGCCGCTTGCCGGCGGGGTCGTCTCCCAGGTCGCCTTCCAGCACAGGATTGACCGCCGTTCCAAGGTTGGCGCCGAGCACCAGCGCGAATGCCTGGAATGGCTGGATGAGATCGTGCGCGGCAAAGGACATGATCAGCAGCACGACGGCCACGCTTGAATGCGCCGCCCAGGTGAGGATTGCCGCCACAATAATGTTGAGCAGCATGACGTCGGACATGCTCTCTAGCACCCAGGAGAGTGCCTCGGATTCTTCGAACTCACTCATCAGATCGAGGATCTGATGCAGCGCCAGGATCATGAAGCCGAGGCCGATCATCACGCGGCCGAGATCATGGATCTGGTGGTTCGAGGCCTTGCGGAACATCACGACGCCAATGAGGATCAGCGCTGGCGACACGGCTGCGATGTTGAACGAAAGCACCTGAACAATAAGGGTGCTGCCGACGTTGGCGCCGAGCATCACCGCCAGCGCCGGGACGAGATCCACAAGCCCGCCAGCGGCGAAGGCGGCGGCCATCAGGCCGGTCGCCGTGCTGCTCTGCAGGATAGCCGTGACAAACAGCCCCGCGCCCAATGCGTTGAGACGGTTCTTCAGAGCATGGCCGAGGAACGACCTGAGCTTGGGTCCAAAGGCCCGCTGAATTCCCGTCTGGACCATACGGGTACCCCAGAGCAGCAGGGCAATATGGCCAGCCAGGGCAACAAGGCCTAAAACCAGCGCCATGAAAGATCTCCTAAAACGACGGGGGGTTGCCGAGGCAAGCGCCCGACGCAGACTTGTGCGTCAACGGTGATCTTTTCTGACCGTTCCTTCAAATGCAAGCAAGCGGGCCAAATGCCTCGGCTGACGCTCTGGTCAGATGGGAGGCAGGCCAAGCCACTTCGTCAGCGCCTCGGCAATGAGGTTGATCGAGAGGGCAGCCAGCAGAATTCCCATGACCCGGCGGAGCACATTCGCCCCATGCTTGCCGATGATGCGCGACACCAGGTCACCCGCCAGGAAGAGACCCAGCATGATCAGCAGGTTCAAGCCCAGCATGGCAACGGTTTCCATCTGCTCGAAGAAGCTCAGACGGTTGTTGTCCATGAGGATCACCATGGCCAGCATGGACCCGGGACCGGCTATGATCGGCACAGCGATCGGGTAGACGCCCAGGCTTTCCGGCGTCTCACCTTCCACGTCGGGATTCTTGGAGTGGCCACCGCCCTGCCCCAGCACCATCATCAGCGAGAAGATCAGCATGATGATGCCGCCGGCGATCTGGAACGAGAGAAGCGAGATGTTCATCGCCTGCAGAATGAACTGCCCGACAATCGCGAAGACCACGAGAACGATGAAGGCGACCGGGATGGCGATAAGTGCGGCCTTGCGGCGCCCGGCCTTGTCCAGATCTCCGGTAACGGTGAGGAAGAGAGTTGTGTGGCTGATCGGATCGAGAACGGCGAGAAGGGTCATGAACTGCGTCAGCAGCAGCGTTTGATCGACCAGCATGCATTACTCCGTGGCGGACTTTTCGGCAGAGATACGAATTGGCGCGACAGGTAAGAAGATAAACGGCGGACTGTCCAGAGAAACGATCTGGCGGTTATCTGCCATCGCAGCATAAGCTTAACAGCTGACTACTCCCTGAAATGCAAGAAGCCGTCGCTCTTGCGGGCAACGGCTTCCTGGTAGCTATTTCAGGTCTGGACCCTAATTGGATGAACCGTGCCAAGGGATCAGGTACTTCCGCGCTCCGACGACGATCGCGTAGAAGGCGAAGCCCAGAACCGAGAGGTGCACGATCACCGCGAACAGCGCAGTGGTGTTATAGGTGTTCATCTCGCGGACGGCGAGATTTCCGAGGCCGACGTTGCCGCCAAGGTATTCACCCACGACCGCACCGATGATCGAGAGCACGACGCCAACTTCCATGCCGGTCAGGATGTACGGAAGCGAGCTCGGGAAATCGAGGTGAACCAGACGCTGCATCGGCGAAGCGTTGATGCTCGCCATGACTTCGCTGTGGCCGCGCTCAACCGACTTCACGCCCAGAACGGTGTTAAGCAGGATCGGGAAGAACGCGAGGATCGTGGCGATCACCACCTTCGAGGTGATGCCGAAGCCGAACCACACGATGAAGAGCGGCACCAGCGCCACCTTCGGGATCACCTGCGTGGCGATGACGAACGGGTTCAGCATGCGCTCCAGACGGGGCATCTTGCCGAGGATCATGCCGAGGCCGACGCCGAGGATGCTAGCCAGGATGAAACCGAGGAAGGTTTCCCAGGCGGTCACGCCCGTGTGGAACCAGACGTTCTTGTCGGCCAGGAACTTGATCCACTGCATGCCAACCGCGGACGGTGGCGGCAGGATCAGCTTGCTGACGTTGAAGAACCGAACGTAAGCTTCCCAGCCTCCAAGGAACACGAACAGAAGCAGCAGGCTACCGATCCAGGCGGGGAACTGGGCTGGCCCTTCCGCCGACGGATTGTTGTTTTTCTCACTCATTGAAGCCTCGTTTGACTTGCGGAAGCCCACTAGTGTTCCAGCTGCGTGCGCAGGTGCGCGACGATCGACTGAAACTCCGGCAGCTTGTGAATGCTCGAATCCCGAGGGCGCTCGAAAGGAACATCGATGATTTCCTGAACACGGCCCGGACGCGGCGAGAGCAGGATGATACGGCTCGCCAGGAACACGGCTTCGGTGATCGAGTGCGTCACCAGCACCACCGTCTTGCCGGTTTCCATCCAGATGCGCTGCAGCTCGCCATTCATCGTGTCGCGCGTGATCGCATCGAGCGCGCCAAACGGCTCGTCCATCAGCAGGATGTTCGGGTCGTAGCTCAGCGCGCGCGCAATTGCTGCACGCTGGCGCATGCCGCCGGAGAGCTCCTTCGGGAAGCGCTTCTCGAAGCCGCTGATGCCGACCAGCTTGCAGAGCTCGGCCGCCTTTGCCTGCCGCCCTGCCTTGTCGATACCGCGAAGCTTCAAGGGAAGTGCGATATTCTCTTCGATGGTGAGCCACGGAAACAGGTTTGCTTCCTGGAACACCATGCCGAGCTGCTTCAGCGCATCGACATTGCGATTGCCGTTCGACCAAAGGTTGGCGCCGCCAACCTCGATCGATCCTGCGGTCGGCGTCTCAAGGCCGGCGATCATGCGCAGCATGGTGGTCTTGCCGCAGCCCGATGGGCCGAGCAGGATCGTCATCTCGCCGCCCTTGATATCCAGGGTGGTCGGGGTCAGGGCCTGAACGCCATGACCGCGAACGCCGAAGTACTTTTCAGCTCCGTTGAGCGTGATCGAATTGTTGTTGCCGCCGCCCGCCGCGACGCTCTGCATTGTCATTTCACGGCCTCATCGTAAAAGGCAGTCGAGAAGAGGGAGGAAACATCATCGATCTGCATGATGTCAGCCGCTCCAACGAGGCGTGCGGCCTCTTCGAAGACTTCCGGCACGTTGCGCATCACGTTCTCGTCGCCCTGTGCCAGCGCGAGCTCGTTGTAGGCCTTGATAGCTTCAAGGCGGAACTCGCGATCCTCAGTCACGGTGAGGTCGAACTTCGAGGCGACGCGGTCGAGGATTTCAGCCGGATCGGCGGCCTTGATCTCAAGCGCCGAGTTGCGCATCGCGCGAACGAACTTGACCACGGTGTCGTGGTTCTCGGTAGCAAACTTCTCGGTCGTACCGATAACGCCGCCCGGCAGCGGAGCGAACTGGGTCGTGCTCCAGATCTTGACCGGCTCGTTGGTCATGCGCAGCAGAAGCGCCGTCTCGATGTTGGCGATGAAGGCGTCAACGCGGCCCTGCTTCAGGATCTCGACGTTACCGGCGCTCGAACCGATCGCCTGACGCGGTACATCCGCAACAGGAATACCTGCACCGGCGAGCATGAGGTTCAGGATATTCTCCTGGCCACCGCCCAGCGAAGCAACGCCAACGGTCTTGCCGCGCAGTTCTTCCGGCGAGTTGATGGGGTCGCCTTCGCGGCTCACCAGGCTGAAGATGCCGCCCTGAAGGCTGGTCGCCACCGATACGAGCTTGGTGTCCTGCGATGCGGAAGCCTTGAAGAGGTCAAGCAGGCCAACGCGGGTGAAGTTCGCCTGTCCGGCGATCACCTGCTGGATGCCGACGGCCGTGCCGCGCACGTTGGTGATCTCGACCTCAAGACCTTCCTTTTCGAAATGGCCGCCAACAACGGCGTTCATCTCCGGGAGGTACTCGAGCGTCAGGTCGAACGGCTCCATGAAAACAAGCTTGGTGGCAGACTGTGCGAAGACGGGAAGTCCGCCCATGGCGAGATACGCGCCACCGGCGGCCGCACCCTTCAACAACATACGACGGGTAAGTTTTTCAGAGATTGCCATAATGATTGTCTGCCTTATCTATGAATGCGTGTTGTTCAGGAGATGTACCCGCCGGCCGGAAGGCCGTTTGTCAGGTACGGGAGGCGTTGAAAGTCGAAACTTCGGCGGAGCGATGGGAGGGCAGCCGTCCTGCCGGCAACGCCAGGCTGGACCAATGTTCTGGGCGGCAATTCACGCGTGCCTATCAACCGTTACCCCTCCAAGAAACGCTGTGCTGAACCGGCGTCGATTTTTCGTTGACATGTTCTATTCGCCAGCTTCCTGAAAGCATTTCATTCTGTCCCTATAGCCAGAAGCTACAAAAACGTTCCTGTCATTCCGGAACGCTATAGCTGGTTGCCTATAAAGGTTTTTGGACCCGTGCAAAGGAAGTCGCGGACCGGTTAACACGTTTTTTGTCACAGGTTTCCGCACACCTATAACCATCCGGAATGCCCACCCTCATGAGGGCAATGGTCGCACCAATGTCATGGCTGCATAGTGCCCGCCTTATTCTCACTGAAACCAGATGAGTGGCGGTTCATGGCGATGGCATCCAACTCTAGCGAACATCTCGAAGCAGGAAATCAGGCCGTAGTGGAGCGCCTGTTCGAGGCACAGCCCTTTCTGATCGGCATGGCTCTTGCCGGCGAGGCAATTCCCGGGATGCACCCGAACCTCGTCCTCCACGCAGGCCCGCCCATCGCCTGGGAGAACATGGTTCCCGCCATGCAGGCCGCGATACTGGGCGCACTCATCTTCGAAGGTCGCGCAGAAACGCTTGAAGCAGCCCGAGAGCTGGTCGAGTCCGGCGTGATCTCGTTTGCACCGGGCCATGACCACCAGGCCGCAGGCGCAATGACCGGCATCATCACCGCCTCGATGCCCGTATTCGTCGTCGAAGAGAAAAAATCCGGCATCCGCGCTCATGTCACGGTGAACGAAGGTCTCGGCAAGGTGCTGCGTTTCGGCGCCAACGATCCGGAAGTGATCGAGCGCCTGCGCTGGATGCGCGACGAGTTCTATCCGCTGATGCGTCAGGCCCTTGAGATCGCCGGACCGATGAACCTCAAGAAGGCCGTTGCTGAAGCGCTTCGCCGCGGTGACGAGGTTCATAACCGCAACAAGTCGGCCACGACCCAGTTCTTCAAGGAAATCACGCCCCATCTGCTGGCAACCGGCGCACCGCACGAGAAGCTCGCCGCAGTGCTGAAGTTCATCGCGGACAACGACCACTTCTTCCTGTCGCTCGCTATCGCCCAGGCGAAAGCAACGTCGCTCTATGTGGAGCAGCTTGGCGTCGGCAGCACCGTAACGGTTATGGCCGGCAATGGCGTGGAAGTCGGCATCCGCGTCGGCGGTCTCGGCAAGAAGTGGTTCACCGCACCGGCCCAGGTTGGCGACATCAAGCTCTTCCCCGGTTACACCAAGGAAGACGCGACGCCCACCATGGGTGACTCCTACATCACCGAGAGCATCGGTCTTGGCGCCTTTGCGCTGGCCGCCGCACCGGCCATCGCCTCCTTCATCGGCGGAACGGTCTCCGATCTCGTTGAGCGCTCGAACACGATGCGCCAGATCACCTTGGCAGAGCACCCGGAGTTCGTTATCCCGGCGCTCGACTTCAGGGGGGTTCCTTGCCCGATTGACGTGCGCAAGGTGGTGGAAACGGGGGTTACGCCATTGATCAACACCGGCATTGCTTCGAACAAGCCCGGCGTGGGCCAGGTCGGCGCCGGCGTGCAGCAGGTTCCGCTTGAGTGCTTCCAGAAGGCCGTAGCCGCTCTCGGCTGAGGCCGATCCGCGACTACGCCGGAACGGAGGACGCCATGAGCGTAACTTTTCTGTCTGAGCTGATGAGCGAAATCAGCCAGCGCGGCCGCAGCTTCCTGCAGCGAAACCGCGAGCAGCCGCGCAACCCTATCGAACTTTGCGAGGCCCTCGTCTCACGCCGGGGCGAGGTCTCTTCCTTCGTGCTTTCGGAAGCCGTCTGGCAGAGCTGGGACCGGCTGGACCGCAAGGGACAGGTCGATTTCCTGATCGAGGTCGCGCAACGTTTCGGACCTGATGAGAATGCCGTTCTGGAGGCTCTTGCGGTCGCTCAGGAACGTCGTGACGCCGACGCCTACCATCGCTTGCACCGGGCAACCGAGCCGCGTTCGCAGGAGCTTATCCGCCGTCTCAATATGGCCAAGCAGGGGACGCTGAGGCTGGTGCGGATGCGCGAGGTGCTGACGGACGCCATCGGTGAGCATCCGGCGCTGGCACACCTCGACGGCGACTTCTTTCACCTGTTCAACTCGTGGTTCAACCGCGGCTTTCTGGAGCTACGGCCAATCAACTGGAATACGCCAGCAAGCATTCTCGAGAAGTTCATCGAGTATGAGGCGGTTCACGAGATCAATGGCTGGGACGATCTGCGCAGCCGGATCGAGCCGAAGGACCGGAGGCTCTTCGCCTTCTTCCACCCGCAGATGGGTGAGGAGCCGCTGATCTTCGTCGAGGTCGCGCTGACCAGCCAAGTGCCGAACAGTATCCAGTCGCTGCTCGCGACGGATCGCGAGGAAATTGCGCCGGAGCAGGCGACGACGGCTGTCTTCTATTCGATCTCCAACTGCCAGAACGGGCTGAAGGGCATTTCCTTCGGCAATTTCCTGATCAAGCAGGTGGTTGAGCAGCTGCGCAACGAGTTGCCCAACCTGAAGAACTTCGTGACGCTTTCTCCCGTGCCGGGTTTCCGCCGCTGGCTGGATGGCATTCGCAAGGACGAGCAGCAGACGGTACTGGCGCCGAGGGATCTGGAAGCACTCGCCGCGCTTGACGAGCCCGATTGGTCTGCGGAGACGGAGAGCGTTTACGCGCTCAACCCGCTGCTGCAGGGGGTGGCGGCACACTATTTCCTGGCTGCGCGAGACAAGCGCAACCGCGTCATTGACCCTGTCGCCCGCTTCCATCTGGGCAACGGCGCCAAGCTCGACAACATCCACACCTTCGCCGACCTTTCGGCGAACGGCAGGCGCAACGCCTACGGCCTGATGGTCAACTATCGCTACGAAATGTCGGAGATCGAGGCCAACCACGAGGCGTATGCCGAGAGAGGCGACGTGGTGGCTTCGCCTTCGGTTCGCAGCCTGCTGAAGAAATTCCAATCAAAAACGAAAATTGCCCACGCTAGCTAGAGGGAGGCTATGCAGTACAATCTTTACACCCAGATTCTCTCCCGCGCGTCAGACCGCGATGCCCCGTGCATCCGAACCGCGGACGGCCGGGTCTACACCTATGGTGATGTCGATACGCTTTCAGCACGTTTTGCAAACGTGCTGCGCAGCAGGGGTGTCGTCATCGGTGACCGCGTCGCTGTACAGGTGGAGAAGTCGCCGGAAGCCATCATCCTTTATCTCGCCTGCCTGCGAGCCGGTGCTGCCTTCCTGCCGCTCAACCCCGGCTACACGACCGCCGAGATCGAGTATTTCGTCGATGACGCCACGCCGCACATCTTCGTCTGCGACCCGCAGAAACGCAAAGACCTGGCCCCGATCTGCGAAAGCCTGAACGTCGCCCACCTGCTCACCCTCGACGCCAACGGGAAGGGTACGCTTACGGAGTTCGCCGCCAAGGCGGAGACGGATTACGAAACCGCAGCGGTGGAAGCGACGGATCTCGCCGCGATCCTCTACACATCGGGTACGACCGGACGTTCCAAGGGCGCGATGCTGACGCATGCGAACCTCGCCTCCAATGCGCGGACGCTGGTAGAATACTGGCAGTTCACCGAGAGTGACGTGCTGCTGCACGCGCTGCCGATCTTCCATACGCACGGGCTGTTCGTGGCTACAAATGTTGTGCTGACGGCCGGCGCATCGATGATCTTCCTGCCGAAGTTCGACATCGAGGAAATCCGCAAGAACCTGCCTCAGGCAACGACGCTGATGGGTGTGCCGACGTTCTACACGCGTCTGCTGAACGAAGAGTGGCTGGATCGCAGCAGTACCGATCACATGCGCCTGTTCATCTCGGGATCGGCACCGCTGCTGGCTGAAACGCACAAGGCATGGACAGCACGAACTGGCCACCACATCCTCGAACGCTACGGGATGACCGAGACCAACATGATCTCGTCCAACCCCTATGACGGCGATCGGCTGCCCGGATCGGTCGGCTTCCCGCTGCCCGGCGTCAGTGTTCGCATCACCGATCCGGCGAGCGGTGCGCTGCTGCAGAGTGGCGAAGTCGGCATGATCGAAGTGAAGGGCCCCAACGTCTTCAAGGGCTACTGGCGCATGCCGGACAAGACGCGCGCGGATTTCCGCGAGGACGGCTACTTCATTACCGGTGACCTCGGACAATTTGACGAAGGCGGTTATCTGTCGATCGTCGGTCGCAACAAGGATCTCGTCATCACCGGCGGATACAACGTCTATCCGAAGGAACTGGAAGAAGAGATCGACCAGATCGAGGGCGTCGTTGAGAGTGCCGTCATCGGCGTGCCGCATCCTGACTTCGGTGAGGGCGTCACGGCAGTGGTGGTCGCCAGGAAGGGCTCAACGCTGACGGAAGACAGCGTGATCAAGGCGCTGGACGCAAGGCTCGCCAAATACAAGCTGCCGAAGCGCGTGATCTTCGTGGAAGAGTTGCCGCGCAACACGATGGCCAAGGTGCTGAAGAACGAGCTGCGGAAAACCTACGCAGATCTCTACAAATAACAAAGGGGCCCGCGAGGCCCCTTCAGACCGCTGACAAACCCGCCGATTTTTTTGGCGGGTTTTTCGTTTGGAGCGGGAAGGCGTCGCTGCGGGTGTTGACGCAGAGAAGATGAAGAAGGAGCCCGCGGGCTCACGCCCCGGCCATGTGTGGTTTCCGGGTGAGTGCCAGGGCGATCTTCTTCATGTTCTGGCTGGCGGCTGCCAGCAGGCATTGCCACGTT
>NZ_BMIF01000002.1 GCF_014641695.1 Nitratireductor aestuarii | reverse complement strand
TTTAAAAGTCCCATGTGGATCACTCCGTTGCCCCCGTCGCTCACCGCGTTGGGGGGAAGGTTCACATGGCTCAATTCTCAATGGAAATTATGCGCCTAACCGGCTCAGTTCTGGGTGGAAACCAACAAATGGTGGGCTACAATGCACGCCGACGGATTAGCTACAACGATTTCGTGTCACGACACCCCATCTATGGCTTTGATGACCCGGAAGTCCAGCTCGATCGTGTGCCATTCAGTGCCCAAACCGCGGAGGAATTTGCGACGGGGCTGGTGAAATATCAAATCCGGCGCGACGAGGAACGCCAATCGGCGATGGAGAATGTTATCGAACTGCTCGCTCGGGGAGAAGACGTTCCTGAGAGTTTCGCCCAACGAGTGCACAACGCAGTGCGAGAAGTGCAAGCTTCAGAGCAGCTTGCACTTGCTCAGCACGTAGTTCGTAGGAAACTGGTTCTCGACCTAATGGGAAAGCTTCTGACACGTGTCAGAGAACGAGACGGCAGGCCGGATGACTACCATCTCGAGCAAACCCTGCACTCCTTCATTGTGCCCATGCACGTGATGGGCCACGACGCCGCCGAGAAGCGTTCAAGAGCACACGACCTCTGGATATTAGATGAGCGCCTAGCATTCACGAGAGCTTTTTCTTCAGACAAGAGATTCGATACGCTCCTTAGAGCTTCAGAAAATGCTGAGCGTTCCGACCTGATTGTATGGGATTTTGCGAGCGGTCTGGGCGTAACGGACCCTCTGCGCGATGGTGAAACGGTGGACACGAGCCGACCCCTCGATAAGGTCATGATTGTAGAGTTCAAAAAGCCAGGCAGAACCCACTACGGACCTGAAGACCAGATCCACTTCCAGATTACTAAATATATAGACGAGCTACGTGGTGGGGAGATTGAAGGCTTCCAACGACAGCGCATTCGCATCGCTCCCGATTGTGTCTTCTATTGCTATGTGGTGGCCGACATCGAAGGTGACTTAAAACGGCAACTGTCCACATGGGCGAAGTCGGCGAATGGTCAGGGGCGGTTCATGCCTTTGCAAGGGGATGTAAATGGCTCCATTGAAGTCATCCAGTGGCAGGACCTTGTGAATGATGCCTGGGCGCGAAATGAGGCGACGTTGTATGCGGCAAAACTTCGAAGGGGATAGCCACAGTTAGATTACCCGGCAACGCTTCTGGTGAACATTTTATACTGCTCCTCCTGCGAAACAACTGCTCGCCAACCGCCACAACCCCGCCACTCCCGGCACGTCTCCAATGCGCACCCGACAGGATTCGAACCTGTGACCACTGCCTTGGGAGAAACGCACATTCTCCATTGATGCATGGGGAGGCTTAGGTTATGAAGGCGGCAGTTCGGCTTCTGGCGATGCGCTGGAACAGGCACCCGTAGCTCAGCTGGATAGAGTGCTGCCCTCCGAACTCGGCCCATCGGAAATTGCCCTACTGTTTCAACGCCTTGCCGGGCAAGGATTTGTGAATCCCGCGTGATCAGGCACGTGCTGGAACGGCACAGCCACGCCACTTCCCGGACACCGCTAGCAGACCGGGACTCCATCATCTTGCATTGATCCACAAATCGAGTAATCTCGATATATGGAATCAGATAACGCAATCACCGCGCTCGCCGCGCTCGCCCAAACAACTCGGCTCGAAGCTTTCCGGCTGCTTGTTCAGCATGAACCGGATGGTCTTCCTGCCGGCGAGTTAGCCCGCTTGCTCGACGTGCCGCAAAACACCATGTCGTCGCACCTCTCCACCCTTGCCCGGGCTGGGCTTATTGAAGGTGAGCGTCAAAGCAGATCCATCATCTACCGCGCCAAGCTCGATGGCCTCAAAGAGCTTATGCTGTTTCTGCTCAAGGACTGCTGCGGTGGCAATGCCGACCTCTGCGCACCGTTAATCGCTGAACTCACCCCCTGCTGCTCACCGCAAGAGGCCACCCAATGACCGAGAAAATCTACAACGTCCTTTTTCTTTGCACCGGTAACTCCGCTCGCTCGATTCTCGCTGAAGCCACGATGAACCACGTTGGACAAGGGCGCTTCAAAGCTTTTTCGGCCGGCAGCATGCCAAAGGGGGAGGTGCATCCTCTAGCCATCCAGACGCTAACCAATGTGGGGATCTCCACCGAAGGACTACGCTCGAAGGCTTGGGACGAGTTTGCCACCCCAGATGCTCCAAAGATGGATTTCGTATTCACCGTTTGCGATAATGCAGCTGGTGAAGTCTGCCCAGTGTGGCCAGGGCAACCTATGACGGCCCATTGGGGGATCGAAGATCCTGCGGATGCAGATGGCCCTGAGTTCGTCAAGCAAGCAGCCTTCGAAGATGCATCCCGGTTCATGCGCAACCGCATAGCAGCGTTCATGAGCCTGCCGCTTACCTCTATCGACCGCATGTCACTTCAGTCCAAATTGCGAGGCATTGGAGCTATGGATGGCACAACCAGCCCAGATGGCGAGGACGCGTAACCATGTCTATATTTGAACGCTACCTGACCATTTGGGTTGGTCTTTGCATCATCATCGGTGTCGCACTTGGACATTTCATACCAGGTGTATTCCAGCTCCTGGGCTCTGCTGAATATGCGAACGTCAATATACCCATGGCGGTGCTGATCTGGCTGATGATCATCCCCATGCTGGTGCGGATCGATTTCGCAAGCCTGCGGCATGTAACCAACTATTGGCGCGGGATCGGCGTGACGCTGTTCATAAACTGGGCCGTGAAGCCATTCTCGATGGCGCTGTTGGGCTGGCTGTTCATTGGCTACCTTTTTCGTCCGCTACTGCCCGAAGCGCAGATCGAATCCTACATCGCCGGCCTGATCATCCTGGCAGCCGCGCCCTGCACGGCCATGGTGTTCGTTTGGTCGAATCTGACCAGGGGCGAACCCCACTTCACGCTGTCGCAAGTTGCACTAAATGACGCGATCATGATCGTAGCATTCGCCCCGGTTGTGGCTCTCCTCCTTGGGTTGTCTGCCATCACCGTTCCCTGGGCAACCCTCGTTCTATCGGTCGCTCTCTACATCATTGTGCCGGTCATCGCAGCGCAGATCCTGCGCCGGTATCTTCTGTCACAGGACGGCATGGAGGCGATCAACAAGGCACTCGCCTTTCTACAGCCGCTTTCCATCGTGGCGCTTCTGGTAACGCTGGTGATGCTGTTTGGCTTTCAGGGCGAGCAGATCATCGCACAGCCGCTGGTGATAGCGCTTCTAGCGGTCCCGATCCTTATACAGGTCTATTTCAACTCGGGCCTGGCCTATCTGCTGAACAGAGCATCCGGTGAGCAACATTGCGTGGCGGGACCTTCGGCGCTGATCGGTGCATCAAACTTCTTTGAGCTGGCAGTAGCCGCCGCCATAAGCTTGTTCGGCTTCAATTCCGGTGCGGCTCTTGCCACGGTCGTGGGCGTCCTGGTGGAAGTGCCCGTGATGCTTTCGGTCGTGTGGATCGTCAACAGAAGCAAGGGCTGGTATGAGCGTGGCGCCGCCGTCCAAACAACAACAGGGTTCAAGAGTCCGGCAGAATGAGCATCACGATCTATCACAATCCGAAGTGTGGCACTTCGCGTAACACGCTCGCGATGATCCGAGCGAGTGGTGAAGAGCCCGAGATCATCGAATACCTCAAGATGCCGCCATCGCGCGAGCGCTTGCAACAGATGATCGCGGCCGCGGGGCTTGCCGTGCGCGAGGCAATCCGCCAAAAGGGAACGCCATATCTGGAACTCGGCCTCGATGACGAAATATTGAGCGACGAGGCGCTGCTCGACGCGATGGAGGCTCATCCCATCCTGATCAACCGGCCTTTTGTGGTGACGCCAAAAGGCGTGCGCCTGGCACGACCCTCTGAGGTCGTCCTCGAGATCTTGCCCAATCCCGATATCGGTGACTTCACCAAGGAGGATGGTGAAGTCGTGCCGTCGCGAAGTGCATCAGATGGCTGACATGGAGGAGCTCACGAACCTTCTTTCGGAAGCATTTCAACTCCCGGACCTTGCGCGGCTGACGCCTGCGAAGATCGACCACAAACCACGCATACTTCTCCTTTATGGCTCGTTGCGGGAGCGCTCCTATAGTCGCCTCCTTACCTTTGAAGCGGAGCACCTGCTCACTGCTCTAGGGGCTGAGACACGTGTGTTTCATGCGGACGGCTTGCCGCTTCCTGATGATGAGGCTGATACCCATCCAAAGGTGCAGGAACTACGAGAGGCCATGCTGTGGTCTGAAGGCCAGGTGTGGACCAGTCCTGAACGTCATGGGGCCATGAGTGGTGTCATGAAAGCACAGATCGACTGGATCCCGCTCCCTGGCGGAGCCATCCGCCCCACCCAAGGAAGAACCTTGGCTGTGATGCAGGTTTCCGGTGGGTCACAGTCCTTCAATGCGGTCAATCAAATGCGCGTTCTCGGTCGCTGGATGAGGATGATAACGATCCCAAACCAGTCATCCGTTGCGAAGGCGTGGCAGGAGTTCACGCCGGAGGGGCGAATGAATCCATCATCCTACTACGACCGCGTGGTTGATGTGATGGAGGAACTTGTGAAGTTCACATTGCTGACGCGCGGGATCGCAGACCATCTCACGGACCGCTACAGCGAGCGTAAGGAAACAGCCGAGAAGTTCGAAGAGAGGACGCGTCTGGGATCGATCTAGCAGCAGTGTCTGCCCACACAGCGCCGTTCAACGGAGCGGCACACTCTGGTCGCACACGCCTCGTTATAGCTTCGGAGCAACGGCTCTCTTCCAAACTCGACCCATCAGAAATTTCTCCATCATCTGGCAATCGGATGACAACGTGCCAAATGTATTTTCCTGAAAGAAATCGGGACGCATGGAAAAATTACATTGCCGCTATTTTCAGCGAAATTAGCTTTCTTTCAAAGCGAATTTTTTATTTTGCAGCGATGTCTTTTATTGAAGAGACGTTATTCAATGAAATATAATCTGATCGATCCTTGCGAACGTTAAGGGTAATTCCCATATACAAATCTCGTTGATTTGGCAGACTTGGCTTCTTGCGGTGTCAGAGACCCCGCCAATTACCACCGAGTTCTCGATAGCGAATGTATCAAGCGCCGACCCGGCGCACATATCGCTCTGTTCGAACCCTGGAATGGAAGCCGCCGCTGACAACCGATTTACTGGCAGCACGGATTTTCGGTTCGAAAAGGAAAAGCAGGAGGGGCGATTACGTGCTTCTCCGGAGGAGAAGACCATGACAACGCGCACCACACAAACCATCGTCCGGTTCTCCGCACCCTTCATGCTGCCGGGCTTCGACGCCGAACAGCCTGTCGGCGACTATCTGGTGGACCAGGACGAAGAGCTGCTGGAGGTATCCTCCCGCCTCGCCTGGAGACGTGTCGCGGCCTTTATTCACCTGCCCGCCATTGGCATCGACGGCCACACACATCAAATGGCGCCGATTGATCCCGCCGATCTCGATGCCGCTATCGAAAAGGGTCACCAACTATCATGATATCGACCAACCCAAACCGACGCGCTAACCGACGCGCCCGGCATGATGCTCCTGCTCACCTCTTCCCGATCGGAGAGGCTCTCCGCCTCCAGAAGTCTGGCGTTGGCGCAACTTTCTTCGAAAGGACGTTCGGACATGGCTAAAGGGCAGAAACGAAGCAATCGCGAGATCAGAAAGCAGAAGCAGGTGAAGGCCCCTCCAAAAACTGAAAACACCTTCGGCAACCAGATTAAGATCGCTGCAAATGCCAACCCATCTTACGGCAAAGGCAAGCACTGAGGCAGTGCTACTCCGGCTGAAAGAGCAATGGGCAACTTGAAATTTGTCATCGAGTTTTACCGCACGCGGGAGACAGATGACGCCCATGCGGTCGTCGGGCGAGAGACGATAGAGGCCGGCGATCTCGCCGAAGCCATTGAGGTAGCGCGCCTGCTTTCGCAGACGCTCGACATGCCTCAGAGGCCCGACGCCATCGCGATTACCGACTTATCCGGTAACGCGCTATTTTCCGGCATCGTCGATGTCTCGTAACTAAGAAAGGCCACGATCATGACCCGATACGTAGATGAAACCGAACGGGAGCGGCACGACCGCGCGATCGACGTCTGGGACAATGAAGGCGGTGCATCCGTCCGCACACTAGGAGACGAACAATATGGCCGCCGCATCGAAGCCGACCGATCCTGGACCATCTACCATGTCTTCACCGGCATTCCAGCCCGCCGCGAAGGACGGGAGATGATCGGCCTTAGCCGCTCGGTCGCAACCGATGGCATGCGTTCCCTGAATCGTCGGAATGAGGGCCGACGCAAATAGGACATCACCCGCCTTTTGGGTGTGACACCGCTATTGCCAACAGCTAGAGCAGATCGACGATGACCCTTGAATTCCTGAACCCCAGCCGCAGCTTTGACGAAGCGCGCAACGCCATTCGCTTTGTCGGGCATGACGGCATGTCCGAAGTGCCGTTCTTTGTCGAAGTCAAGGCGCTCACCAGGCTCGCCATGTCCTCTGCCGGATTGTGCAGCATGGAGCTATCGGAAGAATTCTATCTTTCGACTTTCGATTCTGCGCGCGGGTCGATCGAAGATGTCGCGCACGAGGCCTACGCCCATCGCCGCCAAACCTACTATATGCTTACCGCCGCCGATTTCCGGTAAGCACATCGCTCGATGCTGATCCGCTATGGGTATGAGATCACACTGACGTGCCAGCAGCAGACTGCCCTGGTTTGCCTGCTATCGGTCCATGAGGACCGCGCCGCCGACATCACAGTGCCGGAAACGAAGTTTACCAATCCTGAGCTACCGGTCTCGACCTACCGCGATCTCTTCGGCAACCGCTGCCTCCGTCTGGTCGCGCCGGCTGGTGACCTGACCATGTGGCGCGACGCAACAATCCGGGACAGCGGACAACTGGACAGGGTGCTTCCTGGCGCGCGCGAACACGCGGTGCGGGACCTGCCGGACGGCTGCCTCGTCTACCTCATGGGTAGCCGCTATTGCGAAACCGATCGGCTCAGCCAGATCGCATGGGACCTTATTGGTGCGATCCCTGCGGGCTGGGGTCGCGTGCAAGGGATCTGCGACTTCGTGCACAACCACATCCGCTTCGAACTACATGCAGGCTCGATCTACGCGGACGGCATGCGAGACATCCAGTGAGCGGGTTGGCGTCTGTCGCGATTTCGCGCATCTGGCAATAACCTTCTGCCGATGCCTCAACATCCCCGCGCGCTACGTTAACGGCCATCTCGGTGACATTGGTTTGCCGGTTGTCGATCCCATGGATTTCAGCGCCTGGATGGAAGTATTCATCGATGGCGAATGGCGCACCTTCGATCCGCGCAACAACGTCCCTCGAATCGGCAGGATCGTGGTGGCGCGCGGCCGCGACGCAACCGACATACCGCTGATAAATTCTTTCGGACCACACGCCCTGAAGGGGTTTAGGGTATGGACCTACGAGGTCTCATCAACAAGCTGATGCTGTCGATGTGGATGTTCCCAGACTTAAAGATCCGGACCGAATCCAGGCTTTCAATGCGCCAATGCGCGCCTTAGCACTCCCCTGCTGATTTCGTAGGGCCGCTGACATCAAGGGCGCATAGCTGCCATGCACAGCCGCACAATTTGGCTACTGCGAAGGATCAAGGCGACTAATCGACCGTAAGCGATGCGAACTTTTTGCCGCCAAACGCCGCCTTTTCTCGACATTCCGATATGCAGACTGTTCCATATTCCCTTTTTCAGTCATAGTTTCGGCTGCTGGACCCCCCACGGGATTCGAACCTGTGACCGCTGCCTAACTAAGGCAGCACTCTCCGGCACATATCCTCTGGTCTAACCCGTTGATCCTGCAAAGCCCCGCAGCGACTTAGGAAGGCACCCTACAGCGCCGTTCAGTGCCGCGGCACAATCCGGTCACATCGGACCGGGAAAGCTCCTTGGCGCCGTCTACGGGGCGTCCTACGCATCATGAGGCACAGAACAAGGAGGTGCTTCATGGCAACGATCAGACGGCTTCGTGGGCGGTGGCAGGCCCAAGTTAGACGTAAAGGAATTCCCCCGCGTGCCAAGTCCTTCGACACGAAAATCGACGCAGAGAAGTGGGCACGCAATCTAGAAGCCGAACTCGACCGCTGCGGTTCACTTCCAGATACACGCCTGGCTGAGCAGATGACAGTGCGGGAGCTATTCGAGCGCTACCTCAGAGAGATCACACCACACAAGCGCTCGGCCTCAACAGAGGTCTATCGGCTGAAGGCGATGCTCAAACGTGACATCGCTCATAGGACGCTTGCAACGCTGACGCCACAGCACATCGCCACCTACCGGGATGAGCGGTTGGCCGTAGCCTCACCTGCCACCGTCATTCGAGAACTCAACTCTCTCGGACATGCGATCGACATCGCACGTAAAGAGTGGGGCGTGCATCTGTCAGAGAACCCCTGCCGGATGATCCGTCGTCCTAAGCCTCCCCGTGGAAGAGATCGCCGCTTGCAACCGGGAGAAGAAGCACGCTTGCTCGAAGCTGCTTGCACCGGACGCAACCTTCTCATGCGCCCCTTGATCATTCTCGCCCTCGAGACAGCCATGCGACAGGGCGAGCTTCTAGGACTGACGTGGGACAACGTCGACCTGGATCGACGCCTTGCGCACCTGCCGCTCACAAAGAACGGTGACAGTAGGGACATCCCATTGTCGACACGCGCTGTTTCAGTTCTTCAGGGGCTGAAGGAGACTGCAAACAGTGTTCGGGTCTTCAACACCACCAAGAGCGCTGTCGAGCAAGCGTGGCAGCATCTCCGGGAGAGAGCTGGCTCCCCTGATCTACACTTTCATGATCTGAGACATGAAGCTGTCACACGCCTGCTCGAGAAAGGCTGGAACGTGATCGAGGTCGCGACCGTATCCGGTCATAAGGAGCTTCGCATGCTTCAGCGCTACTCACACCTCCGGGCAGAAGACCTGGTGTCGCGTCTGGGCTGATTTCAGCCCAGCGCCTGCCTGGAGCGAAGTCCTAGAAAAATCCGACCTGACCAATCCGGATGCATTCTGGCGCCGACAGGTTTCGGGATCCTATCCACCCATCCAAAAACGACTCTCCGAAAGAGCAATCCGTCCCGATCTCGCTATAATGAATCATCTCACCCATCTGCTGGACGAGATAGGATAATTGATCATGAATAATACCCAGGAAGTAGGTTACGAAACGATCGGCACCAGACAGGAAATTGACAAGAAGACAAAGAACACCAGACCAAAATCGCCCTATCGCGACGCCCACTTTCGCCCTCTATTTCAAGGCCTGGCACATCTTCATGCTGCTCGAGCCGATGGCGAGACTTCAGTTATAGTTTGCAATCCCCATCATCCCCTCTTTCCCATCCTACGCATAAACGAACAGGATCTTTCTTCTCTGCAGAAGCTTCCCCCATTTCCTCTTCAACCAGAAGAACTCGACGATGCCGAGCTTTTTGCTGACGCGAGACACTGGAGTCAATTCTATGCGGACGGACCACGTCTTCATCGAACACCAGCTGCGTTCCGAGATCTTTCGGATCAAGCCAGCCTCGAATGGTTTCATCACACACTCAGAGTTACCGGCCCGGCATTTGACTTTACGGCGAATCTTGCGCCGGATGTGTCTGAACAAGCAAAGGTGAAGCCTTCAGCAGCTCGTTGGCTGCGTGATCGTCTCTCCAGGCGGCTCAAACAACAGCTAGGTTATTCCCCGGAGTTCTGGTTCATTATTGAACAAAGCGATCGCGGCCTAATCCACCTTCACGGCGAGATCACTATCAATGAAGATCTGGCGACAATTGAAAAGTGTCGCAAAGCAATGCGGCTTGCCTGCGGTGAATGGAATAGGAACCGCCAGCATCAAGTGAAGCTGCGCCGCAACCCCGGTATCTGGTGGACGAACTATGTTGCTAAGGACGCTTGGAAGATGAGGCGCACGAAGTTTCGTTACGCCCCTCGTCGTCCAATCAATGGCGACTGGATGGCAGCCACGAATTGTCTGAGGTCACTCACGGACGAGATCTACACTGACTGCAGGAAGCACGTGCTCTCAGTCCTTCCACGAGTGATGGCGAAGAAAGCCAAGACTCCGATCCAACGTCCGGCCTGGCTGTCTCAGCTTGTGAGGTATTCTCCAAGAGGCAGGAACTTGTCAACTTCTCAGGATCACAGAGAGCATCCTGCGGGACACTAAGTTTACATCCGCAACCAGTTTCTGTCTCATCAACGTTCCGGAACGTTGAGTAAGTTTACATCAAGTTTACATTAGGACGCTGCGGAATAACTTTTTTGAGCCGAATGCAACCAACGGAACTACGTTTCCGCGGCGTTCTGATGTCGTGGATGTGATTGGATGAGGTATTTTAGGCATCCACACCATGATATAGATACTGCTCAGGCGCTTAGACGTTAGGCACTCCGGCCGTTCGTAGCAACTCACAATGAAACCCCGTGTTTTCTAGCCATCTCATTTATAACCACGATGCTGAGCGCATTCTTATGCTCTTCATTGACCAGTCGCTCTAGGTAGGTGGATAGCTATCGGCGCGCCTGCACGCTCATAGACGCTCACTGGCGCGATCCATGCCTGGAAGCGGTCAAGAAGACCGTCCGGACAGCAAACGCTCGCCAGCGAGCTTCCCTGAGTCAACCAGGACATACTCAAGCAACCAAACTGCCCACTGTTCCGGACGACATCGCTGCCTGGACGGCTGCACGCATGAGCAGGGTTGGCGTGATCAACCAGGTCCAACGTCGCAGACCGAATAGTCAGCCAGTCTTCGCCCCGTCTGGTGGATCAGCCTTCAGCGCGGCGTCTTTGCACGAGCCGCCATTGATTCATACGAGCTCACAGGCGCGATCGGTGGCGTCAGAGCACTCTGAGATCGCCCAGCATGCAGACGCTCGCCAGCGAGCTTCCCCGAGTCAACCAGAGCATCTCCACATGGACAGCACCGCTGGACTTCTCGCGTCTGCACTGTCAGAACAGCTTGCGTTACTATGCCAATGCGATCGGGGGGTCAGGGCAGTGAAATTTCCTTCACGGTTCGTGCTGAAGCGGGCAGCCACTATCACATTGGTCGTCGCGACAATGTCGATCTCGATTTCCACGGGAATTCGGCTTTTAGCGGGCGTAAAATCCGACAACATCACGATCTTGGTTCGAACAATCCTGCCGCTTGTCATCGCGTTCCCGATTTCCGTCGTGGTGTTCTCATGGCTGGAGAGGCTGGAAACCGCCTACACGAAACTCTTGAAAGAAGCCCAGGATCTTGCAAAACAAGCCAATACGGATCCATTAACCGGCTTATTGAACCGACGTAGCTTCGAGGCTCAATTTGATAGCGCCATGAGGCATCGGTCAGCCGGCAAGTTCATTCTGGCCGACGTTGACTACCTCAAGCAGATCAATGACCGACATGGTCATCTTATCGGAGACGACGCGATCATAGCCACGGCCTCGGCACTTTCGGCCGTTATTGGCGATGGGTGCCTGATAGCGCGGATTGGCGGAGATGAGTTTTGCGCCTTTGTCCCGCACGCTGAAGTGAAGAAGGCAGAACAGCTTTCTGCCGAAATAAACATGATTGCAGCTCAAGAGTTCCGCACCAGAAGTGGGCTGAAAAACGTCCCGTTATCGATCTCCGTAGGGGCGCAACAATGTCGACCTGGAACAAGCTTTCGCGATATCATGTCTCACACTGATAGTGACCTTTACCGCAAGAAGGTCAGACGTCCTGCAGACAACCAGGCAATGCCTGAACTGGCTGCACATAAACCAGATAGCGAACACAGTGAGGTAGCTGACGGTTCGCATGCCGAGAGAAGCTCACCGGGACGACCAATGCCGAAGAGCGCACAGAGAGCATCTGGACCGCAAACGCTCGCTAGGGAGCTTCCCTGAGGCAAAGAGAGTAAGCTGACGTTGGCTTTCCGCGCTTACCAGTAACGCAACCATTGTCGCCCAACGCTCCGCGGGCATCGGGGATGCGAACGCTGCCGGTGAGCCTCATTTCATACAGCGCAGATGCGAGAGGCTGCGGATACATGCGGCGAATCGCGATTGTCTGAGTTCCACAGGTGGGCACTCGATAAAGTTAGAATCGTAAGCGTTCTTAGATACAATCTTGAATTGCGGACCGGGATCGACTACAACCACTTATCGCCGGTTTCGTCATGGCTCATGGTCATAATCTATCGGAAAGGACTCAGTGCTTCTGAGTCCTGGTGACTGCGGGCCTTCTATCCCCACATGAATAGCCTGCCGTCACCTTGATGCAGTTGGCCTCATCCATTGCGCCCAGCTTGCAACCATCAGCTTTTCGCCACGAGCATCTGCCATCGGGTCAGGGAAGCTCACTAGCGCGGTGGAATGCAACGAGATCGTAAGCGATCGCCGGCGAGTTCCCTGCTGGACTACTCCTGGATCAGTATGCTTAAACTGGGTAGGGTTGGGGGAATACAATGAAGTTAGAGGCATATTTTCTCATTGCCGTGGGGATCCTAAGCGGTTGCGCCACCAATACAACTGCAGTGCAACGTGACCTTACCGCAGAGAGCACGAACACGCTTTGCCGTGAGTGGCTCGGTAATTCTGATGAGGGTCAAAGACAGGCGGCTGCGAACTTACTAGTCCGTCGAGGAGCTTCCCTCGAGAAATGTCAACGATTGATGGCTAATGATCGAGCTATCGTCACAGGCATCGCTATTGCGGGAGCTGCGGCTGCCGCTGGAGCAGCAGCACACAATGGCTATGGCGGGGGCTACTCTCCCAGCTACGGAACTGCTTGGGATCAATTCTATGGTCCCTACGGCTCGATGTGGCGCTGCCGTGATCGCGCCACGGGACGCTTCGTGGCTGATTATCTGTGTGCCGGCAAGCCCATGCATGATGCGACCTGGCCAGGCCCGTATATCTGAAGAGAGAGCTGTCGGGGTTCGGAATGGCGAGAACACAAGGTCATGGTAATCCTAAATGGACACGAGACGAGACAATCCTCGCTCTCGATCTCTATCTCCAGCTAGATGGAGTGGTGCCTTCCCCAAAGTCTGCATCTGTCATTGAACTGTCGAACATGCTCCGGTCGCTGCCTTATCATCAGGAAGCGGCGAAGCAGCCAACGTTCCGAAACCCTGACGGTGTAGGTTTCAAACTGATGAATATCCGCCAGGTGGCAACCGGCAAGGGATTAGGCAATGTCTCGAGTATGGATCGCCAAGTATGGGCTGAGTTCGGGCACAGGAAAGATGAAGTGCATCGAATTGCCAGTGCTATCAAAACAGGCATCGAAGTCGCAGGGCTGGAACCCCTACCAGAAATCGATCAGGAGCTTCCCGAGGGACGTTTACTTACTGCGTTGCATGTTCGTCGCGAGCGAAATCCGAAGCTGAGAAAGCTCTTGCTAGAAGCTCGACGAGGCGAAGGACTCTGCTGCGAAATATGTGAGGTCACCCGCCAGGATCTGGATACATCAATGCAGGAGGCCATGTTCGAAGCGCATCATCTGGTGCCGCTTGCGGACGCCGGCGAGCGTAAGACCAAGCTTTCAGACCTCGCGCTACTCTGCGCCAACTGCCATCGTCTCATTCATCGCGCTATGGTTCTGCATTCCCGTTGGGTAGACATTGACCACGCACGAGAGATTCTGAGGCAAGCATCAGCTCACCGGCGAAACTCACGGTGAGCTAAGGAGGCGGGATAGATGCTGTGGAAAGTATTGCTGACGATCGGTCTATCTGCCGGTGTTCTGTCTAGCTCTGCCTTTGCAGATAACCGCCCACACTCATCGGGGACAGCGTTCTTTGTGAACGGAGACGGATGGGCGGTCACCAACGCTCACGTTCTCGAGGAATGCTCGAGAGTGGCCGCTCCTGGTATCGGGGAGGCTTTAAACTGGATCATAGACCGGCAGAATGACCTTGCAGCTGTGAAGTTTGAGGCAGGCTCTAACTCACGGACGTTCTTGGCGTTGCGCGACACACCACCGCGTTTGGGTGACGACATCGCGGCCCTTGGTTATCCTCTTCACGGCATCCTCTCAGACTCGATCAAGATTACAACCGGCATCATCAACTCGCTTGTCGGGATCGACAACGATACGCGCTACCTGCAAATCTCGACGGCACTTCAACCAGGCAACTCCGGCGGTCCTGTTGTGGATCGCTCCGGTGCCGTAATTGGTGTAGCCACCGCAGTTCTTGGGACGAAGTTCGCTGAGAACACAGGCATTCTCCCACAAAACGTCAACTTCGCCATTCGGTCGATGGTGCTTGAGCTCTTTCTACAAAGCAGGTCCATTGCATATCAAAAGTCGGCCGGCTCGGAGGCATTATCGACTGCCGATCTGGCTGAAACTACAACGCCAGGTGTGCTTCAGCTTCTCTGCTATGGAGATGAAGAGACTCAATCTGTTGCCCAGTCGCAAGTTGCTACCAGGCAAGAGGGGACCGTATCGACTGTTAGTCCATCAGATCTCGCGGCAGCCTTCGCGCGTGTCTATCACGACGCCTGGTCCATGCCGAACGAAGACGCGTTGGAGTTCATGAGCAGCGTCTATGCGAGGAACGTCAACTTCTACGGCAAGCCAATCACCTTGGACAGCTTGATGGATGAGAAACAAAAATTTGCGCAGAGATGGCCTATTCGGGACTACAGCCTTCGGGAAGGAAGTCTGTTGACGGATTGTCAAGGAGCGCTTTGCATCGTGTCAGCGACGGTCGATTGGTTCGCCTACAGCCCCAGTCGGAAGAAGCGCTCCAGCGGCGTTGCGATATTCAGCTTCTCCCTTGATACGAAAAACCTTCGCATCCTGAAAGAGACGGGCCAGGTCTTGAAAGGTCAATCAGCCAAGCCCGACGGAATGCTCGTGCGCTGGCATGAACGAAATGGGAAATGCCGCGGTGGTTCTGGAGATTCAACCGACACCTGGCGATCATGCGATGAGCGCGAATATACGGACACTGCCCTTACCGCAATGGGATGGTGCTATGGCCGTCCCGGCCAGTTCGCTTATCAGATGCAATGGCATCGCTGCGGCAAATAAGCTGACGCAAGCACCTAAATAACGAGGAATGTGGGGAACATGCCCATCCCAGACTACGAAACACTCATGCTCCCTTTGTTGCGCCTTTTTGCCGAAGGCCTGCCGAACGTGCAAAGCTGTATTCCTAAACTCCGAGTGCAGTTCAACATCACTGACGAAGAGGCCGCCGAGCTAATTCCGAGTGGCACCCAAACCTTGCTTCAGAACCGAGCTCATTGGGCACGCACGTATCTCGCTAAGGCCGGCCTACTTACTTCTCCGCGACGGAATTTACACGTGATTACGGAGCTCGGACGCAACGTTCTCGCTGATGAGCCTGTTAAGATCGATAATGCATATCTCGCGCAGTTTACGAATTTTTCCGAGTGGATCGAAAACTCGAAGGCACCAGGACGGGAGGATTATAGGGCCACTTCGACGGAGCCCGTCTCAGGGGACGTTACGTTAATAGATGACAGCCAAACTCCGGAAGATGCAATAGAGGCTGCATCTACACTCCTCAACGCTGCTCTCAGGGATGAACTGCTTGCGCTGCTTTTCCAACTTTCGCCCCAGCGGTTTGAACGGCTCATTCTCGATCTCTTGAGTGCAATGGGCTACGGTGGAGGGAATATTGAACGCGGCAGCCTCACGAAGGCGACGGGTGATGGTGGCATTGATGGGATTATCCATGAAGACGCCTTAGGGTTAGATGCCGTCTACATCCAGGCGAAACGCTACGCAGAGGACAATCGGGTCGGCAGGCCGGACGTTCAGCGCTTTATCGGCTCTTTGACCGGCGAAGGAGCAACAAAGGGCGTTTTTGTAACGACCTCGGACTTTTCACGCGAAGCCCATGACTATCTTCGACGCGTTCAGCACCGTGTGGTGTTGATCAACGGGCAACGATTGGCGCAGTTGATGATCCTGCATGGCGTGGGTGTTAGAACTCGACAAACCTATCTTATCCGGTCAGTGGATGAAGACTATTTCGCCAGCGTTACTCCATGACGATCAGAACACCTACCTAGAGAGATCACTGCACTTATTTCCGGCGCGGATCCCGTTGACACCAGCAACCAAGGCGATAGACGTTGCTTCAGGGATATATGGGATGGGGAAGAATTTTGAAAACGTTGATTGTCTCTGCCGCAATAATCGGATGGGGAGCTGCGTTACACCAAACGCGAAGTTCGAAACCCGCTAGGAAGAGCCAACTTCAGAACCCAGAAGTTCAATGGCTCGCCGTCTAAGACGGCTAGAATTCAGCGCCTCAAGCCCATGCGGCGGGATTGCATTCATGAATCTGTTCAACCGTAAAACATTAAGTCGCTATATAAAGGCGGTAGCGATCCCATCAGAACACTTGGCGACGCTCGAGGCCTGGGCAGATCTGATTACCTCTGGCCGAATCAACAATCTTAAAGAAACGGCTCTTCATGGGCAATTTGCTTCCAAGATCGTTGAAAGCATCCTTGGCTATCACGGCCCGGCGGGCGGCGCCGAATATAATCTCTCCACCGAACAATCCATCTTAAGGGGAAGTGTAGATCTGGCACTGGGGCGCTTCGGAGGCAAGACCCCCGAAATCATCGCTCCTTTTGAGTTGAAGGGCGCTGATACACTCAACCTTGACGCGGTAATGCCAGGCCGAAACAAGAGCCCTGTTCAACAGGCGTGGGAATACGCCATGAACGCGCGGGGTGTGCAGTGGGTGCTGGTCTCGAACATGGTTGAACTGCGGCTCTACGGCTTCGGGGAAGGCACCGCGGCCTATGAAGTGTTTCGTCTCGACCAGCTGACTGACCCGGCAGAATATGCGCGCTTCATGCTGCTCCTGTCGGCGGAAAATCTATTGTCTGGTCGCACAGTTGAGATTCTGAAAGAAAGCCGCCGCGAAGACAAGGACATCACCGACAGCCTGTATCAGGACTACAAGGACCTACGCCTCAAGCTCCTGAGCGCCGTCCAGAAGGCAGACGCCGCGATCGCGCCCCTCGATGCGATCGCCTTGGCGCAGAAGATCCTCGATCGGGTGTTGTTTATCGCCTTTGCCGAAGATACCGGCCTGCTGCCAGACAACACGCTGGAAAACGCCTTCATCGCACGTGACCCTTACAATCCGCGCCCCGTCTGGGACAATTTCAAGGGTCTGTTCCGCGCCATCGACGAGGGTAACAACGAGCTGAAAATCCCGCGCTACAACGGGGGTCTGTTCCGCGAAGACGCGGTGATCAATGGGCTGAACATCCCCGATGACATCTGCGAAGGGTTCAAAACCCTGGGCGAGTATGACTTCGCCTCCGAAGTCTCTGTCACGGTCCTCGGCCATATCTTCGAACAGTCCATCGCGGACGTGGAACGTCTGCAAGCGATCGCCCGCGGTGAAGAGGAAGAGCCCGAGAAAACCACTGGCACAAGCGGACGGCGCAAACGTGACGGGGTGGTCTATACCCCTGATTACATTGCGCGGTTCATCGTGGCCGAAACCCTGGGCACGCACCTGCGGGAAATCTTCGAAGACACCTTGCGCGCGCACGCCAAGAAGGGCGCGGATGTCACCGACTACCAAAACATCCCCTGGCGGAAAAAGTCGGCCGAGCTGGAAGCCTGGCAGTCCTATCGCGATCGCCTGAAATCCTTGCGCATTGTTGATCCCGCCTGTGGCTCCGGTGTGTTCCTGATCATGGCCTTCGACTTCATGAAGGCCGAACTGACCCGCGTGAACGACAAAATCAAAGACCTGCTGCCTAAGGCGGAGCATTTTGGCGATCTGCTCGACTATGTCCCGGACAGTGAAATTCTGACCGACAACCTCTTCGGCGTGGACGTGAACGAGGAAAGCATCGAGATCTCCAAGCTATCACTCTGGATCAAGACCGCGCGGCGCGGCAAGGTTTTGGACAGCCTCTCGGGCACCATCCGCGTCGGCGACAGCCTGATCGAGGACAGCAACTTCGCCTATCTCGATCAAGCCTTTACGTGGGAAACCGCCTTCCCCAGCGTCTTTGCCGAAGGTGGGTTCGACGTGGTTCTGGGCAATCCGCCCTACGTCCGCATGGAGTTTCTGAAGCTCCTGAAACCCTATCTGGAAAAGCGCTATGAGGTGGTTTCCGACAGGGCTGATCTCTACTGCTATTTCTACGAGCGCGGCCTGCGCCTGCTGAAGCTGGGCGGGCGCTTGGGCTACATTTCCTCGAACACCTTCTTCAAGACCGGCTCGGGCAAGCCCCTGCGCGAATACCTTCTGAAAGAGGCAACCATTGAAAGCGTAGTCGATTTTGGCGACCTGCAAGTCTTCGAGGGGGTGACCACCTATCCGGCCATCCTGACTATGAAACGCGGAGTTGCGCCCGAGGGGCATGAGCTGCGCTTCTGGAAGGTGGATGCCCTTCCAGAAAACAACTTCCTCGCCACTTGGGAAGCCGCTGCCGGCCCGTATCCACAAATGGCCCTGGGGGCCGGGTCATGGGAACTGGAAAACCCCGCCCTGCGCGCCCTGCGGGACAAGATCAAAAAGGGTAGGAAGACCCTGAAAAGCGTATATGGCGCACCCTGCCGGGGAATTGTTACAGGGTTGAACGGAGCCTTTGTGATCGACAACGCCACCAAGGAACGCCTCTGTGCGCAAGACCCAAAGTCTGCCGATCTGCTGAAGCCCTTCCTCGAAGGCAAGGACCTGAAACGCTGGCGGGCCGAACCGCGCGGCCTGTGGCTCATCTACATTCCCAAGAATCGGATCGACATTGACGATTATCCGGCCATCCGGGAATGGCTGTTGCCCTTTAGGGACAAGCTGGAAAAGCGCGCCACAAAACAGGAATGGTTCGAGCTGCAACAAGCGCAAGAAGCCTATGCTCCGCACTTTGTCGCGCCGAAGATCAGTTATCCGCATTTCAACGCCGAGCGAAATTTTTCATTCGAACCCCAAGGGGCTTTCTCGAACGACAAGTCCTATCTGATCCCGTCCGATGACCAGGCCTTGCTGGCGCTCCTAAACAGTCAGGTCCTCTGGTTCATGTTATCATCCATGAGCCCGCCAGTGCGGGGCGGCTACCATGAGCTGCGGGTGCAATACGTTGAAAAGCTGCCAATCCCAAAATGGGATGAGACAAGGCGTGCGCAGCTCGCCGCTGAAAGCAAGCGCGCCAGTAGTGCCGCGCATAAACGTCTGGCCCTGCAAACGGCCCTGACGCGCCGGATTCCCGATCTCTGCCCGCCTGAACGTGAACCAAAGCTGACAACCCGGCTTCAGGAATGGTGGACCCTGCCCGACTTCGCCACTTTCCGCGCCGAGGTGAAGAAGGTGTTCAAGGCCGACATCCCGCTGGCCGATCGCTCCGACTGGGAAGACTGGATCAACCGTGACCGCGCCGAGATCGCCCGCCTGACCGCGGAAATTGCCCAGGCTGAAGCCCAGATAGATAGCATCGTCTATGAGCTGTTCGAATTAACCGAACAAGAAATTGCTCTTCTAGAGAGCTCGATATAGGCTCGAAGCGTAAGCCATCTCAGTGAGGGTGGGTGCACTCGTTAGGCATTTCGCACCCACACCCACGCCACAACCCAGCCACTCCCCTTTCATCCCCGCGCACCCGCCAGGATTCGAACCTGTGACCTCTGCCTTGGGAGAAACGCACATTCTCCATTGATGCATGGGGATCCAACCGGGCACCAGCGAGCTCGCAGGCGCGATCTTTAACGATGAAAATCGTGGGGTCATTCCTGAACAAAGCACCTACAGCGCAAGCATCCATTGACTCATAGAAGCTCACTGGCGCGATGGTGAGCCTCCAAGCCGCAGGCGCTCGCCAGTGCGCAACTCTGCGTCAAGTGGTGAAAGCAACGTATGAAGCGTTCGCCGCTGCAGGACATTCCCAATCAGTATATGAGGGAAATTGCACGTCGGATCTGTCAGGGCCGCCGACACACTAGAAGCGCCCACGCAAGATGTTACTGAGATTAAACCCCTCGAACGCCATGCAGACGTAAAGATATAAATATTTCTTTATGTCCCATTGACGCTGCGGTTTTTTTGTCCCAGAGTCGCGGCGTCATGGTTCTCTGGCCACCCATTGGGAGCGGCCAGAGCTAAGAGGGAAGCCGGTGCGCGAGTGCAATGCCGGCGCTGCCCCCGCAACTGTATGCGGCGAGCCAAATCCATCAATGTCACTGAGGCGTGAGCCTTGGGAAGACGGAAGGAGGCTACGACCCGCGAGCCAGGAGACCTGCCCTGACATGTAACGTCCACGGGCGGGGTGTCCCGGTGTGCCGTAGCGGAGGCCGCGTGACGGCCTCATTTGCTATGTGTCCGCTGATCCTTGCCCCCAACTCATTGGGGTAAGCCATGTCGCAAATCGCAACTCGTATAGCCGCTCCGGCCGTGTCGCCCGTCGATCCCCAGCCGAGCGCGACGGGAAACGACTTCACGTTCCGCCTTAAGAGTATTCGTTTTGATGAGGATTACCGTCCGGCAGAAAATACGCGCATAACGACGAATTTCGCCAATCTGGCCAGAGGGGAAAACCGGTCAGAGAACCTGCGCAGCGCCTTGAGGATGATTGACAATCGCTTCAACGCTCTGGCGCATTGGGACAACCCCAAAGGCGATCGTTACTCTGTCGAGCTCGATATCATTTCCGTCGAGATGACAGTCGCTGCATACGGAAAGATCGAAGCCTTTCCGCTGATTGAGATCCTGAATACGACGATCCTGGATCGAAGAAACAACCATCGGATCGAGGGAATTGTCGGCAACAATTTTTCTTCTTACGTTCGGGATTACGACTTCAGCGTAGTCCTGTCAGAGCACAATAAAAACCGGCCTGATTTCAGCATGCCGGACGACTTCGGTGATCTGCATGGGAACCTTTTCAAGAGTTTCCTGAAATCCGACGCTTACAACGAGCATTTCGCCAAGGCACCGGTCATCTGCTTGAGCATTTCTAGCAGCAACACCTATCGCCGGACCCAGAACCGGCATCCTGTGTTGGGCGTCGAATACAAACAGGACGAATTCTCATCTACCGATAAATACTTCAAGAAGATGGGGATGCAGGCTCGCTACTTCATGCCCGAGGGCAGCGTTGCGCCTCTAGCCTTCTATTTTGTAGGAGACCTGCTCGGCGACTACACTGATCTGGAGCTGATCAGCACCATCAGCACCATGGAGACCTTCCAGAAAATCTACCGGCCCGAGATCTACAATGCCAATTCTGCGGCAAGCGCCTGCTATCAGCCAAGTCTGAAGCATCAGGACTATTCACTGACCCGAATTGTCTACGACCGCGAAGAGCGAAGCCGGCTTGCTGTCGAACAGGGGAAATTCGCCGAGGAGCGCTTCATCAAACCATACGGGGCCATCCTTGCGCAGTGGTCTGCCAATTACACTCTTTGATCAACCGAAACACAAGGTCATCTGTCTTGGAAACACTCTTGCCCACGTCCACCGCCGGCAGCTTGCCAAAGCCCTCCTGGCTTGCGGAATCGGAGAAACTTTGGTCGCCATGGAAACTGGAAGATGAGGAATTGATTGCGGGAAAGCAGGATGCCCTGCGCCTGATACTCGACGATCAACGGCAGACGGGTATCGATATCGTCAGCGACGGCGAGCAAACGCGCCAGCATTTCGTCACCACATTTATTGAACACCTTGACGGCGTTGATTTCGAGAAACGTGAGACGGTCAGAATTCGTAGCCGCTATGATGCGAGTGTGCCGACGGTCGTCGGCGCGGTCTCCCGTCCGAAGTCGGTTTTTGTCGAAGATGCCAGGTTTTTGCGCCAGCAAACCCGGCAGCCCATCAAATGGGCACTGCCTGGTCCCATGACGATGGTCGATACGCTCTACGATGCCCACTATAAGAGTCGTGAGAGACTGGCCTGGGAATTCGCCAAAATTCTCAATGAAGAGGCGAAGGAATTGGCGGCTGCTGGCGTCGATATCATCCAGTTCGACGAACCTGCGTTCAACGTCTTCTTCGACGAGGTGAACGATTGGGGGATAGCCACCCTGGAACGGGCATTGGAAGGGCTCGAGTGCGAAACCGCAGTCCACATCTGCTATGGCTACGGCATCAAGGCCAATACAGACTGGAAAAAAACCCTCGGGTCGGAGTGGAGACAGTATGAGGAGACCTTCCCCAAACTCCAGAAATCTAGTGTCGATCTGATATCGCTTGAATGCCACAACTCGCATGTTCCAATCGATCTGATCGAACTCATTCGAGGCAAGAAGGTGATGGTAGGCGCCATAGACGTGGCGACAAATACAATCGAGACGCCGGAGGAAGTGGCCGATACGCTGCGAAAAGCGCTTCAGTTCGTAGATGCAGATAAGCTCTACCCATGCACCAACTGCGGCATGGCCCCGCTGCCTCGTCACGTAGCGACAGGCAAGCTGAAGGCTTTGAGCGCAGGAGCGGAAATCATCCGAAAGGAGCTCTCCGTCTAAAGCATCTAGTGGTCCACCTTACCGTCTCGCCGAAGCGGCCACGCCGATTCCACGGCGAGACAACTTCCCGCACAGAGCACGAAAATGCAACGTTGCACGGCCGCATCGATACGGCTTGTTGCGGACACTTGAGAGACTGGCATGGGCATTGTGGACCGCCGCGTCAACGTAATGGACAGGCCTACGGATTTTAGAGAGCTGGCTATTGTTGCATGGACGCTCTGGTCTCCCTCGATTGATGAACGCGCTTGGAATGGCTTCATCGACGCGCTTCCGTCGGTATCACCTACCGCCACATCCCCGCCACTCCCGGCACATTTTCGGCGCGCAGCCGACAGGCTTCGAACCTGTGACCACTGCCTTGGGAGAAACGCACATTCTCCATTGATGCATGGGGAGGCTTAGGTTATGAAGGCGGCAGTTCGGCTTCCGGCGATGCGCTGGAACAGGCACCCGTAGCTCAGCTGGATAGAGTGCTGCCCTCCGAAGGCAGAGGTCACAGGTTCGAATCCTGTCGGGTGCGCCATTTTCATTTTGAGTAACTTGAATACGCAAACGGGCTAAGCAGCTCGTCCGCTAGTCCTGTCCGTCTCTCACCAACGCCTGAACAGTCTCAACCGACCACCGTGCGATGAGCTTCTCGGAAATCGTTGCGCCGAGCATGGTGTAGAACTTCCTGGCCGGCAGGTTGTCGACGAGCAGTTCCCAGCGCACCGTCATCTTCCGTGCTGCGGCGATTTCGGCCAGCCGGCGCATCAGTGCCAGGCCGGCGCCCCTGCCGCGGGCGCTCTCGCGCACATAGATGTCGTCCAGATTGATGAACTCGCCGCCTCCCCAGATCGAATAGCGGATCATGTAGCTGAGGTAGCCGACCACGCCCTCAACATCTTCCGCGAGCAGAACATGGAACCGGGGGGCGGAGCCGAACCCATCCTCGCGCAGCCGTTCTTCATCCATGGCGACCGCATTGGACAAGTCTTCGAAAGCCGCAAGCTCCTTGATCAGCGCAAGTATTTCGGATGCGTCCTCAATCGTGGCTTCACGCACGGTCACGGGAGAGTTTGCGGTCATGGTAGAGCGGCTTTCGACTGAATACTGTTCGGATAGCTTGAATCAACTACGTGGTCAGACAGAAAACCGCCTAGTCCAACTGCGTCAGGATTGTCCAGCTTCACTCTGGATCAGGACGGTAAGGTGCGTGGTTCCGTGCCGTGCGTTGCGCTGCGCACATTCCGCCGCGCATGGAACCTCCGCACTGCTTCGTCATTCCATGGATCGTCGTCCGAACGGCCATGGCCGGCGTCAAAGGTTTGTCACCATGCTTTCCTTCTGACGCCATAATCATGGGCGAGATTTAGGCTTGGAGAGGGTTGCATGAACGAGATGTCCTGGCGCTATGATCGATCCGAGTCCATTGCGGACGGCGCGATCCATGTCGCCGGTGTGCTGTTCGCCCTCATGGGCGCTGGCGCACTCATCATCGGCAACCTGTGGCATCCGGAGCCCGGCGTGGCGCTTGCGGCCTCCGTCTATGCGGTGACACTCGTGGCGACGCTCACCATGTCGGCGGTCTACAACATGTGGCCGGTGAGCCCGGTGAAATGGAAGCTCCGCAAATACGACCACGCCGCCATCTTCCTGCTGATTGCCGGCACCTATACGCCCTTTGCGCTGCAGATGGAGGCCACGGGCCTGCTTGTCTGGATGTGGTCGGTGGCAGCCACCGGTGTATTCCTGAAGATCGTCTTTCCCGGTCGTTTTGACCGTCTGGCGATCCTCCTCTACCTGGGGCTGGGCTGGAGCGGCGCCGCGCTCTTCGACACGATGCTCACCAGCCTGTCGCCCACGGTGCTCTGGTTGATCCTTGCTGGCGGCGTGGTTTATTCCGTCGGCGTGGTGTTCCACGTCTGGCACAGCCTGCGCTTCCAGAACGCCATCTGGCACGGCTTCGTGCTGGCCGGCGCCATCATTCACTACAGTGCAGTGTTTGTCTCGTTGACGGGAAGCCCAGCCGCCTGAGTATTCGATCGGTCGGCAGCAGCGGCAGCATAGTCAATAATAAGTTAATTCGTTAACCAACTGACAAGAACTTGCCTGCACAATGGCCTCATCTGGTTTGAGGCATAAGCCTTTAGGGCAACTGGGAAAGGTTTTCGCCACCTTCGCCCATTTTTCGCCCAAAAAGGTCTTTTCAAAACGGGTATCAGCGGCGGGGGCCGTTCGAAGAGGTTTGTAACGTGTCCATTCGGCTCCCAGCTGCCGTCACGGCAGCCGTACTGTCGCTTGCTGTGTCCGGTTGTAGCTCAAGCAATCTGCTCGATGATGTTGTGACGTCGTCGGTTGGCCCCACCTCCCACACTGCGAGCGACCGGGAATGCCTGGCCCGTGCGATGTTCTTTGAATCCCACCGTTCCAGCCGTGAAGGGCTTGTCGCCGTTGGCAGTGTGGTGATGAACCGCGTCAAGTCAGAGGAATACCCCGACACCATTTGCGGGGTCGTCGCACAAAAGAAACAGTTCGCGCCCGGCGTCATGACCCGCAAGATGAATTCCAAGGCCCTGCCCGATGTGATGGCCGCGGCCGATGCCGTGCTGAAGGGAGAGCGGCATCCGAAAGTCGGAAATGCCAAGTTCTTCCATACGGCTGGGCTCAAATTCCCTTACAAGAACATGCACTACGTGCTCGTCGCGGGCGGCAATGCCTTCTACGAGAAGCGCAGCCGAGGTCAACGCATCCGGAGCCAGTCTCAGCTCGCTGCTGAAGGTCGCGTGGAGAACAAGGCCGCTCCGCAGGTTGCCGAAGCGCCGGCACCAGCCTCACAGCCGCAGGTGGCAGAGGCTCAAGCTTCCGCGCCTCAGTCGGAGGCTCTTTCCTTCAACGCTCCGACACCAACGCCACGCCCCGACTCCATCGGCGCCCTGATCAAGAAAGAGGAACAATCCGCATCGGCGGAATAGTGCGGTTCCAGAAAAGAGGGAAACCTTTTTCGGTCCGCGTTTGCGGAAAAGAAAATGGGCCGGAAGCATCTGCTTCCGGCCCATCTTTTTTGTCTCTGAAGGAATCCGTTACTCGACGATCTTCACGCCTGCGAGGCGCAGCATACCGTCCGGGTAGAGCTCAAAGCCCTGGATCTTCTTGTTCAGGCCATAGAGGTATGCCTCGTGGCCGAGGTAGATGATCGGCAGTTCGTCCAGCAGGATCGCGTTGGCCTCGTCATAGAGAGCCTTGCGGGTGTCGAAGTCGGAAGACGTGCGGGCCTTGTTGAGCAGCTCGTCAACCTTCGGGTTGCAGTAGTGAACGTCGTTCAGGCCACCAGCGCAGGTGAGGAACTGATGGATGCTGCCATCCGGATCAGGACGGCCCGACCAGTTCATGCGGCCCATCTCGTAGTTGCCGGCAGTCTGCTCAGCCAGCATGGCGGCGTATTCCATCGCCTGCAGGCTGACATCGAAGCCAGCTTCGGAAGCCATCGCCTGGATGACCTGGGCCATCTGCGAAACGACAGGGTTGTTGGCGTGACGAAGCTCGACGGGCACGCGGTCGAAGCCGGCTTCCTTGATCAGGGCCTTGGCGCCTTCAATGTCGCGCGGCTCCACCGGGCGGCTCTTGTCGTACCAGATGCTGGACGGGGAGAACGGCTGGTTGCCACCCTGACCCTTGCCTTCGTAGACGATCTGGTAGAGGGCGTCGCGGTCGATGGTCTTGGAGAAGGCCTGACGCAGGCGCTTGTCCTGACCGATCGGGGTCTTGGCCTTGTCGCCAACGTTCACGTAGAGCGCGTTGTAGCCGAGGCTGACAACGTCGAACAGCTGAAGGTTAGCGTCGGCCTCGACGGCAGCGGCATCGGTTGCAGCCATGCGCTCGACCATGTCGAGATCGCCCGACTGCAGGTTGGCCAGGCGAACGGTGGAGTCCGGGATCGGCAGATAGGTGATGCGGTCGATGTGGATGTTGTCAGCGTTCCAGTAGTCCGCGAACTTCTCCAGAACGATCTTGTCCTGTGCGACGCGCTGGACGAACTTGAACGGACCGGAGCAAACCGGGTTCTGCGCGAGCTGTGCGCCAGCTTCCTGAGCGGCCTTCGGCGAAACCATCATGCCGGAACGGTCGGAGAACTGCGACAGCAGGGTCGCATCCGGATTCGTCAGCGTGAAGGTGACCTGGTACGGTCCGGTTGCCTCGGCCTTCTCGATCGACTTCAGCTCGGACTTGCGGCGTGACTCATCAAGCGTCTTGGAACGCTCGATGTTGTAGACGACCGCTTCCGCGTTGAACGGGGTGCCGTCGTGGAAAACCGCATCCTGACGCAGGTTCATCGTCAGCTTGAGACCGTCGTCGGAAACCGACCAGTCCGTCGCAAGCTGCGGGACGATTTCGACATTGGGAGAAATGTCGACAAGCTTGTCGCACAGGTTGCTGAAAACGAGGCGACCGGCGAAGGTCTGGGATTGTGCCGGATCGAGGATATCGACATCGTCCTGCATGCCGATCCGCAACTCAGCGGCCTGAGCATGCACGGCCAGCGCAGCCATGGACACCATGGCGCCGGCGATGCCGCGAACCAAAATACTTCTCATCACACTGGAACTCCATTCTGAACGGGCAGGAAGCATGTTAGGCGTCTGGCGCTGCGAGGGCGTCGGCCGCAAGTCGCATGGCTTCTTGTTCAGATGGTTCTTTGACAGAGCGGGGGGCCTTCCACAAGATACCGTCTGCTATGGGATATAACTTGTGATCAGGATCCGTGGCGCATGAGGCCGCGACGGCTGGTATCCACCTGAAACAGCGATTTTGCAGGTGTTTATCCCGTTCTTCGCCATTGCAATCAGCCAGCATGGTTCATAATAGTCGCGCGCTGCGCGGATCCTGCCAACGAACGGTGCGACGCTGTATCCCTAGGTTGTCCACGCAACAATTTGCTTTTGGTTAAAACCTTTTACCCGAAGCACTAGATACATAGACACCTTGAGGAGACCTCATATGACGGCACTTGTGCTGAAGAACGTCGGCGTCCTGGACACAGAATCGTGCGAGGTCACCCGCTATGACAACGTGGTCCTCGAGGGCGGCAAGATCGTCGAGATCAATACCGCCCCGACCTCCGAAGACGGCAAGGACGTGATCGATTGCGGCGGGCTGACGCTGATGCCGGGTCTGATCGACTGCCACGTTCACATCAACATGTCGTCCTGGTCCACTCCACAGAATGCAGCGCTGCACAACTCGCTCGTCGCGGCACGTGCTACGCGCATCCTCAATGGCATGCTGATGCGCGGCTTCACCACGGTGCGTGATACCGGTGGCGCCGACAAGGGTTACGTCATCGCGACCGATGAGGGCACCATTGTCGGTCCGGATCTCGTCATCTGCGGCAAGATGCTGTGCCAGACCGGCGGCCATCAGGATGTCCGCGCCAAGTGGGACAATCAGGATCCGGAGTATCTTCGCTTCCAGCTCGGCTCCAAGTCGCACATGTGCGATGGCGTTCCGGAAGTGCGCAAGGCTGTACGCCAGGAAATCCGCGCTGGTGCCGACTACATCAAGATCATTGCAAACGGCGGTCTTGCCCCGACCGGTGTGCCGATCAACCACCTCGCCTTCTCCGAGGAAGAAATCGCAGCCATCGTTGAGGAAGCGGCCATCGCCGACACCTACGTCGCGGCCCACGCCTACACCGACAAGTCGATCGAGCGCTGCGTCCGCCTCGGCGTGCGCACCATTGAGCACTGCGTCTTCGTCTCCGAAGAGACGGCGCAGATGATGAAGGAAAAGGGCTGCATCGCAGTCCCGACCATGGCGACCTTCGAGACGTTGGAAGGCAAGTCCTCCTCGATGACCCCGGAGCAGCAGGAACGCGCCCGCCAGGCCCGCGAAAGCGCATACAACGCCATGGTAATCCTGAAGGAAGCAGGCGTTCCGATGGCCTTTGGTACGGACCTGACGCACATCAGCCTGCACCACCATCAGTCGGACGAGTTCACCTACCGGTCGCGCGTCCTGCCGGCCAAGGACGTCCTGCAGAGCGCCACGATCAATGCAGCCAAGGTGCTCCGCAAGGAGAACGAGCTTGGCAACGTCTTCGTCGGCGCCAAGGCGAACCTGCTTCTGGTCGAGGGCAACCCGGCCGAAGACGTAACGCTGCTGTCCAAGCCTGACAACATGAAGCTCATCATCAAGAGCGGCGAGATCGTCAAGAACACGCTCAACTAAGAGCCCTGGCAACAACACCAATGGCAGCCTGCACAGCGATGCGTGGGCTGCCATTCTCTTTGACCACACACGGATCAAATGGACTCCGCACTCCTCCTCGCATTCTGGGCACTTTCCATCTCGCTGGCTTTGACGCCGGGCGCCGATTGGGCCTACGCCATCGCCGCCGGCTTGCGCGAACGCGCGATTGCACCGGCGCTGAGCGGCATGATGCTCGGATACGTGGTGATCACAGCCGTCGTTGCTGCCGACGTGGGTGCGCTCGTGTCGAGCATGCCGGTTGCCATGACGGCGATCACGCTGGTGGGCGCCGCCTATCTGTTCTATCTGGGCGTCGGCGTTTTGCGAAATCCGCCCGTTCCGGAAGCCGGCGAAGAGGCGAAGGTCTCGTGGTCGCAATGGTTTGTGCGCGGCTTCGGCGTGAGCGGGATCAATCCCAAGGCGCTCCTGCTGTTCCTGGCGATCCTGCCGCAGTTTACCAGCCGCGTCGCCCACTGGCCGATCGCAGGCCAGATCGTGGCACTCGGCGCGATCCATATCGTCAACTGCACGCTCGTCTATACGGCCGTTTCGTTGAGCTCCAGCGCGGTTCTAAAGACCCGGCCACAGATCGCCCGGCTCGTTAGCCAGACCTCCGGCCTGGTGATGATCGTCATTGCAGCCCTGCTGATCGTTGAACAGTGGCTTCAACTGCAGGTAGCATAGTTGGTTTGGACGAAGCCGGTGCGACCCTGACGTAGCAGAATGCCTCAGGCTGCTGGAGCGGGAGGACGCCATGCTGCTGCGCAATCTGTCTCGCATAGACCTGAACCTGTTGCACGTCTTCGTCGTCATCCATCAGGAGGCGAGCATCACGCGGGCCGCGGAAGTGCTCAATCTGAGCCAGCCGGCGGTGAGCAACAGCGTCGCCAAGCTGCGGAGCCTGTTCGGTGACCCGCTCTTTGTGCGTGCCGGGAACGGCGTCGCGCCAACACCGCTTGCACAGCGGCTGATCGTGCCGGTTCGCGAGGCGCTCTCCACCCTAGAACGCGCCTTCGGCGAGCATGAGCCCTTCGATCCTGCCACCTCGCACCGTATCCTCCGCTTCAGCATGAGTGACTTCGCCGAAGCGATCCTACTTGCACCGCTGGTGGGCGAACTCAGCAGCACCGGATCGCGCATGAAAGTCGAGAACTTCTTCGTGCCCGAGCGTGACCTGCACGAGAAGCTCGCTTCGGGCGAGCTGGATTTCGCCATCGAGTTCCGACCTCCTTCCGAGCCGAACCTGCGCCGCGTCCTGCTCATGGAAGACGAGTTCGTCTGCGTCATGCGTAGCGGGCATCCCGCTCTTGAGGGCGAGTTCACGCTCGGCGCTTACCTGCAGCTCGAACACCTCCACATCTTCAACCGCCCTCGCTTTTCCAACCTCGTGGACGGCGCGCTGGCCGCCGCAAAACAGCGCCGCCGGGTCACGGTAAGCATAGAGCACTGCCTTGCCGTAGGCTCCATCCTGGCAATGAGCGACCTCTGCGTGACCATTCCGCGCATATTCGTCGAGCGCTTCCTCCCGGACGAAGGTTTCGCGATGCGCCCAACGCCCTTCCCCATGGCGCCGCTGCAGACATGGCTGCTCTGGCATCCGGCGACAGAACGCAGCCCCGCTCACGGCTGGGTCAAGCAGATCATGCAGCGTTTGACGGCATCTCGTGATGAGCAGGCTGCAGGTCATTCATCCCAGTGATAACCCATATTGCAAAATGAAATTTGCGGCTGCCGCTCTTCCCTTGAATAGTGCAGGCAAGGCTTCGGCTATGCATTGGGGGAGAGATGCGCGCAGCCAGTGTCAACGACATCGTGACGAACGGATTGTGCACCGGTTGCGGCGCTTGTGAGAGCATCGCGAGCTGTGAAGTCCTGCGCATGGGTCTGTCGCCGGAAGGCTTCATGCGCCCGAGCCTCACGGGCGAACTGAGCCACGAGACAGAGGAGCGAGTTTTAGCCGTCTGCACGGGTCGGGCAATGCCGCACCCACCGGAAGCGGATGGGCCGGTGCACCGGATGTTCGGGCGCATTTTGCACATGGGACGTGGCCATGCCACCGATCCGGAAATACGCTTTCGCGGCGCGACCGGCGGCGTACTGACGGCACTTGCGACGTTTCTCATCGATTGCGAACGCGTGGACGGCATCCTGCAGATCGGCACCGCTTCAGGCAATCCGATGGAAAACGAGGCCCGTTTCAACACCACGCGGGAGGAAGTGCTGGCCTGCAGCGGCTCGCGCTATGGCCCGGCTGCGCCATTGCGCATCGTGGGGAAGCTCCTCGACGAGGGCCGCCGCTTCGCCTTCATCGGTAAGCCGTGCGACGTCGCCGCACTGCGGCGCATGGCGCTTACCGATCCGCGCATCGACCGACAGGTACCGTACATGCTGGCGATGTTCTGCGGCGGTTCGCCCAGCATTGACGCCACACACAACGTCGTCCGCCGCTTCGGCGTCGATCCTTCCGAGGTGACCGAATTTCGCTATCGCGGCCATGGCTGGCCTGGTCCGACCTTCGTGCGAACCGAGGACGGTCGGCAGTTCAGCCAGACCTATGACGAAACCTGGTATTCGGGCCTGCGCTACGAACTCATGTTCCGCTGCAAGATCTGCGTTGATGGCATCAGCGAACATGCCGACGTGGTCGCAGGCGACTGCTGGGTGATGGAGAACGGCAAGCCGAGCCATCGCGAGGCTGGAGACGGCTGGAACATCCACATCGCACGAACCAAGCGCGGCGTGGATCTCATCCAGGAGGCGATCGCCGCCTGCTATCTGCACGAGGAGGCGTTCTCTGTCGCTGAACTCGAAGCCATGCACGATGACCACGCCCTGAAAAAACGCTCGGTGTTCTGGCGACTGATGGGCCTCGCCGTTACCCGCAGCCCTCGCCCGCGCTATCCTGGCCATCGGGTCGTCCGCGCCGGCCTGCTGGAGGCAAGCCCGCGCGAAGCATTCGCCGCTTTCACCGGCGTCATCAGCCGCCTGCTCAAAGGCAGGAACCATGAAAGTCCAATCACCGCGCAATCCGGCGCGGGAAGCGGGCAATAACAAACTGGAGGAGGAGGAAACCCCATGTCTGTAGAAGCACTTCGCGCGAAAGCAGCGAACACTGGCCCCGCGCTGTTTTTCCCGGACCCGGAAGTCCCGGCGATCTACAACTTCGACCAGGGCCTCGCCGCCCCTGAGACCTACCCTGTTGAGGACCTGACGCGCCTCGCCAAGAAGGTCCTGGACTCGGCGGGACCATCGGTGCTCGACTATTTCGACCCGGGTGTTGGCTACGAAGAACTGATCTTCGGCTATCGAGGCCTGCGTTCCCGCATCGCAGAGCGCACCAGGAAGATGCAGGGCCATGACTTCGGGCACAATGGCGTCATCCTCACCTCCGGCTCCGTACAGGGTCTGGCGCTCGCCATGGCTGGCTATATCGATCCGGGTGACGTCGTCATCGCCGAAGCCTCGTCATTCCCCTACGCGCTGCGCTTTGCCACCATGCAGGGCGGCGAGATCCGGACCATCACCATCGACGAGAATGGTATGGTGGTCGAGGATCTGGAAGCACTGATCGAGCAAGTGAAGTCTGAAGGCAAGCGGGTGAAGCTGGTCTACACCATCCCGACCTTCCAGACGCCGACGGGCACGGAAATGTCGATCCCCCGCCGCAAGATGCTTGTAGAAGCGGCCAAGAAGCACGACTTCCTCATCGTTGAAGATGCCGTCTATTCCGATCTGCGCTTTGCCGGAGAACCCCTGCCCTCGCTCCTGAGCCTCGATGACGACGGCCGCGTCATCCAGTGCGGCTCCTTCTCGAAGATGGTTGCTCCTGCCCTGCGCATGGGCTGGTTCGTCGGCGACCCGAAGGCGATCGAGCCGCTGGCGATCATGCGCCAGGATCTCGGCGTCGCCCAGTGGATCGCCCGCCTCATGGCATCCTACATGGACGAAGGCCTGCTCGAACCGCATCTGGAGCGCGTCTGCAAGGTCTATGGCCGCAAGGCCAACATCGCGGCGCAGACGTTGCGCGAGCATTGCGGCGATTTCGTCCGTTTTCACATGCCGCAGGGTTCGTTCTACATCTGGGTTGAGATCGACGACCGCGTGGACTGGGACACCGCCGCCGCCCGTGCTGCAAAGGAAGGCATCTTCTTCCGTCCCGGCGAGCGCTTTGCAGGCGTGCCGGATGACCGCAAGTTCCTGCGCATCTCTTACGGACACGTCAGCGAGAAGGTCATCGCAGAAGGTCTCGCTCGTCTCGGCGCCATCCTGCGCGAATGCGTGCGGGTGCCCGCATGAATGTAGCACGCACCATCGCCTCGGGGTTTGCCTACCCCGAGGGACCGCGCTGGCATGAAGGCCAGCTGTGGTTTGCCGACCAGCACGACGAAACCGTCCACATCCTGGCTGCGGATGGTACGCGCGTCGACAGCTTCCATGTCGAGGGTGGTCCTTCCGGTATGGGCTGGCTTCCTGACGGCGACCTGCTGGTGGTCTCCATGGAGGAGCACAAGCTGTTCCGCCGTGGCAAGAACGGCCTGTCGCTTCATTGCGACCTCAACCACATCCACCGCCATCTCACCAACGAGATGGTCGTCGACAGCAAGGGCCGAGCCTACGTCGGCAACATCGGGTTCAACTTTGAGGCAGGTGACTCCGTCACGCCGACCATGTTGGTGATGGTCGACACCGATGGAACCTCACGTATCGTGGCTGACGAACTGGTCTGTCCGAACGGCACGGTGATAACACCCGACGGGCAGACTCTTATCATAGCGGAGTCCCTCGCTCCAAGGCTTACGGCCTTCGACATTGCCCCAGACGGCAGTCTCTCCAACCGACGGGTGTTTGCCGACATGCCGGGCCACGTCCCGGACGGGATCTGCCTCGATGCGGAAGGATGCATCTGGGCTGCCTCCCCCTTCACCAACTCGGTCGTCCGTGTCCGTGAGGGTGGTGAAATCGTGGAGACCGTGACCATTGAAGGTGCCGGCGCGTTCGCCTGCATGCTCGGCGGAGAGGACGGCCGCGACCTCTACATCTGCGTCGCAAATCCCAGCATGCGGCCGGAAACGCTGGAAAAGCGTGGCGGCCGGATCGATGTGGCCCGGGTGACCGTACCCGCCGCCCGCGGCGCGTGTCCGTGACTCGGAAGGAGAAGACCATGGAACGCAGGAACCTCAACCCACCGGGCATGAAGTTTCCGGGCATGAGCCAAGGCGTTTTGAAGGGCGATCTGATCCATGTTTCGGGTCAGGTCTCGTTGCAGGAAGGAAAGGTCGTCGGCATCGGCGACCCGGTGGCGCAGGCAAGGCAATGCTTCGCCAACATAATGGCAGTGCTGCAGCTTGCCGGTGCCACGCTGGATGACGTCGTGGCGCTCCGCTGCTATCTGGTCGATGCAGAGTATTATCAGGCCTATGCGGGCGTGAAGAACGCGCTTTTCGACGCCAATCCGCCCTGCGGCACGGCCGTGATCGTCAAGGGTCTGCTGTCACCTGACTTTCTGATGGAGGTGGAAGCAGTAGCCCAAATCAGCACCAGGTAAGGTTTCGCCCCTCCGAGCTGTCTGCTTTGTATTTCCATCATATTTCGCATAACACCCCTGCAGACAGCCATATTCTTTCTGCATCTTCATCAAGGAGAAGCCAAAGCATTACAAATACTTGGGACGCACATTAAGCCTGTGCCGTCCTGGAAAAAGTCTGCCAACCAAAATTCGTCTCAGGCTCGCTTTCCGCTTGATTTGCGTCACCGGATTGTCGAGGGTGCGCAAGGTGTGACCTCCACACGGGACGCATGGATGCAGACTACTGGTCAACAGAGCCATCGTGACATCATATGGACCCTGCAAAATGCCGTGATCCAGATGATCGGGGATGCGGTTGCGCTGCCCAACATCATGGATTTCATCTGCCGGCAGGCAGAGCATGCCGCGAACCATGACGTGCTCTGTTCCATCCTCGCGGTGACCCCTGAAAAGCAACTGCGCACTCTCGCCGCCCCCAACCTGCCCCTGAAATATTCCAGGGCGCTCAATGGCCTTGCGATTGGCCCCAACATTGGCTCGTGCGGGTCATCCGCCTATCACGGACACGAAGTCACCACCGTCGATCTCAACCGGCATCCCAACTGGGCTCCCTTCCAGGATCTGGCGTCGCATCTGAAGGTGAAGGCCTGCTGGTCCTCACCCATCCGTTCCCGTGCAGGCGATGTGATCGGCACCTTCGCCTTCTATTTCAAGACCAGAACCGGACCCACCGATTTCGAGCGTGAACTGGTTGCCTGTTGCACCCAGCTTTGTGCCATCGCCATCGAAAACGAGAAGACCCGCGCTGAGCTTCTGTCGCTCGTCTATCGCGATCCCCTCACAGGCTTGCGCAACCGTAACGGCTATCTCGACGATCTCTCCAAGTTTGCGCGGGGATCCTGTCCCTTCGCGCTGCTGCTTCTCGACCTAAACGACCTCAAGGGCGTCAACGACAGCCTGAGCCACGCCGCGGGCGACGCATTGATCCGCGCCGTTGGCATCCGCCTTTCCTCGCTCGGCGACAACATCATTTCCTATCGGCTGGGGGGCGACGAATTCGGCGTTCTTGTTCCCGCATGCTCCAGCGAAGAACAGATGGCCGAGTGGGCGACCGCCATCCTCGAGGCCGTAAATCTTCCGGTGGAGTTTCACGGCAGCACCCTCAACTGCTACGTCACCGTGGGCGGCGTGTTCTGCAATCCACCGGGAGAAGCCGAGGCGATTGCCCAGAACGCCGATCTCGCGCTCTACCACGGCAAGTCGACCCGGCGCGGCGGTTTCGTTCCCTTCGAACTGGGCATGCGCACCGCCATCACCCACCGTCTGAACGCTGTTTCCCTGCTTGATCAAGCCCTGCGCGAAGAGCGGGTCATTCCGTACTATCAGCCGGTGATCAAGATCGAGACGGCGGAAGTGGTCGGCGTTGAGGCGCTGGTGCGCATCCGGAACACTGATGGCACCGTGCTGACCGCTGGCGAATTTCATCAGGCGCTGAGCGAACCGCGCCTCGCCTACATGGTGACCGACGCGGTGCTCGAGCGTGTCGCTTCCGACCTGCGCTTCTGGCTCGACATGGGATTGCCGATCCAGCACGTGGGCGTGAATGTCACCTCGCCGGACTTCCATCGCGGGAATCTTGAAGCACGAATCTCCGAGGTGTTCGGCCGGCACAATGTGCCCCTCAAACACCTGGTGCTGGAGGTCAACGAGAAGGTCTTCATGGGCCACGGCGGTGACAACACTGTTGCCGCCAGTGTCGAGAACCTGCGCACGAACCACATGCTCGTGGCGCTGGACGATTTCGGCACAGGCTATGCCTCGCTCACACACCTTCTGGAATTTCCGGTGGACCTGATCAAGATCGACCAGAGTTTTGTTCAGCGCCTCTGCCACGACCGGGGCAGCCAGGCTATCGTCTCCGCGCTGATCGAGATCGCCAACAAGCTTGGCATGCGGATCATCGCCGAGGGCGTGGAAACGCGTGAGCAGGCCCGTGAGCTTCACCGCATGGGCTGCAAGCTCGGCCAGGGCTTCTACTATTCACGCGCAGTCTCCTTCGAGGAGGCAACGGACCTGCTTGAGCTCTATGGCCAGGGCATGCCCCGTCCGCAGGCAGGGTGCCAGAGACACGCCTCGTTCTCCTGGCCCCAACCGGCATACGTGTGAGACGTTGGGACTTGGGATTGCCAAGTCCTACCTCAAGTCCGCCGTTGAATATGGCGGGACCTGCGCTGCTGTTGTCTTCCCGCGCTTGCCGCGGATGAAGCCCGTTTCGAAATAGCGATACGAAAGTTCTGCAGCAACGATCGTCAATGTGTAGGAGAGCACGAAGCGTGCGATGCGCCAGTGCAGCGGCCAGTCATCCCCTGGAACGCCAAAGATCTCGCGGAGGAAGCTCCAGCACAGAACGATTGCCAGCGCATGGTAGACATAGGCACCGTAGGAGATTTCGCCGATCCTCTGCAGCACACGTGACCTGAGCAACCAGTCCACCAGCGGGTCCTTCACGGCGGCAAGCGCCACCAGCCCACCGCTGGCCATGACGACTGCGCTGTAGAGAAAAACCTCGCGATATTGGCCCCAGATGATGCCGGAGATCACATTCCGGAAGGCGTCGATGCCGCGGGCGCCGGTGCTGTAATTGATACTGACATAGATGGTCGCGTAGCATCCGAGGACGCTGAAACCTGTTACCGCCAGTGGGCGCGCGATCCGATCGATCAAGCCTTTCTGTGTAGCCATGGCCAGGAGCGCGCCGACAGCAAAGGCGTCGACGTGCAGAAACGATCCCGCATAGATGGCGAATGCCATGGCCTCACTGTCCCAGCCGAACCCGGAGATATAAATGGATGCCAGCATGCGCAGAATAGGTGCGGCAACGACGGAACACGCAAGCAGCACCATCAACCGGTTGCGCGACATAAGGAACAAGAGCACACCGTAGACCGCATAGAACTGCATCTCCACCGAGATGGTCCAGAGATGCCCGACTGGCCACAGGCGCAGCGCTCCATGCCCGAGCGTCATTGCAATATTGTTGAAGAAGCCGAGAAGCGAAGCAAAGACGATTGGATCTGCCTCTCCCCCAACGAAGAGGCAGAAGAGAAGGGCAGCGCCGATATAGGCATAGTAGATTGGAACAATTCTCCGCACCCGTCTCTCGAAGAAACGGGATAAACCCTGCGCTGGGCTGTCTGCTGAAGGTCGTGAAATAACGGACTGCGTGACCACAAATCCGGAGATGACAAAGAATAACCAGACCCCGGTCCAGCCGAACGGCAGCAGGCCGTTATGCTGCGCAACCACCGCGGTCATTGCGAAACACCGCAGCGCGTCTATCGGGCCTACTCTTGTGGACGCATGCGCACCATGAATGCTTCCAGCCGACATACCTGTTCCCCCGTCCCACTCACATGCAGCCCCTCTGGAACATGACCAGTCGGATCTGCTGCAAGCCTTTATCGCAGGCGGCTTGGCCGTACACATGCTGGCAATTCGGCGAACCGGGCTTGCCCGGCACTACCTCCGTTGCATCCGGGCACTCCGAAAGTATTACTCTCCTGGGCTTCGTCGCAGGTTCTTATCGAGAATGTGCCGCCTGCTGCCCGCCTGGAGCGTGTCATCCCCTCCGCGTAAACATCATATGCGTCACGCCGCTGGGAGATGAGACCGTTTCGACGTCGAAGCTTTGCTCAAGCCCTTCCAGCCCGTCCCACAGGCGTTGACCGCGACCGAGAAGGATCGGCGTCTGCACGATGTGCATCTGGTCGACCAGACCGGCCTTGAGGAAGTCACGCAGCGTGCGCACGCCGCCGCCGATGCGGATATCCTTGCCCTTTGCACCCTTGCGCGCTTCGGCGAGCGCTTCTTCAGGTGAGGCGTCGAGGAAATAGAACGTCGTCCCGCCCTCCATTTCAAGAGGCGGACGCGGATGGTGCGTCAGAACATAAACCGGCGTGTGAAATGGCGGATTGTCCCCCCACCAGCCCTTCCAGTCAGGGTTCTCGTGCCAGCCCGGATAGCCATACTTCCCCGCGCCCATGATCTCTGCGCCAATACCGACATCGAAGGTTCTGAGCAGCGTGTCATCAATGCCGCCAGAACCGTCCGCCTGACCAACGAGAGAGTGCCACCAACGGGTTCCGAGCATCCATTGATGCAGTCGTTGGCCGGCATGACCGAACGGCTCTTCAAGGCTGAGCCCTTCCCCGGTCCCGAACCCGTCGAGGGAAATGGCAAAGTGCTGCACGCGGACAAGTGACATCCCGAACCCTCCTCTTTGTCTGAAGAGTATGCCGGGACAAACTGGCGGGATGAAGAGGGACCGCAAACAATCCTGACAACTACAGCCACTGAGAAGACGAGGTACGTCTAAGCGTTCGTCGGCACCGAGAGAATGGTCCGAAGTCCAGGCTCGTTGTCCTCGCTGCTGATGGTTCCGTTCAGCCTCTCGACCAGCGCGTTGATCACGCGCGAGCCGAAACCGGTTCCTTCCACCTGTCCGGTGACGCCGCGGCCACGATCGGCCACCGTGAGGCGGAAACCGCCCCGCGCCGGCTCAAGCGAAAGCATGATCGGCCCGGGCTCACCGCCATAGGCGTACTTGACGGAATTAGTGAGAAGCTCGTTGACGATAAGGCCGACGCTGATGGCCCGCTCTGGGTCGATCCAGGTGGGATTGAGGTCGAGGCTCAACTGCTGGCGCCAGCGCGGGTCCAGCGTACTTGCCAGTTCTCCTACCAGCTCATCCAGATAGCGGCCAAGATCGACGGTCTGCACGTCGTTCTCCTGATAGAGCCGGCGATGGACCAGACCGACGGCGCGCAGACGCTGCTCGGCCTGCGCCAGCTGCTCCTGCACGATCGGCTCGGCATTGCGGGCCTGCATGCGCAGGAACGCGGAGACAATCGCCAGACTGTTCTGGACGCGGTGATTGACCTCCTTCAGCAGGAAGTCCTTCTGCTGGATCAGGCTCTCGTTCTTTCTCAGCGTCGAAAGCAGGTCCTGGTTGAGCCGGTTTATCCGCCTGTTATTCCAGGCATCCAGCATCCGCTTGGTGAGCCGAATCGCGGACTCCTTCTCGGCGTCGAGCCAATCCTCGGAACGGCCGGCCACCTGTTGCGCCCAGGTGGCAAACGATGCGCGTGGCGTCAGCGCCTTGCGCTCTTCGGCTTGAGTAACGTTCTTGTGCGGGTGTCCCGCCCAGTAGACCGTCTGCACCTTTTCCGCGCGAAACCACAGGAGCGTCGACGGAACTTCGGTGTCCATCGTGACCGCGACGACGCCGCTCGCGATATCCTTGCAGCTCGCCGCCGCCGGCATGTCTTCCGAAAGATGGCTGCTGGCGAATGGCTTGGAGTGTCCGGACTCTCCCGCAAATTCCGCAATGGCGCATACCATCTCGGGTGCGGGGCAGGTGCCCGAGCGATAAACCTCATTGCCCTGGACTGCCGCAAACCCGTCGGCACGCAATAGATGCGTCAGATCTCGTGCAGCACCGCCAAGGAACGACCTGAGGTTCTCATCGGTGCCGAGCCTGTTGACGATCAGGTCCTCCTGCGCGCGCAGTCGCACGCGCTCGCGATTGAGCTCTCCCTCTTCCCGCATCTTGATCTGCCGGGCGACTGCTGAAGCAACCGTCTGGCAGGTCAGGCGCGTGGCGAGCGACAGGACACGCGGCTCATGGTGATGGCATGCGACCATGCCGCAGAGCACCCCGTCCTTGATGATAGACATGGAAGCCGATGCATTTACGCCCATGTTCTTCAGATACTGGATGTGGACCGGCGACACGCTGCGCAGCGTTGAGTCGCTCAAGTCGAGCGCGGAGAGATCCTCTCTGTAGCTCTCGATCGGCACCGGCGTATAGTTGACGTCTGCAATCACCCGCACGCGGTTGCGCAGATAAAGTGCGCGCGCCTGCTTCGGGATATCCGAACCGGGGAAATGATGGTTCATGAAACTGTCGGAACCGTCGGCGATGCTCTCGCCGATCACAACGCCGGCTTCGTCATCGATGAAGCGGTACACCATGACGCGACCGTAGCCGGTGATTTCCTGGAAAATCTTTGCCGTCTGGTTGGCGAGATCCGTAAGGGTGATCGATCGGCTGAGCCTTGAGCCGATGCTTTCCAGTCTCGCCAGGAACGTGGCGCCAAACTGCGAGCCTGCCTCGGCCTCCGTCAGCTCGAAGACAGCATATTCGCCACTGCGATAGGCGATGACATCGTGCAGCCTTCCGTTCCACTCGGCCTGTCCCAAAACGGAAAAGCCCGTTTGCGGCAGGCTCTGGTGTGAAAAGCCGGCAAGATCAATCGCAAGCACGTCCTGCAGCCTGTTGCCGCGCAGCCGCTTGGCTTCGGCACCGCAACCCGCGCTTCCGACGACTGTGCCGTGGGCGTCCGCTACGATCATTAACCCATGCGGCTGGATGGATCCGGGGATGTGGATCGGTTCCAGGTCGCAATTCGTAAGATTTGTCGCGACCCGTTCAAGCATCCGACTATTCCCTTCCATATTCCACTTTTGTACCAGTTTGGGATATTTCAGCGAAAACTGAAACCATTATTTGCCCTGCTAATCATATTTCACTACTGATCAATGATCAGGCGGGACAGAGGGGCCGGAAACCTGCTTTTTATTTATAACCCCTCCAGCATGTGGTGAACGATGGATCTTGATACTCTGGAAATGCCTGTCGCACTCGGCCGCTCTAAGCGGATCAAGCAGGCCACCAGTGCTGCGCACGACCGACTGGATCAGACGATCATGGGGTATGAGCCCTTCGCCGACCTTGCCCGATACCGCCTGTTTCTGCAGATGCAGTACCGTTTCCAAGGCGGTCTGCAGCCGATCTATGAAGGCATTCCGAGGGATCCACGCCTCTCCACGTTCCAATGTATATACCGGCTGAGCCTCATTGAACAGGATCTAGCAGATCTTGGGGCTCGCCCCGATCACCACGCAACACTTCCCCTCGCGTCACCTGCTCTTTCAGATCTGCCGCGAGCTCTTGGCTGGCTCTATGTCGCCGAAGGCTCGAATCTGGGTGCGGCCTTTCTGTTGAAGGAGGCGGCTAGCCTAGGCCTGACCCCCGCGTTCGGCGCCCGGCATCTGGCAGCCCCTTCGGAAGGGCGCGGCGCTTACTGGCGCAACTTTACAGCCGCGCTGGATGCGCTCGACCTGCCGCAGGCAGACGAAGACCTCGTGATTGATGGCGCAAGAGAAGCATTCACCAGCGTTCGCAGTCTCGTTGAGCACTACTTCGGCAGGAACTGAATAATAAACGCTTATAGGGTTTAGCGCGCCCTCTCCTCACCTCGCGCAAGGTAAACTCCTTGCTGTCACCACTCGCGAGAACACGGTTTCAGGGTAAACTTGATGCTGCACATTGGAGCTGGACCCTGATGCTGGAGGCTTCCAACGCGCAGATTCCAAGAGGATCTTCCACGTACCTAGCTTCCACGGACGAAGCAAGCAAGCCTCCGTTACACGAGCGAAGCAACAGCTGGTTGTTAATTATCTGCATATGCAAGTATCAGCTGCAATTTGCACTTGCGTATTCTGTTTAAGCATCATAAAAAATAATTATCATATTTACGGGGGCTGGCAATTTGAACACCTATAGAGGCGCGCGTAGCCGTGCGTACCATACACTCGTCCTTACGAGCGCGTTAACGATCTTCGCGCTTCACGCCAATGCGCTTGAACTGGGCACCGGCAATACCGGTGGAAACACATCCGGCGTTGCCATCTCGACAGGTAGCGGAAGTGATGCTGCCACAACCGGGGGTACGAACCACTCCGTGGCTATTGGCAATGCCACATCCATCGGTGCGAACTCGCACTTCTCCAACGCAATTGGCTTCGGAAACACGGTCGGAGCGGATTCTTCCGTCTCCACCGTTGTCGGGATTCAGTCTTCCGTTGGCACCAACTCCTCAGTTTCCACTGTGTTCGGTCGTTCTTCGACAATCGGCGACAATGCCGCGCACTCAACGGCAGTTGGCGCATATGCAACGATCGGCAACGGATCAGCAAGCTCGCTTGCTGCTGGCCATTCTGCCACAATTGGTGCGAGCTCAGCTAACGCAACTGCGATAGGACATCAGGCCGGAGTTGGCGCGGGTTCAAACAGCGCGACAGCTTTTGGCGACCAGGCAACGGTCGGCGCCAATTCCAACAGCGGCACGGCATTCGGCGCCAGGGCAAGCGTTGGAGATAACTCCGCTGGCTCTGCTGCCGTTGGCGTGGACGCAACCGTCGGAGACAACTCCCAAAGCGCGAACGCGATCGGCCGCTCGGCAATAGTTGGCGATAATGCGAACGACTCGACTGCTCTCGGCACGGGGGCAATCGTGGGTGACAATGCGTCCAACGCATTGGCTGCGGGCCGTTCCGCCACCATCGGCAACAATGCCGACAGCTCCGCGGCGGTCGGCCACGGAGCATCTGTTGGCGACAATACCGCCAATGGCCTGGCTCTCGGCAGGAGCGCTTCGGTTGGCGCAAACTCATCCAACTCGACAGCCATTGGAACCTCCGCTTCAGTGGCGGCCAGCACCACCTACTCTACAGCCTTCGGTTACGGAGCCTCGGTCGGGACAGGCGCCAACTACTCTTCGGCACTGGGTTACCAGGCTTCCGTAGCCGCGGGTGCGACCAATGCGATTGCGTACGGCTCGAACGCCAGCGTAACCGCCGCCAATGCGATCGCCATGGGCTCGGGCGCCAGTGCAACGGCTGCAAATTCGGTTGCCCTGGGCAGCGGTTCGGTCGCCAGCGAAGCCAACACGGTTTCCGTGGGATCGCTCGGCGCAGAACGTCGCATCACTAATGTGGCGGCAGGGGTCAATGCCACGGACGCCGTCAACGTGGGCCAGTTCAATTCCGCCTTGAACAACGTCTCGAACGCGCTTTCCGGCCTTTCGCAGGAGATCGGCGAAGTGCGTGGCGAAGCCCGTCGCGGCATCGCCGCTGCGGTTGCGATGGCGAGCCCGCTGATGCCTTCGGCGCCCGGCAAGACCACGGTCAACGGGTCCGTAGGCTTCTACAAGGGTGAAGTTGGCGTCGGCGTCAGCGTTGCCCATCGACTCAACTTCAACATTCCTGTTATGGTTCACGCCGGTTATGCAAACGGCGGCGGCAACGAGCATGTCGGCCGCGTAGGAATGTCTTTTGAGTTCTAACTCCTCTTCCAAAGTCTTGCAGGCCCGCAAGGGCCTGCTTTCAGTGAGGCGGCTCCAGGTCGCCTTCGTCGTTCTCGGCCTGCTATCCACCGGCGCTCACGCCCAGCAGAGCTGGGAAGAACTGCCCATGATGGAGCTGCAGGGCTTCTACCGGGGTCCCATGAAGGACACGCTGATCCAGCGCTGGCGGGATCCGGAAACCGGCGCCATCTGCTACATCTACATGCCGATCATTGCGCAGAACACGCCGACAGAAGGCGCACCCTACGTGCACTATGGTTCAAACCAGATCGGCTCGATCAGTTGCGTCCCCGCACCCGCGACAACACCGGAACCAGCCCCGAAGAAATAAGGGAGTGGCGGCCGCGCTCAGGGTCATATTGACAGACAAGTGCAAGCAAGTGGTGGTCGACCGTGCCCGAATTGCCTGAGGTAGAAACCGTCCGTCGCGGCCTTGCGCCCGTGATGGAAGGTGCGCGTGTGACGAAAGTGGAGTTGCGCCGCCCGGATCTGCGGTTTCCTTTCCCCATAGGTCTGGCGGAGGCGGTTGAGGGGCGCACCTTCACGAGCATCTCCCGCCGCGCAAAATATCTGCTGATGCATCTGGATGACGGCACCGTGCTGATCTCGCACCTGGGCATGTCAGGCTCCTTCCGCATCGACTGGGAAGGCGAAGCTGCCGTCCCCGGCGTCTTCCACCACGATCGCTCGAAGAGCCCGCTGCATGACCACGCGGTGATCGATCTTGCCCGGCCCGACGGCAAGCGGGCGTCCGTCATCTATAATGATCCGCGGCGTTTCGGATTTCTTCTGCTTTCCGCTGAGAATCAGCTGCACGAACACCCGCTCCTGCGCAATCTTGGCGTCGAGCCCACCGGCAACATGCTGGATGGAGCGGTGCTCGCTAAGATGCTTGCGGGAAAGAAGGCGCCCCTGAAGGCAGCACTCCTCGACCAGACGCTGATCGCCGGCCTCGGCAACATCTACGTCTGCGAAGCCCTCTGGCGGGCAAAACTATCGCCCCTCAGGCTTGCGGGCACGATATCAGGCAGGGGCGGCAAGCAGACAGTGCGCAGCGAGCGACTCGCCACCGCAATCCGCGCCGTTATCGCCGACGCCATAGCTGCGGGCGGATCCTCCCTGCGCGATTATCGGCAGGCAGACGGCTCGCTTGGCTATTTCCAGCACACATTCAATGTCTATGACCGGGAGGGACACCCCTGCCCGTCGCCCGACTGCAGCGGCACCATCCACCGCATCGTGCAGAGCGGACGCTCGACATTCTACTGCCCGACCTGCCAGCGCTAGTATCAACTGGCGCCCTCGCCACGTGCTCCCTTCCGGACGCCCGATCACCGCGCCAAACTGCCACCGAAGAATGCGCAAACAGAGTCGTTTCAAGGCGTTGACGCCGCCCGAAAGCTCCTCTATAAGCCACGACGACTGAGGTGGCCGGATGGCTGCCCATTTGTTTTTGTGCCGAAGGTCGCCATTCGTGCTAACCTCCGGCTCCTTGAGAGATATGAGAGAGGACACATGGCCAACACCACTTCGGCCAAGAAGGCAGTGCGTAAGATCGCAGCTCGCACTGCAGTGAACAAGAACCGTCGTTCACGCGTTCGTACCTTTGTTCGCAAGGTCGAAGAGGCGATTGCTGCCGGCGACAAGACTGCAGCGGAGAACGCATTCAAGGCTGCTCAGCCTGAACTGATGCGCGCTGCTGGCAAGGGCGTCATTCACAAGAACACCGCCTCCCGGAAAGTATCTCGCCTCGCCAATCGCGTGAAGCAGATCAGCGCTTAACAAGCGTCAGTTCCAGCTTTGATTTTTTGAAAACCCGGTCCTTGTGGCCGGGTTTTCTTTTGCGCCAAATTGTTACGCTCACGCGCCTCACATAGGGCATGGTTTTGTCATTTGCCGGCATATGATTTTTAGGTGCGGCAATGCCCCGCGCGGACACCTGCGGAAAACCCATGCCCGCTGACGATATCACAACATAATCAGGGTCTTAGAGAAGTTTATCCACAGGTTGAACAAGGACTCAGCGGGGTCCATTCCGCCCAATGAAGTCAAGCAATTTTTTTCAAATTTTTCTTCCTCCACGACTTTTGCCGAGGCCTGAAAGAATCCGTATTGAATCAAAATGGCTTAACGCAAAACCGCTGATTTGCCCGCGACCTTTTAGCACCGATTCTCGTTGGCAAGAGGAAAGATTCACTATCCCCCGGACTTGCTCTTTGCGGGAGGTTTTCGGTAAGGTCTTCTCACCTTCAGCAAAGGCCAGCGAGCCTGAGAAGATTTAGTCAACACAGGGCGATAAGATGCGTGGCCCCGCCACTGCAGGGCATCGTTTTGCGTATGGGTAAGATGGAGAGTTGATCTCTTGAGCTTTGTAAGGAGTACCCGTCTGGTTGGATGAGGGTCTGGCCGGAAGGAAATACTGAGTGCCACGAAAGGACCTGAGCGAGTGTGAGTACCGGGACGGGCGAAACCCCTTTAGTAATTTGCGTGTCGGTTGACGCGCCCGTTTATAACAAGAACATTTTTTACAGGGACGACGAGGATGCAGAGCGGCGTTGAGAGGGACATTGACAGCGGGTATTCATCTACGGATGCCACGCCTGACGCGGAGTGCGATCTAGCCTCCGCCACCTTTGAGAGGGTGCGTGCACAACTGAAGGCCCGACTGGGCACCGAGGTCTATTCCAGCTGGTTCGGCCGCATGAAGCTGGCTGAAGCTTCCAAGGGCCTGGTCCGCATTTCCGTACCCACCGCATTCCTGCGCGCCTGGATCAACGGACACTACCTCGACCTGATCACCGAGCTCTGGCAGGCCGAAGACGCCTCCGTTCTCAAGGTGGAAGTTGTCGTGCGCACCGCAACGCGCAACGTTGTTGCCCGCGCCGAGCCCAAGGCTCCTGTGGTTCGCAAGCCGGTTCTTCCGTCTGCGGCAAGCCTGTCCTCGGGCACTGCAGCCGTTAACGTGCGTGGCCAGACGCCGCCCCCGCCACGCCAGGACATCACGACTCGCCCCAACGTTCTCGGTTCTCCTCTCGACAGCCGCTACACGTTCGAGTCGTTCGTTGAGGGATCTTCCAACCGAGTCGCCTGTGCAGCCGCTCGCACGGTCGCGGAATCGGCTCCGGGTGGAGCAGTGCGGTTCAACCCGCTCTTCCTTCATGCCTCCGTTGGCCTCGGCAAGACTCACCTCCTGCAGGCAATCGCTGCCGCATCGCTCAAGACGCGTCCGCAGTCCCGCGTGGTTTACCTTACGGCCGAGTACTTCATGTGGCGCTTCGCCACCGCGATTCGGGACAACAATGCCCTGACGCTGAAGGAACAGCTGCGTGACATCGACCTTCTGATCATCGACGACCTGCAGTTCCTGCAGGGCAAGTCGATCCAGAACGAGTTCTGCCATCTCCTGAACCTGCTGCTCGACAGCGCCCGCCAGGTGGTGGTTGCAGCCGACCGCCCGGTTTCCGAACTGGAATCGCTGGAGCCTCGCGTCAAGTCGCGCCTCAACGGCGGCGTCTCCCTTGAAATCGGCGCGCCCGACTTCGAGATGCGCCTCGTCATGCTGAAACAGCGGCTTGAGCTGGCGCAGGTTGACGACCCGTCGCTTTCCATTCCGGACGATGTTCTGGAGCACGTGGCAAGCACGATCACCGGCAGCGGACGTGACCTCGAAGGCGCCTTCAACCAGCTGGTGTTCCGTCACTCCTTCGAGCAGGAAATCACGCTCGATCGGATCGACGAGATTCTCGGACCGGTCTCCCGCACCGGCGAGCCGCGCCGGGTCCGCATCGAGGACATCCAGCGCATCGTCGCCCGCCACTACAACGTGTCGAAGACGGAGCTCCTGTCGAACCGCCGCACGCGCACGATCGTCAAGCCGCGCCAGGTCGCCATGTACCTGGCCAAGGTCATGACGCCGCGCTCGCTTCCGGAAATCGGCCGTCGTTTCGGCGGACGCGATCACACCACCGTTCTTCACGCTGTTCGCAAGATTGAGGGACTGTTTGGTGAAGACCGCCAGCTCGCCCAGGAGATCGAGCTCCTGAAGCGGCTGATCAGCGACCAAGCCTAAACTTATCGGCTTAGCAATTCCTGCAGCCATTACGCAGGAATTGCTCTGCGAACGCGCGCATTTCCGTGTAAAATGGCGGCTTCCATGGTCGCGGGCTTGCGTTTTTGCCTATTTACCGGCAGTTTGCGAAAACTTGGCTTTAAGGCCGCGTGGAAGGGTGCTGCGGCACCCTTCTTGTTCTAATCCAGGCGAGATTCTGCAGTCATGCGTGTAATTCTGGAACGCTCCAATCTTTTGAAGTCACTCGGCCACGTGCACCGCGTGGTGGAACGTCGGAACACGATTCCGATCCTTTCGAACGTGCTGCTGACCACCGAAGGCGGCAATCTCGAAATGAAGGCGACCGATCTCGATCTGGAAATGACGGAAGCCGCACCGGCAAGCATCGAGCAGGGCGGCGGCACCACCGTTCCGGCTCACCTTCTCTACGACATCGTGCGCAAGCTGCCTGACGGCGCTGAAGTGATGCTGAAGACAGACGACAGCGGCAACTCCATGTCCGTCGTCGCTGGCCGCTCCACTTTCCGCCTGCAGTGCCTGCCGCAGACGGATTTTCCTGAACTTTCCGCCGGTCAGTTCAGCCACACCTTCAGCATCCAGGCGGAAGACCTGAAGCTCCTGATCAACCGGACCCAGTTCGCGATCTCAACTGAAGAAACCCGCTACTACCTGAACGGTATTTTCCTCCACACGATCGAGGTCGGCAGCAAGCTGATGCTCCGTGCCGTGGCGACGGACGGCCATCGTCTGGCCCGCGCCGAGATCGAGGCGCCGTCTGGCTCGGAAGGCATGCCTGGCATCATCATCCCGCGCAAGACCGTTGGCGAGCTGCAGAAGCTGCTCGACGAGCCGGATGTCACCGTCCAGGTGCAGCTCTCCGACACCAAAATCCGCCTGCAGATCGGCACCGTTGTGCTGACCTCCAAGCTGATCGACGGCACCTTCCCGGACTACCAGCGCGTCATCCCGACCGGCAACGACAAGGAACTGGTGATCGACCGCCAGAGCTTCTCTGCTGCCGTGGATCGCGTCTCCACCGTTTCCACCGAGCGTGGCAGGGCGGTAAAACTTTCCATCGGCGATGGTCACGTCACGCTCGCCGTCAACAACCCGGATTCGGGCAGTGCGACCGACGAGCTGCCGGCCTCCTACGAAGCCGAGCCCATTGAGGTCGGTTTCAACGCGCGCTACCTGCTGGATGTCGCCGGACAGCTTTCGGGCAACGATGCCCGCTTCCTGTTTGCGGATGCCGGATCGCCGACCCTGATCCAGGATACGGCCGATGAGCGCGTGCTCTACGTTTTGATGCCGATGCGAGTGTGACCACGCAAACGAATGAAGCCTTGGGGCCGGCTGACAAGCCGGCTCAGGTCTATGTCAGCAAGCTGACGCTGACCAATTTCCGCAACTACAGCAGCCTCTCCCTGCCGCTGCAGCCCGGAGCGATCGTGCTCACGGGGCAAAATGGTGCGGGCAAAACCAACCTGCTTGAAGCCGTCTCATTCCTGTCGCCCGGCCGCGGACTGCGCCGCGCCAAGCTTGATGAAGTGGCAAAGCTGAGCGCGCCCGACGGCTTTGTGATCCACGCCGAGCTTGAAGGTCCCTTTGGCGACTGCCGCATCGGCACCGGTACGAACGGCTCTCCGGAAGGTCGCCGCGTGCGCATCAATGGCGAGCCGGCGAAGAACACCGAGGCGTTGCTCGACTGGCTCCGCGTTATCTGGGTCACCCCGTCGATGGATTCGCTCTTCACAGGCCCTTCCTCGGAGCGCCGGCGCTTCCTCGACCGCATGGTTCTCGCCATCGACCCGGCCCATGGCCGGCGGACGCTGGATTATGAAAAATCCATGCGTGCGCGCAACCGGCTCTTCGCCGACGACATCCGCAACGACGCCTGGTTCGACGCGATCGAAGTGCAGATGGCCGAAACAGGCGTGGCGATCGCCGCCGCCAGGGCTGAGATGCTGCGGCTTCTCACCTCCATGTTCGAGCGCCTGCCCGAAGGTGCCTTCCCCAAGGCTGAGCTGGCACTCTCCGGTTTCGTGGAAGGCATTCTCGATGGCCGTCCGGCTGTGGAGGTGGAGGAGGAATTCCGTCTGCGGCTCAACACCGAACGGGGCCGTGATCGCGCGGCCGGCCGCACACTGGAAGGCCCGCACCTCGCCGACATGCTGGTCTGGCACAAGCCGAAGGCAATGCCGGCCGCAAGCTGCTCGACCGGAGAACAAAAGGCTCTGCTGCTTGGCCTTGTGCTTGCGCATGCAAGGCTTACATCAGAGCTTTCGGGATCAGCACCCATCCTGCTCCTCGACGAGATCTCGGCCCATTTCGATGCGGACCGGCGCGCTGCGCTCTTCGAGATCCTTGAGGAGCTGAACTGCCAGTCTTTCATGACCGGAACCGAGCCATTGCTTTTCTCGAGCCTCGTAGGCAGAGCTAAGTTCCTGAAAGTTTCAGGCGGCAGCATTACGGAAGCGTGATCGAGCCGCGGGAGGAAATCGCCTTGACCGTCACGCCACTCACCGACCAGGAACTCGAGCGCTACTCCCGCCACATCCTGCTTCCTGAAGTGGGCGGAGCCGGCCAGCAGAAGCTGAAGCGCGCGCGTGTTCTGGTGCTTGGTGCGGGTGGCCTCGGCACGCCCGTCCTGCAGTATCTGGCAGCTGCAGGCGTCGGCACGCTCGGCATCGTTGACGACGACACGGTATCACTCTCCAATCTCCAGCGGCAGGTAATCCATTCGACCGAGTCGGTGGGCCAGCCGAAGGTCGAAAGCGCAGCCGAATCGATCGTGCGACTCAACCCGAACGTTGGGGTCGAACGCCTTCCAATCCGGATGAACGGGCAGAATGCGTTGGAGCTGATCTCTCGGTATGACCTCGTGGTCGACGGTTCCGACAACTTTGCCGCCCGCTACATGCTGGCGGATGCCTGCGAATCTGCTCGCGTACCTCTGGTGACTGCTGCCGTAGGTCGATTCGACGGATCGGTGACAGTGTTGAAGCCTTACGAGGCTGATTCCGAGGGACGGCAAAACCCGACCTACCGTGATCTCTTTCCCGAGCCTCCACCGGAAGGGCTGGTGCCGAGCTGTGCCGAGGCGGGAATCATCGGCGCACTGGTGGGCGTCATCGGCACGCTTGAGGCCATGGAAGCCATCAAGCTCATCACGGGAATCGGCGAGCCTCTGGTTGGTCGCCTTCTGCTCTATGACGGGTTGGCCGCGCGATTCGATACGATCATCTACCGGCGCAGGAAGGTGAAGCAGGGATAGGCCCTGCCCCAGCTTCAGCCTGAGCTTTACACCTTGCGGGGAATCACCCGGTCTGGCGGACGATGGCCGTCGAAGAAGGTGCGGATGTTGATGATCACCTTCTCGCCCATGTCGATGCGGCCTTCGATTGTGGCCGAGCCCATGTGCGGCAGCAGCACGACCTTGCCCTTTTCCGCAAGCTTGACGAGCCGCTTGTTGATGGCGGGCTCATATTCGAACACATCGAGACCCGCGCCGGCGATCTTGCCATCCTCGATCAGCTGAATCAGCGCCTCTTCATCGACGATATCGCCGCGCGCCGTGTTCACGAGATAGGAGGTCGGCTGCATCAGGGCGAGACGCCGAGCAGACAACAGATGATAGGTCGCGGGCGTCGACGGACAGTGCACCGAGATAACGTCCATGCGGGCGAGCATCTGGTCGAGGCTGTCCCAATAGGTTGCCTCCAGCTCGTCCTCGATCATCGGCGCCACGCGGCGGCGGTTGTGGTAGTGGATCGACATGCCGAAGGCCTTCGCGCGGCGTGCCAGAGCGGTGCCGATTCGGCCCATGCCGACGATGCCGAGACGCTTGCCCCAGACGCGGCGACCAAGCATCCAGGTCGGTGACCAGCCGGCCCATTTCTCGCCCCGGCGCAGCATTTCAGCGCCCTCCACGAGACGGCGCGGTGCGGCCAGCATCAGCGCCATGGTCATGTCGGCCGTATCTTCGTTGAGCACGTTGGGCGTATTGGTAACGACGATCCCCTTGGCAGCGGCCGCGGCAACATCGATGTGTTCCACGCCATTGCCGTAGTTCGCGATCAGCTTGAACTGAGGTCCTGCCTGCTCGATCAGGGCAGCATCGATTCGGTCGGTGATGGTGGGAACGAGAACCTCGGCCTCCTTGACGGTGGCAACCAGCTCAGGCTGCGACATCGGCTGATCGTCGATGTTCAGACGCGCATCGAACAGCTCGCGCATGCGCGTCTCGACCTGATCCGGGAGCTTGCGAGTGATGACGACCAGCGGCTTTTTGCGACCTGACATGAAAGCTCAACCCCTTTTCCTTCAGACCTCTTTAACCAAGACCGTAAATACTGCAAGGCGGAGCCGGTCCTGTGTCGCCAGAAGGCGATGATGTCTAGCAAGCAAGCGCAGTCAAGACAAAGGAAAAGGCCATCGATTTTTTTGCGTGGGGCGCAGCACTGAAGATGCCGGCAGGCATACTGGCAGCGCGGCATCCCCGCTCCAGGAGTAAGAAATGCGGCGTCGTGATGTATTTTGTGGGTTCCTGTCGATTCTCGTTGTCGCAATTGGCCTGTCTTCAGCACCAGCAATGGCCCAGTCGGAGGAGGGAAGCGCCTCCGTCAAGGTGGGCTCCAGCGGCCTGCCGATCCCTCGCTTTGTCAGCCTGAAATCGGCAAGGGTTAACCTCCGCGTCGGGCCGGGCACGAGCTATGCGGTCGACTGGATGTACCTCAAGGCAGGTTTGCCGGTGGAGATCATCCAGGAGTTCGACAACTGGCGGCGCATTCGCGACGTCGATGGCACCGAAGGCTGGGTCAACCAGGCGCTTCTTTCCGGCACCCGCACGGCAATCGTCTCGCCCTGGCTCCAGGGCAAGGAAACAACGCTCCCGGTCGTGGCGTCTCGCGACATCAATGCGCGCCGTATCGCCAACGTGGAGCCAGGCGTGACTGGCCAGGTGAAGGAATGTGACGGCGCATGGTGCCTGATGCGCTTTGGCACCCACGAAGGCTGGATCGAGCAGGGCATGATCTGGGGCGTCTATCCCGGCGAAGTGTTCGACTAGCCTCTAACACCCCACACGATCTCAGCAGTTGTTACAGGGAATCTTCGTGCTCACGCGCGGATGCTGGTCGTAGCGGTCGCCCATCATGATATTGTCCAGGGAGAAGAGCCCCAGCACCTGCTTCGCTCCCTCTGACCACGCGACCATAGGCCGATAGGCAAGCCTCGTTTCCACACGGATCAGATACATGCCGGGGATCTTGAGGTCGTTGCTGAGCGTCACCGTCGCACCCTTCGTGGCAGAAGGCAGTGCGGCGCAGTCGTAGTAGCACTTTGACCATGCGACCTTCGGCTGCGGCGCTGAACCCGTGGTGATGTCGATCGCCGTGACACGGACCGCTGCAGTGCTGCGCTTGTAGGGTTGTATCGTCGCTTCAGCGATCTTGACGATCGACTGCAGCGTTGTAGGCGTCATGTCCGGTTGCTGGGTGATCAGATCGCCGATCTGCACGGTCATGCGAGCGACCTTGCGGCTGGTATCGATCGCCTGCGCGAATTCCATCGTCAAAATGAACAGGGCAATCATCAGCGGCGCCAGCAGCGCGAATTCAACCGCCGCCACGCCCTGTGTGCGGCGAAGGAATGCCCTTGCTGATCTCACAAGCCGGCGCATCAGTCGAACGGCTCGTTCTGCCAGGTCTGTGTGGCGAACAGCAGGGTCTTTCCGCTTTTGGGGTCCTCCACACGGTCGTTGAAAACCGTCAGAATAACGGGCCACTCATAGAAGACCCGCATGATGTTCTTGGAGAGTGGCCCCCCCAGATCGACACGGAACGTTGCCGGCACGATGCCTTTGGAGAATTCATCCGCTACTTTTTCGAACGTGTCGAAGTTGCGGACGTCGATCTTCAGGCCGGGACAGCCGCTGGAAAACAGGGCCGGCATGCGATCGCAGAACATGTCATGCAGGACGGCAGTCGTCAGCCCTTCCGGCCTGATCCGGCCGGTACGCATGTCGCGCCCTATATCGTCCGTTGCGTTGGTCAGGATCTGCTGGGCGCCGAACGTGATGCAGCATTCAAGAATGGCGAAAAGCAGCATGAAGAAGATGGGCGCGAGGATCGCAAACTCCAGCGCCGCAGCACCGCGACGATCCCCCGCAAAGCCGCGCAGCCTTCTCCTGAAGCAGGATGCTGCCATGCCGAATGCGAAGCGCAGCCCCGTCATCTCACCCCCCGCAAGACCGCCTCAGCGACCCATCTCAGCGTCTGATCTCTCTTCGGCTTCGGACTTAAAGGACGCTTCGCAATAGGGCGAGCAGGAGAGGGTCTGCACTTGACCAGGCCTGTAAACGCGCACGGAATTCTCTGTGGAGCGCGACACGGCCAGCTGGGAATCCAGTACCACCTTGCCGTCTGTATCAAACACCACGAGGTTCGTCGTACCGAAACCCTTGCCCGTCAGCACCACAGTCTGCGGGTCCTGCACCGTTGCGTCGGCTATGTCGGAATTGCCGATCACGATCGTATCGGCAGGCTTCGGCAGCTTGACGATCTTGGCCTGGTTCATAAAGACATGGATCGCCTCAGCGGATGCTGCAGCTGTAAACGCAGCTGATGCGTAGAATGCGCAGAGAAGCGCCAGACCAAACTTCATACGTCCCGCCATATGTCACCCCAACGGATACCCGTTTGCATCATGCGCTGTAGAGGTGAATCCGATGTTAAAGCTGAACCGGCGGGTACCTCCAATTGAGTAAACAACCAGCAAGGAATAATTAACCGCAACCCGCAACTTCCAAAGCAAGGATTAGGTAAGCTTGTTTATTAAACAGCTTTCAAGAGTTGCGCTCTAGGGTCAGGCTACTTTCGAACGGCACAACAGAACGCCCACGGAAGTGCTGTTAAAAATCGGAGCTAAGGAGCAGTCTTATGACGAAGCTGTTTGCACGTTTTGCCAAGGATGAATCAGGAGCAACCGCGATCGAATACGGTCTGATCGCTGCGCTCATCGCTGTCGTGATTATTGGTGCGGTTAGCACCGTAGGTGATGGCCTTGAAGCAACCTTCAAGAAAATTGCAGGAGAACTCCCCGAGAGCGGCGAATAACACTATTAAGGCCATCGCCTCATCGGGCGATGGCCTTACTCTCACGCATTGTTAAGACGTTTCTGCCAACATCGGTTTATCTGTTTTGCGTAGTGAGTCATGGTCGAGAGTGCGGTTCTTCTGATTTTCCCGTTTTGCATGGTGTACGCCGCCGTGTCGGACATGATCTCCATGACCATCGCTAACCGCGTTTCTCTTCTGCTGGTCGGCGCCTTCTTCCTCCTCGCGTTCCTCACCGGAATGCCTTCCACCGACATAGGATTGCATCTCGGCACGGGCGCCATAGTCCTGCTGGTTACATTCACGCTTTTCGCGCTCGGCGTGATGGGCGGCGGTGATGCCAAGCTGATGGCTGCTACAGCCGTGTGGTTCGGCTTCAATCTCTCACTGGTCGAATACCTGACCACATCCGCTGTACTCGGCGGCGCGCTGACGCTCGGCCTGCTGGTCTACCGAAAGTCGGTGTGGGCCACGTTTACCGGCAACAACATTCTTTTGCGCCACTTCGCCGATGCCAAGGCTGGCATTCCATATGGCGTTGCGCTGGGCATAGGTGGATTGATCACCTACACCCAGACGCCACTGGCCCAATGGGCCATGCAGCGGCTCAGCGCCCTCTGACAGGACGGCACTCGCCCGGATGGGCGACGCGGAAATTGGCCCTGTCAGCTTCACAAGCGTTCGGGAACGTTTGTAGCGTATTGCCCCGTTGTCCGCAGACAGGCCTGAATTCGCGCGTACACGCTTGGCTCTGGGGCGGAGCTGGCCGCGGCGGAACCGGAGGCCTCCACTGGCTGCGGCATTCACCGCCATGAACGACGCGGAAGCCCTGAGCACGGGCCGAACAGCTGTTGCCGAACGTCTGCTGACGTCCCCCACGCTCGCCACAGACCGGATTATACTCCATCGTGCAGGCTTGTGGCCCGCCTGGTCGGGGCGGTAGCGGGCGCGGACCTTCGTCCACAACGACCGCACAAGAGCTCAGCACTAAGAGGCCGAGACCGACAAGGGTGAGTTTTCCGAGTCCTTGATTGATACGCACGGCAACCCTCTCCTATGGCTGGATAACAATTAGCAGCATAGTGCCTGCAATTGGATCACACGTAAACTATTGATTTGGCTGGCCTAGCGCAGTTCCAGAAAAGTGGGAACCGGTTTTCCGTCCCGAACTGCCAGAAAACAGAAGCTTGGATCGTTTCACCGTTCCAACAAAAAGCTGAGACGATCTAGCGTATCTTTGCCACAAGGCCTTTGTCCGGATAGCAAGTTGGAACCATTCCGGCTTTCTCCTGCCAAAGTCCGATCGAGCGCCGGGTCTTGAAGCCGACCAGCCCGTCGGAGCCGCCGACATCATGGCCCAGGCGCTCCAGCGCGCGCTGCATGGCAGCGACCTCGGATCGCGAAAAACCTTCCACCTTGCCCCACGGGGCCGTGAAAGCGACATCGCCATACATGATCCGGTCGCCTGCGTGGCCGATGAACAGCGCGTAGAGATCGCTCTCGTTGTAGTCCTTCAGCCGGTAGAAATTTGGCGTCACCAGAAATGCCGGCCCATTACGGCCGGCCGGTAGCATCAGGAAGCCCTCGCCCGACATCTCCTGCTGCGGGAACGGCTTGCCTGAAATTCGTTGAACGCCCATGGCCGCCCAATCCGCAACTCTACGGCCTTGATCAGGCCCTTCCAGAGCGCAGGAGAGCTGTGCCGGCAGACGAACCTCGAAACCCCAGTCACGCCGGGGCACCCAGCCGTGGCTGCGCAGATAGTTGGCGATGGAGGCCAGCGTATCCGGCACCGAGTTCCAGATGTCGGCGCGTCCGTCCCCGTCGAAATCCACGGCATATTTCAGGTATGAGCTCGGCATGAACTGAGGCTGACCCAGCGCTCCCGCCCAGGACGAGCGCATGGAATCGGGGCTGACGCCGCGCTTCTGCACCATCTCCAGCGCGGCAAGCACCTCCTCGCGGAACATTGCCTTGCGGGTAGCGAGAAACGCCTTGGTGCCCAGCACCTCAAAGGCGTTGTGGGGGATCTTCGCGCCGCCGAAGCCGGACTCGCGTCCCCAGACGGCAAGCACGATACCGCGCGGCACGCCAAAGCGTTGCTCCACGGCGGCAAGAGCCTGCGCGTATTGGGAAGCGCGGGATCGTCCGCCAGCAACGATGCCCCGGACCGAATCGAAATAGGCGGAAGGTGCGCGGAACTCAGCCTGATGCTGGCCGCTACTGCCGGTCGGCTCCTTCTGGCCAGGTAAAACGAGGTCAGGCAGCTTCAGGTTCGGCTTGATACCTGCGAATGACTTTTTGAACACGCGCTGGTCGATGCCTCGCGCGCGCGCCTCAGGCCAGAGATCGCTCACCAGCCATTGCTGGAACTGCTTGTCGATGGATTGTGCGGCAGCGGGAAGTACGCCCGACGCGGCGATGACAACTGAAACGAAGAGTGCCCGTAGTCTCCGCCGCATGTAATCCTCCCGATCGAAGCTGCCCGAATCCCGAACTCCTTAGAAAGTTGTCCGCGATTTGATAGCCGCAGTCAAAGTCCCTTCATCGAGATAGTCGAGCTCGCCGCCGACCGGAACGCCATGCGCCAGACGCGTCACCTTGACCTCAAGTCCGGAAAGCTGGTCGGTGATGTAATGCGCGGTCGCCTGCCCTTCGACGGTCGCGTTCACAGCCAGAATCACTTCCGAGATCCCGCCTTCGGCAACGCGGCTGATGAGCCCGGCAATGTTGAGATCGTCAGGTCCAACGCCGTCGAGCGGGTTCAGCGTTCCGCCGAGCACGTGATAGCGCACGTTCATCGCGCCCGCCCGTTCCAGCGCCCAGAGGTCAGAAACGTCTTCAACGACAATCAGCGTTGCCGGATCGCGGCGCACGTCGCTGCAGATGGTGCAGGGGTCCACCGTATCGACATTGCCGCAGGTGGAGCAGACGCGCACCTTTTGCAGCGCCTCACCCATCGCAAGGCTCAGGGGAGCGAAGAGCTGCTCCTTCTTCTTGATCAGATGCAGTGCCGCCCGGCGGGCCGATCGGGGCCCAAGCCCCGGCACCTTGGCCAGAAGCTGGATCAGCCGTTCAATCTCCGGTCCTGCGATACGCTTGGACATGGAACCTTCGTCACGTAGTCAGAAATGGGACGGGCGGCACATTCGGCCGCCCATTAGAACATGCAGAAAGGGGCGGCCGCTTAGAACGGCAGCTTGAACCCGGGCGGGATCGGCAGCCCAGCCGTCATTTCCTGCGTCTTCCGCTGCATCTCGGACTCGATCTTCACGCGCGCATCATTGTGTGCGGCAAGGATAAGGTCCTCGAGGATCTCCGCCTCGTCTGCCTTGAGCAGCGACGGGTCAACGGAGAGCTTGCGCATCTCGAACTTGCCCGAAAGCGTCACCTTGACGGCGCCAGCAGCAGCCAGGCCTTCGATCTCGATATTGGCGATTTCTTCCTGCATCGCCTGGAACTTGGCCTGCATTTCCTTGGCCTTGCCCAACATGCCCATCAGGTCACGCATGATAGTCTCCGCATCCGGTTGTATTTAGTTATTCGTCTTCGTCGTCGGCATCGAGTTCAGGAGCCGGCATGTCCTCGTCGGCCGCCATCTCCTGCGCCACCGCATCCGGGATCCGCACGTCGACGATCTTGGCACCCGGAAACGCCTTGAGTATGGCGGCGACGGTCGGGTCTGACCGCGCGTCGGCAATTGCCATCTCGCGGCGATTGTTCTCCTCTTCCCAGAGGGTCGGACCACCCTTCTCGTTCGAGACCGAAACGATCCACCGACGCCCTGTCCACTTCTGCAGACGGTTGGTCAGGTCGCCCAGCAGCGTCTTCGGCGCATCGGGCACGAGATTGACGGTGAGCCGTCCCGGCTCAATGCTCACCAGCCGCACATTCCGCTTGAAGATGATCTTGAACGCGATGTCGCGATGCGTCTCGGCTAGACCCGCGATATCCGCGAGCGTCTTGACCTGAACATCGGCAACTGGCTCGGGCTCTGGCGCACGGACCGGAGCCGCCTGCATCGGCGCGGGCTCCGACTGCACCAGCCGCATTGTCTGGCCGCCACCGCCGCCACTCGGCACATAGGCAGAGCCCATGGCATTGACGCCGCCACCATTGCCCCGGGGCGCGCCACCACCGTTGCCGCCTGGATGAGATGGACCGCCATTACCTGACGCCATGCCTTCAAGCGAACGCAGCGCCTCGTCCAAGGTCGGCAGATTTGCAGCGTGAGCGATGCGGATCAGCACCATCTCGCCGGCCGCCACCGGACGGTTGGAATTCTGCACTTCCTGGATGCCCTTGAGCAGCATCTGCCAGGTGCGAGACAGCACGCGAATCGACAGCCGCTCGGCAAGTTCTGCACCGCGCCGGCGCTCCTCGTGCGACAGCGCATTGTCATGCGCTGCCTCGGGCACGAACCGCAGGCGGGTCACCAGATGGTTGAACTCGGCAAGGTCGGTCAGTACGGTCGCCGGATCGGCACCCACATCATATTGCGCGCGGAACTCGGCCAAAGCCGCCGCCACGTCGCCCTGCATCAGATGCTGGAACAGGTCGATCACGCGGGCGCGGTCGGCAAGACCCAGCATGTCGCGCACGGTTTCCGCTGTGACATTGCCGCCGGAATGGGCGATCGCCTGATCAAAGATCGACTGCGCGTCGCGCATCGAACCTTCGGCGGCACGCGCCACCATTGACAGGGCGTCGTCGTCCGCCTGCACCTCTTCCGACACGGCGATACGCGCCAGATGCTCCTTGATCAGCGCCGCATCGATGCGCCGGAGATCGAAGCGCTGGCAACGCGACAGGATCGTGATCGGAACCTTGCGTATTTCGGTGGTCGCGAAGATGAATTTCACATGCGGCGGCGGTTCCTCGAGCGTCTTCAGCAGGCCGTTGAAGGCCTGCGTGGAGAGCATGTGAACCTCGTCGATGATGTAGACTTTGTAGCGGGCCGACACCGGCGCATAGCGCACCTGATCGATGATCTCGCGGATATCGTCGATACCCGTGTGCGAAGCGGCGTCCATCTCGATCACGTCGACGTGGCGGCCTTCGAGAATCGCTTCGCAATGCTCGCCCGTTTCGGAAAGATCAATGGACGGCTGGTTGACCGTCGCTGTCTTGTAGTTGAGCGCACGCGCCAGAATACGAGCCGTGGTGGTCTTGCCCACACCGCGAACGCCGGTCAGCATCCAGGCCTGCGCGATTCGGCCGGTGGAGAAGGCGTTGGTGAGGGTGCGGACCATCGGCTCCTGGCCGATCAGCCCCGAAAAATCGCGCGGACGGTACTTTCGAGCCAGAACGCGATAGGCGCCGGCCTTGCTGCCAACAGTCTGCCCGGCGTCATTCATGCGGTCGCGCTCTCCATGATGGCTGTGCGAATGTTCCCCATGAACGGGTAGTCGCTAAATCGTGCAACGGCAAGTTCGGCAGCCATTTGCTGGCCGAAAGCCTGAAAGGTGGGAGGCTGGCACAATGACCCGTGCCGGGCTCGTTGGGGCTGCTTCCTTCCGGACCTGACCCGGTTGGCGAGTGGCTCGTCCACCACCAACCTCCCAGGTTCCATATCGTCAATCGCGCGAAGAATTGCAAGTACGCTGTTACGATAAAGCTTGCAGCCGGTTCGGCTGCAAATTAGCTTGGTTCCTTATGGATAAGCCAGTTTCCGAACCCGGCCGCAGGCCAAGATTTCAACTTGATCCCCGCCTGGAAGGTGAGAGCCTTCTGGTGGCGAATCTTGGTCTTTGCCAATTGCGCCTGCGTGACGACTCCCGCTGGCCATGGCTGATTCTGGTGCCGCAGCGTCCTGAGATCGAGGAACCGCACGACCTGACCCCGCTCGACCAGGCGATGCTGAGCTTTGAGACCAATCTTGTGTCCAAGGCACTGAAAGACCTGACCGGCTGCACGAAGATCAACGTGGCGGCAATCGGCAACATCGTCCGCCAGCTGCATGTGCATGTCATCGCCCGCAATGAAGGCGATGCCAACTGGCCCGGACCTGTCTGGGGCTACGGCGAGCGTTTGCCCTACCACAAAGACGTTCTCGCAGATCTGGCAAACCAGATTCGTGACGCCATCTGAAACCCGCCCTGAGCCGAGCAGCAAATGAACTTCTTTTCGCCCGAGGAAACCCGTCCGCAGCCCAGGGAATGGCTCGCCTTCACCGGCAATGTCATCGACCCGCTTTCCGAAAAGCGCTCGGACGACGCCGTGCAGATCGCCTTGGAAAATGAGGCTACGAGGATCCTCCTGATCGGCGAAGGCAAGGTTTGCATCCGGACCGATGGGGTCGAGCCAAATGCCCTGTTCAAGCCTCAGGGCGCTCAGGCGCTGGGCATGAACCTGGATGAAGCGATTCTGCTGGGCAACGGCCCTGATGGTCCGGTCCTCGCGGTTCCGATGCGACCTGCCGAAGTGCCAGTGGTGAGTGGCATCGAGGTGGTCGATCTGCGCAGCACCTATTCGAACAATCTGCTGACATCGGAGATCGTTGGTGCACTCGCCCAGGGGGCAGCTCTGCTCTCCTGGAACAACACGCACCGCTTCTGCGGACGCTGTGGCGGCCAGAACGAGATGCGTGCCGGCGGTTACCGGCGTGTCTGCCAGAGCTGCGGAGCAGAGCACTTCCCGCGCACCGATCCTGTCGCGATCATGCTTGCCGTGAAGGACGACCGCTGCCTTCTGGGCCGCAGCGCGCGCTTTGCCCCAGGCATGTACTCCTGCCTTGCCGGCTTCATCGAGCCGGGCGAGACGATTGAGTCTGCCGTCCGCCGGGAAACGTTCGAAGAGTCTGGCATCCGTATCGGTACGGTACGCTACATCGCAAGCCAGCCCTGGCCGTTCCCCTTCTCGTTAATGATTGGCTGCATTGCAGAGGCCATCAGCGACGAGATCGACCCGGACGCCACCGAGCTTGAGGATTGCCGCTGGTTCTCCCGGGCTGAGGTGCGCCAGATGCTGGACGGGACGCATCCAGACGGACTGTGGGCCGCCACCAAGGGCGCCATTGCCCGCCAGTTGGTCGCGCTTTGGGCTGACAGCGAGTGGCCGTAAATTCAGTGGTGTTACGCGTCCTTGATCGCGTAACGCCCTCCCCCTTTTCTTGTGCCCTGCTCCCGCTCCACGCAGGCTTTCGGACGAGGCTGCACGTTGCAGTCCCATGTCTGAAACATTTGGAGTCTAGGTATGGCCACCGCATTGCCATTTACGAATACCAAGAAAGAGTTGCACTTCCCGAAACTCGCAACATTCTACGACCGCGTAGCCCAACCCTTTGCCTGGGTGGCGCTACGCTTTACGGCGGGGGCTATCCTCGTTGTTCAAAGCATCCCACTGATCAAGGATCCGCTCAGCATGGCGAGCTTCTTTGAGGGGATCGGCTTCCTGCCCGGCCACGTTTGGTCGGTCACCCTGCTGATCGTCCAGGTCGTCGGAGGCGCGCTTCTCGCCCTCGGCCTCTATACGCGGCCTGCTGCATTTGCCGTCGGCGTGATGCTGCTCGTGACCCTCTGGTTTCACCTGGCACATCCGTTCGACAACCAACTCATCACGAGTGCGGGCCTTCAGGTACTCACCGCGGGTCCCGACATGTTGACGCAAACGGGATATACTCTGCTGAAGGATGGCGGACGCCACTTTGCAGAACTGGCGCAGGGAAAAGCGGAGTTGCTCTCGCTGTTCTGGGCCGGCATTGCCTTCCTGTACGCAGCTTTCGGCGGCGGCTACCTCTCGCTTGATCGCATGATCCTGCGCAAACGCTACTGAGAACCCCACAGAAAAGCCGCCCTGCCGTCGACCTCAACTCTGGTTCAGGTCAACGGAGAACAGGGCGGCTTTCCCATTGATCAATCGTCGTCCTGAACCTGCTCAAGCCGGAACGGATGCGCTTCGTAGACGCCGAGGAACCGCACCTCGTGCGAGAAGAAGCTGAGTTCCTCCAGCGCCAGCCGCAGATTGCGGTCTTCCGGATGGCCCTCCACATCCACATAAAACTGCGATGAGAAGAACTTGCCGCCAAGCTGATAACTCTCCAGCTTGGTGATGTTCACGCTATTTGTCGCGAAGCCGCCCAACGCCTTGTAGAGCGCTGCCGGCACGTTGCGGACACGGAAGATGAAAGTCGTGAGCATCGCCTGCTCTGGCGAAGTTCTTGCCGCAAAGCGCTTTTCCTTCGACAGCACCACGAAGCGCGTGACGTTGTTTTCCTCGTCCTCGACGTTCTCCTGCGCGATGTCGAGACCGTAGAGCTCGGCAGCCAGACGCGGGGCGAGTGCCGCCTGCGTGCGGTCCTGGCGGTCTGCAACCTCACGGGCAGCGCCCGCGGTGTCGCCCGACACGACCGGCTTCCACTTGTGCTTGCGGATGATCTTGCGGCACTGGCCCAGCGCATGGATATGGCTGTGCACCGACTTGATCTCCGACAGGGCCACGCCCGGCAGCACCATCAGCTGGAAGCGAATCGGCAGGAAGTACTCGCCGACGATGTAGAGCTTCGAGTTGGGCAGCAGGTAGTGGATGTCGGCGACGCGTCCGGCGAGCGTGTTTTCGATCGGAATCATCGCCAGATCGGCCTTGCCCGATTCGACCGCGTTGAAGGCGTCCTCAAAGGTGGGGCAAGGCAGGGGTTCCATGCCGGGAAACATGTTGCGGCATGCGGTATCTGAATTTGCACCCGGCTCGCCCTGGAAAGCGATCCTGTTTGTCTTTGTAGGACCCATCGTTACACCTTCTGCGCCAGCATCTGGCGCGCCTTTTCAAGATCCGCCGGCGTATCCACGCCGAGCGGCACTGATTGGACGATCTCGGCGTCGATTCGCATCCCCGCCTCAAGCGCCCGCAATTGCTCCAGCCGCTCGCGCGTTTCAAGCGAGCCGGCCGGAAGCGACACAAAACGTTCCAGCGCCGCGCGCCGGTACGCATAAATCCCCACGTGGTGATAGAGCGGGCCGTCGCCCCACGGCGCCGTCGCACGCGTAAAATAGAGTGCGCGCAGGCGGCTACCGGAATCGCCCGTGGGAACACCAACGATCTTCACGACGTTCGGATTGGTCTTTTCCTCTTCATCCGTGATCTCGACACCGAGCGTGGCGATGTCGACTTCCGGATTATCGAGAGGCCGCAGCACGGCGCTGATGTCTGCCGGCGGAATCGTCGGCAGGTCGCCCTGCAGGTTGATGACGATATCGACCTCACCCTTAGGGTCGATCGCCTGCAAAGCTTCGAAGATGCGGTCAGAACCTGACTGGTGATTCCCGCGCGTGACGAAAGCCTCGACGCCCTCTTTCCTGGCGGCATCGGCTACGTCCGCCGAATCGGTGGCCACGATGACGCGCCCGACCTTGCTCTCTAGCGCGCGGGCTGCAACCTGGGCTATCATGGGCTTGCCGGCTATATCCGCCAAGGGTTTGCCGGGCAACCTTGTGGAATCTATCCGTGCCGGGATCAGGATTATGGCGCTCATGGAGTTGCTTCCGGATCTGGGTTCTGTGAAAAGTGTCAAAAAGTAGCAGTAGCGGAACGTCTTATAGGTGTTGCAAGGCTTGAGCAAAAGACCTAGTTTCCGCGCGGTTTTTACGGGCAGCGGTTGCGTGAGGACTATTGGCCGCTCGTATAGCGGTAGGTACTTGCAGCGTGTGGAGAAGGAGCCTCAGGGCGCATGGATTCTTTCGAGCTCAATAAGGTTTTAGGCGCGGTCCTCGGCACTGTCTTTGTCGTGTTTTCCGTAAGCCTGGTTTCGGATGCGATCTTCAGTTCGCATGCACCGGAGACTCCTGGCTACGCCATTGCGGCAGTGGAGGCTGGAGCAGCAGAGGGTGGTGACGAAGGTGGCGCAGCCGCCGAATCAATCCTGCCTCTTCTGGCATCTGCCGATCCTGAAGCTGGCGCGGGCGTCTTCAAGCGTTGTGCGGCTTGCCACACCACGGAAGAAGGTGGCGCCAACAAGGTCGGTCCGAACCTCTACGGTGTCGTTGATCGTCCGATCGCTTCGCATGAAGGTTTCTCCTACTCGGGCGCCATTCAGGCATTCTCCGAGGGTGGTTCCAAGCACTGGACCTACGAGAACCTCGATCATTTCATCACCAGCCCGAAGGGCTTCATTCCTGGCACGGCAATGGCGTTCGCTGGCCTGAAGAAGGTTGAGGATCGCGCCAACGTGATCGCTTACCTGCGCACGCTGGCTGCAACACCTGCTCCGCTTCCGGAAGCTGGCGCAGAAGCAGCGCCCGCCGAAGAAGCCGCCCCTGCAGAGGAAGCTCCGGCTGACGCAGCTCCCGCAGAGGAAGCACCGGCCGATGCGGCTCCTGCTGAAGAGGCTCCGGCCACCGATGCAGCTCCTGCAGAGGAACCCGCTGCTGAGCAGCCTGCAACGGAAGCTCCTGCTGAAGAAGCGCCGGCAACGGATGCGGCTCCGGCTGAGCCGGCCCAGGAACCTGCTGCTGAGCAACCGGCGACGGAAGCTCCGGCAACTGATGCACCGGTTGTACGGCCCGCTCAGTAAGCCGATTTATCACCAAACGTTGAAAGAGCCGGCCCTTGGGTCGGCTCTTTTGTTATGCGTCTGCAATTGCGTTCTTCCGCGAATGGAATAGTTTCTTGATGGTAAAGTATCAGGAGCTAATCGATGCGAAGAACGGCTACGGCTGCCCTCAGATATGCAGCACTTGCTGGATTGGCCATCGGCCTGACGGCCACCAACCTCAGCGCTCAGGAGGAGTGGCGGACAGCAAGTTCGATCATCAACCCCGATGAAGAGACGGCCCCGTTCGAGCGCTACGACTACGTCAATCCCGAGGCTCCCAAAGGCGGCACCCTCAACCAGATCGGGTTCGGCACCTACGACAGTTTCAACCCATTCATCGTTCGCGGAACGGTCGCGGCAGGGCTGACGGAGTTCGGCGGCCTTCTCTGGGAAACCCTCATGCAGCAGGCCCTCGACGTGCCGGGAACGAGCCACGGCCTGATCGCAGAGGCGTTCAAGTACCCGGCTGATTACACGTCGGCCACCTACCGTCTGAACAAGAATGCCCGCTGGCACGACGGCGAGCCGATTACTGCGGAGGACGTCATCTGGTCGCTCGAGACGCTGAAGAAGATCAGCCCGATGCACCAGCAGTATTTCGCGAACGTGAAAGAGGCGGTCGCCATTTCCGACCATGAGGTCGAATTCCGCTTTGACGAGGCCGGCAACCGTGAGCTGCCGCATATCATGGGCGATCTTCCCGTTCTTCCGAAGCACTGGTGGGAAGGCGAGGACGCCAATGGCAAGAAGCGCGATATCTCCCAGCCCACCCTTGAACCCCCGCTCGGCAGCGGCCCCTACAGGATCGGCCAGTTCCGCCCCGGCTCCGACATCACCTGGGAGCGGGTGAAGGATTATTGGGGCGAGGATCTCCCCGTTAACGTCGGCCGCAACAATTTCGACCGTCGCCGCTTCACCTATTTCCAGGACGACAACGCAGCCTTCCTCGCCTTCAAGAAGGGCGGCATTCAGGACATTCGACGTGAAACCTCCACCCGCCGCTGGGTGACGGAATACGATTTCCCCGCGGCTCAGGATGGCCGGGTCGTCAAGCACGAGTTCCAGAGCGGCACGGTGCAGCCCATGCAGGCCTTCGTGTTCAACCTGCGCCGCCCGCAGTTTGCCGATCGCCGCGTGCGCCAGGCGCTGACGCTCGCCTATAACTTCGAGGATCAGAACCGGAAGCACTTCTTCGGCCTCAACAAGCGGCTGAGCAGCTATTTCGAGAACTCGGAGCTCGCTTCCACCGGCATCCCGCAAGGCCGCGAACTGGAGATCCTCGAGCAGTTCCGCGACAAGCTGCCGCCTGAGCTTTTCACCGAAGAGTTCAAGCTGCCGGTATCGGACAGCCCGACTGCCGAGCGTCAGAACCTGCGTGAAGCGTCCCGCCTGCTGAAGGAAGCTGGCTGGGAGACGAGGGGTGGCAAGCTGGTCAATGCGCAGACCGGCGAACAATTCCGGATCGAATTCCTCGGTGCCAGCGAGACGGCCGAGATCATCAGCGACGGTATCATCCCGAATCTCCGCAAGCTCGGCATCGAGACCAGCCTGCGCATCGTCGATGCGTCCCAATATGTTCAGCGTGTGCAGAACTTCGATTTTGACGCCATCACCGGCGGCTTCTCCCAGTCGAACTCCCCCGGCAACGAGCAGCGCGACTACTGGAGCACCAAGGCTGCGGACATGCCGGGCTCCCGCAACGTGGCGGGAATCAAGGATCCGGTGATCGACGCGCTCGTGGACAAGATCATCTTCGCTGAGAATCGCGACGAGCTGCTGGCCCTCACCCATGCGCTGGATCGAGTGCTGCTCTGGAACTACTACACCGTTCCCCAATACTACCAGCCGACCCTCCGCTTCGCTTACTGGAACAAGTTCGGCATTCCGGAAAAGCAGCCGGAGTATGCCGGGATCGACCTTGATTCCTGGTGGATCCTGCCAGAAGCGGCCACGAGGTAGCGGCCATGCTGGATACAACCCGACGACGGTTCCTCCTGGGTGCGGCGTCGCTGGGTGCGATGGCCGCTGGCCGCCCGCTCTTTGCAGCAGTACCGGCGGACACGCCGGTACACGGCCTGTCAGCCTTTGGCGATCTGAAGTATCCCCCTGGTTTCACCACCTTCGAATACGCCAATCCGGACGCCCCGAAAGGCGGGATCATCCGGCTCCAGCCAGGCAACTGGCTTTTCAACCAGAACGTCCAGACCTTCAACACGCTGAACAGCTTCGTTCGCACAGGCAGCGCTCCGCCACGAATGGAACTCTGCTTCGACGGCTTGATGGACGGAAGCCTCGACGAGCCCGATTCCATCTACGGCCTGGTTGCTGAAACGGTAACCATCTCGGAGGACCGCAACAGCTTCCTCTTCAAGCTGCGCCCCGAAGCCCGTTTCCACGACGGTTCGCCTATCACTGCGGAAGACGTGGCCTTCAGCTACAACCTCTTCAAGAAGGAAGGCCATCCTTCGCTGATGCTGGTGCTGGCCGAAATGACGGCTGCGGAAGCGGTCGGCGAACGCGAGTTCCGCCTGACCTTCTCAGGCAAGCAGTCTCAGAGAACGATCCTCGGCGCGGCCGGCTTCCCGATCCTCTCGGAAAAGGACCTGGAGCAAAAGCCGTTCGACAGCTCCCGAATCGAGGCCTTCCTTGGGTCCGGTCCTTACAAGGTCGGCCGCTTCTCCGCCGGCCGCTACATTGAATATGAGCGGGTGGAGGATGATTGGGCAAACCACCTGCCCTTCCGCAACGGGCTCTATCACTTCGACCGGATCCGCATCGACTTCTTCTCTGACCGCAATGCGGCTTTCGAAGCCTTTAAAAAGGGCGAAACGGAGTGGCGTGGTGAGTTCACTTCCTCAGTCTGGGCAACGCAATACGACTTTCCCGCGATCCGCGAGGGCAAGGTGGTCAAACGCGAATTCCCCGACGAGCTCCGCCCGAGCTTCTATTGCAAAGCCCTGAATCAGCGGCGCGAGCGTTTTCGTGACCCCCGGGTTCGCAAGGCTATTGCCGCCTGCTTCGATTTCGAGTGGATCAACCGCAACCTGTTCTACGACCTCTACAGGCGCAGCCAATCGACGTTCGAAGGCTCGCCTTATGTGGCCGAAGGCACGCCGAGCAAGGAAGAACTGGCGCTGCTTGAGCCCCTGCGCGGCAAGATTCCCGAGGAGGCATTCGGCGAAGCGCCCATCCAGCTCAAGACCGATGGCAGCGGCAGCGACCGCACCATCCTGCGCGAGGCAGCCCGTCTCATGCGGGAAGCCGGATGGGAGCGGAAAGACAGCTGGCTGCAAAAGGACGGAGAGACATTCGCCATCGAATATTTGGTGAACGACGAGACTTTCCTTCGCATCTCGCCCGGCTTCATACGCAATCTGCGCGCCATTGGTATCAATGCGACCATGCGGCAGGTGGATTCCTCGCAGTATCAGCTGCGCGTCAACAGTTTCGATTTTGACCTGATCGATACCGCGTTCTCGTTGGGCGCAACGCCGACACGCGACACGCTGCTGCAGTTCTTCCATTCCAGCACTGTCGATCTCCAAGGCAGTAACAACTACGTCGGCATGGCCGACGAAGCCGTGGACAAACTGGTGGAAATTGCTGCCGCGGCCCAAAATCGCGAAGATTTCGTGGTGGCAATGAAAGCGTTGGATCGGGTCTTGCGTGCGCGGCTCGACTGGATTCCAAATTGGGACACACCGAATCACCGGGTGGCCTACTGGAACAAGTTCGGTTTCAGGGAACCGAAGCCGGACTATGGCTTTCCAGTTGAGGCCTTATGGTGGTACGACGAGGCAAAGGCAAAAGCCATTGGCAAGTGACGAGGCATCTCTGAGCGAATGAGTCATCATCGACTGGCAGCTTTCCTGACGGAAACTCTTGCAAATCAAAGTGTTCGTAGTGGAGAGGCTGGCTGATGGGAGCCTACATCCTCAGGCGTTTGCTCTTGATGATCCCCACCCTTGTGGGAATCATGCTCATCTCCTTCGTCGTCATCCAGTTCGCGCCGGGTGGCCCGGTTGAACAGGTGATCGCACAGCTTACGGGACAGGCCGGAGGCGCCGATTCCCGCATCGGCGGCGGTTCGTCCATGGACGCTGGACAGAGCATGGACACGTCCGGCGTCACGTCGCGCTATCGCGGCGCGCAAGGTCTTGATCCACAGTTCATCGAGCAGCTGGAAAAGCAGTTCGGGTTTGACAAACCCGCGCACGAACGCTTCCTGCTGATGATCTGGCATTACATCCGTTTCGATTTCGGCGAGAGCTACTTCCGCGACATCTCCGTGGTGAACCTGATCCTGGAGAAGATGCCCGTCTCGGTTTCGCTGGGCCTATGGATCACGTTGATATCCTACGCGATCTCGATCCCTCTTGGCATCCGCAAGGCAGTCAAGGACGGCTCGGCCTTCGACGTCTGGACGAGCGGCGTCATCATCATTGCATATGCGATCCCGGGCTTCCTCTTTGCCGTCCTGCTGATGGTGCTCTTTGCCGGCGGCTCGTTCCTGGACTGGTTCCCGCTGCGCGGCCTCACCTCTGACAACTGGGCACAATTGTCGTGGCCAGAACGCATTCTCGACTATTTCTGGCATCTGGCGCTGCCACTGACAGCACTGGTGCTTTCGGCCTTCGCCACTACCACGCTGCTCACGAAGAACTCCTTCCTTGAGGAAATCCGCAAGCAATATGTGGTGACGGCTCGTGCCAAGGGCCTGTCTGAGCAGCAGGTTCTCTACCGGCACGTGTTCCGCAACGCCATGCTCATCATCATAGCTGGCTTTCCCGGGGCCTTCATTTCCGCCTTCTTCACCGGCTCGCTGCTGATCGAGAGCATCTTCTCGCTCGATGGGCTGGGCCTTCTCGGCTTCCGCTCCGTGATCGACCGCGACTACCCCGTGGTCTTCGCCACGCTCTATATCTTCTCTCTCATGGGATTGCTCGTGAGCCTTCTGTCCGACATCACCTACACATTGATCGACCCCCGCATCGACTTCGAACGGAGAGACGTCTAGATGTCGGAGATACAGGCGAAAGCTGAAGTTGAGCGCGTGCGCAACACCGTCAGGCGCCCGTTCCTGTCACCGCTGAACCAGCGCCGCTGGCAGAATTTCAAGGCCAACCGCCGTGGATACTGGTCGCTCTGGATCTTCCTGGGCTTCTTCATCCTCTCGCTCTTTGCCGAGTTCCTGGCCAACGACAAACCGCTCGTCGCCTCCTACAACGGCGAGATCCTGTTCCCTGTGCTGGTGGACTATCCGGAAGAAAAGTTCGGCGGCTTCCTGGCGGTCACCGACTATCGCGACCCCTTCATCCAGGAAGAGATCAACGCGAATGGCTGGATGATCTGGCCGCCCATTCGCTACTCCTACCGTACGGTGAACAACGAAATCCCGGGCGCGGCGCCTGCCAAGCCGTCCTGGCTCTACACCAAGGAAGAACGCTGCGGGCGCTATGACCTCGGCGTCGATGACCCGAACTGCACCGTCGGCAATTGGAACTGGCTCGGCACCGATGACCAGGCACGCGACGTGCTTTCCCGCGTCATCTACGGTTTCCGCATTTCGGTGCTCTTCGGCCTGATCCTCACCTTCGCCTCCGCCGTGATTGGCGTTTCGGCGGGAGCGGTGCAAGGCTATTTCGGCGGCTGGACCGACCTGCTCTTCCAGCGCTTCATCGAAATCTGGTCCTCCATCCCGGTCCTCTACCTCATCCTGATCATCGCAGCGGTGCTACCGCCGGGCTTCTGGATATTGCTCGGCATCATGCTCCTGTTCTCATGGGTGGCCTTCGTCGGCGTCGTGCGCGCGGAATTCCTGCGTGCCCGCAACTTCGAATATGTGAGCGCCGCGCGCGCGCTGGGCGTGCCCAACCGTACGATCATGCTGCGCCACCTGCTGCCCAATGCCATGGTCGCGACGCTTACCTTCCTGCCATTTATCCTGAACGGCTCGATCACGACCTTGAGTTCGCTCGACTTCCTCGGCTTCGGCATGCCGCCCGGCTCGCCATCGCTCGGCGAACTGCTGCGGCAGGGCCAACGTCACCTGAATGCGCCCTGGCTTGGTATTTCCGGCTTCCTCAGCCTCTCCATCATGCTGTCCCTGCTGATCTTCATCGGCGAGGCGGTGCGTGACGCGTTTGACCCGAGGAAGACATTCAGATGAACCAGCCACTTCTCTCGGTCCGCGACCTGTCCGTCGCATTCTCGCAGGGCGGCGGGACGAGCATCGCCGTTGACCACGTTTCCTTCGACATCCAGCCCGGCGAAACCGTGGCGCTTGTTGGCGAATCCGGTTCCGGCAAGTCGGTTACCGCCCTGTCGGTGCTGAAACTTCTGCCCTACCCGGCAGCAAGCCACCCCTCGGGTGAAATCCACTATGGCGGCATGGATCTGCTGAAGGCGGCAGAGCCGCAGCTGCGTGGCGTGCGCGGCAACGACATCAGCATGATCTTCCAGGAGCCTATGACTTCGCTCAATCCGCTCCACTCGATCGAGCGGCAAATCGGCGAAGTACTGAAGCTCCATCGCGGCATGAGCGGCGAGAAGGCACGCGCACGCACGCTGGAGCTTCTCCATCAGGTAGGCATCCGCGAGCCTGAGAAGCGCCTTGATGCCTTCCCGCACCAGCTCTCAGGCGGGCAGCGCCAGCGCGTGATGATCGCCATGGCGCTCGCCAACGAGCCGAAGCTGCTGATCGCGGACGAGCCGACAACCGCGCTCGACGTCACCGTTCAGGCGCAGATCCTTGAGCTTCTCGCAGATTTGAAGCGCAAGCGCGGCCTCTCTATGCTTTTCATCACGCACGACCTCGGCATCGTCCGCAGGATCGCGGACCGCGTCTGCGTGATGACAAAGGGCAAGATTGTCGAGACCGGCCCGACCGCAGAAATCTTCGCCAACCCGCAGCACGAATATACCCGTCACCTGCTCGCTGCCGAGCCAAAGGGCCAACCGCCTGCGGCCGATCTTGAGGCCGAGACGGTGATGACCGGGCGCGACGTCCGCGTGTGGTTCCCGATCAAGAAGGGTTTCCTGCGCAAGGTCGTGGACCATGTGAAGGCGGTCGACGGTATCGATGTGACAGTTCGCGCCGGTCAGACGCTCGGCGTGGTGGGTGAGTCCGGCTCCGGCAAGACGACCCTTGGTCTGGCCCTCTCCCGCATGATCTCCTCCCAGGGCGAGATCACCTTCCGGGGTCAACGGATCGACCAGCGCTCGTTCCGCGAAATGCGCCCGCTCCGCCGCGAGATGCAGATCGTGTTTCAGGACCCGTTCGGATCGCTCAGCCCCCGAATGTCGGTAAGCGAGATCATCGAGGAAGGCCTGAAGATCCACGAGAAGAGGCTCTCCGCCGAGGAGCGCGACCAGATGGTGGTGGACGTGCTGGAGGAAGTGGGCCTCGATCCGGCGGCGCGCTTCCGCTATCCGCACGAGTTCTCCGGCGGCCAGCGCCAGCGCATCGCCATCGCCCGCGCCATGGTGCTGAAACCGCGCTTCGTGATGCTGGACGAACCTACGTCGGCGCTCGACATGAGCGTGCAGGCACAGGTGGTCGACCTTCTGCGTGACCTGCAGAAGCGTCACGACCTTGCCTACCTCTTCATCAGCCATGACCTGAAGGTTGTGCGCGCGCTGGCGAATGAGGTGATCGTCATGCGCAACGGCAAGGTGGTGGAGACAGGCACGGCGGAACAGATCTTCACCGAGCCCCAGACCGACTACACGCGCGCGCTCATTGCCGCCGCGTTCGATATCAAGACCGCGCCCACGGGCGTTGTAAGCGAGTAAGACCACAGACATGTCAGCCAACACCAAAGGCCGCCTGCTGCTCACAGCTCAGGGCATGAATTCCGACCACTGGACCCGCGTGCTCGCCTCAGGCGGTCGCGACGTGGTGCTGGAACCGGCAGCAGGCGAGGACCCGTCAATCGACTACGCCGTGCTCTGGCGCTACCCCCATGGCCTTCTGAAGCGGCTCCCCAACCTGAAGCTCATCTTTTCGGCGGGTGCGGGTGTCGATCACATCATGTCCGACCCTGACATCCACGGCATGCATGCCAATGTGCCGATCGTCCGCGTCGTGGCGCCGAACCTGACGCAGCACATGGTGGAATATGTCCTCTGGCGCGTGATGGACCATCACCGTCAGGGTGCCTTCTACCGCCATCAGCAAGCGCAGCGAACCTGGAATGACACGCCCCAGCCTACTACCGACAGGGTCACCGTTGGCATCATGGGCCTTGGCGAACTTGGCCGCTCGGTCGCTGCAAAGCTAGGCGCGCTGGGCTTCAACCTTGCAGGCTGGAGCCGAACCCAGCACGAACTGCCGGGTGTTGACTGCCACGCAGGTCCGGAAGGCCTGACGCCCTTCCTGCAGAAGACCGATATCCTTGTCGTCCTGCTACCGCTGACACAAGAGACAGAAGGAATGATCGACTACGATCTCCTCACGAACCTCCGGCAAGACGGCCCACTTGGCGGCCCCTGCCTGGTCAACGCCGGTCGCGGCCGCCTCCAGAAGGAAGCGGACATCCTGCGCGCGCTTGATGACGGCCTCCTCAAGGAAGTGAGCCTCGATGTCTTCGAGCGCGAACCTCTGGCCGAGGAAAGCCCGATCTGGCAGCACCCACGCATCTTCGTCACGCCCCACGCTGCCGCGAGCTCAGACCCGGATCACCTCGGCCCCCTCATGGTCGCCCAGATGGAAGCCTTCGAACGCGGCGAGCCACTCAAGCACCTAGTGGATCGAGCGAGAGGGTATTGACCCTACCGTTCCCATGTCCATGATGGGTGCTGGGGACAGTCACGGTTTCAAGGAGGCTCGCTCAAGTCCTTCCTGCCGTGGCGACGGAGGGATATGGAGTTCAGCGACTACATCGTTTTTGTCGATGAGAGTGGGGATCACAATCTCGAAGTGATCAACCCCGAGTTTCCTGTTTTCGTCTTGGCCTTCTGCGTGTTCAGAAAGGCGGACTACATCGCGAATGTATGCCCCAGCATTCAGGCCTTCAAGCTTCGTTGGTTTGGCCATGATGCGTGCATTTTGCATGAAAGAGAGATCAGAAAGGATCTAGCACCCTTTGATTTCCTGAAAACCGCATACATCAAGAAACAGTTTATCGGCCAACTAACCCAAATTATCGCGGAAGCGCCAATGGCGATTATCGCGACGGTCATCAGAAAAGAGCATCTCAAAGAGGAGATACACCAGTCCCGACAACCCATATCATCTGGCTTTGCTGTTCTGTATCGAGCGTCTTACGGAACATCTGGCAGAGAACGGAGGAGCTGATTACTTGACCCACATAGTCTTTGAACAACGGGGCGGCAGGACCGGAGGTGGGCAGGAAGATCGCATATTGGAACTTGAGTTCAGGCGCATCATGGATGGCCAGCATTACTTAGCGCGCTCAGGTTTTAAGGGGCTGGATCTGAAGATTATTCCAAAGACGAGCAACTCAATCGGTCTGCAATTAGCCGATCTCGTTGCTCGACCCATTGGCATCAAGTGCATGCGACCACTTCAGCCAAACCGGTCTTACGACATTATTGAAACCAAGTTTTCGGCAGGACCACCCAAGATATTCCCTTAGATAAGCGAAAGGCCCCGGTTGAACCGAGGCCTGACGCCGAACGAGAATCCCCATTCCATTTGGAAGTTAATATAGCGCAACTGCTTTCCGATGCCAACGTCCACTGCCTGCTGCAGCTAGGCCGGATCAATCGTCCATCTTGAGGGCCTGGATAAAGGCCTCCTGCGGGATATCGACCTTACCGAACTGGCGCATGCGCTTCTTGCCCTCTTTCTGCTTGTCGAGCAGCTTGCGCTTACGCGAAACGTCACCACCGTAACACTTGGCCGTCACGTCCTTGCGGAGCGCAGAAAGGGTCTCACGCGCGATCACCTTGCCGCCGATGGCCGCCTGGATCGGAATCTTGAACATGTGCTGCGGAATGAGTTCCTTGAGCTTCTCGACCATGGCGCGGCCACGGCGCTCGGCCTGCGAGCGGTGCACCAGCATGGAGAGCGCGTCGACCGGCTCACCATTGACCATGATCGACATCTTGACCAGATCGCCTTCGCGGTAATCCGTCAGGTTGTAGTCGAAGGATGCATAGCCGCGCGACAGCGACTTCAGACGGTCGTAGAAGTCGAACACGACTTCGTTGAGCGGCAGGTCATAGACGAGCATCGCACGCGAGCCGGCATAGGAGAGATCCACCTGGATGCCGCGGCGGTCCTGGCAGAGCTTCAGGATATTGCCGAGGTATTCGTCGGGCGTGAGGATGGTGGCACGGATCCACGGCTCTTCGATGGTGTCGATCTTCACCGGGTCCGGCATGTCCGCCGGATTGTGCAGCTCGACGGTCTTACCGTCGGTGAGGTTCATCTTGTAGACGACCGAAGGTGCGGTCGCGATCAGATCGAGGTCGAACTCGCGCGACAGGCGCTCCTGGATGATTTCCAGATGCAGCAGGCCGAGGAAGCCGCAGCGGAAGCCGAAGCCGAGAGCGGCCGAGGATTCCATTTCGAAGGTGAAGCTCGCGTCGTTCAGGCGAAGCTTACCCACGGCAGCGCGCAGGTCGTCGAATTCGGCAGCATCGACCGGGAAAAGACCGCAGAACACCACCGGCTGAGCAGGCTTGAAGCCCGGCAAGGCTTCGGAGGTTGGGCGCTTGTCCTCCGTGATCGTGTCACCCACGCGGGTGTCGGCCACTTCCTTGATGGAGGCGGTGATGAACCCGATTTCGCCAGGTCCAAGCGAATCCACCATGACCATCGAAGGCGTCATGACGCCAACGCGCTCGACCGGGTACTTCGCGCCCGTGCCCATCATGCGGATGGTCTGGCCCTTCTTCAGCTCGCCATCGATGATGCGGACCAGCACAATCACGCCGAGATAGGCATCGTACCAGCTATCGACCAGCATCGCCTTGAGCGGCTTCGTAATGTCGCCTTCCTTCGGCGCGGGCAGGCGCTTGACGATGGCTTCCAGCACTTCATCCACGCCAAGACCAGTCTTGGCCGAGATCATGACGGCGTCGGAAGCGTCGAGGCCGATCACCTCTTCGATCTGAGCCTTGATGCGCTCCGGCTCTGCCGCCGGAAGGTCGACCTTGTTCAGGACCGGAACGATCTCGTGATTGTTGTCGAGCGCCTGATAGACGTTGGCGAGTGTCTGGGCTTCCACGCCCTGTGATGCGTCCACGACCAGCAGCGAGCCTTCGCAGGCAGCCAGCGACCGCGACACTTCATAGGCGAAGTCCACGTGCCCGGGCGTGTCGATCAGGTTCAGCACATAGTGCTCGCCGTCCTTGGCATTATATTCCAGCCGGACGGTGTTGGCCTTGATCGTGATGCCGCGCTCGCGCTCGATGTCCATCGAGTCGAGAATCTGATCCTTCATATCACGATCTGCCACCGAACCAGTCATCTGGATGAGGCGGTCGGCAAGTGTCGACTTTCCATGGTCGATGTGGGCGACGATGGAGAAATTTCGGATGCGTGAAAGGGGCGTGTTTGTCATACCGCGCGTGTAGCAGCAGAGCCGGGTTCCGGCAAGCGGGGGCGCATCAAAGGTGCGCTCGCGACGACAATTCTTTTGCGCTTGGACGGTCTATCGGGGTCAGGCGCAAAATTGCGCCCTTCCCTCGAATTCGAACCGGCGAACCCTATGGCTCGCCGCGGCCGTATCACTCGGCCTCGTTGGCGGGAACAGCGTTCAGCTGGCCGTACTTCTCTTCGCCGATCGTGTCGAGCAGCTGCAGCTGGGTTTCGAGGAAGTCGATGTGACCTTCCTCGTCGGCGAGCAGTTCCTCGAACAGCTTCATGGAAACGTAGTCACCGGCAGCGTGGCAGATGTCGCGGGAGTCCTTGTAGGCCGTGCGGGCGTCATATTCGCCAGCGAGATCCGCCTCCAGCACCTCGCGAACATTCTGTCCGATGCGCAGGGGAGCAAGCGTCTGGAGGTTCGGATGGCCTTCGAGGAAGATGATGCGCGCGACCAGACGGTCGGCATGGTGCATCTCTTCAATGGATTCCTCACGCTCCTTCTTGGCGAGGCGGAGGTAGCCCCAGTCTTCAAGTAGGCGGTAATGCAGCCAATATTGGTTGACGGCACCCAGCTCCAGGAAAAGAGCCTGATTAAGCCGCTCTATGACCTTTATATCGCCTTTCATTGAACTTGCTCCCAAACTTGTTGCGCAACTCTCGGACCTTGTCGAGATAAGCTATGACATCTGCTTCGCGAGCGCCAGTATCCCGGTGGTATGCTTCCGTTACCCGGATGATAGTTTCGACCAGATTTGGAAAGCAACCGCAACACCGCCCTCTGCTATTCATCGTGTGGAGAACTTTTGCCGGCACAATTAGTTGCCACGGATCCTCATCGAGCATCTCGCGGATCGTGTCTTCAATCTCTCTCAACGTGATGACATTGCAGGAGCAGACGAGCATTTTTCCCAAGCCGTTTGGAGCATTCAATGCGTGCCGCTCACGCACTTGCACCAGAAGCTTGAGACCCAGGAAGAGCCCGCCGGAGACTGTGCCGCCTGAGAGGGGAACCGGCTTTGGGCGTATCCGATGGAATGGGTTCAAGGCCCAGACATCAAGAACGTTATGCGACGCGTGCACAAAACAGCGTCGGGGCCGCCCTGTCAATATAAACTTGAAGAAATCGCTCATGGTTTCCCGGATGCGGCAATTTTGCCGCGTCCCTTGGTTGCAATGCCTAACGTCATGCCCGCTGGGGTGACCAGATATTGCTGTCGACCGTACCGCGCAGGTCCGGAAAGCTGGCAAGATTGAACTCCGGGGCAGCTCCTTCCTTACGCTGATGGAAGTAGTCGTAGGTGACCTTGATCACCGCATCCGAGAGCAGGAGGATGGCTGTCAGGTTGATCGCACCCATGATCCCCATGGTGATGTCGGCGATGCAGAAGACGGTCTCCACATGCGTGACAGAGCCCCACATGATGGTTGCCAGCACAAAGCATCGCAGCAGCGTCAGCGAAAAGCGGGACCGTGCACCCAGGTAGTTCATGGCGTTTTCGGCATAGGTGTAGTTGCCGAGGATTGAGGCGAACGCGAAGCAGAATATTGCGACGGCGATGAAGTAGCGCCCTGCATCTCCGAGGTGAACGGAGAGTGCCTGTTGCGTGAGCTGTGCGCCGTTGAGACCAGAACCCGGCTCGAGCACACCGGACAGGAGGATGATGATTGCTGTCGCCGTGCAGATCAGGATGGTATCGATGAAGACGCCCAGCGCCTGCACCAGTCCCTGCGCAGCCGGGTGGTGAGGATCGGGACGCGCGACCGCGGCGATGTTGGGCGCCGATCCCATGCCTGCTTCGTTGGAGAAAAACCCGCGCTTCACGCCGTTGAGCATAGCGGCGGCCATGCTGCCCGCAATGCCCCCGGCCGCCTCCCGGACCCCGAATGCGCTGCGGACGATTTCTGCAAGCAGGTCTGGGACGACGGAGAAGTTCACCGCGATGATCGACAGCGCCAGGAGGAGGTAGGATACCGACATGATCGGCATGACCACTTGGACGACTTTGGCGATGTAGCGCAATCCGCCGAAGAGAACGACCGCAGCGAGCAACATCAGCATTGCGCCTGAGGCAGCTTTGGGAATGTTGAGCGCCCCTTCCATGACATCCGAGATGGAGTTGGCCTGCACCGCATTGAAGATGAGGCCGAAGTTGATGATGAGGCAGATCGAGAAGACGGCAGCCGCCTTCGGTGCATGCAGTCCGCGCGAGATGTAGAAGGCAGGACCGCCGCGGTACCGTCCGTCCACGCCCCTGATCTTGTAGAGCTGCGCCAACATGCTTTCAGCGTAGGCGGTCGCCATTCCGAGGCTGGCCACGACCCACATCCAGAACACGGTGCCAGGCCCGCCGAGGTAAAGTGCCAGCGCCACGCCGGTAAGGTTGCCGGTGCCAACGCGGGAAGCGAGGCTGATGGCAAGTGCCTGAAAGGGTGAAATGCCGCCCGGATCCGCGGCCTTGCCGCGCAGGGCCCGCCACATTTCTGAGAAATAGAGAACCTGAATGAACCGCAACTTGACTGTGAAAAACAGCCCCACGCCTATTAGCACATATATGAGAATATAATTCCAAATAATATAACTGGAATATGAAATCACATCACCCATAAATGTACTTCTCCACCACAAAGGCGCAAACTGTATGATAAATAAAAATAATACAGATAACTTTAATTGCGCTTATTTCTCAAATGTCACCGTAACTTATACGAAGAACATCCAAAATAAAAGAAACAGGTGTTGAAAACTCCAAGAGCACGTTGACCGAGGGGCGACGGTGGAATCCCCTCAGCTTAACCAGCTATGTTATTGATATACATTCACTTTTTATACCACTTCCCATTACTTTGATATCTCCGTCAGCCGAGATCTCCACTGCTACTGGAAATATATCTAGCGCCACTATTTAGCTATAACGGCTGTTCGATTTGAAATTATATGACAACGACACTCAGGCAACAGCTATAAAGTTGCGAATTTACGTCAATCCAAAAGTAAAGCTTTGCTCTCAGACTAAACTTAACTTTAATATTCAGATTTTATGCGGGATGTTGCGACGTGCAGAAGCGTCCTCGTGACGAGCGAAGTTGCCTCGGTTCAATGCCCGAGGATGGCCTCGATGATGGAGAGCGGCCCCCGTCGTTGCGAAGAGGCACCTTCCTGGTCGGGGTTCGCCTGCTGGCCGGTCGCCACTGCCGGCTGCGGCTGCCAGCCCCCGGGGAGCGGGCGCGGCTTCAGGCCGCGATGCGCTTCGACCATGAACTCCTTCCACATCCGTGCGGGAAGGGACGAGCCTGTTGCGTTGGTGGGTTTCCCGTCGTCATTGCCGACCCAGATGCCGGTCACGAGGTTTGCGGTATACCCGACAAACCAGGCATCACGCGAATCCTGCGTCGTGCCGGTCTTGCCTGCCGCTGGCCAGTCGAAGGACGCAGACCGCCCGCTGCCATAGGAAATGGTGCCCGCCATCATGTAGTTCATCATGCCGATGATTTCCGGGCTCGCCACCCTCGGTGGGTTCGAACCCTGCTCTTGGAAGAGCACCTTGCCCGACGCATCAGTCACTTTCTCGATGAAATAGATCTCAGGCCGGTAGCCGCCATTGGCGAAGGGCACATAGGCCGCCGTCAGTTCCAGCGGCGTCACCTCGGAGGTGCCCAGACCGATCGAACCATCCGCCCGGAGCTTGGACTCGATCCCCATGCGGGTGGCGACCTCTGCCACCGTCTTGGGCCCCACTTCCATCGTCAGCTGTGCTGCGACGGAGTTGGACGAGCGGGCGAGCGCCTCCGCCAGAGTAATAGGTCCCAGATACTTGTTCTGGTAGTTCGATGGCCGCCAGTTGGCGATCTGCACCGGAGCGTCGTTGCGTACGCTCGTGGGCGAGCGCCCCTGCTCCATCGCCGCCATGAACACGAAGGGCTTGAACGCAGAGCCCGGCTGGCGTCGCGCTTCCGACGCGCGGTCGAACTGGCTGTGCGCATAGTCGTAGCCGCCTACCATCGCCCGAACCCCACCGGCGCGATCGATCGAGACGAGCGCAGCCTGCGACACGGCAAGTTCCTTGCCCTTCTCGTTGATCGCGGTCTGGATCGATTTCTCTGCCGCTTTCTGCAACTCGAGATCGATGGTGGTCGTCACGACCACATCCTTCTCCACCGGGCCGATCAGGCCCGGCAGTTCTTCCATGATTCTGTCGGCAACATAGTGCTCGGAGCCGGTCCAGAACGATGCCGCACGAACTGCGGGCGCGCTTATGGCCGCGGCCAGTTCGCTGTCGCCGATCATGCCCTGCGACCGCATGGCGGAAAGCACTGTCTGCGCCCGCGCTTCCGCTGCCTGCGGATCACGTGCGGGAGACAGTCGCGACGGCGCCTTCAGGAGACCGGCCAGAAGCGCAGCACTCGCAAGATCCACTTCACGGGCCGACTTGCCGAAATAGCGGCGAGATGCGGCTTCCACGCCATAGGCGCCCGAACCGAAATAGACACGGTTCAGGTACATCTCCAGGATCTGGTTCTTGGTGTATTTCCGCTCCAGCCAGATCGCCAGCAATGCTTCCTGGACCTTGCGCTTCAACGTGCGGTCCGGCTGTAAATAGAGGTTCTTTGCAAGCTGCTGGGTGATGGTGGAGCCGCCCTGTGACACGTCGCCGGTGACCACATTCTGGAAGGCAGCGCGCACAAGCCCGATGGGGTCAACGCCAAAATGCGAATAGAACCGCCGGTCCTCGATGGCGATGACAGCCTGAGGGATATAGGGCGACATCTCGTGTAGCCCCACCTCCTCGCCGCCGGTCGCGCCGCGGTTGGCGAGCAGGCGTCCGTCGACCGACAGGATCTTCACGTTGGGCGGACGGTCCGGAATGTTCCAGGAAGAGGCGCTGGGCAGCTGCGCACCGTAATAAGCAACGACGCCAACCACCGCGACGCCTGCCCAGATGGAGAGAACCAGCGTCCAATAGAAGAGGCCGCGGAAAAACCCGCGCTTCTTGCGCTTGGCCCCACTGGATGGGCGCGCGCGCGCAGACTTTCGGCGCTTAGCGGAGGCGTTCGGCAAGACACGGTCCTCCGACGTCAGCGAAAGCGCAGATCCCTTGCGCTTGGCGGAAGGCGCATCGAAATGCGGCTCTATGCGCCTGCCTTTTTTGCTCTTGCCCATACAGATACTCTCGCACCGCGCAGCAACTCCACGCAGCCCCGCCTATAGGCTAGATCATGGCCATTTAAGGGAGGTTAAGAGCAGTTCTGTCAGTTCTGCCTTGTCGGAGCTGACTTAGCTGTGGGAGAAGATATCCTCTTCCGCCCAACCGGCCAGATCGAGCTTGGCGCGCGTCGGCAGGAAGCGGAAACAGGCCTCAGCCATATCCATCCGCTTCTCGCGCTCCAGGCGCTGCAACAGGATCTCCCGAAGCTTGTGGAGATGCAGGACGTCAGACGCCGCATATTCCAGTTGCTCCTTCGAGAGCGTCTCCGCCGCCCAGTCGGACGACTGCTGCTGCTTGGAAATGTTGATGCCAAGCAGTTCGTAGGTCACGTCCTTGAGCCCGTGGCGATCCGTATAGGTGCGCGTGAGCCTGGATGCAATCTTGGTGCAGAACACCGGCTCCGTCGTCACCCCGAACGTGTGATAGAGCACAGCGATGTCGAACCGGCCATAATGAAAGATCTTCGGCAGGCGGCGATTGCGCAGCAACGCCACCAGGTTCGGCGCCTTCTTCTGCCCGGCCGCGATCTGCACCACATCGGCCGTGCCGTCACCCGGCGACAGCTGCACCACGCAGAGGCGATCCCGATGCGGGTTCAGCCCCAGCGTTTCCGTGTCGATGGCCACAGCTTCCGCATTCTCGTAGTGGCTGAGATCGGGAAGGTCGTTCTTGTGAAATCGGATCATCTAGGAATTACCTGTTGGCCAGTGCAGCGAGGATGCGCGCCCAGGAGCGCTGCCCCTTGTGGAAGGACGTAAGCTCATACTTCTCGTTGGGCGAATGGATCGCATCATCAGCAAGGCCAAAGCCCACAAGGAGGGATTCCATGCCGAGCAGGCGCTGGAAGTCGCCGACGATCGGGATCGATCCGCCCATGGCGATGGCAAGCGCCGGCTTGCCCCATTCCTCGGTGAGCGCCGCCTGCGCCGTCGTCACGATCGGCGAATCGTAGGAAAGCTGGATCGCTGGCGAACCACCATGCGGGCTGAACTCGACCGAGCAATCGGCCGGGATGCGCTCGCGCACGAACTCGCGGAAAGCTTCGCGGATCTTCGCCGGATCCTGGCTGTGAACCAGGCGGAACGAAACCTTGGCATAGGCCTCGGCAGGAATGACCGTCTTGAAGCCTTCGCCTGTATAGCCACCCGAAATGCCGTTGAATTCGCAGGTCGGACGCGCCCAGACGAGCTCCAGGGCGGAGCGGCCACGCTCGCCCGCGAGCTCACTGAGGCCGATCGGTCCAAGGAACGATTCAGCGTCTTCGCCCAGCGCTTCCCAGCTGCGCAGGATCTCCGTCGGCGTCTCTTCCACACCTTCGTAGAAGCCAGGAATGGTCACGCCGCCGTTTTCATCGTGCAGCGCCGCCAGAACCTTGGCCAGGATGCGAATCGGGTTGGCAGCTGCACCACCGTAGTAGCCCGAATGCAGGTCGCGATTGGCGGCCTTCACCGTTACTTCCTCGCCAACGAGGCCGCGCAGACCGACGCAGATGGCGGGCGTCTCGCGGTCCCACATGGAGGTGTCGCAGACGAGCGCGAAATCAGCCTTCAGCTCATCGGCATGCGCCTTGAGGAACGGGATCAGCGACGGCGAGCCGGACTCTTCCTCGCCTTCGAACAGGATCGTCACCTTGCAGGGCAGCTTGCCATGCACCGCCTTGTAGGCGCGGCAGGCTTCCACGAAGGTCATGAGCTGGCCCTTGTCATCCGACGTGCCGCGGCCCGTGATCACCCGATGATCCGGCCCGATCTCCTTGATCCCCGGCTTGAATGGATCTTCGTTCCACAGCTCCAGCGGATCGACCGGCTGCACGTCATAGTGACCGTAGAACAGCACGTGCGGACCTTGGCCGTCGTGATGCGCCACAACCATCGGATGTCCCTCGGTCGGGCGCACGCTTGCGTCAAACCCGATGCTCTTCAAATCTTCGACAAGCCATTCGGCGGCGCGCTTCACATCATTCTTGTAGGCAGGATCGGTGGAGATCGACGGGATCTCGAGAAGGCCGAACAGCCTTTCGAGGCTGGCCTCCAGCTGGCTATCAAGATGGTTCAACACGGATTCGACGTCGGCCATGGTACGTTCCTTATTTCGCTCGGCACGGGGAGAGCTTTACTCCATCCTGACGACAGAAGGAAATGCGTTCAAGCAATTTACGCGATTGGTCGCTGCCTGATGCAGCCAACCATTATGCTTATATAACAAAGGGGCCCCGAGGCCCCTTTGCATCACTCCAGCTTCAAGCTCAGGCAGCACTGCGCGGCGCCGGGCAGGAGACGCCCGTGCCCTGCAGGCCGCAATAACCGCCCGGGTTCTTCGCAAGATACTGCTGATGCTCCGGTTCTGCGAAATAGAACTCGCCGGCCTCGGTGATCTCTGTCGTCACGCCGCCAACACCGGCCGAAGTCAGCGCCCGCTGGTAATCCTGCCGGGAAGCCTCGGCCAAGGCCTTCTGCTCTTCGGTCGTATAGAAGATGGCCGAACGATAGGTCGTGCCGACGTCATTGCCCTGGCGCATGCCCTGAGTGGGATCATGCTCTTCCCAGAACGTCTTCAGCAGGCGCTCGAAGCTCACCACCTTTGGATCGTAGACCACCTGCACCACTTCCGCATGGCCGGTCAGGCCCGTTACCGTCTCGCGATAGGTCGGGTTCGGCGTCACCCCGCCGGCATAGCCCGCTGCGGTGACCCAGACGCCTTCAATCTGCCAGAACAGGCGCTCGACGCCCCAGAAGCACCCCATGCCGAACAGAACGCGTTCGCTACCTTCCGGATAGGGCCCCTTGAGCGGCCTGCCATTGACGAAATGGGTCTGCGCGGTAGGGACCGGGTCCGAGCGGCCCGGCAGCGCCTCTTCCGGCCTTGGCATTCTGAGTTTCTCTTCCGGAACGTGATAGAACATGGGGAAGCCTCCAGTTGCGGGCACTCCAATGGAATGCCCGTGGTTTTCACCGGTAAGGTAGGAATTGTGGGCACAGATGCCAGAGCGCTAGCCGCTCAAAGCGCCTTCCAGCCACAGATTTGATCAGCCGTGCACGACCAGCGGAGGCGTCGACCCCCTTCGCTTTTTCAACGATAGACGTGGGCGAAGTGGTTCTGCTTCTTGCGCCGCCAGCCCGCAGCATGAAAGACGAAGGCGAGCACGAAGAAGACTGCCCAGCCTGGCGCCTGCAGTACGTGGACAACCGCCTTGTCCCACAGGAAGTCAGCCGAGCTCGACTTGATCGCCAGCTCCATCGCAGCGAGCAGACTTGGTGCGAACGCCTGCCAGGAATCGATCAGCGGCGTGTAGACCCACTCATTGGCGGCAATGCACCGCGTGGCATCCACCACCGCCAGCAACACGCCGATCGCCAGCAGAAACAACGAGAGCATAACACTGAGGAACCGCATGATCTTTTACCGCCCCGCGACCGGCATCAGCCCGTCAGGCCTGATGCGCATGTTCATACCCTTGCCGGGTATCACAACTAGTCTTCCTCACTATCCTTTACAATTGCCTTACAAAGATTTGATCGTCGCCGGTTGGACGTATGCCGGCCGACCAGGAAGCCTTTGCGAAGTTTGCTGAACCTGGGGGACTTTCGGATGCTGCGAGAAAAAATGCGGGGGATGGCCACAAAACCTGCAAAGCCATCTTGGCATTTTGGTTCATATCGACTAGATGAGCCCTGCGTCGCAAGACGCCATGGTGTTCTTCGCTTCGGCGAAGCATCCGTGCTGGAGAGGTGGCCGAGTGGTTGAAGGCGCACGCCTGGAAAGTGTGTATACGGGGAACCGTATCGCGGGTTCGAATCCCGCTCTCTCCGCCAGATTTCCCCAGCGTCCTATAATATCTTCGGGTTGAAAGCGATCAGCCACAACAGGATCGCAGCCGTCCGCGCTATCATTATTGGCTTGGAAAAGAGCGATAGGATCTAACGACTTACCCTGAAAAATGGCCAGTCCGACGGTGAAGATGCACCCAATCAGGCGTTGCAGCGGTAACACGTTATGAACTGATTTTCATGTTATGTAATATACCGGATTGCCGAATAGCTACACTTTTATAACTCATTTGGATTAGATCGCGCATAACTCCAGAGGTTTTGGTCGAGCCTGAAGCCTTTATCCGAAAGCTGAGAAGTCCATGTTGAACACACGCCAGGCAGCGGAGAGCGATCCGCGTGCCGCAAGTAAACCATTTTTTTCGTTTGAGCGTCACCCAACGTATAGCAAAGCATTGCCGTACTACGTCTGCGCTTTCCGCAAGATCCGTGGTGTTCGGTGCGCTGGCCGCTCTGTTAATGCCGAATCTGGCCGCAGCCGACGTACCAGAGGGCACCTTCAGCGATCCCGCCCAATTCCAGTCCGAGCTGCAGAATATCGTCACGACAGGCACGGGTACAGGCTACCTGACGTATAGTGGGCCAGCTGGGCAGGCTCTGATAATCGATCAAACGATTTCTGCCCCGGGCACCAACGATTCCCTCCAGATCGATCTTGGAGCGAACGAGCTCCTGATCCAGGATGGCATCACCTCGATCAACCCTGGCACCCAGCTCAACCTGGGCACAACGACAGGCTTTTCAAAGATTCAGCTGGGGTCCTCCGGGAAAACTGGCGAGCTGAACATCAGCGGCGGCACGGTCAATCTTGATAACGCGTATACTGGCAGTAATCACATTCAGGTGGGTTACGCCAACGGCCACACCGGCATCCTGCGCATTACCAACGGCGGTCAACTGAACCTTGGCACCGACGAGGGCGCCAAGAACTACAGCGGTTTCTTCATCGGTTATTCCGGCGGCAACGGTCAGCTGGTGATGGACAACGGCAGCGTTGTCATAGGCGACCAGGGCGCATCCGTGCGCTTGGGTATATCTGCCGATGCCAACCTGGAGCTTCGCAACGGTTCGATAATCGATAGCTCTCATGCAGCGAGCCATTTCCGCGTTGGCGAAGGCTCCGGCACCGCAACTGTTACCGTGGACAATTCCTCGATTGTGATCAAGGGCGGCGGCACCAATGCAGGCATCGACGACCGTTACTTCGTGATCGGCTATGGCGGAGGTAACGGGACGTTCACTCAAGAGGGCGATGATTCGTATGTCCATCTGTCCGGACTGGCTCTGGTCGGCATCGGTCGCGGCGCAGGCTCTTACGGTGAATATAATCTAAATGGGGGCGTCCTGGAGGTTGGCCGCGAGGGGATTGCAACAGAGTTCCAGGTTGGTGTCGGCGAGAACGCGAATACCTCAACAGCGGTTTTCAACGTCAATGGCGGTGAGGCACGTCTGCTGGGCAATCTCAAGATTGCCTTTTACCAGGGCTCCGAAGGTGTTCTCGGAAGTGGCACGGTTAACGTGAATGGCGGTTTGGTCACCGTGGGTGGCACCATCCGTTTCGGCCAGGGCAATGGCACGCTGAACCTCAATGGCGGCGTTCTGGAGGCCGGTGGAACGATTGCTTCGACAGCGACCAGCCATCTGAACTTCAATGGCGGTACTCTGCGCGCACGTACAGGATCAAACCTTACCGTCAGTCACGATGCTACGGTCGGCTCCGACGGCGCGATCTTCGACTCGAACGGCAACACCCTCACCTATTCCGGCCTGCTGAGCGGAACTGGTGGCGTGGTAAAGGTCGGCGAAGGCAAGCTGGTCCTCTCCGCTGCAAACACTTACGAAGGTGGCACCGAAATCCAGGCAGGCGTAGTTGAAGCAGTAAACGCCAATGCGCTTGGCGCAGGAGCTGCCACCCTCAACGGTGGAACGCTGAGACTGACGGAAAACCTCACGCTGTCCAATGACCTTGTCGCCGGGGAAGCCGGTGGCACGGTGGACGTCGATGGCGTGGCCATCCTTGCAGGCGATGGCGCCGGCACTGGCAACGTCACCTTTACCGGCGGTGATGTGACCCTGACCGGCAGCCTCAGCTGGTCGGGTGAAACCATCGTAGGCGACGCAACCACTCTGGCAGCGGGCGCCGACAGCGTAATGTCTGCTGCCTCCGTCTTGAGGCTTCAGGCAGGCTCAACCTACAACAATCAGTTCAATCAGTCCGTCGCGGGTCTGGCTGGCACAGGCCTCATCGACCTCTCCACTGGCAACCTGACGGTCGGCTCGAACAACTCCTCCTCCACCTTTGAAGGCACCATCTCAGGCAACGGCACGCTGATCAAGGCGGGAACCGGCAGGCTCAACCTGGCCGGCAGCAGTGCAAGCACCTTCTCTGGTTTGATGACCGTGAATGGAGGATTGCTGTCGATCAACAACGACTACGGCCAAGCCAACATCGAGATCGGTGCCGGCGGCACGCTCGGCGGCAACGGCACTGTCGGAAGCATCAGAAGCGTATTTGGGCAGACAGGTGGCGTGATTGCCCCTGGAAATTCCATCGCAAGGCTGATCGTAACAGACGAGCTGGATCTCGGTGGGCTCATCTACGAGGCTGAAATTGACGGCAGCGACATGGATGTGCTGCAGGTTGACGGGCGAGCAATCCTGTCAGGCGGCACGCTCCGCGTTTTGGCAGGAGCAAGCTCCTTCCTGCCTTCCACGTCGTACACCTTCATGACCACAGGCTCAGTGCAAGGCGCCTTCGCTGAAATCATTGATGATTTCGCCTTCCTTGATGCCAAGGTCGTCGTCGATAGGGGCCAGATCAGCCTGATCATGGAACGCAACCTGGCAGGCTTCGCAGAGGCTGCCAACACGGCGAACCAGACGTCTGTTGCTGAAGCTCTGATCACAACCGACGAGGACAGTGCGCTTCAGCTGGCGATCCTTCAGCTAACGGAAGACGAAGCTCCATCGGCCTTCGACGTCCTCTCCGGCGAAATTCATGCCTCGGCCAGAACTGCGCTGATTGAAGACACGCGTCGCATCCGCACCACCGCCAACGACCGTGTCCGCGCTGGCTTCGCGCAGGATGAAAGCCAGCCTGGGTACAATCTCTGGGCACATGCCTTTGCCAGCGGCGGATCCATCGCAGGCAACGGCAATGCAGCGAAGCTCGATCGTTCGAGCAGCGGTTTCCTCACCGGTATCGATGGACAGCTCGAAGGATGGACCCTCGGCGGCCTCGTGGGCTACAGCCATTCGAGCCTCCACGCCAACGCCCGTGCATCCTCGGCCTCCGCGGATACCTTCCATGTCGGCGTCTACGGTGGCAATCGCTGGAACGGCCTGGGCGTCCGCGGCGGCATCGCCTACGCCTGGTCCAGCGTTGAGACGAACCGTGCCGTAGCTCTCCGTGGCCTCACCGACTCGCTCTCCGCTGATCACAATGCCGGTGCGTTCCACGCCTTCGGTGAGATCGGTTACGAGATGAATGTTGGCGGCGCTACCATCGAGCCCTTCGCGAACCTGGCCCACGTTCGTCTCCACACCGATGGCTTCAGCGAAACGGGTGGCGACGCATCGCTCAGCGCCTCCTCCAGCACCATGGACACCACGTTCGTGACCGTCGGTCTGCATGCAGCGAGCGATCTTGACGTGGCAGGCTACAAGATCAAGGCACGCGGAACGGTTGGCTGGCAGCATGCGCTTGGCGACATTGACCCGGTCAGCAACCATCGCTTCCAGTCCGGCGAAGCTTTCTCCGTTACCGGTACGCCGATTGCGAAGAACACTGCGGTCGTGGAAGCAGGCGTGGACTTCGCCATTGCACCCGAGACGACCCTCAGCCTCTCCTACGGCGGCCAGTTTGGCTCGGGCGTCAGTGAGCATGGTGGCCGGATCGGCCTGAACGTAAAGTTCTGACCGGCTGAAGATCCCTGGCTTGGAGCCTTTACCGCGGTTCCAGGAAAAGTGAGAACCGGTTTTCCGTCCGGAACCACGAGAAAACAAAGAGTTGGAGCAGTTGGCTCCAGCCCAATCGGACCAATAAAAAACCGCCGCAGGGTTCTTGCGGCGGTTTTTGTTTGTCCAGACGGCCTTCTCGCCTACGCTGTCCCGGCAGCAGCGTCTTTCGCCCGCTTGTTTTCATACATCAGCAGGTCGGCGCGGCGGGCAACGGCGGTCAGCCGTTCGCCTGGCTGAGACGTGGCGCAGCCGATTGAGAAATTGAGCTCCATCTGCGAATAGTATTGGTTGTTGAGCTCGACGAGCTTGAGGATATCCTCGACCATCTTCTCCGCGCCCGCTTCATCGACAAAAGGCATCACGACGGCAAACTCGTCGCCGCCGATGCGCGCGGCGTGGCTGGGATACGCAACCGCCTTGTTCAGGATCTCGCCAATGCGGCGCAGCAACCCGTCGCCGGTATCGTGACCCCAGCGGTCGTTGACCAGCTTCAGGTTGTTGAGGTCAATGTAGATGATCGAGACGGGGCTTTCACCCTTCCGTTCGAGCCGCTTCAATTCGTTGACGTAATAGGCGCGGTTGTAGAGCTGCGTCAGCACATCGTGATTGCCGAGATACTCAAGGTAGGCTTCGGCCTTCTTGCGCGCCGTAATGTCGGTCATCGCGATCTGAACGAGCGACCAGTCCTCCTCGTATCCGGGCAGGACCGAGAGCTGCATGAGCAGGTGGCGCTCCGAACCATCGAGCGCATAGTTCACCACCTCGCGGCGCTGGAACAGGCTTCCGTTCCAGAGCTCGATCAGCTGCTCGCGGAACTGCGTGATCATCTCTGACCGTAGAACGCTCTGCAGGTTCTGCAGCAGGGTCTTCTTGTCAGGGGCGAGAAAGAGCGAGAGCGTCTCTTTGTTGACGTCCAGCACCTTGATCTCGCTCATGCAGCGCTCGACGAATTCCGGATGCACATCGGTGAACACGCGGAAATCCGTAATGCCCCTCTCGCGCACCTCGTCCATCAGCCGCTTGATGGCGCTGAAATCTTCCACCCAAAGCGAGACAGGCGAATGCTCGAAGAGCCCTTCGGCATAGCTTCTCTGGCGTTCAAGCCCAGCGCGCGCCTCTTCCCGCGCGGTTACATCCTCGATGGACAGAAGAACACGGTCCCAGCTCTGTTCATAGCCCGGCAGGATCCTGCCCTTGAGCTGGATGTGCATCTGCTTGCCGCTGAGCGAATGATTGATCGTGTTGCTTTCGAAGATCAAAGATCCGTTCCAGAGCTGCACCATCTCTTCAATGTGCGGCTCCAGCATATCGCCGCCGAAGATCGTACCCAGGTTCTCGACCAGGTGCGCAAGGTCACGGGCCTCATAGAGCGATAGCGTCTTCTGGTTGACCTGCAGCACCTGGATCTGCTGGGTACACAGATGCAGACGGCTGATATCCTCCCGCAGGAACGCCTTCAGGTCAGTGATGCCCTGTGCCCACCACTCTTCGAAAAGTTTGCGAAGACCGCTGTAATCCTCGAGCCATAGCGAAATCGGCGCAAGCTCGAACACCTTGTCACTGTCGTGAGAGATAGGATGAATTCCCATTAGACGCCCGCCACTTCCATACCGCAGTACCATCTTATTGGATCTTCGTTAAGTAAATATACTTAATGAGATTGGCTGCCATGCAGGAAGAAGCACGCGCGGATGCAACAGCTGGCTCGGGCGACAGTCAGCTCGGCGTCTTAAGCTCCACGCCGACTGAGGCAAGGTCGCGCCAATAGTTCGGGTACGTCTTGGCAACGCAGCCAGGATCGAGGATGCGGATCCCTTCCCTGCAAAGTCCCGCGAGCGCGAAGCTCATGGCGATGCGGTGGTCCGCATAGGTAAAGATCTCGACAGGCTTCTTCAGGTTGGCATGGTCCGGGCTGCCGTTGACGATAAGGTCGTCGCCCTCTTCGCGTGCAAGTCCGGGAAGGATCTTGTTGAGCTCGGTCGAAAGCGCGCTGACCCGATCGCATTCCTTAACGCGCAGGTTGCTGAGCCCCGTGAACCGCACCGGCGTTGCATTGAACATGGCCATGACCGCAAGTGTCGGAATGGCATCCTGCATCTGTGCTCCGGCAATCTCGGCGGGCAGGTGCGGAAACTGCTTTATGAACTCGTAGGCGACGGCGTCGGGCTGGCTCATCTCCTCGGGCCGGATGCCAATGTCGATCGCTCCGCCAGTGAGCTTTTCCCACGCCCAGAGATAGGTCGCGGCGGAAGCGTCCGGCTCGATGGCATAATTCGCGGCCTTGTAGCCGGTCGGCTCGATCCGCCAGGCGAGCGCGTCTTCCTGATGCACGGCGGCACCAAACGCCCGCATGGTTTCAAGCGTGATGTCGATGTAGCCCCTGGAGCCGATACCATCCCCGGCGACCCGCACCAGCACGGGCACGGGTGCCTGCGGCGCAGCCATGAGAAGCGCGGAAACATACTGGCTCGAGAGCGAGCCATCGATTTCAACGACGATATGGTCCTTGCCCTCGAAAGCCTTCGGATTGCCGAAAAGTTCGACCGGAGGGCATCCGGTCTCGCTGCGCGCATCAATGCCAAGGCTGTTGAGCGCTGCGACCAACGGCTTGATGGGGCGCTTGCGCATGTGCTCGTCGCCGTCGAGCACCACATGACCATCGATGAACGCGCAGGCGGCGGTCAGGAACCGCACGGCCGTGCCGGCATTGCCCAGGAAGAGCGGCTTCTCAGGCTGCGCTAGCCTTCCCGACGAGGCGACCATGAACGTCGTGCCATCCTGCTCGATCGCCACGCCCATCGCTCTGAGCGCCTCTGCCATGTAACGGGTGTCGTCGCTGGTAAGTCCGCCGGTGAGCACGCTTTCGCCCTTTGCAAGTGCGGCAACCAGCAGCGCGCGATTGGTGATCGACTTTGATCCGGGCGGCGTGACAGCGCCCCTGAGCGGACCTGCAGGCGGCACAATTTCAAGCATATCTGTCGAAGCGGCGGACATCGTCGATCCTGGTGGCAAGGGTGAGCGCTGCGCGCATCTATAGTGCAATTCCGGGAAATGTGGAGATGGGTTTTCTGCCTTCTCGGGTTTTGCGGGAACCGGTCGCACTTCAGCGGGTTGGATCCTTGAAGGAGCCTTGACCATGTCCGATCCTAACGATCCAAACGACCCGAACCCCGCCCCCGACAATCCCAATCCCTTGCCGCCATCTCCACCGACACCGCCGGAGACGCCTCCGATCGATCCGCCGCCCGGCATTCCGCCGCCCACGCCCGACCCCATACCGTCACCGCAGGAAGAACCCTTTCGCGACCCACCTGACGGTCCACCCGAGATCCCGCCGGAACCGACCTTCCCAAGCGGAGAACCTACTGCCTGATCGCGCTCGCTCTATGTCTATTGGCAGGAGCTGAAGCCGATGGATTTCCGGGACGCGCGCGAAAAGATGGTTGAAGAGCAAATCGCCAGTCGCGGCGTGCGGGATCAACGTGTGCTCGCCGCGATGCGGATGGTTCCGCGCGAGGTTTTTGTCCCCACTGATCAGGCGGAGGCGGCCTACGACGACTGCCCTCTGCCGATCGGTTCCGGCCAGACCATCTCGCAGCCTTACATTGTTGCGGTGATGATTGAAGCTGCCGAACTCAAGCCCGACGAGCGGGTGCTGGATGTAGGCACCGGGTCGGGCTATGCCGCTGCCGTCATGAGCCGCATCGCCTCGGAAGTGTTCACCATCGAGCGTCACGCGCCGTTGAGCGACGAAGCAAGGCGCAAGTTCGACACGCTCGGCTACAGCAACATTCATCTTTGCACGGGCGACGGCACGAAGGGATGGCTGGAGGCCGCGCCCTTCGATGCTATCGTTGTGGCAGCCAGCGGCCCCGCCGCGCCGCGAGCATTGAAGGACCAGCTCGCCATCGGAGGCAGGCTCGTGGTGCCGGTTGGCAATGAGACCCAGCATCTCCTCCGGATCAGGCGAACGCACGAATCCCGCTTCGAGGAAGAGGATCTCGGGCTCGTGATGTTCGTGCGCCTGATCGGCGAGGAAGGCTGGAAGAGCGACCGTGAAGGCCGCGGCTAGTCCGTCGCGGGCCCATAAACCTCCTCCAGACGGACAATGTCGTCCTCATCGAGATAGCCACCCGTCTGCACTTCGATCAGCACCAGCGGCACCTTGCCGGGGTTTTCCATCCGATGCGGAGCGCCGAGCGGGATATAGACCGACTGGCTTTCACCCACTAGCCTCGTCTCGTCATCGATCGTGACTCTGGCCGTTCCCTGAACCACGATCCAGTGTTCGGACCGGTGCAAATGGCTCTGCAATGCAAGCACGCCACCGGGTTTGACTACGACATGATTTACCTGGAAGCGCTCGCCGCCCGCAATGCGCTCGGAAGAACCCCATGGCCGAAGTTCGGTCGGAAATGCCCCCGCCTGCTTCGCGCCACGTTCCTTGAGCGCCGCCACCGCATCCTTCACGCGCTGCGCGTCCGCCCGCTTTGCCACCAGCACCGCGTCAGGCATTGCGACTGCGATCATATCCTCAAGCCCGATGCCGACGAGTTCAACGCCGGGTGCTTCCGAACGCAGCAGGCTCCCGCTGCAGGCGATTGCCGTAGCATGCTCGGAAACCACATTACCCGTCTCGTCGGGGCCCGTCTCCTGCCAGACCGCCTCCCAGCCTCCAAGATCTGACCAGCCAGCGCGATACGGCATCACGACCAGGTTGGTGGCCTTCTCCATGATGGCATAATCGATGGAAATGTTCTCAAGCTTCGACCAGGGTTCCGGTGCAAGCCGGGTGAAGCTGAGGTCCCGCGTCGCCTCTGCAAGTGCGGCTCCACCATGCTCCAGCAGCTCAGGAGCATGGATCTTGAACGCATCCAGCACAGCGCGGGCGGTGAACAGGAAGATGCCGGCATTCCAGAGGAAATTGCCGGACTGGAGCATCAGCGCGGCGCGTTCGGCGTTGGGCTTTTCGACGAACCGTCGCAACGGCTGCGGGTCGTTGGCTTCGGCCGAACAGCCTTCGCCCAGCTCCAGGTAGCCATACCCTGTTTCTGGCCGCGTCGGCTGGATGCCGAAGGTAACAAGCTTGCCCTCAAGCGCGCTTGGCACGGCGGCCATGACGGCCTCGCGGAACGCCGCATCATCTGGAATGACATGGTCGGACGCCGAGACCAGCATGACCGCCTCCGGATCCTGCTGGATCAGCCAGAGCGCCGCCACCAGCACGGCCGGCGCGGTGTTGCGCCCGTCGGGCTCGATCAGCACGGCGGCGGGCGACATCTCCACCGCCGCAAGCTGCTCCAGCACGATGAAGCGGAAGGAATCCCCGGTGACCACCACGGGTGCAGCAAACCCTTCGGCGAGCGTCCGCAGGGCCGAAGCCTGAAACAGGCTCTGGTTGCCGATCAGGCGGGTAAACTGCTTGGGATAGCTTTGGCGCGACAACGGCCATAACCGCGTGCCGGAGCCGCCGCACAGCAAGACGGGATGAACGTTCAGCAGATCGACCATCTTAAAAGCCCCCCATAACTGCCCCGCCGCTGCCAGAACAACAGCAGGTTTCTCCAAGCCCACCACCATTGAGACGGGTGCAGGCCCGAATGGCAAGGCCTCCAATCGGAGGATGTAAAGATGAATATCGCCGGCAGCGCTTAGATCTGTCGCGCAAGATTATCGCGGAACGACTCGATGTGAGCGCGGATCGCAGCCTCAGCCGCATCCGGGTCCCGCTTCCTGATCCCTTCAACGATCGCGGCATGCTGCTCACCGACGCGAACGTGCTGTTCAATTGCGCGCAGCGAGATGAACCACAACCGCGTCGAGCGGTCGTGCAGGTTGGCAAGGATTTCCGTAATCACGTGGTTTCTTGCGGCTCGCGAAATGATCGAATGAAACTCGCGGTCGAGGTCCATCATCGTGTCGATGTCCGCACCTTCAGTCGCCTTCCACATGGCGCTGACATTGGCGGTCAGGCGGGCGATTTCGTTGTCATCGGCCTGCAGGGCGGCGCGCCGTGCGCAATGGGACTCGTTGATCAGCCGGGCTTCAATGATGTCGAAGATTTCGTCGAACGAGATGGGTTTCACCATCAGCCCCTTGCGGGGCATCACGTCGACCAGCCCGCTCGTAACCAGCCGGTCGATGGCCTGGCGCACGGGCGTCCGACCGATCTGCAGGGTATCGCTCAGTACCGCCTCGCTTAGTACCTCGCCCGGTCGCAACTCGCAGGTGATGATCTGCCGCTTGATGGTTTCATAGGCAATGTCGCGCAAAGACTGGATGGCAGAACGGGGCTTCCGCGTAGGCTCACCTGCTTCTGTGGCACCGGGTTTGATCGTTTCTGTCATCGCTGCATTCCAAACTGAGTGACCGGCAGACTGAAGCCCAGCCGAAGCATGCACCGCCTGCAGAGCCCAATCTTTAAGCGCTATAAACATTTAGCACAATTAATCACCGCGTGATATTTCACAGAGATTTTCATCTTGCAGACAAAGCTATTTTGCGCAATGATCCGTTAAAATCCAGCGCCAAAAGCTTGGATTGGGTTCGGTTCACCGAGGGGATCAATATGGATGGATTGAAGAAATATCTGGGTCTTGCGGCCCTTGGCCTGAGCATGTTCGGCTCTGCCCTTGCCTACGCTCAGGAGAAGCCGGCGTCATTGGGTATCGGCGTGTTCAGCTTCACGTCTGGCGCGACGGCTGCCTACGGCATGCCCGGTCGCAACGCGGCAGAGCTGATGATCGAGCAGATCAATGCAGCCGGCGGCATCGGCGGCGTTCCGCTCAAGGCGACCTACGTCGATGAGGGTCAGGGCACCGAAGGCGTTATCGCGGACTTCCGCAAGCTAGCCGGCGACGCAGAGAACCAGGTGATGATCGCTGCTCTTTCCAGCGGCAACTGCATGGCGCTCGCACCGCTCGTTGACCAGCTGAAGATCCCGACCGTTGGCTGGAACTGCGACACCCACCAGCTCTTCGCCTCGGAAGCTCACCCCTATTACTTCCGCCCGAACGGCAACACCGTTCCCGAATTCATGGCCTACGCGCTCTACATGCTGTCGGTGAAGCCGGACGCCAAGCGCATCGCAATCATCAACCCGGACTACGCGTTCGGCCACGATGCGGCCAACATCTTCAAGGCAGCACTCAAGGCCTTCAAGCCTGACGCAGAGATCGTTGCGGAACTGTTCCCGAAGCTCGGCGCGGCTACCTTCCAGACCGAAATCTCCCGCCTGACCGCTGCCCGTCCGGACGTGATCTTCTCCAACCTGTGGGGCGGCGACCTCGAGAACTTCGTCCGCCAGGCAGCGCCACGCGGCCTCTTCTCCATGAGCCAGGCCGTTCTGGCACTCGGTGAATCCTCGCTGCAGAACGTGCAGATCCCCGAAGGCGTGATCGTCGGCGTTCTGGGTGACGGCTGGTGGAATTCGCCGGATGCGGCTGCCAACGAAGAGACCCAGAAGTTCGCTGCAGCCTACAAGGAAAAGTTCGGCTCCTACCCGGTCTTCCCGTCCATGAAGATGGCCAACAGCTTCCTCTTCATCAAGAAGGCTTACGAGACCGCCCTGGAAAAGAACGGCGGCAAGTGGCCGAGCCGTGATGAAGTGGCAGAAGCCATGAAGGGAAGCGTCGTCGAGACCTTCACCGGCACCACGACGGTCCGCGAAGACAATGACGGCGTCGTCGACCAGATCATCGGCACCACCGTTAAGGTTGAAGGCTTCGACTTCCCCGTGCTCGGCAACATGGTTCGCTATAGCGGCGAAGCCCTGATGCCGCCGGTTGGCGAGGACCCAATCGAATGGATCGGCAAGCTGCCGGCTGACTTCCCGGCATCCCTGCCGCAGCCGGGTTCCTACAAGTAATATGTCGTGGGAGGCTCTCGGGCCTCCCCTTCCCAACCCGTTCGGGTGACATAGCGGATGCTCCAGGTACTCATTCCCTTGACCGTTGATGCGCTTGCGAATGCAGCCATCATCTTCTTCGTGGCCGTCGGATTAACGCTGGTCTTCAGCGTCCTGCGCGTTCTTAACGTCGCCCACGGCAGCTTCTATTCCATCGGCGCCTATGCGGCGGCGAGCCTCGGCCTTTGGGTTGTCTCAGCCGGTCTGCCTGAATGGCTGACCTTCCCGGCGCTGGTCCTGAGCGCGGCCTTCGTCGCAGCGATCTTTGGCCCGTTTGTCGAGCACCTGCTCATCCGCTGGACCTACGGCAAGTCCGAAGCTCTCCAGATCCTTGTGACCTTTGGCCTCTTCCTCATTCTGGAAGACCTGCAGCGCATCGTTTTCGGCGTGAACTCGCTCTATGAAGACACGCCCATGCGGCTGCTTGGCAGCACGATGATCGGCGGCATCGTCTACCTGAACTACCAGCTGCTGCTCATCGCGCTTGCCATTCTCACCCTCGTCGGTCTCAAGCTGATGATCAGCCACACCCGCATGGGCAAGCTGATCGCCGCCGTCGTGGCAGACCGCGAAATCTCCCAGGCGCTCGGCATCAACACCAACCGCATCTTCATGCTCGCCTTCACGCTCGGCGTGTTCCTGGCGGCCCTCGGCGGCGCACTTGCAACGCCCACGACCGGCGTATCACCGGGCCTCGGTGCCGACACGATGGTTCTGGCCTTTGCTGTCGCAGCCATTGGAGGTCTGGGCCGGATCGAAGGCGCAGCCGTTGCCGCGATCATTGTAGCGCTCGCCCGCGTTCTCGCCATCTACTACGCGCCCGAGCTCGATGCCGTGGCTCCTTACCTCGTCATGCTTGTCGTGCTTCTGGTCCGCCCCTACGGCCTGTTCCACACCGACACGACAAGAAGGATCTGACCGCATGCGCATGTTTCTTCTTGGCCTCGCGGCGCTGGTGATCGTTGCGATCGCTGGCATCTCCGCCCCCTGGCTTCAGTTCCTGCTCTCGCTTGCCATTGCCAAGGGCCTGGCGGCACTGGGCGTTGCCATCCTGTTGCGCGCTGGCCTGATCTCCATCGGTCACGCCATGTTCTTCGCCATCGGCGCTTACGCCACTGCCTTCCTGACCCGCAACGGCATCACCGACTTCGTCTCGCTTCTGATCCTGTCGACGTTGATTGCCACCGCAGCTGGCGTCGTGGTCGGCGCATTCATGGTGCGTTACCGCGCGATCTTCTTCGCGATGCTCAACCTCGCCGTATCGATGGTCCTGTTCTCGCTTCTGTCGAAGCTCTACAACATCACCGGCGGCACCGACGGCATGCGCGTTGCCCGCGCAACCTTCTTCGGCATTGCTCCCGGTGAGCAGACTTTCGAACTCATCGTCTTCCTGACCAGCCTCGTAGTCGTCATGCTCGTTGGCTTCGCCGTCAGCGCGTACTTCCGCAGCCCCCTGGGTGAGGCCCTGAAGGCCGTCCACACCAACGAGATCCGGCTGGAGTACATCAGCATTCCGGTCTGGGGAGTTCTACTCGTCGGCTACACCATCTCTGCAGCCCTCGCCGGTCTCGGTGGTTCCTTCGCAGCCATGATCATCGGCCACGTCCTTCCCGAAATGGCCTTCTGGACCGAATCCGGCCACCTCATCCTTGTGGCGGTACTCGGCGGCATCGGCGGCGTTGCTGGACCGTTCATCGGCGCGATCTTCCTGGAGCTGGTGCACACTTTTGCTGCAAGCTTCACGGATGCCTGGAGCATGATCGTCGGCGCTGCACTGCTCTTCGTCATCTTCTTCCTGCCGAGCGGCCTCTACGGCCTCATCAACAAGAAGCGTGGGGGCAGCGCAGTATGAGCAAGCCACTGCTGAAAGCCGAAAACCTGGAAATCTCGTTCCACGGGGTGAAGGCCGCCGACGGCGTGAACCTGGAGATCAACGAAGGCGAGTTCCTTGCCATCATCGGCCCCAACGGTGCCGGCAAGACTACCCTGCTCAACCTGTGCACTGGCTACCTGAAGCCCAGCGCCGGCCACGTCTATCTGGATGGCAAGCAGATTACGCACCTCTCGCCACGCCAGATCGCCAAGCGCGGCATTGCGCGGGCCTTCCAGATCCCGCAGCTTTTCACCGACCATCGTGTCATCGACAACGTCATGCTGTCGAACGCGGCCCGCCTGAACCTCTGGCAGATGTTGTCGCCGCTGGACCGACCCCGCTACCGGGATGAGGCCATGGAACTGCTGAGAATGTTCAACCTCGCAGACCATGCGAACGACCTGGCTTCGACCTTGCCTGAAGGCCGCCGCAAGTTGCTCGACATCGCCGTTGCCCTCGCGCTGAAACCCCGTCTGGTGCTTCTCGACGAGCCGACCAGCGGCGTCAGCGCCATCGAGCGCTTCGGCCTCATGGAGACGCTTATGACGGCCCTCCGGCAGGCGAAGGTCACGGCACTTTTCGTCGAGCATGACATGGATGTTGTCCGCCGCTACGCCGAGCGCGTGCTCGTCTGGAACCGCGGCCATGTGCTCACCCAGGGACGTCCCGAGGAAGTGTTCCAGGACCAGCGCGTCATCGAAACCGTTGTGGGAGCCGTCTGATGCTGAGCCTCTCATCTGTCAGCGCCAGCATTGCTGGCATTCCGATCCTGCGCGACATCAGCTTCGAGCTGAAGCCGGGCCTCACCACAGTCCTGATTGGCCGAAACGGCGCAGGCAAGACCACGCTGCTACGGACCATCATGGGCCTGCTGCCTGCCACGAGTGGTTCCATCAAGGTGGACGGCACGGAACTGACGACGCTCCCGGCCTATGCTCGTGCGGGCCTTGGCATCGGCTATGCGCCCGAGGATCGACGTTTGATCCCGGAATTCACCATCGAGGACAATCTCCTTCTTCCCGCGCTCGCGTTGAAACTCTCGCGCGCAGAGTCTGAGGAGCGGCTGGCTCGTGTCTACCGCTTGCTGCCCGAGCTGGAGGGGATGCGCAAGCGCCCGGGCGGCGGTGTTTCAGGCGGTCAGGGCAAGATGGTGGCCCTCGGTCGCGCCCTGATGGTCACGCGCTCGGCCTTGCTTCTCGATGAACCGTTCCAGGGTCTCGCCCCTGCCCTCGCGTTGGAATACGCCCGTACATTGGGCAGGCTTCGCGAACAGTTGCCGGAGCTCACGCTCTTCATCACGGAATCGAGCCCGCAGCTGCTCGCCGATATCTCCGACGAGATGATCCGCATCGAGCGTGGTTCTATCGAGACGGACGCGGAAGCAGCCTGAGCCATTGCCATGAAGAAGAAAGGGCTCGCGGTTGATCGACCGTGAGCCCTTCTTCCTATTCGTCTTCGCCCCAGCGGCGCACGAGCTGGTTTGGAATATCGAACAGATCGAGCGCGCGCCCGACGCTGTGATTGACGATATCGTCCACGGTCTCGGGCTTGGCATAGAACGCAGGCACCGGCGGCATGATGATCGCGCCTGCTTCTGTAACCTGCGTCATCGTTCGCAGATGGCCCAGATGCAGCGGCGTCTCGCGCACCATCAGCACCAGCCTGCGCCTGTCCTTGAGCATTACATCCGCCGCGCGGCTGAGAAGCGTGGACGTAGTACTAGTGGCAATCTCGCCCAACGTGCGCATGGAGCAAGGCGCGATGATCATGCCGGCAGTGATGAACGAGCCGCTGGAGATGCGCGCACCGATATCCTCGGCGGGATAGACGAAATCCGCCCGCTCGTGGACATCCCGCACCTTGAGCGAAAGTTCGTGTGCCAGCGTGACCTTGGCCGAGCGTGACATGACGAGATGGGTCTCCACCCCCGCCATCCTGAGTGCTTCCAGCACCCGCACGCCATAGATGATACCCGACGCGCCGCTGATACCGACAACGATGCGCTTCTTCGGGGGATTGGTCATGGTCACTCTCTTTTCGACGCCCGAAAGGCTGGTCATGCCAGCATTCCCGAACGGATTTTTTGCAGGAAGTTCAGATGCTGAAGTCGGGCGTCAGCTGCCGCTCGGACGTGCGAACCTCTATGATGGCGGGCCCGCCGGATGCAAGAGCCTGCTCAAGCGCTGCCGGGAATTCGTCCTCGCTCTCCACCACTGTTCCGAACACGCCATAACTTTTCGCAAGCTGCGCGAAGTCGGGGTTCGTGAGCGACGTGCCGCTCGGACGCCCGGGGAACTGCCGTTCCTGATGCATGCGGATCGAGCCGTAGATGTTGTTGTTGAACACCACGACTACCAGACCGAGGTTGTGCTGCACGGCCGTCGCGAAATCCGGCGAAGCCATCATGAAGCAGCCATCGCCCGCAAGCGTCACCACCGTCCTGTCCGGATTGCGCAGCTTCGCGGCGATGCCCGCGGGCAGCCCATAGCCCATCGCACCGGACTTCGGCGCAAGCTGAGTGCCGAACTTCTTGTAGCGGAAGAAGCGGTGGAGCCAGATCGCGTAGTTGCCCGCGCCGTTGGTAACGATGGCGTCTTCCGGCAGCGTCTGGCTCAGATGCTTGATGATATTGGCATTGTTGATGCCGACGGCCTTGTTCGGCGTCGCCTGGAAGGCCTCGTAGGCGTGGCGGCCATCACGCGTCCACGCATCCCAGGCTGAAGAGTCGAGCCGGCCAACCTCAGCCAGCGCTTCGACAAATCTTGTGGGGTTGGAAACGATTGGAAGATGCGGATTGTAGACGCTGCCAATGTCCTCCGGTCCAGGGAAGACATGGATCAGCGTCTGGTTCGGCACCGGCACGTTGAGCGCCGTGTAGGCCTTCGTGGTGATCTCGCTCAACCGGTCACCGATAACCAGCAGCACGTCGGCCCGCTTGATGCGCTCGGCAAGCGCCATGCTGCCGCCAAGGCTCGTGTCGCCGATGTACTGATCCAGCCTGTTGTCGACGATGTCCTGCGACCGGAAGCCTGCCACCACCGGCAGATTGTTCGCCACACAAAAACGCGTCACCTGCGCGGAAGCCTCTTGCGTCCAGCCGCTGCCGCCCACGATGACCAGCGGACGCTCGGCCTTGCGCAGAAGCTCGGCTACCTCGGCAATGTCAGACCTGGACGGGCTGCTCAGCGCCGGCTTGAAGGCCGGGAAATCCGCCACATCGCTCATGGTTTCGAGCACGTCTTCCGGCACCACGAGAACGACCGGCCCCGGTCGTCCATGCGTCGCGAAATGAAGCGCGCGATGAACATATTCCGGGATCTGCTCGGGCGAATGAACTTCGGCCACGAACTTGGTCATGTCGGCAAACATCCGCGAATAGTCGACTTCCTGAAAGCCTTCGCGTCCGCGCTCGGTGGTCGGCACCTGACCCACGATCATCAGCATCGGCGTCGAGTCCTGCCGCGCCGTATGCAGGCCGATGGCCGCATGCATGGCGCCCGGTCCACGGCTCACGATAAGGGCGCTGGGGGCACCGCGCAGCTTCGCATCGGCTTCAGCCATGTGGGAAGCACTGGCCTCGTGGCGGCACTGGATGAAGCGAACGCCGGCATCGGGGTTTGCCACGGCATCGAAGAAGGGAAGCGCGCTTTCGCCCGGCACACCGAACACGGTATCGATGCCGTGGATACGGAGAGCCTCTACAAGAATTTCACCACCGCTGCGCATCTGCTTTTCTTGTGACACTGTTGTCCCCCTTGATTTTTGCACTCGCCGGACTCGCATTGTTCTAGCCTAGACCGGTATCGGAGAAAATCGAAACCGGTCTGGCCAAACTCAGCCATCCAGCCGACAGATCGTTTTTGGATGGGAGTAGAAGTTGAGCGACCAGCTGCCGCCTTCCCGTCCGACGCCGGACTTCTTGAACCCGCCGAACGCCGCCCGTTCATCGCGCACGCGCCAACAGTTGATCCACACCGTGCCGTTTTCCAGCTGGCGCGCAACCCGGGAGGCCTTGTCGGAATCCTTGGTCCAGATTGTAGCAGCGAGGCCGTATTCGGAATTGTTGGCGCGTTCGATCACCTCGTCCTCATCATCAAACACCGCGACATGGGCGCAAGGTCCGAAGACCTCGTTGCGGCAGATTTCCGCGTCGTCGCCAAGCCCGGTCCAGATGGTCGGCTGCACCCAGTAGCCATTGGTGAAAGGTGCCGGCATTTCGAACCGTCCGCCACCGGTGATGACGGTCGCACCTCCCCTGGCGGTCCGCTCGTAGAAGCCCAGCACCTTGGCCTGCTGTTCCGCGCTGATGGAAGGCCCCATGGTTGTGCTCGGATCCATCGGATCACCCGGCTTGAGTGCGAGGGCCTTTTCGGCCAGGGCCTCCACGAACCGGTCGAAAATCGGCCGCTGAACGTAGAGGCGCTCCGTCGTCAGGCACACCTGCCCGGCATTGTCGAACATGGAGCGCACTGTCCCGGTGACAGCCGCATCGAAATCGCAGTCGCTGAAGATGAGTGCGGGGTTCTTGCCGCCAAGCTCCATCGAAACCGCGCGGGGACCGACCGAGGCGCTGCGCATGATGGCTTCACCCGTCTTGGTCTCGCCGGTGAAGGAGATCGCATCGATACCCGGATGAGCCGTCAGGAAGCTGCCCGCAGCATTCGCACCGTGCCCGTGAACGACGTTGATCACTCCAGCCGGAATGCCGGCTTCCAGCGCAAGCTTTGCCAGGAGAACAGCCGTGCGCGGCGTCTGCTCGGAAGGCTTCACAACGATGGTGTTGCCGCAGGCAAGTGCTGGCGCAACCTTGAAGGTTAGCAGCAAGAGCGGAAGGTTCCACGGCGCGACAATGCCGATCACACCCACAGGTGTGCGCACGGTCTCGTTGATCGCGCTCGCCCCATTGGCCATTTCAGTGCGGAAGGGTTCAATCCGTTCGGAAAGCGCGATGTCCGCGAAGGAATTCAGATTGGCGATGGCGCGGTTGATCTCGTTCGTCGCCACGGCCGCGATTGGCTTGCCGGTGTCAAGGATTTCCTCGGCGACAATCTCTGAGAACCGCGATTGCATGAGCACCGCCAGCCTGCGCAGTGCATCCACGCGGTGTTCCAGCGTCGCCTTCCCCCACGGCCCCTTCAGGGCTGCGCGCGCGGCCATCACTGCTTCATCGACGAGGCTCTGGCTCGATTCCACCACCAGCGCGGCCACCTCTCCGGTAGCCGGATTGAACTTCTCGAAGACGTTATCCTCTAAGCGCTCTTCGCCGTTGATGAAGCAGGCAACTTTTGAAACAGAACTCATCCACCACTCCCAAAACCTGAATATGCAAACGGCGGCCAGAAGCCGCCGTCTCGAAGTCTATTCCTGGAACACGTCTTCTCGGCCCGCCCGCACCGAAGGCAGAGCGATAGAGATGATCAGGAGCACGCTGATAATCAGCAGCCCGAGGCTGATTGGCCGCTCAACGAAGATCATCAGATCGCCGCGCGAGGTAAGCATTGCGCGCCGGAAGTTTTCTTCCAGCATCGGCCCGAGCACGAAGCCCATCAGCATTGGCGCAGGCTCCGCGTTGAACTTCCTCAGCAGGTAGCCGAGCAGGCCGAAGCCGATCATCAGGTAGATGTCGAAGGGCGAGTTGTTGACCGAGTAGACGCCGATTGCGCTGATCACCACGATGAAGAGGAACAGCAGGCGGTAGGGGATCTGCAAGAGCTTCACCCAAAGGCCGATCATCGGCAGGTTGATGATGACCAGCATCACGTTGCCGACGAACATGCTGACGATCAGGCCCCAGAACAGGTCCGGCTGGCGCACGATGACGTTCGGTCCGGGCGCAATGCCGTGGAGCGTCAGCGCGCCGATCATCAGCGCCATGGTCGCACTGGTGGGCAGGCCCATGGTGAGCAGCGGAATGAACGACGTCTGCGCGGCGGCATTGTTCGCAGCCTCAGGACCAGCAACGCCTTCGATCGCTCCCCGGCCGAACCGCGAGCGATCCTTGGCGACGCGTTTTTCCAGAGCGTAGGACGAGAACGAGGCCATGGTCGCACCGCCGCCCGGCAGGATTCCGAACAGGCTTCCAAGCAAGGTTCCGCGTGCGATCGCTCCGCGTGCGCTCTTCAGCACGTCGCGAGTGGGCCAGATCCGGCCGATGCGGGAGCTGTTCAGTCCGCGCGTTGCAGCATCCTCAAGGTTGCAGATCACTTCCGCCACGCCGAAGAGGCCGAGCGCCATGGCAACGAAGCTGATGCCGTCCGACAGTTCGATCAGGCCGAAGGTCATGCGGGCCGCACCCGTGTTGACGTCCATGCCGACCATGCCGAGCAGCAGCCCGAGGAAGATCATGGCAAGCGCGCTGATCAGTGATCCATTGGCGAGCACCACGGCCGCGACCAGACCAAACACCATCAGCGAGAAATATTCGGGTGAGGTGAACTGCTGGGCAACTTTTGCCAACGGCGGACCGGCAAACGCGATGATGAGCGTGCCGAAGCAGCCGGCAATGAACGAGCCGATAGCCGCGATCGCCAGCGCATCACCGGCGCGGCCTTGCTGGGCCATCTTGTAGCCGTCGATCGCCGTCACGACGGAAGTCGATTCACCGGGGATGTTAACGAGAATGGCCGTCGTCGAGCCGCCATACTGCGCACCATAGTAGATGCCCGAAAGCATGATGATGGCGCCGATCGGGTCGAGCGAGAAGGTGATCGGCATCAGCAGCGAGATCGTCGCGACGGGCCCGAGACCCGGGAGAACACCGATCAGTGTACCGAAGACTGCGCCGAGGAGGCAGAGGAGGAGGTTCTCAGGCGTGAGAACCACGAACAGACCGTGGCCGAGAAGACCGAGGGTTTCCATCATGGGAGGAGCTCCACGGGCATGTTGAGCAGGCCGACGAAGACGCCGGACGAGAGCAGGGCAAGCACGATGCCGAAGAGGAGGCTCTGGGCTGGTTTGGTTTCATCCGAGGCGAAGTGAGCCACCGCGACCTGCGCGAAAATCGCAAGGATGAGGCCGACGCGATCGACCAGTAGCGCAAAGGCCACGAACGAGACCAGGATGATGAGGAGCGGCCGCAGGGTGATCGGAGCGACACGCACTGACTTGGTCAGAACGCCCCTGACGGCGAGGATTACCCCAAAGCCTGCAAGGATAACGATAAGAACGAGGGGGAAGAAACCGGTCCCCATCCGGCGCACCGTACCGATCTCCAGATCAGAGACGTACCAGTACATGACACCGGATATGAAGAGCAGCAGCAACCCGAGATAGAGATCAGCGCTGCCACGCAATGTGAATTGCTTCATGGAAAACCTCACAGTCCTGTTGGCCGGCTTGGTCCGCGAACTGACTCCGCGTGGCGGCAAGACTTCCAGGTACGGAATACTCAATCCCAGGGCGGCGGCCCGGGTGAAGCGTTTACCAGTTGACCATGCTGTTGCATCGCAATGGCGACATCCGCCGGGTATTTCTCCCGGCGGACAATCGAAGCATCAGTCAACCAGCAAATGGCCGGGACTTACTTGATCTCTTCAAGCGTTGCGGTCCACTGGGCAACCTCGTCAGCGAGGCGCTTGGAGTATTCCTCAGGCGTGATGAACACGGTGGAGGCACCGACGCGGCCCATGGCCTCGATGACGCCTTCGTCTGCAGCCATCTTCTTCAGCGCATCGGAGAGGCGAGCCACAGCTTCCTGCGGAAGGCCGGCAGGCGCCATTACACCGTTCCAGGACACAGCCGAGAAGCCCGGAACAACGGTCTCGTTGATGGTCGGCAGGTCAGGCAGGAACTTGCTGCGCTCTTCCGAGGTCACAGCCAGACCCTTGACCGTGTTGGCTTCGAGCTGCGGCAGCGCGTCGGTCATGTTGGTGAAGGTGAAGTCCACTTCGCCCGAAACCACTGCCGCCGTTGCCGGTGCACCACCGCCGAACGGGATGTGAACCAGATCCGTGCCAGTCTTGGAGGCGAACAGCTGCACGGCGAAGTGCATCAGGCCGCCCGCACCGCTCGAGCCGTAGTCGAGCTCGCCCGGATGCTCCTTGGCATAGGCAACGAACTCTTCAATGGTGTTGACCGGCACGTTCGGGTTCACGATCACGGTCTGCGGGATTTCGCTGACGATGCTGATCGGGGTGAACGAGGTGAGCGGGTCGTACTCGACCTTCTGGGCAACCGGCGCAACGGAAATCGCGCCTACGCTGCACATGCAGAGCGTGTATCCATCAGCCGCGGACTTCGCCACGTAGTCGGATCCGACGATGCCGCCGGCACCGGCCTTGTTCTCTACGACAACGGTCTGGCCGAGTTCCTTCTCCAGGAACTGAGCGGTAATGCGGCCAACGGAGTCGGTATAGCCGCCCGGTGCATAGGGCACGACGAGCGTGATCGTCTTTGCCGGCCAGGCCTGCGCGTATGCCGCGCCCGACGTCAACATCGCTGCTGCCAGAATAGCTCCAGTAATCTTCTTCATTTTAGACCCCTCGTTAGGTACTTGATTATTGGTTTTGTTGATCGACCCATCGCCTCAGGACGCTGTATCGACAGGAGTGTTGGTGAACTTCTTCGGATCGACGTCGATGTCGAGGAACTTCACGCGTTTGAACCGATCGCGCTCCTCAAACGGAACCGTCGCATCGATGCCAAGCTTGGTGCGAATGCCGCCATCGCTGACGCGGACATATTCGTGACCGCGCGCACCGGGGATCTTGATCAGGTCCTTGGAAGCTTCCATGCGCGTTGCAATGGCGTACTCGACATCCATCGGATCGCGGATATCGATGTCGTCATCCACGACGATGACCAGATCGAGATCCTTGAGCGCGCCGAATGAAGCCAGGATCGCATTGCGCTGCAGGCCGTCGTGCTGGCGCGACTGCTTCTTCACCTGAACCACGGCGTGGAAACGGTGCAGGCCGCCTGCGGTCATGTCAGCATCCACAACGATCGGCACAGCGGAGCGGAGAACCTTGAGTAGGCTCGCCTCCAGCACATACTTGCGCAGCATGATCGTTTCGCGACCATAGCCGTTGATCGCGTGATAGATCGGCTTCTTGCGGTGCGTGATCGCGGAGATCTTGAGGATTGGCGCAGCTGCAGCGGGCGCTGCAAAACCAACAAACTCACCGAACGGCCCCTCGACCTCTTCATCAGCAGCGGAAATGAAGCCTTCGAGGATGATCTCGGCTTCCGACGGCACCAGAAGGTCGACCGTCTTCGCCTGCGTCACCGTCAGCGCGCGTCCGGAGAGACCGCCGGCGACTGCCAGCTCGTCCGCCTCTTCCGGCATCTGAGAGCCCATCGTGGCTGCGGTGAAGTGCAGGGCAAGATCAGCACCGAGGCAGACAGCGACCTCTAGCGACTGGCCCTGTTCCTTGGCGCGCTCGTAGGCAAGGCGCAGGTGACGGCCAAAGTCGAGCTTGATGCCGAGCCGATCCGGCCCGAGCAGCTGCAGGCGGTGGTAGGACGCGTTGTAGATACCGGTAACCGGATCGCGCACCACAACGATGCCTGCGGTAATGTAGCGGCCAGCATCGGTTGGCGCATGGAACAGCGCCGGGATCAGCTCGCGCACGTCGAAGCCCGTGGTCAGCACGACCTCGTGGACCGGAGCATCCTCAACCACCTGCGGCGGAATGGGATTGCCGATTGCGCGCTCCACCAGTCCGCGAATGCCGTTGAAATCGGTGCCGAACGCCGCCTCGCAATCATCCTTGCTGCTCAGCAGGTTGCCGATAACGGGCATCGAGTAGCCCTTGACATTGGGGAAGTGCAGAAGCTTGTCCCCGTCGAGCTTCTTCATGTAGGCGGCAAGTTCCAGATGCGGATCAACGGCCTCATTGTAGGTCAGAACCCGACCGGCCTCTGACAGACGACCCAAGGCCGACCGAAAACGCGTATCCAAAATCTGCTGAGTCATGTCCCCACCGTTTATCCGTTCGCTCCCCGCGATACAGCAGGTCGCGCTCCGTCACAATTGCTAAAATAGTTAGCTATTTTACAAAGCCAGTCAAGGAGAATCTCCCCTGTGATGACTCGCCTTGCACCGTACAACGTCGGTGCTTTCAAGGGTCAGACAAACATTATTTACTTTGTAAAAAAGCTATTTGTGCAGGCAGAAAATTGCGCTACTCTACCCGGCAATTTGCGACTTCATCCCAGCCGCCAATAGAGGCGTCTCGGATCGAATTCGCATGCCGTTTCTCCCGGCCGCGCCTACTACGAAGGAATAATATAACGCCATGAGCAAAGCCCACATTGAGTTTACGATCCATCAGGGACAGCAGAGTGCTGCGCAAACGGTGACGATCGAGACCACGATCATCGCCGGCTGGACCGGACGTGATCCGGTTGCACTTGAAAAGCACATTCGTGAACTCGAAGAGCTGGGCGTTGCTCGCCCCGCATCGACGCCGATCTACTATCGCGTTGCCAATGCCCGCCTGACTACCAGCTCTGTGATCGAAGTGAGCGGCGGCGAGTCGAGCGGTGAAGTCGAGTTCGCTATCGTGCGCTCCGGCGGCAAGACCTACATCGGCGTTGGCTCCGACCACACCGACCGCAAGGCGGAAACCTTCAACGTGACCGTGTCGAAGCAGATGTGCGAGAAGCCGATGGCTTCCGAGCTCTGGGCCTTCGATGACGTCAAGGATCATTGGGATCAGCTGATCCTGCGCTCCTGGGCTGTGATCAACGGCGAACGCGTGCTCTATCAGGAAGGCAACGTCGTCTCGATGCTGGCCCCTGAAGACGTGATGGCCGGCTACTCCGCCGATGGCCTGCCGGAAAATTCCGTCATGTTCTGCGGCACGCTCGCCGCAAAGGGCGGTATCCGCCCGGCCAGCCGCTTCGAGTTCGAGATCGAGGATCCGGTTCTCGGCCGCCGCATCTCCCACGGCTACGACGTGGTGGAGCTCCCGGTTCTCGGCTAGTTACAAGCCCTTCAAATGAAAAGGGGACGCCGTTCGCTCGGCGTCCCCTTTTCTATTTACCGTATTGAATTCAGGCAGCCAGAAGCGCTTCGATCGCGGAAGCAATCTCCAGCACCGTCTTGTCCTTGCCGCGTGCTGCCGCAATCATCAGGCCGGTTGGTGCAGAGCCCTTCTCGCTCATCGGAATGGAAATCGCGCTACCGTCGATCATGTTGATCGTCGTTGGATTGCGCAGTGCCAGCAGGTTGATGCGGGTGTACTCCTCGTCCGTCTCAAGCTCTGCCAGACGCGGTGCAACGATCGGCACGGTCGGCATCAGCACGGCGTCGTAGGCCGACATCCGCGCTTCCGCGCCCTGGATCAGCTTCTCGCGCGCATAGCCAAGCTCGATCAGATCGGCAGCAGTCTGCTGTTCGCCACGGCGTATACGGCTGATGACGCGGGGATCATAGAGGTCCGCGCTCTTCTCGATATGAGCCTTGTGCCATGCCCAGCTCTCGGCCGCGGAATATCCGCCCTTCGCGTTGATGGTGGCGATGTCGCCAAGCTCAGGGAACGGCGCGCGGACGATAGTCGCACCGGCATCAGCCAGACGCTTGATCGTCCGCTCGAAGTCGGCCGCGACGGTTTCGTCGATGCCGTCAAACACCAGCGTTTCCGGCACAAGGAAGCGCAGGCCGCGCACGTCCCGCTGCGTAAGCGTATAGGCCTCATCTGAAAGCACAGCGTCAAGCGCCGCGCAGCACGCCACACTGCGTGCGATCGGCCCGATCGAATCGAGGCTGGTGGAAAGTGGCAGCGCGCCCTTCTGCGGCACACGTGCGGCAGTCGGCTTGAACCCGACGAGCCCGGTAAACGCTGCTGGAATACGGCAGGAACCACCCGTGTCCGTACCCAGCGCTCCATGCGCCATGCCATCGGCAACAGAGATCGCAGCACCGGAGGACGAACCGCCTGGAATACGCTTGTTTTCACGATCCCAGGGATTGAGCGGTGTGCCGTAGTGCGGATTGATGCCAAGGCCAGAGAAGGCAAACTCGGTCATGTTGGTGCGGCCGATGACAACGAAGCCCGCACGGCGCAACCGAGCAACCGCCGTTGCATCCGCCTCTGCAGGCTCGGCGCCGTCGAGCAGCTTCGATCCGGCGCGCGTCACCTGTCCGCGAACGTCAAACAGATCCTTCACCGAGACCGGAATGCCGGCATAGGGCGAAGGCTCTGCCTTGGCCGCCCGCAGCTTGTCCATCGCGTCCGCGGCCAGCAGTGCGCCATCGGCATCCACTTGGAGGAAGGTCGTAGCACCCTGCCCACCGCTCGATGCGATCTGTTCCAGGCAGTCCTCCACCAGCGCGCGGCTCGTCGTACGGCCAGCTGCCAGGTCCTCAGAAAGTGATTGTAGCGTCTTGAGACTAGAAGTCATTTTTCCACCATACAGCAGCTAGAGCAGTTCCAGGGAAAGGACCCCTCTTTCCGTCCGGAACTGCAAGAATCATACGCTTTGAACCCATCAACGATGAAGCGCCTGCGTGGACTTTACCACGCAGACGCTCCAATTCACGTCATTTGAAAGTGCCAGGTGGACCTCATCAGACGTGCCGCCCCACTACTGTACTCAGACCGGGTCGTAGTAGTGGATTTCCAGCAGGATACATCCACCATTGGACTTGAACGGTCCGTGGAACGCACCGGGCGGACGCACCGCATAGGTGTTCGGCGTAAAACCTTCACCACCCTCGCCGTTCTCGTCATTACCAACCGTCAGGTCGCCTGAGAAGAGAAACACCTCTTCCCAGTAATCGTGAACGAACGGCTTCGTCGTGTAGACGCCCGGGTCGAACTTGAGCAGGCGCGTACGCGTGCCGCTCTTGTTTACCTCGTCCAGCGCACCCGACAGGATCTTCTGCTTGATCCCGGACGGGTAGCCCGGAGGCACTTCCCAACCGCTTTCCATGTCGAGCGTATAGAACTCGTCGTGCTTCTTGTTTACCGGCATTTCAATACTCCGTCCGGACCTGTTATTTCTTCGACCGCGCGGCCAGCTCTTCATTCAGATCGTAGCTGTCGAGCATGCGATCCACGAGGCCGGTTGCACCCTTCCAGTCGTAGGTACGGAAGGAGTGTCCCTTTGTCACGAAGGTCGCGCCGGCATAGAACATTTCGTACTGGTTGTGACGCGAGGCGAACTCGGAACCGACCGCATCCCAGGCGAGCTTGTAGAACTTCACCTTGTCCTGCGCGCTTGCAGCAGGTGACTGCTGGGTCTTCTCGATGAGAGCTGCCAGCTCCGGATTGGTGAAATCGTCGATCGAGGACGGCAGCATGATCATGCCGCCACCGGCGAGCTCGCGCAGCGTGTTCAGCACCTTGCTGTAAAGCTGCTGCGTCAGGGTCTGAGCAGCATAGAGCGTGTGGCGATCCGGCACGTAGTAATCGCCATGGTAACGGCCCTTGGCCTCCATTGCGGCCACAAACGCATCGACCATGCCGGCCTCTGCCGCCAGCTGGCCAAGCATTTCCTTGACCTGCGGGAACACGGTCGTACCGTTCGTCTCAGCCGTGCGGTAAGCGATGCCGAGCAGGAACTTCAGCTTCACCGACAGACGGATCATCGCCTGGTAGTTTTGGTAAACGTGTGCCGGCGTTGCGTGGAACTGCTTCTGGCACATCTCGATGCTGCCATCGACGAACACGCGATCCCACGGAACCTTCACGTCATCGAAGTAGAGAACGGCGTCGTTCTCGTCGAAGCGGCTGGCGAGTGGGTTGTCAAACGTGCTGGGCGCAGCTTCCTCATAGGACTTGCGCGACAGGATCTTCAGGCCCTTGGCGTTCATGGGAACAGCGAAGGAGAGCGCATACTTCTCGTCGCCCGGCTGCAGCGGCTGGATGCAGGAAACGAAGACTTCGTTCGCCATGATGCCGCCCGTCGCCAGCATCTTCGCACCGCGGACGGTGATGCCTTCCTCGTCGCGTTCAACGACGGCGGTCGTCAGGAACTCGTCCTTCTGGGCATTCGCCGCTTTGGAGCGGTCGGCCTGCGGGTTGATGATCACATAGGTGAGGTAAAGGTCATTGTCGCGGGCGTAGCGGTAGTAGTCAGCCAGCGCCTTTGCGCGCTTTGGATCATAGGCCTCGAACACTTCCACGCCCATCGCCATGCCGGAGATGCAGGAAGCGACGTGGTCGGGTGCGCGGCCCATGAAGCCAGCGTGCAGCTCGGTCCAGGCCTCCAGGGCCTTGCGACGCTCGCGCATCTCATCGTAGCTCTTGGTGAGCTGCCAGATCTTGTTGGCGCGGACACCAGTCTCTGTCTCGAAGGTCATCAGTTCCTGGTTTTCAGGCGCCGAATGGAAGTCGAACAGACGGCCGACCGAGGCGACGACGTTCTTGAATGCCGGGTGAGTGGTGACATCCTCGACGCGCTTGCCGTTGAGGTATACTTCGCGCCCGTCGCGCAGAGATTCGATATGTTGACGTCCGTCTTTGACCATCGTGATCATCCCTCTCGGAAGATTTTTTGATTAGTAGTGTATCGGCAGCGGCCACTGCGGCGCCGGCCTCGTTTCAGTCGTCAGATCCGCGTACTTGCCACGGAAGAACACCAGCGGATCGAGATCCGTCCGCGCAGAGAAGCGAACCACCCGTCCGACGAAAATGACGTGATCGCCGCCATCATAGTTGGCGTAGGGTGCGCACTCGAAATGCGCGAGAGCGTCCCGCAGCAGCGGCGCCTGGGCAAAGCCCGGCTCATGCTCCACGTCGGCGAACTTGTCGGAAAGAGCCCGTGCGAACTTGTTCGACAGCTGCTCCTGCGCCCGACTGAGGATGTTGACCGCATAGCCCTCAGCATCCTGCATCGCCTGCAGGCTGTAGGATTTCCGCTCGACGCTGAACAGGATAAGCGGTGGATCGAGCGAGACCGAGTTGAAGGAACTCATGGTCATGCCGATCGGCTGCTCGTCGGGCCCCATGGCGGTGATGATGGCTACGCCCGTTGCAAACTGACCCAGCGCGTGGCGGAATGCCCGCCCATCGAACTGGCTGTCTTCAGCTCCACTGTCCTGTGCCTGCTTCTTTGTTTCAGCTTCTGGTGTTGGCAAGACTGTCCTCGTCGGGCTACAGTGTCGTTTTGCAAGATAGCTTGGTTATAAAGCTAATTTTGATAGAACGTCAACATACCCGTCGCGTCAACAGGAAAGTTGTGTAATGCGGTGGCGAAACGTTGGTTGTCCTGCAATTTTGCGTATTGCATAAACGGAAAGCGATGAAGGATGGTGGGAGCATGACGACCAAGAGCCGCGAACGGACGCGACATACCAAGGCTGGTCCCGAATCCAGCCTGACGGTCTCCCGTCCAGAACTTCTCGTTGATAATACGGATCTGGCGTTCCGCCAGCTCATCTACGACACGTTGGCCTTTGCTTCACGTGTGCAGGAAGTCCGCAACCGGTTGGGACAGCGGATCGGCCTCACCGGAACCGCCTTCACCATCCTGATTTCCGTCCGCCACCTGCAGGGTGATGACGGCATCGGCGTCAACCAGCTTGCCGACCACCTGCATCTGAGCGGCGCCTTCGTCACGATCGAGGTAAACAAGCTTGTGAAGGAAGGGCTGGTCACGAAGCGCACCAATCCCTCCGACCGCCGCAGGGTTCTGCTGACGGTGACCCAGAAGGCAAGGGACCTGTTGCAGTCGCTTACCGTCATCCAGCGTCCGGCGAATGATGCACTTTTCGCGGACCTGACGGCGGAGGAGTTTCACATCTTGCGGAACCTGATGTCACGCCTGGTCGTGACCGGGGACAAGTCGCTCGCCTTGCTCGACTATCTGGCGAGCCAGGAGGGGCAGTAACAAGCCCTCCACTTGCGCGGTGGTTTGGCGGCTTCTCACCCCTCGGCGAGCTACGCTCTCAGAGCCGATCGAACGCCGCCAGGATCGCGTCCAATGCCTGCTGTCCCGGCTCGTCGAGATCAGCTTCGCGATAGTGCCTGACAACAGTGACGGCATTGCCCCGCGCCGCATCGGGCTTGTTTTCAGCTCGCGTCATCAGGGAACGGCCCTCCGCCTCAAGCAAGGCGAGCTCGATCTTTTCTGAATTGAGTTCAGCGGCCTTGATGCTGTTGCGCAGAGCATCGGTATCGGCCGAAGGTGCCGGATGCGGCCCTTCCTTGAGCCGCCGGCGGATCGTGCGGAGTGGCCGCACGACCTCTTCCCGCCAGCCTTTGATGAGGCTGTCGATGCGGGCGAGCTCTGTCTCCGTCAGCTCTACGGAATTTGCCGCCAGCCAGAGCGCGAACAGCAGCACGGGAACGTCGACGCCGCTTTCATCCTGAAGCTGCAGGCAGGCATCACCCACGCCCTTGGACCCATAGAGCGCCAGCGCAAAATTCCAAAGGCCATCGTTCGGTGTCGAGCTCATGCTATTCTCCCCGCAGCTAGCGAAACGCGTCGTCGCCGAGGAATAGCCGCACCTTCACCTGCTGTACAGGCTGATCGGCTTCAAGAGCGATCTGGGAGAGGATAAGGGCCGGGCCAGTTCAGCCGGCGGCTGGTTCAGCAGGGACCGGCTGAAAACAAAACTGCGGCGCAGTGACCTGCGCCGCAGAAGCTTTGTTATGGAAGCAGGTCAAACGGCCTACATGGCTCCATTGACGTAGGGCCAAACCTCGTGGAAGCCGCGGTAGATCATCTCGAGTGCGACATAGAGGATGACGGCCAGACCGACATAGGCGATCCACCGATGCCTGCCGAGCAGGCGGGCGATGAACGATGCCGCGATACCCATGAGCGCGATCGACAGGATGAGGCCGAATACCAGCACTTCCGGATGCTCGCGCGCAGCACCAGCGACAGCAAGCACGTTGTCGAGCGACATGGACACGTCGGCAATGATGATCTGCAGAGCAGCCTGACCGAGGGTCTTGCGCGGCGCACCGCCCGCAACCTTCCCATCCTTGTCCAGATCGGCGTTTGCGAGCGCCTCTTCTCCCTGGACCTCTTCATCGTGGCCGGTCCTGAGTTCGCGCCACATCTTCCAGCAGACCCACAGAAGCAGGACGCCACCGGCGAGAAGCAGGCCGACGATCTGGAGCAGCTGCGTCGTGGCCGCAGCAAAGATGATGCGCAGCACCGTCGCGGCGACGATGCCGATGATAATTGCTTTGGTGCGCTGTTCCTTGGGCAGGCCCGCGGCTGCAAGGCCGATGACGATGGCGTTATCGCCTGCCAGCACCAGGTCGATCATGATCACCTGGAGAAGCGCCGTTAGGGCTTCGACTGTAAAAAGTTCGTTCATTTGGCTCCCGTTTGTAGCTCAAAGGGCAGCGGCAAGCGATCGCGCCTGATGGAAAAGCAAGAACTGCACTGAACTGTGCAAGCGTCCTGCGGAGAACATCATCGCTAGACCATGGCCGAGCCACCCATTTTGACTTTCAGTCCGACATCGCAGTTCCTGCGGGAACTACCAGAGGGGCCCGGCCTGATTACGCGATCACTATGTCGAGCAGAGGCAGAATTCAAGCAAAAAGGAGGCCCGTTCCACACTGCGAAGATCAGTTGGCATGGTTGAAAGGATGAAGCTGCGAAGCATGGTCTTGTTCTTCATCCAAGCGCAGCATCAGGAAAAGTGGGAACCGGTCTTTCCGTCCAGGAGCCCGGAAGAACAGATGGTTAGAGCAGGCCAGAGTTTATGCGGAAGTCCTAACGGCTCCAAGCCACTCCGGAATCAAAAAGACCTGGACCGCATCGGTGTTTCTGCGAAACACGAGACGATCCAGGTCTTGATCTTCCGAAGTTGCTGCCTGCCAGAGGAAACCTTTTGGATCCTCTGGCAAACCCTTGCTGTTACCAGCTGTACCGCAGGCCAGCTTTGACGCTTCCGGTCTGTGCGTCGCCGTTGAACTTGTACGCACCGTTGACGAAGCCCGACCAGTGGTCGTCGGCGGAGTACACGTTCAGCGTCGCACCGACTTCACCGAAGGCGCTGTTGAAGCTGTCGCGGACCGTCAGAGGATCACCCGCATTGTAGATGACTGCGGAGTTCTGACCCTTGAACTCGTCCCAGATACGGCCGGTGACGGATGCTTCCAGGCGATACGTATCGGTCCGGGCAACCTCGCCGCCGAAGCGGACACCGAGGCTTCCGCGGAAGCTTTCATTGTCGCCGAACTCGACCGTCGCACCCGGCAGATCGAGGTCACGGGAACGGGTCTTGGCGTAAGACAGCGTCGCGACCGGCTCAATGAACAGGCTGCTCGGCAGCTCGAAGCGGTAACCCGTGTCGAGCGTGAAGCCGTAGGTGCGAACCCTTGCATCTTCCTCCACGCCGAGTGTCGGAGCGGAGTAGGTCGCGGTCAGGATGTCCGCCTTGAACAGGGCATCCGCGAAGAAGCCCTTGTTCAGGTAGGTGGCGTAGACGCCGACCGTGCCGCCCGAGTAGTCGATGCTGGTGGTCGAGGCCCTGAAGTCGAGCGACGAGTCGATGTAGCCGCCCATCACGCCGAACAGCAGCGTATCACCCGAGGCGAAGACGTCTTCATCACCGATGTCGAGGCCGCCGAGGAAGCCGAAGGTATTCTGCCGGTAACCGAGGTCGTACGTATAGTCGTTGCCCTGGATGGTGAGCGCTGCGCCATTGTCACGGCTGGTCCAGCTGCCCATGACCTTGCCCCAGGCTCCGCCCGGCTTGCGGGCCGGATCAGCCGCAACCGGAAGGTCCGCGCCCTGCTCCATCGTGCCGGCCATCAGGATCTGGTTGCGCAGGTCGACCTGACGGTCAAGCCAAACGCCTGCGGTATCGTGCCAGATGCCCTGAGCTGCGGTCGCCAGCGTCGGCATCTCCATGGCCTCATGGTCCGGCACACCGATCAGACGGAACTCATCGCCCGGCAGCTCGGGCATGACCTCCGGTTCAATTGCCAAGCTATATATGTCAGCGCTTGGCGCCGAAGGCGCAGCTGGGACAAGCGCGATGTCATAGAAGAACATGCCCTTGTCGATGACATTTCGGCCGCCGCGCACAGCGTTGGCACTGTCCTCATCCATGATGAAGTTGTCGAGCTCTGCCCCGCCACCATTCACAACTGCGAAGGTGATACCTTCGGCATTGTAGGCGCCTGGACCGCTGTTCACATCGTTGACGTTTACCCGCGTTGTACGGCTTACGCTGCCATCGATCTCAAGCACGTCAGCCGTCGAGTCAACGCCGCCCAGGAAGGCATCGATCCCGAGGTAGCCGCCGCCGATAAAGGCCCCGGAAATGTAGGTGTAGTCACGATCAACATCGACATCGTTGCCCGCGTCTTCATCCTGCATCGACAGGATGCCACGGTTGCGGAACCTTTCGAGGTTATCGAAGTAGGTCTGCTCTGCCTCCCCACCGTCGAAGGCCGTTTGGATAAACCCATCGTTCCTGAGGCGGTCCCAGCCATCGCCGAAGTCGTTGGTTTCGCGAACGAGCCAGGCTCCATCGTTGACCATACGGTCGTTATAGTCGGTAAGGTCGACGCGACCAACCATCAGACCCTCGTTGCGGGCAGAGATCCTGCCGCCGCCCTTAGCGTTGAGCGCCAATCCTTCTGCCGCGTTGCCGATGCCGAGACCGAGTGCTGCAACGACTCCGTCGTTCACGAAGTGCGCACCGGTTCCGGAATTGATGTCAACGACCGCCGTACCGAGCGCGCCGCCGATCACCAGACCATCGGCGTGAACATCGGCAAAGCCGTTTTCTGCATCGGCAGAAATCGCCGAGCCGAGCAGCGAGAAGGTGATGCTGCGGTCACCGGTCTCAACCGATACATCGCCGTTATCCGAGCTCGCGTCGATGGCGGTGCCCAGGCTCAAGACCCGCGCCCCGCGACCGCTTGTGACAGTCGTGTCGCCAACTTCGTTGCTTGCGACGACGCCGGCCAGCAGTCCGCCGACGGTGGCAGATCGCCCGATGTTGATATCGACGTCACCTGCGCCGTCGGTCTTCATGGCGACGACACCGGCGAGACCGCCTATAACATCGGCGCCACGCCCGACATTGACGTCGACATCGCCGTCGCCACCGCCGCTGATCGCCAGTACACCAGCCAGACCGCCGAACACATCCGCGCCACGGCCGACGATGACATCCACGTCACCATTGCCAATGTTACCGGCAGCCATGCCGATCAGCCCGCCCGAGACATCGCCTCGGTTGATCAGGCGAACGTCGCCATTGCCATAGTTGAATCCTGCCATACCGACGAGGCCAGCCTCGATCGATCCCCGGTTCGATACGATGACATCTCCGTCGCCGAGGGAAACGCCAACCGCGCCGACCAGCACGTCCGAGATATCACCGCGGTTGCTGACGATGGCCCTGCCGCCGACAGACACCGCCGCCAGACCTGCGATCCCCAGGCCGTCAGCCTCGATGCTGCCGTTGCGGCCAAGCGATGCCCGAGCATCGCCGTTCTGCGCGAACGCTCCGACGCCAACCAGGCTAATGTCGCCTGTGAGATTGATGTCACCGCGGCCGTGTGCACTGGCATCGCCATCCGGGTTGAAGGCAATTACGCCCGCGAGGCTCGCATCGACGTCGGTGACCGTCGCCGAGACTTTGCCGTCTTCGCCGATGGAGCCCGCAAGAATACCGATGCCGAAGGGGCTGTCCGTCGCATCAATGTATCCATTGGATCTGGCGGAGACGTCGTTGCCGCCGTTGCCGATACCCATGGCAACGATGCCTATGCCATTCGTGGCAGTAATGTTGCCATTATGAATGACATCAACAGTCGCTTTGCCGTCGCCAGCCGCGCCACTCAGGATATTATTCAGATCAGCTGGATTACTGATAAAGTCTCCCAGGGAGGACCACGTGAGGTCGACGCTGCCAGCAACGGCAACTATGCCGTTGTCACCAGTGATGTAGCCCGAAAGGTTTACATTCGTGGTGGCATCACGGTTTGCGGAAACTGCAATACCCAGAATACCGTTTGTGTCACCGGTGACCGTGTTGTCACCAGTTCCGGTAATGGAAGTTGTCGCGTTACGGAGCGATCCGGAAATCGCTACGATACCATTGGCTTTGTTACCCTGCACTCGCGCGCCATTGAGGATAACATTCGTGTTGGCATTTCCGGCAGTATAAGTTGAAATGCTTAAACCACTTAGATCGCCGCTAAGCACACTTCCCGCATTGCCAGTGTACGTGGCTGTGCCAGTACCGCTAATGATATTGACATTAGTAACAGTAATGTCGAGAGCATTTCTGCTTGTACCCAGATTGCTCTGGACCGTACCATTGTTGGTAACTGAGCCACCGCCCAGTACACCTGTCATTCCGAGGCCAATACCGTTAACATTCGCCCCGTTGTTAACCGTGATATTCACGAGCTTCTCACGGTTGAGAACATTTGTCGTCGTCGTATTGCCTGAACAAGTGACAGTCGAAAACCCAGTACAAGCCGCCAGCGCTTCCTGAGGCGTCATCACAGCGCCTGAGCCGGTAAAAACTACAAGCGCAGTTGCAGAGAGCAGTGAGGCTCGCCACGTACGCGGCTGCGTCTTAAGAGCCTTGGAAACAGTTGCATTACGACGTACGCGGCTACGACCAACCTTATTCGACATGGTCCCCCCGGAGGACAAAGGGCGGGAGGCGCGCAGATGCGAAAAGAGCGGCCCCCCAGCCACTACCCAGAAATAACTATCTGCGTCGATAGCATTGCCGGTTTAGACCCTGAATACCCCAAGTGGGTGGAAACCACCCTCTAAATGCTTAACAGAATCTTGGAGTCTATCTGTGTGATATTTTTGCCAGAGTGCGGCAACTCCGGATCGGATACTTGCAACAAGTGTTCAAATCGCCACCCGCCAGATTTAGCCGCACGAAGTACTACTATACACTTCTTCAAGCATATTACTAAGCCGGCTAATTTACAATAGAAAAACTGGGTTGCGCTTCGGAGTCCGGCTTTACGCCGCGTTGGACTCATACATCTTCATCTTCGCGACGAGGGCGATCAGCTCGCCCTGCCGGCTCGTTCCTGTCTTTTGCAGGATCGACTTCATGTGCGTGCGCACGGTCTCGTAGGAACGTTCTGTCGCTTCCGAGATTTCACGCAGCGAGAGGCCCTCGCAGAGGCGCACGGCAATCAGCGCCTCCTGCTCGGTCAGACCAAAAGCCTTGCGAAGCGTATCCGGTTGCGCGGTGCGTTGTTGTTCCGGAATCTCGATGACGCAGAGCCCGGCTGAATGTGCGAAGAGATCAATCTCACCTGCAATCCGTTGGATGCGAAGGAAAAGTGAAGGCTGCTCCTTCCGGACGATCGCCACACCTTCCACATGTTCGCTGCCGACCGAACCTTCGTGATTCAGAACAGAGCGGATGGCCCGACGGATCTGCGCCGTTTCGGCATCGTCGAAGGAACGCAGCTCCTGGTCCACCACGCGCAGATCCCTGTCGAGAAGCGGCAGCGCCGCCTTGTTGACGTGCGTGATCCGGCCGAGCGGGTCAAAGAAGATCGCAGCGATGCGTGCAATATCAAGGCCGCTGATCGTGCCGGAAACCCTGTTCTGCGAAATCCGGTAAGCCATGCGGGCGCCGACCATCAGGCGCTCGCGAATGCCAAGGAGAATGGCCGCTTCCTCGTCCGAATAGGGTTCCTGATCCGGCGTCCTGTGCAGGCCAAGGCACAGCATCTCGTGCGGCACCGCATGCCATTCGATCATGCAGGAATACCTGAGCGCATGCTTGCCCATGAAGCGGAAAAAGTCGTGCTTCTCCAGAAATTCCGGCGGCGTGAACTGCTGCGTGCGGGCAATGCCGTCGCGTGCCAGGAGATTGCGGGCGTGCAGGTTCCAGTCGCTGGAAGGCCAGCCCGACTGGTAATATTCTTCACTTGCCGAAGCGATGTTACGCGTCACCAGCGTGGTGCTCGGCGACAGACGGTCGAAGCGAACGATCGACGCGGCGTAAGAGCCGGTCGCCTCGGTCACCTCTTCCAGGAAAACCGACCACAACGCGGAATCTACAGCCGCGTCCAGAACGCGGTCGAGCGCCCGATCAAGTTTTTCTAAATCAATGCCCAAGCATACCCCCGCCAGGGAAACCCCAAACCCTGGATTTTTCCATGATACATCGGGCGGTACGAGCTCGATACCCCCAATTGGGGTAAACATTCCTGCGGTATTTGAGGAGAAGAACCGCGTGAGAGGCAGCGGGTTCACCTGGTTTTACTGGTTCATCCCGCTCCAAGCCTTGCATACGCTCAATTGCCGCATTCTTAAACACGGAAAAGTGATTAGCCGGCTACCACTGGCCATACATCCATAGCACCTCGATAAATCATTTCAAGTGCCACATAGACGATGATGAGCAGGCCCACATAGGCAATCCAACGGAAGCGGTGTAGCAATTTTGCAATATAGTTGGCCGCAATACCCATCAGGCCGACGGAGAACACGAGACCGATGATCAGCACCGTCGGGTGTTCGCGGGCTGCACCGGCCACAGCCAGCACGTTATCGAGCGACATTGAAACGTCGGCGAGGATGATCTGCCCGGCGGCCTGCATGAAGGTCTTGCGGGGTGCGCCGTTGCCGGCACCTTCGCCGCCTGCAATGCCCTGTTCCAGGGCCTGTTGCGCCTGTTTTTCCTCTTCCGCGCTGATACGCAGCTCGCGCCACATCTTCCAGCAGACCCAAAGCAGCAGGAGACCACCCGCCAGCAGAAGTCCGACGATCGACAGCAGCTTCGTCGCCAGCACCGCAAAGCTGATGCGCAGGACCGTGGCCGCCAGAATGCCGACCAGGATCGCCTTGGACCTCTGTTCCTTGGGAAGACCGGCTGCGGCCAAGCCAATAACAACGGCGTTATCGCCAGCGAGAACCAGGTCAATCATGATGACCTGCAAAAGAGCTGTAAAAAATTCCATTTGAACTACGCGCGTTTGATAGCCCCGGCGGAATTCAGTGCAGGGCTGAGGGTTACCGGAAGGGCTCGGGTATGCGCCCCTGCGGATTATCGATCAAGTGTTAAGTGATTAAAATGTTCCTGCAACTCCTGCAGGTGTGGAGTTAAGCGACGACCTGCAATTCGGTGAGCACACGATCGCGGCCGCTGTTCTTGGCGCGATAGAGCGCGAGGTCGGCGCGGTGCATCACGTGTTCGAAATCGTCGTCTTCGCTGACGGCGAAGGCTACGCCGGCACTGGCGGTTACCAGGACGGCAGTGTCGTTCACCTTGAGCGGCGTCGCCGAGAAGGCCGCTCGGATCCGTTCTGCCGTAGCGGTGGCTTCGGCAACGGAAACCTGACGCATCACCAGCACGAACTCCTCGCCGCCAAGACGCGCAACCAGATCCTGCGGCCGCGCATTGCTGCGAAGCTCCTCGGCAAACTGATGCAGGGTGATATCGCCGGCGCGGTGACCGTAGCGGTCGTTTATCGACTTGAAACGATCAAGGTCGAAGACAATGACAGCGTCACCCGGACGAAGCCTGTTGGCTACAAAGTTCGAAAAGAGCGCGCGGCGGTTCATGAGCCCCGTCAGCGCATCCGTGGCGGCCTCCTTCGACAGCCGGCTTGCCATGCGCGAATGATTGAGACCGAGCGACAGCGCACCGATACCCGTGATGCCGGCGATGGAAACAACGGCATTGAAGCTCTCGGCCCAGTTGGCGGGACGTCCAACCAACTGCCACTGCCGTTCGTAGATCAGCACCAGACCGCATGCGAGGAAGGAGACGCCGGCAATCGCGTACAGACCCGACAGAGCCACAATCGAGAGAGGAGATTGCTCCCTCGCCCTCCAGTATTCCTGCGCACACAGGAACAGCAGCACAGCTGCTATGACATTGAAGATGGCGACTCCCACGCCGTCACGTCCCGACGAGATCGGCACGATCACGGCCGCGACCGCAGCGAGCGCGAGGATGATGGCTATTCGCCAGTGGACGGGTGTCCCCGTGAACAACCGCGCGGAGAGATAAACGGATACGAAGCCCACGGTCTGCAGCGTCAGACAGATCAGGATGACGACCGGCTGTGGCGGATACGCCGAATAAATGACGGCGCCAGCGCCCAGCGAAGACATGCCGAGCATCCAGCCTATCAGGAATACATCCAAACGGTTCTGCAGCCAGGCTCCGAACATGGTCAAAGCCAGCGCGACAGCACTGATGCCCGCTGCAAAAAACAGTGTGCTGGGATCGAACCCCATTTGCCCCCACAAACCCCCACATCGGCCCGATAGACCGATATAAATCCCTCGTCCCCTATACCGAGGTACGCTTCCCTAGTCTCCGTATCGTGTTCTTAGAATGTGACGGATTTTTCCGTATTTTCCTAATTCATATCACAGGAGATCGGGCTCGTGAACCATCTGGTTCATTTGTGCTTAACGGGAGATTGCCCGGTTTGTAAGCCTATGGGGTTACAGGGCTATTTTCGAGTATAGCTTCTGGATAACCGGACACGCGCGCAGGATATACCGACAGCTTATCAGCCTCGTCATTTGGCCCCTTCGGGCGTTGGAGCGTATTCGTATACAAAAATGCCGTCCAACCTGCCCCACCCTTAGGATCGGCAAGTTGAACGGCGAAAAGCAGAAACTCCTGTAAGGTGTTTAACTACCCCTTCACAGGCTGAAGCATGGTGAAATCGCAGCCTTCGTCCGCCTGCAACACCTGCTCCGCGTAGAGCTTGTCATAGCCCCGACGGTTTGCCGTTGACGGCTGCGGCGGAAGTTCCGCCCTCCGGCGTTCCAGTTCGGCCTCATCCACCAGCAGATCGATCGACTTGTTCTTGACCGAGAGGCGAATGCGATCGCCGGTACGCACCAGCGCGAGCGGCCCCCCCACGGCGGATTCCGGCGAAACATGGAGAACGATCGTGCCGAACGCGGTGCCGGACATGCGCGCATCCGAAATGCGGACCATGTCCTTCACGCCCTTTGACGACAGCTTCTTGGGGATCGGCAGATAGCCGGCCTCCGGCATGCCCGAGGCGCTGCGCGGACCGGCGTTCTGCAGAACCATGAAATCGTCCGCCGTGATGTCCAGCTCCGGATCGTCCACGCGGGCAGCGAGATCTTCGAGCGAGGTGAAGACGACCGCACGGCCTTCCTTCTCGAACAGCCGCTCGTCGGCAGCCGAACGCTTCAGGATTGCACCACGCGGCGCAAGGTTACCGAAGAGCGCCACCAGACCACCCTGCGGCTCCAGCGGCTCGGCCGCACTCGCGATCACGCGGCGGTCGACCCAGCCGGTCTCCGTCTCAAGGCGGTCGCCCAGCGTCTCACCGGTCACCGTCATACAGTCGAGATTGAGCAGCGGACGCAACTCACGCAGTACCGCACCCACACCACCGGCGAAGAAGAAGTCTTCCATGTAGTGCGAGCCGACCGGCTTCAGGTTCACCAGCACCGGAGTCTCGTCCGAAAGCTGGTTGAGCTTCTGCAGCGAAACAGGAATGCCCAATCGACCGGCGATTGCCGTCAGGTGGATGATGGCGTTCGTCGAGCCACCAAGCGCCAGCAGCACGCGCAGTGCATTTTCGACGGATTTCTCGGTGATGATCTCGCTGGGCAAGATCGGGCGCTCGATCATGCGGGCAGCCGCAAGACCCGTGGCCTCAGCTGCACGCAGGCGATCGGCGTGAACAGCCGGAATTGCCGCCGTGCCGGGCAGCGACATGCCGAGCGTTTCGGCGATACAGGCCATCGTGGAAGCGGTTCCCATGACTGCGCAGGTGCCGGAGGTCGTGGCAAGCCGCCCTTCGATGTCGTTGATCTGCGCTGTCGAGACTTCACCGGCGCGATACTTGCCCCAGAAGCGGCGGCAGTCCGTGCAGGCGCCAAGGCGCTCTTCCTCATAGCGCGACGTCATCATCGGACCGGCGACGATCTGGATCGCCGGAATGCCAGCCGAAGCCGCACCCATCAGCTGCGCAGGAACGGTCTTGTCACAGCCGCCCATCAGCACCACGGCGTCCATCGGCTGGGCGCGGATCATTTCTTCCGTGTCCATCGACATCAGGTTGCGGAACTTCAGGCTGGTCGGGCTCAGGAATACTTCGCCGAGCGAGATGGTCGGAAACTCGATCGGCAGGCCACCGCCCAGGAGAACGCCGCGCTTCACCGCCTCCAGCATTTCGGGGAAGTGCCGGTGACAATTGTTGAAACCGGAGAAGCTGTTGGCGATGCCGACGATTGGTTTCTTCAGGACCTCTCGGGAATAACCCATCGAGGCGGCGAATGAATTTCGCAGGTAAACTGAGAAATCCATGTCGCCGTAGTTCGTCAATCCGCGTGCAAGGCCTTGCGGCTGCTGGTCCTGAGAGTTGTCCTTGGTCATTTACGATGCCTGTTCCTGAAGCCTGATCTTCACATACTTGGTTTCGAGGTAATCATGGAGGCCGAACGAGCCGCCCTCACGCCCCATGCCGCTTTCCTTGATGCCGCCGAACGGCGCTTCCGCCGTGGCAAGCAGCATTTCGTTGACGCCGACCATGCCGACTTCAAGATCTTCATAGGCGCGCGTCGCAACACTGAGATTGTTCGAGAAAACGTAACCGGCCAGGCCAAACGGCAATGCGTTGGCCCGCTCGATGACCTCGTTGTAGCTGCTGAAAGTCGCGATCGGAGCGACCGGGCCGAACGGCTCCTCACGCATGATCAGCGCGTCATCCGGCACCCGGCCGAGAACGGTCGGCTCGAAGAAGTAGCCGCGGTTGGAACCGGGCGGGACCTGACCGCCTGCCAGAACTTCGGCGCCGCGAGACTTGGCGTCTTCAACCATCTCCTGGATCGTCTGCAGGCCGCGGCGATTGGCGAGCGGACCCATCTCCGTTCCCTCGTCCAGACCACGACCCACCTTCAGCGAGCGGGCGACTTCCGCGAACTTCGCTGAGAAGGCGGCATACTTCGACTCATGGACATAAAAGCGGGTGGGTGAAATGCACACCTGTCCGCAATTGCGGAACTTGGTGCGGGCGCACATCTCGGCGACCTTTTCCGCATCGACGTCATCGAACATGAGCACAGGGCCGTGCCCGCCGAGTTCCATGGATACCTTCTTCACGCCGTCAGCAGCAAGATGCAGGATCTGCTTGCCCACCGGCACGGAGCCGGTGACCGAAACCTTCCGAACGATCGGCGAGGAAATGAGGTGGCGGGCAATCTTGTCGGAGTTGCCGGTGACAAGATTGACCACGCCCTTCGGCACGCCAGCGTCGTGGCATGCCTGAACCAGAGCCGCGCAGGAGGCGGGAGCCTCGCCGGCGGGCTTGACGATGATGCTGCAACCGGCACCAAGTGCGGCTGCCATCTTGCGGGCGGGCAGCAGCGCCGGGAAGTTCCACGCCGAGAACGCAGCGACGACACCGACCGGCTGGTGGATGACGGCCATGCGACTTTCGCCCGTGCGGCCCTCGATTACCTGACCGTAGATGCGTTTGGTTTCTTCCGAATACCATTCGAACTGGTCGGCAGCGCCGCCCACTTCACCCTTGGCCTCGCCAATAGGCTTGCCCGTCTCCAGCGACATGACCATGGCGATCTCGTCAGCACGGCTGCGGATCAGATCGGCCACCCGGCGGATGATCCTGGCACGGTCCCATGGCCCTGTGCGGCGCCAGACCTTGAAGCCGGCCTCAGCAGCCGCAAGCGCATCATCCAGGTCTTTCTCGTCGGCGGAAGCGATCGTGCCCAGCACCTCCTCGGTCGCCGGGTCAGTCACTTCGCGGGTGGCGCCGCTAGCGGCCGCGCGCCAGTCGCCATCAATATAAAGCTGCAAATCGCGATACATGGGAGCCTCTATGGTGCTGGACCCGGAAGGCTCTTCCTTCCCCCCGGGCCACTCTAGTCTAGATATTCTGTTCGAGATACCGGGCCTGAACGTCGTCCACCCAATTGCCGACGTTCCAGTTGCCGTAGGCGCCCATCTCGGCAATGTGCTCGCGCCCCGCGTAAACAGGGATGTGCACCAGCGACAGACCGTCATGCGCATGAGCCTCGGCAAGCGCTGCCTCCAGCTCTTCCTGCGTCGTGCCCCCCCAGATTGCCTTGACGCCGGATACAGCGCCCGCCAGCTGTACGTAGTCCACCGGTACGCTGTCATTGGTGCGGAACTCGACCCCGTACTGCGCATACTGCAGGCTGGTGATCGCGGCCATGCGGCGGTTATCGAACAGCGCGATCATGCCCTTCACACCATGCTCGACAGCGTCGATCAGCACCTGCGGGTTCATCATGAACGAACCGTCGCCGGTAAACGCGATACCGTACTGTGCGTTCTTCACACCTGCGGAACCGAGCAGCGCCGAGGTCGCAAAGCCCATGTAGGAAGCGCCGGTCTCCGTATAGGTCTCGCCGACCTGATCGTCTTCGACCAGCTGGAACCCGTTTGCCTGTACGTCGCCTGCGTCAAAGAACTTGGTAGCACCGACGCGCTTTGCAAAGCTTGCGACCGTCTGGATCGCTGCGGGCTGCGTCAGCACCGGACGCTTCCACGCATCATCCATGATCGGTGCTGCGCTGGTGCGCGACTGCTTCCAGGCAGACCATTCCGCTTTCTTCTCGGCGCAGGCTGGCAGCCAGGTATTGATGGTCGTCTTTTGGTTCTGTTCGATGAGCGGCAGCAGCCGGTTTACCACTGCGGTAATATCGCCATGCAGCGCCAGCGTATTCGCATAGTGGCTGACATCATCAATATCGCCATTGATGTTGATGACCGCCTTCGCGTTCGGGTAGCCGATGCCGGAGCAATCCGCCTGGCAGACGCCACGCGAGCCAATGAAGATCACCAGCTCCGCATTGCTCATGGCATAGTTGCCGCTGATCGACCCTTTGGAACCGCCGACATGCATGTTCTGCGGATGCGCATCCGGCAGAACGCCGGTCGATCCCGGCGACAGAACGACGGCAGCACCCGCAGCTTCCGCAAGCTTGCGGACGGCTTCTGCATGGGCGCGCGTACCGCCGCCAGCCTTGATGACGATCTTCTCGTAGCTTCCGATGAGCCTCACGGCCTCGTCATAAACAGCTTCGTCCACGGGCGCGACTGGGGCAATCTCCATGCGCTCCGGAAGCGTACCGAGATTGACCGAAGTAATCTGCGGCTGCGTGTTGATCGGCAGCAGAATGTAGAAGGGACCAGCCTTGTAGGGATGATGGACGCAGGCGGTACCGCGACGCATGCACTCGCGCAGTGCTTCCGGCGTGTGCAGCGTATAGGACTCGCCCATAAGTGCCGTGATCCGGCCGAACAGCCCCTGCTCGGGCTTCGGCACCTGTTGCATGTTGTAGCCTTCGCCGCGCGTCGTCTCGTCACCATAGATGTGGTAGACGCCGATGCCGTTTGAAGCGGCTGCGAGCGAACCGGCCATGGCCTGCAGACTACCCGGTCCGATGGACGTAATGACCGCCGGCGTACGCTTGTACTGCCAGGCATAGGCAGTGGCGGCATGCGCCATCTCCACCTCGTTGCGGCAGTTGATGACAGTGATCGCACCAGCTTCGGCATAGATGCGCATGACTTCGCCGAGATCGGTCGAGCCATGGCCGAAGATGGCGTAGTACTGCGTCACACCCTGCTTCAGGAGCCCCAGAATGAGAGCCTCCGAAAGCGAGGTTTCGATCCGCGCAGGCAGGGTTCCTTCCTTCAGCAGCTGGGAGATATTGCCAGCCTTGCTGATGGACTCAGCGCGTTCGCGCATCAATGTTGCGGGATCAGATACATCTCGGCGTTCGAGCATATCAGGCCTCTTTTTTCTGATTATTGCGGGAGCGCAAACCGCTGAGCGTGTGCTTGAACACGACGATCGCTGCGAAAGCGAAAAACAGCAGTGCGGTTGGCGAAGTGTAGAAGATCGATGGATCGTCGCTGGACATGATCATCGCCGTGCGGAACTCGCGTTCCATGGCCGGTCCGAGCACCAGCCCGAGCAGGATTGGCGTCAGCGGGATGCGCGCCTTCTGCAGGAGGTAGCCCAGGAAGCCGATGACGATCATGGTCCCAACGTCGAACATCGAGTTGCGGACGGAGTAGGAGCCGACGATGCAGAGCACCATGATGGCAAGCGCCAGCAGGTGGTGCGGCACGTGCAGCGCCTTGACGAACAACCTCACGCCAAAGAGCATGAAGATCATCACGATGACGTAGGAAGCGGCAAACAGCATGTAGATGCTGTAGATGACCTGCGGGTTCTCGACGAAGAGCAACGGTCCGGGCTGGATACCGTGGATCAGGAGGCCGCCGAGAATCAGCGCCGTCGCGGGATCGCTCGGGATGCCAAGGCCCAGCACGGGGATCATCGACCCGCCGGTGACGGCATTGTTCGACGTTTCCGGCGCGACAACGCCGCCCATGTTGCCATGGCCAAAGGCCACCTTGTCCTTGTTGAGCTTCTTTTCCTGCGAATAGGCGAGGAAGGCTGCAATCGTGCCACTGGTGCCGGGGATCGCGCCGATAACGGTGCCGAGAAGGCTCGAGCGGAAGATGTTCCAGCGGAAGCCCCAGACATAGCGGGGACGCGGCAGCTCTACCTTGACCGTGTTCGGATCAACGACGGTTTCGCCACCGCTATGGTGCTGCGAGAAGGCTTCCACCACCTGGGGGATTGCAAAAAGCGCGATCATCGCGACCAGCAGCTCCACGCCCTGCAACAGCGGAACCTGGCCGAAAGTCAGGCGCGAGACACCATCGATCGGATCCTGTCCGACGATCATGACCATCAGGCCGATGACGCCGCCGATCAGGCCGCGCACGATGGATCGTTCCGCCAGTCCGCAGATGGTCGACATGCCGAAGATTAGCAGCGCGAAGATCTCGGCCGGACCGAAGTGCAGCGCGACACTGGCGAGGAAATCGACCGAAAAGACCATCACGATCAGGCTGAACAGACCGCCGATGGTGGAGACGACCGTCGCCATCGCGACGGTGAGGCTCGCCTTGCCGGCTTTCGCCAGCCGGTGGCCGTCAACGACTGTCGCCGCAGAGGACGGTGTGCCGGGAACGCCGACGAGGATCGCGGCAACCGTGCCCCCGCTTGCCCCACCGATAAAGGTGGAAAGCAGCATGGCAATCGCCGCCGTGTGGTCGAGCGTGAACGTGAGCGGCAGGATGAGCGCCAGCGCCATCGTGTAGGTGAGACCCGGAATTGCGCCGAAGACGAGGCCGAAGATCGAACCAAAAAGAAGGGCGCCCACGACTTCCGGGGCGAAGGAGATTGCCAGAGTTGAAAGGAGAATATCCATCAGAAGCTCCAGCTAAACATGCCGGTCGGCAGGTGGACGCCAAGCAGCTTGCCCATCAGCAGCCAGAGGCCGATCGAAAAGCCCAGCGGCATGCAAATGATGAGCGGGATTGAACGTTTCCTGAGCACGAAGAACAGGAAAATTCCGATGAGCAAGGTGGTGGTAAGAACGAAACCGAAAATCGGCAGAGCGACAAAGTAAGAGATCAAAAAGCCAAAGGTAACGAGTGTTGCCCAGAGTTCCTGCTGGAAGGTTGGCTTGCACTCAAGTTCTTCTTCCTCGTCGTCATCGACGGTCTTCTTGGAGAAAGTCTGGGCGACCAGGATCACCGACAATAGAAGCAGCAGGAACCCGAGTGCATTGGGGAACGCGCGCGGGCCGAAGAACGACCCGGAGTAACCCTCCGGGATCGTGAACCTCGATGCAGCCAACCATGCGATTGCCACGGCCATCAGAACGACGCCAAGCAACCTGTCACGAAAGACTTCTGTCATTTAGCTATCACTTATTTTTCAGGCCAAGCGTCGTCATGAGTTCGCTGATGACGGCATCGTCGGAGGCGATGAGCTCACCGAATTCCGCTGCTGGCAGGAAGCCCGGCTCGAAGCCGAGATTGCGAGCAGCGTTGGCGAAAGCCTCGTCTTCCACGGTGGCCTTTGCGGCATCCTGAAGCTTGGCGATTACGTCGTCGGGTGTACCAGCCGGAGCGGCAAGGCCACGCCACATGGTAACGTTGAGATCGGTAGCACCTGCCTCATGGCAGGTCGGAACGTCGATCTCGATGGCGATCTTTTCCATGCCCGTCGAGCAGAGCATAGCGATCGTGTTGTTCTGGACGTGCGGGATGAACTGGCCCGGCCACTGGATCGCAGCGTCAACACGGCCCGCCAGCAGTTCGGCCGGTGCACGGCCTTCGCCGTACGGAATGTAGACGACCTTGACGCCCAGCTTGTCGAACAGCGCTGCGGCCGCGAGGTGCGTGAACGATCCCAGCCCCGAAACGCCAACCTTGAGCGGCTGTCCCTTGGCCTTGGCAGCTTCTGCCATGGACTTCAGATCCGTCCAGCCGGACTTCGTGCTGACCGCCAGAACCGGAACTTCCGATCCGATACGGGCGATCGGAGCGAAGGCCTTGTAGTCGAACGGAATGTTACCCTGGTAATGGACCGTCGAGATCGAGTTCGAATTCCAGACGATCGAGTAGCCATCGGCATCGGTGCCGTTGACGTGGCTGTAGCCGATCGCACCACCGCCACCCGGGCGGCTGACTGCAACGACCGGGCTGCCCAGCGCCTTCGACATGCCGTCAGCCAGGATCTGGCCGACCGTCTGCGCCGATCCGCCGAACAGGATCGTCATTTCCACCGGCTTCTCCGGAAAATCGGCGAGGGCTGGCGACGCCAGCCCGATCGCGCTTCCAAGCAGCGCCGTGGCCATTGCCATTTTCAATGTGCTCTTCATGGTTCTCTCCTCCGTTTGAACCCCCAGCGTGAACTCGCCATGCTGGACCCCCCATAGGCCGGCAGAGCCGGCCATCCTTCACCGGTGCAATTCCAGGAAGAACGGGAACCGGTTTCCCGCCTGGGGTTGCACTGATCAAAAACTCAGCTCGCCAGCCGCACCTCTCCCTCTGCCTTCCTCTGCAGAGCTTCCAGGATTGCTTCCGGCGTTGCCGGCAGGCTGGAGATGCGGACGCCGATGGCGTCATAGATCGCGTTCATGATGGCCGGCGCCGTCGGCACCAGCGCGGGTTCGCCGATACCCTTTGCGCCCAGCGGGCTCTTCGGGTCGATGTCCTGAACAAGGCGGCAGTTGATCTGCGGCACGTCGAGCGCTGTCGGCAGGATGTATTTGGAGAAGCTCGGCGTCGTGGTGTGGCCGTTGTGGAGCTCATAGTTCTCCATCAGCGCCTGACCTAGACCCTGGACGATACCGCCCTCGATCTGCCCTTCAACACCGCGCGGGTTGATCACGCGACCAACGTCATGCACGGCCCACATGCCGAGCACCTGAACTTCGCCCGTAAGCGTATCGACCTCGACTTCCGCCACCTGGCAGCCGAACACGTAGGTTTGCCACGGCGCGCCGGAGCCATCGACCGGATCGAGCCCCGTGCCGAACGCGGTGAACGAGGCCGAACCAACGGGAACAACGCCGTTCTTCTTGCAGAGGTCGACTGCCTCTTCCATCGTGATGCGGTTGTTCGTGCCTTCCGACCAGATGAAGCCGTTGAACGCCTTGATCGACGATTCACTGACGCCCCAGTGGTTGGCGAGGAAGGCGTCGAGCTTGGAGCGAGCGTCACGCGATGCCAGCGCAACCGAGTTGCCGATCATGTAGGTCTGGCGGGTCGCACCGGCATGCGCGGCTTCCGGCGAGCGCGCCGTATCGTTGTCACCGATGGTGACGTCTTCCGGCCGCACGCCAAGCTCTTCCGCCGCTACCTGCGCCAGCACGGTGAGGATGCCCTCACCGATTTCCGTCACGCCGGTCACGACCTTCGCCGTGCCGCCATCATCGAGCTCGACCCATGCACCTGCGCGGTCGATCGTTGCGGTGCGTGCAATGCCATACCAGGATGCTGCGACGCCGCGTCCCTTTTTCCATCGAGCCATCACGCGACCTCCTGCTTCTTGTTGTTATCTGCCGGCTTGCGGAAGCGCGCGCCCAGGGTGCAGGGCTGGCGCGTATCCGGTCCGCCAAGGTCACCGCGGGTTGCGCCGCGGCTGGTCGGAGCGCCCTTCTCCCAGCGGCTGAAGCTTTCAGCCACATCGAGAACTTCGCCAATCGCCGCTGTATCGAGGCGCTGCCTGGTATGGGTGAGCGATCCCGCCTTCATCATGTTCTTGCGGCGGATTTCGAACGGATCGAGGCCCAGCTTTTCCGCCAGAATGTCGAGATGCGACTCCGTTGCGAACTGCGCCTGCATGCCGCCGAAGGTACGGAAAGCACCGGACGGCGTGTTGTTGGTGTAGACGCCGATGGTGTCGACCTGAAGGTTCTCGTACTCGTACGGTCCGACGGACAGGATCGCCGCCTTGCGCATCACGCCTTCCGTGGACATGCCGTAAGCGCCGCCGTCGCTGATCATCTTGAACTGGACAGCGGTGATCGTGCCGTCGTTCTTGATGCCCATCTTGAGCGTGACGCGCGACGGATGCCGCTTGGCGGTCGTGGTGATCGACTCTTCACGGGTATAGACGAGGCGAACCGGACGGCCCGTCTTCATCGCGGCAAGGGCAAGCATGCCCTGATAGATCATGTCTTCCTTGCCGCCGAAGCCGCCGCCCACCGGGCTCATGATGCAGCGGACCTTGTTGATCGGCAGATCAAGGATGCCCGCGAGCATGTGACGGTGGTGGGTGATGTTCTGGCTGGGCGAAATGACCGTCACCACGCCATCGTGATCCACATAACCGATGCCGGCTTCCGGCTCGAGATAGGCGTGCTCCACCTGTTGGGTCGTGTAGGTGTTCTCGAAGACGAGATCTGCCTCGGCAAAGCCCTTCTCGATATCGCCCTTGCGAACAGGAATGTGTTTGACGATGTTGGTCGGCGCATAGTCGTGCAGCACGACCGCCCCCTCCTTCATCGCCTCTTCGGCATCGAAGACAGCGGGCAGAAGCTCGTACTCGACCTTGATCAGCGAGAGCGCCTTGCGGGCGATCTCTTCCGACTCGGCGGAAACTGCCGCAATGCCCTCACCCACATAGCGAACCTTGTCGCGGGCCATGATCGGTTGGTCATGAACGAACACGCCAAAACCGTCGGTGCCCGGCACATCTGCTGCGGTGATGATGGACTCCACGCCTTCCAGCGCTTCCGCCGCCGACGTGTCGATAGATACGATCCGCGCGTGAGCATGCGGGCTGCGCAGCACCTGCATGTGCAGCATGTTCGGGAACACCATGTCACCTGCATAGCGCAGCTTGCCGGTCACCTTGCTGGGCGCATCGATACGGCGGACGTTGGTGCCGATGAAGCTTTCACCAATGGGCTCAGGTTCAAGCGCCAGCGGTGCAGCCTTGCCGTTCAGAATGTCACGGGCGAGCTCGACGGCCTCCAGGATCTTCGTGTAACCGGTGCAACGGCAGATGTTGCCGCCCATGCGTTCCTTGATCTCTTCGATGTCCGCGTCCGGGTTCTCGCGCAGTGTCGAGGTGGCAGCCATCACCATGCCGGGGATGCAGTAACCGCACTGGCTGGCGCCGGTCTTGTGGAAGGCGCGTTGAACCGGCGTAAGATCGTTACCAGAGGCGAGGCCCTCGACGGTTTCGATAACCGCACCCTCAGCCTTGCTTGCGGGCATGAGGCAAGACTTGACCAGCTTGCCATCGACGAAAACGGAGCAGGTACCGCATTCACCTGCACCGCAACCTTCCTTGGTGCCGGTCAGGAACAGTTCTTCACGCAGGAAGTCGATGAGGCGATAACGGCCGGCAGCGGACTTTGCCACCTTGCGGCCATTCACTGTCATACGCAGCATGCCATCAGACATTGATAATCTCCCTTTGATGTTCGCCGCGGTACGGCGCGCCGGCGTGAGCCAGCGCATCCTCGATGGCTGCTTCAACGAAGCCGGGCACGACACGCCGGCGATAGGCGACGCGTGAGCGCGAGGCGACGCGGTCTGCAGCGCTCGCGCACGCTTCACGAATGAGTTCGGACGAAATGGGCTGGCCCTTGAGGCGCTCTTCGATATCCGTCAGCCGCACAGCCATCGGGCCGACGCCGCCAAGACCAAGGCGGACATCCTCGAAATTCCGGCCCGAAGCATCGGTCTTCACGACAGCGGCGACACAGGCGACGGAGATCACCAGCGAACGGCGATGGCCGACCTTCTCGAACGAGCCGCCGTAACCATCCAGCGCATCCATGGTCACCGCAGTGACGATCTCGCCGCGTTCCATCAGTGTGCGGCCCGGACCCTGGATGAACTCAGCGACGGGAAGCGTGCGGCGCTCGACTACGCCATCCTCAAGCCGGGCCAGTTCGATCGAGCCGTTGAGCACGAGAACAGCCGGCGTGCCGTCGGCGGCGGGCGAAGCGTTGACGAGGTTTCCGGCCAGCGTTGCCTGCTCGCGGATCTGGTCGTCAGCGAACCAGATGGAGCAGAACGGCATGCACGGCAGCAGCCTGCGAAGCGTCTCGTCCGTCAGAAAATCCTGGTACACGACGTTCGCGCCAAGACGCACGCGGCCACCCTCGACCGTGTAGCCGGAGAGTTCCTGGATCTTGGTAACGTCGATCAGCGCGGGCAGATGCACGTCGCCGGCTCGGCCTTCCCTTGCCCACGGAAGAATGTCTGTCGCGCCTGCAATGAGGCGGGTGCCTTCTGGCGCATCGCGCCAGAGCCACAACGCCTCTTCGAGCGTATCCGGGGTCAGGTATTGGTCAAAGGTAAGCATGGGTTACGCTCCAACATTCTCATGCAGTGCATTCTTCGGAGCATCGGAATGGCCGAATGCGGAACCTTCGTTTCCGATGCTCTGTCGTTGGCATTCCGTGCGGCTTGTGCTCTGCCGGATCTGCCTCAATTCTTGACGGGGGCGTAGAAAACCTGCTTGCCGGCGGCCGCGGCTTTCATTTCCTCCCTCCCATTTCCGTGCCTCCCAGCACGTAGGCAGTTCATGTGCGCCGGCGGAACCGGCGCACATTATTTCAAGCTTACTCGGCAGCGATCCGCTGGCTTTCCGCCGGACGATTGCGCACAACCACCTTGATCGCGTCTTCCACGCGATCCTTGGCGTAGCGCAGCGCTTCCTTCAGATCGTCCATCATGAAGGTGTGCGTGTGGATCAGGGAAGCATCGAAGCGCTTCTGGCGCATGAAAGCCTCGGCGCGGTGCGTTGCCGTCTTGCCCTCACCACGGATGCCGTAGAGGTAGATGTTGTTGCGCACGAGGTAGGCCACGTCGATCGGCACCTGGTCGCCCGGGAAAGCGGCGAGGCAGATCTTGCCACCACGGTTCAGCATCTGAGCAGCTTCGTTGACGGCGTTTGGAGCACCCGAGCACTCGACCACATAGTCGACACCCTTGCCATTGGTCAGGCGACGGACGGCTGCGACCGGATCTTCGTTGCGCACGTTGATGACGAAATCCGCGCCGAGCCTCTTGCCGATCTCCAGCCGGTTGTCACGCGTGCCGGTCAGAATCACCGGATAGGCGCCGAGGGCCTTTGCCACCGCTGCGCCCAGCAGGCCTATCGGTCCGGGACCGGAAACCACGACACCTTCACCAGCGATCAGACCGCCAAGCTCTGTCAGGCCATACATCGAGGTGCCGGCGGTCACCACCAGCGTCGCTTCCTCGTCGGACATGGAATCGTCCACGTGGATCAGCGTGTTGATGTTGTTGACCGCGTACTCGGCAAAGCCGCCATCGGTGGTGAAGCCGTTGGCACGATGGCCCTTGTCGACGTCGCCGTAGTTCTTGCCGTAGTTGTGGCAGGACGTGTACATGCCCATGCGGCAGCGCTTGCACTGGCCGCAACCAGCGTGGATTTCCACGGTGACGCGCTCGCCGATCTTGTACTCGTCGACGCCCGGTCCGAGCGCAACGACGGTGCCCATGTACTCGTGGCCCGGCGTGTAGTTCTTGTTGAACGGCAGACCGCCCTGGATCTGCGCGGGCGGACCATGATGGATGATCTCGAGGTCGGTTGCGCAGATGGCAACGGCGTCGATACGCACCAGCACTTCAGCCTTCTTCGGCGCCGGAACCGGCTTTTCCACCAGGTTCAGTTCACCGGGGTCGCCCAGTACCCAGGCCTTCATCTTCTCCGGAACCGGATAATCCGGGTGCGTTTTCACGTTCTCTGGCATAGCCATAAGGCACATCCCTCCAATTGTAAGCAAACGGTTCAGCGGCTGACGCGCAGCCGGTTTGAAAGCTCCTGGGCGCACTTCACGACAGAGCGCGCGATGTGGGAGCGATATTCCGGGGTGGCTCGGTTCTTCGGGATCGAGCAGCTGATCGATCCGATAACCCTGCCGCTTCCGTCACGCAGAGCGGCGCCATAGCAGATGACGTTTTCCTGCAGCTCTTCCTCATCGATGGAAAAGCCGGACCGGCGCACGAGACGCAGTTCTTCGATCAGTCCGGAGATCGTCGTGATCGTGTGGGGCGTGAAGGCCGACAGCCCATTCTCGGAGACCACCCGCGCCATCTCCGCTTCCGGAAGCCAGGCAAGAATGGCCTTGCCCGTTGCCGTCGCGTGCGCTGCGCGCATCTTCTTGATTTCATCCGGCTCGATATGCGTTGGCATCATCGAACCGTAGCGGACCTGGGTGATAAGGGCGGTCCCGCGCATCACCGCCATCTGCACGCTCTCGCGCAGATCGGCATTGAGACGCTGCAGGTCAGCCTGCACGAAATCGAGCAGGTCGAGCTCGCGATTGGTCATGTCCGACAGCTCGCGCAGCTTGGAACTCAAGGTGTAGCCACGTCCACGACCGGCATGCAGCACGTATCCTCGCGCCACCAGCGTCGCCAGCAGATGGTGGCATGTCGAAACGTTGAGATCCGAAACCCTGGCGAGCTCGCTCAGCAGTACCGGCTTGTCCTGACCGGCGAGCGTTTCCATGAGCACCAATGCGCGATCCACCGACTGGATCAACCGCGTGTCGGTTGTTCTTGCCTCGGTCGCCAGCTTGGTCTCGACGTATCGCTGTTCCGATGGTGTCAGTGCCACTTTGCGCTGCACATCATCAAATGTAGACACTTAGCTCACTCCCTCAACTCCTGAATTCAACTTGGCTGTAGGGGTGAAAAACGTCAATCTACTCCGCATCCATAAAAAACATTTTCATAATGTCGTAGTATTGAGGGAAAATTCCGCAGAACAGGCGCGTTAATCGTTTAACTGCGTAGCTTTTGGATGAAGTTTGGTCACAAAGCTAACTTTTATCGGTAAGCTTCCGCGGAACGCATTTTCAGATTATGAAAAGCGCCATCTGGGATCCGGCGTCCGCCTTCAGGCACACCTTCCGGCGTGATAGAAATCCGCATCGGAACGGCTTGAGGGGGAAAGGCGCTCCCCGGGTCGATCTCGGCTGAGCATCAGCCACATCTGGAGGGGGATGTCCGATCGCTTCTTCTTCTCCAGAAAATCAGTTTCGTCACCGGCCCCGCCGGTGATTTCGCAGTATAAGTGGAGGACGGATGAGAAAGTTTCACATAACAAAGGTCCTGGCGGCGCTCCTGCTATCCGCTTCGGCAGCCCAGGCAGCTGACCTGAGGATTGGCCTACAGGACGACATTGACATCATCGATCCGGATCGCTCCCGCGCCTTTGTGAACCGCATCGTGTTCACCTCGTTCTGCGATACGTTGATCGATATCGATCAGAACATGAACTACGTCCCGCGTCTCGCCACCGAGTGGAGCTGGGGCGACGGCAACAAGTCGCTCACCATGAAGATTCGCGACGACGCCACGTTCCATGACGGCACGCCGGTCAACGCGGAGGCCATCAAGTACAATCTGGAGCGCTCCAAGAACCTGGAAGGAAGCCTGCGCCGCAGTGAGATAGCAGCCGTGGACACCGTCGACGTGGTCGACGAGCACACCGTGAAGCTGAACCTGTCGCGTCCTGACAGTACGCTCATCTCGCAGCTGAGCGGCTGGGCCGGCATGATCATTTCCCCTGCTGCCGCCGAGAAGGGCGACTTCTCGAAGGAACCCGCCTGCTCCGGGCCCTACAAGTTTGTCGAGCGCGTCCAGAACGACAAGATCGTCTTCGACAAGTACGAGAACTACTGGAACGCCGACCAGTATCATTTCGACCGCCTCACCTTCATGCCGATCCCCGACGCCACGGTGCGCATGGCGAACCTCAGGGCAGGCAGCCTCGACGTGATCGAGCGCATGTCTCCGACCGACATCGAGATCATCGAGGGTGACAAGGAAAGCAGCATCGTGAAGGCCGACGGCCTCGGCTATCAGGGCTTCATGATCAACCTGACGAAGGGCAGCGGCGCTGAGAAGAGCACCATCGCCAAGGATGCCCGTCTCCGCCAAGCCCTCAGCATCTCCATTGACCGCAATGTCATCGCTGAGGTTGTCGGCGCCAACGCATTCCTGCCGGCCTCCATGCCGTTCCCGCCAACAAGCTTCGCCTATGACGAGCGCTTCGAGATCAAGCGCGACGTCGAGAAGGCGCGCGCTCTGATCAAGGAAGCTGGCTTCGACCGCGTCCCCGTAGAGATCCAGTTCACCAACACGACGCAACAGCAGCAGATCTACGAGCTGGTGCAGGCCATGGCGGCCGAAGCTGGCTTCGACGTGTCGCTGCGCGCCGTAGAGTTCACCGGGCTTCAGGCATCCATGAAGGAAGGCAACTTCCAGGCTTCGCAAGCCGGATGGGCCGGTCGCGTCGATCCTGATGGCAACATCGCCCACTACATCATGTGCAAGGGCACCCTAAACGACAGCGGTTTCTGCAGCGAAAAGGTAGACACTGCCCTGCAGGCTGCCCGCGAGACAACCGACACTGCAGAGCGCAAGAAACACTACGCCGTGGTGCAGGAAGTGCTTTCGGAAGAGGTTCCGCAGGTGTTCCTCTACTTCCAGCCGTGGATCTACGGTGTGCGCAACGAAGTTAGCAACTTCCGCGCTTACCCCGACGGCATGATCCGTCTGGATGGCGTGACAAAGGCCAACTAACTTCACAAGATCTGTGATGCACCGGAGCACCTCCGGTGCATCCCCGCATCAGGCATCCGGCGAGAGTTTCATGACGCGCACACTGATTACCAATTCCACCCTTGTTACGATGGACGATGAGCACGGCATTCTGCCTGTCGGCGACCTGCTGATCGAGGACGGCAGGATTGCAGCCATCGGCACGGATCTCGCCTCCAGCATCGACCGTTCTTCATGCGAAGTCATCGACGGTACCAACCTGATCGCCATCCCGGGCCTGATCAACGCCCACATTCATATGTGGCAGACGGCCGTCCGCGGCTTCGGCGTGGATTGGACCGGCATCGAGCACCATTTCCACATGCAGACGGAGTTTGTTCCCGTCTACACGCCCGACGACATTCGCGCCTCCGAATATTTCGGTGCACTCAACCTCATCAACGGAGGCATCACCACCGTCTATGAATGGTGCCACGGCAACCGCACGCCGGATCACAGCGATGCAGCCATTGATGGATTGGACAAGTCCGGCATCCGCGCGAAATTTATTCACGGAACGGTAAAGACGCTGCCGCAGCCCGGCCAGCCGCATTTTTCGGAAATTCCGCATCCCCGTGAGGAGGCGATCCGCCTGCGCCGTCTGCATAGCTCCGACGATGCACGGATAACCCTCGCGCTCGGCTTCCTCGGACCGGAATACTCTCCGATCGAAGTCTGCCGCCAGGACTTTCAGCTGGCGCATGAGCTCGGCATCTGGTCGAGCGCTCATGCGCATGGCCGTCCCGGCAAGGTTCCCGGCGGCTACGTCGGACTCGCCAAGGAGGGACTGTTGAAAGGCCGCCATAACGGCGTTCACCTGAACTCCGCCAAGGACGAGGAACTACTCGCGCTCCTCGACAACGGCTGCTCCATCACCGCCACCTCTCAAACTGAAATCGGCAGCGGGGGCCGCGAGCCGCTGATCCGCCGGGTACAGGAACTTGGCGGCGCCCCCTCAATTGGCACCGACTCCGAAGCGAACACGTCCGCCGACATGCTGGAATGCATGCGCTGGTCGCTGATCATCCAGCGTCTCTTCAACAACATCGAGAAGGCGCGCAAGGAAACCGTGGAAGCGCCCGCCTCGACCAACGCTGTGAGCCGCGATAAACCGCTGCCGCCGCGTATCAATCCTGGCTCCTATGACGCCCTCTATTGGGCCACCATGGGCAATGCCAAGGCGTTCGGGCTGGACCACAGGATCGGTTCGCTCACGGTCGGCAAGAGCGCGGACATCACCCTCATCCGCAGGACAGGCGTAAACCTTGCCCCCGCCATCAATCCGGTGGATGCCATCGTGTCCTTCGCTAACCCGTCCAACGTGGACACCGTCATGGTGGAAGGCAGGGTGCTGAAGCGTAACGGCGTTCTCGTCGAACAGGCGGCGGCAGAGCGCGCGGCGGTCGACCTGCGCCGAAGGGCTGAGCGCGTGATCGCGGAATCCGGCGCCAGAATCTGACGCCAGCCGTACCGGCAAAACGCAATCATCTTGAGGCGGCAGTCAGCGCAATGCGTTGGCGCCGCCTCCAAAGGGCAGGGAATAGCTGACCACGCGACCGTAATGCTCCCAAGCGCTGGCGCGGTGTTTATCCACGATTAAGCAGAACATGATTGAGCGGTCCTCTCTTGGGCTGCCTTTCTCTTCCATGAACAGCTGGACCCGAACCCGGCGCAGCGATATCCTGGGCGCTAGCCTGTGGCCGTGGATGCTTCGGCATCAGATCCTGTTGGGTGGTACATTGTTGGATAGTAAACCGCATGAATGGCGGCTTGCCCATGGCAAGCAGCTGACGCTCTCTTCCACGTCAATGCTGATGGGCATCCTGAACGTGACGCCCGACAGTTTCTCCGATGGCGGCGATCACGACGACGTGGAACGCGCCCAGGCGCACGCCCGGCAGATGATCGCAGAAGGCGCTGCAATCATTGATGTGGGCGGCGAATCCACCCGTCCCGGTGCAACGGAAGTGACCCCCGAGGAGGAGCAGCGCCGCATCCTGCCGGTCATTGAAGCGCTGGCAGCGGAAGGCAACTGCATCATCTCGGTCGACACCTACCGGGCTGAAACTGCACGCAGGGCTGTCGAGGCCGGTGCCCACATCGTCAATGACGTGCATGGCCTGCAGCGAGAGCCTGACATCGCCCACGTGGCTGCGGAAACAGGCGCTGGTCTGGTGATCATGCACACCGGACGCGGGCGCGAAAAACTGCCGGACGTGATCGAGGATCAGTTCCATTTCCTCCGCCGTTCGCTGGAGATCGCCCATGATGCAGGCGTGAAAGACAGCCAGATCGTGCTGGACCCTGGCTTCGGCTTCGCCAAGGATCGCGAGGAGGAATTGACCCTCATGGCGCGTCTCGGCGAACTGCATGCGCTGGGCTACCCGATCCTCGTTGGCACCTCGCGCAAACGCATGATCGGCCATCTGGCAGGTGACGATCGCCTCTCACGCGACGTTGGCACATCAGCTACAAGCGTGCTCCTGCGGATGCAGGGCGCGCTCATCTTCCGCGTCCACAACATCCCGTTCAATCGCGATGCACTGGCCTTTGCCGATGCAGTCTTGCAGCGGCAGGTCAGACCTTCAGAGACGAAATAACCAGCTCGCCCTTGCCCGGCACGGCATTGTCGCCGACATAGCGCATCGGGCCTTCACCCAGGAAGGGGTAGTCGACGATCCCTTCCTGCATCAGATGCCGCTCCAGGAGCGACGCGAAGGCGCTGAACCACGGCCCGCTTTCGATGAACGTGGGCGACAGCTCCTGCGGTGGCCGGTCGAGGAGGATGGAGCCGCGCCGCATGAGATAGCCCGGCATCCGCCCCGCCTCCCCCGCGACAACGATCGTTCCGGCGATCATCCGGCTGCCGGGATAATCGCCGCAGCCGCCAAGTGCAGCCACCAGCCCGCGCCGCATCCGGTCGCCAAGACGCTCCCCTGCCCGACCGCGGATGATCAGCGTGCCACCGCACATGCCGCGCAGTTCACCAGCCATTGGTCCCGCAGCAAGGTCGCCAGCGTCTCCCTGGATCTCCACCCGCCCGTCCTGCATCTGCGAACCGGCGTATGGTCCGACCGAGCCTTTGACGACGATGGAGCCCCCGGTCATGCGGCGACCGAGCAGCGCACCAGCATCGCCCGTCACGCGTATGCTGCCGGCCTCCATATCCGTACCGATCCAGTCGAGCCGCTTGCTCCCGCCTTCGAAGACGATTGTCTCCGGGTCGCTGCCCTCAACCTTGAAGCAGTCGCCAACCTTGACCTGATCCCCTCCACCGCCAAGTTCGATCTTCTCGATCTCGCCAGCGCTGAGGCCTGCCAGCTTCTGCGGCGTCAGAGGCGACAGGTCGAGCCGCTGCGTAGGCTCCGCCAACAATGTGAAAGTCAGACCACTCACGGCAGGAGATCCTTCAGATGATACTGGAACTTGCCGAGCTTGCCGCCGTAGTTTCCGGCGCTCACCCGCTGCGCGCCCCGCTCTGGCCCAAGGTCGATCACCGCCTTCAGCCCCGCCCGCATGGCAGCCGCAACGGCTTCGTCGGTCTCCCCGTCGATGACGATTTCGAGCACGGCATTTATGTCCGGATCAAGCTCGCTCGCCACCTGTGCCCGCAGAACCGGCGAATAGGCGTCGTTGGTTGAGGCAACGAGGCTCTTGTACTTGCTGCCGACCTTCGACCCCGAGCGAACGATCCCGCCCGGGAACGGCATGATAACGCCTGGCACCGCGCGCATCGCTTCCACACCGGCCTCGGCAGCGGCCAGTGCCTCCGCCCCGCCATGCGCCAGCAGCAGCAGGTTGCCGCCGCCCACCGCCTTCTTGGTGAGCCCCGTCGTCGCCTCGCAGACGAACTCCCCGTCCATCACCGGTAAGCGCCAGAACTGGCGATTACCAAGCCTCTTCGATATCTGCCAGCCGTCACCGAAATAACGCATGGCCGAGCCAAGCTTCAGCGGCTCTGTCCCTTCCAAACCCGCATAGCAGGCGCTGCCCGGCGAGGTGAGAACGCATTGCCCGACCCGGTTCAGGAGCTGCTTCTGCAGCTCGTCCGTGCTGACGGCAAAAATCAGCACCCGCACGCCAGGCCGACCGTCAGGCGTCTCGTCAGGCGACAGCTCCACGTCGACGCCCGCCTCGCAGCCACAGCCGATCACCGACGTCGCAAAACCCGTCATGGACCGCGCTGCCTCCAGCGCCCATTGCCGGCTCGGGGCGGTGATGATGATGGCCGTCGCGCGCATGCCGAAGGCCTCGGCAAATGTATCGTCTATGATCACGCCATTGACTGTCAGGTTCTGCATGGCACCTCGCCAAAGGGCTCGTCGCGGCCGACCGCCCAGTCGGGAAAGTCGAACCAGTCGAGCGAAAGTCCGTAACGTTGCTGGTGATAGCCTTCGAGCTTCTTCACGATCGCCTTGTCTGGCTGGGTCGCGACCCGCAGCGTCTTGCCCGGGCGCAGGCTCACGACTTCACCCTGGCGCACGACCAGTTCCCCATTCTTGAACACAAGTTCTGCGGCGCCAAACATGCGCTCGGCATCCTCATCGCGGCGATAGACGGCAACGTCCGCCACCGCTCCGTCGCCCAAGTGCCCACGATCAGCGAGGCCGAGCAGCTTCGAAGGTGCGGCGCGCGTCATGATCGCTACTTCCTCAAGCGAATACTCCCGATCCAGAGAGCCAAGCGTCGTGTGCTTCAGCGCCTGCGGGTTGAGGTTCTCCATCGCCTCCCGCCGCGCCTCGCGGCTCATCAGCAGCTTGAACAGCGCCGGATAGGCGGTGAATGGCGCGCCGTTCGGATGATCGGTGGTGAAGAACACCCGCCACGGATCGTTGATCAGCAGGAAGAGCTCGAGCCCCACGGCCCATTGCAGCGAGCCGTAATAATCGTTCTTGTAGGCGAAAGGCACGATGCCGCCGCCATTGCCTTCGCCGTCATAGATCACGCTCTTCTTGGGCCGTGCGCTGCCACGGGCCGCGAACTGGCGCAGCGCATCGGACGAGATCGTCACCGTTTGGCCGAACATCACCTGCCCCACATCGATCGTGATCTCAGGCGAGGCATTGACGATCTCCGCCAGCTGCGCCGCAGCCGAGGAAAAGCGGCGTTTGCCCTCGGTGCCGTAACCATAGAACTGCAGATGTGCGAGGTGCATCGGCACGCCTTCCGCAGCACCCATGGTGGTCGCCGCCGTCTCGAAGGAGCCCGGAACTCCGAGGTTGTTGCAATGAACATGCAGCGGGTGTGGAATGCCGAGGCTCGCGACTGCCGTTTGCAACGTCTTGACGATCCGCCGCGATGAGACGCCGTAGGATGGCACCTCGTCATCAAACGAGAAGGTGCGCACGTTCTCCTTGAACGCCGCCGATCCGCCTGCATTGATCGTCTTCACGCCAAGCGCCCGCGCGGAAGCTACCGTCCAGGCGACATAGTCTTCGATCATGTCAGGCGAGGCATTGTCGCGGATGAGCGACAGCAGAAAGTCATCATTGCCGAGAATCGCGAGCGTCCCCCGATCAATGATCGGAATGTCGGCGAGTTCCAGATGCGTGTGTAGCGCGTTGGCTGGCGACATCGCCGGTTCCACGACCGTGGTGAACCCCATCTGCGCGTAGAGGCAGCCGGTCTGGTGTGTGCTCCAGCCGAGGTTCGACAGCGGTGTCGCGTTCGGGCGCAGCAGATGCGCCTTGTGATATTCCGGCAGCAACAGGCGCGCCGTGTTCACATTGCCACCGCCGATATGCGAATGGATGTCGATCGCCCCGGCCATGACGATGCAGCCGGAAGCATCAAAACTCTCGTCCGGCTCCCGACTTTCCGGTGCGGCGTTGATCCGTCCGTCCTCGATCCAGACATCGCCGACGCCGTTCCGCCCGCTTGCCGGATCAACGACGTGCCCTCCCTTGATCAGCGTCAGCATGGCGCGACCTCACGCTCGGGCAATTGTTCGAGGATCTGGCTCAGGACCGAAGCTGCCGACGGCGCTGAAGCTTCCGCCGCTTTGGCGACAAACGTCCCGGCCATTCCGGAAAACACCACCGAGTCATGCTCGGCTGTGGCGATGGTAACGGCTGCCCTATCGATGGGATTCGCTACATCCGCCAGCACGATCAACTCTATGCCATCAGGCGGACTGACGGGCTCGGATCCGACGTGCAGCCACACGTCAGCCTCGCCCTCTTCGATCAGTCGTGAAGCGCGGAAGCGTCGCGGATCATGTTCCGCCACACCAGACTGGAAGCTCACAGGCAGAGGAAATCCGGCATTCCATGTGGAGACCAGCGCGCTGCCCCAACCCCGTTCGCTCGCCGGCCAGAGAACCATGGAAGCGCGTACGGAGGTGTTCAGGTCGCTGACGAAGCCCTGCAGCATCTCGAGCGCAAGTGCATCGCAGCCATGGCCCGAACAGACGATGGCAACGAACCGGGCCTCCGCCAGCGCCGCGCCAAGCTCTTCAAAGCCCTCGAGCGATACGGCCGTCCGCCGCACGGCATGCATCGAGCGCAGCAGCGCCGCTGCTCCGGAAACGCTTGTATCCCTAGCAGAAATAACACGCGCCACCTTGGCGACCTCGTCCGGCAGATCGCCCGACGCAAGTGAGAAAACCGTGCGCGACTTACCGCCTGCGAGATCTGGCTCCGTCTGAGCCAGCTTTTGCAGGAATTCCATGGCGGATGGCGGCAAGGTGCCCACGATCAGCACCACATCCGCTCGCCGGATGGCCTCAGTCGGCGCGATGAACATACCGCCGGAACTGGTGAACAGCGCCGTTTCCTGCCTCACGCCATCACTGAGGGTGTCGCAAACCGCGCCTGCTCGGCGTGCAAGCGCAAGCGCCGCCCGCGTGGCGTCCACGTCCGTATCAAGCGTAATAACCGGGCACCGGCTCTTCACCAGCAGCGCCGTCGCATGTTCAATGGCGAGAGGCACCTGTGCGTCCCGGTTGCCGATCCATGCAACCGTCATTCTATCCGCTACTTTCTGGTGCCCGACTGAACTTTAGAATAATCCTTGGGGTGCGTGAAGCCCCTTCGTTCGAACAGGTGTGCGACAGCTCGTCATGGACTGTGAAGCCTAGTCATACTTGATATAGGCGAACCGCTGGTCGCTGTTTGGCGTCCCCTCCAGGCCCTGCCCTTCGGTGCCGGGCTGCCAATGAACCACCTCCTCGATCTTCTTCGCCAGCGCGAAGTCCTTGTCGGTCACGCCCTTGGCAGCATGGTTCGTCAGCCGCACCTCCACCCAGGCATAGGAAGCCGTGATGTCCGGATGGTGAAAGGCAGCCTCCGCCAGATGCCCGACGGTGTTGATCACCATCAGCGTGCCCTTCCAGCTGTGGGTCTTGTACTTCCGCCGGATCCAGCCGTTTTCGTAGAACCACTTCGGCAGTTCCCGGCTCAGACGCTCCTTGATCTCTTCTTCAGTGTAAACGCGATCCTTCTGCCTCTCGGACATGTCTTCCTCCGTATCCTGGGCGTGCTGGGGGACCGATCAATTATGCCTACCAATATTCCCAACTCGCACGCGTCGCTTGCTCCCGATTGGAAAACCAGTATCATGAACGCGGGCACCCGAACACTGATCCATGCATTGCGCACCCGAAGGGGAGCAAATGATGAATTGCGTCACTGCGTCGGTGCCAGCCCGCCTCCATCTGGGGTTTCTTGACCTCAATGGCAGCACCGGGCGCCGGTTTGGCAGCCTTGGCCTGCCCCTCAACGAGCCGGAGACGCTCGTAAGCCTCACCCATGCCGACACGACCACGGTTGAAGGACCGGACTCCGCTCGCGCCTCAAGGCACCTTGATGAACTCTGCCGGCATCTGGGCATCACCACGCACCATCGCCTCATCGTCCATCACGCCATTCCCCCGCATGTGGGCTTGGGCTCGGGAACGCAGATGGCCATGGCGGTTTCCGCCGCGCTGCGCCGTCTGCACGGCTTCGACGGCAACGCTTCGGGAGATGCGCGTCTCTTGGGCCGCGGCTCCCGCTCCGGCATCGGGATCGCCTCTTTCAGCGATGGCGGTCTCATCGTTGATGCGGGGCGGCACCATAGTGACGCGGAACCGCCTGTCGTGGCTCGCCACCCCTTCCCGGATCAATGGCGCGCCATCCTGATCCTCGATCACACGAACACGGTCGGCCTCCACGGCGAGGATGAAATTGCCGCCTTCCGCAAGCTGCCGCCCTTCCCAGTAGAGAGCGCGAGCGAGATCTGCCGGCGCGTGCTGATGCAGGCGCTTCCGGCTGTCGTTGAGCAGGATTTCCCGGCCTTTGGCGAGGCGATCGAGGTGATTCAGATGGAAATGGGTACGTATTTCGCCCCGGCCCAGGGTGGCCTGTTCACCAGCCCCCGGGTGGAACGCGCTGCGATGCGCCTGCGCGAAGTCGGCGCGAGGGGCGTCGGCCAGAGCTCCTGGGGGCCAACGGGCTTCGTCTTCGCGCCGTCGGAGCTGGATGCACGCCGCTTCATCAAGGAGGCGCAGGGCGCGCTGGAGCCCGCCATCGAGCTGCGGATCGTCAGGGGTCGAAACCACGGTGCCAGTATCACCGAGGAGCCCGACGCACCTGTGCAACGCCGGGCGCGATCCATGAGCTAGGGCTCCTCGCTATTACGGATGCCCTGCGAAACTCCACCTGCTTCAACACACGGATAATGCCATGCCTCGCAAGAATATTCTGCACATGATCACGCCGTTGCGCCAGATGAGCCCGTTTGACGTGAACATGGCCGTTGATGCCGGTTTCGATGTCGTCGTCCCTTACACGGGCGTGGAGCTTTCCGAAGTGACCGGCCTCGTGCAGGATGCCATCTTCTCCCGCCCACCCGATGCAGGCGTAAACTCGGGCCTGTTCATCGCCGGACGAGACGTCACCCTTGCGCTTGATATGCTGGATACCGCGCGCAAAGCGCTGGTTCCGCCATTTACCCTGAGCATCTTTGCCGACCCTTCCGGCTCATTCACCACGGCAGCGGCGATGCTGGCCAAGGTGGAAAAGGCGATGGAAAAGAAGTTCAACCGCAAACTTGATGGCGCAGAACTCGTCATCTTCGGCGCTACTGGTGTCGTGGGCTACTGTTGCGCGGTCATTGCGGCGCGCGAAGGCGCCAAGGTCACGCTTGCCGGTCACGACGGCACGAAACGCGTGCAGGCGATCGCCGATCAGATGAAGTCGCGGTACGACATCGAGGTGCAAGCCGCCGACGGCTCGACGGATGAGGCGAAGAAATCGCTCGTCCGCAACGCCGAGATCGTCCTTGCCGCCGCGAAGGCCGGCGTTCAGGTTCTTTCCAAGGCGCATCTCGACGGTGCCGAGAAGCTCTGCGTCGCGGCCGATGTCAACGCCGTCCCGCCGGCAGGCATCGAAGGCGTGGATGTCCACGCGGATTCGGTGGAGATCCCCGGTACCTCGGCCTTAGGCATTGGCGCACTCGCCATCGGCAATGTGAAGTACAAGACGGAATTCAATCTCTTCAAGCAGATGATTGAGCCGGAAAAACCAGTTACCCTCGATTTTCAGGACGCGTTCACCCTTGCCCGCACCTACGCCAAGTAACGAGCCACTGCTGATCGCGGCTGTATCAGGAAGAAGCCTCGCCGCCGCCGCACGGCGTGCGGGCTACCGCCCGCTTGTGGCCGATCTCTTCTGTGACCTCGATACCGTGGATCTGGCCGAGAAGACCGTCCGCGTTTCCGGCGCTCTTGAAGGGGGGCTCGCCGCCGAAGGGCTCGCCGAAGCGCTCCAGGGCCTCAGCGACGGCGAAACCCCTGCGGCACTGATCTGCGGCTCGGGCTTCGAGGAACATCCCGAACTTGTTGACGAACTGGCACAACAATTCCCCGTTGCAGGATGCAGTGGCGACGCCATTCGCAGGATCAAGCACCCCATCTTCCTGGCGGACGAATGCGCGCGTATCGGCATTCCGTTCCCGGAGATCGAGCTTGGATTGCCTTCTGAGCCGAAAGGATGGCTTGCGAAACTGACCGGCGGCGCGGGCGGTCTGCACATCTTCCCGGCGGCGCAAGCCGAGCAGACCCACGGCATCTATTACCAACGCGCCGTGCAGGGTTCGAGCGTCTCGGCTCTGTTCATGGCCGATGCGACCGGCGCACGGATGGTCGGTTTCAGCCACCAATGGACCTGCCCGACTCCCAAATACCCCTATCGTTTCTGCGGCGCGGTACGGCTCGAAAGCTTCCCCGATGAAGATGCGGCGATGATCGCAGAATGGCTCTCCGCCTTGAGCCGCAGCGCGGGCCTCATCGGCATGTGCAGCGCCGACTTCATCAAGTCTGGCCAGACCTACCATCTGCTTGAGATCAATCCCCGTCCGGGCGCAACGCTCGACATCTTCGATCACGAGGATGCGCCGCTTCTGGCCGCTCATCTTGCGGCAAGCCGTGGCGAAGAAGCGCCCTTGCCGGTCCATGAGAACTCCATGGCGTCCATGGTCGTCTATGCGTTTGAAGATATTGAAACCTTTCCGGAGATCGACTGGCCCGCTTGGCTCGCCGACCGCCAGCCGGCAGGAACGCACATCCGGCGCGATGAGCCGATCTGCACCATCTTCGCCGAAGGGAAAACGGCCTACGAAGCGCAGGAGCTGCTCTTCCAGCGGGAGGGGCATCTGAGAGAAATCGTGTCGGGATCGAGATAGAAGGGAGGGCCGGCATGAAGGACGGCTCCGCATTTCTGAATGAACGGGCAAATACCATCGCGGACGGCATGGTCCATGAGGCGGAACGCTTGCGCATTGCCGTGGCGAAAGGGCCGCTCGACTGCCGCCTGATCGACGCCGGCGCGAAAGTGCGCGGAAGCATAGAGGCAGGACTGCGCATTGCGGAAATCTGCATGGGCGGCCTCGGGACGGTGAAGCTCGCCATGGGGCCTTCGGAGCCCTGGGCACTGAACATTGAGGTTCGCTCCTCGCAGCCGGTGCTGGCCTGCCTCGGCAGCCAATATGCCGGCTGGAACCTCTCCGAGGGCAAGTATTTCGCCATGGGGTCCGGCCCCGTGCGGGTGCTCGCGGGCGTGGAACCGCTGTTCGAAATTCTGACCTACCGTGAGCAGGCAAGCCACTCCGTGGTAGTGCTGGAAACCGCCGACCCGCCACCAGAAGCGCTTGTGCGCAAGGTCTCGAAAGCGAGCGGAGTCACCCCGGAAAACCTGACCTTCATCTATGCGCCCACGCAAAGCCTTGCCGGCACGATCCAGATCGTTGCCCGCGTTCTCGAAGTGGCGTTGCACAAGGCGAAGGATATTGATTTTCCGATCGATGACATTGTCGAGGGCATTGCCCGCGCGCCCGTCCCCGCACCGCATCCTGATTTCATGCAGGCCATGGGCCGCACCAATGACGCGATCATCTACGGCGGTCTGGCACAGCTCTTCGTCACCGGTCCGCTCGACGCCGCGCGGGAATTGGCGCAAAAGCTTCCCAGCAGTTCGTCGCGCGACTATGGCGAGCCGTTCACGAAGGTGTTCGAACGCTTCAAGGGCGACTTCTATGCGATCGACCCCTTGCTCTTCAGCCCTGCAGAGGTGATCGTGACCTCAATGGAAACGGGCGAGACGTTCCGGACTGGCGCGCGTGATTTCGGCCGCCTGGACTGGGGCCAAGGCTGAGCGTGGCAAAGGGAAAGCCGCACTGAATGTGGAAGATCCTGATGATCTCTAGCCAGCTTGGCGACCGCAGCAAGTCCTTGGCTCGAGCCTTCGAAAAGCGCGCCTGTGAGGTTCACCTCACCCGGCTGGAAGCCGTCCATTTTGACAGCACGAGCCCTTCGGGCTTTGCCATGCCTGGCTTCGGCAACACGCTTCCGGATGCCGTTCTTGTCCGCTCCATGGGCGCGGGCACGTTCGAGGCTGTCACGCGGCGACTGAGCATTCTGCATGCGTTGGGCTCCCTCGGCGTCATGGTGTGGAACTCTGCCCAATCGATCGAGCGTTGCGTCGACAAATCCATGACCACCTTCCTCCTGCAGCAGGCCGGAATTCCAACCCCTCCCACCTTCGCGGTGGAGGGTCTGGAGCAGGCCCAAGCGGTGGCCGAGCGCGAGCTATCCAACGGTCCACTTGTGCTCAAACCGCTGTTCGGTGCGCAGGGAAAAGGCATCAAGCTCATCCGCAAGGTGCAAGACTTGCCCGCGCCTGATCTCATGGCAGATACCTACTACCTCCAGCGCTACATCCGGCGCGATGGCCCGCCCTATCGTGATTTTCGCGTCTTCGTCTGCGCCGGTCGCGTGGTCGACATGATGATCCGTCGCGGCGACGACTGGGTGACGAACGTTCAACGTGGAGCAGTGCCCGAGGCTGTTCCGCTGGCGCTTCGCGCGCAATTGTCTGACCTCGCCCTCCGGGCTGCCCGCGCCGTGGGGGCGGGTTTCGCTGGCGTGGACATCGTTCCTGCGGCTGACGGCTCGCTTCCTGTGATCGAGGTAAACTCCATGCCTGCCTGGGCCGGGCTCCAGACAGTGGCGCAAACCGATGTCGGCGAGGCAATCGTGGAGGGCATGCTCTCCGCGCTCGACGCGACACGCTCCATCCCGCTGCAAACCGCCGTGCCAGTCTGACATGCTTTCGCGCCGCCAGATCGAGGAAGCGTACCGTTCCGCCTGCGAAGCTGAGATCGATGCGCTGAAGCCGGGCAACGTGCACCGCTTCGCTGACGGCCACCGGATGACGATCCATGACTTTCTGGAGAGCGCGCGCGTAACTGCGCCGATCGTCGCCGACCCGATCCAGTCGCCGGGCGAGCGCATCCTTCAGGCAGTTGCGGCAACCCGCGAAACCGTCCGGACGAACACCAATCTGGGCATCCTCCTGCTCTGCGTTCCGCTCGCCAGCGCCGCAGAAGGGAACGCAGCAAACCTCCGGGGCTCAGTCGGAAAAATCCTGACATCGCTCGACTTGGAAGATACCCGCGCGATCTACCAAGCGATCCGTCTGACCTCGCCGGGTGGCCTTGGTTCCGCTGGTGAGCACGATGTGCGTGAGGAGCCGAAAACCGGCATCCTGGAAGCCATGGCGCTCGCCGCCGATCGCGATCTGATCGCGAGGCAATATACCAACGGATATGCCGACATCTTCGAAACCGGCGTACCCGCACTTGAAGCTGCCGTTCACGCCGGTGAAACCGGCATGTGGCCGACAATCTTTGCCTATCTCGCCTTTCTTTCCCTCTTCGAAGACAGCCACATCCTGCGCAAGCATGGCCAGCCCGCTGCAGCGGAAGTAAGGCGCGAAGCCGCTGCAATCCTTCGCGATCTGAGCTCTGAAGACCCTGAGGCACGCATGGAAAAGCTGCTGGCATTCGACCAGTCGCTGAAAGCGCGGGGTCTCAATCCCGGAACCTCGGCTGACCTGACGGTCGCAACTTGTTTTGCCAGCGAACTAAGAAAAATGAGCCGGGCTGCAAGCTGACCAGGGTCCGATTTTTCTACAGACTTGCACTTTCTTGCAGCGCACAAGAATCCGCGCGATCGAGCGCGGAAGTATTTAGCCCACGAATATTCGTAATCTTGAATCATCATTCAATGACCAGCTTGCAATAAGTCCAACTTGATGCTTCAATCTACTCGCGGAGGACGAGTTTCCGTGACTATCTAGCCAACCGGCCTGGTAGAATACCGGGTGCTGCCAACAAGGATAGTCGGTCCACTGGGTGTCTGCCTGGTGCGGCACCCTTGGACTTTCACCATGTCTAGGAGGAACATTGGTATGGCGAAAATCAATAAAGTAATGGTTGGCGAGTCATTGGTGGGTGATGGCAATGAAGTGGCGCATATCGACCTGCTCATTGGCCCGCGTGGAAGCCCGGTAGAGGCTGCCTTCTGTAACGCACTGACAAACAACAAGGACGGCTTCACCACACTGCTTGCCGTTATTGCACCAAATCTTCCCTGCAAACCCAACACCGTGATGTTCAACAAGGTTACGATCAAGGGTGCCAAGCAGGCGGTGCAGATGTTTGGACCTGCGCAGTACGGCGTTGCCAAGGCAGTGCAGGACGCGGTCGCCGAAGGCATTATTCCGGCCGACGAAGCGGACGACGTGTTTATCTGTGTTGGCGTCTTCATCCACTGGGAAGCCAGCGATGATGCGAAGATCCAGGATTACAACTATCGCGCCACCAAGGAAGCGATCGAGCGTGCTGTAAACGGTACACCGACAGCTGCCGAAGTGACCGAGCGGCGCAATTCCGTTACCCATCCGTTTGGTGCTCCGTCATGAACTGACCGCTCGGAGCGGACCCCTGAATACTGGTCCCTCTGGAGCTACTTGAAATCGATGGTTGGCCTCGGCCCTCAGCAAAAGAGCTGAGCCGATACGGTTATTGCCTCCCGTAGCCTTAAATGCGGGCGCAACTCTGCGCCTGCTTCATGGTGTTTATGCTGTATATGCTTCGCGATCGTTGCTATTTGCCTGCTTTATCGCGGGGCACGAGGCTGTCTGAGCGGCACATGTGTGCAACATTGAGTACAACCTGGAGCAAACCAGGAAAAATGGGAACCGATTTTCCGTCCGGAATTAACAACGGCTCGCATCATCGCAGCATTTCTATGAAACACTGAAATGATCCAAGCGGAGGCGACGCGAGGCCGGCACATACTGCGGCTGCCGCTTGCGCTGAGAGCATTTGCCATCGATGTTCCAGGATGTACTGACAGCATTTTTATTGTCGTTGCTAGTCGTACTGCGAGAAAATCTCGCTTTTCAAGCTGTTCCCATGCAGTGCGCTGGACATAAGCACGCCATCGACACCCATTTCCTCGAGCCTATTGAGGTGGTCTTCGGAGCGAACACCGCCCGCAGCGTAGATTTTTCTGTCGGGCGCGAGGCGAATGATTTCCTCGAGCTTCTCGAAATCCGGGCCAGAACTTCCGCCGATTTTCGCAAGCGTCATGACGATCACTTCGCCCGGCCACAAGTCCGGCTTCTCAAGCATCTCGCGCGGTCCCCGATAGCCGTCGGCGAAAAAGTCGAGCGATAGTACAATGCGCGGATCATCCCGAAACCGTAGAAGCAACGCGGCGTCAGCCTGGCTCTCGCTGCCGATAACCACGCGCACATGGTCTTCCGCAAGCAATTTGACGAGCGTGGCTTCATCCTCAACCCCGGCATCGACCCAGACCCGTCCCACCAAGCCGCGCAACTGGCTGATGACATCAAGATTGTCGCCCCTGCCCTCAATCGCATCGAGGTCCGCCACGTAGAATGTCCTGAAGCGATGCAGGCGCAGCAACCCCTTTGCCACGCCAAGGGGCTCTGACGTATCACTCAGCGGCGTGACGATCGGGCGGTAGCTGTCGCGCTTGCCGCCTTCGGCGCGAACCACCTGGCCCATCTTCAGATCCAGCACCGGAATGATTTGCAACAGCGCCTCCTCGCTTGCATGATGCGCCACTCTAGTCTCATCACGCAGCAAGGTGAACTCGGATGCCGGAACGCTCAAATCCTGTTGTCGGTTTCGACATTGGCGGCGCGCATCTGAAGGTGGTGCGGGTGGAGCACGGCCGCGTCGTGGCTGCCATGACCGTCGGCATGCCGCTCTGGATGGGCATGGAGACGCTGGACGCCGCCCTCCACCAATCGCGCCACCTTTACGAAGATGCGCCGGTCTGCGCCTTCACCATGACCGGTGAGCTATCCGAGGCTTATCCCACACGCGCCGAGGGCGTCGCCGGTCTCCTGCGGGAGATCGCACAACGATTTCCAACCACGCGCAACCTGATTTACGCCACCCGCTCCGGCCTCGTTTCCGTGGAACGGGCCGCCGAAATACCGATGGAGGTTGCCTCCGCGAATTGGCACGCCACCGCATCGCTCGTGGGCTCGCTCCGCCCCGACGCGCTGTTCGTTGACATGGGCTCGACCACCACAGACATACTCCGCATCCGCGATGGCAAGGTGCAGGCCTCGGGTTACACCGACGCCGAACGGCTCGCGCATGGCGAGCTCGTCTACACTGGGTTCGTCCGCAGCTTCCCCATCGCCGTGGCATCCGAAGCGCCGGTTCGCGGGCGCTTCACGCCGCTGATGAATGAGTATTTTGCCTCGATGTCCGACGTCTACCGCATCCTCGGTGTGCTACGCGACGAGGACGACCAGCACCGCACTGCCGACAATGGCCCGAAGACCGTCGAGGCTTCGATCGCCCGGGTGTCACGGCTCGTGGGACACGACGCCGGCGACCTCCGCGACTACGAGTGGCGGCAGATCGCACTCTGGTTTGCCGAGCGGCAGCTGCGCACCATCCACGATGCCGCGATCCTTGTCTCGGGCGACCTGCCGGATGACGCACCGCTGATCGGCGCCGGCATCGGCCGCTGGCAGGTGAAGCGCCTCGCCCAGCGGCTGGACCGGAAGTTCATCGATTTTGCGGAATTGCTCCCCTCGGAAGACAGCTGCCGCATTTCCGCAAGCGACGCAGCCCCTGCCGCTGCGGTAGCACTATTGGCCGTACCTGGGTTGTGAACCAAGCACAAACTCCCTCATGGTGAGCTTGCCGAACCACGAGGGCTTCAGATTGGTCTGCACATGATTTAGATCGTCGGCAGCTGATCGCGAAAATGGTCGTTCACGCGTTCCATCAGCCAGTCCCATGCCTCGAGTTCCTCCGGCCCGGCGGTCTTGTCGATGGCGATCTTGAGATAGGCGAGCTCGGCTTCGATTTTCTCTTGTGGCAGCATGTTGAGGCGGCTCACCAGAATGGCGAGCTCCAGAACCGCCGCCCTGGCGCGATTCATGCCGAGGAACGGCGCGTGCGCTTCCTCTGAAATCACACGGCAGCGGAAGCGCGGACGCACCTCGTCATCCTGCGTACCGACGACCTCCAGCACGCTATGGGCGAGAGCGGCTGCGAGCCGCGGCACCGGACAGTCCTTGATGCTCACGATCGGCCAATCCTTGCGCCCGGTCAGGCATCCGGCAAAGATCCGCACGTCATCCGTGTAGCTCGCAACGGCGACCGGGTTCATCAGGAGATTGTCGAGCGTCTTGGAGGGGCGGAACGGCGCGATGATCCAGTGTTCGCCATCCTGGATGATTCCGAGCGGCGCGATGTGAACCTCGCCCTCGCCGTCCACGGTCGTGAGGATTGACTCGCGAATATACGGCATCAGCCTTCCTCTTCCTCGTCGCTGTTGCCAGCGTTCTTCTTCAGCCGCAGCGTGTGCCCGGCCTCTTTCAGGCGCGAACGCTCCTCCACCCGCTCCGGCACCGCCACGCCCCAGTTGAGCGGCTCATCCTGTGCGTAGCGCTTGCCGAGGCTCCAGGCGATCTCCGCCTTGGTAAGCTCCGCGCCGAGATAAAAGGCATGCGCGCCGTCGTTCTCAACACCAAGCTTCGGGAAAAGCTCAAACGCATCGCGCGCCACATGGTGCCCCTGCGCGTTGAAAATATGCACGCCTTCGGGGCTCGTCATGATGCGGAAGTTCCTGTCCCGCACCTCGCTGGCGAGTTCCGCCACGTCTTCCGTTGACGACGGGAAGGGCTTGCGGTCATGCACCTGCAGCAGCCCCGCATGATACTTGCGCGGCAGCGATCCATCCCGGCGTGCTGCAAACAGCATCCGCCGCGCCAGATCGTGCTCTTCCAGCGTTCGCACCGTATGCGGGCTGACATGGACCACCAGCACATTGCGGATCGCAAGCTCCGAACAGAGCCCCAGCATCGTTGCCGTAATGCCCGCACTGTCGGCATCCGTGAGCTCCGTCAGGTTGCCCGTCCCCATCAGGATCTCGACGTCAGGCCAGCGCTGGCGCGTCTCGTAATAGCGATGCAGCGACGCAGCAAAGCCGAAATGGATCGGGTCCAGGACCGGATCGACGATGAAGCGAAGGCCCTTCTCCTTCGCGCGTTCGATGGTGCGGTCAAGCGATGCAAGGTCGCCGGGAACGGCTGGGATCAGCACCGGAACCGCCTCGCCTTCATAGGCAATCGAAAGGGTCTCCTCGGTAAGGCTCAGCAGGAAATCAGCTCCAGCGCGGTTCGCCGTGCGCAATTCCTCAGGGTTGGCGGAATCAACGCTGACGGCAATGCCCAGCCGCTTCAGCGCCTGCACCGTTTCGGCAAGATGCGGGAACGGCGTATCCGGCAGGCAGCCGATGTCGACCACATCGGCTCCCGCAGCCTTCATGGCCTGCGCACGTTCGACAATCTTTTCGATAGGCAAGGCCGAGGCATCGACGATCTCCGCGAAAATGCGGATGTCATACTCCGAAAGATCCGGCGGCCCACCTTCACTGCCAAGAAACGCGGGAAGGTCCGCCAATTCGTCCGGCCCTCGCGTGAAAGGAACCTTGAAGTGCTCCGCCAGCCGCTCCGGTTCACCGCGAAACCGCCCTGGCAGAACGGCAAGCGACGTCCCCTCCGGAAGCTCAACCCGCCGCTTGATGATTTCCTCCGTCATCAGCGCCGCGATCTTCACGCCGGTGTCGACGATCCGCCACTCGAAATCCGTCTGACCGAGACCTGTGAGCACCTTCTCTAGCCTTGGACGCGCAAGCTTGCCGGTGAGGAACGCGCGGATCTCAGCCATGGCCTTCCAGCACCTTGCGTCGCGCCCTGATGGCATCCGTAAGCTCTTCAAGCGTTTCCACCACCACCGTGTAATCGGCAGTTTTCAGGCGCTCGGTGTTCTCCAGATCGATGCGGCGCGGATAGACCGGCACCATGCCGTGCGGTGCTCGCGTCATCATCTCGGGCGATGTATCGCAGGCGAACACGATCGAGGGCACCCGGCACTTGCCCGCCTGGGCATAGACATTGCTGGGCAGCGAATCCGAGATGCCCCAGACGAATTTCGCCACGGAATTCGAGCTCGCCGGCGCAATGACGACTGTATGGTAGACGCCATGATAGAACTCGCCCACCGGGATCGAGCTCGCGGTCTTGTCCCGCAGGATGCGCATATGCTCGGGAAAATCGAGCTTCAGCTTGTACATGCGCAGCACTTCTTCCGCCGCCTTCGAGACGAAGATATCGCAATGATCGAGCTCGCGGATCATGTCGAAACTCTCGGTGAAGAAGTGGCCGGAGCCGGTCAGCACCCAGGCCCAGCGCGGCGTATGCAGCTTTGTCATGCGCTTGCGCTCCTTGCTCTGGTTCCGTGTGCGATGTTGAGCCCCGGCAGCCTGCCCTGCTCCATCAGGGAAGCGGCCTCGGCGAGATGCTGTGGGCCAGCCACAAACAAGCGCACGTTCGACCGCATCATCGCGCCGAACGCCTCGTCGACAATTCCTCTGCTCTGAAGCGCTGCTATGTCATCCTCCTCCGAAAATTCGTCGGTCTGCTTGATCAGCAAGAGCTTTTCCGCCCCGATTGTTCCGGCAAGCCAGGCGGAGAGCGAATCCGACGTAACGCTCCAAGAAGCTGCGATATCGCTCCTCCCGATCGTCATGGTTGACGGTAGCCAGACGGGCATGTTTCCCTCCTCAAGCACCTGCCAAAACTCCTCCCTCTCCCTGGCTGGCCGGAAGCGGGGGCTGAGGTCACAAAGCATCAGGCCAAACTGATCCATGGCGAGGATCGCCATCTCGTGCGCAGCCTCATCGGAAAAGCCGATCCTACCCTGTGCCTCCCGCACCTGGTCCGCGAAGGATCCCCCACCAGGCACGACTACAAATGGCACATTGGCCTTGGTCAATGCCTTGATCCAAGCGAAGAGCCGTGTGTCGGCAGCGGTACTTCCGCCGAGCTTCACGACTATCAGGCTCATCTCGTGCTTCCCTCCTGACGCACACGCTCAATTTCCACGCCTACGCTCGCCGGCGCAACCTCCAGCTTCTCGACCCGCACGAAAACTCGCACCACGCGCGGATTGGCGAGAACATGGCTCGCCACCTTCTCCGCCAGCGTTTCGGCGAGGTCGATGTGCCCGGAGGCGACGATCGTACGGATCCCGTCCATGATGATGTCATAGGAAACGACGTGCCGCATGTCCTGCGGATTATCGGTGACGCGCTGCACCTCTGCCGTGACGTCGAAACGAACCTTCTGCGTGCGCCCGCGTTCATGGCTGTAGGCGCCGATTTCCATCGGCAGCACGAACTCACGAACGAAGATCTTGTCCGTGCCGAGATCCACCTCCGCCGGCGTGTAGCCGCGCGCAAGCAGCCGAAAATCGGCAGGCGCCGCACCGTTGGCCTTCACTTCTTCAGGGATGAGCAAACGGATGCTGCGGATCGCGTCTTCATCGATCGCGCTGTCGCGGCCACTGGTGCAAAGTGCGCTGCGGAAGCCGAGAAAATCCGGTTCCAGCGGAAGAAGCCGGGGAATGTCAGGCGCTTCCAGCGATCCGGCGAGGCCCACCTTGAGCTGCAACGCCTTGGCTTGGGCCACGAAGCGTGCCACCCGATCGACGGAGAGTTTGCGCAACAACCCGCCCGTGCTCTTTTCTGCCGTGTCCAGCATCACGCCATGGAACCCATTTTCGACAAGCAGGGGCAGCAACTCATGGTCCGGCTCCTGATCGGCAAAAAGCACGGCGACGATTTTAACGCTTTTGGCCAATTCCCCGAGTGCGCGGATGCAGGCGGCTGCTTCCGGTTCCCGCAGCAGTCCGATCTTCAGATAGTCGACGCCGGTAGCGGCATAGGTCTCGGCTGCCTTCAGAACCTGCCCGGGGTCCATCGCGAGGTTTCCGCAGACCGCGCTCACCGGCTTCTGGCCAGCGATGAAGTCCACCACCTCGCGCACCGCCTGCGGTGGCAGGGCACCCAATGCGCCATCGGCGGGGTTCTTCAGGTCGATGATATCGACATTGCCGAGTAGCGCTGTTTCAGCCTCGTTTACGCCATTGACGCTCGCCAGCAACCTAACCATCGACACCTCCCGCTGACCCGTACATAGCACCAATTGCTACAATATTTACGCCAAATGCAAACCACAAACGATGGTTCGGGAACTTTTGCCATATGAACCGGGAATATATGCCATTGTCAAAATATCCAATCTCACTAGACTGATGTTTAGGCACCTATCCATTTGACAAATTTGGGCTGCGAAGATGCGATCTTCAGCAGGAGGGTTGTTGTGACAAATAAAAGAGTGCCCAACTTCTTGCTGCCTCTTTTGGTTCTTTTCGTCTTCAATGTCTCCGCAGCGTTCGCGCAGGGCGGGTCAAACGCAGCCGGCGGTCAAACGCCGATCGAAATCAAGATCGGTTACCTTCGCGCATATGAGCCGGAGCTGGCACTGTCCGTCATGGACATTCCACCCGCCGATGCTGGTGTTGCCGGCGCCCAGGTTGCGATTGTCGATAACAATACCACCGGTTCCTTCCTCGGTCAGAAGTTTACGCTCGATGTGGTACAGATAAAACCGAATGAAGATGCTGTCGAACCATTTAACCAGATGGTTCAGAGCGGTGTGAAATTCGTGCTTGCCGATCTTTCTGCTGAGCAACTGCTGGCGATAGCCGATGCGGGCCGCGAGCAGGGCATCATTGTTTTCAATGTTGCTTCGCGCGAGGATGCGTTGCGTGAGGAACAGTGCCGCGCCAATGTCTTCCATACCGCACCAACCTATTCGATGCTGGCGGACGGGCTGGCGCAGTACCTGATCTGGAAGCAGTGGCGGAACTGGGTGCTGATCTATGGCTCCCATGAGGAGGACAAGCTGTTTGCGGAAGCGCTCCGCCGCGCCGCTGAACGTTTCGGCGGCAGCATCGTGGCCGAAAAGGAGTTCGAAGATACAGGCACGGCCCGCCGCAGTGACACGGGCGTAACGCAGATCCAGCGCCTGATGCCGGTCTTCACCCAGGACCTGCCGGCCCATGACGTGTTGCTGGCGGCTGACGAAAGTGAGGTCTTTGCCGGATATCTTCCCTATCGGACGTGGGTTCCGAGGCCTGTTGCAGGAAGCGCCGGCTTGCGGCCCTCCTCCTGGCATCCGGCAAGCGAGCAATGGGGCGGGACGCAGATCCAGAATCGGTTCGAAAAGGCCGTCAAGCGCCGCATGATCTCCGTCGACATGAACGCCTGGACGGCTGTGCGCAGCATCGGCGAAGCGGCCACCCGCACCCAGAGCGGGGAAACGGAAAAGCTCGCCGAGTTCATTCGCTCGGATGACTTCCAGGTCGCAGCATTCCGTGGCCAGCGGCTCACCTACCGCAAGTGGAATCAGCAGCTTCGCCAGCCTGTGTTCCTTGGCGATGGCAGCCAGGTTGTCTCAACGTCACCACAGGAGGGTTTCCTGCATCAGGTATCCGAACTCGACACGCTCGGCGTCGATCAACCCGAGACCGCATGTCAGCTCTGATCCAAGCACTCGGCAGTTCAAGAACAAATAGGGAGGAAATGCATGCGACGATATCTGCCGCTTTTAGCGATATCGCTGATGGCATCAACTGCAACGCCGGCTCTGGCCTACAAGGCCTATATTTCGAACGAGCGCGGGAACTCCGTTTCCATCGTTGATACGGAAACCATGGAGGTCATCGAGACCATCAACGTGGGGCAGCGGCCGCGCGGCATTACCATCTCGCACGACGGCAAGTACGTCTATCTCTGCGCGAGCGATGACGACACTGTCGAAATCATCGACACCGCGACGAACAAGATCGTCGGCACCCTGCCCTCCGGTCCGGATCCTGAGCTCTTCGTTCTGTCGCCTGACGGCAAGAGGCTTTACGTCGCCAACGAGGACGACAACCTCGTCACCGTGATCGACGTCGAGACCAAGCGCATGATCGTGGAGATCCCGGTGGGTGTGGAGCCGGAAGGCATGGGCATGAGCCCGGACGGCAAGACGCTGGTCAATACGTCGGAAACGACGAACATGGCCCACTTCATCGATACGGAAACGCATGAGATCACCCACAACGTGCTCGTGGATTCGCGTCCGCGTTTTGCCGAGTTCAATCCGGACGGCTCGGAAGTCTGGGTCAGTGCTGAAATCGGCGGCACGGTTTCGGTAATCGACAATGAAAGCCGCGAAATCAAGCACAAGATCACCTTCGAGATCCCCGGCCTGCGCACCGAATCGATCCAGCCCGTCGGCGTTCGTATCAGCGAGGATGGCACCAAGGCATATGTGGCGCTTGGGCCGGCAAACCGCGTGGCCGTGATCGACACCAGCACCTACGAAGTGACCAAATATGTGCTGGTCGGTCAGCGCGTCTGGCAGCTCGCGTTCACCCCTGACCAGAAGTACATCATCAGCACGAACGGCATTTCCAACGACGTGACCTTCATCGATGTCGCAACCGATGAACCGGTGCAGTCGGTAACGGTCGGGGACCAGCCATGGGGCGTGGTTGTTGCTCCAAACTGATGCCAACGCCTTGAGGCATATGGGACATGGAGGCTGTCCTGTCTGACCAACCATGTAAGGAGGAGAAATTCATGCGTAAGTATTTCTATGCCCTTGTTGCAGCGTCGATCGCGGCCATGCTTCACATCCAGCCGGCTTTGGCGCAGGACAAGGACGACGACGATGATGATGCCCCCCAGGCGCAGGCGACGCAGCAGGTAACCAGGGCGAGCAAGGATCTTCCCGAACTGATCCTCGGTTCGGCAGATGACGATTTCACCGTCAACCAGACCGACTTTGAACTCGTTGCCGGTCAGGCCTATCGCTGGAAGATTACCTCCCAGGGAAATCTGGAGTACAAGTTCTTCACCGACCTGTTCCGCAACGCCTGGATGAACCAGATCGTCATCGAAGAGCTTGAAGTCCACATGAACGGCGCGCCAGCCTGGCTTGAGTTCGATGCCAAGGGCACGATCCAGGTACAATTCGTCGCCGTCCGTCCGGGCATGCACACCTGGCATGTCGCCGATCTTGAAGGTCGCGGCATGAAGGGCACGATTACCATCAAGTAACGGGAACTGGGTGGCAACCCTCAGGGTTCTCACCCAATGGAGCACATGGAGCACATCCATCCATTTCCGGGGGGAAACGAGCCCGCTGCCATTGCGGTCCAGGGTGTCAGCCATTCCTATGGCAGGCACCCTGCCCTCAAGGACGTGAACTTTTCCGTTCCAGCCGGATCGATCGCCATGCTCCTCGGGCTGAACGGCGCGGGCAAGACCACGCTGTTCTCGCTCATCAGCCGGCTATTCGGTATCCAGAAGGGCTCCATCAGCATCTTCAACCACGACATTGCGCGGGAGCCCCGTGAGGCGCTCCGCCGCATCGGCATCGTCTTCCAGTCGCGCACGCTCGACCTGGACCTGAGCGTGAAGCAGAACCTTGCCTATCACGCCGCACTCCATGGTCTGAGCCACGCGCAGACCAAGCAGCGTATTGAAGCGGTGCTGCACACGGTTGAAATGGAAACGAGGCTGAAAGACAAGGTGCGCAGCCTCTCAGGCGGCCAAATGCGCCGTGTCGAGATCGCACGCGCGCTGCTGCACGAACCGAGGCTTCTGTTACTGGACGAGCCCACCGTGGGCCTCGACATCCAGTCCCGCGCGAGCATCGTCGCCTTCATCCGCAAGCTCGTGGCCAACCAGGGCATCAGCGTTCTCTGGGCCACCCACCTGATCGATGAGGTGGACGTTCGCGACCATGGCGTCATGCTGCGACAGGGTGTTGTAACTGCGGCGGGGCCGCTGCAGGCGATCATGACCCATGCTGGCACCCTCACCGTGGAGGAAGCATTCAACAAGCTTTGCCGGAAGGTGGAGCTGCAGGAGGTCCTGAGCCATGAGCCTTGACACTCCGCAGGTCACGACGCCCGAGCCGCTCTCACGCCCTTATGGGATTGGACCCTACCTCACCTGCATGAAGGGGATCCTGATCCGCGAGGCGCTGCGCTTCCTGCACCAGCGGGAGCGTTTCATCTCCTCGCTCGTGCGACCGCTGGTCTGGCTCTTCATCTTCGCCGCAGGGTTCCGCCAGGTGCTCGGCGTCTCGATCGTGCCGCCCTACAAGACCTATGTGCTTTATGAAATCTACATCACGCCCGGTCTCGCCGGCATGATCCTGCTTTTCAGCGGCATGCAGTCCTCCCTCTCCATGGTTTATGACCGTGAGATGGGCAACATGCGCACGCTACTGATCAGTCCCTTCCCACGCTGGTATCTGCTCGTTTCCAAACTGCTGGCCGGTGTCGCCGTGTCGCTCGCCCAGGTCTACGTCTTCCTTGGCATCGCCTGGTTCTGGGGCGTGAAGCCTCCGCCCTTCGGCTACATCGCCGTCCTGCCGGCGCTTCTGCTCGCGGGCCTGATGCTGGGCTCCCTCGGCATGCTGCTGTCCTCGATTATAAAGCAGCTGGAAAATTTCGCCGGCATCATGAACTTCGTCATCTTCCCGATGTATTTTGCCTCTTCAGCGCTTTATCCGCTGTGGCGAATACAGGAGGCAAGTCCGCTCCTTTACAAGATCTGTCAGGCAAATCCCTTCACCTACGCCGTGGAACTGATTCGCTTTGCTTTCTACGGTCAGCTGCATATGACATCATTATTGGTTGTTGCCGGCTGCACTATTGTCTTTCTCACCGGAGCGGTCATAGCCTATGATCCTTCGCGCGGGCTCATGTCCCGTAAACCGGCCGCAGGAGGAAACTCATGATGCGTCTGCCTGCCCGAACAACGGGCGTGGTCATGTCAGTGCTTGCATTGCTTCTGTCGCAGGCGGCGGCTCAACAGCCATCGCAGCAGACGGAACCTGAAGATCTTTGGCCCTGCGTCCAGCGCAAGGTGCCCGAGTTATCGCTGCCGCAGATCTGGAACGGCCCGGAAATTCCGGAGGAGGCAAAGGACTGGCGGGAGGATCGGGAGGTGGCCGACCTCGTTCAGGAGCTTGCGCAGCGTCGCGTCCCCATGGAGGAAGCGCAGCAGAGAATTCGCGATTTCGCTGAATCGCTGAAGCCTGAAGAACACGATCAGCGGCTTTTCAAGCTCGCCGAAGGGCTGTTCGAGCACATGAACCAGGAGCGTTCGCATGTCATGTCCGGCATCGAGCGCGTTGCGCAAAAGCAGATCAGGCTGGCTGACAGCATCCGCAAGGAAAACCTTGCGCTTGATTCCCTCACCCGCGATCCGAAGGCGAACCCGACGGAAGTCCAGCGCCAGACTGAAGCCTTCAACTTCAGCACCCGAATGTTCCAGGAACGCGCGCAGTCCATCACCTATGTCTGCGAGGTTCCCACGCTCATCGAACAGCGCCTTTACCGTCTGGCGAATACGATCGTTCCGTTGATCGCGGACAAGAAGGGTTAGCTTCTTTCCAGGCCAACCACGCCGCTCAACTTCTCCAAACGACAATAGCCAGACCGCGAGGCCTGGCTATCGGATAATCTGCCGTGTTCGGACCGCCATCAGAGCGGCGTTCCGATCAGCTGATTAGCTGCTGAACTGCTTCAGATAGGCGATGAGATTGGTGATCTCGTCTTCCTTCTTGAGGCCCGGGAACACCATCTTGGTCTTCGGCACCTTGCCCTTCGGGTTAGCGATGAACTCGGCGAGGTTCTCTTCATCCCACACGAGACCGTTTTCACCAGCTTCAATCATTGCAGGCGAATACTTGAAGCCCTCATGGGCAGCAGCCTTGCGGCCTACTACGCCCTTGAGCGACGGACCTACCTTGTTCTGGTCTTCTTCCACCACGTGGCAGGCCTTGCACTTCGCAAACACCTTCTCACCGGCGGCCGCGTCCTGCGCATGGGCCGAACCAGCCATGAGCGCCGCTACTGGCACGAGCGCAAGCATATATTTGTGCAACATTTCACTACTATCCTTGATCTTGTGGGGGCGCCCATTTTTCGGGTATCGGATCCCCTAAACCGTTTCCGTCCCTATATCACAAAGCTATCCGGCACAACCAGGAAGTCAAGGACAGCAACGCCGCATCCGTCCGCCTGTGGAATTCAGGCTCTGCCTCTATTCCGTTGACGGCTTCCACGAAGGACCCTAGCTTAGACTTAAGACGACTGTCTGGCACCGCAGTAATCCGCACACACGCATAAAGTTCCATTCACCGAATGGAGGTGCCCATGATTGTCTTTGATCTCATGCTGACAGTTTGCCTTGCGAGCGATGCAAGCCACTGCCGCACCGAGCACATCTACTTTGAAAACGACGGCACTGAGATGCAGTGCATGGTCCGCGCTCAGCCCCACATCGCCCGCTGGATGGATAGCCATCCCGGATTCCGCGTCAAGCGCTGGGAATGCGTAAACCCGGATGTTGTGCGGAAGATCTGACGGAAATCTTTAGAAACAACGGATATCGGCTTCCGCCTGGGCACGCCTGATGGCCGCCAAAGACTGCCTTGAAGGTGCTGTCTCACGGAAGATTGCACTTCGTTCGCCGGTCATCTGCTGCATGCGGGCAACCGTCTCCGCCTTCACGTAATCATCGTAGGACATGATGGACGAGATGACGTCTATGGAGCAAGAACAGCGCTCCAGCACCTGACGCGTCTGGCCGTTGCTGATCATGCAGGCCACCACGTAGTCTGCAACTGCGACCGTAGGATAGTCGTTCGCCGCGCTGGCGGGTGAGACGGAGACGGCAAGCATCCCGAGCACACCGCCCATTGCGGCCAGGCCCCTTTTTCTCATGAAATTCCTCCGCATCGACATCTTGTCGAGACAATTCATATGTCCATTGGCTGAGTCATACTAACACCCAAAGTCTTGCTTGAAAGAATTTTTTGCTTGCTGATTGACTCCCGAATTTTACAAAAATCAGCAATATTGCGTTGCAATAAATATATTTTGCATTGCAACATCTTGGGGCAGACTTTTAAGCTTGTGCGTTGTGACAATCTGTCTTAATCTATTTTTGTTTCCGGCTTCAAAGGACTTCTTCGTCTAGGGAGCGGAGCTTGTCTTTCGTAGGCCAAGTGAGGTGGGCAGCTTAAGGTGCCCGCTGCTCACCTGGGCTTCGGTCGTGACACGCTGCCGGAAATATTCCCCTGACATAATGGTCGCGTGTAGCGCTTGGGAGAAGCCCTGCGCAGCGATTGTCACTTTTGATCGTCGGGAGGACTTTTAATGCGTGTGCTCAAGACTACAGCCTTCTTATCGGTGGCTGCGCTGATGTGCTGCTCGCCTTTGGCCGTACAGGCCAATGAGCAGCTTATCGAGCTATCGAAAGACTCAAAGAACTGGATCATGCCGACTGGCGACTACGCCAACACCCGGTATTCAGAACTTGACCAGATAAACAAGGACAACGTGAAGAATCTGCAGGTAAAGTGGAGCTTCTCCACTGGCGTCCTGCGCGGCCACGAAGGTGGTCCACTGGTTCATGATGGCGTGATGTACTTCAATACGCCGTTCCCGAACATCGTATATGCCCTTGACCTGAATAACGACGGCAAGATCCTCTGGAAATACGAGCCGCAGCAGGATGCCAATGTTATTCCGATCATGTGCTGCGACACCGTCAACCGTGGTGTTGCCTATGCGCCGCCGGAAGGCGACCGCCCTGCTCTGATCCTGCAGTACCAGGCTGACACGACCCTCGTGGCATTGGATGCCAAGACGGGCAAGGTGGTCTGGGAAGTGCTGAACGGCGAGCACAAGGACGGCAGCCTGTCAGAGTCCGGTACCTCCGCACCCATGGTGTTCAAGGACAAGGTTCTGGTTGGTATCTCCGGTGCTGAGTTCGGCGTCCGGGGCCACGTGACGGCCTACAACCTGTCTGACGGTTCCGTCGCCTGGCGCGCCTACTCCACGGGTCCGGACGCTGAAACGCTGATGGATCCTGAAAACACGACCCATCTTGGCAAGCCAGTCGGACCTGACTCAGGCATTGCAACCTGGGAAGGTGACCAGTGGAAGACCGGTGGCGGCACCACCTGGGGCTGGTACGCATATGATCCTGAACTGAACCTTATCTATTACGGTACCGGCAACCCCTCCACCTGGAACCCGGTACAGCGCCCCGGCGACAACCGTTGGTCGATGACCCTGTTTGCGCGCGATGCAGACACGGGCACCGCCAAGTGGGTCTACCAGATGACGCCCCATGACGAATGGGACTACGACGGCGTGAATGAAAACATTCTCGTTGACGATATGAAGATCAACGGCGAACCCCGTGACGTAGTGGTTCACTTCGACCGCAACGGCTTTGCCTACACGCTTGACCGCGCAACCGGTGAGCTTCTCGTTGCCGAGAAGTATGATCCGAAGGTCAACTGGGCAACCCACGTTGAAATGGATCCAAACAGCGACCAATACGGGCGTCCGCAGGTAGTTGCCGAGTACTCGACCCACCAGAACGGTGAAGACACCAACACCACCGGCATCTGCCCTGCAGCTCTTGGTACCAAGGACCAGCAGCCAGCTGCTTACTCACCCAAGACCAAGCTCTTCTACGTGCCGACCAACCACGTCTGCATGGACTACGAGCCCTACCGGGTGAGCTATACCGCCGGCCAGCCTTACGTCGGCGCATCGGTGTCCATGTATCCGACCCCAGACAGCCATGGCGGCATGGGTAACTTCATTGCCTGGGATGCTGCCAAGGGTGAAATCGTCTGGTCAATCCCTGAGCAGTTCTCGGTATGGTCCGGTGCTCTGGCGACCGCTGGCGACGTGATCTTCTACGGCACGCTGGAAGGCTACATCAAGGCCGTCGATACGGAAGGCAAGGAACTCTACAAGTTCAAGACCCCGTCCGGCATCATCGGCAACGTGAACACCTTCGAGCATGACGGCAAGCAGTACCTCGCTGTTCTGTCGGGCGTCGGCGGCTGGGCCGGTATCGGTCTGGCGGGCGGCCTCCTGCAGGCTGAAGGTGCGGAAGCCTGGCAGCAGGCAGTGGCTGGTGACCGCGCTCCGACCGATCAGCAGCAGGCGATCGGCACCGCAGGTCTCGGCGCAGTGGGTGGTTACGCAGCTCTGGCTGACTACACCGCTCTCGGTGGTCAGCTGACCGTGTTCGGTCTTCCGGACTAATACCAACCCGGGATCGAACTGATCCGTGCCCAGAAATGGGTTTGTCTAAAGAAAGCCCGGCAAAAACCGGCCGGGCTTTCTTGTTCGATTATCCACAATATGAGGCTCTCATGGCAGTTCGCTTGGCCGTTTCGGCATTTATCATCGCTATTGCTTCTCTCACTCCCGTCAACGCACAAGACTCCAAGGAAGCCGCCAAGGCGGTGTCGAATGAAGACGGCAAGTATTTCGATGCGGACGGAGTGCCTACTTACAATATTTCACCCGAAGGCGTCGTCGACTGGTTCACCTTCAGCGGTTACCGTCGCTATCACTCTGATTGCCATGTCTGCCATGGACCTGACGGGGTGGGATCGAGTTACGCTCCCGCACTCGCCGAATCTCTGAAGAAAATGGATTACGGCACGTTCATCTCCATCGTCGCGGAAGGACGTAAGAACGTCGGCGGCGGCAAGGAAAACGTGATGCCTGCCTTTGGCGACAACAAGAACGTCTATTGCTACATGGACGATCTCTATGTCTACCTTCGGGCTCGTGCCGTCGGCGGCATGCCGCGCGGTCGTCCGCCGAAGCGTGAAGACAAGACAGAGGCGGCAGCCGAAGCAGAGCGCAGCTGCATGGAAGGCTGACCATGTTCAATAGCCAAGGATCACCGCGCGCCAGCGCCACAGTATCGTGCAGGAACTACGTTTCACGCGGCCTCGCGCTGGCTGCAGCCTTCGCCCTCTTCCATCTGGCGAGCCCGTCCGAGGGCAATGCAGCGAATGGGGCGGTGCAGCGGGCTCTGGAACTCGTTGATCCTGAACATCTGCGCGTCTGCGCGGATCCCTCCAGCATGCCCTACTCCAACGAGAAGGGCGAGGGATTCGAGAACAAGCTCGCGGAACTGGTGGCCGAGAAGCTCGGCCGCAAGTCCGTGCAATACACCTGGTATCCAATGGCGACCGGCTTCGTGCGCAACACGTTGCGTGCAAACCGCTGCGATATCATCATGGGCTATCCTCAGGGTGACGAGCAGGTTCAGAACACCAACCACTATTACCGCTCCTCGTACGTGCTCATCTACAAGAAGGGCGGCGATCTGGACGGTGTCGAAACGATCAGCGACCCGAAGCTCGCGGGCAAGCGTGTGGGGGTGGTCGATACCACACCCCCTGGCACGAGCCTGATCAAGGCTGGGCTGATGAAGACGGCAAAGATCTATCCCCTGATGGTTGATACCCGCGTAGTGCCTCCGGCAGCGGAGCTGATGGTCCGCGATTTGCTGAGCGGCAACATCGACGCTGCCGCCGTTTGGGGACCGATGGCCGGCTACTACGTCAAGAATGCTTCGGAAGAGCTCACCATGGTTCCGCTGGTGAAGGAGCAAGGTAGCTCGCGTCAGAGCTATCGTATCACCATGGGAGTGCGCCCCTCCGATCAGGAGTGGAAACGGACGCTAAACCGTCTGATCCAAGATAACCAGGAGGAGATCAACAAGCTCCTGCTGGACTACAACGTCCCGCTTCTGGACGAGAACGACAAGCCGATCACCCAGTAGCCTGGGTGATCCACGACTGCCTTCCTTGACTGACCAAGAGAGTGTCGAGCCCCGCTTGCTGATGAAAGAAACAGCAGTGCGGGGAACATCTCGCGTCCGATGCGGTTCGGTTCACAAGCCCCAATTCTGGGAAACAAGGAAGGAAACGCCCATGTCCGGATTTACACGGATCGCAGCAATCAGCGCACTTGCACTCTCCATGTCTGCAGGCTTTGCCCTAGCAGATGAATGCGTAGATACCAGCACCACCGCCTCCACGAACCATCCGGCCGCTACCGGTTCAGCTTCAGGCGACACGAACGCCGGCTCGGCCGACGCCAACCGGATTGCCAAGGACGGCTCGAGGGCTCCTCTGGAAGGAGCGCAGACGTCGAGCGAACAACAGGCATCCACGGACACCTCGTCTGGCGCGACCACACCAAACGCCTCCACGGACAGCACTCAGACGGCCGAACGTCCGGCGGGTGCCGCATCCGACAGCCAGTCGACAGACACTGCAGCAGCTGACACGGTTCAGAAGGACGGCAACAACATGCCGCTTCAGAGCAGCGAATCCGACAAGAGCGGCGCTGACATTGCCACTTCGCAGCAGGACGTTGAAGCTCAGCAGGAAGGCCAGCAGACCATGGCCGCCAAGGCCGATAAGGACTGCTAAATAACATTGATTCACGTGAAAACATTGACCAAGGGCGGCCTCAAAGCCGCCCTTTCATTTGAGCTTATACCTTCGGCCTGAAGGCAAGCAGCCTGAGCGCATTGGCCGTCACCAGAACCGTAGCGCCCGTATCCGCCAGGATCGCCATCCATAGCGATGTCATTCCGAGGAGCGTCGTCACGAGGAAGATGGCCTTGAGGCCGATGGCGATCGTGACATTCTGCCGGATATTGCCGAGCGTCGCCCGCGACAGCGCGATCAGCTCAGCAACGCCGACCACGCGGTCCTTGAGAATGGCAGCTTCCGCCGTTTCCAGCGCCACGTCCGTGCCGCCGCCCATGGCAACGCCAACGCTTGCAGTGGAAAGCGCAGGCGCATCGTTGATGCCATCGCCCACCATGGCAACCGGGCCGCGCTCCTTCAGCGCATTGATCTTTGCAAGCTTCGCCTCCGGCAACAGCTCGGCCTCGAAGTCGAGCCGCAGCCGGGCTGCTACCGCCTTTGCCGCCCGGGCGTTATCGCCGGTCAGCATGAAAGGCTTGACGCCAAGGTTCTGAAGCTTTTGCATGCCGTCCGCTGCATCGTCGCGCAGCGTGTCGGCAAGAGCGATCAACCCAAGCAACTTGTTCCCTGAAATCACGGTGACGACCGTCTTGCCCTCTGACTCAAGGGCGTCGATCTTCACCCGCGCAGCCTCGTCCAGAACGCCGGCCTCTTCGGCAAAGCGGGGTGAACCAACGTCCACAAATCCGTCCCGCAGTCTTGCACGGACTGACTTGCCAGCCGTCGCCGTTGCGCCGAAGGCGTTGGGAATGTCGAGGTTCCGCTGCTCTGCCGCCTGCACGATGGCGAGCCCCAGGGGATGGCTGGAGCCGCGCTCGACGGCAGCAGCCTTGGCAAGCACGGCATCCTCCAGTCCGGCCAGTGCCACGACATCCGTCACCTGCGGCTTGCCAATCGTCAGCGTGCCGGTCTTGTCGAAGCCGACCGTCTTGACGTGCCCGAGGGTTTCAAGCGCCGCACCGCCCTTGATCAGCAATCCACGCCGCGCACCGGCGGCCAGACCAGAAGCAATTGCAGCAGGCGTCGAGATGACCATCGCACAGGGGCAGGCGATGAGCAGCGTTGCAAGGCCACGGTAGATCCACACGTGCCATGTCCCGCCGAAAAACAGCGGCGGAACGATGGCGATCAGCGCCGCGACCACCATCGCCGCAGGCGTGTAGCGCGAGGCGAAACGGTCGATGAACCGAGCCGTGGGCGCCTTTGTCTGCTGCGCTTCTTCCACGAGATGGATGATGCGCGCGATTGTGTTGTCTGCAGCGGTCCGCGTGATTCGCACCCGCAGCAGACCATCGCTGTTGACGCTTCCGGCATAGACCGCAGCCCCCACATCCTTCGCGACGGGCACCGACTCGCCTGTCACGGGCGACTCATCAAGCTGCGATCGACCCTCGATGATCTCGCCATCGGAAGGCACCCGGTCACCGGGGCGGACCTGCACAACATCGCCGACAGCAAGCTCTACAGCCGCAATTTCCTGGATCTGCCCGTCCGGTGTCTCGCGCCTTGCCGTGCGGGGCACGAGGTTCACCAGCGCCTTTATGCCGGCGCGCGCGCGTCCTGCCGCCACGTTCTCCAGCAACTCGCCCACGGCAAACAGGAACACGACGGCGGCAGCCTCTGCAGATTCACCGATGATGATGGCGCCGATGGCGGCCACGCTCATCAGTGTCTCGATGGAAAAGGGCGCGCCGAGCATCGCCCCGGCCACCGCACGCCGCATGAACGGCAGCACGCTGAGGGCGGCGGCAATGGTGAAGAAGAGCCCTTCCTGCTCGGGAAACAGATAGCTTCCAGCGAAAGCCAGCGCAAAGAGCAGACCGGACAGGGCTGCAAGTATCGCCTTCGTGCCCTGCCACCAAGCCTCACCGTGATCATGGTCGTGCCCGTGGGCGTGGCTATGAAGGTGCCCTGAGTGGCCCTCGCCCGCTTCCACAGGCTTGTAGCCAAGTGCTTTCACGCGGGCCGCGATATCAGAGGGCTGGGTGCGATCCTCGTCGAGCTTCAGCGACAGGAGGCCAGACCCGGCGTTCACCTCGATGTCGCTCACGCCGGGAAGCCGCTTGATTGCCGTTTCGATCTTGATCGCGCAGGAGGCGCAATCCATGTCCGCGATATGCAGCCTGTAGGAAGTCGGAGTTGCCATACCATCACCTTGGGCACCCTGCGATGAACGCCTGCAGGGGGCACTATTCTTCGTATGGCACCCGATATAATCCCTGTAGTCACTACAGGGTCAACCCCTCGACGGTGACAATTCGAAAGCTTACATGTGCAGTGTGGAAAGCAGGAGAACTATGATGGAAGCGCGCAGCCTGACCATCGGCTATCTCGCCCGGGAAACCGGCACGAAGGTGGAGACGATCCGGTTCTATGAGAAGTCAGGCCTGCTGCCGGAGCCAGCGCGCACGGCTGGCAATTATCGCGCTTATGAAGAAGCGCACCTGAAGCGCCTGCACTTCATCCGCCGCGCGCGGGATCTGGGCTTCTCTCTCGACGAAGTCCGGGCCATGCTGACGCTGTCGGATGACAGCACGCGTTCCTGCGAGGCGGTGGACGAGATAGCTCGCATCCACCGCGACGAGGTCGTTCGCAAGATCGCCGACCTCACCGCGCTGAAGAAGGAACTCGATCGAATGATCAGCCACAGCAGCCACGGCGCCATCGCCGACTGCCGCATTATTGAAGCGCTGTCGAACTGAATTGTCTGCGGTCCAGGCCGCCATACTACCTCATGGTGAGCTTGTCGAACCACGAGCTAGTATGGCCAAGCAAACTGGAACTCTTCCTTGGACGGGCTCAGATAAGGGTCTCAGTTAGAACGGCAGTTCCGGGCCGACCGGCACGATGCCCGTCGGGTTCAGAGCCTTGATGGAATAGTACCCGGCCTTGATGTGGTCGATGTTGACCGTCTCGCGCACGCCGGGAATGTCCAGCGTCCGCAGCAGGTAATCATTGAGGTGCGGGTAGTCGACGAGCCTGCGCTGGTTGCACTTGAACAGGCCGTAATACGCCGCATCAAATCGGACCAGCGTGACGAACAGCCGGATGTCAGCCTCCGTGAGGGCATCGCCAAAGAGGAACTGGCGACCGTCCGACATGCGCTCCTCAAGCTCATCCAGCATGTCGAACACGTCTCGGAACGCCTCCTCATAGGCGACCTGCGTCGTGGCAAAGCCTGCGCGGTAAACGCCATTGTTGAGCTTTGGATAGATGCGTTCGTTCAACGCATCTATGTCGGCCCGCAACGCTTCCGGGTAAAGATCCACCGACTGATCAGCCAGATCACCGAAGCCGGAATTCATCATCCGCAGGATGTCAGCGGACTCATTGTTGACGATCGTGCCAAGCTTCTTGTCCCAGAGCACCGGAACGGTCGCGCGGCCGGAGACCTGCGGATCAGCGCGGGTGTAGAGCTCGTGCATGTAGGTCGCGCCGTTCACGTCATCGAGTGTAGCGCCGGGATAGTCACCGAAACGCCACCCCTGATCGGAAAGCACCGGTTGCACCACGGAGACGGAAATCACGTCCTCAAGCTTCTTGAGCTTGCGGCCGATCAGCGTGCGCGACGCCCAGGGGCAGATCAGCGCAACATAGAGGTGGTAGCGCCCGGCTTCGGCCTGGAAGCCAGCTTCACCGGTGGGGCCAGCGCTGCCGTCGGGTGTGATCCAGTTGCGGAAACTTGAGGTTTGGCGGACAAAGCCACCCTTCTCGTCCTTGGCCTGCACCGGCTGCCAGTCGGCGGTCCATTTTCCGTTTACGAGCATGGTGGCTTTTCCTTTTAGTTCATTGCAGTGCCTTTGCCGGCATCCCGCCGGCAAAGATGGTGTGCGTGTGCGTGTCGATCCTTAGGCGCGCTTGCCGGTCAGAGCGTAGGCGCCGCTGCCGAGCAGGGCCTGAACGATCAGTGCGACCGACCAGAATGCCGGGTATTCCCAGCCGCCGCCGGCATTGGAGAAGAAGAAGCCTGCTGCGCCGTGCGGTGCGTAGATCGTGCCGAGCATGACAGGCACCAGTGCCAGCGAAACCCAACGGGTGCCGACGCCGAGGAGAAGGGCGATGCCGCCAAGAATCTCAATCGCGATGACCGGATAGGCTAGGAATCCGGCGAAGCCGATGCTTTCGAAGAACTGTGCCGTACCAGCCGGTGTGAAGACGAAAAGCTTCAGCCCGCCATGGATGATGAAAAGAATACCCATCGTAGCGCGCAGAATGAAGGCTGCGAGGTCGGCATCCGAGACATTGCTGATGATGGACGATTGCGTCCGAGCGGTGTTGGTGATGTTTGCCATTTTCGGTTTCCCTTGTGATCGTTGTGATCGTGGCGTCCTCAACAAGGCCCGCCGTCAAACTCAAAGGGAAAATGGCACCCTCCCGTTACGTTGATAATCCACGCTCCTGGAAGATGATTGCTTCCATTCAGGAAGCAATCACAATCATTCGGCAACCCAGTCCACCGCCCCACGATAACGCTCAGCCAGGAAGTCAACGAGCGCGCGGACGTTTGCCGCGAGGTGCCGGCTGTGCGGATAGAGCGCGAAGATGCCGTACCCGGCGCCGTACTCTGTCAGCACCGGGCGGAGCGTTCCGTTGCGGAGTGCATCGCTCGCCACAAACCCGGGTAGATATGCGATACCGAGCCCAGCTTCGGCGGCGCGCAGGCATGCCTCGGCATTGGAGAAGCAGAGCCGCCCGTTCACCGCAACGGTGATCGTTTTGCCATCGGCGCCCTGGAACGGCCAGCGGTTGAGATCGCGGAAGTTGGTATCGAGGATGCACTGATGTGCAGCAAGATCTTCCGGAGAACTGGGCGTGCCGTGCTGCTCGAGATAGGATCCAGAAGCCACTGCCACGACACGCACGTCGCAGAGACGCCGGGCGATGAGCGTTGAATCGACCGGTTTGCCGACGCGCACCGCGACGTCGTATCCTTCTTCCACGACATTGACGAGCCGATCCTCGAAGCTGACGTTGAGCGATATTGCCGGATAGAGCGCTGCGAACTCGGAGAGCGCGCCGGCCAGCTCCAGCGTACCGAAAGTGAGCGGCGCCGTGATCCGCAACCGTCCGCGCGGTGTCTGCGAGATGTTGCGCACGGAAAGGTCCAGATCATCGTATTCATCGAGCAACTGGCGCAGCCGCTCATAATAGGCGCGGCCTGCTTCCGTAGGCGCAACGGCGCGCGTCGTGCGGTTCAGCAGGTGAACGCCAAGCTCGGCTTCGAGACGCGACACGAGCTTGGAAGCCTGGCCCGAGGTTGTGCCTAGTTTGGCTGCCGCCTTGGTGAAGCTGCCGGCGTCCATCACTGCGGCAAACATTCGGTCACACTCAAGCCTGTCCATCATGCACCCTGCGCAGTTCTGTCCCGAAAATTCTGCTGTTGCCGACTCGGGCGAACGGGCAGAAACACGCCGCGACAAATCGGGAAAAAAGCGCGTCGCAACGACATTGTCATAACCTCTCACTCATATTTGCGTATTAGGTAAGTGAAAGGTTGACTGTCGCACGACAGAGCCTCACATAACAGTTATCTAGCCGAAATCGGAGAGGGCTCTTGCCTTACGCGGACAAGCACCGCCATAGCCTTATTGTTGCGTCAGCTGTGCTGACGTTCGTGCTTGTTTGCATGCTCTCCGTTTTTCAGGCTGTGGCCGCTCCTGCACCCGCTGGAAAATGGCAGGGGCTCGAACGCCGCGCGGAGCTTACGAAAGCGGTGTCGCCCTGGGCAGCGCGCCGTCAGACCTGCGATTCCGGTGCGGGATCCCCTCCCCCGCTGGACCTCATCTGCGGGCCTGCGCCTTATGCACTCTGCCTGAAGGCTGAACCGGACCTCTTCTTCGGGCGGGAATCCGCTTGCCAGTGGTCGGAAAAGTCTACATTCCTGACGTCGCGACCGTACGAAGCCGGAGCACCACGAGCCCCCCCTGCGGTCTGGTTCTAAGTGCGGCATCTTTGATGCCGAACAGATGCGTTTCAGGGTTGATGCAGTCCTGCTGCGGATCTGAAAGCGAACGACGGTCTGTTGGCTGCAAGATTTGTTAACGTTCTATCGATCTTCTGTAGCCGTTAAATTATTGTGCCGATTCAATGTTTCATGAGAACGCGCTTCTTTTCCTGATCATCTTGCCCTTTTTGGGGGCGATTCTGGCTGCCATGCAGCACGAGAACGCCCGGAACACTGAGGCGTGGCTTTCTGCCGGCATCACGTTATCCGCATTCGTCATCGCAATCATGCTTTATCCCTACGTCGAAGACGGTGGGGTTATCCGGCGTGAGATCGAGTGGATGCCGGAGCTCGGCATGAACTTCTCGCTGCGCATGGATGGGTTCGCCTGGATGTTCACGATGCTGATCTCCGGCATCGGGCTGCTCGTCGTCATCTATGCGCGCTATTACATGTCGCCGCAGGATCCGGTTCCTCGCTTCTACGCCTTCCTTCTGTGCTTCATGGGCGCGATGCAGGGTGTGGTGATTTCCGGCAACCTCATCCTGATCTCGGTCTTCTGGGAACTGACCAGCATCTTCTCCTTCCTGCTGATCGGCTACTGGCATCACAACGCCGCCGCACGCGAAGGCGCGCGCATGGCTCTGATCATCACCGGTGCGGGCGGCCTCCTGCTGCTCTTCGGCATGGTCCTGATCGGCTACATCGTCGGCAGCTACGATCTCGACGTCGTGCTTGCCTCCGGCAATACGATCCGCTCGAGCAACATGTACGTCCCGGCATTGCTGTTCGTGCTCGCCGGTGCGCTGACAAAAAGCGCGCAGTTCCCGTTCCACTTCTGGCTGCCGAACGCCATGGCAGCACCCACGCCCGTTTCGGCCTACCTGCACTCGGCCACCATGGTAAAAGCTGGCGTCTTCCTGCTGGCGCGTTTCTGGCCGGTGCTGGCGGGAACAGACCAGTGGTTCTACATCGTCGGCTTCGCTGGCATGGCCTCGCTGGCGGTGGGCGCCTACTTCGCGATCTTCCAGCAGGACATCAAGGGGCTTCTCGCCTACTCGACCATCAGTCACCTGGGCCTGATCGTGACGCTGCTCAGTCTCAGCAGCCCGCTTGCTGCGGTCGCCGCGATCTTCCACATGATGAACCACGCGACCTTCAAGGCGTCGCTCTTCATGGCGGCCGGCATCATCGACCATGAATCCGGCACGCGCGACATGCGAAAGCTGAGCGGCCTGTTCAGCGCCCTGCCGATCACCGCGACGCTCGCCATGGTCGCGTCCGCCGCAATGGCTGGCGTGCCGTTGCTGAACGGCTTTCTGTCGAAGGAAATGTTCTTCGCGGAAACGATCGTCGAGCACCGCGATTCCTGGTTTGACACGGCAACGCCCTATATCGCAACGCTGGCGAGCGCCTTTGCCGTCACCTACTCGATCCGTTTCATCCACGCCGTCTTCTTCGGCCCCAAGGCCGAGGACCTGCCGCGCGAGCCGCACGAGCCGCCGCACTGGATGCGCCTCCCCATCGAGCTTCTGGTGCTGGCTTGCCTGCTCGTCGGCGTCATTCCGGGCTTCACGATCGGGCCATACCTCCACACGGCGGTGGTTTCGGTCCTGGGTGCGCGCACGCCGGAGTACAGCCTGGCTGTATGGCATGGCTTCAACCTGCCGCTGATCATGAGCGCTCTGGCCTTCGTCGCCGGAATCCTGCTCTACTTGGCGCTGCGCTATTACCTCGCCACCTCGCCTGAAGATCCGCCTGGCCTGCGCTGGCTCAAGGGTCAGCGCATCTTTGACCGCGTCCTGGTGACTGTGTCCTGGCGTTGGGCTAGATGGATCGAAGCGAACTTCGGCACGAGACGCCTCCAGCCGCAGCTGCGTATCCTCGTGGGGACAGCGCTTGTTGTCGGCGCATGGCCGTTGTTCGACAGCGGGTTCCTGAGCGAATCCGTGCGCCTTCAGAAGGTCGATCCAATTCTCGCGGTGCTCTGGGCCGTCGGCATCTCCTGTGCCGTCGGCGCGGCCTGGCAGGCGAAATACCATCGCTTTGCCGCACTGGTGCTGATCGGCGGCGCGGGTCTTGTCACCTGCATCACCTTCGTCTGGTTCTCCGCTCCGGACCTTGCCGTCACACAGCTGGTGGTGGAGATCGTAACGACGGTTCTGATCCTCCTCGGTCTCCGCTGGCTGCCGAAGCGCCTTGAGGAGGTGGACTCCTCCAGCCGCATTGCAGCACGCCTGCGCCGTAACCGCGACTTCTTCCTTGCGATCATCAGCGGCGTCGCCATGGGCATCGTGTCCTTCGCGATCATGACGAGCGCACCGGCGGATTCGGTGGGAGAATACTTCCTGCAGAACGCCTATTCCGGTGGCGGCGGCACCAACGTCGTGAATGTGATCCTGGTTGACTTCCGCGGCTTCGATACGTTGGGCGAAATCACGGTTCTGGGCATCGTGGCGCTGACGGTCTTCGCCCTGCTACGCCGCTTCCGTCCTGCCGCTGACTCTGTCGGCCTGCCGGAACAGCAGCGCATCCAGAATGCCTATGACGATGCGCAGCAGGATCGGGAACTGGGTGAGACGGCGCACGACTTCATGCGCGTACCGTCAGTGATCATGAACTGGATGTTCCCGATCATCATCGTTCTGGCGGCCTTCCTGTTCATGCGCGGCCACGATCTTCCGGGCGGCGGTTTTGCGGCGGGCGTAACCATGGCGATCGGCTTCCTGCTGCAATATCTGGCTGGCGGAACGCGCTGGGTTGAGGATCGCCTGCGCATCCTGCCTGTCCGGTGGATTGCCTTCGGCATCCTGACTGCGATGATGACGGGCGTTGGTTCGTGGCTGTTCGGATATCCGTTCCTGACCACATTCTTCCGCTACATCAACATCCCGTACATCGGCGACATGCCGCTGGCGAGCGCCCTGCTCTTCGATCTCGGCGTCCTGCTCCTGGTTGTCGGCGCGACGGTCCTGATATTGATCGCCATCGCCCACCAATCGATCCGCAGCCATCGTGCCCGCGCGATCAAGACCGAAGCAGAGGAGCGCGTCTGATGGAGCTTCTCCTGTCCCTTGCCATCGGCATTCTCGTCGCCTCCGGTGTGTGGCTGCTCCTGCGGCCGCGCACCTATCAGGTGATCATGGGTCTGTCGCTGCTCTCCTATGCGGTGAACCTCTTCATCTTCGCCACCGGCCGCCTCTACATCGGCGGCCCCCCCGTGGTGGAGAAGGGCATCGAAATCAACCCCGCGAACTATGCCGATCCGGTCCCGCAGGCGCTGGTCCTCACCGCGATCGTCATCAGCTTCGCGACAACAGCCCTGTTCCTCGTAGTTCTGCTCGCCTCGCGTGGCATAACCGGTACCGACCACGTAGACGGACGTGAGCCTGAAAGATGATACCCAGTCCAACTCACCTCCTGATTGCGCCTATTCTGATACCGCTCGCGGCGGGCGCCCTGCTGCTGATGTTCGATGAGCGCGAACGCCGCCTGAAGGACACGATCACCACCGTGGCCTGCGCGGCCATGCTGGCTGTCTCGATCCTCCTGCTCGGACGCGCCCACACCGGCGGCCCCGGTGGCGATGGCAGCGTCTACGTCTATCTGCTTGGCAACTGGCCTTCGCCAATCGCGATCAACCTTGTGCTGGACCGCCTGTCCTCCATGATGCTGGTGCTAACGGCGGTGCTGGCGCTTCCCTCGTTCATCTTCGCGACGGCACGCTGGGAAAAGGCCGGTACGCACTTCCACAGCCTGTTCCTCTTCATGCTAATGGGCCTGAACGGCGCGTTCCTCACGGGCGACCTGTTTAACCTCTTCGTGTTCTTCGAGGTCTTGCTGGCAGCCTCTTACGGTCTGGTGCTGCATGGCTCGGGTGCCGCCCGCGTGAAGTGGGGCATGCACTACATCGTCATCAATCTGGCGGCATCGCTCCTGTTCCTGATCGGCGTGGCGATGATCTACAGCGAGACCGGTACGCTGAACATGGCGCAGCTCGCCGTGCTGATGGGCCAGCTCGATACCCAGAGCCGCCCGATCGCCGAAGCAGGCGCAGCGATCCTTGGCGTGGCCTTCATGATCAAGGCCGGCATCTGGCCGCTGAACTTCTGGTTGCCGAACGCCTACGCGGCCGCAGTGGCGCCCGTTGCGGCGATCTTCGCCATCATGACCAAGGTCGGCATCTATGTGCTGCTGAGACTGACGCTGCTCTTCTTCGGCATCAAGGCGGGCGGATCGAACGGTTTTGGCGCAGAGCTCCTCTTCCTGGCCGGCCTCCTGACGATCCTCTTCGGCGCCATCGGCGTGCTGGCTTCCCAGGCGCTGGGACGGCTCGCGGGTTACTCGGTGCTAATCTCCTCCGGCACGCTGCTCGCAGCAGTGGGTTTTGCCGAGGATGGCGTCACCGCCGGTGCGCTCTTCTATCTCGTCACCTCCACGATCTCCATCAGCGCGCTCTTCATGCTAATCGAGCTGATCGAGCGCGGACAGGACCCCGCGGCAAACGTTCTCGCCGTGACGCTCGAAGCCTTCGGTGAAGACAGCGAGATCGAGGAAATCAACGAGAACGAAGTGGGCCTCGCCATTCCGGAAACGCTTGTGGTTCTGGGCATAAGTTTCGGCATCTGCACCCTCTTGCTCGCCGGTCTTCCGCCGCTGTCCGCCTTCCTGGCGAAGTTCGCCATGCTCTCGGCCATGTTTGACCCTGAGGCTTCCGGAATCCGTTCCTCCGCCTGGTGGCTCGCCTCCTTCCTGATCTTCTCGGGATTTGCGTCACTCATCGCGATGAGCCGCGCCGGCATCCGGTCCTTCTGGGCGCCTCTGGAAGGCGTGGTGCCGCGCGTGCTGCTGGTGGAAATTGCACCCGTCGCAGCCCTGTTGCTCGTCACCGTCGGACTTACTGTAGCGGCCGGTCCGGCCATGCGCTTCATGGACGCGACAGCTGGCGATCTGCACAAGCCGAACGCCTATATCGATGCGGTCCTGAACGCCGTACAGGCCGCACCCGGACCCCGGGGAGGTATCAGATGAGCCGCATCTTCCCCTATCCCCTGCTGATCGTCAGCCTCATTGGCATGTGGCTGCTGCTGACCGACTTCACGCCTGGCCAGCTCATCCTGGGCATCATCGTATCGCTTCTGGCCGCGCAAGGGCTACATTCGCTGCAGCCCTCCACCCCGCGTCTGCGGCGCTGGGACCTCATCCCGAAGCTGATCGGGCTGGTCTTGCTGGACATCATCAGGTCGAACATCGCCGTCGTCCGTCTGATCCTGACCGAGGGGCATAACAAGCGAAATTCCGGCTTCGTCTCGATCCCGCTGGAACTCAAGGACCCGACGGCGCTGGCCATCCTGTCCGTGATCGTCACCAGCACCCCGGGCACGGCCTGGCTCGACTACAGCGACAGCCGTGGCGTCCTCATGATCCATGTGTTCGACCTCGTCGATGAGCAGGACTGGATCGACCTCATCAAGAATCAGTATGAGCATCTGCTGATGGAGATATTCGAATGAGCGCTATCCTAATCAGCTGGTCGATCCTGATCTCCCAGGCCGCCATCGCACTCGCGATGGTGCTGGCCACCACACGGATGCTACGCGGCCCGCGCGCCCAGGACCGGGTGCTCGCACTCGATGCGCTATACGTCTGTGGCATGCTGCAGCTGGTTCTGTTCGGCATGCGCACCGGCACCGTGATCTATTTCGAAACTGCGCTGATCATCGGCATTCTGGGCTTCGTCTCCACGGTGGCGCTGGGCAAATTCCTCATGCGCGGCGAGGTGATCGAATGACTAACTCTCTGGAGAACATGCCGCTCTGGCTGGCGATCATCATCTCGGCCTTCATCCTGTTGGGCGGGTTCCTCACGCTCGTCGGCATGATCGGTCTGGTCCGCCTGCGTTCCTTCTACGAACGTATCCATGCGCCGACCCTCGGCACCAGTTGGGGGACGGGTTCGATCGTCGTAGCCTCGATGATCCTGTTCACCTGGCTGGAAAGCCGGCCTGTGTTCCACGAAATCCTGATTGGTGTCTTCGTGACGATCACGACGCCGGTTACGCTCATGCTTCTGGCGCGGGCGGTGCTCTACCGTGACTGGGCAGAGGGCGATGAAAAAAGCCCACTGTTAAAATCGCAGCAGAAGCCTCCGAAAGAATGAGTTTCGGACTTCCCCGAAACATCACCTGTGAAAGTTTACGCTGTTCGAAGGCGGGCCGCTTTTTCTTCTTTTCACCGGGGGCTTCCGCTGTCAGACTGTTGCCATAAGGGGATGCTTAAGATCATTCGGGGCTATTCGAGAATGGGGGACCAGGCCGCTGGCTGGCATAGGGCAGAAATACAGATCTAGAGCAGTACGATTGGCCAACATATCGACTAAACACCAGGGTACCCGGGCATCTATGAGGAGGAAGATGCCCGTGCCATGGGGCAGAAGATCCGAATGCCATTGACGATAAGAAAAAGAAGAGACGACTTGGAGTTGGTGCCGTGCAGCTGAAGAAATATCTCTGGCCCGTTGTAGGACTGCTCGCGGTGCTTTTTTCGGCATGGCTGCTCTATCACGAACTGCGTGGCCTCTCGCTCGATGAGCTCTGGGACAGCCTTTCAGCGATTTCGCCCATGCACTGGCTGCTCTGTGTCGCGGCCACGCTCGCGGCCTACGCAGCTCTTGCTGGTTATGATCGTCTCGCCCTCAAACACCTTCGCCGCGACAACATCGGCTGGCTTTACCTAACCATCACCTCGTTCACCACCTACGCGCTCTCCCACAACATCGGTGCTTCGGTCTTCTCCGGTTCGGTTGTGCGCTACCGCGCCTACACCGCCAAGGGCGTTTCAGCGTCGGAAGTCGGCGTTCTCGTTGCCTTCTGTTCCTTCACCTTCGTCCTGGGAATAATGATCCTCGGCGGGCTCACTTTCCTGATCGAGCCACTCGTGGTGGAACGGTTTGTGGACATGCTTCCGATGGAAGAAGCTTCCGCCTTCACCGGCGGGCTTCTGCTCCTGATCGTGGCCGTTTATCTCGCTGGCAGCCTGCTGAGGCTGCGGTCCGTTCACATCGGCAAGGTCGAGATCTCCTATCCCCGTCCGTCCATCGCCATCCAGCAGATGCTGATCGGACCGTTGGAGATCGTGGGCGCTGCGGCCATCATCTATTTCGCGCTTCCTGAAGTGGGAAATCCGGGCTTCCTGGTGGTGCTGGGCATCTTCGTGATCTCGTTCTCGCTTGCCCTTCTGTCGCACGCACCCGGCGGACTGGGCGTACTGGAACTCGCCTTCATCACGGGCCTGAGCGAAATGAACCAGGCCGACGTGCTCGCAGCACTCCTGGTCTTCCGGCTCTTCTACCTGATCATTCCGCTAATCATCGCGCTCTTCGTCGTGCTCGGCTTCGAGCGCAGCCAGCTCTACAGCACCTCGTCAACGACGACACCGTCAGCATAACTGGGGCCCTGTCTCAGGGCTCTGCGGCACCCGGTAATCCTTCGGGCCTGTGATACCCTGGCCCGACGGTTAGCGCGTGATCCGGCACGATGTCATCACTGAGCTGGCTGGCATAGCTGCGCTCGGTCTCCCAGATCACCTGCTTCCGCTCCCGGTCATAGAGCCTGATCCCAACCTTGTAGGGCTTAGCCGCCTCGATGCCATGCAGCGGCGGAGTGCGCAGGGCATAACGGTTGGTCATGGAACTGAGGCGTTCAGAGATGACGATCGGCTTGCCGCTCGCAGGATCTTCGAACTCGGCTTCAAGAACAGCGCCGTTCTCCACCGGCCTCACCACATCTGCGGTGAAACCGTAGTAGGCCTCGGCATTTCGATAGTTGAAGATGAAGCCTCCGCCAGAAATCTGCAGATAGGGCTCTTCGCGATTGTCATTGCGCGTCAACCACCCGATGGCGAATAGCCCTGCACACAGCACCAGTGCTGAGGCAATCACCGACCGTTCCGACCACTTCCAGCGCATGCGAGCCTCCTGCCCGACAACGCCTTTATAGCCGAAAGCGGTCATGAATTAAAGAAACGTCCCGCCAGCAGGGGAGCAGGCGGGACGCGGGGAAGGAGGAGATCAGTGTCTAATTAACGGCGCAACCAGCCGAAAGTTCCATGTCTCACGCTAATGAATTGCAGCCGAGTTGATGCGGCTCTCGGCAAGTTCCGTCAGCTTGTGATCGGTAGCCTTCTCGTCGGCGAGATTGCGCTTCAGCGCGGCAACGCAGTCCGCATGGCCAAGCTCCTGCGCCCAGGTGATCAGCGTGCCGTAGCGCGTTATCTCATAGTGCTCGACAGCCTGAGCGGCTGCGATAAGCGCCGCGTCCAGCACGTTCTTGTCGTCCACTTCGCTGACGATCTCATTGCTTTCCTTGATGATGCCGTCGATCGCGGGGCAATTCACGCCCTTTGGCTCCATGCCGAGCAGCTGGAAGACCTCTTCCAGGTTCCGGATATGAGTTTCGGTCTCCTGCAGGTGCTTTTCAAAGCCCTGCCGCAGCATCGGGTTGGTTGCCTGATCCGCCATCTTCGGCAGCGCTTTGGTGATCTGGTTCTCCGCGTAGTAGATGTCCTGCAGCGTGTGAACGAACAAGTCGTTCATGGTCTTGATGTCGCTGGTGAACAGGCCCATGGCGTAAATCCTCTTTTTCGTTGGCAATTGAGCTACTGAGGATTCAAACAGCCAACGACCGACTGTGTTCCATGTCCGCACGCCATTCCAGCTGTTGCAAACTTACCACACAACGGGATTAGATGATTCAGCCTGAAATTTGCCGTGAACTCTACTGTTTTCAGCCGTTATTACTTGGTCTCTAGTCGATGCACGAACAATGTGTTCATCGAGCATTCACGGACTTTGGTTATGATCCAAACAATCAAGCAGAAGCTGGAAAAAGACCGGTTTGTAAGTCACATGACCATAGTTCGCGTATTGAGTAAGGGTTTCAACAAGGTCCGCAACGCACTGGACCTGCGCTACCATCCGGAGCGGCACTACATGCGCGGCCCCGGTCCCGCCTGCCGCCGCAAGCAGCAGATGGAAGCTCGCCTCAAGTCTGAGACGTCTCGTGAGACGACGACCGCGAGCCCGCGGCGAATGACTCCACAATTCGCTCCGAAGGCATAGCGTAGCGATTGAACCCGAAGCTGCCCTGCAAGAGCATCTCCTGCATCGCTTTCTCAAGTGCTCCGTAGGTCAGCACCGCCAGCCGGGACCCAAGCGAAATCCGCTTGACCCCCGCCTCGGCTAAAGCTTCGACCGAGAAGTTCTCATCCAGCGCCAGCACATTGACCGGACGACGAACCGACTGGCAGACCATCCTGATGTCCTCGATCCTGCGCAGCCCTGGCGCGTAGAGCACATCGGCCCCCGCCTCCTCGAAGGCCTGCAGCCGCCTGATTGCATCGTCGAGATCCCGGCCAAAGAGCAGGTTCTCGGCTCGGGCGGTGAAAACGAAATCACGCTTGAGGGCCTTTGCGGCCTCCGCCGCCGCAGCCACCCGCTCCACCGCCAGTGAGAAATCGAAGATCGGATGGTTTGGATCGCCGGTTGCATCCTCTATGGAGCATCCTGCTAGCCCTGCTGCATCGGCTGCAAAGATGGTCTCTGCCGCGCTCTCGGGGCTCTGCCCCTTGCCGCATCCAAGATCGCCCGACACCGGCAACGGCGTTGCGCTGACGATTTCGCGGCAATGCTGCACCATCTGATCGAAGGGAATATCGCCGTCCGGACGCCCGCGCGTGAAAGCGAAACCAGCACTGGTCGTCGCCAGCGCCTTGAAGCCCATCGCGGCCATCAGCCTGGCAGTGCCAATGTCCCACGGGTTCGGGATGATGAAGATACCATCGGCCTCATGCAGAGCACGAAATGCCGAGCCCACGTCCGTCATGTTCTCCTCCCGATAAGAAGGCTGCATGATCGGCTGGAGGCTCGGCAGGTGTCAAGATCAACCGCCGATATGCGTAGCCGGCTTTATCAGGCGGTTCCGGTCGACCCGAAACCGCCAGCGCCTCGGCTGGTCTCGGCAGCCTGCTCGCGCTCCTCAATCACCGCCTGGACCACCGGAGCGATGATGAGCTGGGCGATCCGCATGCCGCGCGTGATCGGGAAATCAATATCGCTGTGATTGATCAGCAGAACCTGAACCTCGCCGCGATAATCGCTGTCGATCGTACCGGGCGTATTGAGACAGGTAATGCCATGCTTCAGGGCGAGCCCGGAGCGGGGACGCACCTGTCCCTCGAAGCCTTGCGGGATCTCGAAGATGAAGCCGGTCGGCACCAGCACGCGCTTGCCCGGCAGCAGGATGATCTGCCGGTCTTCCGGCAGCGCGGCCCTAAGATCGAGTCCGGCAGCGCCCGCCGTTTCATAGGCAGGAAGCGGCAGGCCCTCGGCATGCGCAAGACGAACGAGCCCAACCGTCGGGGCGGCGGATGAAGGATTTGACGTTGTAACCATGAACCCTATCTGACCTCCCCAGTCAGGACCGTCAATCGTATCTGGCCAAGTCCCCGGGATTTTTTGCGTGTTAACGATCCGGGTTGTGTCTGCGTGGGCGTTCATAGCACAGCCTCAGGAATGTCCCAATTCCCGTTCACAGGCATTTGCAATCGACACGCGCGGCCTCGGCTGGTATGAGCGCGGCGACAAAAGGATCCATCAATGGCTGAGACTTTATCTGATGCGGTGGCCCGCCGCCGCACCTTCGCGATCATTGCGCATCCGGACGCCGGTAAGACCACGCTGACAGAAAAGCTGCTGCTGTTCGGCGGAGCGATCCAGCTCGCCGGTGAGGTGAAGGCCAAGAAAGACCGTATCCAGACGCGTTCCGACTGGATGAAGATCGAGCGCGAGCGCGGCATCTCGGTTGTCACCTCCGTGATGACCTTCGAATACGGCGACCACGTCTTCAACCTGCTCGACACCCCCGGTCACGAAGACTTCGCGGACGATACCTACCGCACGCTGACGGCCGTCGACGCCGCCGTGATGGTGCTCGACGCCGCACGCGGTATCGAGCCGCGTACCCTCAAGCTGTTTGAAGTCTGCCGCCTACGCGACATTCCGATCATCACCTTCGTCAACAAGCTCGACCGCGAAAGCCGCAATCCCTTCGAGATCCTCGACGAGATCGAGGAGAAGCTGGCGCTGGACACCGCGCCGATCACCTGGCCGATCGGCCTCGGCAAGAACTTCTCCGGCACCTACCACCTCAAGCACAATACCGTCCGCCGTTCCGATGCTGACGTTGAGCCGATCGCGGTGAACGGCCCGGAAGCGGACAACGTTGCTGGCCTCCTCCCCGAGTATCAGCGCGAGGCCTTCATCGAGGAGGTGAATTTGGCGCGTGAGGCCTGCCGTCCGTTCGACATGGAGTCGTTCCGTGAAGGTCACCTGACGCCCGTCTATTTCGGCTCGGCGCTCCGCAACTTCGGTGTCCGGGATCTGATCGAGGCCATCGGCGACTGGGCGCCCGTTCCGCGCGCCCAGGAAGGCGACAGCCGCAAGGTCGAGGCGACCGAGGAAAAGATGACCTCGTTCGTCTTCAAGATCCAGGCGAACATGGACCCCAACCACCGCGACCGTATCGCCTTCGTACGCGTTTGCTCCGGCCGTCTGCAGAGGGGAATGAAAGCCAAGCTCGTCCGCACGGGAAAGCAGATCAGCCTCACGGCCCCGCAGTTCTTCTTCGCGCGTAACCGCATCACCGCCGACGAAGCCGTGGCCGGTGACGTCGTCGGCATCCCGAACCACGGCACGCTGCGCATCGGCGACACGCTGACCGAGGGCGAGGACATTCTCTTCCGCGGCGTTCCGAACTTCGCGCCGGAAATCCTGCGCCGCGTCCGCCTCTCTGACGCCATGAAGGCGAAGAAGCTGAGAGAAGCCCTGCAACAGATGGCAGAAGAAGGCGTCGTGCAGCTCTTCAGCCCCGAGGACGGCTCGCCGGCGATCGTCGGCGTCGTCGGCGCCCTCCAGCTGGACGTTCTGAAGGAGCGGTTGAAGATGGAATATACCCTTCCGGTCGATTTCGAAATCTCGCGCTTCTCGATCTGCCGCTGGATTTCTTCCGACACCAAGGGCGAGGTGGACAAGTTCATCGCGGCCCATCGCGGCGACATCGCCCGCGATCTGGATGATGATCCGGTGTACCTGGCACAGCATCAATTCGGGCTGAACTACGAGGCAGAGCGCTGGAAGGATATCCGTTTCACCGCCGTCAAGGACTACCAGGTGAGAGAGCTAGCCTGAGCCCTAAAACAGGGAAAGACCTAGCCGGCTACAGTCGGGAATCACTTTCTTCTGTACAAGCAAATATTGGTACGTCATTCTAATTTGGGCACCGGGCATGATCGTCTGGTGCTCAATTTTTTTCCAGAAAAGACCTATTTTAGAGAAAATTGAACCTGCTTTAGGGAGACTGTCATGGGCCTTCGGATTAACGACACCGCACCTGATTTCACCGCCGAAACGACGCATGGCACGATCAACTTCCATGAGTGGCTCGGCGACGGCTGGGGTGTGATGTTCAGCCATCCCAAGAACTTCACGCCGGTTTGCACCACCGAGCTGGGTGCCATGGCTGGCATTCAGGACGAGTTCACCAAGCGCAACGTGAAGATCATCGGCATCTCCGTTGACCCGGTTGAGGATCACGCCCGCTGGAAGGATGACATCCAGAAGGCGACCGGCCACCGCGTCGACTACCCGCTGATTGGTGACCGCGACCTGAAGGTTGCCAAGCTCTACGACATGCTTCCGGCTGAAGCCGGTGACAGCGCCGCTGGCCGTACGCCCGCTGACAACGCGACCGTGCGTTCGGTCTACGTGATCGGCCCGGACAAGAAGATCAAGCTGGTCCTCACCTACCCGATGACGACGGGCCGCAACTTCGCGGAAATCCTGCGCGCCATCGACTCGATCCAGCTGACGGCAAAGCATCAGGTTGCAACGCCGGCCAACTGGCAGCAGGGCGACGACGTGATCATCACGGCCGCCGTTTCCAACGAGGATGCCATCAAGCGCTTCGGCAGCTTCGAGACGATCCTGCCCTACCTGCGCAAGACGAAGCAGCCGTCGGCCTGATCGTTCTCACCCGAAATTTCTTGCGGAATGGGGCCTTCGGGGCCCCATTTTGTTAAGTGCAGCACTATATACCCCTTCCCTGAGGGCGCGGTTGCGGCTTATTCGCAATGGCGTGATGCGGGGTGATCGGTTATGGTCGCGCCGATTTCTGAGAGAGAGCAATGTCGGATCAGCGTACTACAGCCGCCGGGGGCATGGAGACAGCTTTTGGCTTCCGCCAGGTGAACCAGGGCGAAAAGCAGCACCTCGTCAATGACGTTTTCCATCGGGTAGCGGACCGCTACGACCTCATGAACGACCTGATGTCGGCCGGGCTGCACCGCGCCTGGAAGGCAGCGATGGTGGACTGGCTTGCGCCTTCGAAGCGCCCTGGCTTCAGGTCGCTCGACGTGGCAGGCGGCACCGGCGACATCGCCTTCCGGATTGTCGAAGCCTCCACCCGCAACGCCCACGTCACGGTTCTGGATATCAACGGCTCGATGCTCGGCGTCGGTCGCGACCGTGCAATCAAGCGCGGCATCGATCAGCACCTGACGTTCGTCGAGGCCAATGCCGAAGAGCTCCCCTTCGAAGACAATAGCTTCGACGCCTATACGATCGCCTTCGGCATCCGTAACGTACCACGCATCCATGTGGCGATGAGCGAAGCATTCCGCGTGCTGAAGCCGGGCGGCCGCTTCATGTGCCTCGAATTCTCAGACGTCACCATGCCGATGCTCGACAAGATCTATGACGCCTGGTCGTTCAACGCGATACCACGCATCGGCAAGGCGGTGGCGGGTGATGCAGACTCCTACCAGTACCTGGTCGAATCCATTCGCAAGTTCCCGAACCAGCAGAACTTCGCCGATATGATCCGCGGCGCCGGCTTCTCACGCGTCAGCTGGCGCGATTACTCCGGCGGTATCGCCGCTTGCCATTCCGGCTGGAAGATCTGAGTCCTGGATGAGCACGCTGATTTCATATCTCCGTCTCGCAAGGGCGGGTTGGGTCATGCTTCGCGAAGGCGTCATCGCTGCCGCACCGGGCGACCAGTTGGAAGGCCTGCCCCGCTTTGGCTGGCGGGTGGCGCGGCTCCTGTCCCGTCGCACGGCGAGCAACATCAACCGTGCTGAGCGCCTGTCTCGCGCCATCGACCGGCTTGGCCCCTCCTATGTGAAGCTCGGCCAGTTCCTGGCGACCCGTCCCGACGTTGTAGGTGCTGCCCTTGCGCGTGACCTCTCCTCGCTGCAGGACCGCATGTCGACCTTTCCGACGGAACAGTCGCTGGCCCTCATCGAAGGTTCGCTCGGCATCCCGGCCGACAGGCTTTACGTCGAGATTGACGAGCCCGTTGCCGCGGCCTCCATCGCCCAGGTTCATCCCGCGAAGATCCTTCGTGATGGCGAGGAGGTGAAGGTTGCCGTCAAGGTGATCCGGCCGGGCGTCCGTCGCCGCTTCAACAACGACCTTGAGAGCTTCTTCCTGGCTGCAAAGCTTCAGGAGCGCCACGTTCCCGCTTCGCGCCGCCTGCGTCCCGTCGAAGTTGCCCAGACGCTGGCGCAGACCACGCGACTGGAGATGGACCTTCGCCTTGAAGCAGCCGCCATCTGCGAGATCCAGGAAAACACCAGGGAAGATCCTGGCTTTCGCGTCCCCTGGGTAGACTGGCAGCGAACTGGCCGCGATGTCCTGACCATCGAGTGGATCGACGGCATCAAGATGTCCGACATCGAGGCGCTGCGCGCTGCGGGACACAATCTCGAACAGCTTGCGGTGAACCTCATCCAGTCGTTCCTGCGGCACACGCTGCGTGACGGCTTTTTCCATGCCGACATGCATCCCGGCAACCTCTTCGTGGAAGCCGATGGCACCATCGTCGCGGTCGACTTCGGCATCGTCGGACGTATCGGCAAGAAGGAACGTCGCTTCCTCGCCGAAATCCTCTACGGCTTCATCACACGCGACTTCCGTCGCGTTGCGGACGTGCATTTCGAAGCTGGCTACGTGCCCGCCTATCACGATCCGGCGGCCTTCGCGCAGGCGATCCGTGCCATCGGCGAGCCGATCCATGGCCAGCCTGCCGAGACGATCTCCATGGCGCGCCTGCTGACGCTTCTGTTCGAGGTGACCGAACTCTTCGACATGGAGACGCGCACCGAGCTTCTGATGCTTCAGAAGACGATGGTGGTGGTGGAAGGCGTGGCGCGCCAGCTCGACCCCGCCTTCAACATGTGGCGTTCGGCGGAGCCGGTGGTTTCCGACTGGATCAGGAAGAACCTCGGCCCCAATGCCCTTCTCATCGACGCACGCGACGGCCTGAAGGCGCTGGTGACGCTTGCGCGCGAAACGCCCGAGCTCGTCGCCCGCACCGAGCGCCTGTCCCGCGAGATGGACGACATGGCGCAGAACGGCCTGAGGTTCAGCCCCGAGACTGCCGAGGCGATCGGCAAGGCGGAAGCGCGCCACACACGTTCAGGCCGCGTCGCGCTCTGGGTTATCGCCGCAGCACTGGTGTGGATCGGTTGGCAGGTTAGCTAGCCTATTTGCTATCTAAGCCGCTTACCAATGGGGCGGCTTGGTCACGGGGATCTCCGGCGCCATCTGCTCTTCCAATGTGAGGAAACGCTCGGCCAGCGCCGCCAGCGTCTTCTCCAGCCGGGTGATGGTCGCCCAGTGTTCGGTGATCTGGCTGGAGAGTTCCTCAATGGTTCTTTCGTGCTCGGTCACGAGGATCTCAAGCTTTTCAATACGCTCGCTACTCATCTCGATTACTCCCACGACATGAACGGGCGGCATCGGCCGCATATCCCCCACATAGTGTGTAGCGATGAGGATGCCTAGAGCAATTCCAGGAAAAGTGGGGACCAGTTTTCCGTCCGGAATTGCGTTAAAACAATGACTTAGATCATTTTAGCGTTTCTTTGGAACTCTGAAATGATCTAGTAGGTTGTGGTGACCCTGATGTCGCCGTCCCGGTCCAGCACCTGCACCACAACCTCCGTGCCAAGCCTTCTCAGAAGCACGTCCAGTTTCCCTGCGGGCATGCTCATGCCGCGTATCACCACGCTATCGAGAAACTCCGGCAGGTGCGGCTGATGGAAGGAAACGGCATTCCCGATCGGATCGAAGCTGATGCCGAGGCAGGATTTCATGAGATAGAGCGGCGCCACGGCTGCCCACGCCTGAGGCGAACAGGCAACCGGATAGAATGTCGGTCCTCTGCTTCGCTGCCGCGGGAAGCCACAGAACAGCTCAGGCAACCGCCGCAGGTCGATATAGGTGGCCGCGGCAAAGATCCCGTCGAAGATTCGCGCCGCCTCCGCGCGATAGCCGTAGCGGGCGAAGCCTGCTGCGATGAGCGCATTATCGTGCGGCCAGATCGAGCCGTTGTGATAGCTCATCGGGTTGTATCGCGCTTCCGTGGTTGCCACCGTGCGAATCCCCCAGCCGGAGAAGGAAGAGCGTTCCATCAACGTCTTCACCACATGCGCGGCGCGGTCTGGATAGGCAATGCCGGTAAGCAGCGTGTGCCCCGCATTGGAAGCCCGCACCCGGCACGGCCTCTTGTCCCCATCCAGCGCCAGCACATAAGTGCCAAGCTCATGGTCATAGAATGCTTCGTCGAAGTTCTTGCGCAGTTCGTCAGCGCGAGCGCCGTAGCGAAGTGCCTCGTCGCCCATTCCCATCGCGTCTGCTATCAGCGCCGCCGCTCTCCAGGCCGCATAGACGTAGGCCTGCAACTCGCAAAGTGCTATCGGCCCTCGCGCAAGCTCTCCATTGGCGTGGAACACCGCGTCCCAACTGTCTTTCCAGCCCTGGTTGGCAAGGCCCGAAGTCGTCCGACGTCCATATTCCACGAATCCGTCGCCATCCCGGTCGCCGTAGTTCTGGATCCAGTCGAGTGCTGCCCGAATGTTGGGCAAAAGCTCATGGATCGTCTGGATGTCATTGGTCCGTTCGAAATAGGCGCCCGCCAGCATCAGGAAGAGCGGCGTGGAGTCCACGCTGCCGTAGTACCGGCGGAACGGCACCTCCTTCAGCTCCGCCATCTCGCCGTAGCGAACCTCGTGCAGGATCTTGCCGGGCTCCGCGTCAGCTTCCGGATCCTCCTCCGTCGCCTGGTTGGCCGCGAGATGCTTCAGCACACCCTTGGCAATGCTTGGGTCCATCCACAGCACCTGAGCAGCCGTGATCAGCGCATCCCGACCGAACACCGTGCTGAACCAGGGAATGCCTGCATAGGGATAAGGTCCCTCTTTGGTGCGCGTCACCAGCATGTATAGGTCCGCCACCGACCGGCGGATAACCTCGTTGAAGATGTCGTTGCTGCTCTCGATCGAGGCCGCATTCCTGACGAGCAGCTTTGTCTCCCGCCGCGCTTCCCGCAGGCTGGAGAAATACTGTCGCCGTGCTGACATCGCCAATGGGGGTCTGCCACAGCTGATCTCGATGAAGATCTGCTTCGTCTGCCCAGCGGCGAGTTCCACCGCATAAGTGGCCCGGCTCTGCGTCAGCTCCTTCGGCGCGGCATCAAACCGGATGGTGGTCTGACGTTTGATCCCATCGAGACCGGTGTATGACAGGATTACCTCGCTGTCGGACACGCTTGGCGGGTGGATCTTGCCCCGCCGCTTGCGGCGAGCGCCACGCACCTCGAAGAGGTCGAGGAAATCCGACCCGAACTCTATTTCCATCGGCACCGTGTGCGCCACGTCATCGAAGTTCCGCAGGCTCAGCCGCTCGAAACACGTGTCACGCCACAGGAAGCGCGTACGCCTTACATGAATCCTGTCGTGCTGCAGGATGATGTTACCCTCGGCATCTTCCAGATCCGGGTTGGCAAGGTCGAAGATGGATAGGGCATTGTCGTCCCGGAGCGCGGAACTCAGGAGGAGCGGACGCTCCCCCCGTATCGTCAGCGAGAAGTGTGAGAGATAACGCGTGTCCCGATGGAAAATCCCGTCGAGACTGCCTGGGCCGGACAGAGCATCTCCGTTGTGATCGAAGATGGAGAACGTATCGCCATGCTTCAGGGTACGAGGGCGCCGTTCCTGCAACGGCGCATTGCCTGCAATGAAGAACTGCGGCGTCCTCGCTGTCCCGATCTCGTCCGGCATTGGTGTTAGAGGGTCTACTTGTGCACCCATAACACGCTCCTTCCGGTTTATTGCGATCGTGGTGTCATGCCCATCGTGCTCGAAACGACTTCGAGCGGCACGGAGATTGTGTTGTCGTCCAGCTGCCGTCGATAAACCTCCAGATAGTCCGCCGCCATGCGGCTCGACGTGAACCTGGCATCGAAGGTGGCGCGGACAGTCGCGCGATCAAGATCCGGCAGCTTCGCCACCATCCGGACTGCGTCATCGACGGAATCCACGATGAAGCCGCTCACGCCATGGTCGATCACCTCGGGGACGGACCCGCACGGGAAGGCGATGACTGGCGTTCCGCAGGCCATGGCTTCGATCATCACAAGGCCGAAGGGCTCCGGCCAGTCGATGGGGAAGAGCAGCCCGGCGGCATTGCCAAGGAAGCTTGCCTTTCCGGCCTCGTTGACCTCGCCGATGTACTCGACATTGTCGTAGCGCTCGACCAGCGGCCTGATCTCGCTGTCCCAGTAGGCCTCGTCGACCTTGTCGATCTTGGCGGCGATCTTTAGCGGCATGCCCGCCTTCACCGCGATTTCGATTGCTCGATCGGGCCGCTTTTCAGGCGAGATGCGCCCGAGGAACGCGAGATAACCGTCTCCCTTCGGAGAGAACGGCAAAAGATCACGCGGCAGCCCGTGCAGAACCGTTCCGACGAAATTCGCCATCGGTAACGGCTTGCGCTGGTTGTTCGAGATCGAGACCACAGGGATCTCCGAGAACATGGAATAGAATGGCTTCAGATCAGGCAGATCGAGCCTTCCATGCAGAGTTGTGACGGTCTTCCCCGCGAATTGCCGGATCAATGGGAAATGGATGAGGTCGACATGGAAATGCAGGATGTCGAACTCATGCGCCCGTTGCCGCACATGCTCGAGCAGGATGAGCTCGTGCGGGATCGGATCGCGCACATCCGGATTGAGTCGCAGCGCTTTTGCGGATGCGGGGACAAGCTCGGCTGTGGTAAGCGAATCCCCTGACGCGAAGAGAGTAACCTCATGTCCAAGCCGGACCAGTTCTTCCGTCAGATACGAAACGATGCGCTCCGTCCCGCCATAGAGCCTTGGCGGCACACTTTCGGCCAATGGTGCGATTTGGGCAATCTTCACGACAACCCCCTTGTAAGTCTTTGAATGGAAACGTTTGTTGCGACAAATCTGCCGACAGGGCGGAGATTGGCCGCCAATCCGCTCTAACGATCAATGTTGATTTTGGTTCCCGTCGGAACGCGGCGATCTACTCTGAACCAACTCGCCTCAACCGAGTTGCCATGAAGGCGTGAAATTGCGCCTACGCCTTATTATCAACCGTTCCACAGTGGACTATAGCCTCCCCCGGCTCATCCGCGGGGCTATATTTGATTTGTGAACATCGGAAGGACTTATACTCATAATGGCAGTCGATTTGCGGGGGAAAACGGTACTGGTCAGCGCGGCGGCACAGGGCATTGGCCGCGCAAGCGCGCTTGAATTTGCACGTCAGGGCGCGACGGTCCATGCCATCGACATCAACGAGGTGCGCGTGCGCACGCTTGAGGCTGAGCATGAAGGCATCAAGACCCACAAGCTTGACGTTCTCGACGACACCGCCATCCAGACACTCGTGAAGAAGATCGGCGCAATCGACATCCTCTTCAACTGCGCTGGTATCGTGCTGAACGACACGATCCTCAATGTCGATATGGAAAATTTCGACTTCGCCTTCGACCTCAATGTGAAGTCGATGGTCCGCATGATCCGCTTCGTCCTGCCCGGTATGTTGGCGCGCGGCGAAGGCTCGATCATCAACATGGCCTCGGTCTCCGCCTGCACGAGGGGCGTTCCGAACCAGTTCACCTTCGGCACCACCAAGGCAGCGGTGATCGGCCTGACGAAGTCCGTCGCGGCCGAATATGTCGGACAGGGCATCCGCTGCAATGCGATCTGTCCGGGCGTCGTCGATACCCCTTCGCTGGAAGACCGTCTGCGCTCGACCGGTGACTATGAGGCCGCGCGCGAAAGCGTCATCGCCTCTCTGCCCATGGGCCGGATTGGTACACCAGAAGAAGTAGCATCTCTGGTTGTCTATGTTGCTGGCGCCACCTACGCGACAGGGCAAACCTATGTTATTGATGGCGGACTGACCATGTAGCCGCTCAGTCCCGGCGTACTGCGGCATCTCACACCCGAACACGGAGCTGACATGTCGCTTGCACTCTATGGGCACCCATTTTCCTCGTATACGCAGAAGGTTCTGATCGCGCTCTTCGAGAACGATATACCCTTCGAGTTCCGCTGCATCAGCCCGGACTATCCGCAGAATGTGGCAGACTGGCTGCAGCTCTGGCCGTTGCGGAGGTTCCCCGTGCTGGTCGACGGCGACCGGCACGTGATCGAGACGAGCGTCATCATCGAATATCTCCAGCTGACCCGGCCGGGCCCCGTCCGCCTCGTTCCGGAGGATCCGATGGCGGCTCTCGATGTCCATTTCCTCGATCGCTTCTTCGATCTCCACATCATGAACGTCGTACAACATGCCGTCAGCGGCGCCCTCACGGGAGACCCGGTCAAGCGCGCTGATGGGCTGGCAATCGCCGTCGAGAAACTGGAACTCGCCTACGCGTAGCTTGAAACGCATCTGCCCGGCAAACGCTGGGCGAACGGTGAGGACTTCACACTGGCCGATTGCGCGGCTGGTCCCTCCCTGTTCTACGCGGACTGGACCCACGCCATCTCGGACAACTACCCGAAGGTTCGCGCCTATCGCACCCGGTTGCTGGCTCGCCCTTCCTTCGCGCGAGCGGTGGAGGACGCGCGTCCCTATCGGACATTGTTCCCGCTCGGTGCGCCTGACCGAGACTGACACCCTTAGCAGTCCATCACGGAACACCACGCTGTAGCCAGAGTTGGTACGGCGGCGGCCATGTTTCTGCCCGCTTCATTGTCCAGTTGGGCCGCGATACGTAACATAATCAGGATAGTTCTATGCGAAAGTTGTGTGTGTTCGCTGCCGCCGTGTTAGCCATGTTCGTCGCCGGATGCGCTCCGCAACTTTCCAACAATCCCGTCCAGGAAGTGAATAATCTCCCGGCAGTGCGCGGGCAGATGCTGCAGCTGGTGAACCAGTCCCGCCGGGAGAATGGCGCCCCGCCGCTGCGTTATAACACGACGCTCAATGCGGCTGCCCAGGCGCACGCGGAAGACATGGCGCGCCGTGGCTTCTACAACCATCGCTCGCCTGAAGGACGCGATGTAGCCGATCGATGGGCGTCAAAGGGCGGCGGACGGTGGGAGGCCATCGGCGAAAACATCCTCTACTGCAACCGCTGCGCCGCCCCCTCGCAACAGGCGCGTGAATTCCATCAGAAATGGCTGCAGAGCCCCGGCCACCGTCGCAACATCATGCGCTCCGATTTCGAGGAATTCGGCTTCGGCATGGCAACAGCCAATGGCAGAACCTACGCAGTGCAGAACTTCGTGCGGCAGCGCCAACCCGGACGGTGGTAACGCTCCAATAACAGAAGGCCACCGGATGTGCATCCGATGGCCTTGTTGTTGAATACGGGTCAGTTCAGTTCGAGATCAACCGCGCTTCTTCTTGTCTTCCTGCGCGATCTGGCTCCAGCTGTTGTTCTGGGCCAGCATGCTGCGAAGATAGGCGACATTGGCCTGCGCCTGTTCACGGGTAAGTTCGCGTGCTGCGATCTGCTCGGCCTCGCCGAAACGTCCCTGAAGACCGACCACCAGCGCATAGTTCTGGCGGACGCGGCTGTCGGCGCCCGGCGCTTCCGCTGCCTGCTTCAAATAGACTTCGGCAGACTGCAGATCACGCTGCAACAGGTAGGAAATGCCGAGGTTAGAAAGCACCGAAGCTTCGTTCGGCTGGATATCCAGCGCACGACGGTAGAGTGCCCGCGCCTGATCAGGCTGCCCCAGCTGGTCAAGGATCGCACCCTCGGCGGACAGTAGCCGCCAGTCCGGATATTCCGGCGTCTGTGCGCGGCGGACTGCATCGAGGGCCGGCTCCAGCTCGCCTGATGCCGCCAGCGCCTTGCCGTAAGCAGCAAGCACTTCACGATCCTTCGGATAGTCGATGGCAAGCTTGCGCATCACCGCAAGCGACTGGTCGGTGCGCCCGCTGATCTGCAGCACGTTTGCGTATTGCAGCGCCGTGCCCTTGTTCTTCGGATCGCGGACATAGGCTTTTCCGATGCTGTCGGCAGCGGCATCGAGCTGCGGCCCCGACATGCTTGAAAAACTATTGCCTGAAGGGTTCGCGGCACGCGCCTGCGAGACAGAGCCGGTGGTGATATGATCGCGCCGTCCGGTTGAACAGCCCGCCACCACTGCAGTCAGGGCAAGCGCCACCAGAACTTGAGCGAACCGCCCCTGCGCCGCCTTCGTTGTCGTCGTCTTACGCATACACCGCCCCTGCGAACTGCTTGTACGTTCCGCAGAGTCATATTTGGTTAACCCTAACTATGAGTTAACGCATACCGCCTTCGGCGTAGCCGAAGGCCTACTCAACCTCTTCCGAAGGGGTATCTTCCTCGGTCGTATCCTCGTCCTCGTCGCCTGCCGCATCCACGCACCAGGGGCTCGGGCTCTCCGTTGCCTCGCCGGCCGGCAGCAGCAGAGCTTCTGCCAGAAGGCCCACCGCATAGCGTTCAGCGCCCATACGATTGAGGTGATCGGTGTCGGAATAGTTCTCGTCACCGGGAAGCGCTTCTGTGTGGTCGATCACGCATACCCCCTGGGCCTCCGCCACCGCCTGAACACGGTCGAGCACTGCCTGATGCGTCTCCGGCAGGCGGGACGTGTAGCGCGGCGGCACGGGCATCTGCAGCAGGATGAACTCGCTACCGGCCTGCTTGGCGGCAGCCGCCATGGCGGCAAGGCGGTCGACATAACCCTGCATCAGCGCTGCTGATCCGTTGGAGAAGAGATCGGCAACGCGCTGGTCATCGATGTTGTCGTCCGGGCTGTACGTCTGGTCGAAGTTTGCAACCAGTGCTTCCGACCGGTCCACTCCGGAGCTTGAGGGCCGATTGATCCTGTCGAAGCCCGCCAGATAGGACGCCACATTGCGCCAGGCGATCCCTTCCGCAAGGAATGTATCCAGGATTGCCCGGTCGAATGGCGTGTGCGCGTAAAACTCGCTGTCGTTCAGGCGCTCTTCGTTCCACCGCGGCGAGAGAAATGCGAAGGTGTCGAGCACATAGATCACTGTTCGGGGCTTCGACTTCTTGAGAAGCGCGTCAAGGATCACCGCATTCGGCACCACGCCGCCACCTTCGATCGCCATGACCATGAGGTTGCGTCCTGACGTCTGTTCGATCAGCGGTTTGATGCCGTCGAAGCCGAGCGGCATCGCATGCGAAGCGCCCAGGATGACGACGTCACTGCCCTGTTCTGCATTCATTGCAATCTGGAAGAAGGGATTGTGCTCGCCCTTTTCCGTCTCTCGGATCTTCGTATCGGCATAGGCCAGGAGAGCGATGTAAAGCAAAAGCCCAAACACTACGAAGATCAGGGCCCATTTCCAGATTGCGCGCATTGTGCTGACTTTGGTCTTTCCCTGGGGCAACCCGGCCTTATACGCCATCGTGCCGCCTCAGAATCGCATGGAGACGAGTTTCGTTGCGCCCCAATGCCCCGTCATGGCCAGCGAGGCAAGTCCGCATGGTAGACAGATCAGCGCACCGAACAATGAGTGACGGCGCATACCACAGGCTTGGTGAACAATCATACCCCGCGCATAAAATTGGCGGCTGCGACGCTGGTTTCGCTCACATTTCTGCCCGATTGAGCGCGGCACAGTCCTGCCTTCCTTGGCCATCGGCGATAGCCTACCGGCTGCCCGTTGTGCTACTTCATGCCTGCATCATTCAGTGAGGAATCAGCCATGCCGCTTGAACTTGTTGCCCAGAAACCTGCCGACTCGCTTCCCGTCTACCTGGTGCGAGGCAGCAACCTTCAGGAGTCTGGCGCGGATGAAACGGCGTGCGCTTGGGGAGAGGCAAACGGCTTCAACGGCTCGGCCGGAGCGCTCCTGCCCATTCCTGGCGTCAATGGCAAACTGGCTGGCGCCTTCTTCGGCCTCGGAAAGAATGGTTCGGACCCGCTTGCTGTCGGAAAACTCGCGCGTGCCCTTCCGCAGGGAAGCTGGCACTTCGCGACCCAGCCCGACAACCCGACGCTCGCAGCACTCGCATTGAAGCTTGGGGCCTACGCCTTCACCCGCTACGGTGCGAAAGCGACGCCGGAGATCACCTTCACAATCCCTGGGGGTGCTGATGGCGCGGCCGCCGACTACATCGCAGAAGGCGCATACCTCGCCCGCGACCTCGCCAACACCCCGACGAACGACCTCGGCCCGGACGACCTCGAAGCGGCGGCTCGTAAGCTGGCGGAACGCCATGGGGCGGAGTTTTCCTCCATTGTCGGTGACGATCTGCTGGCGAAGAACTTCCCGCTAATCCACGCCGTCGGCCGCGCTTCCGCCGTTGCCCCGCGCCTGATCGATTTCACCTGGGGCAAGGCTGATGCTCCGAAGGTGACGCTGGTCGGCAAGGGCGTCTGCTTCGATACCGGCGGCCTCGACATCAAGCCGCCGAGCTCCATGCTCCTGATGAAGAAGGACATGGGCGGTGCAGCCAATGTTCTGGGCCTCGCCCACATGATCATGGCGGCAAAGCTTCCGGTCCGCCTGCGCGTTCTCATCCCGGCTGTCGAGAACTCCATTTCCGCCAACGCATTCCGCCCCGGCGACGTGCTGACGAGCCGCAAGGGCATCACGGTCGAAATCGGCAACACCGACGCAGAAGGTCGCCTCGTTCTTGCCGACGCGCTGTCGCTGGCGGACGAGGAATCGCCCGAAATCCTGCTCGACATGGCGACGCTGACTGGCGCTGCACGTGTGGCGCTCGGCCCTGACCTGCCGCCTTTCTACACGGACGATGAAACTTTCGCCTCCGCAGTTGCGCAGGCTGCCGGCGAGACGGCCGATCCGCTCTGGCGCATGCCGCTCTGGAAGCCCTATGCCGACAAGCTGAAGTCGCGCATCGCCGACATCAACAATGTCACGACGGACGGCTTTGCAGGCTCCGTCACAGCAGCGCTCTTCCTGCAGCGCTTCGTTGAAAAGGCCGGCACCTGGGCGCATTTCGACATCTTCTCGTGGACGCCGGTCGAGAAGCCCACCTGCCCGATTGGCGGTGAAGCGCAGGCGATCCGCGCATTGCATAATGCGCTGAGCAACCGGTTCGGAAAGTAAGAACCAATGTCCGAGAGCAAGGTCGAGAAACAGCTAGATCGCCGACTGAACGCCTTCCGCCCCGACCTTGCCGATGCCCGCCTGGCTGGTCAGGTGCAGGCCGACCGATACGTCGACGGTGAAACCTTTTCCGTCGGCGTTCCGGTTGCCCGGGTGCATATGGCGCCCGACGCCGCTTCGGGCATGGACACGCAGTTCCTCCACGGTGAGGAACTGAAGGTTTTCGAACGCAGGAACGGCTGGGCCTGGGTGCAGGCCCAGCGCGATTCCTATGTCGGCTATGTGCCGGAAAGCAGCATCGTGGAAGGGAGCTTTTCTGCCACCCACATCGTCTGCGTTCCGCGCACCTTCGTCTACCCGGAGCCCGACTTGAAGCGACCTGTGCTGCACGCTCATAGCATGGGTGCGCTGGTGAACGTCGTGGATGAGCTTGAGGTGCGTGGTACCCGCTACGCCATTCTGGATGACAATCGCGCGATGATCCTGCGTCACTTGCGGCCGTTGAATGAAGTGTCCGCAGACTACGTCAGCATAGCCGAGCAGTTGATCCACACCCCTTATCTTTGGGGTGGCGCAAGCGGCATGGGAATCGACTGCTCCGGCCTTGTCCAGCTTTCAATGCGGATGGCTGGGAGACCGGTTCTGCGCGACACGGATATGCAGGTCTCAAGCATCGGCGCACAGATCGATCCGGAAAGCACTCCATTGCAGCGCGGTGATCTCGTCTTCTGGAAGGGCCACGTGGCGATCTGCACTTCGGCCGATGAGATCATCCATGCGAATGGTTACACCATGCAGGTCTCCCGAGAGCCCTTGGACGAGGCCATCAACCGCATCGAGCCTCTCTACGGACGCCCCACGCTATTCTGCCGGCCCTGAACCTTCCGGCTCAACCGCCGGAGTCTCGATGTTGCGGTCGGCGGTATCGCTCGTTCCCTTGACGAAGATGACCACTTCATTTCCCTCGTCAAACTCGGCTGCGATGATGTTTGTGAGCATGATGGAGCGCGAATCGATTGCGTGATAGAAGATCGCGCTGCCTTCAATTGACTCGCGCAGCAGCGTGATATCCGCCTCATTCTCTTCCAGCACCTTGGCCAGGTTTTCGTCGACCTCAGGTACGAACACGATTTCCAGCGAGTCTATATTGTAGGCCTTGCGGGCAAATTCGGCACTCTTGCGGGAATTCGCGATGGCTTTGGCCACGCGATCGATGTCGCCTTCCTTGCTCACCTCATCCGTCTTCACGTCGGAGCCAATGATGGCGTCGATCGCTCCTTCGCTTTCCAATCCTTGAGCGACCACGGGGAAGCGGCCAAGGCTCATCGCGATGAGCGCAACCGCAATGACCGGAACGATCTGCCTTCCGATGGCGGAAAGCGGATGCACGATCGAAAAATTCATCAGGCATATCTCCCTGTTTGGGACGGGGAACCTTGGCAATCCCTGGCGGGGCCACTGGTTCCATCAGGAAGCGGAATCCGGCCTTACCTCAGCACCAGGTCCGCAGGTCTCCGGCGCGCTCGGACACGCGCCGCGTTCGGCAAATCGTTGTGCTCCACCTTCTCCACGCCTTGCGGGATATGCTCCCATCGTGAGAGCAGCCGCTCTCTTATCTGGTCATCCGGAACATCCAGATAGATGGAGAAGTCGAAAAGCCCATCGAGCGTAGCCCAGGGATCCTCATCTAGGAGCAGATAATTACCTTCGACAAGGATAACGCGTGTATCTTTTCTGACAATAGCCGCACCGGCGCGGGCAAGCTCCATCGACCGGTCAAATACGGGGATCGCCACATCCCGGTCAGCCGCCCGAATCCGCTCCAGCGCCACCCTGAAACCGTCGAAGTCGAACGTTTCCGGAGCGCCCTTTCGCGCCAGAAGGCCTTTTTCCTGTAGCACCGCGTTGTCGAAGTGGAAGCCGTCCATGCCCACCACGGCAACCCGCTCGCCCTGCTCCGACAGCCTCTCGTATAGCGTCTGCGCAAGGGTCGACTTGCCCGCAGCAGGTGGCCCGGCTATCGCGACGATGAAGCGATTGGAACCTTGCGCGCGCTCAAGGATGGCCGAGCCGAGCTTGTCGGTGTCTTCAGGAGAAGGGGTCAACGAGCTCAGAACGCCTTGAAGGTGAGCGTCGTCAGAGAGCGCACGATCCCAGGCACATTGGCGATATTCTCGTTGATGAACTTGCCGACGTCCTGATCGTCCGGGATGTAGACCTTCAGCAGCAGATCGAAATCGCCGCTCGTGGAATAGAGCTCGGAAGCCACCTCGCGTTCATAGATCGCATTCGCCACTTCGTAGGTCTTGCCGGGCTGGCAGCGCAGCTGAACAAATACGGGTCTCATGGCTTCCTTCCGTTGAAATCACGTAGAGGGATTGGTTTAAGGTTTGCCTTTCCTTTGCCTCTGTCAATCATACCTTACAAGTGCCTATCGGCGATAGTTGCTGGGATCAGTGGTGCAGACCACAGCACCGTCGCTTTCAGTTGTCCGTGCTAAGACGTGCGTAATACCGCGCAGGCTTTGCAACCGCCGACGAGATATCGCATATTCAGATCATGATTGAGACGATTCAGAACAGACGCGATTACGAAAATCAGTTACGGGCCGCGGGCGTGCGTATCACCCGCCAGCGGCAGGTGATTCTCAGAATCCTGTCTGAAACTGAAGACCATCCCGACGCCTTCGAGATTCTGCAGCGCGCTTCCGCCATCGATCCGAGCATTTCGCTCTCGACGGTCTACCGCACGATGAAGCTGCTGGAGGAAAAGGGCGCGATCCAGCGCCACGCATTTGAGGGCGGACGCGCTCGGTTCGAACAGGCCGCCGGCCACCACGACCATCTGATCGACGTCGATACCGGCGATGTCATCGAGTTCCACTCGCGCAAGCTGGAAGCCCTGCAGGAGGAGATCGCCCGTCAGCTTGGCTACGAGATCGTCCATCACCGTATGGAACTCTACGCCCGCAAGTGCCGCTAGGCGATCGGCGAGATTGAACAACCCCGGAAACCACGAAGAACACGGGACAGAAAAATATGAGCACTGCGGATATCGGACTGATCGGCCTTGGCGTGATGGGCGCAAATCTGGCCCTGAACATCGCCGAAAAGGGCTTTCGGATTGCCGTTTACAATCGCACCACGGCCCGCACCCGCGAATTTGTCGAGGCAGCAGGAAGCCTGGCAGACAGGATCGTCCCCTGTGAGACGCTTGAGGAGCTCCGCGACGCAATCAAGCCGCCCCGGCCAATCATCCTGATGGTGGCAGCCGGTGCCGCGGTCGACCAGCAGATCGAAGGCCTGAAGCCCCTGCTCCAGCAGGACGACATTATCATCGACGCGGGCAACGCGAACTTCCACGACACGCGGCGTCACATGAATGAGCTTGCGGGAACCGGCCTGCAGTTCATCGGCATGGGCGTTTCAGGCGGCGAGGAAGGTGCCCGCCACGGTCCGTCGATCATGGTTGGCGGCCCGGAAGCCTCCTACCGCCGCATTGAGCCGGTTCTGGATGCCATTGCCGCCCGCTATAAGGGCGAGGCCTGTCAGGCATGGGTTGGTCCGGACGGCGCCGGCCATTTCGTCAAGACGATTCACAACGGCATTGAATATGCTGACATGCAGATGATCGCCGAGATCTATGGCGTCCTGCGCGATGGCTACGGCCTTTCGGCGGGCGAGATCGCGCCAATCTTTGCCGAGTGGAACAGGGGCCGTCTCAACTCTTATCTGATCGAGATCACCGCCCATGTGCTTTCGGCCACCGACAGCGTCTCGGGCGAGCCTCTGGTGGACATGATCCTCGACCGCGCAGGCCAGAAGGGCACCGGCCGCTGGTCGGCCATCGAGAGCCAGCATCTGAGCGTCCCCGCCACGACAATCGAGTCGGCAGTTGCAGCCAGAAGCCTTTCGGCCATGAAGACGGAACGGCAGCTGACGGAAGAGCGCTTCGGCGCATCCGCGCGCGGTACATTGGCGCCGCTCTCGCCGGAAAAGCTGGAAATGCTGGAGCAGGCGCTCTTCGCCGGCAAGATCATCGCTTATACGCAGGGCTTCGCCGTCATGGCAGCGGCGTCTCGTGAGTTCGGATGGAACACGCCGCTCGGCACAGTGGCCCGAATCTGGCGCGCCGGATGCATTATCCGCTCACAATTTTTGGGAGAGATTGCCAAGGCGCTGGATGTGGCCACCGATACCCAGAACCTGCTGCTGACCGAGCTGTTCTCAGGCTATATCGAGACGTCTCATCCCCATTTGCGCCGTCTGGTGGCGGAAAGCGCGCTCGCCGGACTGCCGGTCCCGTCGCTCGGCGCAGCACTGGCACATTTTGATCAGCTGCGGCGCGGCACAGGTACCGCGAATCTCATCCAGGCGCAGCGTGATTTCTTCGGCGCGCATGGTTTTGAACGGATTGATGGCGACGGAACGCACCACGGAAACTGGCTGCCATTGGCCGGATCTGAAGCGGAATCATAGGCTTATAAAAAAGTGCCGCCGTGGCGGAGGGGAGCCACGGCGGTCTTTTCATAGTCGCGCGCAACCCGGAGAGGGGAATAGGCTGTCGCGCAGTTGCCAGAAAGGCGGGGGACGGGCCTTGGCTGGCATTCGGCGGAATATTGCCGATACCGCTATATGTTGCGCGACAAATAGGCAATTCAAGGGCAGCGTAGTTACAATTCGGTAATAATTTTATACTGGACAAGTTTGCCGTTCTTCTTTTGCCCACTGGAAATTGCAAGGATCACTTGTTTGTGATGGACAACAACCACCCATCCCGCTACCCGTGAAGCCATGAAAAAGGGTGATCATCTTTTCCTCGTCGATGGCTCTGGGTACATCTTCCGGGCTTATCATGCGCTGCCGCCGCTGACCCGCAAGTCCGATGGGCTCCCCATCGGTGCGGTCGCAGGATTCTGCAACATGTTGTGGAAGCTCCTGCGGGATGCGCGCAACACCGATGTCGGCGTAACGCCAACTCACTTTGCGGTGATTTTCGATTATTCGTCCAAGACCTTCCGCAACGAGCTCTACGGGGAATACAAGGCTAACCGTACGGCCCCGCCGGAAGATTTGGTCCCCCAGTTTAGCCTCATCCGTAAGGCGACGCAGGCCTTCGGCCTGCCCTGCATCGAGATGGAAGGCTTCGAGGCGGACGACCTGATCGCCACCTATGCGCGCCTTGCCACCGAAGCTGGCGGCGACACCACCATTGTGTCCTCCGACAAGGACCTGATGCAGCTCGTCAATGACACCGTGTCCCTCTACGACCCGATGAAGGACAAGGAAACGCGCATCCCCGAAGTTATCGAGAAATGGGGCGTTCCGCCGGAAAAGATGATCGATCTGCAGGCGCTCACCGGCGACTCCATCGACAACGTCCCTGGCGTTCCCGGCATCGGCCCCAAGACTGCCGCCCAGCTTCTGGCTGAATACGGCGACCTCGACACGCTGCTTTCACGCGCCCACGAGATCAAGCAGCAGAAGCGTCGCGAAAACCTGATCGCGCATGCTGAAAGTGCCCGCCTCTCGCGCGAGCTGGTGACGCTGAAGAAGGACGTACCGATTAAGGAAGGACTGGAGGATCTGGTTCTCACGCCCACCAACGGGCCGAAGCTGATCGGCTTCCTCAAGGCGATGGAATTCGCCTCGCTCACCCGCCGCGTTGCCGAGGCGACCGATACGGACGCCTCTGCTGTGGAAGCCGCATACGTCGAGGTGCAGAAAGCCGAAGAGGCTCACGGTCCCGACATGGATGTGACGGTTACGGCCACGGCTCCCGGCGAATCAAGCTCGGGCGGCGATGTGACACCGGTCCGCGGTGAAGAGATCGACACGCCCGAAAACCTGGCGAAAAGCCGCGCAGCCGAAATCTCGTCGCTGCCGATCGACCACACCGCCTACACCTGCATCCGCGATATCGCGACGCTTCAGCAATGGGTTGCCCTTGCGCGCGAAACCGGCACACTTGCATTGAACGCCCTGCTCAACTCCAACGATCCGATGCAGGCCGAGCTTTGCGGCATCTCGATCGCGATCGCTCCGGGCCGCGCGGCCTATATCCCGCTCGCCCACAAGGAGCGTGCGGAGGATCTCTGGGGCGGCGGAAGGCTGGACGGCCAGATCGCCGAAAAGGAAGCACTGGAGGTGCTGCGCCCGCTTCTCGAGGACCGCTCGGTTATCAAGGTAGCGCACAATCTGAAGCAGGACTGGCTGGCGCTTTACCGCCGCGGCATCGAAGTCGCCCCCTTCGATGACATCATGCTCATCTCCTACGTACTTGCAGCAGGGGTAAATGCTCACGATCTTGAGTCGCTGGCAGACAAGTGGCTGAGCCATGCGCCCATGTCGTTCAAGGACTTGGTGGGCAGCGGCAAGGCGAAGATCACCTTCGACATGGTCGATCTGGAGCACTCCACCTCCTTTGCGGCCGAACATGCCGACATCGTGCTGCGCCTCTGGGAGATCCTGAAGCCACAGCTCGTCGCCGATCGCATCGTTTCGGTTTACGAGCGCCTGGAACGACCGCTCATCCCCGTGATTGCCCGCATGGAGCATCGGGGCATCTGCGTCGACCGCAACATCCTCTCGCGCATGTCGGGCGATTTCGCCCAGCAGGCAGCGGCGATGGAAGACGAGATCTACGAGCTTGCCGGCGAGCGCTTCAACATCGGCTCACCCAAGCAGCTTGGCGACATCCTCTTCGGCAAAATGATGCTGCCGGGCGGCTCCAAGACGAAGACCGGCCAGTGGTCCACCTCCGCTCAGGTGCTGGAGGAGCTCGCAGCCGAAGGCCTTCCGCTGCCGCGCAAGATCGTCGACTGGCGCCAGGTAACGAAGCTGAAATCCACCTACACGGACGCGCTGCCGGGCTTCATCCACCCGACGACGAAAAGAGTGCACACGTCCTATTCGCTGGCATCCACCACGACAGGCCGCCTCTCCTCGTCCGAGCCGAACCTTCAGAACATCCCTGTTCGTACTGCGGAAGGCCGCAAGATCCGCACCGCCTTCATCGCGCCCCAGGGACGCAAGCTGATTTCGGCCGACTACAGCCAGATCGAATTGCGCGTGCTGGCCCACGTGGCGGAAATCCCGCAGCTGACACAGGCCTTCGCCGATGGTTTGGACATTCACGCCCTCACGGCTTCCGAGATGTTCGGGGTGCCGGTGGAGGGAATGCCGGCCGAGATTCGCCGCCGCGCCAAGGCCATCAACTTCGGCATCATCTACGGCATCTCCGCCTTCGGCCTCGCCAACCAGCTTGGCATCCCGCGTGAAGAGGCTGGCTCCTACATCAAGCGCTACTTCGAGCGCTTCCCAGGCATTCGCGACTACATGGAGAGCACCAAGGCTTTCTGCCGCGAACATGGCTATGTCGAAACGATCTTCGGCCGTCGCGCGCACTACCCCGACATCCGCGCTTCCAATCCATCGATTCGCGCCTTCAACGAACGCGCGGCGATCAATGCGCCGATCCAGGGGTCCGCGGCCGATATCATCCGCCGCGCCATGGTGCAGATCGAGGGAGCACTGGCAGACGCCGGCCTGTCCGAGATCCAGATGCTTCTGCAGGTCCACGACGAACTTCTCTTCGAGGCTCCGGAAGAACTGGTAGAAACGGCCATTCCGCTGATCCGCCATGTCATGGAACAGGCTGCCGGCCCCGTTCGCGCCCTTTCCGTGCCGCTCAAGGTGGATGCGCGGGCTGCCGACAACTGGGACGAGGCGCACTAAAGCGGTTCCAGGAAAATTGGAAACGGTTTTCCGTCCGGAACCGCGAGAAGGCAAAGAGATAGAGCAGTTTAGAATTTCTGTGAAAATCTGATCTGGTCTAGGCCGAATCGCTCCCTGCAGGCGCGGCGATTCTTCCGCGCCTGCACAGGACGACGCTTCAGCCTCCTCTCTCCTCATCATGCATAAGCTTCCCGAACTCGCGACAAACCGAGGTGTTAAGCTACGCCTGGGGAAATCATTTGGCCCTGGCTCAGCCCCAGACGGCTTGCATCAGGTCAGGCCACATTTTCTAGCCCGCTTCAGGTTCTCAGAAGAAGATACTAACAATTGTTAAGCTGTTAGTACTTTGAATCTCTACTTCCCATCGACCGCAGAATAAATCTACTATTCCTTGGTAGCCCAAACCAGGTACCTCCACATGGGAGAGTGGAGCGCTCATAACAGTTTTCACATGATACAATCTTTTGCATTTATACAACCCCTTCACACTTAGGGTTGTAAAAATCTGTTTTTGACCATACTTTGCCAATGCTTTTACATTGGCAACTTTACCTTTGTTGTATTTTTATTAGTTTCAGGGTGCCCTTGATGATAGAAAATAAGCATTGCGCAGACCTTACCCAGCTCGAACGCCCCAACATGGATGCCCTCCGCGGAGCCATAGGCTACGCTCTGCGTCGAGCCCAGCTTTCCGCGTTCGAGGATCTGATTCACGCCTTGGAGGAAGTCGATCTCCGCCCCGCCTACTTCTCGGTACTCTACGTGATCAGTGAGAATCCGGGGCTCAACCAGTCGGAGATCAGCACTGCACTCGGAATCCAGCGGACCAATTTTGTCACGATGGTCGACAATCTTGAGAAGCAGGGCCTGATCGTGCGTCAGCCCGCCAAGCGCGACCGTCGCTCTCACGCGCTGCACCTGACGCCCAAGGGAATCGCCGTGTTCAACCGCGCCCGTGATCTCCATACTGAGCATGAAGCCCGCCTGATCGAGAAGCTTGGGCCGAATGGGCGCGAGCAGCTGCTGCCCCTTCTGTGGCGCATCGCCGACGAATAAAAGAGCTGCAGGAAAAGAAAATCCCCATGATGCGCATCGCATCACGGGGATGATTCTTGAGCCGGAAATACCGAGCCAATGCTCAGTAGTTTAGCCCAGATCAGGCACCTTGCGGACCGCACCCAGTGCAGCACTGGTGGTCATCAGCGCATAGGCACGCAGCGCAGCGGTGATCTTGCGCTTGCGCGGCTTGGCTGGCTTCCAGCCGAGCGCATCCTGCTCGACCCTGCGGCGCGCCATCTCTGCATCGTCGATCGCGAGGTTGATGGTGCGGTTCGGAATGTCGATCTCGACGATGTCGCCATCGCGGACGAGACCGATCGCGCCACCCTCGGCAGCCTCTGGCGAAACGTGGCCGATCGACAGACCGGACGTACCACCGGAGAAACGGCCGTCGGTGACGAGCGCGCAAGCCGCACCCAGACCCTTCGACTTGAGGTAGCTGGTCGGGTAGAGCATTTCCTGCATGCCGGGACCACCACGCGGACCCTCGTAGCGGATGACAACCACTTCGCCAGCCTTCACTTCGTTGCTCAGGATACCGCGAACCGCGTCGTCCTGGCTTTCGTAAACGCGTGCAGGGCCGGAGAACTTCAGGATCGACTCATCCACGCCGGCTGTCTTAACGATACAGCCGTCGAGCGCGATATTGCCCTTGAGAACGGCCAGACCACCATCCTTGGAGAAGGCATTCTCGACGCGGCGGATGACGCCCTTTTCACGATCGAGATCGACTTCGGCCCAGCGGCGGTTCTGGCTGAACGCCACCTGCGTCGGCACGCCACCGGGGGCAGCGCGGAACAGCTGATGAACCTGCTCGCTATTGGAGACGCGAATATCCCACTTCGCGATCGCTTCGCCCAGCGACGCGGTGTGAACCGTCGGCGACTCGCGGTTGAGCAGCCCGCCACGGTCGAGCTCACCCAGGATCGCCATGATGCCGCCGGCGCGGTGCACGTCTTCCATGTGCACATTCGCCACGGCCGGAGCGACCTTGCAGAGCACCGGAACCTGACGCGACAGGCGGTCGATGTCGTCCATGGTGAAGTCGACTTCACCTTCCTGCGCGATTGCCAGGATGTGCAACACGGTATTGGTCGAGCCGCCCATCGCAATGTCCAGCGCCATTGCGTTTTCGAAAGCCTGCTTGTTCGCGATGGCGCGTGGCAGGACATTCTGGTCGTCCTGACCGTAGTAACGCTCGCAGAGCTCGACGATTTTGCGGCCAGCTTCGAGGAAGAGCTGCTCGCGATCCGCATGCGTTGCAAGGACAGAACCGTTACCGGGCAGCGAAAGGCCGAGTGCCTCCGTCAGACAGTTCATCGAGTTTGCCGTGAACATGCCGGAGCAGGAGCCGCAGGTCGGGCATGCAGAACGCTCGATCGCCTGCACGTCGGCATCGGAGATACGCTCGTCGGCAGCGGCAACCATCGCATCGACCAGGTCGAGCGCAGTTTCCTTGCCGTTCAGAACGACCTTGCCGGCCTCCATGGGGCCACCGGAAACGAAGATCACCGGAATGTTGAGCCGCATTGCGGCCATCAGCATGCCGGGCGTGATCTTGTCACAGTTCGAGATGCAGACCATCGCGTCGGCGCAATGGGCATTGACCATGTACTCGACGGAGTCGGCGATGAGTTCGCGCGAAGGCAGCGAGTAGAGCATGCCATCGTGGCCCATCGCGATACCGTCGTCGACGGCGATCGTGTTGAATTCCTTGGCCACGCCGCCGCACGCTTCGATCTCGCGTGCAACGAGCTGGCCGAGATCCTTCAGATGCACGTGCCCTGGCACAAACTGGGTGAAGGAGTTCACCACAGCAATAATGGGCTTGCCGAAGTCGCTGTCCTTCATGCCGGTGGCGCGCCAAAGGCCACGAGCGCCGGCCATGTTTCTGCCGTGAGTGGTAGTGCGAGAGCGTAAGGGTGCCATACTGAAGATCCACATAAATAGGTCGTGTCTCCTATATATCTCTATGGCCTGAAATACCACCCTGCATTCGCCAATCTCGGAGAGGTGGTTCGATTCGGGTTGAGCCTTCCGATTCGGTCGCGATTCGCGACTGCGATCGCTTTTCCCCATCCATTTTGCCGGCGGTGTAAAATTGAAACCCAAGGCTTTCCGGTCTTTTTTTAATTCGTGCTGCGGGAAAATGAAAAAGTCTGCGAAAGCTCGTTGACAGGACATGATCCACCCCTTAGATGGCAGCTCATCAAAACAAGCCCAGGTGGCGGAATTGGTAGACGCGCACGGTTCAGGTCCGTGTGCCGCGAGGCGTGGAGGTTCGAGTCCTCTCCTGGGCACCATCCGCATTAAGATTATGAAGTCGCATCGGCGACTTGCGGCGTGTCGGTACCAGTTCCGGCACGGCTGGAAGCAAATCGCTTTCATTGCGGATCTCACTGCTCTCGCTCCACCGACCCACTCATTTCAGGCAAGGCATTCGCCTGCTGGAGTGCTATAATCAAGCGTTCTCAAGCGGAGGCTCTGGATGAGGAGTGAGACCGCCTGAAGTACGATATGCGAGAAGTGGCGATTGGCGCATCGCCTATCAGGTCGTGGGACAAGGCTCCTTCGACCTCGTGTTCGTTGACGGGTTCATTTCCAATCTCGAAGTGCAGTGGGAAGATCCGGGCTTCAACCATCTCGCCAATCGGTTGTCCGCCTTCTCGCGGCTCATCCTGTTTGACAAGCGCGGCACAGGCCTGAGCGATCGCGGCGACCCAACAGAACTCCCCGGGCTCCAGACTCATATGGATGACCTGTGTGCCGTGCTGGACGCAACCGGCAGCGGCAAGGCGGTGCTTTTCGGTTGCGCCGAAGGGGCTGCGATATCCCTCCTGTTCGCCGCCAACTACCCTGATCGTGTGCGGGCGCTTGTACTCTATGGCGGCTTCGCCAACTCCATGGAGTATCTTGCGCAGACGGAATTCATGGCCACCATCGAGAAGTCCTGGGGCAATGGCTTCTCGCTTCAATATTTCTCGCCGGGGCGTTTCAACGACCCGCGCTTTCGCGAGTGGTGGGGCCGGTTCGAACGGCTGAGCGCCAGCCCGCGCGCTGCCATGGCGCTCGCCCTGATGAGTACAGCAATCGATGTCAGCAGCGCCCTGCCTCATGTCGTTGCATCGACACTCATCCTGCATCGCACGAACGACGTCAGCGTTCCCCAGGAGGCGGGACACGACCTCGCGCAACGGATCCCTGGCGCAAGGTTCCTGGCGCTTCCGGGCCGTGACCATCAGGTTTGGACCGGCGACACAGACGAGGTTGCCGATGCGGTCGAGGAATTTCTGACGGGAGCCCGCCCTGTTCGCCATCACCACCAGTTGCTTGCCACACTCCTGGTCGCCCGCATTGTCCAGCATGCCACGCAAAAGGCGATCGGCGGTAACGGTGATTTGCTGCAGCTCATCCACAACATTACCGAACGGATCGCCGGCCGCTATGGCGGCCATGTCTCCGAAGGCGTGGAGCCGGAGATCCTCGCGCACTTCGATGGACCTTCACGGGCCGTTCGATGTGCAGTTGAACTGGTCCGGGAAGCCTGCGAACTCGGCATAAAATGCAGCTGCGGACTCCACATCGGTGAAGTAGAGGTGCACCGAACGAGCTTTGCCGGAGATGCCCTACGCGTTGCCCGTGAAATAGCCGCAAAGGCAAAACCCGGTGAGATCCTGGCGAGCAGCATCGTCACTGACCTTTCCCCTGGCGCGGGCCTCCACTTCGTTGAGCGCGAAAGACTGGGTGAGCGATCCGAGCCGCCGCTCCGCCTCTTTGCAGTGGTGCCCGAGCATCTGGAACCGCAGCTGAAACTTGAAAACCCCGCCATCGAGGTTCTGACGACGCGCGAGCGTCAGGTGCTGACGCTGGTGAGCGAGGGCCTCAGCAACCCGGCCATTGCCACCGAGCTCCACTTGAGCAACCACACCGTCAAGCGGCACGTGGCGAACATCCTGCTCAAGCTCGACCTCCCGAGCAGGGCTGCGGCAGCGGCACTGGCCGCCAAACAGCAACAAGCCTGATGGCCCGAAAGGGCCAGATGCAGAATGGCGCGCTGGGTGGAAGCGGCACACATCGGCACGTGGGAAAGTCGCAGCTGCAGTACACCTGAGAGGGCGTGCAGCACATGGAGGAAAAAATGATGACGACTCAATACGCGACTGCCGCAGCCGTAGCTATTGCGGCCACCCTGGCGCATGTTCCAGCAGTGAGCGCCGACGATGCCGATGCTGACGCCACCTACAAGGATATCGAGGCTACGCTCGGATCAGTCCCGAGCTTCTTCAAGGCCTTTCCGGAATCAGGCATTGCCGGTGCATGGACGGAGTTCAAGTCCATCCAGCTGAACCCGCAGAGCGCTCTGGATGGCAAGACCAAGGAGCTGATGGGTCTTGCCGTCGCCGCGCAAATCCCCTGCCAATACTGCATCTATTTCCACACCAAGGCCGCCATTGCCAATGGCGCGACAGAAGAAGAGGTGCGTGAGGCCGTGGCGATGGCGGCGATCGTCCGCCACTGGTCCACGGTACTGAACGGGATGCAGATCGATCAGGCAGCCTTCAAGCAGGAAATGGATGCGATCTTCGCCCGGGCCGCCGAAAAGGAACCGATGAGTACAACCAAGTGAGCAGCTTGCGGAGACTTTAAGCTCACCGCACCTGCCTCTCCAGGAGGAGAAAAGAAAATGCCCACGACAACCGTTGAACGCGTAAACGGCGCCGCCATCAAGCAGGCAATCGAAAATCGTGATGGACGCCGGCTTGCAAGCTTCTATGCGGACGATGCCCACCTGAAGGTGATCGACCGCAACAACCCGCCTAGCCGACCCCGTGAAGTGCATGGAAAAGCAGCCATCGCCACCTTCTGGGACGACATCTGCAGCCGTGCCATGACTCACAAGGTTGAAACCAGCATTGCAGAAGGCGACCGGCTCGCTTTCAGCCAGGCCTGCACCTATCCGGATGGTGCTCGCGTCTTCTGCCTCGCTGTGCTTGACCTGGAAAACGGCAAGATCGCCAATCAGACGGTGGTTCAGGCTTGGGATGAGTAGAGCATGAAGCAGATGAACGTGACCGGTGACCGGCCACGTTCATCTGTGGAAGTGGATTGTATGTATCAGATCAACGTTGCAAGGAGCTTAGTTGGGAGTCCCGGCTCCGCCTGCTCCGTCGTCGGCGCCGGCGCCATCACCAGGCGCGTCCTGATTATCACCGTCGCCCGGATTGTTCGGATCGTTGGGATTGGAAGGGGTACTGGGGTTGTTGGGATCATTTTCCCCAGGGCGTACGTTTGATCCGTCTGTGTCAGACTGTTCCTCGCATTGCCCCTGCGTATTGTATACGCCGCTTTCACAGTCGCCCTGACCAGGCGCTGCTACCGGTGGTGGCGGAGTGGTGGTGTCCTGTGCCTGGGCAGGGATCGCCGGGAGGATCAGGCCAAGGGCCAGTATGGATGCCGTATAGGTTCGTTTCATCGCAATTCTCCGGTTTCGATGTTCTGCCCCCCTTTTCACACCCTCCATGACTTCCAGAGCCGCCATATGTTCCAGAGAAATTCGGCCATCACCTACGTTTACGGCCAGGATGTATATTCATCCTCCTCTGAATATGCGTTTACCCAATCGTGACAGCACACTGCCCCACCATATCGAACCTGTGAAACACGCCGCTCTGAACTGCGGCGTGGCCGAGTACCTGCCACGCTGCGGATGCGTTGCGGTGATTTACCGGCAAGCCTGGTCGTCAGCACCCGACTAGTCAGATCCCCCCGCATTCACATCTCCAACCTCTGTCACACTGCCCGGATCATCGTCTCCGATTACACTGTCTTCGGAGTTTGGTTTATTCGGGTCGCTCGCCAAATCAGAAGTGCCGCCACCACTATCATCAGACTGCTGCTCGCACTGCCCAATGGCGTTCATGCGGCCGTCTGCGCAGGCGTCAGCGGGCACAACCAGCGGCGGAGTTGTCGTCTCTTGTGCCTGAAGCGGCAACACCGGAATGGCTAACCCGAAGGCCAGCAAGGAAGCTGCGAAGCGTTTCATGGTCCTACTCCATGAGTACAATCGCCCTCCCGCAGGTCAGCGTCTTGCTCCTCAACCTTGCTCGTTTCCAGACACGCTTCGACTATAGGTGAAACAATCCGCGCGCTAACTCCAAGCGTCAGAAGATCGGGCGTTTGAAGACGAAAAATATATGAACAAAAACAAATCCCCGGCTTTCGCCGGGGATGAAATGATCCTGTATCACAGGTGAGTGATCGTCGTGTCAGAGGCAGCCGTCGGGGCCGGCGCCGTTCGGGCATCCCCGCTGCCGGGTGCGATTACCACCCTGGCTGATTGTCCCTGTACGTCTGCGATTGTCATCCTCAGCTTGCGGGCGGGGTGGACGCGGCCGATCTACACCTGGCGGCGGAGGCGGAGGAGCTCCAGCACCCGGACGCGGCGGACGCGGACGATCTACACCCGGCGGCGGAGGAGGAGGGGCACCCGCGCCTGGACGTGGCGGACGCGGACGATCCCAGCCTTGCGGCGGTGGCGGAGGGGCACCCGCACCTGGGCGCGGCGGACGCGGACGATCCCAGCCTGGCGGTGGTGGAGGCGGAGCGCCAGCGCCTGGACGCGGCGGACGCGGACGATCCCAGCCCGGCGGTGGTGGAGGCGGAGCGCCAGCACCTGGACGCGGCGGACGTGGAGGCCCGTAATCCGGGCGAACTGGACGCCAACGGTCCCGCTCACGGTACCATGGGCGGTCGCGATACCAACGGTCCCAGTAGTTGCCAAATTGGAAGGTGATGATCGGGATGCCGATGCGTGGAGCATAATCGGGCAGATAGACGCGCCGGTCATTGTACAGCATCTGCAGGTAACGGCCGCTTACCCAACCTCTGATCCCGCGCCAGGTGGTGTCGCACCAGCTCCAGCCCGTTGTGCATCCATGCACATCGACAGCAGCTCCATCTGGGAGCGTCGTCACGGCGGGGTACTGCGTGCTGGGCCCGGCCCGCATGTTCACATTCGCTGTGGTGTAGGCATTTTGAGCCAGCGCAGCGCCGGTCGCCAACCCCATAAATGCTGCCGCTGCGAGCAGCGTGCGAAAATTCATGTCCGATCTCCTGTAGAGAACTGCGTTCGGATAAACGTGCGTCGGAAATCAATGGTTCCAACTACGGCGCTTATAAGACCATCAGCGAACGAATTCGCTACAGAATAGTTTTCCGGCTAAATTCATCAATACCGCAATGGCGGCGCCAGAATGCAGGCCTCAAAGGATCTCGCCCGCCTCCGGACCGGATGTGTAGTATTCGATGTAGCGCGAGGGGATGTTCTCTACCGGCAGGACGACGAGCACGTCTGTGGTTTCGAACTCCGTGTCAACAACGCAACCTTCACCGAACTTCGCACCGAGCCGCAGGTAGCCCTTGATCAGAGGCGGCATGGCTGTGAGCGCCGCCTTCGGTTCGAGCTCGTCCTGCCGCAGGAGCTTCATCTCGGAAAAGCGATCGCATCGCGCGCGCACATGCCACTCATTCTCCGTCTGGAAGTTGTGCGCGAGAAGCGAGAGCGCCTGCGCATGCTCGACGGGTTCGATCCCGTGGAAGGAAGCGCAGCCCACCATGACGTCGATGCTGTTGCGGCGGCAATAGGACCAGATGCCCTGCCACAGAAGCTCGATCGTACGCTTTGAGCGGTAGTCGGGCAGAACGCACGAGCGGCCGAGCTCCAGGAAACGTCGTCCGGGATGGCGCGCCACCAGCTCGGTAAGTTCGAATTCGCTGTCGGAATAGAACCCGCGCGTTGCCCTCTCCTGAGGCAGCAGACGATAGGTCCCGACGATCGCACCGCCCTCACCCGCGGCGGTGTCCACGACGAGCAGATGATCGCAGATCTCATCGAAATCGTCCGCGTCCCGGTCTTCTGTGAAGCTGCGGGAGGTGCAGGCTCCCAATTCGCGCACGAAGACATCGAAGCGAATGGCTTGGGCGGCAGCGACATCTGCAGCGCTTTGGGCGAGGCGAACTTCAAGGCTGCCGATCCGTCCGAGCAGAACCCCGTCGGCTCCAGTGGGAACGCTGGCCACGGGGTATTCCGCCGCCACAGCTGCATCCCGCCCCCGCGTATTGCCGTCCAGTTGAACGCTACTCACAGTCAAAGTCTCCCGGCCACTATGCCCCATTACGGGTCCGCTACGACAGGAACATGACAGGACCATGGACCTGAGATGCTCAAATTAGCATAGAGCGACTAGAATTCACTAAATTTTGCAATGAGAGACAATAGGAGAGCTGGATCGAGGGGTTTCTGCAGGAATTCGGTGGCTCCGCAGCGCAACGCCTGCTCCCTGGTGCTTTCCTGTCCATCGGCTGAAAGGACAAGGATCGGCACCCGTCGGCCGGATTGCGCCTGCTCCTGCGCCCGGATGCGCTCTATCACTTCCAAGCCGCTCATATCGGGCAGGTTCAGGTCAACGATCATCAGATCATGCACGGACGTGAACATACCAAAGGCTTCGAGCGCGCCTGTACCGTTTGTGACTGTTGTCACTGAACAGCCCGCATTGCGCAGCGCCTTCTCCGTCAACAGTGCGTTGATCTTGTTGTCCTCTGCAAGGAGCACGTTCAGCTGATGGCCGGTGGCGAGCGTGCGGAGCGCTGTCCTGTCGACCGTCGGCTGCATCGGGCTCGTCGGCAGATCGCCGCTCAGCAGGCGGATAACGGTCCGCCCCCGCGGCGGCCTGGCGATAAAGGCGTCATAACCGTTTGCGCGCAGCCTCGGCAGCCTGGCCCGATCCGTTGGCGAAATCAGCGTAAGCGCGCGTCTCACCTTCAGGCCACTGGAACTGAGCCGCCTCAGCATCTGCTCACCCTGGGCCTCGAGCGAGGCGTCCGCGACGAGCACATCGAATTCACGGCGCCCCTCCTGCAGCATGGCCTCGGCAGCGGCCTCGCTTTCGAGTATCCGCGCGGCTCCACCACGAGCCTCAACGAACATGGCAAGCGCCCGCGCCTCGATGTTCCGGGGCGACAGGATCGCAACCCTGAGCCCGTCGAAGGTGCCCGGTATTTCATTGGAGGGCTCGGCATCCGAAATCGGCAGCTGCACAGTAAAGATCGCACCCTGCCCCGGCGCTGTGGCGACGCTCACCTGTCCGCCCATGGCGACGACGAGCCGACGGGTAATGGCAAGGCCGAGGCCCGTTCCGTCTTCCGGCCGCTTGCTGCGGTCTTCCGACTGCTCGAATTCGCGGAACAGGCGCGACACGGTGCTCTGGTCCATCCCCGGACCAGTATCTTCCACTGTGAAGACGATCTCGTCCGCCTTGTGGCACCCTGCGGTGACCAGTACCCCGCCCTCGTCGGTCATCTTGATCGCATTGCCGACCAGGTTGAGCAGGATCTGTCGAAGCCGCCCTGGATCCACCATGAAGGTGTCGGGCACTTCGGGCGAGATATGCGCCCCGATGCCGAGGTCTTTTTCGAATGCGTTGACCGCCAGCAGCTCCACCACACCTTCGATCAGTTCGCGGATGTTGACGCGTTGCGGCTCCAGGAGCAGCCGTCCGGCCTCGATCCGCGAAAAATCCAGAAGCTCGTTCACCAGCTTGATCAGCGACTCGGCCGACGTGTTGATCGCCTGGATATAGGTCTGCTGCTCGGGCGTCAGCGGCGTGAACGAGAGCAGCCCCGCCATGCCGATCACACCGCTCATCGGCGTGCGGATCTCGTGGCTGACGGTGGCGAGCAGCCGCGACTTTTCGAGGCTCGCCTGTTCGGCCCGCTCCCGTGCCTGTATCAGTGCGGCCTCGCGCTCCCTTACGGCGGTAATATCGCGCGCCACGGCGAAATGGCGGATCAACCCGTCGTCACCGGTATGATTGACATCGGACCAGATGAACCAGCGCAGGCCCTGCGCGGTGTGAACAACGCTTTCCGTGCGGTTTCCATTGCGGTGAAGAGTGGAGGGAGGCGGAATATCGATCCCGAGTTCCGGCAGGACTTTGCCGATCAGCTCGGAAGCCTCGCACTCCATCAGGGTACATAGCTGCTGATTGCACCAAAGGATGCGGCCCTCGTCGTCATACTCTATGACGACGTCGGCAAGCGTCTCCAGCATCGCCCGAACGCCGGTACCGCGCGGTTTGATTGCCGCGGTTTGCTGATTGAGTTGCGCTTCCCACCCATGGTTCATGGTGGGAACAATAGAGCATTTAAGCCCGAAGGGGAATCAATGCCCTTGCAATCCTTGGCTGTACCGACCGGAGGTCAGCGCATAGCTGCAGATCTTACTCCGACATCTGGCCCGCCTTCTTCGCTCTCCGCCAGCTCAAGAACTCTTCCAGAACCACGAGCCCTGCGCCAACGGTGATGAAGGCGTCCGCGAGATTGAAGATCGCAAACGACCAGACCGGCGTATGGAAGTAAACGTAATCAACCACGTAGCCGCGAACGAAGCGGTCAATGAGATTGCCGACGGCGCCACCGATGATAAGCGCGAAGCCAATTCTTGCATAAAGCTGCGAAGGCTCCGTCCGCACCGCCAGGATGGAGATGAAGATCACAATGACGATTGCAATGACGCCTAGCCACATTCCGTCCATTCCGGACAGGAAAGAGAAGGCAATGCCGGTGTTCTGCGCATGGAGAAGCGCAAGGAACGGCAGGATGTCGATCTTGCTGTAGAGCGGCATGCTCGCTTCGACCCAGATCTTGATGAGCTGGTCGAGGATGATCGAGGCGGCGACAATCAGGGCCAGAAGCGCAATGCCGTTCCGTTTCATCAGCCGATCTCTCCAGTGATCGGGAAGGCGCTGCGGCGGATTTCATAGAGCATCACGCCGGTGGCCACCGCCAGATTGAGCGAATCGGCCTGCCCCGCCTGCGGGATGCGCACGAGCTTGTCGCAGGCTTCGGCGAGACTGTCCGGCAAACCCTTCTGCTCGTTGCCCATCATCAGCAGGACAGGGCCCGTGGAATAGTCGACGGTGCGATAGTCGACCGAGCCCTTCAGATGCGTGCCCACCACAAGGCCGCCGAAGTTCTTGCGCCAGCTGAGGAAAGCCTCCTCATCGGCGCGGTAGAGCGGCACGGCGAAGAGCGAACCCATCGTCGCGCGTACCGTTTCGAGCGAGAACGGATCGGTGCAATCGCCAATCAGGATGACGCCCTTGGCGCCAACCGCATCGATAGTCCGGATGATGGTGCCGAGATTGCCCGGATCGCGAACGCGATCGAGTGCAACATAAACGTCACCGGCAGCAGGCCGGATCTCCTTCAGCGGCCGATAACGCTGTTCGAAGACGCCGGCGACCATCTGCGGGTTGTCCTTGCGGGTAATCGCCGAGAGCACCTTTTCGCTCACCTCGAGCACCGTACCGCCGGCGGCTACTGTTCGCGCTGCAGCCTTCTCGACGACCGCATTGCCGCGCCCGGACTTCGCAAAGATGAAAAACTTAATGGTCCAGCCGGCTTCCAGCGCGTCCAGCACCAGCTTTAGCCCCTCGGCCAGAAAGGCATTCTCGCGCTCGCGAAACTTCTTCAGCGCCAGCGCCTTGATGTCCTTCACCAGCGGATTGGAAAGACTGGTGACTTCCTTCACCCGTCCCGGCGCCAGCTTGTTGTGTATCTCGGTCATTCAGCTACCCACCGCGAAAAGAGTGACGTTGAAAGCGCCCTGCCCGCTGCCTGCTCGCGGATCACCAGCTCGCCCGATTCGACGGCGCCGCCCATGCCCGCAAAGCTGTCGCGCACCAGCGTATGGATGGCAAAGAAGGATGCGCGGATCGAATAGGCGGTCAGCACCACGGCGAGCGGCTTGTCGGAAAGGATCGACCGGCACACATCCACCATCGCCGGCAGGTGTTCGAAGAGCTGCCAGACCTCACCCTTTGGTCCGCGTCCGTAGGCCGGGGGATCGAGCAGGATGATGTCGTAGGTGCTGCCGCGGCGAAGCTCACGCTCGGCGAACTTCATCGCATCTTCGCAGATCCAGCGGATCGGCTTGTCCGTCAGCCGCGCGATCTCCTGGTTCTCGCGCGCCCAGCCGATTGCCTTCTTGGAGGCGTCCACATGGGTAACCTGCGCACCGGCTTTCGCCGCAACGAGCGATGCCAGCCCAGTGTAGCCGAATAGGTTAAGCACCTTTACCGGTCGCTTTTCCTTTTCAATGAGCGAACGCATGAAAGACCAATGCGTCGCCTGCTCCGGAAACACCCCGACGTGGCGGAACGAAGTGAACCGGCCGTAATAGTCCACGTCCTTGTGGCGCATCGGCCAGGTCTCTCCGAGCGGCGTCTTCGGGAACCGCCAGCGGCCCATGCCTTCCTCATCCGTATCGCCGGTGAAGATCGCATCCGCCTTGCGCCATTCCGCCTCGCCCAGTGCCGGACGCCAGATTGCCTGACCTTCCGGCCGCACGATGCGATACGGCCCGTATTGCTCGAGCTTCTGTCCGTCGCCGGAATCGATCAGCGTGTAATTGTCCGAAGGCAGCACTTCCAGCACCACTGGCAGCCGCTCTGCAGGCAAAGCGCCCGTCCGCCTCGGGATTGGCTCCCGCGCAGGCGCCGCATTGGGAGCTCGATCCTCGCGATTTTGATTGTTTTGACGGGTTCTTTCTCGCGGATGCTTCAACGGGGGCTCCGAGCTATTGCAGGCGCAGCCTCATCAACTGAGGCGCAGCAAACGGTGATCTTTCGGCAGAGTGAGTGCGCCTGTTGTGCCTGGGAGATCGCAAGGGCGCTTGCTCTCAACTGTTTCGGCCTTCTGCCACAGCGGCCCCCATCGCGCAATGACAAGTCAGCCAAGAGAGGCTCTCGGCTAGGAGCGGACGAGCGCACCTGTTGTCTGCGCCCGCGCTTCGCTGTCGGAACGCGCCCGTTCGGCTGCCTGCGATTGCTTGGCCAGACGGCGGTACCGGGACTGGCGGAACCATGTGATGGTGCTTCCGATGATTACGCCGATCATGACGCAGACCAGCAGGTAGACGAACAGCGGCAGCTGCACGCTGAGCGCGGGATTACCCGGGTTGAACGGATCCAGCGTGAACAGAACCGCGCCACGGTTCGCCACCGCCAGCGCGATCAGGATGATGGCCAGCGGCACCAGGATGAGGACGAGTATGAGGCGGTTCAACATGGAAATATCTGCTTTGGCTCAAACATTACGCTTCAATGTTCAGCCGCTCGCGCAGTTCCTTTCCGGTCTTGAAGAACGGGACCCACTTCTCTTCCACCTCGACGGACTCACCGGTGCGGGGATTACGGCCGACGCGCGCCGGGCGGTTCTTCACCGAGAATGCCCCGAAACCTCTGAGCTCGACGCGGTTCCCTTCCGCCAGTGCATCGGCGATCTCGTCGAAGATCGCGTTAACGATGTTCTCGACGTCCCGCAGGAACAAATGCGGGTTGCGGTTCGCGATGATCTGCACGAGTTCGGATTTGATCATGGTTCGGTTCCGCTGATTGTGAATGTGTTTGAAAGTGCTATTAGCCGGAAATTACAGGCTTTTTCAATAACCCCGCAAGTTGCTTTCAGGTTGCCAGAGCGACAGGAGGCCGTCAAGGAACATGCGGTCGCCGCCAACGCGCTTCAGGAATGCTTCGATCTCGACACCCGAGAAGCCCTTCATCCACGGCAAGGCGGCTTTCGCGAAAATGAAAGAGTCGTCGGCGCCGCGCGGCTTCCATTCAACAATCTCGAGATCAGCAGAAACGCCCTTTTCCACCAGCTGCGCCTTGGCCTCATCCACCCCGCCCAGCCCGTCGATGAGCTTGCGCTGCAGCGCCTGACGTCCGGTGAAAATCGCGCCATCGGCAAGCGTGCGGATCTCGTCGCGCGACAGCGGACGGCGCTCCTCCACGAGGTCGATGAACCACTCGTAGCTGTCAGAGACCATTGACTGGATCATCTGCCGCTCCGCGTCGGTCGTGGGGTTGAAGGGCGATGGCTCGGCCTTGAGTGGGGCAGACTTGATCTCGTCCACCTGCACGCCGATCTTCTCCATCAGTCCGCTGACATTCGGCACCTGCACGATCACGCCGATGGAACCAACGATTGACGAATGCCGGGCGACGATGAAATCGGCTGCACTTGCGACCATATAGCCTGCGGAAGCCGCCAGTGTTCCCACCTGCGCAACGACCGGCTTTGCCTCGGCAAGCTTGCGGACGGCGTTGAACAGCGCCTCGCCACCAACGGTTGTCCCCCCGGGGGAATCGACGGTTAGAATGACGCCCTTGACGCGCTCCGCCTTGCTGACCTCTTCAATCGTGTCGAGGAGATCTTCATCTTCCGTGATGGTCCCTTCGATCTTGATCCTTGCAATGTGATCCGACCCAACCCCGATCGTCGTCGAGAACCGGGCGATGCCGATGATAGCCACAGCCGCAATAACTAAAGCAACCACCCGCCAGAAGGTTAACTTGCGCCGGAGACGACGGCGATCGATCATTTCGTCAACTCTGGACGGCATGAAGCACCTCTGCAGGAACTATAAAGGGTTGTTTTTTAGACGATCGAATGCATATGAGCTAGCGACAAACCGTAAGATCGGGTTCGGTTCCGGACCTATTATGATAGTTCATGCTAGATTCACCAAAAAATAGCCAAATCGTATTGTAATGGGATATTCAGTGCAAAGCGATTTCAGATCAGGCTGGCTATTCTGGTGGTGTGGCATAAGACCCTGCCCGCTCGATAGGCTGTTTCAGCGGTTCGGATCAAAGTCTACGACGGGATGACCATGGGTGAAGCAGTGATGTCCGACTTCCAGGAGAGCACCACTTTTCGGCGCAACGAAAGGGGCGCCGAGGCGTTTGCTCGCGCTGCGCGTCACTCCCGCAACGTTCGCCTGTTCAAGATCGTGCTGCCGCTGGCGGCTGTCCTCATGCTCGTTGCGTTCTTCGGGTATAGCTATCTGCCAGCGCTGCGTGGTGCGGACGGTAATGTAACTGTTATAGATACCGCAGTCGAAAGCGGCGAACTGGTGATGTCCAATCCCACGCTGGAAGGGTTCACCGGCACCAACCAGCCCTATTCGGTTACCGCGCGAAAGGCCCGCCAGCCCGTGGGCGAACCCCTCGGCGCATTCTCCCTGGAAGAGATCTCTGCCACCATTCCATTTGGCGACAAGGACAATGCGAAAATAGTTGCGGGCGGCGGGAATCTCGACCGCCAGAGCAACCGGCTTGTCCTCGATCAGAAAATCGAGATTGAGACCTCGAACGGCATAAAGGCGAAGCTGGAATCAGCAGAAGTTGATCTCTCGACCAAGACCGTCGAGTCCAAGAAACCGGTGACGATCGAACTGAGCGGGATGCGCATCGAGGCTCAGAAATTTGAGACTGCCGATGGCGGAGAAAAGCTGATATTTGACGGTGGAGTTCACATTCAGGTCCAACCATCAGAGGTCAAGAGAGGGGCACCCGATGTTCAGAAAGCAGCGGATGAGTAGGCTGTTGCAGATAACTTGTTCTGCCATGCTGATAGCTGCGGTACCCTTGGCGGCCACGGCGCAGCAAAGGGCGCGGGAAAGCCTGAACTTTCAGAGCGACAAGCCTCTGGAGATCCAGGGCGATCGCCTTGAAGTCTTGGAAGAGGGCCGTGTCAACGTGCTGACAGGCAATGTGTCGGTGGTCCAGGGTCCCAACCTGCTCCGCTCGGCCAAGATGACCGTTTATTTCGCCAGCGGAAGCAATCCTCGGGAATCCACCACCGGCAACAACATCGAGCGGATCGAGGTTGAAGGCGGCGTCTATGTGAAGTCCGAGAAGCAGGTCGCGACCGGTGACCGCGGTACCTACAACATGAACACCGAGGTTCTGGAGCTCTCCGGCAAGGAGGTCGTCCTGACCGAGGGCGAGAACGTGATTGTCGGCTGCAAGCTGGTTATCCGCGGACGCAATGGCCAGGCCACACTGGAAAGCTGCAAGAACAACGCGACGGGCGGCCGCGTGAAGATGCTCATCACACCTCCGGACCGAAATGCTCAATAAACCCGCCAGGAAGCGCAAGCTTCAAAAGGAAAACTCCGCCGGACCGAACCTTGATGAACTTGAGCGCTACAAGGGCACGCTGATCGCGCGTGGCCTTACCAAGGCGTACAAGGGACGGCAGGTGGTCAATGGCGTTTCGCTTGGTGTGCGGGCCGGCGAGGCTGTGGGCTTGCTGGGGCCCAACGGCGCCGGCAAGACCACGTGCTTCTACATGGTCACCGGCCTCGTACCCGTGGATCAGGGCAACATCCACATCGACGGCTACGATGTGACCTCCATGCCCATGTATCGCCGTGCGCGTCTCGGCATCGGATACCTGCCGCAGGAATCGTCGATTTTTCGCGGTCTTTCCGTGGAGAACAACATCCGCGCGATCCTCGAAGTGGTCGAGAAGAGCCGCAAGGAGCGCGAGAAGATGCTCGACTCGTTGCTTGAGGAATTCCACATCAGCCACCTGCGAAAGGCGCCAGCCATCTCGCTTTCGGGTGGTGAGCGTCGCCGCCTCGAAATCGCCCGCGCCCTAGCGAGCAAACCCAACTTCATGCTCCTGGATGAGCCCTTCGCGGGGATCGACCCCATCGCAGTGACCGACATCCAGCAGCTTGTGAAGCATCTGACGTCCCGCGGAATCGGCGTCCTCATCACCGATCACAACGTTCGTGAAACCCTGGGTCTCATTGACCGGGCCTATATCATTCATGCGGGCCAGGTTCTGACGCACGGCAAGCCGGAGGACATCGTCGGTAATCCGGATGTACGCCGGCTCTACCTCGGCGAAGCTTTCGCCTTGTAACACGTTACCGACTGCAAAAAATTTAGGCTCCTCCTGCCCAATTTCTTGACAAGCAAGTCCTAGGCCAGTTTTATCCAGCCGCAGTCACATTTGGCTGCGTCGAGGATGAAAGGCGAGAGATGGCGCTAAAGCCGGCATTCGGGTTGCAGCAGACCCAGTCACTCGTCATGACTCCGCAGCTGTTGCAGTCGATCAAGCTGCTGCAGTTCAACAACGTTGAGCTCGACCAGTACATTTCCTCGGAGATCGAACGCAATCCGCTGCTGACCCGCGACGACGGGCCGGCGCCTGAGAGCAACGTGATCGAGCTCCGCCCCCGCAACGATGCCGAGGCAATGTCTGAACGCCTCGACACGTCGCTGGAGAATCTCTTTCCCGATGATCCCGGTCGGCGTGATCCGATCAGTCCCGACCTTTCCGCGCAGTGGCGTTCCGCCAGCGGTGCCGGTCCGTCCACGTCCAGCGACGGTGACTGGAATCCGGAAGCCTTCGTGGCGACGCCGCAGACCCTTCGGGATGTGCTGCAGGAACAGATCCTGCTCATCTTCAAGGAGCCAGCCGAACGCTTCCTCGCCCTGCACCTGGCCGATTCGCTTGAGGATTCAGGCTATCTGACCGACTTTGATGAGCTCCCCGCGCGTACAGGCGCTTCCAGGGCCGAGCTGGAAAAGGTGCTTTTTAAGCTGCAGCAGAACATCGAGCCGGCAGGCTTGTTTGCCCGCAACCTCTCCGAATGCCTGGCGATCCAGCTTCGCGCCAAGGGGCGGCTCGATCCGGCCATGCAGGCGCTGCTGCAGAACCTTGACCTGCTCGCCCGCCGCGACTTTGCCTCACTCCGCAAGATCTGCGGCGTCGACGAAAGTGATCTCGTCGACATGCTGTCGGAAATCCGCATGCTGGATCCTAAGCCCGGCACCGCGTTTCTTTCAGAGGGCTCCGAACCGATCACACCCGATGTAATTGTTTCGGCAGCGCCCGATGGCACCTGGCGCGTGGAGCTTAATGAAGAGGCGGTTCCGCGGGTGCTGGTCGATCAGTCCTACTGCGCCAAGGTTTCGGCTAAGTCGGGCAAGCAGGACCAGACCTTCATTTCCGAATGCCTGCAGAACGCCAACTGGCTCGTCCGGGCGCTGGACCAGCGGTCCAAGTCCATACTGAAGGTGGCAAGCGAAATTGTGCGTCAGCAGGATGCATTCCTCGTCCATGGCGTGAACCACCTTCGGCCGCTGAAGCTGAAGACCATCGCCGATCTCGTCGGCATGCATGAATCCACCGTTAGCCGCATCACGGCCAACAAGTTCATGATGACCCCGCGCGGCGTGTTCGAGATGCGCTATTTCTTCACCGCTGCAATCGCTGCCGCCGATGGTGGCGACGCCCATTCCGCTGAAGCGGTGAGAAACCGCATCCGGCAGCTGATCGACCAGGAAACGGCGGAAAATGTCCTCTCGGACGATGCTCTGGTCGATATCCTCAAGGAGGAAGGCGTCGATATCGCCCGCCGTACGGTGGCTAAATATCGCGAAGCCATGTCGATCCCTTCTTCGGTGCAGCGGCGCCGCGAAAAACGCGCCCGAATCGCCCAGAAATAGGCCATTTCCGCCATCGGATTGACATTACGGGGGGAACCGACTAGAAGCCCGCGCTCAAGACCAGAAGGCTGGACGGGATTTTTTGATCCGCGAAACGAAACAGGACAAGCACGTTCCAGGCAGTTTGACATTTGGTGGCTGCCTAACCTTGTAAGCGCCGCCTACAAGTATAAACTCTCCTAGATCGCTAACCGGCCAAAAGGTCCATAACTATGACTCTCCGCATTTCTGGTAAGCACATGGATGTCGGCGATGCCTTCCGCACGCGCATCGAGAGCAAGATTGGCGACGCAGTAACCAAGTATTTCGATGGCGGCTATAATGGTCATGTTAACATGATCAAGGGAGCCGGCGGCTTCAGTGCCGATTGCATGGTTCGCCTCGACAGCGGCACTGAACTTCAGGCCACCGGCCAGGCTCAGGAGCCCCAGCTTGCATTTGACATCGCTTCCGAAAGGCTTGAGAAGCGGCTGCGCCGCTATAATCGCAGATTGAAGTCGCGCAGCTATCCAACTTCCGGGAATGGCTTGGTCGATGGCATGGACATGTCGTATCGTGTCATGACAGGCCTGGATGAGGATGAAGAGAACGAGGATGAAGGACATGCACCGGCAGTTGTTGCCGAGCTGCGCATCCCCCTCAAAACTATGGCGGTTGCTACAGCGGTGATGGTGCTGGACCTGAAGGACGATCCTGTCCTCGTCTTCCGCAACGCGAGCAATAACGAAATTAATGTTGTCTATCGCCGCGCGGATGGAAATATCGGTTGGATTGATCCATCTTCGAGCTCCACTCAATAGGCAGTAGCCATGAACAGCAAAGCCATTCCGCTGAGCAGAGGATACGAAATATGGACCTGAGTGATCTGATCGAGGTTTCGGCAATCATGCCGGCCTTGAAGGCTAACTCAAAGAAGCAGCTCCTGCAGCTCCTGGCTGAAAGGGCTGCGGCGATAACCGGCCTTCCGGAGCGTGAGGTCTTCGACACGATTCTCCAGCGCGAACGGCTCGGCTCGACTGGTGTGGGCAATGGCATTGCCATCCCGCACGGCAAGCTGCCGGGGATCAAGCAGATCACTGGTGTCTTCGCCCGCCTCGAGTCCCCTGTTGATTTCGACTCACTTGATGATCAGCCGGTGGATCTGGTGTTCCTGCTGCTCGCGCCGGAAGGCGCGGGTGCGGACCACTTGAAGGCGCTGTCCCGCATTGCCCGCGTGCTGCGCGACAACGAGACGACGGCGAAGATCCGCGGAACGCGCGATGCCACAGCCATCCACGCCTTTCTGGCGGAAGCCCCTGCTGCAAACGTCGGCTGAGACCTTTGGGCTATGGCCCGATCAAGACTGCTGAAAAATCAAACGGAGCGGCCACTGACCGCTCCGTTCTGCTGAATCCCGATGAAATTTGCCAACCGGCTTTGCGCTCGGATAGCACTCCGATGAGCTAGTGAAGGCTTACCGGTTTCAGATCGTTCTGAAACGCGCCTGCCAAGGCCGCCTCCGGTCCGTCTGCAAGCAGGATCGGCTGACCATTCGCGCCGAACAGCGCCCACAGCTTGGTGCCTGCCTCGAGTTCCGGCATTCCGGGGAATTTGCCCCGCAGATCAGCGACATCCATCTCGCGCACATACGCGATCGCACCTTCACCAAGTGCTGCCAGCTGCTGCTGAGTAACCGTAATCCTGTGTCCGTTGTCTACCATATCAGCCTCCTGAAGGCGGGCGTCCATTTGGACCAACCCACACTAGAGCTATTCGTTCCGTTCTGGAACATGCAGGTTCGCCAAACCCTGTCAGTCTCGCACCGAAATATTGATCTTCTGTACAAGGCGCTCCGGCTCTGGCCGGTCCAGATCGATGGAGAGCAGACCGTTGCGTAGTTCTGCCCCAAGCACCCGCATGCCGTCTGCCAGCATGAACACGCGCTGGAACTGTCGCGAAGCGATGCCGCGATGCAGGAACTCGCGTTCCGTGTCGTCGCTCTGGCGTCCGCGGACGATCAGCTGGTTCTCCTCGGTCGAGACATCGAGATCAGACTCCGAAAAGCCTGCCACTGCCAGCGTGATCCGAAGGAGTGCGCCCCGGTTATCACCGTTGCTGCGAACGCGTTCGATGTTATACGGCGGGTAGCTATCCCCGGACTTGGCAACCCTTTCCAGGGTTTTCTCCATGGTCTCGAACCCGAGTAGCAGCGGGTTCGAAAAGGGCGTCATACGCGTCATCTGTTCTTGTCCTCATTGAGCGACGTAGAAGCAAAGACCCATCAGGCGAATTTGCCCTCCTGATATGGTTTATCGCGAAACGAAGTTCAAGATGAGCGATGAGCTATGCCGGCATCAGCTTCCAGTGACCGCTTGAGGCGGGCCAGTCACTCAGGCTTGCCAAGCTGTGCGGCTTCCCAGCCTAGGATGGCGCGCTTGCGCGTCAGCCCCCAATGGTAGCCTGTGAGCGCCCCCGACTTGCCCAGTGCGCGATGACAGGGAACCACAAAGGCGATCGGGTTTGCGCCGACCGCCGCGCCAACCGCTCGCGAAGCCTTCGGCGTGCAAACTTCGGCCGCGATGTCGGAATAGGTCCGCGCCTTTCCCATGGGGATCTTCAGCAGCACTTCCCAGACCTTAACCTGGAAATCCGTGCCTATCAGCACCACGCGCATCGGCTCGGGATCGTTCCACCGCGCCGGATTGAAGATGCGCTGGGCATAGGTTTCGGTCGCCTGCATATCCTCCACATAGGTCGCATTCGGCCAGCGCGAGGACATGTCCTGGAATGCCTGCCGTTCCTCGCCCGCATCGGCAAACGCGAGGCCGGCCAGCCCGCGATCCGTCGCCATGATCAGCGCGCTCCCGAACGGGGACGAATGGAACCCGTAGCGGATGGTGAGCCCCTTGCCCCGCAGCTTGTATTCGCCGGGCGAAATGGCTTCATGAGTGATGAACAGGTCGTGCAGCCGCCCCGGCCCTGAAAGTCCGAGCTCAAGCGAAGCCTCCAGCAGCGGCATCCCGTCATCCAGCAGCCGCCGCGCGTGATCGAGCGTGACCGCCTGCAGGAATGCCTTCGGCGACAGCCCCGCCCAGCGGGTGAACAGCTTCTGCAGGCCCGTCGGCGTCTCTCCCAGCTCGTCTGCGAGCTGCTCCAACGTCGGCTGCTGACGATAGTCGAGGCTGATCTTTTCAATGATCAGGCGAACCAGCTCGTAGTCACCGCCGGAAGGCGTTACATCCCGTTCGAGGACAGCATTGTCAGTTCGCATGGCAAATTCTCCTTGGCCCCGACTATGCGCGACACGAGCAGCCGTCACCACCCGTTTCTTGCACGCAGTAAATTAGGCGCGCTTGGCGGTGGCGAGTGCCTGCCCGAAGGCTGAGGCAAAGCTCTCCCGGTCGTCAGGATTGAGAAACGAGCCGATTGAGATGCGCATTCCCCGCGCTTCAATGCTCATGTCGGTGATCATGTTCTCCGGTCCGCGCCGGACCGTGAAGCGCGTCCAGAACGGATTGACGCTGTGCTCTTCCACTCGGCCAGAGGGTGGCACCTTGCGGATGTTGAGGCTCGTTCGCGACAGCGCGATCTCCTCGCGAACATTGGCGGCGCGGTAGTTGATACGAAAGGCCAGATAGAGTGCGGCCACATCGAGCCCGAAGAAACCGATGATCGGCCAGGCGCCCATGCTGTAGAAGACCATGACCACAAACACCCATGCAGCCACCATCGAGCCCATCAGGACGTAAAATCCCGTGCGTCCGAGGGAACGGTATGGGACAAGAAGCGCCTTGAAGAAAGGCGTATCGGCGGCATTCTCTTGCAGCATGGTTCGAATTATAGAGCGTTTATGGAAAAGCCCAAACCCAGATCCCGATCCAAGTCCAACAGTGCTCCCACCACCCCCCGGACGTCAAGCGCGACCGCTGCGCGCAGCCGCAAGCGTGCATTGACGGCTTACAGCCTGGATGAGCGGATGGAGATGTTCCGCCGCTTCGAGGTGCAGCGTCCGGAGCCTACCGGCGAGCTGGAGCACGTCAACGTCTTCACACTGCTGGTGGCGGTGGTGCTCTCCGCGCAGGCGACCGACGCGGGCGTGAACAAGGCAACCCGCGCTCTGTTCCAGATTGCCGACACGCCGCAGAAGATGCTGGCGCTCGGCGAGGAAAAGGTCGGCGAATACATCCGCACGATCGGGCTCTGGCGCAACAAGGCCAAGAACGTGATCCTGCTCTCGGAAGCCCTGATCCGGGATCACGGCGGCGAGGTCCCGGGTGACCGCGATGCGTTGACGAAGCTTCCGGGCGTTGGCCGCAAGACCGCAAACGTGGTGCTGAACATGTTCTTCCGTCAGCCGACCATGGCGGTGGACACACACATCTTCCGCATCGCCAACCGCATCCTTCTTGCCCCCGGCAAGAACGTGGATGAAGTCGAGGAAGCGCTGCTGAAGGTGGTGCCGGAGCAATACCTGCTCCACGCCCACCACTGGCTGATCCTGCATGGTCGCTACGTATGCAAGGCGCGCAAGCCCGAGTGCGAACGCTGCGTCATCGCCGACATCTGCAAGGCTCCCGAGAAGACCAACGACATCCCCGCCCCGCTCGTCCGCTGGGAGGAGACCGGTTTGCTCCCTGCGAAGTAGCTGCGATTCATGAGAGGCGCTGGTCGCCTCCCAGCATCACGGTGAGCTCGCTAAGCTTGACGAAGGGTGATCAGGAACCAGGTGAGCCTCGGTGTCATCTGGACCCTGATGCTTCGAGAGGCGCAACATGAGAGACGCTCATTGATCCTGCACCGGTAAGGAGCGTCGGCAGCGGCTCCATGGCCGCACTTGCCCGCAACACCACCAATCTGCCGATCAGCCGTTACCGCTCTTTGTCCTGCTCGGTGAATGCCGCGAATGCCTCTTCGATGGTATGGAACCCACCAGACTTCGGATCAGGCTCAAGGCTTACAGTCGCGATGCCCTCAATGTGGTGAACCTCTACGAAGTGCGACACCGGTTGGTCCATCGACATTGTCCGACGAGGTGGTGGTGTGTGCTGAGTTGCGCGTTGGGCCTTTTTGACCGGCGCCGGCTTGATGGATTCGAAGACCTTCAGCAAATTCTTCTGCTTACGTTCCTCGATCTCGGCGAGGAGGCTCACCCGCTGCCTTTCGATATCGTCCAGAGCAGCGAAATCCGCCTCTGTGACGGGCGACAGGCGTCGGCGTGTGAAATAGACAGCAGCTACTGCGCTAAGCATGAGCGCTATCTCGACTGCTACAAGCGCCCCTGATGCTGAAACTTCCATCTCAATCACCCTTCCGATTGGCCATCCCTATGCTCGTGGGCCGCGCTCACCCCGTACTCCACAAGGAAATATAGGCAGAAGACGACAATTCCGCCACCCAGAGCAATGAGGATCGGGGCAACGATGTCTTCCTTCCTGGCGCTGAGAAATATCCCCAGCACCGGACCAAGAACAGCGCCCGCAAATATGGCTCCGGCGATGGCCGTCCAGTAGTTCGCCCAGACTTTGGCCCTCTCTTGTTTTTGCTGGATTGCCATCTCCCTCTTGCGGCGTTCGACCTCCAGCTCAACAAGGCGGTCTTCCGGGCTTTTCTCTCCTTGCTTGCTCATTCAGCATCCCCTCAGATATATGCTACCCTGAAGGGAAATCTGGTGCAATATATGTCTTTAAAATTGCAATGGCGCGCCTGCCGCCTCAAGCGCTTCCGATCAGCATGCCCGTCGCAAACACCAGTGCGCCGCCGAGCACCACCTGGAAGGTCGCGCGGCTCCAGGGTGTTTCCATGTAGCGGTTCTGGATGAAGGCGATCGCCCAAAGCTCGATGAACACCACCACGAAGGCAGTGATCGTCGCCGTCCAGAAATGCGGGATGAGGTATGGTAACGCGTGCCCAAGGCCGCCCAGCGCCGTCATGATGCCGGTCGTGAGACCACGCTTGATGGGTGAGCCACGGCCGGAGATCACGCCATCGTCCGAGGCGACTTCGGTGAAGCCCATTGAAATGCCTGCACCCAGAGATGCTGCAAGCCCCACCAGGAACGTCTGCCAGGTGTCGCCCGTTGCAAACGCAGCGGCGAAGATCGGCGCCAGCGTCGAAACCGAACCGTCCATGAGGCCGGCGAGCCCCGGCTGCACATAGGTCAGGATGAACTGCCGTCGCTCGGTGCCCGTTTCTTCCTCTTTGGCCTCCGCAGAAAGATGCTTTTGCTCGAGCTCTCCCGCAAGCTTCTCATGCCCCTGCTCAGCGGCTGCGAGATCGCCCAGAAGCTTGCGCGTCGCAGCGTCCTCGGTCCGCTTTGCGGCTTCCGTATAGAAGCGGAAGGACTCCTCTTCCATGGACTTGACCTGCGCGCGGACGTGCTCGACGCCCAGCGGACGCACCAGCCAGTCCGGCTTTCGGCTGTAGTAGCCGCGCACATGCTCGCGCCGGATAAGCGGGATGCGCTCGCCAAATCGCTTGCGATGCAACTCGATCAGCGCCGCCCTGTGACCATCCTCCTCGACGGCCATTTCCTCGAACACTGCCGCAGAATGCGGAAAGTCCGGCGCCAGCGCTTCCGCATAGGCACGGTAGATGCGCGCGTCATCCTCTTCGGAGGAGATCGCCAACCCGAGGATCTCCTGCTCGGACAGGGAAGAGAAGGATCGTCTGTTACCCCCGGCGAAACGGCCAAACATGATGAATATCCACTTGTTTAGAATTATTCTAAATTAAGGATTATGATGGCCCAGGTCAAGCGCGTCAGCGGGCCCTCAGCATCCATTGAGCGTTGGAATAACGCCCTCGGAGACATCATAGCTCGACATTTTTGTTGCTCAATCGTGCTTGGCGGGTATGAGTCGCGTCGTTCCATCGCTAATGTCTAGCGAACGCGTTATTCTTACGGAGACTTCCAATGCAGGGCGTGACCGTCGTCGACCATCCGCTTGTCCAGCACAAGCTCAGCATTATGCGCGACAAGCACACCTCCACGGCAAGCTTCCGCCGCCTGCTGCGCGAAATTTCGCTCTTGCTCTGCTACGAAGTCACCCGAGACCTCGAGATGACGACGCGCACCATCGAGACACCGATGGTGGAGATGGAAGCGCCGGTTCTGGAAGGCAAGAAGCTGGTTTTTGCCTCCGTCCTACGCGCCGGCAACGGCCTGCTGGATGGCATGCTGGACCTGGTCCCAGCCGCCCGCGTCGCCCACGTCGGTCTCTACCGCGACCACGAAACGCTCGAAGCGGTCGAATATTTCTTCAAGGCCCCGAGCGACCTGGAAAACCGTCTGGTGATTGTCGTTGATCCGATGCTCGCCACGGCCAACTCTGCAGTTGCGGCAGTCCAGAAGCTCAAGGATCGTGGCGCGACCAACCTGCGCTTTGTCTGCCTGCTGGCAGCCCCGGAAGGCATCCAGCATTTCACCAGCGAACATCCCGACGTGCCGGTCTTCACCGCATCGATTGACGAGAGGCTGAACGAGAAGGGCTACATCATCCCTGGTCTCGGCGACGCCGGCGACCGGATGTACGGCACCAAGTAAGCGGCTTCAGTTGGGAGCAGCAGGCGCGGAGCCCTGATGCACCGTGCCCGCTATCGGGCCCGGTCCGCGAACCTTGGCCGTCACGTCATGGAATTCATAGAGGTTGTTGTCGAAGGGGAAGGCATAGATCCGGTCTTCCAGACGCGGCAGCCGCGTTCCGAAATAGGTGTTGAACAGCACCCGGTAGGTGTTCACCGGCGTAATGTCCTGCCAAAGGCCGCTATAATCCTTTCCCGGGAAATAGTAGGCGTTCAGGATCCCCGTCTTGATACGAAGCTCGTCTGCTGACGCGTTCTGCCACGGAATCTTGCCGTCCCGCTTCGGGGACGGACCTTCGTCCGCCTGGATGATGATGACGGCAGGCCTGCGCCCCGGCTTCTTCAGCTCGGTCACCACGTCGCGGATGATCTGGTTCGCGTACTGGATCTGGTCCAGATAACCCTTCGCCTGACCGCGCTTTGAGGCCTGCTGCAGACTGAGGCACTCGCCGGTCGTGGTGAAATTTTCGGGTCCATGCGGAATGAGGATATGTGAGAAGACATAGAGCGGTTCCGCCGTCTCCTCGCCGATCTTCTTGATCTCTTCCAGCTGCGGCCGAATGCGCTGGCACTGTCCGTTGTCCCAGTCGAGCCGCATCGTCAGCTGCGTATCCGGCAACACATGGAAGATCGGCTTCAGCATCGTGTTCCGCCAGTAAAGCATGGCGAATTCGCTGAACCCGTGCGGCCGGTTTTCATCAGCAAGCGAGCTGCGGAACGTACCGGCCCACCACGATCCGAACTGCACGTAACGATAGCCGCGTGATTTCAGGAAGCGGCCCGCGCGGTGATCGCCCAGGATCTTGAAGATGGGCCGCCAGTTGCGGCCCTTCACGCGAGGGTCGTTCTCCAGCGTGTGGAGATAGTCCATATTGAAGGTGGAAGAGACCGAATGTCCCGTCTTCTGGTAATTGGAGTTGCTCCCACGCGCCAGATAGAAGCCCTGCTGCTCCAGGAAATACCCGATCTCACTGTTGTCCAGATCAAAGTACTGACTCAGCACCTCTTCCGAAGCATAGCGGTCGAAGATGAAGTGATAGATGTCCGGCGGCTGATCCGGGCTCGCCGCCTGGCTCAGGTAGGGCTCAAGTTCGGCCAGCGCAGCTTTCGCATCATAGCTGTCGAGCGCACCCCAGTTGTTCCACTGAAACTCGGCAACCTTACCCAGCGGCACCACCAGGAACACCACGGCGATGATGTTGAGCGCACCATTCGCCTTGGGCGCAAAGCGCCTCAGCCTGTAGGCGAGAACAGTGATGGCGGCGAGGATCAACACCGCGATCGGCAGCGTCCGCACCATGGAAAAACCGCCGTCGATCCAGCGGTTAAGGTCGCCAAAAAGATTGGAGTAGTAGAGAACCCCAACCACCCAGATGGTCGCAAGCACCGCTGCAATGGAATCGAACCTGCGCCGGAACAGCACCGCCAGCAGATAGAGTGTCAGCGCGATCGCCAGCGCCACCAGCAGAGACGGCAGCACGTCCCGCATGCCGGAGTAGTTCAGGTTGTTACCCATCAGGGTGAAAACGGCAGCGGCAGCAAAGAAGAAGGGATGCAACGGCCATGAGCCGTCCCAAAGATCCTTCTGGGTTCGCCTGTTGCGTGTGATGCGTCCTTGCGCACCTTCGTCCGATGACGACCGTTCCACCGACATGGGCTCAACTCACCTGTTCAATCGCAGCTCCCTTGGGGATCTATGACTATGTGGTTCTGCAACAGGGCCTAAACACCCAATGTTACCCCCAGTTCCCTGAACGTAGGATAGCCGGAGGGATCGGAAAACGGACGCGTCACGATTCCAGCTGCTCCCTGCACCGCTAATCCGCGATCAAGTATACTTCGCCAAAATTCGGTAGCCGCACACCAACAATGGACGCGATCCGGCGCAATAAGAAAATAACTGGCTGATTCTCCTTGCTTTTGGCGTTCTGCGGGCGACCAGTCCTGCACTTTCCGCTTGTTCCGACCGGGCAAGATTGCTCATTGACAGAGCCGTTCCATCAGTGTGAATGTATACTTGGATGAGGTGAGGCTCTCTGGAGGGAAGCGTCAGCCGGATCGCGAAGGAGGCGTTCCAAAGCTTCAGGGGAAGAGCCCGTCACAAGATAAGAGCAGTTCATGCAACCGTCGCCAGATTGGCAGACGGCGCAGACGGTAATGCAGTCATGCCGTGAACTGCAGCCAGGACATTAAGGAGGAAACTATGGCTGGAAAAAACCTCGAACAGAAAATGCAGGAGGCGGGCAACACCGTCAAAATGCTCCGCAACTCCAAAATTGGCGCCTATGTCTATCCGGTGGTGCCGTCGGAGTTCACCAACTGGCGTGACGAACAGGCAGCCTGGCGCAATTCTGCCGTGCTCTTTGATCAGTCGCATCACATGGCGGAGATCATGCTGGAAGGCCCGGATGCCATCAAGCTTCTCGCGCGCACCGGCATCAACACCGTCGAGAACTTCCCGGTCAACCGCGCCAAGCAGTTCGTCCCCGTCAGCTATAGCGGCCATGTCATCGGCGACGGCATCCTGTTCCGCCTGGAAGAAGAGCAGTACCTCTTCGTTGGCCGCGCGCCGACCGTGAACTGGCTGCAGTTCCACGCCGAAACCGGCGGTTACCAGAACCTGCGCATCGATCGTGATGACCGCTCGCCCTCGCGCCCGATGGGCAAGCCGGTTGTGCGCCGCCGCTATCGCTACCAGATCCAGGGTCCGAACGCATGGGCTATCCTGGAGAAGCTGAACGGCGGCCCGCTGCCGGAGATCAAGTTCTTCAACATGGGCGAGATCAAGATCGCCGGACGCACCGTCCGCTCGCTGCGTCACGGCATGTCCGGCGCACCGGGCCTTGAAATCTGGGGACCCTACGAGGAAGGCGAAGAGATCCGCAGCGCGATCCTTGAGGCTGGCGAAGAATTCGGCATCGTTCCGGTGGGCTCCCGCGCCTACGCGACGAACACGCTGGAATCCGGCTGGATCCCCTCCCCGCTTCCGGCCGTCTACACCGACCCGGAGATGAAGGCCTATCGCGAATGGCTTGGCGCTGACAGCTACGAGGCAACCGGCTCCATCGGCGGCAGCTTCGTCTCCGACAAGATCGAAGACTACTACGTCACGCCATATGAAATCGGCTACGGCACCTTCGTGAAGTTCGACCACGACTTCATCGGCCGCGAGGCGCTTGAGAAGATCGCGGACAAGCCGCATCGCCGCAAGGTGACGCTCGCCTGGAACGCGGACGACGTGGCCAAGGTGTTCCGCTCCATGCTTGAACCGGGCATCGAGAACTACAAGTACATCGACCTGCCGCTGTCGAACTACGCGTCGGCAAACTACGACGCTGTCGTGAAGGACGGCAAGGTTGTCGGCCTGTCGATGTTCTCGGGCTACAGCTTCAACGAACGCTCGATGCTATCGCTTGCGACAGTCGACCCGGACATCCAGATCGGCGACGTTCTGACGCTCGTGTGGGGTGAGCCGGAGCCGAACGGCGGCTCGGAGAAGACGACGGTCGAGCGTCACAAGCAGCTCGAGATCCGCGTCAAGGTCTCGCCGGTGCCTTACTCTCGCGACGCCCGGGAAAACTACGCCGACAGCTGGCGCACGAAGCAGTCGGTCTAACCCGACCGATTACAGATTGAAAATGGCGGGGTTCTTCCCGCCATTTTTCTTTGGTGATGATCAGCGGATATCGAACCGGACTGGCACCACGATGGTTCGATCGACCCCCGGCGGTGGGGGTGGAACAGGCGAAGCACGCCGCACCATTGCCACCACTTCTTCATCGAACTCGGGAACCCCCGAGGACCCGGCGAGCGCGACAGACTGAACATTGCCGCTGTCATCGATGGTGAACCGAACCTGCGCGGTACCTTCAAGCCGCTTGCGTTTTGCTGAGGCTGGATAACGCTTGCGCCGTTCAAGATGAGCCAGCAGCCGCGATTGCCACCTTTGCGGCGACATGCTCGAAGCCCCTCGATTAGACTGCGGAGCGGCTGCGCGCGGCGCTTCCTGCTGCGCCTGTATTTTTGCGGCCCTGGCTTCACGCGAGGGAGCGGGAGCCTGCTGCTTCACCTGCTTCACCTGCTTCACAACCTGCTTGGGCTTCTCTGGCTCACGTGGCTTTTCGGCAACCTTGGGCTTCGGTGTTGGTCGTGGGGTCGGAAGCGGCACCTCCGCGACATCGGGAAGCTCCACGTCCGGCTCAACCGGTTCGGCCGTTTCCACTTCCGGGGCGGGTTCCGGCACGACCTCTTCGGGTTCGACCGGCTCCTCGATTTCCGCCACCTCCGGCTCAACTGTCTCGACCGGTTCTGCTGTCTCGACCGGCTCTGCCTCTTCCGGGACCGGCGTCTCCTCGGCAGCAGCGGAATCAACCGTATCGGCGGAAACCTCTTCCTCATCGGACGCTGGCGCCATCGGCACGGGAGCGAGGTCGATCATGATCGCAACGGGTGCACCGAGATCGACGGCAGGAGCAGGCGGCTGCTGCATGATCCACCAGGCGGCACTCGCGTGGGCAGCCACGGCCAGCGCAGCCGCGCTCGACCAGAGGAGAAGCTGGCCGAGCGAAACCTTGGCCACATGCTTTGACCAGGCTATGTCAGGCCTTCCGCTCATGGAGCTGCAGCACCCGAAGCAGCAGGCAAAGGACCTTCAAGCCCGACAAGTGCGATCTTGAGATATCCGGCCACACGCAGCTGGTTCATGACATTCATGAGGTCGCCGTAGGAAACCGCCTGGTCCGCCCTGAGGAAGACCCGCGTTTCCTTGTCGCCCTTCGTGACGCGGTCGAGAACGCTGCCAAGCTCCGCCTGAGCGACCCTGTCGTTGCCAACCGCGACGCCGAGATCCTTGTCCACGGTAACATAGAGCGGCTCATCGGGACGCGGCTGCGGTGTTGCTGCAGACCTCGGCAGATCCACGTTGATATCGACCGTCGCGAGCGGCGCAGCCACCATGAAGATGATGAGCAGCACCAGCATTACGTCGATGAAAGGCGTGACGTTGATCTCGTGGTTTTCAACGAGATCGTCATCTTCCGTGTTGGAGTTGATCCCACCAGCCATGGTCTTACTCCGCAGCAGCCGCGATCTTGCGGCGCGCTGGTGCGGTAAGCCGGTAGTCGAGGTCGCGACTGACAAGACGTTCGACGGCAGCTGAAGCATCCGCAAGCACGAGGCGGTAACCGGTGATGGAACGCGCAAAGACGTTGTAGATGACCACCGCCGGGATAGCGGCGACGAGACCGATTGCCGTTGCTAGCAGAGCTTCGGCGATACCCGGGGCCACAACTGCGAGGTTGGTCGTCTGGGATTCCGAGATGCCGATGAAGGAGTTCATGATGCCCCAGACCGTGCCGAACAATCCGACGAAAGGTGCCGTGGAGCCGATCGTCGCGAGCACGCCCGTGCCCCGCGTCATGCGACGGGCTGCCTGAGCCTGGATGCGCCCGAGATGTGAGGAAACGCGCTCCTTCAGGCCATCGCCTCCACCGAAATCGAGCGTTCCGTCGGACGCCGAAACCTCATGTGCCGCAGCCTGAACCATGAGCGCGGCGGGGCCCTTGCGACCGCTGAGCTTCTCGCTTGCCTCACGAAGCGAACGGGCCTCGATGATGCCGTTGAGAGCACGCTTTGCCCGAGCATTGGCGCCTGCCAGTTCAAGCGACTTTGCCACCCAGACCGTCCAGGTGACCAGCGAGGCGAAGGCGAGGCCGATCATGACCCCCTTCACCACCCAGTCGGCAGCCATGAACATGCCCCAGGGCGAGAGATTATGCGGCAGCGTCGCGTCCCGCTCCTCGGCATCGGCAGGTGCCGTGACCTCGGTGACCTGCTCCGCTGCAGGCTGAGCGGGCACGGGCGTCAGCGTCTGTTCCTGCGCGGGAGTTACCGGCGGCTGCGTTTGAGCAAGAACCGGAGCAGCCGTTGCAATCAGCGCGGCGAGCACGAGGGAAACTACGTCAAGGACACGCTTGGATCGCGCAGCTGTCATGGTCATGAACTTACTCTGTCTGCTCAGCACCGAAGCTGTCTTCGGTTCCGGTCTTGGTCTTCAGGTGGCGAACGCCCGCGATATTTCTCGATGCCACAGACCAGCGCCAATCTGACATGGAATGCCGGGATCGGCCAATATTTCATCGGCAACCGGTAGGTGGCCGCTGCCCATAAGCAACGTTCTAAAACTTGATTATTCTAATCATGAATAAATTGGAAGCCGAAATTTGGTGCTTATCCAAACAAAGAAAAGCCCCGGCCGGCTGCCTGTTGCAGCGCCGTTCCGATCCATTTTTCCAATAACTGGAATGGTTTAGCTGCGAGCCTCAGCAGCCGCGACGATATTCTCAAGCAGGCAGGCAGTCGTAACCGGCCCAACCCCATCGGGCACATGCGTCACAACAGCGGCCTTCCCCTGCACGCTGTCGAGGTCGATGTCGCCTACCAGCCCCTTCTCGGTCCTGACGATCCCGACGTCCAGGAGAACCGCACCTTCGCGGATATGATCGGCCCTGATCAGCCCCGCGACGCCCGTCGCCGAGATGATGACGTCCGCTTCCCGCGTATGCGAGGCCAGATCGACCGTCGCCACATGGCAGACCGTGACAGTCGCTTCTTTTTCCAGGAGCATCAGCGCAAGCGGCCTTCCCACCACCGGTGAAGCACCGACCACGACGACACGAAGGCCTTTCAGGGAGCCCATGATCTCGCTCATCACGAGGACGCAGGCTCTGGCCGTCGCCGCAGCCCGGTAACCTACGATGCCGAGCGCCAGCTTTCCGGCATTGAGCGGATGCTGGCCGTCGACGTCCCGTTCAGCGCCGATGAGCGCCGCCACTTCGTTCCGGTCGATGAAGTCCGGCATGGGGAAAAGCGTCATGACCGCGTCCGCTTCTTCCTGCAGCTGGCGGCGCAGCTCCCCGGCACTTCCTGCATATTCACGCATGACCATGTCGATGCCGACGGAAGCGGCCGAACCCGCGAGCCTCTGCGCATAGGCGGATGCCCCGGCATTGCGGCTGTCAAGGAACAGATTGCAGCGCGGCTGACGCCCCAAAGCGTCGATGCGCATCTTGATGTTTTGCTTTAAGCGCTCGGCCAGATCGAAGCCGGTGAATATGGTTGTCTCAGTCATGATCGATCACAGATATATCAGAACACGCTCGAAATATCGTTCGCGCAGCGGGTGAGCTGGTCCTTGAGACGGCCCTGGATCTCATCTTCCGTGTACTGACCCTGCGGGAAAATGATCGATACCGCGCCCACGACTTCCGAATTGCTGGCCAGCACCGGCACGGCGAGCGAACTCACGCCCTCCACATATTCCGATGAAGTGACCGAGAATCCGCTGATGCGGATGAGATTCAGAAGATCGATGAAATTCTTCCGGTCGGTGACCGTGCTCGGCGTATAGGCGGTGAGGCCCAGCTGCTCCAGCAGCGCATCCCTTTTCGGCTTGTCGAGGAAGGCAAGCATGGCCCGCCCGATCGCGGTGGGCGCCAGCGGAACGCGGCTGCCGATCGTCACCATGTTCAGCGTAAAGCGGCTTGGGACGAAGGCGTGCGCCACATAGATTGCCTCGTCGCCGTCGAGCATCGAGAGCGAGACGGATTCGCCGATCTCCTGCGATGCCGCGCGCAGCACCGGCTGCACCACCTGCGGAATGCTGCGAGCTTCCATGAAGCCCGTTGTCAGCCGCAGCACGCGGGGCATCAGCCGATAGCGCCCACGATCATTGGCGACATAACCAAGCTGCTCCAGCGTACGGATCAACCGCCGCGTCACAGCGCGGTTGAGCCCCGTCTTCGCAGCAATCTCGGTGATCGTCAGCTCCCGGGTCTTACCCTGGAACGCCAGCAGCACCGACAGCCCCTTGGCGAAGGTCAGCGAGAGTTCCTTGTCTTCCTTGTCGAGCAGCTCATGCGGAGGATTATGCAAGCTCACCTCCCGCATCTTTGCCAGCCACCGGCGCGTTCGCCAAATTCTTCATCGTTTCTCCCCCGCATGCCCGTAACCCGCGCCACCGCAGCTTTCGACAATCAGCCTGTCACCCTTGTTGAGCTTCGGCGTCGACCGGGTTGGCAATATTTCTGTCGTGCCGTCAACGCGTTCGACTGCTGCAAAAGCTGGTTTGGGCGATTGACCTCCGAGCAAACCCGGAGGCACCGTATGGAACCGCTCACCACGCAATGAAACCTGGATTCCATCCTGCAGCGCCTCGTAGACGCGGCGGATGCCATCACCTCCACGGTAGCGGCCAGCACCCCCGGAATTCTTGAACCCGGCACTTACCAGCCGGACGGGAATGAGCGACTCGAGCGCTTCCGCAGGCATGTTCATGGCATTGCCGACGTCCGTGGAAATGCCGGACTCGCCGTCGGCGTTCGGACCGCCACCAGCGCCGCCAGCGATGATTTCCGTTGAGACGAACGGCCTGCCGTCATCGCGCTTCCCGGAGAAGGCGAGAACGTAAGACATGCCGGAATTGGCGGCCGGCATACGCTCCGGCGCCGCTTGCGCCATCGCCTGCAGCAGCGCTGACGTGATCGCCCGGACGATGCCGGTACGCGCGTTCACCGCAGCCGGCATGGAAGCGTTCACGGCGCTCGCCTCAGGCAGCACGAGGTCGAGGCAGCGCACCACCCCACCGTTGCGAAACGGCGTTGCGCCCAGGGCGCTGAGCAAACTGTAGAACGACGCAGCGAACGGCCCCGACCGTACGCAGTTGATGGGTGCGGTCACCTGTGCGACCGACCCCGTAAAGTCAGCGCGGAAGGTTGAGCCATCGCATTCGACTTTGAGCTTCACCACCACGTCGGGAAGTCCCGGCGTCGGGTCCAGCATCTCCTGCGCGAAGAAAGGGCCGGATGGCATGGACGAGATCACACGCCGCGCCTGCTCTTCTCCGAGGTCAAGGCACGTCGCCACACCCTGCACGAAAGCGTCCGCGCTCATCTCTCCGACCAGCCGGTGCAACGCATCTTCCGCCTGCACCGCAGCTGCAATCTGTGAGCCAAGATCGCCCAACACCGTATCCGGCATACGGGAATTGCAGCGGATCAGATCTTCCGCGCGGGCGTCGATCCGGCGGCCACTGCCAAGCCTTGTTGGCGGCAGTCGCAGGCCTTCCTGGAAAATGTCCACCGCGTCAGGCGGAACCGACCCCGCGCGCATGCCGCCCACGTCCTGATGATGCAGCATGGTCGCAGCGAAACAGACCAGCCTTCCCTGGGCAAACACTGGCATTGCCACGGTAATGTCCGGTAGATGCGTTCCGCCGCGGAACGGATCGTTCATGAAGAACAGGTCGCCTTCCCGCATTTCATCGGCCGGAAACACGTCCAGAATGGCTTCAAGCGATCCACCCAGCGCGCCGAGCAGCAGGGGAATGGCGTTCGAAAGCGCGATGATTTCGCCATCCGGCGTTAGCAGCGCTGCCGCCGCATCATTACCCTCGCGAACCACGGGAGAAACAGCCGTGCGGAACAACGTCTCCTGCATGCCCTGCGCGATGGCGTCGAGCCGCATCTGCAGGGTGCGTGGGCGAACTTCGCCCGATCCCTTGCCACGATTGATGACACTGCTGCCGGTCAGCGACAGCGGTACCTGCGCATCGTCTTCGAAAACCTGACGCACCAGCGAGAACAGATGGCCTGCGGCCTGCGGCTCTGCCCCAAATCGCCTCAGATAGTAAGCGCGATAGGTCGACTTCAGCGCGTCGATTGTCGGCGCTCCATCAATCACCAGCCGCACCGGATGCATGAATGGATCGGGTGCCACCTCCATCGTGAAGCTGGCCTCTCCATCTTCCTGCGGAAGATCCTCTGGCCCAAGCGCACCGAAAGACTTGTTTATCGGCAGCACCTGCTCCTGCACGTGCCGCGCATTGAGCAGGCCCAGCGCTCCGGCGACCGACGCCGCTTGCCCCGCAATGATGTTTTCCGCGCCCAGACGATTGGCCACCGCCGGCGCCAGAACGCCGCCTAGCCCGCCGGAAGCCACCACCGTCACGGATGCCGGATCGACAGCGCGGCCCACCGCATAGCCCAGAATAGCCTCGGCGATCGCATCGGCAGCTGCATCCCGGACGTGCTCTGCAGCGGTAGGCAAGTCCAGCCCAAGCTGCTCCGCCACCGATTTCAGCCGCTCCTTCGCTTCGGGGGCGAGAACTTCCGGAATTGCGCCAAGCACCGCGAGGGCATCGGTGAGGTTCGGGCCAGCCCCGCCGGAAATGAGCCCGATAACGGTATTTGTTACCGTAACGCTACTCCTTCCGCCGAGCGCGATGCTCGCCACGTCTGTCATCGGCTGACGGATCGGAACGCCCGCAAAGGTCCCGCCAGCAGTCGATGCAGGTGCGAAATTCTCGATCAGCACGATGTCGGTGCTCACCGAGCCGACGTCCATCATGATCGCAAGCTTTGCTTCATGCTCGCGACAAATGCGCGCCGCAGCATTTGCGGCCGCAGCCGGACCGCTCGCAACCTGATTGATGACCTTCGCCGCTGCATCAGCAGGGTTCAGAAGCAACCCGCGCGAATCGCCGAACGAGAGCCGGCCGCCGAACTTGCGCCTCCTCAGACCCGCTTCGATCTGGCTCAGCGTCTGCACGTGCCATGGCCGCAGCCACGCCTCAAGACAGGCCGACACGGTGCGCTCATATTCCCGCGCTGCGCCGTCTACCTCGCTCGAAAGCACCACATGCAGGTCCGGATGAGCCTCTTTGATGATCTCGGCACACGCCCGCTCATGCGCGGCGTTCACGTAGGAAAAGAGCAGGCAGATCGCTATTGCCTCAACGCCTTCGGCCACAAGCTTTGCCGCAGCCGTCCTGACGTCATCGATGGAGAGTGGCTCAAGCTCGTTACCCTTCGCATCAAGCCTGCCGCCAACTTCTTCGATACAACCGGGTGCAACCAGAAAGCGCGGCGAGAGCGAACGCGCCACCGGGTCGTAGAGATCGGCGCGGTTCTGCCGTGCCAGCGCCAGTGTGTCGTGAAACCCGCGTGTGGTGATCAGCCCAACGCGCGCGCCGCTCCGCGTGAGCAGCATGTTTACAGCACCCGTCGAGCCAATGCGGATCTCATTGACCTTGGAAAGCTCAACCGCCCATTCGGCACTCGCCTGATCCAGCGCATGAAGAATGGCCTCAGCCGCCGCGCGATCGCCACAGGGAACCTTGGCCGTCTTGACCGCCCCCTCGCCTGTCCATGCCAGATCGACAAAGCTGGAACCGATATCGATCCCGATGGCGCTCATGCAACATCCCCGTAGCCAGTAAGGTCTATGATCTGGGGTGACGGCAGCTGCAGGAACTCGGCATCCGTGCCGCCGCGCGTCTTCCACATGGTCGATGCGAACGTGCCTTCCCGGCCAAGGGCAACAATGCCGTGATGCCAGACGCCCGGCCTGTAGATCACCACGTCTTGGGGTCCGGCCACGAAGGCTTCCGGAGTGCAACCCGTCTCCGGATGATCCGGCCACACGACAACCAGATACTTCTCGACCGACATCGGGATGAACATCTGCGAGGAATGCGGGTGACGCTCGGCCTGCACGGCCGTCAGGCTGGCGCCTTCAGGCTTCACCTGATAAAATTCAAGTGCGTGATCAGGCGCCGCCTCGTCGTGCTCGAAGCTCACTGGCGACTTCGTGAGGATAGCGCCACCGTTGCGGATCGTCTTGACGAGACCCTCACCGACCTGACCGACATATCCATAGGGGCTGAAGTTCTCGGAGGTCAGGCGCAACAACGGCTTCACAGCAAAAATCCTGTTCGTTTATCGATCATTTGCTCAAATATCATAACACCTATGCGGATAAAGCTGTCAATTACGACCATCACCCTCTTGCTCGGAAGCCGCGCCGGGCGCGTATACGCGCGAATTATCGCTTGACGGAATTTTGCAATATTGCGACGCTAAGCGAACGGCTGCTCGATAATCGGTATATGTCATGACCTTTCGCATGTGGGCTGATCTGAGATCAGCAGAGTTCGCTTCCTTTGTAGACGATGCCACGGTCGCATTGCTGCCGGTTGGCGCGATCGAGCAGCATGGGCCCCACCTTCCCGTGTCGGTTGATACCACTTTGGCAACGGGTATGGCGCTGGAAGCGGCAAAGCGTGTAACCGACGCGAATGTCCTGGTCCTTCCGACCGTCTCTTACGGCAAGTCCGACGAGCACCTGAAGTACCCCGGAGTGGTGACGCTGGATGCGCAGACGCTGCTGGGAACCATCGTCAACATCGGCAAGAGCGTTGCCCGCGCGGGCGTGCGTCGCCTCGTTCTCATGAACGCCCATGGGGGCAATGTTCCGGTGTTGCAGCTTGCAGCCCGCCAGCTGCGCATCGAAGCCGACATGTTTGTCGTCTGCGCCGGCTGGCTGACCATGGGCACCCCCGAAGGTCTGCTCCCCGAGAATGAAGCGCGCGACGGCATTCACGCCGGCTTCGTCGAAACCTCCGCGATGCTCTACTTCCGCGAAGACCTGGTGGATATGAGCAAGGCCAAGGATTTCGTCCCCGCTGTGCGCGAAGTTGCGGAAAACAATGCGATCCTGCGCATGACCGGCCCCGTTTCCGTTGGCTGGATGATGCACGACATGCACCCGGAAGGTGCGGCTGGCCAGGCCCATCTCGCCACCGTCGAGGCAGGCAAGGCGATCGTGGAATACGCCGCCGAGCGCTACGCTCGCCTTCTGGGCGAAGTGGCTGTGCACAAGATCCCGTTCGGTCCCGGGGCGTAGATGTCGGGCGAAACTCCATATCGGCCGGTTTCGCTGGTAAATGTCAAAGTACCAGCCGCCCTCGCAAGCGGTCTGGAGTTGCGCGACCACGACCCTGTAACGGGTCTGGCAGTTACTGATTTCGCTATAGACGGAAACGGTCGGATCTCCCTGGCCGCCAACGCTCCGTCAGTCGACATGGGCGGTCGCATGGTGCTGCCCTGCTTCATCGACTCCCACGTGCACTTGGACAAGGCGTTCATCATCCGCCGCACGGGTGTGCCGCAGGGCGGACTGCTCGACGCGATCCACCTTGCAACGGCGGACATTCCCAACCGCACGCGCGACGATCTCGCCGAGCGCATGGAAAAGGGCTTGTCCTTTGCCTACTCGCGCGGCACGTCGGTCATGCGCACCCATCTGGACACCCCGGAACAGCCTGTCGAAAGCGCCTCCTGGAAGGTTTTCACCGAGCTCCGCGAGACATGGCGCGACCGCATCACGCTGCAGGCTGTTGCTCTGATGGCGCTGGAGCGGGTCGACACCGACGAGTTCCCCGAGCGTTGCCGCCAGATCGCAGAAATCGGCGGTGTCGTGGGCGCCTTCGTTCCCACGGGCTCGGCAACCTCCCACCGCCTCGACAAGCTGTTTGAAATCGCCGCACACTACGGACTCGACGTCGACTTTCACGTCGATGAATCCCTTGATCCAAATGCGATCGGCCTGGAGCTGATCGCCGAAAGCGTGCTGCGCACCGGCTTCAAGGGCCGCGTCGTTGCAGGCCACTGCTGCTCGCTCTCCGTCCGCCCGGAAGCCGAGGTCGCCGCGCTCATCGACAAGGTCGCGGAAGCCGGCATTTATGTCATTTCGCTGCCGCACTCGAACCTCTACCTTCAGGACCGGCAACCCGGACGCACCCCGCGCATGCGCGGCCTGACGCTGGCACACGAACTGCGCGCCGCAGGCGTGTCGGTTCACTTCGCCTCCGACAACGTCCAGGATCCGTTCTACCCCTATGGGGAGTTCGACATGCTTGAGGTGATGCGTTCTTCCATCCGCTTCGCTCATCTGGACACAGCGGTGGGCGCATGGGTTCCCGAGCTTTACCGCAACGCTGCCGCCGCTCTGAACCTTCCCGATGCTGGACGGATCGCGGCCGGCGCCAAAGCTGATTTTATCGCCTTCGATGCGACCGACTGGTACGACCTATTCGGTCAGTCGCATGCGAACCGGATGGTCTTCCGGAATGGGATAAACTTGTCTTCCCGCAGCTCGGATTTGCGGGATCTGTTCGGACTGGATTTCGCATGACCCCAAACCTGGCCGCGTGCAAAGAGGCACTTTCCCATCTTGATCTGGATGACAACCCCAAGACGGTTCAGCAGAAGAGCCGCGACTTCTACTGGTACAGCCCGATCCTGAAGGAGCAGCTGCAGAACGTGGTCGGCGACTTCGTGGTTGCCCCGCGCAATCAGGAAGAGATCATCGAGATCCTCGCGACCTGCTGGAAATACGATGTCCCGGTAACGGTGCGCGGCGCAGGCACAGGCAATTACGGACAGGCGATGCCGCTGTTCGGCGGCGTCATCCTGCACATGAAGCACATGAACCGCGTTCTCGAGATCGGCGACGACTACTTCGTTGCCGAGGCGGGTGCGATCCTCGAGCAGATCGATCACGAGCTGCATGCAAAGGGCAAGGAGATCCGCCTGTTCCCTTCGACCGTCGCTACAGCCACGATCGGCGGCTTCATCGCTGGCGGTTCGAGCGGCGTCGGCGCGATCCGCTGGGGCGGTCTGCGCAACCCTGCCAACCTTCGCCGTCTGCGCCTGATCACCCTTGAGGAAAACCCCCGTGTAATCGACCTGACGGGCCCCGACATCAGCAAGGCTGCCCATGCCTACGGCGTGAACGGCGTGCTGGTTGAGGTGGAAATGCCCGCCGATCCCGCCGTCGACTGGGTGGATGTGCTGATCGGCGTCGACACCTTCGCCAACGCCTGCAAGCTCGCGATCGAGGTGGGCGAGGATCAGGCGATCCTCAAGCGGATGATCTCCACCTTCGAAGATCCGATCCCGACCACCTACTTCCTGCGCCACAGGCCATACCTCAAGGAAGGCGAGGCTGTTCTGGCAGTCATGGTCTCGCGCGACACGCTCGATGCTCTGGCAACGCGCGTCGCCGGCTTTGAAGGCGCTGAGATCCGCCTGCGCTACGATGAACTTGGTGAGGGCGCGCGCCTTCCGGCAGCCTTCGAGCTCGCCTGGAATCACACCACGCTGCGCGCCCTGCGCGTCGATCCGACCATCACCTATGTGCAGATGATGATGCCGCGCCCGGTGATGCTCGAAAAGATCCCGGAAGTGAAGAAGACCTTCGGCGACGAAGTCCTCCTGCACTTCGAGTTCACCCGCTTCGATGGTGTGGTGTCGCCCGTCGGCATCCCCCTCATCCGCCACACGACCAACGAGCGGCTTGAGGAAATCATCCAGATTTTCGAGGCTGAGCTCGGCCTCCCCGTATTCAACCCCCATCGTGTCACCCTGGAGGAAGGCGGCATGAAGCGGACCAACCCTGACCAGCTTGCCTTCAAGAAGGAGACCGATCCCAAGGGTCTCATGAACCCGGGCAAGATGATCGCTTGGGTTAATCCGGATTGGGTTCCCGTCCCTGGCAAAACCTACCTGTTTGCGGAATAGCCTCCATGCACGTCCATGTGATTTACGCCCACCCATTGAAGGACAGCCTTGCCTCCCAGCTTCACGACATCGTCGTCGAGGAGCTTTTGAAGGCGGGCCATACGGTCGATGACCTCGACCTCTATGCGGAAGGCTTTGACCCGGTCCTCTCGGCCGAGGATCGGCTGGAGTATCACGATACCTCCATCAACCAGAAGCGTATCGGCTCTTACGTGCAGCGCCTGCAGAAGGCAGAAGGCGTCGTGCTTTGCCATCCGGTCTGGAACTTCGGCTGGCCGGCAATCCTCAAGGGCTACTTTGACCGGGTATTCCTGCCGGACGTTTCCTTCAAGCTCACCAATGGCGTGCTGACACCGGGCCTCACCAACATCCGCAAGCTCGCGACGGTCACCACCTATGGCTCGCCGCGCTGGCGCGCCTTCGTCCTCGGTGATCCTCCGCGCAAGAACGGAACGCGTTTCCTGCGTGCGGTCTGTCATCCGACAGTGAAGGTGAGCTATCACGCTCTCTACAACATCAATAACGTCACGCCGCAGATGGTCGAGGACTACCTTGACCGCGTCCGCAAGGCGATGGCGAATTTCTGATCAGGTTGATTGGCAAGGCAGATGACGCAGAACAAGGGGCATGTGACGGTAATCGGTGCTGGCATTGTCGGTATCTGCTCGGCTGCCTTTCTCCAGCAGGAAGGCTTTTCCGTCACCGTCATCGACCGACAGGAGCCCGGCCGCGGCACCTCCTTCGGCAATGCCGGATCGGTCTCGCCGAGCGCCATCCTGCCCGTAGCCATGCCCGGCATGATGTCCAAGGTGCCGTCCTGGCTGATGGACCCGCTCGGGCCACTGACCATCCGCTGGTCCTATCTGCCGATCGTCACACCCTGGCTCCTCCGTTTCCTGAGGCACGGAACGCGCAGCGAAGTGGAGCGCGTCGCCAAGGCCATGCGCAACCTGATGGTGACGGTCTTTGACGACTACGGGGCGATCCTCGACCACGGCGAGTTCAACAACCTGATCCGCCGCGACGGCTGCCTCTACGTCTACGAATCCAGACAGGAGCTGGACGCCGCTGGCTGGTCGCTCGAACTTCGCCGCAAGCTTGGCGCGGAGATGGCCGAGATCAGCGAAAGCGAGATCTATCAGCTGGAGCCCGCCCTTTCCCGGCACTTCAAACTCGGCATATTTGCACCGGAGAACGGCCGCACGATCGATCCCTACCAGCTCGTCCGCACCATCGCGAACCGTGTCCGCGAAAACGGCGGCCAGATCATCGAGGCCGAAGTGCAGGACGTCGAGATCGGGCCGGATGGTCCGACCGCGCTGATCACCAGCGCCGGACGCCGCACGGTCGACAAGCTTGTGCTGGCCGCAGGCGCTTGGTCGGGCAAGCTCGCAAAGAAGCTCGGTGCTTCTGCCCCCCTTGAGACCCAGCGCGGCTATCACGTGACCTTTGCCGATCCGCAGATCGACGTTCGTCGCACCGTGATGTGGAACAAGCGCAGCGTCTTCGTCAATCCGATGCAGCCGGGGCTGCGCATTGCCGGAACCGTGGAGCTTGCCGGCCTCAATGCAGCACCGAACTATGCCCGCGCTGATCGCCTGATGGAGATCGCCACGCAGATGTTCCCGGATCTGAACACCGCTTCCCCGTCGAAGTGGATGGGTCATCGGCCCTGTCTGCCGGACAGCCTTCCGGTCATCGACCGGTCGCCCCGGTACAAGAACACCTTCCTTGCCTTTGGCCACCAGCACGTAGGCATCTGCTCGGGCGCGCCAACAGGCCGCCAGATTGCGCGGCTTGTCGCAGGAAAACCGGCTACAATAGATCTTTCGCCATTTTCGATCGGGAGGTTCTGAAATGGCGTTGCCCGAAACGAACGATAAGAAAGGGGAACAGGCTTAGATGGAACACCATCCGGCTACGCTGTCTGCGCAGGAAAACCGGAAAGTCGATGGCGCTGCCAGTCAGGCAAACGCGCTCGCTTTCGACCGGGTTGGAATGCAGTTTCCTGACGGAACACTGGCCCTCGAAGACGTGACCCTGCATATCAAGCAGGGCGAGTTTGTATCGGTTGTGGGACCGTCCGGCTGCGGCAAGTCCACCCTGCTCAAGATCGCGTCAGGCCTCATCCCCCAGACCTCCGGTACTGTCACGGTTGACCGCAACAACCTCGGCTACACCTTCCAGGACGCAACGCTGCTGCCGTGGCGCAAGGTGTTGGGCAATGTCGAGCTGTTGATGGAGCTGCGCGGCTACTCCCCAGAGGAGCGCCGCCGCATTGCTCAGGAGCAGATCAATCTCGTCGGTCTTTCGGGCTTCGAGAACCACTATCCGAAGCGCCTCTCCGGCGGCATGAAGATGCGCGCGTCCCTTGCTCGCTCGCTGGCGCTGAACCCAAGCGTCTTCATGTTCGACGAGCCGTTCGGCGCGCTGGACGAAATCACGCGTGAACGCCTCAACGACGAGTTGATCGACCTTTACATGCGAAAGGGCTTTACCGGCCTCTTCATTACGCACTCGATCCCTGAGGCCGTCTACATGTCATCCAAGGTGATCGTCATGTCGCGCAGGCCGGGTCGCATCCTGCAGGTATTCGACGTACCGTTCGCCTATCCGCGTGCTCCTGAACTTCGCTATGACGCCGATTTCTCCGCCCTTTGCGGAGAGATCTCCATTTCGCTGCGCCAGGCCATCGAGGGCTAGTATCATGTCAGAACTCACCTCCGCACAGCTCTACCAGCCGGTTCCGCTTCCCAAGCCCCAGGGAGCCCTCGTGCGTGGCATCATTAAGGTGTTGCCGCCGCTGGTCGTCGCCGCCCTCCTGCTGCTTCTCTATGCCTGGATCCGCTCCAATCTTGAGCCGCACCGCATGTTCCTGATGCCGAGCGCCTACGAGCTCTGGGAGAATGCCTTCTCCAAGCCGGAAGTCTGGGCCGACCTCGGCAGCCGCTCGCTGGTGACGATTTCCATCGCCCTCGCAGGCCTCGCCATCTCTATCCCCCTCGGCATGATCTTTGGCCTGATCATGTACCGCTACTTCATCCTGGAGCGTGGTCTGCTGCCGAACATCGTGGCGCTTCAGGCGATCCCGATGCTGGCAATCATTCCGCTGATCCAGACGGCATTGGGCTTCGGCTTCATGCCGAAGATGCTGATCGTTGCGAAGATGACCTTCTTTGCCATCCCGACGACGCTTCTCCTTGGCCTCAAGAGCGTGGATCGCGGTGCGCTCGACCTCTTCAAGCTGCAGAACGCAGGCTGGCTCACCACGCTCTGGAAGTGCGCCCTGCCATCGGCTGCACCGTCGCTCTTTGCCGGGCTGCGCATCTCCGCAAGCATGGCCGTGGTAGGCGCCATCGTGTCGGAGCTCTTCTTCCTTGCCGGCAAGGGCGGTCTCGGCCAGATGATCATCAACTCGAAGATCGACTTCAAGTACGAGCAGATGTATGCGGCGCTGATCGCCTCGACGGTGCTCTCGGTCTCCGTCTATCTCTTCTTCAGCTGGCTCGGAAATTACCTCTTCTCCGAGTGGCATGAATCGGGAGGCAAACAGGGCTAGCACCTCCAAAGGGGCTCGCTCTGCAACCAACAAGAAAATAAGCTGGAACTAGGACCAATAATAACCTCAAGGGGGTCACGATGAAGCAGTTCACTCTCGCATTGCTGGGCGCAGCGGCAATCGCGTCCTCGGCTCTTGCACAGCAGGCCGAGCCCGGCGCATTCGCCAAGGAACACTACACCACGCCGCTCGCGGACGTCTGCCCGAACCCGTTCATCATCCAGAAGGACTGGCTGGCTCAGGCTGAGCATGGCGGCCTTTACCAGATGATCGGCACCGGCGGCGAAATGTCGAGCGGCCAGTACACCGGCCCGCTGGGCAGCACCGGCATCAACCTCACCATCCTGGAAGGTGGCGGCGGCATTGGCCTCGGTGACGGTGAGACCGCCTACTCAGCGCTTCATAACGGCAACTCCAAGGCTGGCGTTGTTCCGCACATGGGCTTCCAGGAGCTGGACGGCGCGTTCATCTTCTCCAAGCGCTTCCCGGTTGTGGGCGTCGTCACCCCGCTTGAGAAGGCTCCGCAGGGCCTCTGGTGGGATCGCGGCACCTATCCGGAAGGCTTCCACAGCATCGACGACCTCAAGGCCTTCGCTGAATCCGGCAAGGGCATGATCTACGTCTCGACGATCCAGCGCACCTTCGGTCTGTGGCTGGTTGAATCCGGTGTTTCCAAGGATGTCTTCGTGGAAGGTTACCGTGGCGACGGCGAAAACTTCGTCACCAACAACGGCACCTGGCTGAACCAGGGCTTCATCACCAGCGAGCCTTACAAGTTCTCGACTGGCATGAACTGGAACAAGCCGATCGACGCCGTGACGGTTGGCGAGCTAGGCTACGACAACTACACCGGCATGCTGGCCGTTGCCTCGCACCGCCTGGAAGAGCTGGCACCGTGCCTTGAGAAGCTGGTTCCGATCATCCAGCAGGCCACCATCGACTACGTGAACGATCCGGCTGAAGTGAACAAGCTGATCTTCGAGTTCAATGAAGCCGGCAATGCCACCAGCTGGTGGAAGACGCCGATGGGCATGATGGAATACGGCTCCAAGACAATGAAGGAAGCCGGCGTTGTCGCCAACAGCACCAATGGTGCGGTCGGTGCGTTCGACATGGATCGCGTTGCGAAGATGCACGAGATCGTCAAGGGCTGGCTGGACGAGCGCGCGAACCCGGACGTGAAGCCGGAGGACGTCGTGACCAACCGCTTCATCGACCCATCGATCGGGTTCAAGAACTGATGACCCGTCATCAAGCCATCGTTCTCGATGGTGACGAACTGGCTCGCCGCAAACGCGGCGAGCTGGCTGCTCAGGTCGAGCGCCTCAAGCGTGCCGGCGTAGAACCAGCACTCGCCACCGTTCTTGTCGGTGACAACTCCGCCAGCCGTTCCTATGTCGAGCGTAAGCATGCGGACTGCCGTGAAGTCGGTATCCTGTCCCGCGAAATCGTTCTGCCTGTGATGACTTCCCAACGTGACCTGCTGGCCGAGGTCCGGCATCTCAACAAGGATCCGTCCGTCCACGGCTTCCTGGTGCAGTTTCCGCTACCGGAAGGGCTGGATGAAGGTATTGCGGCCTCATCCATCCTGCCGACCAAAGACATCGACGGTCTCCACCCGTTCAACCTCGGACGGCTTTTGACCGGCAATCCCACAGTCCTGCCGTGCACGCCTGCTGGCGTTCTGGAGCTGCTGACCGCCTATGACGTACCGATCGCAGGCAAGCGCGTACTGATCATCGGCCGTGGCACACTTGTTGGTCGTCCGCTTGCGATGCTGCTCTCGATGAAGGGTATCGACGCCACCGTTACACTCGCTCACAGCAGAACGCCGGAAATCGGCGAGCTCGCCCTTCAGTCCGATGTGATCATCTCCGCTGCTGGTGTGCCTGATCTGGTGACAAAGGACATGGTGAACCCTGGCGCTGCGGTTGTTGGCGTCGGCATCACCTATGACAGCGAGGGCCGGATGGTCTCCGACATCGCAGACGACGTCGCATCCGTTGCCGGATGGAAGACGCCACGCCACGGCTCGGTTGGGTCACTCACCCGCGCCTTCCTCCTCGCCAACCTCCTCCAGCTGGCTGAAGCGTCCGTCACCCCCCTCGGGGCGTAATATCGGCCCGATCGTCTCAATGCGGTTGGTCCAGACATAGCCGTCAAAATCATCGGGGATCAGGCCGATCTGCTCAGGATCGTCTATCCCCGATGTAAATCCGCCCCCGCCATACGGCCCGAGCAGGATGACCTCGCTCCCCGCCTCGCGCATGCGCTCGGTGAAGCGGTGCGGCCAGCCCCAGAGCAGCCAGGCATAGTTCGCCGGTATGATCACCAGCGCATTTCGGCAGGGCCCCCGGCACGATACCCGTCCACCCAAAGGCGAGATACTGAGCAAGACAGGACACAGCGGATTGCTTGTCATAGCCTCGCAGGTTTGGGATCAGGCGAATGCTTTCGCGTGTCGGGATGCTTCCGCCATAGACGCCAATCACCGTCTCCTGCCAAACGGGACTTTGCTCGAGCATCCTGGCCAGGGCTGCGGCTTCCTCCACCCTCTGGCTCTTGAAATTGAGCAGAAACTTGCCATCCGGAAACGCGCCAAACACCTCTTCGAGGGTCGGCATCATGCCGGTGTCCTTGCCTCGGAACGGAAAGGTCTTGCCCCCATCCGCCGTATAGCCATAGCCAATATCGAGTTCCTTGAGCCTCGCCATCGCGGTCTCATGGGTCACGCCGCTGCCGTTGGTGCGGCAGTCGAGTGTCCAGTCATGAAACACGGCAAATTCCCCGTCAGGCGTCAGCTGGATATCCAGTTCCACCACCCCGGCGCCCTTTTCAAAGGCCGCCTGCATCGAGGGAAGCGTATTTTCGAGGAACTCATGGGTCGGCGGAAAGATGCGCTCGGCCGTGCAGGTGTCGTTATCGAGATCCTCGCTGCTAAAGATCTGGTGAACACCGCGGTGGGCGATCAGCCTGGGCTTCGCCCCTTCCGGCGCCGTCGCCAGCAATGAGGTGTTCAGCAGCCATACGACAACGATGAATGCCCCCGTTCCGGCCAGTATCTTGCGGAGCACGATCATCTCCTCCTTGATCTTGCGGTTCAGGAGTAGTTGCAAATGAGGCCGAAATTCGTGCGCCGCCGCTGACTATACCGGCTTCCACCGTAATGAGCTCGCCAACAAGAAACCCGCAAGCGAGGCTGCTTGCGGGTCATCTGTAAGTTCAGCGTAAGTTTTACTCCGCTGCCGAGATATGCGGAACCTTCTCGGCAATCTCTTCAGGGACAGGAGCCGCCCACGGCGCACCACGGCGGCGCTTCACGTCCACTTCCATCCAGTAGATTTCCCAGCCGCGTGTCGGACCGATGCCGTCCATCGTGGCAGGACCCTGCACGCTGCGTGCGGAGCCCTCGTCCAGGAACAGCATCGGCTCCCCGCCATTGGCGGCCTTGTCGATCTCCTGACGCAGCATGCGGCGGTACTGGATGATCGCCTTGTCAGACGTGCCAAGATGCTCGCGCGTGCGGTCCTGGATCTTGCCCATGGACTCCACCGCCCACTGATCGTGGACGTTGATGTCCGCGCCCATGCCCGTATAGGTCTCGGTCTCCTGCTCGTGCGGATCGAAGCCGTAGTCGTTGGACTTGTTCTTGCGCGATACGTAGTCAGGCAGCTCGTAGAGCTCCAGCCGCTGGTCGCGCATCTTCTTCTTGTCGACCGGCTGGCCGTAGCTCGTGAAGATCGCGTACCAGTAGCAGTTCTCGTCATCGATCGGCACGTGCCATTGGGTGATGGTCATGTCCGCGCTCATCGGAATGACAAAGCCATGCGGGAACAGCTGGTTCGTCACGCGCACGTGCGTACGCTCCTCATCGATCTGGCGCAGCGCGATGATGCGCAGACCGTATTCCGTGCGCTCGACATTGATGATCGGGCGATCATACTCGCGCAGGATCTTGGTCATCGGGAGGTCGCTGTCCGCAGAAGCCGCGCGGAACTGCTTGCCGTAGGCGTCGTTTGGATCCTCGTCGTGGAAGAAGCGATGCAGGAACGATGCATGCGCAGGGTCGATGCCAACCTCCAGCGCCTGCAGCCAGTTGCACTCCATCTTGCCCTTGAAGGCGAAGGTATAGGCGTCCGGAGCGACAAAGCAGTCAATCTCCGGGAACGCCGGCGGCTCACCCTCGCCAAGATAGGCCCAGAGGATGCCGCTCTTCTCCACCACGGGATAGGCGCGCTGCTTGATGTTCTTGCAGAGGTTGGAATTGGCCGGTTCCGCAGGGGTTTCCAGGCAATTGCCGTCCACGTCGAACAGCCAGCCGTGGAACGAGCAGCGCAGGCCGCCATTCTCCAGCCGCCCGAAGGCAAGGTCTGCGCCGCGGTGCGGGCAATCGCGATCGATGAGACCGTAGCGGCCCTGCTCGTCACGGAAGAGCACGAAGTTTTCACCCAGCAGCCGCACAGGCCTGATCGGACGTGGCCCTTCCAGCTCGTCGACGAGGGCAGCCGGCTGCCAGTACTTGCGCATCAGCTTGCCCGCTGGAGTATTTGGCCCGATCCGGGTGATCAGGTCGTTCTGCTCTTGGCTCATCATGGCTGCTGCTCCTTCCCAAACCTCCGCACCGAAGTGCATCTCTTTCAAGACAAAGTGCGCGCTGACCAAACGTCAAGTCATCCAACCGCCGCGGCACCTGTTTGATCGATTATCGAACTATTGTCCGAATATGCTTCGATCTGTCAGAACCATTGAAGTGAAATCGCTTCGAAAATGCAAGCGCCGATGCATGGCTTTCGGCGATTGACAGGCAGAAACAATCCTGAATACAAATACTGCTCGATAAAGCGTACGTTGTTCGATTATCGATCACAAAGACGATGAGGGGTGCATGAGCGGCACGGTGACGATTTTCTTTGAGACGCCCCAGGGCCTCCGCGAGGTCGGCGCGAAGATCGGTGCCAGCGTCATGGAAACCGCCGTCATGAACAACGTCAGCGGCATCGAGGCTGAGTGTGGCGGCGCGTGCATCTGTGCAACCTGCCATGTTTACACTGACAAAGTGCCCCAAGAATTGCTACAGCCTATGTCATCAGAAGAGGATGACATGCTGGACATGGCCACAGCCGAACGGCGGTCTACAAGCAGGCTATCCTGCCAGCTCCGCGTGACGGCTGAGCTGGAGAACACGGTCTTCATCATTCCGGAGAGCCAGTTTTGAGCGCACCCATCGTAATCATCGGAGCCTCCCACGGAGGCGTACAGCTTGCCGCATCGCTTCGGCAATTGGGGTGCGAAGACAAGATCATTCTCTACTCCGCCGAGGATGTTCTTCCCTATCACCGCCCGCCGCTCTCGAAAGCCTTCCTGTCCGGCGAAAAGGATCTGGACCAGATCCTGCTGCGCGGCCCTGCCTTCTATGAGGACCACGGGATCGACCTCAGGCTCTCCGACCCCGTAACTTCGATCGATCTCACCACCAGGCGGCTTGCAGCTCGTTCCGGCGTTCAGAATTTCAGCAGACTGATCCTTGCCACCGGCTCCAAGGCGCGTGAGCTGAAGGCCCCGGGTTCGGATCTTCAGAACATCTTCACCCTGCGCTCGCTGGGCGACGTGCTGCGGCTGAAGCAGGCCATGCTGGACGCGCGGGATATCGTCATCATCGGCGGCGGCTTCATCGGCCTCGAATTCGCCTCGACGGCCGCAAAGCTCGGCAAGAACGTGACGGTTATCGAAGCACGCGAGAGGCTGCTCATGCGTGCACTTCCCGCTTCGGTTGGCGACTTCCTGCGTGACTACCATGCGGGCCACAATGTCCAGTTCCACTTCAATGCCAACTTCGCCGAGTTTGAGGGCGCCGACGGCAAGCTGCATGCCATCCGCCTGGCGGATGGCACGCGCATCAAGGCTGACATGGCCCTTGTCGGAATCGGCGGCGAGGCAGACCTCGCGCTTCTCGCGCCACTTGGGCTCAACATGATCGCCGGCGGCATCGAGGTGGACGAGTTTGGCCGCACCTCCATCGAGGACGTCTACGCGTTGGGCGACGTTGCTGCCTCCGCCAACATGCTGGTGAACGAGCCAATGCGGCTCGAATCCGTGCAGAACGCAGTAGACCAGGCCAAGGCGGTTGCTGCTCACATGCTCGGCCAGGATGCTCCGGCGCCGGTCGTGCCGTGGTTCTGGACCGACCAGTACGACCTGAAGGTGCAGATGGCAGGCCTGTCACGGCCGGGCGCCGTCCAGACCATTCGCGGCGACGTCGAGGGCAATGCCTTCTCCGTCCTTGAGACCATGGACGGGCGGCTGGTCGCCCTGTTCTCGATTAACCGCGCGGCCGACCACATGGCCGCACGCCGCCTGATCGCTGAGGGCGCACCGCTCGACATGAACCTGGCTGCCGATGCGAGTGTGCCTTTGATGAAGGCGGTGGCGAAACCATAACCGCAGCTCAACCAGCAGGAAAACGACTCCGCAAAGAGGCAGGAGGCGGACGGAGGGGGAACTATGAACAGCAAGGTGGAGCTCACCAACGGTTTTGTCGCTGAGCGTGGCCTGTTGTCGCCCGCGCAATTCGCGCAGGCCGAGGAGGTCGTGCAACAGATTCGCGCGTCGGGATTGGAGACGATCCGAATTGCCTTCGCCGACCAGCACGGCGTGGTGCGCGGCAAGACCATCGTCGCCAGTCAGGTCGAGGGCATTTTCCGCAACGGCGTGCCGATCACTTCCACCCTCCTCCTAAAAGACACCTCGCACCGCACCGTCTTCTCCGTCTGGGGCAAGGACGCGGGCCATGGCATCAGCGAGCTGACCGGCGCGGGCGATGTGCTGCTTGTTCCCGATCCGGCCACTTTCCGCGTCCTTCCCTGGTCATCCCACAGCGGCTGGCTTCTTTGCGACGTCTACTTCAAGGACGGTCGCCCCTTCCCGTTTGGCTCGCGGCACATCCTGCGCAATGCTGTAAGCCGCCTCAACCAGCGCGGTATGGACATGGTTTGCGGCCTCGAGGTCGAGTTCTACGTCTTCCGCCTTGATGACCCTCGCCTTGAACACGGCGACGGTGGCATGCCGGGCAACCCGCCGGAGACAAGCCTGATCTCCCACGGCTACCAGTACCTGACCGAGGCCCGTTACGACTCGCTCGAGTTCGTCATGGATGAACTGCGCCGCGCCTGCCAGAAACTCGGCATGCCGGTCCGCTCCATGGAGGCGGAATTCGGCCCCAGCCAGTGCGAGTTCACCTTCGAGCCGGACTCACCCATGAACCACGCGGACACGATGATGCTGTTCCGCTCGACGGTGAAGCAGGTCTGTGCCCGTATGGGCCTCCACGCGACCTTCATGTGCCGCCCCAAGGTGGAAAACGGCATGGCCAGCGGCTGGCACCTGCACCAGTCGATCGTTGATCTGGAGTCCCGCCGCAACCTGTTCATGCCCGAAGGCGACGAACTGCTGACGCCGACGGCCAGCGCCTGGATCGCCGGACTTCTGGACCATGCCGCCGAGAGCTGCATACTGACCACGCCTACCGTCAACGGCTACAAGCGTTACCAGGCGTTCCAGCTGGCGCCGGACCGCATCCAGTGGGGCCGTGATAACAAGGGAACGATGATCCGCGCACTCATCGCTCACGGCGACAAGGCGAGCCGCATCGAAAACCGCATCGCTGAACCGGCCGCCAACCCTTACTACTACTTCGCCTCGCAGATCCTCTCGGGTCTCGATGGCATAGAGCGTCACGCCAAGGCGCCCGAGCCTGTCGAAACGCCCTATGACAGCGATGCCCGCATTCTGCCCACCAGCCTGATCGCAGCGATCGAGGCCTTTGAGGCCAACGGGTTCTACAAGACGGCTATCAGCGGAGACTTCGTCTCATACTTCTCGCACATCAAGCGCGCCGAATGGAGCCGCTACCTGATGACGGTCTCGGAGTGGGAGCAACGCGAGTACTTCTCGCTGTTCTGATTTTCCTGCAGGACAAGAAAAAGGCCGCTCTCTCGGGCGGCCTTTTTTGTTTCTTGTGCGAAGGATCAGATATCCAGGTTCGCCACTGAAAGCGCATTGTCCTGGATGAACTCGCGGCGGGGTTCGACTTCGTCACCCATCAGCCGTGCGAAGAGCGCATCGGCGTCGGTCGCATCGTTGACCTTCACCTGCAGCAGCGAACGCGCGTTCGGATCGAGCGTGGTCTCCCAAAGCTGCTCCGCGTTCATCTCGCCCAGTCCCTTGTATCGCTGGACGGTGAGGCCACGGCGGCCCGTTGCAAGCACGGCCTCAAGTAGCGAGACAGGACCTGTCACCGGCTCGGTCTTGTCATTGCGACGCAGAACCGGAGGCTTCGCGAACACATCCTGCAGCCTCGGCGTATAACGGTCGATCGCCCGCGCGTCGGCTGAATTGATCAGCGCAGCGTCGAGCACGACGATGTCACGCACGCCACGCACCGTACGCTCGAACTGGTAACCGCCAACGCCTTCGTAGTCAGGATTGACGCGGCCTTCCCAGCCCCGCTCCGTCTCTTCGGAAATCAGATCCAGGCGGCGCGCCACATAGGCAGCAGCAGCCGCGGCCTTCTCCGGGTCCTTCAGAACGTCGGCATTGAGTGCACCGGCAATTGCCGCCTGCTCGACCATTGAACGGTTGTAGCGGGTGTGCAAACCGTTCACCAGGGTGCGCAGGCTGCGGGCTTCCTCAACGATCTCACGCAGATCGCCAGCAAAACGGACCTCGCCATTGGCAAGCTCCAGCTTGGCATCCTGCAGACCGGAATCGATCAGGAATTCTTCGAAGGCCAGTTCGTTCTTGATGTACTGGAACGACTTGCCGCGCGTCACCTTGTAGAGCGGCGGCTGCGCGATATAGAGGTGGCCGCGCTCGATGATCTCCGGCATCTGCCGGAAGAAGAAGGTGAGCAGAAGCGTACGAATATGTGCACCGTCCACGTCAGCATCGCTCATGATGATGATCTTGTGGTAGCGCAGCTTGTCCGCGTTGAACTCGTCCTTGCCAATGCCGGTGCCAAGCGCCGTGATCAGCGTGCCGATCATCTCGGACGACAGCATGCGATCGAAACGCGCGCGCTCGACGTTCAGGATCTTACCGCGCAGCGGCAGGATCGCCTGGTTCTTGCGCGAACGTCCGCTCTTCGCTGAGCCGCCTGCGGAGTCACCCTCGACGATGAAGATTTCGGACTTGGCCGGATCCCGCTCCTGACAATCCGCGAGCTTGCCGGGCAGTGATGCGATATCGAGCGCACCCTTTCGGCGGGTAAGCTCGCGCGCCTTGCGCGCGGCTTCGCGGGCTGCGGCTGCTTCGATCACTTTTGCGACCAGCACCTTCGCCTCAGCCGGATGCTCTTCGAACCAGGTAGCAAGCGCCTCGTTGACGAGGCTTTCGACGACCGGACGGACTTCCGACGAAACCAGCTTGTCCTTGGTCTGGGAGGAGAACTTGGGATCCGGAACCTTGACCGACAGCACGGCCGTCAGGCCTTCGCGGCAGTCGTCACCCGTGACCGAAACCTTTTCCTTCTTGGTGAGGCCGGAGCTCTCGCCATAGGACGTGACCTGACGCGTAAGCGCCGCCCTGAAGCCGGCAAGGTGCGTACCGCCGTCACGCTGAGGAATGTTGTTGGTGAAGGCGAGCACCGTCTCGTGGTAGGAATCGTTCCACCACATGGCCACTTCTACCGTGATGCCGTCCTTCTCGTTTCCGATCGAGATCGGCTCGGTGATCAGCGGCTTCTTGGCACGGTCGATGTACTTCACGAACTCGACGATACCGCCCTCGTAGACGAATTCCTGCACCTTCGGATCCGCATGGCGCGCATCCGTCAGCACGATGTGCACGCCGGAATTCAGGAACGCGAGCTCGCGCAGACGCCGCTCCAGCGTCTCGAAGTTGAACTCCACCATGGTGAAGGTCTCGGGCGACGGCAGGAACGTCACTTCGGTTCCGGTTTCATCGCCGCACGCGCCGGTTACGGCCAGCGGCGCATCCGCCACACCATGCGTGAAGCTCATCTCATGGATCTTGCCGTCACGGCGAATCTTGAGCTTGAGCCAGATCGACAGCGCATTCACCACCGAAACGCCCACGCCGTGCAGACCACCAGAGACCTTGTAGGAGTTCTGGTCGAACTTGCCGCCCGCGTGCAGCTGCGTCATGATCACTTCAGCCGCGGAAACCCCTTCGCCCTTATGGATGCCGGTAGGAATGCCGCGTCCGTTGTCGGTAACGGTGCAGGAACCATCGGGATTGAGAGTAACCGTGACGCGCGTCGCCCAGCCCCCGAGGGCCTCGTCGATCGCGTTGTCGACCACCTCATACACCATGTGGTGGAGGCCGGATCCGTCATCCGTGTCACCGATATACATGCCGGGACGCTTGCGGACGGCATCGAGCCCCTTCAGCACCCTGATTGATTCAGCACCATATTCGGCGTTAGCGCCGCGGTTAGTTTCTGGCGTGTCGTTCATGAACAGCTTTCGTCATGGAGGCTTTTCTGAAGGCATCGCAGGAGCGCGACGAATCGAGGGCCTTCGCACAGCTAACATATAGGCTTTTCAGCTCATTTTTCCAAGTTTCAGCCCCGAATCAATTGGGGGTATCGGGGAATTTCGAAGTGCTTCTACCCTTTGCGTTTGGCAGCAAAGGGGATTATGAAGCGGCCTGAAGATTTATGTTGAGCCCACCTCGAGGCATCTATGGTCATGATCAGCGATAAACCCAAGCTTGTAACGGTTTTCGGCGGTACCGGCTTCCTTGGCCGCTACGTCGTACAGGCGCTTGCGCGCCGGGGATATCGTGTTCGCGTGGCCTGTCGCGATCCGCACAGGGCAATCTGGGTCCAGACCCTCGGCAACATGGGTCAGGTGCAGCCGATCCAGGCGAACTTGCGCTACCGCTGGTCGGTGGATCGCGCTGTCGCCGGTGCGGACCACGTCATCAACCTCGTCGGCATCCTCTACGAGTCGGGCCGCCAGAACTACGGCGCGCTCCACGTGGCAGGCGCCCGCGCCGTTGCTGAAGCAGCCGCAGCTGCTGGCGCAACACTGACCCACACTTCGGCAATCGGTGCCGACATCCAGTCTTCTGCCGGTTACGCCCGCAGCAAGGCCCATGGCGAACAGGCCGTGCTGAAGGCCATGCCGGATGCCGTCATCATGCGCCCATCCATCGTGTTCGGCCCGGAAGACCAGTTCTTCAACCGCTTCGCCAACATGGCCCGCTTGTCGCCCTTCATTCCGCTGATCGGCGGCGGACACACCAAATTCCAGCCGGTCTATGCAGCTGACGTTGCCGAAGCCTACGCGAAGGCGGCTGACGGCGAGCTTGCCGCTGGCACCTACGAACTCGGCGGACCGCACGTCCTGACGTTCCGCGAGTGCATGGAAGACATGCTGGAGATCATCGGCCGCAAGAAGATGCTCGTATCCATCCCGTGGTCGATCGCCCGCCTTCAGGCGAGCATCCTCGGCATGCTGCCGAAGCCGCTTCTGACGGTTGATCAGGTGAACATGCTGCAGACCGACAATGTCGTTTCTGATGCAGCCAAGGGTGAAGGCCGCACGCTGGAGGCCATGGGTGTCGAGCGCCACTCGCTGCACGCGATCCTGCCGACCTATCTTTGGACCTACCGTCCGACCGGCCAGTTCACGCAGCCGCAGGCCTGAAACTTTAAGGGCGCCTCTCGGGGCGCTCTTTTCATTTGCGGGTCAAGCCGCCTCTTCGGCGCATTTTTCACAGCGGCCGCGGATCTCGATCGTCGTCTTCGAGGCCTTGAAGTTGTGCGCCCTGGCCCAGCTTTCGAGCCGTCCCTCCACTTCCTTGTCGCCGAACTCCGACACCTTCCCGCACTTCTCGCAGATCGCGAAGGCGATGGTTGAATGCGCATGGCATTCCGGGTGCGCGCAGGCGACGAACGCATTGATGCTCTCGAGGCGATGTACGAGACCGAACTCCAACAGCTTGTCGAGCGCGCGATAGACCTGCAGCGGCGCCCGAAAACCCTTGTCTCGCAGCGCGTCAAGAATGGCGTAGGCGCCAAGCGGTCCCTCGGCGCTGTCTAGCGCCTTCAGCACAAGGGCCTGGTTCCGGGTCAGATCAGGATGCGACAGGGCTGTCATTTCAGATGGTCTCCCGCCGGCCCCGCCATGGGAGCCGGGCAATGCTGAGGAGGAAAAGCAAAAGCGCCGCCACCACGATCGAGGGACCGGACGGCGTATCGAACTGCAGGGAGCCGGTTAGGCCCACGACCACGGCTACAGCTCCGGCCAGCGCCGCAACGATAGCCATCATTTCGGGCGTTGCGGAAAGCCGCCGCGCCGTTGCCGCCGGAATGATCAGCAGCGACGTGATGAGCATGATGCCGACGACCTTCATCGCGATCGCGATCACGGCCGCCATCAGCAGCATGAAGATGATCCGTGCGCGTTCCGGGCGAAGCCCCTCGGCTTCGGCGATCTCCGGATTGACCGTCGCGGCAAGCAGCGGCTTCCAGAGCCACGCCAGGATGGCGAGCACTGCAGCCCCGCCGCCCCAGATCAGCGCGAGGTCAAGCTTCGAGACGGCGAGAATATCGCCGAACAGCAGGCCCATCAGGTCGAACCGGACGGTGCTCATGAAGGCAACCATAACGAGACCGATGGCGAGCGTGGAGTGGGACAGAATGCCGAGCAACGCATCCGTTGAGAGCGCTTCCTGCTTTTGCAGCAGCAGCAGTGCGAGCGAGGCGACAGTCGCGACCACGAAAACGCCTGCAACGACATTGATCTGGAACATGACCGCCAGCGCGACGCCGAGCAGTGCCGAATGGGCCATGGTGTCGCCGAAATAGGCCATCCGCCGCCAGACGACGAAGCAGCCGAGCGGCCCCGCCGCCAGCGCGATGCCGACACCGGCGATGAGCGCGCGCGTGAAGAAATCATCCAGCATCACGCGTCTCCCTTGTGCTGATGCCCATGCGAGTGATCATGGTCATGATGGTGGTGATGATGATGGTCGTCATGCCCACAGCTGTCGGTAATTGTTCCGTCCGCCAGCCGCACCGTTCCATCGGCAAGATGCGTATGGTCGTGATGATGCCGGTAGATCGCCAGTGTCTCGGCAGCGCGAGCACCAAACAGGCGAACATATTCCGGGCTTTCCAGCACCTGCGCGGGTGCACCGCGACAGCAGACGTGGCCATTCAGGCAAACCACCGTATCCGTCTCCGCCATTACCACATGGAGGTCGTGAGAGATCAGAAGAATGCCGCAACCGATCCTATCGCGGATCTCGCGGATGAGCTGGTAGATTGCGATCTCGCCGGTAAAGTCCACGCCCTGAACGGGTTCGTCCAGCACGAGAAGCTCCGGCTCACGGGCGAGCGCACGCGCCAGCAGCGCGCGCTGAAACTCACCTCCAGAAAGTGTCTGCACTTCAGCCTTGGCGCGATGTTCTATACCCGCCGCCTGCATGGCTTCCCGGATGCGCGACTCTGGCAGCGGCCCGGTGAGCGTCATCAGCCGCTCGACCGACAGCGGCAGCGTCCAGTCGATCGCCACCTTCTGCGGTACATAGCCGACGCGCAGGGCCGGCTTGGACTTCACGGCGCCCTCATCGGGTTTCCAGATGCCCAGCGCCATCTTGATCGTGGTGCTCTTGCCGGACCCGTTCGGGCCGATGAGCGTGACAATCTCGCCGCGGCGAACCGCAAGATCCACACCGCGCACGAGCCAGCGCCCGCCGCGATGGAGCCCCGCATTGGAAAGTTCCACCAGGGTTTCTGACTTGCCGTGGTCTGCGCGCATTTTTGTTCCCGCTGTCTTGCAGCACCCTATGCCATACGTTATAGCATAACACAACTGGACGTTATGTTATTACATACAGAGGCACGATGAAAACCCTAAAGCTCACCGCCGCCACCGCATTCGCCAGCATCTTTCTTGCCAGTTCCACTATGGCGATGGACGGCGTCGTAGCCTCCATCAAGCCGATCCACTCGCTTGTTGCCGCTGTCATGGGTGATACCGGAAAGCCGGATCTACTGGTGAAGGGCGCCGGTTCTCCACACACCTATTCGCTCCGCCCCTCGGAAGCCCGGATGCTTGAAGGGGCGAAGGTGGTCTTCTGGGTCGGTGATGAACTGGAGACGTTTCTTACAAAACCGCTCGAGTCGCTCGCGGCGAACGCTACTGTCGTCACCTTGTCGGAAACGCAAGGCCTGACCCTGCTTGATGTTCGCGAAGGCGGATCATTCGAGCACCATGACCATGATCATGACGCGCATGAAGATCACGATCACGATCACGGCAGCAAGGACATGCACCTCTGGCTTGATCCTGAAAATGCGCGGGTGATCGTGAAGCAAGTGGCAAAGACGCTCTCTGAGGCTGATCCTACCAATGCTTCGACGTATGAGCAGAATGCAGAAGCGGTGGACCAGCGTCTCGCAACATTGATCGAGGAGACGAACGCCAGGCTTGCGAGCGTGAAGGAAAAGCGCTTCATCGTCTTCCACGACGCCTATCACTACTTTGAAGACCGTTTCGGGCTCCAGCCGGCCGGAAGCATCAGCGTCAATCCGGAGGCGCCGCCAAGCGCCCAGCGCGTCAAGGAAATCCAGGAGAAAATTGCGTCAGCGAATGCAGCCTGCGTCTTCGCCGAACCGCAGTTTGAGCCGAGGATCGTCACCGTGGTGACCGAGGGTACGAATGCCAAGGCAGGCCAGCTCGACCCGCTCGGTGCGAACCTGGAAGACGGCCCCGACCTCTATTTCAACATGATCGAAAGCCTCGCCACGTCCTTCGTGGATTGCATGGCGCAATAGAAAATGGCCTGCGGCTTCTTCAGCCGCAGGCCATCATTGATCAGCTAGACCAAGAGTTTAGAGCCGGCTCGACCAGTCGTCGATCTCGCGTTCTACGTCTTCCTGAGCCTTTCCATAGTGCTTCTGCAGTTTACCGGAGAGCTCCTTGCGATTACCCTTGATAACATCAAGATCATCGTTGGTGAGCTTGCCCCACTGCTTCTGCACCTTGCCCTTGAACTCTTCCCAATTACCTTCGACCTGGTTCCAATTCATGATCTGGTTCCTCTGCTGTGATCGTTGTCATTCCAACGTGTTTAACAGTCGATGGTTCCAGCCTTGAACATCTTCTTCGAACAGGATCTCAGAGTGAATCGGCGACATCGCTCCACGCGCGGGCTTTGCGCAGCGCCGCGATGAACTTCTCGCTTGCTTCATCCAGAGTACCATCATTGACGATGGTCATCTCGCCTTCAACGGCCAATTCGCTGGCTTCCGCACGCTTCAACCGCTCCGCAATGGCCTCGGTCCCCTCGCGGCCCCGCTTGCGCAATCGCTCCGCCAGCACGTCGGCCGGCGCGGTGATCACAACGGGAAGAACATACGCATAGCGCTGCCTCAGCTGAACGATCGCCGCACGTGAAACATTCGCCACAACGATACCACCACCCTCGACAAACCGATCCATGGAAACGGGAAGCCCGTAGGAGAGACCGTTTGCGAACCAGTGCGCGGCGAATGCCCCTTCCGCCACCATCCGCTGGAACTTCTCCTCGTCGACGCTGTCATGGTCTTCCGTGTTGCGGTTGGCTTCCCGCGTGATGACGCGGCGGACGAAGGAAACGTCCTTCGCAAGGTCGCCCAGCCGCTCGCGGGCATGGTTCATCACTGAATCCTTGCCTGCGCCCGACGGGCCAACAACGGCTACGACGACACCGCCACCGATCAAATCCTCTGGCGGATCGGTTCGCTCAGACATCATGAAATTCACGCTACGCGCACCCCCTCCCGATAGACACACCTAACGACGGGAATACCATTTCCAAGCTCGACGCGCACCAGATCTGCGCGCATGCCCGCTTCGATCGCGCCACGATCCGTCAGCCCGGCCGCCCGGGCAGGATTGCGCGTCACCATGGCAATGCCTTGCGGCAGGCTCACCCCATCGATGAGTTCGCTCACCAGGAAGCCCGCCTGCAGCAGACTGAACGGAATGTAGTCCGAAGAGAGAATGTCGAGACAGCCGCGCTCCGCCAGCTCCCGCGCAGAGACATTGCCGGAGTGTGACCCACCGCGCACAAGATTGGGCGCTCCCATCAGCACAGCCATGCCGGCTTCGCGGGAGGCCAGTGCCGCTTCAATAGTCGTTGGGAACTCTGCCACGCTCACACCATCACCGATTGCTTCCTCGACATGGGCAAGCGTAGCATCGTCGTGGCTGGCGAGGACAATATTCCGCCCGCTAGAGGCTGCGGCAATGGCCCGGCGGTTGGAGCGGGAATTCTCCTCCGACTGCCGCACGCGCTCAGCGCAGAAGCGACGGAACTCCACGTCATTCAGGTTCAGCTTCTTCTGGTAGTATTCGGCGTATTTCTCCAGCGATGAGAACTGCCGCTGACCCGGCGCATGGTCCATGAGCGAAGCCATGCGAATCGCAGGCAATTCGCGGAACGCTTCGAACGTATCGAGGCAATCAGGTGCCGAAACCTCGCATCGCAGGTGGATGAAATGTTCCGCCCGCAACGTGCCCGCAGCACTCGACTGGACAATCGCGTCGGCGAGCTTGCCCATGTCATCGCCAGTCAGATCCGCAAAATCATCCATACCGCAGCGGAGCGCGTCAAAAACAGTGGTGATGCCCGAAGCCGCGATCTGCGCATCATGCGCCTGCACGGCTGCCTTGGGGTTCCAGCGCACACCCGGACGCGGCGCATAGTGGGTTTCGATGTGATCGGTGTGCAGCTCCACCAGTCCGGGGATGATGAAGTCGCCGTTCATGTCCTCGCCGGTTCGCGCCACACCTTCGCTGACTTCGGCAATCCTGCCATCGCGCACGACAACGCTACCCAGAACGACCTCGTCAGGCAGAACGATACGCGCGTTACTCAGAACCAGCTCACCAGCCATCAGGCGACTTCCTCTCTCGCCGCGAAGGCATTCATGACTTCGACATGGAACGGCTGATCTGCACCTGGCTGCGCGAACAGGGCGAACCCGCCGATTTCGAGCGGCTCCTCCAGCAGCGGATTGAAAATCGTCTCGAGCACTGACTGCACTTTCTCGGCTTTGTCTTCCGGCACTTTTCCCGTGAGTGTCATATGGAAGCGGAAATCGGCGAAAACATGCGGGTAGCCCCACGTCCGCAGGTTCTGCAGCTCTGATGCCGAAAGCTTCTCCGGTTCCCGTCGCTGGAATTCCGCGTCCGTCAGCGGTGCGCGGAACCGCTCGAAACGCCTCACCGCCTCATCCGCAAGTTCGCTAAGTTCGGGTGACGGCCCATCGGGCACGATCGCAAAGAACCGCCCGATCCGCGAAACCTTCATCTTCTGGGCGAAGGGCTTTCTTGCAAGCGCCAGCGTTTCCAGTTCGGCCCTGAGCTCCGCCTGGCTCACACCATCAGCAAGCCGAAACGGAGCCTTCATCGTCGCATGGAAGCCGTAGCGCCGCGGCTCTGCCGTCAGCTCCGTTATTTCTTCCCCAGAAAACGCCTCCACGATCAAAGGCTCCACGGACCTGCCCGGGAATGCGCTGCGCTGCAGCCATCGTTCAGCAGTCATGGTCAGTGGATGATCGGCTGGAGGGGTGTAGTAGATGGCAAAGCGCATTGCGTTTTCTCTCGCTCGCTCTTCCATAGACGGTTATTGTGACAAACAGGTGCGGACAAATCAGATGGCAAGCGGCACGGAGCTTGCCTGATCGGCTGATGAGCCGCAACGCATGTTTGTGGACGAGCGCCGCAATGCCGCTGCAAAACGATTGCACCTCGACAAGCCGCACCTGAGCCGCTAGTCGATCCAGAACGACGACGCCAAACAAGCTGGAACAGCCATGAGCAACAACCGTCCCATCGCCATCGCGCCCTCCATTCTTTCAGCGGATTTCTCCCGCCTCGGCGAGGAAGTGGAGACCGTCGCACGGGCCGGAGCCGACTGGATCCATCTCGATGTGATGGACGGCCATTTCGTGCCGAACATCACCTTTGGCCCCGGCATCGTGAAGTCGATCCGCAATCGCACGGACAAGGTATTCGACTGCCACCTGATGATCGCGCCCGCCGATCCCTATCTCGGGGCCTTTGCCGACGCCGGCTGCGATATCCTGACGGTGCACGCTGAGGCTGGCCCGCACCTCCACCGTTCGCTGCAGGCGATCCGCGGCCTCGGCATCAAGGCTGGCGTTTCGCTCAATCCTGCGACGCCCGTCTCCGCCATCGAGCATGTGGTGGACGATCTCGACCTCATCCTCGTCATGACCGTGAACCCTGGCTTCGGTGGCCAGGCCTTCATCCCGGCCATGCTGGAAAAGATCCGCCAGGTCAAAGCGCTTGTGGGCGACCGCCCGATCGACATCGAAGTGGATGGCGGCGTGACTCCAGCCAACGCACAGGTAATTGCCGCCGCCGGCGCAAACATCCTCGTTGCCGGTTCTGCCGTTTTCAAGGGCAACAGCGAAGAGACTTACCGCGCGAACATCTCCGCTATCCGAGCAGCAGCGGAAGCAGCCTGACAAGTGAAAGGACCGGTTCGATTTCGCACCGGTCCTTCTGCCTACCGCGTCAGCGCCTCGGCAATCTTTGCAGCGAGTTGCCGGGCGATCTCGTCCTTGCTGGCCTCGTCCAGGCTTTCGACACCATCCGCCGAGACTAGGTGGACGCGGTTGCGATCCCCACCCATGACCCCGCTCGGCCCGATGCCGCTGCCATGTGACACGTCATTGGCGACGATCATGTCCGCACCCTTGCGAACAAGCTTGCCCTTGGCATTGTCGATCACATCATTGGTCTCGGCAGCAAAACCGACCACCAGTCCCGGACGCTGCGCGTGATGTCCGATGGTGGCAAGAATGTCGGGATTTTCCACCAGCGACAGTGACGGCACTGGCTTTCCCTTTTCCTTCTTCATCTTCTGCGAGGCTTCATTGTCGGTGCGCCAGTCGGCGACAGCCGCCACAAAAATCCCCGCATCCGCCGGAAGAAGCCCTTCCACCTGCGCCAGCATCTCGCGCGCCGTCTCGACGTGATAGGTCGTCACTCCAGCCGGGTCAGGGATGGTGACCGGCCCTGACACTAGATGCACGTCAGCGCCTAACGCCGCGAGTGCAGCTGCCAGCGCGTGCCCCTGCTTTCCGGAAGAACGGTTTGCGATATAGCGCACCGGGTCGATCGGCTCATGCGTCGGACCGGACGTCATGACGATCCGCTTACCGGCAAGGGGCTGATCCTTGGGATTGAGCAGCGCTTCGATCGCCGCCACGATTTCGAGGGGCTCCGCCATTCGGCCTTCCCCTGCCTCGCCGCTTTCCGCCATCTCGCCCTTGTTCGGGCCGACGAAACGGACGCCATCCGCTTCCAGCGTCACGCGATTGCGGCGCGTCGCGGGATGCGACCACATACGCGGGTTCATGGCAGGAGCCATCAGCACAGGCTTGTCCGTAGCCATCAGCACGGCGGATGCGAGATCGTTGGCGTGACCATTGGCGAGCTTCGCCATCAGGTCGGCGGTTGCAGGCGCCACGACGATAAGGTCAGCTTCACGTGAGAGCCGGATATGCCCGACATCATGCTCGTCCGCGCGATCAAACAGGTCGAGGAAGACATGGTCGGCTGAAAGCGCGCCAACGGAGAGCGGCGTGATGAACTGCTGCGCGGCTTCCGTCATGACGCAGCGAACCGCATAGCCGCGCTCGCGCAGCCGGCGGATGAGGTCGAGACACTTGTAGGCAGCAATGCCGCCGCCAATGATCAAAAGAACGCGTTTTCCTGCCACGGGATTGTGTTCCCCTTAGATGCCTTCTCTTCGTATGGCGGATTTCTGCCTTATTGGGAAGAAGCCGGGCGATGAATGGCGCTTAAGCTCGACAAGCCTCCACCAACAAAAAAGCCCCGCGTGCATGACACGCGGGGCTCGATATCAGAGATCGGAAGCGATCTTAGTCCTGGTCTTCCTGCTGCTTGCGCAGAGCCGCACCGAGAATGTCGCCGAGCGAAGCACCCGAATCCGAAGATCCGTACTGTGCAACGGCTTCCTTCTCTTCCGCGATTTCCAGAGCCTTGATCGAAACGCTGAGCTTGCGGGTCTTCTTGTCGAAGACGGTTACGCGAGCGTCAACCTTCTGGCCAACGGAGAAGCGCTCTGGGCGCTGCTCGTCGCGGTCACGGGACAGGTCGGCACGCTTGATGAAGCTCTCGATGTCGTGGTCGACGAGACGAACGTCGAGGCCGCCGTCCTTAACACCGATGACTTCACAGGTGACGATTGCGCCCTTGCGGAGTTCGCCCGAAGCGGCAGCTTCACCGATGGTGTCACGGCCGAGCTGCTTGATGCCGAGCGAAATGCGCTCCTTCTCGATGTCCACATCGAGAACCTGAGCCTTGACCACGTCGCCACGGTTGTACTCTTCGATGACCTGCTCGCCCGGACGGGACCAGTCGAGGTCGGAGAGGTGAACCATGCCGTCCACGTCGCCATCGAGACCAATGAACAGGCCGAACTCGGTCTTGTTCTTGACTTCGCCTTCGACTTCCGAACCAACCGGATGGTTGCGAGCGAAAGCTTCCCATGGGTTCTCGAGCGTCTGCTTGAGGCCCAGCGAGATGCGGCGCTTGACCGGATCCACCTCGAGAACAACAACCTCGACTTCCTGCGTCGTGGACAGGATCTTGCCGGGGTGAACGTTCTTCTTGGTCCAGGACATTTCCGAAACGTGGATCAGGCCTTCGATGCCCGGCTCCAGCTCGACGAATGCACCGTAGTCGGTGATGTTCGTCACGCGACCGGAAACCTTCTTGCCGAGCGGGTACTTGGCGCCAATGCCATCCCACGGATCAGCCTCAAGCTGCTTCATACCAAGGGAAATGCGGTGCGTTTCCTGGTTGATGCGGATGATCTGAACCTTGACCGTCTGACCGATGTTGAGGATCTCGGTCGGGTGGTTGACGCGCCTCCAGGCCATGTCGGTGACATGCAGCAGACCGTCGATGCCACCGAGGTCAACGAACGCACCGTAGTCGGTGATGTTCTTGACAACGCCCTCAACGACCTGACCCTCTTCGAGGTTCTGGACGATCTCGGAACGCTGCTCGGCACGGCTCTCTTCGAGAACGGTACGGCGCGAAACAACGATGTTGCCGCGGCGCTTGTCCATCTTGAGGATTTCGAACGGCTGCGGCGTGTGCATGAGCGGACCAACGTCGCGGATCGGGCGGATGTCCACCTGGCTGCGCGGCAGGAACGCAACAGCGCCGTCGAGGTCGACCGTGAAGCCACCCTTGACCTGGTTGAAGATGACGCCTTCAACGCGCTCGTTCTTGTTGAACTTCTCTTCCAGGCGAACCCAGCTCTCTTCGCGGCGAGCCTTTTCACGGCTCAGCATCGCTTCGCCAAGCGCGTTTTCGATGCGCTCGACGTAAACCTCGACTTCGTCGCCGACGTTCAGCTGGCCGTCCTTGGCCTTCGCGCCGAATTCCTTGAGCGGAACGCGGCCTTCTACTTTCAGACCGACATCAATGATGGCCATGTCTTTTTCGATGGCCGTAATGATGCCCTTTACGACGGAACCTTCAACAGCGGCTTCTGCGCCGAAGGATTCGTCGAGAAGGCTCGCAAAATCGTCGCGAGACGGATTGAATGATGACATTGAAACTCCTGAAACGCCCCTCGGGGCAGGCACCGGGCGGTTAGTGTTGCGTCAGGTTTGCCAGCATCCGACCCCTCGGGGTCTAGCCGCTATTGCGGCAGTTCCGGTGCAAAAATGCAGGCAAACCGGGTTCCTGTAACAATAGCTGCCGGCCCATCAGGATCGGCAGGAACTGTTCATGCTATCTTATTTCCTCGACGCCAATACGCTATCGATGATGCCGCAAGCCGCGAGAAACGCGGAGTCTATATCCATTTTACTGCTGTCTAGCAAGTGCGCATCCTCTGCCGGCTTCAGAGGACTGTCGGCGCGGTTCATGTCGCGTGCGTCTCGCTGCTCGATATCGGCGAGGATCGCCTCGAAATCAGCCTTGAGACCCTTGGCCTCGATCTCCCGCCACCGACGCTCTGCCCGCACCCTCGGGTCGGCGGTGAGATAGATCTTCACATCAGCGCTTGGGCAGACGACGGTGCCGATGTCCCGGCCATCGAGCACCGCGCCGGGCGGCGTTGTCGCAAACGCCCGCTGCTTTTCAACGAGGATACGCCGCACCGAGGAGATGACGGCAACCTTCGATGCGGCTTCACCCACCTCATTGGCCGACAGCACGGTTCGGTCGATCTTACCAAGATCCACCCCGTGTGCCGCATCCTCGGCATGCTCCACGTCATCGAGTGGCAGGCCTGCATCAAGCAGCGCCTTGGCGACGGCACGATAGGAGAGGCCCGTGTCGAGATGGTTGAGGCGGTAGTGGGCCGCGATCCGCCGCGCCAGCGTTCCCTTGCCGGAAGCCGCCGGACCATCTATTGCAATCACCAGCCCGCTCATACCTGTTCCTCTTCCTTGCCTTGGATCCTGGCGCCAATGCTTTTCATGAGTGAATGAAACTCCGGGAAGCTTGTCGCGATCATCCCATCGTCATCAACCGTCACCGGCTTTTCCGTTGCGAGACCCAGCACGAGGAAGCTCATCGCAATGCGGTGATCCAGATGCGTGGCGACAGTTCCGTCCCCGAGCCCCTTGCCCCCGGGATATCCCTTCACGACGAGATAATCCTCCCCCTCAGTGCACTCGACGCCATTCGCCCTTAGCCCTTCAGCCACAGCCGAGAGACGATCCGATTCCTTGACGCGCAGCTCGCCGATGCCGGGCATCCGCGTCTCGCCTTCCGCAAGGCTCGCTGCAATCGCGAGCACCGGATATTCGTCGATCATCGAAGGTGCGCGATCAGCCGGCACTTCGACACCCTTGAGGCTCGACGAGCGCACCCGCAGGTCAGCTACCTTCTCGCCGCCCTGCGAACGGATGTTCAGGAACTCGATATCGCCGCCCATCTCCTGCAGCGTGAGGATAAGCCCCGTGCGGGTGGGATTCAGAAGCACGTTCTCGATGACGACATCCGAACCTTCCGTGATCAGGGCGGCGACCAGCGGGAAGGCCGCCGATGAAGGATCGCCGGGCACGTCGATCGTCTGTCCGACGAGCCTGCCCTGGCCCTGCAATCGGATGTGGCGGACGCCGTTCCCGTCTGTCTCGACCTCGATCGCCGCACCGAAGCCTGCCAGCATCTTTTCCGTATGGTCGCGGGTCATGACAGGTTCGATAACCGTTGTGATACCGGCAACATTGAGCCCGGCAAGCAGCACGGCCGACTTCACCTGCGCGGAAGGCATCGGCACACGATAGGTGATCGCCGTTCCATGACGGGGGCCCTGCAGCGTGATCGGCAGCCGTTCGCCCTGCTGCGCCTCCAGCACCTGCGCTCCCATTTCGCGGAGTGGATCTAGAACGCGCGCCATTGGGCGCTTCGAGAGCGAAGCATCGCCAACGAAGCGGGTCTTCATGTCATAGGTCCCGACCAGACCCATGGTGAGTCGCGACCCGGTGCCGGCATTGCCGAAATCCAGGTCTTCGCGAGGCTCAAGCAGGCAGCCGTTGCCAACGCCTTGAACAGTCCAGGTGACACCATCCTGCCGGATCTTTGCGCCCATCGCCCGCATGGCGGCGCCGGTGCGCAGCACATCCTCTCCTTCAAGCAGGCCCGTGATCCGGCTTTCGCCCGATGCCAGCCCCGCAAAAAGGAGCGCGCGGTGCGAAATGGACTTGTCGCCTGGCACCCGCACCTGGCCCTTCAGGCCTTCCGACCTGCGGCTGATCGCGGGGTGAGGATTTTGACTGCTGCTCATGGAACTCTCCGGGGCGCCATAATGCTGCTGCGTCTATCATGGCACTGCTGTCCGGTCACCCCTTCTTGCAACCTGTTGCGAGCCTTGCCGTTTACACGGCCAAGAAGGCTTTACAGCGTCAAGATCTGTGGGTATGGGGTGCAAAATACCGATGGCGACTATCCAGCTGGGCGCGCTCCGCCCCATACTGGCGGCTGATGTGGCCTAACGAACCCAAGAGGCATTACGGTGGCTAAACCTGAACTTGGCACCAAACGCATTTGCCCGGAAACGGGCCGCAAATTCTATGACCTGAACAAGGACCCGATCGTTTCTCCTTACACCGGTCATTCCTATCCTCGCAGCTACTTCGAGACCGTGATGGAATCGCAGGTGGAAGAGGAAGAGGAAGTCGATCAGAAGCCGCTGGATGATGATGATGCACCGGAGATCGTATCCCTCGAGGATGCGGAGAACGATGACGTCATCACCTCAGACGACGATGTTCTTCCCGATCTCGGCGACGACGAAGACGTTGATCTCGGCGACGACGACGACACCTTCCTCGAAGATGAGGAAGACGAGGACGACGTGACCGGAATCATCGGCGTCAGCAACGAGGACGACGAGCGCTGATTGCCTTGCTGTTCCCGGAGTATAGCACTTTGGGAACAGCCTCCCTGACTGGACAACAGCAGGGCCTGTGGAATGAGTTTCACTATCCCGCAGGAAATTGAATTTGGGGGCTTGATTATCCCGTCAGCCAACGTTAGAAGCCCCCACATCACGTCGACGACGTCACTGACTGACCGACGGATGGGGCCATAGCTCAGCTGGGAGAGCGCTTGCATGGCATGCAAGAGGTCAGCGGTTCGATCCCGCTTGGCTCCACCAAATCCTTCAGTATCTGACCTGAAGTTTCCCAACCTCCCTTGAAATTCAGCCCGACCGACAAGAGCCTTTCTGCATTGCAGTCAGACTTTCAATGATAGCTCAGAATCAGCTCCGCGCGACGAATTCATGATTCGCCAGAGCAACACCGGAGTTTCGCCCACCCCTGAGGTTCAACTCGCTGCAGTATGAGTGGGAAACGGGATGACCTGCGCCTCCCTGCCGCGCTTCTGGGCTCTGGTCAGCGCCTGAATGACCAGGTCGATCACATCACGCATCTTCTCGCTGGTTGGATCATCGCCACAGAGCTCTTCGCGCGTCAGTTCCAGAAGCACCTTCGCTGCGGCAAAGTCACTCTTCATTGCATGCCTCCCGGCACCGTTTGGCGTCGTCTCGATAGAAACACTCGTTCCTTCACTGATATATCATCAGAGCTACTCGCCGTTGCAAATGACATAGATCACATTTTAACTTTTTCTCGGTTGTCCTCACCCGTTTCATGAAGCTTCTTTGCTAACCTATAGAAACCGGATTCTGTGCTGCGCGTTGTATGTGCCCCTGGCCGCACATAAGTAACCTTCATGGATATACCGACATCGACTGTTCACTCGTTCCGTCCACCCGCTCCGAGCCCGAGGCAGACGCCTCCTTCGGCATTGCAGATGGTCCGGATCGTCTACCGCAATCCGCTCGAACTGTGGGGTGAACCGTCCTACAACGAGCCCTGGATCTCGATCACCGGTGGCGTTGGAGGCCCTCTCATCATCGCCAATGATCCGGGATTGATCCGCTATGTGCTGGTGGAAAACGCCCGCAACTACAAGATGGCGCGGGTCCGCCAGAAGATCCTCCGCCCGATCCTTCACGACGGCCTGCTGACGGCGGAAGGCGAAGTCTGGAAGCGATCGCGCAAGGCCATGGCGCCGGTCTTTACCCCGCGCCATATCGCGGGTTTTGCCGGCTCCATGTTGCAACAGTCGGAACTGTTCGCCGACCGCTATGAAGACAAGGTTGGTGAAGTCGTGGACATCTCCCGCGACATGACCATGCTCACCTTCGACATTCTGGCCGACACGCTTTTCTCTGGTGAAATTGCGGGCGACCCGGAAGATTTCTCCGCACAGGTCGACAGGCTCTTCGAAACCATGGGCCGCGTTGATCCGCTTGATCTGCTCGGCGCACCCGACTGGCTGCCGCGCTTCACACGTATCCTCGGACGCAAGTCGCTCGCCTACTTCCGCAATCTCGTCGCCGAAACCATGCGGATGCGGCAACAGAAGCTGGATAGTGGAGCGGAGGTCCCGGAAGATTTCCTGACGCTCCTGCTTCGTGCGCAGGGGCCGGATGGCCTTTCACGCGCCGAGATCGAGGACAACATCATCACCTTCATCGGCGCCGGTCACGAGACCACCGCCCGCGCACTCGGCTGGACACTTTACTGCCTCGCCAACCTGCCTGCCGAGCGTGAAAAGGTCGAACAGGAAATAGACCGCGTCCTGACCTCCAACCGCCCACCGGTCGAGTGGCTGGACGCGATGCCCCTCACCCGAGCCTCGTTCGAGGAAGCGCTGCGGCTCTATCCGCCGGCGCCTTCGATCAACCGCGAGGCTATCGAGGATGATTCCTTCGCTGACCTGAAGATCAAGCGCGGAACGCAGGTGCTGGTCATGCCCTGGACGGTTCACCGCCACCGCAAGCTCTGGGATGATCCGGAAGCCTTCCGGCCCTCCCGCTTCTATCCCGAGAATCGCGAAGAGATCGGCCGCTTCCAGTATCTGCCCTTCGGTGCAGGCCCGCGCGTCTGCATTGGCGCGAGCTTCGCCATGCAGGAGGCGATGATTGCGCTGGCGGTTCTCATGTCCCGCTACCGGTTCGAGCTGGTGCCTGAGACAAGGCCCTGGCCGGTGCAGAAACTCACCACACAACCAGAAGGCGGGCTGCCTATGCGTGTGACGCGGCGCTAATCCCGTCCGGTGTAAAGGTTCTCGACGTGAACCGGCCACCGCCATGGCAGGATGGCGACAAGATCGTAGCGTAGCGTCAGTCGGGCGTAATCCTTCTGGCGTGACAGCCAGAGAGTGGCAGCGCCATCGATCCGGCGCTGCGAGCCATAGGCGACCGCATCCATCGCTTGCTCCAGCGTACGCCGGGCCTTTACTTCGACGATCGCAACGATGTCGCCCCTGCGGGCAATGAGATCGATCTCGCCGAGCGGCGTGCGATGGCGCCGCGCCACGATGCGATAACCTTTGAGCGTCAGCGCGAGAGCGGCGAGCCACTCGCCCCAATGGCCCTTGCGATAGGCCTTCTGGCGACGTTGGCTGGCTTCAGCTCTCGTCGCCGGCATTGGCTTTGAGCTCCAATAGCCGCTGGTATAGTTCGGATTTCTTGCGTCCCGTCATGCGTGCCGCCTCCCCCGCAGCCTTCGCGGCTGGCATCTCAGCCGCCAGTCCCAACAGCATCTGGTCCGTGTCCGCCTCGCTCGCTTCGGCCTTCTCTGTAGGCGGCGCCACGCAAAGGACGACCTCGCCCTTAGGCGCACCAGCCTCCGCATAGTGCTGAGCCAACTCAGGCAACGAACCCCGCCGTAACTCCTCGAAGGTCTTGGTAAGCTCGCGCGCGACAACCGCCTGCCGGTCACCCAGAACCTCGGCCATGGCCGCAAGCGTGTCCGCCAGCCGCCGTGGCGACTCGTAGAAGACCAGCGTTGCCGGCACATTGGCAAGGGCTTCCATGCGGCTTTTCTTTTGCCCGGCCTTCACGGGCAGGAATCCGGCGAACATGAAGGCATCGTTGGGGAGTCCCGACGCCGTCAGCGCCGACAACACCGCCGACGCCCCGGGAATAGGAACGACACGCACGCCCTGATTGATCGCCTCCTGCACGAGCCGATAACCAGGATCGGAAACGAGCGGCGTTCCGGCGTCGCTCGCCAGCGCCACGCTCTTACCCTGCGCGACGGCAGCGATGAGCCCTGCAGCGGCGTCAGCTTCGTTGTGCTCGTGATACGCCACCATCCGGCGCCTGATACCGTAACGTTCGAGTAAAACACGCGTAACGCGCGTATCCTCGCAGGCGACGAAATCCGCCGCAGCAAGCGTTTCGAGCGCCCGGATCGTCACGTCTCCGAGGTTTCCTATCGGCGTCGCCACGAGATAAAGCGCAGGCTCCAGCGGCCGGGCCGGAATGACCGTACCGCCAATGACAAAGCTCCGGGCCTGTCCGTCGTGTTCCGCTGTCACCTTGTGAACCTCAATCTTATCTAGCCAGCTCGGCGATGAGCGCGTTCAGAACGACCATACCCGCTGGCGTCGCCCGCAGACGCGAGTTTCCGATGGACTCAATCAGCCCTTCCTCCTGCAACATGGCAAGACGTTGCTGATCAAGCCCGCGACCTGCAAGCCGCTCGTAACGGGCAAGGTCGATGCCCTCCACCAGCCTCAGACCCATGAGCAGAAACTCGTCGGCCTCTTCGTCCCGTGTCAGCACTTCACCACCGACAATGCCGGTTCCCTCGCGCTCGACCAGTTCCAGCCAGGTTTCCGGCACCTTCTCCGTGAATGTCACGTTGCGCGTGCCATCCTCGACAAACCGGCCATGAGCCCCGGGCCCCACCCCAACGTACTGGCCATAACGCCAATAGATGAGGTTGTGGCGGCTCTCCGCCCCCGGACGCGCATGGTTCGACACCTCATAGGCAGGCAAGCCGAGGGATGCTGTCACCTCCTGCGTCACGTCATAGAGATCAGCCGCATGATCCGGATCGGGAACCACGAACTTGCCCGCCTTGTGCAGGCCGTAGAACGCAGTCCCTTCCTCAATAGTCAGCTGGTAGAGCGACAGGTGATCGGCCGCATAGCCAATCGCCTGCTTCAGCTCATCCGCCCAACTTTCAAGCGACTGGTCCGGACGCGCATAGATCAGGTCGAACGACATGCGCGGGAAGATGTCGCGCGCGAGACCGATGGCGTAGAGCGCCTCTTCCACATTGTGCAGGCGGCCAAGGAAGCGCAGGTCCTTGTCGTTCAGCGCCTGCACACCAAGCGAAACGCGATTGACGCCAGCGGCGCGATAGCCGCGGAACCGATCCGCTTCGACGGAGGACGGGTTTGCTTCCAGCGTGATTTCGGCGTCCGGCGACAGGTTCCAGAGCTTCGCGACACTGTCGAGCACCGCTCCGACTGTTGCGGGCTCCATGAGCGAAGGCGTTCCGCCTCCTAGAAAGATGCTGGAAACATCGCGCGGGCCGGTGCGCTCGCGCATTTGCTCCATCTCGCGTTGGAACGCGGCGGCAAAGCGGGCCTGATCGACAGGCTTGTGACGGACATGGCTGTTGAAGTCGCAGTAAGGACACTTGGCCGCGCAGAACGGCCAATGCACGTAGACTCCAAAGCCTGCCTCGTCATCAATCATCGGTCTGGCTCAGATGCGTTCTGCGAGCAGCTGGAAAGCCCGCGCTCGATGCGAAAGCGCATGTTCGTCGCCCGGCTTCCAGCCGTGCTTCTCGTCCGCCGTCATTTCACCGAAGGTGCGCTCGTGGCCGTCCGGCTGGAACACGGGATCATAGCCGAAGCCTAGCTCGCCACGTGGCGGCCAGACCAGATGGCCGTGCACCTCACCGCGGAAATATTCGGCTTCACCGTCCGGGAAGCAGAGGCAGAGCACCGCGACGAAGAACCCGCGACGCTGCTCGGGCGTGGTCGCACCGCGCTCCTGCAGCTTGTCCTCGACCTTCTTCATCGCGGCCAAGAAATCGCGCGAACCATCCGGTTGGGTCGCCCAGTCAGCGGTGTAGACACCGGGCTCGCCACCCAGCGCTTCCACGCAAAGGCCGGAATCGTCCGAAAGCGCAGGCAGCCCGGTCGCTTTCGCAGCGGCAAATGCCTTGGTGTAGGCGTTCTCTTCGAACGTCGTGCCTGTCTCGTCCGGCTCCGGCAGGCCGAGGTCGGCGACCGACTGGATCTCGTAGCCGAATGGGGCCAGAAGTCCGTCGAACTCCTTCAGCTTGCCGCGATTGTGGCTGGCAAGAACCAGCTTCTTGTTCTCGATTTTTCTCATCAAAGATTCCAGATACGGGGCTCCGCGAACTCGATCGAGTTACCGGCCGGGTCGCGGACGTAGATCGAACGGCCACCCGCAGGCCACTCGAAGTCGGCCTCGATCTTCACGCCCTTGGCTTCCAGTTCCGTACGCCAGCGCTCGATCTCTTCGGCGCTCGCGGCAAAGCAGAGATGCCCCGGTCCCCGCGCACCATGGGTCGGGACCGGCAACTTCGCATCCTCATATGGCACCGACGTGGCGTCGGGGTTGAACAGCAGCAGAACGCCCTGACCGCAGCGGAAGAACACATGGCGTCCTTCCGCCTTCAGAATGATCTCAAGGCCAAGCACATCACGGTAGAACCGCTCCGCCGCATCCAGGTCATCCACATAGAGCCCGGATTCAAGTATTGCCCTTGGTTGCATCGCTGTTTCTTCTCCTAACTCAGCCGACAGCCATCTTCTGCAGTTCGATCAGGCGGGAGATGCCCTTGCGCGCAAGGCCCATCAGCGCCTGGAATTCTTCGTCCGTGAACGGCTCGCCTTCGGCCGTGCCCTGAATCTCGACGATCCCGCCCTTGCCGGTCATCACGAAATTGGCATCCGTCTGGGCAGTGGAATCTTCCGCGTAGTCCAGATCCATCACCGGCACGCCATCGTAGATGCCGCAGGAAATCGCCGCGACATAGTCCTTCAGCACCTTGTCGAGCTTGATCATGTGACGGGCATGCATCCACGACAGGCAGTCGTGAAGGGCGATGAAGCCACCGGTGATGGCTGCCGTGCGGGTGCCGCCATCGGCCTGCACCACGTCGCAGTCGACCGTGATCTGCACTTCGCCCAGCGCCTGCAGGTCCACGACCGAGCGCAGGCTGCGGCCGACAAGGCGCTGGATCTCCAGCGTGCGTCCACCCTGCTTGCCGGAGGAGGCCTCGCGGCGCATGCGCGTTCCCGTGGAGCGCGGCAGCATGCCGTATTCGGCTGTCACCCAACCTTTGCCCGTGTTGCGCAGCCAGCCCGGCACCTTCTCTTCAAGGCTTGCGGTGCACAGCACATGCGTATCGCCGAACCGCACGAGGCACGAGCCTTCAGCATGCTTGGAAATGCCGCGCTCGAAGCTGATCGCGCGCATTTCGTCCGGTTGACGTTTGGATGGTCGCATTGAATGGCCTTTCAGGTGTGCAAAATGACGAACTGTTGCGCCGCTTGTAGCTTTCCACTTCTATGGAAGCAAAGAAATTCAGAGTACCTATATAATGACAATGGGGTACGAACCAGCTTGGCCTGTAGAGGCATAGAGGGCAAAAAGAGCAATGACGAAGCCTGTCTTGGACCAATCGCTTCAGTCGATGGACACCCGGTCCCGCGAAGTCTTCCGCCTCATCGTAGAAAACTACCTGGCGGAAGGCGACCCGCTGGGATCGCGCAACCTTGCGCGCCGGCTGCCGCAGCAGCTGTCGCCGGCAACCATCCGCAACGTGATGAGCGACCTTGAGCATCTTGGGCTCATCTACTCGCCGCATATCTCTGCAGGACGCCTGCCGACCCAGCAGGGCCTGCGCTTCTTCGTCGACGCTTTCATGGAAATCGGCGATCTTTCCGAGAAGGAACGCCAGGTCATCGAGGCGCAGGTGGTGGCCTCCGGCCGCAGCCAGTCGCTCGAACAGATGTTGACCGAAGCAAGTCAGATGCTGTCGGGGATGTCGCGCGGCGCTGGCGTGGTGCTGGCGGCAAAGTCTGAAGCGCCGCTGAAGCACATCGAATTCATCCAGCTTGAGCCGCGCAAGGCGCTCGCCATTCTGGTGAGCCAGAACGGCGACGTGGAGAACCGCATCCTTGAACTTCCCGCCGGCGTGACCAGTTCGCAGCTCGTCGAGGCCGCCAACTATCTCAACGCCCACATCCGCGGCCTCACCCTGGGCGAAGCGCGGACTGAGATGGAACGACTTCGTGAAGAAGCCCGCAACGCGCTCGACACGCTGTCTCAGTCGCTGGTTGACCAAGGCCTCGCCATCTGGACCGGCCGCGACACGGACACGCCGCAGCTCATCGTTCGCGGCTGGGCGAACCTGCTCGACAACACCATGGCGCAGGCGGATCTTGACCTGCTGAAGCACCTCTTTGAGGACCTTGAGGCGAAGGAGTCGCTGGTCCAGCTGCTCGATCTCGCGGAAGAAGGTCCGGGCGTCCGCATCTTCATCGGCTCGGAGAACAAGCTCTTCTCGCTGTCGGGATCGTCTGTTGTGGTCGCACCCTATCGCGACAAGAACGCGAGGGTGATCGGCGCGCTCGGCATCATCGGCCCGACCCGCCTGAACTACGCGCGGATCGTGCCGATGGTCGACTACACGGCCCAGCTCGTCAGCCGCATGCTGCGGTGAGAGGCAGCGGACGGGACTTCGCCTCTTGATTTTGCCGCCGCAAAGCTCGATATCCGCCAAGACTTACCAGAGACCCATAACGGATAGGCAATGACCACGGACCCGAAGGATCACTCCGCACCCGCAGAGAACCAGACCGAAGAACAGGTTCTGGAGAATGCCGGCGAAAACAATGCTGAAGCAACGCCGACCGAAGAAGACGTTCTGCTTCGCCTTGCTCGCGAGAATGAAGAGCTGAAGGATCGCGCGCTTCGCCTTGCAGCCGAGATGGAAAACCTGCGTCGCCGCACCCAGCGCGACGTGGCCGATGCGCGCAGCTTCGGCATCGCCAACTTCGCGCGCGATATGCTGGCTGTTTCGGACAACCTGCAGCGCGCGCTGCAGGCACTGCCACCGGAAGCTCGCGAGTCTGAAGAGCACGGCCTGAAGGTGCTTGTTGAAGGCGTTGAGATGATCGACCGCCTGATGCTCTCGACGCTGGAGCGCCATGGCGTGAAGCGTATCGAGCCGGAGGGCCAGAAGTTCGACCCGAACTTCCATCAGGCCATGTTCGAGGTTCCGAACCCTGAAGTTCCGGCAGGCACCGTCGTGCAGGTCGTGCAGGCAGGCTATGTGATCGGCGAGCGCGTCCTGCGTCCCGCGATGGTTGGCATTGCGACTGGTGGCCCGAAGGCAGCGCCCGCACCTGCAGAAGGCTCTGACGACGCAAAGTAAGAGTTACCACACGAAGTACGTGAAGGCCGGCCCAGCGCCGGCCTTTTCATATGGAAGGGCATTGCCTAAGGGCGGCTTTTCTTCCACCGTCAGCCAACACGTGTCGGGGATTGAGCGATGACCCTTTTCCAGCTGATTGATTATGCGAGCGTGGCGGTCTTCGCCGCTACCGGAGCCTTGGCCGCCTCCCGCAAGCAGCTCGACATCATCGGCTTCATCTTCCTTGCCTGTGTCACGGGGACTGGCGGCGGAACGCTGCGCGACCTGGTTCTGGACGTGCCGGTCTTCTGGGTGGTCAACCCAGACTACGTGCTGGTTTGCAGTGTCGTAGCCATTCTCGTCTATTTCACCGCCCATCTGGTGGAGTCGCGTTACAAGCTCCTGATCTGGCTGGATGCGATCGGACTTGCGCTCTATAGCGCGGTCGGCGCGGCAAAGGGCATGGCTGTAACGGGATCACCCACCATCGCGATAATATCGGGCGTTCTGACCGCAACCTTCGGCGGCGTGTTGCGCGACCAGCTGGCGAATGAGCCGTCAGTACTTTTGCGGCCGGAGGTATATGTGACGGCCGCGCTAATCGGCGCTGCCGTCTTCACGCTGACGGGCTTCGCGGACTTCCCGCCTCTTGTTGATGCGCTGATCGCCATGGCCGCCGCCTTCATAATCCGCGCTGGCGCGCTGAAGTTCGGCTGGACCTTCCCCCGCTACAAACCGCGTCCGGGCCGCAAGCCGGAGGAAATCGTTTAAAGCAAGCCGGCCTGCGTCGCGGCATCCTTGAGGCTGATCTGCAGGCGGGGACCGACCTGCTGGATCACGAGGCCGGCGGCAAGCGAACCGAGCTTGCCGCAATGGGCAAAGTCGAGCCCGCGCGTGTAGCCGAACAGGAAGCCAGCGGCGAAGAGATCGCCCGCGCCGGTGGTGTCCACCACTTCATTCACCTTCAGTGGATCGACGCTCACGGTCGTGCTTCCCTGCACGACCACCGAGCCCTCGGCGCCCCGCGTGACGATGCCGAGCTTGCAGTCCTCGCGGAACGCCGCTAGCGCCGTATCCAGCGATGCCGTCTGGTAAAGCGACTTCACCTCATGCTCGTTGGCGAAGACGATGTCGACCGTCCCCGATCGCATCAGCTGCAGGAACTCGTCGCGGAAACGGTCCACGCAGAAAGGATCGGAGAGCGTGAAGGCAACCTCGCGGCCCGCCGCATGGGCGATGGCTGCGGACTTCAGGATCGCTTCCTTGGCGAGCGGCGGATCCCACAGATAGCCCTCGAAATAGGTGACCTTGGAGGCCTTGGCCTTTTCTTCCTCAACGTCATCCGGACCGAGCTCAATGCTCGCGCCAAGATAGGTGTTCATCGAGCGCTCGCCATCCGGCGTCACGAAGATCATGCTGCGCGCCGTTGGCGGAAAACCTTCAAGTGCCGCAGTGTCGAAAGCCACGCCCTGCGCACGGATGTCATGGCGAAACACGTCGCCGAGCGAGTCATTAGCCACCTTGCCGAAATAGGCTGCCTTGCCGCCAAGACCGGCAAGACCAGCGGCCGTATTGCCTGCGCTGCCTCCGGAGGTCTCAACCGCTGGTCCCATCTGCTCGTAGAGATAGGTAGCGCGCTCCGCATCGATGAGATTCATCGCGCCCTTGATGATGTTGTTCTCGACCAGAAAAGACTCTTCGCAGCGGGCAATGATATCGACAATGGCGTTGCCGATGCAGAGGACGTCGTATTCGCTCATGAAGGTCTCCGGTCGAAGCGATGGGTGTGATTAACCAGCGTTTAGAGCATTTTTAAAGCAAAGGGAAACCGGGAAGCCTTATGAAACTTGTAGCAGGACCCGAAGCTACCTACTTCGGGGGAACTGAAGCAGTTCCAGGAAAAGTGGGAACCGGTTTTCCGTCCGGAACTGCGTGAAAGCAAAAATTGGATCATTTCTGCGGTTCGCCGAAAAGCTGAAATGATCCGTATTCCGGCTGAAAGGGCTTTGTTGAATGATCTTTGATGCTGCGCGCCTGGCAATCAGTCAGCTTTTCACGCCGCCCTTTCGCAGTGTGTTCTTCAAGACGATTGGCCTGACGCTGCTCCTGCTCGTTGCCTCGTGGTTCGGCGCGAAAGAGCTCTTTGAATATCTGGCGATGCCCTGGATCGACCAGCTCTTCCCCGGGCTACCCAGCTGGGTGGGTTGGCTTGGCCTGATCGCGGCGATCGTTGCGGGCATCGGCCTCGCGCTCGTCCTTGCCTTGCTTATCGCGCCGGTTTCAGCCGTTGTTGCGGGCATCTTCCTCGATGAAATCGCCGAAGCGGTAGAGCGCGACACCTACCCGCAGGACCCTCCCGGCAAGGCGGTGCCGCTCGGCCAGTCGCTCGTCCTCTCGGTCAAATTCTTCGGCATCGTTGTCATCGGCAACGTCATCGCGCTGTTGCTTCTGCTGGTGCCGGGCGTGAACCTGATCGCGTTCTTCGTGGTGAACGCCTACCTGCTCAGCCGCGAATTTTTCCAGTTCGCCGCCATGCGCTTCGTTTCGGAGGCTGACGCGCGGGAGCTTCGCCGCCGAAATTCGGGGACCATATTTCTCGCCGGTTTCGTAATCGCCGCACTTCTGTCTGTGCCGATCGTCAATTTGCTCACGCCTCTCTTCGGCGCGGCTATGATGATGCATCTCTACAAAGCAATTGCCGCCAGGCAACCGGCCACAAGACGGGTACCTGAACCGGCGCGTTGAAACGAAAAGGCCCCGGCGTCGTCTCCGACCCGGGGCCTTATTGCAGTCCGACAGAGCTTATCCGTGCAGGACTTCCCGGGACGCGACGGTCGAATCCGCGTTGAGGCGGTAGACGATGGGCTCACCCGTTGCGATCTCCAGCTGCAGGATCGTCTCGGTGTTCAGGCGGTCGAGCACCATGGCGAGCGAACGCAGCGAGTTGCCGTGAGCTGCAACCAGCACGGTCTCACCGCGCAGAACGCGGGGCAGGATTTCCGTCATGTAATACGGCCACACGCGAGCGCCGGTGTCGCGCAGGCTCTCGCCTCCCGGAGGCGGTACGTCGTAGGAGCGGCGCCAGATGTGCACCTGCTCCTCACCCCACTTTTCGCGAGCGTCATCCTTGTTGAGGCCGGAGAGATCGCCATAGTCGCGCTCGTTCAGCGCCTGATCGCGGATCGTCTCAAGACCTTCCTGTCCAAGCTCGCCCAGGATGAGGCTCAGCGTGTGCTGCGCACGGGTCAGATCCGAGGTGAACGCGATATCGGGCTTGACGCCAAGCGCCTTCAGGCGCTGGCCGGCTGCCTTGGCTTCCTCAACGCCCTTCTCGGTCAGGTCCGGATCGCGCCAGCCCGTGAAAAGGTTCTTCAGGTTCCATTCGCTCTGACCGTGGCGAACGAGAATGAGAGTTCCCGACATGCTTGTTTCCTCGATGCACGTAAGTGAAGTTTGGTTTCAGTTGAGCCCGAGCACGTCGAGCATGGAGTAGACACCGGGCTTTTTGTCCCGAGCCCAGAGTGCGGCCTTCACCGCACCACGGGCGAAGATGGAGCGGTCCTCGGCATTATGCGACAGGACGATGCGTTCGCCAGCGCCCGCTAGAATGACCGAGTGTTCGCCGACGACAGAACCGCCGCGCAGCGTCGCAAAGCCAATCGTACCCGCCTCGCGTGCTCCCGTATGCCCGTCGCGGACGCGCACACTGTTGTCCTCGAGGCTGATGCCGCGCCCCTCAGCGGCAGCCTGGCCGAGCAGCAACGCGGTGCCCGAGGGTGCATCGACCTTGTGGCGATGGTGCATTTCCAGCACTTCGATATCGAAGTCGGCGGCACCCAGAGCCTTCGCCGCCTGCTTCACCAAAGTTGCAAGCAGGTTGACGCCGAGGCTCATGTTGCCCGATTTGACGATCGTCGCATGACGCGCGGCTGCACTGATCTTTGCCTCATCGTCTGCCGAAAAGCCGGTCGTGCCGATGACATGCGCAATCCGCGCCTGCGCGGCATAGCCAGCAAATTCAACGGAAGCGGCGGGGGCGGTAAAATCCAGCACACCGTCGGCCTTTGAAAAGGCAGCCAGCGGATCGTCGGTGATCGTCACCCCAAGCGAGCCAACGCCAGCAAGTTCACCGGCATCGCGGCCTAGCGCGGGTGAACCCTGCCGCTCGACAGCACCGGCAAGGACAACACCTTCCATCTCATGGATGACGCGGATGAGGGTCTGGCCCATGCGGCCGCCAGCGCCCACCACGACAAGGCCCATATCAGCCATCTAGAATTCCTCCTTGGGAGTGCTTTCTTCCTGCTCGCCGCCGTCCAGCAGGCTTTGAGCCTTTTCCGTTTGCATACGATAAAACCGTGCGTAAAGCCCATCGGGTTTGTGGGCAAGGCTATCATGCGTGCCTTCTTCCACCAGATGGCCGTCCTCAAGCACCACAATATGGTCGGCATTGACGACGGTTGATAGCCGGTGGGCAATCACCAGCGTCGTACGCTTGTCCATCACGCGGTCGAGCGCCTGCTGCACCTTGGCTTCCGACTCATTGTCGAGCGCGGAAGTAGCCTCATCGAGCAGCAGGATTGGCGCGTTGCGGACAATCGCGCGGGCAATCGAGATACGCTGCCGCTGGCCGCCCGAAAGTGTGGCACCGTTCTCGCCGACCAGCGTATCATAGCCTTCCGGCTGCTGCAGGATGAACTCTTCGGCATTGGCGAGCCGCGCTGCTGCCTCGACCTCCGCGTCCGTCGCATCCGGCCGTCCGTAGCGGATGTTGTCCCGGATGCTGCCCTCGAACAGATACGGATGCTGCGAGACATAGGCGACCGAATGCCGAAGCGACTCCTTCGTCACGCCCGTAATGTCCTCACCGTCGATGGTGATCTTGCCGCCGTCCGGATCGTAGAAGCGCAGGAGCAGCGAGAAGAGCGTCGACTTGCCGGCACCCGAAGGACCTACGATCGCGGTCGTCTTCCCTGCTTGAGCGCGGAAGCTCACGCCGCGCAGCACCGGGCTGTTCTCTGCATAGGAGAAGCGGACATCATCGAAATCGATCTCACCGCGAGAAACCTTCAGAGAAGTCGCCCCCGGCCGGTCCTTCTGGTGCGGTTCCGTATCGAGGATCTCGTAGATCATGCGCGCATTGACGAGCGCGCGCTCGATGTTCACCTGCACGCGGGCAAGCCTGCGCACCGGATCATAGGCAAGAAGCAGAGCCGTAATGAAAGCGAAGACCGAACCGGGCGGCTCTCCGGCGGTAGAAGCGCGCCAGCCCGCATAGGCAAGCACCGAAGCAATGGCAGCACCCGCGAGAAACTCGGTGATGGGCCCCAACCGCTCCGAAACGCGTGCGATCTTGTTGGACCGGTTTTCGGCATAGTCGATCAGTCCGGTCATCTTGCTCGCAAGCACATTTTCCATGGTGAAAGCCTTCACCACGGCAACGCCTTGCACCGCCTCCTGCATCGCGCCCAGCAGGTGCGAATTGATCTCCACCGATTCACGGGTGACGGTCCTGAGCTTGCGCATCAGGTAGTTGACCGAAAAGATCAGCGGCGGGCCGATGATGAATGCGGCGAGCGACAGCACCGGATCCATGTAGACCATCACACCGACCAGGCCGACCAGCGACACGAAATCGCGGACTGCGGCAGTAATGGTCAGGTTCAGGAGATCGCGGATGCCTGTAACGTTCTGCGAGATCTGAGCGGCAAGCTGCCCCGAACGTGCGCTGGAGAAGAACGCGAGATCCAGCTGCATCAGGTGGTCGAACAGCCGGCGCTGATAGCGGGCAACGATATTGTTGCCGACCTTGGCGAGCAGCACGGACTGCCCGTAGGTCGCAAATCCGCGCACCATGAACGCCACGAGCACCGCACCACAGATCCAGGCAAGCAGGCTCCACTGCTGCTGCACGAAGACGTCATCGACGATCGACCGCATGATCCATGCGGTAAAGGATGTGGTTGCTGCAATGGCAAGCATGCAGATCGCCGCCATCGTATAATGAGGAACGAACTCGCGTCCGTTCTCATTGATCACGCGGCGGATAACCGCGATGACCTCATCCGAACCGGCTCTCTCGTGCTTCTTCTTGCCAGGCAACAGTCCAGTGTCCTCGAACTGCACAATTCCAGGAATGCGTGGATCCCGATGGGATTGCGATGAAACAGAGCCGGAGCGAATGCCCCGGCCAACATGAGATTGCCTTAACGTCTGATGCGGCCAACCGCAATGCAGTTACTACACGTGTTTCCAGCGTCGACCAGTGGTATTCACGCCAAATCTGGCAGGAGTACGGGCAAAGGCCGCTAGACCGGCAAGCGCCGCACGGGGGTGGGTGATCACGAAGATCGGTAGTTCACGCATTACGTGGCTGTGCGGCGCCTTGTCTTCAAAGGCTGCGCGCAACCGCCCGTCCGTGAGCGCAGGCAGGATGCGCTGTGCGATCCCGCCCGCAAGATAGACACCGCCATGGCTCATGAAGATGAGCGCAAGATCACCCGCAACGCGCCCGAGGAACGTCACGAACATGTCCAGCGTCTCGGCTGCCGTCTCATCGGAGCGATCGAGACCAGCCTGCGTGATTTCTTCCGGCTGCGTGAACGCAGGCGTCTTGCCATCTGCCATGGCCACGGCGCGATAGAGATTCACGATGCCGCGGCCGCATAGGATCTGCTCCGCCGAAATGCGGCCCTCGATCTTCTCGACATGCCTGAAGACCTCGATCTCCCGATCATTGCGCGGTCCAAGATCAATGTGACCGCCTTCGCCGGGAACAGGAATCCACGCGCGTCGCGAGTGCAGCAGAGCAGAAACACCAAGGCCCGTGCCGGGTCCAAGCACGACGCGGCTACCGGTCGTCGCGGCAACGCCACCACCGATCCGCTCCAGATTTTCCTCGCCGAGCGCCACCACGGCCAGAGCCTGCGCCTCAAAATCGTTGAGCACGATGATGTCGGCGATGTTCAGGTTTTCCATCATCTCGCGCGGACGAACGACCCACTTGTTGTTGGTCATTTCGATCTCGTCGCCCTCGATCACCGCCGCAACGGCCAGCAGGGCAGACCTTGGAATGATGTTCGTCTGGTCGAGAACGCTCTGGATCGCCTCATCGATCGTGGCGAAATCAGCAGTCTGGATGGTCGGAAATTCGCGCGTATCCGCATAGGCATCCACGATGATGGCAAACCGCGCGTTCGTGCCGCCGATGTCGCCGATCAGGATCGGATATTCCAGCACGACACTTTGATCAGACACAGACACCATATGCTCAGAGCCTCAACGTTTGCCGGTACTTGAGCGGTTTAACGCACTGGACCGCTGAATGAAACATTCAGAAGATGAAAATTCGCCAAAACAATAACTTAACTCATGCCAATGCGTCCGGTTCCAGTCCGGACGCATCAAGGCAATGGGCCTAGCGCGAAGGTCGCGGCGTCGGCAGCGGAACGTTCTGGGGCTGCAGCGACATTACCGGGTAGGCAGCGCCTGCGCGTGCTGCCACCGGCTGCTGCATTATTTCGCCTGGTCCGGTGTAGGTCACCGCCACTTCCGACGCTGGCGCTGGCGCCGCAAGCACTGCCTGGCACTGGGCGGGAAGCGCCGCCATGGTCATGACATCCCGGGCCTTGGGCTTGGCCGGGCCGGTCGCCGGTCGCCACGGCTCTTCCGTGAACCACCAGGCGAGCGACTTGTCGCAACCGTCGCTGCGCGGAACAGGGTCCTGACGCTTGCAGCCGGCCGAACCGGGCGGGCAGCTCATACGGACATGGAAGTGCGAGTCATGGCCCCAGTAGGGACGCACCTTGCGAAGCCAGCTCCGGTCACCCTGGACCGTATCGCAGAGCTTCTTCTTGATGCCGGGATGCACCAGGATGCGCTCGATCTGCGGATAGCTCGCCGCCCGTCGAAGAACCGCTTCATGGGCCCGCGTCCAGCGAGCGTCGTCAACATAGAGCGAGTTCTTGCGCAGCATGGAAGGTGATCCGTCGCGCTCGCGCTGCTCCACTGTCATCCGCTGCGCCGGCATGGGCGAGAACCAGATGTCGGCATCGAGGCCAATCTGATGAGAAGCGTGGCCCGTCAGCATCGGTCCTCCGCGCGGCTGCGAGATGTCGCCGATCAGCAACCCACGCCAACCATCCCGCGCCGCATCGCGCGAGAACTGCTCCAGAAGCCTGATCATGTCCGGATGACCCCAGCGCCGGTTCCGGCTCAAGCGCATCACCTGCCAGGTCGGACCGTCTGGCGCGATGGCAATGCCGCCGGCAAAGCAGCCTTTTGAATAGAACCCATAGGAAGAAGGCTGGGCAACGGCAGGAAGGCGATGCGCAGCAAACAGGTCGCGCGCCAGCGGTTCAGCGGAGGCTTCCGCTACCAACACCGAGGCCAAGGTGAGAGTCGCACAAATCAGACGATTCACAAACTGCCGCATTGAATCCCTCTCTCGCTGACCGACACGATAGCAGAACTTTGACTTGAGGAGCATATCCACCAGACGTTTCCCTATGGTTAAGGCGCTGTTAAGACCTTCCCCAAAGGTTGTCGTGCCACATGCTGTCCATGGCCTCACGATAGGTCGGAAAAAGCATCCGGTACCCCGTTCCAATGAGCTTTGCGTTGGATACGCGCTTGCATTCGCCATAGAACGATCGGGCCATCGGCGTCATCTGCGCCTCGTCGAAGAGAACTTCCGGCGGCGGCTCCACTCCCATCAGGGATGCGGCGAACTCCACCACGTCCTGCGGTGGAGCAGGCTCGTTGTCGGAAACGTTGAAAATGCCGGACTGACCGTTTTCAATGAGATGCGCCGTGGCTCCGGCGATATCCTCCACATGAATGCGGTTAAACACCTGCCCCGGCTTCACGATACGCTTGGCCGTACCATTCTGCAGGTTCACGAACGCATTGCGGCCGGGTCCGTAGATGCCCGAGAGCCGCAGGATGGTGAGCCCCACGCCCGCCTCATCCGCGAAACGCTGCCACTCCCGTTCCGCAAGAAGTCGTTGGTGTGAACGACGAGACGTGGGCCGGCATTCCGTGGTCTCATCCACCCAGGCGCCATCGTGGTCGCCATAGACGCCGACGGTCGAGAGATAGATGACGCTTTGAAGCTTTGGCAGCCCCGCGCCCCTGAGGTCGTTCGGCACCGGATCTCCCGCCTCGTTCGGCGCGATCGATACAATAAGATGGGCGATCTCCTGTAGCTCGGCGGAAAGCGCTGGTGTGATCTCACCGTTATAGACCGCCGGCGTGACGCCATCGTCCTGAAGCAAAGTGGCTTTTTCAGCCGTGCGATTGGTGCCGGTAACCCGCGCACCCTTGTTGGCCAGAACCCGCGCAATGGCACGTCCCGAAAATCCTGCCCCGAAAACCAGAACGCGCATCTGCTCCAAGCTCATTTCTCCAACCCTTGGGCCCATTCGTCCTGAACCTCAGGATCAGCCTCGCCGCCCCTCAGTTCATGCGCCAGTGTCGCAAACTCTCCATCATCCATCAGCCGTGACAAAGCCCAGACGGCCATGCCGCGCACGATGGGCGACTCATCATGTACAAGCTCCCGACAGGCGGGAATGAAGCTCCGCATCCCGGAATTTCCCACCGCAATCAGCACATTGCGCACGAACCGGTCCCTGCCGATACGCTTAACCGGAGACGCCGAAAAGAACGTCCGGAAGGTTGGATCATCAAACGTCAGGAATTCCGAAAGCTCCGGAGCCTGAAGATTATCTCGGGCCTTCAGCTTCATCTCCGCCGTGGCCTGAGCGAACTTGTTCCACGGACAGATGGCGAGGCAATCGTCGCAACCATAGATGCGGTTGCCCATTAGCGGCCTGAGCTCGTGGTCGATCGGTCCCTTGTGCTCGATGGTAAGATAGGAAATGCACCGTCGCGCGTCGATCTGATAGGGCGCCGGAAAGGCGTTCGTCGGGCAGATGTCCTGGCAAGCGCGGCACGAGCCGCAATAATCCCGCACGGGAAGGTCAGGATCAAGCTCCGCCGTCGTAAAGATCGCGCCGAGGAAGAGCCATGAGCCGAACTCGCGGCTGACGAGATTGGTGTGCTTCCCCTGCCAGCCGAGACCAGCAGCGGCGGCGAGCGGCTTTTCCATCACAGGGGCGGTATCGACAAACACCTTCACGTCGGCGCCTGCGCGCGACGCGATCTTGCTTGCGACCTGCTTCAGCTTCCCCTTGATGATGTCGTGGTAGTCGCGGTGCCGCGCATAGACGGAGATGGCCGCCCTGTCCTTCTGCTCCAGCAACTCGAGCGGATCCCGGTCCGGACCATAATTCATGCCGAGCATGATGATGGAGCGCACTTCGGGCCACAGCCCCTTAGGTGTGCCGCGTCGCTCTGCAGTCTCGGCCATCCACTCCATGGTGCCGTGCCGGCCTAGCGCTACGAATTCGGCAAGTCGCCCCGCTGTATGCGGAACGGCATCCGGCGTCGTAAAGCCCACTGCGTCGAAGCCGACAGCGTGGGCTTCGCGCTCGATGAAAGCGCGCAGCCGATCTTGTGGCTGGGCGCGAACGATACTCATTAGAAGTCGATATCCGCATAGTGGGACGCCGGAGCAAGTCCGCGAACACGCTCGGCCAGCAGCGGGCGGAACGACGGACGCGACTTCATGCGGCTATACCAGTCGCGCGCTGCTTCAAATTCGCGCCAGTCGATCTCGCCCATATAGTCGAGAATGGAGAATGTCGCCGCTGCAGCCACGTCGGCATAGGAAAGCTTCGGACCTGCAAGCCAGTCGCGCGTTGCCGCCAGCCAGTTCGTGTATTTCAGATGCTGCCGCACATTGGCGCGCGCCGCGCGAATAGCACCCGAGTCCGGAGCGCCTTCACCGCCCATCAGCGGCTTCAGCGCGCGCTCATGAACGAGGTGCTTCGTCACTTCGGCCTCGGTTTTCACGAGATACCAATCCATCAGCCGGCGAATCTCGGCGCGCGCAAACGGATCTTCCGCCATCAGCCGCCGTTCGCGCTGGAACACACCGCGCGTCTCGTCGAGATATTCGGCAATTGTTGAGGCACCGACCAAAGGATGATCCCCTTCGGCCAGCAGAACCGGGATATTCCCAGCCGGGTTAAGTGCCAGGAACTCCTTCCGGCGAGTCCAGGGGCGCTCCTCTATAAGAGACACTTCCTCGCCGTACTCGCCAAGAGCAATGCGAACAAAACGGCACGAAGCATATAGGGGATGATGAAAGAGCGTCAGCATGCGAGGGCTCATTGAATGAAGTTACTGGCCAATCGGCCACTGGAACAGTATTCCTCCCACAGCCCGATTCACAGGCTCCCCGGTTGAGCTATATGGGCGATTTTCTGATGTGACAAGCGACGCAGCTGAGGAGTTATCGTGGGCGATACGACCATTGTCGAAGCACTGCTTTTGGGCATTCTTGAAGGCCTCACTGAGTTCATCCCTGTCTCCTCGACCGGCCACATACTGCTCGCGGGACATTTCCTGGGCTTTGAGTCTACAGGCAAAGCCTTCGAAATCCTTATACAGCTGGGCGCAATCCTCGCAATTTTGAGCGTTTATGCCGCCCGCCTCTGGCAGATCCTGATCGATTTGCCGCGTGACCCGGCGACAAGGCGATTCGTGTTTGGCGTTCTGCTCGCCTTCCTGCCTGCGGCAGTCATTGGCGTTCTGGCGTATAAGATCATCAAGACAGTTCTGTTTGAAACGCCGATACTGATCTGCACGACCCTCGTTCTCGGCGGCTTCGTGCTGCTCTGGGTGGACCGCTGGGCAACCAGGCCCCGCTATTTCGACGCGACCCGCTATCCGCTCTCCATGTACCTGAAAATCGGCCTGTTCCAGTGCCTCGCCATGATCCCCGGCACATCGCGTTCCGGCTCCACGATCGTCGGCGCACTGCTTCTCGGCGCAGACAAGCGGTCCGCGGCCGAGTTTTCGTTTTTCCTGGCCATGCCCACGATGGCCGGCGCGTTCGCCTACGACCTCTACAAGAACTACGACATCCTGACGGCCGCCGATCTTCAGATCATTGGCGTAGGCTTCATTGCAGCCTTCGTGGCCGCATTGTTGGTCGTCCGCTCGCTCCTGAACTACGTGTCGAAGCGCGGCTACGCGTTCTTCGGCTGGTGGCGGATCGTGGTCGGTCTCGCCGGTTTTGCCGGCTTGCTTCTTTTTGGATAAGCGGAAGCTAACCGATTTTCTCCAGGCACACATTGGTGTGCCCTGCGCGAATGAAGCCAAGCTTCGAAGCAGCGCCCTTGGAAAGATCCAGGATCCGGCCGCGAATAAACGGGCCGCGATCATTGATCCTTACGACGACGCTGCGTCCATTGGTTGGATTTGAGACTTTGAGCTTGGTTCCGAAAGGGAGGCTGCGATGCGCGGCTGTCATTCCCGAGGGGTTCATTCTTTCCCCTGAAGCGGTCTTGGACGTGAGAGCGTACCAGGATGCTCGACCGCACTGCGCGTAAGCTGTTGATGATGCCATGAGAAGTACGGCGGTGGCCGCGAAAAGGCTGACGCGCCCCGGCGGAAAAATTCTCTTCATTAACCAACTCCACAGTTTGTGTAGTTGGAGCTTAGACCCGCTAAATACGGCGAGGGATGGACAACCAGGGGAAGAAGTAGCTCAACTCCGCAAACAAGAGTTGTTACAGCAGCTTAAGAAAAGTTCCTTGGGGCAAACTGTCCCACAGACGCAAAAAAGCGCTCGTCGAGGGAGGAGGATTCGACGAGCGCTTCTTAAGTTGGTCAGCTCTCGGGAGGAGGGAGGAGCGCTGACCAGGCCCGCGGGGTCAGGAGGAGGAGGAGGACCGCCGCGAGAACTTGGCCGCTACATAATGTGATAATTGCCGGTTTTAAAGAGCCTGAACGCATTTCAGCCTTGCATTTTTGCGTGCGGCATACCCGCGCAGGCATTGGCACATCATCATTCTACATAGTACCTCTAGGACGATAAATTGAATACTCCAGTTATCGTAGCATCAATACTTGATTAAATCTTCCATGCCTAAATCTTGACAAAGTTAAATTTAGTAATTCATCAAATAATTGATTCCTGAGAGGCAACAATGCGAGCCATACTTTCCCTTTCTTTTCTTGCCCTAGTTAGTGCTCCGAGTTTTGCCGCCGACATCATTTTCGATCCAGATCCGGTTCCTCCTATGGTTGCCCTTCCGGAAGCACCCTTTTCCTGGTCGGGCCGCTATATCGGCATCGACCTCGGCTACGGCAAAAGCAAGGTCAAGCAAGAATATGCAACCGCCACGACCGCCACAGACCTGTTCAACATCAAGCAGGGCGAAGGAGCATTTGGCGGCGTCTATGCCGGCTTTGGACGCCAGGCCCGAAACCTCTACTTCGGTTTTGAAGGTGACGTTCAATACGCCTCGATAAAAGGCAAGAGTACGAATGTGGCCGGAACTACAGGCGAATTCACCCCCACATGGCTAGGGTCAACGCGACTGCGGGCCGGTTACGCCATCAACAATGTCCTGGGTCAGGATATGGGCCATCTGCTCCCGTACCTCACAGGTGGATTGGCCTTTGGCGGCTTCAAGGCCACCACGAAGACCAGTGCAGGGGCGGAATGGAGCGCATCACGTCCCGACACCGGTTATACTTTGGGTGCGGGCATAGATTATGCGATCAACAACAACACCATTGCCAAGCTCGAGTACCAGTACATGGACTTTGGCAAGCGAACCTTCTCGGATGAGACTGATTATGTCCGCCTGCGGATGAAGGCTCATACCATTCGTGCGGGTGTGGCCTACAAGTTCTAGAGCGTTTCGGCTTTCCGTCCCGGACCGCGGGAACAACAAATAGTTAAAGCGAGCATTCAAACACATGAAGGCGGACTGAATTGGCCCGCCTTCATGTGCGTATCGATACCTATCTATTGCTCAACGCTCTTCTTGAGCAGCGCTTCCATATCCCAAGTCGTGTGATTGGTGAGCGTCTTGGGCAGTTCCTCGACAACCCGCTGCGCAACCTCCTTGTGCATTGCCTTGCGCAATGTGCCCAGGACGACGGGAGGGGCCACGATGATCAGCTTCTCGAATTCACCCCTGTGCGCGGACTTGTAGAGCCGCTCGGCCACCTTTTCCGCAAAACGTTCCTTGCCGATGCGCTGCCAATCCGTCTCTTCATAGCCGCTCTTGTTCGGTGTACCGGCATCGAAGAAGCGTCCGGGCTGGTCCGTACCCTGCTCTCGCGTTGGCAGGTTCTCTTCCTTCATCTCCCGGACAACCTCGAAATTCGGATATTTCACATCCCCCTCGTTCCGCAGGAACAGTGCCTTTTCTCCGTCGGCGACCAAGATCCATATGCCGTGTTCAAGCCGCGTAGCTGCCATGCTGCTCTCCCTGGGTTTGCGTTGTGATTTTGCCTCTTCAACGTCTGGGCCAAGCCCGTGTTCCAACGAAGAACCTTCCCCTCCACGAACGAAATTCTCCTCAAGTGCCTGTTCAGCGGAAAAACAATTGCGCCTGCTTTCAAGCCGCGCCACGCGGTTTCTTCAGAAACCGGGCGATCCAAGTCAGACTTCGGGCAGCATCAGGAGCACCGTCATGTCTGACATAAATGCGACCTTGAGCGCTTTTCCAATCTTCATCAAGACGGACGGGAAGCGCGCTACGATCATAGGAGGCGGAGAGGAGGCCTATGCCAAGGCTCGCCTGCTCGCGCAGTCGTCTGCGCAGCTCCGCGTCATCTCCGAGCACATCGATTCTGACTTCGAGCGTTGGGGCAATGACAAGAACATCGAGTTCCTGCACGTGCCTTACCACCGCGAACTGTTGGCAGGTTCAGCTCTCGTCTTCGCCGCGACCGGCTCGGAAACGGCTGACCGGCAAGTAGCCGAAGACGCGCGCGCCCTGAACATCCTTGTCAACGTTGTTGACCGCCCCGAACTCTGCGACTTCTACACGCCTGCTTTGGTGAACCGCGCGCCTGTTGCCGTTGCAATCGGCACCGAGGGTGCCGGGCCGGTGCTGGCCCAGCAGATCCGCGCCCGCGTCGACCAGATGCTGCCCCCATCACTCGGCAAGCTTGCAAGCCTCGCCGCTTACTATCGTGAAGCCGTGGAGCTTCGGGTGCCCCGCGGTGCGCAGCGCCGCCGCTTCTGGTCCTCCTTCTTCGGCGGCAAGGTTGCGCGTTTGGTCGAGCAGAACAGCCTGCCGGATGCAGCTCTTGAGATCGAAAACCTGATACGCGCACAGCAGGCGGAACCGCAAGGCCATGTTGCGCTCGTTGGCGCCGGTCCGGGTGCCGAAGACCTGCTGACGCTGCGCGCCCAGCGCCTGATGATGGAAGCAGACGTTATCGTCCACGACGCGCTGGTTCCGGAAACCGTTGTGTCCATGGGTCGCCGCGATGCCGAGCGCGTCGCCGCCGGTAAGCGCAAGGGCTGCCATTCGAAGACGCAGGACGAGATCAACGATCTCCTCGTGGAACTCGCCCAGTCCGGCAAGCGCGTCGTTCGCCTGAAGTGCGGTGATCCACTGGTATTCGGTCGCGCGGGTGAGGAATTGGCTGCGCTGCGTGACGCGGGTATCTCGCATGAGATCGTCCCAGGCATCACAGCTGCCTGCGCAGCTGCCGCAGACTTCTCGCTTCCGCTGACGCTTCGCGGCGTCGCCTCGTCGATGGTCTTTACCACGGGCCATGACCTGAAGGGCAACTCCCTGCCCGACTGGGCTCGCCTTGCGATCGATGGTGCGACGGTTGCCGTGTACATGGGCAAGTCGACGGCTGCGGAAGTGTCGTCGCGGCTCGCGGAAGCCGGGCTTTCTCCGGATACCGCCGTTGCAGTGGTGGAGAACGCGAGCCTGCCCAACAGCCGCCTGATGCACGGCACACTCGCGGACCTCGCCGTCTTGAGCGAGTTCGATGACCTGACGGGCCCCGTGCTCACCATCATCGGCGATGCCGTCGCCGGTGCGGATTTTGAAGGATCCGAACCGCTTGCCAGTCGCAGGCACACCGCGCTCAACGCCGTCATTCAGCAAGAGGCTGCACAATGAAGATACTTGCAGCCAACCGGCTGATCGATGGAATTGCGGTTTGGCTTGGTCCGAACGGCAACTGGGTTGAAGACATCCGCGATGCGGATGTCGTTCGCGATGCGACGGGCGAAGAGCAGTTGCTGGCGACCGCCCGCGACGCGTTCGGCAACAACCTGATCGTCGACCCGGAACTGATCGATGTGGACCTCATCGACGGTGAGGTCATTCCCCGGCGCTTGCGTGAACGCATCCGTGCGGCAGGCCCTTCCATTCACCCCAATCTCGGCAAACAGGCGGCACGGAATGCCGTCGTGCACCTGACCTGAAAGCTGCCGCCAAATGTACCGTTACGATGAGTTCGACTATGCCGTAGTGAAGGCTCGCGTGGATCAGTTCCGCGATCAGGTCGCCCGCCGCCTGAGCGGTGAACTTACGGAAGATCAGTTCAAGCCGCTGCGCCTGATGAATGGCGTCTACCTGCAGCTTCACTCCTACATGCTGCGCATAGCCATTCCCTATGGCACGCTGTCTTCGACGCAGCTGCGCATGCTGGCGGTGATCGCGCGCGACTACGACAAGGGCTACGGCCACTTCACGACGCGCCAGAACCTGCAGTTCCACTGGCCTGCCCTCAAGGATGTCCCGGATATCCTGGATAAGCTGGCGTCCGTCGAGATGCACTGCATCCAGACGAGCGGCAACTGCATTCGCAACGTTACGGCTGATCACTTCGCCGGTGCTGCCGCCGACGAGATGGCAGATCCGCGTCCCTACGCGGAGATCCTGCGCCAGTGGTCTTCGCTCCATCCAGAGTTTTCCTACCTGCCGCGCAAGTTCAAGATTGCTGTGACGGGTGCCGAGCGCGATCGCGCGGCAGTGCAGGTCCATGACATCGGCCTCCACCTGAAGAAAGACGCGGAAGGCAATCTGGGCTTCACCGTCTATGTGGGCGGCGGTCTTGGACGCACGCCATTCGTTGCCAAGAAGATCCGCGACTTCCTCCCCGAGCAGGACCTGCTCGCCTACGTGACGGCGATCCTGCGCGTCTACAATCTCGAAGGCCGTCGCGACAACAAGTATAAGGCGCGCATCAAGATCCTGGTCCATGAGACCGGCACCGCGGAACTCACGGCGCTCGTCGAGAAGGAGTTTGCGCACCTCAAGGAAAGCGAACTGAAGCTTCCGGAGAGCGACATTCGCGCCATCGAAACCTACTTTGCGCCGCCCGTTTTGCCGCATCGTCCCGAAGGCGATGCCGTGATCGCGCGCGCGATCGCAGAAGATGCAGGCTTTGCCGCCTGGGCGCGGAGGAACCTGCAAACGCACAAGAACCCGGACTATGCTTCTGTCACCATTTCGCTGAAGGGCATCGGCGAGGTTCCAGGTGACATGTCCGCCGAACAGATGGACGTCGTGGCGGATCTGGCCGATGAATTTGCCTTTTCGGAAATCCGCGTCAGCCATGAGCAGAACCTGATCCTGCCACACGTCGCACGCGCCGATCTGAAGCAGGTCTATGACCGCCTGAAGGCAGCCGACCTCGCCACCGCAAACGCCGGATTGATCAGCGACATGATCGCCTGCCCGGGGCTCGACTATTGCGCCCTCGCCAACGCCCGCTCGATCCCGATCGCACAAGGAATAGCTGAGCGCTTTGCCGATCAGGCGGTCCAGGAGGATATCGGCGATCTCAAGATCAAAATTTCCGGCTGCATCAACGCCTGCGGACACCACCATGTGGGCCACATCGGCATTCTCGGTGTCGAAAAGAAGGGCGCGGAACTCTACCAGGTCACCCTTGGCGGTAGTGGTGACGAGAACGCAGCGCTGGGCGATATCATCGGCCGCGGCTTCGCCGAAGATGAAATCGTTGATGCGGTCGACACTATCGTGAAGACCTATCTCGCCCACCGGCAGGACCGCCATGAATCGTTCCTGTCCGCCTATCAGCGGCTGGGACTGGCGCCATTCAAGGAGGCGCTCTATGGGAGCGATGCCAAGGTTGCGTGACACCGCTCAGCTGGCTTCCGAACTGGATGCACGTTACGCCGACAGCGATGCGCAGACAATCATTCAGGTCGCCATCGATCTCTTCCGCGAGAATGGCGGCATCGCCGCCATCTCGTCCTTTGGCGCGGATTCGGCCGTTCTGCTGCACCTGATCGCCAACATTGACGCTACCCTCCCGATCCTGTTCCTCGATACGGGCCAGCACTTCGGCGAGACCTTCGAGTATCGCGATCAGCTTTCAGCGGATTTGGGTCTCACCAACATCGTCAATATCGAACCGCTGGCGACGCTGACGGCTGAAAGCGATCCAGACAAGGTCCTTCACAAGACCGATCCCGATCTCTGCTGCTCGATCCGCAAGGTGGAGCCGATGGCACGCGCTGTGGAGCCCTATGCGGCCTGGTTCACGGGCAGGAAGCGACATCAGGCACAGACCCGCGCTGCAATGCCGGTATTTGAAGCGGTGAGCGGACGCATCCGCATCAACCCGCTTGCCACCTGGACCACGTCGGATCAGGCGGACTACATGCGCAGGCACAATCTGCGGGAGAACCCGCTGGTTGCCTTCGGATATTACTCCATCGGCTGCTTCCCCTGCACGCAGCCGGTGAAGCCTGGCGAAGACTCCCGCAGCGGACGTTGGGCCGGTGCAGCCAAGACAGAATGCGGCATTCACCTGACAGGACTGGAGAATGCACTCCCTCCAACCCGAGCCACGGTGAACTCATGAATGTCGAACAACCCAGACTCTGGACGGCTGAAGGTTTCCGGGAAGATGAATGGCAACGCGGCACGGCGGAAGACGTGCTGAACTCGAACACGCCGCTCATCCTGTCGCTGACGGACTTTGTTGCTTTGCCGGAAGATGTCCGTGAGAGTGCCCTGTCGCGCATCGGCGTGGAGACCTTGCCCGGCGAACCGCTCGACCAGATCCTGCCGTTCCTTGGCAGCTTGCGGCTGATCGCTCTTGCGTTCCCGGCCTATAACGATGGCCGCAGCTATTCAAAGGCGGCTTTGCTGCGCACCCGCCATGGCTACACGGGTGCATTGCGGGCAACCGGCGATGTCTTGACCGATCAGATTTCCCATATGCTTCGCTGCGGATTTTCAGAGCTGGAAGTGCGCAATTCGGTCGCCATCGCGCGTCTGGAAGCTGGAAATACGGGCGGCATACCGTTTCACTACCAGCCATCGACCAAGCCGGCTGGTCCTGAAAGATATGCGTGGCGCCGCGTGGCCTCTTGATGACTTCTTCCAAAGTGGCTGAGTAAAATCAGCCGCTTGAAACGATATTCCTGAGCCTCCGGCCTACAGCCCTCGCTCCGAAATTTCGCATGCGTCTGGAATAAGTCTATTCCGGACCTATATTTATTTTGGCGACTGGGGTGCATTTATTGGCGACCCTGCTATAGTCGCGCAACTTTCCTCAAGGTCGCTGGCAACCATCGCCTATCGCGCCGGCTTTCTGGCGCTCGCGATCTTTTTGTTACTCCAACTGAAAGAAGGTAAACATTGCAGGTTCTGGTCCGAGACAACAATGTCGATCAAGCTCTCCGTGTTCTGAAGCGCAAGCTGCAGCGTGAAGGCGTCTTTCGTGAAATGAAGGCACGCCGTTCTTTCGAAAAGCCGTCGGAAAAGCGCGTCCGTGAAAAGGGTGAAGCCATCCGTCGCGCACGCAAGCTTGCTCGCAAGCACGCTATGCGCGAAGGTCTGATCACCAAGCGCGGCAAGGCTGCCTGAGCCATTGTTGGTATGGTCGATGCGGCGGGCGTAAATCGCCCCCACATCAACCGGCAAACTCCCGCATCAATGCCGAAGATCGTGCCCGGCCATTTTCTGGCGGCACCATCTGCGCATGAGAATTTGCCCGAGGATCCGATCCGGTTCTCTACCGGGTACGATTGAGGCGCGACGCCTTCGCGTGGAGAACTCCCCTCCGCGATCACATTTCCCAAGATTCTAACGTTTGCTGGTTCGCCCGATTGTCGGCGGAGTAGGGCGATAATGGGGCAATCAGTGCCCTCTATAGCCGCCTGAGTTGGTTTCTTTTTCAGCCTTGTCCAGCTCGGAAAGCAGGGCTTCAAGCTGCCAGGGTGTTACACTCGGAACTTCAAAGACAGGCATACGGCCCAGAAACTGCGCATTATCCCGCCGCCTTATCTGCTTGTATATCAAACCTGCAGTCTTTGCCTGTTCCGCGGTCTTCTGCCCGCTTGTCGGCATTGTACTCTCTCTTTCTCTCACTCGATTTGGACCATCACAACGTGAGACACACAGAAAAAGTTTCAAAAAACGTCCAATAAGTCACACGGTAAGTTGTTACGGTAAATACACCGTAAAGTTATTCACCGAAAAATGTTTTATTAAGCCAACGAACAACTTGTCCTAAGTTCATCCAAATTTGCCTGGGATATTTCTTGGGTCCCTATTGTGTCGGTAGGCATTTCTCCGGCGCCGGCCTCACGGCTGCCCCTCAATCATCTTCCAGCGGAATGGTTCCGTTAACCTTAATTTGAGGTTTACGACCCATGATCCCCCTTCGCAGGGCACGTACAGGGGGCAGATCTATGAACCGATCCCGCATCGTCATCCTCGGCGTAGCGGTTGTTGCTGCAATTGGAGCCGGTTACATTGCAAAGGGCATGTCTTCGACACCGCCCGCGCAGACTGTTGCCAACGCTCCAGCTGAGCAGCCCCGCATCGAAACGCGTGACGTGCTTCTCGTTTCACAGCAGGTCAATATGGGAGAACGTGTGGGGCCCGCCCTGAAGTGGCAGGCCTGGCCGTCATCCATCGTAGACTCCTCCTTCATCACCCAGGAGGACAGGCCTGAGGCTCTGGATGAGCTCAAGGATGCCATCGCCCGATATACGCTTTATCCAGGAGAGCCTGTCCGGTTGCCACGGCTGGTGGTGGAAGGTCAGAACTTCATGTCGGCAATCCTCTCGCCCGGCATGCGTGCTGTAGGCATCGAGATCGCTGCTGATACGTCGGCTGGCGGCTTTATCCTGCCCAACGACCACGTCGACGTGATCATGACCCGGCGCTCAGAGGATACCGCCACCGGATCGGGTTACATCACCGAAACGGTTCTCCAGAACATCCGCGTTCTCGCCATCGACCAGACGGTTCAGGACGATGAGAACGGCAACCCGGTCATCATCGGCAAGACTGCAACGCTCGAACTGACGCCTGACCAGGCGGAAGTCATCACCGTCGCGCAACGCATGGCTGACAGGCTGACGCTGGCCCTGCGCTCGGTGGCAGATGTTCAGGAGCCGTCCGCCAAAAACGGCCGCCACCTCGTCAACGGCGTGAATGGCAGCGGCATCCGGATCATCAAGTCCGGCGAAATGAACACGATAGGGGCTCGGTAATGAGAGCTGGTTTCACATTCTTGCGCCGCTTGCAGACAGCCGCTCTGCTGGTTGGCCTTGCAGCGTTCTCGACGCTTAGCGCTGGCGTCACCATCGCATCGGCTGACGCATCGATCGGCCTTCGCGGTTCCTCACAGCGGGTGAAGCTCGGGCTGAACAAATCGCTGGTGATCGACCTGCCGGCTGACGCCTATGACATTCTGGTCGCCAACCCCGGCATCGCAGACGCCATCACGCGCACGGCCCGCCGCATCTACCTCTTCGGCAAGAAGGTAGGGGAGACCAACATTTTCGTCTTCGGTGCAAATGGTGAGCAACTCGCCAATATCGACGTCTCCGTAGAACGCGATGTTGCTGGCATCGAATCCTACCTGAAGCGTTTCATTCCTAACTCCGAGATCAAGGTCGAGCTGATCAACGACAACGTCGTGCTGACCGGCTTCGTGGAAACGCCGCTCGACGCCTCCCGCGCAGCCCAGCTCGCGCAGGTGTTCGTGACGGGCGGTGAAGCGACGACGGGCGCATTTGCGCAGACTGCCTCCGCACCAACGGATGGCGGTGGCGTTGCGATCAACAACCCGGATCAGCAACGGCGCCAGAGCGCCATCGTCAATCTGCTCCAGGTGATGGGCCAGGATCAGGTAACGCTCAAGGTCACGGTGGCGGAAGTCAGCCGCAACGTGATGAAGCAGCTCGGCGTGAACGTACTGGCGGGAGGAGGCTCGTCGGATGGCATCCAGTGGTCTGCTATAACGGACAATGCGTTCGGCCTGGGAAAACCGCTATCGAATACCGGCCTTGCAATCGGCGGCTCGATGCTCCAATCCTACCTCAATGCCATGGAGCAGGCAGGCGTCATGAAGACGTTGGCTGAGCCGACGTTGACGGCCGTTTCCGGCGAAAAAGCCACATTCAAGGTGGGCGGCGAGTTCAACCTCGTGACAGGCAGGAGCAGCGCCCGGAGCCGCGATAACCTGGACGGCGAAGTCACATACGAAGTTGAGAAGCTCGAATACGGTATCGGGCTTGAGTTCCAGCCGGTCGTCCTCTCGCCGGGACGTATCAGCCTCAAGATCAGGACGTCCGTATCCGAGCCCACCACCGAAGGCTCTGTCCAGATGGAAGGAGGCGGCAGAGCCTTTGGAGCGAACATGCTGTCGATCCGCAAGCGTCTTGCCGATACGACAGTTGAGCTTCCTTCGGGCGGCTCCATGATGATTGCCGGCCTCGTTCGTGACGATGTCCGCCAGGCGATCAACGGCGTCCCTGGCCTGTCCAAGGTCCCGGTGCTGGGCGCCCTCTTCCGCAGCCGCGACTTCATACGCAACGAGACGGAGCTCGTCATCATCGTCACGCCCTATCTGGCGAAGCCGGTGGCGCGCAACGAACTGGCGAAGCCGGACGACAACTTCAACGCAGACCACGACGGCAACGGCGTGTTCCTTGGACGTCTCAACCGCATCTACGGCAACACGCAGGCGAAGGCGCCGGACACGCGCTACCACGGCGTTGTCGGTTACATCTATAAGTAAGGCGGGGGCCATGCAGATATCACGGTTTGGTAAGTGTGCGCTGTCGGCGCTCGTCATGGTGGCCGCCCCGCTGGTTACGGGCTGCGCCCAGCAGGATCAGATGGTCGTGAACGCCGTCCCGGACGACTATCGGACGCGCCATCCGATCATCATCTCGGAAAAGGATCAGGTTCTGGATCTGCCGGTGGGGCTCACGTCCTTCAGCATGACGCCGATGCACCGGACGGCACTCGATGGCTTCTTTTCGAATTACCGCGACAGCGGCAACGCGGTGGTGACCATCATGGTGCCGCAGGGCTCTGGCAACGCCGGAGCTGCCCGCAGCACGGCGAGCGAGTTTGCGAAGTTCATCCGGGCTCGCGGTGTCTCGTCGGGCCGCTTGCAGACGGTGCACTACGACGCCAACGGTGCCGAGTCAGCTCCGATCCGGATCTCCTATCCGGTGATGAAGGCCCATACCGGCCAGTGCGGACAGTGGCCCGAAGATCTCGGCAACACCTACGAGAACCGGCAGTACAGCAATTTCGGCTGCTCCTACCAGAACAACCTGGCAGCCCAGATTGCCAACCCGAGTGATCTGCTGACCCCGCGCAGGATGACGCCGTCCGACATGGCCAACCGTGGCGCTGCCATTGGCGCCTATCAGAGGCGCGGCATCTCAGGCGAGTTCAACAGCCGTTCCGAGGTTTCTTACTAACGTTCAAGGGTGGATTATACGATGAGCCTTAGTGTGGAAGCCGATCCGTTCTCGGCAGAGGAAACAGACCAGGCGACGCCGTTGACGCTGCGGCCGATTCCGCGCATCTCCATCCAGGCGTTCTGCCTGACCGGCGAAGTCGCCGAGGTTATCGACCGCACCGGCAAGGATCGCCGCGTTGCCAAGGTGCATCTGATCGTGCGGTCGGGCAGCATCGCCGATGCGACCGAGTTCTATCGCTCCGCCTCGACGCCAAACCTGCTGATCCTTGAAACCCACGACGAACCGCAGGATCTGATGGACAGGCTTTCCGGGCTGGCGGAGGTTTGCGACCCGAGCACCAAAGTCGTGATCATCGGCCACTACAACGACGTGGCCCTCTATCGTGAGCTCATCCGCGCCGGCGTCTCGGAATACCTCGTTGCTCCGATCAACCTTGCGGATGTGATCGGCACCATTTCCGACATCTTCGTCGATCCGTCTGCCAAACCGCTCGGCCGCACCATCGCCTTCATCGGTGCAAAGGGCGGCGTCGGATCCTCCACGCTCGCGCACAACATCTCCTGGGCGCTCTCCGAGACCTTCGAGAACGAAGTCGTCATTGCCGACCTCGATCTGCCCTTCGGAACCGCCAACATCGATTTCGATCAGGACCCGCCACAGGGCATCGCGGAGGCCGTGTTCTCACCCAACCGCATCGACGAGGTCTATCTCGACCGCCTGCTGACGGAGTGCTCGAAGCATCTGTCGCTGCTAGCCGCGCCTTCGTCGCTTGAGCGGGTCTATGATTTTGACGCCGAGGCCTTCTCGCCGATCGTGGAAACGGCGCAGCGAACCGCGCCAACCGTCATCCTCGACATTCCCCATGGCTGGACCAGCTGGATCAGCACGACGCTGGCTCGAGCCGACGAAATCGTCATCACCGCAGCGCCTGATCTTGCCAACCTGCGCAACGCCAAGAGCCTGATGGATGCGCTGAAGAAGCTTCGCCCGAACGATGCAGCGCCACGTCTGATCCTCAATCAATCCGGAGTGCCAAAGAAGCCGGAGATTTCCGCCAGCGATTTCGGCAGCGCGCTAGGTGTAAAACCCCTGGCCACGATCCCGTTCGACCCCCCGACCTTCGGCAAGGCCGCCAACGCAGGCCGCATGATCGGGCAGTTGAACCCGAAGCATCCGATCAGTCAGACGATCAACCAGGTCGCCTTCGCGCTGGCCGGACGACGTGAGGTCCAGGGCAAGAAGAAGCCGAAGCTCGCGGCGATATTCAGCCGGTTCACCTCGAAGAAGAAGTAACGGTCAACGATGTTCGGAAAAAAAGGCATCAACGGACGCAAGGACGAACCGCAGGAGCTGGTGCGAACATCCGCACCGGCGCCAGAGGGCGTCCTGGGATCAGCGTCAAACGTGCCACCGCTCGCACCTACGGCGGTAACGTCTGCGCCTGCCGGTATAGCGTCAGGCCGCACAGCCCCGGTGAAGCCGAGCCGTACCGCTACAAACGACCATCCGGACTCCTATTACGACACCAAGAGCCAGATCTTCTCGGCGCTGATCGATACGATCGACCTGTCGCAGCTTGCCCAGCTCGATGCCGAAAGCGCGCGCGAGGAAATCCGCGACATCGTCACAGACATCATCGCGATCAAGAACTTCGTGATGTCGATCGCGGAGCAGGAACAACTGCTCGAAGACATCTGCAACGACGTTCTGGGCTTCGGTCCGCTCGAGCCGTTGCTTGCGCGTGACGACATCTCCGACATCATGGTGAACGGCCCCAAGCGGGTCTACATCGAGATCAGCGGCAAGGTGGAGGAAGCGAACATCCGCTTCCGTGACAACCAGCATCTGCTGAGCGTCTGCCAGCGCATCGTCAGCCAGGTTGGCCGCCGTGTTGATGAATCGAGCCCGATCTGCGACGCGCGTCTTCCGGACGGTTCCCGCGTCAACGTCATCGTGCCGCCGCTCGCCATCGACGGCGCATCGCTCACCATCCGCAAGTTCAAGAAGGACAGACTGACGCTCGATCAGCTCGTGCGCTTTGGCAGTATCTCGCCGGAAGGTGCGGACCTGTTGCGCATCATCGGGCGCGTCCGCTGCAATGTCGTCATTTCCGGCGGTACCGGCTCCGGCAAGACGACGCTGCTCAACTGCCTGACGAACTACATCGATCGTGACGAACGCATCATCACCTGCGAGGACGCGGCTGAGCTACAGCTGCAGCAGCCGCATGTGGTGCGTCTGGAAACCCGCCCCCCGAACCTTGAAGGTGAGGGCGAGATCACCATGCGCGACCTCGTCCGCAACTGTCTTCGCATGCGTCCAGAGCGGATCATCGTGGGCGAGGTGCGCGGTCCGGAAGTCTTTGACCTGCTGCAGGCGATGAATACGGGCCACGACGGTTCCATGGGCACCATCCACGCGAACAACCCGCGCGAGTGCCTGAACCGTATCGAATCCATGGTCGCCATGGGCGGCTTCACCCTGCCGCAGCGCACAGTCCGCGAGATCATCAACGGATCGGTCGACGTGATCATCCAGGCCTCGCGACTGCGCGACGGCTCCCGCCGCATCACCCACATCACCGAAGTGGTAGGCATGGAAGGCGACGTCATCATCACTCAGGACCTGATGGTCTATGACATTCGCGGTGAGGATTCGAATGGCCGCCTGATCGGCAAGCACATCTCCACCGGCATCGCCCGTCCCGCCTTCTGGGAACGCGCACGCTACTATGGCGAAGACGCCCGCCTTGCCGCGGCATTCGAAGCGATGGAGCGCAACGCCTAATGTTCGGGCTCCGACTTGGAACACTTGGCTTCATCGTACTCGCTGCCATCAGTGCCGGCGGTATCGCCTACGTCTTCCTGTTCAACAGTATTTCCAGCGAAAAAACCGTCAACCGACGGTTGGAGGTCGTCAAGAAGGGCGAGGCTGACCGCCAGTCAGCCCGTGCGGTGCGGGAACGAACGAACGAGGCTGCGCGCCGTCGCAAGACGATCCAGGATACGCTCCACGAGCTTGAACAGAAGCAGAAGAACCAGGACCGCAACGTCACCAACCCGCCGCTCAAGGTCAAGCTGAAGCAGGCCGGCATGGAGGTGAGCCTGCAGAAGTTCTATATCCTGTCTGGCGTCACCGGCTTTCTGCTGGCGTTCATCTTGCTGCTCTTCGGTGCCCATCCCCTGGTTGTCCTGGCATCGGTTGTGGTGGGCGCTGTCGGCCTGCCGCGCTGGTTCGTCAACTACATGCGCAAGCGCCGGGTCACGGCGTTTCTGGAGGAGTTTCCGAACGCGCTGGACGTCATCGTGCGCGCCATCCGCTCCGGCCTGCCGTTCAACGATGCCGTCCGCATGATTGCCGCCGAAGCGCGCGAACCGGTACGCACGGAATTTCGCCGGATCGTTGAGGCCCAGCAAATAGGTCTTTCCTCTGCCGAAGCCACCGCCCGCATGACCGAGACAATGCCCTGCCCTGAAGCCAATTTCTTCGGCATCGTCATCCAGATCCAGAGCCAGTCCGGTGGCAACCTCTCGGAAGCGCTGGGCAACCTCTCGCGCGTCTTGCGTAACCGCAAGAAGATGAAGGCACGCATCCAGGCCCTTTCCATGGAAGCCAAGGCGTCCGCCTTCATCATCGGCTCTCTGCCGCCTCTCGTCGCGACCATCGTCTTCGTGATCAGTCCGGACTACATCATGCCGCTGTTCACCACGTCCACAGGGCATTTCCTTCTGTTGATTTCCGCCTTCTGGATGGGTCTCGGCATCTTCATCATGCGCCAGATGATCAACTTCGAGGTGTAGATGATGGACACCATCATCCGGATTGCAACCAATCCCGAGGTCCTGGTGGCGGCGCTGGTATCAGTCGCCGTCTTCGCCACAATCCTTACGCTTCTGCCCTCGACTGGAGGCCCATCGCTCAGGTCGCGCATGAAGACGGTGGCGCTTGAGCGTGACGAATTGCGGGCGCGTCAGAAGGCCCGGCTCGCCGCCGAAGCCGAGCGCAACCGCGGCAAGAGCCTTCGCAGGCAGGACACCTCCGGCGTACGCTCCATCGTGGAACGCCTTGATCTGCGCCGCGCGCTGGCCGACGAAAAGACGACCCAACAACTCCGTAACGCGGGCTTCCGCAGTGAAAGCGCCATGACGCGCTTCCTCTTCCTGCGCTTCGCCCTGCCCTTTGCGGGCGCCGGGCTTGTGTTCGTCTGGATCTATTTCGGCAACGGCCTTGCTGCACAGCCCACCATGTACAAGGTGCTTGCCTGCATTTTCGCCGCCTATGGCGGTTTCTACGCGCCCGTAATCTACGTCTCCAATGCAGCGACCAAGCGCAAGCAGTCGATCCAGCTCGCCTGGCCTGATGCGCTCGACCTCATGTTGATCTGCGTTGAATCCGGCATGTCTGCGGAAGCAGCGTTCCGCCGGGTGGCTGATGAGATTGGCTCGCAGTCCGTCGCGCTGGCGGAAGAGCTGGTGTTGACCATGGCCGAGCTATCCTTCCTGCCCGAACGCCGTCAGGCTTACGAGAACCTGGCGAACCGCACCGGCCTCGACTCTGTTAAGAGCGTCACCCAGGCGCTCATCCAGGCTGAACGGTACGGAACCCCAATTGGTAGCGCCCTGCGGGTGATGGCCGAGGAAAGCCGCGAGCATCGCATGAACGAGGCCGAGAAGAAGGCCGCCGCCCTGCCGCCCAAGCTGACAGTGCCGATGATCCTCTTCTTCCTGCCGGTGCTGTTTGTGGTGATCATGGGCCCGGCCGTCATGTCGCTGAAGGGTGCGGGGTTCATGTGATCGGCGCTGCGAAGATCATTTCCACGTTTCCACGTGATGCTGAAATGCTCTAGTAGCAAATATCATGAGAGCAGTTCAGTTACCCGACTTACCAGTTACGGCCGTTCTTCCCGATCTGAAGGCAGCCTTGGCCGAACATGGCAAGGCCGTGCTCGTAGCGCCTCCCGGTGCAGGCAAGACCACGCTGGTGCCGCTTGCCCTCCTGGAAGAGGAATGGTCGGCGTCGGGCACCATCCTGCTGCTCGAACCGAGGCGTCTCGCCGCCCGCGCTTCCGCCCGCCGCATGGCCTCGCTGCTCGGTGAAGAACCGGGCGCGACCGTCGGTTATGCCATGCGCATGGAGCGCAAGACGTCAGCCGCGACCCGCATCCTTGTGGTGACCGAGGGCATTCTTGGCCGCATGATCATCGAGGATCCGTCACTCGACGGCATTTCCGCCGTGATCTTCGACGAATTCCACGAACGCTCGCTGGACGGCGACTTTGCCCTTGCGCTCACCCTTGACGTGATGGGAGCCCTGCGGCCCGACCTGCGCCTGCTGGTGATGTCGGCGACGATCGACGGCGCCCGCGTTTCAAGCCTTCTGGGCGATGCGCCCGTGCTGGAAAGCGAAGGCCGCAGCTTCCCCATCGACATCCGTTATGTCGAACGCTCCCTTTCGGATACCATGGAGGCTGCTGTCGCAGCGGCCGTGCGCTCGCTGATCCGCGACGAGAGCGGCAGCATTCTCGCCTTCCTGCCCGGCCAGCGCGAGATCGCTCGGACACAGGGCCTGCTTGAAGGGAAACTTCCGGAGGGGACGGATCTTGTGCCCCTCCACGGCGGCCTCGAAGGTCCAGCGCAGGATGCAGCCATCAGGCCCGCACCGGCAGGACGGCGCAAGGTCGTGCTGGCGACGGCCATCGCCGAGACCTCTGTCACCATCGACGGCGTGACTGCCGTGGTCGATTGCGGCTTCTCCCGTCTCCCCCGCTACGAGCCGGACACGGGCATGACGCGGCTGGAGACGGTGCGCGTCTCGCGCGCTTCCGCCGACCAGCGCGCGGGCCGCGCTGGCCGCACGGCTCCCGGCATTGCGCTGCGCCTCTGGCGCAAGGAGCAGACGGCTGCACTCCCAGCCTTCACGCCGCCCGAAATCCTTGAAGCGGACCTTTCCAGTCTGCTACTCGACTGCGCTGCCTTCGGCGTGACTGAGCCTACCACCCTCGCGTTTCTTGATGCACCGCCGCAGCCCGCACTTGCCGAAGCCCGCGCCCTGCTGCGCAATCTCGGGGCGCTGGATGAGGCAGGTCGCCTGACGCCCGAAGGCGAAGCGATGCGCAAACTAGCCCTGCCTGTGCGTCTTGCGCACATGGTGGTGATCGCAGCGCAGAAAGGTCGCGCGCGAGATGCCGCCCGGCTCGCCATGATCATCTCGGAACGCGGCCTCGGCGGCAATTCCGCCGATCTGGACGATCGCCTTTCCCGCCTCTTATCCGACCGCTCTGCCCGTGCGCAGGCCGCGAAGTCGCTGGCGGATCGGCTGGCACAGGCTGCAGGCGGCAAGCCGCAAGGCGGAGCAACCGGCACGACCGGTTCCCTGCTCATCCACGCCTGGCCCGATCGCGTTGCCAAGGCACGCGGCTCTTACGGACACTTTGTTCTGGCAAACGGTCGCGGTGGCCAACTTGATGAAGCCGAGCGCCTCGCGGGATCGCCATGGCTGGTGGTGGCCGACCTTCAGGGACAGGCGCGCAACGCCCGCATCACAGCGGCATCTGCGCTGACCGAGGACGAGCTTCTGGCCGAACTCGGAAACCGTATCGAAACGCGCACTGAAACCGTATTTGACCGGGAGAAAGGTTCCGTCCGCCAGCGCCAGATCCGCAGGATCGGCGCGATCGTCCTGTCCGAGAAGCAACTGCCCGCACCGCGCGGCGCAGACGCCGATCAAGCCCTGATCGAGGCGGTGCGGACGCACGGTCTCAGCATCCTTAACTGGACGAACGCTGCGGAAAACCTCCGCGCCCGCCTCGGCTTCATGCATGCGATGGAAGGCGAGCCCTGGCCGGACGTCAGTGACGAGGCCCTTTTGGCCAGCCTCGACGAGTGGCTGCTGCCCTTCCTCAAGGGAGAGCCGAACATTGCGAGCGTCACCACCGACACGCTCCAGCAGGGACTCCTGTCGCTCCTACCCTATGACATGCAGCGGCGCATTTCTTCGCTCGCGCCCACCCATTTTGCGGCGCCGACCGGCAACAATGTGCCAATTCGCTATGAAAACGGAGAGGCGGTGCTGGCGATCCGCGTGCAGGAACTCTTCGGCATGAACGAGCATCCGACCATCGGTAGCAACGCCATTCCGCTGACGCTGGAACTCCTGTCGCCAGCGCATCGTCCGATCCAGAAGACGCGCGATCTGCCCGGCTTCTGGCGTGGATCCTGGGCAGACGTGCGCTCAGATATGCGCGGCCGATACCCAAAGCATGTATGGCCTGAAGACCCAGCCTCGGCTATGCCAACGAGCAGAGCTAAACCGCGTGTGAAGTAGACTGAACCAGTTCCTGCAAATGGAAGACGATCGGTTATGATGGAAGAACTTGGAACGCCGCACATCCGCTCCAACCGCAGCCTGCGGCTGAACACGCTGATCCGTCTGCGTTGGCTCGCCATCGTGGGTCAAAGCGCTGCCGTGCTCGTCGTCTTCTTTGGCCTCGGCTTTCCGCTTCCGGTGGGCCCCTGCTTTGCGCTGATCGCCGCCTCGGCCTGGCTCAACCTTTACCTCACCTTCCGCTATCCGTCGGTCCATCTGCTCCAGCCGAGAACCGCGCTTGTCCTGCTGATGCTCGACGCCTCGCAGCTAGCAGGCCTGCTCTACCTCACAGGAGGTATCACCAATCCTTTCGCGGTTCTGATGATCGTTCCGGTGGTCATTTCCGCGACCACGCTGCCGCTTCGCCTGACCGTGATCCTCGGGGCCTTCGTCATCGTGGTTGCAGCGCTTGTTTCCGCCTTCCACCTGCCCCTGCCCTGGCGTCCGGGTGTCGAGCTCATCGTCCCGACGGTCCATGTCTTTGGTATGCTCATCGCGATTGTCTCAACGACGGTCTTCACCGCCGTCTACGCGTACCGGGTGGCGGAAGAAGCGCACATGCTGGCTGATGCCCTCTCCGCAACGGAACTGGTGCTCCAGCGCGAGCAGCACATTTCCGCGCTCGACGGTCTGGCGGCAGCGGCTGCACACGAGCTTGGAACGCCGCTCGCAACCATCACACTCGTCGCCCGCGAGATGGAAAAGACGCTCGGCGAAGATCCCCGGTTCCGCGAAGATGTAACTCTGCTCCGCTCACAGAGCGAACGCTGCCGTGAAATCTTGAAGCGCCTGACCAGCCTCTCCTCCGAAGGCGAACTGCACATCGGAAGGCTGCCGCTCACCTCGCTCATCGAAGAAATTGCCGCGCCGCACCGAAATTTTGGTATAACCATCGACATGCAGCCGGAGACGACGGATGGTCCGGAGCCAGTCGGCCGACGGAACCCGGGCGTGCTCTACGGGCTTGGAAATCTGGTGGAGAACGCAGTCGATTTCGCGCGCGACACGGTCGAAATCCGCTGGAGCTGGGATCAAACGGCGGTGCGCCTGACGATCCTCGACGATGGTCCGGGTTTCCCCATGGAAGTGATCGACCGCATTGGCGAGCCCTATGTTTCCCGCCGGAAGGCTGGTGCGTCGTCAGGCGGCGGCCTGGGTCTGGGGCTCTTCATCGCCAAAACCTTGCTGGAACGCTCCGGCGCAACGTTGGATTTTGCCAATGCCGGAGTAGCGGGCAAGGGCGCCAAGGTGACGATCCGTTGGCCAAGAGAAAGGTTTTTGACCACAGACGGCGCGCAAGTATAAGGAACCACTGGAAAATCCGCTCCCAGCCTCCTAAATTCAGCTTACGAAAGCGAGTTAATGATGACGAACACGGCTGTTGATCCGAACAATTCCCTTCCCGATGGTGATCGTAGTCTTCTCCTCGTAGAAGATGATCGGCCGTTTCTTGCCCGTCTTGCTCGGGCCATGGAAGGGCGGGGTTTCCAGGTTGATACAGCCGAGACCGTTGAGGAAGCGATCAGCAAGATCCGCACCGCGCCGCCGGCCTTCGCAGTGATCGACATGCGCCTCAGCGACGGCAATGGCCTCGACGTCGTCGCCGCCCTGCGCGAGAAGCGCGAAGATGCCCGCGCCATCATCCTCACTGGCTACGGTAACATCGCGACGGCCGTGACCGCCGTGAAGCTCGGTGCCATCGACTACCTGTCCAAGCCCGCCGATGCCGACGACATCTACAACGCGCTGATGCGCAACCGTGATGACAAGGCCGAGCCGCCGGAAAACCCGATGTCGGCCGACCGCGTCCGTTGGGAGCATATCCAGCGCGTCTACGAGATGTGCGACCGCAACGTTTCTGAGACCGCACGCCGGCTCAACATGCACCGCCGCACACTGCAGCGCATCCTCGCCAAGCGAGCCCCGCGCTAATCTCTCACGATTGTTGGATTTCAAGGGCAGGTCACAACCTGCCCTTTTGCTGACTAGGCTTCGTCATCCTCAAGCGGAACGTCGATACCGGCGAGCTCTGCAGCTGTGAGCCGCATTGCGCCAACCCGCGCAAGGCGCAGCATCATGGCCTTGCGCGTTGCCGGTGCAAGCCGGTGCTCCGGAGCATCACGCATGATCTCCGCCCCATAACCGTCCGACAGGATGAAGCCGCAGTCCTCCGGAAAGATCGATGACGGCACTTCTGGATGCGATGCGAAAAACAGGCGATCCGAGTGCATCCGGTAATCCGGCCACTTCCGGTCGACCCTGAAATCCTCCACCGACGACTTGATCTCGATGATCCAGATGTCCCCCTTCGGCATCAGCGCCACGAGGTCCGCGCGGCGTCCGCTCGCAAGCGAAAGCTCCGGCAGTGCGACAGCGCCCATCTGCAACAACAGTCGCTGAACGCCGCGCCTGATGACGAGAGCCCTTTCAGACTGCCGTCCGTCGGCCAATGGATTGCGTACCAGGGGTGAGATGATTGCCATGCTTTCGAAAGTACCTGTGGGGTCGAGTCGCTCGCGAGGGTAAGCCTGATTATAAGCCTGCCCCGTCTGCACAGGCGAGAAAAAAGCCTCTGATGCGCTTCTTCGGCCCGCCTCAGCCGAAATAATTAGGCGGCTGACAGAATTTTTACTTGATTATAGTAACGGATTAACACTCATTTTAACAATTCAGTCAAAAATGGGGCAGACGAGCCGACATCGGTCAGCGCTCGATTATTGGGGCATCCATAATGAATTTCAGATCATTGTATCTAGCCGTGCTGCTCGGCCTGACGGCCGTGATCACTGGCTGTAGCACGGACGGTCCGTCGCGCTTCTTTACGGCGCAATACGGCGCTGTCACCGACGCAGGCTACACCCTGCCCAGCATCCCGGTCGAGAAGGTTCCGAGCCAGTTCCGCCGTCAGATCGTCTCCTACAAGACAGCCGAGAAGCCTGGCACAATCATCGTCGATACCAAGCAGAAATTCCTTTTCCTCGTGCAGGAAAACGGAAAGGCCATGCGCTACGGCATCGGCGTCGGCCGCGATGGCTTCGAATGGTCCGGTACCGCGCGCGTTGCCTTGAAGCGCGAGTGGCCGACCTGGACCCCGCCCTCCGAAATGATCAAGCGTCAGCCGGAACTCGCCAAGTGGCGGGGCGGCATGCCCCCCGGTCTGAACAATCCGCTTGGCGCCCGTGCGCTCTATCTCTTCAACAAGGGTGGCGACACCGGCTATCGCCTGCACGGCACGCCTGAGTGGAATTCCATCGGCAAGGCCATGTCTTCAGGCTGCATCCGCCTGATGAACCAGGACATCATCGACCTCTACAACCGCGTTCAGGTTGGCGCCAAGGTCATCGTTCAGTAAGTCTGGTCACAAGTTCCCTGTCCCAGAAACGAAAAACCGGGCCTTGCGCCCGGTTTTTCTTTGTCTCGAAGTGACTGAATGGATCAGATGCTCTGCTCGACGTGCTGCACTTCGGGAATGAAGTGATGGAGCAGGTTCTGGATGCCGTGCTTCAGCGTCGCGGTCGATGACGGGCAACCGGCGCAGGCGCCCTTCATGTTGAGATAGACGGTGCCCTTCTCGTAGCCACGGAATGTGATGTCGCCGCCATCCTGCGCAACCGCAGGACGCACGCGCGTCTCAAGGAGCTCCTTGATGGTCGCGACGATTTCCTCATCGGCCTTGTCATAGAACTCGCCATCGAAATCGCGGTCCAGGCCCTGGTCAGGCGTCGCCATGACCGGCTGCGACGACATGAAATGCTCCATGATCGTGCCGAGGATCGCCGGCTTCAGATGCTGCCAGTCGCCATCATTCTTGGTGACGGTGATGAAGTCAAAGCCGAAGAAAACGCCGATGACGCCGGGAATATCGAACAGCCGGCCGGCCAGCGGCGAGGCTTGGCGGGCGCTGTCCGCATCCCGGAAATCAGCCGTGCCTTGTTCAAGCACCACCTTACCCGGCAGGAACTTCAAGGTAGCAGGGTTAGGAGTAGCTTCAGTCTGGATGAACATCAAAGTGCTCCGCAAGTTTTGAATAATTCTAAAATAGACACGAAGAGGCGTGGCATCAAGCCCTCCGCCTCAATTCGCTATCATCTCCGCCGATCAGGCGAGGCTCTCAATTTCCTCATCGCTGAGGCCGTTCGGAACGACAGTCACCGGGATCGGGAAGGTCGCCGACTTGCCAGTGATCGAGGAAACGAGCGGTCCGGGTCCTTCCTTGGAATTGCCTGCCGCCAACACCAGAATGGCGATGTCCTGATCCTCTTCGATCACGGACAGGATCTCATCGACCTTCTTGCCTTCGCGCAACACGAGTTCTGGTTCGATCCCGATGCTGCCGCGGATGCGGGTTGCCTGCGCATCGAGTGCTGCCTGCCCCGCCGCCAGTTGCTCCTCGCGCATGATCTGCTCAACGCCGAGCCAATGCTGGAAGTCGCCGGGCTCGATCGTGTAGAGAAGCACGAGTGACCCGTTGGTCGAGTAGGCCCGTCGCGCCGCATAGCTGATGGCGCGCTCACATTCTGGCGTATTGTCCACGATCGCCAGAAACTTGCGTTTGTGGCCTGCTTCGCGACTGAGACGCTTGGACACCATGCCGTTTCTTCCTTGTGGGCGCGGTCTGGCCGCCGGCGCTAATCTGCCACCCGGGCAGGCCAGCGCGCAAGCGGCTTTGAAACGCTACCGCTAATTATTGAGAAGACCCACGATCTCGTGAACCATCTTCATGGTCTCTTCGGCCTTCGCCCCTGCCCTCTCGCCACCGTCGCGCAGCACGCTGTCCACGTAGGCCGGATCAGCGGAAATGCGGCGCATCTCACCATTGATCGGGCCAAGCTTTGTAACAGCAAGATCCGCCAGCACAGGCTTGAAGTCAGAGAACTGGCGGCCGCCGAACTCCTTCAGAATGTCCGCGCTCGTCTGGCCGGAAAGGGCTGCATAGATGCCGACGAGGTTCTGGGCCTCGGGCCGATCCTTCAGCTCGTCGGCATTGTCCGGCAGTGGCAGCGGATCGGTCTTGGCCTTCCGGATCTTCTTCGCGATCGTGTCGGCATCGTCCGACAGGTTGATGCGCGAGAGGTCCGACGGATCAGACTTCGACATCTTCTTGGTGCCGTCGCGCAAGCTCATCACGCGGGTCGCCGGTCCATCGATCAGCGGCTCGGCCATCGGGAAGAAGCCGCTCACCTTTTCGTCGCCCACCTGCATATCCACGCCGATGCCGAGCTCCGCAATCTTCGCCGAGAAGTCGTTGTTGAACTTCTGCGCGATGTCGCGGGTCAGCTCCAGATGCTGCTTCTGATCATCGCCGACCGGCACATGGGTTGCGCGATAGAGCAGGATGTCGGCTGCCATCAGGCTCGGATACGCGAGCAGTCCGAGGGATGCGTTCTCGCGATCCTTGCCGGCCTTGTCCTTGAACTGCGTCATGCGGTTCATCCAGCCGATGCGCGCCACGCAGTTGAAGATCCACGCGAGCTCCGCGTGCTGGGGAACGCGGCTCTGGTTGAAGATGATGCTCTTCTTCGGATCGAGCCCCGAAGCCAGGTAGGCGGCCGCGATGCCGCGGGTCTGGGTCGCCAGGTCCTCATGCACCAGCGTTGCCGTCAGCGAATGAAGATCGACCACGCAATAGATGCACTCATGGACGTCTTGAAGCGCAACGAACTTCTGCAGGGCTCCGAGATAGTTTCCCAGATGCAGGTTGCCCGTAGGCTGCACTCCCGAAAATACGAGCTGCTTGAACTCACTCATGCGCTGCTCCTGATGGATCCTTCCGCGGATCTTCCTTGAATTGTGCGCCTCTGCGCTGTCGGTGGGCTTATGTACGAGCCGGGGCTCGCGATCAAGCCCTGCGACGGCGCAGTGTCCGCTTGATTTCTTGTCGGTCGACGCCGTCTGTCAGCACAACTGCCACCATGTAGACCAAGGCTGATAGCCCGATGGTGACCAGGATGCCGACCGTCTTCATGATAAGACCGGTGTTGCTCATGGGGGCAATGAGCATCTCTCCCAGCCACCAGGCGAACACGCCCATAACCACGCTCGACACCACTATCATCAGGCAGCGACGCATCGTTGTCGGTGACGGCCGGAAATGATTCCGCTTCCAGAGCGTTGCCGCCAGCAGTACAACGTTGACCCACGCGGATATCGAGGTCGCCAGAGCAATTGCTATGTGGCCGAGGAACGGGAACATGATGATGCTAAGTGCTATGTTCACGGCCACCGAAATCATCGAGAACCACATCGGCGTGCGCATGTCCTCGCGTGCGAAGAAGCCCGGCTGGAACACCTTCAGCAGAACGTAGGCCGGCAGGCCATAGGAGAACGCCGCAAGCGCGGCCGCCGTCGGCCCCGTATCGAGCGCCGTAAACTCACCACGCTCGTACAGCAGGCTCACGATTGGTCCGGGCAGTACGATCATGCCGACCGTGGCCGGCAAGGTCATCAGCAGCGAAAATTCCAGCGAACGATTTTGCAGGTGTTGTGCATCATCGAAATTGCCGGCCTTCAGCGACCGTGAAAGCTCCGGCAGCAGCACCACGCCCACGGCAACGCCTATGACGCCGAGCGGCAGCTGATTGATGCGGTCAGCGAAATTGAGGAACGAGATCGCGCTCTCCTGCAACGAGGCGATGCTCTGCCCGACGAGGAGATTGATCTGCGTGACACCACCGGTGATCAGGGCCGGGACCATGAGCACCAGCATCCGCTTTACTTTGGAGGTTAGCCGAGGAAAACGCCACCGCAGCTTGAACCCCATCCTGCGCACGGCTACCGCCAGAACGCCGAACTGGAACACACCTGAGAAGCAGACGGCCCATGCCTGCCAGACACCGATCGCGCGGTTGTTCATTCCGGTTACCATACCGAAAGCAAGGGCTGCGATCAGGAAGACGCTAAGAAGAGTGGTGACAAAAGCCGGCAGGAAAAACTGCCGCATCGAATTCATGATGCCCGCCATCATCGCCATAAGCGACATGCAGGCGAGATAGGGGAACATGATCCGGGTCATCAGAACGGTCAGTTCGAACTTCTCGGGCGAACTGATAAAGCCCGGCGCCACGATGGTGCGGACCAGGAACGGCATGAAGATCATCGCCAGCGCTGAGAACCCGATCAAGGTCACCAGCAGCACAGAGAGAACGGCTTCCGCAAATTCGCGTGCAGCCTCCTGGCCGCCTCCTTCCATTTCCTTGGCGAAGAGCGGAACGAAGGCGGTGTTGAAGGCCCCTTCGGCAAAGACACGCCTGAACAGGTTGGGGAAACGGAAAGCCGCGTAGAAGGCGTCCGTTACTGGGCCGGCGCCCATTGCGCTGGCTATCATCGCTTCGCGGACGAAACCAAGCCCGCGGCTCACCATGGTGGCGCCGCCAACACTGGCAAACTTACCAATCAGGCTCATGCGTTGAAGGCTCCGCAATGGATGCTGCTTCTTTTCATTCTCTTCCCTGTGCGGCGTGGCTTACTGAACAATCGATAATCACGGCGGGTACGGACGGAACTAAGGCAGTGGCACTAGACTGTTTCCGACTTCTGCGCCGGCGCTTTGGCTTTCGCCCTGGAGCCTGGCGCCTTGCGTCCGTGCTGCAGCACCTGGAGAAGTTCCTTGGCAATGCTTTCCAGCCTGTCCTGGCTTTCAAGCTTATGGCCGGTCAGGTCCGTCACGTAGAACGTATCGATGACCTTCTCGCCGAACGTGGTGATGTGCGCGGACGCGATGTCGAGCGACAGGTCTGAAATCGCCCCGGTGACTTCCGACAGAAGACCCGGACGGTCGAGGCACTCGATCTCGATGACCGAGAAGCGGTGCGAAAGCGCATTGCGGATCTCAGCCCGCGGTTCGATCTTGAACGCCTTCGTTCCGCGACGCGGCTTCGTCCGCTTCTCGATGACGTTTGACAGGTATTCGCGCCCAGCCAGCACATCCTCGATCAGCTTGCTGACGCGCTGTGCACGACGGCGCTCATCCTCGTCCATTTCGAACTCGCGACTGATCAGGATCGTGTCGAAGGCTCGGCCGTCCGACGTGGTGAAGATCTGCGCGTCGACGATGTTCGCACCGGCCACCGCGCATGCGCCCGCGATGACCGAGAGGAGGCGCGGATGATCGGGCGCCAGCACCGAGATCTCCGTTACACCCTCGAACTGTTGCGGGCGAACCATGGTAGCGAGCTTCTTGCCCTCACGATCCGCAGTGCGGATGAACTCCGCATGGCGGACCTGATCTTCCAGCTCGGTGACAATCAGGTACGCGCTATAGTGCAGCTTCAGGTACTGGTCGATCTCCTCGCTCGTCCAGTCCTTCGCCTTGAGGGCTGCGGCGAGCTCGGCACGCGCAGCGTCCGCGCGGGCGTTGCGCGAGGCTTCAGGGAAGCCACCGGTAAGCAGCAGTTCGGTTTCCTGATAGAGCGTGCGCAGCAGCTGGCCCTTCCAGCCGTTCCACACGCCCGGACCCACGGCGCGGATATCGCAGACGGTGAGAACCAGCAGCAGCCGCAGCCGATCGACAGACTGAACGACGTCAGCGAAATCCTGGATCGTCTTGCGGTCATGCAGATCGCGTGTCTGGGCAATCATCGACATGGTCAGGTGGTGTTCGATCAGCCACGCGATCATGTCCGTTTCGGCCTGGTTGAAGCCCATGTGCGGGCAAAGACGCCGAGCAATCCGAGCGCCCGCAATGGAGTGATCCTCGGGCCGCCCCTTGGCGATGTCATGAAACAGCGCCGTGACATAGAGCACGTTCCGCCAGGGCTTCAGCATCGGCAGGATGCTATGCGTCAGCGGATGTTCCTTGGCACACTCACCGCGCTCGATCTCCGACAGCACGCCGACGGTACGCAGCAGATGCTCGTCGACCGTGTAGTGGTGGTACATCGAGAACTGCATCATCGCGACGATCTTGTTGAACTCAGGGATGAGCTTGCCCAGAAGACCTGCCTCGTTCATGCGCCGCATGTTGAGCTCGGGATCGCGCGGCGAGGTCAGGATGTCCATGAAGAGTTCATTGGCTTCCTTGTTCCGGCGCAGATCCTTGTTGATCAGGTGAAGCGAGCGCGTGAGCAGCTTCAGAGCGTCCGGATGGTATTCGAGCCCATGTCGGCTGGCGAACCAGAACAGCCGCAGCATGTTGACCGGATCGCGCGTGAACACCTCGTCGTTCACCACGTTGATGCGGTCATTGTCGATGAAGAAGTCGCTGGTGCCCGGCAGCTTCCGCCGGCGTCGGTAGAAGGTCGGGAACAGCCTGTTGAAGCCCGGAACGTGCTTTGCCTGCTGTTCTTCGAGCGCCGCGCAGAAGATGCGCGTCAGATCACCCACGGCCTTCGCACTGAGGAAGTAGTGCTTCATGAAGCGCTCGACCGATGAAAGGCCGGGACGCGACGTATAGCCGAGACGGTCAGCAATCTCGGGCTGCAGGTCGAAGTGCAGCTTTTCCTCGGGCTTTCCGGTGATGAAGTGCATGTGGCAGCGCACCGCCCAGAGGAAATCCTCAGCCTTGTTGAACTGCTGGTATTCCTCGCTCGTGAAAACGCCCTTCTCGACCAGATCCTTGGTGTTGCGGACGCGGTAGTAATATTTACCGATCCAGAACAGCGTGTGGAGGTCGCGCAGGCCACCCTTGCCTTCCTTGATGTTCGGCTCGACAACATAGCGGGTGTCACCCTGCTTCTGGTGTCTGGCGTCGCGTTCGGCAAGCTTGGCCTGGATGAACTCCGAGCCCGTGCTCTTGACGATCTCCCTGTCGAAGCGGTCGACGAGGTCATCGAACAGCTGGCGGTCGCCGCTGATGTAGCGCGCTTCCAGGATGGCGGTGCGGATGGTCATGTCGCCGGCGGCCTGGCGCATGCATTCATCGATGTTGCGGACCGAATGACCGACCTTCAGGCCGAGATCCCAGAACATGTAGAGCATGTACTCCACGACCTGCTCGCCCCATGGCGTCTGCTTGTAGGGAAGCAGGAACAGGAGGTCGATGTCGGAACCGGGCGCCAGCGTCCCGCGTCCATAGCCGCCCACCGCGATGATTGACATATGCTCGGCGGCCGACGGATTGTTGACCGGAAACGCATAGGTGTGGGCGAATTCGTGCAGCGCGCGGATCAACTCGTCCATCAGGTGCGAGAGGCGGATGGCACACGCAGTGCCCCCACCATCCTGCAGCAGCATCTGCTCTGCGCTATTGCGTCCTGCCGCCAGCCGCTCCTTGAGCAGCTTGAGGACCTGATTGCGAACCTCTGTCGGAGGTGTCCCGCCGGTCGCGATCGCCTTCAGCTCTTTCCGCAAACTTGCCTGATCGATGATTTGCTCAAGTTTAAGCGGAGACTTGGCCATGAATGCCACCTTGGCTGCGGGAGGGAATGCCGCGTCTATATCCCTTTTATTTGTGTCAGGAAATGGCCCTTATTTCGCCGAAAGCGCCTTCAGATGGTAGAGCGCCTCCAGAGCTTCACGCGGCGTCATCTCGTCAGGATTGATGCGGCTCAGTTCCTCCGCCAGCTTGTCCGTCGGCTTCTGCTTCGGGGTCTCCGCCTTCTGCGCGGCGACAGCAAAAAGCGGCAGGTCGTCCACGATGCGCGTCGGCTTGACGCTCGTCTCGCCCTGCTCCAGCCGGTGCAGCACATCGCGCGCACGCTCCACAACCGCATCCGGTAGTCCGGCAAGCCGCGCCACCTGAATGCCATAGGAGCGATCGGCAGCACCGCGCGCAACCTCGTGCAGGAAGATCACGTCGCCCTCAAACTCCTTCACCCGCATCGTCACATTGACGAGACGATTGAGCTTTTCGGTAAGCGCCGTCATTTCATGGAAGTGAGTAGCGAAGAGCGAACGGCAGCGGTTCTTCTCGTGCAGGTACTCAACGGCGGCCCATGCGATGGAGAGACCGTCGAACGTTGCCGTGCCACGCCCGATCTCATCGAGGATCACCAGCGAGCGCTCTGTCGCCTGATTGAGGATGGCGGCAGTCTCCACCATCTCCACCATGAAGGTCGAGCGTCCGCGTGCAAGGTCATCCGATGCACCAACGCGGGAGAACAACCGGTCTACGACGCCGATCCTCGCAGCTCTCGCGGGTACGAATGAGCCCATCTGCGCCAGCACCGAGATCAACGCGTTCTGGCGAAGGAACGTCGACTTACCGCCCATGTTGGGACCGGTTAGCAACCAGATCGCGCCGTTCTTCTCACCACCGGATGGCGACAGGTCGCAGTCATTGGCAACAAATGGCTGGGCGAGTTGCTTTCGGATCGCCTGCTCCACGACCGGATGGCGACCACCCTCGATGCAGAAGTCGAGGCTGGTGTCGACATGCGGACGGCAATAGCCTTCCTGCTCGGCAAGGCAGGCAAGCGCGGAAGAAACGTCCAGCACCGCCAGCGCATTGGCAGCACTGCGCAGCTGTTCGGCCGCGGCAACCACTTCCTGCGACAGGCGATCGAAGGCGGCAAGCTCCACTGCCAGCGCACGATCGGCCGCGTTCGCGATTTTTGTCTCGAGGTCGGCCAGCTCGGTTGTGGTGAAGCGCATGGCATTCGCCATGGTCTGGCGATGGATGAACCGCGCCTTTGCTTCGGGCGTATCGGTCATCACGCCTGCATTGTTGGCGGTAACCTCGATGTAATAGCCCAAAATATTATTGTGGCGGATCTTCAGCGAACGGATGCCGGTCTCTTCGCAAAGATCGCGCTCCATCCCGGCGATGACGCGGCGCGACTGATCGCGCAGCGCCCGCATTTCATCGAGCTCCGCGTTGTAACCTTCGCGCACAAATCCACCGTCGCGCTTCAGGAGCGGCAGCTCGTCGGAGAGCGCAGTGTCCAGATGCTGCGCAAGTTCGGTGGGCAGCGCCTTCAGAGCCTCCACGCAGCCCGAGATTTCCGCCGGCATGTCGCTGGCGGATGACAGCAGCTCCACCGTATCCAGCGCTGACGAAAGTCCCTTGGCAAGACTGCCAAGATCACGCGGCCCGCCACGATTGAGCGCAATGCGCGAGAGCGCACGGCTGATGTCCGGCGTACCCTTCAGCACGACCCGCAGCGCATCGCGCAGGTTCGGCTCGGCAAGGAAGAAGGAAACGGAATCGAGACGTTCGGCAATCGCATCCGGATCGGTGAGCGGCGACATCAGGCGCTCTGCAAGCAGCCGCCCGCCAGCGCCTGTCACTGTGCGGTCTATTGCGCGCAGAAGACTGCCCTCACGCTGACCGGACAGTGTGCGCACCAGTTCGAGGCTCGCCCGCGTCGAAGGATCGATGAAAAGGCTCTGCCCGTCCTCGTCCCGCATCGGGCGTCCGAGCGGCGGGCGCTCCGCCTTCTGCGTCTTCTCGACATAAGCAACCGCGCCGGAGATGGCCGAAAGCTCCGCCCGTGAGAACAGGCCGAAGCCGTCGAGGGTCGAGACCTCATAGAAGCGGGCGAGCCGCTCCACCGCGCTGGACGAGTCGAAGAAGGCCGCCGGCTGCGGCACCACGATGCGGCCAAGCAGATCGAACGTCGGGCGCAGGTCCGGATCATGGAAGGCGGGTTCGGCGACGATCAGCTCGCGCGGATCAATGCGGGAGATGTCGGCCAATAGCCGGTCCGGCGCCGATGACGCCACGCGGAAGACGCCTGTCGAAATATCGATCCAGGCAAGTGCAATCTGGGTGTCATCGCTCCCCTTCACGCGGCCAACGGTCATCAGGTAGTTCGCTTCGGACGGATCGAGAAGCTTGTCCTCGGTAATCGTTCCGGGCGTCACGAGACGCGTCACGTCGCGGCGCACGACGGACTTCGATCCGCGCTTCTTCGCCTCCGCCGGGTCCTCCATCTGCTCGCAGACGGCGACGCGGTAACCGAGCCCGATCAGCTTCTGCAGGTAGTCATCCGCCGCATGGATCGGCACGCCGCACATGGGGATGTCTTCGCCCTGATGCTTGCCGCGTTTGGTCAGAGTAATTCCGAGCGCGCGGCTGGCGACTTCTGCATCGTCAAAGAAGAGCTCGTAGAAGTCACCCATCCGATAAAACAGAAGCGAATCAGAATTGACCGCCTTGATTTCCAGATATTGCTGCATCATCGGCGTCGCACCTTCGATCGTGCGTGCCGGATTGGCGATTTCGCCTGCTGCAGCCTGTTGTGCTTCTATGACCAAGTGAAACCCTTCAAAAAAATGAGCCTGCGAAGTTTCAAACCATTTACCTAACCTAAATGTAGCCTTATGCACGCCTTAACGCCAAAAACTCCACAAGAAGCGGAGAGGAATCGCTGGGAATGTCTGAAAAGGTGGGCAACGGTAAGGGAAGACCTTCGGTTAGCGTACAGGAAGCACTCGACTTCCACGCGCTGGGCCGTCCTGGAAAAATCGAGATCACGGCGACCAAGCCGATGGCGACGCAGCGCGACCTGTCGCTCGCTTACTCCCCCGGCGTTGCAGAACCAGTCAAGGCGATTGCCGAAGACGCCAGCCGCGCATTCGACTACACGGCTCGCGGCAACCTTGTCGCCGTAATTTCGAACGGTACCGCGATCCTCGGCCTCGGTAACCTTGGCGCCCTCGCCTCCAAGCCGGTGATGGAAGGCAAGGCAGTCCTCTTCAAGCGCTTTGCCGACGTGGACTCGATCGACCTTGAAGTCGACACAGAAGATGCCGATGCCTTCATTAACTGCGTGAAGCTGCTCGGACCTTCGTTTGGCGGCATCAATCTGGAAGACATCAAGGCGCCGGAATGCTTCATCATCGAAAGCAGGCTCCGCGAGCTGATGGACATCCCGGTCTTCCATGACGACCAGCATGGCACGGCGATCATCGCCCTCGCGGGTATCATCAACGCGCTGGACCTGACCGGCCGCGACATGAAGACCGCCCGCCTCGTCTGCAACGGCGCGGGCGCTGCGGGTATCGCCTGTATCGAGCTTGCCAAGGCATACGGCTTCTCACCTGAGAACGTCATCCTCTGCGACACCAAGGGCGTGGTCTACAAGGGCCGCACCGAAGGCATGAACCAGTGGAAGTCCGCGCATGCAGTCGAGACCGAGTGCCGGACGCTCGCCGACGCCATGGTCGACGCGGATGTGTTCTTCGGCGTTTCCGCCAAGGGTGCGCTGACGCCTGAGATGGTCGCCTCCATGGCGCCAAACCCGATCATCTTCGCGATGGCCAACCCGGATCCGGAAATCACCCCGGAAGAAGTTGCCACCGTGCGCAACGACGCGATCATGGCAACCGGCCGTTCGGATTACCCGAACCAGGTGAACAACGTCCTCGGTTTCCCCTACATCTTCCGCGGCGCACTGGATGTTCAGGCCACCACCATCAACGACGCGATGAAGATCGCCGCCGCTGAAGCGCTGGCCTCGCTCGCCCGTCAGGATGTGCCGGATGACGTGGTTGCCGCCTACCAGGGTGCGCGTCCGCGCTACGGCCGCGAATACATCATCCCCGTTCCGTTCGATCCGCGCCTGATCTCGGCTGTTCCGGTTGCCGTCGCCAAGGCTGCAATGGACACCGGCGTTGCCCGCAAGCCGATCGTCAACTTCGAGCGCTATGCGCAGGAGCTGTCCGCTCGTCGCGACCCGATCGCCGCAACATTCCAGCGCATCTATGAAAAAGTGCGCCGCAGCCCCAAGCGCGTCGTCTTCGCCGAAGGTGAAGAAGAGCAGGTCATGCGCGCAGCCGTCTCCTACGCGAACCAGGAGCTCGGCACCGCCATCCTGCTGGGTCGTGAGGAGCAGATTCAGGAAACCGCCCGCAATTCCGGCGTTGACCTGAACCGCCCCGGCATCGAGATCGTCAACGCCCGTACCTCGCGCCGCACGGCAGTCTACGCGGACTACCTCTACGAGCGTCTCCAGCGGAAGGGCTATCTGTTCCGCGATTGCCAGCGCATGATCAACAACGACCGCAACCACTTTGCGGCCTCCATGGTCGCGCTTGGCGATGCCGATGCGATGGTGACGGGTGTGACCCGCAACTATTCGACGGCTCTGGAAGACGTCACGCGCGTCATCGATGCGCGTCCGGGCCACCGCGTGATCGGCGCGTCGATCATCCTTGCACGCGGCAAGACCGTGATCGTGGCAGACACTGCGGTCCACGACATGCCCAACTCCGAGCAGATCGCTGACATTGCCGAGGAAGCGGCAAAGTTTGCGCGTCGCATGGGCTACGAACCCCGCGTTGCGATGCTCGCCTACTCGAGCTTCGGCAACCCTCCCGGCGAACGCTCTGAGCGCGTCATCGAGGCCGTCGAGATCCTCGACAAGCGCCGCGTCGATTTCGAATACGATGGTGAGATGGCTGCCGACATAGCCCTCAACCCGAAGCTGATGGAGCAGTATCCGTTCTGCAGGCTGACGGGTCCGGCAAATGTTCTCGTCATGCCGGCCTACCACTCGGCCTCCATTGCAACGAAAATGTTGCAGGAGCTGGGCGGTGCGACTTTGATCGGCCCGATGCTGGTCGGCCTCAACAAGCCGGTTCAGATCGTTCCGATGAACGCCAAGGACTCCGACATCGTCAACATGGCTGCCTTCGCCGCCTATACGGCCGGCTGATCAGTCAGCAGACTCCTCGACCTTCCGAAGCCCCTGGCCAAAAGCCGGGGGCTTCTTTTATGCAGCCATCTTGCGGCAGTGTTCCGCGCATTGGCGGCAGATGCGGACGCATTCATCCATGTCGCCAATGCGCTCGCAATCGTTGGCGCATTCCTCGCAGATCTCTGCGCACTCACGGCACGTATGCCTGTGATGCTCGGTACCAATCAGCATGAAATGCGCTGAGGTCCTGCACATTTCCGCGCAGGCCATCATCAGCGTGAAATGTTTTTTCTCCGTGTGCGCGCCACCCATCTCCAGGCAATGGTTCATCGCTGTGGCAGTGCAGGTGGCATAGCAGGTGAGGCAAGTCTTTATGCACTCACGCATTTCCGAGCTCAGATGTTGCATGATCTCACTCCCGTTGAATGCTGATGCAATCCCGAGCGCGACATTATGTTCCTGCCTCAGAGGAATATGCCACTTTATCGCCGTTTTACCTCCAAGTTGAGGCCCAATTACTTAGGAAGAAGACACCCAACAAAATTATCAACATCAGTGAGGGTTGGGTGTGAACCGATCAATCGCGAGCGGAAGGCTCTGCTTATCAATCTTGGGCGCTCTTCTTCTTTTCCTTCCGGCCGTTGCCCAGGCCAAGACCACTCCTTCGGTCGCCAAGTATTCAAGCTACAAGAAAGAAATGGAATGCCTCGCCCGCGCCATCTACTTTGAAGCGCGCGGAGAGCCTGAAAAGGGTCAGGAGGCGGTGGCGCTGGTCGTCCTGAACCGCGTCAAGAACGAACACTACCCCGACACCGTCTGCGACGTGGTCTACCAGAACGATCACATGCGCAATAAGTGCCAGTTCTCGTTTGCCTGTGATGGCAAGCCGGACACGATCAAGGAAAAGGACGCCTACGAAAAGGCGGAAAGCATCGCCCGTGAGGTCCTTGCTTGCGGCAACGGCGAATGTGAAGAGCCGAACCTCCTGATGCGGTCCACCCATTACCACGCCGACTATGTAACGCCGCGCTGGGCAAAGAAGCTGAAACGTACGGGCCAGGTTGGCCGGCACATCTTCTACTACACGGCATCCATGTAGGCTCTGCTATGCGCTGAGCGCTTTGTCTTGCGCGTGCACCAGCAGCAACGCGGCGGATGCGTCGATTGGCGCGCCGAAGAGATAGCCCTGCCCCTCGCTACAGCCGAGCGACATCAGAAGCTGAGCCTGCTCTTCCTGCTCGATGCCCTCGGCGATAACCCCGAGGCGCAACCCTTCGCAGAGCGCAACGATGGCGCGGACGATGTGTTCCGACGGCTGGTCTTCCAGCATGGATGACACGAAGGATCGGTCGATCTTCAGCTTGTCAAAGCGGAAGTCGCGCAAGCGCCCGAGGCTCGATTGTCCCGTGCCGAAATCATCGAGCGCGATCCGCATGCCGTGATCGCGCAGCTCCTCGATGATCTTGGCAGCCGACCTCGGGTCCGTCATCAGGCCGGTCTCCGTCAACTCGATCTCCAGGCGGCGCGGATCAAAGCCGGTGCTCGCCAATATTCCCTTGATCTGGCTGACTGTCTGCTGATCGACCAGTTGCGATGGTGACAGGTTGAACGACAGGTAGACATCGTCCGGCCAGTCACGCGCGGCAAGGATGGCCTTGCGCAGAACTTTCTGCGCCAGCTGACTGATGAAGCCTCGCTCCTCTGCAATGGGAATGAACGTGGCGGGCATCACAACGCCGATTTCAGGATCGGTCCACCGCGCCAACGCTTCGAACCCGATGATGCGGCGTGAATCAAGGTCCACAATCGGCTGGAAGTACGGCTCCACTTCATCGGCGGCAATGGCGCGGCGCAGGGCCTGCTCAATTCGCGTGGCCGTCTTGGCGGCCTTCTCCATCTCGACCGAATAGAGCACGAAGTGCCCCTGCCCCCGCCGCTTGGCATTGTAGAGCGCCATCTCGGCCTTGTTCATTACCGATTCGGCCGTATTCGCATAGGGTTCGAAGAGCGAACAGCCTGCCGAAGCGGTGAGTCTCGCCGTGCGATAGCGGACATCGTAGGGTTCTGAAAGCGTTTCGAGCAGGCAGCGGATGCGCTCCCCGATATCTCCTTCACCCGCGACGGACGGAATGATGACGCCGAACTCGTCAGCGCCGATGCGGGAGACGGTGCATTCTGAACCCAGGGCGTCACGAAGGCGGGAGCCGGCCTGCTGGAGAATCCTGTCTCCGGCGCTCCTGCCGAAGAGGTCGCTGATGGGCTTGAACCCATCGATGTCGAAGATGATCACTGCGAAGGATTCGTCACCGCATCCAAGTGTTCCGATGAGGCTGTTGATTCTTTCGGCGAAATATCGCTCGTTGTTCAGGCCGGTCAAACGATCGATGTGAGGAGAGAATTCCTCAGCTAGGCCAGTGACAGTATGACTGTCCGACAATGGAGCAGCCAACTGTCTCAAAGAATCCTCCACACGCGCATCTCCCGCCCAGATTGCACAGACTCGCTACAAACGGTCCCCCTCTTCCATTTACCGCAGGCTTTCTTCTGAAAAAAGCCCCGCTATGTAGCTTGACAGAATTCCCGTTCGGTCCTCACTGAGAACGATACGATATTTCGGAGTTTTTGCCTATGTCGCTCGCTGTTGCCATCCAGATGGATCATATCTCGTCGGTCAATATTGCCGGTGATACGACTTTCGCGCTTGCGCTCGAAGCGCAGCGGCGCGGGCACGAGCTCTGGCACTACACACCCGCCGAGCTGTCGCAGAGAGGCAATCAGGCATTCGCCCGCATGCAGAAGTTGGAAGTGCGCGACGTCAAGGGTGACCATTACTCGCTGGAAGCGCCGGTCCGCCGCAACCTGGCCGAGATGGACGTCGTCCTGCTGCGCCAGGATCCGCCCTTCGACATGAACTACATCACCACCACGCACATCCTGGATCTGGTGCATCCAAAGACACTCGTGGTCAACGACCCCTCCTGGGTGCGCAACAGCCCGGAAAAGCTCTTCGTCACGCAGTTTCCGGACCTGATGCCGGAGACGCTGATCACCCGCGATCCGGCGGAGGTGGACGCGTTCCGCAAGGAATTCGGCGACATCATCGTCAAGCCGCTCTACGGCAATGGCGGCGCGGGCATCTTCCATTTGCAGGAAGGCGACCGCAATCTCGCGTCCCTGCTGGAGCTCTTCACCCAGATGTTCCGCGAGCCCTTCATCGTCCAGCGCTACCTGAAAGAGGTTCGCGGCGGTGACAAGCGCATCCTGCTGATCGATGGCGAGCCGGTGGGCGCGATCAACCGTGTTCCGGCGGAACACGACTCCCGCTCCAACATGCATGTCGGTGGCCGTGCCGAGGCAACTGATATTACCGAGCGCGAGCGCGAGATCTGCGCGCGCATCGGGTCGGCTTTACGTGAACGCGGCCAGATCCTGGTGGGCATCGACGTCATCGGCGGTTATCTCACCGAGATCAACGTGACGTCGCCCACCGGCGTGCGCGAGGTGAAGCGCTTCGGTGGAGCCGATATCGCTGCGCTCTTCTGGGATGCGGTCGAGGCGCGACGGGCCAACGCGGCATAACAACCGCCCTCAACCCATAGTTATAAGATTCAATTGATCACAACCTCCGTTTGTGCTTGTCTGTATCATCAGACGGGTAGCACGGAGGTGTGCGGTGGTTACGCATGTCCGCACTGTTGCGTTCGATGGCATCGAAGCGGTAGCCGTCGATGTACAGGTCATGGTCGCCCCGGGCAAAATGGGGATGCAGATCGTTGGCCTGGGTGACAAGGCCGTCGCTGAAAGCCGGGAACGGGTGCAGGCAGCGCTCCACGCATCGGGCCTCTCCATGCCGCCCAAGAAGGTCACGATCAATCTGGCGCCTGCCGACATGCCGAAGGAGGGCAGCCACTACGATCTGCCCATCGCGCTTGGGCTGATGGCGGCACTGGGAGCCATCCCCGCCGACACCCTCTCGTCCTACGTCGTCCTCGGCGAGCTAGGGCTGGATGGCACCGTCGCGAAAGTCGTGGGCGTTCTTCCCGCGGCCATTGCGGCCAACGCCATGAGCATGGGTCTCATCTGCCCCTCGCAATGCGGACCGGAAGCGGCCTGGGCCGGACCTGATCTGGACATCCTCGCACCGCGCAGCCTCATAGCCCTTGCCAACCATTTTCGCGGGACACAGGTGCTCGTTCGTCCTGAACCATCCTTCGAACCCTCCGCAGGGCTCTCCGCAGACCTTTCCGACATCAAGGGACAGGAGAGCGCCCGACGCACGCTGGAAGTGGCAGCCGCCGGCGGTCACAACATGCTGATGATCGGACCACCGGGTGCCGGAAAGTCGATGCTGGCGCAGCGCCTGCCCTCGATCCTGCCACCGCTTTCCCCCCGTGAGCTCGTTGAAGTCTCGATGATCGCCTCGATGGCCGGACAATTGGCCGAAGGCAAGCTGACCGACCGGCGGCCCTTTCGTGCACCCCACCACTCCGCCTCCATGGCAGCGATGGTGGGTGGCGGCCTGCGTGTGAAGCCCGGCGAGATCTCGCTCGCCCACCATGGCGTTCTCTTCCTCGACGAAATGCCGGAGTTTACCCCCCAGGTGCTGGACTCGCTGCGTCAGCCGCTTGAAACGGGCGAGTGTGCAGTGGCGCGCGCTAACCAGCGCGTCACCTATCCTGCCGTGGTGCAACTGATCGCCGCAATGAACCCGTGCCGCTGTGGCCTTGCCGGTGAACCAGGCCATCAATGTGCGCGCGGACCACGCTGCCAATCGGAGTATCAGGCCCGCGTGTCTGGCCCACTGCTTGACCGCATCGATTTGCGGATCGAGGTGCCGGCTGTCACCGCATCCGATCTCATCGCGCCATCACGTTCCGAGGACAGCGCGACGGTAGCCGAGCGCGTGACCCATGCCCGCGTGATCCAGCGCAAGCGCTATGGAGAGCTCGGCCTTCCTGAATATACCACCAATGCGAAATGCTCTGCCGCGCTGATCGAAGAGGTCACGCGGCCAGATGGCCCCGGCATGGCTCTGCTGCAGGAGGCGAGCGACAAGATGAGTCTCTCCGCCCGCGGCTATCACCGTATCCTGAAGGTTGCGCGCACGCTTGCAGACCTCGACGGGCAACCGCAGCCTGGCCGCATCCATGTGGCCGAAGCGATCTCATATCGCATCGTGGGCTCACGCTCCGCTGCGACGGCCGCTTAGAGCAATTCCAGGATAACTGGGAACCGGTTTTCCGTCCGGAATTGTTTTGAAAACAACAGCTTAGAACATGGCACGCCAAAGAAAAGAAGCCGCACTCGTGAGCACGGCTTCAGGTCGATCCGGAGGTCAGCCGGCTTATTTGCTGTGAACGGCGCCGACCAGCAGGTTGCTGGAGTCGCGCAGACTGACCCATCGGCCGGTGTGCGTGGAAGCCTGACGCTTCAGGAACTCGTAGCTGGTCCAGCTCCAGAGCTTCACTTCGTCGCTCAGATTGTCGAGGATCAGGTCGCCCTCACTTGTGCGGATCGTCAGAACCGCATGGCCCTCGCCGTCAGGCTTGCGGACGACCGTGATCAGCAGGTTGGAAAGCGGAATGCCCATTGCATGCAGCCGCTTGCGCTTTTCCAGCACATAATCTTCGCAGTCGCCGACGCCATCGGTCGGATAGGCCCAATGCTCTTCCTTGCCGTAGATGTCACGGTCGTTCATCGGCCGGACTTCGCGGTTTACGGTGAGGTTCACCTGCTCGATCGCGGCCCGCCATTGTTCGTTGATGGCGAACGGTCCACGATCACGTGGACGGATCGAGCATTCGAATGGATTGCTCCTGCAGAACTCATAGTGACCGATCGGCTGCGACGTGAAGCTGCCGACGCTCATGAGTCCGTTCGCAATGGCAACGCTGCCAAGCAAGCCAGCCCATAGATAACATACGATGTATGCGGCGCTTCGCGCCACCCGCCTAGCAGCCATTGCTGCACCCCGTTCTCGGTTCTTAACTAAATGTTAAGGAACTTTACAGGGTGTCGTCAATCCGCTGTTAGGGCATTTTCGGCTTATGGTTACCGCGCGAGAGATGTTTGTCGCGCGGTGTTGCATTTCAAAGACAATTAGCCGGCTTTTTCAACGCTTTGAGGGGCGGTGCCTGTTCACGAACTCGACGATCCGGGGCGCAACTTCGGCCCGGAAGCGCGAGCCGTTGAAGACGCCGTAGTGACCGACGACCGGCTGCAGATGATGCACCCGCTTGTCGGCTGGCAGGTTGGCGCAGAGGTCGTGTGCAGCTTGGGTCTGGCCGACACCGGAGATGTCGTCGTTCTCGCCTTCGACCGTCATCAGAGCGACTTTGGTAACAGCAGCCGGCTGGACAAGCTCATCCCGGTGCATGAATTCGCCCTTGGCAAGCGACTTCCGCAAGAACACGTGATCGACCGTCTGCAGGTAGAACTCTGCCGTAAGATCCATGACAGCAAGGTACTCGTCATAGAACTCGCGGTGCTTCTCAGCAGGCTCGCCATCGCCGTGCACGAGGTGCTTGAAGAACTCCTGATGCGCGAACAGGTGGCGATCAAGGTTCATGCCCATGAAGCCGGAAAGCTGCAGGAAGCCCGGATAGACGCTGCGCTGGTAGCCGGCATTCGGCCACGGCACGGGCATGATCACGTGGTTCTTGAACCAGTCGAGGTCACGCTCTTCGGCAAACTTGTTCACCGCCGTCGGGTTGCGGCGGGTGTCGATCGGTCCGCCCATCAGTACCATGGAGGACGGCAGATCCGGATGATCATGCGCCGACATGAGGGAGATCGCGGCAAGCACCGGCACCGAAGGCTGGCACACGGCAATGACAGCCGCACCGGGGCCTATGACGCCAAGCATCTCGATGACGTAGTCGATGTAGTCGTTGAGATCGAAACCGCCTTCGTTCAGCGGGACCATGCGGGCATCGGTCCAGTCGGTGATGTAGATGTCGGCAGACGGCAGCAGATCCTTGACGGTGCCGCGCAGCAGCGTCGCGAAGTGACCGGACATCGGCGCGACCAGCAGGATCTTCTGGTCAGGCTTGCGCTTCTTCGGCAGATCGCGATCGAAGTGCATGAGGCGGCAGAAGGGTTTAGACCAGACGATCTCTTCGCGGACCGCTACTTCCTTGCCGTCGACGACGGTGCTGGAAATGCCGAACGCTGGCTTCTCGTAGCGGCGCGTGGTGCGCTCGAAAAGCTCGGCCGAAGCCGCGATGGCGCGCGCGAAAGACGTGTTGGCGATCGGGTTCTTGGGGCTCGAGTAGATGCTCTTCAGGACATCAGCGTAGGCGCGAGCTGGTTGCAGGGCGGCTTGCTGAAGCTCATAGAATTGGTAGAACATTCATGACCTTTGGCTGACGGGCGAACCTTGCGCCCAGGGCAGACCTGCGATGAGAAACCTATGGAACCCAGAGGTGGCTCGCAGCCATGCTTGGCAGCACGCTGCAACTGTGCCAAAAACGCCCATGGTCCCCAAGGGGGTCCGAAGTTGGATTATCTTATCCGCTTGATTGCTGCGTTGCAACATAATTCAACATAGGGCTCGGCACGGGCCCGGCAAGCGCTGTTGCCTGACCTGCAGGGGGATTTTTCCGCTATGACGATATCGAACTAAGAAGACCTGAAGCGCCTGCAGGAGATCGGCCGTATTGTTGCAGACACGTTGAAGGCCATGGCAACAGCCATCGAGCCCGGAATGACGACGGCTGAGCTCGACGCCATCGGCCGCAAACTGCTTGAGGATGCTGGCGCCCAGAGCGCGCCGGAACAGACCTATGGCTTTCCTGGCGCCACCTGCATCAGCATCAATGAGGAAATTGCCCACGGCATCCCGGGTGAGCGCCGCATCAAGCAGGGCGATCTCGTCAACATTGACGTGTCGGCAGTGAAGAACGGTGTCTATGCGGATACCGGCGCATCTGTTCCAGTGCCGCCAGTGACCAAGGCGATTGATCGCCTCTGCCGTGATGGGCGCAAGGCCATGTGGGCGGGCATCCGTCAGGTTGGCGCCAACCGCCGCTTCTCCGAAGTTGGCCATGCCATCGGCACCTTCGCGCGCAAGAACCGCTATACGCTGGTGCAGAACCTCGCGAGCCACGGCGTCGGACACTCGTTGCACGAATATCCCGAAGAAATCGCCACCTGGCCGAACCCCTCTGACCACCGCCGGATGGATGACGGCCTGGTGTTCACCATCGAGCCGTTCCTGTCGCTCGGAGCCGATTGGGCGGAAGATTCCGGCGACGGCTGGACCCTGCTGAGCTCGCCCAGCAGGCCTACGGTGCAGTTCGAGCACACAGTCGTCGCAACGAAGAAAGGCCCGCTCGTGGTTACTCTGCCGTCGTAAGGATCAGAGAGCCGAGCTCATCTCCGCGAGGATTGCTTCCGCTGCCGCCTTTCGGTCAGCAGCGCCAACGATCGGGCGCGCGACGACGAGGTGGCTCGCTCCGGCGCGGATGGCATCCACGGGCGTCACCACACGCTTCTGGTCGCCGGCGTCGGCGCCTGTTGGCCGTATGCCAGGTGTCACCACAGCGAGATCCGGCCCAACCGTGTGGCGGATCAAAGCCGCTTCCGCAGCCGAACAGACTACGCCGCCCATGCCCGCATCGCGTGCCTGCGCAGCCCGCTTCAGCACGAGCGATTTGGGGTCGGTGTTGTAGCCGGCTTCGATAAGATCCTGCTCATCCATGGAGGTAAGAACCGTCACGCCGAGCAGGCAGAGGTTCGAACCTTCCGCCGCCGCAACGGCAGCGCGCATGGCCTTCGGATAGGCGTGCAGCGTCAGCATCGATACGCCCATCTTGGCGATGTTCTCGACGCCCTTGGCTACCGTGTTGTCGATGTCGAGCAGCTTCATGTCGAGAAAGACGTTCTTGCCCGATTGTGCGAGTTCCTGGGCAAACGCCAAGCCACCCGCAAAGACGAGCTGATAGCCGATCTTGTAGAAGCTGACGGTGTCGCCTAGTTCATGAACAACCTTCTCCGCCTCAGCGAGCGTGGGTACGTCCAGGCCGACAATCAGGCGGTCCCGCATCTCTGCAGCCATGGGGTGTGCCTCCATTCGAATGCGCGCGCAATTCCGGAAAACGTAGTCGTTGCCATGAGGAATTGCGGAAATCAAAAACCGTGGGTGTGAGGCACCACTGGCACAGTCACTGTGCGCAGGCAATCCCGTATATGGACTTATGGTCTGCCTGAAAGCATGCGCGCACGCTCGATGAGTGCGGCACAAACGTTGCTCATGCTCTTCTGCAGCGCCTCGTCGCGGAAATTGCCGGCCTCATCGAAGGCCTCCTGTCCGCGTGGAACGGAGCACTGCGGCGAAACCACCTCCGCCCCGCAATGCACCAGAACGGCGCGCAGATGATTGATGGCGCGGATGCCCGCATAGTTGCCGTTCGAGGATGAGCAGAGTGCGGTCGCCTTGCCCTTGAAGGCGCGGAATGGGCGGCCTTGCATGTCCTTGGTGACCCGACTGATCCAGTCGATCGTGTTCTTGAGCAGCGGCGGGATGGAGGCGTTGTACTCCGCCGTGGCGATCAGCAGCCCATCATGTGCCGCGATCATATGCGCAAGCTTGACCGCCGGGTCGGGAACGCCGGATTCCTTTTCGAGATCCTGGTTCATGAGCGGCAGCGAATAATCGGCAAGCGAGATGCGGGTGACATCCGCACCCTGCATCGCAAGTTCCCTGGCCGCTGCGTCGGCTGTCTTCCCGCTGAAAGCACCCGTGCGGATCGATCCGGCGAAGACAAGGAGCCGAGGCGTCAAACCATCCACCCTTTTACTGCGTCCGCCGGGCGGTTCTGCCTTCAGGACGGGTGTAGAGCCACAGATGGGCCGGGGGGATGTTGCGAACGATGAAGTCGAAGCGATCGACGTTGTAGGTGCCGCGATTGGCAGGAACAGGCGATACCGCGCCGTAGGTGATCTGAACCACAGGGCGGCCAGCCGGCAGCAGATCAAGAAGGCTCTCAAGGAGTGAGATGCGGGCCGGTACCGGGAAGTTCAGCATCGGGATGGCCGAGATGATGCTGTCGAACTGCCGGTCCTTCCAGGGAGCCAGCACGTTGTCCAGGTCGAAAGCGTCGCCATGGATGAAGTGAACGCCGGGCATGTCGCGCTTCAGGCGATCAACAAAATCTTCGGAGTATTCGACGGAGACGAGGTTTTCAGGCTTGATGCCCTGCTGGAGAATGGCGCGGGTGATGACGCCGGTGCCCGGTCCGAGTTCGAGAACCATATCGTCGCGTTCGGGACGGACGATGGACGCCATGCGCCGGGCGGTGACCCCGCTGGTCGGAACAATCGACCCGACGGCCTTCGGCTTGTCCATCCAACCGCGAAAGAACCTGAGTTCCTCGTCAAACTTGGCAGCCAGCGCCTTTTTCACATTCCCCATGTCATCTACCTCCTGCGAACCGTTCCATATATTAAGCCACTCCCTCGCAAGCCCATGCAACTTAGCATGTTAGATGAAGGTTCGCCCAGTTGCTCTAATTGCTCTAGTCTCCGCTGAAAGACTCAAAGAAATCCTTCATTCGCGAGAAGAAGCCCGTCGATTGTGGACTATTGTCACTCGACGAGATCTTCTCGAACTCTTCCAATAGTTCTCGCTGTCTTTTCGTCAGATTTTGTGGCGTTTCTACAGCAATCTGGATGTAAAGGTCACCCACCTGGCTCTGCCGCAACACCGGCATGCCCTTGCCACGCATCCTGAACTGACGTCCATTCTGCGAGCCTTCGGGGATTTTCACGCGCGTCTGCGTGCCGTCAAGCGTCGTGACCTCGAACGATCCGCCGAGCGCCGCCGTCGTCATGGAAATCGGCACCTTGCAGTAAAGGTCCGCGCCGTCACGCTGGAAAAACTCGTGCGGCTTGATCGACAGAAAGATGTACAGGTCTCCGGGAGGACCGCCACGCAGCCCGGCCTCGCCCTCACCCGCGAGCCTGATGCGCGTGCCATCCTCGATACCAGCCGGAATATTGACCGAGAGCGTACGCTCCTCGACGGTACGGCCCTGCCCCGCGCACTTGCCGCAGGGGTCTTCGATGATCTGACCACGGCCCTGACATTGCGGACAGGTGCGCTCCACGGCGAAGAAGCCCTGTGTCGCGCGCACACGGCCGATGCCGTTACACATCTTGCACTGTACGGGCGAAGACCCTGGCTTGGCGCCGGAGCCGGAGCACTCTGTACAGCTGACGGAGGTCGGAACGTGGATCTGGGCGGTTTTGCCCGTAAACGCCTCTTCGAGCGTGATTTCCATGTTGTAGCGCAGATCAGCTCCGCGCTCGCGACCACCGGACCGGCGCTGACGCCCGCCACCCATGATGTCGCCGAAGATGTCTTCGAAAATGTCCGAGAAGCCACCGGCAGCGCCAAAGCCGCCCCGAGCACCCATGCCGCCGTTCTGGAAAGCGTCATGGCCGAAACGGTCGTAGGCCGCGCGCTTCTGGGGGTCGCGCAGCGTCTCGTACGCCTCGTTGACTTCCTTGAATTTCTGTTCGGCTTCAGGATTACCCGGATTGCGATCCGGGTGGTATTGCATCGCAAGTTTGCGGAATGCGGCCTTCAGCTCTTTTTCATCGGCGTTTCTCGATACGCTGAGCGTCTCGTAAAAATCTGCCTTCATTTAGGACGATCCCGCATTTTCTCTAAAACGGATGCCCATCCCCAAATGGGGTTCCGTCATCTCGTTAGTTACCAACACGAATGCCACAACCTTGGAGCTTTGCATAGAACACGCCGGAAGTTTCATGCACCTGTACCATGGCAATGACGAAGGCCCGGGTTGCCCCGGGCCTCGTGATTTTCAGCCTTAGGCCTGCTTCTTGTCGTTGTCGTCGATTTCCTCGAAATCGGCGTCGACGACATCATCGCCAGCCTTGGCGCCGCCATCGGCCTGACCTTCAGCGCCAGCATTCGCCTGAGCGGCTTCGTACATGGCCTGACCAAGCTTCATCGAAGCTTCGGCAAGCGCGTTCGTCTTTGCCTTGATGTCCTCAGCGTCATCGCCTTCGGTGGCGGTGCGCAGGGCAGCAATGGCATCCTCGATCGCCTTGCGGTCGTCCGCCGACACCTTGTCACCGTAGTCCTTGAGGGACTTTTCGGAGCTGTGGATCAGCGACTCTGCCTGGTTACGGGCTTCTACCGCCTCGCGGCGCTGCTTGTCTGCGGCAGCGTTGGCTTCAGCATCCTTCACCATCTTCTCGATGTCTGCATCCGACAGACCACCGGAAGCCTGGATACGGATCTGCTGTTCCTTGCCGGTGCCCTTGTCCTTGGCCGACACGTTCACGATGCCGTTGGCGTCGATGTCGAAGGTCACTTCGATCTGCGGAACGCCGCGCGGTGCGGGCGGGATACCAACGAGATCGAACTGGCCAAGCAGCTTGTTGTCGGCTGCCATTTCGCGCTCGCCCTGGAAGACGCGGATCGTCACTGCATTCTGGCTGTCTTCCGCCGTCGAGAACACCTGGCTCTTCTTGGTCGGGATGGTCGTGTTGCGGTCGATCAGGCGGGTGAACACGCCACCCAGCGTCTCGATGCCGAGCGACAGCGGCGTCACGTCGAGCAGCAGCACGTCCTTGACGTCACCCTGCAGAACGCCCGCCTGGATAGCAGCACCCATGGCGACCACTTCGTCCGGGTTCACGCCCTTGTGGGGCTCCTTGCCGAAGAAGTTCTTCACCGCTTCCTGCACCTTGGGCATGCGGGTCATGCCGCCAACGAGAACGACTTCGTCGATCTCGCCTGCGCTGAGGCCTGCATCCTTCAGAGCGGCCTTACAAGGCGCGATGGTGCGGGCGATCAGGTCTTCGACCAGGCTCTCCAGCTTCGCGCGGGTGAGCTTGATGGCAAGGTGCTTCGGACCGGTCTGGTCAGCCGTGATGAACGGCAGGTTGATTTCGGTCTGGGCAGACGAGGACAGCTCGATCTTGGCCTTCTCGGCAGCTTCCTTCAGGCGCTGCAGAGCGAGCTTGTCGTTCCTGAGGTCGATACCGTTCTCTTTCTTGAACTCGTCCGTCAGATAGTTGACGAGGCGCATGTCGAAGTCTTCACCGCCCAGGAACGTGTCACCGTTCGTGGACTTCACCTCGAACACGCCATCACCAATCTCGAGGATCGAGATATCGAACGTACCGCCACCAAGGTCGTAGACAGCGATGGTCTTGCCATCCCGCTTATCGAGACCGTAGGCGAGCGCCGCTGCGGTCGGCTCGTTGATGATGCGCAGAACCTCAAGACCGGCGATCTTGCCGGCATCCTTCGTCGCCTGACGCTGGGCGTCGTTAAAGTAAGCCGGGACGGTGATCACGGCCTGAGTGACCGTCTCGCCGAGGTAGGATTCTGCGGTCTCCTTCATCTTCTGAAGGATCATCGCGGATACCTGCGACGGAGAATACTTGGCTCCGTGGGCTTCTACCCAGGCATCGCCATTGTCACCGGAGATGATCTTGTAGGGAACGAGCTTCTTGTCCTTCTCGACCATCGGGTCGTCGAAGCGGCGGCCGATAAGGCGCTTGATTGCAAAAAGCGTGTTCTCCGGGTTGGTCACGGCCTGGCGCTTGGCAGGCTGGCCAACAAGGCGCTCGTCGGAATCAGTAAACGCAACGATGGACGGCGTGGTGCGCGCGCCCTCGGCATTTTCAATGACCTTTGCGTCCTTGCCGTCCATAACAGCGACGCAGGAGTTGGTTGTTCCCAGATCGATGCCAATGACTTTAGCCATTTATTCTCTCCACTTAGCAGACTGTCAGGACCCATCTTGGCGTTCCCGAGGACAGCCCCTGTTCGACAAATATAGCATTCATGGTTCAGCAACATCGCGCTGACCCATGGTGTGCCGCGTATATAAGAAGCGCACTTTTGAGGCGCAAGGCGGTAATGACATCAAGCGCAGGCATTTCCTGCGCATCCGGCTTCCCGCACTTTCTCAATTACTGATTGTACTATACGTTTTATTTAAACTTTTGCGCGACCATGTGCCTGTTGTACCCTGAATATAAGTGGATTGAGGCAGTGCACAGTTATGGATGTTTCGTGGGGGGCATCTTGTATGTTGTGATGACAAACAGCTGCATTGCAGCACCTGTCATTGACGAAAAAGTGCAGAGTCCAAGGGTTTCCGGCATAGGCGTATCTGATGAGGCTGTTCTTGCGAAAGCCGTCATCACACCACCGGAAGACCAGGTTGAACGTTCTCGTAAAGAGTGCCTGGCAGTAAGCATGTATGAGGAGCCAGCGAAAGCCGGACAATCCGGTTTGCCGGTCGTCCAGGTGGCTTTCAGCTTTACCTTCTCGCAGGAGTACCCAGTGATGCTGTGCGGTATCTTGCCGCTCAACACGGCGTGAGTGATCGTCCGGGCACTGAGTAGGCGTTTCTGCAAAAAACCCGGCATCGCCAAGCGGTGCCGGGTTCTTCAATGGTGTAGCTGAATGACCGCGCTAGGCGCGGAGCACGCCGCCGGTCTGCTTCGTGACATTGTCAACGATGCGCTTGGACAGCGCCTCGAAGTCCTCATCCGTCAGCGTCTTGTCGACCGGCTGAACCGTTACCTCGATCGCTACCGACTTCTTGTCCTCGCCGAGCGACTGGCCTTCGAATACGTCAAAGACATTGACGCCGGTGATCAGCTTCTTGTCGGCAGCCAGGGCCGCGCGAACCAACGTGCCGGCCGGAACGTCACGGCTCACCACGAAGGCAAAGTCGCGCGTCACCGCCTGGAAGGGCGAGAGGTCGAGACGAGGCTTGGTGCGTGTCGCCCGGGCCTTCGGTTCCGGAACGGCATCGATGAACACCTCGAAACCGCAGAGCGGTCCGGAAACGTCCATGGCCTCGAGCAGACGCGGATGGAACTCACCGAAGGTGGCAAGAATGTTCTTCGGTCCCATCTTGATCGTGCCTGAACGACCCGGGTGATACCAGCTTGGACCACCCGCCTCGATCTGCAGCTTGTCGGCGGCAACACCGCAGGCTTCCAGAACGGCGAGCGCATCTTCCTTGGCAACAAACACGTCGACCGAAGCGACATTGCCTGCCCAATTACGGCCCTGCCCGCCCGGACGCGCCGTACCACGACGAACACCGGAAGCAACGCGGCGCTGGTCCTGCGGACGATCGCCTTCGTAGGCGGCCGCGACTTCGCAGAGAGCTACATCGCGGAAGCCACGGTCGGCATTGCGCTGAGCCGCAGCGATCAGGCCCGGCAGCAGTGACGGACGCATGGTCGAGAGATCGGCAGCGATCGGGTTTGCAAGCTTGATCAGCGGACGGTTTTCCGCGAACGGCCGTGCCTGTGCTTCGGAGATGAAGGACCAGGTGACCGCTTCCATCATGCCACGCACGGCCAGCGCGCGCCGTGCCAGACGCGTGCGGATCTGCGCCGTCGTCAGGATACGGCTCGAGACCGAATCCTTGGAGATCATCGGCTGCGGCTCGATCTTGTTGACGCCGTGGATGCGCATCACCTCTTCAACGAGATCCGCCTTGCCATCGACATCCGGACGCCAGGTCGGCACCTTCACGTCAACCACATCGCCCTGCCCCTGTGGCTTAAAGCCGAGGCGCGTCAGGATCGCGAGACTCTCTTCGGTCGAGACTTCGATGCCCGTCAGGCGCTTCACTTCCGACACGGGGAAGGTCACGACCTTCTGTTCGGTCGGCTTGAAGCCAACTGCGCGGATTTCGGTCGCCTCGCCACCACAGAGGTCGAGCACCATCTTCGTTGCCAGTTCAAGGCCGGGAAGTGCAAACTCCGGATCGACACCGCGCTCGAAGCGATAACGCGCATCGGTGATGATGCCGAGCTCACGGCCCGTGCGGGCAATGTTCAGAGGTGCCCAGAGCGCCGACTCGATCAGCACGTCGGTCGTGTTCTCGTCGCAACCGGAATGCTCGCCGCCCATGACGCCGGCGATGGATTCCACGCCCCTGTCGTCAGCGATGACGCAGTTCTCGCCCGAAAGCGTGTACTCGCGACCATCGAGCGCCAGGATCTTTTCGCCTTCCTTGGCACGGCGGATCACCAGGTTTCCGGCGACCTTCGCAGCGTCGAACACGTGCAGCGGACGGCCGCGGTCGAAGGTCATGTAATTGGTGATGTCGACCAGCGCATTGATCGGGCGCAGACCAATGGCGATCAGGCGCTGCTGCAGCCACTTCGGCGACGGGCCGTTCTTGACGCCGCGAACCAGACGCAGGCCGAAGCCTGGGCAAAGTTCCGGGGCCTCGATCGTCACTTCCACCGGACAAGCGCCCTGCCCTGCGATCGGCGCAACCGCGCCATCCTTGAGCGTGCCGAGGCCGGCAGCCGCCAGGTCACGCGCAACACCATAGACGCTCGTGCAATCCGGACGGTTCGGCGTGAGGCCAATCTCGATCACCGGATCGTCAAGCTTCGCCCATTCAGCATAGGAAGTGCCCACCGGTGCATCTTCCGGAAGTTCGATGATGCCGTTGTGCTCGTCGGAAAGCTGCAGCTCGCGCTCCGAGCACATCATGCCGAAGCTTTCGACGCCACGGATCTTGCCAACGGACAGCGTCACGTCGATGCCCGGAACATAGGTGCCGGGAGCAGCGAAGGCGCCGATCAAGCCGGCGCGTGCGTTCGGCGCACCGCAAACAACCTGCAGCGGCGTGCCCGATCCGATGTCCACCGTCAGCACCTGAAGCTTGTCGGCATCGGGATGCTTCTGAGCGTTCAGGACCTTGGCGATCGTGAACGGCTTCAGCACGGACTTGTCGTCGACGGACTCGACCTCAAGGCCGATCATGGTCAGCGTTTCGACGATCTCGTCGAGCGAGGCTTCGGTATCAAGGTGATCCTTGAGCCAGGAGAGTGTGAATTTCATGATGTTTCAGCCTGCCCTGAGAAATTAGCTGCTCAGACCGCCGAACAAGGTCGGCAGATCAAGCGGACGGAAGCCGTAATGGTCGAGCCAGCGAACGTCGGCATCGAAGAAGGCGCGAAGGTCCGGCATGCCGTATTTCAGCATGGCGATACGGTCGATGCCCATGCCCCAGGCAAAGCCCTGGTACTCGTCCGGATCAAGCCCGCCATGGCGCAGGACGTTCGGGTGAACCATGCCGCAGCCGAGGATCTCCATCCAGTCGTTGCCCTCGCCGAAGCGCACTTCGCCGGGACGCGAACGGTCGCACTGGATGTCGACTTCGAGGCTTGGCTCCGTGAACGGGAAGAAGCTCGGGCGGAAGCGCATGTTGAGCGACGAGACCTCGAAATAAGCCTTGCAGAACTCGGTCAGCACCCACTTCATGTTGGCGACGTTGGCCGTCTTGTCGATCACCAGACCTTCGAGCTGGTGGAACATCGGCGTATGCGTCGCGTCTGAGTCGGCGCGGTAAGTCTTGCCCGGGATCACGATGCGGATCGGCGGCTTCTTCGTTTCCATGGTGCGGATCTGAACCGGCGATGTATGAGTGCGCAGTAGCTTGCGCTCGCCATTGGCGTCGGGCTCAAGGAAGAACGTGTCGTGCATCTCGCGCGCCGGATGGCCTTCCGGAAAGTTCAGCGCCGTGAAGTTGTAGTAGTCGGTCTCGATATCCGGACCTTCCGCGATCTCGAAGCCGAGGTCGCCGAAGATGGCTGCGATTTCGTCGATCACCTGGCTGATCGGGTGGATTCTTCCGCGCTCGGCGGCGGAACGTGCGACCGGAAGGGTCACGTCAACGCGTTCGCGCTCCAGACGTGCCGCAATGGCCGCATCGCGCAGCTCGGCGCGACGCGCGGCCAGAGCATCGGTCACGCGCGTCTTGAGGCCGTTGATGACGGGCCCCATCGTCTGCCGCTCTTCAGGCGACATCGAGCCCAGAAGCTTCAGCTTCTCGGAGACAGAGCCCTTCTTGCCAAGGGCAGCGACGCGCACAGCTTCAAGCGCTGCTTCCTCGCCTGCCGCAGCAATCTCGTCGAGCAGCTGCTTTTCCAGTTGGTCCAGATCGTTCATCGTCTTTTCCTTGCCCTCGGCACCCAGTCCAATTCTATTCGCACCTGCCTTGGCAGATGACGTTACCGCGAAAAAAGAAAACCCGCGCCAGCCTGCCAGCGCGGGTTCCCGAACTTAATACCGAGATATTTCGGGAGCGCTGGGCTTAGGCGACCGCGCTCTCAAACTCGTTCGGCGTCGCGTCCTTGAGGTACTCAAGGGCGGTCTTCGCCTGAGCAACCAGAACAGCGAATGCCTGCGGCTCATGGATGGCCATGTCCGACAGAACCTTGCGGTCGATCTCGATACCAGCCTTGTTCAGACCGTCGATGAAACGGCCGTAGGTCAGGCCATGCTCGCGAGCAGCTGCGTTGATGCGCTGGATCCACAAAGCGCGGAAATTGCGCTTGCGGGCCTTGCGATCGCGGTAAGCATACTGCAGCGACTTTTCGACTGCCTGCTTGGCGATGCGGATAGTATTCTTGCGGCGGCCGTAGAAACCCTTGGCTGCGTTCAGAACTTTCTTGTGCTTGGCATGGGCGGTAACGCCCCTCTTAACACGTGCCATTGCATGATCTCCTTAAATTGTACCGTCGCAGCTCAGAGCCCGTAAGGGATGTACTTCTTAACGATCTTTGCATCCTGATCGGAAAGAACCATCGTCCCACGCGCATCGCGGATGAACTTGGTGGTACGCTTGATCATGCCGTGGCGCTTGCCAGCCGCAGCTACTTTTACCTTGCCGCTTGCGGTCAGCTTGAACCGCTTCTTGACCGCGGACTTGGTCTTCATCTTGGGCATTTTGCTTCTCCGATTGTCTTGGCGCCGTAGCGCTTGTTCTCTTTCGGGCCAGGCCCGTAAGCATTTTGAACCGCCACGGCATGCCCTGCCGGGCGGTTCAGACAGGCGGCCTCATAACAGCAAGTCCTCTGCCGCGCAAGAGCTGCGCGGGCAGAGAGAAGCTGCCAATGGCCAGAATCTTGTCGCGCCAGCTTAACGCGGCGCCAGTACCATCATCATCTGGCGGCCTTCGAGCTTCGGCTCGGCTTCCACCTTGGCGAAGCTTTCAGTGTCAGCCTTGACCTGGTTGAGCAATTTCATGCCGAGCTCCAGGTGAGCCATTTCGCGTCCGCGGAAGCGCAGGGTCAGCTTTACCTTGTCGCCGTCCTCAAAGAAGCGCTTCACAGCGCGCATCTTCACATCGTAGTCGTGGCTATCGATGTTCGGACGCATCTTGATTTCTTTGATTTCGACCGTCTTCTGCTTCTTGCGAGCCTCAGCAGCCTTCTTCTGGCCCTGGTACTTCAGCTTGCCGAGATCGGTGATCTTGGTGACAGGCGGAACGGAATTCGGTGAAATTTCCACCAGGTCAAGCCCAGCTTCATCTGCAGCTGCGAGGGCGTCTTCGATAGACATCTCGCCAAGATTGGTGCCTTCCGCGTCGATGAGCTGCACCCTGGGGGCGCGAATGTCACGGTTGGCGCGAGGGCCGTCTTTTACTACGGGCGCTGCTTTAAATGGCTTGCGAATGGTCGTTGTCTCCGGGTCGTTGATACAAAAAGTGGAGCCCACAGCGGGGATGATCGCTATGTGCGTAGTCAATTTTGCATGTCAATAGCACAGGCTGTAGAAAGAATCACGGGTCGAGATGAGCCCGACAAACAATTTCTACGGTATCGGACATGCCTTTGCCCTATCATTTGGTGAATCCGAGTACCTGTAACAAGTGAGTAGCATCATGTCTGAAGCAGAGCCCGAGTTCCTTGATGTTGATCGCGTGCGGATCGCAGTTCGGCACCGCGACGGTTCCGTTCCGGGCGTAATGTGGCTTGGCGGCTATCGCTCTGACATGAAGGGCACCAAGGCGCAGGTTCTGGACGAATGGGGCATCCAGAACGGCGTCGCTGTGACGCGCCATGATTATTCCGGCCACGGGGAGTCGGGCGGCGAATTCGCTGAAGGAACCATCTCCCGCTGGCTGAGCGAAAGCCTTGCGGTGTTCAACCGCTACACCTTCGGCCCCCAAATTCTAGTCGGTTCCTCCATGGGCGCCTGGATCGCGCTGCGCATGGTGCAGGAACTGGTGAGGGCAGGGCAGGCGGATCGCTTGGCGGGCCTGCTTCTGATTGCCCCGGCACCCGACTTCACCACGGAACTGGTGGAACCCCAGCTGACCGACGCGATGCGCAAACAGCTGGAAGAAACTGGCCGCATCGAAGAACCGTCGGAATATTCCCCGGAGCCCAACATCTACACCAAGGCTCTGCTGGACGATGGACGGAACAACCGTGTGCTGGATGGGATCATCGACACCCATTGCCCGGTCCACATCCTGCAGGGCATGGCCGACCCCGATGTCCCCTACAGCCATGCAATGCGGCTGGTTGAGCACCTGCCGAAGGATGACGTGACCATCACACTCATTCGGGACGGCGACCACCGGCTTTCCCGTCCGCAGGATCTTTCGCTGATGACCAAGGCGCTGACGGCCCTGAGGGAGTCCTTCCAGGGAAGGACCAGCTGACCCTGGATACACTTAGTTGTTGCCCGTTCTTGAATCGGGCAACCATGTTAACCATGTCATTAGCAGCACCCCGCCCGGTAACCCTATGAGGAACGCTGAAGATGACACAATCCGCTATGCTCCGTCCCGCCTGGACGCCGGCTACTATCGCTTTGATGGTCCTCGGCTTCATCGCTTACTGGCCGCTTGGGCTCGCAATGCTGGCCTACATCCTCTGGGGTGATCGGCTAGGCAACTTCAAAAACGAGGTCAACCGCGCCACCGACAGCATGTTTTCCAACTGCCGCCGCAGCTCTCGCCCGGTCCACAGCACCGGCAACGTAGCCTTCGACGACTGGCGCACCAAGGAACTTGAGCGCCTGGCTGAGGAGCGCCGCAAGCTCGACGCGATGCGTGACGAGTTCGACGATTACATGCGTGAACTGCGCCGCGCCAAGGATCAGGAAGAGTTCGACCGCTTCATGTCCCATCGTAACCGGCCGGCGCCGACTACCGATGTCTCGGATCTGAACAATAGCTGATCAATATTAGCTCCAATACAGGCGGCGCTTCGGCGCCGCTTTTCTTTTGCGCTTCTCTTGGAGGGGCAGGTCGACTAATTCTGTAAAGGTCTTTCGAATCAACGATCGTCATGTCGCTGCTGGGTTTCACTCCAAACTTTCTCAAGAAGGCCGATGCAGCCGAGCGCACGCACATGGTCGCGGGCAGGGCGATTCCGTTGAAGATCGTCGAAAACGCGCGGGCGAGGCGACTTACGCTGCGGATTGCCACTGCAGGCGAGGGGCTACGGGTGACCACCCCACCCGGAATATCTTTTCCGGATGTGCTGCGCTTCATTGCCCGCCATCAGGATTGGCTCGAAGAGCGATACAAGAAACTTCCGACCGACGCCCAGATCCGCCCCGGCATCAAACTGCCGCTACGCGGGAAACCGCACCTCATCATTCATGAAGAGGGCAGGCGAGGGACTGTTTCCGCCATCGTTCGGGAAGGTGAACCTGTTCTTCTGGTCCATGGCGAGATCGAACATCTGCCCCGCCGTGTTGCAGACTTTCTGAAGCGCGAGGCCAAACACGATATCGAGGCTCTCGTGGCCAAACACACGGCCACCGTCGGGCGCAAGGCGAAAACGATACGCTATCGTGATACATCGAGCCGCTGGGGATCCTGCACCCACGACGGCGTTCTGTCTTTCTCGTGGCGCATCATGATGGCGCCGTCACCGGTCATCAATTACCTCGTCGCCCATGAGGTCGCGCATCTGAAGGAAATGAACCACGGCCCCCGCTTCTGGAAGCTCTGCACGGAGCTCTGCCCGGATACGGAGCGCTGCCGCGATTGGCTGAAGCGAAATGGCTCCTCGCTTCAGGCCCTTCGCTTCACTTAAACATCCGTCAGACCTCGACTTTCGGAGCATTTCGTGGCACTCCACCGCCCATGACGCTGGACATCAAAATCTGCGGCCTGAAAAGCGACGAGGCTGTCGCCGCTGCCCTTGAGAGCGGCGCGAGCCACATCGGCTTCATCTTCTTCGAGAAGAGCCCGCGACACATCTCGATCGAAGAGGCTGCCCGGCTGCGTGAGGCCGCCAGAGGCAAGGCGCTGGCTGTTGCCGTAACGGTTGACGCGGATGATGCGACGCTCGATGCGATCGTCAGCGGCATGAAGCCGGACATCCTCCAGCTCCACGGCCATGAAACGGCAGATCGCATCCGCGAACTGAAGTCCCGCCACGGCCTGCCGGTCATCAAGGCGCTTTCCATTCGCGAAGCCAGCGATCTCGACCTGATCAAGACCTATCTCGGCGTGGCCGACCGTTTCCTTCTCGATGCAAAACCACCGGCGGGTGCTGACCTTCCCGGCGGCAATGGCGTCGCCTTCGACTGGACGATTCTCACTTCCCTTGACGCCAACGTGGATTACATGCTTTCCGGTGGCGTCAATGCTGGAAACATTGCTTCCGCGCTTCGTCTGGCAAGACCTTCGGGCGTCGATGTGTCATCGGGCGTCGAGAATGCGCCGGGCGAGAAGGATCCAGAAAAGATACGCGCATTTTTCCGTGCAGTGCGGGCGATTACAAATGAGGGAGCGGCATGAACAAGCCGATTGAACCAAACTCGTTCCGGACCGGCCCTGATGAACAGGGAATGTTCGGCATCTTTGGCGGCCGTTTCGTCGCCGAGACGCTCATGCCCCTCATCCTGGATCTCGAAAAGCACTGGAACGAAGCCAAGACCGACCCTGCCTTTCAGGCGGAGCTGCAGGCGCTTTCGACCCACTATGCCGGTCGCCCTTCCAAGCTCTATTTCGCCGAAAACCTGACCCGGCATCTCGGCGGCGCAAAGATCTACTTCAAGCGCGAAGACCTGAACCACACGGGCAGCCACAAGATCAACAACTGCCTTGGCCAGATCCTTCTGGCAAAGCGCATGGGCAAGACCCGCATCATCGCTGAAACCGGCGCAGGCCAGCACGGCGTGGCTTCCGCCACCGTTTCGGCCCGCTTCAACTTCCCCTGCGTCGTCTATATGGGTGCCACGGACGTGGAGCGTCAGAAGCCGAACGTCTTCCGCATGAAGCTGCTGGGCGCAGAAGTGAACGCGGTCAACTCTGGTCACGGCACGCTCAAGGATGCCATGAACGAGGCACTCCGCGACTGGGTGACCAACGTCGAGAACACCTATTACCTGATTGGCACGGCGGCCGGCCCGCACCCTTATCCGGAGCTGGTACGTGAATTCCAGTCGGTGATCGGCAAGGAAGCACGCGAGCAGATCGTGGAGCAGGAAGGACGTCTTCCGGACGTAATCATCGCTGCGGTCGGCGGCGGATCGAACGCCATCGGCATCTTCCATCCATTCCTCGATGACAAGAATGTCGAGATCATTGGCGTCGAAGCTGGCGGTCGTGGTCTCGATGGCATCGAGCATTGCGCTTCCATGAACGCGGGCCGCCCCGGCGTTCTCCACGGCAACCGCACCTATCTGTTGCAGAACGACGACGGCCAGATCCTGGACGGCCACTCGATTTCTGCCGGCCTCGACTATCCGGGCGTTGGCCCTGAGCATTCCTGGCTGCGGGACACCGGCCGCGTGAAATACGTGCCGATCCTTGATGACGAAGCGCTTGAAGCGTTCAAGCTGACGACCAAGCTTGAGGGCATCATACCGGCGCTGGAATCCGCCCATGCCATCGCGCAGGCGGTCAAGACCGCCCCGACCATGGGCAAGGACCAGATCATGATCGTCAATCTCTCCGGCCGTGGCGACAAGGACGTCCATACGGTTGCGAAGATGATGGACATGGAGATCTGATCCATGTCGCAGAGTGAAGCAGGAATGTCCGGTATGAAGTCCACTCGCATTGATGCGCTTTTTGCCCGGCTGCGGCAGGAAAACCGCCCGGCCTTGGTCACCTATTTCATGGGTGGCGATCCGGACTACGAGACATCGCTTTCTGTAATGAAGGCGCTGCCGGAAGCTGGCTCCGACATCATCGAGCTCGGCATGCCGTTCTCCGATCCGATGGCTGATGGCGCCGCCATTCAGGCTGCGGGCCTTCGCTCTCTGAAGGGTGGCCAGACGCTGGCCAAGACCCTGAAGATGGCGGAAGAATTCCGTCGCGGGAACGACACCACGCCGATCGTGATGATGGGTTACTACAATCCGATCTACATCTACGGTGTGGACCGCTTTCTGGCCGACGCCAGGGCTGCGGGTATCGACGGCTTTATCGTGGTCGACCTGCCGCCGGAAATGGACGAGGAACTCTGCATTCCGGCGCTCAAGGCTGGTCTTAGCTTCATCCGCCTGGCAACGCCGACGACGGACGACAAGCGCCTGCCGAAGGTGCTCGAGAACACCTCGGGCTTCGTCTATTACGTCTCCATGACCGGCATCACCGGCTCGGCCCTGGCGGACACGACGAAGGTCAGCGAGGCGGTGAACCGCATCAAGCGGCACACGGACCTTCCGGTCTGCGTTGGCTTCGGCGTCAAGACGGCGGCTCAGGCCAAGGCTATCGGCGCTTCCGCTGATGGTGTGGTCGTTGGCACGGCCATCGTCAATGCGGTTGCCAATGTGCTTGGCTCAGACGGAAAGACGACCGCAGATCCTGCAGAAGCCGTCGCCACACTCGTGCGCGGCCTTGCGCAGGGTGTCCGTGAGGCGCGTCTCGCACCAGCCGAATAACCAATAGCCGAATAATCGACGTAATCTTGCCGGATGTTTCACGGCGTGAGTAATCAGTAAGGGTTTTCCGATGAACTGGATCACCAACTACGTACGGCCCAAGATCAACTCCATGCTTGGCCGCAGGGATATGCCGGAGAACCTCTGGATCAAGTGCCCTGAAACAGGCGAGATGGTCTTCCACAAGGACCTTGAGGAGAACCAATGGGTTGTACCAACGTCCGGCGCCCACATGAAGATTTCCGGCAAGAACCGCCTGCGCTTCTTCTTCGATGATGGTGTTTACGAGCTTCTGGAAAGCCCGAAGGTCGCGATCGATCCGCTGAAGTTCCGCGACGAGCGCCGCTACACCGATCGTCTGCGCGACGCCAAGGCCAAGACGGGTCTGGAAGACGCTGTTCTGAACGCCGTCGGCCGCATCGAAGGCCTCGAGATCGTCGCAACCGTGCAGGACTTCACCTTCATTGGTGGGTCGCTCGGCATGGCTGCGGGCGAAGCAATCATCAAGGGCTTTGAAACGGCTGTCGAGCGCAAGCTGCCGCTCGTGCTGTTTGCTGCTTCCGGTGGTGCCCGCATGCAGGAAGGCATTCTCTCGCTGATGCAGCTGCCGCGCACGACCGTTGCACTGGATCGCCTGAAGGAAGCGGGGCTGCCCTACTTCGTCGTTCTGACGAACCCGACCACGGGCGGCGTTTCCGCCTCCTACGCTATGCTGGGCGACGTGCATATCGCCGAACCCGGTGCTGTGATCGGCTTTGCTGGCGCGCGCGTGATTGAGCAGACAATTCGCGAAAAGCTGCCCGAAGGCTTCCAGCGCGCCGAGTACCTCATGGAACACGGCATGGTGGACATGGTGGTCTCCCGTCTGGAGCTGAAGTCCACCATTGCTCGCCTGCTCAAGATATTGATGAAAGTCGAGACGGTTGCAGAAGTCACGGCGGCGCAGCCTGAGCCAACGGAGCTGCAGGATCAACCGGTACAAGCCTGATCAGGCGCTGGAGTTCAAAATCCTATGAGCAAGGCCGCGCGGTTGATCGAGCGCCTGTCGGAGCTTCATCCGAAGGGCTTCGACCTCTCGTTAGACCGGATCAGACGGCTTCTCGCGCCGTTGGGCAATCCGCAGGACCGGCTGCCGCCGGTGATCCACATCGCCGGAACCAACGGCAAGGGGTCAGCGTCGGCCTTCTCCCGTGCATTGCTTGAGGCCGCTGGCCTCAAGGTTCACGTGCACACCTCGCCGCATCTGGTAAATTGGCATGAGCGCTACCGCATCGCTGCGCCCGGCGGCGGTCGGCTCGTCGAAGATGACGTGCTGGCCGAAGCGCTGCAGCGCGTTGCCGATGCCAACAAGGGCGAGAAGATCACCGTCTTCGAATTGCTGACCGCCACGATGTTCCTCCTCTTCACGGAGCATCCCGCAGATGCCTGCATCCTGGAAGTCGGCCTCGGCGGCCGCTTCGATGCGACGAATGTCATCCCGCGTCCGGCCGTCAGCCTGATCATGCCGATTTCGCTCGACCATCAGGCGTTTCTGGGCGACCGCGTCGAGCTGATTGCCGCTGAAAAGGCAGGCATTGTCAAGCGCGGAGCTCCGGTGGTCATCGGAAATCAGGAGTGGGATGCGGCGCAGGAAGTTCTGGTCGACACGGCGGAACGCCTCGGCTGTCCGCTCAAGGTCTACGGACAGGATTTCGTCGCCTATGAAGAGCGAGGCCGTCTCGTCTACCAGGACGAGGATGGGTTGATGGACCTTCCGCTCCCTCGTCTGCGCGGTCGCCACCAGATCAGCAACGCTGCCGCTGCGATTGCAGCCGTGAAGGCCGCTGGTTTCCCCGTGACGCCGAAATCCGCCGAAACAGCAATGCAGTCGGTCACCTGGCCGGCCCGTCTACAGCAGCTGACCAGCGGACCGCTGGTCGATCTCGCGCCGGAAGGTTCCGAAATCTGGCTTGATGGCGGACACAACCCCGATGCGGGCGTTGTCATTGCCGAAGCGCTTGCCGCCGTCGAGGAACGCCAGCAGAAGCAGCTCGTCCTCATCGCTGGCATGATTAACACCAAGGATCAGACCGGCTTCTTTCGCGCCTTTCACGGCATGGCGCGCCACGTCTACACCGTTCCGATCACCAGCAGCGAGGCGGGCGTTCCGCCATCGGTTCTGTCTTCAAGGGCAATGGAAGCAGGACTACCAGCCGAGCCTTTGGCAAGCGTCGAAAGCGCACTGTCGCTGCTTCGCGAGACCTGGGACGGCGATACGCCACCGCGCATCCTGATCTGCGGGTCACTCTATCTCGCCGGCGATGTTCTCGCCGCCAACGATATGGCGCCTGAATAACAAAAAACCCGGCGCAGTTCACACTGGCCGGGCTTTTTCTATCTGGTGTCAGCCGAACTTAAGCGGCGGAGTTGATCCAGGAAGCGAGCGCCGTCTTCGGGGCAGCACCAACCTTGATGTCAGCAACTTCGCCGTTCTTGAAGATCATGAGGGTCGGGATCGAGCGCACTCCAAAGCGGGCGGCGATTTCCGGGTTCTCATCAATGTTCAGCTTGGCAACCGTCACCTTGCCTGCGAGCTCGGCAGAGATCTCTTCAAGCGCTGGGGCGATCATCTTGCACGGTCCGCACCATTCCGCCCAGAAATCCACGACAACAGGTTCGTTGGACTGAAGGACATCGGTGTCGAAGTTACCGGCGTTCACGGTCACGGTGGCCATAAGCCTCTCCTAGAATATCAAGTGGGATGTTGCCCGATATGTGGGCAATTGTGGGACAGTTATCAAGGAATGTTTTTCTCACGCTGCCGTGAGTCCCGCAAGCGCGGCGGAAAGTTGTCCCTCATCTAGTTCAATGAGAAGGGGAATTTCGGTGAAGAGCAGCGCGGCCACCACTTTGCGGTCCGGATAGAGCGGTTTTATCAATTCAGCATAAAGCGCGAGCTGCGCGATATAGCCCTTTGGCACCTCAGCCACGTTTGTCGGGGCAGGGCGGTTCGTCTTGTAGTCGACCAAAAGCACACGCTCGTCCGTGACGGCCAGCCGGTCCACCTTGCCGGAGATCGCCCGCAGCGTTCCCGCCACCTTGAGCTTGCCCATCACGGACACTTCCGCACGTGATCCTGGCGCGAAGATCGGTGCGAAATGTCCGTTCGTCAGAATAGCCATGACGGCGTCAGCCGCCTTGTCTGCTTCGCCCTCAGGCCAGTTCGATCCCACTCGCTCCAGATATCGCCACGCGACGGCTTCTCGGTCGTGCTCAGGCACTTCCGGCAGGAACTGCAGCAGACGGTGGATGGCGTTACCACGCTCCAACGCAAACCCCGGTGCCTTTGCCGGACCCAGAACCGGAGAGACAGGCGAGGGGACGATTTCCCTCTCTCCCTCGATGAGCAGCCCGGCACCTGAAGGCGCGAGCGGCTTTGGAATGACCGGGGCAGGGGGGAGTGGCATCAGCAACTCAGGCGGAAGCGGCACAGCACTCCGCTGTTTCTCTTCCTCGCCCTGCTTGATCTCGATCTCGCCCACGGGCGTCGTGCGGAAGCGCAGAACCGGCGCGCAGACTTCAGGATCGTTCCGTTCTTCAGCGCCAGCCTGACCCTGGAAGGCAGCCAGCACCATGCTGTGCCAGGTTTCCGCATTGGGCTTGGCTCCGTGATAGCCGCAGACGATCAAGCGGTCCTCGGCCCGCGTCATGCCCACATAGAGCAGGCGGCGGTATTCATCTTCGGCCTTGCGTTTCACCTCGGCTTCAAAGCCGCGCATCACGCTGTTGGCGAGATCCTTGCCCTTCCGCCACAGGAAGCCAGTGACGTCCGTGCGGCTGTTGAGCTTGATCGGCAGCAGATCCGGAATATGGCTGGTGCTGACAGCCGCACTGCCGGGATCCACCAGGAACACAACCGGCGCTTCCAACCCCTTGGCGGCATGCACGGTCATGATGCGGATCTCGTCACGCGACTGATCCATCTCGCGCTTGATCTCGGGCGCAGCACCTTCCAGCGTTGCCAGAACAGACTCCAGCCCGATGAGCCCAGTCTTCTCAGCGGTAAAGCAGAAGGACAGGAACTCGTCCAGCACGTCATTCGCCTCAAGGCCCAGCCGGGCGACGAACTGCTTGCGCGCGCCCTCCCGATTGGGAGAGCCGGTCAGCACACCTGCATAGAACTCATAAACCGGCATGAAAGCCGCTTGCGACTGCCACTCGCGCAAGGTCGCAACAATCAATGCAATTTGCTGATTTTGCTTTGATATATCAATCAGAGACGAGAAAAGTGACCGGTCTCCTCGCCCATAGGCGAGCTCGAACAGCGCGGTTTCGTCAAGCTTGAAGATCGGGCTCTTCAGCACTGCCGCGAGCGAAAGATCATCGTGCGGCTGCACCAGGAAGCGCCCAAGCGCCACGAGATCCTTGATGGCTATATGCGAAGTAAGGCGCAGCCTGTCGGCACCGGAAACTGCAATCTTCCGGTTCTTGAGCGCGCGGGAAAGTGCGTGCACGAAGCGGTCACGCTTGCGCACCAGCACCATGATGTCACCGGCCCGGATCTTCCGCTGCTTGCCCTCAAGCACATCGCCGTCCTTCAGCCAGGTCTTGATCCTGTCTGCGATGACTTCTGCGAGCCGAACCGCCGGAGCTGAGGCATGGTCGACCGCCTGGGTCCAGTCGTCGGGTTCTTCGACGGTGATGGGGCTCAGCGGCGACCAGACCTCCACATAGCCTGGCGCATTCTCGCGGATGGCCTTGTGCTCGATCGGCTCGTCGTAATAGGTCACGCCCTGCCGCGCTTCGGGTCGCGAGAAGACCAGATCGACGGCCCGCAGCACATCCTCGGTCGAGCGGAAAGAGCGGGTGAGCTTCACGCGCTCGAACCGCCCGCCATTGAGTGGCACCTTCTGCTCGAAGGCAAAGCCGCTTTCCGTGAACGCAGCCGGTTCCGCGCCCTGGAAGGAATAGATCGACTGCTTCTCGTCGCCCACAGCGAAAATGGTGCGCTGGACCCCGTCGCGAGCGCCATGGCCTGCAAAAAATTCTTCCGCAAGCTTGCGCACGATGTCCCATTGGGCCGGGCTCGTGTCCTGCGCCTCATCGATCAGGATGTGATCGATGCCGCGATCGAGCTTGTACTGCACCCATGGGCCGACATCGGCACGCGACAGCAGGGCGACAGTTCGTTGGATCAGGTCATTGAAGTCAAGGAAGCCACGCGCGCGCTTCAGGTTCTCGTACTGGTTGATCAACGCATCGGCGATTGCCGCCACCGCATTGGTTGCCTCGATCTGGCGCAGCAACGCGACCTTGTCACAGACGCCTTCAAGGAAGGAGGCGGCTTCAAGGTAGCGTTCGTAGATGTCGGGTAGCCGTGCCCGCAGCGCCTTGGTGAAGGCGCGTTCGCCGTAGGGCTTTCCCTCGGAGGCGGTGAAGAACGCCTTGCGGAGAAGATCGAGCCGCTGCAGCGGATCGCGCTCTTCAAAGGCACGGTTGCAGTCGCCCACCATCCAGTCGAGGAGGTTCTTTGCGCCGACATCCTCAGCCGCGAGCGCAAACTCCGTGTACTGCGAGGGACTGAACCCCGGCAGTGGCCAGTTTGCGGCAGCTATGGTGGCTGCACTCTCGTCCGGCCCGAAGCCGAACTCTTCCCTCAGACCCTTCTCGATGGAAAACCCATCCGTCAGTTCTTCGATGAACCGACGCAAGGCATCGCGCTTGGCGACGATCTCTTCGAGCAGCGACTGCAGCCCGCTCTCTCCACCGCGCTGTAATATATCAGCGAAGGCCCGGTGCAGCGGGCCGTCCTGATGCGCCGAAACGGTGGTCAGAAGCTCCCGCCGCGCCTCGAGGAACAGCGCCTGTTCCATCTGCTCGTCAAGCATTTCAAAATGCCCGGCGATATTCGCCTCCAGCGGGAACTGGTGCAGGATCGCTTCGCAGAACGCGTGGATTGTCTGGATCTTGAGCCCGCCTGGCGTCTCCAGCGCTCGCGCAAAGAGCTGGCGCGCCCTCCGCAGCTTCGCCGCTGTTGGCCGCTCACCTTCCAGCGCCTCAACCTCTTTGGCGAGGTCTTCGTCGGTCGCCGTGCTCCACTTCGCAAGATTGGCGAACACGCGGTTCGACATGTTCGCCGCCGCCGCGCGCGTATAGGTAAGGCACAGGATCTTCGAGGGGTTCGTGCCCTTTAGCAGCAGGCGGATGACGCGCTGCGCCAGCACGTGCGTTTTGCCGGAACCCGCATTGGCCGACACCCAGGCGGACAGCCCGGGATCAGAAGCCAGCGCCTGATCTCTGATCGTGTCCGGAGGAATGCGTAGAGGCGCCTTCATTCCACGTCTCCCCCGTGATTGCCATCGCCACCGGCCGACCACTCAAGCACACGCGCGAGATGGTCGTACTCGCCCTCCACATCACCCTCCTTGAAGGGCAGGGCGCGGGAGAGATACCCGCTGCCGGGATTGGAATAGAAGTCGAGCAGCTTGCCGAGCCGCTCCCAGGCTTCCTCGGCCAGCTCTATGGCTGACTTGACGCTCTTGTTCGTCTTGAGGATCGATTCCGGCACAACCTCACCATTGGCGCGCAGACGCACATAGGTGAGCTTTCCAGGCGGCACTGGCCCCAGATCGGCGAAAGCACCGCGGTGCAAAAGCGCTGCCTCGAGCGGAAGCTGCGGCGAAAGCAGCGTGTGCGCCTGCTTGACCGACGGATTGCTGCCCGTCTTGTAGTCGATGATCTCCGCCGTCCCGTCGTCCAGAAGGTCGATCCGGTCCGCACGACCCGAAAGTGTCACCTCCCGCTCGCCTACATTGATGGGATAAGCTGCAATCTCCGGATGGCGCTCGCGCACCCAATTGTTCCGCGCCCGTTCCCACGCCAGCACACCGACTGCCGTCTGCTCGTAACGCGGCCACCAGACGGTGCGAACATCCTGAGGCAATTGGGCCTCGTCAAAGACCTGGCGACCCGCTTCAAGCAGCCGCTCATGCGCTTTCGGATCCGCCGGATCGATACCGGAGCGGACGAATGCGTCCAGCGCATCATGGAACAGCGTGCCGCGCTCGGCTGCACCCGGATCGCGTATGTAGGGCTCCAGCGCCTGCAGCTTGAGGATCTTGCGTGCGTAGATCGCGTAAGGATCACGCCGCAACGTTTCAACTTCCGTGACCGAGAAGCGCTTGGGTCGAGCTTCAAGCGGCGGCTTTGGATTGGGACGCGATGCGAAATCCTCGCTTCCGGTTGCCGCCAACGCCGCTGCCCAGTCAAGATATTTTTGGCCGCGCAGCTTCATGGCGTCAGCCTGTTCAGGCCCGGCACAGGCGACGAGACGCTGCAGCCAGCGCGAAGCCACAGCCGGCGCATTACCAGCCCGCGCGGAGCGGGAGAGGATGACGCGCGGCGTACCCATCGCCATCGTAAAGTCATGTGCGGCAAGGCCAATGCGCCGCTCTGGCGGCAGAAGCGACAGCTCGCCCTTCATCATGCGCGACATGAACCGGTCGGAGGAGGGCACCTGCGGCCAGCCACCCTCGTTGAGGCTGCCGAGCACCAGCGTATCCACCTGCTGCAGACGGGCTTCAATCGGGCTCCAGATGAACACGCGATGGTCGCCGCCCATCTGCGGCTTCACCATCCGGCCCGCGATCAACGCGCCGAAGACATCCGGCCATTCGTGGAGGCCAACGAGAATGCCGGATTGCGTCTCAACGAGCTCACGCAGGAAGCGCGCGAGCGTTTCGCCCGCTTCGCCGCGATAAAGCTCGTAGAGGCTTTCGTCCTCCTGCCGAGCCAGCGCTTCGAGCGAGAGCACAGAGGCGCGGGCGATTTCGGAAAGCGTCACGGCTGGTTGGTCGCGCAGCGAGGCGAGCGGCTCAAGCGCTTGGCCGATCCGCGCCAGCACATCACGCGCTTCGCCGATGCTCGCCTCGGTCAGACGTGAGAACCAGTTCGGCTTGCGCCCTTCCGCCAGCTGCGTCAGCCGCATCTCGAACAGATCACCCAGGCTAACGATGTTGGGCCGCCCCGTGCCGCCGCGCATCGCGACAAGCTCGATAAGCTCAGCTGACCGCTTCACCACCTCGCGGGGGAGCGAGAGATAGAGCAGCGGATGCTTCAGCAAGCTCACGATTGCCACCGGCTCTTCGGGAGTGCACACCGTGTCGATCATCAATCGCAGCAGCGTTGCAGGCGCAGTATCGCCCAACGGTCGCGAACCGGAATCATCCGCACGGATCCCGAAACGGCGCAGTTCGGTTGCTACACGACGAGCGAGCTCACGGTTTGGCGTAATCACTGCCGCCGTGGTATTCTCGCCGGCGGAGATCGCGTGGCGTAAGGCGACGGCTACCGCCGCAGCCTCTTCACGCTCACTTGCCGCTTCAATCAGGCTGACATCTTCAAGCGCTCCATCCTGCAGCGCCTGTTCAACGGATTGCCGGTCATACGCCCAGAAATCCGTCGTCTGCGCGGGTCGCAGTGCTTCACGCACAATCAGACGCCGCGCGGCAAGGGCAGGGGTTGCGCGGCCGATTTCCTGCACGCCAGAGCGCTCGATGCCAATCGCCTTCAACAGGCGCTTCAGGCCAAACTGCGGATGGCCGCAGGAGGATGGCTCATCGCTGTCGCCAACCGCATTCCACGATCTCTCGTCCAGCTGAAGATCGAGCCCCGGCAGTACCACCGCGCCCTTCTCCAGCCGGGAAATCGCACCGAGCAGTCGTGCTACGGCAGGATTCGAACCGGTAGAACCAGCAGCTATCACCGGCCCCTTGGGCGGGTTGCGCTTCAGCCGCGCGACTTCGGCAGAAATCATTGCATTCCGGTGCGCAGCCGGATTGGACTTGCCCAATTCCGCGAGCGCGGCAGGCCAGGCCATGGTCACGATCTGCAGGAATTCGAGCGTCACCTGCCACCAGATGGCAAGCTCGTCCGGCGCAAGCTCGGCAAGCTTCGACCAGTCGCCTTCCTCCATCTCGATTTCGTCCATAAGACCGGCGAGATCGCGCGCCAGCCACAGGCTGTCCGAGAGCGAGGCGGGGATGATGATCCCTTCCTCGAAGAGTGCCGCCACATGCGAGGGAAGTCGGCTCTTCCACCTCTGCACCAGCGGCGCCAGCATGAGGATGCGGTCGAGACTGGCGATCGGAGTAACCATCTCCAGCTGCTCGGCACCGCCTTCCTCGGAAACATCGGTGAGTTCTTCCTCGAACTCACCAAGCGCGCGGACGACCGGAAGAATGACAGTATCGCCGCCCAGCTGCTTCATCAGCTCGGCGCGCAGCTCGCGCACCGCACGGCGGGTCGGCAGGTAGATTGTCACCTCGGAAAGCGCCAGCGGATCGCCCGCATAGCGGAAGCTCGGAACCAGCGTCCCGTTCAGCAGCGACTCGGCCAGCGTGGCCAGATATGGCACACCCGGCGGAATGGAAAATACGTTGGGGGTGCTGCTGAGGCCTTCCGTCATGAAGCCTTGCTCACCTGGCGCAGCACGTCCTCCGCAGGCGCGATTGCATCAGGCGTCCCAACCGTCAGCCAATGGCCATCCAGCGGCAGGCCGAACAGACGATCAGCTGCAATGGCCCGATCGAAATAGAGGTTTAGCGAATGCGGCTCGGGCGAAGCGCCCTCAAAGATGCGCGGATGTAGAATGGCAACACCGGCGTAGATAAAGCCATTGTCAGCACCCCTGGCGCGCTGGAGCGCACCGCCGTCTTTCATCACGAAGTCCAGCTTGCCCGTATGGCCAGTTGCAATCTGTGGGTCCGCCAGCATCAGCAAAATGTCCATCCGCTCCCCATCCCAGAACGAGGCGAGCCGCTCCAGGTTCGAACCGTCACGGTCGATCCAGAATGTGTCGGCGTTGAGGATGAAAAACGGTTCTCCACCGAAAAACGATAGTGCCTTCACAATTCCACCGGCGGAATCGAGCAGCTGGTCACGCTCATCGGAAATGGTGATGGCAGGTGTCTGTCGCGACGCGACATGCTCAACCAGCATGTCAGGAAAATAGTGCACGTTGACCACGGCCTCGCGCACGCCAGCGTCGCCGAGCGCATCCAGCCCCCAGTCGAGCAACGTCTTTCCACCCACACGGACGAGCGGCTTCGGCATGTGATCGGTCAGCGGACGCATGCGCGTGCCAAGCCCGGCGGCAAGCACCATCGCCTTGTCCGGCGAGCCGTTCATCGCGCCTGTTCTCCAAGAAAGCCATGCCGTTCATAGAAGGCGCGAAGGTCGGAGAGCGATGGATGGGCAAGCGCCCGGCGCAGGTAGTCCTGAATGCGCGGCAGATGCTTGAGGTAACCCGGCTTGCCGTCGCGCTTCGCCAACCGTACGAAAATGCCGAGGATCTTCGTGTTCCGCTGCGCAGCCGTGATGGCGTAGGCTTCCTCGAAGGCGGCGCGATCGAACGCACCGGTTCGCGCTGCGCAGTAGGCGTCGACTATGGCCCGCTCCACTTCCGGCGAGACGTCGACACGTGCATCCATCGCGAGCGACGCCACGTCGAAGGCAGCGGGTCCGAACGCTGCATCCTGCACGTCGATGACGCCTAGCCGGTCGAGCCCGTCACGCTCCTCGCGCCAGATGATGTTCGGCGAGTGATAGTCGCGCAGGGCGAGGCTCTGCTCACATTCAAGAAGCCGCGTGATCAGCGGCTCCCACAGCTGGTTGAACTCCTGGCGCTCTTCGTCCGTGGCCACACGATCCTCGGTGAAGGGAATGTACCAGTCGAGCAGGAGCGCGCATTCGATCTCGAATGCGGCCCGGTCATAGATCGGCACCACATATTCGACACCCTCGGCGACGGTGATGCTGCGAGGCCATTCCCGCTCATGCATGGCGGCCAATAGCCTGCCGGCTTCCTGATAGCGGGTAGGGTTGACCGATCCGTCCGGCATCAGGAACGCACCATCGCCCAGATGCTCGATCACCAGCAGCCCGGCATCGAGGTCCATAGCCAGGATCTGCGGCGCACAGAAGCCGTTGTCGCGCAGCGCCTGCGCGATTCCCACGAAGGCGACAACCGACTGCGCCAGCTTCGCAATATCGCTGTAGGTCAGGCCGTCGCGAAGGATGGGCTCGTTGCTCCGCGCCGGTGCATCCATAAGGATAAGTCGTTCGCCTGCCGCGGTTCGGATCGTCTCGTAAGCGCGGATCGAGGCATCGCCCAGCATAAAGCGGCGCTTCGCTCCCGCATACCCGGAACGATCGAGAAACTTGCGGACCTCCAGCGTGTGGGCGATACGCGAAAGCGCACTTTCCGGAGCGCTGATTTCCACCCGCCGGCCTTCGCCCACCTCAAAAAGTTTCACGTGAGTCACGCTGTCGAAGTATTCTGGAGCCCTGTCGGGCCACTCAACCAGCGCAACACCCTCGCTCAGCGCTTCGGCAAGCCCAAGCTCCTCCAGCTCTTCCGGGTTCGAAAGGCGATAAAGGTCGAAGTGCTGGACCGGTAACCGCAACGGATAACGCTGCACGAGCGTGAACGTGGGGCTCGGCACCTCGAGCTCGTCATCCTCCGCGATGGCACGGATCAGTGCGCGGGCAAGCGTACTCTTTCCCATGCCGAGATCACCATGGAGCGCGACCACATCGCCCTGGCGAAGCGCCAGAGCCAGGTCTTCTCCCAGCTGCAGCGTGGCTGCTTCGTCGGGCAGGTCTAGGATAATCATTTCAGGATTGGTCATGAACCTTATTCCGCTGCGGCGCGCACACCGTCCGGCACCATCGGGAAGCGGCAGATGACGGCCGTGCCGCGGCCTTCGCCGGTTTCGATCTGCACGGAACCGCCATGCAGTTCAACGAAGCTCTTCACGATCGAGAGGCCAAGACCCGCACCGCGCCGGCGCCCGCCCGGGTTGCCCGATTCAAAGCGCTTGAAGATCGTCCGCAGCACTTCTGGCGCCATGCCCGGGCCATTGTCATGGACGCGGAAGACGACGCCATCGCCGCTATCCCAGGCTGAAACGGTGACCTTCCCGCCCTCCGGCGCATAGTTCGCCGCATTGCTGAGCAGGTTATAGAGGATCTGGCGCACCCGGTTTTCATCCGCGTAGAAGTGCGCCGGCGCGCGCGCAACATCCACGTCGATGGAGATATTGTGCTCAGCCAGCCGCTTCTCAACGAGCCCCACGGCGGATTCGACCGTGGATGCCACCTTCACCTCGGTAACGTCCAGTTCCATGATCCCGGCGTCGACCGTGGCCAGATCCAGAATGTCGTTGACGACGGTCAGCAGCAGCGACGACGACGAACCAATGTGATCCACATACTCGCGCTGGCGCGGCGTCAGCGGCCCGGTCGTTTCGAGAGACAATAGCTCGGTGAAACCGATGATGTTGGTGAGCGGTGAACGCAGCTCATAAGACACGTGCTGGACGAAATCGTTCTTCAGCTTGTCGGCCTTTTCGAGCGCTTCGTTCTTTTCCTTGAGCGCACGTTCGACGTTCACGCTGTCGGTGACATCGACGAAGGTCAGCATCGTCTGCCCATTCGGCAGATAGATTACCGCGTATTGCAGAATCGTCCCGTTGGAGAGTTCGGTCTGGCCGTGGCTATCCCTGCGCTCGTCATCGAAGCCCGTCGCAGCCGCAACGAAATCGCCCCACGGGCTGGGGCTTGCAAGTGAATCACAGGCCGTCTTGAGCAGCGCGATATGCACGTCACCATCGAGGAACTTGTCCGGAATGCCCCACAGCCGCCGGAACGCGGGGTTCGAAAGGCGCAGACGCCCATCCGAACCGAACACCGCCACGCCTTCCGCCAGGTTGTCGAGCGTCTCGCTCTGCACCTTCACAATGGAATTGTAGCGGCTTTCGAGGCTGATCTGCTCCGTGAGGTTCTCGAACACCCAGGTGATGCCGCCCTTCGGCTGCGGATTGGCGATGACGCGCACGGTCCGCCCGTCCGGCAGGTGCCACCAGTGTTCCTGCGGCTCAACGGCGCGATAGACGGCGAGCACCTGATCTTTCCAGCGCCGCCATTCGGGCTGCTCGGCAAGCTTTCCTTCGCTGCGCAGGCGGTCGAGGAAGATCGCGTTTTCCGGCTGGCTGTCTAGGAAGCGTGTATCGAGTCCCCAAAGCTGCTGGAATGCCTGGTTGTAGAACTTGAGCTTCTTGTCCGCGTCGAACGTGGCAACTGCCGTGGTGAGCTTGTCGAGTGTATCGGCATGGCTGCGCGCCAGGCTCTCGAACTCACGGCGAAGCGCCTCCAGCTCACTCGCGTCGTTCGCGATACCCGCACTTCCCTCCGGTCCGGTAACAGCCAGAACCTCATAGACCTTGCGCTCGCCGCCAACCACGGCAGAGACAGGTGATTTGACGGTCCCGCCCTTTCGAGCCTTTTCGGCGATCGGGTCGCGCGCCGCAGAGGGCAGGAGCTCCCGTCCTTCATGGACGGCAGTTTCAGGGTTCGCGGCTTCCACCGCCCGGGCGTAGGCCCGGTTCACCCAACTCAGCTTTCCGTTCTGGTCGCGCAGCCACAGCGGCGCTTCCAGCTGATCAGCCAGCCGCAGCAGATTTTCATGATCGACGCGCAGCTGCTCGACCTCGAGCTTCAGCCGCGCATGGTCGGTCTGCAGCGCCGAGAGAGATGAAAAGCGCAGAACCGAATGAAGCGCAGAGCGCCGCCCCTGGACTTCGAGCAACGCGCCGGACTGCGTCTCCGCGATCATCTCGAACCCGCGTCCGGAATCACGCAGCGCCTGCAGCGCATGATCCAGAGCAGCTGCCGACTTGGTGTTGAGCCATCGCCCGAAAGCGAGGAATGTGTTGCGTTCAAGCGGCGCGCCGGAACTTGCGGGCAGGTCGCCGACGATCGAAGGCTTGCCGCCATCTGTCGGCCAGACGATGACGCGCTGGTCCTTGAGGTTCAGCAGGGCTTCGGAGCGTGACAGCGCGCTGGAAAGTTCCGCAACGCGCGCTTTCAGCTCGGAGTTTTCGGCAACCGAGCGCGCCCGCAACTTGATCATGCCGATGGCGCAGAGAAATGCCGCGCCCATGACGCCGGCAAGAATAGAAAACTGGAGAGCACCGTGGGGGCTGATGGTCAGCGGACCCAACACTGGCAGGTCTACCATTGCCTGGGCGGCCGCAGGATCCATGAATGCCGTAAGCGCGATCGTGCTCGACAGCGCTTTACCGGCAAAGCCGAGCGCATTTCGTCGTAGCGGTGTCCCCGGAGCAAATCCAGGAACCGTGGGAACCCGTTTTCCGTCCGGTAGTGCGGGCGTAGACTCCGCAACCTTGCCGAAAAGCGGCCTCAGCCCCAGCATATCGTTCCTCTCCAGCGAAAAGATCAAAAACACCAGTGCCGCAACCGCTGCACACTCGAATCAGCGCACTGTAGCTGTTCGAGGAATCCACGTGAAGAAGCATTAACTATAAATGCAAAAGCGGGACCACCAAGGGTGGTCCCGCGATCGTTCAGCAATGCTGAGAAAGCATCAGTACCGGTAGTGATCCGGCTTGAACGGGCCTTCCGGCGTAACACCGATATAGGCGGCCTGTTCTTCCGTAAGCTGGGTGAGCTTCACGCCAAGCTTGCCGAGATGCAGACGGGCAACCTTTTCGTCCAGATGCTTCGGCAGAACGTAGACCTTGTTCTCATACTGGCTCGGGCGGAGCCAGAGCTCCATCTGTGCCAGCACCTGGTTGGTGAACGAAGCCGACATGACGAAGCTCGGGTGGCCGGTCGCATTGCCCAGGTTCAGCAGGCGGCCTTCCGACAGCAGGATGATCCGCTTGCCGTCAGGGAAGGTGATCATGTCCACCTGTGGCTTGATGTTGGTCCACTGGAAGTTGCGCAGGCCGGACACCTGGATCTCGTTATCGAAATGGCCGATGTTGCCGAGGATTGCCATGTCCTTCATCCGGCGCATCTGGTCGACCGTGACGATGTCGCGGTTGCCGGTGGCCGTAATGATGATGTCGGCGTTGTCGATGGCCTCATCGAGCGTCACGACCTCGAAACCGTCCATCGCCGCCTGCAGGGCGCAGATCGGATCCGCTTCCGTAACCTTCACGCGAGCGCCGGCGCCCTGGAGCGAAAGCGCAGAACCCTTGCCCACATCGCCATAACCGCAGACGATGGCGACCTTGCCGGCCATCATGACGTCGGTTGCGCGACGGATACCGTCGACGAGCGATTCCTTGCAGCCGTACTTGTTGTCGAACTTCGACTTGGTGACGGAGTCGTTGACGTTGATTGCAGGGAAGGGCAGCAGGCCGCGCTTCTGCAGCTGATAGAGACGGTTCACACCGGTCGTGGTCTCTTCCGTCACACCGCGGATCGCGTCACGCTGGCGGGTGAAGAAGCCCGGCGTCTCGGCCATGCGCTTCTTGATCTGGGCGAAAAGAAACTCTTCCTCTTCGCTGCCTGGGTTGGACAGAACGTCCTCGCCTGCCTCAGCGCGCGCGCCCAGCAGAATGTACATGGTGGCGTCGCCGCCATCATCGAGGATCATGTTCGACGGTTCACCGTCCGGCCACTGGAAGATCTTGTCCGTGTAGGTCCAGTACTCTTCTAGCGTCTCGCCCTTCACGGCGAACACCGGCGTGCCGGTTGCCGCAATCGCAGCAGCTGCATGGTCCTGTGTGGAGAAGATGTTGCACGATGCCCAACGAACTTCGGCGCCGAGTTCCTTCAGCGTCTCGATGAGAACTGCCGTCTGGATGGTCATGTGTAGGGAGCCGGTGATGCGGGCGCCGCGAAGGGGCTTTTCAGCGCCAAACTCTTCGCGGCAGGCCATCAGACCCGGCATTTCTGTTTCGGCAATATCAAGTTCCTTGCGCCCCCAGTCGGCGAGCGAAATATCAGCAACGACGTAGTCTGCGGCCATGGCCCGAGCTCCGTTTAAAGAAAATCTGCGCGCCGCTAGGGGCGCGATTTATCCGATGCCTACCAGAACACGCATCAGCGTACAACGATATAAGCAACTCTTTATACGATCGGACGAGTTTGCGCCAGAAACGGGCAAGTCAGGAAATAACTAGATTTCTTCGCCGAACCTGTTGGCGATGAGTTCTTCCAGTGCATCCAGCAACTGGACTGCATCGGAGCCTTCAGCGGTCACCTGGATGCAGCACCCCGGGCTGGCGGCCAGCATCATGAGACCCATGATGGAGGTACCACCAACGCTCATTCCGTCCTTCTCGACGGTTACTTTCGCCTCAAAGCTGTCAACCAGCTGCACGAACTTGGCAGATGCGCGGGCATGGAGGCCGCGCTGATTGACGATTTTGAAACTGCGCGAGTGTCCGGAAGATCTAGTATCGGAAGGAGAGGAGGAGACTTCGTTCATTTTCCCTGCAGGACCCGGCTTGCAACGTTGATGTATTTTCGGCCCGCCGCCTGTCCCGCTTCAAGAGCCAACTCGATATCGTTGCTGACGCGAACGCTGGAGAGTTTGATCAGCATCGGAAGGTTCACGCCAGCGATTACCTCGATCCTGCCTGGCTCCATGACGGAGATGGCGAGGTTCGAAGGGGTGCCACCGAACATGTCGGTAAGCACAATCACGCCTGACCCGCTGTCAGCTTCCGCGATGGCATCGACGATATCACGACGCCTCTGTTCCATGTCATCGTCCGGCCCGATGCAGACCGTTCCGATCCGCTCCTGCCTTCCCACGACATGCTCCAGCGCGTGGCGGAACTCTTCCGCGAGCCTTCCATGCGTCACAAGAACGATGCCAATCATATGATATTTCCCCAGCGGCGATGCATACGCATTACAGGGCAACGGCTTCCCGCCGTTATATGTGGGTTCCGGAACGCCACTCTTCCACTCACTACGAAATTGCCAGTTTCAATGCGTATGTTTGTCACCAGTTCGCGGATCTCCAGTACCCGCCGCTATCCGATTGAGGTTGGAGCGCTATCTTCTCCAGCCTACAGGCGATGACAAGCCCAAAACCATCGGCCAAACGCGGTTTTTTGCGATCAGACTTAACACGCGGCGAAAGGCCCCAGGCGCAGCTTGGCCATGATGGCGAGACTTGCTGCTTCGGCGTTCTTCGCCTCAAGTTCGATCATGGGCAGGGAAATCCCTTCCATGGTTTCGCTGCAGTCCTCGTTCAGCCTCGGTGCCTGCGCCTTCGGCACAAGCTTCACCAGAAGATCGATCTTGGCTGACTCCTGGTGAACAATCGGTGTAGGCCCCACACCCCAGACTTCGATCAGCCCGGCGATGGAGGAGGGGACTGAGCCGATCAGAGCCCCGCGTTCCACGGAAAGCCGCACCTGATCGTCGCTCACCAGCCGCGGAAAGAAGCCTGCGCCCACGCCGGTGACAATCAGCTTGAGGGCGAGGGTGGACTTGCCTGAACCCGACGGCCCCGTGATCAGCACCCCCTTGCTGCCAAGCACAACAAGCGTGCCGTGGCAAAGGGCGGCGGTCATTTCTGGCCCTCCGCCTGCAGCGAGATGACGAACCGCGCGCCGCGAACCTCGCCGGGCTTGGCGCCTGGAATGTTTTCCGCCGAAAGCGTACCGCCATGAGCCTCGATGATCTGGCGGCTGATCGAGAGGCCAAGCCCTGAGTTCTGGCCAAAGGCCTCCTCGGCCGGGCGATCCGTATAGAAGCGCTCAAAAATCCGCTCGATGCTGTCGGGCCGGATACCCGGACCATTGTCCTCCACGGTCAGGATGATGCGCTTGCCGCTCCGCATCAGGGTGATCTTGATGCGGCCCGTACCTTCCGGCACGAAGGACCGCGCATTCTCGATCAGGTTGGTGAGCACCTGCCCGAGCCGCAGGTCGTGACCCTGAACGATGTAGTTCTTGGTCTTGCCGTCGATCTCGATGACAAGATCGACCTTCTTTTTCTTGCTGCTGACGTTGCGCGCCGCATCGACGATATTCTCGACCAGTCGCTTGAGATCGACTGGCTCTGCCTCCTCGCGGACGAGCTCCGCATCAAGCCTGGAAGCATCAGAAATGTCGGTGATCAGGCGGTCGAGACGGCGGACGTCATGCTGGATCACCTCCATCAGGCGGTCGCGGGACCTCGGGTCCTTTGCCAGCGGCAGCGTCTCGACAGCGCTTCCCAGCGACGTCAGCGGGTTCTTGAGCTCATGCGCCACGTCAGCCGCGAAGCTTTCGATCGCGTCGATCCGGGCATAGAGCGCCCGCGTCATGTCGCGCAGCGCGATGGAAAGATTGCCGATCTCATCCTGACGATGCGAGAAATCCGGGATTTCCTCGCGGCTGCGGACACCCCGGCGAACGCGGATCGCCGCAGCTGCCAGACGACGTAGCGGGTTGGCAATTGTGGAAGCAAAGAGCAGCGACAGCATCACGGTGACGGCAGCAGCCACCGCAAAAACGCGGAAGATGGCTCGGCGTTCTTCCGCAATGATGCGGTCGATGTCGCCCTGGGTCGAGAGCTGCAGCGCACCGACCACCACGCGGTAGCGCTGGATCGGCACCGCGACGGAGATGATGTACTCGCCCTTCTCGCTACGGCGGCGGACGGCCTGCACCGTGCCGCCGTTGAGCGCATTCATCACTTCCTCATATCCGACGCCGCTTCCGCCCGGCTGTTCGCGGTCGATCGGCAGCGAATTGTCGAGGAAGAACGAGGTGAACCAGCTGCGCACGCGCTCCCACAGGCTGGGCTCCGGGGCCTCCAGCGGCGGCAGTTCATAGCGCAGGATCTGCGTCAGCTGACGCGTGTCATAGATCAGGTTTGCGTCACCGTCGTAGACACGGGCGCGTGTCTTTGTTGGCGAGATCAGCCGGCGTAGCAGCGGTGCCACCACTTCGGGGTTGATCGGGAAGGAGAGATTTTCGAGCCTGTTCGACCGCAGGGGCAGGCTTTCGCCCGCCTGCAACTCGAGCAGTTTCTCGGGATCGACCAGGATCGTATCGGTCTCGACCGTCGCCGAACCTGCGATGGCGCCGGCGATGATCTCTCCTTGCGTCTTCAGGCTTTCGACCTGCGCATCGATCAACGCGTCGCGGAACTGGTTGATATAGAGAATACCGACCACCAGCACGGCGATCGCGCCGAAATTGAGGATCAGGATGCGGCGCGTCAGGCTTGAGAACATGTAGTGGCCGAGCACGCGCCGAATCGGCCGCGCCAGCCGTCCAAGCAGCCACGGACGACCGGTCCTGCCGCCGGTTGCAGTCTCCCGCCTGTTGCGTGCCTGTCTCGTCATCCCGCCTTCTGAGCGCCGGATCCTTCCAGCTCCGTTGCATGCGCTGGGTGATCCAAATTGTTGTTGTTCTGGCAGTTCAGAACGGAAAACCGGTTCCTGGCTAACCTTGGAACTGCCTTAAACCTCGCGGAAGCGGTACCCAACGCCGTACAGGGTTTCAATCATGTCGAAGTCGTTGTCGACCGCCTTGAACTTCTTGCGCAGCCGCTTGATATGGCTGTCAATGGTTCTGTCGTCCACATAGACCTGTTCATCATACGCCGCATCCATCAAGGCGTCGCGGCTCTTTACCACACCGGGGCGCTGTGCCAAGGCATGGAGAATGAGGAACTCTGTGACTGTAAGCGTGACAGGTTCACCTTTCCAGGTACAGGTGTGGCGCTCCTGGTCCATCGCCAGATGCCCACGCTCTAGCGACCGCTGCGGCTTGTCACCCGCCTTGGCCGCCATGTCCCGCGCACCGGCACGGCGCAGAACTGCGCGAACGCGTTCAACCAGCAGGCGTTGCGAGAACGGCTTCCGCACGAAGTCGTCGGCGCCCATCTTCAGGCCGAAAAGCTCATCGATCTCGTCGTCCTTGGACGTGAGGAAGATCACCGGAATGTCGCTCTTCTGGCGAAGCCGCCGCAGAAGCTCCATGCCGTCCATACGGGGCATCTTGATGTCGAGGATTGCAAGGGATGGGGGCCGGGCGGTCAGACCTTCCAGCGCTGATGCGCCATCAGTGTAGGTTTCAACCCGGTAACCCTCGGATTCCAGCGCGATGGAGACGGACGTAAGAATATTACGATCATCATCTACGAGCGCGATTGTGGCCATATCGGCAGGCTCCCTCATTTCATGATGTCCCTTGCTTTTGTCGCACGACAGTTGCAGGACAAATTGGGTACAAAATGTGGCACAGTTCTCTGCGAAAGTCACACACATAGGTTTACAATGCCGCTCGTGTTAAGGGCGGCGACCCATTCTTTGCGGCTAGGTAAGCGTCGCGGTGCGACCCGAACGGGTGAGTTTCCAAAGCGCAAGGTAAGCTTTCCACGCTTCTAACCGATTTAAATAAATTTAAAAATTTCTAAATCGATTAATAATTTGATTTCACTGATCTTTTCTGTTGTGAAACCGTTACCGCTTCATGAGCAGGTTTTCCGCCCCCGGCTGACCGGCCGGCTTTTGGTATGTTTCTTAATTTGGTAGCCACGATGCCCGAAACCGGCCTTCGCAACCCGTCATTTGGAATTGAAAAGAGCAATGTGAAAACCTCCGGCCAGGTTTTCTACAATCTCAATGCAGCGGAGCTCACCGAGCATTCGATCCGCCGCAATGAGGCTACGCTCACGGCCCACGGCGCTCTGCTGGCTACGACCGGTCAGCACACCGGCCGTTCGCCGAAGGACAAGTTCATCGTCCGTGACGACCTGACCGAAAACCAGGTCTGGTGGGACAACAACAAGCCGCTGTCGCCCGAGCACTTCGAGATCCTCTACCAGGACATGCTGAAGCATGCCGAAAACCTGGATCTGTTCGTGCAGGACCTGCGCGGCGGTGCGGACAAGAACAACGAGCTTCCGGTCCGCGTGATCAATGAATACGCATGGCATTCGCTTTTCATTCGCAACCTGCTGATCCGTCCGACAAGGGAAGAGCTCGCCACCTTCGAACCGAAGATGACGATCATCGACCTGCCGTCCTTCAAGGCTGATCCCGCTCGCCACGGCACCCGCACCGAGACGGTCATCGCGATGGACATGAAGCGCATGATCGTTCTGATCGGCGGCTCCGAGTACGGTGGCGAGATGAAGAAGTCCGTTTTCACGGCGCTGAACTACATCCTGCCGGAACGCAACGTCATGCCGATGCACTGCTCGGCCAACGTTGGCACCGAGGACGACGTTGCGATCTTCTTCGGCCTTTCAGGCACCGGAAAGACCACGCTGTCGGCCGATCCGTCGCGTACCCTCCTTGGCGATGATGAGCACGGTTGGGGCGAAGAGGGCGTGTTCAATTTCGAAGGCGGCTGCTACGCCAAGACAATCAAGCTGTCTGCGGAAGCCGAACCGGAAATCTATGCCACCACCCGCCGCTTCGGAACGGTGTTGGAAAACCTCATCCTCGATGAAAATCGTGAGCCTGACTACAACGACGCAAGCCTGACCGAAAACACCCGCTGCGCTTACCCGCTCGACTACATCCCGAATGCGAGCCCGACCGGTCGCGCAGGTCAGCCGAAGAACATCATCATGCTGACGGCCGATGCCTTCGGCGTCATGCCTCCGATCGCCCGTCTCACGCCTGCCCAGGCCATGTACCACTTCCTCTCCGGTTACACAGCGAAGGTTGCCGGTACCGAGCGTGGCGTAACCGAGCCGGAGCCGAACTTCTCGACCTGCTTCGGTGCGCCGTTCATGCCGCGTCATCCGTCGGTTTACGGCAACCTGCTGCGCGACCTCATCAACAAGCACAATGTTGATTGCTGGCTGGTGAACACCGGCTGGACCGGTGGCGCTTACGGCGTTGGCCGCCGCATGCCGATCGCCGTCACCCGCGCGCTGCTCACCGCAGCTCTCAACGGTTCGTTGAAGAACGTCGAGTTCCGCAAGGACCCGAACTTCGGCTTCGAGGTTCCGGTTTCCGTTCCGGGCGTCGACAGCTCGTTCCTCGATCCGCGCGAAACCTGGGCCGACAAGGCCGCCTATGACGCACAGGCCACTCGCCTCGCCGGCATGTTCGTCGACAACTTCGCGAAATTCGCGGCTTACGTCGAAGAAGAAGTTCTGGGCGCCGCCCCTCTGCTGCCCCAGGCTGCCGAGTAGGCTTGACACCAACGCGCAAGCATCCATCTTTTGCAGGCCGCCCTTGAGGCGGCCTGTTTCTTTTGACGGGGATGAAGTGGCAATGGCAGAGGGCACCCTCGAAGTCAGACCAGGAATCTGGGTCGATGAGGATGAGCTCTCCGAGCAGTTCATCCGCTCCTCCGGACCTGGCGGGCAGAATGTCAACAAGGTAGCGACGGCTGTTCAACTGCGCTTCAGCGTTACCAATGCCCGTCATCTGCCGGAGCCGGTGCGCATCCGCGCTCTCAAGCTTGCCGGCAGCAAGGCGACCAAGGAAGGCGAGATCGTCATCGAAGCCGGCCGATTCCGCACGCAGGAACAGAATCGCCAGGATGCACGTGAGCGGCTGGTCGAGCTTCTGTTCCAGGCCTCGGAACCGCCGCCAAAGCCACGCCGAAAGACGCGCCCAACCAAGGGATCGGTTGAACGCCGCCTGAAGGAGAAGACCGGACGCGGTCAGATCAAGAAGATGCGCGGCAAGGTAACGGGCGACTAACCGACACTCACCCGTATTGACCGCTTAATCTGTTTTGCTTTCCGGGTGGAACTAGAGCTATCTTCACTCCATTAGCTACAACCTTGGAGGGTTAGATGAGTGTGTTCGATTTTGTGAAGTCCGTTGGCGCCAAGCTCGGCCTTGTGGACGAGGAGAAGGCGCCAGAAGCCGAAGAGCTCAAGAAGGCGCTGGAATCGCATTCGCTCGGCACCGACAAGGTTGACGTCAAGGTCGATGGCGACAAGGTCATCCTGTCCGGTGAAGTTGCGGACCAATCGGTGTTCGAGAAGGCCATCGTTGCTGTCGGCAACACGCTTGGCATTTCCAAGGTGGAAGCGGCTGAACTGAAGGTGGCGGAAGCTCCGGCCAAGGCGCCTGTGTTCTACACGGTGAAGAAGGGCGACAACTTGTGGAAGATCGCCGAGGCCCACTACGGCAAGGGCAAGGGCGCCAAGAACAACCTGATCTTTGAGGCGAACAAGCCGATGCTCACCCACCCGGACAAGATCTACCCGGGACAGGTGCTGCGTATTCCCGACCTCGAGAATTAGCAGACGATTAGCCGCGACGGTGACGGGTCTGTAGGAGCGCACTCAGATGACAGATCTTCTTCCTGGCATCCGCCATCTTCCAGGATATCTGAGTGCAGACGAGCAGAAGGCTCTGCTGGAAGAGATCCGCTCGGTGGTCGCCGAAGCCCCTCTCTATACGCCTCGCATGCCGCGCACGGGCAAACCCATGAGCGTCCGCATGACCAACTGCGGACCTCTTGGCTGGGTCACGGACAAGGAAAACGGCTACCGATATCAGCCGACCCATCCGGAAACCCGCAAACCATGGCCGCCCATTCCGGAAACGCTTCTGGCTATCTGGCGGGCGGTGTCTGACTATCCGTTCGACCCTGAAGCCTGCCTCATCAATTTCTACGACGCGAAGGCCAAGATGGGCCTGCATCAGGACCGCGATGAGCAGGATTTCGACGCGCCAGTCGTCTCGATATCTTTGGGCGACACCTGCCGATTCCGCGTCGGCGGAAAGACGCGGCAAGGTGGCACTGCTTCGTACCAGCTTCACAGTGGCGATGTGTTCGTCCTGGGCGGGGAGGGGAGGCTTGCCTTCCACGGGGTCGACAAGATCTACCCCGGCACATCCACGATGCTGAAGAATGGCGGACGCATCAATCTAACGCTTCGGCGGGTGACCCCGCCAAGAACGTAAGCTCCTCAGCGCAGCGCAAACAGCATGTTACAGCTTCCGCAGCGCCACTTCCTCAACCAGATGGTTGGCGCCCTTGCGCAGAACCAGGTCAGCGCGCGGACGCGTCGGCAGGATATTCTCCCGCAGGTTCTTCAAGTTGATGTTGTGCCACAGCTGCTCGGCAATCGCCTTCGCCGCATGCTCGGACAGTTTGGAATAGCGATGGAAGAACGACTCCGGATTGCGGAAAGCCGTTTCCCTTAGCCGCATGAAACGCTCAATGTACCATTCGTGGACGAGGTCCACAGGCGCATCGATATAGATGGAGAAGTCAAAGAAGTCGGAAACCACAGGCACGGCTGTTCCGTCCGCCGGCAGATTGCGTGTCTGCAGAACGTTGATGCCCTCGAAGATCAGGATGTCCGGACGGTCGATGGAGACGAACTCGCCGGGCAGCACGTCATAAGTCAGGTGCGAATAGAGCGGCGCCTTCACGTTCGGCATACCCGCCTTGATCGCCGACAGGAAGCGAAGGATCGCGCCGACATCGTAGCTTTCGGGAAAACCCTTGCGGTCCATGAGGCCGGAACTGCGCAGAACCTCGTTGGGGTAGAGAAAGCCATCGGTGGTGACGAGATCGACCTTCGGGCTCGACGGCCAGCGCTGCAAGAGCTCCTTCAGCACACGCGCCGTGGTCGACTTGCCAACCGCCACAGAACCGGCAACACCGATGATGAAGGGCGTTTTGACGGTATGGTTGGACCCGAAGAAGATCTGTCGCTGCCTGTAAAGAAGCTGGCTCGCCTCCACATGCGCGCTGAGCAGCCGCGACAACGAGAGATAGATTCGCCGGACCTCTTCAAGGTCGATCGGATCGTTCAGCGAACGCAGTCGCACAACCTCATCGGCGGTTAGCGTCAGCGGCGTATCGTTGCGGAACTGCGACCACTCCTCCGCCGTGAAGAAGCGGTAGGGCGAATATCGCTCGTTGGGGACGTTCTGGTCCATCCGGTTTTCCCATGCCTGTGTCGGAGCAGGTCCAGCAAGGCTACTACTGGTGGGGGCGAGAAGCCTTTTCAGCAACACCTGATTGTCCTGTTCGCGACTCGAGCTTGGCCATAACTTCATCGACCTTCACATCGGCCAAAGCGAGTACGACAAGCCAATGATAAAGGAGATCGGCACTTTCCGAGATGAGGCCTTCCCGATCGCCAGAAACTGCGGCGATAACCGCTTCTACGGCTTCCTCACCCATTTTCTGGGCTGCCTTCGGCGTTCCGGCATTGAAGAGGCGCGCCGTCCAGGATTGCGCATCGCCCGATCGGCCGCGTTCGGCGATGATCGCCTCAAGCTTTTTCAGATCGAAGTCGCTCATGATCAGGCTGCCTTTGCCGTGGGATCGAGACGCACCGGAATGCCCGCCTGCGCCAGATGCTGCTTGGCCTCGGCAATCGTGTAGGTCCCGAAGTGGAAGATGGAGGCTGCCAGCACGCCGGTCGCATGGCCGTCTCGAATGCCTTCAACCATGTGATCCAGATTGCCTACACCGCCCGAAGCGATGACCGGCGCACGCACCGCATCTGCAATCGCACGGGTCAGTGCGATGTCGTATCCAGCCTTGGTGCCGTCGCGGTCCATCGAGGTGAGCAGGATTTCACCTGCGCCGAGATCCACAACCTTACGGGCGAACTCGATGGCATCGATGCCGGTCGTATTGCGTCCACCATGGGTGAAGATCTCCCAGCGCAGCGTTTCGCCTTCACCGGAAACCTTTTTGGCGTCGATCGCGACAACGATGCACTGGTTGCCGAACTTGTCAGCCGCGCGGGCCACAAACTCCGGATCCTTCACCGCAGCCGTGTTGATGGAGACCTTGTCCGCGCCAGAGAGCAGAAGCTTGCGGATGTCCTGTACCTCGCGCACGCCACCGCCGACCGTCAGCGGCATGAAGCACTGGTCCGCGGTACGGGCGACGACATCGAAGATCGTCTCGCGATTGTCGCTGCTGGCCGTAATGTCGAGGAAGCAAAGCTCGTCGGCGCCCGCCTCATCGTAAGCCTTCGCAGCCTCAACCGGATCACCCGCGTCGATCAGATCGACAAACTGCACACCCTTTACCACCCGTCCGTCCTTGACGTCGAGGCAAGGGATTACGCGTGCCTTGAGGCTCATGACCGTACCTTTCCGAGAAGTGCCAGCGCTTCCGCCGGATCGATGCGGCCGTCATAGAGCGCCCGGCCTGAAATTGCGCCTTCCAGCACAGCTGCATCGGGCTCAAGCATCCGCTCGATATCGGCCATGGAAGCAAGACCGCCCGACGCAATCACCGGAATGCTGACGGCATTTGCCAGCTCGATGGTTGATTCCCAGTTGATGCCCTTGAGCACGCCGTCACGGTCGATATCCGTGTAGATGATCGCGGAAACGCCAGCGCCTTCGAAACGGCGGGCCAGATCCACAACCGTCAGGTCAGACGTTTCGGCCCAGCCTTCGACGGCTACACGGCCACCGCGCGCATCGATACCCACAGCGATCTTGCCGGGGAACTTCTGGCAGGCTTCCTTGACCAGCGCCGGGTCACGCACGGCAATGGTGCCAAGAATTACGCGCGCAAGTCCCTTGTCGAGCCAGGCTTCGATCTGCTCCAGCGAACGGATGCCGCCGCCGAGCTGAACCGGGTTCTTCGTGGACTTCAGGATTGCCTCGACCGCTGCGCCATTCACGCTGGTGCCAGCAAAAGCGCCATCCAGATCAACCACATGGAGCCACTCGAAGCCCTGCTCCTCGAATGCGCGGGCCTGCGCGCCCGGGTCGGTGTTGTAGACGGTGGCTTCGCTCATCTCGCCCAGCTTCAGGCGGACGCACTCACCGTTCTTCAGGTCAATCGCAGGAAAGAGGATCATGGCTTCCACTTCAGAAAGTTTGCAATGAGAAGGAGGCCAAGGGCCTGGCTCTTCTCGGGATGGAACTGGGTTCCGAACAGGTTGTCGCGTCCCACGACCGCCGTAACCTCGCCGCCGTAATCCGTCGTGGCCAGAACCTGCTGCTTGTTCTCGGCATCCAGATGGTAGGAGTGCACGAAATAGGCGTGATAGCCGTCCGGACCGGTGGCAATTCCGTCGAACAGAGGATGCGAATGTTTCACGTGAATCGTGTTCCACCCGATCTGCGGGATCTTCAGCGTTGGATCCGAAGGCGTCATCTCCTTGACGTCACCCTTGATCCAGCCGAAGCCCTCGCTAACGGTCTTTTCCAGGCCCCGGCTCGACATCAGCTGCATGCCGACACAGATGCCGAAGAATGGCCGGCCCTTTTCGATGGCAACTTCGTTGATGGCATCGAAGAGCCCTGGCACCGCATTTAGCCCCGCCCGGCAATCGGCATATGCGCCAACGCCCGGCAGCACGATGCGGTCGGCCGTGCGAACCCGTTCAGGATCGCTGACCAGCTCAACCTCGGCGTCAATGCCGGCATCGCCAGCAGAGCGCTGGAAAGCCTTCATCGCAGACCGGAGGTTGCCGGAGCCGTAATCAATAATGGCGACACGCATCGCGTCAGGCCTTTCGTGGGTAATCTATCAAACCAAAGGTAGGGGTTGTTACAGGTGACGGCCTGAGAGGGCCTGCGCCGGGCTCGACCTGATCGGCACGAACCACAAGCCCATCGTTGCTGTCGCCGTTCCCCACCGCTTCATGCATATAGCGCAGTTCGGCTTCTTCCTGACTGGCGGCGACGACCACGCCCCAATCAACCCAGCCGTGGCGGCGCAGTGCATTGGCACGAAAGTTCCTCGCTTCCATCCCGATGAAGAGCGAAACGAGGACGCCGAGCAGCGGGACAGCCTCAAGGCCGGGGATCATCGAAACACTGCCGAGAACGGCAGAAATTACGAGAACACCCAGCGCCTCCAGCCACATGCGGTACCAGAGGAACCAGATGAGCGGCGCGATGAAGGCCAGCACCGAGAATCCGTCCTTGATCACGACTGCTCCTGCGAGACTCGCTTCGTCTCTCACTGGCGGTTCAAGGACAGAATAGATGGCCATCAGCTCAACCGTTCAGGGTACCCTTCGTCGAAGGGATTGCATTGGGCTGGCGAGGATCGGGCTCAATCGCCGCGCGCAAGGTACGCGCCACCGCCTTGAAGCAGGTCTCGGCAATGTGGTGCGAATTCACGCCGTAATGGTTCGTCACGTGAAGCGTAATGCCTGCGTTCTGAGCCAGCGCCTGGAAGAACTCGCGCACCAGCTCGGTGTCGAACGTGCCGATCTTCTGCGTCGGGAACTCTACGTTCCAGACGAGGAAGGGTCGGCCCGAAACGTCGAGAGCGGCACGGGTCAGCGTCTCGTCCATGGCAAGGTCGAGCGATGCGTAGCGCATGATGCCACGACGGTCGCCGAGCGCCTTTGCTATGGCCTGGCCGATCGCAATGCCGGTGTCCTCAACCGTGTGATGGTCGTCAATGTGCAGGTCGCCCTTCGTCTTTACCGTCATGTCGATCAGCGAGTGGCGGGACAGCTGCTCCAGCATATGGTCGAAGAAGCCCACGCCGGTCGAGATATCGAACCGGCCACTGCCGTCGAGTTCCACGGACACATTGATGTCCGTCTCGTTTGTCTTGCGGCTGATCTGAGCCGCCCGAGTATTGCCGAGGACCATAATCATTCCTTCTTCGTCACGGGCGCCTTTTAGAGCATGTGAACAACAAACGCTAGCACGGTTACGTAACCAGAAAGCGATGTTTGCAATCAGCTGACCGCAGCTTACATAGATGTCGAATGGAAGCCGAATGGCATCAAGGATTTATTCGATGAGTGAAAAGATTTCCATGCACGCCACCACGATTGTGACCGTGCGCAAGGGCGGAAAGGTTGTCATTGCCGGCGATGGCCAGGTCAGCCTCGGCCAGACGGTCATCAAGGGCAACGCACGCAAGGTTCGCCGCATCGGCGACGGCAGCGTGATCGCCGGCTTTGCTGGAGCCACCGCTGACGCTTTTACCCTGCTGGAACGCCTGGAAAAGAAGCTCGAACAGTATCAGGGCCAGCTGACCCGCGCCTGCGTGGAGCTCGCCAAGGACTGGCGTACCGATCGCTACCTGCGCAACCTCGAAGCCATGATGCTGGTTGCCGACAAGAACGTGACCCTGACCCTTACCGGCAACGGCGACGTGCTTGAGCCGGAGCAGGGCATCATGGCGATTGGTTCGGGCGGCAATTACGCGCTGGCAGCAGCCAAGGCTCTGATCGATACGGACAAGAGCGCCGAGGAGATCGCCCGCAAGGCGATGGAGATCGCGGCCAGCATCTGCATCTACACCAACGATAATGTCGTCGTGGAAACGCTCGATGCCGAAGGCTAGCTCGCCCGAGCCGATCTACGACTTTCGTGCCGTCGAGGAAGCTGATCTCGACCTGCTTGCCCAATGGATCAAGAAACCCCATTGGGCTGAGTGGTGGGGCGACCCGGTCAGGGAGATCGCCGAGATCCGCGAGCATATGGACAGCGTCTCGGTGGAACCGCTGATCGTTGAGCTCGATGGTCAGCCGATCGCCTATCTCCAGTCGTACGACCCTCATCTGGAAGACGGCCACCCCTATGCAGACCAGCCGTTCGAGACCCTGGGCGTCGACCTTTCGATCGGTCCGGCAGAGCTGCTGAACGCTGGCCATGGCTCGGCCATTCTCGCCCAGTTTGTGGAAGAACTGTTCGAGGAAGGGGCGACCCGGGTGATCATCGACCCGGATCCTTCCAACGCGCGGGCTATCGCCGCCTATCGCAAGGCTGGTTTCCAGCCCCTGGATGAACGCACCAGCGAATATGGAGACGTGCTGCTGATGGCGATCGACAATCCGGACGAGGCGTTTTGATGGTCGGTGAGGTTGAGAACCAATCGTCCACCCAAAACGTGCTTCTTGGCGGTATCCTCATCACCGCGGCCCTGATCGCCTGCCAGGGCATAGCGCTGACCTTCATGGGCCAGCCGCTCATCTGCGAATGTGGGACGGTAAAGCTCTGGATGGGCGTGGTCGACAGCAGTGAGAACAGCCAGCATCTTGCTGACTGGTACACGCCGTCCCACATCATCCACGGCTTCCTCTTCTATCTAGGCACCTGGCTCGTGATGCGGCGAGCGAACGTCAGCACGCGTCTGGCTGTGGCGACCGTTATCGAGGTGGCGTGGGAACTGCTGGAAAACACCGACTGGGTGATCAACCGATACCGTGAAGCGACCATCTCGCTCGACTACTTCGGCGACAGCGTCATCAATTCGGTCTTCGATTCATTGTGGATGGTCTTCGGTTTTGTACTCGCCGCGCGGCTACCTATATGGGTGACAATAGCGATAGCGATCATCTTCGAGATCGGCGTTGGCTATGCCATCCGGGATAACCTGACGCTGAATGTAATCATGCTGCTTTTCCCTTCTGAGGCGATCAAGCAGTGGCAATCTGGACTTTAAGAGCAAATGGCGACTTTCTCTCCCCGTGAAACTGTTTCGGAACTCGACCGCTATATCATCGGTCAGCATGAGGCCAAGCGCGCCGTCGCAATTGCATTGCGCAACCGGTGGCGCCGCCAGCAGCTGCCCGCCGATCTGCGCGAAGAGGTCATGCCCAAGAACATCCTGATGATCGGACCCACGGGTGTGGGCAAGACCGAGATTTCGCGCCGTCTGGCCAGGCTCGCCGGCGCGCCCTTCATCAAGGTGGAGGCCACGAAGTTCACCGAGGTCGGGTATGTTGGCCGCGACGTCGAGCAGATCATCCGCGACCTGGTAGAGGCAGCCATCGGCCTGACCCGTGAGCAGATGCGCGAAGGCGTGCAGGCCCGCGCTCACCTGAACGCCGAGGAGCGGGTGCTGGAGGCTCTGGTCGGCAAGACCGCGAGCCCGGCCACGCGCGACAGCTTCCGCCAGAAGCTGCGCAATGGCGAGCTGGATGACAAGGAAATCGAAATCCACATCACCGACAGCGGCAATCCGATGGGCGGCTTCGAGATCCCCGGGATGCCCGGCGCCAACATTGGTGTGCTCAACATCAATGACATGCTGCAGAAGGCGATGGGCGGCGGCCGGACCAAGACGGTCAAGACCACCGTGAAGGATTCCTACAAGCTGCTGATCAACGACGAGTCCGACAAGCTGCTCGACCAGGATGAAGTCATCCGCCGTGCGCTTTCCTCGGCCGAGAACGACGGCATCGTCTTCATCGACGAGATCGACAAGATCGCGTCGCGGGAAGGGGGCATCGGTGCTGGCGTATCGCGCGAGGGCGTGCAGCGCGACCTGCTGCCGCTCGTCGAAGGCACTACCGTTGCCACGAAGTACGGCCCGGTAAAGACCGATCACATCCTCTTCATCGCTTCGGGTGCCTTCCACGTCTCGAAGCCCTCCGATCTGCTGCCGGAGCTGCAGGGTCGCTTGCCGATCCGCGTAGAACTGCGGGCGCTGGAGAAGGATGACTTCCGACGCATCCTGACCGAGACGGAAGCGAGCCTGATCAAGCAGTATATTGCGCTGATGGCGACCGAGGGCGTTGAGCTCGAGTTCACCGATGATGCGATTGACCGGCTTGCCGCCATCGCAGTCGATCTCAATGCGACGGTGGAGAACATCGGTGCCCGCCGTCTGCAGACTGTGATGGAACGCGTACTGGACGAAATCTCCTTCAACGCGCCGGATCGAAGCGGTTCGAAGCTCGTGATCGACGCCGAATACGTTGAGAAGAACGTTGGCGACCTGTCGCGCAACACGGACCTGTCGCGCTTCATCCTGTGAGCTAAAAAACACAGTTGCGTGAGACTGTAACCCTGCGGCTTCCAATTATCTCGACTTGGCCGCAGGGTTTTTCTATTGAATTATCCGTTAACCATATCACACCGTAGATGAATTGGGGTGTGGCCCCATGGTTCGAGGTGTGATTTCCAGTGCGCCTCGGCGATGCCAGCCGGCTTCGCTAGGCGCATATTATTTGGTGGGTGCGGACGGTGTCGTCTCTTCGTAGCTTGATGATCGGGCTGATTTTGACTGCGGGCCTGGCCGATGCAGCTGCTGCTGCGCAGCTTGTGCCGCCTGGCAACAGGAACGCCGAGCAGCCCCAGATACCCGGCTTTTCCGCGCGACGCACAAAGGCGGCACAGACCACCTTCGAAGCGAAATACGCCAAGGTCTACCAGCTTCTGCAGAACGACGGTCGTCTGCGCGCGAAGATCCGGGAAGTGGCTTCTGCCTACAGGATCGCCCCGATCCACATTGTTGGCGCCATTGTTGGAGAGCACACGTACAACGTCGACGCCTACGACCGGCTGCAGACCTACTACGTCAAGGCCGCGTCCTATTTCACGACGAGCTTCTCGTTCTCCCATGATGGAGAGTCCATCGACGACTTCATCAGCCGCCCGGAATTCGCTTCCTGCGGCAACTACACTGACAGTTACACCCTCTGGTCCTGCCGTGAGAGCATCTGGGATCGCGAATTCCGCGGCAAGAGTGTGAATGGCAAGCGCTTCCCCAACGACCGCTTCAGCGCCGTCTTCTTCCAGCCCTTTTACGCTGGCCAGACCTTTGGCATTGGCCAGATCAATCCGCTGACAGCCCTGCAGATGACAGACCTGGTAAAGCGCACCTCAGGGTTCGCGCCGCTGGACCATCGTCAGCCGCGCGAAGTCTATCAGGCGATCATGGATCCCGATATTTCGCTGGCCTATGTCGCGGCCACTATAAAGACCTCGATCGAGGCCTACAGACGCATTGCTGACTTCGACATCAGCAAGAACCCCGGTGTCACGGCAACGCTCTACAACATCGGCAATCCGGAAGCGCGCGCGGCTAGGCTTGCTGCGGAAAACCACGCACGCAGGGCAAAGGGCCAGGCGATCAAGCTGCCGGAAGAGAATTATTACGGCTGGCTTGTGAACAAGAAGCGGGACGAACTGGAAGCGCTGGTTTCCGGGACCGAGTTCTAGCCAGGCAACAAACACCCTCGTGGTTCGACAAGCTCACCATGAAGGGGTGAGAAGGCGCCGGTCGTCGTGCTACCACGCCTTCTTCCTACTCAGCATCTCCTCGATGACTTCGCTCAACCGGGCGAGGTCGTCCTCTGACAGCTCACCGATCCGCTGCGACAGCTGGTTCGCCAGTGCGGTGGCCTTTGGCGATAGGCCCGACGTATCGATCACGACGCGCGGGTTCGACTGTTTTGCCAGCCGCTGCAGCTCGTCGGCCTCATCCCAGATGATATTGAGAAAGCCGATGATCTTCTGCACCATAACCCAATTGGGTGGGCTGCGATGCCCATGCTCAAGTGCCGAAAGATAGGCCGGCGTCACGCCAATCGCGGCCGCCATTTCCTTCTGGCTGATGCCGCGGGCCTTGCGGATCTGACGGATCTTGGCGGCAAACGGAGTCACGTCAGGTCTCTCTTCCGCAGCCTCACATACATGGCGCCGTGCCCGCCATGGTGGCGGGCGGCATCTTCGAAACTGCCAACAAGACCACGAAAAGGTGGTGTGGAAAACCACTTCGGAACCGCGCGCCGCAATACGCCTTCGCCCGACGAGCCCTTGCCCGTGATCACCAGCACGTAGCGCTGCCCGCTGGCAAAGGCTCGATGCAGAAACGCGAGCAGCAGGCCGTAAGCCTCGTCCTGCGTGAGCCCGTGCAGATCGATCCGACCGGTGATCTCAAGCCGACCCTTGGCCAGCTTGCTCCGCGTCGGCTCATCGAGCTTGCGAACGACCTGTTCCTTCTTCTTGGCGGCAGGTTGAGGCGATGCTGACTCCAAGGGTCCGATGAAAAAATTCTCGGCCTCCTCGGCCAGTCCCTTCGGGTCGAAAACCGCAAGTGCCTCCGGCTCCTCGGGATGAGCACGACCTTTCAACGGCACGGCGGATCGCGCCACGCGGCTCCAGAGGATCCGGTCCTCTTCGGTCAGTGTCTTCTTGCGCCTGCTCATGAACCCGAATGTTCCTGTAGGCTTCGCGGTACAAGCACGTAGAAAGTTGCGCCATGCTTGATCACACCAGCCAATTCACCAGCCGCATGACCAGTTCCCATGAAGAGGTCAGCTCGCGCCGCCCCCAGAATAGCGCTGCCGGTATCCTGCGCAATCATCAGGCGGCGGAACGGCTCGCCAACTACCTGCACCAGATCGGCTGCATCAACGAAGAACGGCGTACCGAATGTGTGCAGCAGCCGGTCCACCGCCAGGGAACGGCCCTCCGTCAGCTGCACCTTGGCGGCGGCTATCGGCCCAAGCTCCGGATCACCCAGCTCGGTTTCGCGGAAGAAGATGTAGCTGCGGTTCTTCCAGAGGATTTCGCTGACGCGTTCCGGATGTGCGGCCAGCCAGGCGCGAATGCTTTGCATGGTGACCTGCGCCAGCGGGATTTCACCCATATCGGCAAGGACACGGCCAATGCCCTGTGAACGGATGGCCGCTCTTCGCCGCATAAGTGACACGCATGGCTGAGCCATCGGCAAGTCTCAGCCTTGCCGCACCCTGAACATGGATGAAGAACGCATCGACCCGGTCCTTGAGCCAGCAAAGCTCAATACCCCGACCATCCAGCGCGCCTCGATCAATCTCACCGCGGTCGAAATATTGCGTTGGGCCATCGGGTGTCTGGCGGCCAAATCGGAAATACGGATCCCAGCCTGGAATGCCTGACGGATCATCCAGTTCGACCAGATCATCGGGCTGCCGATAAAGTGGCTGCGTGAAAACATCGGTGCGCGTGAGCGACGCCTCCGCCTCAGGCTCGTAGTAGCCGGTCACGAGAGGCTTTGCGCCTTCTTCAGGCGAGATCCGGTACGGCACAAAGAAATGCTCGAAGAATGCCCGCGCATCAGCGTCGGAAACCGGCCCCGCCAGCGCCGCCGCCTTGTCATATGCTTCTGCGAACGCATAAAAGGTAATCCCCAGCGCACCTGATCGATACGGCTTTATCCGTGCCTGCCGGGCGCAACGGGAAAAGGCATCCAGCGCTGCTGAGATGCCTTTGTCATCCTGCCAACCGGGCAGGTCCGCAAAACTTGTGGGCTCAAGGAGCGGCGAGAGGCTCAATGCCGGACGCTCCCTGCAATCGGTATCATCACGCTGGCTATTCCTCGGCTTCGGTAGCCACCAGCTTCCAGTTCGGATCACGAGAACGTGTATCACGGGCGAAGGTCCAGACGTCCTTCACTTCCACAACCGTCTCCGGATCACCGTCTACAATGCTGCCCGCACCGTCGCGCGTGGCCGAGATCAGCTCGGAAATGATCCGCAGCGTGACATGCGCCTCGGTCTTCTTCATCTCGGCAGCAACGATGGAAATGGAGTCGATACCGACGAAGGAGGACTCGATCTTCTCACCACGCCGTTCGCGCTCATCGATCGCGGCAACAAATCCGTCGTAGACTTCCTTGGACAGTAGGTTCTTGAGCGACTTCCGGTCACCGCGGGCGTAGGCCATCACGATCATTTCATAGGCGAGCTTGGCGCCTTCCGTGAAGCCGACCGGATCGAAGGAAGGATCGGCATCCTTGATGGCGCGAAGGCCCCTGTTCAAATCGGTGTTCGGAGCGGCAACCTTGTCGATCACCGCATAGTTGTTGGCCTGCGGCTCCGCGTTGCGGCGCGGCAGCGTGACGACATTGCCGTTCTTGTCGGCCTTGTCCTTGTCAGCAACCTTTGTGCGATCTGCCGTGTAAGGATCAAAGGGCGGACGCTCATTGCCCGTCCGGCGGCCCAGAACATTACGCAGCTGGAAAAAGATCACGACTGCCGCGACCATAAAGAAGATGGTTCCGAAATCAAAGAACTGCATATCGATCAGCCAAGCCGGTCCGTTGAGTTGGGGAGAGCGAGAGCCGGGGCGTGAAACCAGCTTCCGTAAGTCCCTTGTAACATTTCATATAGAACGGGAATACAGATCATTCAAACTGTCTTGCCGAGTTCCTATGTGTAGGGACACGCTCTTTCGTCTCACGGAGGTTAGACCTAACCATTGCGCTTCTCCCTGGTACCGCTTTTTCTGGTCATCATGCCATTGCTGGAAATTGCCGGCTTTATCATCGTGGGCCGGCAAGTAGGCGTTTTGGCGACCATCGGACTGATCATCCTGTCGACGGTTGTCGGTTCCGTGCTGCTGCGCACCCAGGGGCTGGGTCTGATATCACGAATTCGTCAGACGATGGAGCAGGGCGGTGTACCCGCACGCGAAATGGTGCACGGCTTCATGATCGTCGTTGCAGGCCTGCTGCTTATCATCCCTGGCTTCCTGAGTGACATCATCGGTCTTCTGCTTTTCATCCCCGCGATCCGCGACCTGGCGTGGCAATTCCTGCGCTCGCGCGTTATCATTGTCGGGCAGGGGGAGGATTTTACCGCGCGCTATTCGGCCCGTCAGCGGGACAAGGTCATCGACCTCGACACGCAGGATTACACCTCCACCGGCCCTCGCGACACGCCCTGGCGCAGGCTTGATGACGAATAAGCCTGCTGCAAACTTGTAAAGGCCTGGGGTGCGTGTTAGCAGCGATTCCAGGGATAAGACGCCTGTTCAGGCAATGAAAAAGGACATGGATGCATGGCGGATCAACCGCAGGAAAACACGGGAGCCGGCGCTCCTGAAGGTAACGGCAACGCAACGCAGCCGAACCTCAGCGTTCTGACGCAGTATGTGAAGGATCTTTCGTTCGAGAACCCCGGCGCACCGAAGTCGCTGATGGCTCGCAACAATCCTCCTGCGATCAACATCAACGTCAATGTCAACGCGAACCCGATCTCTGGCTCGGAATATGACGTCGTTCTGACGCTGAGCGCCAAGGCGGAAGCTGACAAGACCGTTCTGTTCAACGTTGAGCTGGTTTACGGCGGTGTCTTCCGCATCGAAGGCTTCCCGCAGGAGCACCTGCTCCCGCTGCTCTTCATCGAGTGCCCGCGCCTGCTCTTCCCGTTCGCCCGTCAGGTTATCGCTGACGCGACGCGCAACGGCGGCTTCCCGCCGCTGATGATCGACCCGATCGACTTTGCCCGCATGTTCCAGCAGCGCGTTGCTGAGGAACAGGCCCGCGCCAAGGTTCAGGTTTCCTAAATCCCGCTCGAATTGCGAACAAGTTCGATAGAGCCGCGACCATCGTTGCGGCTCTATTTTCTTTCGGGCGAGCCCGGATAACTGTCTTAGAAAATCAGGCTGCTCAGCCCGTCTTGACGTCGTCTGATGGCTGGTCGAGCTTCACCCAGAGTGCCTTTGGGCCCATGGCTGCGACCATGGCCTGGTGCGCCTGCAGCTCTTCCGGCGTGATGCGCGGGGCGAGAGGACGCGGACGCGGTGGCAGCGTGATGGCAATCTGCTGTCCGGCCTCGTCGGTGCTGTGTTCCGACGTGTTGACTTCGAGGCCGAAGCTCGCCTGCTTGCCGCCGACCAGCTCGATATAGACTTCTGCCAGCAATTCCGCGTCGAGCAGCGCGCCGTGTTTGGTGCGGCGTGAATTGTCGATGCCATAGCGGCGGCAAAGCGCGTCGAGCGAGTTCGGACCCATCGGATGCTTGCGGCGCGCCAGCGCCAGTGTATCCACAACCCGGTCCGGCTCGATCAGCAACTGGCCAAGACGCGTGAATTCCGCATTGATGAAGCCGATATCGAAGTTCGCATTGTGCGCGACGAGCTTTGCGCCATCGATGAACTCGAGAAATTCATCGACTATCTGCGAAAAGACCGGCTTGTCGGCGAGGTCGGCGTCGGAAATTCCGTGCACTGCCAGCGCATCGGGGTGAACGCTTCTTCCCTGCGCATTTATGTATCGATGCAGGGTGCGGCCGGTGGGGAAGCGGTTCACAAGCTCCACGCAACCAAGCTCGATCACCCGATCTTCACGGGGATCAAGGCCGGTGGTTTCGGTGTCGAAGACGATTTCGCGCATGGGAACTTCTTACGCGACCATGGCCAAGGTGGCCATAGCCAGTGGACGAGCCGTGTGGATAAGTAGTCAGCGCTTCAGCTGACGAAGGATTTCGCGGACTGCCGTGCGGGCGTGCTCCAGACCGTAGCCGGTCTCGACAATGAAGTCGGCCTGCTTCCGCTTTTCTTCATCAGGCGTCTGCAGCGCCAGAATGCCTTCAAACTTTTTTTCGCTCATTCCGGGACGGGCAAGAACGCGCTCGCGCTGCACGTCGGCGGGCGCGGTGACTACGACGACCTTGTCCACACGATGCCGGTTTCCCTTTTCGAAGAGCAGCGGAATGTCGAGCACTACGACCGGCGTTCCCTTCTGCCGGTTCTCTTCGAGGAAGCGATCGGCATCGGCCTTAACCAGCGGATGGATGACAGCTTCGAGCTTCTTGATGGCCTCGGGGTTTCCGATGACAGCCTCCGCAAGCTTGGCTCGATCAACAACGCCGTCTTCCACGGTTCCGGGGAAGGCTGCTTCGATCAGCGGCGCGGCTTCACCGGCATAAAGCCTGTGGACGGCGGCGTCGGCATCGTGAACGGGCACACCCTCCTCGATGAACATCTGCGCGGTGGTGCTTTTCCCCATGCCGATGGAACCGGTAAGGCCAAGAATGATCAATGCGGTGTCTCCATGTCAGCGATGATCATGTCGCGCAGTTCCGCCGACACCTCCGGCCTCCGGCCGAACCAGCGCTCGAACCCTGGAACCGCCTGATGCAGCAGCATCCCCAGGCCATCCACGGTCCGAAGCCCACGTTCCGCTGCAGATTTCAGGATCGGCGTCTCGAGCGGCACATAGACGATGTCCGTCACGACGGCGCTATCCGGCAAGCGGCCGAGATCGAGATCATAGGACGTGCTGCCATCCATGCCGAGCGAGGTGGTGTTCACAAGCACCCCACTGTCAAAAAGCAATTCCGGAACCGCTTCCCATGGATGAGACGTGGTGCCGCCGCGGAAATGGTGGCAAAGCTCCTTCGCCCGGCTTACCGTTCTATTGACGATGCGGATATCCGTGAAGCCGCGCGTCTGCAGCGCATAGATGATCGCGCGCGCAGCGCCGCCCGCGCCAAGGACGGTTGCGGTCTTGGCCTCGGCCCAGCCTGGCGCCCGTTCATCGAGGTTCGCGGCGAAACCGTACCCGTCGGTGTTGCTTCCGCAAAGCTGACCATCCTCGAACCAGAGCGTATTCGCCGCGCCGATGATCTCTGCCGCTTCATCCTTCTGCTCGAGCAGGGAGAATGCCGTTTCCTTGTGCGGGATAGTGACATTGCCTCCGGCAACGCCCTCCCGGCGAATATCTTCGATGAAGGCGGCAAACTGATCGGGCGCAACTTCGCGCCGATCATACGACCCGGTGATCTCGTAGGACCGGAGCCAATGGTTGTGGATCAGGGGCGAGCGCGAATGGGCGACAGGATAGCCGCAGACGAAAGCGCGCCGGAATGCTTCAGGCATCGATCACCTTCAGTTCACGGAGTTTGGCTAGAAGAGGTAGGAGCGGCAGGCCGACAATCGTAAAATAATCGCCGTCGATCTTCTCGAACAGCTGAATGCCTTCGCCCTCTACCTGATAGGCGCCGACACTCTTCAGCGCGATGTCGCCAACACGGGCAAGATGCCGCCCGATGAAAGCCGGATCGAGCGGCCGCATGGTCATCCGAGCGATCGAAACGTGCCGCCAGACAGTTTCACCGTTTCTGGCGAGCACCACGCCACTATTCAGTTGATGGGTCTTGCCGGAGAGCGCCAGCAAATGCCGCCGCGCACCTTCCATATCCTTCGGCTTGTGAAAAACTTCATCGCCAAGCGACAGGGTCTGATCTCCACCGATTATCCACCGGCCTGGATAACGCTCCGAAACCTCGACAGCCTTGGCTTCCGCCAGGATTTGCGCGACGTCCTCGGCGTTCACGTCGGACCCTTCCAACGCTTCTTCCACAGCCCGTTCATCCACCTCCGGCGCAACGGGTTCAACCTTCAGACCGGCATTTTCAAGAAGCTGACGGCGGAACGGACTGGTCGATGCGAGGATGATCGTTTCAGCTTCCATAGGTTCCTCCCGTCCGGCGCTTCTTGCGCAAATCAAGGATTGCAGCTGCGGTTTCTTCTATCGATCGCCGCGTCACGTCAATAACCGGCCAGCCGTGCCTGTGACAAAGCTGCCGCGCATAGGCGAGTTCGGCCGCGATCGACGTCTTGTCTATATAGGTATCGACACTGTCGCCGAAATCGGTGCCGAGTTCCCGGTTCTGACGCACCTGTGAAATACGCTCCGCGGAAGCAATAAGCCCGACGATCAGCGGACCCTTGGCGGCAATCAACGCGTCTGGCAGCGGAACGCCCGGAACGATCGGCACGTTGGCTGTCTTGATCCCGCGATTCGCCAGATAGATGCTGGTTGGCGTCTTCGAAGTGCGTGATATGCCCACCAGAATGATGTCAGCCTGCTCAACTTCGTGGGGCAGGTTGCCGTCATCGTGCTCCATGGTGAAATTCAGCGCATCAATCCGACGGAAATAATCGGAATCGAGCACGTGTTGTGCGCCGACCCGGCGCCCAGCCGGCGTTCCGAGATAAGCCTGGAAAACCGTCAGCACCGGTTCCAGCACATTCACACTCGGCAGACCCGCTGCCGCGCACCATTCGTCAAGTCGTCGCGCCAGCTTCTGGTCCACCATCGTGTAGAGAATGATGCCCGGCTCTTCCTCGATGCCGGCAAAAACCTTCTCCAGATTCTTCTCCGTCCGGATCAATGGATAGATGTGCTCGATCGCCCGCGCATTCTTGTATTGCGCTGCCGCCGCACGGCCGGCCGCCAGCAGCGTTTCTCCCGTGGAGTCCGAAATCAGGTGGAGATGAAAGAAATTCTGCTGCTGCTTTTGCACACGTCGCTCCCGAGCTGTGGACATGTGTTGATAGCTTGGACATCTGGGGATGGCGAGAGCAACCGTCGGGATAACCCGACCAGTTCTTCACATTAGGGTCTGCGGTGAAGAAGATTCCGAGCCTGTAGAAAGCTCTGGTGGAATCACTGCCATTATCCCCAGCTGAGAATGTCATAAGCGCGAATCATGACACGTCTAACCCCATTGACTCCAAAACGGGATTCCCGGTCTTCCAAAACTTTATTCAACGCTTATAACGGACCCATGCGCGGCAATGTGCATCTTGGATTGAGCGGCCTGTTCGTGGATAAGCCATAATCCACAGTGCCCACAGGCAATTAGAAAAAGAAGATTCCAAGATTCAGGATTCTTTTTTACGGATCGCGGAGATGTCGGACATGAACGAGCGGAAATTTCTCTTGGCCGCAAAAGGTCAGGGAGTGTTCCCTCCACCCGTTTGGATGATGCGCCAGGCAGGCCGCTACCTCCCGGAGTATCGGGAAACCCGCAAAAAGGCGGGTTCGTTCCTCGATCTCTGCTACAACCCTGATTTCGCAGTCGAGGTAACTCTTCAGCCGATCAGAAGGTTCCAGTTCGACGCATCCATCCTGTTTTCCGATATCCTGGTCATTCCTCACGCCCTCGGACGTGATCTTCGCTTCGAAGAAGGACGTGGTCCTATCCTCACACCCATCGAGGTTGAGGACATTCAGGCTCTGAAGACGGACGAGATCCATGGGAAACTCGCGCCTGTCTACGAGACGGTGCGCCGCCTGCGCAAAGAGCTCCCGGAAGAAACGGCCCTGATCGGCTTCTGCGGTGCCCCCTGGACCGTCGCGACCTACATGATCGCTGGCCACGGAACGCCCGACCAGGCTCCGTCGCGCGTTTTCGGCTACCGCAACCCCGAAGCTATGGACGATTTGCTCCACAAGCTCGCGGTAAGTTCAGCCGAATACCTGATCCGCCAGATCGAAGAGGGCGCAGATGCCGTACAGATCTTCGATTCCTGGTCTGGCGTTCTCGATGAGCACAGCTTTGCGCGCTGGTGCGTGAAGCCGGTAGCCGAGATCGTGAAGCGCGTGAAAGCGCGTTTCCCGGATGTTCCTGTAATCGGTTTCCCCCGCAATGCCGGCCTGCTTTACGAAAGCTATCGCAAGGCAACCGGCGTCGATGTCCTCGGACTCGACTGGACTGTGCCGATGAAGCAGGCTATCGAGCTGCAGGCTCAGGGCCCGATTCAGGGGAATCTCGACCCAATGCGCCTGCTGGCTGGCGGCAGGGCTTTGGAAGATGGCGTCAAAACCATCCTCGATTCGCTCGGCAACGGCCCGCTCATCTTCAATCTCGGCCACGGCATCACGCCGCAGACCCCGATTGAACATGTCCAACAGATGTTGAAACTGATCCGGGAACGCTAAATGGCAACCGCAGCAGAGGGCAGGACAGCTACGAAACGGGCAACGATCGCGCTCGTCATCTTCGCTGTGCTCGCAATTCTGCTGTTCGCGATCGCTCCAGACGGCCTCTACGACTGGATCAAGGCGCTTCACGTCATCGCCGTCATCTCCTGGATGGCGGGCATGTTCTATCTGCCACGACTTTTCGTCTATCACTGCGATGCGGAACCAGGTTCAAAGCAGAGCGAAACCTTCAAGGTGATGGAGCGCAAGCTGCTCCGCCTCATCATCAATCCGGCCATGATCGCCACCTGGGTCTTCGGCCTCTGGCTCGCCTGGAAGGGTTTTGGCTTCAGCGGCGGCTGGCTCCACGCCAAGATCGCCCTCGTTCTGCTGCTTTCGGGCGCCCACGGCTATTTCTCGGCTTCCGTCCGTCGTTTCGCCAAGGACGAGAACACAAAGCCGGCAAAGCACTGGCGCATGGTTAATGAAATACCAACCGTTTTGATGATGCTGATCGTCGTCCTTGTCATCGTGAAGCCGTTCTAACCCTCAAATCCGCCCTACTTTTCGGGTTTTCTAGCCTCCCCGCCCGAAAATAGCTTCTTGCGATTCTCAAAGAGGCGCGGTAGAAGGAAGCTCCTCCCACATCAGGTCAGGTTGTCGTTTCTGCCGTCCCATCCCGGATACGACCGGTGCCTAAGCGCCTGCCTATTTTCTGATTTTCTCATCTACCTAGAGACCACCATATGCAGCAGATGAAGTTACAAGAGCTGAAGAGCAAATCGCCAACCGACTTGATTGCGTTTGCCGAATCGCTCGAGGTGGAAAACGCCAGCATCATGCGCAAGCAGGAGCTGATGTTTGCAATCCTGAAGAAGCTCTCTGTCCAGGAAATCGAGATCATCGGCGAAGGTGTGGTCGAAGTTCTCCAGGACGGCTTTGGTTTCCTGCGCTCTGCATCTGCTAGCTATCTGCCTGGTCCTGATGACATCTACATTTCTCCGTCTCAGATCCGTCGTTTCTCGCTTAAGACTGGTGACACGGTTGAAGGCCCGATCCGCAGCCCCAAGGAAGGTGAGCGCTACTTCGCCCTTCTGAAGGTCAACACGATCAACTTCGAGGATCCGGAGAAGATCCGTCACAAGATCCACTTCGACAACCTTACACCGCTCTACCCGAACGAGCGGTTGAAGATGGAGCTGGACGTTCCGACCAACAAGGATCTGTCCGCTCGCGTCATTGATCTGATCGCTCCTCTCGGCAAAGGTCAGCGCGGCCTTATCGTCGCTCCGCCCCGTACCGGTAAGACGGTACTGCTGCAGAACATCGCGCACTCCATCACCACCAATCATCCCGAGTGCTACCTTCTGGTCCTGCTCATCGACGAGCGTCCGGAAGAAGTGACCGATATGCAGCGGTCGGTGAAGGGTGAGGTTATCTCCTCGACCTTCGACGAGCCGGCAACGCGTCACGTGCAGGTCGCCGAAATGGTGATCGAGAAGGCCAAGCGTCTGGTGGAACACGGCCGCGACGTCGTCATTCTGCTCGACTCGATCACGCGTTTGGGCCGCGCCTACAACACCGTCATCCCGTCATCAGGTAAGGTTCTGACCGGTGGTGTGGACGCTAACGCGCTCCAGCGCCCGAAGCGCTTCTTCGGTGCAGCTCGTAACATTGAGGAAGGTGGTTCGCTGACCATCATCGCGACCGCGCTGATCGACACAGGCAGCCGCATGGACGAAGTTATCTTCGAAGAGTTCAAGGGTACCGGTAACTCGGAAATCGTGCTCGACCGCAAGGTTGCCGACAAGCGCATCTACCCAGCGATGGATATCCTCAAGTCTGGTACCCGCAAGGAAGACCTGCTTGTGCAGCGCCAGGATCTGCAGAAGATCTTCGTTCTGCGCCGCATCCTCGCGCCGATGGGAACGACGGACGCAATCGAATTCCTCATCGACAAGCTCAAGCAGACGAAGAGCAACGGCGAGTTCTTCGACTCGATGAATACATAAAAGTATATATATCTCAGATACTTAATAAGAAAGGCGCTGGATCTCTCCAGCGCCTTTTGTATTTATCGTAGTGCCTTGCGCAACTCTGCCGGATCACTGATGGGTGGCAGGCAGCTTTGCCCGACACACAACCATGCGGCATTTTTCGAACGATCAATCGTAATGTTCGTGGCTTTCTCTGCGGGCGATGGCTCGGTCCCGATCCGGATATCCACGCGGCGAGGATCGATCACGCGATTTGCCTCGGCTAGAAGAGCACCGTCCGCATCGTGGATCATCAGCTTGCGTGGCTTCTGCGCAATGGCTGCTGTTGTGACCACACCAACCTGGCCATAGAGCAGGGTTTCAACACGCGAGCTTGCCGCGGCCGCCATCTTGAGCGTGCGGTTGTAGAGCGCGTCGTCACCGGTGATGAGCGACAGTTTGGTAAAGGCGTCGATCAGCTGCGATGTAGAGGAGGGGATCGCCTCATCGATATCGCCACGGATGCGGATCGGTACGTCGTAGCTATCGACGGCCGTCAGGTAGAAACCCTCTTCCTTCTCATCCGAGTGCCAGTAGTCGAGCACCTTCACCCAGGCTTCCGCCTGGCTGATATACTCTTGCACGCCGGTCGCCTGATAAAGCGAGATCGATGCACGGATCATCGTAGCATAGTCGCTCGAAAGCCCCGGGAAGAGAACAGCCGTACCGCGGATGCTGTGCGGAAGCCGACCATCACGCATGGAGCTCTGGATGAAGTTGTAGGCCGACTGCGCTACTTCAATCCAGTCCTGACGTTCGAACATCCGGCCAGCTTCGGCCAGTGCGGTAATCGCGAGGCCATTCCAGTCAACCAGCACCTTGTCGTCACATCCCGGACGGATACGGCTAGTGCGTGCGGTAGCAAGCTTGTCCAGCAGATGACGCAGTTCATGTTCCTGGTGATGATCAGCCAGATCCGGATTGGCAGACCTGTTCAGGATCGGACCGCCTTCCCAGGCAGCCGGTTTGGAAAGCTGGTAAGTCTGCAGTAGAAGATCGGCGTCGCCGCCAAGAACCTTGCGAACTTCTTCTTCGGTCCAGACGTAGAACTTGCCTTCTTCACCCTCAGAGTCCGCATCAAGGCTTGAGGCAAAACCTCCGGTGGCAAGCCACATCTCGTTCTGAAGCCACTTGATGGTCTCCTCAATGCGGACGCGGAATAGCGGATCGCCTGTCTCACCGAATGCCTGACAGCACAGCAGAATGAGCTGCGCGTTGTCGTAGAGCATTTTTTCGAAATGCGGCACGAGCCATTCCTCATCCGTGGAGTAGCGCGACAGTCCACCTCCAACGTGATCATAGATTCCGCCCGAGAGCATCTTGCGCAGCGTCGTCAACACATGATCGCGGTTCTCGGTCGTGCCGTGCTCCAGCCAATCGAGCCACAAAAGATTGAGGAAGGGAACATTCGGGAACTTCGGCGCACCCTTCATGCCACCAAGTTTTGGATCCATCGTATTGGCGATCTTTGTCGCCATGGCATGTAGTACCGGCTGCTGGTTTTCAGGCGCTTCCTTCACCGGTGCCAGCACATTCTGCACGTGAGCCGAAAGGGCTTCGGCGCTTTCGACCAATGTGTTGCGCTGTTCATTCCAAGCCGCATGAATCGCGTTCAAGACCTCGATGAAGCCCGGCCGGCCAAACTTTGGTTCCTTGGAGAAATAGGTCCCGCCCCAGAATGCCTTTCCCTGCGGCGTGATGAACATCGTCAGCGGCCAACCGCCCTGATCACCCATGGCCTGCAATGACGTCATGTAGATCTGATCGATATCGGGTCGCTCTTCACGATCGACCTTGATATTAACGAAAAGACGGTTCATCACCTCGGCAACTTCTTCGTCTTCAAAGCACTCGTGCGCCATGACGTGGCACCAGTGGCAAGCGGCGTAGCCGACGGAGAGAAGGATGGGCCGATCCAGTTCCTGGGCTTCCTTTAAAGCCGCGCTGGACCAGGGTCGCCAATGCACCGGATTATCCTTGTGCTGTAGAAGATAAGGACTGGTTTCGTTTACAAGCAGGTTCTTCTGGGGCAGGGACACAATGATTCTCCGGAAATCGCAATTCATACTGTAGGTAGAGCAGAACTCATGCGGGATCAAATCTCCGCCACCGATACCATCTTTGCTTTGTCGAGCGGTACGCTTCCTTCCGGCGTCGCAGTAATTCGCATCAGCGGTCCTCAAAGCGCGGAGGTTTTGCAGAGACTGACGGGCAAGACGCTCCTTCCGAGGAGCGCAGCTTTCGCCGCGTTGCGCGATTTGGACGGTGAGTTGATTGACAAAGGCATCAGCATCTTCTTTGCCGGTCCCGCAAGTTTCACCGGAGAAGATTGCGTTGAGCTTCAGGTTCATGGCAGCAAGGCAGTCGTCGCGAAGCTGCTGTCGGTTCTCGGATCGATGGACGGGCTCCGGCAGGCAGATGCCGGAGAGTTTACCCGTCGCGCCTATCTGAATGGCAAGCTTGACCTAGCGAATGTCGAAGCACTCTCAGATCTCATTTCAGCTGAGACCGAAGCGCAACGACGTTTTGCTTTGGCCAATTCCGACGGGCGCCATCGGCAGATCTATGACGAGTGGCGGGCAAAGCTCATCGAAGCACGGGCCTTGATTGAAGCGGAGCTGGACTTTTCCGATGAGGCGGATGTCCCTGGCTCGGTTTCAGAAATGGTGTGGGGTAATGTTCGTGAGCTTCAGAAACGCATCGAGGCTCACGCCGCTTCTTACCATCACGCAGAGATCATCCGCGACGGCCTTCAGGTCGTCATCCTGGGTGCTCCAAACGCTGGAAAATCGAGCCTGATGAACGTTCTGGCGCAGCGCGACGTAGCCATTGTTACAGACGAAGCCGGGACTACGCGTGATGTGCTCGAGGTACATCTGGATCTTGGTGGGTTAAAAGTGAACCTCGCGGACACCGCCGGTGTTCGTGAGGCAATGGGTAAGGTAGAGGCCATCGGCATCAAACGGTCGTTGGACCGGGCAGCTACAGCGGACCTCATCCTCTACGTCGAAGACATGGTCGACCCGGCGCTCGTCCCCGAAATACCCGATGTGCCGACCATCCGCATTGGTAACAAGGCAGACCTGAACGCCAGCAACTCAAGAAAATACGACTGTACGATCTCGACGCGCACGGGGCAGGGTATCGAAAAGCTGATGGGTATTTTGAAACAGCATGCTGAACCCTACACCGAAAAAGCGGCGTCAACGATCCCATTTCGTGAGCGGCATAGGCAGCTCTTGTACTTGGCCATTCATCACATAGACCAAGCTTTGGAAGAAGCAGAGTTGGAGCTGGCTGCTGAAAGTCTCCGGCTAGCGTCAGATTCCCTCAGCCGTATTTGTGGCAAGGTCGATGTGGAGGATCTGCTGGATTCTATCTTTTCAAAATTCTGCATCGGCAAGTGACTCACGTGAAACACGATTCAAGATGAGGATTCACGTGAAACGCTGCTGGCTCGCGACTCACGTGAAACACTCACCTGGATGTCAGCTACGCCAGTTTCACGTGAAACAAACTTGACCTCCGTGCAGAAGGAGAGCATTCACGGCTCAATGGAGCAAAGCATGCAAGATCATTTTGATGTCATTGTTATTGGAGGCGGCCACGCCGGCTGCGAGGCTGCGGCAGCTTCGGCTCGCCTCGGTGCTAGTACGGCTTTGGTTACGCTCAAGCGCGATAACATCGGCGTGATGTCGTGCAACCCGGCGATCGGCGGTATCGGCAAGGGACAACTCGTTCGTGAGGTTGATGCCCTCGACGGTCTGATGGGTCGGGTATCTGACGCCGCCGGTATCCAGTTTCGGCTCCTGAACCGTCGAAAGGGTCCCGCAGTCCGTGGACCTCGTACCCAAGCGGACCGCAAGCTGTACAAGCAGGCAATGCAAGAGGCGATCGCATCGCAGGACAACCTCGAAGTGATCGAAGCTGAGGCACTCGAGATCCTGTTCGACAATGGCGAGGTCGCCGGCCTGATCATTAGCGGGGAGCGGAAGCTGCTCTGCAAGTCTCTGGTGCTCACCACCGGGACATTCCTTCGCGGCCTGATCCACATCGGTGAGAAGCGCATCCCGGCCGGCAGGATCAATGAGCCGGCAGCTGTCCGGCTTTCAGGCTCGCTCCAAGCCGTCGGCTTCAATCTCGCTCGTCTGAAGACTGGCACCCCGGCTAGACTGGACGGAAGAACGATCAATTGGGATATCCTCGGCAAACAGGAAGCGGATGAAGATCCGGTTCCGTTCTCACTTATGACGGATCGGATCACCGTTCCTCAAATCACGTGCGGAATTACACGGACGACGCCCGAGACACATCAGATCATCAGAGAGAACCTCAGTAAGTCGGCCGTCTACTCAGGGGCGATTGAGGGCGTCGGTCCGCGTTACTGCCCATCGATCGAGGACAAGATCGTTCGTTTCTCGGATCGGGAAACGCATCAGATCTTCCTTGAGCCCGAAGGCCTGGATGACCACACCGTCTATCCAAACGGGATCTCTACCTCCCTGCCTGAGGAGGTCCAGGACCGCTTCATTCATACCATGCCGGGGCTGGAGAATGTGAAGATCCTGCAGTTCGGTTACGCCATCGAGTACGACCACATAGACCCGCGAGAGCTCTATGCCACTTTGGAGACCAAGAAGGTCAAAGGGTTGTACCTGGCGGGCCAGATCAATGGCACAACCGGATACGAGGAAGCTGCCGCCCAAGGCGTCATTGCCGGGCTCAATGCTGCTAGATCGGCGGCTGCGCTTTCGCCGGTCACCATCAGTCGTGCTGACGCTTACATCGGCGTGATGATCGATGACTTGGTGACGAACGGTGTGTCTGAACCCTATCGCATGTTCACGTCGCGAGCCGAATTCAGGCTTTCCCTGCGCGCGGACAATGCCGATGAGCGCCTGACACCGCTGGCCATAGATATTGGTTTGGCCGGCAAGGAAAGAACGGAACGCTTTACTAGTCTTCAGACGCGGTTGGATGAAGCACGGACGCTAGCGCAAGGTCTAAGCATCACACCTAACGAGGCTCAGCGCTTTGGCATAGCATTGAACATGGATGGTGTTCGCCGGACAGCCTACGACTTGCTTTCGTACTCAGAACTATCCGTCGAACGGCTCCGCGGTGTTTGGGCTGAGCTGGGCCAGATCGACAGAAAGACGTGCGAAAGGCTCGAGACAGAGGCGCGCTATGCGGTCTACCTGGAGCGTCAGCGAGCTGACGTGGAACGGCTCAAGCAGGACGAGCAAAAGGAAATTCCGGAAGATCTCCAGTTCGATGCAATGCCCGGCTTATCTAATGAATTAAGAGATAAGCTGAAGCGCAGACGTCCACGCACTCTGGCGGAAGCTCAGAAGATCGACGGCATGACACCCTCGGCTCTCGCCATAATCATGCTCAATATAGGCCGCACTATGGAAAAGGGTGCCGTGTGACAAAGTTTGATTCTCTTGTTGAAGCTGCAGGCCCCGTTTCACGTGAAACATTCGATCGACTTTGCAACTTTGAAGAGTCCTTCAAGCGCTGGGCCTCGAAGATCAATCTTGTAGCGCCTTCGACCCTTCCGACACTATGGGAACGGCATATTTGCGACAGTGCGCAACTGCTCCCGCTCGCGCCTGCAGCGAAGCGCTGGGTGGATATCGGGTCTGGGGGAGGGTTCCCGGGTGCGGTTTTAGCAGTGTTGCTGCGGGAGAGGGAGGGAGCGCATATCGATCTTGTCGAGAGCAATCGCAAGAAAACCGCCTTCCTTGCGGTCACTTTAGCCAGCCTCCAAGCCCCAGCTACGGTTCATTCCGTTCGTATCGAAGACTCTTATTCGCGTGTCACTGCCCCGGAGGTTGTCACCGCGCGTGCCCTTGCACCGCTTCCGCTGCTTCTTGAACTGGCAGAACCCTGGCTAAGGGCAGGTGCAAAAGCACTTTTCCATAAAGGGCGGGATTACGAACGCGAAATCGAAGAGAGCAGTGTTCGTTGGCGTTATGATTTGGTAAAGCATAGTGCATCGAAGTGGGGAGATGGCGTGATTCTGGAGATCAGCAATCTCCAACGCTTGGCCTCCGAGAGATAACAGGCTGTGTGAAACCATGAACACGCGACCGAAAATCATCACTGTGGCTAACCAGAAGGGCGGCGTTGGAAAAACAACGACAGCAATCAATCTGGCAACCGCGCTTGCAGCGATTGGTGAGCGGGTCCTGATCATCGATATCGATCCGCAGGGTAACGCGAGTACCGGCCTGGGCATCGAGCGAGAAGCACGCAAGTCGTCTTCCTATGATGTGCTCGTCGGCAATGCCGGGATCCTGCAGACTGCGATTGAGACGGCTGTTCCCGGCCTTTGGATCGTCCCGTCTACCATGGACCTTTTGGGCGTGGAACTGGAGATATCGCATCAGCCGGACCGTGTCCTGAAGCTGCGGCATGCCCTCAGGGACATCAGGGATATTCCATACACCTATGTCTTGATTGATTGCCCGCCGTCGCTCAACCTCCTGACCTTGAATGCAATGGCCGCCGCAGATTCGGTGCTTGTGCCGCTGCAATGCGAGTTCTTTGCCCTTGAAGGCTTGAGCCAGCTGCTCGAGACGGTGGAGCAGATCAAGAACACGATCAACCCGCGGTTGAGCATACAGGGTATCGTTCTGACGATGTTTGATCGCCGAAATAACCTTGCACTTCAAGTAGTTGAGGACGTTCGGGCGTTCATGGGAGATACTGTCTACGAGACCGTGATCCCCCGGAATGTACGCGTTTCCGAGGCGCCGTCCTATGGCAAGCCGGCTATCCTCTACGATCTCAAATGTTCGGGCAGCCAAGCCTATCTGCAACTTGCCTCTGAAGTCATACGACGCGAGCGTCGTCCTAAGGCAGCTTAAGCCGGCGTCGGCACAAGTATGGAGCGTGAACAGTCATGAATGAAGATCCCACCCGCAGGCGCCTCGGTCGCGGTCTTGCTGCGCTTATCGGTGAGATCGATCGTCCATCATCCGCAGCTCCCGGATCTGAGCAGGTCGTTCGGGAAGACCGTCGAGTGCCGATCGAGTTCATCTCGCCCAATCCCCGCAACCCACGCCGTAATTTCGCTGAAGAAGATCTGGCGGATCTCTCGAACTCCATTCGTGAGCACGGCATCGTTCAGCCCGTGGTGGTTCGTCCCGCAGCCGCTGATGGGCGTTACGAGATCATCGCCGGCGAGCGCCGCTGGCGGGCCGCGCAGCGCGCCGGGTTGACCGAGGTCCCGGTCATCGTTCGTGACGTTGACGATCGCGTGGCGCTGGAGCTCGCGATCATCGAGAACGTGCAGCGATCGGACCTCAATCCGGTCGAAGAGGCTGCGGGCTACCAGCAGCTGATGGAAGAGCACAACTATACGCAGGCGGATCTTGGCCAGGTGATTGGCAAGAGCCGCAGCCATGTGGCGAACACGTTGCGCTTGTTGAAACTGCCGCAATCGGTGCGCGACATGATCATTGACGGTTCGCTGACTGCCGGCCATGCCCGTACGCTGGTCAATGCAGCCGATCCGGAAAAGTTGGCCCGTCGCATCATTGAGGAAGGCCTGTCTGTCCGCCAGGCTGAAGCACTTGCCAGCGAACCCGATGCGCAAGAGGGCGCACCGCGCGTCAAGCGCGAGAAGGACGCCGACACGCGTTCACTTGAGAAGCTGCTGAGCGACCATATCGGGCTCAAGGTGCAGATCAATCACAAGGAAAAGGGCGGCGAGCTACGCGTGGGCTATAAGACGCTCGAGCAGCTCGACGAACTATGCAGGCTTCTGCAGCGCTAAGCTTTCATAAATTCACGATTATAGCGTCATACCTCAAGCTAAAAACCTATCCAGTTTAGCTTGAGGTATTGCTCGCTTTCGCGAAACCGCCCGGATGAGGAAGTTATCGCGCCTGGCGGGCGCTCTCGATTGCCAGGGCGAAAAGTGTCTGCCGGCTCGTTTCATTGGCGAGTGCGGGCTGCTGGCGAGTGCGAAGTATTGCGCCGAGCAGCCGATCGCCGGCGGCCTGAAGCATCGTCTGTGACCAGCGCTGCAGGGCAGTTTCAACATTACGGCGCCGGCTGAAGAAGACCGGTGGCCTTGCACTGGCCACAGCCGCCGAGGCTGGTTTGCCGTCCCTCTCCATCTGTTCGCGCAGGATCTGCATGGATTGGATCTGGCGCAGCGCCGCGGCAAGAACGACGAACGAATGGTTGCCGCCAGAAATGTGCCGCGAGAACAAGCGGTCGAATTCGGCCACGCGGCCGCAAAGCACGGCGTCCACGATCTCGTCTGCGTTGAGAGCCGAGACATCACCGATCAGCTCGCGCACATCCTCTACCGAAATCTCCTGCTGGCCGGTGCAGAAGAGCGCAAGCTTCCCGATCTCGCCGCGGGATGCCAGGCGGTCACCGCCGAGATTGGCCTTCAACAGCTGCCGCGCTTCAGGCGAAATGCGCAGGCCCGCCTTCTGCAAACCTTCATCGATCAGGCTGTCGATCCCTCGCGCATCATCCGCATAGCATGGCAGCGCCATGGCCGAACGCCCTTCTTCGGCGGCTTTGCGTAGCGGTGAGGTTTTCTTCAGGTCTCCGGCTTCAAGCAGGATGAGCGTGTCGGTCGGCGGTTCGGCAATCAGGGCGGCAACATCCTTGGCAAGCCCGGCCTGACTTCCGATTCCGCGCACCCAGACGAGCCGCTTTTCAGAGAACATCGAGACGGTCCTCGCTTCGTCCAGCAGACGCCCTTCCTGATCCGCATCGGCCGCGTCAAGCTTGATCACGCTGAAAGGATCATCGAGCGGCAGCCCTGAGCGCTTGGCGAAAAGCCCGGCGCGTTCGGACACAAGGCCTCGATCAGGACCATAGACCAGAACGACCGTAATGAGCGGATCTGGACGGGCAAGCCACCCGTCGACTTCATGTGCTTTCTTTTGGGCCATGGGCGGATACTAGAGCAATTCGGCGAAAAGTGGAGACCGGATTTCGGTACGAGCTTGTGCAAAACCGATGTCGTCCAGGCTTCTCGCCAAAGGGTTGAAGCATAGTGGCTAACCTGGCGTTAGCGCAGCGTCGAAGCTGGCAGGGTGCCTCTAAGATTTACCCTTCATTAGCCATGTTTTCAGCGACCAATTGCGCCCACGATTTTACCACGCAAATGCCCCTTTCCGTAACGATCATGGGACATGTCTGTTCGACACGGCAGACAGGTGGGGGCGCAATGTATGGAGTATCGTACAATGTTTGCGTCCCTTGGAGCGCTATTGGCTGTCGCCGTCAACGCAGCCTATACATCCTTCAACTGCACCGACATTATCGGTGTAGTTTTTGACGACCAGAACCGGAATGGCGTTCATGACCGGTTCGAACGCGGCTTACCTGGAGTGGCAATCGCGAGCATAAACGGCGTATGGGTCAAGACTGACCGCCTGGGCCGTTTTTCCTTCCCCTGCGCGCTTACCCCTGATCGATACGGCAGCAATTATGTCCTGAAGCTGGACACCCGATCGCTGCCCATTGGATCGAGTGTCACCACGCAGAACCCGGCTGCGGTACGAGCAACGGCCGGTCATGTCCACCGCGTAGGATTTGGAGTTGCATCATGGTAAAGCAAGCGCTCAAGGCAAAGCCCAAGCCGGCAAAGAAGTCAGACCGCACAACCGCAAAGCCAGACCTGCCCAAGCAGGCGGTTGCAGCGCGGAAGAGTACGGCCGCAAAGTCTGCCCGTCAAAAGTCACCGACCAGAAAAGCTGGCACGACGACTTCTGCGCGGGCTACGAAAAGGCCGAAACGCGGAGCTATGCAGCGTCTCGGCGATTTTCTGAAGGGCTTGACTAGATCCGCCCCATAAGAACGAGGATGAGCAGTACAACCAGTACGAGGCCAACCAGGCCGGAAGGACCATAGCCCCAACCGCGTGAATAGGGCCATGCGGGCACGGCGCCGAGCAGAAGTAGAATAAGAATAATGATGAGAATTGTACCAAGCGACATTGGAACTGTCCTTGTCTGATTGATGTGCGGAAGAACAACGCTTCCGCATCCGGACAGTTCCTTATGCGGCATACAATTCCAGGAAAGCGGGTATGGCGCTTCTTCCGGAAGTTGAACCGGGTTGAAGAACGGATCGCTTCTGGCTCCTGCGAGCACAGAAACGATCCAAGTCCTTGCGTCCTTGATCTTACTCGGCCGGGCTCGGCGAAGCCGGCAGTTCTGCGGCGTCTTCCTCGCCTCTGCGCCTGCGCCAGCGGAACAGGCGGCTGAACCACGAGCCGCCTTCCGGCCGCTTCTCGCGCGTAAACACCATCAGCGCGGCCGGCGTAACGATGAGGGTCAGCACCGTGGCGAAGCTCAGGCCGTAAACGATGGCGCTCGACAGCGAGATCCACCACTGCGTGGAAGGCGCATTGAACGTCACCTCGTGGTGCGAGAGCTCAAGGCCCACGCCGAAGGCAATCGGCAACACGCCCATGACGGCGCTGATGGCGGTCAGCAGCACTGGCCGCGCGCGTTCACGGCAGGTCTGGATGATGGCGTCGTACTTGTTCATGCCTTCGTGACGAAGCCGGTCGTACGTGTCGATCAGAACGATGTTGTTGTTCACGACGACGCCGGCGAGCGCGATCACGCCGATGCCGGACATGACGATGCCGAAGGGCTGGCCCGTTAGCAGGAGGCCCAGGAACACGCCGATCGTCGACATGATGACGGTCATCAGCACCAGCCAGACGCTGGTGAAGCGGTTGAACTGCGCCAGCAGCACGACGAAGATCAGGAAGATCGCGGCGCCGAAAGCATTGCCAAGGAAGGCCGCGGCGGCGTCACTCTCTTCGCTGGAGCCTGCAAGCTTCCAGCGCGTGCCGGCAAGGTCCATCTCGTTCACCGCCTGCACCACCTGCTGTTGGACGGCAGCCACCTGCTGGTCGCTAGCCACGTTCGCAGAGACGGTGATCGTGCGCACGCCATTGATGCGGTTCAGGATGCCACTGCTGGCCTCCGGCTCGCGCACGACGAAGTTGGTGATCGGCACCGGACCGTCGCTCGTCTGCACGCGCAACTGGTCGAGTGCTGAGAGCGTCCGGCGGTCGTCCGGCAGGCGAAGACGAATGTCGACGGCGTCGTCGGCGCCCGCAGGCCGATACTCGGACAGCTTCAGACCGTTCGTCACAAGCTGGACCACGGAACCGACGGAGGCGGGGCTCACCTGATACTGTGCCGCCATGGCGCGATCAACGCGGATCGCCCAGTCCACGCCGGGGGGCGGCAGACCATTGGAGATGTCGATCACGCCCGGAATCTCGGAGATCCGTTCGGCAACGGCTTTCGCCTGATCATTCAGGTTCGTCGGATCGACTGCCGAAAGCTGGATCTGGATCGGCTGGCCTGTGGGCGGACCGGCATCCGGTACGCGCACTTCGATCTCCACGCCGGGCATGTCGGCCATCTCGGCGCGCAGGTCGCTCAGGATATCGTTGGCGGCCTTTCTCTCGCGCCAGTCGACGAACTCGTACTGGATGATGCCTACCACATCTTCATCGATGTCCTGGCCACCGCCGCGCGTGCGGCCGATGCGCGTATAGACGGACTCGATGCCTTCCCAGTTGAGGAGCTTTTCCTCGGCAGGCCGGACGAGGCGGTCCATCTCATCGAGCGAGAGGTTGCCACGCGCATGCACATACATGAGCCCGTATTCCGGCTCGACGTTGGGGAAGAATTCCACGCCCGCGCCATACTTGGAATAGGTGAACATCACGCCGACCAGCAGCGCGACAGCCAGCATCAGCACCGTAACCGGGAAGCGCACCGCCTGCTTGACCAGGTTGATGTACCAACCGTCGGGACCGGGCTCCGGCTCCACGTGCGCCTTGGCGAACATGGCGCCGAGCGTCGGTGTGAACACCAGGGCATAAAGCATGGAAGCCGCCAGCGTCACGATGAGCGTGATCGGCATATACTTCATGAACTCGCCGACAATGCCTGGCCAGAACAGCAGCGGCGAGAAGGCGGCGATACGGGTCAAGGTGGCGGCGATCACCGGACCGGCCATGCGCTTGGCGGCAAGCTCGAACGCCTCTTCGCGTGGCATTCCCTCCGTCATTCGCCGTTCAGCGAATTCTGTGACAATGATCGCGTCATCTACCAGCATGCCCACCGCGAGGATGAGGCTGAAGAGCACGATCATGTTGACCGTGTAGCCCATCATGGCGAGCGCAAAGATGCCCATGAGGAACGAGGCGGGCACCGCCATGCCGATCAGCAGCGAAGCGCGGCCTGAGAGCGTGTAGAGTACGATGATGAAGACGAGGATGATCGCGACGATCACGTGGTTCTGGAGCTCGTCCAGAAGATCGCGGATCATCACGGACTTGTCCTGCGAATAGCTGACGGTGATCCCGCCGGGCAGGGACTGGCCAAATTCATCCGCAATGGCCTTCACCTGATCGACTGTATCCACGAGGTTCGAGCCCACGCGCTTCTTGACTTCGATCGCAACAGCCTTGCGGCCATCGAGGCGCGTGATCGACTCGGCATCCGTGAAGGTCGAACGGAGAGTCGCGATGTCACGGGCGCGGATCACGGCATCCTTGCTGGCGACGATCGGCAGGTTCGCGATGTCCTCCAGGTTCTCGATCAATGATGGCACCTTGACCGCGAAGCGGCCTTCGGAGCCTTCCAACGCACCGGCGGCAACGAGGCTGTTCGAAGCACCGATTGCGGAAACGAGCTGATTGAGCTCGATCCCGTAGGAGGAGAGCTTCATCGGATCGACGATGACCTCGACAAGATCGTCGCGCGAACCCTGGAGCGAACCTTCCAGCACGCCCGGCACTTCCTCGATGCGGTCACGCAATTCCTTGGCGGCATTGGTCAACACGCGCTCGGGCACGTCGCCCGCAAGTGTGACGACCAGGATCGGAAACTCGGAGATGTTGACTTCGTTGACCGTGGGTTCTTCAGCTGCCTGCGGAAGTTCGCGCCGGGCGTCCGCCACCTTGGCGCGCACATCTTCGATGGCGTTCGAAAAGTCGTAGCCCGCCTGGAACTCGATCAGCACGAAACCGCCGCCTTCATAGGCAGCGGAACGCATCTCTTTGACGCCCTCAAGGCCTTTGAGCGATGTCTCCATCGGTCTGAGCAGCAGACGCTCGGAATCCTCTGGCGAGATGCCTTGATACATCATGCTGACATAGATGATCGGAATCGGAACGTCAGGCTCCGCTTCCTTGGGGATCTGCAAATAGGAGAGCGCTCCGGCCACTATGAAGAATGCCAGGATCGAGAGCGTCAGCCTTGCGTTATGGATTGCAAGACGCACGATATCCACGTGGGTGCCTCCTCTAGGGCAACTCCAGGAAAAGCGGGAACCGGTTTTCCGTCCGGAGTTGCGATATTACAAAGACTTGGATCAAGACGGCATTCTTGAGCGGCCTAAATGATCCAACCTTGGTTCTTGCAGTTCCGGATGGAAGGCGGGACCTACCCCAGGAACTTGGTGAAGCCACTGGCAGTGCCATCGCTTTTTCAGCTGCGTGGCAGGTGAGGTGGCTTCAGGTTCTTTGTTATGGCACGTTGCGTGCGAGATTCTTGATCGTGTCCGCATCGGCGTTCTGGGCATTGACCTTTTCGCCCTCGACGACGAAGTCCTGTCCGGCGACGATGATGCGGGCATCTTCCGGAATGCCGGCCACGAACAATGCTTCCGGCGTATCATCGACGATGTCGATCGCGTGGAAGGAAACGGTACCGTCACCATCGACGCTGCGAACGCCGAGCTCGCCATCCGGATGCAGGGTAACGACCGAGCGTGGCAGTGCGACGGTCTCCAGCGTCTTGGCGCGAACGGCGATTTCCGCCGTCATGCCGGCCGGCAGCGCGTTGTCTGGGTTCGGCACCTCCACCTCAATGCGGAAGGTTCTGGTCCGGGGCGATGCTGCGCGGCTAACATACTTGAGCGTTCCCTCGACATTCTTGCCGTTGACCAGCGTAACCGTGGCCTTGTCGCCCTTGGTGATGTTGCCGAGCTCGCGTTCGCTCACTTCGCCGACAACAATGATCGGATCAAGCTTGAGGAGCGTGGCGACTTCGGCGCCCTGCATCACCGAGCTTCCTTCCTCCACGTGCACCCTGTCGACGATGCCGGAGAAAGGCGCACTGAGAGTGACGCGATTGAGTTCTGCCTGGGCCAGTTCCAGAGCCGACTGCGCCGAAGCAAGAGCGGTGCGGGCTGCATCGCGCTGCAGGGAGGCAAGGTTGCCGCCCTTGGCAAGGCGTTCGGCCGCTTCCAGTTCTGCCTTGCGCTGCTTCAGGGTCTGTTCAGCCGACGTTACGGCCGCTTCCTTGCCTTCGCTTTCGAGGCGCAGGATGAGGTCGCCCTTGTTGACATAGTCGCCTTTTGAGACAGCCAGTTCCTCGATGACGCCGTTGGCTCTGGAAGCCAGAACCGAATTCTTTTCAGCTTCGGTCTGTCCGGAAACGCGGATCGTGCGCGCATGGGACACGCGCGGCGGCACGGCCACCTGCACGTTCTTCAGCGGTACAGCAACTTCCTTCTGCTCTTCCTGAGCCTGGGAAGGATCTGGCCTGGCGCTACCGACGGACGAGAACTGCCCCGAGGCCACCCAGACGCCAGTAGCGACGAGCACGCCGAGCGCGACGATCTTGTGAAGCTTGATCTTCGACATGATGGCTTCCATGACTGGCCAGTGGACAAGACGCCCATATGGGGATTGATAAATCGATATTCAATTATAGACGCAGAAAGGCGGACCTTCCCTACAGTAGGCCTGCGACATAATTGTGTTTCGATTGGGCGCTGCTGACATAATGCTGTCAGGAACCTAAAGCAAATAGATTATTGTCTTTTTGCTTATCTAGGGTCCGGACTCATTAGAGCCACCATGTGACGAAGGCGGCGATGGCGATGGTTGCCATGAAGGTTTTGATGCTTCGATCGAAGCGGGTGGCGACGCGGCGCCAGTCCTTGAAGCGGCAGAACATGCGCTCGACGACGTTGCGCTGCCGGTAGATTTGGCAGTCGTGGTCGATTGGGACCTTGCGGTTGGACTTTGACGGGATGACCGGCGTGGTGCCGCGCTCGATCAGCCATGAGCGCAGGGCGTTGCTGTCGTAGCCCTTGTCGGCGACCAGGTAATCTGACGGCGGGACGGCATCGATCGCCAGCATGGCGACCTTGGCATCGTGGGTGTTGCCGGGTGTCAGGAGCAGGACGTGGGGACGGCCCTTTTCATCGCAGACCGCATGGAGCTTGGTGTTCCTGCCGCCTTTGGTGATGCCGATACCATGAGCCAAGGCCCCCCTTTTGCGCCGCCGGCGGTGCGGTGGACCTTGATGCACGAGCTGTCGATGAACAGCCTGGATGGTACGCCATCCATCCCGGCAAGGTCGGCAAAGATGCGCTCCCACACGCCTCGCTCGGCCCAGCGCCGGAAGCGGTTGTAGAGCGTCTTCTTCGGCCCATAGACGTGCTCCGGGCAGTCACCCCAGCGCCCGCCGCTCTTCAGCGCATGGACGATCCCGGAAAGCACACGCCGATCGTCAACCCTCGGCATCCCGCGCGTATCGGTCGGCAAGAGCGGCTCGATCCGCGCCCACTGCTCATCTGAAAACCAGAAGAAATCCGCCATCGATGGTGCCTCCTCGCCAGAGGCAGTGAATCACATCGCGGCAACCATGTGAATCCTGTTTATGGGTCCGGACCCTAGGCGGGCAAAAGATCGTTAGTCGATGAAGAGGCTTCCGGGGAGGTTTGCCTTTCCAGACATAACCTCCACCAGAAGATTTGAGAACATGTTCAGAAAAATTCATCTGAACGCAGCAGATATTCTTCTAACGGCGCTTCATGAAGGCCAGAGCCATTCCAACCACAAAGAAACCAGCGGCGGCGATGCCGACGGTAGCGGTTGGATTGTTCTTTGCTGCACGCTGCAGCTGATGCGCACCGCGGCGAATCTCCGGCAGCGCATAGGCCGCCTGTTCACGCAGCCAATCGGTTGCGTCTTCGCTGACGTGAAGCGCGTCCTTATAGGCGCTGCGGCCCTGCTTGCGCAGGCTCTTCTTGAGCGAGGCGACCTCGCTTGCAAGGCTCGCAAGTTGATCCTGAAGGGTGTCGCCGATATTACTGTCAAACCTGTTCATGGTATCCATTCCCGATCATGAGGGGGCGGATGACTTAACGTTCACTGCTACGGCTGGTTCCCTCTGGGCCAGAGGCATTAACACCCATTGACTTTTGCTCACAGCTTCGCCACCTCACGGGGCAAGATCACAAGGAAGGGCAGGTCCAGCATGACCGCCGACATTGTTTCGGATTACCTTACATCCCCACTTCCGCGCCGCCGTTCCGTAGCCGTCGATGTTGGCGGCGTCCTGGTTGGTGGAGACGCTCCGGTTGTCGTGCAGTCCATGACGAACACGGACACCGCCGACATTGATGCAACCGTTGCCCAGGTGGCGGCGCTGCATCGTGCTGGTTCCGAGCTGGTGCGCATCACGGTTGATCGCGACGAGTCAGCTGCTGCGGTCCCGCACATTCGCGATCGCCTTGCCCGTCTCAATATTGATGTGCCGCTGATTGGTGACTTTCACTACATCGGGCATAAGCTGCTGGCGGATCATCCGGCCTGCGCCGAGGCGCTCGCCAAATACCGCATCAATCCCGGTAACGTCGGCTTCCGCGAGAAGAAGGATGTGCAGTTCGGCTCGATCGTCGAAACCGCCATCCGCTACAACAAGCCAGTTCGCATTGGTGTGAACTGGGGTTCGCTGGACCAGGAACTGCTCACCCGTCTGATGGATGAGAACCAGGCCAATGGCTTTCCTCTGACGGCGCAGCAGGTCATGCGCGAGGCGATCGTCCAGTCTGCGTTGATCTCCGCCCAGATGGCCGAGGAGATCGGCCTCGGCCGTGACCGCATCATCCTCTCCGCCAAGGTAAGCCAGGTGCAGGACCTGATCTCGGTCTATGCCGAACTGGCCAAGCGTTCGAACCACTCGCTCCATCTCGGCCTCACCGAAGCTGGCATGGGCTCCAAAGGCATCGTTGCTTCCTCCGCAGCCATGGGCATCCTGCTGCAGCAGGGCATTGGCGACACGATCCGCATCTCGCTGACGCCGGAACCAGGTGGCGATCGCACCCGTGAGGTGCAGGTGGCGCAGGAACTGCTGCAGACCATGGGCTTCCGCCAGTTCGTTCCCGTCGTTGCGGCTTGCCCCGGCTGTGGCCGCACGACCTCGACCGTGTTCCAGGAGCTTGCTCACAAGATCCAGGAAGACATCCGCCGCAACATGCCCATCTGGCGTGAACAGTATCCGGGCGTCGAAGAACTGCAGGTCGCCGTCATGGGCTGCATCGTCAACGGCCCGGGTGAATCGAAGCACGCCAATATCGGCATCTCGCTTCCCGGCACCGGCGAAACGCCTGCAGCTCCCGTCTTCGTCGACGGCAAGAAGGTTGCGACCTTGCGTGGCCCGCGCATCGCTGAGGAATTCGAGCAGATGCTGGCGACCTACATCGAGAACCGCTACGGGATGCCGAAGGTGCAGCCCGAACAGGTTCCGGCCTGACATAGCTCGAAACCGACGCTTCATAAGCCGGCGCCATCCGCGTCGGCTTTTTTTGTGTTAGCGCTAGTGATTGCGGAAGGCGATGAAGCGTGCCGTTTCCTTGAGCACGGCGGCTGCCTCACCAAACGGCGCGAGCAGCTCTTCCGCATGGGCCACGAGCCCGCGCAGCTGGTTACGCGCCCATTCCTCGCCATGCAGTGCCACGAGCGTGCCTTTGCCGGCGGCCGCATCCTTGCCGGTCGCCTTGCCCAGATCTTCCGCGGTGGCAGTCACGTCCAGCAGGTCATCCGCTAGCTGGAACGCAAGCCCGATCGCTTCGCCAAAAGCCGTGAGGCTTTCCCGTTCCGCAGTGGTCGCATTGCCGATCAGGGCGCCTGCCAGACAGGCGAAGCGAATCAGCGCGCCCGTCTTCATCGCCTGCAGCTGGACGATACCGCCCTCATCGGGCCGCACCTTCTCCGCGGCAAGATCCAGCGCCTGGCCGCCAGCCATGCCGCCTACGCCGGCCGCACGCGCGAGCGCCGAAATCAGAGCCACCTTCGCCTGGGCTCCGAGTTCCGTTTCTTCGCTAGCGATGATGTCGAAGGCGAGCGTCAGCAGACTGTCGCCAGCCAGGATCGCCGTAGCCTCGTCAAACGCGCGATGCACCGTCGGCTGCCCGCGCCGCAGGTCGTCGTCGTCCATTGCAGGAAGATCGTCATGGATCAGCGAATAGCAATGGATGCATTCGAGTGCTGCAGCCACGCGAAGTACGGCACCACCGTCAGCATCGAAGAGCCTTGCCGTCTCCAGCACGAGGAAGGGACGCAGGCGCTTGCCGCCGTTGAGTGCCCCATGGCGCATGGCCGAAAGCAGGCGCTCCGGGCGCACAACTTCACCCTCGCGGGTGCGGGCTGAAAGAAGCTCCGTAAGCAGCTGTTCCACCTGCACCGCGTGCAGCGAAAGCAGTGTTTCAAACGACAAGAGATGTGACTGATCCATCCGGAAGCGATGGCCTGAACGACGATTTTGGTCAAGCGTAATTGTGATAACTGTTTGCCAGAGCTGTTCTTCATCGGTAATTCATCCTGAGTTGCCGAGGATAAGCAGTTGCCAGTTCCGGAAATCGAAGCGGAAGAGAGGTCCCTCCAGATGCCGACGCGAACCAGGTTTCGCGCCTCCAAGAGGGTCTGGACAAGGCGAGTAGCAAAGCTGCTGCTGCTCATTGTCCTCGTGCCTCTGCTTCTGACGCTGGTCTACCGTCCCGGTTTCGTCCATCCCGTTTCCACCCTCATGCTGGCCGATCTGGTGACCTTCAAAGGTTATGACCGGCGTTGGGTCCCTCTCGAAGAGATGGGGCAGGTGGGGCCGGTTTCGATCATGATGTCGGAGGATGCCAAGTTCTGCGCCCACGGCGGCGTAGACTGGGGTGAGATGCGCGCTGTCGTGAATGATTTCATGGATGGCGAAAACCCGCGCGGCGCGTCAACGATCTCCATGCAGACGGTCAAGAACCTGTTCCTGACGAATGGCCGTTCATTCTTCCGCAAGGCGGTCGAGGTGCCGCTGGCGCTCTACTTCGATGCCGTGATGCCCAAGCGACGGGTTATGGAGATCTATCTCAACATTGCCGAATGGGGCCCGGGCATCTACGGGCTTGAGGCGGCTTCGCAGCACTATTTCGGCCGACCGGCGAGGGACCTCACCCGCAAGCAGGCCGCACTTCTGGCAGTCACGCTGCCGAACCCGCTCGTCCGCAATCCGGCAAAGCCAAGCGCCCAGCTTTCCCGCCTGGCAAACCGCATCGAGCGTCGCGCCCGCGCCTCTGGTGCCTATATTGGATGCATCAAGACGACGGGCTGAGCCTGCGCTCGTCCTATTCGCAGCATCGAAGGAGTTCCCCGTGATCAAACGTGGTGTGTCATTCGGCTTCCTGGGCAGGTTCGGCCGCTCAGCAGATCTCCGCTATCTCGACGCTGCCCTGGAGGAATTCCGGCTTCATTCCGGAGTGGTACCGGATGGCGTCAAGATGGTCGCGGTGAGCCTGATGGCCCAGGACGGCTCCGAGCCGGAGCCTGCGGCTTATTCGCCCGTCGGCGCCCTCATGGCGCTGTCCTTCTACGGTGCTGAGGAGTTTGCCCGGCTTAACGGACCGGAGGCTACAGGCGTGACCCTGACGCGGCTGGAGACCGCACTGGAGAAGGGCGAAGGTCTTGATGCCTCGATTATTCTCCTGATGCTGCACTCCAGGCTTCTTCATCAATCCTTAAGGGAGGAATATGGTATAGAGGCAGACGAAGCGCGAAGCTGATCGGGCGCGCCCATGTGAGGCGCGAGTCGAAAAATGCAGCCTTCCCACTGGCCAAATCCATCCTGGCCGTGTATAGGCGGCGCAAATTCTATTACTCGACGAGGGGCGCGGGAAGCGCAGAGGCTTCGTTGAGCAGCGGAGAGTATCATGGCAGTACCTAAAAGAAAGACCTCGCCCTCGAAGCGTGGCATGCGTCGGTCGGCAGATGCGCTTAAGGCTCCGACTTACGTTGAAGACAAGAATTCCGGCGAGCTGCGTCGCCCGCACCACATCGACCTGAAGACCGGCATGTACCGCGGTCGTCAGGTTCTGGAGCCGAAGGAAGCGTAAGCTTCACGGCTTTCCAGCTTTCGCGAAGCCAGGCTTCGCGCGACGCAGGATTCTCAGGCAACATGGCAGGGTCGGCATAGCCGGCCCTGCTTTCGTTGTTTGTGCGCATGTTCTGGCATCAACGTCATTGGCCGCGAACTCCGCGCGCGCGAAATCCGCCGACGAAGCCTTCGCCCCGTTCAGCGCGACAATATTGGGGTAGCTCGGAGGATTATTTCGAGAGCGAATCGATCTTCCGCTGCATTGCGGCAAGCTGTTCGCGCAGCTCCTGCAGGTCGCCGTTCGTCGGGCTGCCTGCCTGCGGCTTTTCTTCCTTCCTGGGCTCCGATGCAGGAGGTGTGGGAGCAGGGGAAGGCGTGAACATCCGCATCGCTTCCTGGAACATCTGAAGATTGCGCTTCGTCTGTTCCTCGATGAGGTTCATCGGAACCATTTCCATGAATTCGATGCCCTTGCCGCCGAAGGCATTCTGCATCTGCTCGCGCATGCGAGCCTGCTCCTTGGCAAAGAGCTGCATGGACTGTTCGAGGAACGACGGCACGACCATTTCCATCTGGTCGCCGTAATAGGAAATGATCTGGCGCAGGAACGGGATCGGCAGAAGGTTCTGACCGTTCTTGTTGTTCTCGAGCTCAAAGATGATCTGCGTCAGGACGGAGTGGGTGATGTCCTCGCCCGTCTTGGCGTCGCGCACCACGAATTCCTCTTCGCGCCTCACCATCTCGGCAAGGTCTTCCAAGGTCACGTAGGTGCTGGTACCCGTGTTGTAGAGCCGGCGATTGGCATATTTCTTTATCGTCACCGGTTCGGTCTTATCGGGCATTGGGGCCTCCCCTGAACGCTTATTGTGGGGGACCCTTCTTCCGAGGGTCCAGTTGGCTGGCAAGATAGGCGCAACCGAGGTGAGATTGGAAGTGCTTTCTTCCATCCCTGTCGCCCATACTATCCCAATTATGGTGCAGCGCAAAAAAGATAATTGACCCTGACGAGAGCCGGTAGTTAGATGCAGCCTTAGCGAGCGCGCACCGCGTCGCGGCATGAAATCCGCCGGATGCCGCTCTGGTCCATTCCAGCTATTGCATCGGGGTCGGAATGTCTGCTTCTAAGTCCATCGTCATCGCCAGTGCTGCGCGCACTCCCGTCGGATCGTTCAATGGAGCCTTCGCGACGGTTCCTGCCCATGAGCTGGGCGCGGTGGCGATCCGCGCCGTTCTCGAACGGGCAGGCATTGCCCCGGAAGAGGTCAACGAGGTGATCCTTGGCCAGGTGCTGACCGCAGGGCAGGGCCAGAACCCCGCCCGTCAGGCAGCCGTCAAGGCAGGCATCCCGCACGAGCGCACCGCGTGGAACCTGAACCAGCTCTGCGGTTCTGGTCTGCGCTCCGTTGCCGTCGGCATGCAACAGATAGCCTGCGGCGATGCGGATATCGTCGTGGCCGGCGGGCAGGAGTCCATGTCCCTTGCGCCTCATTGCTCCTATCTCCGCCAGGGCGTGAAGATGGGCGACCAGGCCATGGTTGATACCATGCTGCGCGATGGCCTCATGGATGCTTTCCTCGGCTACCACATGGGCATCACTGCCGAAAACGTAGCGCGCAACTTCCAGATCGGTCGTGAGGAGCAGGACGCCTTCGCACTGGCATCCCAGAACAAGGCGGAAGCCGCTCAGAAGGCGGGCCGCTTCAAGAAGGAGATCGTTCCGGTCACCGTGTCCAGCCGCAAGGGTGACGTGGTCGTCGAGGACGACGAATACATCCGTCACGGCGCAACCATGGAAGGCATGCAGAAGCTGCGTCCTGCCTTCGATCGCGATGGCACTGTTACGGCTGCAAATGCCTCCGGCATCAATGACGGCGCTGCTGCAGCACTCCTGATGTCCGAAGAGGAGGCAGCACGCCGCGGCATTGAACCTCTGGCGCGCATCGTTTCCTGGGCTACGGCCGGCGTGGACCCAGCGGTTATGGGCACGGGCCCCATTCCCGCGAGCCGCCGTGCACTGGAGAGGGCAGGTTGGCGCGTCGATGATCTCGATCTCATCGAGGCCAATGAAGCTTTCGCGGCACAGGCCTGTGCGGTGAACAAGGAGCTCGGCTGGAATCCCGAGATCGTGAATGTTAATGGCGGCGCCATCGCGATCGGCCATCCGATCGGCGCTTCCGGCGCACGCGTGCTGTCAACGCTGCTTCACGAAATGGAACGGCGGGGCGCCCGCAAGGGATTGGCCACTTTGTGCATCGGCGGCGGAATGGGCGTCGCCATGTGCGTGGAACGATAAGTCTGCCGTAGCTGAAGCCATACGGCCGCTACAGAACATTGGAATGGGGAACAGCGCTATGGCTAGAGTGGCATTGGTAACAGGCGGAACGCGGGGCATCGGCGCAGCAACGGCCTTAGCGCTGAGAGACGCTGGTTACAGGGTGGTTGTCACCTATGTTGGAAGCGTCGAGGCTTCCACCGAGTTTGCGCGGCAGAACGATCTCTCCGCCTATTGCTGGTCAGTGAGCGATTATGAGGCCTGCGTGAAGGGTGTTGCGCGCGTCGAGGCCGAACTCGGGCCCATCGATGTGCTGGTCAACAATGCCGGCATCACGCGCGATGCGATGTTTCACAAGATGTCACCTGAAGCCTGGCATCAGGTGATCGACACGAACCTCACCGGCGTCTTCAACATGACCCAGCCTGTGTGGAACGGTATGCGCGAGCGCAAGTTCGGCCGCGTGATCAACATCTCCTCGATAAACGGCCAGAAGGGTCAGGCGGGACAGGCGAACTATTCGGCCGCCAAGGCCGGTCTCATCGGCTTTACCAAGGCGCTGGCGCAGGAAGGCGCCCGCTTCGGCGTCACCGTCAACGTGGTTTGCCCCGGCTACATCGGAACGGAGATGGTGAAAGCCGTCCCTGAACCAGTCCTGCAGAAGATCGTCGACCAGATCCCGGTGGGGCGACTGGGCGAGCCGCAGGAGATCGCACGGTGCGTGACCTTCCTCGCCTCTGATGAGGCGGCTTTCATCACCGGCTCCACTCTGACAGCCAATGGCGGTCAGTACATCGCCGGATAAGACCACATTGAAGTTATTGATGGGCTGGCACTCTGCGTCCCCTTGGGCGCGGAACGGGAGCCTCATTATTCCCACCTTCTGTGGATACGCTGTGCAAACTTTGTTGGAATCCAGTGGACTAGTTCGCGTCTGACATGCCCCGAAACCCGTGTGATGATTTGCATAGAAGCGATTCGTCGCCGATTCGTTCTTCCTTTGGGCCATATACGCCTTTTGGCGGACTTGCGCGGACGGTTGCCTTAATAAGCAGGTAATAAAGGTTAATGATAATAAACACTTACAGAAGGACGTGAATTTTTGGGATGCTGAAAAGTTAACGTTCGGCTGTTGAAGTGTAGAATGAAGGCAAATGCCAAAGATGATTTTCGTGCCTGTCAGAGGCCTTGGGCACTACATCTAGTGGCGAACATTGGCAGAACTACCGTGAGTCAACGATTCGTCGCTGATTCGTTCCAGACTCGTTCCAAAGGTTAAATCGCGCGCACTTTTGCCTGTTGCTCCAGCGAGGTTTTCCTATATGTCTGCGGTGGTCGGTACCCACATTGAAGGTCGCGCGTACGAGTGCTGTGAATGAATATCCAGCTAGATAGAAGCAACACGGTCTCCCTCGACGGGCGTGGCGTGACCGCTGTGTTGGGACCCACCAATACCGGCAAGACGCATATGGCGATCGAACGGATGGTGGCACACACCTCCGGCGTGATCGGTCTGCCGCTGCGTCTGTTGGCGCGCGAGGTCTATACGAAAGTCGCAGCCCGCGTGGGCGAGGCGAACGTTTCGCTCGTCACTGGCGAAGAGAAGATCATCCCGCCGGGTGCGCGCTATTCGGTCTGCACGGTGGAGGCTCTCCCGAGGTACACGGACGCCGCCTTCGTCGCCATCGATGAAGTTCAGCTCGCCGCCGACCTCGAGCGTGGCCACATCTTCACCGATCGCATCATTCACCTGCGCGGTCGTGAGGAGACACTTCTTCTCGGCGCCGCCACGATGCGCGGAATTCTCGAAAAGCTCTTCAAAGGCATCTCGATCATCAGCCGCCCTCGCATGTCGGTTCTGACCTATGCCGGGGCGAAGAAGATCACCCGGCTTCCGAACCGCTCTGCCATCGTCGCCTTTTCGGCCGACGAAGTCTATGCGATCGGCGAATTGATCCGCCGTCAGCGCGGTGGCGCGGCCATCGTGCTGGGCGCGCTGAGCCCGCGCACCCGCAACGCCCAGGTTGAGCTCTACCAGTCGGGCGATGTCGATTATCTCGTTGCCACTGACGCCATCGGCATGGGCCTGAACCTCGACGTTGACCACGTCGCCTTCGCGCAGAACAGCAAGTTCGACGGGTTCCAGTATCGCGACCTGACCGCGGCCGAACTCGCGCAGATCGCTGGCCGCGCTGGCCGCCACCTTCGCGATGGCACCTTTGGCGTCACCGGTCAGGTTGATCCGTTCCCGGACGCGCTGGTGGAAGCCATCGAGACACATCGCTTCGAGCCCGCCAAGGTCCTGCAATGGCGTTCTGCCGATCTGGACTTTGCGAGCATTGATGCGCTGAAAGCATCACTTGACCGTCCGCCTGCGATCGAAGGTTTGACGCGGGCATTGCCGACTGCAGACCTGCGCGTGCTGGAATTCCTGTCGCGAGACGAAGATGTCCGCGCGATGGCGCAAAGTCGTGAGCGGGTAGCGGCCCTCTGGGACGCCTGCGCCTTGCCGGATTACCGCAAGATCGCGCCTGCGCAGCATGCTGAAATCGTCGGCGCCATATTCAAGGATCTGGCGCAGCGTGGCCATGTGGACGAAGACTACATGGCCAACCAGGTCGCAAAAGCCTCATCGACTGAAGGTGAGATAGATACACTTTCGCAACGAATTGCGCAGATACGGACCTGGACCTTTGTCTCGCATCGTCCCGGCTGGTTGTCGAATCCGACACACTGGCAGGAAAAAACGCGCGATATTGAGGATAGACTATCGGACGCGCTCCATGAGAGATTGACGAAACGCTTCGTTGATCGCAGGACATCTGTGCTGATGAGGCGCCTTAGAGAGAACGCAATGCCTGAAGCAGAAATCAACCCGGCGGGTGAAGTGCTCGTTGAGGGACATCATGTTGGTGAAATGCAGGGATTCCGCTTCACAGCGGATCGGACTGCCGAAGGAGAGGACGCACGCGCCGTCAAGGCTGCCGCGTTGAAGGCGCTGGCCGCAGAATTCGAGCTGCGCGCCGAACGGTTTGCAGCCGCTCCGAATGGCGATCTCGCCCTTGCATCGGATGGCATCCTGCGTTGGCTTGGCGCGCCGGTTGGTACGCTTGTTGCCACGGACGATGTGCTGAAGCCGCGTCTGGTGCTGCTCGCTGACGAGCAGCTGACCGGCCCAGCCCGCGACAAGGTTGCCGCGCGCGGTGAGCGCTTCGTCAACTTCCAGATCGAAAGCCAGCTGAAGCCGCTCCTCGATCTCCGCGATGCCGAGAGCCTTTCCGGTACCGCCCGTGGTCTGGCATTCCAGCTCGCCGAAAACTTCGGTGTTCTGAACCGTCGCGACGTGGCCGAAGAGGTCCGCTCGCTTGATCAGGATGCACGTGCAGCGCTGCGCCGCCTCGGCGTTCGCTTCGGCGCCTATCACATTTTCGTCCCCGCACTGGTGAAGCCCGGCCCGGCTGGCCTTGCAACGCTGCTCTGGGCGCTGAAGAACGATGCCCGCGACAAGCCGGGCTACGGCGATGTTGTTGCAGCACTGGCTGCCGGACGCACGTCCTTCGTCACCGATCCGTCTTTTGAGCGGGCCTTCTACCGCCTTTCCGGCTTCCGCAATCTGGGCCGCCGCGCTGTTCGCGTCGACATCCTGGAGCGTCTGGCTGACCTGATCCGCCCGACCCTGGGCTGGAAGCCAGGTTCCGGTAAGCGTCCGGATGGCGCTTATGGAGGCGATGCCTTCGTGGTTACGCCTGCCATGATGTCGATCCTCGGTGCTACCGCCGAAGACATGGAAGCGATCCTCAAGGGCCTTGGCTACCGCGCTGAACCAAAGACGGCCGAAGAGGTGAACGCTCGCCTTGCAGAGTTTGATGCCGCCGCAGCACCTGCTGCTGAAGCGTCTGCCGAGGAAGTGACTGCGGCCAGCGAGGAGGCTGAAGCCCAGCCCGAAGCCCAGACTGAAGGTCTGGTGACCGGCACCGGACCGGCGCAGCCGCTCGATACTGTCCAGCCCGAAGCCACCGAATCGGCTGAAGTTGTTGAAGCGGTTGAAGCTGCTGAAGCAACGCCAGCGGCAGAAGAAGCGCCCAAGCCGGTTCTCGTCTGGCGTCAGGGTCGTTTCGAGCGCCGTCAGCCTCCGCAGCGCGACCGCAAGGCCGCTGGCGCTGGCGAGGAAAAGCCGCGCGGCAAGGGCCGTCCGCGTCCTGCGCAGGGCGACCGCAATCAGGACCGCCCGAAGAAGCAGGATGCCCGCAAGCCCGAGCAGCGTCGTCCTCAGCGCGAGGAGCGTCCGGTCAAGATCGACCCTAATTCGCCATTTGCAGCATTGGCCGCTCTGAAGGACCAGCTGCGGAAATAGGAGCAAAACCCGCGTGACAGTCGAAGGACGCCAGAGAGTAGACAAATGGCTGTTCTTCGCGCGGGTTGTGAAGTCCCGAACCCTTGCCGCCAAGCTTGCGCAGGGTGGCAAGGTCCGCGTCAACCGCAACAAGATCGATCAGGCTTCGTATCAGATCAAGGTGGGGGACGTGCTCACCATCACGCTTGAGCGGCGCATCCTCATCTATCGGATCTTGGAGACCGGCGAGCGTCGCGGCCCGGCCCCGGAAGCCCGCCTTCTTTACGAAGATCTGTCTCCACCTGAGGAACCACGGGCTATCGTCGCCGTTGGACCGGTTCGTGATCCTGGATCAGGCCGCCCGACAAAACGCGACAGGCGTGCCCTGAACGCTCTTGACGACCAGAACTGAGGCTGCAGCCGCATCAGCAATTGCTTGAAAAAGCATACTGTTCCTGTGCGGCGTTCTGCAGCGCAATCTGTGTACTTGTCATGGCGCGATAAAGGGATTACGTCACCGCCATCGCTCGTTAAAAACCACCCGCGCAGGAGCACGAAATGACCTATGTCGTGACCGACAACTGCATTCGTTGCAAGTACATGGATTGCGTCGAGGTGTGTCCGGTCGACTGTTTCTACGAGGGCGAAAATATGCTTGTCATCCACCCGGATGAATGCATTGATTGCGGCGTTTGCGAGCCGGAATGCCCTGCGGAAGCCATCAAGCCGGATACCGAACCGGGTCTTGATCAGTGGCTGACGCTGAACGCAGAGTATGCGGAGAAGTGGCCAAACATTACGGTGAAGCGTGAACCTCCGGCGGATGCCAAGGAGATGGACGGCGTGGCTGGGAAGCTGGAAGCCTACTTCTCGTCGGAGCCGGGACAGGGCGACTGATTGCCCGTTTTGGAGCGCGCTAGCTCGGGCGCGTCGCAATGCCGCATGGATATAGGGTAGTAAGCTCTTGCTTCTGCCCTACATTTGCTATGCGCGACAAATTGAATCCTGCGCAAATTCATGTTAATATACGAGCACATGTCGGTAAAGAACGTCTTGATGGCGCAGGATAAATAATCACCAACCGTGGAGTACCCTGGTACCAAGGATGCTTGAACCTGGTCGTTGCGCGCAAGAGTTCCCCTGCCTCGGCAGACGAAACAAGTCAGCAAATCATCGTCACCGCGTTTAGTCATCTTCCCAGCATGACACCCCAGGTGGCTGGAGCGAGCGATAACCGCCGCCACCTACAATAGGAGTTTTAGGCGTATGGCAACCCAGCAGAAGAAAGTGGCACATAAGTCCGGGTTCAAGACAGGCGAATTCATCGTCTATCCTGCTCATGGGGTAGGCCAGATCGTGAACATCGAGAGCCAGGAAGTAGCGGGCCACTCTCTGGAGCTGTTCGTCATCGATTTCCAGAAAGACAAGATGCGCCTGAAGGTTCCGGTCGCCAAGGCCACCTCCAGCGGCATGCGCAAGCTTTCGGAAGAGGATTACGTCGAGCGCGCTCTCAAGATCGTGCAGGGCAAGGCCCGCGTAAAGCGCACCATGTGGTCGCGCCGTGCGCAGGAATACGATGCCAAGATCAACTCTGGCGATCTGATCCTGATCTCCGAGGTTGTCCGCGATCTCTACCGCGCTGACAACCAGCCGGAACAGTCCTACTCGGAGCGCCAGCTGTTTGAAGCCGCTCTGGACCGCATGGCCCGCGAAATTGCAGCCGTGAACGCCCTCTCCGAGACCGAAGCTGTCCGCCTCATCGAGGTCAACCTGGCCAAGGCTCCGCGCCGCGGCTCCAAGGCCGACGCTGACGGCGAAGACGCTGATAAGGACGAGAACGAAAAGGAAGAAGCAGCTTAATCCTGCCTGCTCTCCCATTCAGCAAAGCCGGGCCTCGTGCCCGGCTTTTTGTTTAGGGTGCCCCGCAACCTGGCGGGTGCGCCCGCGTGGAACCTTCTGCACGTCACGATGTTAAAGCTCATGCCCCACGGAGGCGATTGTCTCGCTTGTGTTAGCAGGAGCACATCATGCAGGAAGGCGGACGCAGGCTTATAAAAGCTGCTATGGCAGCTCCATATCTGGAGCGCGAAGAAGAACATCTCCTTGCCATACGGTGGAAGGAGGAAAAGGACGTCAAAGCACTCCACGGCATTACCAAGGCGCATATGCGGCTCGTAATCGCCATGGCAGGCAAGTTCCGCCACTTCGGTCTCTCGATGGCTGACCTTGTACAGGAAGGTCATGTAGGGCTGCTTGAGGCTGCGGCTAGGTTTGATCCTTCAAGAGACGTACGATTTTCGACCTATGCCAGCTGGTGGATCCGCGCTTCCATGCAGGATTACATCCTGCGTAATTGGTCTATCGTCCGCGGCGGTACGAGTTCCGTTCAGAAAGCACTGTTCTTCAATCTGAGGCGGCTCCGTGCCCGTCTGCAGCGGCTTGGCGGTGATGAACCCAGCGAAGAGATCTATCGCAAGGTGGCTGCCGCGCTCCACGTCACCCCAGCTGAAGTCTCCCGCATGGATATGCGGCTGGCAGGTGGTGATACCTCGCTCAACACAAAACTCAACGGCGACTCAGCTGCCGAGCGCATCGAATTCCTCGTCAGCGAGGATCCGACGCCCGATCAGGTGGTATCGGAAACGATTGATAGCGAACGCCGCGCCATGTGGCTCAGCCAGGCGCTCGATACGCTCAATGGCCGTGAGCTGAAGATCGTGCGCGAACGCAGGCTGTCGGAAGATGGTGCAACGCTGGAGGCTCTGGGAGCTTCGCTGGGCATCTCGAAGGAGCGCGTGCGCCAGATCGAAACGCGGGCGCTGGAGAAGCTCCGGAGCGCGCTGGTTAAGCGCCATCCGGAACTCGCAAGCCACGCCAACTGAGTGAGACCAATGGACGGCTCACCGGTCGGTGATGATCTTCACCTTGTCGCCGGCTGAAACATTCGCCCCCGGTCCAAGCCCGTTGATAACGCGGAACAGCTCGAGCTTCCGGCTTACCCCCGTCATCCTGTTGGCTAGGCTGGCAACGTTTTCTCCCGGAGCTACCGTTACGATACGGATGCGCAAGGGCTGCAAGGCGGCCACTTCGGAGGGCTTCAGCACCTGGAAGCTGCCGGCAATGATCGAAGCCACCTGTTCAAGCCTGTTGCTGGAAAGCGGTGCGCCAGTGAGCAGCCGGTAGACCTGATCGCCCACCCGAACCACTGTCACGTTGAACTTCCACTGGTCCGCCTGCGCGGTTGCGGTTGCCGCTTCCTTGCCGCCGATGGTGATCGGCCGGATCGACGATACATCGACACCGGCAAGCCAGTTGCCGCGCAGGTAGTCCGTCATGGAGATCTTGCGGTCCACCGTGACTCCGTCGAAGCGGAAGGCGAGTTCGCCCGGCCCCGTGGCGATAACTTCGCCGGCTGAATTGTCGAGCTTGAAGTCCTCCGGAACAGAGAAGGCAATGCCGAGCGTCGGATGCAGGAAGCTGTTGCCGCGCACATAGCCCTGTTCCGGCTTGTCGCCGAAGATCAGGCCGTCGATACCAGCCAGGAACTGCTCGCGATCCTTCGCGCCATAGCCGGGGGCGCCGAACTTCTGCGCGTGCTGCTGCGCCAGATCGATACGCCGCGGCGCATTTGGATGGCTGGCCAGGAAGTCGAGGCTCGCATCGCTGGCGCCGCTAACATCACGCAGCTTCTGGTAATTGTCCATCGAGCGCAGGAAGCGTGCCGCCGCATAGGGATCGAATCCGGCGCGGCCGACGGCCCGAATGCCGACGGTGTCGGCCTCGAGCTCCTGATTGCGTGAGAACTGCGCAAGCTGCAGCTTGCCGCGCACCAATGCGGCCCGCGCACTTGGGTCGGTGCTCAGCACTTCCGTGACCACGCGATCGGCGATCTTCGCCTGAGCCTCCAGACGCTGCCGCTCCAGTCCGTGATTGGAGGTCACGTGGGCCATCTCATGCGCCAGAACAGCGGCCACTTCGGCAGAATCGTTGGCGAGCGCCAGGAGCCCGCGCGTCACGTAAAGAAAGCCGCCAGGCAGCGCGAACGCATTCACGTTCGGCGAATCAAGGATGGTGATGCGGTAGGTCTGCTCCGGATTGTCAGGGTCCAGCGTCAGCTTGCCGACGACGCGAGCGAGCATACGCTCAAGCTTCGGGTCGGAATACTCACCGCCATAGGTCTGCAGGATCTTCGGATGCTGGCGCGCTGCGAGGCTTGCGACCCGGTCGCCGCGCATCACCGTGTCGACCGTGACAGCCGGATCCTTGGAAGCAGGCGTAAAATTCGATTCGAGGAGGTCGGTCGTCTGGCAGGCAGCTAGAAACGCCACCATTGCACTCGCCGTGAGCAAGCGCTGATGTACGCCAAAAGCCTTGATTCCGCGGAACGTGGAAAAGCGGTGCGCCAGGGATTTGTCCTTTCGATGCAACACGAAGCCGCCCTACGATTCACCTAACAACTGCGTAGAGAGCAGGCAAGAAGCTGAATATCCTTCGTATTCATCGAAGTTCAGTTAACATTGCCAGCACTCGTCATACACCCCGTCCCCCGAGATAATCCGTCAGAGCAGATGGTGCACCTTCGCGCAGCAGTTCCTGAGTTGTTCCTGTGGCAACAATGTGGCCCTTTTCCAGAAAGACAAGCGTACGGGCGAGCCGCAGCGCATCTTGCGGGTCGTGGGTTACCATCAATATTGTCATTCCCTGCGACTGATGAAGTTCCTTGATCAGGTCCAGCATCTCATCTTTCAGCGCAGGCCCGAGCGACGCCAGAGGCTCGTCCAGCATGAGGATCGGGTTCTGCTGCACCAGCACGCGGGCAAGCGCTGCGCGCTGACGCTCCCCGCCTGAAAGCGCTGATGGCAGACGATCCGCCTTTCCGCGCAGCCCGGTTCGTTCGATAGCGCTGGCCACAGCCTTCCGGTCCTTGGGGGAGAGCTTGAGCGAAGGTGAGCGACCGAGCCCGACATTCTGCTCCACCGTCAGATGCGGGAATAGATTGTTCTCCTGGAAAATCATGGAGACGCCGCGCTGGTGCGGCGGCAGCCCGGTGACGTCCTTGCCGTCTACGAGGATCTTGCCGGAGAGTGGCTGCTCGAACCCCGCGACGAGATTAAGCAGTGTGCTCTTGCCCGAACCGCTTGGCCCCATGACCGAGACGATGTCGCCAGCCTCGACCTTGAGGTCGAACGCCAGCTGAGGTCCGTTCGGATAGGCGAAGCTGATTTTTTCAAGCGCGAGACCGGCACTTTTCGGCGGCGATCCGTTATCGGGATGGAGCATCAGCGGCTGCACTTTCTCGCCCTGCCACATACATCAGGCTTAGACACAGGATCCCCACAAACAAGGCAATCCCCGCCGCATCGGCGGTTCGATAGCTCCCCATACGCTGCAGCAGGAGGTAGGGCAATGTCTGCACCTGGTCGCTGCCAAACAGCGCGATGACTCCAAGATCGCCAAGCGAGAGCGCCATGGCAAAGGCAAAGGCCAGCAAGGCTGGTCGTCGCATCGGCGGCCAATCTATGAGCCGGAGACGGGCAAAGCCGGCTATTCCGAGCGAAGAGCAGAGCTTTTCATGACGGTGGCTTGCCGCATCATAGGCGGGGCGAATGATGCGCACGGCGAAGGGCAGCGCCATCACCGCGTTTACCCAAGCCACCATGATTGGTGCAACGCTGAAGACATCGACCGAAGTTCGCAGCAGCACGAACCAGCCCGCACCCAGCACGATCGGCGGGATGACCAGCACCATCAGCACGCCGCCATCTGTGAGATGCTCGAAGAAGCCGGCGCTTGATCCGCGCCGCTTCAGTTCGAGCGATCTACGCGCCGCGACCAGCCCGAATGCCAGGAGGACGCTCAGCCCCGCTGCCACGAATGCAAGCGCCAGGCTCACGAGTGTCGCCCGCTGCACCGCCGGGTCGGTGGCCAGACGGGCAAGATCGGCTTTCAATCCAGCCAAAACGATGGTGACGATGGGACTTCCGACGAACAGTAAAGCGAGCGCGATGATCGTATAGTTCAAGATGCGCTCTATCTGGCCCGGGAAGAGCAGCCGACGCGAACCGATGGGCAGATGGGTATCACCGGTCAGAACCGCGCCGGAACGCGTCAGCAGCCACAGGATGGCGCTTGTGAGCATTAGCTGCACCAGGGTCAGAACGATGGCGCGTTGCGGATCAAAGTCGAAACGCAATGCCTGATAGATCGCAACTTCGAGCGTCGTGGCTCCCGGTCCGCCACCGAGCGTCAGGACGATCGTGAAGGAAGTTACGCAAAGCAGGAAGACGAGCCCCGCCACGCCCGGGATGGCCGAGCGCAGCACCGGCCATTCTACGAAGCGGAAAGACGCCATTCCGCCCATTCCGAGCTGTGTGGAGAGACGCCACTGATGCGACGGAATGGTCTCCAGCGCCGCCAGAAACAGCCGCGTGGCCATCGGCATGTTGAAGAAGACATGCGCGAGCAGAATGCCGGAAAGGCCGTAGGTCCCGGGCCACCGCCAGTCGAACAGGGCGGAGATTGCCGGAGCAAGATACCCTGCACGTCCATAGAGCGCGAGGATCCCGATGACGGCCACGATCGCGGGCAGGGCAAGCGGCACCGCAAAGAGCTGCAGGATCAGTTTGCGGCCCGGAAACGATGGGTGCCGCACGAAGGCGCGCGCTACCAGCAGCGCTGGTCCTATGGAGAGCACGGTCGAGAGCACGGCCTGCCATAGCGTGAAGCGCGCAATCCGGAATAGATAGCCATCGAAGACCGCGAGCGTCTGGCCGGTGCTACGCAGCCCCTCCTGCAGCAAACCGAGGAGCGCACCAAACACCAGCACGCCCATGAACGCCAGCGCAAACGCGCCAGCGGCAATCCGGCGATTGAAGCGCATGACTTACTTGCTCATCACGGCAAGCCACTCATCCACCCACGCCTTACGCTTTTCGGCGACTTCCTGCGGGTCAAAGAGCAGCGTCTTCGACGGCTTGATCAGCGCATCAAAGGCCGGATGGAGCGGCTTCGAGGTCTCGCCGGCCGGGAACATCCAGTTGGTCTCAGGGATCACGTCCTGGAACCCAGGCCCCTGCATGAACTCCAGAAACTGCTTGGCGAGCGGGTTCTGCGCACCCTTTTTCGTCTGCGCAGCGACCTCGATCTGCAGATAGTGCCCCTCGGAGAAGGCGATCGCCTCGTAGCGCTGCGTATCGTCCTCGATCACATGATACGCGGGTGAGGTCGAATAGGAGAGCACCATCGGCGCTTCACCATTGGTGAACAGGCCGTAGGCCTCGCTCCAGCCAGGTGTCACCGTCAGTACCTTCTCCCGCAGCTTTTCCCATGCCTGAGCGGCATCTTCGCCATAGACGGATTTCACCCAGAGCAGCAGTCCCAGCCCGGGCGTCGAGGTTCGCGGATCCTGAATGAGGATCTTCAGGTCGTTTTCTGCCTCCACCAGTTCCTTCAGTGACTGGGGTGGCGTCTCGCCGGAGTCCTTATTCAAGATAAATGCGAAATAGCTATAGTCGTATGGTACGAAGACATCATCGGAGGAACTGCCCGGAACCTCGATCCGTGACACATCGGTACCATGCGGCGCGAACAGCCCGGTCGCCTTGGCTTCGTGCGTGAGGTTCGTATCAAGCCCTAGGATGATGTCGGCCTTGCTGCCTTCGCTTTCAAGGCGGAGACGGTTCAGCAGTGCGACACCATCCGAAACCGAAACGAACTCCACGTCGCAGCCGCATTCGGCTTCGAACGCTTTTTCCACCTGCGGGCCAGGGCCCCAGTCGGCCGTGAAGCTTTCGTAGGTGTAGATGGTGAGCTTCTGCGTGTCCTGCGCAGCCGCAAGGCCTGCGGCAGCAAAGGAGACACCGGCGGCCAGAAGAGCAGTCGTGAAAAGCCTGCTATGTCGGGAATATGCGTCGTCAGTCATTCTTCTAATCCCTCCGCCGGTACGAGCCGGATCAGGTTCAGCGGGTTGGCACGTTCGCCTCTCAGCCGTACTGCACCACGCAGACGGGCACCCCGTTAGATGGCTCGAAGGATAAGCATACGTCCTCTGCCGTGCAAGGTGGGTAGATCGCATAACAAAAGGGCAGGCCCGGAGGCCCGCCCTTCGATTTGGCAAATGTACGAGTGCTGCTTAGGCAGCGAGATCGCGCAGAACGTACTGCAGGATGCCGCCGTTCTTGAAGTACTCGAGCTCGTCCAGCGTATCGATGCGGCAGAGCAGCGGAACTTCCTTCACCGAACCGTCGGCGAAGGTGATCTTGGCGGTCATCGTCGCGCGTGGCTTGATGTTCTCGATGCCATCGATCTCAACGATTTCGTCGCCCTTCAGGCCGAGTTCCTTCCAGCTCGTCTCCTCAGCGAAGACGAATGGAATTACGCCCATGCCGACGAGGTTCGAGCGGTGAATACGCTCGAAGGACTGAGCGATCACAGCGCGAACGCCGAGCAGGTTGGTGCCCTTGGCAGCCCAGTCGCGGGACGAACCGTTGCCGTATTCGACGCCAGCGAAGATGACGAGCGGAGTGCCTTCCTGCTTGTATTGCATGGCGGCGTCGTAGATCGGCATCTCTTCCTTGGAAGGATAGTGGATCGTGTAGCCGCCCTCGCGTCCATTCTCACCCAGCATGTGGTTGCGGATGCGGATGTTGGCGAAGGTACCGCGCATCATCACTTCGTGATTGCCGCGGCGGGTACCGTACTGGTTGAAGTCGGCGACGGAAACGCCGTTTTCGAGCAGGTAGGAACCAGCCGGCGAAGCAGCCTTGATCGAACCGGCCGGCGAAATGTGGTCGGTCGTGATCTTGTCGCCGAACAGGCCGAGGATGCGTGCACCCTTGATCGAGCCTGCTGCCTGCGCCGTCTTGCCCATGCCCTCGAAGTAAGGCGGGTTCTGCACGTAGGTCGACTTGTCGTCCCAGGCGTAGGTCTGGCCGCTTGGAGCATCCAGCGCCTGCCAGTTCTCGTCGCCCTTGAACACGTCGGCGTACTTGGAGGAGTAGAGCTCACGCGTGACGTTGTTGGCGATGAACTCCTGCACTTCGGCGGAGGTCGGCCAGATGTCGCGCAGGTAAACCGGGTTGCCGTCCTGATCTTCGCCCAGCGGCTCCGTGGTCAGGTCCTTCGTGACGGTACCGGCGAGCGCATAGGCAACGACCAGCGGCGGCGAAGCAAGGTAATTCGCCTGGACATCCGGAGAAACGCGGCCTTCGAAGTTACGGTTGCCGGAAAGAACGGCAGCACCGATCAGGCCCTTCTCGTTGATGGTCTTCGAGATCGCCTCAGGCAGCGGACCGGAGTTACCGATACAGGTGGTGCAGCCGAAGCCAACCAGGTTGAAGCCGAGCTGGTCGAGCTCTTCCTGCAGACCGGCCTTTGCGAAATACTCGGCAACGACCTGCGAGCCGGGAGCAAGCGAGGTCTTGACCCACGGCTTGCGCTTCAGGCCACGACGGTTCGCGTTGCGTGCCAGAAGGCCAGCAGCCATCAGCACGCTCGGGTTCGAGGTGTTGGTGCAGGAGGTGATTGCAGCGATCACCACGTCGCCATGGCCGAGGTCGAAGTTTTCGCCCTCAACGGCATAGCGCTTCGCGGTGTCGACGGTCTTCTTGTACTCGGCTTCGAGCGCCTTGGCGAAATTGCCAGCGATATCCTCCAGCGGCAGGCGGCCTTCCGGACGCTTCGGGCCAGCCATGGACGGAACGACGTCGCCGAGGTCGAGCTCGAGGATTTCGGTGAAGACCGGATCCTGCATGTCCGCATCGCGCCACATGCCCTGAGCCTTCGAGTAGGCTTCAACCAGCTCGATCTGCTCGCGCGGACGGCCCGACGTCTCGAGGTACTTGATGGTCTCGCCGTCAACCGGGAAGAAGCCGCAGGTTGCGCCGTATTCCGGAGCCATGTTGCCGATGGTTGCGCGGTCGGCGGCGGTGGTGTTGGCAAGGCCGGGACCGAAGAACTCGACGAACTTGCCGACAACGCCCTTCTTGCGCAGCATCTGCGTGACGGTCAGCACGAGGTCGGTCGCGGTGACGCCTTCCTTGAGCTTTCCGGTCAGCTTGAAGCCGATGACTTCCGGCAGAAGCATGGAAACCGGCTGGCCGAGCATGGCAGCTTCAGCCTCGATGCCGCCAACGCCCCAGGCCAGAACGCCAAGGCCGTTCACCATGGTGGTGTGGGAGTCGGTACCGACGCAGGTGTCGGGGTAGGCGAGGTGCACGCCGTCTTCTTCACGGGTCCAGACAACGCGGGAGAGGTACTCGAGGTTGACCTGGTGGCAGATGCCGGTGCCGGGCGGAACGACGCGGAAGTTGTCGAACGCCTGCTGACCCCACTTCAGGAAGCGGTAGCGCTCGCCGTTGCGCTCGTACTCGAGCTCGACGTTGCGGTCGAAGGCGCGGGGGCTGCCGAATTCGTCGACGATGACCGAATGGTCGATGACGAGGTCGACGGGTACCAGCGGGTTGATCTTCTTGGGATCGCCGCCGAGAGCCACCATTGCGTCGCGCATTGCGGCGAGATCTACAACGGCGGGAACGCCGGTGAAGTCCTGCATCAGCACGCGTGCGGGCGAGTAGGCGATTTCAACGCCTGCGGTGCCGCGGTCGGAAAGCCAGGCGGCAACAGCCTCGATGCTCTCCTTGGTGACGGCGCGGCCGTCTTCCTTGCGGAGCAGGTTCTCCAGCAGCACCTTCATGGAGAAGGGCAGGCGGGAAACACCGGCAAGGCCGTTCTTCTCAGCCTCTTTCAGGTCGTAGTAGGTGAATTCCGTCTGGCCGACCTTGATCGTCCTACGGCAATTGTAACTGTCAAGAGACATAGACACGTGCGATCCTATCCTTGTCGTTTCATCCCGATCGGGAACGGACATCCTGAGACACGGGTGCAAAGGTTGCGGGTACGGCCATTTCCGCTGTCCGCTCCCTGCGTCTCAAGCCGTTAAAGGCGGCTCGCGCGCAGTCATCGGTTCAAAGAGGGTCACACCGGCCGCTGGCGTGTTGACCGCCATATAGAGAATTTTGCAAAAGAGTTCCATACCGGAAAACCGTTCTGGCGGTTACGCTTAACGATTCCAGACAATTCTCATTGAAACGGGAGAAAACATGCGCCTTGCCGTGACAAACCTCAGCGGTGAACGCGGTGGGGAGCTGATTTTTTCGGACCTTTCGTTCGAGGTTGGAGCCGGATCTGCCGTTCTGGTGACCGGTCCGAACGGTGTCGGAAAGTCCACGCTGTTGCGAATCATCGGCGGGCTGCTTCCGTCCTCTGACGGCGCGATCGAGTTTTCCGGCGGCGGCGAGGCCTGGCCCAACGCTGGTGCGGCCGCCCATTACCTCGGCGCGACCAATGCCATGAAGCCCGCACTCACGGTCGAGGAGAACCTCTCCTTCTGGCGCTCCTTCCTGGGTGAGCATCTTTGCACCGTTGATGAAGCACTGGAGCAGGTAGGCCTGCTCGACATCGCCCACCTTCCGTTCGGCTATCTCTCGACCGGACAGCGTCGCCGGGTGGCGATCGCACGTCTCGTCATGTGCTACCGCCCGCTCTGGCTGCTGGATGAACCGACCTCTGGCCTCGACAAGCGCTCCGAAGCCAAGTTCACCGAACTGATGCGCCAGCATCTGGCGGGCGGCGGGTTGATCGTGGCGGCAACGCACCTGCCGTTGGGGCTCGAAAATTCGCAAGAACTGCAGATGGTGGCGAACCGATGAAGCGCCGTTTCTCTTCCTCTCGCATCCGGAGCGCCTGAGATGTTCTCACTCTACATGCGGGACTTGAAGCTCGCCGGCCGCGCTGGCAGCGGCGCGCTGACCGGAGCGCTGTTCTTCCTCGCGGTCGTTGCCGTGATCCCCTTCGGCGTTGGCCCGGACCTGAACCTTCTCGCCCGCATCGGCCCTGCGATCCTCTGGATCGGCGCGCTGCTTGCAAGCCTGCTCGGCCTCGACCGTATGTTTCAGGCCGACGCGGAGGACGGCTCGCTCGACCTTCTGCTGACGGCTGATAGCCGCCACATGCTGGCGCTAACGGTCTTCACCAAGTGCCTCGCGCACTGGACGACGAGCGTTCTGCCGCTGGTAGTGATCTCACCGCTCCTCGGCCTCTTCATGAACGTTCCGCCAATCGGCCTCCTCGCTGTCACCCTGACGCTGCTGGTGGGAACGCCTGCGATCACCTTCATCGGCGCTGTCGGTTCGGCGCTCACGGTTGCCCTGCCGCGCGGCGGGCTTCTGGTCTCCGTTCTCATCCTGCCGCTTGTAGTGCCCGTGCTGGTCTTCGGAGTCGCCGCTGCCCGTGGTGCCATGGCCGATCCGGACCCGTTCCTGCCGCCGTTCCTGATCCTCGCGGCGCTGACGATCTTCTTCTCGGTTCTGGGACCGTTTGCGGCATCAATGGCGCTTCGAAACGCCGACTAGGACCAGTCCACACGTCAAAGTGACCATTGCTTTGGGCGGTGCGGCAATTCAAAGTATTTGCAGCCGCTATCCGGGGGGACTATTTACAGCCACATGACCGATACAGCGAAGAAATCATCCGGCATCATGGCCTTTGCAAACCCGACGCGTTTCATTTCGCTGTCGGATGCGCTGCTGCCCTGGTTGGTTGGCTCGGCCCTGCTGCTGCTGGCAGTGGGCTTCTACATGGCCTTTGCCGCCCCTGAGGATTACCAGCAGGGCATCACCGTCCGCATCATGTACATCCACGTGCCCTTCGCGTGGTTGTCCATGTTCTGCTACACGCTGATGTCGCTCTCGGCGCTTGGCACGCTGATCTGGAAACATCCGCTTGCGGATGTGTCCCTCAAGTCCGCAGCACCCATCGGAGCCACCTTCACCGCGCTGGCGCTGATCACCGGTTCGATCTGGGGCAAGCCCATGTGGGGCACGTGGTGGGTGTGGGATGCGCGTCTCACCTCGGTCTTCGTGCTCTTCCTGATGTATCTCGGCATCATCGCGCTGACGCGGGCGCTCGATGATCAGGGCCGCTCGGCTCGCGCTGCCGCGATCCTGACGCTGGTAGGCTTCATCAACATCCCGATCATCAAGTTCTCGGTCGACTGGTGGAACACCCTCCATCAGCCCGCATCGGTTCTGCGTCTCGATGGCCCAACCATCCACCCGAGCATGCTCTGGCCGCTTCTCATCTGCGCCATTGGCTTCACGCTGCTCTTCAGCAGCCTGCACATCATGGCCATGCGGACCGAAATCTGGCGACGCCGGGTGTCGACCATGCGCAGACTTTCTGCGCGTCGGGCTGAAGGAGCCGCACAGTGAGCCATTTTGCCTATGTGACCGCCGCCTACGCGATAACCGTGCTGGCGCTTGTGGGCCTCGCCGGCTGGATCCTTGTCGACCAGAGCAGCCAGAAGCGCGCGCTCGACGATCTGGAGCGTCGTGGCGTTCGCCGCCGTTCCGAAAACCGCGAGGCATCCTGATGGCTGCTGAAGGAGAACGCCCCTCTCGCCGTCGCGGCCTTATGTTTCTTCTGCCGCTGGTGATCTTTCTCGCCCTGTCGGCAGTCTTCCTCCTGCAGCTTCTGTCTGGCCGCGATATTTCGGTCGTACCCTCGGCGCTCATCGGCCAGCCGGCGCCTCTGACAAAGCTGGAGCCGCTGGAAGGAACCAAGCTGCCCGGCTTCGACGTCGAGATGTTCAAGGGCAAGGTTACACTGGTGAACGTCTGGGGTTCGTGGTGCGTCCCCTGCCGGCAGGAGCATCCCATGCTCATGGAGCTGGGGCAGGACAAGCGCTTCCAGATCGCCGGCATCAACTACAAGGACCAGCCGCAGAACGCCCTGCGCTTCCTTGGCGAGCTCGGCAATCCCTATGATCTGATCGGCGTCGACCAGAACGGCCGCGCCGTGATCGACTGGGGCGTCTATGGTGTTCCGGAGACCTTTGTCGTCGGACCCGACGGCACCATCCTCTATAAGCACGTCGGCCCGCTGACGCAGCAGGCAATTTTGGAAAAGATCCTGCCCGAGGTCGACAAGGCATTGGCCGCCCCGGCCTCCTGACCCTTCCGCTAAACTCGTATCGGACCGCCAAAACAAAAAGCGCGGCGTTTGACGGCCGCGCTTTTTCTAATTTGTAGCAGGACGTAGCGGTTAAGCCGCCGACGCCTTCTGCTTCTCGAAGCGCTTGCGCTCGTTCGGGTCGAGGTAGAGCTTGCGCAGACGGATCGACTTCGGCGTAACCTCTACCAGCTCGTCGTTCTGAATCCAGGACAGTGCCCGCTCCAGCGTCATGCGGATCGGAGGAGTAAGCTTGACGGCTTCATCCTTGCCTGCGGCGCGGATGTTGGTCAGCTTCTTGCCCTTGAGAACGTTGACTTCCAGGTCGTTGTCACGGTTGTGGATGCCGATGATCATGCCCTGATACACCTTGGCGCCTGGATCGATGACCATCGGGCCACGCTCTTCCAGGTTCCACAATGCGTAGGCCACAGCTTCACCACTATCGTTGGAGATCAGCACGCCGTTGGTGCGGCCATCGATCTCGCCCTTGTAGGGCTGGTAGCTGTGGAACAGGCGGTTCATGATTGCCGTGCCGCGCGTGTCAGTCATCAGCTCCGACTGGTAGCCGATCAGACCACGCGTCGGAGCATGGAACACGAGGCGCTGGCGATCGCCGCCCGAAGGGCGAAGCTCGACCATGTCTGCCTTGCGCTCCGACATCTTCTGCACGACCACGCCCGAATGCTCTTCATCGACGTCGATCACGACTTCTTCGATCGGCTCCAGCAACGTGCCGTCTTCGCCATTCTTCATGACCACGCGGGGACGGGAAACTGCGAACTCGAAGCCTTCACGGCGCATCGTTTCGATCAGAACTGCAAGCTGAAGCTCACCACGGCCGGATACGAAGAACGAATCCTTGTCGGCGGCTTCTTCGATCTGCAGGGCAACGCTGCCTTCAGCCTCACGCAGCAGACGGTCGCGAATGACGCGGCTCGTAACCTTGTCGCCTTCGGTGCCGGCGAGCGGCGAGTCGTTGACGATGAAGCTCATCGTAACGGTCGGCGGATCGATCGGCTGTGCCTTGAGCGGAATGGTTACCGACGGATCGACAAAGCTGTCGGCCACGGTGCCCTTGGAGAGGCCGGCGATCGCGACGATGTCGCCTGCAATTGCCTCGTCAATCGGCTGACGCTCGAGACCACGGAAGGCGAGGATCTTGGAAATACGGCCCGTTTCGAGCACCTTTCCGTCCTGACCCAGGACCTTGATGGACTGGTTCGGCTTCGCGGAGCCGGAAAGAACGCGGCCGGTGATGATGCGGCCCAGGAAGTTGTTGGCTTCCAGGATCGTACCGATCATGCGGAACGGGCCTTCTTCCACCTTGGGCTCAGGCACGTGCTTGAGCACCAGGTCGAAAAGGGGTCCAAGACCCTCATCCTTAGGACCTTCCGGGTTGACGTTCATCCAGCCGTCGCGGCCCGAACCGTAGAGAACCGGGAAATCGAGCTGTTCGTCGGTAGCGTCCATGGCTGCGAAGAGGTCGAACACTTCGTTCAGCACTTCTTCAGCACGGGCATCCGGACGGTCGATCTTGTTGATCGCCACGATCGGGCGAAGGCCCACCTTCAGTGCCTTGCCAACCACGAACTTGGTCTGTGGCATCGGGCCTTCGGCGGAGTCCACCAGCAGCACCACGCCGTCAACCATGTTCAGGATGCGCTCGACCTCACCGCCGAAGTCGGCGTGTCCGGGCGTGTCGACGATGTTGATGCGGGTGTCGCCCCACTCAACGGAGGTCGCCTTGGCCAGAATGGTGATGCCGCGTTCGCGCTCGATGTCGCCGGAATCCATGGCGCGTTCATCAACGCGCTGGTTCTCACGTACCGAGCCAGATTGGCGTAGCATTGCATCTACGAGTGTAGTCTTCCCATGATCAACGTGGGCAATAATCGCAATATTGCGGAGTTTCATTGGTTCTCTTTGAGGGTCGCCGCGCGCAGCGCAGGCGCACGAATGGTTTTCTATGGCGCGCTCATACAGCTTTTTTTGCGCCTGCGAAAGAGCACTAAGCCAGCCAACAGCTATGGAATATTTGTGCTGAGGCCATGAACTTCAAGGGCTTGCGTTGCAAGTTGCGGTTTTTGTTCAAAAAAGTTCCGCAACCACGGCCGATGCGGAGCGCCGGATTTTTTTCGCCGCAGCTTATTCGCAGTGGGTCCGAGCCTCGGTTTGAGGTCGAAATCCGGTCACTCACGCTTCATCCATTCGTAGCAGAGAACCGCAATCTACACTGTAATGTGTGTGACACAAGGTATTCACCGCTGTCGATACCCGTCACATCAAGTATAAGCCCGGCATGATGGCTGGATCATGCCGGGCATTGCACAAGGCAATAACTTAGAGGAGGCCTCTCTTCTCCATCATGGCCTCGGGGCTGGGCATCCGGCCCCGGAAAGCCTTGTAGAGCGCTTCGGGATCTTCAGAACCGCCGGCCGAATAGATGTAGCGGTGGAGTTTCTCCGCAATTTCCGGATTGAACGCGTCGCCGGTCTCCTCGAAGGCGCGGAAAGCATCGGCATCCAGAACCTCCGACCACATGTAGGAATAGTAGCCGGCGGAATAGCCGTCGCCGGTGAAGACGTGGAGGAAGTGCGGCGTTGCGTGACGCGTCGGAATGGCTGCCGGTGCCCCGAGCTTTTCAAGAGCATCCGTCTCGAAGGTGAAGGGATCTTCCCAGGCGCTTTCGCGCGAATGGAATTCCATGTCGACCAGCGCCGAAGCTGTAAACTCCACGGTCGCGAAGCCTGCGTCGAAGTTGCGTGCCGCGCGCATCTTGTCCACCAGCTCCATCGGAATTGCCTCGCCGGTTTCGACATGGCGGGCGTGGGCCTGCAGAACCTCAGGCACCGTAAACCAGTGCTCGAAGAGCTGCGACGGCAGCTCGACGAAGTCGCGCGAAACGGATGTGCCGGAGATGGAGGGCCAGGTTACGTTGCTCAGCATTCCGTGCAGCGCATGGCCAAACTCGTGGAACAGCGTCCGCGCATCATCGACCGAGAGCAGCGCCGGCTTGCCTGCCGAGGGCTTCGCGAAATTGCACACGTTGTAGATGATCGGCTCCTGTCCGTCGCCGAGCTTGTAGCCCGACTGCAGCGCGCTCATCCAAGCGCCCGACCGCTTAGAGGGACGGTTGAAATAGTCGGCGAGGAAGAGGCCGCGGCGCGAGCCATCGGCGTTGCGCACGATGAAGGTGCGGACGTCCTCATGCCATCCCGGAATGCCCTTCTGTTCCTCGAAGGTGAGGCCGAACAGACGCTTCGCCACATCGAAGGCAGCGGTGATCACGCCTTCCAGCGACAGGTACGGTTTCAGCGCTCCGTCGTCGAAGTCGAACTTCTCGGACCGCAACTTCTCGGAATAGTAGCGCCAGTCCCACGCGGCGATGGCGTGGTTCTGTCCTTCCGCAGCGGCCAGACGCTGCAGTTCCTTCTGCGTCTCCGCAGCCTTCTCCTTTGCCTTCTCCCAAACCGGCAGCAGCAGGTTCATGACGTTGGCAGGCGTCTTGGCCATCGTGTCGTCGAGCTTGTAGGCGGCAAAGGTCTCATAGCCGAGAAGCTTGGCCTTTTCCGCCCGTAGTTCGAGCGTGCGCTGCACGATGGCCTTGTTGTTTGCCTCGCCGTCGTTGGCGCCGCGCGAGGTGAATGCCTTCAGCACTGTCTCGCGCAGATCGCGGCGGGAAGAGCTGGCAAGGAAAGGCTCGGCAATGGAACGCGAGAGGGTAACGGCATAGCGGCCGGCCTGTCCGCGCTCGGCAGCCGCCGAAGCCATGGAGTTCTTCAGCGCTTCCGAAATGCCCTCAAGATCCTTTTCATCAAGGAACAGCGCCCATGAGCTTTCGTCAGCGAGCACGTTCTGGCCGAACTGGGCGCCGAGCGTTGCAAGCTCTTCGTTGATAGCGCTCAGCCGTGCCTTGGCATCCGCGTCGAGCTTGGCACCGCCCCGAACGAACCGCTTCCAGGTCTTTTCCAGAACCCGCATCGTTTCCTTGTCGAGGCCGAGCGCGTTGCGCTGCTCGTAGAGTGCGTCGATCCGGCCGAACAGATCGGGATTCATGAAGATGCGCGAGACATGGCGGGCCATGAGTGGAGAAATTTCGCGCTCGACCTTCTGGATCGCCGGGTTGGTGTGCGCACCGGCAAGGCACCAGAAGATGGATGATAACCGGGAGAGAGCTTCGCCCGCGAGTTCCATAGCCGCCAGCGTGTTCTCGATCGTCGGCGCATCCGGGTTGCTGGCGATGGCTTGGATCTCGGCTTCATGGGCCGAAAGCGCCGCGCGGAAGACAGGCTCAAACTCCTCCTCGCGCACCTGGGTGAAGTCGGGCAGCCCGAGCGGTCCATTCCAGGCGGTCAGTGGATGGTCGTTGAGGTTCAGGTTCGAAACTGTCATGGAAAATCTCGATGTGCAGCGTTGCGTTATGTGCTCTCATCTAGGCGTTCGGGTGGCCCACCTGCAATACTTGACTTGGTGTACGTCATCCGACATGGTCATGTGAAATATTGCTTATTAATTATTTCCAGGATTGTTTTCATGCCGAACCGCATTGATCCGGATGGCATCGGATTTCTCATCGGTGATCTCTCCCGCATGATACGTGCAGACATCGATCGCAGGATCGAGGCGGCCGGCATAGGATTGACACCTGGCGAGGCTCGCACGCTGGCCTATATCGCCCGATATAGCCAAGGGCGGCAGAACATGCTTGCCGAGCGCATGGGCTTGGAAGCGATGACGCTCAGCAGCTACCTCGACCGGCTGGAGCGTCAGGGTTTCGTCCAGCGCACAACCGATCCGTCGGATCGTCGCGCCAAGATCGTGGAACTGACGCACGCTGCAGAAGCTGCGTTGGAGACGATTTTCCGCGTGGCGGATGAAGTTCGGCTGCGCGCCCGGGGCAATATGAACGAAGAAGAATGGCATCTCCTTCACGAACAGTTGAAGGAGATCCGGGACAATTTCTCTGCCGACTGAGTCGGCATCCAACGGAAGGCAAAGGAATGAATTTGCATCAGGGGGGCGGGACGACCTCGGCTCCGCTTATGAGTGAGCGGAAAGTCAGTCTCATTGGTGCAATGCTTGTAGCCATCGGCCCTGTGTCCATGGCGCTCTATACCCCGGCGATGACCGAGATCGTCCATGCTTTCGGCACCACGGAAGCCGCCGTGAAGATGACGCTGTCGACCTACTTCGCCGGCTTTGCCATCGCCCAGCTCTTCTGTGGCCCGCTGTCGGATGCCTTCGGTCGCCGACCGGTCGTGATTGGCTTCATGGGGATCTATGCGATCGCCAGCCTGATCGCCCTGTTCTCCCCAACCATCGAGATCCTGATCCTCTCCCGCTTCCTGCAGGGCATAGGTGCGGCTGCCGGTGTGGCCGTCTCCCGTGCGATCGTCCGCGACCTCTTCACGCGTGAGCAGTCAGCGCGGATCATGAATCTCATCGGGGTGATCCTCTCCATTGGCCCGGCCGTGTCGCCAACCATTGGCGGATTGATGATGGAACTCGCCGGCTGGCACTCCATCTTCTTCCTGATGCTTGGTTTCGGCTTTCTCATCACCATGGTGGCCAAGTTCGCGATGGTGGAGACGGCGCCCAACCGCGATCCTTCCCGCGCAAGCCCCAAGGGCCTCTACAAGGCCTATTCCACCCTGTTCCGCATGCCTTACTTCATCGGCACGGCGTTCATCATGGCGGGAACTTCCGGCGCGCTTTACACGCAGGCGACCGTGATGCCGTTCGTGCTGATGGATCGCGTCGGCCTCTCGCCCACCCAGTTCGGCCTTGGAATGCTGGTACAGTCGGGCACGTTCTTCGTCGGCACCCTAACGGTGCATTTCCTGATGAAGCGGGTGAAATCCGGTCAGCTCGTTCCTGTCGGGCTGAGCTTCATCGCCATCGGCAGCATTTCGCTGCTGTTGATCCTCAACACGATGGAGCCATCGTTCCTGCGCGTGATGCTGCCGTCAGCGACATTTGCCTTCGGCATCGCCTTCGTGATGCCCTTCATGATGACGGCATCCATGGCGCCGTTCCCGCACATGGCTGGGTCGGCATCGGCACTGACAGGATTTACGCAGATGAGTGCCGGATTGTTGGGCGGTGTAATTTGCGCTCTGATCGGGGACCCGGTCGTTGCCATGAGCTTTGTTGTGCCCGGCATGGGCGCCATGGCGGTCACGTCATGGCTGCTGTGGCGGCGGCTGCCAGAGCCGGCGCAGCGCGTTTCGTAGCCAGACAAATCGGATTAGCGGGGGAACGGTATCCCCCACCCCGGAAATGTCTTAATCGAGGCTGGGGCGCTCGAAGTCGCCGCTCTTTGGGTCCATGACCCAGAGCTCGCCCGTGGAGATGTCGAACCACGCGCCATGGAGACGCAGGCGGCCCTTTTCCTCCAGGATCTTCACGCACGGGAAGGTGCGCAGGTTGGCAAGCTGATAACGGATGGAGATCCGCTCCAGCGTCGTCTGCCGCTCTGCCTGCGTCAGCAGGCCGTTGCCAGCGATCGCTTCCGCCGCCGGGGCCAACATGCTCATCCACTTGCCGATAAAGTCACCGGGTGACAGCGGCTGTGCCGAAGGATTGAGTGCCGCGCCAATACCGCCGCAGCGGCCATGGCCCATGACGACGATGTCCTGAACCTTGAGCACCTGGACCGCGAACTCCAGCGCGGCGGACGTGCCGTGGTGGCTGCCATCCGGCGTATAGGGCGGGATGATGTTGGCGACGTTGCGCACCACGAAGAGTTCGCCCGGTCCGGCGTCAAAGATCGTCTCCGGTGCGGCGCGGGAGTCGCAACAGGCTATGATCAGAGTGCTTGGTGACTGTCCTTCGCGCGCCAGCGTCTGGTAGCGCTTGCTTTCGGTGGTGAAACGGCCCGACATGAAGTTGCGGTAGCCGTTGAGCAAATGTGCGGGTAGATGGGTCATGGTCAGCCGAAATAAACCTGTTCTGGTTCAGCGACAAGGCAGTTTTTACGCTGCCGGACGAAGCTCATGCAAGCGAAGTCAGCAGCCAGAACACCGCGACCACTGCCCCGATCACGGCGAGCACGCGGCCAATCCTGCGGCCCCAGAACTCCATCGCGTCAGCTGGTGCTGGCTCATCACCCGGTCGGGAGATCGACGGCATCCCTCCCAGAACGATGGATTGAGAATCTCGTTCCACCTGCTTCAGGATATTCGCCGCTTCCCGCTCAGCGTCGGATGGGGAACTATTTTCTCTCTGCATCATCTTCCGTTTGGGCTACAATGATGGTCGATGGAGTAATCGAGCCCGGCGCTTCGACTGGTGCGCATCTCCCCATCAGCAGGAATACGTCGGACCGCACCTGGGATCAGACCCCACTTGCTGTCGCCAACCGGCGGGTCTATGGTTAACACGAGATGACAACGCTATCTATCGATATCCGCAGAGCGGAACCCGAAGATGCTGACGCGATAGCAGCAGTCCACGATCGCGCCTGGCGCGGCGCCTACGCCGGCATCATTCCCCATCGCGCTTTGAACGCCATGATCGGCCGGCGCGGGCCGCAGTGGTGGGCGAACGCGATCAGACGCTCCACGACCGTGCTTCTGCTCGAGGTGGGCGGCGAGCTCGCAGGCTACGCCACGCTCGGCCGCAGCCGTGCGCGTGACCTCGCTCAGGCCGGCGAGATCTACGAGCTTTACCTCAGTCCTGAATTCCAGGGCATCGGCTTCGGCCACCGCCTGTTCCGCGCCGCCAAGGACATGCTCGGGGCCCACGGCTTCTCCGGCCTCGTGGTCTGGGTGCTGGAGGAGAACGACCCGGCGCGCGCCTTCTACGAGCGGATCGGCGGCCGTGATGCGGCTGATTCCGTCGAGATCTTCGACAACAAGGCCCTGCGCAAGATCGCCTACGTCTGGGATTGATACGGGCAGCTGACGCCCGTCTTTATGCGCTTAGCACGATAGGACGCATTGTCAGCTGAGCTGAAAAGCTATAGTCAGCCGTCCATCAAACTCAAATCCGCATATTGGAAAGATTGAATGCGCATCGAGGCTATTCCGACTGGCGACAATCCACCTGAAGACGTCAATGTGATCATTGAGGTTCCCGTCGGTGGTCATCCCATCAAGTACGAAATGGACAAGGCGTCCGGAGCGCTCTTCGTAGACCGTTTCCTCTACACGCCGATGACCTATCCGGGTAACTACGGCTTCGTGCCCCACACGCTTTCCGATGATGGCGACCCGATCGACGTTCTGGTCTGCAACACCCGTCCGCTCATCCCGGGCAGCGTTCTGAACGTCCGCCCGATCGGCGTTCTGGTGATGGAAGACGATGGCGGCCAGGATGAAAAGATCATCGCTGTTCCGTCGCCGCACCTCACCCGCCGCTACGAGAAGGTCTTCAACTACACCGACCTTCCGGAGATCACGCTGGAGCAGATCAAGCACTTCTTCGAGCACTACAAGGATCTGGAGCCCGGCAAGTGGGTGAAGATCGGTGGCTGGAAGGACGCTGCAGAAGCTCGCCGCCTGATCGTTGAGGCGATCGACCGCGCCAAGGGCAAGGCTGCCTGAATCATTCTTCACTGCCCGGTGGGAGATGCTTCCGCCGGGCAGTTGCATTTTCGGGTCCGCCTCGGATCCTTCAGGATCACTTCGACGTCAGCTGCGCCACCTGAGCCAAAAGCTCCGCACTTTCGCCTTTAACTTCCACGGTCTTGAGCCTTGAAGTCGTCCCGGCGGCGACGGACACGCTCTTGCGCGGCACCTTCAGCCAATCGGCGACAAGCTTCTCCAGCGCTGCATTCGCCTTGCCATCCTCCGGCACAGCGCGCACGCGGGCCTTCAGATGCATCTTGCCGTCACCCGTCACCTCAGCACCCTCGATAGCGTCCTTCGAAGACTTTGGCGTCAGGCGCACGAAGAGGGCCATGCCGTCACGCGTCGGCTTGCCGAAGGCTGGGGCAGGCGAGGCGGTCACAGCACCAGGGGCGCAACGGTGATGATGATGAACTGCCGGAGGAAATAGAGGCCGAGCAGCACGATGATCGGCGAGATATCGATGCCGCCCATATCGGGCAGGATGTTACGGATCGGCCTCAGCACGGGCTCGGTGGCCTTGTAGAGGAAGGTCCCGATCGTTCCCACCACCGGATTGCGCGGATTGACGACGTTGAACGCGTAGAGCCACGAAAAGATGGCGGACGCGATGAGGATCCACCAATAGATGTCTAGCGCGAGCAGGATCGTCTGGATGAGCGCAAGCATGCCGTTCTCCGCAAGAGTTTTCCGACATGTACTCATTGCCGCCCATTGCGGCAAGTGACGGCATGGAATCAGGCCAGACGCTTGACAGATTTCCGGCAAGGCCCCAGATTTCAGTCTATCGAATGGGGCTGTAGCTCAGTTGGGAGAGCGCGTCGTTCGCAATGACGAGGTCAGGGGTTCGATTCCCCTCAGCTCCACCATATCCAATTGAAATTATTGTACTTTTTGATGTTGCGCGTTGTAATCACTAATCTGCCACTAAATTTCATTTGCTGACGGGATGCGACGGCGCCGGTGACTTGTGTACCACGGCCTGCATTCTCATCGCTGGTGCCGGCCGCTTGCTTGGATTTTTCGCGGTCCGCTGCTTCCACGGTGCCTCCCAGCATGGGCATCATCCTTCCGAGGCTTTCGACGTTTGTGTGCATAGCGCGTCTTGCTGTAGCAAACGTACCTCCCCATCCCGTGACCTACCCCGCTAAGCGGAGTCGATCATGTGATGGCCATTCACACAAAATTTGCGTGTTCCAGTGTTTCTGACAATTCAGACAAAAGACGCTAGGAAGCCCAGCATTTTAGGTCAGACCTGCGGCTTTGATTGACAATTCTGGCAAAGAAACGCGCGAGGCAGAACCTGCCAGTCCGAAAGTAGCGGCATCCGAATTGAACAATGTCCAGCGATCGCCTTAGTCGGTGTTTGCTGCACGAACCTACCAAGCAGGTACGACTCGCCGCGGGCGACACTTATCGTACCTGCCTAAATCCGCCCTATAGGGCATTGCCGCAACTTAGCGTGCTATCGCGCCATTGATCCGATCAAATCCATCATCATCCCGTAGTTGGTCACAACATCATACTTCACGCGGTTCTCCGCCATTCGGTGGCTGATCTCTGCAAAAAACTTCCGCGCACACTCGATCTTGGTCTTCTCGATCTCGCGCAGCTTCATCGAAGACATGGTCCCCTTTGTTTCAGCAACAAAGTAGATATGCCGCACGCTGCCAGCCTTAAACGATATTGCCCAATCGGGGTTGTAGTCCCCCACAGGTGTTGGGATTAGGAAGCCTCGCGGCAGCTTGGCGTAGACAACTACCTCGCTGCTTGTGTCCAGATCCTTCGCAAATTCTCGTTCCACATCGGAATCCGCAATAACGTAGTCATACACATGGTTCTTGAGTTTCGCAGTAGCACGAGAAAAGTCTTGGCCGGTCTGATTCGCCGTAAAAATGTCGATCTCGTACCTTTCGTCAACTTCGTCATATGCGAGTCGCTCGATCACCATGGTGGCTTTCTGTTCCGCGATGATCCGCGCTGCTTCTGATATGAAGTGCTCTGGATTCTTTTTGAACTGATCAAAAATCGCTGGCTGGATACTGCTGAGAAGCGTCGCAACCGTCTCTCGCGTAAGTTTCGAGCTCTCCGCTATTTTGCCGACCAAGTCGTACTCGACCAAGGAATGCGCGGATTCGCCCTGATATGTAGCTTGCTCGGTTTCTTCAAACCCTTCTCCGCGTGCCAACGCAAGGTCGGTAAGCGTCCCCACTTGGCTTCCGAGTTTGATCGTGTACTGCAGGGGGGTCACCCGCAGCTGGCTATCCAGCGCGCTGACACACTTGCGGATCAGCTCCGTTGAGTCGAAATCGACCCGGTAGACCGCCTTGCGGTTAATACGTGCCCAAAGCTCCTGGAACTCCTTCTTCTCGAAGTTCGCATTGAGAGGGTTGGTCTTAGGTCTCCGGCCGTCATCTACCTTGGGCAATTGCGCCTCACTGAAGACACTATCGATGAGCTGGAACACTTGTTCCGCATGCGGCTTCAAGTCGTCGGGCAGATCGGCCAGTTTCCCCGCCGCCTTGGCCTCGTGGTAGGCGTCTGCGATCTGGTCCGCATCGTCGGTGTAGTCATTCTTCACCAGATAGCGGTAGATCTGCTTGGCCATGGCGGTAGTCACCTCAACTGGGCCATGTTCGGTCGAGAGAATTTTGCCCGCGAAGTATTCCTCGGTCGCCTGCCGGGGACGCGACGAGAGGGTTTCCGCAATCTCCTTCTGGAGCCCGGCCACGAAGTCTTTGTAGCTCTCGCTCGCCACCACCGTCAGCACGTTGATGTCATGCACCACCGCCGCGTGGTCCATCCGGTCCCCGTGCTGATCGACGCACAGTCGCAGGCCACGCCCCACTTCCTGGCGCCGAGAGATGGTGTTGTCGCTGTGCTTCAGCATGCACATAACGAAGACGTTCGGATTGTCCCAGCCTTCGCGCAGCGCCGAGTGCGAGAAGATGAACCGGGTCGGTTCGGCGAAGGACAGCAAACGTTCCTTGTCCTTCAGGATCAGGTCGTAGGCGTCCACATCATCGGAATCAACCGAGCGGGCGCCGACCGCCGGATCCTTGAAGTGGTTCGTCTTCTTATCAATCGAGAAATAGCCGTTGTGTGTCTTGGCGGGGTCGATGCCGGCAAGGTATTTCCGATAGGCCTCGTTGTCGATTGCGAGCTCCGAAAGGTACTCGGCCTTCAGCAACTCATACTCTTCCTCAAAAACCCGGGCATATTCGCCTTTCTCGTCGGCCTGGCCGTAGTCCCGGTACTTCACTACCTCGTCGATGAAGAACAGTGACAGGACCTTGATACCTTGGGCGAACAGCTGCTTTTCTTTGTCCAGGTGCGCCTTGATTGTCTCGCGGATCTGGATGCGACGGATGTCGCGTTCGGAGACGTCACCACTGGCCTCCCCAGCTCGCAGCACGACGCCGTTGGTGAATTCGACCGTGTCGTTCACAGCATCGATCTGGCTTATGGTGTACCCGCGGTACTGGTCCAACTCGCCTGACTCGACGAACAGGTCGTCGCGGAACTCGAGCCGCCGCAGCTGGCGCTTGATCTCGCCCGACTTCAGCTTCACCTCCAGCTCTATCCGAGCCACGGGCGCCTTTTTCGAGATGTCGATCCCTTCGAGGTAGAGATAGGCGTTCGTGCCGGCCAGCCCGCGTGTCTGGATGCCTCGCACCGCAATCTTCTTCACCAGCTTCTGGTTGTAGGCATCCAAGGCGTCCAGCCGGTGAACGCGATTGTGCTGAGTGCGGTGGGTCGCCGAATAGCGCAGGATGAAAAGCGGCCTGAATTTTGGTAGCGCCTCCATCGTCGCCGCGCCTTCCATCTTCTGAGGTTCGTCCAGGATGAGGATCGGCCGGTTCGAGGCGATCACGTCGATGGGCTTGCGTGACTGGAAGTCATCCAGCTCCTCGTAAATGCGCCGGTTGTCCTTGCCGCTGGCATTGAACGCCTGGATGTTGATCACCATCACGTTGATCCCGGCGTCGGACGAAAAGCTCTCCAGCTCGTGCAGGCGCTTGGAATTGTAGATGAAGAACCGCGCCTTCTTGCCGTAGCTTTCGGTGAAGTGGTCGGCCGTGATCTGCAGCGACTTGTAGACCCCTTCGCGAATAGCGATCGAGGGCACCATGATGATGAACTTAGACCAGCCATAGCGCTTGTTCATCTCGAAGATGGTCTTGATGTAGCAATAGGTCTTGCCCGTGCCTGTCTCCATCTCAACGTCTAGGTGAACGCGCGTCGCGGCTAGCGCGTGGCGCCTGTAGGCGGCGGGAACGGGCACGCGCTCACCGCGGGCGTTGAAGGTGGTGAAATCCGTCAGCGATTGCGAGGCGGGCAGGTTCTGTCGCCGTTGGACCTTCTGGATGTTCTCCAGAATTTGCGGCTCGGTTAGAGCAAGGTCAGCATTCTTGAAGCCTTCCTCGAAGGCGCTGGTCTGTGCCTTGCGGCCGGGATCGATGCGGTAGATCAGGCCAGAGATCATGGGCTGGCCGGCGAAGCAATCGACCACGTCGTTGACGGCATTAGTCTGATAGGGCTGGACCTTGAACTTGAGCTTCATAGCGCGCTGGCTTTCTTAATTTCTTTCTTAGCTCTCTTTGAGCTTTCTTAAAATGTTCGTTGTTTGTCCCAGAGACGCCATTCTGGTTTTGATTTGGAGCCTGAGTTATGAATCCGCCCCTTGATCCTTAAGCCACTCAAAAGATTACCGATTTTTCGTTTCTTTCGGAGAGGGTCGAGAGCTTCGCTAAGCTTGTCCCAAAGAAGGTCATCGATGTCTTTCCTTGAAGCCCGATCAAACTTTCTTAGAAATTCTAGAATCATCTTCTCGTAGTGTGGGTCATCGAAAGCTCGCGTTTTGATGTACTGCGCCTTCTGCGCTGTGGCATCAGCGACTCTGGCCGATATAAAGAAATTTGGCTTTCGGCCTTCAATCAGACGCGCCCGCCTCAGGTGGCGTATCGCATCATCGGTGATAGGTAGATGCTTCTGGACGCGGTCTAATGCGAGAACGTCGGCGAGCGGAAGCCCTGTCTGTTCCATCAGCAACTGGCTATAGGCCTCGTCGACAACGCGGCCATGAATGGTCAGGCGAACCACCTCTGGTTCAGTGAGGTCATAATCTGGTAGCGGGAAGAAGCGTTCACGCTGCCGAATATAAATATCTTGAATACCGTAGCCCATGTGGTCGATCATATTTAATTCGGTCATGGCCTGGGTGAGGAAGGGATTGCGATAGCGTCGAGGCATTCTGTCACGCAGCACGTAGTCGTCGGGCGTGCCTTCGAAAAAACTACCCTCATTCTCAAAGATCAGTCGATCTGGTCGCTCCGTCACGATAATGCGCGCCATTCGGGTGTAATCCTGATGGGCGATACAGTTGTGGAGCGCCTCTAGAACGACTTTTTGATCGTACTTCGCCACCTCATGAGCCAGGAGCTCATTTTCCGGAAGAAGACGGAGCTGAATATTCCGGATACGGGTGAAGATCTGTGACGACGTCAGCAGGAAGGGAGGACCGAAATGCTGATACGCGCGTTCTTCTCCTTCCAGCTTCCAAGTGATTTCAGCCGGATGCGGACTGAGCCGCCAAGCAGACTCAGCGCTGCCGAGCAACAGAAGGGCGGCACGAGTGATCGCTCCATTCTGCGCCAGCTTGGCTCTGTTAAGAAACGTTGCGTCGCTCCAACCTGCGACCTCCGCCGCACTAAAACGGTTTGCGTGTTTGACGACAAAACGTTCCCGGGCGATTTTCATTGCCTCAGCATCAAGATCGTCAAGACTGGCGTCTTCGACTAGCTGCGCGGTCCAATCGTTAGCGAGCGTCTGTGCGCGTATCTCGTCCAGTTTGTCTTGGCCGAGTGCGACAAGGCTTTCACCAGCACGCCCATAATAGTGGCCATTCCAGCTGATCGGAATGCCACGTGGTGCCGCCGGGATTTCGAATAGGACGACCCTGCCGTCAGGGTGGTTCAGAACATGAATGTCCCGGACCGTAAAACTGCCAGTGCCGTTCAAAAGCTGCATCTTGTCAGCTTGGAGGTGAGCGTGATCCAACTTGTAGGTGGTGCCAACCACCATGCGCGTTTTGTCCTCGACGCCAAACACCAGCCAGGCACGCTCACGGCCTCGGAGATTGGCTTCATTCGCCAAAGCTGCGAAATACTTGCCAAGATCGTTAGCCGAAAAGCCATCCTTTCCCCGCTTGAACTCAACCACCTCGTTCTCCCAACAGGAGATGAGCTCGGTCAACAGGTCAGAAAGTGCGGCTTGATCCATGGCAACCTCAGATAGCCTTGACTTCGGTGGTGGGGGAAAGCTGGCGGAAGATCTGTTCGACGTTGATCTTCACGGCATCCGTGACGAAGCCATTGTCGCGGAAAACAACCCGCAAGGGTTCGTGCCCCGCCAGCTCTTTCACCAGATCCTCGGTGATGCCACGATCGAAGCAGGCGACAAGAGCATTGTCGTCAACGAAGAATACGGTCTTGCCCTGCACCGTCTCGCGGCGGATGGGCAGCGTCAGGTCCACCCCCCAATCGATCAAAACCTGGAACAACAGGTCTTCGGCCGTGCGGCCTTCCTTCACGTTGTCGACCATATCGAGCAGGTCGGACTGCTTCACCTCATCCGGGCGGTAATAGACGTCCTTCATATTCGAGGTGTCGACCTTAAGCACCCGGAAGCCGACATCGCGGTTCCAGTCGGGGTGGCAATCGCCTTCGAGGATTTTCTTGCCGGCGCGTCGGATACGCTCACGACTGACGGCTGAGATGGTCTTGAAGCCTGCTCTAAAGGCCTCGGACTTTTCGTTTGTCGCCTCGTCCAGCTGAACCATGATGAACCTACGGCTGCCGCCGTCGGCCGCGTTCTGAAGCATCACCGAATGTGCCGTGGTCGATGATCCAGCAAAGAAGTCAAGTATGATATCAGCTCGGTTCGGGCTGGTCGCCAGTTCCAACATACGCTGTATTAGTCGGCTGGGCTTCGGATTATTGAAAAGCCCACCCAAACCTAGCGACTTCAATTCATTGTTTGCCTCATGGTTGTGCCCCACCTCGTCGTACGGCCAGATAGTCACAGGACTCACGCCATCCTTCACTTCGGAAAGAAAACTCTTCCTCGACGGCGTTTGAGTACCGTCGGCACCAAACCAGACCTCATTATTTTCATCCATTTCGCGCATAGAGGCATCATTGAACCGGCGGAACGTGCCGGCTGGTGGGGCCCATGTAACTCCATTCTTGAATTTAAAAGGCGAAGTGTTGGTGCCGCTCTTTGCATGAAGTGGCGTCGCTTTCCAAGGCCCTTTGGGATGATTATCCGGGTTGCTATAGGCGGAAAGCTGGCTTTCATTTCTTGGTAGAAGATTCAGCGTCATGCCAATCTTCTGCTTCGCATAGCACAGGATGTGATCGTGATTGTCAGAAAACCACCTGGCGTCATTCGCCCGTGTGTATTTCTTCTGCCAAACTACGTTTGCGATCAAGTTTTCCTCACCGAAGACTTCGTCACAAACTTTACGCAGGTTTCCGGCCTCCCCATCATCTATGCTTATAAAAATCACCCCATCATCCCGCAGCAACTGCCGCGCTAGCCTGAGTCGCGGATAGACCATCGAAAGCCAGTCAGAGTGGAAGCGCCCATTCGTTTCCTGATTTGCGACAAGGCGCTCGCCAATGGAATTGCGCTGATTTGAAGAAACCAGGAAATCTTCATAGCCTTCCGAAAAATCGTCGTTGTAAATGAAGTCGCCCCCGGTGTTGTAAGGCGGATCAATGAATATGATCTTGATTTGTCCGAGATAGGTTTCCTGGATTAGCTTAAGCGCCTCAAGATTGTCGCCCTCAATGAACAGATTCTGGGTGTTGTTGAAGTCTACGCTTTCCTCGTGGCAGGGACGCAGCGCCTTGGCGATGGGCGCGTTCGCCAGCGCCAACGCCTCACGCTTACCCGGCCAGTCCAGTCGATACCGCTCCTGTGGCCCCTCCACGATGTGGTCGCTCAACTCCTGACGCAGCTGATCAAAGTCCACCGCGAGACGCAGCTTGCCCGTCTTCTCGTCCCGTGCTTCCGTCACGCAGCCGGGGAACAGCTCGCGGATCTTCGCGATATTCTCCTGGCTCAGGTCGGGGCTGTGCATCTTCAGCTTTTCCATGCTCGTCCTCTTACTTCGTTCGGGCGGCGCCGCAGTTTCCCGCCGTTAGCCGCTCCAATTCCTGCTTGGCCGCGCGCAGCTCGGCATTGATCGCCACACGCTTGTTGAATTGCTTCTCGCGCGCCAGCCGCGCCTTGATCCGCTCGACCTCACGCGCCTGGACCTTGATCGCCTCGGCCCTCGCGATGCGCTCTTCCAGCGACACGGTGCGGTCCGCTTCGGCAGGGGCGAAGGGCGTCTGCGGTGCCTCGCCCATGCCGGGGACCAACCGGGCCGTCTGACTCACTACCAGTGGTTCGAGCAGCCGTTCGTACAACGCGCCCATGTTGAGCGCCACAGGAAGTGGCACGCGTGGCGCGTCCTCGGGCAGCCAATCGCTCTCGAAATAGTCGCTCACCACCCAGCGGGTGCTGTCGGCCTCACTCGACCGCTTGTAGGCCGCGGTCAATTTAATGCGACCACCATGGGCCACCTCGAAGATCAGCGGAAAGGGGATGGCTTTGTCGATGGCATGGAGTACGCCCACGTCCAGCGACGCAGTGCGCGCGGTGATGCGAAAGACCTGTATCTCCCCCACGTACTTCGTGGCAGCCAAGTTGATCGTCTCGGGCGCCAGCTTGTGCGACCAGACGATCTGGTCCACCTCGCGCACGAAGAGCTCCTTGAGGCCCGTGTTCGCCCCAGCGTGCTCGTAGATCTTGGTCTTGGGGATCACGCGCCCGAAGGCTGCGGCGCGGGGCCAGTCGTAGAGTGTCATGCGCCACCCCCTTCGATGACCAGGAAGGCGATCAGCTCGAAATCGTCCAGCCCCTTGATGGTGTGGGTCAGCGCCGTGGTCCGGCCGCCGCTGAACAGGCTGTCGATGTCCTTCTCCTTCTTAATCTCGATCATCGATCGGATCGCACTGGAGAGCAGATCGGAGTAGCGGCCCATCTTGCGCCCGTCCTCGGTCCGCTCATTGAAGATGCGGCAGACATCGTGGATCGGCTCAATCCGCCCCTTGCAGCTGGACCGGATCAGGTCGAGCAGGCGCTTTACCTCGGTGTGGTCGGCAACGATTTGGCCGTCGTCGCCGATGTAGACCAGGTAGTAAGGGTGTAGCCGGTTCTGCTGGTTGACGTTCACGCTGTCGTGAATGTTCTTCAGGGCGAAGATGACACCGGGCTGCAGGCTAAGCTCCGGCTGCGGGGGGACGACGGCGTGCATGCCGAATGGCACGTTGTCGAGCTCGCCATGCTCCTTGACGTAGTTGAGCAGGTCCATGCGGAAGTCATTCAGCCCGAGATCGGTGATGGAGATGCCGGCCTTCACGTCCTCAAGCTCGATGACCTCGTCCTGGAGCCGCTTGAGCTGTTCCTTGCGGTAGGCGATGTCACTGGACTTCGCCGTGAGGACGTTATCGTCGCCGGTGGCGGTGATGTCGGTGATCACCATCCGGTTTTCGACGCGTTCCTTGAGGTTGATGTACTCGTCGAGCGTGATGTCAGGCCAATAATTGACCAGCTGAATCTGGCTGTTGGGGGATCCGATCCGGTCGATCCGGCCGAACCGCTGAATGATCCGCACCGGGTTCCAGTGGATATCGTAGTTGATCAGGAAGTCGCAGTCCTGAAGGTTCTGACCTTCCGAGATACAGTCTGTACCGATGAGGATGTCTAGCTCTCCTGGCTCGTTCGGTAGAACGATGGCCTTTTCCTTCGACCGCGGCGAAAACAGCGTCAGGACGCTCTGGAAGTCATAGGACTTTTTGAGCGTGGTCTTGGGCGCGTCGGACCCCGTGACCTTGCCGACATGTAGCCCGAGCTGCTGCGCGAAGGGCGCGATATTGTCATAGAGATAGTTGGCGGTGTCGGCGAAGGCGGTGAAGACCAGCACCTTCCGGTTTCCGGGGTTTAGCTGCTCGTCGATCTTCCGCCTGATGAGGGCAAGCAGGTGCTGGAGTTTGGCGTCGTCCGCCGGTTTGACCTTTTCCATCGATGCGATCAGGCCTTCGATGAGAACGAGGTCCGTAGCCAGATCGTGCTTCCAGGACGGCAGGTCCATATCCGCGAGGCTGATCTGGACCTTTTTCCCGACCGTGAATTCGTCGAGTCCGGAGAGGTCGTCATCCTCTGCATCGAAGTCGCTCATTTCCGTAAGGTAATCGCTGACGCTGTCGCTACGACCAGTCTTCTCGAACTGGTCTATCGCGTCGAGTGCGCGCGAGATGTTGGCGCCGAGCGACCTAAGTGTGAGCCGGAAGGCCGCGACCGAGCTCTCCAGGCGTTTCAGTAGGTTGGTCGTCATGAGCGCCTGAAGGCTGCGCTCCCGATCGGCTTGCTTTAGTTTGCCGCGCCCACCCTCCACCTGCGTATCGTAGATCTCCTCATACTTCCGCAGGCGGCTGTGCAGGATGTAGCTAATCGGGGCATAGACTGCGAGCTTGAGCACCGAAAGCTGCGAGAAGATATCGTTAAACCCCATCACGTCCGACCGCTCAGTGATCGGGCGATGGTAGGAGAGGGGTTTGAGCCTTTGGGGGAACTTCCCGATGTCCTTGGTGTCATAGAAGGTCTCGATGTGCTTTCGTGACCGGGCGATGGTGACGGCGTCGAGAAGCTCAAAGAAATCGAAGTCGAGCGCCTTCAAGATCGACGCAGCCGTCCTCTCCTCTGGCGGCAGGGAAGACCATTCATTGAAGGCCTTCTGCGCCCGGCGGAAAATCTCTTCTACGCTGGCCCGTGTCTTCAGATTCTTGCTGAGCGCCTCAGACTGCCCCTCGTACGCGAGCGCAAGCTGATTACGAAGATCAGTGAACCTGTTGTTGACCGGCGTTGCCGAGAGCATCAGAACCTTGGTCTTCACGCCGGTACGGATGACCTTGTTCATCAGCTTCTGGTAGCGCGTCTCACGGTCCTTGTAGACGTCGTTGTTGCGGAAATTGTGGGATTCGTCGATCACGACGAGGTCATAATTTCCCCAGTTTACCCGGTTCAAGGGGACGCCAAAGGACTCGCCCGACGTCCGGGAGAGGTCCGTGTGGCAGAGAACATCGTAGTTGAACCGGTCCTTTGCGAAGATGTTGGTGGTCAGGTTCGTATTATAGTTCCGCCAGTTGTCGGCAAGTTTCTTCGGGCAGAGCACGAGGACGGAGCGGTTGCGCAATTCGTAGTATTTGATGACGGCAAGGGCGGTGAAGGTCTTACCCAGTCCTACGCTGTCCGCAAGGATGCACCCGTTGTAAGTTTCGAGCTTGTTGATAATGCCTGTGGCCGCGTCCTTCTGGTAATTGAAGAGCTTGTTCCAAACCACGCTGTCGCGGTATCCGGTGAGGTCGTTCGGCAAAACGTCCTCATCAACGTCCTCCAGGAAGTCCTGAAAGATGTTGTATAGCATCATGAAATAGATGCGCTCGGGTGAATTTTCCTGATAGACGGACTCGATGTGCTCACAAACCGCGGCCGTTACATCCTTCACCCTTTCCGGATCAGACCAGATCTGATCAAAAAGCTGAAGGTACAACTTAGCGTGCTCTGGCTCATCGAAACGGGTCACAAAGTTCGAGACTGCGTCGCCCTTTTGATAACCTAGATCGACCGCCGTAAAGCCGCTGATTGGCATGTAGGCCACGTCGCCTTCGGGCCCGGCAACATGCATAAACTGCTGCATCGGAGCTTTGGACGAGTTGGACCGGAATTTGGCCTTCTTGCGGATCCAGTCGGCGCACTCACGGGCGACGGCACGTTGAGTGAGCTTGTTGCGGAGCTGGATTTCAAATTCCGTGCCGTAAAGGTCGCTTTCTCGCCGCACCTTGGGGATGAAAAACTCCCTACGCTCCTTCCGCAGGTGATCGGTCACTTCGGTTGGCACGAATGTCGGAGCCGTGAAAACAAACTGCAGACTGTCGATCTTGGAGAGCTCCGACTTGAGAGCTTCGAATGCGTAAATTGAGAAACAGGATGCAGCGACTCGCAGACGTGCGCCGCCCCCGATAGCGCCCTTCAGATCATCCCCAAGAAGATGGGAGGTGTTATCGATTATCTTCACGGATGTGCTCTCGACCGAAAGGACAACTTGCTGTTTGGTATGTGGAAACACCCGGCCGCGCAGGCGCGGGGTTAGGCAACTAGTGACGCAGCTTTATCTCTGCTCCTCCGTACTGGTGCCGCCAACAAGTGAAGCAAATTGGGCTGTTTCCGGCGGCTCAGGATAAGGACTAGCTTGAACTGCCGATTGCCCCGGATGGCTTTAGCCCACGCAATTGACTCGCGCGCTGTTCGCAACTGCCAGTCTCGCAAGAACCAAACAACCTTAAGACACCATGCCTTCATGCAGAATGTGCCCACCACCTGAACCATTCGGAGCGATAGCATAGTGCGCAATAGATTGTCAGCTTGCTTCCCAAACAAAGATCTGCACTTTGCCGCGATTAAGCGGGACGCTTCTGGTTCAGGTCAGACGCAGCCAAGAGCAGGCAAATCGATGATCAGCAATCATCGCAGTCCAGGATTAAACCTTGCAACGTAGCAGAGCTCGGTAACTGGCGTTTTGACCGCTGAGGTATAGCATTGCTTTGCTAAGGTGAAACCCATTGGATGCGGAGCGTCCTTAGGGCCTTGGGATACGGTTCCAAATGTCCCTGCAAGATCTGTTGTGGAGAATGTATAGTCCGCCCCGCACGTGCAAGGGCTAGCAACACCGTCGACGGCGATTCCGGTTGCACAGATGTACCTGACTTCTCCCGACTGGCTGCTGTTGCAACCAGGCCAATAGTGGCGCTTGAACTTGCCAGCTCCTTGCCTTAGCGGCAATGCCGTACTCTAGGCAAATACCTCGTATGGTTGATCAACGTGGTCCTGTACCGATTATCTGAACCGCGTCCAGTACCGGTCGGCCCGCAATTGCCCGCTAGATCGCACAACGCGGCAACTAGAATAAGATGCAAGCGAAAACGGTTCACCAGCAATGCCATCCAGGACTAGGTCGATTGGGCGCATGTTCACGGCGCAACATCGCCCTGGGCAAGCTGCTCTGCAGCGGTTCATCGATAGCTTGCAGCGGCAGACTGCATGTCTACGAAAGGCCGGTCCTCTCTGGCCCAGGACCCAAATGGGGCCGAACATGGGAGGCGGACTATAGTCGCGCGCTCCCGCACTCGACAGGCGCTGGCTCTCATTGAGTCAGTGTAAGAGCCAACGCTGAAAGAACTCAACAGTGAAGCGTCTCTCTCTCTACGGTCCTTGCGCGCGCAACTATTAAGTTCTATTTTTATCCCATGTCGGATTGTTCATTCGTCCACCAAAATATGTTCGCTTCGCGCTGGGGCGCTCGTCTTGTCAGGATACCATAAAGGTCACGTTGAGCGGCTCTTTCGAGATAGAAACGTCCTATTCCGTCGTGGTGGCTCGCGCGAACAGGTATGCGGCGCTCGAAGCCGAACTGGCAGCGCCTGTGGTGACAAACCGATTTCCGGATCTTCGCGTTGCATCAAACACTGTGGCCCACACGCTGCTCGCGCATATCGCGAGAGGCAACGGCAAGCCTACCTTTCCGGCAGACTTTCGCATAAGGAGTGGATGCGGTCCGAGGGCAAACGCGCGGCCAACCGTCTACGAGAGCAATGGAAGAAAAACCCCTGGGTCCCGGGTGCAACTATCGACCTTTCCGAGCATGAGGGCGAGTTTCAGCAGCAAGTCGGGATGAAAGTGCGCAGTCCGGTTCCGCCAGGCGTGTTAGACTGGCTGCGGTGGAAGTATCGGCGCTTGCAGATCGACCAGAAGCGAGACAGGGAGTGGTTGCAGGTTTTGCACCACGACCTGCCCGTTCGGGTGTCCGCTGCAGGACCTGCCCCTGAGGCAATGGCGGCAGAAGAACAGAACTTCGCGGCTGTGCCCACGGTGTGGCGGGTGTCCGACGCAGAGCAATTTTCCAAACGCGAGCGGGCTGACCAACCTAAAGCCCCGGCAAGGATCAAGATGCGGTCTTTGCGCGGTCCTGGCCGGCCCCGGAAAAAATCGAAGGAAGGCCCGGACTTGGACACGCAAGAGCGAAACGATTTTGCCATGTTTGTGCATCAATACCGCGAGATATTGATACCGTTGTTTGCGCAGACCCGCGACACCGAACACATGAATATTGTTTATGCACTACGGGCCTTTGTTGCGGACCCTAATGACCGGGGCGCACGAGAACAATGGTTCCGGATTGCGTCGTTGCTCACCGCGCGCTAGAGCTAACTCACTACATAGAGACTGCGCCTCAGTGGAACGTCTAAGATGCGTTGCGCAAGCGGGGAGCGGTGAATGGATATGTCGCCACAAAACGGTCCGAACAGCGACTAATCGGTTCGGTACTACGTGCGGCGGAAAGCACCTGTCGGACGCGGAGCGCCGCGCTTTGCCCGGTGCCGGTAGATTGCTCCCATAACTCCCAACAGAGCCTTGCCATCGTCTCTCTTTGGTCAGGGTTTAACTGCTGCACTTCATCACCCATGTTCGGCAAGATCAGCGTCCCGGCAGGGATGAAGCGGAATTGGCGCGGCCCCCGGATAGGTGCCGCCTCGTGCCAGTCCCGATAGAGTAGAAGCCCGTGCGGTCCGGGGCCGTCGACATGCGTGTAGGAGTGAGAATTGTAAGCGTGGCTGCGGGGATGTTCAACCGACCCGGTGAACGCGCATTTTATGTTCATCCGGGAAAGCTGATCATGCGATGCGGTATCCCAATAATACTTCCGCTCGGGTATGGCGTCGTAGAAGCGTTGGGCTCGTATCTGCAAGTGGGTTTCGCACCGGTCAAGATCAATACTTTGGGGGTTGCCCCACAGGCTGATTTCTACGGGACGCATGGCTTTGTTTCGGGCGGTGAACATCAAGCTTATCCTTTCATTGCTGGTTCGGTCTGCCAAGTTCGCTGCGGTCCGAGGTGTCAGGTTGAATTCTGTGGGTTATGCCAACCGTAAGTGCGCACCTGCCCGGCAGATGCGTGGACCGGGTGCAAGTATTTTTCGGACCGATTATTGGGCGAACGTGTCGAGCAGCTGCTGAGCAGCGATTGGGAAATTCAGTAGGGTCCACCTGCTCAGCCGTCGCTCGGAATATCTTCATTTTTTCAAAAACTTATGCTTTGTGAGTTGGGTGAGCGGGGTAAGCACGCACTATTGAGTTCGGTAGGGATAGACGCCGCCGCGCTCCATACGTGCCGGTGCACCACCGCATATCACCCCTAAATTCCATATAACTAATATCGCTCTGCTCACCCTTCTCACTCTACTCTCGAAAATTAACATACTGAAATTATTGTCTTTTTTTGAGCGGCGTATGGCAATTTTTGAGAGGTTTGAGCAGCGGGACTAGATTTCAGTTTGCTGTTGGCAGAAAGGGTGCGATTCCCGGTGAGGAAAGGCCGGAATAGAATCCCTGCCTTTCTGAGCGCGACTACGCCTCGTTGCCGTCTGCATCTAGAACAGTTCCACCCAAGGCGGTATTGGCTTCTTTGGTAGCGGTCCGTAGGTCCGGTAGCACATAGGCCTGGAACTGTTTCCCGTTTGGGCCGCGCGGACGGCGAGGGCTTGCGCTGGGGCAAAGCTCCCGGACCCGCCGAAATACTTCGACGGCAGAAATCGGGTGTTGGACGCGCTGCCGCTGACGCCATGCCTGAAAGTCATCGAAAAGCGAGTTATTCCGAACGACCACCGTACCGCCGGACCAATCGGGCATATTGTTGTTGGCATCTGGCAGCGCTCCAGGGGCATGTCCGTTGCTCAGGACTTCGAGCCACCATGTTGTGATCGGGTCCGCTGTTGCCCCGGCCATCGCAGCCTTTGCGGCTGTGGCGATTGGCTTCTTCGGATCGAAACCGGAAAGATCGCGTGCCTGCAAGAACTCAATGAACGCATTGCGTCCGTCGAGCGTGTCCCACTCACACCACAGCGCCGCGAAATAGGCGTTGTCTTGCCGATGCGCGTCCGATACGTCTATCACAGTTGCCCGGCGGTCGTTAGGTTCGACCGGGGCGGCTGCAAGCGAGTTGGATAAGATCATAACCGCCATATGGTTAGGAACTGTCCGAGGCGTTTGGCCCTTGTGCTCGATTAGCAGCGTCGGCTCCGTAGTACGAGCCTTGTAAGCGCCTACGTCTTTGGGGTTTTTCCCAAACATTGCTTCATCAATGAGGACAAGTAGCTTCCCCTCAAGATGCCCAGAAAAGCGGCCTAGTAAATGATCGGATTGCGTCACGTGCAGTGAATACTTCGGGCCAAATATGTCCAGCATCATGCGGCCCAAAGTGCCTTTTCCTGTGCCCTGCGCTCCGATAAGCACAAGGTTAACCCCCGGCTTCTCAAGTGGGTGCTGCACAACCCATGCCAGCCAGTTCAGCACATACTCATAGAGTGCGCTGTCGCCCGAGCAAATTACGTCTCGGATAAACGCAAGGATGAGTTTGCACGAACGCTTTTGACCGTTTGGTAGAGCCCGACGTTCTGCCCTGCTTGATGTGTCAGGCAGTCCGTGGAACAAGTTCAGCGCGCCTTTTGGCTCTCGCCCGGGGTACCACAAGCCCATTTGCTCGTAACGCGGGGTTTCTACTCGGTCTAGCCATGCAGAGCCTAAACCTCTGGCGGGGCCGGTAGGGCGGGGTATCCTTCCCATACCGTTGTAGTAGGTGGTGAATTGCTGGATACCGAGCACATTGTAGTTGGTAGTATCCGCTGACAGGTCAACTACACCGTTGATTGTCATGACTAAGGCGAAGCGCGCGTCTAAGTCCGCGAGTCTTTGGCTATGTTCTTTCTGTCGTTTCTCTGCTGTTAGTTTGGCGCGGGCTTCGATCCGCGAGGCTTCGTCAAGCAGGCTCTCCGGGGTCCGCCCACCTTCTGCCGCGTCGTGGTACTCGAACGCCTTCGACGCTAAGAAGTCTTTAGCCGTGGCCGGAAGTCCACCGAAGTCCATGCCCAACGCGGTCCGCGTCGCCATCTGCTCGTCGTACTGCTCCATTATCAGCCGCGTGAAGTCCGGCGTCCGCAGGTGCTGGCAGTGCCCGTGGTTGCACTCCATTAGGCCGTTGCCGAGGAACGCGAAACCCGTGTCCGCCCGGGATGTGTGCTGCGCAGCGTTCGGACAGATGGCTTCGACCACACCGGCGCGAACCTGTGTCGGGTTCAAGCCAATCTCTTGCGCGAGCTGAATGATGGGCTCGGGCCGGTTCATGTCGGCCGACCTATGCAGCGTCCCGGCGAGGCTCGACCCGCCTTGCCCCACGATCTCGTCAGCCTTGTCGTACCAGTCTGGCCCGGCCAAGATCGTGGCGGCCTGCTCGATGTCCAACCCGGCTTCGAGGTCCACCCCGACGAGCCGAACCGGGACGGGCCCGCCGTGCTGCTCGATGTAGGCAGGCTTGGAGTTGTGGCCGAAGGGCATGCGGATATAGCGGGCGTCGTCAATCAGAGGATCGGACAGCCCGAGGCGGCCCAACTGCTCGCGGACGACGCGCAGCGCCTTGACGCGCTTCTCGTCGTCAAACTCAATCGGGGTGTCGATCCGCCAGACCCACGTTTCGTTACCCGGCGAAGTCTCGATCTGGTAGCTCGGGGGCGGGAAGCCCATCGCAATCAGGGCTTCCCACCTGTCGGGATCGACCTTCGTTCCAATGTCGTCAGCGAACACAAGATAGTGGCGTATCACGGCCGCGGTCGCGCGGCGATCCGCCCTTTCGTCCATGAGGCCGATGGCAAAGTAGATGTCGTTTTCAGGAGGAATCGCGACGGTATCATTCAAGCGCTGCCCCTTCCATCGAGCATTCTCGATCCGGGGGAAGTTGCAAACCCAAACGTACTCAGTGTTTGGCCCGTAGATGCTTCTAAGAAAATCGGTTATGTCCGGCAGAATGGAATCGCTGTGGCCTGCGGGACTATTGTTGGGTATGGGCTGAAGTTCTGCGGATTCTGTGCGAACGTGCGTCTGGCTTTTGTCGGCCATCGTGTTTATAGTCTCTATTGTTTCAAGGGGTTGACGGTCGCGCCCGCTCTCCGGGACGGGCACCACGTTGGGCAAAACGTGGAGTGCGTTTATCAGAGACCATTTCAGCGGCCCGCCTCACAGGCGGGCTGTTTTTAGGCGATATTATGCAGAGTTCCGTTCAGCTGCGCGGGCAATGATCCAACCGTCGATTTCATTTTCTAACCAGGCAGACGCTCTCGCACCCAGCTTAATCGGCTTGGGGAAGAGGCCTTTGGCAACAAGGCGGTATATGAAGGTGCGACCCAATCCTGTGCGTGCCATGACTTCAGGAAGACGGATAAGGCGTTCGGGTGTTTGTGCGGCGTATAACATTGTGCCCTCGTGCGTTTGTGAATGCATGAGGGCACAATGGGATTTCGGGATCGGTCTAGTCCAGGGTGTCTTTCTTGAGTTTTACCCACCCCTGGCTAAGTTCCAAAGCTCATCAACTTTGTTAGGTTGTAAATCAAAAGGTCCCCACCAGATTTCTCCCCTGGCGGCTCGTTCAGCTTCCTCTTGCAATTGCTCAAAGGATGTACCCATAAAGGCGGCAGTGTCTGCCTTCCAGTCCCTCCAAGTACGGTCAAAACCCGAGCCGTCGATATTGTCTTTTCGAGGGTGCCCAGGTGTCGGTAGAACGCGCTCGCGAGCCTCGTTCTCCCTGATGCCTTCCCTGGCCTTCCGGTAGAGAACCGCCAATACAAGCATTGCTCTCGCGGTCCGTCTAAGCGCTCGTTCGTCGCCCCCAGCTGTATTCAGGCGCATTAGATCCATGCGTCCCGATTTCTCGCCCATCAAATTCCAAGCGATGTTCTCCCAAACAAACGACCGAAAGCTCTCCGGCAAGATGTGCTTTTGATCACCAGCTACACGGCGCAGTAAGTGAAAGAGGGTGGCCGCTTGACAACGTCGCCAGAACTCGGAGGGATCGTCCGGCTTAAATTGCCCTGGTGGTTCATCGGAGGGCGGTTCGTTCTTGATAACCGCAGCAAAGGCCGCAGTCTCCAACTCTTTGGCGATCCCGCGCCCCCTCGCGAGGTCGGCTACGAACTTCCAGTATCCTTCCGGGTCTAGCTGTCCACCATTGGCTGCGGCATCATCTAACAAGCGCCTGAGCCCGTCTTCGAGGTCGGTGCGCTCCCTCGGTTGGAATTCGCCCGACAAGATTTCACCAAGCGTGCCCCTCACACCTGCCCCTTTGTTTTGGCTTGTATCGGAATGACGTTCTCTTCCAGTGTGAGACTTCTGCCAGAACAGTAGGCTCCCCACGCATCCAGCAGGACACGCCGCCGCTTAACCGCTTGCCCGCGTCGGTAGGACCCTTCGACCTCGCTCAGCTGGTGGGCCAAAGTTTCTTCGGCCAGCCGAGGATCAAACTCAGTTTCGTCGCTCACCCAATCCCGAAAAGCGCTGCGGAAGCCATGCGGGACATACTGGTCTATTCCCATACGACGCATGACAACTCGGAGGGTCATATCACTAATCGGAGCACCGCACTTTGCGCTGGGAAACACATAGTCGCCCTTGCTTGGTGACTTAATGTGCAATGCGCGCGCAATTTCCAAGATGGCAAGCATCCGGTCGGTTAAAGGAACGATATGGTCTTTGCGTTTTGTATCCCGCCGCGTTTTCATCCGCCCGGCCGGGATTACCCATATTCTTTCTTCAAAATTGAATTCGCTCCACTGGGCGAGCCGGACCTCACCGGACCGGGTGGCGGTCAGAATCGCGAACTCTAAGGCAAGCGCACCGCTGCCCGACCTTTGGCGCAGCGCGGCAATAAAGTCCGGGACATCTTTGTAGGGCATTGCGGGCAGATGGCCCTCTGTCAGCTTTCGCGGCGCTGTAAGCGTAGCGTTGAACAACTCCCACCGAGCTGGATTGTCGTGATGGTAAGCGTTGTTTTGCTTTGCGTGGTCAAAGAGTGCTTCGAGGCGTCCACGTATGCGGCTGGCTGTGACGTGTTTTTCGTCCCAAATAGGGGCCAACACGGCAAGAATATCTTCCCGTTTTATATCCGCTAGCTGCAGGTCACGTAGTGCTGCAGTGTGATGTGTGAATGTGCGCTGCCATTGATAGATATGCTTAGCGTTGTGAAATCCCTTTGTTTTCCACGGCAGGAATATCTCGTCGGCGTAGCTCCCGAAAGTCGCGGCCCGTGCTTTAGCTAACGCTGCGGCCCGGTTAACTTCTGCCTCACGCTCACTTTCCACTATGGGATCTAGCCCGCGGGCAACCAAGCTCTGCGCATGTTGAGCCTTTTCGCGGGCTAAGGACAGACTCACGGCGGGATAGCTACCCAAGCCCATTTCTCTCTGTCGGGTCTTGGACCCCCGTGATTCTTGCCGCACGATATAGTCAGGGTCCGAGGACGTGAACCGGAAGCCCCAACGACCACTTTCCTTTGTGGTAGCTCGGTAATAGAGGCCGTCGCCTACGTTGATGGTCTTCCCGGGGGGAGTGTTCTTGATTTCTAAGGCTGTTACGCGCTTTGCCATAGCCGGACCTCCTCTTTGAGGCCAGGCAGCCCGGACCCCGCTTTACCCCGAACTTAAGCCCGCGGCGCGCCACTAATATGCCCCTAAAAATTAGTGGCTGTCAACGCACTGTCTGGGATGTCTTGGGACAAATCGGAAGGATGCATTTAGTTAAGTTATTGAAAATTAATACTATGTGGAACGACCTGGATGCTTGGTGAACAAAAGTTTGGTGGTCCTCAGCTCCACCATTTTTCTTTGAAGCGCCGGCCCCGAGTCCGTCTATTCCCGTCCCCGCAAGTTCTTCACTTTCCTTAGTTCCGGGAACAGCCACGCCCAGACCGCGGCGACACCCATTGCGCCCACGCCTCCGAGGATGACGGCAGGGCCGACTCCGATCAGCGCGGCCATCGTCCCGGCGCGGAATTCGCCAAGCTCGTTGGAAGCGCCGATGAAGACCTGATTGACGGCCGAGACGCGGCCGCGCAGTTCGTCAGGCGTCCAGAGCTGGATCAGCGTCTGGCGGACGAACACGCTGATCATGTCGGCCGCACCCAGGCCGATCAGCGCGAGGATCGACAACCATGCGATCGTCGATGCGCCGAGGATGATGGTGAAGACGCCGAAGAGCCCGACGCAGAGCAGCATGACCAGCCCGGCATTGTTGCGCAGCGGATTGCCGGCAAGCCACACGGAGACGGTGAGCGCGCCGATGCCGGGTGCAGAGCGCAGCATGCCAAGCGCCCATGGGCCAAGGTCGAGGACATCACGCGCAAAGACCGGCAGCAGCGCAACCGCGCCGCCGAGAAGGACGGCGAAGAGATCGAGCGAGATCGCACCCAGCACAATCTTCTCGCGCCAGATATAGCGGAAGCCGCCGAGCAGCATTTCAATTGAGCGTTTCTCGGTCGACGTCCTCTGGTTTGGCTTGGGGATTGCGAAACACGCGATGGCAGCGACTGCGAAAAAGACGGCCGCAGTCGAATAGGCGACCATGGGCGAGATGCCGTAAAGCAGACCACCGGCAACCGGACCGCAGATCGTGGATGCCTGGTGGGCCGTGGAGTTCCAGGCAACCGCGTTAGGGAAATCCTTGGTCGGTACCAGGTTTGCAATCAGCGAGGAGCCGGCTGGTCCAAGAAACGCTCGGGCAAGGCCGAAGACGAACAACAGAGCGAAAACGGGCAGCGGCGACGAGAGCCCCCGCAGCGTCAGCGCCAGCAGCACGGCAACGCAAAGACCTTCGAGCAGAATGGAGAGGCCCATCACGAGGCGGCGACCCACACGGTCGGCTACAGCACCCGTAACAAGCACCAGCATCAGTGCCGGCGCAAACTGAATGATGCCCACCAGCCCAAGATCGAAGGGGTTTCGCGTCAGGTCATAGATCTGCCAGCCAACCGAAACGGAGACGATCTGGGTACCAGTGATGGAGAGGAGGCGCGCCGCCCAATAAAGGACGAAGGACTTGTGGCGGAACGCTGAATAGCGATCAACCTCCGCGGATGCATCAATGGATGTCATGACTGGTGCCGATTAGAGGGGCTGGAGACACCAGTCTAATATATGAGCGGACGATAAATCACCCGCTATTTCTGCACTGCAGCAAAATTTTTCGCCGATGAAACTATCGCCGACACAATAGACCTACGCCTGGATCACGACGACCTTGGTGCCGACCTTGGCGCGAGCATAGAGGTCGATCACGTCGTGGTTCATCATCCGCACGCAGCCGCTGGAGACAGCCTGCCCAATGGTATGCGGCTGGTTCGTTCCGTGGATGCGGAACATGGTGTCCTTACCGTTGCGGTAGAGATAGAGCGCCCGGGCGCCGAGCGGGTTGTTCGGGCCACCGGGCACGCCGCTTGCGAACTGCAGGTTGCGCGGGTCACGGCGCATCATGTTTGGCGTTGGCGTCCAGCTCGGCCACTCTGCCTTGCGGCCGACAGTTGCGTTGCCGCGGAGCGCCAGGCCTTCCTTGCCGACGCCGATGCCGTAGCGGATCGCCCTGCCGTTGCCGAGCACGTAGTAGAGCCGGCGCTGCGGCGTGTTCACCACAATCGTGCCGGCTTCATACTTGCCGTCAAAAGGCACCTCGCGGCGGCGCAATTCCTCAGGAATTCTGTCGAGCGGGATGGCGCCGAGGGGATGATCTTCGCCCGGCCGAGCTCCGTAATTGTTGAAGTCGGCGACGCGCTCACGGGGAATACATCCAGCCGCAAAGAGCGGCAGACCAAAGATGAGACCTCTGCGTGAGATGGACATGTGACCCCCTACCGGTTTGATGCAACCACCGGAATAGATGGTTTATGGTTAAAGAAACGCTAAGATGGTGCCTGATCCTATAAGGAAGCACCTAGGACATGTTAATGTCCGAAACCATAGGAACAGTTCCACTCAATCTGCGAGATGGCGAAATACGGCGACGACCTGTTCGTAGACTTCGCGCTTGAATGGAACGATCAGGTCCGAAAGTTCATCCATATTCTTCCAGTCCCAAGCGTCGAACTCTGCCGTATGACCGCCCGGGGGTGGATTGATGGCGATCTCGCTCTCATCACCTTCAAAGCGATAGGCGAACCATTTTTGCGTCTGTCCGCGATACTTTCCCTTGAGCGCAACCCCGACCAGATGCGCCGGCAGATCATAGTTGATCCAGTGCGGAGCCTCGGCAAGTAAACTTACAGTTCGCATTCCGGTCTCTTCGTAGAGCTCGCGAAGCGCCGCCGTTGCCGGGTCTTCGCCTTCATCGATGCCGCCCTGCGGCATCTGCCAGAGCTGTGTTGCTCCATCCATCTCACCGTTGGGTATCATGATACGGCGGCCCATCCAGACGCGTCCTGCGGAATTGAGCACCATGATGCCCACGCAGGGCCGATAGGGAAGTGCGTCTGCTGCAATCGTCGTGTTCATTGCTGGTCCTATTGTTCTGGATCGAAAGCCGCCGCCGAGAACGGGATGAGTTCAATACCGCGTTTGCGAGCTTCCCGCGACCACTCTGTGACTGTGTCGACGGTCACATCGAGCGACGAGCCGATACCAACGGCTATCCCCTGAACGCGGGCGATCCGTTCCAGCTCATCGAGCTTGGCGAGAATGGCGGCGCGATCCGGCACAAGGTCGATCGAGGCGTCTGCGGCGGCGAAGGGCACACGCTGAACAAGCGCGACCTCTTTTGCAACGCTGCGGGCACTGGTGCCGTCGTCGAGGAAGCCGAGGCCGCGCGCGGAAAGCTCGGTCATCAGCGTGTCCATCGCGTCGGCGTCTGAAACGTAGCGCGCGCCCATGTGATTGATCACGCCTGTGAAGCTGGTGATGCGCGCAAGGTTCTTGTGCAGGTTGTCGAGCTGGCCGGCGGACTTGTCGCCCACCAAAAGCACATTGCCCCCGGGGTTCGCCCGCGGATAGTCGAACGGTTCCATCGGCACCTGCAGCATCACCTCGTGCCCCTCGCGTCGCGCCGTCTGCACCCAGCGGTCAAGGCTGTTGCCGAGTGGGGCGAAGGCGAGCGTGATTTCGGACGGCAGCTGCTCGATCGCCCGCTGCGAGCCTGTCTGCGAAATGCCAAGCCCCCCGATAACGATGGCGATGCGGGCGCCGCGCGCGCCTGACCAGGGGCGCGCATAGGCGTCGAAAGGCCGGCGACCCGTTTCGGCGTCCCGTATGGGAAGCTTGCCGTAGGCGGAATCCTCCAGCAGCGAGGGGTCGGGCAGGTGGGCGGTCAGCGGATTGTGGGCAAGCGTCGCAGGGTCCCGGATGATGAGCACGGGATCCGTGCCCTGATGCTGTTCAGGATTGACGCGGATGATGGCTGGAGCTGCCGGCGCCCGTTTCGGCGGAGTGGCGTCGACAGGCTTGGGCTGTTCAGGAGGCGGCGTCACCTTAGCCACAGCTTCGCTGAGCTTCTCTTCGAAGAAACGGTTCTGCCACAGGAAGGCGGCCGTAATCCCGGCGCCGGCAACCGCGCAGCAGACGACTGCCAGCAGTGCAATCTTCGTCTTTCTGCCGATCAAGGCACGCTTCGGCGTGACCTTTCCAATCGGTTCGTCAAGCTCTGTTCTGAATGGATCCATGCGCCCCCACTTAGATCAGATCGGCTTGTTATGGAAACGCCTTGATGATCCAAGCTCTGAACTTTTTTGGGTCGAATACAAAAAGGCCCCGTCAGTGACGGGGCCCCAGACTGCTGACAAACCTCTGGCGTTAGCCGGAGGTTTTTGATTCACTGGGGCATGTTGAAGAAACCTGCTCCAGTTCAGACGGCGATCGAGATGGTGACGCTCGAGAGCCTTGTTCCAGCAGATCACCTGCTTCGCGAGATCGACGCGGTGATCGACTTCTCCTTCATCCATGACCGCGTGGCGGGGCTCTACTGCGCCGACAACGGCCGCCCGCCGCTCGATCCGACGCTGATGTTCAAGGCGCTGTTCATCGGCTATCTGTTTGGCATCCGCTCGGAGCGCCAGCTGGTGCGCGAGATCGAGGTGAATGTCGCCTATCGCTGGTTCCTGCGGCTGAAGCTCACCGATCCGGTGTTCGACGCCTCGACGCTGAGCCAGAACCGCAGGCGGCGCTTCAACGGCACCACGGTGGCGCAGGACATCTTCGACGCGATCGTCGAACAGGCGATCGCCCATGGCCTGGTGGACGGCACCGTACTCTACACCGACTCGACGCACCTGAAGGCCAATGCCAACAAGGGCAAGTACGACCTGGCGATGATCGCCAAGTCGCGCGCCGATTACTGGGCAGAGCTCGACCGGGCGATCGAGGCCGAACGCGCCATGCACGGCCAGAAGCCGCTGAAGGAAAAGGAGCGCGAGGCGGTGGTGAAGGAGACCAAGGTCAGCCGAACCGATCCGGACGCCGGCTACATGGTGCGCGAGGGCAAGCCGAAGGGCTTCTTCTACCTCGATCACCGGACGGTCGACGGGCGCCATGCGATCATCACCGATACCCATGTGACGCCGGCCAGCGTGCATGACTCGATCGTCTATCTGGAGCGGCTCGACCGCCAGCGGGCGCGCTTCGGCTTCGATGTGCGGGCGGTGGGGCTTGATGCCGGCTACGCCACGGCAGGCATCGCCCGGGGGCTGGAGGAACGCCAGATCCTTGGCGTCACCGGTTATCGCAATCCGACCCCGCCGCGCGAGGGCATGATGCGCAAGTCTAGGTTCATCTACGAGAAGGACGCCGATGGCTACCGCTGCCCGGCGGGCCAGCTGCTTGGCTATGCCACCACCGACCGCAACGGCTACCGGCACTACCGGTCCGATCCCGCCCATTGCCGCGACTGCCCGCTGCGGACCTCCTGCACCAGCAATGCGAAGGCGGTGCGCACCATCACGCGGCATGTCTGGGCGGAGGCGCGCGAGCGGACGGACAGTTACCGCAAGACGCCGTGGGGCAAGGCGATCTACAGGCGGCGCAAGGAGACGGTGGAACGCTCGTTTGCGGATGCCAAACAGCTGCACGGGCACCGTTATGCGCGGTTCCGCGGCCTCATGAAGGTAACGTGGCAATGCCTGCTGGCAGCCGCCAGCCAGAACATGAAGAAGATCGCCCTGGCGCTTACCCGGAAACCACACATGGCCGGGGCGTGAGGCCGCGGGCCCCTCTTCATCTTCTCTGCGTAAACGCCCGCAGCGACGCCTTCCCGTTCCAACGAAAAACCCGCCAAAAAAAATCGGCGGGTTTGTCAGCGGTCTGGGGCCCCGTCAGTGACGGGGCCCATGTATTCGGTCAGCGGTTCATGACCGCCTTGTCCGGGTTTGGTGGGAACGCCGGGTCGGTCTTCTCGCCGCGCAGCAGCTCAAGCGCATACTTCAGCTGCATGTCCTCGGCTGGATCCTGAGGAACGTAGGCGATCGAACCCGATCCTTCCTCGCTCTCCTCTTCACCCTTGATGTGACCCTTCAGGTCGGACTCACCACGCCTTACGGCCTGGTTCTTGAGATCGTCCGGAAGCGGCTGCTCGACCTTGATGTCAGGCGTGATGCCCTTGCCCTGGATCGATTCACCGGACGGCGTGTAGTAGAGCGCCGTGGTCAGGCGCAGCGCGCCATTCTCGCCGAGCGGGATGATCGTCTGGACCGAACCCTTGCCGAACGACTGGGTGCCGACCACGGTCGCGCGGCGATGATCCTGCAGCGCACCGGCCACGATTTCGGACGCGCTCGCCGAACCGCCGTTGATCAGCACGATCACTGGCTTGCCGTTGGAGATGTCACCCGGTTGCGACGTGAAGCGGGCGATATCGCGTGCTTCACGGCCGCGGGTCGAAACGATTTCGCCACGATCCAGGAACGCATCGGAGACGTTCACCGCCTGATCGAGCAGGCCGCCCGGGTTCAGGCGCAGATCCAGAACATAGCCCTTCAGCTGGTCTTCCGGCACTTCCTTCTGGATTGCCGCGATGGCTGCGTTCAGGTCGTCCGTGGTCTTCTCCGTGAACGAGGTGACCTTCAGGTAACCGACATCGTTTTCGACGCGGAACTTGACCGCCTTCACCTTGATGATGTCGCGGACAACCGAAATCTTGATTGGCTCGGTCTGTCCCTGACGCAGGATGGAAAGCTCGATCGGCGTGTTGACGGCGCCGCGCATCTTGTCGACGGCTTCGTTCAAGCTCAGGCCACGAACTTCCTCGCCGTCGATCTTCTCGATCAGGTCGCCCGAGAGAACGCCGGCGCGAGCGGCAGGCGTGTCATCGATCGGTGCAACGACCTTGACGAGTTCGTTTTCCATGGTGACTTCGATGCCGAGACCGCCGAATTCACCCTTGGTCTGAACGCGCATGTCCTTGGCGGCATCAGCGTTCAGGTAGGAGGAATGCGGGTCGAGCGAGGTGAGCATGCCGTTGATGGCACTCTCGACAAGCTTCTTCTCGTCTGGCGGCGTCACATACTGTGCGCGCACACGCTCGAAGATGTCGCCGAAGATGGCGAGCTGCCTATAGGTTTCGGTGCCGGCCGCGTTCGCCACGATACCGCTGGTGCCATGGACCAGGCTAACGGCGGACGCTCCCATCAGTGCGCCGGCGAATAGCAGCGTCAGTTTACGAATCATGTTCCGTCCTTCCAGCAATGTCCCGCGTCCACCAGGGCTTGGGGTCGACCGGTTTACCGTCTTTCCTGAATTCTACATATAATTCCGGCGTTGTGCCGTCAAAGGATGAGATCGCAATACTGGCCAGCCTCGCCTCGCCCATGACACCTACCGGTTCTCCCGCCAGAACGGACTGTCCCAAGGAAACATTCAATCGGCTCATCCCTGTCATTACGATATGATACCCGTCGCCGGGGTTCAGTATCAATAGCTGTCCATAGGATCGGAAGGGCCCCGCGTACAGAACAGTCGCATCTACCGGAGCTGTAACAATCGCGCCCGATTGTGTCCTTAGAATGTCGCCCTTGAGGGGGCTTCCGAGCCCATCATCATCACCAAATCGTGATCCGAATGTACCTGAAATGGGCAGGGGCAGAAGCCCCTTGCGCTTGGAAAAAGCAAGCTTGTCGGAGAGGTCCGTGTTCGGCGCTTGCTCGGCTGCCGTCTCCTTGGCGCGACGCAGCTTCTCGATCTGGTCTTCGAGGCTGGCGATCAGGTCCTGCAGGCTCTTCGCCTGTGAGGCGAGCTCCTCCGCCTGCTTGCGTTCCGTATCGATATTTGTTTCGGCTTCAGCTTGCAGCCGCTGCTTTTCCTTCAGCAGCAGGCTGAGCCGTTCCTTCTCTTCCGCCTGTTCGGTCTGCTTGGCAAGCAGCCGTTCCTGCTCGGTGCGGATCGACTCCGTGACCTTGCTGAGGTCTTGCAGGTCCGCCAACAGCGAATCCGTCTCCTTGCGCAGTTCCGGCACGACAGAGCCGAGCAGAATGGCGCTACGGACCGAGGCGAGGGCGTCTTCAGGGCGCACCAGAATGGCGGGAGGAGGGTTAAGGCCCATGCGCTGAAGGGCGCCCAATACCTCGGCCAGCACGCCGCGTCGCTGCGAAAGGGACATGCGCAGCGCCGTCTCCTGCTCGTTGAGCCCGACAAGCCGTTCCTGGATCTGGGTGATGTAGTCGCTTAGCTTGCGCTCGGTCTTGGCAGCCTGGATCAGTGCCGACGTGAGTGCGGTGCTGTCATCCTTGATGGCTGCGATCTCGGCTTCAAGCTGCTCCTGCCTTTGCGTGGACAGGGCGATCTCGCGCGACAGGCGGCGGTATTCGTCGACGCTGTCCTGCTGACGCGCTTCAAGCGTGTTGAGGTTCTGCGCTGGAGCATCCGCCACAAAGGCGAAGGAAATCATGGCTGCGAATATGGCAGCGATCCTTCGTGGGGAATGGAAGCCTGGCAGTCTCATCTCAGCGTCGCTTTATCCAATCTCCCGCTTATAGCGTGTCATCATTAACGAAGTATCAACCACGTTGACGCGCCCGCCGAGCCCGCTGCTCTAACACACCACAGGCGATCTGGTTCTGTCGAATCGTTTCGCGGTTGCAGAGCGAGCCTAGTCACGATGGTATGGGTGGCCGGACAGAATGGTGGCCACGCGATATAGCTGCTCGGCCAACATGATGCGCACCAGCTGGTGCGGCCAGGTCAGCGCGCCGAAGGAAAGGCAGAGATCAGCCTTCGAACGCAGTTCTTCCGGGTGTCCGTCCGGACCGCCGATCGCAACCACCACGCGGCGTTCCCCTGCATCGCGCCATTGCCCGATCCGCTCGGAAAGCTGACGCGAGGTGAAGTTCTTCCCCCGCTCATCCAAAAGGATAAGGATGCTTTCCGAGGCGAGGGGAGCCAGACGCGCAGCCTCCTCGCGCTTTCGTTCGTCTGCGTTCTTCGCCCGCCCTTCGGGCACTTCCGTGACGCCCTCGAACTCCAGTCCGATCGCGGGCCCGGCCTTTGCGAGCCGATCGAAATAGTGATCGGCGAGCGTCTTCTCGGGACCCGACTTCATACGGCCAACTGCGTGAACCTGGATACGAATGGGTTTTCTCCTGAAACTTCGGGAAGCTGGAGCAATTCCAGGAAAACTGGGAACCCGTTTTCGGTCGGGAATTGCGTTAAAACAACGGCTTAGACAATTTCAGCGTTTCTGTGAAACACTGGAAGATCCAAAACGCCAGGAAAGGGGGGCGACTTTCCATCCGAAATTGCGCGGGAACAAGAACCTGTATCGCTTCCGCGCCTCCACGAAGCGCTGAAACGATCGAGAACCATGCAAACGCAGCCGAACTACCATGCGCGACAGGAGCTGCCGCGCAGCAGGGCTGCTGATCTCAACGACACAAACGATTTTCTACGACGACCGTGCCGTCGATCAACTCACATATCGGCACGTCTCACCGAGGTGAGACGCTATTAGTGCACCGTGCCTTCCTCGGCGTCCGGAGCCTGCCACATCTTTTCGATGTTGTAGAACTCGCGAACCTCGGGGCGGAACACGTGGATGATGATGTCACCCGTATCGACCAGCACCCAGTCGGCACCCGATTGTCCTTCGACCCGCGGAGCGCCCAACCCTGCTTCCTTGAGGTTGCGGATCAGGTGATCGGCGATTGCCGCGACATGACGATGGGATCGCCCGGTGGCCACGATCATGTAATCGGCCAGAGGGGATTTGCCACGGATATCGATGTTGGTGATATCTTCTGCCTTGGAGTCATCAAGACTCGTCAGGACAGTTTCCAGAGCGCGAGCCACGTCTTCACGACCTGCCTCAGCGAGCGAAGGCAGTACTTCCGCCTTCTTTCCAATTGCTGTTCTCAGAGTTTTCCCTTTCCAGAAGAACAACGTTCCGGTGAGCTCATGCTGCACCGTACCGTATAAATAGGCAGACCTGCCGAAAAGTTTCAAGCGTCAGGCCGTACCGGTAAGCTAAGTGTTACCTCTCTTGCCGTGGCGCAGCTCGGTCGAAGAGAGTGGCGAAAGTGGCCCGTGGATGAAGGTCCAGGCCGGCGGCTGCATCTGCGCAAGCTCGGAAGCCCAAGCTTCATCGATCTTGGCCGCGGCGAAAGTCTGCGCCATCACGGAAGAATGATCCGCGAGTGACGATCCGGGACGGTTGTAGACCGCAATCGGTATGGTTTCCACGATCCATTGCCAGCGCGCCCACTTGTCGAAACTGGCAAGGCTGTCCGCCCCCATCACCCAGACGAAGCGAACATCCGGCAACTTTCCCAGAACAAGCTCAATCGTCTCCGCCGAGTAGCGGATCTTGTGAGCGGCTTCAAATCCGGTCACCTTGATCCGCGGATCATCAATCAACGCTTCCGACAGCCAGATTCGCTCCGCCAAAGTTGGTAGCTCGCTGTGGTCCTTGAGCGGATTGCCGGGCGAGACCATCCACCAGAGCTGATCGAGCTTCAGTGCCTCGATGGCATGCTGCGCGATCAGCAGATGGCCCTCATGGGGCGGATTGAACGAACCTCCGAACAGGCCAACGGTCATGCCGGCTTTCACCGCCGGCATGTCCAGATAATGTTCGGGAAGATCCGCTTCAGCACTCATGATCAGGGGCGCAGCTGTCCGTTGCCGCGAACGCGGTACTTGAACGAGGTCAGCTGCTCGACGCCCACCGGGCCGCGCGCATGCATCTTGCCCGTCGCGATGCCGATCTCGGCACCCATGCCGAACTCACCGCCGTCTGCAAACTGCGTCGAGGCGTTGTGCAGCAGGATGGCCGAGTCGATCTCGTTGAAGAAACGCTCGACGGCAGCTGCATCCTCGGCGACAATCGCCTCGGTGTGGTGCGAAGACCATGTCTCGATGTGATCGATCGCCTCGCCGACACCGTCGACCAGCTTCACCGATATTATGGCGTCCAGATATTCTGTCGCCCAGTCCTCGTCGGTCGCTGGAACAGCTTGCCCAAAGCGCGCCATCACCTCTTCACTTCCGCGAATTTCGCAACCCGCCTCGGCAAGCTTGGTCAGGATCGGCACAAGATGCGTGTCCGCCACTGCGCGATCCACGAGCAGCGTCTCGGCTGAGCCGCAGATGCCGGTGCGACGCATCTTGGCGTTGAGCGCAACGTTCACCGCCATGTCGAGCTTGGCCGACTTGTTGATGTAGAGGTGACAGATACCTTCGAGGTGCGCGAAAACCGGCACGCGAGCTTCCGTCTGCACGCGCGCAACAAGGCTCTTGCCGCCGCGCGGCACGATCACATCGATGTTGCCATCGAGACCCTTGAGCATCTCGCCAACGGCAGCACGATCCGTCGTCGGCACGCGCTGGATGGAGTGTTCTGGCAGTCCGGCTTCCTTCAAACCCTCCACAAGGCAGGCGTGAATGGCTGCGGACGAATAGGTCGAGTCTGACCCACCGCGCAGGATCACGGCATTGCCGGCCTTGAGGCACAGCGCGCCAGCGTCCGCCGTCACGTTGGGGCGGCTTTCATAGATCACGCCGATCACGCCAAGCGGGGTCCGAACGCGCTCGATATGCAGGCCATTTGGGCGGTCCCACTCGGCAATGAGCGAACCAACTGGATCGGCCAGCGCAGCAATCTCGCGAATGCCCTGGGCTATTGCTGCAACACGCTTCTCGTCGAGCTTCAGGCGGTCGAGCACGGCGCTGGTCAGCCCTGCGGCCTCGCCATGCGCCATGTCTTTGGCATTCTCGGCGAGGATTTCAGCGGTCCGACTTTCAAGCGCTGCGGCCATCCCCAGGAGCGCCTTGTTCTTCTGCTCGGTGGAGGCCGTCGCGAGTGGTCGTGCGGCCGCACGGGCGTTGCGCCCGAGATCAGACATGATAGCCGCTACGTCACTCTCTGAACGCTCATGCACTTGCAGCATGACTTTCCTCCGTATCGATCGTCTCAATTCCCTGGATCATCTGGAGCGAGAGCACCAGATCATCGCGATGCACCATGGCCGACCGTTCCTGGTAGCCAAGGACGCCCGGGATATCCTGTGTCTTCAAACCGGCGATGCGGATCGCATCGGCGGCATCATAGGCGGCGAGGCCGCGAGCAATTTCCGTTCCATCAGGCCCGTCGATGGCAACCGTGTCACCACGAGCGAATGAGCCGTGCACCGCCTTCACGCCGGCAGCAAGCAGGCTCTTGCCGTGCAGCAGCGCGCGCAGCGCTCCGTCATCGATCTGCAGACGGCCTGCGGGCTCCAGATGGCCTGCAATCCACGTCTTGTAGGCGGAAACCGGGGCGGGGCTCGGGCGGAAATAGGTGCAGCGCGCACCCTTCTCGATCGCCGAAAGCGGGTTCATCGCCTTGCCCGAAGTTATGATCATGGCCGCGCCTGCCGCATTGGCTATTCGACCTGCGTCCAGTTTGGTGCGCATTCCGCCGCGCGATAGCTCAGAAGCCGCGCCGCCGCCAAGCGCCATGATCTCCGGCGTAATGGCATCCACGACGGGGAAGAACTTTGCTTCAGGATCCTTTTCCGGAGGAGCCGTATAAAGACCATCGACGTCGGACAGCAGGATCAGCAGATCGCCGTGCATCATCGTGGCGACACGCGCTGCAAGACGGTCGTTGTCGCCATAGCGGATTTCGCTCGTTGCAACCGTATCATTCTCGTTGATGATCGGAATGGCCTTGAGCTTCAGGAGCGTCGACATGGTGGCGCGCGCGTTGAGATAGCGGCGGCGCTCTTCCGTGTCGCCCAGTGTCAGCAGCACCTGGCCGGAGGTGAGGCCATGCTTGTTGAACTCGCTCGACCAGGCGCCGGCCAGCGCGATCTGCCCAACAGCCGCAGCCGCCTGGCTCTCTTCAAGCTTAAGCGCGCGACGTCCAAGTCCGAGGATAGTACGGCCGAGCGCCACAGCGCCGGACGAGACCACCAGGATCTCGACGCCAGCAGCAGAAAGCCGCGCGATGTCATCCACCAGCGCGGCCAGCCACTCGGTCTTCAGCCCCGACGATCGATCGACCAGCAGGGCAGAGCCAATTTTTACGGTGATGCGCCGATAGGAGGAAAGGGAGATTTCCGTCATGTCAGCGGCCTGTCTTGCCAACGCTCGTCGACAGCATTGGGGTCTTTCTCTTCTTCACGCGCTTCCTCGATGATTTTCATCAAGGCGCGCAGCACTTCATCCACGCCGCTGCGCGTTGCGGAGGAAAGCAGCATCGGCTTCTTGCCCGACACCTCTTCCAGCGCGGCGACCTTCTCGGCGCGTTCTTCATCACTCAGGAGATCGATCTGGCTGAGCGCCAGGATCTCGATCTTGTCGGCAAGTCCGTGCTCATAGGCTTCGAGCTCGCCGCGAATGACCTGATAGGCTTCGGCCACGTCTTCCTCACGGGCAGACACAAGGTGCAGAAGAACGCGGGTGCGTTCTACATGACCAAGGAACCGGTCGCCAATGCCAATCCCCATGTGGGCGCCTTCGATGAGACCCGGAATGTCGGCGATCACGAATTCGCGCGCATCGATCCGCGCCACGCCGAGGTTCGGGTGCAGCGTCGTGAACGGATAGTCCGCAATCTTTGGCTTGGCAGAGGTCACCGCAGCAAGGAAGGTCGACTTTCCGGCATTCGGAAGCCCGACAAGCCCGGCGTCAGCAATCAGCTTCAGGCGCAGCCAGATGGTGCGTTCCTCGCCCTCAAGACCGGGATTGGCGCGCCTTGGCGCGCGGTTGGTCGAAGACTTGAAGTGCTGGTTACCGAAACCGCCATTGCCGCCCTTGGCGAGGCGGAAGCGCTGCCCCACCTTGTCGAGGTCGTAGATGAGCGTCTCGTTGTCCTCCTCGAAGATCTGGGTTCCGGCCGGAACGCGCAGGATCACATCGTCGCCATCAGCGCCGGTGCGATTGCGGCCCATGCCGTGGCCGCCGATCTTGGCCTTGAAATGTTGCTGGTAGCGATAGTCGATGAGCGTGTTGAGGCCGTCAACGGCCTCCACCCACACGTCGCCGCCGCGCCCGCCGTCTCCACCGTCTGGGCCGCCGAATTCCAAAAATTTCTCACGTCGGAAGGAGACCGAACCGGCCCCACCGTCGCCCGCGCGAATATAGACTTTTGCTTGATCGAGAAATTTCATCTTCCAGGCAGCTCTTTTTCGTGGAGCCTCATGTAGCGCATCCTTGCGGCAAGCGCGAGGGGTGCATTGGGCCCGATCCATGTTCAGCGGCACAGTCGGGTGTTTCAAAACACCCCGACCATACCGCTCTTTATTTAGTGCCGCGATCCCCAGCTGCGAAGGCTCACCCAGGTCTTGCGATCAAGGCGATAGCGCTCGACGGGGACCCGTCCGGCAACCAGCGATTCCATCATTCCCTGACCCGAATACTGGAAGCCGCACTTGTGAATGACCCGACGCGAAGCATCGTTGATCACCCGGCAGGACACATTCAGATGCTCGATCTGTGTCGCGCGGAAGGCGAGGTCAACCAGTGCATGAGCGACTTCCGTGGCATAGCCATTGCCCCAGTAGCGTTCGCCGATCCAGTAGCCGAGCTCGAGCCCATGTTGCCGCTGATCAAGGCCTGCGCAGCCGATGAATGCTCCGGTTCCGGCAAGCGCGATCGCGTAATGGCAACCACCGAACCTGCGTGAGCGCGTTCCCTCCACGAACTGCTCCGCATCGGCTTGCGTGTAGGGGTGCGGCATACGCGCCAGCATCTCCGCCACGCGGCGGTTGTTGGCCAGCTCCGTCAGTTCCGGAATGTCATCCGGATGCGGCGGGCGCAGCACCAGCCTCTCGGTTACCAGAACCGGACATTCTATGTCCGATGTAACGTCTTCACACTCTTCGCTCTCAAGCACCATCGGTGCATCCTCCGCAAAAGGAAAGGGGAGATGGCGACCCATCTCCCCTGAACCTTTTCCGGATTCTTTCCGGACACTGGCTTCCCTGGATGGGTCGCCGGTGTCTTGGTGCGGAACCGGCTACTCCGCAGCTTCCTGCAGCGGGTTTACCGCCACATAGGTTCGGCCGTTGGCTTTCGTCGCAAATGCAACAGAACCTTCCACGAGCGCGAACAGGGTATGGTCTTTGCCCATGCCCACGTTTGCGCCTGGATGCCACTTGGTGCCGCGCTGACGAATGATGATGTTGCCGGCGAGAACGCGCTCACCGCCAAACTTCTTTACGCCAAGGCGCTTCGACTCTGAATCGCGACCGTTACGCGAAGAACCGCCGGCTTTTTTGTGTGCCATGGTCTTACTCCTATGCGTTCACTTGAACGCTTCATTTCCAGTTATGAACGCCTGGCGTTCATTGAACGATGGAACCGTAAGGTTCCGGTTACTCCGCTGCGGCTTCTTCCTTGGCGGCGGCCTTCTTAGCTGCCTTCTTGGCAGGCTTGGCGCCTTCAACAAGGATTTCCGTTACGCGGATGGTCGTCAGCTCCTGACGATGACCGCGCTTACGGCGCGAATTCTGGCGGCGACGCTTCTTGAACGCGATGACCTTCGGTCCGCGGCCCTGCTCGACAACTTCAACGGCAACCGTAGCGCCTTCAACGACCGGCAGGCCGATCTTGACGTCTGCGCCTTCGCCAACGGCGAGAACGTTGCCCAGCTGTACGATTTCGCCAGCTTCGCCAGCGATCTTCTCGATCTTCAATACATCGTTCGGGGCAACGCGGTACTGCTTGCCACCGGTTTTGATGACTGCGAACATCTTTGATACCTTTCAGTGTTCGGTCCGGCTTGACGATTTCACCACCGCCAGCCGTCTTTTTATCAGTCGTAGGGTTCGGTATTCCTCACGGCGCAAGGCCGCGAACAGACAGCGCAGACTTCTCCACGCTGAATGGTGGAGGTCCTTAACCCATGGCTTTCGCCCCGTCAATATAAGAGCGGTGAAAAGCGTCAGATTGGCTCTTGTGCAATGCGAATGATGTCGCTATCTAGGCGCGACTGAGTTCGGGCGTGCTTCGCCCAACTCCGGAGAGGTGGCAGAGCGGTTGAATGCACCGCACTCGAAATGCGGCAGATAAACTCCAGGTCTTGCGACCGGATTGTATCTCTGGCTTAACCCAACTGCGCCGCACTTACCGCCTTCTGATGCATTACAGGGCATGCCGCTCTAGGGTAGTTTGCCGACGTTGTAGTGCTGCATCTTCATCGTAATACCGAAATATCGTGGATTTCCGGGACATCTGGGGGAGGGCCATGAACCGGTACGAAATCGCTGTGATCAGCCTGCGGGGGAGTCCGCGGCGCGAGCAGGTTCGCGAAAACCTGCGTGACCTTCAGAATGTTGAATGGTCATTCTTCGATGGTCTCACGGCGGACGTCGATGTCCCCCGGATTAGCAATACACCAGAGCGCCAGATAGCGCGTTTCGGCCGCTTGCTTAGCAACGGGGAAATTGGCTGCTTCAAGAGCCATATTTCGCTACTCAGCAATTTCCTCCATCATCGTTCGCATCCATGGATCCTGATCATGGAAGATGATGTATGGCTCGATGATCGGTTTGACCTCGGTGAGGTTATAGACTTTGCCGAGGCTCAGGGGCTCCACTACGTTCGATTGTTCGCAAAGGCCTACAAGCCCGCTCACGTCATTGGGCACCTGAGCGGTTTCCGCCAGGTCATTCGCTTCAAGACAGACCCCTACGGTACCCAGGCCTATCTGATCAGCAAGCGCGGCGCGAGTACCTTCTTTAGAAACCTTCAATACATCGAGCGTCCGATCGATGATGAGTTTGGGCGCTTCTGGCACCATGGGCTACATCCGGTTTCGGTATTTCCGTTCCCTGCAGCCGAAAGGGCTGTTCCGTCGATCATTGAGGGTGGGCGGGAAGGTGGCAGCGTCGCGCGCATTCGCTTCCGCGGTGATTTGCTTACATTCCGCGCCGTCGAAAAGCTGAGGAAGTCCATGACCAACCTGCGCTACAGAATCCCGCCGGTCCGCGGTTTAGCCCCGTGTCTGCCGTTAATGTGATCCGACGCGGTCTCCTGCGCGCAAGGGTGGCGCTGCTCGGGGTTCTGATCCAGCGGTGACAGTGCGGACATAGGCGTCGCTCTATGCACGGCGGCCGGTGCGATAGTGGCAGGAATCTGGCACTACGTGGAGGCTGGTCATCTCCATTGGAAATAGCCCAAATTTATTTGGAAGGCCGCGCGCTGGAGAATTGAGGTCTGGGTGCCTAAGTAATTCATCGCACGCAACAACTACCGAGTGCGCCGTCCTGAGTTCTATTTGATGGGGTGCCCGGACCCATCAAGTCCTTGCTCGCAACGCGTCAGCTGAGGCCTCAAGCCTAATCCGTTGACTATCGCTGTCAGTGTTCGGGATTAGATTAATGCGTTAATTACTGCGCTCGACAGCCGCGCGCGGCATCGTCATCTCGTCTCTCCCATCCGCACCCATAACCATCAGGAATAACGCGGCTTATGTCTTGCATGGACAGGCGATAGGCGAAGCTTGTCTAATCGTTTGGTAATGCAAAATCTCAGTAGGCTGAGTTGTTGAATGAGCACCACCATTCCGAACAGGAATACCTTGCTGGCAGGCTTTAGCTCTGCCGATTGGGAATCGCAGCGCCGCCGCGTGACGGCCGTCCTGCTGATCCTTCCCGTAGTAATGATGACGCTCCTGTTCCTGGTGCCTCTCGGATATCTGCTCTGGCTCAGCTTTGGCGGCCCCGCAGGTTTCAGCCTCAACGCCTACAAGCAGCTGTCAGCGCCCTTCTACATCAATCTGGCGCTCTTCACGTTGCAGCTTGCGTTTCTCGTCACCATCGCCTGCGCGGTCATTGCCTATCCGCTGGCCTACATGCTGGCGAACATCGAGAACACGCTGTCGCGTCTTGTCGTGCTTGGCCTCGTGATCTCGCTCTGGCTCAGCGTTCTCGCCCGTACCTATAGCTGGATCATCATCCTGCAGCGCAACGGTGTCGTGAACAACATGCTGCAGTGGATGGGAATCACCGATGGCCCGCTGTCGCTGGTCTATAACCAGACGGGCGTCTACATCGGCATGATCCATATCCTGCTGCCCTACATGGTTATGACGCTCTACCCAACCATGCGCGCCATCGATGGCTCGCTGGTCCGCTCGGCACTCAGCCTTGGCGCAACACCCTGGACGGCCTTCCGCCGCATCTACTTCCCGCTCTCCATGTCGGGTCTGGTGTCCGGAAGCATCCTCGTCTTCACCATGGCGATCGGCTTCTTCGTGACGCCTGCGATCCTTGGTGGCGGCAGCGCAAACACCATCGTCATGGCGATCCAGAATCAGGTGCAGGTCCTCGTCGATCTCCCGCTGGCCGCCGCAACATCGATCATCCTCCTTCTCGTGAGCATGCTGATCCTCGTGGTTTATGAAAAGATCGCGGGCGTCGAGAAGATCTTCGGAGAGGGCCGCTAATGAACGAGTATCTTCTCGGCCTCCAGGGCAGGCGCGTCCTGTTCGCATACGCCATCGTCCTGATCCTGTTCATCATTCTTCCGGCACTGGTGCTGGTTCCGATCTCGATCAGCGCCGACGATTCCTTCGTCATCATCCCGGAGGCTTTCTCGCTCCGCTGGTACGAGCAGCTGGTTGGCGATCCGCGCTGGCGCAATGCGCTCGTCCTGTCGCTTCAGGTCGCAGCCGTCGCTTCGGTGATGGCCACGATTGCCGGCGTGCTCGGCGCCATCGGCATCAGCCGCGCCTCGCCGAAGGTCGCAAAGGTTCTTCGCCTGATCTTCATCGCGCCGATCATCGTGCCGCTGATGGTTATCGGCGTCGGCTTCTACATGCTCTATGCGCGGATGCGCCTGGTTGGCAGCTTCTTCCCGCTTTGCCTTGCTCACGCGGTCCTGGTTCTGCCCTTCGTGATGCTGCCGGTTTCCGCCCGTCTCTACAGCATCGACAAGCGTCTTGAATGGGCAGCGGCCTCGCTTGGCGCCGGTCCTTACCGCACCATCTTCCGGGTCCAGCTTCCGCTCCTCGCCCCGTCTATTTTCGCAGGCTTCGTCTTCGCCTTCATCTTCTCCTTCGATGAAGTCGTCGTCGCCCAGTTCCTGTCCGGCCCGCGGCTGGAGACCCTGCCACGCCGCATGTGGGAAGGCATCCAGATGGGCGGTCTGGAAAAGACCATCACGGCAGTAACCACTGCTCAGCTCCTCCTCGCTGTCGTGGCCATGCTGATCATTTCTATCTGGCAGCGTCGTTCCGCGACGAAAGCAGTTTCCTCCAAGTAAGAGAGTAATTGATGACGACTGCAACCACATCGATTGCTGGCACGGCGCCCATCAACACGCGCGGCGTTGGCGTACGGTTCGAGCAACTGTCGAAGCGGTACGGAGACTTCTACGCCGTCGACAGCCTGGATCTGAACGTCGCCCCGGGCGAATTCCTGAGCATTCTCGGGCCCTCCGGCTCCGGCAAGACCACCGTTCTGATGCTGATCGCGGGCTTCGTGGCGCCGACCTCCGGCCGCCTGCTGCTGGGCGATCAGGATATTTCCCAGATCCCGCCCTACAAGCGCAACATCGGCGTCGTCTTCCAGAACTACGCGCTGTTCCCGCACCTCGACGTGCGTCGCAACGTCGGCTTCCCGCTCGAAGTGCGCGGCGTGCCGAAGGACGAGATTGCCAAACGTGTGAACTGGGCGCTTGAGCGCGTTCACATGGAAAAGTTTGCCGACCGCCGCATCTCGCAGCTTTCCGGTGGCCAGCAGCAGCGTATCGCGCTTGCCCGCGCCATCGTGTTCGAGCCGCGCGCCCTGCTGATGGACGAGCCGCTTGCCGCGCTTGACCGCAACCTGCGCCAGGACATGCAGTACGAGATCCGCAGCCTGCAGCGTTCGCTCGGCCAGACGGTGATCTATGTGACCCACGACCAGGAAGAGGCACTGAACCTCTCCGACCGCGTGGCCGTCATGAACCTTGGCCGCCTCCAGCAGGTGGACACCCCTAAGAACCTCTACCTTCGTCCGGCCAATCCGTTCGTGGCAGGCTTCTTCGGTGAAGCGAACCTTCTTTCCGGTAAGACGCAGGGCGGCGTCTTCACCACTGATGCCGGCATAAGGCTGCCGGTGACGGAAACGCGTGAAGGACCTGCGGTCCTTTGCGTACGCCCGGAAATGATCGTGTTTGGTGACGAGCGGAAGTCTGACTTCCCGTCGCTGACCGGCACCGTGCTCGAGACCCGCTACCGTGGCAGCATCCTGCACATCGAGCTGGATACGCCCTTGGGCAAGATCAACGCCGTTCAGCACATCAACACGACAAACGATGCCCCGGCCGAGGGGACCACTCTGGAGTTCGGCTGGGATCCAAATCTTGGTCACGTAATGATGGGCCAAGTGTAACCACCGTGTATGGGAGCACATCAATGACAAAAGTATTCAGCCGCAGAAGCCTGATGGCAGCGACTGTTCTGGGTATCGCCGGCTTCAGCCTCGCGCCTGCAATGGCAGAGGATGCAGCTGAGGTCCTCAAGGGCTCGGGTTCGCTGGTCGTTTCGACCTGGGGCGGCACCTACGTGGAAGCGCAGACCAAGGCCTTCTTCCAGCCCTTCACGGAGGCAACTGGCATCGAGGTCATCACGACCGGCACGCCGGACGCTGCAAAGCTGAAGCTGATGGAGCAGAGCGGCAACGTTGAGTGGGACCTGCTCGACGCCGAAGGCCAGATGATGCTCCTGGCTGCCAAGGACGACCTGATCCAGAAGGTTGATTACGACCTGGTTCACAAGATCGCTCCGGCCGAAGATCTGCTGACCGAAACGCTGCACGAGTACGGCTTCCCGTCCGTGTCCTTCGGCTGGGTACTGGCATGGAACACCGAAAAGTACGCTGGCGATGCAGCGCCGCACACCTGGGTTGATTTCTGGAACGTCGAGAAGTTCCCGGGCCGCCGCGCACTCTACGCAAACCCGCGTCCGCTGCTCGAGATCGCTCTGCTGGCTGACGGTGTCGAGCGCGACAAGCTCTACCCGCTGGACGTCGACCGCGCATTCAAGAAGCTCGACGAAATCAAGCCGCACATCGACATCTGGGTCGAGAACACCGGCCAGTACGACGTTCTGATGCAGAACAACGAAGTCGACATCATGCTCGGCAGCCATGGCCGTTCCACGATCGCCAAGGAAAAGGGCCTGTCCTACGACTACACGATGAACGACGGCATGTGGCAGCAGAGCTTCTGGATCGTTCCGAAGCACGCGCCGAACGCCGAAAACGCGATGAAGCTCATCGCATGGATGGCGCAGCCGGAGAACGAAGCCGAGTTCGTCAAGATGTACCCCTACGGTATGCCGAACAAGAAGGCTTACGACCTGATGTCCGACGAGACGAAGGCCAAGCTGCCGACCGCTCCGGAAAACCTGGCTGTTCAGGCTCAGATCGATCCGGTCTGGTGGACGGAGAACCTCGAAGAGGTGAACCGCCGCTGGCTCGAGTGGTACTCCAAGCGCTAAGCCTGAAGGGGTTTTGCGGTGGGGTTGGATACGGTGGCCGTTACCAGCCCCGCAGACCTTATGAGAGATCGGGCCTTGTGCCCGATCTTTTTTGTTTGTGATTGATTCAGGCGCGGTGGATCGCTTTCACTGCGCCATATCTGGTGGGGTACAAGAACGATGAGCGGTGAAACCGCCCCCGTATTTTTCGATTTCGCGGCCCTGTCGCGGCACAACTGCCACAAGCTGATGACGTCTACCGTCTTGCCCCGGCCGATCGCCTGGGTGACGACGCTTAACGAAGATGGCTCCGTCAACGTCGGGCCTTTCTCCTTCTTCAACGTGGCCGCAGAAGAGCCGCCGCTGGTCTCGATCGCCATTGGCAGCGGTGAACGGTTCAAGGGTGACCTGAAGGACACGGGCGTCAACATTCGGCGCAACGGCGAGTTCGTGGTCAATCTGGTTGGCTTCGCCAACGCGCAGGCCATGACGAGAACTGCGGTGAACTTCGCGAGCGGCGTGAGCGAGGTCCCATTTGCGGAGATCGACACCGTGCCGTCAGCAAAGCTCCGTACGCCGCGCATTCGCCAAAGCCCGGCTGCGCTCGAATGCGAGCTGTTCCGCGAGATCGATCTGGGCGACGGCCAGTCGCTTGTGCTGGGGAAAGTTATTGGCGTTCACATCGCCCAAGAGGCGGTTCTGGATGCAGACAAGTGCTACATCGACGCGCCGAAACTCGACCTCATTGCTCGCATGCACGGCGACGGATGGTACACGCGCATGACGGACTGGTTCCAATGCAGGACGCCTAAGCACCCTTGAGGTGACCGAAACAAATAGAGCGGCACAAGGCCGCTCTATTGTAGATATTTCTCTGCTTTTAAAAGCAGCTTTGATAGGCGCCGCCGTCTACCACGATGTTCTGGCCAACGATGTAGCCGGCATGGTTGGAGCACAGGAAGGCGCAGAGGCGGCCGAACTCGTCCGGATCGCCGAAGCGGCCAGCCGGAATACCCGTTAGTCGCTGCTTCTCGACCTCGCTGACTTCCTTCTGCTGGTTACGCGCGGCAACAGACATGCTTTCCGTCATGCGATTGGTGGCAAAGATGCCCGGCAGCATCTGGTTGATGGTCACGTTGTGCTGCGCCACGCTGCGCGCCACACCGGCGAGGAAGGCGGTAAGTCCGGCACGTGCGCCGGAAGACAGATCGAGGCCGGCTACCGGCGAATAGACCGTCGCCGACGTGATGTTCACGATGCGCCCGAACTTGCGCTCCACCATGCCGTCGATTACGGCCTTGATGAGCTCGATCGGCGTGATCATGTTCTGCTCGAGCCCGTGAGCGATATCGGCGCGGTCAAGCTCGCGGAAATCGCGGTAGGCTGGGCCACCGTTGTTGTTGACAAGGATGTCAGGGGCAGGACAGGCGGCGAGCAACGCCTGCTGACCCTCCGGGGTCGATACATCGGCGACGACCGGCGTGACCGTCACGCCGGCACGGTCACGGATGTCCCGCGCAGTGGCTTCAAGCGCCTCATGATCGCGCCCGTTGATCACCACATTTGCCCCGGCTTCAGCGAGCGCAATGGCGCAGGCACGGCCGAGACCCTTGCTGGATGCGCAGACGATTGCGTTGCGTCCTTCGAGACCGAGATCGAGACCCTTCATGCGTTTAGGCTCCACGTTTCCACATTGATTTGGCGATGCCCTGCTGCAGTAGCACACCATCCTGGTTGATCATACGCACCAGGCGGGACACGACGTAGTCACGACCGTTTTCCTGCAGCTCAATGGCATAGACTTCAACTTCCAGATGGAATGTGTCACCGGAAACCAGCGGCTTCAGGTACTCCCACTTCTCCACACCCATGGCGCGCACGAATTCGTCCGCTCCTTCGAGGACGGAGGCTTCGAGGTGGCTGCCCAGTGAAACGGCGATGCCGAACGAGCCCTGCGCGCGGACTGCACCAAGGCCGGCCTTCTGCATGAAATCGCGGTCGCAATGGAACGGATGCCAACCCCCAGTCAGCATCATGTAGAACGTGATGTCGGTGTCGGTGATCGTGCGGCCGTAGGTGCGCGACACCTGGCCGACCTTGATCGTGTCATACGTAAACGGAAAGGGGATCGGGTTCATTCTGTCACTCCCGCAATGAACGTGAGGCGATGCCGCCTGTCGAGGAGACTGTTGTTTGCATGGGCAAAGGGAGAAGCGTGAACCGCTTCTCCCTTCAAACTGCGCCGGACGGCTTAGCCCTTGACTGCTTCGTCGAAGAACTCGTTGGTGTAGAGCTCTTCGACGTTCTTGACCTCGATGATCCCTGCCTTGGTCACCAGCTCGGCAGAAAGCGCAATGGCCTCCGGCACGTTGCGCATGATGTTCTCGACGCCGTTGACAATGGCGAGATCGTTATACGCTTTCAGCGACGCGATGCGGAAATCGCGGTCTTCGTTTGCAACGATGTCAAACTTGGCCGTGATTCGATCCAGGATCATACCCTGGTCCGAGCTGTTCACTTCGATAGCGGAATTACGCATCGCACGGATGAACTTGACGACGGTATCACGGTTTGCATCCGCAAACTTGCGGGTCATCAGCAGAACGCCGCCCGGTACTGGAGCGAACTTCGACGCTGGCCAGATTTCGACCGGTTCGTTGTCACGCTCCAGCAGGATGCAGGTCTCGATGGTCGCGAGATAGGCATCGACGCGGCCCAGCTTGAGCACTTCGACGTTGCCCGCGTTCGAACCGATAGCCTGACGCTCGACGGAATCGAACGGAACGTTTGCGCCCGCCAACATCAGGTTCAGAACGTTCTCCATGCCGCCGCCAAGTGCAGCAAGACCGACTCGCTTACCCTTGAAGTCTTCCGGCTTCATGATCGGATCGCCCTTGCGGCTAACGACCATGAATACACCGTGGTGCAGGCTGGTGCCGGCGGAGATGACCGGTTCGCTCTGCATCGCAGCAGCGCGGAACACGTCCATCAGACCCACGCGACCGGTGAAGGCCGAACCGGTGATTACCTGCTGCACAGCAGGCGTCGTGCCGCGGATCGTGCCGATCTCGACATCAATGCCTTCCTTGGCAAGGTGGCCGCCAACGATGGCGTTCAGTTCGTGAACATATTCAAGAGCCATGTCGTATGGCTCCATGAACACGAGTTTGCCGGGAGCCTGGGCAAAGACCGGCATCGAGCCGAACATGAACCCGGCGCTTCCCGCCACCATTCCCTGAAGCAGGTTTCTACGCGTAATGCTGTTATTGATCATCTCGACATCCTCCTCATCGGTGTTCGATTTCCCAATGAGGCCAATGTTTCCGATGGCCGGTGATCTGCGCCATAACTGTTGTTGGTAGGGTCTTTACCTATTGGAATGGCTGGCTGTTTTTTGCGCAGACAGCACCTAAAGTTATAGCAGCCTGGCCAGCTCAAAGGGCCCGATCAGGCGGTTCATGGCGCACCCTTTTCCGCAAAAACATCAGTTATAACAAAGAGCTGGTGCTATAAGGGCTGACTCAGGCGACCCCTGCGTTCTCAGTGCGTCGCCCTATCACGAAACCACAGCGAAGCGCTTCATCACGAAAGGTAATAGCGCGAACCAACTCGATTATGGATGCGACAAAGGAAAACGATAAGGTCGGCTGGAAGGAGGCTGCCGGCCAATCAGCGCGCCCGCAGCTGTCACAACCAAAAAGCAATCAGAGCGACCAGTCTCGGTGAGACAGGAGCAAGCAATGCTCTGAATTGCGCACAGCATAGGGGTTATTGGAGATGGCTGAAGCCACTGAAAAGGCGGTATGTGAACTTTTGGCCGACAGCCTTGTCGCGCATGGCGTGAGCCATCTCTACGGTCTCGTCGGCGACGCCAACCTGTTCATGGTGGATGCCTACATCCGCGCCGGCAAGGGCCGCTACGTTGCCTGCAACCACGAAGCTTCGTCCGTCCTGGCTGCGATCGGTTACGCTCAGGTGAGCGGCAACATCGGTGTTGCCACCGTCACCCATGGCCCGGCTCTGACCAACATCATCACCCCGCTGGTTGAAGGTGTGAAGGGCTGCATCCCGCTCGTCGTTCTCGTTGGCGATACGCCTCCCCATGACCTTGAGCACCTGCAGACGGTTGACCAGCGCGAGCTGATCAAGGCAACCGGCGCAGGTTTCGTCGAGATGCGCAATCCGGGCACCGCGATGGAAGACCTCGCCCGCGCGTTCCGCCTGGCTGCCGTCGAGCGCAAGCCGGTCGTCTTCAACATGCGCGTCGACCTGATGTGGGAAAAGGCTCCGGCCGAGAAGCCGCCGGTCCGTCAGGCCGTTTCTATCCGCGCAGTAGCCCCAGAAGGCGAGATGTTCGATGAAGCGCTCGGCATGATCGCTTCGGCAAAGCGCCCGCTGGTTCTGGCTGGCCGTGGCGCCATCGAGCCGGAAGCCAAGGCAGCTATTCTTGATCTTGCTCGCCGCCTCGAAGCTCCGGTTGCCACGACACTCAAGGCTTCCGGCCTGTTCCACGGCGAGCCATTCAACCTCGGCGTTTTCGGTACCCTCAGCAACCCGGTTGGCGCCGATACGATCATGCAGTCGGACGTCATCATCGCTTTCGGTGCAAGCCTCAGCTGGCTGACGACGGTTTCCGGCGCTTACATCAAGGGCAAGCGCATCGTTCAGATCGTTGGCGACATGCAGGAGAATGCCCGCCGCACCGAGCCGGGCCTTGTGTTCGTAGGCGATCCGGCACTGACCGCCCGCCGCATCATTGAGGTTCTGGACGAGGCCGAGATCCCGGGATCGCAGGCCACCGACGAGAACCTGCGCAAGCGTCTCGAGGCTCAGGCTGAAGAGTTCGCCACCCTGCCGACCCTCCCGGAAACGACCCCGGGCACGGTTGACCTGCTCGCAACGCTGCGTCACCTCGAAACGGCTGTGCCGAAGGATCGCGTGCTCGTCACCGACCTTGGTCGCTTCATCCACACCACGTGGAAGGTGTTCACCACCACCGAGCCGCACAACTTCGTCTACAGCGCGCACTATGCCTCCATCGGCCTTGGCATGGGCGAAGCGATCGGTGCAGCCATTGCTGGTTCGGATCGTACGACCCTGCTGGTCGCCGGCGACGGTGGCTTCATGATGGGCGGCCTGACCGAGCTCAGCACGGCGATCCGCGAGAACCTGGATCTCATCATCATCGTCTGCAACGACGGCAGTTACGGTGCCGAGCACATCCAGTTCCTGCGCAAGTCGATGGATCCGACGACCTCGCTGCTCTTCACGCCGGACTTTGCGGCTGTTGCCCGCTCCATGGGCGCAACCGGCATCCAGATACGCGACAACAGCGAAGTGCCTGTGGCGATCGAAGCCATCAAGCACCGTCAGGGACCGGTCCTGATCGAACTCGTCCTCGATCCGTACAAGATCGACAGCTGATCGATTGATGCAGCGCTTCTCGGCGGAGTGGCGCTGCAATGCATTCCTAGGAGGGGATTTCATGAAATTTGTGCGGTTCGGCGCGGCCGGACAGGAAAAGCCCGGCGTTATTGATGCCAATGGTCGCGTCCGCGATCTTTCCGGCCACATCACGGACATCAGCGGCGAGACGCTGGCTTCTGCGGCTTTCAAAGCTCTTCGTGAACTCGATATCGACACGCTCCCTGATGCAGGTTCCGCGGATGAACTCCGCCTTGGCCCCTGCGTCACCGGCATGAACAAGATCATCTGCTGCGGCCTCAATGAGAAGTCTCACGCAGAAGAGATGAACGTCCGGATGCACAAGGAGCCGTCCGTCTTCTTCAAGCCGCTGAGCGCGTTGAGCGGCCCCTATGACCCGATCGTCTACCCGAAGGTCGGCCAGCAACTTGATTGGGAAGCTGAGCTTGCGATCGTGGTCGGCACAGAGTGCAAGTACGTTGATCCGTCAGAAGCTCGCAGCAAGATGGCTGGCTTCTGCGTTTTCAACGATCTGACCGACCGCTACTGGCAGATCGAGCGCGGCATGGGTCAGGCGCTCGCCGGCAAGTGGTTCGACACTTTTGCACCGGTTGGACCCTGGCTTGTCACGCCTGACGAAGTGGGCGATCCGAGCGCGCTTCAGATCCGCACCTGGGTCAACGACCGCAAGGTGCAGGACTTCCCGTCCAGCGATTACATCTTCGACGCCGACCGGATCCTGGCGCACTGCAGCCAGTTCTTCACGCTCTATCCCGGCGATATCATTGCCATGGGCTCCGGCCCCGGCAACGGCATCTATCTGGGGCAGTACCTGAACCCGGGCGACACGATCCGCGTCGAGATCGAAGGTCTCGGCCAGCAGAAGAACCTCGTGGTAGCTGAGCAGTAATTCAGCTCCTCATTGCGAACAAAGACGCGGCGGTCTCGATGAGGCCGCCGCTTTTTTTTTCCGGACACCAGCGCCCCAAAAGAAAACGCCACCGCGAGCGGATCGCGGTGGCGTAAATGCTGGCAAACTTACGGTAAGTCTTACGACTTGACGCGCATGGCGATCAGCTTGGTCTCAAGATATTCATCGAGGCCCTCACGTCCGCCTTCACGGCCGAGGCCGCTTTCCTTGACGCCACCGAACGGCGCTTCGGCAGCACCGATGCGGATCTCGTTGACGCCGACCATGCCGGTCTCGAGGCGCTCTGCAACGCGGATGGCGCGGTCCATGTTCTCCGTGAAGATATAAGCCGACAGGCCGTACTCCACGTTGTTGGCGACGTGCAGAACCTCTTCTTCCGAGCTGAAGCGGTAGAGAGCTGCAACTGGTCCGAAGATTTCTTCGCGGCAAAGGCGGGCATTGGCCGGAACGTCGGTCAGCACGGTCGGTGCGTAGAAGGAGCCGTTCTCATAGGCCTGACCCTGCATGCGGCTGCCGCCGGCGCGAACCTTGGCGCCGCACTGGATGGCGTCGGCAACCAGCTCTTCGACTTTCTCGACGGCCTTGAAATCCACCAGCGGACCCATCTGGATACCAGCTTGGGTGCCGTCGCCGACCTGCATGGCAGTCGCAAGCTGCTCGAGACGGTCTGCAACTTCGTCGTAGATTGCCTCGTGGACGTACAGGCGGTTCGCACCAATGCAGGCCTGACCCGCATTCAGGTACTTGAGAGCAGCCACGGCGCGGACCGAAGCCTCGATGTCGCAATCCTCGAACAGGATGACCGGAGCGTTGCCGCCCAGCTCCATCGAAACGCGCTTTACGCGTTCGGCAGCACCGCGAAGCAGGAGGCGGCCGATTTCCGTCGAACCGGTGAAGGAGATCTTGCGGACGCGATCGTCGTTCAGGAAAACATTGCCGATTGCGGATGCCTTGCCGGTCACGACGTTGATCACGCCGGCTGGAAGACCAGCCTCAACGAATACCTTGGCAACGCGCAGAGCGATGGCAGAGGTAGCCTCGGCAGGCTTCAGCACCATGGTGCAGCCTGCAGCGAGTGCCGGAGCGGCTTTGCGGAAGATCATCGCGCAGGGCACGTTCCACGGAATGATGGCGCCGCAGACGCCAACGGGCTGACGAACGGTCAGCAAGCGGCGGCCCGGCATTGGATCAGGGATCCAGGAACCATAGGCGCGGCGTGCTTCTTCCGCATACCAGCGCAGGGAATCGATGGAGAGCTGCAGCTCACCCTGTGCTTCAACCTGCGGCTTGCCTTCTTCCTGCGTGATGAGCAGTGCGATCTCGTTGCGCTGCTCTTCAAGCAGGTCGGCTACGCGATGCAGGTGCTTTGCGCGGGCGGCGGCGGTCAGGCCGGACCAGCCCGGGAATGCCTCGACAGCGGCATCCACTGCACGGCGAGCGTCTTCTTCACCACCGAAGGGGATACGGGCGACGATGCTGCCATCGGCCGGATTGGTGGAGACAAAAGTCTCGCCGCCAATGGCCGGATGGAACGCGCCCCCATACATCATCAGAGGCTCAGCTACGCTGCCGTTACTACCATTCTGGCTCATTCTTAGTCCTTTACGGGATGATGTATGGGTGCAATTCCGCAGGAAGGCGGCTCGCTCTTTCCGGCGGAATTGCAACGGATCTGCGGAAAATTACTCCGCAGCGGCTTCCAGTTCGGCCTTCAGCTCTTCAACGGTCATGCCGAGAACGCGAGCTTCGATTTCCATCGGATCGGTGTCGATGCCGTCGCGCAGCGTGTCGACTGCCGTGGAAAGGTCCGGGGTCTCGTCATCGAAGTAGAGGCCAACGGCGTTCTTGCGAACGAGCGGGTCGCAGGCCGGAGCGTGCACTTCGATCAGCGTCACGTCACCGCCGCTGCGGTTCCATGCCCAATGAACGGCGTTGCGCGGGATGCGGCAGAGGTCGCCAGCCTTCATCAGGAAGCCGTCGTTGTTGATGAAGACCCAGACTTCGCCTTCGGTCACGTAGTTGATCTGCTCAGCGTCGTGAATGTGCGGGTGGGAGTGGTAGCCCGGACCGCGGACTGCAATCATCATGTTGCAGTCGTTGCCGTAGACCATCTTGGTGGACATTGCGCCACCACGGGTCTGCAGAACGTTCTGGCCTTCCTTGATGTCATTGATATTAACGCAGATTGGCATCTTTTTTCCCGTTTATGGTGGTTTGAATTATTGCTGAGCCTGCAGTCGCTGGGCGACGGCTTTGGCGGCGTTCACAATTCCCTGGTACCCGGTGCAGCGGCAGAGCTGGCCGGAGATGGCTTCCTTGATCTCTTCCTCCGTAGGGGAGGTGTTGACCGAGAAGAGGTGGTGGAGCGCCATGACCATGCCGGGCGTGCAGAAGCCGCACTGCAGGCCATGGAACTCGCGCAATGCTTCCTGGATGAGCGAAAGCCCCTCATCCGGAGACGCGCCTTCAACGGTGAGGATTTCCGCGCCTTCCGCCTGGACGCCGAGCATCAGGCAGCCGCGGGCGGGCTCTCCGTTGACGATGATGGTACAGGCGCCGCAGACGCCATGCTCGCAGCCGAGATGCGTGCCGGTGAGGCCGAGCTGGCCGCGCAGGACATCGGCGAGGGTCTGGCGGGGTTCAACTTCCACCGAGACTTTCTTGCCGTTGACGGTGAACGATACCTGGTGGAGCGTCATTTCTGCATTCCTTCCGCCCGCTTGAACGCCTGGAGCAGAGCGCGTTCGGCCATGACAGGACCAATCTTGCGGCGGTACTCGAGACTGATATCCTCGTTGTCGAACTCGAACAGTTCGAGGTCCATGAGTTCGAGCGCTTCACGCACCACGGCTTCCGAGAACTTCTGGCCCTTGAGCGCATCCGTGACGGCATCGAAGCGAAGCGGCACGGGAGCAACCGCACCGACGATCAGGTGTGCTTCGGCGCAGGTTCCATCCGCAGCGAGGCTCACGCGGGCAGCTGCCGAAGCCATGGCGAAATCGCCCTTGCGACGCGACAGCTCGACCAGTGCTGCGCCTTCGTTCGGCTTTGCCTGAACGCGGATCTCGGCAAGGATTTCGCCCGGTTCAATGGCGGTGTCGAACGTTCCGAGCGTGAACTCGTCGGCAGGAATGATCCTCTCGCCCTGCTTGCTCTTCAGAACCATGTCGGCCTTGTAGGCAAGCATCACGGCCGGTGTTTCAGCGGCTGGATCGGCGTGCGAGAGGCTGCCTCCAAGTGTGCCACGGGCGCGGGTGGGAGGATGCCCGACGTTTTGCAGCCCGTAATGCAGCAGAGGCAGTTGTTCAAAGACGAGCGAGGATGCCAGGGCATGAGCCTGACGGGTCATCGCTCCGATATGGATGGTCGAACCTTCCTGACGGATGCGCGAAAGCTCGGGGATCCGGTTGAGGTCGATCAGGACTTCCGGGCGGGCAAGACGCAGCGCCAGCATCGGCACCAGGCTCTGTCCGCCTGCGATCACCCGTGCCTCTGAACCTTCGCTTTCGAGAAGATCCAGCGCTTCGTCGAGTGTGCGCGGGGCGAAATATTCAAAAGGTGCCGGCTTCATCTTGTCACCGTCGGTACAGCAGAGAGAACCCGTTCGGGCGTGAACGGCAGGATGTTCAGGCCGGTGTTGGACTTCAGCGCATCAGCAATCGCGTTGCCGATTGCTGCAGCCACACCGGAAGGACCGATCTCGCCCACGCCCTTGACGCCCAGCACGTTGCCTTCAGGCTTCACGTCTTCGAGAACCAGCGTGCTCACCGGCGGCATGTTGTAGACGTTGGGCATCATGTAGTCGGCGAAGGTACCGGTGGTGAGCTGTCCGTCTTCGGAGTAGGTCAGCTCCTCCAGGAACGTGCCGCCCAGACCCTGCGCGACGCCGCCGATCAGCTGACCTTCCACGATCAGCGGATTGAGCTGGCGGCCAACGTCGCAGGCCACGAAGTACTTCTCGACCTTCGTCTCGCCCGTGCGGGGATCGACCAGAACGTCTGCGATATGCACCGCAAATGCCCAGGTGCCGCCCGGAACGCCACGGATGTAGGACGTGACGACGAGACCATCGTGGTCCGGGATGTTCTTGTCGGATGGCGGCTTCAGGAACTCAGGATTGCCCGGCATCAGAATGCGTGCAATCCCGCCAAGCGTGATCAGTGGCTCGTTCTTGCCTGCCTGCCAGACAGCGCCTTCGCGCAGTTCAAGCTCCTCGACAGGAATGTTGAACTTCGCGCTCGCCGTCTTGAGTGCCTTGTCGCGGATTCCGTGCGAGGCATTGTAGAGAGCCTCACCACACAGCACCGCCGTGCGGCTGGCGTAGGTGCCACCACCGAAGGTGATGATGCCCGTGTCGCCATGGCGTACGGCAATCTTCTCGACGGGTACATCAATGATGCTGCTGACGATCTGCGCCAGCACCGTCTCGTGACCCTGGCCCTGGTTGCTGGAGCCGCTGAAGATCGTCACGTTGCCGCGCTGGTCCACTTCGAGGCGAACACCTTCGAAAGCGCCGAGACCCGAAGGCTCGACGAAGGCGCACAGCCCGCGTCCGCGCAGCCAGCCATTTTCCTCGCGTTCGAACGGAGCGTCCCAGCCATAACCGGCAAGCGCCTTCTCGAAGACAGCCGGATAGTCGCCGCTATCAAAGATGGTCGGACGCTTCACGCTTTCCGTGCCGACGTGCCAGGGCATCATCTCGGCCGGGATCAGGTTGCGACGGCGCAACTCTGCCCGCTCCAGGCCCATCTTGTCGGCGAGGCGATCAATGGCGCGCTCGCGGGCGAAGTTTGCCTCGAACATGCCGGGGGCGCGGTAGGTGCCCGTCGGCGTCTTGTTCGTCATGACCGTCTTGGTGTTGATGCGGTAGTTGCGCACCTTGTACGGTCCGGGGAAGCAGGCTGCGGCATGCGACGGAACAACGTCGCCATGGGTGCGGATATATCCGCCCATGTCGGTTACCAGCTTCACGTCGAAGGCGGTGATGATGCCGTTCTCGTCAGCGGCGACGGTCACCACGAAGTCGCTGTCTCGCGAATGGTTGATCGCGCCGAAGTGCTCAACGCGGTCTTCGATCCAGCGCACCGGCTTGCACAGGCGCTTCGCTGCAAAGGGAATGAGGAAGTCTTCCGGGTAGAACTCGCCGCGCGCGCCGAAGCTGCCGCCGACGTCCGGTTCCACCAGGCGGATATCCTGCTCGCTCATGCCGAGCATGCCTGCCAGCATGTTGCGGTTGGTATGGACGACCTTGGTCGCACCATGAACTTCGAGAAGGTTGCGTCCGCGATCGTAAGAGGCAAGCAGACCGCGCGTTTCCATCGGCATTGCCGTGTGACGCTGAACGGAGAAGCTTTCCTGAACGGTATAGGCCGCGCTCTTCAACGCCTCTTCGACGTTGCCGAGGTCAAAGCCCCAGTCGCCCGCCAGATTGCCAGCCTCATGAATTGGCTCGGCATTGGGCTCGATTGCGCGGTAAGGGCTGGTAATTGCGGGAAGCGGATCGAAGTCGATCTCGACGAGTTCCGCGGCATCCTCACAGATGGCGCGGCTCTTCGCGACGATGACTGCAATCGGTTCGCCCACATAGCGCACACGATCCTGAGCGAGAGGATGCTGCAGATAAGGGCTGAGATCGCCATGCGTCGGGATGCGACAGACGATCGGACCCAGATCAGCCGGAACGTCCGCGGCGGTGAAAACCGCCTCGACACCTTCAAGCTTCAACGCCTCACTGGCATCTATGGAGCGGATGATCGCGTGCGGGTAGGGGCTGCGCAGAACGTAGGCTTCCACCATGAAGGGCATGGCGAGATCAGCTACGTAGCGTCCTTCGCCACGCAGGAAGCGAGCGTCCTCTACTCTCGGAATGCGTGCGCCAATGGTCATCTGATTTAAGCCACAGACTGGTCGAGGAACTTGCAGCAGTCGACGATCGGCTCGCCATCCAGCTCAAGGCGGGTCTGGCGGAAGGCCATGTCAATGTGCAGGCGGGAGGCGTTCTGGCCCATCAGGTCGCGGTTCTCACCGATTGCGAGCAGCACGTTGCCGTAGCAGGAGCGCGTCTCGACGCCGCCGGCCTTGTCCCAGTTGCGCATGGAAAGCGTATCCCAGGCGCCACGGTCCTCAACGCCCCAGCCAACGTGCGACAGACGGCGTGCGCCCTCGTCACCACGGTTGACGATGAGGTGCTCAAGCATCACGGCTTCACGGCCACCCTCGAAGCGCTGAGCTATTCCCTTTTCGAAATAGATCTTCAGCGGCTGCGTCACGTAGCGCTCGAACGGGAACAGCACGTCGCCCGGCGAAAGAACGAGAACGCCTTCAACGGTCTCTTCCTCAACGGTGGTGCAGACGAGGCCGGTGCCCCAGTGATCCCAGCGGCCGACGGTGTCAGCCATGCCGTACTGGTTGGAGGCCAGGCGCGAGCCCTTCTGCATGACGAGGTCGGTGCCGTCCTTGGAGGTGAGGTGAACCACCTTGGCATTCTGATAGCGGGCAACACCGCGCTCGGCGCGATCCTTGATCGTCTGGCTCGGCATCAGGCGGAGCAGGATGTCTTCCGGCTCGTGAACGCGCAGGATGCGGGTACCCGTGGCAAGGATAGCCTCGTGGTCGTTGGAATAGAGCATTCCGCCCGTCGTGACGTCGACGACGAAATCCGCCAGCTTCATCAGTTCGATCATCAGCGGCTGCGGGTTTGCGCGGCCAAGCCTGTTGCTGGCATCGGCGTTGATGAGCGGCTGGATGAAGGAGAACGCCTCTGCACCAAGGTCACGCGCGGCAGCGACGAAGGCAGGTGCGTAGACGGGGTTGGAGAAGCTGTCGGCATAGACGACAACCTTCTCACCAGCACGCACGTTCGACTGCTTCAATCCCTCGCGGAAGATGGGGATAATGTCTGCTGCGCTGTCGTGGCTGATGGGCAATCTGATCATGCATTTCCTCCTTTAGCCGGCGCGGAACCGTTTCGCCGCTGCCGTTTAGGGTACCAATAGCGACCATCATGAGTAGGCTTGCAAATGATAGCTATCCAGTTCAGAAGTTGTTTGAGTCATTACCAATGGGAATATTGCGTTGGATCAAAAACAACTGGAGCGATTTGTCGACGTCGTTGAAAGTGGCAGCCTGAGCAGGACCTCAAAAAGGCTCAATGTCTCTCAGCCCGCCCTCAGCAAGAGCCTTAGACTTCTGGAAGAGCAGCTTGGTGTTCGCCTCCTTGATCGCGGCCCGCGCGGCGTGAAGCTGACCATTTTCGGCGAAACCTTCTACCGTCGCGCACGGTCTGTAACCGCAGAACTCCGCCGTGCCAACGACGATCTTGAACATATAAAGGGAAAGCTCACAGGCTCCGTCTCGCTCGGTGTTACACCTGGCCCCGGTATTCTCGATCAGATCATCCCCAAGGCCGTCATGCGCATCGCGTTGAAGCGCCCGGACCTGCGCGTGCGCGTCCGCAGCGGCACGATCTCGGAGCTGCTCGTCGACCTGCATCGCGGTGACCTTGACCTGCTCTTCACGGTTCTGGATGAGCGTACAAAAGGCCCGGACCTCAAGGTTCAGAAGCTCTTTGACGACAATTTCTCGCTGGTAGTGCGGACCGGACACCAACTGCTGCAGCAAAAGGAAATCTCGCTGCAGGATCTGCTGAGCTCCCGCTGGGTCATGCTCGAGGATGCACTCCCGCTATGGGAAAGCGTGTGCAAGCTCGCTGCTCAGGAAGGGATCGAGGTCAAGACCCGTCCGATCGAGAGCAACTCCATGGTGTTCCTGCGCGAAGTTGCCCGCAAGACGGACTTCATCGGCATCATGCCGTCCTATTCGGCCGAGATGAATTCCGCGAACGGCAACCTGCGGCACATTCCGCTGGAGCGCGTTTCTTCACACAATCTGCTGCCGAACCTTGCGCGTCCGCTGGGTCTGGTGCATGCGGTGGAAATCGAGCTGACCGAGGCCACCAAGGCGCTGCTGCGCAGCATCAATACCGTCTGTATCGAGATGAACATGCTGCGGAAGTAGGTGCCGCAGATCATGTCGCATGGCGAAAGTCGGATGTGCGGTGCATAACCGAAGCGAATAGCTATCGACATATCTTACCTACTCATCCCCCAACCGGGATTGTACCCAAGACAGCATGGCTGAGCTCCCAGCACGCCATGCTGGTTGGGCTCTGGCGCCGTTCCATCGTGTCGGAGTATCGCAATGATCAACCAATCCTTCGACTTCATCGTCGTGGGCGCAGGCTCTGCCGGCTGTGCGTTGGCAGCCCGGCTTTCCGAAAATCCCGATCGCTCCGTACTGCTGTTGGAAGCCGGTGGCGGGGACTACAACCCGTTGATCCACGTACCGATCGGCTGGGGCATGCTCATCCGTCTGGGTATGCACAACTGGAATTACCGCAGTGAGCCGATCGCGGCTCTCGGCGGCCGGGTTCTCGATTGCCCGCGCGGCAAGGTGCTGGGCGGAACCTCCTCCATCAACACCATGGCCTATGTGCGCGGCCATCGCGCCGATTTCGACCGCATGGCTGAAGCTGGCCTCGAAGGCTGGGGCTACGAGGACGTGCTGCCCTACTTCCGCAAGCAGGAAGACTGGGAAGGCGGTGCCTCAAAGTATCGTGGCGCAGGCGGACCGATCAGCACGATCACGTCGGACTACGCCGATCCGTTGATGGACGCCTATGCCCAGGCGTCGCAGGATGCAGGCCACGGCTGGACCGACGACTATAACGGCGAGAAGCAGGAAGGCTTCGGCCGCATGCAGCTGACGCTGCGCAAGGGTCGCCGCAACTCGACCTATCGCGGCTACATTCGCCCGGCCATGAAGCGGAAGAACCTGACGGTTCTTACGCGTGCGCTCACTGCACGCGTGCGTCTGGAAAACGGGCGTGCCGCAGGCGTGGAATATGAACATGGCGGCAAGCAGTATTTTGCCGCTGCCCGCAGCGAAGTCATCATCAGCGCTGGCGCGTTCAACTCCCCGCAGCTCCTGATGCTCTCGGGCATCGGCGACCCGGTGGAGCTCGCAAAGCATGGCATAAAGTGCGAAGTCGCGCTCCCCGGCGTCGGCAAGAACATGCACGACCACTACGGCACGTCGATCATCTACAAGCGCAAGAAGCCCGGCCCCTTCCACGCCAACATGCGTGCGGACAAGGCGGCGCTCGGCTTCACCCGCGCCTACCTCACGGGCGAGGGCTTTGCATCCAAGCTGCCGGGCGGCATCACCGCGTTTGTGAAGAGCACGCCGGAGCAGGAAATCCCTGACTTGCAGCTGCTGTTCGTCGGCGCGCCGATGGATGCCCATCCGCACCTCTCGCCCTTCGTAAAACCCTATCAGGATCGCTTCATGACCCGCGTGGTCATGTGCCGTCCGGAAGGCCGTGGTTCCGTCACCCTGCGCTCGGCATCCCATAAGGACGATCCGGTCATCGACGAGGCGGTGCTGAACACCGATTCCGACATCCGGCGCATGCGCGAGGGCGTCAAGCTCTTCCGCGAAGTAGGCCGCCAGTCGGTTCTCGCCGAGCACGCAGAGGAAATCGGACCCGGCGCTGCCGTCAAGACCGATGCCGAGATCGACGCATACATCCGCTCGATCGTTTCGCTCTCCTTCCACCCCTCCGGCACCTGCCGCATGGGCAAGGACGGAGACGCTGGTGACGTGGTCGACAACCAGTGCCGCGTTTACGGCGTGGAAGGTCTTCGCGTCGTCGACGCCTCCATCTTCCCCGCTCCGATCGGCGGCAATATCAACGCCCCGATCATCATGGCCGCTGAAAAGGTGGCTGCTTCGCTCTGAGGCAGTCACGTTTCCGGCGGGGAGGGGCCACATGCTTCAATTTCAGAGCGATACGCTCGATGAGAATCAGCGCTACAAGTTGATCTCGGCCATCGTCACGCCGCGACCCATCGCCTGGGTGACGAGCCTCAATCCTGAAGGCGCGGTCAATCTCGCGCCATTCAGCAGCTATACCTTCATCAGCTATAACCCGGCGAAGGTGCTGTTCAGCGTTGGCCCCGGAGGCGAACAGCTGAAGGATACGGTTGCCAACATCGAAGCGCGTGGCGAATTTACCGTAAATTCCGTCACGCCTGATGTGCTCGCCCCGATGGTGGACAGCGCCTTCGAATACGAGCGCAGTGAGAGCGAGGCCGAGCTGCTGGGGATCAAGCTCGCGCCGTCCTCAACGATCGAGACGCCCCGTGTGGCAGGCGTTGCCGCAGCGATGGAGTGCAGGCTGGACCGGATCATTACGGTTGGCGATCAAGACGACCACCGTCTGATCATCGGCACCGTCACCTGTTTCCACGTAGATTCGGCGGTCTGGGCCAAGGACCGGATTGACCCAGGGCTCTATAACCCGATGGGCCGCATCGGCGGTCCGCTTTATCAGGAACGCGGTGAGATCATCGTTCGCCCTGTCCCGAAAGAACGCGGGCGTTAAGCTCGTCCAAGGCCCAACCGCCTCATGGTGAGCTTGTCGAACCACGCGGCGGTAGATGAGCGGATCTGGAGCCCTCGTGCTTCGACAAGCTCAGCATGAGGGTCTTGGCACCACTACGCAAACTTCCGTGCCACCGGCCTGCGGTGAGACTTGGTGACGAGCAGCTTTTCAACAGCCACGCTAAGGTCGAGATGTGCAAAATCGGCGCCGCGCTTGCCGATAAGCTGGATGCCGAGCGGCATTCCGGCTGCACCGAAGCTGTAGGGCAGGGTAGAGGTGGGAACGCCGAGCAGCGTCCACGCAACGCAGGGTCCGGGATTTCCGGTTCCTTCGCTCATGAGAGGAGCCTCGCCTAGCGCCGGCAATGACAGGATCCCGTCGAACCCTTCCATCTCGGTGGCAAGCAGTTCGATGAGCGCATCGCGCTCCTCAAGCGCCTGCTGATAGGTACCTTCTGGAAGTTCTTCGCCTTTCTGCACCAGCTCCTTGATATGGACGCTGACGAGATCACCATGCTGGTCGATGAGTGGCCGGTAGACCTCGGCAGCCTCGTGGAAGAGGATGGTTTCCGCAAGCGCCTGGCAGCGGTTGAAGGTTTCCGGCAGCTCTGCCTCAAGAACCGAAACACCCTGCGCGCGCAGGAACTCGGCCACCTCAAGCACAACGTCCAGCTGCGCCTGCGATGCGGCTTCCCACCACGGCCCCTTCACGAGGCGCAGGGTCCACGTCTTGCCTTCGGGTGCGGCAATAGTCTCGCCCAGAACGAGACCATGCACCTTGCGGATGAGCTCAATCGTCTGCGCCAGATATCCGGCATGGTCGAGCGTACCAGACAGGGGCTGAACACTTTCTAGCGGCAGAGCGCCATAGCTCGGCTTGAAACCGGCTATACCGCAGAAGGCTGCAGGCCTGATGATCGAACCGAAGGTCTGCGTGCCGAGCGCCAGCGGAACGACACCTGCCGCCACTGCAGCGGCTGAACCGCTGGACGAGCCGCCCGGCGTGCGGTCCGTGCCATACGGATTGACCGTCGCCCCAGCCTGCCGCCATGCAAACTCCGTCGTCACGGTCTTGCCGACGACATAGGCGCCGAGGTCGCAGAGCTTCTCCACAAGCGCGGCCGACTTGGCCGGAACATGCCCCTGGTAGATCGGGGAGCCGTAGGCGGTTTCCAGCTGGGCCGTATCATAGAGATCCTTGACGCCGATCGGCAGCCCGTCGAGCGGAAGCTCCGGCTGCGACCGGAACGGCTCCGGGTTCAGGACGGTGAAGGCCTTCAGGCGCGAATTGGAGCGCGCTGCGGCTTCCCTGCTGTTTGCCACCTGCTCTGAAGCAAGCTGGCCCTCATTGATCTCCCCGGACAGACGGTTCATTTCGCCACAACCTGTTGTTCGTTGGTCAGAATGGGTGATTTCCTCCGCCCACGATCCCACAGCCTGATCGCCGGGACAAATGAAGACAACAGAGCGACATAGCCAAAGGTTATAGCACAAAGCAGGAGCATACTGGTTAGCCGGGCGAGGCGCGGTTAGCTTGCAGGCACCAAACTCACGCCCGACTGGCTCCATCCCATGTCCGAATGGCGCGTAGGCAGCGGACCTGACGGCCCGCAAGTTAACATGTTTTGAGAGGCATCATGGCATTCACGCTCAAGAACGAAGTTGTCCTTGCTGCAAGTCCGGAGCGCGTCTGGGAGGCAATCAACGATCCCGAAATCCTGCGCGCCAGCATCCCCGGCTGCGAGGAACTGGAAAAGACCGGCGAGGGCGCATACACGGCCACCGTCCGCATCAAGATCGGACCCATCTCGGCTCGCTTCAAGGGCGCCGTCAGCTTCACCGACGTTGAAGCTCCGAACTCCTTCCGTCTCGTTGGCGAAGGCCAGGGCGGCATGGCCGGCTTCGCCAAGGGCGGCGCGCGCGTGCAGCTGACGCCGGAAGGCGACAGCACCCGTCTCGCCTATGACGTCGAAGCTGATATCGGCGGCAAGATCGCCCAGCTCGGTTCGCGCCTCATCGACGGCGTTGCCAAGAAGCTGTCGGACAAGTTCTTCACGGACTTCGCCGCTGCGGTGGAATCAGCAGAAGCTGCCGCCTGATCTGGGCATCCGGTAGCTACAGCAGTCTGAAGGGGCCTCGCGGGCCCCTTCAGACTGCTGACAAACCTCTGGCGTTATCCGGAGGTTTTTGATTCACTGGGGCATGTTGAAGAAACCTGCTCCAGTTCAGACGGCGATCGAGATGGTGACGCTCGAGAGCCTTGTTCCAGCAGATCACCTGCTGCGCAAGATCGACGCGGTGATC
>NZ_BMIF01000001.1 GCF_014641695.1 Nitratireductor aestuarii | reverse complement strand
GAACGTAGATACCGCAGGTAAAGCACTATCTTCTTTGGCTCTCTTTACCCACTTGCGAACGAGATTGGCGTTGACGCCGTGCTCCAGAGCTAGACGCGAAACCGAAACGCCGGGCTCTAAACACGCTGCGACAAGCCGATCTCGGGAGGCAGGGTCATATCGACGGCGGCCGTCGCGGCCAACAAGCCGCACCTGCAGTTTAGGAGTATCGTCCATGATTTGGTGTCCACCTCTTTTTGGTGGACACTTCATGCATCAGAGCACTGCGCTTCAGAAGGTGCACAGAAATTCGCGCTTACTGTTGAACGAGGCCTCCTACTACGTCTCAGACAAGGATCTGTATCGGGGAAATGTGATAGGATTGCCAGTATTTGGCGGTACCGTTCGTATGCAAAGTGGCGGGATCGGATTGGTATTCAAGGAGCCCAAAGATGGGCCATCCGCCAAAGACCTTGTTGGCTTTATGCGCAGAATGGAAGGTGTAGAGTTACTCGGGAAGAGTAATAGCATTGATCTGCGTACGCTCATCCTGAAGGACCTTTTGAGTGGTGCCTCATTTATTGAGGGTCATCCCTTCACCAACGCGGGGATTTCGATACGCACGTTCGATCTGGCGAATGTCACGATCGGAACGGATAATATAGCGCGTGTTTCTCTCAATATGACGGGTTATTCGCCGAATGAAGCGCAGCCTGCGGGATCTCAGTACAGCACTCCGACGGAGGTACTGAGGTCTGCACCCCCGGAAAGCCAGCTCGGCCCTAAGATCAATGATCGGTTCGAGGAAAATGTATATTCGGGACCCATTATCACGGAGGTGTCGGATGACGAGGAGGTCAGCTATGCTGACGTAATAGATCCTCTGTTGCACTCTCCTGGCATTTCGGAGGATTCCGATAGGGCAGTTGTATCGTTTGATGATGTCTCCCAGGCATCCGCCACGCCCTCGGAGTCATTGTTGATGCCGTGGGCCCTTCTGGGTTCGCTTTTTGGGCCAGACGCCTTTGCCTCTAATCCGCAGATCGGCGAGCTGGCGGCCGCACTCGCCCCGGGTGGCAGGCTATATGGTCAACGACTGCAGGAAGTTCTCAAGCATGATGCGTTCAAGCGTATCGCTCTTCGGGAAAAGGAACTTCGCGATGACTTGGGGAAGCTCATCAAAGAGTCGCGCACAACGGAGGCGGACAAAAAGCTCAAGAAGCTGGAAGCTAAAGAGGACAAAAAGCTCAAGAAGCTGGAAGCTAAAGAGCCTGCAGTGCAATCGTCAGAGCAGCAACTTCAGGTTGTGAAGTCGAAAACCAAGCAGGGATTGGCCTCCAGGATACGTCGCACTTTCAGTGGTCAGGTTAAAATTAGTAAGGACGCCACCAACTGAATGCTGCCGAGCTGGGCGCGATATCGCCCAGTTCTGCGTGACCAGACCAGAATTTCCTCAGGCTGTGCCGCCCTTGCATTCGGTCGGCGCGGCTTTTTTGTTACTGGTTTCGGACCAAACTTCGTCCGGTCAATTCAACCCGTCCGGGCCGGAACGCGTTATGTACCAAAAATGACAGTTACGATCTCAGTGGCCGTATACCCTAAACTATCAACGTTTGAAAAGTTTGCGCAGACGGAGCGGTGAGGGGCATACAATGGCAGAAGAACACAAGCTGGTCGAAGAGCTTATTCAATCTGCCCTGCCTGAGGCGTTCGCCGCCAAACAAGTCGAAAAGGTCGAGGATGCATGGAAGATCCTGATCGGTGACCACCTCCTGACCGTCGAGGTTGAGGACCGTGTCCAGCGAATATGCCTATCCGTCCAGTCAATGCATGATGTGGGGGAGCTGACGCGGGATCGGCTGATCCTGCTGATGCAGTACTCTTCCCTGTGGCGCATGACAGATGGGGTTTACTTCGCCCTTGATGAAAACGAGCAGCCGATCATGATGTCATATTTCAACTTCGTTGAATTGAATCAGCCATCAGTCAGAAGCATCATTTTCAATTTACTCGATAAATTCAGCATTTGGTCGGATGTAATCAATTCATAAAGCAAACAATTTTTAGGGGTGGTGCTGTGTCCGGTTCAATCATCAACAAAGCCTTCGGCGTCCGCAGCGGTGATCCAGCAGATTTCTGGAACAAGGCTGCTCAGTTCGCCGATCACGAACACGGCAATCTTCTTGATCTGATTGATGGTCCGAACGGTCAGCTCATCATCACCTACAGGAAAAACGACCGCACCTGCTGGAGTCGCGTCAGGGATTTCGCGCACTGCCCCAAGAAGTCCATCGTCGAGACCAGGCTGCGGGTGACCGATCGCATCCGCGAGCGTCTGGATGAACTTCGACAGGAGACCGGTTACGTCCTGCCGCGGAAGGCTCACTCAAAGCTCTTTGGCTCGCGGAAATACCGGGACGTGACCGTTGGAGACATGCAGGACCTGGTCAGGACCATCAAAGACAACGTCAAGCTCCAGCCTGATGGCGTTGGAGCTGCCGCCTTCTCACGCGATCAATGGTCGAGGATCGTCGAAGCGACCCGGGTAATCGTCAAGGAATCCATATCCATAGCCGGCGCCCAAGAGCCGAGTGCGATGGAGAAGGTGCGGACGCACTTGAGGGGCCATCTTCCGGGATGGATGGCCAACCGGCTGATTGCCGTCCTGAACAAACTGGCCAGTTGTTCGTCATTCTTCAAGAACCCTGGCCTTCACGCTGCGGTGCTGCTGGTCAGTGTCTTTGGCATCGGAGCAAGCGCCGGAGTAGGGATAGCCGTGGTAACCGCTGTCACATCGCTCGGTCTCTATGCTGCATTTCACGTCTACCAGGCTGCCAGGCAGACCCCCGAAATGCAGGAAGCGAACTTTGTCCAGAATCTCGCCAAGGCGTGGGGCAATGAGTTCAACGAGGGGCGCATTCACCAACCCGGCGACTGCAACTGGAACCTGATGCTACTGTCGAATGGCGAGCGCTTCATCTCCGACATTCTGAGCTCCGTCTACAACCACGGTCAGCGGACGAACCGGGACGAACTGCGCAGTTACTTCCGTCTGGCCTTCAGGCAAGCCGCCGATGACTGCCGGCCGGTCAAACTCATTCATCGTGAATCCCGAGTCGCGGATCTCAAGCTGGAGCTTGGCCGCACCAAGTACAGGGAAGGCAAGAAGTATGTGGAAGACGCGGGTCACCGGACGGTGGATGGCGTGCTGTGGAGGACGTTTTCGCGGGAGACGAACAAGGATCGCAAGATCGTCGTGCGGGAATTCATCGCTCTCAGCAATGACCCGATCGAACTTCGCCTGCAGAACAACCGGGTGTGGGACAGGATCAGTTTTCTCCAGGAGACCAAGGCTCGGGGCGAGGAAGCCAAGCTTGAAACCAAGCTCAATCAATCGCTGACGGGCTACATTGGCGCGGTCAAACTGCCAAACGGCTCCGTTGCCGAAATTTATCGGGATGACAGTCGCCTGCTCAAGCTTTCGGATGTTCACCGGTGGGTTGATTGGCTGGGCGCAAATCCGAAGGTGAAGCATTTCAAATACGCGGCAGAGATCAGGGACCTTCTGGTGAGAGAGGAGGCTCAACTGAGAAACAACCTCGTCCAGACGATCGGGATCCCGGAGGAGCTCCTGACCCATGATGCGTTTCGGGTCGGCAAGCAGGGGCAGGTGCTGTTCAATCTGAGTCTGGTTGAAGAATGGGCTTCCAACACGGATTCAAAACGCCAGCTTTCAGGCCTCAACTCGAAGCGATCGTCAATGTTCAGCGATGGCTCTTTTGCCTCCACCTCGCGTGCGACGTTCGACAGCGGATATACGGGTTCAGTGCTGACGTCGTCCTCCACCACGTCCAGCAGTTCAGCGACTACCGCCGTCACGCCGACGGACGTGGATGCCAAGATGGAAGAGAAGTTGCGGAAGAAGCTTGCGGACCTGCTGAACACCAGACCCAAGGGTGACGTTCCAGAAGCGACCTTGACCAGCGCATCATCCGAGGCCGCAACCGCGGTAGCCGAGAAGACCGGCAAGAAGCGAATGTCCTTCTTCGGGAAGTCGAACCGCGCTGACGACAAGCCGGGGCAGGTCAAGGCCGACAAGGGAAGCAGGGCGGTAGATCGCACAGGCTATTTCAACCCCACAGAAGAAGCAGCGTGGTTCATCCAGACCGGCGGCAAGTTAAACAAGCCGGTCTAGATCCGGTGCAGGCGGTGAGGGGCCTTGCTCTATCTCGCAGATTCCGGATTGACAGACCAAAAGCACTGCCATTAATGTCGCCGCCATGACAACGAACATTCTTCTCGTGGTGGGTAGGCACATGGGCAAGGCGGCGTAGCCGCCAGGCATCAGCCGCTCATGTGCAAACAAAGGCTCCTTCGGGGGCCTTTTTTATTGTCGATTTGCCAGAAATGGCAGTATTAGGTCCGTGGATCAAATGGGGCAGGAAAGCAGATGAATGCACAAGCGCCAGCGCCCAAGTGGCAGGAGACAAAAATGCAAGAGATGACGGGCGCCGAGATGGTGGTACAGGCGCTGAGGGACAACGGTGTAAAGCACATTTTCGGCTACCCCGGTGGCGCCGTCCTCCCGATCTATGACGAGCTGTTTCAGCAGGAAGACATCGAGCACATCCTTGTTCGTCACGAGCAGGGCGCTGGCCATGCTGCCGAGGGTTACGCCCGGTCTACCGGAAACGTCGGCGTGATGCTCGTCACCTCCGGCCCTGGCGCCACCAATGCCGTCACGCCCCTGCAGGACGCGCTGATGGACTCCATCCCGCTCGTCTGCATCACCGGCCAGGTTCCGACTACGCTGATCGGCTCGGACGCATTCCAGGAATGCGACACCGTCGGCATCACGCGTCCCTGCACCAAGCACAACTGGCTGGTTCGCGACGTCAACGAGCTGGCGGCCATCCTGCACGAAGCTTTCCACGTTGCCAGAACGGGGCGTCCGGGACCTGTCGTCGTCGACATCCCGAAGGACATCCAGTTCTCTACGGGGACCTATACGCCGCCGCAGACCGCACCCCGCACCAGCTACCATCCGCGCGTCCATGGCGATGCGGAAGCCATCAAGGCTGCGATCGAGCTGATGAAGACGGCCAAGCGCCCGGTCATCTATTCCGGCGGTGGCGTCGTCAACGCGGGTACTGAAGCCTCGTTGCTGCTGCGCGAGCTGGTCAACCTGACGGGCTTCCCGATCACGTCTACGCTGATGGGCCTCGGCGCCTATCCGGCCTCCGGTGAGAACTGGCTCGGCATGCTGGGTATGCATGGTACTTACGAAGCCAATATGGTCATGCACGACTGCGACGTGATGCTCTGCATCGGCGCGCGGTTCGACGACCGTATCACCGGTCGTATCGACGCGTTCTCACCCAACTCGAAGAAGATCCACATCGACGTCGATCCGTCCTCGATCAACAAGAACGTCCGCGTCGATATCCCGATCATCGGCGATGCCGGCACGGTGCTCGAGGACATGGTTCGCCTTTGGCGGGCGACGGCAAAGGCCGACAAGGATGGCCTGAAACCCTGGTGGGATCAGATCAACCGGTGGCGCAGCCGCAATTCGCTGGCCTACAAGCACAGCGACGACGTGATCATGCCGCAGTACGCGATCCAGCGTCTCTACGAGCTGACCAAGGACCGCAAGACCTACATCACGACGGAAGTCGGCCAGCATCAGATGTGGGCGGCGCAGCACTTCGGCTTCGAGGAGCCGAACCGCTGGATGACTTCCGGAGGTCTCGGCACGATGGGTTACGGCCTGCCGGCGGCACTTGGCGTTCAGATAGCCCATCCGGACGCGCTGGTCATCGACGTTGCCGGTGACGCATCTGTCCAGATGACGATCCAGGAGATGAGCTCGGCCGTTCAGTACAACGCGGCTATCAAGATCTTCATCCTGAACAACCAGTACATGGGCATGGTGCGCCAGTGGCAGCAGCTGCTCCATGGCAACCGCCTGTCGCACTCCTACACGGAAGCGATGCCGGACTTCGTGAAGCTGGCTGAAGCCTACGGCTGCCATGGCATCCGTTGTGACAAGCCGAGCGAGCTCGACGCCGCCATCAAGGAGATGATCGAGACGCCGGGACCGGTGATCTTCGATTGCCGCGTGGCGAACCTCGCCAACTGCTTCCCGATGATCCCGTCGGGCAAGGCGCATAACGAGATGCTGCTGCCGGACGAGGCAACGGACGAAGCCGTCGCCAACGCCATCGACGAAAAGGGCCGGATGCTGGTTTAACATCCAGGGACCAATGGTGTCGGCCAGCGATATACCGAGGGCCGACGCCGAACGTGACACGGGGAGCGCCTGCCGCCTATCAAGCGAGCAGGGCACTCCAGGGGCAAAAGCTTTTCCGAGAGAGTAATATGAGCGCTCACCTACAACCGACCGGCTCCGCCTACTTCATTACCAAGGAAACTTCCAAGGCAGAGAAGCGTACGCTGGCCGTGCTGGTCGACAATGAGCCTGGCGTGCTTGCGCGCGTCATCGGCCTGTTCTCCGGCCGCGGCTACAACATCGACAGCCTGACTGTTTCCGAAACCGAGCACGAGCAGCACCTGTCGCGCATCACCATCGTGACGCATGGCACGCCGAACGTCATCGAGCAGATCAAGCATCAGCTCGAGCGCATCGTTCCCGTGCATCGCGTTGTGGACCTCTCCGAAGTTGCGCAGGAGCGCAATCAGGACAATCCGCTCGAGCGCGAACTTGCGATGATCAAGGTGAAAGGCAAGGGCGACGCCCGTGTGGAGGCACTGCGCCTCGCTGATGCTTTCAGGGCGCATGTCATCGACGCCAACACCGAGCACTTCATCTTCGAGATCACGGGACGAGTTTCCAAGATCGAGCAGTTCATCGCGATCATGAAGCCGCTCGGCCTCGTGGAAGTGTGCCGCACCGGTGTGGCCGCCATGAATCGCGGTCCGGAAGGCCTCTAAAGCAACAGTAGTTCCGGCGGCGACATATTCCTGCCGGAACTATTCTACATCTTCAGCGCGAACCTTCCCTCCGGGGAAGGGGAGCGTCACTAGATCATCGTTTTAACGCAATTCCGGACGGAAAACCGGCCCCACTTTTCCTGGAATTGCTCTAGTTCCAACCTGAAATTTCCCAAGGTTCCCCGTTGCAGTCCGAGACTTTCGCAGCATTGCTGGTCTTTTCGTTCGTCTCGTCGATAACGCCGGGACCGAACAACTTCATGCTGCTCGCTTCGGGAGTGAATTTCGGGTTCAAGCGCAGTATCCCGCACATGCTGGGCATCGGCATTGGCTTTGCCTCACTGCTGCTGGGGGTGGGTTTCGGGCTTGGCGCATTGCTCACCGCCTATCCAAGCATGCACTTTGGATTGAAGGTCGCCGGTGGTGCCTACCTTCTTTACCTCGCCTGGCGGATCGCCATGTCCCGCTCCATGGGCTCCGGCAAGCAAGAGAAGCAGCGGCCGATGCGCTTCATCGAAGCTGCCGCATTCCAGTGGATCAATCCGAAGGCCTGGGTGATGGCCGTCACCGCGATGGCGCTCTATACGGACCCGCAGACGCCCTTCGTGTCCGTGCTACTGGTGACGCTAGCGTTTGCACTCGTCAACCTGCCCTGCGTCTCCAGCTGGACTGCCTTCGGCATGGCGCTCCGAGGCTTCCTCTCCGATCCGGTACGTCTCAAGTGGTTCAACATCGTGATGGGTGTTTTGCTGGCGCTGACGCTCTGGCCGATGCTGGCTTAAGCGATAGCAAGTTCTTCAAAAGCAAAGCGCCGCCGTGAGGGACACGGGCGGCGCGGAAATCAGCAAATACGAGAGTAGATCAGTCGGGTACGCTGGTCTGAAGCGCAAGGGCGTGCAGTGCCCCGCCCATGTTGCCCTTCAGCGCCTCATAGATCATTTGATGCTGCTGTACCCGGCTCTTTCCACGGAAGCTCTCCGCGACGACTTCGGCGGCGTAGTGGTCACCATCGCCGGCAAGGTCGCGAATCGTCACCTTGGCATCCGGGATGCTCTCCTTGATGAGGCGTTCGATCTCTTTAGCGTCCATTGCCACCAGAAAATACTCCTTCTTTCAACGAGTCGGAGAATGCCGCGAATGGCAGGGAAAAGCAAACCAATGCAGCGGTGATTTCCCCACAGCAAAGGCGTGGGGGAGCCGTTGGATCTCAGCCTTCGCGCCAATGAAAAACGGCGGGACAGAGCCCGCCGTCGATCGAGATTTTATAAGCTGCTCGGCTAGTGCGAAGCACCATCCATGAAGGCCGGGAACCAGCCATCGTGCGAGCTCTTGAGCGCTGCAACGGAGACCGCCTTTGCGTCGCCAAGCTTCACATCCGTGCCACCGGTGACACCGATTACCTGAACGCCGACGCCATCGGTCGCGAGCTTCGCTGCCGTACCCTTCGGGGCGGTCAGGACGTAACGGCCCTGATCCTCACCGAAGAAGGCTGCGATCGGAGAGGCGTTCTGCGGCTGGTCGATCGTTGCACCGATGCCGGAGGCGATCGCCATCTCGGCAACGGCAACAGCAAGGCCACCATCGGAGATGTCGTGCGATGCCGTCACAATGCCATCAGCGATCAGCTTGCGGACGAAGTCGCCGGTCTTGCGCTCGTGCGCGAGGTCAACCTTCGGGGCAGGGCCGATCTTCTTGCCATGCAGCTCGCGCAGATAGGCAGACTGACCAAGGTGTGTGCCCCATTCCTCGGATGCGCCGACGAGCAGGATTTCTTCGCCTTCGGCGGCGAAGCGAACGCGTGCCATGCGCGACCAGTCTTTGATCAGGCCAACGCCACCGATGGTGGGCGTCGGCAGGATGCCCTGACCAAGCGTCTCGTTGTAGAGTGAGACGTTGCCGGAGACGATCGGGAAGTCGAGCGCGCGGCAGGCTTCGCCGATGCCTTTGATGGCGAAGACGAACTGGCCCATGATCTCAGGACGCTCAGGATTGCCGAAGTTCAGGTTGTCGGTCGATGCGAGCGGCAGCGCGCCGCTGGCCGTCAGATTGCGCCAGCACTCGGCCACAGCCTGCTTGCCGCCTTCGTACGGATCGGCTTCGCAGTAGAACGGGTTCACGTCGGAGGAGAAGGCCAGCGCCTTCTTCTCGCTGCCCTCGACACGGACAACACCGGCGTCGGCACCCGGAAGCTGCAGCGAGTTGCCCTGGATGAGCGTGTCGTACTGCTCCCAGACCCAGCGGCGGGACGAGAGGTTCGGCGAACCCAGTAGCTTCACCAGAGCGTCAGCCACGTCGGCCTGCGGGATGTCTGCATCGGTCAAGGCCGCGGCTGGCTTCGGCTCGACCCATGGACGGTCGTATTCCGGAGCCTCGTCGCCGAGTTCCTTGATCGGGAGGTTGGCAACTTCCTCGCCCTGATGGAAGACGCGGAAGCGCAGGTCGTCGGTGGTCTCGCCAACGATGGCGAAGTCCAGACCCCACTTGCGGAAGATGGCTTCGGCTTCTTCCTCCTGCTCCGGACGCAGCACCATGAGCATGCGCTCCTGGCTCTCCGAGAGCATCATCTCGTAGGCGGTCATGCGCTCTTCGCGTACCGGAACCTTGTCGAGGTCGAGGCGGATACCGAGGTCGCCCTTGGCGCCCATTTCCACGGCCGAGCAGGTGAGACCGGCTGCACCCATGTCCTGGATGGCGATGACGGCGCCGGAGGCCATCAGTTCAAGGCAGGCTTCCAGCAGGCACTTCTCGGTGAAGGGGTCACCAACCTGAACAGTCGGGCGCTTCTCCTCGATGGTCTCGTCGAACTCTGCCGATGCCATGGTTGCGCCGCCGACACCGTCGCGGCCGGTCTTGGCACCGAGGTAGACGACGGGGAGGCCAACGCCTTCCGCCTTGGAGTAGAAGATCTTGTCCGCGTCAGCGAGGCCTGCAGCGAAGGCATTGACGAGGATGTTGCCGTTGTAGCGCTCGTCGAACTGCACTTCACCGCCAACGGTCGGAACGCCGAAGGAATTGCCATAGCCGCCAACGCCTGCAACGACGCCGGAAACAAGGTGCCTGGTCTTTGGATGGTCAGGCTCACCAAAACGCAGCGCATTCATGGCAGCGATCGGACGCGCGCCCATGGTGAAGACGTCGCGCAGAATGCCGCCCACGCCCGTCGCCGCACCCTGATAGGGCTCGATGAAGGACGGATGGTTGTGGCTTTCCATCTTGAAGATGACCGTCTGGCCGTCACCGATATCAACGACGCCCGCGTTTTCGCCCGGGCCCTGGATGACCTGCGGACCGGAGGTCGGAAGCGTGCGCAGCCACTTCTTCGAGCTCTTGTAGGAGCAATGCTCGTTCCACATGGCCGAGAAGATGCCGAGCTCGGTGAAAGTAGGCTCCCTGCCGATCAGGTCGAGAATACGCTGATATTCGTCAGGCTTCAGCCCATGCGCGGCCACCAGCTCCGGGGTGATGGGGATCGCGTTCGGGATGCTCATTACGCTTCAACCTTTCAAAGAAATAATTCGCGCTTTTCCTGCCGGTCAGGCGACGCATGCCTGTGAGCCCGTCGACCAACGCCGGATATCCTGCTCGATACGGCTGCCGACCGGACCCTGGGTCAGGGGACCATAGGTTTCAATTTTCGCCGGGCTGCCTTGAGCCTCTACGACGAGGACCGGCAAGCCATACTGGCTATTCTTCTTCAACAGCAGCAGGCGAGGGCGCCCGTATTGCGTATCCAGTTCCGGGATCAGCCGGAGACCCGCGAAAGCCGGGTCCTTGGACCGCATCCAGCAGGTCGCCGCCTTGCTGTTGATTGCCTGAAGCGTTGCGATCGCCGCTGCCTGTCCCGTCTGAGGGGCCTCTACGGGGCTCACCTTCTCATCCCGGCACCCGGCGACAGCCAGGGCAGCCAGAAGAACGGCGGCGCAGCCAAGCAGTCCGGCCCGAACGGGAAGAGGCGATCGGCTCACGCAGCTTTTCCCAGAACGCTCTCAAACAGGCCCCGACCGTCGGAACCACCATGGGCGGCTTCGATCAGGTTCTCGGGGTGCGGCATCAGGCCAAGCACGTTGCCGTTCTCGTTCATGACGCCAGCGATGTCGTTGATCGAACCGTTCGGATTCGTGCCGTCGGCGTAGCGGAACACCACCTGGCCGTTGCCTTCGATCCGCTCAAGCGTGGCGGCATCGGCAAAGTAGTTGCCGTCGTGATGGGCTACCGGGCAGCGGATGATCTGGTTCGGCTGATAGGCGTTGGTGAAGACGGTGTTCGCGTTGGCGATCTGCAGCTTCACTTCGCGGCAGACAAACTTGAGCGATGCATTGCGCATCAGAGCGCCGGGCAGAAGGCCAGCCTCAAGCAGGATCTGGAAGCCGTTGCAGACGCCGATGACCTTGACGCCCTTGGCAGCCTTTTCGGCCACGGCCCGCATCACGGGCATGCGTGCAGCGATCGCGCCGCAGCGCAGGTAGTCGCCATAGGAGAAGCCGCCGGGGATGACGATCAGATCGACATCGGGCAGGTCGGTGTCCGTCTGCCAGACGGTGACTGGAGCCTTGCCGGAAATCTTCGTAAGCGCGGCGATCATGTCGCGGTCGCGATTGAGGCCCGGGAGCTGGATGACTGCAGATTTCATGGCATTCGTTCCAGAGTGTTTTGGGGGAGCCGGGTGTCTGGCAATCAGCCGATGCTGATGCTGAAGTCTTCGATCACCGTGTTGGCGAGAAGCTGTTCGCACATCTTGCGAAGGGCTTCCTCAGCCTTGGCCGGATCGGTTTCCTCGAGCACGACATCGAACACCTTGCCCTGACGAACACCGGCAACACCGGCAAAGCCAAGCCCGCCGAGCGCGCTTTCGATCGCCTTGCCCTGAGGGTCCAGGACGCCATTCTTCAACGTAACAATAACACGGGCCTTGGTCACTATGCCTACTCCAAAGAAGATACCGAGGCGGCTCCGGCGGCCTTGAAGAAGGCGGCCGGAGCGGCAGTCATCAGATGCTTAGTGGCGCGTCTCGCCATCGTCCGGCTTGGACGTCACCAGAACCGGGCTTGCAGGCTTGCCGTTGTCGTTCTCGTTCATGATGCCGAGACGACGGGCAACTTCCTGATAGGCTTCGACGAGGCCACCCATGTCGCGACGGAAACGGTCCTTATCCAGCTTGTCCTTGGTCGCGACGTCCCAGAGGCGGCAGGAGTCCGGAGAGATCTCGTCGGCGAGAACGATGCGCATCATCTCGCCTTCCCAGAGGCGGCCGCACTCGATCTTGAAGTCGACGAGCTGGATGCCCGCGCCAAGGAAGAGGCCGGAGAGGAAGTCGTTGATGCGGATGGCGAGCGACATGATGTCGTCGAGTTCCGGCGGGGTCGCCCAGCCGAAGGCCGTGATGTGCTCTTCCGAGACCATCGGGTCGTTCAGGGCGTCGGCCTTGTAGTAGAACTCGATGATCGAGCGCGGCAGGACAGTGCCTTCTTCGAGACCAAGGCGCGTAGCGAGCGAGCCGGCAGCGATATTGCGGACCACGACCTCGAGCGGGATGATTTCCACTTCCTTGATCAGCTGCTCACGCATGTTGAGGCGGCGGATGAAGTGGGTCGGGATGCCGATCCGGTTCAGGTTTTCGAAGATGTGCTCGGAAATACGGTTGTTGAGAACACCCTTGCCGTCAATGACCTCGTGCTTTTGCGCGTTGAACGCAGTCGCGTCGTCCTTGAAAAACTGGATGAGGGTACCAGGCTCCGGGCCTTCATAAAGAATTTTGGCCTTGCCTTCATAGATGCGGCGGCGACGGGTCATAGCGTTAACTCTGGGTTTGGGTGCCGGTCTTCAAATGGTGATCATAGCCTGACTCGGCAAGATAAATACGGCCAGTGCGGCTCTGCGGGGCTCTTAGCGCAAATGCGGTCCCATCTCAATCACCATTTGCGTTAATCAACCGTCATGCGGCAAGATGCGTACTTCACTTGACCGAAAGAGCATCTTCGGCTTCGCTGTAACTGGGGCTAACGAGTTGAGGGATACTCCCATGACCACTCTCAAGGAACGTGAGGAAGCCTTTGAACGGAAGTTCGCGCATGATGAGGAGACAAAGTTCAAGATCATCTCGCGACGCAACAAGCTCCTAGGCCTCTGGGCCGCCGCGCTGCTTAACAAAGCTGACGCGGACGCCTATGCCAAGGAAGTCATTCTGGCAGAGTTCGAGGAGGCGGGGGACGAAGATGTCTTCCGCAAGCTGCGCGCTGATTTCGACGCCGCCGGTGTTTCCGTGTCGGATGAGGAGCTTCGCACCAAGATGGTGGATCTCCTGAGAGATGCAACCCTTCAGATCAATCCTCCGGTGTGATCCATGCAGAAGCTCGCTGAACGTCTCTTACGCGGTGAAAACATCATTACCGCCTGGTCTGGCATCGCCGATGCCTCCACGGTGGAAGCGGTCGCCACGCTCGGGTTCGATGCTGTGACACTCGACATGCAGCATGGCGCTCACCACGAGGGGAGCGTTCAGCAGGCGCTTCAGCCCATCATCGCCCAGCGCAAACCTGCGCTCGTGCGGATACCCGTCGGGCGGTTCGACATGGCAAGCCGCGCTCTCGACTTTGGTGCCGAGAGCGTCATCGCTCCGATGATCAACTCGATCGAGGATGCCCGAAGGTTTGCCGCCTCGATGAAATATCCGCCCGTGGGCGAACGCTCCTGGGGACCGCATCTCGCCATGCATCGGGTGGGAAGTTCCAGTGCGCAGGAATGGCTTGAGCAGGCGAACCGCAAGACCGTTGCCTTTGCGATGGTGGAGACGCGGGAAGCCTTTGCCATCGTCGATGACATCCTGGCGGTTGATGGCATTGATGGGGTGTTCGTCGGGCCGTCTGATTTTTCGATCGCCTGGTTCCGTGGCGCGCGCATCGATCCGTTGAGCGAAGACATCATGGAGGCAATCGCGACCATTGCGGAGCGTGCAACGGCGGCGGGCAAGTTCGCCGGGATATATGTCACGGATCCCCATACCGTCGGGCGCTTCCATGGTATGGGCTACCGGCTGTTTGCGATCGGCAATGAACACGTTTATATGGCGCAGGGCGCCAACAATCTTCTCTCTGCCGCGCGCGAAAGCCTGCCCAAGGCCTGAGCGAACAACCCTACGATCGTGAAATTCATGAATGCCAGCGTCATTGCGGTCGCGTCATCGCCGCGCCACAGCTTTACGAAGCCCGTCCAGCTTTTTATCAACCTTCTGGCGGGGCTAGGGGTGGAGAGTGACGCGCATGCCGGCGAGACCGTCATGCACCGCTACGCAAAGGCCAAGGACCCGACGAAGCCTAATCTGCGGCAGGTGCATCTTGTCCATCAGGAGTTGCTGGATGAGCTGAAAGCCACCGGCTTTGAAGTCTACCCTGGCGCGATAGGTGAAAACATTACGACGCAAGGCATCCCGCTTCTTGATCTGCCGACCGGCACGATCCTGCGGATCGGCCCGGAAGCCGTGGTAGAGGTCACCGGCCTGCGCAGCCCGTGCAAGCTTCTTGAAAATTTCCAGAAGGGGCTGATGTACGCGCTGATCGACAAGGCTGCTGACGGCCGCGTCATCCGCAAGAGCGGCGTGATGGGTGTCGTCCGTCAAAGCGGTGCGGTACGGTCGGGCGATGCAATTGTCGTGGAATTGCCACCGGAGCCGCACCGCCTGCTTGAGGTGGTGTGATCAAGAGGGGCCGAGCGCCCCTTATAGCTTCGCCATGAAGTGAGCGAAGGCGAGGCTTCCCTCCGGCCACGGACCGTAGCCCGCATCGGTGTTGATGTGGCCGGCTTCGCCGGCATCCATCAATAACGCGCCCCAGGCTTCGGCCAGTTCTTCCGCCACCTCGTATGCGCCGTAATGGTCGTTCCGGCTTGCAACGAGCATGGTCGGGAAGGGCAGGCGTTCGCGCGGGTAGGGGCCGAAGGTCATGAAGTGCTTCGGCCGGATATTCGGGTCTGCCACGTCAGGTGGAGCGACCAGGAAGGCTCCGGCAATCTTCGCGGTGATGTGCGGGACGGCGTGGATGATCGTCGGAACTGCGAGCGAATGGCCGACGAGTACGAGCGGCTTTTCGGCTGCATTGGCCTCAGCAACGACCGTGGCGACCCATTCTTCCAGGACAGGCTTCAGCCAGTCGCGCTGCTCAAGCCGGCGCGCGGACGGAATGCGGTTCTGCCAGCGCGTCTGCCAGTGTTCGGGTCCGGAATTGCCGTAACCCGGTACGATGAGAATGTCTGCGTCTCTTGCTTTCATGATTTCGGCTTTACCCACCTCTGCCCGGCGGTGCAACAGCGGTATCCACACTCATTGTTTCCGGATGATGAACACGTTGTTCCGGTTGGAGGTATTGCACAACAGGGTCGACACCGACAAATGACGGTGAGAAAATCAGACGAGCGTCGCTTATCAACATACGGCCCGCTCCATTTCGGCTGGAGGCCTTATCCAAATGACAAACCTGCCTTTTGCTGCGACCACCCCGGTCAGCATCGCTGGCGTGGGGCTGAAGGCCCGCGACGCAGACGCTCTTGCTTCCTATTATCGCGAGTTGCTGGGGCTGGAAGAACTTTCCCGCAGTGTTAGCGAAACTGTACTCGGCGCTGGCGACCAGAAGCTGCTGACGATCGAGGAAGACAAGGCCCTAAAGCCGGACAATCCGCGTGACGCGGGTCTCTTCCACACGGCCTTCCTGTTTCCGGAGCGCGCAGATCTCGCCCGCTGGGTGCAACGCGCGATCCAGAAACGCCTGCCGGTTGATGGCGCGTCCGATCATCTGGTCAGCGAGGCGATCTACCTGACCGACCCCGAGGGCAACGGCATCGAGATCTACTCCGACCGTCCGGCTGACCAGTGGCAATGGGTATCCAGGGAAGTGGAGATGAAGACGCTGCCGCTGGACATCCGCAACCTTATCGAGACGCCCGGCGGCGATCAGCCCTATGACAAGGCTCCAGCGGGTACGGTCGTAGGCCACGTCCACCTGCGCGTGGGCAATCCCGCCGAGGCAGAGCGTTGGTGGAATGAGACCATGGGTTTTGACACTACAGCCCACTACGGCGTGCAGGCCGTGTTCCTCTCAACGGGCGGCTACCACCACCACATCGGCGCCAACTCCTGGCAGAGCGCTGGCGCTGGACGGCGCGACAATGGCCGTAGCGGACTGTCCTGGGTTGCGCTGAAGGGACCAGCCGAGAAGGCGGGCGAGACGCTTGAAGATCCTTGGGGCACGGTCATCAGGACCGTGTAGCCCTCACTCAACTCCGGCTACAGGACCCTCATGCTGAGCTTGTCGAAGCACGAGGGTCTTGTTTCACTGCTCCCCCCCCCTTCGTGGTTCGACAAGCTCACCATGAAGGGGTGGGGGAGACGCAACTCAGTCTTATGCTTCGCCGAAGACGCGCTTGAAGATCGTGTCGACGTGCTTGGTGTGGTAGCCGAGGTCGAACTTCTCACGGATTTCCTCTTCCGAGAGAGCTGCACGGACGTCCTTGTCTGCAAGCAGTTCCTCAAGGAAATCAGCGCCCTGTTCCCAAACCTTCATGGCGTTTCTCTGCACCAGACGGTAGGAATCCTCGCGGCTGACACCAGCCTGGGTCAGCGCCAGCAGAACGCGCTGGGAATGGACGAGACCCCGGAACTTGTTGAGGTTCTTCTCCATGTTCTCAGGGTAGATCACCAGTTTGTCGATCATACCGGTGAGGCGTGCGAGCGCGAAGTCGAGCGTCACGGTGGCGTCTGGGCCGATCATGCGCTCGACCGAGGAGTGGGAGATGTCGCGCTCGTGCCAGAGGGCAACGTTCTCCATTGCGGGCAGGGCGTAGGCGCGGACCATGCGGGCGAGACCCGTCAGGTTTTCCGAAAGAACCGGATTGCGCTTGTGCGGCATCGCCGACGAGCCCTTCTGGCCCGGCGAGAAATACTCTTCGGCTTCCAGAACCTCGGTGCGCTGCAGGTGACGCACTTCGATCGCAAGGCGCTCGATCGACGAGGCGATAACGGCCAGCGTCGCGAAGAACATGGCGTGACGGTCGCGCGGGATGACCTGCGTGGAGACCGGCTCCGGCTTCAGGCCCATCTTCTCGGCAACGTGTGCTTCAACGCGCGGATCGATGTTGGCGAAGGTGCCAACAGCGCCGGAGATGGCGCAGGTGGCGATCTCTTCGCGGGCGCGCTCAAGACGCTCCCGACCACGCGCAAATTCAGCATAGGCCTGAGCCAGCTTGATGCCGAAGGTGACCGGCTCGGCGTGGATGCCGTGGCTGCGCCCGATGGTGACGGTGTCCTTGTGCTCGAAAGCGCGCTTCTTGATCGCAGCAAGCAGGGCGTCCATGTCCTTCAGAAGGATGTCGCTCGCACGCACAAGCTGGATGCTGAGGCAGGTGTCGAGCACGTCCGACGAGGTCATGCCCTGGTGGACGAAGCGGGCTTCCGGGCCAACGATTTCGGACAGATGCGTCAGGAAGGCGATGACGTCGTGCTTGGTCTCGCGCTCGATCTCATCGATGCGGTCGATGTCGAAGGTGGCGGGTCCACCCTTTTCCCAGATGACGCGGGCGGCTTCCTTCGGCACCACGCCAAGTTCTGCGAGCGCGTCAGTGGCGTGAGCTTCGATTTCGAACCAGATCCGGAACCTGGTCTCGGGCGACCAGATTGCGGCCATTTCAGGACGCGAGTAGCGCGGGATCATTGGCTTTCCTACCGTTTGTGAGGGGTTGGCAGGGGTTTAACAGACGGGGCTGCCCTGTCAACGCGCCGGGCCTCCTAACCACAGGGCAGAACCGCAATTTGAACTGCACGATGTGATCTAAGGCAGCTTTACCGTGAAACTAGTACTTTCCGGTGACCGCGATATAGCGATGATCCGGGCCCTCGAAGCCTCCGGCGCGCACCGCAAGGATCACCGCATAGACCGGGTTTCCGCCTTCCGGATAAAATGTCTGAACACCCGCCAGCTGGTAGCCCAGCGGACAGCCGCGGCTTGATGGAACCGACTTGTCGTCGTGGAGCAGCTGTGTCTCCGCGCCTGGTTCTGTGCCGATCCGCAGGAGGCGGAAGCCGACCCGAGGGCCGAACAGCTCGCAGTTTTCCGGCGCGTCCATCACCTTCTCTTCGAGGGTGAACGCAAGCGGTGCGTCGATCGGAGGGAAGACGGGACGAGGGTTGACCGTAATGCGGTGGGGATCTGTCGACAGTTCCGTTACCGGATTTAGGCCAACCGTATAACCCTGGTTCCGCCGCAGGATATCGTCTGAAATGATTGATTGCGCTTTAGTTTTCACCTCGTCGCGAACGGCATCGATGGTTGCCTGTTCGTCATCAAGCCTCACGCGGACCGGCGTGTCGGGCAGGAACTTGTCCGTCTGCGTATCGATGTAGAAGCGATTGGCGTAGGGGAAGCCGGAGCCATCCTGCACGCCATACTCTTCGAAGGCGAAGATCTTGCCGTCCTCGCTGAAGCCAAGGATTTCCAGCGTGGCCGTGTCGCCGCTTCTGGCTGGTGTGAGGGTGAGGGCGGTCAGGGCTACGGCAATGGCAAGGCGTGCAATAGACATGGAGAACTCTCCCGTAAGTTGATCAACCTTGCCACAGGTTTGCCGAGGGGGAAATATCGGTCTAGCGCTGCTGACGGCGCTCGCTCCAGGTGGGAACGAGATCGCGTTCCTCAGGCGTGGCATGGAAGACGCCACGTGCGATGGCGCGCGCCATTGTGGCGCCTGCCGCCGCGTAAAGCTCGATATAGTCCGCCTGATCCAGAACTTTTTCGGTCCGCCCGGTCGCTAGGCTGAAGACGAGGTCACCGTCGAGCGGTGTGTGTGCCGGCCAGATTGCGCGGGTGAAGCCGTCGTGGGCCGAGATTGCGAGGCGCTTGGCTTCCGCCTTGGTGAGCTTGGCATCCGTCGCGATGATGGCGATGGTCGTGTTGGCGATCGCAGGCGTTGCCTTGCTGCGCAAAGTCTGGGCGTTGGCAGGGATCGGAGCGGGCCAGCCGAGGCCACCGAACTCCTCGCCGATCTCGAAGGGTGCGGCCCAAAAATGGTCCGTATCGCCGACAGTCACGCTGCCCAACGCATTGACGGCTACCAGGGCCCCGATGGTGATGCCGTTTGGCAGCACCGTCGAGGCGGAGCCCAAGCCCCCTTTCATGCCGACGATAGTCGCGCCGGTTCCAGCACCAATAGTGCCGAGCGGGAAAGCGCCGGTGGCTGCATTGATGGCTGCCTCGTAGCCAAGCTCGCGATAGGGGGAATAGCGGCCCCAATCCTTGTCGCCGCCGTTGGGCAGGTCGAACAGGATGGCTCCGGGAACGATCGGGACATTGTAGCCTGCTACGGTGAAGCCTAGGCCTTGCTCGCGTAGTGCCGCCTGGACGCCCGAAGGAGCGTCGAGCCCGAAGGCTGAACCACCGGAGAGCGTGATGGCATTCACAGCCTGCACCAGCGTGTGAGGTTCAAGAAGATCCGTCTCGCGGGTGCCCGGCGCGCCGCCCAGCACCTGCACGCCTGCCACCGCCGGTTCCTCACATACGACGACGGAGACGCCCGACTTCAGGCGCTGGTCCTGCGCGTTGCCGACCTTCAGGCCTGCAACATCGGTGATGAGATTGAGCGGACCGGACTTGAACATCAATTTCCCCCCTCAATGAATTCGGTGCCGTCGTAGACATAGAGCTGATACGGGTTCACAGTCAGATCGCCATTGGCGTTGAAGCGTATCTGACCGATGGCCGTGTCGAAGCTGAAATTCCGCAATTGGTCTACGACCGGCTTGCCAGCTGCTTCCGCCGCGCGGATCGCGCCAGCCGCAACATCCACCGCAGCATGGCCCAGCATCGTATAGCCTTCCGGGACGATCCCAGCCTCCTTGTACTGGTTCAGGACCTCGGGAGACGCGAGGTTCTCCCAGAGCGGTGGCCCCACCATCAGCACGCCCTCCGGCAGATGAATGGAGTCTTCCTCCGAACGCAGCGCCTCACCTCCTGCCAGCACCACGTCGTAGTTCAGCTTGCGGGCATCGCGGGCGATGATCGCCATGTCATAACGGTCGCCGCCGACGAATACATGGGTGGCGCCGGACCGGCGCAGACGGCCGACGAGGCCGATCTGGTTGTCCATCTGGGGACGGAATGTATCAAAGAGAACCGGCTCAAGCCGGGCGAGCTCTGCTTCGGCGCGCAGGTTCTCGGCCAGTTCGCGGCCATAGATGGTGCCGTCATCGATGATGGCGAAGTGCTTGTTCCGCCAGGCCTGCACAAGAAGACGCGCAACCGCCCTGGGCTCGTCATCAAGGCGGGGTCCCAAGCGCCAGATCGGCCAGCCGGTGCGGACCCGCGCATCGGTGAGACGTGGCGTACGCAATGGTGTCAAAACCGGAAGGCCGATTTTCGTAAGCTCCGGCATCGCGGCTTCGATCGCAGGCGTGCAGAGGAAGCCGATGACCATGGAGACGTCGGCCTGCGCCATCACATGGGCGGCTTGTTCGCCGCCTTCCGCGGTGCAGCCGTCATCGACTTCGATCAGCTCGATGTCGCCGTCCTTCGCCGCCATGCGCGCGCCGTTGACGAACTGTTCGCCAAGAAGCTGGAACGAGCCGGAGAGTGGCGCCGCAAGCCCGATCCTGATCTCCTGCGCATGAGCGCCCGACACCATTGCTGAAAGCAATAGCGCTGACCCCGCCCAACGCAGCGAATGATGTATGAAACTCAGCACCGTGCCGCACCCACTTAACTCTGCCTCACTGGTAAAGGCTGTAAGGCTGCGGTGCAACAACCTAGCGCTTCCACTTTCCGGTGTAACCCGCGTGAGCAGCGAAACGTCCGGCCTAGGATTAGCCCACCCGATGTGCCACGCTCCTCCACCGGAACCACGGGCGCTTGCAACAAAGCTGGCCGCACCTATCTAGATTCCGAATGAGGATTGCCTTTGCTCAAGACCAACGAAATCTCTTCCCAGCACTACCGCGATGCGATGGCACATTTCGCGGGGGCTGTTCACATCGTCACCACCGATGGCGCGGCAGGAAAGCGGGGCGTGACGGCAATCGCAGCCTGTTCTGTGTCAGACCAACCGCCCACCATTCTCGTCTGCCTGAACAGGCTCAATCCGCATAACGAGCCATTTCTCGAGAACTGCGTGTTTGCGCTCAATACGCTTTCCGCCGGCCAGCGCGAACTCTCCGATGTGTACTCCGGAATGACGGGGGTGCCCAACGAACAGCGCTTCGAGCATGGCGAATGGGAGACGCTTTCGACGGGTTCGCCTGTGTTGAAGGGATCACTCGCGGTCCTCGACTGCGAGCTTGTGGAAGCGAAGGACATGGCCACGCACCGGATCTATTTCGGACGCGTGACAGGCATTCGCATAGGCGATAAGTTGCAGCCGCTCCTTTACCATGACCGCAAATACCGCGTTCTGGCAGAATGAGGATCAGGGGTCCGGATGACGACGACAGCGGCGCGAGTGCTACCACAAAGCATAGATGAAACCCTGGAGCTGCTGGCATCCGGCGGTTACGTAGGCGACCGGGCGTTGGCCACGGTTCTTTTCCTCAGCCTCAAGATGAAGCGGCCGCTCTTCCTCGAAGGTGAGGCGGGCGTCGGCAAGACCGAGATCGCCAAGGTTCTCTCCGAAACGCTCGGACGGCGGCTGATTCGGTTGCAGTGTTACGAAGGTCTCGACATTTCCTCGGCGGTCTACGAGTGGAACTATGCCGCGCAGATGATCGAGATCCGCATGGACGAGGCGTCGGGCATCGCCGACCGAGATGCGATGGAGAAGAACGTCTTCTCCGAAAAGTATCTGATCCGCCGTCCGGTGCTGGAAGCGTTGAGCGGCCTTCCGGGCGAAGCGCCTGTATTCCTCATCGATGAACTCGACCGCACGGATGAAGCCTTCGAGGCGTTCCTGCTCGAAATCCTGTCGGACTATCAGGTGACCGTGCCGGAGCTTGGCACCATCAAGGCTGCCGAACCGCCCATCGTCATCATCACCACCAACCGAACGCGCGAGATCCACGACGCACTGAAGCGCCGCTGCCTCTATCACTGGGTCGATTATCCCAATGCTGAGCGCGAGCTGGAAATCGTCTCGGGGAAGGTTCCGGATGCCAATGCGCAACTTTCGCGCGAGGTGGTCGCCTTCGTCCAGAAACTGCGCCAGATCGATCTTTTCAAGGTGCCGGGCGTGGCCGAATCCATCGACTGGGCAACGGCGCTGACGGAACTCGACAAGCTGGCGCTCGATCCGGAAGTCGTCTCGGACACACTGGGCGTGCTGCTCAAGTATCAGGATGACATCGCGCGCATCCAGTCGGGCGAGAGCGCACGTATTCTCTCCGAGGTGAAGGCCGAGCTGGCGGACGCGGGGTGATGGCGGCCGACCCGAACGGCAAACTTGCCGACAACATCGTCTATTTCGCGCGCGCCCTGCGCAAGGCGGGGCTGCGTGTCGGTCCCGGCAGTGTGGCCGATGCGGTTTCTGCCGTGCTGGCTGCGGGGATCAGCTCTAGAGAGGACTTTTACTGGACGCTTCACGCGGTTCTGGTGAACCGCCACGAGGACCATACGGTCTTTGATTCGGCCTTCCACATGTTCTGGAAATCGCGCGGGCTTGTCGAGAAACTGCTCGCCATGCTGTCTCCAGTCGCTCCGGCAACGAAGGAGAAGGAAAAGCCTGCGGCGGGCGAGAAGCGCGCGAGTGATGCGCTGATGGGGCAGGAGGAAAACGACCGATCGAAGTGGGAAGAGATCGAGATCGACGCCCGTTTCAGTCTCTCGGCCAATGAAGTTCTACGCTCCAAGGACTTTGCGCAGATGTCGGCGGACGAGATCATTGCCGCGCAGCGCGCGATGGCCGAGCTCGTGATGCCGCGCGATATGGTGAAGACTCGCCGGTTCCGCACCGATCCACGCGGGAGCCGCATCGATCCGCGCGCCATGATGAGGACGGGCCTCAGGACTGGCGGCGACATCATCCTGCCGCGCTTCCGCTCCACCCGCGAGATCCATCCGCCGCTCGTGATTCTCGCCGATATCTCGGGCTCCATGAGCCAGTACTCGCGTATCTTCCTGCACTTCCTGCATGCGCTGGCGGAAAAGCGGCGCAGGGTGCACAGCTTCGTGTTCGGCACGCGGCTGACCAATCTCACGCGCCAGCTTCGCCACCGCGATCCTGACGAAGCGCTGGCGGATTGTGCGGCAGCGGTGCAGGACTGGTCAGGCGGAACGCGCATCGGCGAAGCAATCGGGACGTTCAACCGGCTCTGGTCGCGCCGCGTATTGGGGCAGGGCGCTGTGGTGCTGCTCATCACCGACGGGCTTGAGCGCGACGATATCGAGACACTCTCCCGCGAGATGGAGCGACTGCACAAGTCCTGTCGCAGGCTCGTCTGGCTCAATCCGCTGCTGCGCTATTCAGAGTTCCAGCCGCGCGCGCGGGGCATGCAGGCCATGCTGCCGCATGTGGATGAGCTCCGTCCCGTGCACAGTCTCAACTCGCTTGCGGATCTATGCTCCGCGCTGGGGCAGGACGCGCCCAGACCGCGCACGGTAATGCAGCCCAAGGGGTTGGCAGTTGCACATGGTCGGCATCATATTGAACCATGATGACAATGCGTCGCCATCATGTTCTAGGTCATCAGCCTGAGCTGTTGACTCCATCCCACAAGGGAGCACGCACATGAATGATCCACTGACGATTGCAGAGGAATGGATGAAGGAGGGCCGCGACGTGGCCATCGCCACGGTCGTGGAGACGTGGGGTTCTGCGCCGCGTCCGGTCGGTAGTCACCTTGTCATCGATTCGGACGGCAATTTCGAAGGCTCAGTCTCCGGCGGGTGTGTCGAGGGCGCCGTGGTCGCGGAAGCCTCGGAAGTGATCGCGGAAGGCAAGCCGCGCATGATCGAGTTTGGCGTTGCCGATGAGACCGCCTGGCAGGTGGGCCTCTCCTGCGGCGGGCGCATCAGGGTTTATGTGGAACGGTTGGGCTGAGCCGGAATGGATCCGTATTCTCTCAAGAAACTGAATGAGTATCGCCGCACAAGGCGTGCTGCCACCCTGCTCACCGATCTGGAAGATGGGCGCGACCGCGTGGTGGCTGAAGGCGATCAGGTGGCTGGCGAACTGGGCGAGCATATTGCCAAGGCCTTCCGCTCCGGCAAGTCGGGCAGTGTGGAAGCGGATGGACACAGCTACTTTCTCAATGTGCATCTGCCGCCGCCGCGCCTCGTCATCATCGGGGCGGTCCATATCAGTCAGGCGCTGGCGCCGATGGCGAAGATCGCCGGATTCGACGTCCATATCATTGATCCGCGCACGGCCTTCGCTTCCGATGATCGATTCCCGGACGTGCGGCTCGATGCCGAATGGCCGGAAGTGGTGCTGAAGGACAATCCGCTTGATCCTTACTCAGCGGTGGCTGCCGTCACGCATGATCCGAAGATCGATGATTTTCCGCTAAAGGCAGCCCTTGAGTCGGGTTGCTTCTACGTGGGTGCGCTCGGCAGCCGGAAGACCCATGCCAAGCGCGTCGAGCGGCTGACCGAGGCCGGACTGACGCCTGAGGTAATCTCCCGCATCAACGCGCCGATCGGTCTCGATATTGGTGCGGCTAGCCCGCAGGAGATTGCAGTTGCGGTGCTGGCACAGGTGATCCAGGCGCTGCGCACGCGCGGGCTGGAATCCAAGAGGGGAGAAGTGGCTTGAAATTCGGACTCTTCAGAACAGAGGAGGCTGAAGGCGCTCTTCTCGCGCATGCGGTCAATACCGGGGAACGGCGCCTCTCCAAGGCCCATCGACTGACGGCTGAGGACATTGTCTACCTGCGTTCGGCGGGTATCGAGGAAGTCTCGGCCGCGCTGCTCGATGCAGATGATCTCGATGAAGACTCAGCCGCAGCGCGTATTGCATCGGCGCTGCTGTTTGAGAACGTGGAGAAACGTCCACCGGCGACTGGTCGCGTGAACCTGCATGCGACGGAGGCCGGGATTTTTACCGTCGACCGCCATCTCATCAATGCCATCAATGGCGTTGATCCGGCCATCACCATCGCCACGCTTGAGGCGAACGCGCAGGTGGATGCGGGCCGTATGGTTGCGACCGTCAAGATCATTCCCTTTGCCGTGCCCGAACATCTGGTGGCACAGGTCGAGACAATCTGCCGTGGCCGCGAGGCCTTTTCCGTAAAACCGTTCCGACCGCGCAAGGTAGGTCTCGTGCAGACGAAGCTGCCGACGCTCAAGCCCAGCGTGCTCGACAAGACCGCCCATGTGACGGAAGGGCGGCTCGCGCGCTCCAACAGCGTAATCGTTGGCGAGCTGCGAACCGCGCACGAGGCAAGCGCCGTCGCTGAAGCGATCCGCGAGCAGGCGAAGACCTCTGACATGGTGCTCGTCTTCGGCGCTTCGGCTGTCTGTGATGACGAGGATGTCATCCCGGCTGCAATCCGTCTTGCTGGAGGGCAGGTCTCGCGCGTTGGCATGCCGGTGGATCCGGGCAACCTGCTGGTGGTGGGCAACCTTGATGGCAAGCCGGTGCTCGGCGCTCCCGGTTGCGCCAGAAGCCCCAAGCTCAACGGTTTCGATTGGGTGCTCGACCGGATCATCGCGGATATTGACGTCACGCCCGATACAATCGCGGGCATGGGCGTGGGAGGACTTCTCATGGAAATTCCGACGCGTCCGCAGTTGCGCGAGGCGAGCCCAAAAAAGCACCCCGTTCAGGTTTGGGCGATGCTGCTCGCCGCTGGTCGGTCGCGCCGGATGGGCATCGGCAACAAGCTTCTCTCCGAGTTTGACGGCGAGCGTCTGGTGCGCCGCTCCGCAGCCCGCCTGATGGAGAGCAAGGCGGCAGGATCAGTCGCTGTCCTCGGTCACCAGGCGGATGAAATTTCACCATTGCTGGACGGATTGAACATCAAGCAGGTGCGCAATCCGGATTACGTGGAGGGGCTTTCGACCTCGCTCAAGGCTGGCATCCACGTGCTGCCGCCGTCTGCCTCGGGTGCGCTCATCATGCTGGCGGACATGCCGGGTGTGACAACCGAGGATCTCGACCGGATGATCGAGGCCTTCGTGAAGTCTGGTGGCACCGCGATCGTCCGCGCGACCCATTCGGGCAAGCGCGGCAATCCCGTCATCCTTCCGCGCTCGCTCTTCTCCGAAATCGATCTTCTGGAAGGCGATACGGGCGCACGGCAGATTGTTGAAACCGCACCGCTTGAAGTGATTGACGTGGAGCTTGGACCTGCCGCCAGCATCGATGTCGACACGCCGGAAGCGCTGGCGGCGGCCGGCGGAGTGCTGCGGCCTTGAGGGCGGTAGCGCTCGCGGTTATCGCTTCTGTTTTGATCGCCGCTCCTGCGGCAGCCCTTGAGCTGGCACCCTTCAAGGACAAGCTCTTTGCCTATCCAGGCATCCTCGCCGTGGCGGACAATGGCGCTCATGTCACTGTCGATTATCGCGAACTGCGCGACATCAACGAGCGCGATGAGGTGCCGGAGCGGCGCGTGCAGCGGAGCTATGTCGATCTTGCGCCGCGCCGTGTTCAGCGCGAAGCGGCGATCGAGACGCCCTTGGGCAAGCTGAACTACGTTGCTGTGGGCAGGGAGAAGGGCGCCCGGGTCATCACCATCTACCTGCACGGGAAGGGCGGCAACCGGCAACAGGGCGTCAACGACTATACGTTCGGCGGCAACTTCAACCGCATCAAGAACCTGATGGTCCGCAATGACGGGCTTTATCTATCGCCCGATGTCGTGGACTTCGAAGCGCGGGGGCGCGCGCAGATCTCCGCGCTGATCTCACACTACCGTTCGGCTTCACCCGGTGCTGCGGTCATCCTCGCCTGCGGTTCCATGGGTGGGGCGCTCTGCTGGCAGCTGGCAGGCCAGCCTGATGTGACGGCGGGACTTGCCGGTATGCTGTTCCTGGGATCGATGTGGAACAACGACTTCCGCAAGGTGGAGGCGATCAGGCGGCGCGTGCCGATCGTGCTGGCGCATGGCAGCCGCGACAAGGTATTTCCAGTCGAGGCGCAGGAGGATTTCTATCGCAAGGTGCGCAAGGCGATGCCGGGTTACCCGCTCCGCTTCGTGCGCTTCGAGACGGGCAGCCACGGTACGCCCATCCGGATGATCGACTGGCGCGACAGCATCAACTGGCTTCTGTCTTCACGCTAGTCAGGGTGCCTGCTCATAGTCGAGCACCGTGACCGGTTCGATCTCACCGTCATAGGACGGATCAACCTCATACTTCACCAGCGAGAATTGCCCCTGACGGAAGAGCCATGTGCCGATGGAGGATGCGTCGCCGAGCCCGCGCCACTTGGAATGTGAGATGATGCTCATCGTCTGCGGATCATAATCCGAGTTCACCAGCATGTTTTCAGTCTGATAGCCGACGATGCGGATGTCCGTTGCCGCCTTTTCGCTGTCATCATCTTCGTACTGGATGTCGAGCTCGGGCGAGGCGAATGTGAGGGGGCGGATGGTGCCAGTCGCTTCGTTCGTCATCAGGTAGACGTGGATCTCGTTGTAAGCGCCGCGATAGCAGAAGAAGCGGAAGAGATGGGCAACTTCATCCGGGCTGTCTTCGGAAGCGTAGGAAGGCCGCCAGGTGAGCTGATGATGCACCGGTGCTTCCTGTTCAGCTTCCGTTACCTCGCATTCCTTGCCGTAGATCGCGACAAAGGCTTCGCGCGCTTCCTGCATCAGAAGGGCGTCGGCCTCGCGTTCCGGCTCATCGTTGTTACAGCGGGTGGGCAGCACATCTTCGAGTTCGCCTTCTGCCGGGCGGAGTTCTCCTTCCTCGACGGTGAGCGGTGTGTAGGGCGTGGTCTGCGCCGTCGGGCTTGAGAGCTTCAGCGTGTAGCAGCCTGCAAACACCCTGGACTCGCCGCTCGTACTGGTGGAGCGGATCGCCACCGGAAGCGTGTAGTGGACTGTACCGGCTCCGGCATCTTCCGCAGGCAGGCCGGTCACCAGCTCTACGCTCTCCGTGTCGGCAAAGCCTTTTTCATAATCTTCGAAAGAGGGTGACGGGGGATTGCTGAAGTAGCTGAACGCGCGGCCATATTCGTGCCGGTTGATGGCGTTGTAGAGCGAACGGATCAGCTGCCGGGGATTGGAGCGGTCGTCGAGATAGGGGGGCGCTTCCTGAGCCAGTGCGGGCGCAAGCTGCATGGGAGCAAGCATGGCCGCGGCCGCGAGCAGGTAGATGGGCTTCATGGTGCCTCCTCGATCATCCGACTACTGACAGCGTGAGGATAGCACGGGATCGGAGAAAGAGAAGGCAACCGAAGCGCGGGGTTTATGCCCGCGTGGACTTGAGATGCCGGAGCCGATTGACCCAGCGGAAGTGCAGAAGTACGGCCACGACCAGAAGACCGACGCAGAGGCCTGTCCAGATGCCGGCGCCGCCGAGATCGAAATAGAAGCCGAGAACGAGGCTCAGCGTCAGCCCGATCACCCAGTAACCGAGGCCAGCGTAGATCATGGGCAGCGTCGTGTCGTGCAGACCGCGCAGCATGCCGGCAGTCACCGCCTGCGCGCCATCGGCGATCTGGAAGATTGCCGCGAACACCAGGAAGAGCGTTGCTGTAGTCACCACGGCCTGGTTCTCCGGCGCGTTGACGTTAAGGAAGAGGCCGATCAGCGTATGCGGCACGACCAGCATCAGCGTCGCCATGAAGGCCATGAAAAGGATGCTGAGGACCAGCGTGGCCCAGCCAGCCCGCTCCACGCCAACAATGTCGCCGCGTCCTATCGCGCGTCCGACGCGAACGGTCACCGCCTGTCCGAGCCCCATGGGGAACATGAAGCTGATGGAGGCAATGGAGATCGCGATGCTGTGGGCTGCCACGGTCGCTGTGTCGAAGCGGCCCATCAGCATGCCCGCGATGTTGAAGATCGAGACCTCGAACGCCATGATCGCCGAGATCGGCAGTCCCAGCCGCAGCATGGTCTTGAAGCGCGGCCAGTCTGGCCGCCAGAAGTTGCCGAACAGCTGGAAGCGGCGGAATTGACGGTCAAGGGTGACGACCAGAACGAGCCCAACGAACAGGAGCAGGCTCGACATGCTGGTGGCGAGGCCCGCGCCGTAAAGCCCAAGCTGCGGAAAACCGAACTTGCCGAAGATCAGTGTCCATGCAGCAAGCGCGTTGAAGGCAACCGCCGTCAGCGCAATGACCAGCGCCCAGCGTGGACGCTCGAGTGCGGCGATGAATGAGCGCAGGACGATGTAGCAGAAGAACGGCAGCATCGCCCATTGCAGCGTGCGCATATATTCGCTGGCTGCCTTGCTCAGCGGCGGATTGTTGGTGACCAGGAGCAGGATGTCCTCGGTCCACCAGAGAATTGTCCACATGATCATGCAGATGGCGACAGCCAGCCACAGCGCCTGACGCACGGTGCGGCGCACGTCGCGCACCATGCGATACTTGCCGCCAATCGCACGCGCCATCATCGGCGAGGACGCGAGCACAAGGCCCATCCCGCAGATGGTGAACATGAAATAGAGGTTGTGGCCGAGGGTACCGGCAGCGAGCGCTTCCGGCGAAAGGCGGCCAAGCAGCATGACGTCGGTCGCCGTCATCGCCGTTTGGGCAAGGTTGGTCAGCACCATGGGCCAGGCCAAAGCCAAGGTGGCCTTGATTTCCGCAAACCAAGGATTCTGACGCTGCAGCCGCGTTTCCGCTTCCAGCACACTCATCGCATTGTCTCAAAAAAATGAGCGGCTGCTCCCAGCCGCTTCATAAAACTCTATCGTTGGAGACACTCTTAGGAAATTATTGCCGCAAAGGCCATCCCCTGGTGTCAGTAGCCGGTCATGGCCGGCTCAAATGGAAAAACTCGTTCCGCAGCCGCAAGAGGCAACCGCGTTGGGGTTCTCGATGTGGAAGGACTGGCCAATCAGGTCATCGACAAAATCGACGACCGAACCGCCCATATAGATGAGGGAGATCTCGTCGATAAAGAGCTGGGCGCCGTCGCGCTCGAAGACGATATCATCGGCGTTTTTCGCGTCGGTAAGCTCTATGCGATAGGAAAAACCCGAGCAGCCACCGCCATCCACGGCAACGCGCAGCGCGATCTTGTCCGGTTCTTCCGCAATGATCTGTTTGATGCGCGCGGCGGCAGACTCCGTCAACGTCACACTCTTCATGTCGGACTTCGCATCAATGCCCATGGAGATCACCTTGCATTCGCCTATCTGCCATAGGTATGAACGCGAGGGCATCAAGTCAACAAGCGGCACAATGACCATTTCTTCTTCCCTCGACAGCATCGGCTTCGGATACCGTCCCCGTGCTGCCTACGCCTGCGATCCCGCGAAGACGCGGGGACGCCTGCATCCTGAACCGGCGAGCCCGACGAGAACGCCCTATCAGCGCGACCGGGACCGGATCATCCATTCCACTGCCTTCCGGCGCTTGAAGCACAAGACGCAGGTGTTCATCGCCCATGAAGGCGATCATTTCCGCGAGCGCCTCACCCATACGATCGAGGTGGCGCAGATCGCCCGTGCGCTGGCGCGCGCGCTCTGCTGCGACGAGGACCTGGCGGAGGCCATCGCCCTTGTGCACGATTTCGGCCACACGCCATTCGGCCATACGGGTGAAGACGCGCTCAACGCCAAGATGGCGGCCTGGGGCGGGTTCGACCACAACGCGCAGTCGCTGCGGATCGTGACGAAGCTGGAACAGCGCTACGCGGAGTTCGACGGGCTCAACCTGTCGTGGGAGACGCTGGAAGGTCTGGTCAAGCACAACGGGCCGCTGACGGATGCTTTCGGCAATGGCCTGAAGGGGCCGGTTCCGGGATCGATCCTCTCCTACAACGCCTTGAACGACCTGCAGCTTGCGAGCCACGCCAGCCTTGAGGCGCAATGTGCCGCGATCGCCGACGACATCGCCTATAATGCGCATGATATTGATGATGGGCTCAGGGCAGGGTTGCTGACGCTGCCGATGCTCGAAGGGGTGTCCTTGCCGGGACGAATCCTAGCCGCGGTTCGCAACCGTTACCCGGGCCTTGATGACTCGCGCACGACCCACGAGCTCGTACGCCGGCAAATCACCATGATGGTGGAGGACGTGATCGTCACGGCCAAGGCCAAGCTGGAGCGCATTGCGCCGCAGTCGGCGGATGCCGTGCGTCAGGCTGGGGAGACGATCGTTGCCTTTTCGGACGGGATGGCGGAAGAGGAGAGGGAACTGAAGAAGTTCCTCTACAAGAATCTCTACCGGCATCCGTCCGTGGTTATAGTGCGTGCCAAGGCGGACCAGGTGGTGCGCGACCTTTTCGACGCCTTTTTCCAGGACACGAGCCTTATGCCGGAGGATTGGTGCGCGGGGCTCGACGAGGCGGAAGAAGCGGAGAAGGCAATGGCTATCGCCGATTTTCTGGCGGGGATGACCGATACCTACGCGCTGAAGGAACATCAGCGTTTGTTTGACCATACACCAGAATTGCGATAGGGCGCTGCCTGCTACCGCGTGTCTTGCGCATTCCAAGGAACTGGACCAGTACCTATGAACATCTTCGCTGACTTCTCCGCTCGGGTAAAGAAGGCCATTGAAACACTTGGCTTGCAGCCGAAGGACGGCGGTATTCTTGACGTTACCCGCGTGACCGTGGAGCCTCCGCGCGATGCGAGCCATGGCGACCTTGCCACCAACGCAGCGATGGTTCTGGCGAAGGCCGTGGGTGAGAATCCGCGCGCGCTGGCAGAGAAGCTGGCAGCTGAACTCGCCAAGGATGCAGACGTTGCCGAGACCAGCGTTGCCGGTCCCGGATTCGTCAACCTGAGGCTCGCCCAGTCCTTCTGGCATGCCCGCCTCGGCGAGATTCTCGACAGCGGTACTGAATACGGCCGCTCGACGCTCGGCGGCGGCAAGAAGATCAACGTGGAATATGTGTCGGCGAATCCGACCGGTCCGATGCACGTCGGCCATTGCCGCGGCGCGGTCGTCGGCGATGCGCTGGCCAATCTGATGGCCTTTGCCGGATACGACGTCACACGCGAATATTACATCAATGACGCAGGTGCGCAGATCGACGTTCTGGGCCGCTCCGTGTTGCTGCGCTACCGCGAGGCGCTGGGCGAGAAGATCGACGAGATCCCGGCCGGTCTCTATCCGGGCGACTATCTGGTGCCGGTGGGGCAGGCGCTTGCCAAGGAATTCGGCACGAAGCTCCTCGAAATGCCGGAGCAGGAAGCGCTTTCCATCGTCAAGGATCGAGCAATCGATGCAATGATGGCTATGATCCGCGACGATCTTGCCGCGCTCAATGTGCATCATGACGTGTTCTTCTCCGAGCGCTCGCTGCATGCAGCAAACGGCGGCGCGATCCGTTCGGCGATCAACGACCTGACGCTGAAGGGCCATGTCTACAAGGGTACGCTGCCGCCTCCGAAGGGCCAGTTGCCCGAGGACTGGGAAGATCGTGAGCAGACGCTGTTCCGCTCGACTGACGTCGGTGACGACATCGACCGTCCGTTGATCAAGTCTGACGGCAGCTTCACCTATTTCGCCGCCGACGTGGCCTACATGAAGGACAAGTACGAGCGCGGCTTCGAGCACCTCATCTACATTCTTGGCGCTGACCACGGTGGCTATGTGAAGCGTCTCGAAGCGCTCGCCCGTGCGCTGTCCGGTGGTAAGCTCGAATTAACCGTATTGCTCTGCCAGCTGGTCAAGCTGTTCCGCGCCGGCGAGCCCGTACGCATGTCGAAGCGCTCCGGCGAGTTCGTCACGCTGCGCGACGTGATCGATGAAGTCGGTCGTGATCCGGTCCGTTTCATGATGCTTTACCGTAAGAGCGACGCGCCGCTGGACTTCGATTTCCAGAAGGTCACCGAGCAGTCGAAAGATAATCCGGTATTTTATGTCCAGTATGCGTCGGCCCGCTGCCACTCGGTCTTCCGGCAGGCTAAAGAGCAGTTTGGTGATCTCGACGTTGCCCGTGACGGCCTCAAGAAAAACGCGCATCTCCTTGTAGATGAAGGAGAATTGGCGTTGATCCGGAAGCTGGTCGAGTACCCGAGAATGGTCGAGGGTGCTGCCCAGGCGATGGAGCCACACCGCGTTGCATTCTACCTTTACGACCTTGCCAGCATGCTCCATGGTCAATGGAATAGAGGCACGGATACGGAAAGCTTACGTTTTCTTAAGGTTAACGACCGAGAGTTGACGACCGCCAGGCTGGGATTGGTGCAGGCCGTGTTGGATGTATTGTCATCCGGTCTTGCATTGATTGGGGCAGAAGCACCGGCAGAAATGCGCTAATGACTGTAGCATTTACTGTCACCTTTTGCCCACATTGCATTGCTAGTGGCGATAACAATTCTAACGAGCCGGTGACCGGTCGAGGGTGATATCCATGGCTGACAGCAATCATCTGAGCGCCAGGACGGAAGATCTTGTAGATGACGATCCGTTTGCGGAACTCACGCGTATCATGGGGCAGGGTTCGGTCGTCCGTCCTCGTTCGGAAGATGATAGCGCGCAATCATTCAGCCTGGATCTCGACCTGGAGAAGGAACTTCTGGGCGATCTCGGCAGTGAAGAGGAAACAACTCCCGGCTTCTCCGAGAAGGGCGGGTCGCAGTTCAATGTCGCCGAGGCTTTCGGCGAGAAGTCTGGTGACGACCTGTTCCAGGGTACGGGGCTTGAGGATTTCGAGAGCGATCTTGAGTCCGATCCCATCTTTGCACGGGAAGAAGAAGCCGCCTTCGATCTGGGTCCAAGTTCTGAAGATCTGGCGGGATCGATTGATTCCGCGCTTTCCGATGCAGACTGGAGCCTTTCCTCCAGCAGGCCAGAACCCTTGTTCGGCAGCAGCTTCGGTTCTGCAAAGACTGACGACGAGCCGTTCTCATTCGAGCCTGAGGCGCAGCCCGCTGCCGAGACAGACGCAGATGCGCTTGATCTTTCGGATTCGATGTTCGCGCCGCGTCAGGACGCCAATGTGCTTTCGCCGCGGGTAGACGATTTCCTGGGCGGCCACTTCAACGATGAATCAGCACCGTCTCACGAGCCTGAGCCGTCATTCGATGATCTCATGGATGACGTCGAGCTCGAGGCCGATCATGCTGAACCGGCGGTCCAGTCCGACCCCTTCGATGTGGCTCTCTCGTCCGAACTGTTTGCCAAGGCATTCCAGGATCATGCTCCGGCGAGCCAGCCTGCGGATGCCGGGCGGAGCATTGAGGATGAGCTCGCAAGCGCGCTCAACTTCGACTGGGGCAGCGAGCCGACAGCCCAGACTCCTGACAACCAACCGGCCTGGGCGGAAGCAGACTTCGTGCAGCCTCAGGAGCCGGTAGAACCCGAGTGGGAGTCGACGCCCGCTGCGGAGGAGCAGGACTGGACGGCGGAACTCTCCGACGATTTTGCGGCCGAACAGTCTGGTCAGGTCGATACGTCCTGGATGGACAGCCAGGAGAACTGGAACGAGCCTGCACCGTCGCATGACTGGACGATCGATCCGGCGAGCCTGCGCAACACGGAGCAAGCTGCGGCGGCTCCGGTACACAGCTATGCAGACTACGAACAGTCGCTGCCTCAGGGCAGTGTTCAGGACGAACAGTCCTGGTCGCAGCAGGACGAATCCTATCAGTGGGAAAGCAATGCCGCTGAAGGTGACAGCTTTGACGGCGCTCCGGACATCGAGACCATCGAGATCCCCGAGAAGGCTGTCGCCGTCACCGAGGACCTCGACCTTCCGCACGTCCCCTACCATGAGGACGTGAAGCCTGCGGCACAGCTCGACGACATCGAGGAGCTGCTGTCAGGTGCTTTCGGCAGCCTCGATCAGCCCTCTCAGGAAGAGGAGGAGTGGAGCAAGCCGGATAGCGCTCAGCCCGCGCAGGCTGATGAGGCGGACAATTCCGAGTTCGACGAGTTCTTTAGTGCCGACCTGGCTGCTGCCAGTGCGGCTGCACTTGCCCGCAATGGCTATGGCCAGACTCCCCAGCTCTCCAACGAGTGGGACAGCCCGCTCGGCTATGAGCAGGCAGCGCGTCCGATGCCAGGGACTCCGCCTCCGGCTCCGTCGCGCGAGGGGCTGTTCTCGCGCCGTGGTATCCGGATTGCAGCATTGCTGGCCGGTGTTGCGGTCATTGGCGTCGGCGGCGTGCTTGCCTATAACTTCATGGGCGACGGCAGCAGCGAAACCGTGCTGATCAAGGCCGATAACTCACCGTTGAAGGAGAAGCCGGAAAATCCAGGCGGGCCTACGATCCCGAACCAGGAAAGCCAGGTCTACCGTCAGGTGGCCGGCGAGACTTCCGGCACTCCCGCAGGCGAATCCCAGCTGATCTCGGGTGCCGAAGAGCCGGTTGAGCTGCCGAGCCCGAACGACGATGCCGGAGACGACATCGGCGAGATGCTGGCAGGCGAAGAGGGCGAGGAATTCTCGCAGGAACTCGCCGCTGGCGAGCAAGCCTCCGAGGCCGGTGAGACGGAAGCTGCGACCAAGAGCGAGGAACGTCTCGTCAGCAACGACCAGCAGGAGCAGATTGCATCGCCTGGTTTCGCAACGCTGACGCCGCGCAAGGTCCGCTCCTACATCGTCCGTCCTGACGGAACGATGGTTCCGCGTGAGGTTGAAGCGCCTGCAGCGAACAGTGCCGAACCGCTTCCGGGCGTCCCCAACGACCGGATTGAAGTGGCTGCGCGCACGCCTGCCCAGCAGGAAGAAGGCCTGGTTCCGGGGCAGGAGGTTCCGCCGCTCAATGCTGGGGCGGCCCCTGCCAATGCCCCGACGAACACGGACGCTGCTGCTGGCGCCCCGGCGACGACCATGCCTGCGTCCGCACCCATTCCGGCGGCGCGCCCTGCAAGTGCTCCACGCACCGCAGCCGCTCCGGCAGCTCAGCCAGCTGAAGCTCCTGCACCTGCTGCACCAACACAGGTCGCAGCGGCACAGCCGACGGCTCCGCAGCAGACGGCAGCCGCTTCAGGCTGGTCGGTGCAGATTGCATCGCAGCCCTCGCTTGAGGCTGCCCAGCAGTCCTACCAGAGCATGGCGCAGCGCTATGGCACCATGCTGCAGGGCAAGGGCGTGAATATCGTGAAAGCCGAGGTTCCGGGGAAGGGTACCTACTACCGTGTACGCATCCCGGCCGCTTCGAAGAACGATGCAGTCGCACTCTGCGAACGCCTGAAGTCTCAGGGCGGAACCTGCTTCGTTTCGCAGTAAGGGCTGACAATTCGAGATAAGGGGCCGGCGCTTCAGGGCGCCGGCTTTTTTGTATCGCAGCGGCAGCCGCGGCAATTCCGTGCGCTGCCCGACCGAACGGGATAGATTGAGCCATGACCGAATCAAAAGCGATGATCTTGGGGGCCACGGGCAAGTGCCTGACGGCCGAAGAACTGGACCTCTACCGCAGTGAGCGTCCATGGGGATTCATTCTCTTTGCGCGCAACATTGGCGAGCCCGAACAGATCCGGGATCTTGTCGCCTCCATGCGGGATGCCGTGGGCCGGCAGGACGCGCCTGTGTTCATCGATCAGGAGGGCGGGCGCGTACAGCGACTTCGACCACCACTCGCACCGAACTATCCCACCGGGGCAGCGCTCGGGCGGATCTTCGCCGCGAATCCGGAAGCTGGCCTGCGCGCGGCATGGCTCATGTCGCGTCTGCATGCATTCGATCTGTTGAACCTTGGCATTACGGCGGACTGCCTGCCTGTGCTCGACGTACCGGTGCCGGGCTCCCATGATGTGATTGGCGATCGAGCCTACGGGCATGATGCTGATATGGTCGCGCGCATGGGTCGTGCGGCTGCCGACGGTCTGCTCGCAGCCGGCGTGCTTCCCGTGATGAAGCATATCCCGGGGCATGGGCGCGCCTTCGCCGACAGCCACAAGGAATTGCCGCGCGTCGATGCGTCGATTGAAGAGCTCAGGAACCAGGACTTCCGTCCGTTCAGGATGCTCAACGATCTGCCCATGGCGATGACTGCGCATGTTGTCTACTCGGCGCTTGATCCGGAGTATCCGGCAACGACGTCGAAGCACGTCATTTCCGAGATCATCCGCGGCGAGATCGGCTTTGACGGCCTTCTGATGAGCGATGACGTCTCGATGCATGCACTTTCTGGGGATTTCGGCGATCGGGTGGACGCAATCCTTGCGGCGGGATGCGATGTCGTACTTCACTGCAATGGCGTGATGGATGAGATGCTGGCCGTCGCCAAGAGAACGCCGGAATTGTCGGGCAAGGCGCTTGAGAGAGCCGAGGCGGCTCTTTTGGGGCTGACCGCCGGCGATAGCGCGGATGAAGCTTCGATACGCGCGGAATTTGCCGAGCATTGCGCTCTGGTAGGGTGATTGAAAAGGACGGCTGAACGTGGCCGAACTGCCAAAGGAAGCAGCAGGTAAGGGTGCCCCAGCGCCCATGGAACAGCTTTGGGCTGGCGGCGAGGTCGTCGACCGGGGCGTGGCCGAGCCTGCGCTGACCGTGGACGTGGACGGTTTCGAAGGCCCGCTCGATCTGCTTCTGCACCTGGCGCGCGCCCAGAAGGTTGATCTGGCCAAGATCTCCGTGCTGGCCCTTGCCGAGCAGTACATCGCCTTCATCAATCGCGTGCGGAAGACCAGGCTGGAGCTCGCCGCTGACTACCTGGTCATGGCGGCGTGGCTCGCCTACCTTAAGTCGCGCCTGCTTTTGCCCAAGCCGCATAACGACGATCAGCCGAGCGGCGAAGAGATGGCTGCGATCCTGCAGTTCCGCCTGAAGCGCCTTGAGGCAATGCGCGATGCAGCCTCACGGCTGGTCAATCGCAACCGTCTTGGTCGCGAGGTCTTCCCGCGCGGCATGCCGGAACCGATCCTCGTTTCAAAGAAGAACGCGTTCGAGGCGAGCCTCTATGATTTGCTGACTGCCTATGCCGCGCAACGGCAGCGCCGGGCGATCACCAATGTGCAGATTGCCAAGCGGCATGTCTGGTCGCTAAAGCAGGCGCGCGAGATCCTGACGCGGCTTGTGGGCGCCTCCCTTGACTGGACTCCGCTCGACAGGTTCCTGATCGCCTATCTGACCACGGCGGAAGAGCGGGCGACGGCGCGTGCCAGTACTTTCGCCGCATCGCTGGAACTGGTGCGTGAGGGAGCGCTGGAAATTCGACAGGTTGAACCGTTCGGGGACATTTTCCTCCGCAGCGGACCCAAGGCCGCAGATCTAGTGCGCGGATAGGTTAGATGACTGAACAAACGCCGTTTGTTGACGATGCCGAAAGGCCGGAAGCCAGCCAGTCTGCCAACGGTATGGTTTTCGTTGAGGCAAAGCGTATGGCCGAGGCGCTGGTCTTTGCCAGTGCGACGCCGGTCTCCGAAAAGCTGCTTTCCGAACGGTTGCCCGACAAGGTCGACATACGTGCGGTTATGGAAGCGCTGAAGCAGGATTATGCGCGCCGGGGCGTCAACCTCATTCGTGTTGAGGACAGCTGGGCTTTTCGGACCGCTGGCGACCTTGCGTTCCTCCTCAATCGCGATGCGCTCCAGCAGCGCAAGCTTTCGCGCGCAGCACTCGAGGTGCTCGCCATCATCGCCTATCATCAGCCGGTGACGCGCGCCGAGATCGAAGAGATTCGCGGCGTCGAGACGTCGAAGGGTACGCTTGATCTTCTGCTTGAGACCGGCTGGGTGCGCATGCGTGGTCGCCGGCGGACGCCGGGCCGGCCCGTGACCTATGGCACGACGCTGGATTTCCTCGATCACTTCGGTCTGGAAGAGCTTGGCGACCTGCCGGGAATCGATGAGCTCAAGGGTGCGGGGCTCCTGTCGCCGCGCATGCCGACAAACTTCACCGTGCCGTTGCCGTTCGGGGATGCCGAAGGTCTCACCGACGAAGAAGATCCGTTGACGGATGTCGATCTGGAAGAGCTTGGCCTGTTCTCACCAAAGGTTGATGAAGACTAGGCTTTTTCAGGACCTTTGGTTGCTTTGTCGCACCCGTCCGAACGTGGCAACGCAAGGCTTCGCGCAGATTTCCCGCCACTGTTAACCGTGTCTTCCATGCGCATGAAATTACTGGACATTTTGCTGTGGTAGAAGCTGTCCAGTTTGCTATACCCTTGAGGAAACAATTTCAGGGGGAGAGCAAAATGTGCAATATTGCGGCCAGATGCAGGATGCGCCAGGTTATATGACCATCATACTGACGCACTAATGTTTGAAACCACGCAAGAAAGCGAATAATCAGGGAAAGTCCCTGAACAAGGTAGAGACAAGACATGGGTTCCTTTTCGATCTGGCACTGGCTTATCGTACTCGTAGTGGTTCTGCTGCTCTTCGGACGCGGCAAGATTCCTGAGCTGATGGGCGACATGGCCAAAGGCATCAAGAATTTCCGCAAAGGCATGAGCGATGAAGATGCCCAGACGGAAGAGACGAAGACGGTCGAGCACCAGGCTGATGAGCCCGTGCGCACCACGACTGTAAAGAAGACCAGCAAGAGCTAAGGTCTCGTTTCGATCTCTTTCAGGTAGAATTTAGATGTTTGATCTCGGCTGGTCCGAAATCCTCGTCATTGCCATCGTGATGATCGTCGTTGTCGGTCCAAAAGACCTTCCGCGCGTGCTGCGCAGCTTTGGACGGACGACTTCGAAACTCAGGGCCATGGCAGGCGACTTCCGTCGTCAGTTTGACGATGCCCTGAAAGAGGCTGAGCTCGACGACGTCAAGACGCTGGTGGATGACGTCCGCAAGCTCGACCCGCGCAACGAGATCCGCAAGCATTTCAGTCCGCTGGAACAGGCCGGAAAGGACATCAAGTCCGGTCTGGACGAGGCGTCGCGCACCATGCCGTCGCCGACGCCGTCAACGTCGACGCTGGCCCAGCCAGCCGAGCCGCTGAAGCCCGGCCCGGCAGACATGCCCGGTGAAGCGGCGCCAGCGCCTGAGCCAGCCGCCAGCCCCGCGACCGTGGCGGCAAGCCCGGCCGCAGCCGAAGCCGCCAAGGCGGAGGCGGCAAAACCCAAGACAGCGAAAAAGACTGCAGCGAAGAAGGAGCTTGCTGAAAGCGTGGCGGGGGCTTCTGAACCCAAGCCCAAGGCAGCACCGCGCAGCAGGAAGAAGACCGGGAGCGACGCGCAGTGAGCGCCACCAACGAAGAAGACGAAGTCGAAAAGTCCGCTGCTCCACTTCTAGAACATCTGATCGAGCTGCGTACCCGGTTGATGTGGGCGATCGGTGCGTTCTTCATCGCGTTTCTGGTCTGCTTTTTCTTTGCCAAGCAGATCTTCAACCTGCTTGTGATTCCCTTCCAGTGGGCGACCGAGTGGGCCGGACTTGCGACCGATAAGGTCGACCTGATCTACACGGCGCCGCAGGAATTCTTCTTCACGCAGATCAAGCTCGCCATGTTCGGCGGCATCGTGCTGGCGTTCCCGATGATCGCCACACAGATCTACAAGTTCGTAGCGCCGGGCCTCTACCGAAACGAGCGGATGGCGTTCCTGCCGTTCCTGATCGCTTCGCCGATCCTGTTCCTGATAGGCGCAGCACTCGTCTATTTCTTCTTCACCCCGATGGTGATGTGGTTCTTCCTGAGTATGCAGCAGGTTGGACCAGACGCTGAGGTTCAGATCTCGCTCCTGCCGCGCGTCTCCGAGTACCTCAGCCTGATCATGACGCTGATCCTGTCGTTCGGTCTTGTGTTCCAGTTGCCCGTCGTCACCACGCTGCTGGCGAAGACAGGTCTGCTGACGTCCGAGGCTCTGGCGGGCAAGCGCAAAGTCGCCATCGTCGTCGCCTTCGTGGTGGCTGCCGTGCTGACGCCACCGGACCCGGTAAGCCAGATCGGTCTTGCACTTCCCACCATCCTTCTCTACGAGATCGGCATCTGGTGCGCACGCATGGTGGAGCGCAAGCGAGCGGAAGAAGCTAAGACCGCCGAAGAGGCTTCCGACGAGGTCGACGACGGCGCAGCATCCTGATTAGGGGCCTTCCACGTTTGTTCACGGCGTGTCACCCTCGAAACATCTGGAAGCTGACCTATGCTCGATATCAAGTGGATACGCGAAAATCCTGAGGCTCTCGTACAGGCTCTCACGAACCGGGGGCAGTCCGAGAGCGATTCGCAGGCGCTCGTTGCTTCCATCATCTCGGGGGACGAGGAACGCCGCGCTCATCTGACCAAGTTGCAGGAAGCGCAGGAGCGCCGCAACGCCGCCTCCAAGGAGATCGGCAAGGCGATGGGCTCCGGTGACAAGGACCTAGCCGAGCGACTGAAGGCGGAAGTCGCTGAGCTCAAGTCCTTCGTCCAGAACGGCGAGACCAGGGAACGCGAGCTTGAGGAAGCCCTCAAGGGCGCTCTCGCCGGCATTCCAAATGTTCCACTCGCCGATGTTCCGCTGGGCGCGGACGAGAAGGACAATGTCGAAGTCCGTCGTATCGGCGAGCCGGTGACCCACGACTGGTCGCGCGAACACTTCGACCTCGGCGAAGCCCTTGGCTACATGGATTTCGAGCGGGCCGCCAAGCTTGCGGGCGCGCGTTTCACCGTTCTTTCCGGTCAGCTTGCCCGTCTTGAGCGCGCGCTCGGCCAGTTCATGCTCGACCTGCACACGCAGGAGCATGGCTATACGGAAGTGCAGCCGCCGCTGATGGTGCGCGACGAAGCGCTCTACGGCACCGGTCAGTTGCCCAAGTTTGCCGAAGACCTCTTCCGTACCACCGACGATCGGTGGCTGATCCCGACCGCGGAGGTGCCGCTCACCAACCTGGTCAACGGCGAAATCCTGGAGGGCGAAAAGCTTCCGTTGCGTTTGACGGCGCTGACACCATGCTTCCGATCGGAAGCTGGATCGGCTGGCCGCGACACGCGCGGCATGCTGCGCCAGCACCAGTTCAACAAGGTTGAGCTGGTCTCAATCACTGATGCCGATTCATCCATCGCAGAGCACGAGCGCATGACCGAGTGCGCGGAAACGGTTCTGAAGAAGCTCGAACTGCCTTTCCGCACGGTTGTGCTGTGCACGGGCGACATGGGCTTCGGTTCGCAGAAGACCTACGACATTGAAGTCTGGCTGCCGGGGCAGAAGATGTACCGCGAGATATCATCGTGCTCGGTGTGCGGCGATTTCCAGGCTCGCCGCATGAACACGCGCTATCGTTCTGCCGGCGAGAAGCAGACGCGCTTCGTCCACACGCTGAACGGTTCCGGCGTTGCTGTCGGCCGCGCGCTCATCGCCGTGATGGAAAACTACCAGAACGAGGACGGAAGCATTTCCATTCCCACCGTTCTGCAGCCCTACATGGGAGGGCTCACGCGGATCGAGCGCGTGTGAGCAACTCGACGTTTAAGTGGTTCTTTGAGAAGGCGGGAAAGGGCGAGCGTTGCGTATTCTTCTGACAAACGATGACGGAATACATGCCGAGGGCCTGAAGGTCCTTGAGCGCATCGCTCGTACCCTGACTGATGATGTGTGGGTGGTTGCGCCCGAGACGGACCAGTCCGGCTTTGCCCATTCGCTTTCGCTCTCCGAGCCATTGCGCATGCGCAAGATCGATGATCGTCATTACGCGCTGCGCGGCACGCCGACGGACTGCGTCATCATGGGTGTGCGCAAGGTGATGGATCGGGCGCCGGATCTCATTCTTTCCGGCGTCAACAATGGCTCCAACATGGCCGATGACGTGACCTATTCGGGCACGATCGCCGGCGCCATGGAAGGAACGCTCCTCGGCATCCGCTCGATCGCGCTCAGCCAGGCCTATGACTACACCAACGACATGCGCTACGTGCCGTGGGATACGGTTGAGACGCTCGCTCCGGACCTGCTGAAGCGGCTCATCGATCTTGATGTGCCCAAGGGCGTGTTCCTCAACGTCAATTTCCCGAAGCTTCCGGCTGACGAGGTCAAGGGCGTGCGGGTGACCACACAGGGGCGTCTCACCCACGGGCTCTGGATCGACGAGCGCAAGGACGGACGCGGCTTCCCCTATTACTGGCTGCGCTTCGGACGGGCCGAGGTTGAGCTGCGGGAAGGCAGCGATCAGGCAGCACTTCGCGACGGCTTTGTCTCCGTCACCCCGCTGCACCTCGATCTCACAGCGCATGCGGTCCGTGATCAGCTGGCCAAGGCGCTCGCATGAACGAACGGGTAGGGGAGCGAGAGGGATTTGCAGCGTTCATGCTTCGCATGCGCGCGCGGGGCGTGATCAACAACGCATTGTTTTCCGCCATGGAGGCTACGCCGCGCGGAAGCTTCGTTCCCGTTGAATGGCATGCCTGGACATGGTCGCACCGTTCCGTTCCCATTGATTGCGGTGAATCGATCGAGGGATGCGACCTGCAGGCGGTCGTTCTCGACGCACTGAACGTGGGATCAAATCACAAGGTGCTCGAAATCGGCACCGGTTCCGGATACACGGCGGCCGTCCTGTCGCGAATCTCTTCCAAAGTCGTATCGCTTGACCGCTTCAAGCGGCTGATCGAAGATGCGCGCGTGCGCCACGATGCGCTCGGGATCAAGAACGTCATGTGCCGTCAGGGCAATGGGCTCGACCCGGTCGAGGACAGCCCGTTTGACCGCATTGTCGCGTGGGCAGCCTTCGACGAACCGCCGCGGCGTTACGCGGAAATGCTGACCAGCGGCGGCGTTCTGGTGGCCCCTGTAGGACCTGCCGAAGACGTCCAGATGATCCAGAGATTCGTTAAGACCGGCAGCCGTTTTGAGCGCACCGATATCATGCCGGTGAGGCTGCAACCCCTTGCTAAAGGTATAGCTCAAGCCATCTGATACCGTATTCTTACCCCGTCTTAACCTGCCAGTAACTTTAATACGCTTTTATAACCAAATAGAAAAAAGCGGGACGAGTGCGGGTAAGTTCATGGGTTTCAGTATCTCAGCACAGTTCAAGAGTGGTCTGGCACGGGGCGTGGCAGTAGCCGTCATGTGTGGCGCAGTCGTTGGCTGCAGTCGTGGCATGGACGGGCTGACTGACGGCCTCTCCACCAACTCTGTGGTTAGACCCCAGGTTCCGGTTGGCGGTGGGTATGGCACAATTCAGGAGGCCGCACCGCAGCAGAACTATCAGGTTCCGCCTCCGTCTTCGGTCGCGGCAGCCCCGGTCTCTCCGGTCTATTCTTCACCGGTGTCTTCGCAGCCTCTGCCGCCACCGTCCAGCTCGGCCGCACTCCCGCCGCCCGCAGCTCCGGCTCCCCAGCAGATGGCCGCCGCTTCGAACAGCGTGATGACTGCACCGGCCCCGGCAGCACCTTCCGCGCCCAGGACCTCCAGCCAGGGCAGCGGCAGTTACGTGGTCGCTCCCGGTGACACGCTCTACGGCATTGCAAGGAAGACGGGTGCAAGCGCATCCGCGATCCAGAACGCCAACGGACTGTCGAGCCCGGATTCGATCCGTATCGGCCAGCGCCTGACCATCCCGGGCGGCAGCAGCGTTCCGACGACGACGGTTGCCGCAGCACCTGCACCCGCACCAGCGCCGGTCGCAACACCTGCGGTAGCTTCAGCTCCGCAGCCAAAGCCGATCAAGGTTGCAGCCCCCGTAGATGCTCCGAAGCCTGTGAAGGCATCGCAGCCTGAGACGGTCGCCTCCTACACGCCGCCGACTGCTCCGGCATCGCAGCCGAAGCCAGCTTCCTCGACGGTCAGCGACGTGGCTCAGAAGAGTGCCGAAGTGGCAGCCCTTCCGCCTGAGGCAACCGGTGTCGGTCGCCTGCGCTGGCCGGTTCAGGGACGCGTCATTTCCCAGTTCGGCAGCGGCGGTGGAAAGTCGAACGACGGCATCGATATCGCGGTACCGGAGGGCACCTCCGTCCGTGCAGCCGAGAATGGCGTCGTGATCTATGCCGGTGACGGCCTGAAGGGCTTTGGCAACACGGTGCTCGTCCGTCACGAAGATGGCCTCGTAACGGTCTACGGCCACGCCTCGCAGCTCAAGGTGAAGCGCGGCGACCAGGTGAAGCGCGGCCAGGAAGTCGCCGTCTCCGGCATGACCGGCGACGCGGACCGTCCGAAGCTGCACTTCGAAGTGCGCAAGGGTACGAGCCCGGTCAATCCGATGACCTATCTGAACTGAGCCGCAACGGCTCAGCCTCAGGCAACAAAAAGAAGGGAGCAACTCGCCGGTTGCTCCCTTCGCTGTTTCAAAGGCTGAAAATGTTCAGTCTCAGGCCGAACCTTTCAGAGGCTTGGCTGACCTGACCGGTAAAACCGTAATTTCGGCGAAACGCGCCCATTCTTCTTCGTGATCGAGGCGCTGCTCCACCTCCCGCAGGACACGCTCAAGCTCATCGACACGGCACTCGATCTGGTCAAGATTGCCTGCAAGATCCTTTAGATCGGCAACCAGACGTTCCTTCTCGCGCCTTGCACGACGTACAGATGATCCGGGGACCGGGAGGGGCAGGTCCCGACGCCGGGCCGTATCGATCCATTCGAGGATCGCCTGCTGGGTATTGGCCAGCGCCTCTTCCGCCGTTTCGCCGTCTGACATGCATCCGGGCAAGTCGGGTACGAGGCCAACGAAGCCTCCCCCATCTTCCTCGCTAAGGGGGGCAAGGATGATTGGATAGTCCATGCTCAGTCTCCCAAACTTGCCTGTCTTCGCAATTCCAAGTGTACGTCAATCATCATAACAAGGGAACGAATGTATGGCGTCTTGATCGGACGTGCAGCCGGAATGGTCAAATGGCCCGCTATATGGGGGCTAATCGCCTTGTAGTGACTGCCTCGCGATGGCGTTTCCAGTTCTATCTGATGTTCAGTACAAAGCCTTGCAATATCATCAATGGTCCAGTCCGCTCGCGGGTTGCGGCGCATCTGTTCCAGCAAAGGAACCTTGCCTGCCACGTTGCCCCCTCCGTCCCGACGTGGAGGATCTAGTGTGGATCAGTTGTGGAGGCGATGCAACCAGTGATAGCAAAACCCGATGCGGCCTTGCGCAAGAGATGTTGATCTAATCCGTTTCTTCCATGGCAAAGCAAAGTTCTGCGAAGTCTAACCCTTCAGCTTCTGGCCCAGGCGGCCGGCGAGGTCCTGGATGAACTGCCAGGCAACGCGACCTGATCGGCTGCCGCGGGTGGTCGACCATTCGAGCGCTTCGGCGCGGAGCGTCTCCGGGTCGATCTTCAGCTCGTGGTAGCGGACGTAGCCTTCCACCATCTGCAGGTATTCATCCTGGGAGCACTTGTGGAAGCCGAGCCAGAGGCCGAAACGGTCCGACAGTGAAACCTTTTCCTCGACCGCTTCCGAAGGGTTGATGGCAGTCGAACGCTCGTTCTCCATCATGTCGCGCGGAAGCAGGTGACGGCGGTTGGAGGTCGCGTAAAAGATGACGTTGTCGGGCCGGCCTTCGATGCCGCCTTCCAGCACGGCCTTGAGCGACTTGTAGGACGTGTCGTCGTGATCGAATGACAGGTCGTCGCAGAACAGGATGAACCGGTAGGGCGCGGCCTTGAGCAGGTTCATCAGCCGGGGGAGGGTATCGATGTCTTCGCGGTGGATCTCTACGAGCTTCAGGGGTGAGGCGTCGTCTGCACGGGTGCGGTTGACCTCAGCCTGAGCCGCCTTGACGAGCGACGACTTGCCCATGCCTCGAGCGCCCCAGAGGAGCACGTTGTTGGCCGGAAGCTCTGCGGCAAAGCGTCTGGTGTTGTCGAGAAGAATGTCGCGTACCCGGTCAACGCCGGCGATAAGGCCAATGTCGACGCGGTTGACGTGGGGTACAGGCTGCAGGGTGCTGGTATCGGCAATCCACACGAAGCAATCGGCGGCCGTGAAATCCGGCTCCGGCAACGGTTTCGGCGCCATCCGACCGATCAGCTCGATCAGGCTGTCGAGCTTCTTGTTCAATGTTTCGATTGCATCTTCGGCCATTGCGATCCCCTTGCAGTACAGTACCGTACGGTACGGAGAATTCCATTCTTACTCCCGCTATGGGTTCAAAGGCAAGCAAAGCTTGTGCGCTCAAGGTTTTGTGGGTCCGGGCGCTGTTGCATTGCGGCCCTGAGTATTTATATTCCGCGCAATCTTTAGTGCGCGGAATTCCGGATTCCCGCCGTAATCTCAGGAGCATTTCATGTTTGTAACGCCAGCCTATGCACAGTCAGCCGCCGGGGGTGCACCGGATGTACTGATGAGCATCCTTCCGTTCATCCTGATTTTCGCCGTGATGTACTTCCTTATCATCCGGCCTCAGAGGACTCAGATGAAGAAGCGGGCTGAGATGCTTGCAAACGTCCGCCGTGGTGACTCCGTTGTGACCGGTGGGGGCCTCGTCGGCAAGGTGACCAAGGTCATCAACGACGCGGAAGTGGAAGTCGACCTCGGCAATGGCGTCAAGGTCACTGCGCTACGCGCGATGCTGGCAGACGTTCGCGCCAAGGGTGAGCCCGTCCCGACGGAAGCATCCAAGTAAGCTGACAGACCGCAGATTGACTGGGGCAGCATAACCTAGGCCCGCAAAGGAAACACCGCATGTTATACTTCAAGCGCTGGCAGACGATCCTTATTTGGCTGGCGGTCGCACTCAGCGTCCTTTATGCAGCGCCCAACGTTCTTCCCCAGTCGGTTCTGAACTCCTTGCCAAGCTGGGGGCCAACGCGCCCTATGACGCTTGGCCTCGATCTCCAGGGCGGTTCGCACATCCTGATGCAGGTTGAGCGGCAGGACCTGATCAACGAACGCCTGACCGCGACCCGCGACGATGTTCGCCGCGTGTTGCGCGATGCGAAAGTGGGCTACACTGGTCTCACCATTTCCGGCGGCGCCGTGCAGCTGCGCGTACGTGACGAGGGTCAGCGCGAAGCAGCCCGCACCGCTCTGAACGAGCTCACCCAGCCGATCTCCTCCGGGCTGTTTGGTTCGGGCTCGGTGCGTGAGCTCGATATGAGCGAACCTGAGCCAGGCCTTCTGCGGCTCACGCTTTCGGAAGGGGGGATCAATTACCGTCTTTCCAATGCCGTCAGCCAATCAATCGAAGTCATCAGCCGTCGCGTCAACGAACTCGGCACGACCGAACCGATCATCCAGCGCCAGGGCCTCGATCGCGTCCTCGTGCAGGTGCCGGGACTTGAAGACCCACAGCGCCTGAAGGACATTCTTGGCCAGACCGCCAAGCTTACCTTCCAGATGGTCGACACGACCACCTCACCGCAGGAAGTGGTTGCCTCCGGTGGCCGTGCCCCTGCCGGCACGACCCTGATGTACTCGACCGACAATCCGCCGGTCCCATACGTGATCGAAGATCGCGTCATCGTTTCCGGCGAAAACCTGGTCGATGCACAGCCGGGCTTCGATCAGCGCACGAATGAGCCGATCGTCTCCTTCCGCTTCGATACGCGCGGTGCAACGCGCTTCGGTCAGGCGACGCAGGAAAACGTCGGCCGCCTCTTTGCCATCATCCTCGACAATCAGGTGATCTCCGCTCCGCAGATCCGCGAGCCGATCCTTGGCGGTTCGGGCCAGATCTCCGGCAATTTCACCGTCCAGAGCGCGAACGATCTCGCCGTGCTGCTGCGCGCCGGTGCGCTCCCCGCAACGCTGACGGTCGTTGAAGAACGCACGGTTGGTCCGGGCCTCGGTCAGGACTCGATCGATGCCGGTGTCATGGCTGCGATCATTGGTTCGGTGCTGGTCATAGTCTTCATGCTTGCGGCCTATGGCTTCCTTGGCGTGATTGCCAATGTCGCGCTGATCATCAACGTGGTGATGATCATCGCCATCCTGTCAGTGCTGGGGGCGACACTTACGCTGCCAGGTATCGCCGGTATCGTGCTGACAGTCGGCATGGCGGTGGACTCCAACGTTCTCATATATGAGCGCATACGCGAGGAGCGGCGGCTTGGGCGCACTGTGCTGAAGTCGTTCGATGCCGGCTTCGAGCGGGCTCTGGCAACGATCGTTGACTCCAACCTGACGACCCTGATCGCGGCGCTCGTCCTGTTCCTGGTCGGCACCGGTCCGGTCAAGGGCTTTGCCGTGACGCTCGCCATCGGTATCGGCACGACGCTCTTCACCGCCTTTACCTTTACGCGCTGGATCGTTGCGCTGTGGCTGCGCCGCTCGAAGCCTACGGAATTGCCGAAGGGCTACGTGCAGCTCGTGCCTGAGGTGACGCGGATTCCGTTTATGAAGGTCCGCCTCCATGTCTTTGTATTGTCGATCCTTCTTAGCGTCGCATCCATCGTACTCTTGTTCACGGTCAAGCCGAACTTCGGTATCGACTTCACCGGCGGTACGCTGATCGAAGTGCGGGCGAAGGGCGGCGACGCCGACCTTGGCGACATTCGTCAGAGGCTTGCCGGAGTTGGCATCCACGAAGTTCAGGTTCAGGGTTTTGGTGAGACGAGCGACGCGTTGATCCGTCTTGGCGCTGCCGAGGACGAGGCTGCGGGCAATGCCACCGTGCAGCAGGCACAGCAGATCCTCTCGGCCGATTATGACGTTCGACGCACGGAAGTCGTCGGGCCGACTGTCTCGAACGAGCTGATGTGGTCGGCTGTTCTGGGCGTTTTGGCCGCACTCGGCGGTATCATGCTCTACGTGTGGATACGCTTCGAGTGGCAGTTCGCCATCGGCGCCATCATGTCCACCATCAACGATATCTGTCTGACCCTGGGCTTCCTTGTGGTCACGCAGATCCAGGTGGACCTGACAACCGTGGCGGCATTGCTGACGATTGTCGGCTACTCGCTCAACGATACGGTGGTGATCTACGACCGCGTCCGCGAGAACCTGCGGCGGTTCAAGAAGATGCCGCTCGGACAGCTGCTTGATCTCTCCGATAACGAGATGTTGGCGCGTACGGTGATGACGTCGGTGACGACGTTGCTCGCTCTCGTAGCCCTCTATCTCTTCGGTGGCGAAGTCATCCGCTCCTTCGTGGCGTCCATGATCTTCGGTATCGTCATCGGAACGCTGTCCTCGATCTTCATCTCGGCACCGGCGCTCATCTTCTTCAACCTGCGTTCCACCAAGGGACCGGCGATTTCCGAAGATGAGATCCGCGCAGGCGAGGCCAAGGACCTGAAGACCATCTCGAAGGAGGTCTCGGCGACCTGATGTCGAACGGGATTGAAATACGCGCGGCTCACTTTCCGGGCCGCGCGCCCATCGAAGCCTACGGCAACGGCGGGTTCCGCTTTGCCGACATGTCGCACCGCGGATCGCTGCTCTGCATCCCTTCAGGCATCTACGGCTGGGATCCTGCCGTTTTCGCTGAAATCGACGGCCCGTCGCTTGAACGGGTGATCGCGGAAGCCGCTGAAGTCAGCCTTCTTCTGGTGGGAACCGGTGACAGGCTCCAGCCGTTGCCTGCAGCGTTGCGGGCCATGATCCGCGAAGCAGGGATTTCGGTCGAGGTCATGTCCACAGGAGCCGCAGTGCGCACATACAATGTTCTGCTCGCGGAGGAACGGGCGGTCGCCGCTGCGTTTATCGCAGTTGAGTGATCTCGCTTCCGTCGATCCGGCCGACGACCTGCCTGCTTTTGTCAGGCAAACCGACCCTGACCGCTACCTCTCCATACTCTACGCACCGCAGGAAAAGCGTGAAGCGCTGCTGACGCTGCTCGCCTTCAATGTGGAGATCGCTTCCGTCCGCGAACGCGTGAGCCAGCCCATCCCGGGCGAAATGCGGTTGCAATGGTGGCGCGACGTGCTCACCGCAGGCACTGCGGAAGCTGCTGGCGGTAGCCCGCTTGCCGTGAAGCTCGTGGAGACGGTTCGTACCCATGCCCTGCCGATCGAGCCATTCCTCAATATGCTCGATGCGCGGGTTTTTGATCTCTATGACGATCCGATGCCGGCGCGGAATGATCTCGAAGGCTATTGCGGCGAAACTGCCTCGGCGCTGATCCAGTTGCAGGCTCTGGTGCTCGATCCGAAGGCGGCTGTGGGAACAGGCGAAATGGCCGGCTATGCCGGCTGCGCGCAGGCGATTGCCGGGTTGCTCCGCTCCCTGCCGATCCATCGGACACGGGGGCAATGCTACGTGCCGCAGGATATCCTGCGTTCGGCGGGCATGACTCCGGAAAGCCTCATAGCAGGTGAGGACCGCGCCGGCATTGCGCGCGTTGTTTCCGCCATGGTGGCGCTCGGCCGGGATCATCTGACGAAGTTTGAAGCGCGGGCGAAGGGATTGCCGGCCAGGGTCAGAGCGGCGTTCCTGCCGGTATCGCTGACGAAAGCCTACCTCGACAGGATTGAGGCCAAGGCCGATCGGGTTGCAGACGAGATCGTCGACATTTCCCCGATCCGCAAGCAATGGGCGGTTTTCCGCCGCGCATCTCGCGGCTGGTAGAAATTCGTGATGGTCGCAAAAGTGAAGCCGGACCAATCAATGATCCGGCTTCTTTGTTTTCGGGCTTACTCAGCCGCAGCAGCCTGAGGCAGGCCGAGCCATGCCCTGCAATCGGCAAGCGCGCGGGCTGAGGTTGCCTGCTTCTTGGCAATCGTCTTTTCCTTGCCGCGTAGACGCTTGCCTTCCGTTCTCGGGATCTCGATCGGCGGAAACAGACCGAAGTTGATGTTCATCGGCTGGAACGAGCGCTTACCCGGCTCCTCATCCGTCAGGATGTGTCCCCCGGTGATGTGGTTGATCAGGGCGCCGAAGGCGGTCGTCACTGGCGGCGGCGTCAGGTCGATGCCAAGACGCTGGGCAGCGGCAAAACGGCCGGCCATAAGGCCCATGGCAGCACTCTCCACGTAGCCTTCGCAGCCGGTAATCTGGCCGGCAAAGCGCAGGCCCGGGCGAGACTTCAACTGCAGCGTTCCGTCGAGGAGCGCAGGCGAGTTGATATAGGTGTTGCGGTGCAGGCCGCCCAGGCGGGCAAACTCAGCATTTTCCAGCCCGGGGATCATCTTGAAGATGCGGGTCTGCTCGGCATACTTCAGCTTCGTCTGGAAGCCGACCATATTGTAGAGTGTGCCGAGCGCATTGTCCTGGCGGAGCTGGACGACGGCGTAGGGCTTCACGGTCGGGTTGTGCGCGTTGGTCAAGCCCATAGGCTTCATCGGCCCGTGACGCAGCGTCTCGTGGCCGCGTTCCGCCATGACCTCGATCGGCAGGCAGCCGTCGAAATAGGGCGTACCTTCCCATTCACGGAAACCGGTCTTGTCGCCTTCGATGAGCCCGTGGACGAAGGCGTCATACTGCTCCTTCGTCATCGGGCAGTTGATGTAGTCCTTGCCCGTTCCGCCGGGCCCGACCTTGTCGTAGCGGGACTGGAACCAGCAGATGTCCATGTCGATCGAGTCAAAATAAACGATCGGCGCAATGGCGTCGAAGAAGGCCAGCGCTTCCTCGCCAGTTTCGGCCCGGATTGCCTCGGCGAGCGACGGCGCCGTCAAGGGGCCGGTCGCGATAATGGCGAGATCCCAATCCTCAGGCGGCAGGCCGGTGATTTCCTCGCGCTCTATCGTGATCAGAGGATGCGCGGCAAGCGCGGCCGTGACTGCGTCGGAGAACCCTTCGCGGTCTACGGCGAGAGCGCCGCCTGCTGGTACCTGGTTCGCATCGCCGGAGCGCATGATGACCGATCCGGCAAGGCGCATCTCGGCGTGAAGCAGGCCCACGGCATTGTTGGCCGCGTCATCAGACCGGAAGGAGTTGGAGCAGACGAGTTCCGCCAGCTTCTCGGTCTTGTGTGCTTCGGTACCGCGTACCGGGCGCATTTCATGAACGATAACGGGGACGCCAGCCTGGGCAATCTGCCAGGCAGCTTCAGAGCCGGCGAGACCGCCGCCGATAACGTGAATGGGTTTGTGTGTCATGCGTTGGAAATAGGAGGAACTGCCCGCAAATGCAACGCAAACTGTAGCTTCCTCACCGCCGGATCATCGAAGATGATGATGCCGTAGAGGTGTCAGGACGAGAGGGGTTCCTGTGCCCATAAAAAACAGCACTCGCTGGGGGAGGAGGAGCCAGCGAGTGCCGTTTTTGATGACCGGCCCTTTTGGGAGGGGAGGAGGAGTGGGCCGGTCTTATCCGTCGAGTATGGGAGGAGGAGGAGAACTCGACGAAATCTATGTAATTCTTTGCGTTCTTAGAACGAGGCCTTACGGGCAACGTAAGGGATGTCGCTGCGTGCCAGGCCGAGATCGCTAAGCTCACGGTTCGAAAGACGGCTCAGCTCGTTGACGGTCTCGCGGTAACGGCGCCAATTGCGAATGTTCTGGATCAGGCTCATCGTCGTGCTCACTTGTTCATTTGTTCGTCGCTTTGTTGCCGCGTAAATAATCACGACCTGCTCATTTTTGAAGCAACAATGGTGCATGACAGCATTGCGTTTTGTGCATTGCAACATAAACGCCCCGCCTACGCAGCAAGGCTTGCTGATCCGGGAAGCTCCGGGAATCGTCACTAAAGGAGCATGCGCAAAAATCGGGCAGATCCATCAGTCTGCACGAATGGCGGCTGTTAGCCGGCAATGGCGAAGGATGATGATGAGCAGCTTTGAAGAAGAGCGGACAGCGCAAGAAGCCGCTCTAGCGGTGGACGGTGATGCAACCTTGTCCAATGAAAGTGGTGCGGGTGGAGGGACTTGAACCCCCACGCCTCTCGGCGCCAGAACCTAAATCTGGTGCGTCTGCCAATTTCGCCACACCCGCAACGCCGTCGTCCCTAAGATAAGTCTTGCGTGTTTGCAAGCTCTCATTTAACCACTCAACTCGTGTTTGAACATATGGTCGCGGTTCTGGAAAACCACGCCTAGGTTCTAGAAGGAGTGGCAAACCCCTTTGCAACATTAAGGGAAGCGGACTAGGTAGTATCGAATTTCTGGATCCATGGCGTGAGCCAGGGGATTCGGTCCCTTTATCCGCGAAAAGCCGCCCTGAGTGTTCTTCGGCAAGGCTGGACGGTAAGGTAGCCGTTAAGAGCGGCGCATGAAACATAAAAGGTTTGATTGATGCAGGTAAGCGAGATTCTCAATTCCGGCCTGAAGCGCGAGATCAAGGTGGTCGTGCCCGCTCAGGACATGGAAAACCGCCTGGTAGAGCGGCTGCAGGATGCTTCCACGAAGGTTCGCCTCAAGGGCTTCCGTCCGGGAAAGGTGCCGCTTCAGCACCTTCGCCGCATGTACGGCAAGTCCCTCATGGCCGAGATCGTGAACGAGATCCTGTCGAACTCGACGCGCGACATCATCACCGAGCGCGGTGAAAAGGCTGCCATGCAGCCTGAAGTCAAGATGACTGAGGACGAGCAGGAAGCCGAGAAGATTCTGGCCGGCGGCGCCGACTTTGAATTCTCTCTTTCCTACGAAGTCATCCCGGCCATCGAGCTGCAGGACTTCTCCAACATCAAGATCACCCGCCAGGTCTATGACGTGACGGATGAAGAAATCGACGAGCAGGTCAAGCGCGTTGCTGACTCCACCCGCACCTATGCCGAGAAGGATGGTGCTGCGGAGAACGGCGACAAGGTCACGCTCGACTACCTCGGCAAGCTCGACGGCGAGCCCTTCGAAGGCGGTGCTGCCGAAGATTCCGACGTGGTGATCGGCCATGGCCAGTTCATCCCCGGCTTTGAAGAGCAGCTCATTGGCCTCAAGGCCGGCGACAAGAAGACCTTCAAGATCACCTTCCCGGAGAGCTATGCGGCTACGCACCTTGCCGGCAAGGAAACCGAGTTCGACGTCACCGTGAAGAAGGTGTCGGCCGGCGAAGAGATCGAGATCAACGACGCTCTGGCCGAGAAGCTTGGCCTTGAGTCCGCTGAGAAGCTGCGCGAGATCATCCGCAGCCAGCTCGAAAACCAGTTTGGTTCGGTTACCCGCCAGAAGGCAAAGCGCCAGCTGCTCGACGCTCTCGACGCTGCCTACAAGTTCGAGGCTCCGTCCAAGCTCGTAGAGGCTGAGTTCAACAACATCTGGACCCAGGTCACCCGTGAGCTGGAGCAGGCTGGCCGTACCTTCGAAGACGAAGACACCACGGAAGAGGCTGCCCGCGAAGAGTACCAGGGTCTTGCTGAGCGCCGCGTCCGCCTCGGTCTCGTGCTCGCGCAGATCGGTGAGGAAGCCGGCGTGCAGATCTCTGAAGAAGAGATGCAGCGCGCTCTGTTCGACACGATCCGCCGCTTCCCGGCTGACCAGCAGCAGCAGGTCTTCGAGTTCTACCGTCAGAATCCGCAGGCTCTCGCAAGCGTTCGCGCACCGCTCTACGAGGAGAAGGTCGTTGACCATCTGCTCACGAAGATCGATGTCACCGACAACAAGGTGAGCCGCGAAGAGCTGCTGGCTGAGGACGAGGAAGAGACGACCGAAGCTGCTGCCAAGGAAAAGCCTGCAAAGAAGGCTCCGGCCAAGAAGAAGGCTTCCAAGAAGGCTGAGGAAAAGGCTGAAGAGAAGGCCTCCGAGGAGTAATCCTCCTTCCCATCTTTTCAAAAGGGCCGCTGGCATTCGCCGGCGGCTTTTTTGTTTAGGTCACTCGGAAACTAAAGAAGTTTGGCGAGTTGCCGTCCGGCCTGGATGAACTTCAGGGGATTGAGCGCTTCGCCATTGCGGCGCACTTCGTAGTGAAGATGTGGCCCGGTTGAGCGTCCGCTGTTGCCGGCACGGGCTATGGGTGCCGCGGTAACGACGCTGTCGCCGACGTCCACCAGGATCTCGTGGAGATGGGCATAACGGGTGGTGAGGCCACCACCGTGATCCACTTCGACCATGCGCCCATAGCCGCCGTACCAACCAGCCTTGATCACACGGCCCGCGCTGGTGGCGCGGATGAGGTCGCCCTTGCGGGCGCGGAAGTCTAGACCCGCGTGGTACGCCACCTGGTGCCTGAATGGATCTTTGCGGCTGCCGAAGCGGCTGGTGATCTTTGCGCCCGGCAAAGGATTGATGATCGGGATCCGCTGAACAAGCAGTTTGACTTCGTCAAGGCGATCAAGGGCTTCGTCCAGTTCCCGCAACCTGTCGTTGAAGCCTGCCGTTTCCGTAAATTCGACGAAGGGCCCGCCTTCGCTCAAAGTGTTCTTCCTGGTCACACCCGCAAGTTCAAGAACGTCCTCGATCGTCTCGGTCGTCAGATACACCTGATTGGTCAGGGTCTCGATCTGCGCCAGCTGACGGTTCTCGACCTCGAGTAACGAATGCTCGAGTGATGGATCCTTACCCGCATCGGGCATCTCTGGTTGATCCGGCGGTCCCAACCGGAGCTCTTGTGTGTCTGATTGGAGCGGCCACGGGATGTCCAGTCTGGAACTGGGTGCGTAAGCCGAGGCGCTGACCGGTTGCGACCGCGCGTCAGACGTCCGGATCTGGAGCCGGTCGGGCCGTGGCGTCGGCGTGGGTGGGCTCGGCTTTGCTGCTGCGGGCGGCTCAACCCGCCCTGATCTACCGAGGAGCGGCTCCAGCCGATCCTGGCGCTGCGCCAGAAGCTCCTGCTTTTCGATCAGCTCGGTTACCTTGCGATGGACATCCCGCTGTTCCATAGCCGCCTCAGTGCCGATCTCGGTGATCTGGGCGCGAAGCGAGGCAATCCGGTCTTCGAACGCATAGATGCTTGGCGCAGCGGCGGTGGTGAGAAGGCCGTCCCGCAGGGCCAGGTAGGTGGCGGAGCCGATGTGAGCCACGGTACCCACCGCCAGCACCACGGCCAGGCTGTAAGCTGCCAGTGGCCGCAGTCTGATGTGCCGAACCTTCTCACCCCTTGCGAGGATGATCAGCAGGGGAGGGTTTGTCCTCCTGGCACTGTGGTCGCGGGCATCGCTCACGGCTAAAAACCATCGTTCGGTCAATTAGCCGATTAAAAGCGATTATGGTTAACAATTGCTGTTCAGGCGGGCTGGACCAGCTTCTTCAAGGACTCCAGCACGGCGTCTACATGGCCGGGGATTTTTACCTTGACCCAGGCTTCTGCGATCACACCTTCGGCATCGATCAAGAACGTGCTGCGCTCGACACCCATGTATTTGCGGCCGTACATGCTCTTTTCGACCCAGAGACCATAGGCCTGGATAACCTCCTTCTCGGTGTCGGACAGAAGATCGATCGTCAGCTCATGCTTGCACTTGAACTTGTCGTGCTTCTTCACAGAATCCGGTGATACGCCGAGGATCGTCGCACCAAGCGCCTCGAAGTCGGGCTTCCTTGTGGAGAAGTCGACGGCCTCCACCGTGCAGCCGGATGTATCGTCCTTTGGATAGAAATAGAGGACGACCGGCTTGCCACGCAGGCTTGAAAGGCGGACGCTCCCACCACCGTCCCGCGGCAGTTCGAAATCCGGAGCGAGGGCGCCTTTCTCTGGTACTGCCATTTTCTTACCTCTCTTTCTTGAAATAGGCCTGTGCGGCTCCCGGACAGGCAAGACATTTGCTTTGTTTCTGTAGGATACTCATACCTATAATCAATGGGCGGATTCGTCCAACCACGTGGAAGAGGCATTGACGGTCGAGGAAGACGAAGAGAGCGCCACCGAACACCAGAAAGTTCGCTTTGGGCGTAAAGACCGTGCGTCTCTCGGACGTATGCCTTCGGCTGTTGGGTCACCCCCTGTAAGGTCCTGGCGCCGCCGCATCTGGCGCTCCTTGCTGGGCCTCGTATTCCTCCTGGTCTTCGTCACCACAGCAGCGCTCGTCGGCATCTATGTCGTGGGTATCGATGCGATCGGCAATGAGCGGTTGCGCCACCAGGCGGCACTTGTGCTGACCCGCATGGCGGGCGAACCCATCGACGTGGATCTCGGGCAGCTGAGCCTTGATCTAGGCACCACGAGCCTGTTTGCGCTGGAGGTCAAGAACGCTACCATCAACCGGGCGGCAGACGGCGCACCTTTGGCGCGTGCCGATGAACTCAGCTTCGGCATCCGGGCCATTCCGCTCTTCTGGGGAAAGCTGGAACTCAGCCAGGTGGCCATGGAGGATGCGGAACTGTCCGCCTCCGCGATCATGCCGTTCTTTCAGGGCAGCCAGCAGACCCGCACCATCGGCGCCAATGAGCTGAAGGCAGCGATTTTCGATGGTGTCCACAGCCTCTACGCCTCCGCAGGAAGCGCCGGGCTTACCCGTCTTTCGCTCAACAATGTTTCGCTGCTGAATGACCAGAGCGACCACCTGGTGCAGCTGAACAGTCTTGAACTGAGGATTTCCGGCGAGACCACGCTGCAGGCCGAGGGCGCGGTGACAATCGCGGGTTTCCCGATCCAGTTTGGTGCAGTCGCCGATCGGGACGCAGGCGAGGGTGCGATCAAAGGGTTGAACATCGATCTGTCGGTCGATGGAACGCAGAGAAGCGGTAGCGGGATTGGTGCTCTCCGGCAGCTGGGCAGCATCAGGGCTTCGCTCCAGGGAAACGAGACCGATCCCAAGGGCTCCTGGCTCCATCTGCAGACCCAGCTTAGTGATCTGAGAGTTGCGCTTCAAAAGGATGAGGTGGAAATCGAAGAGGCCGACGTGCAGGTAGGCATGCGTGGCACTGAAAAAGCCTTTTCGGTCAGCAACTCCTCAATCGCCGTAGGCAGCAGCCGTATCAATCTAGAGGGCGAGGTGTTGCCGGATGCGGAGAACGACGGCGCCTACAGCTTCAATCTCCTCCTGCCGCAGTCGCTTGTCGCACCCGTCGACACAGCCGAGCAGCCCCTCCAGTTCATGGCCCGCACAAGTGGCAGCGTCGATCTTGCCAAGATGGAGATCGTGGCTGACCGGATTGATCTGCGCACGCCAAACGGCGGCGCATCAGCCTGGGCTGCCGTGACCTTCAGCCCTGGGCAGGCACCGGGCATTTCGTTTGAACTGGATGTCGAGCAGATCCCGACGGCTGAAGCCAAGCAGTTATGGCCGTGGTTCTCGGCGCCAGGCGCACGCCGCTGGGTGATGGACAATCTGTTCGGCGGTACTGTCAGCGATAGTTCCCTGCGACTAATGATTCCGCCCGGGCGACTGGGGAACGGCGTGCCGTTGACCGGCAATGAGGTGAGTGGCCAGTTCACCGTCAAGGGGACACGCTTCGATCTGGTGGGCGACCTGCCGCCAGTCCGCGAAAGCGACGGATGGGTGGAATTCGAGGGTACCGACGTTTTCGTCGGGCTTACCAACGGCGTCGCGTATCTGCCGAGCGGACGGGTGGTGCGCACCGGCGGCGGGACCATGGAGCTGAAGGCAGCGCACTTGCGCCCGCGCATTGGCAAGCTTGCGATCGATGTGTCGGGCGAAGCGGCAGCGGTTGCGGAATTTGCCTCGCTCAAGCCGATCAGGGCTTCCTTCCTCGATCTGAAGCCGGATGATTTCTCCGGTCAGGTGTCAGGCCATATCGCGGCGGATGTGCCGTTGCACGAGGGCATTCCGGCCGAGACACTCAATTGGGATGTCGAGCTGGCCTACGACCAACTGGCACTTGCCCGACCCGTGGAAGGGCAGGAGATCAAGGCAGCGACGGGCACGATGTTGCTCAACAAGACACGGGCCCAGCTTTCCGGAGAAGCGGAACTGAACGGCGTATCCGCCAAGCTGGAGCTCCTGGAGCCGCTCGGGCAATCCAAGGCGGAACAACGCCAACGTCACATCGAGCTCGAAGTCACCGACGCCCAGCGCGAACGCCTGTTCCCGGGCCTGGGGACGCTCGTCTCAGGCCCGATGCAGGTCAAGTACGAACAGGGAAGCACGAAGGAACGTCGGATTTCCGTGGATCTCGGAAAGTCGCAGCTGAGCGTTCCCTGGATCGGATGGCAGAAAGGCTCCGGCATTCCGGCCAAGGCTTCGTTCATCCTTACCGAGAAGGATGGTCAGACAGAGCTCGCCGATTTCAAGCTGCAGGGCGAGAGTTTTGGCCTTGCCGGCAACATCGTGCTCGCCAAAGGTCGGCTGCAGCAGGCGAAGTTCAATCAGGTCCGGTTTAACCGGGATGACGAGCTTTCCGCCACCATCAAGTCCAAGGGTTCAGGCTACGACGTAACGGTCACCGGCAATTCCTTCGATGCGCGGTCGGTCATCAAGCTTGTCACCGGCAAGGAAGTTAAGACCACCCAGGGCGGAGAGAGCGATCCTATCACCGTCAACGCGACGCTCAACACCCTGATCGGTTTCCACGGAGTGAAGCTGGAGAAATTGGAGGTCGAGTATTCGGCAGGCAACGGGCCAGACAAACTCACTATCCGTGGTGCGACGCCTGTCTATGGTTCCGTCGCCTTCGACCGCTGGACGGACGATGGACAACGCAAACTGCGGCTGACGTCGGAGAATGCCGGCGAGGTGCTCCGGTTCCTCGATTTCTATCGCTACATGGAACGTGGAAAACTCGCGCTCACGCTCTCCGGGCCCAATGACAATGCACTGCGTGGCCGTATCACCATCGATGATTTCTGGGTCGTCAATGAGCCTCGTCTTGGATCGCTGGTTGCCGCAAGCTCGAAATCGGGCAAGACCGACAAGGTTGACGTAACGCGGGCCCAATTTGGTTCGGCATTCGCGGATCTCGGCAAGGGCGATCAGCGGATCGATATCGCCAACGGTATCATCCGTGGGCCGTCGCTCGGCTTTGCCTTCCAGGGAACACTGTTCGACAAGCAGAACAATACGAACATGACCGGCACCTTCATGCCGGCCTATGGTTTGAACCGCATTTTCGGCGAGATCCCGATCATCGGGCAGATCCTTGGCAACGGCCGCGACCGTGGGCTGATCGGCATTACATTCAAGGTCGTGGGGCCGTTCGATCAGCCCCGCCTCGAGCTGAACCCGATCTCGGCCATCGCGCCCGGCATCTTCCGCCAGATCTTCGAGTATAACTAAGGGTAGGTGCTCAACGCTCGCGCTTCAGACTTAAGATGATGCGTGCTGGATATGCAAAAGTGGCAAACGCACGGCTGAAGGAGCGTAGAAGGATCGTCTTCAGGTCGGCTCGCGGTTCATTCGCGAATAGCTTTTGCCAATGTTCGTTGGAAAACATAATGGCTTCCCCGGATCACTGCCCCCTCAAGCGCTTGAACAGTACCGTCTTTGGTCGATGCTGAAAAGGCGGGTGTTCAGACATAAAAAAGCGCCAGTGACCGGGCCACTGGCGCTTCTACTTTTCGGGTTGAGCCGAGGTGGTTACTCGGGCCGAACCAGAATGTGCTTCTTGCGGCCCAGAGAGAGCTTGATCACGCCATCGGCGGTAATGTCCTTGGAGCCTACGACGTACTTGTCGTCCTGGATCGCTGCATCGTTGATGCGTACCGCGCCACCCTGGACATGGCGGCGTGCTTCGCCGTTGGAAGCAGCAAGACCAGCGCGGACGAACATCGCCAGGAGGCCAACGCCAGCTTCCAGTTCAGCGGCCGGAACCGTGATCGTCGGCAGTGTCTCGGCGAGTGCGCCTTCCTCAAACGTCTTGCGGGCGGTCTCGGCAGCCTGGTCGGCGGCCTCGCGGCCGTGCAGCATGGCGGTCACTTCATTGGCGAGGATCTTCTTGGCCTCGTTCACTTCCGCGCCCTGAAGGGATTCGAGACGGGCGATCTCGTCCATCGGGAGCGTGGTGAAGAGTTTCAGGAAGCGGCCAACGTCGGCATCCTCGGTGTTGCGCCAGTACTGCCAGAAGTCATAGGGGCTCAGAAGCTCGGGGCTCAGCCATACCGCACCGGCAGCCGTCTTGCCCATCTTCTGGCCGGAGGCTGTGGTGAGCAGCGGCGAGGTCAGCGCATAAAGCTGCGGCTTGCCAAGACGATGGCCGAGATCGATACCGTTGACGATGTTGCCCCACTGGTCGGAGCCACCCATCTGCAGACGGCAGTTGTAGAGGTCGGAGAGGACCGTGAAGTCGTAGGCCTGCAGGATCATGTAGTTGAATTCGAGGAAGGACAGCGACTGCTCGCGGTCGAGGCGCAGCTTCACCGAATCGAACGAGAGCATGCGGTTGACCGAGAAGTGCCTGCCTACGTCGCGCAGGAACTCGATGTAGTTGATCTTCAGCAGCCAGTCGGCGTTGTTCGCCATGATGGCGTCGTTCGGGCCGTCACCAAAGCGGAGGTAACGGGAGAACGACTTCTTCATGTTGTCGAGGTTGGAGTTGATGATCTCAGGCGTCATCAGCTTTCGGGCCTCGTCCTTGAAGGACGGGTCACCGATCATGCCCGTGCCGCCGCCCATCAGCGCGATCGGGCGATGGCCCGTCTGCTGGAGCCAGTGCAGCATCATGATCTGGGTCAGGTGACCGACGTGCAGGCTGCTGGCTGTCGGGTCATAGCCGATATAGGCGGTGACGATCTCCTTGCTGAAAAGGTCGTCCAGTCCCCGGTCGTCGGAGGTCTGGTGGATAAAGCCGCGCTCGGACAAAATGCGCAGGAAATCTGATTTAAATTCGGGCATTTTCTGCAAATCCCGTTCAACAAGGATGTAAGGGTGAGTGCGGCCTTTACCACCGAACAAGCGTTGCGGACAAGCACAAGCAGCGCAGCGGGAAGGCGATTTTCGCCGCAGTGCGGAAGGAGACTTGAATGACCAAGGTGACAGCTCTCGGGCTGATGAGCGGCACGTCCATGGATGGGATCGACCTTGCCGTGATCCGTACCGACGGAGAAGGTGTGGTCGAGCGCGGGCCTTCCATGGCCGTTTCCCATGATGCATCCTTCCGCAAGCGGCTTGAGGAAGCGCTGCAGGTTGCAAAGCAGATCAAGGTTCGCAACGAGCGTCCAGGTCCGCTGGCGGAGATCGAGCAGGAGCTGACCACACTCCACGCTGATGCAGTGAAGCGCTTTCTCGACCAGCATGGTGATGGATGGCGACCGGACATTGTCGGATTTCACGGTCAGACGGTGCTCCACCGGCCGCATGAGGCTCTGACGGTGCAGATCGGTGATGGTGAAGCGCTGGCGCGGAGCATCGGCATCCGCGTCGCCTACGACATGCGTGCGGAAGACATGCGACACGGCGGGCAGGGAGCTCCACTCGTGCCGGTCTACCACGTGGCGCTGGCTGCCTCGCTGCCTGATGGCGAGAAGCGGTTGCCGCTCTGCTTCGTCAATATCGGCGGGATTTCCAACATCACCTTCATCCCGGAGCAGGGTGATCCGATCGCCTTCGACAGCGGCCCCGGCAATGCGCTCATCGATCAATGGGTGTTTCAGAAGGCCGGTGTGCCGTTCGACGAGGATGGTAAGATCGCGAGCGGGGGCCAGGTTGTCCGCAGTGTGGTGGACGCATATCTGGCGAATCCATTCTTTGAAAAACCTGGGCCAAAGTCACTCGACCGCCATGATTTTGATCTTCAGCCGGTGAAGGATCTTGGGCTGGAGGATGGTGCCCGCACCCTGGCTGCGGTTACGGCGGAGGCGATCATTCGCGCGCAAGAACACCTGCCGGAGACGCCGAAGCTCTGGATCGTCTGCGGCGGTGGCCAGAAGAATCGATTCATAATCAAGCACCTGAGCGAACTTGCTGAATCAAATCATGCACTTGTTAAACCAGCGGATGAGCTGGGGCTTGATGGTGATTCCATGGAAGCGGAGGCCTGGGCCTACCTCGCAGTACGCGCTTCCAAAGGTCTGCCGCTCACCTTCCCGACGACGACTGGATGTCGGGAGCCGGTGAGTGGTGGCGTGATCGCGGAACCCGCCTGAATCAAAAAGCCCGGTCGCAAGAACCGGGCTTCATGACGTCGGATAGGGTGAGAATTAGCGCAGACGCTTCGGGCGCGCTTCCGCCAGTTCACCACGCAGACGGGCGTCGAGATACTCGGCGCACTCCTCGATCAGCGTCTCGTGCATGTTCGAATAGAAGTGGTTGGCGCCAGGCAGCGTCTTCTGCGTGATCGTGATACCCTTCTGGGTGTGCAGCTTGTCGACAAGACCCTGTACGTCCTGCGGCGGCGCCACGCGGTCGTCGCTGCCGTGGATGATCAGGCCGGACGAGGGGCAGGGCGCCAGGAACGAGAAGTCGTAGAGGTTCGGCTGCGGCGAGATCGACATGAAGCCTTCGATCTCCGGACGGCGCATCAGAAGCTGCATGCCGATCCAGGCGCCGAAGGAGTAGCCGGCGACCCAGCAGTTCTTCGAGTCGGGGTGCAGCGACTGGATCCAGTCGAGTGCTGCTGCGGCATCGGACAGTTCGCCTGCGCCATGGTCAAAGGCGCCCTGGCTGCGGCCGATACCGCGGAAGTTGAACCTCAGGGTTGTGAAGCCACGCGACTGAAACAGGTAGAAAAGATCGTAGACGATCTTGTTGTTCATCGTGCCGCCGAACTGGGGGTGCGGATGCAGGATGATGGCGATCGGGGCGTTCTTTTCCGTGGACGGCTGATAGCGGCCTTCCAGACGACCGGCGGGACCATTAAAAATGACCTCGGGCATAGTGACTCCAGCTTGGGCGAAACCTCCCTGCGTGCGATGGCAGGGCTTGACGTGACGCCAGTGCCTCCAATAGAAGCTTGTTTAGAATTGTTCAAAAGTGGTGCAACTTTTATTGCACCCCGGTAAGACGCGTAAATAGGACGTCTTGCCTTCAAAATTCAAGGAAATTAAGCGCCGTGACGACGAGCTGCGGCGCCAGGCCATGGAAAGCATGACGAGACGGCGCATCTATCTCGATTATAACGCTACTGCGCCGCTGCTTCCCGCAGCGCGGCAGGCGATGCTTGATGCGCTCGATGCCGCCAATCCCTCGTCCGTGCATGCCGAAGGCCGCGCCTCCCGGCAGATCATCGATCAGGCGCGCCGCAACGTGGCTGCTCTCTTTGACGCCAAGCCGGAGCATGTCGTGTTCACCTCCGGCGCGACGGAAGCGGCGAACATGCTGCTGACGCCGAACTGGCAGATGGGACGTTCGCCGGTGCGCTATTCACGCGCCTATGTTTCGGCGGCCGATCACCCCTGTGTGCTCTCGGGCGGCCAGTTTGCTTCCGATGCGGTTCAGCAGATTGCGGTTCGTCCAGACGGTGTGCTCGATCTCGACGCGTTGCGTGCAGCACTTGCCGCTCATGATGCTTCGGCGGGCCTGCCGCTGGTGATGCTCCACAATGCGAACAATGAGACCGGCGTGCTACAGCCCGTGGAAGACATTGCCTCCATCGTGCGTGCCGCTGGGGGCCTGATCATCTATGATGCCGTACAGGCGGCTGGGAGAATTCCGCTGGATATTTCAGCCGGTTACGCGGATTTCTTCATCGTCTCCTCGCACAAGATCGGCGGGCCAAAGGGCGCCGGCGCCATCATTGGCGCTTCCGATCTCTTGATGCCCAGGCCGCTTATCAAGGGTGGCGGGCAGGAGAAGAGCCACCGCGCTGGCACGGAAAACATTCCGGGTATCGCAGGTTTCGGCGCGGCTGCCCGCGAGGCGTTGGCGCAGCTCGACGGGATCGAGGCCATCAAAAACAAGCGCGTACGAATCGAAGCGTTGATCCATCAGCACGCTCCCGGCGCGACGATCTATGGCGAGGGAGCCGGGCGGCTTCCAAACACGGTCTTCTTCTCGATGCCGGGCGTGAAGGCGGAGACGGCACAGATCGCTTTTGATCTTGCCGGCGTGGCGCTCTCGGCTGGGTCTGCGTGCTCATCCGGCAAGGTGGGTCCGAGCCATGTGCTCAAGGCCATGGGCCATGCCGATCAGGCAGGGGCCCTGCGCATATCGATTGGCAGCGGCACGACGGACAATGATATCGAGTTCTTCGGTACCGCCCTGGAAAAATTCGTCTCGGGACGCAGGCGCGCTAGCGCCGCCTGAGGGACAATATTCCGACGATCACAGACTGGTGAAAAATTGGAGTAAAAGACACATATTTTCGGTTTTGCGGGATGAATTTAGCGTCCGGAATGACTAGATAGGCTTCATCCCGCCAGAGTTTGCAAGTTTCCGGACCTTGAATCCGGCCTATGGAGAACGTTAATGGCTGCAGTACAAGAAACCATTGATACAGTCCGCACGCTTGATGTGGACCAGTACAAGTACGGTTTCGAAACTCTCATCGAGAGCGACAAGGCCCCGAAGGGGCTCAATGAAGATATCATTCGCTTCATTTCGGCCAAGAAGGACGAGCCCGAGTGGATGCTCGAATGGCGTCTCGGTGCCTATCGTCGCTGGCTGACGATGGAAGAGCCGACCTGGGCGCGCGTCGAATATCCGAAGATCGACTTCCAGGATCTGCACTATTTTGCAGCACCGAAGGGCATCACCGGACCGACGTCGCTTGACGAGGTGGATCCGGAACTCCTGAAGACCTATGAGAAGCTTGGCATTCCGCTCCGTGAGCAGGAAATCCTTGCTGGCGTGCAGAAGCCTGCAAGCGACGAGCCGAGCGACAACGTCTATGCATCTGGCCGCGTGGCCGTTGATGCCGTCTTCGACTCCGTTTCCGTCGTCACGACCTTCAGGGAAGAGCTTGCCAAGGCGGGCGTGATCTTCTGCTCGATCTCCGAGGCGATCCGCGAGTATCCGGAACTGGTGCAGAAGTACCTCGGCTCCGTGGTTCCTGTCTCGGACAACTACTATGCGACGTTGAACTCCGCCGTGTTCACGGACGGCTCGTTCGTGTTCGTGCCGAAGGGCGTTCGCTGCCCGATGGAGCTGTCCACCTATTTCCGTATCAACGAGAAGAACACGGGCCAGTTCGAGCGCACGCTGATCATCGCGGAAGAGGGTGCCTACGTCTCCTACCTGGAAGGCTGCACGGCGCCCCAGCGCGACGAAAACCAGCTGCATGCTGCCGTTGTCGAGCTGATCGCGCTCGATGATGCCGAGATCAAGTACTCGACGGTGCAGAACTGGTACCCGGGCGACGCTGAAGGCAAGGGCGGTATCTACAACTTCGTCACCAAGCGTGGCGACTGCCGTGGCAAGAACTCCAAGATCTCCTGGACGCAGGTCGAAACCGGTTCGGCGATCACCTGGAAGTACCCGTCCTGCATCCTGCGCGGTGACAATTCGGTTGGCGAGTTCTACTCGATCGCCGTTTCCAACGGCTACCAGCAGATCGACTCCGGAACGAAGATGATCCACCTGGGCAAGAACACGTCCAGCCGCATCATCTCCAAGGGTATCTCTGCCGGCAATTCGAACAACACCTATCGCGGTCAGGTTTCGATCCATCGCAAGGCAGAGGGTGCGCGTAACTTCACCAACTGTGACTCGCTGCTGATCGGCGACCAGTGCGGTGCGCACACGGTTCCCTATATCGAGGCAAAGAACGCTTCGGCCAAGGTTGAGCACGAGGCGACCACCTCGAAGATCTCCGAGGACCAGAAGTTCTACGTCATGCAGCGCGGCATCCCGGAAGAGGAAGCGATCGCGCTGATCGTGAACGGCTTCGTCAAGGACGTCATCCAGGAACTGCCGATGGAGTTTGCCGTAGAGGCACAGAAACTCATCAGCATCTCGCTTGAAGGCTCGGTTGGCTAACAGCTGCCCCCACAGGAATTTTTAGGAAATTACACAATGCTAGAGATCAAGAACCTTCACGCTCGCATCGCCGAAGACGGCACTGAAATCCTGCGCGGCGTCAACCTGACCGTGAAGCCGGGCGAAGTCGTCGCCATCATGGGCCCGAACGGCTCGGGCAAGTCCACCCTTTCTTACGTGCTTTCCGGCCGTGACGACTACGAAGTCACCGAAGGCGACATCCTGCTCAACGGCGAGTCCATCCTGGAGATGGATCCGGCCGAGCGCGCTTCCGCAGGTGTCTTCCTCGCGTTCCAGTATCCGATGGAAATACCGGGCGTTGCTACGATGGAGTTCCTGAAGGTTGCCATGAACTCGCAGCGCAAGGCGCGCGGCGAGGAAGAGCTGAAGGTGCCGGAATTCATCAAGCGCGTGCGCACGGCTGCCGAAGAGCTCAGCATGGACATGAACATGCTGAAGCGTCCGCTCAACGTGGGCTTCTCCGGTGGTGAGAAGAAGCGTGCGGAAATCCTGCAGATGAAGCTGCTTGAGCCGAACCTCTGCGTTCTCGACGAAACGGATTCGGGCCTCGACATCGATGCGCTGCGTATCGTTGCTGAAGGCGTGAACGCCCTGCGTTCGCCTGATCGCGCTATCGTCGTGATCACCCACTACCAGCGCCTGCTCGACTACATCGTTCCGGACACCGTCCACGTCCTCTACAAGGGCCGTGTGGTGAAGTCCGGTGGCAAGGAGCTCGCTCAGGAGCTTGAGAAGACTGGTTATGCCGAAATCATCGGCGAAGCTGCCTAGGATTGGTGATGAATATTCAAACGCAGATAAAGCGAACGGCTGCCGAAGAGCTTCTGCTGGATGCCTTCGCCGCCCATGGTGAAGCACTGCCGGGTGATTCATCGGTCAAAGCCCAGCGCAAGGCTGCTGCCGAACTAATCGGCCGTGGCCTGCCGACGCGCCGCGTCGAGTCCTGGCACTACACGGACCTGCGCCGTCTCCTGTCGAACGTCGCGGCCTTCACACAGGGCCAGGGCGCTGCGGCTGAGGCTGCACTTCTCGACGGTTCGACGGTCCTCTCCGTCGTTGGCGGCAAGGCTTCGGCTTCAGCGAATGTTGATGGCCTGACTGTTGCTTCGCTGGTTAATGGTCTTGCTGACGGCAAGCTTGCCGAGCGGCTGACGCTGGCCGGCACGGATGACACCGTTGGTGCGATCAACTCGGCCTTTGTGGCCGATGGTTATGCCGTCGATATCGCCGCTGGCGCCGAGATCGCCCATCCCGTAGAGCTGCAGAACGTTCATGCGGGCGGCCAGGTCCACACCCGCTTCGTCGTGAACGCGGGCGAGGGCGCCAAGGCTGTCATCGTCGAGCGTCAGACCGGTACCGGCAGCGCATTGGTGTCGTCGGTTTCCGAACTGGACGTTGGCGAGGGTGCCGAGATCCTCTGGATCATTGTGCAGGATCAACCCGTCGAGGCGGATCATCTCGCACAGTTCAAGGCGCGGATTACAGCCAATGCCAAGCTGACGCTCTTCGTCATGAACTCCGGTGCGAAGCTTGCGCGCCAGGAAGTTCGTGTACGTATGGAAGGGGAACACTCCCAGTTCCATCTGCGTGGCGTCAATCTTCTGGCGGGCGATGCGCACTCCGATATCACCATGGTGCTCGACCATCTCGCTCCCGACACCTATTCGACCGAGACGATCCGCAACATCGTGACGGGGCGGGCGGATGGTGTGTTCCAGGGCATGATCCGCGTTGCGCAGAAGGCGCAGAAGACCGACGCGAAGATGGCTTGCAACACCCTGTTGCTGACGGACGAAGGCAGCTTCTCCACCAAGCCGGAGCTGGAAATCTTCGCGGATGACGTGGTCTGCGGCCACGGTGCGACGGTTACCGAGATCGAGAAGGCTCACCTCTTCTACCTGATGGCACGCGGTATCGAGGAAAAGTCGGCCCGCGGGCTGCTGGTGAAGGCGTTCCTGGCCGAGGTGATCGAGGAACTCGAGAACGAACAAGCCATCGAAGTGCTTGAGGACAAGCTCAACCGCTGGTTCGAAGCACACGCCTAACTGCAATACGGCTCTACCCGCACAACGCGGGTGGAGCCTCTTGAATTTCCCAGGGCGGAGACCGGATGGATCAGAAAGTGGAAAACACAGCCTATGACGTAGAGGCGGTCCGCCGCGACTTTCCCATTCTGTCCCGGCAGGTCTACGGGAAGCCGCTGGTCTACCTGGACAATGGCGCTTCGGCCCAGAAGCCGCAGGTCATGATCGATGCGGTAACCCACGCCTATACCCAGGAATATGCCAACGTTCATCGTGGCCTGCATTTCCTGTCGAACGCGGCGACCGACGCCTACGAGAAGGCTCGCGAAACCGTGCGCCGCTTCATCGGCGCGAAGTCGGTCAACGAGATCATCTTCACCAGGTCTGCGACCGAGGCCATTAACCTGGTTGCCTATGGCTACGCGATGCCCCGCATCGGCGAGGGTGACGAGATCGTGCTCTCCATCATGGAGCACCATTCCAACATCGTTCCCTGGCACTTCATCCGCGAGCGTCAGGGGGCGAAGCTGGTCTTCGCGCCGGTGCACGACGATGGCAGCTTTCACATCGAAGACCTGGAGAAGTGCCTCACCGAACGCACGAAGCTGATCGCCATCACCCACATGTCGAACATGCTGGGCACGGTGACGCCGATCAAGGACATCGTGAAGCTCGCGCATGAGCGCGGCATCAAGGTGCTGGTGGATGGCAGCCAGGCTGCGGTGCATCTGCCCGTCGACGTTCAGGACCTCGGCAGCGATTTCTACATCTGCACCGGCCACAAGCTTTACGGACCGTCGGGCATCGGTTTCCTCTACGGCAGGGAAGAGCTGCTGATGGAAACGCGGCCCTTCATGGGCGGCGGCGAGATGATCGAGACGGTGACGGAGGAAAACGTCACCTACAACGAACCGCCGCATCGCTTTGAGGCTGGTACGCCGCCCATCGTGCAGGCGATTGGGCTTGGCGCTTCACTCGAATACATCGAGCGGATCGGACGCGAGAAGATCGCGGCGCATGAGGCTGACCTCGTGAAATATGCTCATGAGCGGCTGTCTGAGATTAATACGCTCCGCATCTTCGGCAATGCGCCGGGCAAGGGCGCCATCGTCTCCTTCGAGCTCGAAGGCATCCATTCCCACGACGTTTCCATGGTGATCGACCGTGCTGGCGTGGCGGTTCGTGCGGGAACCCATTGCGCGCAGCCGTTGTTGAAGCGTTTTGGTGTGACGTCGACATGCCGTGCCTCATTCGGCATGTATAATACGCGGGCCGAGGTTGATGCCCTGGCCGAGGCGCTCTTTGAAGCGCGCAAGTTCTTTGGATAAGCCAATGACAGAGACGAACGACACAATCGGCGAAACGGAAGCGAAGCCCGCCGCCACCGCGATTCCGCCGGAAGAGCTGGATCGGCTGACGGATGACATCATCGCCGCTCTGAAGACCGTCTATGACCCGGAAATTCCGGCCGACATCTATGAGCTGGGTCTGGTCTACCGCATCGACATCGAGGATGACCGCACCGTCAAGATCGACATGACGCTGACCGCGCCGGGCTGCCCGGTAGCCGGCGAGATGCCCGGTTGGGTGCAGAACGCCGTCAGCGCCGTCGAAGGCGTTGCGGACGTTCAGGTGCAGATGGTGTTCGATCCGCCGTGGACACCCGATCGCATGTCGGAAGAGGCGCAGGTGGCCGTTGGCTGGTACTAGCCAGGGTATTTGCCCTTGCAAATCAGTCCCACGCCGACCATGTTGATTGAGAATTGAACCTTTCCGCGAGCCTTAACCTCGCTGTGAACGGAGACTTAGATGGGTCGATTTCAGGTAATCACGATTACGGACGCCGCAGCTGACCGCGTGCGCCAGATCATGAAGACGCGCGAGAATGCCAAGGGCATTCGCCTTGGCATCAAGAAGGGCGGCTGCGCGGGCATGGAATATACGGTTGATGTCGTGACCGACCCGGATCCCAAGGATGATCACGTGGAGCGCGACGGTGCGCATGTCTACGTGGCGCCGGAAGCCGCGCTGTTCCTGTTCGGAACTGAAATGGACTTCGAGGTCACGCGCATCCGCTCGGGTTTCACCTTCCACAATCCGAACCAGAGCTCGGCCTGCGGCTGTGGTGAATCAGTGGAGCTGCAGCCTGCCGATCTCAAGGCGCTGGCAGAGGCTCGCGCTACCGCCGGATAGATTCTGCTGATCATGATCACATGGCTAAACCCGCCCTTGAGGCGGGTTTTTTTTGTGGACCGTGCGGGTGTTCGGAGCAGGAATCAAAAACCCCTGGCGGGCCAGGGGTTCAGAACTTGGTTCGGTCTCAGACCTTGCCAACAATCTTCATGAAGTCGGGGATGTCATCGCCGAAGCCGACCACAGCGGGCATATCGTCGTCGCGATCACGGTAGCGCGAACGGCGATCCTCATTGCCCGAGCGGATGTTGTCACGACGGTCCTTGCGCTCCGCAGGACGCGGGGCAGGGGCGGAACGGTGGCTCTCGACCGGCTGCGTAGCTTCAGCGGCCACAGGAGCTTCCGGCTGGGCTTCTGCCTTCGGAGGCCGTGCCTCGCGCTCGCGCTTCGGCTTGCGGTCCCTGTCGTTGCGCTTGGAGCCAGCCTTGCCACGGCTTGGCTTCTCCTCGTGCTCGTCCTCGGGACCAAGCGTCGAAAGATCGCCGTCGTACCAATCGACGTCCTCGCCGATCAGCTTCTCGATCGATTGCAGATACTTCTTGTCGCTCTTGGTGACGAGCGTGAAGGCCTTGCCGCTTCGTCCGGCACGGCCGGTACGGCCGATGCGGTGGACGTAGTCATCCGCATGGATCGGAATGTCGAAGTTGAAGACGTGGCTCACGTCCGGAATATCCAGACCCCGTGCGGCGACATCCGAGGCAACGAGCAGGCGAAGCTTGCCCTTGCGGAAGTTCTCCAGCATCGTCGTGCGTGAGCGCTGATCCATGTCGCCATGTAGCGCGCCGGCATCGAATTCGTGGCGCACCAGGGAGCGGAAAAGTGTAGCCACTTCCGTCTTGCGATTGCAGAAGATGATCGCGTTCTTCAGTTCGTCGCCTTCCGCGCGGATCAGCTGGCGCAGACGATCGCGCTTGTCCCAGGGCTTGGAGCCGGACTTTACAAGCTTCTGCGTGATGCTTGCGTTGGTCGTCGCGGGCTTTGCCACTTCGATGCGGACCGGAGCCTGCAGGAACTGCTCGGTAAGCTTGGTGATCTCCGGCGGCATGGTCGCCGAGAAGAACAGCGTCTGGCGCGTGAACGGGATCAGCTTGCAGATGCGCTCGATGTCGGGGATGAAGCCCATGTCGAGCATGCGGTCTGCTTCGTCGATGACGAGGATCTCAACGCCGGTGAGCAGCAGCTTGCCGCGCTCGAAATGGTCGAGAAGGCGACCCGGCGTAGCGATCAGCACGTCTGCACCGCGCTCGAGCTTCTTCAGCTGTTCGTCAAAGGAAACGCCGCCGATCAACAAGGAAATGTTGAGCCGATGGTTCTTGCCGTATTTGACGAAGTTTTCTTCAACCTGGGCGGCGAGTTCGCGCGTCGGCTCAAGGATCAGTGTGCGCGGCATGCGCGCCCGGGCGCGGCCCTTCTCAAGGCGGGTGATCATGGGCAGCACGAAGGCCGCCGTCTTGCCCGTTCCCGTCTGGGCGATACCCAGAACGTCCTTACCCTCCAGCGCATGCGGAATAGCGCCCGCCTGGATCGGTGTGGGTTGAGTGTAACCGGCGTCGATGACAGCGGAAAGGACCTTAGGCGAAAGGCCCAGTTCTTCGAAGGTCGTAACCTGCTGCGTGATTTCCTGAACGTCTGTATCTGACACGGAGTGGCGTCTTTGCTCTCTCTCTGCAGTGCTGCGCAACAATAACGCGGTCAAAGGGGCGCTGCGTCTCCACCCCGTGCCTGCGAGGTAAGACTTAGTGTTGCAGATGTCAACACTGAGTTGCAATTACCCGCCTATACTATCACTTCTGCTGCCGAACAAGAATGTCTAGCGTGGCAGATGCGTCACGAAAGCATTGTGGTGGGCTAATACCGGAACTGCTCGGCGACGATGCGTTCTTCCCAGGGATGGCTGGCATCGAAAAGCAGGGTGGCGGTGTGGTCGACAGAGGCATGCACGCGCACCGAGAGGACGGACTTTACTTCCCGATTGTCGGCAACCGCGTTGACTGGACGCTTGGCGGGCTCAAGGATGGTGAACTCGACCGACGAGCGGTTCGGGATGAGCGCACCGCGCCAGCGACGGGGGCGGAAGGGGCTTACCGGTGTCAGCGCCAGCAAGGGCGCGTCGAGCGGCAGGATCGGCCCGTGGGCTGACAGGTTATAGGCGGTGGAGCCGGCCGGCGTCGCCACCATGATACCGTCGCAGATCAGTTCATCCACGCGCGGCTTGCCATCGATGGTGATCCGGATCTTCGCCGCCTGGAAGGACTGACGGAAGAGTGAAACCTCGTTGATGGCCAGTGCTGTGACGACATTGCCATGCTCGTCCTCGGCAATCATCTCGAGCGGCTTGATCGTCTCGGGAATGGACTCGGCGATACGCCGGGGGAGATCTTCCTCATGGTACTCGTTCATGAGAAAGCCGATGGTGCCGCGGTTCATGCCGTAGAGCATCTTGCCGGAGCCCATGGTTTCGCGCAGCGTCTGCAGCATGAAACCATCGCCGCCCAGGACGACGATCACGTCGGCATCCGCAGGAGATCGGTTGCCGTACAAATCCGACAGACGCTCCTGGGCCTTCTGAGCGTCTTCCGTATCGGCTGACACGAATGCGAGCGAGGAGAATGTCTGCGTGTTCATACGATACCAGGGGGTTCATGCAATTCCGTTATCTCAACGGTTAGCATGCACGCGCCCTGGGGCCTAGCAATTTCATGTAATTGCTCGGGAAACTGCCATCCCGAAATACGCATTCCGAGATGGTGAAGTTGGCGGACGCGTGCTTATCTGTTGCGGCCGCCTAGATGACGCAAGATCAATTGTCGGCGTCGTTGTCGACCAGACCCTGATCAATGCAATCCTGCAGGGTGATGGACGAGATATCGAAGGCTGCCTCGCCCTGGCTGCTGTTGTCAGCGTTTGAGTTACCGGCGCCGTTGCTGGCGGCGGCATTGGAATCTGCGGAAGCTGCAGCGCCGCTGCCGGCAGCTGCGCCTGCTGCATCGCCGCTGCCAGCTCCTGCACTAGCGGAAGTGTTCCCGCTGGCGGTGCTGCCGTCGTTGCCAGGCTGGTTGGTCTGCCTTTCGGGCTGCGTGGTCTCCGGCTCGTTGCTGCCGGTCGTGCCCTGCTGCGCCTGAAGCTCCGAGCAGCGGTCCTTGACCGCGCTAAGCTGGCTCTCCGGGATTGAACTGGCGCCTCCGCTGTTGTCTTGCGCGAAGGCCGAAAAGGCCGAAGCAGTGAACACCATCAGCGGAAGGATCATTTTTGCGGATTTCATCATGTGACACCTCTCTTTGGGTGCCTAACCCGCCGATCGCGCTGGTGTTCCAGCTCTTTTCCCAAAGAGCAGCAACTTCGTAGAAGAGGCCGGAGAATTCGGAATGAAGTATAATGATGAAGAAGTTAAACGACCAGGGGGGGTGAGACTAAGGCTAGACAGTACAGGAAGCCTTAGTCTCCTGCTCCAGCTAGTTCTGGATGTTCAGTCGTCTTGATGAACTTGTGGAAGGGTTCTGTTTCAGGTGCTTCCAAGGCATGAGAACGAACGCGTAACTTCCTGTTCTGAATATGATGCGTTCCCGTGTTCTGACAGAAAACACAGGTTTCAGCTTCAGCCGTCCCACGAACGGCAGATATATAGACATATGAAGACCCCAAAGCCATTTTCGGCAGAGCGAATCCGCCGTTGGTTCCCACCCGGCGAGGCGTATAGGACAACTTTTACGCGTAAACAAGGGCGTATCTTATCGGAGGGTGGCAGTGGCTTGCCTGAGCGATGTCGACCCTGTGGGGAGGGCGGCAGGACACTGCCGCCCAAATATTTAGCACATTTTTTGCTTGGAAATCCCCCAGCATTTCGCGTTCTTCTGGGATGACCGAGCCTCAATTACCCATACGGGGCCTCTCCCTCAGGGGTTGCAGAGCTTCAGGGCGACGGCAGCGGCTTTTCGCGACCGGGAACGCCAACCCGCGTCTCTCTCCAGACGATGATGAAGTTGGAGATGACGACGATTGAACCGCCAATCCAGATGGGCAGGGTGGGCCAGTCGTTCCAGATGAACCAGCCGAAGGTCGTGGTCCAGATTATGCTGCTGTAGTTGAAGACTGTGATGATATTTGCCGGTGCGTTCTTGAAGGCGATCGACAGGGCCATCTGCATGAATACGCCGCAGAGGCCAATGCCGACGATGAGCGGCAGTTCATTCCAGCTTGGGGCGGTGAATACGAAGGGCAGGGGAATTGCGGTCAGTACGGCGCCGATGCCCAGGAAGTAGAAGGTCACTGTTTCGGGACGCTCTGTCCTGCCGAGCTTGCGAAGCAGGATCTGAAGGACTGCCTGGATCATGGCCGCGCCCAGTGCGAGGGACACGCCGACCGAATTTACCACGCCAGTCGGGCGCAGCATGATGAGCACGCCCAGGAAACCCAGGGCAATGGCAGACCAGCGGAAGGGGCCAACTCTTTCGCCGAGCACGAAGAAGCCGAGCGCGGGGATGAGGAGCGACGAGGTGAACAGGAATGCGGAGGTGTCCGCCATCGGCATCGCGGCGTAAGCTGCGAAGGTGAAGATCAGCGAAACTGATCCCAGAATGGAACGCAGGAAGATGTCCCTGCGATTTCCCCGGATCTTCAGGATGTCCCGCTTGCCCATGGCAAAGACCATGAACAGGAACGGCAGGAAGCCTATTAGATTGCGGTAGAAGCCGATTTCAATGACGTGATGATGCTCCGACAGAAGCTTGGCCAGTACGTTCATGGCCGCCATCGAGAGATAGGCGAGAAGGGCTGCTGCCATGCCAACGATATAGTTATCGGCATGGATAGGCGCTGACGCTTGCGGCGATACCGCCGGTTGGGCCTGCTCGTTCGTCGCGTCAGTCACAGAGTATCGCCTCGCACGCAGGGAGGGTCTGCGAAGAGACGCCGCCACAAGATTTCGGAGCACCATAGGGGACGAGCAAGCCGCACGGCAAGCTGCCTTACGAAGACCCCAAAAGGTTGTCGATGCAAGAACCGGACCAGAGGCAACACGCTAAAGCGGCTGACCTGATCCGCCCACGATGATGCAGCGGAAATCGTTGACATTGGTGAGCGTTGGGCCGGTGACGACCTGATCGCCGAGCCGCTCGAAAAACGTATGCCCGTCGTTGTTTTCCAGGAAAGCGCGCGGATCGATGCCGATTTCCTGTGCACGGGTGAGCGTATCCGGGGCAATCACGGCACCTGCCACTTCTTCCGCGCCGTCCACGCCATCGGTATCCCCGGCAATCGCATAGGTCTCTTCCAGCCCGTTCAGCTCCACGGCGAGCGCAAGCAGGAACTCGACGTTGCGTCCGCCCCGCCCATTGCCGCGCACCGTCACGGTTGTCTCGCCGCCGGAAATCAGGGCGCAGGGCGGAGCTGCGGTTTCGCCGGTTGCCTTCGTCCGTCGGGCGATTTCGGCCAGTTCGCGCGCAAGGTCACGGGACTCACCCTCCAGCGCATCGCCGAGGATGACCGGCGTGATGCCGTGCTCCTCCGCGACCCGCGCGGCTGCTTCCAGTGATGCCTGCGGGCGGGCGATGATCGTGTGCGCATTGTCCGCGTTAGACGGAGCGCGACCAGAGCTTTCCTTCGCTGCCTGCAGATGGCGGATCACTGACACTGGTTCGGTGATGCCGTACCGTTCGAGGATCTCAAGTGCCTTTGCTGGCGTGGAAGTGTCCGGAATCGTCGGCCCCGAGGCGATGGCGGACGGGTCGTCGCCCGGCACGTCGGAAATCAGCAGCGTCACCACGCGCGCCGGATAGGCAGCTTCAGCCAGCTTGCCGCCCTTGATTGCCGACAGCTGCTTGCGCACAATGTTCATTTCGCTGATTGCAGCACCAGAGCGGAGCAGGGCGCGTGTCACCGCCTGCTTGTCGTCAAGCGTCAGGCCTTCAGCCGGAACGGAGAGCAGGGAAGAACCGCCGCCGGAAATGAGGGCGATCACAAGGTCGTCTTCGGTGAGGCCGGACACCAGCTCCAGCATCCTCTTGCCGGCAGTAACAGAGCGCTCGTCAGGTACGGGATGCGAGGCGGACAAGACCTCGATCCGGTTGCAGGCAACCTCGTGGCCATCGCGGGTGACGATGCAGCCTGAGAGCTCATGCGGCCAGTTTTCCTCCAGTGCCCTCGCCATCGCTGCGGAAGCCTTGCCACCGCCGACGACAATGGTTCTGCCCTTCGGCTTCGAAGGCAGATGCTGGGGCAGCACCAGCGCGGGCTGGGCGGCCGCTATCGCCGCGTTGAACATTTCGCGCAGGACGGTGCGATAGAACCCGGCGTCAGGCTTGCTATTGGACGACATTGCGCGGCGTTCCCTTGTGGAAAAGTTCGATGTTCTCGATGAGCTGGTCAGCGAGGACCTGGATGGCCTCGCGGCTCGACCAGGCGATATGCGGCGTCAGGATGAAGTTCGGACGATCCATGAGCCGCGTGAACGGATGGTCCGCCGGAAGCGGTTCCTTCGTCACCACGTCGAATCCGGCGCCGGATATCTGTCCTCTCTCAAGCGCATCGCAGAGCGCGTTTTCATCTACCAGGCCACCGCGCGCGGTGTTGATGAGCAGAGGCCGGCGCTCCATCAGCGCGAATTCCTCGGCCGCGATCATGTTGCGCGTTGCTGGCTTCAGCGGGCAGTGGAGCGTTATCACGTCGCTCTGGCGCAGCACTTCCTCGAAGGGCGTATAGAGCGAACCCATGCCGGTGCGGCCCTTGTGCGCGGAAAAGAGGACGCGCATGCCGAAGGCTTCGCCGAGCTTCGCCACCGCCCGCCCGAGCGTGCCGTCGCCGATGACGCCGAGCGTGGCGCCCGCCAGATTGAAAACCGGATAGTCGAAATAGCAGAACTGGCCGGACTTCTGCCATTCCCCGCGCGCCACCGACTGGTGATAGGGAAGGATGCTCCGGCGCAGCGCCAGGATGAGCGCGAACGTATGCTCAGGCAGCGTGTTCCCCGCGTAGTTGCGGATGTTTGATACGGTGATCCCGCGCTCGGTGCAGGCTGCAAGGTCGACGTTGTCATAGCCGGTGGCGGCGACCGCGATCAACTTCAGCCGTTTCGCCTGACCGATGGCGTCGCCCCTTACCGGAACCTTGTTGGTGATGACGATGTCCGCATCGGCGATCCGCGCGGCCACCTGATCAGGCGCCGTCCTCCCGTAAAGGGTCAGATCATGCGGGAAGCTCAATCCCTTGAGGCAGGTCTCGGGCGGAAGCGTCTCCCGATCAAGGAAGACAATCTGCTGAGGTCTGTCTGCTTCCGCCATGATACTCGTCCGCTGTGCAAGTGGTGGCACAATGCAGGCGGATTCTTGAGCTGCGTCAAGGGCAAGTCACCTAAACTAATATAGGCGGTCTCCGAAGCCACGATCTGCCCTCAAAATTGCACACGGCTTACCAATTCGGTCGGCTCGCAAAGTAGTTAGAACTCGAGACCGGTCGTTTTCAACTACATGTTCAGAGGGCCTGATTGCTAACCGCGATATTTCTCGTGGCCTTCAGGGAAAATAAGGAAGCCTCGCGCATCAGTGTACGGTGCAATGGAAACCTGAGTGTCCGCTGCAATACGAAAGATCCGGTCAAAATCGTCCCAACCCAGGTTCAACCTTTGCTCTATGTTGTAGCGCCCGATTTTACCGACAATTTTACGAAACGGCTTTTCCTCTCTTTCTTCTCTGGCGTAATCGCTTTCTTTGGCAGGGACGGGATAGCGCCCTCCCCAATACAGCACGTGTTTTGCGAAGATAAGCCGACCCTGATCTTCACTCTTGAGTTTTGGCAATTTGGCGGTGTGCCAGAGCTGAGGCAGATCGTGGGTTTGTGGCGGGCGATCATCTTTAAGCTCTATCGTGCCGTTCACGAGCCGTTGAGCGATGACGCCTTTGATAGCGAGTTCGAGCGCCAATGAACCCTCGCGGAGGAATGCAGCGAATAGTCTCTGATTAGTTTTGTTTCCCTCCCAAAGATAACGCGCTGCTGCCCGGGCGTCCCACGCACGATTGATAAAATGCAGCGGTGCTCGGGCCCGCAGCTGAAATATACTTTCATGCAATTTTCACACCTCCGCTTCCCCACGTGAATGATGCTGGACGCGGTGGAAGCCGTCAATCCATGGTGCATCTATGTCGCGTGGAGTAGCCGAGTCTCTCATGAACCCCTTGGAACCAAGGGAATTCATTTACAATATGACGCCACATCGACCGCCCGCCAACGGCGGAAGTTGGATTTTAGTGCGATGCTTTACTGGGAAATTCATGGTGCCCCCGGACGGACTTGAACCGCCGACCCCCTGATTACAAATCAGGTGCTCTACCAACTGAGCTACAAGGGCAAGACCAAAGAACGCGCTGTAACTGAATGAGTTTTGCGAGACTGTCAAGAGGGTGCGCCCAGCCGCGAGGAAGCTCGGGCGCGCATAGGGCGCAAGGTTAAACCGGCACAGGTGTCGTTGGTCGCGCCGGTCTGTCGCGGGCGTCCGTGGAACCGTTTGCGATAGCCAGGCTTACATCATTCCCATTCACAGAACGGGCCAAAAGCCTATAACGTAGGGGCCCATGGGCCGTGGAACTGTCCACCAAGGAGGCAAAGGCAATTGCGTCGCAGCGTTCAGGATAACAGTTTCATGGTCATGGTCGTCCTGGTGACGATCGCCTTCATCTGGCTGCTCCTGCCGTTCTATGGGGCGGTGCTGTGGGCCGCCATCCTGGCGCTCCTGTTCAATCCGCTGCAGCGCTGGCTTGTGGTGAGGCTCAAGGGACGACGGAACCTAGCGGCGGCGCTCAGCCTCGTCGCCTGTGTCTGCATCGTCGTCATCCCGGGATCGCTGATCCTTGCCTCGCTCGCCCAGGAGGCAACGGCGCTTTACAACAGGCTCAGCCGCAGCCAGGTCGATCTCGTCACCATCGTCGAGCATATCCGCGATGCGTTGCCAACCTACGTGGTCGACATGCTCGGCAATTTCCAGCTCGACAGCATCGAGCAGGTTCAGGCCCGCATCACCTCCTTCGTGGCGCAGGCCGCGCAGATGGTCGCCTCGCGGGCGCTCAGCATCGGGCAGGGAACCGCGCAGCTCTTCGTCAGCCTCGGCGTGATGCTCTACGTGCTGTTCTTCCTGTTCCGCGACGGCTCGGTCATCGCGCGCATCATCCGCCGCGCGAGCCCGCTCAGCGATTTTCATACGGACTATGTGCTGCGGAAGTTCGCGACAGTGGTGAAGGCGACGGTGAAGGGCAATGTCATCATCGCCATTCTGCAGGGCACGATCGGCGGGCTTGCCTTCTGGTTCCTCGGCATAGAGGCGCCGCTGCTCTGGGGCGTGCTGATGGCCGTCCTGTCGCTGCTGCCGGCAATCGGTTCGTTCCTCGTCTGGGCCCCCGTTGCCTTCTATCTTCTGCTCACCGGCGAATATGTGCGCGGTGGCATCCTGCTTGCTGTCGGCGTCTTCGTCATCAGCCTGATCGACAATCTCCTGCGACCGCCGCTCGTCGGCAAGGATACGCGCCTGCCGGATTACGTGGTGCTGGTGTCGACGCTGGGCGGCATTTCGCTTCTCGGCATCAATGGGTTCGTCATCGGGCCGCTGATCGCAGCGCTATTCTTTGCCGTCTGGTCGCTGTTCGCCAGCCAGGAACGCCTGCGGGAGGCGAAGCAGGAGGAACGCCGGAAGATGGATCCCATCCCCATCGAGCCAAAGCAGGTTGAACGAACAGGCCCCTGACAGGACCCGAGTCACGTGCAAATATTGCTTACCGGCGGCAAAGATATGCGCCGGCAAAGTGGTTCTATATGGCAGTGATGGAACCTCTTTATACTGTCTGCGTTCTTCTGCATTGTTGTGGGAGTGCGTACCATGGCGCCACGAGCGACGTGGAAGGGTTATATAAAGCTGGCTGAGCTGGCTCTGCCGATCTCTCTTTATGCCGGGGCGACGACCTCGAAGAGGATCTCCTTTCACATTATCAATCGAAAGACAGGCAACCGGGTCAGCCGCGAGTATATCGACGAGGATACGTCCAAGGTCGTTGATCGCGAGCACCAGGTGAAAGGCTATGAGACTGGCGAGGGCCAGTACATCATCCTGCACCCGGACGAGATCGCCGCAGCTCTCCCCAACAACGACAAGACCATCACCATCGAAGGGTTTGTGCCGGCTGAGGATGTCGACACGGTCTTCTTCGACAAGCCGTATTATCTGGCTTCCTCCGGCGGCATTCTGGGCGAGACCTTTGCAGTGCTGTGCGAGGGCATGAAACGCCAGAAGGTGGCCGCCGTCGGCAAGGCCGTGCTCTTCAAGAAGGCGCGGACATTGATCCTGCGGCCCGAAGGCGAGGGGCTCGTCGCCAACACGCTCAACTACGATTATGAGGTACGGCTCGCCGAGGAGATCTTCAAGGAACTGCCTGAGATGAAGATCGAAGGCGAGATGCTCGATCTGGCGAAGCACATCATCGAAACGAAGATGGGCAGTTTCGATCCGCGCAGCTTCGATGACCGCTACGATCAGGCGCTGGCCGATCTCATCAAGGCGAAAGCCGAGGGCAAGGAGATCAAGGTGCCGCCGCGCAAGCGCGAGGCCAAGGTCGTCAATCTGCTCGATGCCCTGCGCGAGAGCGCGAAAGCCGCCAAGGCGGTGGAGGGCAAACGCGCGGCTTCAAACAGCAAGGCAGCGTCAACACGCCGGAAAGCGAGCTAAATGGCGCTCGAGACCTATCACAGCAAACGCAATTTTGGCTCCACGCCCGAACCACGCGGCGCTTCAACACGGCGGCGCAAGAAGGCTGCAGAGCTCAGCTTCGTCATACAGAAACATGCGGCGCGGCGGCTGCACTACGATCTGCGCCTCGAGATGGACGGTGTGCTGAAAAGCTGGGCCGTCACCAAGGGGCCGAGCCTCGTGCCGGGCGAAAAGCGGCTCGCCGTCCATGTGGAAGATCACCCGCTTGAATACGGCAGCTTTGAAGGGACGATCCCGAAGGGCGAATATGGCGGCGGCACCGTCATTGTCTGGGATCGTGGCACCTGGGAGCCGGTCGGCGACCTCAAGAAGGGCTATGCCAAGGGTCATATCGACTTCCGCCTCAAGGGCGAGAAGCTGTCTGGCGAGTGGCATCTCGTCCGGATGGGTCAGAAGAAGGGCGAAAAGGAAAACTGGCTGCTGATCAAGGCGACCGACGAATTCGCCCGTGCCGAAGGCGAGCCCGATATCCTTGAGGAGCGTCCGGAGTCCGTGAAGACCGGACGGGTTGTCGAGGAAGTGGCTGACGAGAAGCCCGGCTGGTCTTCCAAAAAGGGCAAGCTCAAGACGGAAGAGACCGCGCTTCCCATCCCAGCCAAGGCCAAAAAGGCAAAGTGGCCGGGCTTCATTGAGCCCGCGCTTGCCACGCTCGCCAAGACGCCGCCATCGGGCGCGAAATGGCTCCACGAGATCAAGTTCGATGGCTATCGTATCCAGGCGCATATCCAGAAGGGTAAGGTAAAACTCTTTACCCGGAGCGGGCTCGACTGGACGGAGCGGTTCGGCAAGGATCTGGCGAATGCGTTGAAGAAGTTGCCGGTGGATGAGGCGATCCTTGACGGCGAGGTTATCGTCGAAGGCGATGGCGCGGTTGCGAGCTTTTCCAGCCTGCAGGCAGATCTTTCGGAAGGGCGCACCGACCGAATGGTCTATTATGCGTTCGACCTGCTCCACCTTGATGGCATGGACCTGCGGGGTGCACCGCTGACTGAGCGGAAGCGCACGTTGCAGGTTCTGCTGCATTCGGCAGACCCGGTACTGCGCTTCAGCGAGCATTTCGAGGAGGACGGCCAGACGGTTCTCAACCATGCCTGCAAGCTCAGCCTCGAAGGGATCATCTCGAAGACTGCCGACGCAGCCTATGGCAGCGGTCGCTCGCGCAATTGGCTGAAGATCAAGTGTTCGAAGCGGCAGGAGTTCGTGATCATCGGCTATACGCCTTCGACCACGTCCAGCACTGCCATCGGGTCGCTGGCGCTTGGCTATTATGACAAGGGCGATCTCATCTATGCCGGACGCGTTGGCACGGGCTTCACCCAGAAAACGGCCAAGGAGCTGTTCGGCAAGCTGTCGAAACTGAAGGCTGCCAAAACTCCGACAAAGAAAAAATTGACAACGCTGGAAGCCAAGAACCTCCAGTTCGTGAAGCCGGAACTCGTGGCTGAAGTTGAGTTTCAGGTCTGGACCGCCGACAATATCATCCGCCATGCGGCGTTCCAGGGTCTTCGGGAGGACAAGAGCCCGCAGGAGATCGTCCGAGAATCGGAGGGAGGACCAGTGCAGGAACCAGTCGAACTGCCGGACGTCCGGCTTACCCATCCGGATAGGGTCTACTGGGAGGATGTAGGCGTCACCAAGCAGGGGCTTGCCGAGTATTACGTCCAGGTCTGGCCGCGGATGGAAAGCTTCGTCGTGAACCGGCCGCTGGCGCTGGTGCGCTGCCCGGACGGTGCAGCAGGGCAATGCTTCTTCCAGAAACATGCATGGAAGGGGCAATCGAAGGACATCATCCTCGCCAAGGATCCGGAGGATGATGAACCGGTCATTGCCATCAAGGACCTCAAGGGGCTGATCGGGCTCGTGCAGGGCGGGACGCTCGAAATCCACCCCTGGGGTGCGAATCTGAAGAACCTCGAAAAGCCCGACTGGATCAACATGGATCTCGATCCGGGTCCCGGCGTCGAGTGGCCGGAGGTGATCGAAGCGGCGATCGAGGTTCGCGAAAGGCTCGCAGCTTGCGGCCTCAAGAGCTTCGTGAAGACCTCGGGCGGAAAGGGTCTGCACGTGGTGGCGCCGCTCAAGCCCAAGGCCCCGTGGGAAGATGTGAAAGCCTTCGCCAAGGGGATTGCCGACTCAATGGCGGAGGACGATAGTTCTCGTTACGTGGCCACGGTTTCCAAGGCCAAGCGCAAGGGCAAGATCCTGATCGATTACCTACGCAACGGGCGGGGGGCAACCGCAGTTGCGCCGTATTCGACCCGTTCGCGAGATGGAGCTCCGGTCTCGATGCCGCTGGCCTGGGACGAGCTTTCCCCCGACATTGGCCCCGCCTATTTCACCGTCGAGAATGCAGTCCAACGGCTTGCCGTCGATGATCCATGGAAAGATTTCTGGAAGGCTGCGGTGGCCCTGCCGAAGCCTAAGAAGAAGTAAGCGGATGTTCTTTATGACATCGCAGTTGCAATAGGAAAACCGGTTCCCACTTCCTGGAACTGGCTTTTCTCGCGCAGTTCCGAACGGAAAACCAGTTCCCACTTTGCCTGGAACTGACTTTTCTCGCGCAGTTCCAGACGAAAAACCGGTTCCCACTTTTCCTGGAACTGCTTTAGCGCTTGCCCTTCTTTTCCTTGTCGATCGATCGTTTCAATGCATCCATGATGCTGACGACATTGTTGGGCGTTTCAATTTCATCATCGTCGTCCTTCTTCTTCTTGGATGGCTTCTTCTTCTGGTCCTTTTCCTTAGCTGCGATGATGTCCTTGAGCTTATCCTGCACAGGATCCTGCGCCAGTGAAGGCTCCCATTTGACCGTCTTGTCCTTGATCAGGGTCTGGATGAGGGAAACCATCTCCTTCTCGCCGGACTTCTGCGGCGCCTTGCCGTAGATTTCATCGGCCTCACGGACTTCATCACCGTATCGCAGCGTCCAGAGCACAATGCCCTTGTCGCGGGGCACAAGCATCACGGCGCGCTCACGACGGGCGAGCACCAGCCGTGAGATGCCGACCGTATCAGTTGCCTTCATGGCCTCGCGGATCACCGCGAAGGCTTCTTCGGCTACATCGTCTTCGGGCAGGAGGTAGTAGGGCGAATCGTACCAGATCCAGTCGATCGAATCGGCCGGCACGAATTGCTCGATGTTGATCGTGCGGGTGCTTTCGACGGCGGCCGCCTCAATTTCATCCTCTTCCAGGATGATTTGGCGGCCTTCCTCGATCTCGTAACCCTTGGCCTGATCCTTGTCGGATACGACCTTGCCGGTCTCGGCATCCACATAGCGGCTGCGCACCCGGTTGCCGGTCTCGCTGTTGATCGTGTGGAACCGGATCTTCTCGGAAGGGGAGGTGGCGGGCGTCAGCGAGACCGCGCAGGTCACAAGCGAGAGCTTGAGATAGCCTTTCCAGTAGCGAGGAGGCGCCATTGAGTTTTCTCCAGCCTTGCCCGGAGAACCGCCCGTTTCCCCGACAGCAACAGTCCGCCTTGCCTTCGCAGGGCGGAGGATTAGCCGGGAAAACGTTCAAAGGCGTGGTTTGGTTGCGTTCCGTCGGTTCAAGCGCCAGAAAGCGTGCGTCGGGCGACGTAGAGCGCCACGGCGGTTGCGTTGGAAACGTTGAGCGAGCGGATCGCTCCCGGCATATCCAACCGCGCAAGAGCCTTCACGGTCTCACGCGTCTTCTGGCGTAGGCCCTTGCCTTCAGAGCCCAGCACAAGCGCGATTCGCTCGCCCTGCAGCGTCTCTTCGAGAATCGCAGGGCCTTCCGAATCAAGACCGGCGGTGAAGAAGCCGAGGCCATGCAGCTCTTCGATGGCTGCCGCGAGGTTGCGGACCTCGATATGGTCGATGTGTTCCAGAGCGCCGGAGGCCGCCTTTGCCAGGACGCCTGATTCTTCCGGGCTGTGGCGGGCCGTCGTGATCAGCGCACCAGCGCCGAATGCCACGGCAGAGCGCATGATGGCGCCAACATTGTGCGGATCGGTCACCTGGTCGAGGACCAGCACCAGCGGCGTATCACCCAATGCCGCCAAGGATTTGGGGCGCAAGGGTTCTGCTTCGATCAGCACGCCCTGATGGACGGCGTCGGTGCCCGTCAGAAGGTCGATCGCCTTCGGCTCTACCATTTCCACGGGGAAGGGCAGGGCGGCCGGATCGCCAAGCTCCATGCGCTGCGCGGCGTTGCGCGTGATGAACATGGAGCGGATTTTCCGCTTCGGGTTGTCCATCGCCGCGCGAACCGTGTGCAGCCCATAAAGGCGGACGAGACCTTCCGGTGCGGCAGTTCCGGGCAGTGCCGGGCGGTTGCGGCGGCGGGGTTCGCCCTTCGACTGGTTGTCGCGGTGGGCGCGCCTCAGCCGTGCATAGTGGCTGTCCTTGGGGGTGGTGTATTTCTTTTCGTCACTCATGACCTCCCTATAGCGAAGCTATGGGGCTGCGCCTATGTGAAAAGCGAAGCCCCCTGTGAAAAGAAACCCGGCTGTTGCGATTTCTGCATCACCCCCCGTTGACAGGTGCGCTTTGGATCGCCATAACGCGGCCATTCCGGACGGCGACATTGCTTCGTAACGGCAAGGTTGTTTCCAGTTAAGTACTTGTTCCGGCAAGTGCTATGGAGGGTTGTCCGAGTGGTTAAAGGAGACGGACTGTAAATCCGTTGGCTCAGCCTACGCTGGTTCGAATCCAGCACCCTCCACCATCTTCCGGACGCGGGTATAGCTCAATGGTAGAGCAGCAGCCTTCCAAGCTGAATATGCGGGTTCGATTCCCGCTACCCGCTCCAGTCTTCGATCTCCCCAATTTCTCGTCGTCCCTCTATCACGCCTCGTAGCGGACGAGTTCACCGTAGCGATCTTCCCATAGGGAATCGTCTTCCAGGTAGACGGCCACCTGCTCGCGAATCGGGAGATTAAGCGAGAATCGGGCCTGCTCCAGCGCCTCGCCCAACGGCAGTTCTTCCGACTGATCCTGATCCGTGCGCAGCCGTACCCTCGCCATTCCGCTTGGAAGAACGTGCACGACGACAATGCTGTCATCGTCCCAATGCGACAGATCCGTAAACTGAACGTATTTGCGAACGCCCATGTTGGTCCCCACCACCGTTTGCGCCATGTTCAACCCAAATTCGGTGCATGGCAATATGGATAGTAGGGGTAGTGAGCGACGTTACACGTGGGCAGGCGGTCAGCTGCAACGCAGTAGAGCAGTTCAGAGAAACTCTGAACTGCTCTACGTCTTCGTTGTCTCGCAGTGCCGTACGGAAAACCGGTTCCCACTGTTCCAGGAACTGCTCTAGCGCTCGATCTCGGACCAGGTGATCTGGAACTCGATCTCCTCTTCGCCGCCACCGCGTTCGTACGCAATGTTGTAGTGGGCGCGGGCGGGAACGTTGATGCGTTCTCCGGCGATGTCGATTTGGAAGCGCTGCCCGTTCTCGAGTGCATCGGCGAGCCGCCTCAGTTTCTCGATGAATGCGGGTAGGGGATAGTCCTTCTCGATGTCGCGGGCGGGCTTGCCCTCCGGATTGTCTTTGGCGGGCAAGTATCCGGACGGGCGGTTTTCTTCAGGGCCTTCCCAGCGGGGAAACTGATCCGTCGTGCCGGGTTTGCCGTCTCGTGGTTCGTCGGGGGACATTCATTCCTCCACAGTTGACTGTTGTACACCCAACCCAACCCGGAGCGATGCGTTCCAACTTATCTGAAGGATGCGAAGGGTTATCCTCCATTCGAAGTATGTGGCTACGCTTATGGCGAATTCGCAACACCATCGAATAAACAAATTGGGCATGTCAGACAGCTGCTTGTATGACCAATAATAATGTGGATGATTAATCATATTAATTTTTGGTGATCTGTTGAGGGGGACATGAAGAGTTTTCTAAACGGCGCAGCTGTCTGCGCGATCGTGGCATTGAGCGCTACCGCTGCACAGGCATATCAAGCGGGTGCTGGGGCTAACGATGGGGGAAGTAACACCAACGTTGCGATTGGCGACGGTTGGACTAACATTGCTCCTGGCAATGAGTGGTCGACGGCAATTGGCTACGGGGCGGAAGTAGGTCCCAATTCTTCACAGAGCACTGCCCTCGGTTTTGATGCGAAAATCGGCCAGGGAACAGGATCTGCGCGAGACAGCACCGCAATCGGAACGCGGTCCAACATAGGCAGCGGTTCGTTCAGCAGCACCGCTGTCGGGAACACCGCAATTATTGGTGCCAATTCTCAGGAATCCACCGCGATCGGTCAGGCAGCCAGAATTGGTGACGGAGCCTCTGGTTCGCTCGCTGTTGGTCATCGTGCGTCGGTTACAGACGACACCACGAATGCGGCGGCTATCGGCAGGGATTCGGTCGCTAGCCACAATAATTCGGTGGCTCTTGGCTTCCAGTCCACGACAAAGCGGGGGGCTGAAAGCAACTATAACGGTTTTGGCCTCTCGGCCACCGAGTCGAGCGTTGGCGAAGTTGCCATAGGCACGGCGACAGGTAATCGCACCATCACGGGTGTCGCCTCTGGTACGCAGGACAATGATGCGGTCAACGTGAAGCAGCTAAGGGCGGTGAGTGACTCCGCGGTCAAGTACGACACCACGGGTGGCGCAGTTGATTACACGCAGATCACGCTCGGTCAGGGCGATGTGGGCGATGCTCCCGTGCTGATCCGTAACGTGCGCGCCGGAACTGTTGCAGCGAATTCCTATGACGCAGTGAATGGTTCGCAGGTCCATGCCATTTCCAGCAGCGTCGCGTCTGCCTTCGGTGGCGGATCGACCGTGCAGCTCGACGGCACGATCTCCGCGCCATCCTATCAAATCCAGGGCACAAGCTATGACAATGTCGGCTCTGCTTTCGGCGCGGTGGACGACAGGCTGTCGCAGCTGAGCGCGGAATTTAACGGTGGGCTCGCCAACTTGAGCTCCGAGATCAACAGCCAGGCGGGCAAGGCCGGCGCTGTCGGTCTGGCAGCCTCTTCCCTCCGCTTTGATGACCGTGCTGGCAAGCTCAGCATTGCCGCTGGCGGTGGCGTGTGGAACAACTATGGCGCCATGGCCTTCGGTGCGGGATACACTTCCATGGACCAGAGGATCCGCACCAACCTCACCGGTGTAACCACTGGCGACAAGTGGGGCGTTGCTGCAGGTGTAAGCTTCACGCTGAACTAGTTTGATGGGACTTTTCAGAAACACCTTCATTGCGGGGTTCTTGATGGCCGGGGCAGCGACCGCAGCTCCGGCCGGTCCGTCTTTCGTGGTCGTCCCATCGTCAGTGCAGCCGCCTCAGGGTGTGGAACTCGGAAGTTTCCGCAGATCAATCCAACCTTTCAGGAACTGGACGCTGATCTGTGACGAGGATCTGAAGAAGAAGCAGAGGATCTGCAATGTGCGGCAGGAGATCGCGATCGAGGGGGCCGGGACAATCTTTTCCTGGGCGATGGCTGCTTCCGACACCGGCGAGCCGAAGATGTTAGCGACCCTGCCAGCCGCTGTGGGCAAAGGCGGTGAGGTCGTTCTCACCTTCGACGGGGACGCCAAATTTTCCACAACAGCCGATTGTACTCAGCGCACCTGTTCAGCCCTAATTCCGGTTGGTCCGCAGATACGCAAACATATAACCGAGAAGCTTGAGATCCGAATCTCGTTCGATGCAGAACCGGTCGGACGTATAGAATTCGCAGCCCCGATGGAGGGCTTGGGTGACGCTCTGGAAGCTGTTGGCGAGAATATCAAACAGCAGGGTTCCAGGTAAATTGCGCAGACCGACAACAGCGGTCTGCTCTGCTCTGATATGTCACTGCCCAACGCGATAGGCGCTATTTGCCCTTCTGGCGGCTGCACTGCGCCAGGTGATGCGGAGCTTGCGGGCGCCCGTCTGCGGCTTCTCGAGTTCCGCAAGGTAGCCATGCGCATGTGCAAAGGCGATCAGGCCGCGGCGGGCGTCACTCGTATGGTCTGGATTGGCTAGCGCCGAAAAGCAGGCTTCCAGTGCACTCTCAAACAGCGGACCGTCGTGAGACTGACAGCCCAGGAGAAAATCAAAGCCTTCCTTGGCGGAATGAATGCTGGTTACGGACTGATTGGCGCAGCGAATATGAACCGGGGAACCGAATGGAATTGTCTGCATTGGTTAGTCTCCTGGAGAGTGCCCCAAACGCCCGGAAACCTCAATGGTTCCACCATATAGATGAAAAAGCCGCAGGTCGCGGCTTTTTCTTCGTTCGTCATCACGCGTGCGCGGGCGTTGGCTCAATGTCAAGAATGTCGCCGCTACCTGTGTTGTCGTAGACGGACTGGTCGAGGATGCCCGCCCGCTTCGATACGATCGTGGGGACCAGCGCCTGTCCGGCGACGTTCACTGCCGTGCGCCCCATGTCGAGAATCGGATCGACGGCGAGCAGGAGGCCGACGCCCTGTAGCGGAAGGCCAAGCGTCGAGAGCGTCAGCGTCAGCATGACGACCGCACCGGTCAGTCCCGCAGTTGCAGCAGAACCGATGACGGAGACGAAGGCGATGAGAAAATAGTCCTGCAGCGCCAGCGGCACGTTGTAGAACTCGGCGATGAAGATCGCCGCGATCGCCGGATAGATGGCGGCGCAGCCATCCATCTTGGTGGTTGCACCAAGCGGCACGGCGAAAGCTGCATATTCGCGTGGAACGCCCAGCTCACGCTCGGTCACAGCCTCGGTGACGGGGAGGGTGCCGATTGAGGAGCGCGATACAAAACCGAGCTGGATTGCAGGCCATGCTCCCGCAAAATAGCGGATCGGGTTCAGCCCGTTCGCGACGAGCAGCACCGGGTAGACCACAAAGAGCACTATCGCCAGACCAATGTAGACGGCGGCAGAGAACCAGCCGAGCTGGCCCAACGTATGCCACCCGTATTGGGCGACGGCATTGCCAAGGAGACCAACGGTGCCGATCGGCGTCAGCCGGATCACCCACCAGAGGATCTTGCGGACGATCGCCAGGAACGAGCGATTGAAGTCGAGGAAGGTCTGGGCTGCCGGCCCAACACGCAGCGCTGCAATGCCCACAACGATCGAGATGATCACGATCTGCAGCACATTGAAGTTGAGCGATGTGCTCGCCGACGCGTCCTTCAACTGTGTTTTCGCTTCCAGCCCGATCATGTTGACCGGTATCAGGCCCTTGAGGAAGTCGAGCCAGGACCCGGTTGAAGCGGGTGCGCGGGCAGCGGCCTCATCGATGAGCGCGCGGGTGCCGGGCTGGATAAGCAGGCCAAGGGTGATTCCAATCGCCACGGCAATCAGCGCGGTGATCGCAAACCAGAGCAGTGTCTGCCAGACGAGGGACGCCGCGTTCGACAGTTCACGCAGGTTGCTGATCGAAGCCACGATGGCGGTGAAGATCAATGGCGGGACGAGGGCGCGCAGCAACTGCACGAAGATCGAACCCACCGTTTGCAGGGTCTGGGCAAGCCAGTTGGGCGTGCCGTCAGGTCCCGCGCCCATTTCGCGAGCGATGAAACCCAGGACGAGGCCGAGCGCCATGGCCACAAGAACCTGAAACCCGAAAGAACGATAGAACGGCTTGGCCTCCCGAGGCCGGCCGTAGGCAGTTTGACTAGACATCTGATTACCTATTGCTAAGCGGCCACCAGGCTCGCGAGCAATGCGCCAGCTCGGGTGCCAGGCTCGCGTCAGCGCGCGAGACGTACATGCTGTATCTGTCCCCAGTTTACTGGACTGCCAGAGGCGAATAGAGGAATAATTTTCGCTGCTATTGGCAAATACTTAGCAGAAAGCGCCATGGTTTTTTATGCCTGAGCAAAAAATTGCTCATACTGGCATACAGGAGCGGTGCATTGAAAAAATCGGTCGCAGACAGGCTTTCACCTGCGCGCCCGGCGGATGGAACGAACCCCCGCATAAAGCCCAAAGGGGCTTGTATTTTACCGGCAATCCCGCTATCGCCGCCGAACTACAACCCTAATAATGTCGCCTGAGGAAGTATTCGCAAATGGCTAAAGGTAAATTTGAGCGCAATAAGCCGCATGTGAACATTGGCACGATTGGTCACGTTGACCACGGCAAGACGTCGCTGACGGCGGCAATCACGAAGTACTTCGGTGACTTCCGCGCGTACGACCAGATCGACAACGCGCCGGAAGAGAAGGCTCGTGGTATCACCATCAACACGTCGCACGTCGAGTACGAGACGGCCAACCGTCACTACGCACACGTCGACTGCCCCGGCCACGCCGACTACGTGAAGAACATGATCACCGGTGCTGCCCAGATGGACGGCGCGATCCTGGTGGTTTCGGCTGCTGACGGCCCGATGCCGCAGACCCGCGAGCACATCCTGCTCGCTCGCCAGGTTGGTGTTCCGGCGCTGGTCGTGTTCCTGAACAAGTGCGACCAGGTTGACGATGCCGAGCTGCTCGAGCTCGTTGAAATGGAAGTTCGTGAGCTTCTGTCGAAGTACGAATTCCCGGGCGACGACATTCCGGTCATCAAGGGTTCGGCTCTTGCTGCTCTCGAAGACTCCAACAAGGAGCTCGGTGAAGACGCAGTTCGCGCCCTGATGGACGCTGTCGACAGCTACATCCCGACGCCTGAGCGTCCGGTTGACCTGCCGTTCCTGATGCCGATCGAAGACGTGTTCTCGATCTCGGGCCGTGGTACGGTTGTCACGGGTCGTGTTGAGCGCGGCATCATCAAGGTCGGTGAAGAAGTCGAGATCGTCGGCATCCGCCCGACCGGCAAGACGACGGTTACCGGCGTTGAAATGTTCCGCAAGCTGCTCGACCAGGGCCAGGCTGGCGACAACATCGGTGCTCTGATCCGCGGTATCGGCCGTGAGGACGTTGAGCGCGGTCAGGTTCTGTGCAAGCCGGGTTCGGTCAAGCCGCACACGAAGTTCAAGGCTGAAGCCTACATCCTGACGAAGGAAGAGGGTGGCCGTCACACGCCGTTCTTCACCAACTACCGTCCGCAGTTCTACTTCCGCACGACGGACGTGACCGGCGTTTGCGAACTGCCGGAAGGCGTCGAGATGGTCATGCCTGGTGACAACATCACCATGGACGTGACGCTGATCGTGCCGATCGCGATGGAAGAGCGCCTGCGCTTCGCTATCCGCGAGGGTGGTCGCACCGTCGGTGCAGGCATCGTAGCTTCGATCTCCGAGTAATCGGTCCCAGCTGGACTGAATGGATCAGGGCAGCCTTCGCGGCTGCCCTTTTCTTTTGCGCGGGTCTGCTTCCATACCCATTGTTGTGCGCGGATTGCGCCTGAATCGCCTGGGGATAACTTTCGGACAAAAACGCCCAGAAGGTTGTTGCGCTCTGGGGTGAAAATGGCTACATACCGGCCCGCGCAGCGAGGTGTTCGGACACAGATTCTGATCCACCGAAACCGGTGCTAAAACAGCCAATAACTGAAGAATTGGCTTGCAGCATTTTCCGTCTCGCACTAGAAGCAGGCGGCGCAATCAAAGCGCATAGGGGTATAGCTCAGTTGGTAGAGCGGCGGTCTCCAAAACCGCAGGTCGCGGGTTCGAACCCTGCTGCCCCTGCCATCTTCCACTCTACAATTTATTTACAGGGGTTGCGTTCCACGGGAATCGGAACTATGTAGGCAATCGAGATGCGCGGTGCGTGGAGCGGTAATGTTGCTTTACGCGCCTTTCTCGTGTGTCTGGAACGGTGTGATTCGTGACTTCCTTTCGAAGTCCTGTATCCTGTGCCAGGTGAGACAGGGTGGTTCTGCCTGAAGCTATTCGGGCGCTATAATAAAGATTAAGAGCGGTATATGTCGTCCAAGACCACGAATCCTTTCACGTTTCTGCAGCAGGTGCGGTCTGAAACGGCGAAGGTGACATGGCCATCGCGCCGCGAGACAGCCATCTCGACGGTGATGGTCCTGATTTTCGCTGCGATGGCTGCGCTGTTCTTTTTTGCTGCGGATCAGCTCATGTCGTGGGTGATCAATCTGATTCTCGGAATCAGCATCTGAATCTGGCGGCGAAGGGAGAATTTTTTTCATGGCAATGCGTTGGTACATTGTCCACGCTTATTCGAATTTCGAAAAGAAAGTAGCCGAGTCGATTCTGGATCAAGCGAACCAGAAGGGGCTCGCCCACCAGATCGAGCAGGTCGTCGTTCCGACCGAGAAGGTTGTCGAAGTTCGTCGTGGTCGTAAGGTGGATGCCGAGCGGAAGTTCTTCCCCGGTTACGTCCTCGTGAAGGCTCATCTGACCGACGCTGTATTCAGCCTTATCAAGAACACGCCAAAGGTTACCGGGTTCCTCGGTGACTCCAAGCCTGTTCCGATCACTGAGTCCGAGGCCAACCGCATCCTTATGCAGGTTCAGGAAGGTGTCGAGCGGCCGAAAGCCTCGATTTCTTACGAAATCGGCGAGCAGGTCCGCGTTTCCGATGGACCGTTTGCTTCGTTTAACGGTTTCGTGCAGGAAGTGGACGAAGAGCGTTCGCGCCTGAAGGTCGAAGTGTCCATCTTCGGACGTGCCGTACCCGTTGATCTAGAATTTGGTCAGGTCGAAAAGACCTGATCAAGGTTCCGGCTCAAAGCCCGGAACAATCGCGGTGGAAGGGGCGCGTCGTTTAGCCGACGACATTGGCTCCGCACCACCAAACTGCAACCGCCGGCCGTAAGGCTGGCATAAAAACAGGCAGATGAGAAATGGCTAAGAAAGTTGCAGGCCAGCTCAAGCTTCAGGTTGCCGCGGGTTCGGCCACGCCGTCGCCCCCGATCGGTCCTGCGCTTGGTCAGCGCGGCATCAACATCATGGAGTTCTGTAAGGCGTTCAACGCACAGACCCAGGATCTCGAGAAGGGTTCGCCGATCCCCGTCGTGATCACGTACTACCAGGACAAGTCCTTTACGTTCGTGATGAAGACGCCTCCGGTGTCCTACTTCCTCAAGAAGGCTGCTGGCCTGAAGTCCGGTGGTTCCACCCCGGGCAAGTCCATTGCAGGCAAGATCACGCAGGCACAGGTTCGTGAAATCGCTGAAGCGAAGATGAAGGACCTGAACGCGGCTGACGTTGAAGCTGCGATGCGCATGGTCGAAGGTTCCGCCCGTTCGATGGGCCTTGAGGTTGCGGAGTAAGATCATGGCGAAGAAGACTTCCAAGCGCATGACCAAGGCCCGCGAGGGCATCGACGCAAACCGCCTCTATTCGATCGAGGAAGCAGTCAAGATCCTGAAGGAAAAGGCTGCCGTAAAGTTCGACGAGACCGTTGAAGTCGCGATGAACCTGAACGTCGATCCGCGTCATGCTGATCAGATGGTTCGTGGCGTTGTGAATCTGCCGAATGGCACGGGCCGTGACGTTCGCGTTGCTGTCTTTGCTCGTGGCGACAAGGCTGACGAAGCGAAGGCCGCCGGTGCAGACATCGTTGGTGCAGAAGAGCTCGTTGATGCCATCCAGAAGGGTGAGATCAACTTCGACCGCTGCATCGCGACCCCGGACCTGATGCCGCTCGTCGGCCGTCTCGGCAAGGTGCTCGGCCCGCGTGGCCTGATGCCGAACCCGAAGGTCGGCACCGTGACCACCGATGTTGCCGCTGCCGTCAAGGCATCCAAGGGCGGCGCCGTTGAGTTCCGCGTCGAGAAGGCCGGTATCGTTCACGGTGGCGTTGGCAAGGTTTCCTTCACCGAGGAGGCTATTGCTGCCAACATCCGCGCGTTTGCTGATGCAGTCATCAAGGCAAAGCCGGCAGGCGCCAAGGGTATCTACCTCAAGCGCGTTGCTCTTTCGTCGACCATGGGCCCGGGCCTGAAGATCGACCTCGGCGCGCTCGCTGCGCAGTAAGTTTCGTTGGGGGAGGCAACTCCCCTGGCATATTTCGGGGCAGAAATGCCCCGGAACCGGAGGGTAACCTCCGGAAGTCCTGTCCGAGATTGCGGGTGGTTCGCCTTAATTCACAAGATGAACCTGCATGAGACGGGTGAGACCGGACAAAAGCTGGACTTGATCCAGCGGTTGAAAGGTTCGAACCATGTAAGCCTTTTGTTGACCAGCCTTGCTGATCTGCGGAAGGGGGCAGGATCCTCGAGCGCCGTTCGGGTGATCAAACGAGAACCCGGCGGCACAAGGCAACCCGGCGGCATCATATTGGTGACGCCGTCAACTGGAGAAAGGCATGGACAGAGCGGAAAAACGCGAGTTCGTCGCTGAACTGAACCAGGTGTTTCAGAGCACCGGCTCAGTTGTCGTGGCGCACTACACCGGCCTGACCGTAGCGCAGATGACCGACCTTCGGTCGCGTATGCGCGAGGTAGGCGGTACCGTTAAAGTCGCGAAGAACCGTCTTGCCAAAATCGCTCTTCAGGGTACGCAGTCCGAAAGCATGCAGTCCCTCTTCGAGGGTCAGACTGTCATCGCTTATGCGGACGATCCGGTTGCAGCTCCGAAGGTCGCAAGTGAATTCGCCAAGACCAATGACAAGCTTGTCATTCTTGGCGGAGCCATGGGACAGACCGTGCTCGACGCAGAAGGTGTCAAGGCTCTCGCCACACTGCCTTCGCTCGACGAGCTCAGGGCAAAGCTGGTTGGTATGATCCAGACGCCAGCAACCCGGATCGCACAGGTCGTCAACGCACCGGCAGGTCAGCTTGCCCGCGTGTTTGGCGCCTACGCCCGAAAAGACGAAGCGGCATAAGACCGATCTTCTTCACCTAAACATGTGTTTGAACTTTTAAAGGAATAGAAAATGGCTGATCTTGCAAAGATCGTTGAGGACCTGTCGGCCCTGACCGTCCTTGAGGCTGCTGAGCTCTCCAAGATGCTCGAAGAGAAGTGGGGCGTTTCTGCTGCTGCTCCGGTTGCTGTTGCTGCTGCTGCTGGCGGCGCTGCTGCTCCGGCTGTTGAAGAGAAGACCGAGTTCGACGTCATCCTGGCTGACGCCGGCGCAAACAAGATCAACGTGATCAAGGAAGTACGCGCGATCACCGGTCTTGGCCTGAAGGAAGCTAAGGACCTCGTCGAGGGCGCTCCGAAGGCTGTCAAGGAAGGCATTGCCAAGGACGAAGCTGAGAAGCTTAAGGCACAGCTGGAAGGCGCAGGCGCCAAGGTTGAGCTGAAGTAATACTGTTGGCCCGCGGACCTTCGGGTCTGCGGGCCGCGGTTACAGGTTGAAAAAACCCTTTTCCTGAATGCCCCAAGAGGGCCTTCAGGAAACGGGTTTTCTACTCGTTTGAAATGGCCGTTTCCGTAAGCGGCCCATTTGGCAGGTAAGCGGCAGGCAAGGAGCGACGATGGCCCAGACCCAGACATTTAACGGTCGCAGGCGCGTACGCAAGTTCTTCGGAAATATTCCGGAAGTTGCGGAGATGCCGAACCTTATTGAGGTTCAGAAAGCATCCTATGATCAGTTCCTTATGGTTGAGGAGCCCGAGGGTGGGCGTCCTGACGAGGGACTCCAGGCTGTCTTCAAGTCAGTGTTTCCGATCCAGGACTTCGCTGGCACGGCGATGCTCGAATTCGTCAAGTACGAGTTCGAGGGGCCGAAGTTTGACGTTGATGAGTGCCGGCAGCGCGATCTGACCTTCTCCGCGCCTCTCAAGGTGACGTTGCGCCTTATCGTGTTCGATGTCGATGAAGACACCGGCGCGAAGTCCATCCGCGACATCAAGGAACAGGACGTCTACATGGGCGACATGCCGCTCATGACGGACAACGGCACCTTTATCGTGAACGGCACCGAGCGCGTTATCGTTTCGCAGATGCACCGTTCGCCGGGCGTGTTCTTCGACCACGACAAGGGCAAGTCGCACTCGTCGGGCAAGCTGCTGTTTGCCTCGCGCGTGATCCCGTACCGTGGCTCGTGGCTTGATATCGAGTTCGACGCGAAGGATGTAATCTTCGCGCGTATCGACCGTCGCCGCAAGCTGCCGGTCACGACGCTGCTCATGGCCCTTGGCATGGACAGCGAAGAGATCCTGTCGACGTTCTACAACAAGCTCACCTTCCTCCGTGACGGTGAGAACTGGCGTATTCCTTACTCCGCCGAGCGTTTCCGCGGTATGAAGGCAACCGCCGACATCATCGACGCCGACACCGGCGAAGTTGTTGTTGAGGCTGGCAAGAAGCTGACCGCGCGCCAGGCCCGTCAGCTGGCCGAGAAGGGCCTCAAGGCGATCCGTGCAACCGAGGAAGATCTGCTCGGCATGTACCTCGCTGAGGACGTCGTGAACTACGCCACCGGTGAGATCTATGTCGAGGCCGGTGACGAGATCGACGAGAAGACCCTCAAGGTTCTGCTCGACACGGGCGAGGACGAGGTCAACTTCCTCGACATCGACCATGTCAACATCGGCGCCTACATCCGCAACACGCTGGTGGCAGACAAGAACGAGAGCCGTCAGGACGCTCTGTTCGACATCTACCGCGTGATGCGCCCGGGTGAGCCGCCAACACTCGACACCGCTGAAGCGATGTTCAACTCGCTGTTCTTCGACGCAGAGCGCTACGACCTTTCGGCCGTTGGTCGCGTGAAGATGAACATGCGTCTTGAGCTGGACTGCCCGGACACCGTCCGCGTCCTGCGCAAGGAAGACATCGTTGCAGTCGTGCGCACCCTCGTGGACCTGCGCGACGGCAAGGGCGAGATCGACGACATCGACAACCTCGGCAACCGCCGTGTTCGTTCGGTCGGCGAGCTGATGGAGAACCAGTACCGCGTCGGTCTCTTGCGCATGGAGCGCGCGATCAAGGAGCGCATGTCGTCGATCGATATCGACACTGTCATGCCGCAGGACCTGATCAACGCGAAGCCTGCCGCTGCTGCCGTCCGTGAGTTCTTCGGTTCGTCGCAGCTGTCGCAGTTCATGGACCAGACCAACCCGCTGTCGGAGATCACCCACAAGCGCCGCCTCTCGGCACTTGGACCGGGCGGTCTTACCCGCGAGCGTGCCGGCTTCGAAGTCCGCGACGTGCATCCGACCCACTACGGCCGTATTTGCCCGATCGAGACGCCGGAAGGCCCGAACATCGGTCTGATCAACTCGCTCGCAACCTTCGCCCGCGTCAACAAGTATGGCTTCATCGAGACGCCGTACCGCAAGATCGTGGACCACAGGGTTACGCAGGAAGTTGTCTATCTCTCCGCCATGGAAGAGGCCAAGCACTATGTCGCTCAGGCCAATGCCACGCTGAATGATGACGGCAGCTTTGCCGACGAGTTCGTCGTCTGCCGCCATGCCGGCGAAGTGATGATGACGCCGCGTGAGAACGTGGACCTGATGGACGTGTCGCCGAAGCAGCTCGTTTCGGTCGCTGCGGCTCTGATCCCGTTCCTGGAAAACGACGACGCCAACCGCGCTCTGATGGGCTCTAACATGCAGCGTCAGGCCGTGCCGCTCGTCCGCGCCGAGGCTCCGTTCGTCGGAACCGGCATGGAGCCGATCGTTGCACGTGACTCCGGTGCTGCCATTGCCGCCCGCCGTACCGGTATCGTCGACCAGGTCGACGCGACCCGCGTGGTTATCCGCGCGACGGAAGGCGTCGATGCGTCCGAGTCTGGCGTGGACATCTATCGTCTGCAGAAGTTCCAGCGTTCGAACCAGAGCACCTGCATCAACCAGCGTCCGCTGGTTCGCGTAGGCGACCGCATCCAGAAGGGTGACATCATCGCTGACGGTCCGTCGACTGATCTCGGCGATCTGGCGCTCGGCCGGAACGTGCTCGTCGCGTTCATGCCCTGGAACGGCTACAACTACGAGGACTCCATCCTCCTGTCCGAACGCATCGTTGCCGATGACGTCTTCACCTCGATCCACATCGAGGAGTTCGAAGTCATGGCCCGCGATACGAAGCTTGGACCGGAAGAAATCACGCGCGACATTCCGAACGTCTCGGAAGAAGCTCTGCGGAACCTCGACGAAGCCGGTATCGTCTACATCGGTGCTGAAGTTCAGCCGGGCGACATCCTTGTCGGCAAGATCACGCCGAAGGGCGAAAGCCCGATGACGCCGGAAGAGAAGCTTCTGCGCGCGATCTTTGGCGAGAAGGCTTCGGACGTCCGTGACACCTCCATGCGTATGCCCCCCGGGACCTACGGCACGGTTGTGGAAGTGCGCGTCTTCAACCGCCACGGCGTGGAGAAGGACGAGCGCGCCATGGCTATCGAGCGCGAGGAAATCGAGCGTCTCGCCAAGGACCGCGACGACGAGCAGTCGATCCTCGACCGCAACGTCTACGCACGTCTGTCGGACATGCTGGCCGGCAAGGAAGCGATCGCCGGACCGAAGGGCTACAAGAAGGGCACGACCCTCTCTGCGGAACTTCTGACCGAGTACCCGCGTTCCCAGTGGTGGCAGTTCGCTGTCGAGGACGAGAAGCTTCAGAGCGAACTCGAAGCTCTCCGTGGCCAGTATGACGAGTCCAAGAAGGCGCTTGAACAGCGGTTCATGGACAAGGTCGAGAAGGTCCAGCGCGGCGACGAGATGCTTCCGGGCGTGATGAAGATGGTCAAGGTCTTCGTTGCGGTGAAGCGCAAGATGCAGCCGGGCGACAAGATGGCTGGCCGTCACGGAAACAAGGGTGTGGTCTCCCGCATTCTTGCTTGCGAGGACATGCCATTCCTCGAAGACGGTACGCATGTCGACATCGTGCTGAACCCGCTGGGCGTGCCTTCGCGCATGAACGTCGGTCAGATCCTTGAGACGCACCTTGGCTGGGCTTGCGCCGGTCTTGGCAAGCAGATCGGTGAGCTTCTCGATGCTTATCAGGCGGGCGGTCAGATTGATCCGCTGCGTGTGAAGATCGAGAACCTGATCCCGGACAACGATCGCAACGAGCCTGTTCGCAACTACGACGACGAGAGCGTCGTTCGCCTTGCAGAGCAGATGCGCCGCGGTGTTTCGATTGCGACCCCCGTCTTCGACGGTGCGCATGAGGCCGAGATCAACTCGCTCCTCGAGGAAGCAGGCCTCAACTCGAGTGGTCAGGTCACACTCTATGACGGACGTACGGGTGAGCCGTTCGACCGCCAGGTGACCGTCGGCTACATCTACATGCTGAAGCTGCATCACCTTGTCGACGACAAGATTCATGCACGCTCCATCGGACCTTACTCGCTTGTCACCCAGCAGCCGCTTGGTGGTAAGGCGCAGTTCGGTGGCCAGCGCTTCGGTGAGATGGAGGTGTGGGCGCTCGAAGCTTACGGTGCTGCCTACACGCTGCAGGAAATGCTGACGGTGAAGTCGGACGACGTGGCTGGCCGTACCAAGGTCTACGAAGCGATCGTTCGCGGCGACGACACGTTCGAGGCGGGTATCCCGGAGAGCTTCAACGTTCTCGTCAAGGAAATGCGGTCGCTCGGCCTCAATGTCGAGTTGCAGAACTCAAGGACGGATGGTCCGTCACAATTGCCAGAGGCCGCCGAGTAATCGGACTGGCCTGCGCGCCGCGGCAGATGTCGCGGCGTGCAAGGGCAGGGGATGGCAGAAGAGGTTGCCAGCGCCTGCTACGACCGCAAGAGTTTTTTGGGACTGACAAGGTCCCGCAAAGGAGATCGGCATGAACCAAGAGGTCATGAACCTGTTCAACCCTCAGGCGCCGGCCCAGACGTTTGATTCTATCCGGATTTCGATTGCGAGCCCGGAGAAGATCCTGTCCTGGTCCTACGGCGAGATCAAAAAGCCGGAGACGATCAACTACCGTACGTTCAAGCCCGAGCGTGACGGTCTTTTCTGCGCGCGTATCTTTGGCCCGATCAAGGACTACGAGTGCCTGTGCGGCAAGTACAAGCGCATGAAGTACAAGGGCGTCATCTGCGAAAAGTGCGGCGTTGAAGTCACGCTGTCGCGCGTTCGCCGTGAGCGCATGGGCCACATCGAGCTCGCCGCTCCGGTCGCCCACATCTGGTTCCTGAAGTCGCTGCCGTCCCGCATCGGTACGCTGATGGACATGACGCTCAAGGATATTGAGCGCGTCCTCTACTTCGAGAACTACATTGTTACCGAGCCGGGCCTGACCGCTCTGAAGCCGAACCAGCTGCTCTCCGAAGAAGAGTACATGATGGCGGTTGACGAGTACGGTGAGGATTCCTTCACCGCCATGATCGGCGCTGAAGCGATCCACCACATGCTCGCTTCGATGGAGCTGGAGAAGATCGCAGGCGACCTGCGTTCGGAACTAGCTTCCACCACGTCCGAGCTCAAGCAGAAGAAGCTGCTCAAGCGCCTCAAGGTGGTTGAGAACTTCCTCGATTCCGGCAACAAGCCGGAGTGGATGATCCTCAAGGTCGTTCCGGTTATCCCGCCAGATCTGCGTCCGCTGGTTCCGCTGGACGGCGGCCGTTTCGCGACGTCAGATCTGAACGATCTGTACCGCCGCGTGATCAACCGTAACAACCGTCTGAAGCGCCTCATCGAGCTGAAGGCCCCTGGGATCATCATCCGGAACGAGAAGCGCATGCTTCAGGAAGCCGTTGATGCCCTGTTCGACAACGGTCGTCGTGGCCGCGTCATCACCGGCGCCAACAAGCGTCCGCTGAAGTCTCTGTCCGACATGCTCAAGGGCAAGCAGGGCCGCTTCCGTCAGAACCTGCTCGGCAAGCGCGTCGACTACTCGGGCCGTTCGGTTATCGTGACGGGTCCTGAGCTCAAGCTGCACCAGTGCGGCCTGCCGAAGAAGATGGCTCTCGAGCTCTTCAAGCCGTTCATCTATGCCCGCCTCGACGCGAAGGGTTATTCCTCGACCGTCAAGCAGGCAAAGAAGCTCGTCGAGAAGGAGCGCCCCGAGGTTTGGGATATCCTGGACGAAGTGATCCGCGAGCATCCGGTTCTTCTGAACCGCGCTCCGACGCTGCACCGTCTTGGCATCCAGGCGTTCGAGCCGATCCTGATCGAAGGCAAGGCCATCCAGCTGCACCCGCTCGTCTGTACGGCATTCAACGCCGACTTCGACGGCGACCAGATGGCTGTCCACGTTCCGCTGTCGCTGGAAGCGCAGCTGGAAGCCCGCGTGCTGATGATGTCGACCAACAACATCCTGCACCCGGCCTCCGGCGCACCGATCATCGTTCCGTCGCAGGACATGGTTCTCGGCCTCTACTACCTCTCGATCATGAACGAGAACGAGCCGGGACAGGGCATGGCTTTCGCCGACATGGGCGAGCTGCACCATGCACTGGTCAACCAGGTCGTGACGCTGCACTCCAAGATCCGGGGCCGGTTTGTTTCGGTTGATGCCGAAGGCAACACGTACTCGAAGATCTACGAGACGACCCCAGGTCGCATGCTGATCGGCGAACTGCTGCCGCGTAACGGCGCCATCAAGTTCGACATCTGCAACCAGGAGATGACCAAGAAGAACATCTCCAAGATGATCGACACGGTCTATCGTCACTGCGGTCAGAAAGAGACGGTCATCTTCTGTGACCGCATCATGCAGCTCGGCTTTGCGCATGCCTGCCGCGCCGGCATCTCCTTCGGCAAGGATGACATGGTCATTCCGGATTCGAAGGCAAAGATCGTTGCCGAGACCGAGGCACTGACCAAGGAATACGAGCAGCAGTACAACGACGGTCTGATCACCCAGGGTGAGAAGTACAACAAGGTCGTTGACGCATGGGCAAAGTGCTCGGAGCGCGTTGCCGAAGAGATGATGAAGCGCATCAAGGCGGTTGAGTTCGACGATAACGGCCGTCAGAAGAAGATGAACTCCATCTACATGATGTCGCACTCGGGTGCCCGTGGTTCGCCGGCCCAGATGCGTCAGCTTGGTGGTATGCGCGGTCTGATGGCTCGTCCGGACGGTTCGATCATCGAGACGCCGATCATCTCGAACTTCAAGGAAGGCCTGACCGTGATGGAGTACTTCAACTCCACCCACGGTGCCCGTAAGGGTCTTGCCGATACCGCTCTGAAGACCGCCAACTCGGGTTACCTGACCCGTCGTCTGGTCGACGTTGCGCAGGATTGCATCGTCACCATCCCGGATTGCGGTACGACCAACGGTCTTACGATGCAGCCGATCGTCGATGCCGGTCAGGTTGTGGCGTCCATTGGTCAGCGCGTCCTGGGCCGTACGGCTCTCGATGATGTTGTTCATCCGCAGACTGGCGAGGTCATCGTTCAGGCTGGTCGCATGATCGACGAGCAGGACGTGGAGCTGATCGAGAAGGCCAACATCCAGACGGTCCGCATCCGTTCGGCTCTGACCTGCGACGTCCGCGTGGGTGTCTGCTCGGTCTGCTATGGACGCGATCTGGCACGCGGTACGCCGGTCAACATCGGTGAAGCTGTCGGCGTTATCGCCGCTCAGTCGATCGGTGAGCCGGGTACGCAGCTAACCATGCGTACGTTCCACATGGGTGGTACGGCGCAGGTGGTTGATACCTCGTTCCTCGAAGCATCCTATGAGGGCACGGTGAAGCTGCGTAACCGCAACGTGGTTCGCAACTCCGACGGCCACCTGGTGGTGATGGGCCGCAACATGGCCGTGGTCATCATCGACGAGAGTGGTGCTGAGCGTGCTGCTCACCGCGTCGCCTACGGTTCCCGCATCTACATCGATGAGGGTGATCAGGTGAAGCGCGGTCAGCGTATCGCAGAGTGGGATCCGTACACCCGTCCGATCCTCACCGAAGTCGAAGGTGTGGTTTCGTTCGAGGATCTGGTCGAAGGCGTGTCCGTTCAGGAAGCGACCGACGAGTCGACCGGTATCACCAAGCGCGAAGTTATCGACTGGCGTTCGACGCCACGCGGTAGCGACCTGCGTCCTGCGATCACCATCATGAACGCAGACGGCAAGATCGCAAAGCTTGCGCGTGGTGGTGATGCACGGTTCCTCCTCTCGGTGGAAACGATCCTGTCGGTTGAGCCTGGTGCTCGGGTTCATCCGGGTGACGTGCTTGCACGTATCCCGATGGAAAGCGCCAAGACCAAGGACATCACCGGTGGTCTTCCGCGCGTGGCAGAGCTCTTCGAGGCACGTCGTCCGAAGGATCACGCCATCATCGCAGAGGTTGCCGGTACGGTCCGCTTCGGGCGCGACTACAAGAACAAGCGCCGCATCATCATCGAGCCGCATGACTCCTCGCTCGAGCCGATCGAGTACCTCATCCCGAAGGGCAAGCCGTTCCATCTTCAGGACGGCGACGTCATCGAGAAGGGCGACTACATCCTCGACGGCAACCCGGCACCGCACGACATCCTGGCGATCAAGGGCGTGGAGGCTCTGGCTTCCTACCTCGTCAACGAAATCCAGGAAGTCTACCGATTGCAGGGCGTGATGATCAACGACAAGCACATCGAGGTGATCGTTCGCCAGATGCTGCAGAAGGTCGAGATCACGGCCGCTGGTGGCTCCACCTACATCCCCGGAGATCACGTGGATTCGGTCGAGCTGGCAGAGGTCAACGAGCGCCTGGTCGAGGAAGGCCGCGAGCCTGCAGAGGGCCTGCCGGTTCTGCTCGGTATCACCAAGGCATCGCTGCAGACGCCGTCCTTCATCTCCGCGGCTTCGTTCCAGGAGACGACGCGCGTTCTCACCGAAGCTGCAGTGGCCGGCAAGATCGACTCGCTGCAGGGCCTCAAGGAGAACGTCATCGTCGGTCGTCTTATCCCGGCCGGTACCGGTGGCTCCATGGCCCAGATCCGCAGGATCGCCCGCTCGCGTGACGAACTCATCCTTGATGAGCGCCGCAAGCAGTCCGGTGCCGAGATGGATCGCGCGCTGATCGGTGTGTCCGAGACGCCTGCCGCAGAGTAAGCTCTGAAGGCACAAAGAAACGGAAAAGGCCGCCGAGGTGATCGGCGGCCTTTTTCATTGGGTAAAAGGTGAGGCGGAGAGTGGGAGCCTTAAAACTGTGTCCGGCGCGGGTCGGGAATACGGAATTCCTGACGGCCCACCGGCTCCCGCTTTCTCTGCAATTGCTCTAGTCTTCGGCGTCGAAGCTCACGATGGCGATCTCGCCATCTACTGCACCCTGCCAGGCGGAGCGGTGCGGCTCTTCGTCCGGTGCACCTTCAAGCTCGCCGATCTGGTCGAGTTCAGCTTCCGCGTAGCCTTCTTCCGCCAGTGCCTCGAGAGCCATGGTGACTGCCGTGTCATCATCGGGTGCGACCAGGAGGACATGCACGTTTTCAGGAGTCGAATCTCCTTCACGCCATACACGGCCCGTGATGATCATTACCCGGGGTTCTTCACCATCCGTCATTATTTTGTTCCAATCAGACTAAATTCACTAAGGAGTAAGTGGCACTATCATGCCCCAATTAATAGGGGCGGGGTGGAATTTCGTCCGGGACAGCACCATATCGACGCAGCTAGCCGGTTTTTGGCTTGATGCGGCATTCGGCAACGCAGGAATGCAAGATTATTAACGGTTCGGACTTGACGGACTCACCGGTAATGCGTATTACCCCGCTGTCTGAGCCAAATGTGAGGCGCTCATTTCGAGACGACGCGTCCCGAAGCCAGGAGCCTCAAACAGGGTTCGTTTTAACGAGCGACAGACTTCCGGAGCACGAGGCACCAAAAGTGCTTCCTCTGCGATGAATCGGGCCGGACCGCTGCCAAGCGGTTTGACGCCCGAATTTGCGTTAAGGAAGGTTGATTCGAAAGAAACGGCTCTTCGCTCAAGATGCGAGATTGAACAAGGGAAGGTTTGATGCCGACCATTAGTCAGCTGATCCGCAAGCCGCGCCAAGCGCCGGTAAAGCGCAATAAAGTTCCTGCTATGCAGGCAAACCCGCAGAAGCGGGGTGTGTGCACGCGTGTTTACACGACGTCGCCAAAGAAGCCGAACTCCGCCATGCGTAAAGTGGCCAAGATTCGGCTTGCGAACGGTTTCGAGGTTATCGGCTACATTCCTGGTGAGGGTCACAACCTTCAGGAGCACTCTGTGGTCATGATCCGCGGCGGTCGCGTTAAGGATCTTCCGGGTGTCCGCTACCACATCATCCGTGGTGTGCTTGATACCCAGGGTGTGAAGAGCCGTAAGCAGCGTCGCTCGAAGTACGGCGCGAAGCGTCCGAAGTAAGGTTTTACGGCTTTGGTGTTTGCACGCCGGGCCTTGAAGGTGAGACAAAGAAGATGTCCAGACGTCACCGTGCAGAAAAGCGCGAGATCAATCCGGATCCAAAGTTTGGTGATCTTGTTATCAGCAAGTTCATGAACGCCGTCATGTTCGACGGAAAGAAGTCCGTGGCGGAAAGTATCGTCTATGGCGCGCTGGAGCGGGTCCGTGAAAAGACCAAGCAGGAACCAGTCGCTGTATTCCATTCGGCGCTTGATAACGTCGCTCCGCACCTCGAAGTGCGCTCTCGCCGTGTTGGTGGTGCGACCTACCAGGTTCCGGTGGATGTGCGTCCGGAGCGTCGTCAGGCGCTGGCTATCCGTTGGCTCATCAACGCTGCCCGTGGACGCAACGAGCAGACCATGATCGAGCGCCTTTCCGGCGAACTGCTCGATGCCGCCAGCAACCGCGGTACTGCTGTGAAGAAGCGTGAAGACACGCATCGCATGGCCGACGCAAACCGCGCATTCTCGCATTACCGCTGGTAAGGCGAGAGGGAATTAGAGGTAAAGACGATGGCCCGCGAATATAAGCTCGAAGATTATCGTAACTTCGGTATCATGGCTCACATTGATGCCGGTAAGACGACGACGACCGAGCGTATCCTTTATTACACCGGTAAGTCGCACAAGATCGGCGAAGTCCATGACGGCGCGGCCACGATGGACTGGATGGAGCAGGAGCAGGAGCGCGGGATCACGATCACGTCTGCTGCTACGACCACCTTCTGGCAGGGTCGTGACGGCAAGAAGCGCCGCTTCAACATCATCGACACGCCTGGACACGTTGACTTCACCATCGAAGTCGAGCGTTCGCTGCGCGTTCTCGACGGTGCGATTGCGCTGCTGGACTCCAACGCAGGTGTTGAGCCGCAGACGGAAACCGTTTGGCGTCAGGCAGAAAAGTATCATGTTCCGCGCATGATCTTCTGCAACAAGATGGACAAGACGGGCGCTGACTTCTACCGCTGCCTTGAGATGATCGGTTCGCGTCTTGGTGCGACGGGTGTTGCTATCCAGCTCCCGATCGGCGCCGAGAACGAGTTCAAGGGCGTCATCGACCTCATCGAAATGAACGCGCTGGTCTGGCGCGATGAGACCCTCGGTGCTCAGTGGGATGTCGTAGAGATCCCGGCTGACCTGAAGGACAAGGCTGAAGAATACCGCGAGAAGATGATCGAGGCTGCCGTCGAAATGGACGAAGCTGCTCTCGAAGCTTATCTCGAGGGTAACGTTCCGTCGAACGACGAACTTCGCCGCCTTATCCGCAAGGGCACCATCGAAGTTAAGTTCCACCCGGTTCTTTGCGGTACCGCGTTCAAGAACAAGGGCGTACAGCCTCTGCTCGACGCTGTTGTCGATTTCCTGCCTTCGCCGGTAGATGTCCCTGCAATCAAGGGTATCGACGCGAAGACCGAGGAAGAGACGACCCGTGCATCGTCCGACGAAGCACCGCTGTCCATGCTGGCGTTCAAGATCATGAACGATCCGTTCGTTGGTTCGCTGACGTTCGCCCGCATTTACTCCGGTGTCCTCAAGAAGGGCGTTTCGGTCGAAAACACCGTCAAGGGCAAGCGCGAGCGCATCGGCCGTATGCTGCAGATGCATTCGAACTCCCGTGAGGATATCGAAGAAGCATTCGCCGGCGACATCGTTGCTCTGGCTGGCCTCAAGGAAACGACCACGGGCGATACGCTTTGTGATCCGCTGCACCCGGTTATTCTGGAGCGCATGGAGTTCCCTGATCCGGTTATCCAGATCGCGATCGAGCCGAAGACCAAGGCCGACCAGGAAAAGATGGGCCTCGCGCTCAACCGTCTGGCTGCTGAGGATCCTTCCTTCCGCGTGAAGTCTGACGAGGAAACCGGCCAGACCATCATCGCCGGCATGGGCGAACTGCACCTCGACATCATCGTCGACCGTATGCGTCGCGAATTCAAGGTCGAGGCGACTGTTGGTGCTCCGCAGGTTGCTTACCGTGAGACGATTACCCGCCAGGCGGAAATCGACTACACGCACAAGAAGCAGACCGGTGGTTCGGGTCAGTTCGCTCGCGTCAAGATCGTGTTCGAGCCAAACCCGGACGGCGAAGATTTCGTCTTCGAGAGCAAGGTCGTTGGTGGTTCGGTTCCGAAGGAATACATCCCCGGCGTTCAGAAGGGTATCGAAAGCGTTCTGTCTTCCGGTCCGATCGCTGGCTTCCCGATGCTCGGCGTCAAGGCGACCCTCATCGACGGTGCCTATCACGATGTTGACTCGTCGGTTCTCGCGTTCGAAATCGCGGCCCGCGCTGCATTCCGTGAGGGTGCGCAGAAGGCCGGTGCTCAGCTGCTCGAGCCGATCATGAAGGTCGAAGTCGTCACTCCTGAGGACTACGTCGGCAACGTCATTGGCGACCTGAATTCTCGTCGCGGTCAGATCCAGGGTCAGGAGACCCGCGGTATCGCCGTGGTGGTGAATGCCATGGTTCCGCTGGCGAACATGTTCAAGTACGTGGACAATCTGCGCTCTATGTCGCAGGGCCGTGCACAGTACACCATGCTGTTCGATCATTATGAGCCTGTGCCGACCGCTGTGGCCCAGGAAATCCAGAAGAAGTTCGCGTGATTGCCCGTCAGGGCGCAACAGAAATAAAGTCCTGTACAGGCAAAAGCTAACGGAGAAGTCACATGGCTAAAGGTAAATTTGAGCGCAATAAGCCGCATGTGAACATTGGCACGATTGGTCACGTTGACCACGGCAAGACGTCGCTGACGGCGGCGATCACGAAGTACTTCGGTGACTTCCGCGCGTACGACCAGATCGACAACGCGCCGGAAGAGAAGGCTCGTGGTATCACCATCAACACGTCGCACGTCGAGTACGAGACGGCCAACCGTCACTACGCACACGTCGACTGCCCCGGCCACGCCGACTACGTGAAGAACATGATCACCGGTGCTGCCCAGATGGACGGCGCGATCCTGGTGGTTTCGGCTGCTGACGGCCCGATGCCGCAGACCCGCGAGCACATCCTGCTCGCTCGCCAGGTTGGTGTTCCGGCGCTGGTCGTGTTCCTGAACAAGTGCGACCAGGTTGACGATGCCGAGCTGCTCGAGCTCGTTGAAATGGAAGTTCGTGAGCTTCTGTCGAAGTACGAATTCCCGGGCGACGACATTCCGGTCATCAAGGGTTCGGCTCTGGCTGCTCTCGAAGACTCCAACAAGGAGCTCGGTGAAGACGCAGTTCGCGCCCTGATGGACGCTGTCGACAGCTACATCCCGACGCCTGAGCGTCCGGTTGACCTGCCGTTCCTGATGCCGATCGAAGACGTGTTCTCGATCTCGGGCCGTGGTACGGTTGTCACGGGTCGTGTTGAGCGCGGCATCATCAAGGTTGGTGAAGAAGTCGAGATCGTCGGCATCCGCCCGACCGGCAAGACGACGGTTACCGGCGTTGAAATGTTCCGCAAGCTGCTCGACCAGGGCCAGGCTGGCGACAACATCGGTGCTCTGATCCGCGGTATCGGCCGTGAGGACGTTGAGCGCGGTCAGGTTCTGTGCAAGCCGGGTTCGGTCAAGCCGCACACGAAGTTCAAGGCTGAAGCCTACATCCTGACGAAGGAAGAGGGTGGCCGTCACACGCCGTTCTTCACCAACTACCGTCCGCAGTTCTACTTCCGCACGACGGACGTGACCGGCGTTTGCGAACTGCCGGAAGGCGTCGAGATGGTCATGCCTGGTGACAACATCACCATGGACGTGACGCTGATCGTGCCGATCGCGATGGAAGAGCGCCTGCGCTTCGCTATCCGCGAAGGCGGCCGCACCGTCGGCGCCGGTATCGTGGCAAGCATTAGCGAGTAAAGAGGCTGGATCTCGGGTTGCGGCGCGGAAGTGTCCGCGCCGCGAGCTGGATAAGGAACGAAAAAATGAGCAGGCAAAAAATCCGTATCCGCCTCAAAGGAAACGACCATCGCGTACTCGATGCTTCGACGCGCGAAATCGTTTCTACTGCGAAGCGCACGGGCGCCCAGGTCCGGGGACCGATCCCTCTGCCGACCAACATCGGTAAGTTTACAGTCAACCGGTCCCCGCACGTTGATAAGAAGAGCCGTGAGCAGTTCGAGCGGCGCACGCACAAGCGTCTTCTCGACATCGTTGATCCGACTCCCCAGACGGTGGACGCGCTGATGAAGCTCGATCTCGCCGCTGGTGTGAATGTCGAGATTAAGCTTTAAGGCGGAAGATGTTAGGACCCGCCATTGGTGAATAGCCAGCGGGTAACCTGAAAGGAAACCGAACCGATGCGTTCAGGTGTTATCGCACAGAAGATCGGGATGACGCGCGTTTATAACGATGCGGGCGAGCACATCCCCGTCACGGTTCTGCGCATGGAAAATTGCCAGGTCGTGGCACACCGCACCCAGGAAAAGAACGGCTATACGGCTGTTCAGCTTGGCGTTGGTCTTGCCAAGGTAAAGAATACGTCGAAGGCTCTGCGTGGTCATTTCGCTGTAGCCTCCGTTGAGCCGAAGGCTAAGATTGCGGAGTTCCGGGTTTCTCCGGAAAACCTCATCGAGGTGGGCGCGGAAATTACTGCTGACCACTTTGTTGCAGGCCAGAAGGTGGATGTAACCGGCACGTCAGTCGGTAAGGGCTTCCAGGGTGTCATGAAGCGCCACAACTTCGGTGGCGGCCGTGCATCCCATGGTAACTCGGTCTCGCACCGTTCGCACGGTTCGACCGGTCAGCGTCAGGATCCGGGCAAGGTCTTCAAGAACAAGAAGATGGCTGGTCACATGGGTGCAACCCGCGTAACCACCCAGAACCTTGAAGTTGTCTCGACGGATATCGAGCGTGGCCTGATTTTCGTTCGCGGCGCAGTGCCGGGATCGAAGGGAGCCTGGATCATGGTCAGCGACGCCGTCAAGGTACCGCTGCCCAAGGATGCCCCGCTTCCTGGTGCAATCCGCGTTGCTGGCAACAATAACGCCAAGGCTGTTGAAGCCGCCGCCAGCGAAGGGGCTGAATAATGGATCTTAAGGTAACAACCCTTGCGGGTGAGGATGCCGGAAAGCTGACGGTCTCTGAGGAGATCTTCGGTCTGGATCCCCGCGAAGACATTCTCCACCGCGTCGTTCGCTGGCAGCTCGCAAAGCGCCAGCAGGGCACGCACGCTGCAAAGGGCCGTGCGGACATCGCTCGCACCGGCGCCAAGATGTACCGTCAGAAGGGTACGGGCCGCGCCCGTCACTCGTCTGCTCGTGCACCTCAGTTCCGCGGCGGTGGTAAGGCTCATGGACCGGTTGCCCGGAGCCACGAGCACGACCTGCCGAAGAAGGTGAGGGCGCTTGGTCTGCGTCATGCGCTTTCCGCCAAGGCCAAGGCTGCGAACCTGATTGTTGTCGACGACCTGCTGCTCCAGGATGCCAAGACGAAGGTTCTCGTTGAGAACCTCGCAAAGCTCGGCCTGGCCAATGCTCTGGTTATCGGCGGCACCGAGATCGACGCCGGCTTCCAGCGCGCTGCTGCCAACATCCCGAACATTGATGTGCTGCCAATCCAGGGCATCAACGTTTACGACATTCTTCGCCGCGGCACGCTGGTCCTTTCCAAGGCTGCTGTTGCAGCACTCGAGGAGCGGTTCAAATGACGGATCTTCGCCATTACGACGTGATCGTGAGCCCCGCGATCACCGAAAAGTCTACGATGGCCTCGGAATTCAACCAGGTCGTCTTCAATGTGGCCCGCAAGGCTTCCAAGCCGGAAATCAAGGCGGCCGTCGAAGCGCTGTTCAACGTCAAGGTTGCGAGCGTCAATACGTTGGTCCGGAAGGGCAAGGTGAAGCGGTTCCGCGGCACCATCGGCAAGCAGAGCGACGTCAAGAAGGCGATCGTTACGCTGGCTGAAGGCCATTCCATCGACGTTGCGACCGGTCTCTAAGGCGCGAGGAAGGGAATATGGCACTTAAGCATTATAAGCCGGTTACCCCCGGTCAGCGCCAGCTGGTCATCGTTGACCGCTCCGGCCTCTACAAGGGCAAGCCCGTCAAGGGCTTGACCGTCGGCCTGACGAGCAAGGGCGGCCGCAACAACTACGGCCGCGTTACCGCCCGTTTCCAGGGTGGTGGTCACAAGCGCAGCTATCGCCTTGTTGACTTTAAGCGCAACAAGTTCGATATGGCCGCCACTGTTGAACGCCTCGAGTACGATCCGAATCGTTCGGCATTCATCGCACTCGTTCGCTACGAGGACGGTGAGGTCAGCTACATCCTGGCTCCGCAGCGTCTGGCTGCTGGTGACCGCGTCGTTTCCTCCAGCAAGGGTGCGGACGTAAAGCCCGGCAATGCAATGCCGCTTGCGTCGATCCCGGTGGGCACGATCGTTCACAACGTCGAGCTGAAACCAGGCAAGGGCGGTCAGATCGCCCGTTCCGCAGGCGCCTACGCACAGCTCGTAGGTCGTGACGGCGGAATGGCAATCCTGCGCCTGAACTCGGGCGAGCAGCGCCTCGTACCCGGCGCCTGCCTGGCGACTGTTGGTGCCGTGTCCAACCCGGACCACGCCAACATCAAGCTCGGCAAGGCTGGTCGTCAGCGCTGGCTGGGTAAGCGTCCGCATAACCGCGGCGTTACCATGAACCCGGTCGACCATCCGCACGGCGGTGGTGAAGGTCGCACTTCTGGTGGCCGTCATCCCGTTACGCCTTGGGGCAAGCCCACGAAGGGCCGCAAGACCCGCTCCAATAAGGCGACCGATAAGTTCATCATGCGCTCGCGTCATCAGCGCAAGGCATAAAGAAAGGTAAGGGAACCGTGTCCCGTTCAGTCTGGAAAGGCCCCTTCGTCGACGGCTTCATGCTCAGCAAAGCCGAGAAGGCTCGCGAGAGCGGACGTAAGGACGTTATCAAGATCTGGAGCCGTCGCTCCACTATTCTGCCCCAGTTCGTCGGGCTGACTTTCGGCGTTTACAACGGCCAGAAGCACATCCCGGTCAACGTCTCGGAAGAGATGGTGGGCCACAAGTTCGGTGAATTCGCCCCGACCCGTACGTACTACGGCCACGGCGCGGACAAGAAGGCAAAGAGGAAGTAACCATGAGCAAGGCCAAAGCGCCACGCAGGCTCAAGGACAACGAGGCCCGTGCAGTACTGCGCACGATCCGCGTCAGCCCTCAGAAGCTGAACCTTGTCGCCGCGCTTATCCGTGGCAAGAAGGTGTCGAGCGCGCTCGCTGACCTGGAATTCTCGCGCAAGCGGATTGCAGGAACCGTAAAGAAGACGCTCGAGTCGGCAATTGCCAACGCAGAAAACAACCACAACCTTGATGTGGACGCGCTGGTGGTGGCTGAGGCCTATGTCGGCAAGTCGATTGTCATGAAGCGTTTCAACGCTCGCGGTCGTGGTCGTGCGAACCGCATCGAGAAGCCCTATTCGCATCTTACCATAGTGGTGCGCGAAGTTGAGGAGGCCGCCTGATGGGTCACAAAGTTAATCCAATCGGTCTGCGCCTCGGCATCAACCGTACGTGGGACTCTCGCTGGTACGCCAACAAGGGCGAGTATTCCAAGCTGCTTCATGAAGACCTGAAGATCCGCGAATACATCGAGCGTGAGCTCAAGCAGGCTGCGATCTCCAAGGTTGTCATCGAGCGCCCGCACAAGAACTGCCGCGTCACGATCCACGCTGCCCGTCCTGGCCTGATCATCGGCAAGAAGGGTGCGGACATCGAGAAGCTGCGCAAGAAGATCGGTTCGATGACCGAGAGCGAAGTGCACCTCAACATCGTTGAAGTGCGCAAGCCCGAAGTTGATGCCAAGCTGATCGCTCAGTCGATCACCCAGCAGCTCGAGCGTCGCGTCGCTTTCCGCCGTGCGATGAAGCGTGCAGTTCAGTCTGCAATGCGTCTCGGTGCCGAGGGCATCCGTATCAACTGCGCCGGTCGTCTTGGCGGCGCGGAAATCGCTCGTACCGAGTGGTACCGTGAAGGCCGCGTGCCGCTGCACACGCTGCGCGCTGACATTGACTACGGCACGGCTGAAGCTAACACAGCTTACGGCATCTGCGGTGTGAAGGTCTGGGTTTTCAAGGGCGAGATCCTTGAGCATGACCCGTTTGCATCCGAGCGTCGCAACAGTGAAAACGATGCGACCGGCAGTGGTGGTGGTCAGCGTCGTCGCGAGAACGCCTGAGCCGGGATTTGAGGTAGAAGAAAATGCTGCAACCAAAGCGCACGAAATTCCGTAAGCAGTTCAAGGGGCGCATTCATGGCGTCTCCAAGGGCGGCACGGATCTGAACTTCGGTTCATTTGGCCTCAAAGCCCTCGAGCCAGAGCGCGTAACGGCGCGACAGATTGAAGCGGCCCGTCGTGCAATTACCCGCCAGATGAAGCGCCAGGGAAGGGTCTGGATCCGCGTATTTCCTGATGTTCCGGTCACTTCGAAGCCTACCGAAGTCCGCATGGGTAAGGGAAAAGGATCTGTTGACTTTTGGGCGTGCCGCGTTAAGCCGGGCCGCATCATGTTTGAGATCGATGGCGTTGATTTGGAAATCGCACAGGAGGCCCTTCGCCTCGGTGCCGCGAAGCTTCCGATCAAGACGCGCTTTGTGCAGCGCATCGTAGAGTAGGAGAGGGCATTATGAAGGCCGCAGATATCAGGTCCCAGACCCCTGACCAGCTCGACGAACAGCTGGCGAACCTCAAGAAAGAGCAGTTCAACCTTCGTTTCCAGAAGGCTACTGGGCAGCTCGAAAAAACCGCGCGTGTGCGAGAGATTCGTCGTGACATTGCGCGCATTCGTACAATCCTGGCCGAGAAATCGGTCGGCAGCAAAGCCTGAGGATAAAAATGCCAAAGCGCGTTCTGCAGGGCACCGTGGTGAGCGACAAGAGCGACAAGACTGTTGTCGTTCGCGTCGAGCGTCGTTTCACGCACCCGTTGCTTAAGAAGACCGTGCGCCGTTCGAAGAAGTACAAGGCGCACGACGAAAACAACGCATGCAAGATCGGTGACATCGTCTCGATCCAGGAATCTCGTCCGATTTCGAAGGACAAGAACTGGGTGGTGATTGAGAACCAGACTCAGGCTACGGCCTGATTGGGTTTAAGTTGAAGGGAAGCAGCCTGACGTGCTGCTTCTCGCCATTATTATAAGAAGGCGGCCATCATGATTCAGATGCAAACAAACCTCGACGTGGCGGATAATTCCGGCGCCCGTCGTGTCATGTGCATCAAAGTGCTTGGCGGCTCGAAGCGGAAGTATGCTTCGGTCGGAGACATCATCGTCGTCTCCGTGAAGGAAGCCATTCCGCGCGGCCGCGTAAAGAAGGGTGACGTAATGAAGGCGGTAGTCGTTCGCACCGCCAAGGACATCCGTCGTCCGGACGGGAGCGTCATCCGCTTCGATACGAACGCTGCCGTTCTTGTCGACAACAAGAAAGAACCAATCGGCACCCGTATCTTCGGACCGGTTCCGCGTGAACTTCGCGCCAAGAACCACATGAAGATCATTTCCCTGGCGCCGGAAGTGCTGTAGGAGCCGGATGGATGCAAAAGATTAAGACAGGCGACAAGGTCGTCGTGCTCACCGGTCGCGATAAGGGCCGCACGGGCGAAATCGTTAAGATGATGCCGAAGGACGACAAGGCCGTCGTTCGTGGCGTGAACCTGGTGCGTCGTCACCAGAAGCAGAGCGCCCAGACCGAAGCTGGTATCATCACCAAGGAAGCGCCAATTCACGTCTCCAACCTGGCTCTGGTTGACCCGAAGGACGGCAAGCCGACCCGCGTTGGTTTCCGCGTTCTCGAGGACGGCAAGAAGGTACGTGTGGCCAAGCGCTCAGGAGAAGTGATCGATGGCTAACACCGAATACAAGGCCCGTCTGAAGGCCCACTACGAAGACGTTGTTCGCAAAGAGCTGACCGAGGCGTTCCAGTACAAGAACGTCATGGAGCTTCCTCGCCTCGACAAGATCGTGCTGAACATGGGCGTTGGTGAAGCAACCGGCGATTCCAAGAAGCCGGCCGTTGCTGCAGAAGACCTGTCGCTGATCGCCGGCCAGAAGGCCGTCGTTACTCGTGCGCGCACGTCGATTGCAGGCTTCAAGGTTCGTGAAGGCATGCCGATCGGTGCGAAGGTAACGCTTCGTCATGACCGCATGTACGAGTTCCTGGATCGTCTGGTGAACATCGCTCTGCCTCGGGTACGCGACTTCCGTGGTCTGAACCCGAAGAGCTTCGATGGCCGTGGCAACTATGCCTTCGGTATCAAGGAGCACATTATTTTTCCGGAGATCAACTACGACAAGGTTGATCAGATCTGGGGAATGGACGTCATCGTCTGTACGACTGCTAAGACCGACGACGAGGCTCGCGCCTTGTTGAAGGCCTTTAACTTCCCGTTCCGGCAGTAACGGCAGGCGAGTAGAAGGAACGCTATAAATGGCAAAGATTAGCGCAGTCGAGAAGAACAAGGCGCGCCGGAAGCTGGTAGGCCGTTACGCTGCAAAGCGTGCCGCGCTCAAGGCTATCATCATGGACAAGAGCAAGCCGATTGAAGAGCGCTTCAAGGCGCAGCTTCAGCTTGCTGCCCTTCCGCGCAACTCGTCGAAGACTCGCATCCGCAACCGCTGTGAGGTTACGGGTCGTCCGCGTGCTTACTACCGCGAGCTTGGGATGTCGCGTATCGCGCTTCGTGAGCTTGGTAACCGTGGCCTGATCCCAGGCCTTGTCAAGTCCAGCTGGTAGGGGAGGCATCCGATGTCTGTTAATGATCCAATCGGTGATATGCTGACCCGTATCCGCAACGCACTCGGCCGTAAGAAGTCCACGGTCACGACGCCGGCTTCCAAGCTGCGCGCTCGCGTTCTGGATGTTCTGAAGGCTGAAGGCTACATTCGGGATTACAGCCAGGTCGATTATGGTAACGGCAAGTCCGAGATCAACATCGAGCTGAAGTATTTCGAAGGTGCGTCCGTTATCCGCGAGATCGTCCGCGTTTCGAAGCCTGGCCGCCGCGTTTACGTGTCGGTAAAGACCATTCCGCACGTCGGCAACGGTCTCGGTATCGCCATCCTTTCGACGCCGAAGGGCGTTATGGCGGACCATGAGGCTCGTGAGAAGAACGTCGGTGGAGAGGTTCTCTGCAAGATTTTCTAATCTAGCGGAAACGTAGAAGGAACGAGGGCATAACATGTCTCGAATTGGCAAAAAGCCGGTTCCAGTGCCGGAGAGCGTGACCGCTTCCATCGATGGTCAGACCATCACGGCTAAGGGGCCGAAGGGCGAGCTAAAGTTCGTCTTTACCGAAGAAGTACTTGTAAAGCTTGAGAATGGTGGCGTGGTTGTTACGCCGCGTGACGAAACCAAGGATGCTCGTTCGAAGTGGGGTATGACCCGCACCCAGATCTCGAACATCCTCAACGGCGTCAAGACCGGTTTCGAGCGCAAGCTTGAGATCAGCGGCGTTGGTTATCGTGCAGCGATGCAGGGCAACACGCTTGCTCTGTCGCTGGGCTTCAGCCACGAAGTCAATTATGTTGCCCCTCAGGGCATCACGATTGCTACGCCGAAGCCAACGGAAATCGTGGTTACCGGTATCGACAAGCAGGTTGTCGGCCAGGTCGCTGCGGAAATCCGCGCTTACCGTGGTCCAGAGCCTTACAAGGGCAAGGGCGTGCGGTACTCGGACGAAGTAATCGTCCGTAAGGAAGGCAAGAAGAAGTAAGGATCTAGCCATGGTGTCGAAAGTATCCGTTACGCGACGCGCAGGGCGCGTCCGTCGTAAGCTGAAGTCGGTGGCCAATGGCCGCGTCCGTCTTTCGGTTTACCGTTCTTCGAAGAACATCTATGCCCAGCTCATCGACGATGTGAAGGGTCATACGCTCGCTGCCGCTTCCACTCTCGACAAGGATCTTCGCAGCTCGCTGAAGACCGGCGCCGACGTTGATGCAGCTGCTGCTGTCGGCAAGCTCCTCGCTGAGCGCGCCAAGCAGGCGGGCGTCAGCGAGGTCGTCTTCGACCGCGGTGCCTACCTGTACCACGGCCGCGTGAAGGCTCTTGCAGACGCAGCTCGCGAAGGCGGTCTGCAGTTCTAATTGAACTTTTCATTCCTCCCGCGTTGCTGTAAGCACCGCGGGAGTATGCTTTAACAACCCGTGCTTCCGGAAAAGAACAAGGAAAAGGGCAATGGCACAACAGCAAGGACGTAAGGACGATCGCCGTCCGCGCGAAGAGCGCGACAGCGAATTCGTTGACAAGCTGGTCCACATCAACCGTGTTGCCAAGGTGGTCAAGGGCGGCCGCCGTTTTGGTTTCGCGGCACTCGTCGTCGTCGGTGACCAGAAGGGTCGCGTCGGCTTCGGTCATGGCAAGGCACGTGAAGTGCCGGAAGCTATCCGCAAGGCGACGGAAGCTGCCAAGCGCGACATGATTTTCGTTCCGCTGCGTGAGGGACGTACGCTGCACCACGACGTTAACGGCGCACACGGCGCTGGTAAGGTTCTGCTGCGCACCGCCAAGGCTGGTACCGGTATCATCGCCGGTGGTCCTATGCGCGCAGTCTTCGAGGTTCTCGGGGTTCAGGACGTTGTTTCGAAGTCTCTCGGCTCCTCCAACCCCTACAACATGGTGCGTGCCACCTTCGACGCTCTGAAGCGTCAGGCGCATCCGAAGGATGTCGCTGCACAGCGTGGTATCAAGTACTCCGTACTGCAGGCGCGCCGCGGCGCTGCCGCTGGTTCGGAAGAGTAGGGCAATCCGTGCGGCGTTGCCCAAGGGCAACCTAGCCGCTGGTAGAGGATGACGAAAATGGCAGAGAACAAGAAGGGCAAGACGGTCACCGTCGAACAGATCGGCAGCCCCATTCGCCGCCCCAAGGAACAGCGTGCGACGCTGATCGGCCTGGGGCTGAACAAGATGCACCGCCGTTCCACCCTGGAAGACACTCCTTCCGTCCGTGGTATGATCGCCAGCGTGAGCCACCTGGTTCGCGTTGTCGACGAGGCCTGAGAGATCCGGGATTAAGACTATGAAGCTCAACGAACTCAGGGATTCTGAAGGCGCTACCAAGTCCCGCAAGCGCGTCGGCCGTGGTATCGGTTCCGGCAGCGGCAAGACCGGTGGTCGCGGCGTCAAGGGACAGTCGTCCCGCTCGGGTGTCGCCATCAACGGCTTCGAAGGTGGTCAGATGCCAATCTACCGCCGCCTGCCGAAGCGCGGTTTCGTGAACATTTTCCGCGGTGACTTCGTCGAAGTGACCGTGGAGCGTATCCAGGCCGCCATCGACGCCAAGAAGCTTGACGCCGGCAAGACGATCGACGCTGCTGCTCTCGTAGAGGCCGGCGTTATCCGCCGCGCCAAGGACGGCGTTCGCGTACTCGGCAACGGCGAGCTGACCGCTAAGGTTACGCTGGACGTTGCTTACGCCACGAAGTCGGCTCTCTCGAAGATCGAGAAGGCTGGTGGTTCCGTCAAGCTGCCGGTACAGGCAGCCTGATCTGAAAAAACTTGCAAGCGATGCCCACAGGCATCGCTTGCATCTTTGCCGCTCCGGTCCTATCTCGGCATTGGCTTGCGTCGTTGGAATCGGTTTCCCCCGGGCGAGTCGTGTGTAACTGAGGGGCGGGTATCCGGTTTTTGCGCAGGTTAACTCCGGCGTATAAGCTTTACCGGCGTCCAATTATTCATCGCCGCCGTAGAGCGTGCGTGATGAAGCGGAGAGAACTGCATGGCCTCTGCAGCCGAGCAACTAGCATCCAATCTCAATTTCTCTGCTTTTGCTAAGGCAGAAGACCTGAAAAAGCGCATCTGGTTCACGCTGGGCGCACTCCTGGTCTATCGTCTCGGAACCTACATTCCGATGCCTGGCATCAACCCTGACGCATTCGCGCAGGCGTTCCAGCAACAGTCCGGCGGCGTTCTAGGCATGTTCAACATGTTCGCCGGTGGTGCCGTTGAGCGCATGGCGATCTTCGCGCTGGGCATCATGCCTTATATTTCCGCCTCCATCATCATGCAGCTGCTGACGAGCGTCGTGCCGTCCCTGGAGCAGCTGAAGAAGGAAGGCGAGCAGGGCCGCAAGGTCATCAACCAGTACACCCGCTACGGTACAGTCATTCTCGCTCTCGTACAGGCCTATGGCATTGCAGTCGGGCTTGAGGGTGGACAGAACATCGTCAGCGATCCGGGCTGGTTCTTCCGTATTTCCGCCGTCATCACGCTGCTCGGCGGCACCATGTTCCTGATGTGGCTCGGTGAGCAGATTACTGCACGCGGCATCGGCAACGGCATTTCGCTCATCATCTTTGCCGGTATCGTGGCAGGGCTTCCGTCCGCCATCGGCGGTACTCTCGAGCTCGGCCGCACTGGTGCGATGTCGACCGGCCTGATCCTCGCGATCATCGTCATCTGCATCGCCTGCATCGGTGTCATCGTCTTCTTCGAGCGTGCGCAGCGCCGCCTTCTGATCCAGTATCCGAAGCGCCAGGTTGGCAACCGCATGTTCCAGGGCGACACGTCGCATCTGCCGCTGAAGCTGAACACCGCCGGCGTCATTCCTCCGATCTTTGCTTCGTCGCTGCTGCTGCTGCCTGCAACGCTTGCCGGTTTCGCCGACACGACGCAGCTGCCCGGTTGGGCTGCAACGATCCTTGCGACGCTCGGCCACGGTCAGCCGCTCTACATGTTCCTGTATGCGGCGATGATCATGTTCTTCGCGTTCTTCTACACCGCGATTGTTTTCAACCCGAAGGACACCGCTGACCAGCTGAAGAAGCATTCGGGGTTCATTCCAGGCTATCGTCCCGGCGAGCGCACTGCTGAATACATCGACTATGTGTTGACTCGCATCACTCTCATCGGGGCGATCTACCTGGTCCTGATCTGTCTCCTTCCGGAGTTCCTGATTTCTGCGACTGGTGTGCCGTTCTACCTCGGTGGTACGTCGTTGCTGATCGTTGTGAGTGTTACGCTCGACACGGTTGCTCAAGTTCAGGGACACCTGATCGCCCATCAGTATGAGGGCCTGATCAAGAAGTCCAAGCTCCGGGGAGGGAAGAGAGGCAGATGAGATTAATTCTTCTAGGACCGCCCGGCGCGGGCAAGGGCACGCAGTCGCAGATCCTTGTCGAGAGACTGGGCATTCCGCAGCTTTCAACCGGCGACATGCTTCGTGCCGCGGTGAAGGCCGAAACGGAAATCGGGAAGCGCGCAAAGGCCGTGATGGACGCCGGTGAGCTGGTGTCCGACGAGATCGTCAACGCGATCGTTGCCGAACGCATCGACCAGGCGGATTGCGCCAACGGTTTTATTCTCGACGGTTATCCACGCACGCTCGTGCAGGCTGACGCGGTCGAGACCATGCTCTCCGAGCGCGGTATCAAGCTCGATGCAGTCATCGAGCTGGTGGTGGATGACAAGGCTCTCGTTGGCCGCATCCTCAACCGTGCGGAGGAAGCCAAGGCTGCCGGACAGCCGGTCCGCAAGGACGACAATCCGGAAGTGTTCGAGGAACGTCTTCGCGAATACTACAAGAAGACGGCGCCGCTGATCGGCTACTACTATGCCAAGGGTCAGCTTCGCTCCGTTGATGGAATGGCCTCTGTCTCAGAGGTTACTGGCGCGATCGCAGGCATTCTCGGAAAGTAACGTCAGGGTTCGGGTGAGGGCGTGCGGCGCTCACCCTTAGGGTCGTAAGGCCTGAACCTGGGCATCTGCCGAAAGAGAATGGATCCGGGAGTTGACTTTTCCGGTAGAATCCGTCAAGACCACGCCAATTCGCTGGATTTTCATGGCGGTCGGCGTCGGTCTAAGTTGACCGGGCTGGGCGCTTTTGTCTTGTTCGGTTGGATGAAATAATCCGCTGTGACAGCGGTCAAAAGAACCAAGGAGATACGACGTGGCCCGTATTGCTGGCGTCAATATTCCAACTAACAAGCGCGTTGTTATTGCGCTTCAGTACATTCACGGCATTGGCCAGAAGTTCGCTCAGGAAATCATCGAGAAGGTGAACATTCCTGCGGAAAAGCGCGTTCATCAGCTCACCGACGCTGAAGTTCTTGCTATCCGCGAGACGATCGACCGCGATTACCAGGTTGAAGGTGATCTGCGTCGTGAGACCTCGATGAACATCAAGCGTCTGATGGACCTGGGCTGCTACCGCGGTCTGCGTCATCGCCGCAGCCTGCCGGTTCGTGGTCAGCGCACGCACACCAATGCGCGTACCCGCAAGGGTCCTGCCAAGGCAATCGCCGGCAAGAAGAAGTAATTGGTGAATAGGGAATGGTGAATTGTGAATAGCAGTCCGACTGAGGACCGTTCGCCATTTACCAGGTACCATTCACCAAAGGTGTAGCCGCTGGCGTTACGGCGGCGTAGAGATCGTTGAAAGGAATACCATGGCTAAGGAAGCCGCTCGCGTTCGTCGTAGAGAACGCAAGAACATTTCGTCGGGTGTTGCGCACGTTAACTCGACTTTTAACAACACGATGATCACCATCACCGACGCGCAGGGCAATGCGATTGCCTGGTCGTCTGCTGGTGCGCAGGGCTTCAAGGGTTCGCGCAAGTCGACCCCGTTCGCTGCTCAGATCGCAGCGGAAGATTGCGCCAAGAAGGCGCAGGAGCATGGTATGCGCACGCTCGAGGTTGAGGTCTGCGGTCCTGGTTCTGGCCGTGAGTCCGCCCTCCGTGCACTCCAGGCTGCTGGCTTCACGATCACGTCGATCCGCGACGTCACGCCCATTCCGCACAATGGTTGCCGTCCGCGTAAGAAGCGCCGCGTCTAATGCCTTTTCTGCTGATGGCGCCGTCAGGCGTCATCGGTGGTTCCAGAACGCCTGCCACGATTGGATGGTGGCAGGGTAACGGAAGGATAAATCCATGATCCAGAAAAACTGGCAGGAACTGATTAAGCCGAACAAGGTTGAGTTCAGCTCCAAGGGCCGTACTCAGACGGTTCTTGTTGCCGAGCCGCTCGAGCGCGGTTTTGGTCTGACGCTGGGCAATGCGCTCCGTCGCGTTCTGCTGTCGTCGCTGCGCGGTGCTGCTGTCACCGCAGTGCAGATCGACGGCGTTCTGCACGAGTTCTCCTCGATCCCTGGCGTTCGTGAAGATGTCACCGACATCATCCTGAACATCAAGGAAATCGCTATCAAGATGGAAGGCGACGGCCCGAAGCGGATGGTTGTCCGCAAGCAGGGTCCAGGCGTCGTTACCGCTGGTGACATTCAGACGGTAGGCGATGTCGAGGTTCTGAACCCGGATCACGTGCTCTGCACGCTGGACCAGAACGCCGAAATCCGCATGGAGTTCACGGTTAACACCGGCAAGGGCTACGTGCCTGCCGATCGCAACCGCGCTGAGGATGCTCCGATCGGACTGATCCCGGTCGACAGCCTGTATTCTCCGGTGAAGAAGGTGTCGTACAAGGTTGAGAACACCCGTGAGGGCCAGGTTCTTGACTATGACAAGCTGACGCTCACGATCGATACCGACGGTTCGATCAGCGGCGAGGATGCCGTTGCTTTCGCAGCACGCATTCTGCAGGACCAGCTGTCACTGTTCGTCAACTTCGAAGAGCCGCAGAAGGAACAGCCCGTCGAGCAGGTTACCGAACTCGCGTTCAACCCTGCGCTTCTCAAGAAGGTCGACGAGCTGGAACTCTCCGTACGCTCGGCGAACTGCCTGAAGAACGACAACATCGTCTACATCGGCGACCTGATCCAGAAGACGGAAGCAGAGATGCTCCGTACGCCAAACTTCGGACGCAAGTCGCTCAACGAAATCAAGGAAGTGCTGGCATCGATGGGTCTGCACCTGGGCATGGAAGTCCAGGATTGGCCGCCGGAAAACATCGAAGAGCTCGCCAAGCGCTACGAAGACCAATATTGACCCCCGGGCTAAGCCCGAAGGGAATATTAAGGAGACAGAGCCATGCGCCACGGAAATAGCGGACGCAAGCTGAACCGAACCTCTAGCCACCGTAAGGCCATGTTCGCCAATATGGCGGCCTCGCTCATAGAGCATGAGCAGATCGTCACCACCCTGCCGAAGGCGAAGGACCTGCGTCCGATCGTCGAGAAGCTCGTCACCCTCGGCAAGCGTGGCGACCTGCATGCCCGCCGTCAGGCAATCTCTGCCATCCGTGACGAGAAGGCCGTCCGCCGTCTGTTCGAGACGCTGGCACCGCGTTACGCTTCGCGTAATGGTGGCTACCTGCGCATCATGAAGGCGGGCTTCCGCTATGGCGACAACGCACCGCTGGCCGTGATCGAGTTCGTTGAGCGCGATCCTTCCGCCAAGGGCGCTGCTGACCGCGTGCGCGTCGAAGCAGAGCGCGCAGCTGAAGAAGAAGCAGCGTAAGCTTCAAGGCTCATTGCTGATACGAAAGGCCTCGGTTTTACCGGGGCCTTTTTCTTTTTTGAGATATGATCTTGAATGAAAGCGAGCGCTAACACCCGCATGCTGAGCCTGTCGCAGTATGTCGGCGAGAGGCTTACCCCAAAGGGCCCTTGAAGATGAAGAAGGCGCCGAGGCAGATGAGGGCGAAGCCGACGAGGTGATTTATCGTCAGCTGTTCGTTCAGGTAGAAGACTGAGAACACGGCGAAGACGGCGAGGGTGATCACCTCCTGGATCGTCTTCAGTTCCGCCGCCGAATAGACAGAGTGGCCTATGCGGTTTGCGGGCACGGCGAAGCAATATTCGATAAAAGCGATGCCCCAGCTGACGAGGATGACCACGATCAGCGGCTTGCTGCCGAACTTCAGGTGCCCGTACCAGGCGAAGGTCATGAAGATGTTTGAAATGGCGAGCAGGACTATTGGCGTAACGTAGCTAAGGGCCATGGATGACCTCGGTGCGCAATGCGGCTGGGCAGGGTTGGTGAGCGATTTCGCTGTGCCTTTTGGGAAAAATCGGGGCACAGAGTTTTCCTTTTCTTATACACATTCCTATGTGACACAAGCGTTCCCTCGATGGTGTAGTCGGTACGATTGAACCGGCGCGCGTCGCTGGGTAGCGCAAAGCGAAGATTTCGCTCTATGATCCTGATTTGTGTGCATTCGCGCGTGGTTGGTGAGGCAAAGGCATAATGAACAAGCGGTTTTTGAGTCTTGTAGTGGTTGCGGTTTTGACCTCCGGTACGGCTCTGGCGCAGAGTGACGGCAAGAGCCTGCGCGATACGTTGTCGGAGTTGCTGCGCGGAGGGCAGACAACGGAGCAGAACGTGCAGCGCAAGGTGCCGTTCAGCAACGAGCAGATCCAGCTTTCCTTCGCGCCCTTGGTTGCTGAAGTCTCGCCCGCGGTGGTGAATGTCTATGCCTCGACGCGTGTGCAGGCGCGCTCGCCGTTCCAGGGCGATCCATTTTTCGAACGCTTCTTCTCGTTCCCGCAGATGCCTCCGCGCGTGCAGTCTTCGCTGGGCTCAGGCGTATTCGTCGACCAGTCCGGTATCGTGGTTACGAACTACCACGTGATCGAGGGTGCGGATGAGGTCCGCGTCGCGCTCTCCGACGGTCGGGAATATGCAAGTGAGGTCGTGCTGCAGGATGAGGCGCTCGATCTCGCCGTGCTCAAGGTTGAAGCCAGCGAGACTTTCCCAGTCGCACCGCTGGGCGATTCAGAAGCGCTTCAGGTGGGGGATCTGGTGCTCGCCATCGGCAATCCCTTTGGTGTCGGGCAGACCACGACGAGCGGCATCATTTCGGCTGTCGCCCGCTCGCTCGGCGGCATCGGTGATTTCGGCTACTTCATCCAGACCGACGCTGCGATTAACCCGGGCAACTCGGGTGGCGCACTGGTCAACATGCAGGGCGAGGTGATCGGCATCAATACGGCAATCTACAGCCGATCGGGTGGTTCGATCGGCATTGGCTTCGCCATTCCCGCCAATCTAGTGCGAGCGGTCGTGGAATCGGCCAAGGAAGGGTCTGACCATTTCGAGCGGCCCTATGTCGGCGCCAACATGGAGCGGGTGACGCCGGACGTCGCCAATGCGCTTGGCATGACAAGGCCCGCAGGAGCCTTGGTGACGAATATTGCGGCTGACAGTCCTGCGGCAGAGGCAGGCATCGAGCCGGGCGATATCGTAATCTCGGTGGACGGAAAATCGGTCGATACACCGGAGAGCCTCGATTACCGTCTCGCGACGCTTCCACTGGGCTCGGCCGCCGAAGTTGAGGTCCTGCGCAACGGCAAGCCTACCAAGCTTTCGCTGACCATCCAGAAGGCGCCTGAGGGTTCCGGTGAAAAGCTGCAGATCGGAGGACGCGGTCCATTCGCGGGTGCGACCGTGGCGGACCTGACGCCTGCCGTTCTCCAGCGGATGCGGCTTCCGGTGACGGAGACCGGCGTGGTGGTAACGGATATCGCGCGCAATTCTCCGGCGGCCCGCATGGGGCTCAAGACCGGCGACATCGTGCGCGAACTCAATGGCGAGCCCATCAAGACCGCCGCGCAATTCAAGTCCCTTGCGGAAGAGGATACGCGCCTCTGGCGCTTCGCCATCAACCGCGACGGACGCATTCTGACGCAGATCCTTCGCTTCTAGACCATGGCCGATCTTTTTAACCAGAACCCGGATGCAAGCGCGGCTGCCCTGCCAGGCAAGCCGCTTGCCGATCGCCTTCGCCCAAAGAAGCTGGATGAGGTCGTGGGGCAGGAGCATCTCACCGGTCCCGATGGGGCGCTGACCCGCATGATCCGATCTGGAACGCTGGATTCGCTCATCTTCTGGGGACCGCCCGGAACAGGCAAAACCACCGTGGCGCGGCTGCTTGCAGGCGAGACATCACTCGCGTTCGAGCAGATTTCCGCGATCTTTTCAGGTGTGGCCGATCTCAAGAAGGTTTTTGATACGGCCCGCATGCGCAGGAGCCAGGGTCGTCAGACGCTGCTCTTCGTGGATGAGATCCATCGTTTCAATCGTGCCCAGCAAGATTCGTTTCTGCCGGTCATGGAGGACGGGACGATCATCCTGATAGGCGCGACAACGGAGAATCCGTCCTTCGAGCTCAATGCGGCTCTTCTGTCCCGGGCTCGCGTGCTGATCTTCAAGCCTCATGAGGCTGACAGCCTCGAGCGATTGCTGGCACGCGCCGAGACGGAGGAGGGCAAGCCTCTGCCTATTGACGAGGAGGCCCGCGCGGTGCTCATCCGCATGGCGGACGGCGACGGGCGCGCAATCCTGACGCTTGCGGAAGAGGTCTGGCGTTCGTCCGGCGAAGGCGAAGTGTTTGATGCCGAAGGCGTGCAGAACATCGTCCAGCGCCGCGCCCCAATCTATGACAAGGGCCAGGATGGTCACTACAATCTGATCTCGGCCCTGCATAAGTCCGTGCGTGGTTCCGACCCGGATGCAGCACTTTATTACATGTGCCGGATGCTCGATGCCGGCGAGGACCCGCTCTACGTCGGTCGCCGTCTGGTGCGCATGGCTGTCGAGGATATCGGGCTTGCCGACCCACAGGCAGTCGTCATCGCCAATGCCGCCAAGGATGCCTATGAGTATCTGGGCTCGCCCGAAGGTGAACTGGCGCTCGCGCAGGCCTGCGTCTATCTGGCGACCGCGCCGAAATCGAACGGCGTCTATGTGGCCTACAAGGCTGCGATGCGGGCGGCGAAGGAAAATGGATCGTTGCTGCCGCCCCGGCACATTCTCAATGCGCCGACTAAGCTCATGAAGGAAACGGGCTACGGCGACGGCTACCAGTATGACCACGACATGCCCGACGCCTTCTCCGGTCAAGACTATTTCCCTGAAGCCATGGGGCGTCAGCGCTATTACGATCCGCCGGAACGGGGTTTTGAGCGGGAGATCCGCAAGCGTCTCGACTATTGGGCGAAGCTGAGGCGCGAGCGCGCCGCCAAGGGCTGAACAAAGGGGAAGTGACCTGTATCATTTTATGCTGGTTTGTCTTGGCGGCGGCATCGGCGCGGGGCTGCGCCATCTCACCAATCTTGGGGCCGCGCGGCTGCTTGGCATTTCCTTTCCGTGGGGTACGTTCACGGTGAACCTCGTGGGCAGTCTTGCCATGGGGTTCATCACCGGCTGGATCGCCCAGCGCGTGAGCGGTTCGCAGGAGCTTCGCCTTTTTCTCGCCACCGGCATTTTGGGCGGCTTCACCACCTTTTCCGCGTTTTCGCTCGACACAGTGACGCTCTGGGAGCGGGGAGACGTGACGACTGCTGCGACTTATGTGCTCGCCAGCGTCATAGGCGCCATTCTTTGCCTCTTTGCCGGATTGTGGCTCGCAAGAAGCGTTTTCTAGTGGTATGCCCGCCCAAATGGTGACGATATGGCTGGCATAGAACAAATTAAAGTAGATGACGGCGAAGCGGGCATGCGCCTCGATCGCTGGTTCAAGGTACATTATCCAGGGCTTGCCTTCGGGCAATTGCAAAAGCTGCTGCGCACGGGCCAGGTTCGTGTCGATGGCGGTCGGGTCAAATCCGAAACCAGGGTTCAGCCGGGACAGATGGTTCGTGTCCCGCCCCTGGGTGGCGTTGACCACAAGAGCACGCTTCCCACGACGACGCGCACCATGCGCGGTCAGGGCGACAGCGAAGTGCTCTCGCAGATGTTGATCTATGAAGATGAAAAGGTCTACGTCTTCAACAAGCCTGCGGGCCTGGCGGTGCAGGGGGGCTCCGGCCTCAATCGTCACGTCGATGGCATGCTGGAAGCCTGGCGCAACAAGAAGGGCGAGAAGCCGCGTCTTGTGCATCGTCTCGACCGTGAGACGTCGGGCGTTCTGGTTGTCGCGCGGACGCGACTTGCAGCCATGAAGCTGACCGAAGCTTTCAGGCTGCGTGAGACGAAGAAGACCTATTGGGCGCTCGTCAAGGGTGTGCCGCGCAAGCGGGAAGGGCGGATCTCGACCTGGCTCGTGCGCGAGGCGACGCCGGATGGCGACAAGATGCGCGTCGCCAAGCATGGCGAGCTCGGCGCGGATCACGCCGTATCCAACTACCGCGTCGTCGAGCAGGCAGGGCAGGCGCTCTCCTGGCTGGAGCTTGAGCCTTATACCGGCCGCATGCATCAGCTGCGCGTCCATACCGCCTATATGGGCTGCCCAATCATTGGTGATCCGAAGTACTTCGAAGCCGATCAAAACTGGGAGTTTCCCGGCGGCATGCAGAACCGTATGCACCTCCATGCCCGGCGCATCGTCATTCCGCATCCGGACAAGGGCGTGGTGGATGTGACGGCCGACCTGCCGCCGCACATGAAGCAGAGCTGGAACCTACTTGGTTTCGACGAAGCCTCTGCCGAAGAAGACAACTAACGGGAAGGTGGCAGGTCCATCACCTGCCGCCTATATGAAGCATCATGCGTGACCTTCTGAACGATCTTGAACAGGGCCAGAAGCCCGATCCCATCCGCCAGGCGCAGGAAAAGATGCGCCGGCCGCTGCCGAAGCGCTTCTACAAGGACGTTTTCGTCGTCGGAGAAGAGGGCGCGTACAAGGTGAAGCTGGACGAGCGTGCCGTGCGTACGCCGGGCGGCGCCGAACTCGTCGTTCCAACCGAGGGCGCTGCCCAGCTGGTTGCCGGTGAATATGCGGCCCAAGGCGAACACATCGATCCGATGTCGATGCCTGTCACGCGTCTCGTGAACACGGCGATTGATGGCGTGGCCACCGATCCGCAGGTCGTTCTGGAAGATGTGCTGCGCTACGCGTCATCCGACCTGATCTTCTATCGAGCAGATTCCCCTGAGCGCCTGGTGCAGAATCAGCGCGACGCGTGGGACCCGGTCCTCGAATGGATGGAAACGACCATCGGCGCGCGTTTCATGCTCGCCGAAGGGGTCATGCACGTCCAGCAGCCGAAGGAGACTTTGGCGGCTCTCGGTTCCTATCTCGTGCAGCGTCGTGAAACCTTCCGCCTTTCCGCGCTCCATGTGATGACGACACTGATGGGCTCGGCCCTGCTGGCGCTTGGAGTCGAGTCCGGCTTCCTCGAAGCTGAGGCAGGGTGGAACGCTGCCCATGTGGACGAGAACTGGAACATCAGTCAGTGGGGCGAAGACTCTGAAGCTGCGGCACGCATGGCTGCGCGCAAACGCGATATGCTGGCAGCAGTTGAGTTACTCAAGGTTCTATAAGTATTAATCGCTTACGGTTGGTCGTTGAACCTACAGTAGAACGTTAAAGTCGTCTCGGGTGTACCCTCTAGCTCTACCGGGGATCATCGCATGTCGTTTGAACAGTGGCTCGCATTTGCAGCGGCTTCAGCCGTCGTGGTGGCAATCCCCGGTCCGACGATCCTCCTCGTCGTCTCCTACGCGCTCGGACATGGGCGGAAGATGGCGGGCGCCACGATCGCTGGCGTCACCCTTGGCGACTTCACCGCCATGACCGCGTCCATGCTGGGGCTCGGTGCCTTGCTTGCCGCTTCGGCTACGCTCTTCACCCTGCTCAAGTGGGCAGGTGCGGCTTATCTCATCTATCTCGGCATCAAGCTTTGGCGAGCTCCTACTCGCACTGGATCAGCAGAGATTGGTGATGCGTCCCCGGAAAAGCCGTTCCGCATCTTCCTGCATACGTACGCAGTGACGTCGCTCAACCCGAAGACCATCGTCTTCTTCGTGGCCTTCCTGCCGCAGTTCCTCGATGCCACACAGCCGGTGGTATTCCAGATGGTCGTCTTCGAAGTGACGTTCCTGGTGATCGGCACGATCAATGCCACGCTCTATGCGCTGTTGGCTTCAGCTGTTCGCTCGAAGATCGGCAAGCCTGCCGTGCAGCAGGTTATCAACCGGGCAGGGGGATCGATGATGATCGGTGCCGGCCTGCTCGCGCTCAGCTGGAAGAAGGCCGCCATCTGACGCCAGCCACCTCTATCCCTTGGACGCTGGCTGCTGGACCATCCGTTCATGCCTGCAACTCATCCAGCTGAGCGGGATGGAGGACAGATATACCACAGTGAAGATCACCAGCGACGCACGCGGATAGGTCGCCACCACCCCCAGCAGTCCCACTGCCACCGCTATCAACCCAGCCATCGACGGCGACTTGCTTATGTGCCACCGCTTGCCGGAAAAGGTGGGGATGGTCGAAACCATCAGGAACGCGATCAGCAGGGTGTAGAGCCCCAACCATTGCATCGTCTCCGAGGTCGGCTCGAACAGGGAAACCGGCAAGAGGACCGTCACAGCCGCACTCGGCGTGGGCATGCCGGTGAAATAGGCTTTCTGCCATTCCTCCTTTACAGTCCCGGCATCGGCGTTGAAACGGGCGAGGCGGCAGGCCGAGGCGACGGCGAATGCCATCAGGCAAAAACTGACGGCTGCCGTCATCGCTTCGCCAGCCCAGAAGAACAGCAGGACGATCGGCGCCAAACCGAAGCTGAGAAAGTCGGCCAGGCTGTCGAATTCCTCGCCAAAGAGTGACGTCGTCCCGAGCATCCGCGCCAGCCGTCCATCAAGGCCGTCGAGAATGGCGGAGGCGATAATCGCCACCAGCGCATAATCGAAATGGCCTTCGATCGAAAAGCGGATGGAAAGAAGGCCGGCGCATAGCGCCAAACCCGTCACGACATTCGGTGTCATCCAGGCGAGACGGGGAGGATGTTTCCGTTCGCTCGCAAAATCTATGTACCTCATGGTGCCCCCCTTGTTCAGTGCATGATGGATTCCTTGCATGTGCGGATGTCGCCGCACACCTCGCCGAAGTCTTCAGGTGTGGTGAACCGCGCCTGTGCGCCTTGGCGTAGTTGAAGACCTCGGTCATGAAACGGTCGGTAACGGAGAGGCTTCCACTGGGCTCCACGCCCTCGGGCGAACCCAGCGCATAGGGAAAGTGCCCGCCATTTTTGTTGGCATAGATGAGGACACGGTCTCCTCGCGCCAGCTCCTCGAGAACAATTCTGACGAGTTCGTCATCAAGCTCGTGCGGGCTGATAGCACGGCCGAGCTCATGGAAGTCGTCAACCAGCAGCGCCTCGCGCGGGCGTTATCAGGTTCTGCAGTTTCCCGTACACGTCTTGAAACGTCGGTTGGGCGTCGATGAATAGGGTACGGTAGCCTGCTTCCCTGGCGTAATCCCAGATGGTTGGGCTCGTATGAACCGTCTCCACCAGGTATCGTCGGTCTGCCATGAAGCGCAGCAGCGCGTTCGACAGGTAGGAACAGTTTCCGGCCGAGACTGCCGGACCGAAATTCACCCAATGGTCGCGCAGCGACGCCAATTCTGGAGAAACCGGATTGCCTTCTTCGAGCGAGATGAAGTCTGCGCGAATGCTTTCGTCGACAACAAGAACAATTGCACGTGAAAGCGGCGTGCCGGCTGTCATGGAAACTCGTTGGCGCTCCTTGAAGGTGCCTGCCTTGATCTTGTAGGCCGCCACAGCCGAGAGCGAAATCGGAGAAAACTGCATTGGAAGAGCCTGGGAGCCCTTGCCGTCCCTCATGACGACAACACCGGCGATCAGCAGAACGGGCAGGACAGGAAGCAGAGGTGACCAGTAACGTGCCTTGAGCGTGTGTCGCAACGTTCGTGACGAGGGCGGCATGACGATGGCAACCACGAACAGAACGAATATGAACGCCGCCGATCGGATTGCGTCGGAAAAGTAGTTATAGGCATTCCCGGCATCATCCGATGACACCCAGAAATTGAGGACATCGAAGATGGTGAACTCTGCGCCCTGAACGATATAGTACCCGTATCCGGCTGCGCTTGCGATGCCCAGGGGTATGGCCCAAAGCGCCCGGACGGCGATGCCCGGCAGGAAAGCGATCACGAGCAGGGTCGCGACGGAAATCATCCAGATGAAGATGAAAATCGCCAGAGACAGCAGGCGCTGATCGCTGACAAGAACTCGCAGCCTGTCCCCAAAACCCTGGTTTGTTATGAGAACTAGGAGTAGGAGCAGCCCACACTTCAGGGTCAGAAGAATTCCTCTCTTCATTAGCGGCCCCATCCAGCTTGATCCAAACCGAGCCGTCCCCCGCGGCTTAAAGCTTGGCCGCCGCAAAGATGAATGCGAATTTTCCGACCGTACACTTGTCCGAAAGGTGACTTGGAGAAGAGGGGATCAGCCGAATGGCTACCCGGTCCGGCCAAACGCCCTGATGAGGGCATGGGTCAGGTCACTGGTAGAACAGTACAAGCAGCCAGCTGCTCACAAGCGTCAGAAATGTAAGGAGAGTGGTGGCGCTGGCGGCGTCCTTCGCCTTCTTGGCCAGCACATGCTCTTCCTTCGTCACCAGATCTACGGCCGCTTCCACCGCTGTGTTGATGAGCTCCGAGGCGAGTAGCAGGAAGCCGCTGCCAATGATGATCATGATGCGCAGGCCGTCCGTCAGGAAAAGCAGCGCACAGATGTCGGACAGGAGGACGAGGGCGAGCCATTGCCGGAAACTTGGCTCGGTGAGCCAGGTTTCATGAATACCGTCAACGGAATAACGGAATTTGCTATAGATAAGCTTGATCATGCGCCCAGGCCCCACCGACGGCTCCTGAGGCGCAGAATCGTCCTTTTGGAAGCCCTGATCAAGCTAATAGAACGGATGATGGCAGGGGCCGCCGTGGCAAAACAAAAAAGGCCGGGCGAAACACCCGGCCTTCCTGAAACTTTTATCGAGCGCTTAGCGCTTGGCGAGCGGTACGTAGTCGCGCTGCGGAGCACCGGTGTAGAGCTGGCGCGGACGGCCGATCTTCTGTGCCGGATCCTCGATCATCTCGCTCCACTGGGCGATCCAGCCTACGGTACGGGCCAAGGCGAAGAGAACCGTGAACATCGTGGTCGGGAAGCCCAGCGCCTTCAGCGTGATGCCCGAGTAGAAGTCGATGTTCGGGTAGAGCTTCTTCTCGATGAAGTACGGATCGGTCAGCGCGATGCGCTCCAGCTCCAGAGCAACCTCGAGCAGTGGATCGTCCTTAATACCGAGCTCGTTCAGAACCTCATGGCAGGTCTTCTGCATGATCTTGGCGCGCGGATCGTAGTTCTTGTAGACGCGGTGGCCGAAGCCCATGAGACGGAACGGATCGTTCTTGTCCTTGGCGCGTGCAACGAACTCGGGAATGCGGTCCACCGAACCGATCTCGGCCAGCATGTTGAGCGCTGCTTCGTTCGCACCGCCGTGAGCAGGGCCCCAGAGGCAGGCGATGCCGGCCGCGATACATGCGAACGGGTTAGCACCCGACGAACCGGCGAGACGAACGGTCGAGGTCGAAGCGTTCTGCTCGTGGTCGGCGTGAAGAATGAAGATGCGGTCCATCGCGCGGGCGAGGATCGGGTTCACCTTGTATTCCTCGCACGGCACCGAGAAGCACATGTGCAGGAAGTTCGACGAGTAGTCGAGCTGGTTCTTCGGGTACATGAAGGGCTGGCCGACATGGTACTTGTAAGCAAGCGCAGCAATCGTCGGCATCTTGGCGATCATGCGGATCGAAGCGACCATGCGCTGATGTGGATCGGAGATGTCCGTCGAGTCGTGGTAGAAGGCCGACAGGGCGCCGACGATACCGCACATGACAGCCATCGGGTGCGCGTCGCGGCGGAAGCCGGTGAAGAACTTCAACATCTGCTCATGCAGCATCGTGTGATGCGTCACGCGGTAGTCGAAGTCTTCCTTCTGTGCCTTGGTCGGCAGTTCGCCGTAGAGAAGCAGGTAGCAGGTCTCGAGGAAATCGCCCTGCTCGGCCAGCTGCTCGATCGGATAACCGCGATAGAGCAGAACGCCTTCGTCACCGTCGATGTAGGTAATCTTCGATTCGCAGCTTGCGGTCGAAGTGAAGCCTGGATCGTAGGTGAATGCTCCGGTCTTTGCATAGAGCGAGGAGATGTCGACCACGTCCGGGCCGATAGTGCCTTTTCGAGTCGGGAACTCGCTGATTTTCCCGCCAAGCTCTAATTTGGCATTCTGATCGGACATGGTGTCACCTCTTAATTATTGGCTGAACGTGAACGAAATGGACCTCCCGGCGCGGCACTTAAAACGGTCGACCGGCGAGCTTTAGCTATCGCATTGCAAGGATGTTGCCAAGGAGTGCATCGCAAATAATGCGATGCAATATATCCATATTTGACATCCCTAGAGCTGGTCGCGGATGCGGCCGAGACTTTCGTCTCGTCCCAGCACGGCAAGCACGTCGAAGATGCCCGGGGACGTCGTGCGGCCACAGAGTGCTGCGCGCAGCGGCTGTGCCACCTTGCCCAGCTTACGGCCTGATTTTTCCGCATAGGCGCGTACCACGGCGTCGGTCGATTTCGCAGTCCATTCGGTGAGCGCCTCGAAATCAGCAACCAGCTCGGACAGGATTTCACGGGCTTCATCATTGAGGAGTGCTGCTGCCTTTTCGTCGAGGACAAGCGGGCGATCAGCAAACAGGAACTGAGAGCTGTCCAGCAGCTCGACCAGCGTCTTTGCACGCTCCTTCAGCCCCGGCATGGCAGCAACAAGCTGCTCGCGGCGCGTGTCGTCGAGCTTTGCGAGGAACGCGTTGCCGCCTTCCAGGTAGGGAAGCGTGTCGAGGAAGATCTTCGTCAGCTCGCGATCATCCATCTGGCGCATGTGGACGCCGTTCAGCGCTTCCAGCTTCTGGAAATCGAAACGGGCTGCACCCTTGTTGATGTCGGTCACCTCGAACCACTCGATCATCTGCTCGATGGACATGACCTCGTCGTCGCCATGGCTCCAGCCGAGGCGGACCAGGTAGTTGAGGAGGGCGGAAGGCAGGTAGCCCATCGCGCGGTAGGCGTCGACGCCAAGCGCGCCGTGACGCTTCGACAGCTTCGCGCCATCCGCACCATGGATCAGCGGCACGTGCGCCCAGATCGGCACATCCCAGCCCATGGCTTCGTAGATCACTGACTGGCGGGCAGCATTGGTGAGATGGTCGTCACCGCGGATCACATGCGTGACGCCCATGTCGTGATCATCGACCACAACGGCGTGCATGTAGGTGGGCGTGCCATCGGAACGCAGGATGATGAAATCGTCCAGATCCTTGTTGGGGAAGCGGATGTCGCCCTGCACCTGGTCGCGCACCAGCGTGTCGCCATCAAGCGGCGCCTTGATGCGGATGACGGGCTTCACACCCTCAGGGGCCTCGGACGGATCGCGGTCACGCCAGCGACCGTCGTAGCGCGGCGGCTTGCCGGCGGCGCGGGCCTCCTCACGCATCTGGTCCAGCTCTTCAGGTGACGCATAGCAATAGTAGGCCTTGCCCAGACGCACCAGCTCCTCGGCCACCTCACGGTGACGGCCAGCGCGCTCGAACTGCGAAATCGGCTCGCCTTCCCAGGTGAGGCCCAGCCACTGCAGACCCTCAATGATCGCGGCGGTTGCTTCCGGCGTGGAGCGCTGGCGGTCGGTGTCTTCGATGCGCAGCAGCATCTTGCCGCCCGTATGGTTGGCATAGAGCCAGTTGAACAGCGCGGTTCTCGCGCCTCCGATGTGAAGGAAGCCGGTGGGCGAGGGGGCAAATCGCGTAATGACGGTCTTTGACATGACTTCTTGCTGCTTTCGCAATTTCGCGCGGCCGCGATGGCGAGGCGCGAGGGTAGAAATTGTTGGCCCGTCATGTACCATAGGTATCAGAGGGTGCAAGCCTGTCGGGCCTTGGGGGGACCGAACATGAGCATAAACCTGTCCGGTCCGGCCGTCGATGAGCGCGCTCAGTTCGCGCAGGCCGAACTATCGGAACACGCCAGCGTCCTCGTTCCACGGGCTTCGCAGGGTGTCGACCTGCCTGCTACCCGCCCATCGGTTCAACTTCGCCCCTGGGCCATAGAACGGGCCGCCAGGACACACGCCTGGCTCAAGGAACAATGTGCGACGGAACTGGCGCGCGGCGCAGGCTTTCTTTGTCTGCCGGTATTTCTTGGCGCAGGGGCCGTGCTCTACTATGCGCTGCCGGAAGAGCCCGGCGCAATTGCGCTAGTCTCGACCGCCGCATGCCTTGGCATTCTGGTCTGGCTGGCGCGGCAGCGGTCACTACTCTTCTTCGTTCTTGCTGCACTCCTGACTGTCGTTCTCGGAAGCACATCCGCCAAGATGGAGGTCTGGCGCGCGTCGACGCCCATGCTTGGGTCGGATATTGCGACGCGCATCACAGGCCGCGTCGTTCGAATCGAGCATCAGGCTACCGGGCGTGTGCGGCTGACGCTCGACGTGATGAAGACGGAGCGTCCGACGCTTCGCTATGCGCCGGAGCGAGTCCGGATAACGGCGCGCAAGATCCCGGAGAATTTGCGATCCGGTGATGTGGTGGAAGGGTTTGCGCGCCTTTTGCAGCCATCGGGGCCGGTTCGTCCCGGCGGCTATGATTTTGCCTTCGGGAATTATTTCAGCGGGCTGGGTGCAACCGGGTTTTTTCTCACCGACGTTGTTCCAGTGGCGGATGATCAGCCGCCGACAATCTTGGAGCGGCCGATGCGCACGTTGGAGTCTATCCGGGAAGCGCTGGCTGACCGCATCAGGCAGCACGTGTCAGGACCCGAAGGGGAAGTCGCCGTCGCACTCATCACCGGCTATCGCGCAGGCATTCCGGAAGAGATGAACGAGGCGCTGCGGCGGTCCGGACTTGCGCATGTGCTCTCCATCTCCGGTCTGCACATGGCGCTCGTCGCCGGAACCGTCATGCTGATGATCCGCTTCGGCTGCGCCTTGTTTCCGGTGTTTTCTTCAAGCTTCCCGGTCAAGAAGTTTGCGTCGTTGGCCGCGCTTCTCTTCTGCACGCTTTATCTGTCTCTCTCCGGGGCTGATGTGGCTGCGCAGCGGAGCTATTTCATGCTGGCCGTCATGCTTGTTGCGACCCTCTTCGACCGGGCGGCAATCTCCATGCGCAACGTTGCCATTGCAGCGACGGTCATCCTGATCGTCGCGCCGCACGAGGTTATCGGACCAAGCTTCCAGATGTCTTTTGCGGCCACGGCGGCGCTGGTTGCAGGCTATGCCGCCTGGACCGAGTGGCGCAGCAGCCGACTAGCGAACCGTACACCCCCTTCTAGCCACGTCGCCGCGAAGCTTGCTCGCTATATGCTGGCGGCCGTGGGTGGGCTTGCGCTCACATCAATCATCGCGGGAACGGCGACGGCGATCTATGGCATCTGGCATTTCCAGCGCGCGACACCTTTATCCTTGCCAAGCAATCTGGTTGCGATGCCTGCGATTTCGGCGGTGGTCATGCCTTGTGCGGTGCTGGCCATTCTTGCGCTGCCTTTTGGGCTCGAAGGCTTCTTCCTGAAAACCATGCAATGGGGCATAAGCGTCATGGTGGATGTGGCGACCTGGTTTTCCGAGAGGACGCCCGTGGATGCGGTGGGCCTGCTCCCGCTAGGCGGGATGCTGTGGTTCACGGCCGCGTTGCTCGTGCTGGTCGGGTCGACGACGCGTCTGCGGCTCCTGGCATTGCCGCTTGCAGCCTTTGGATTTGCCGCGGTGATGGAACGTAGCTTCCCGGATGTGATGATCACGGAGGATGCGCGTCTGGTGGCCATCCGTGGGGAGGGCGGCACACTGGCGGTGAACCGCCCGCGACCATCGGGCATTGCTATCGATGACTGGAAGCGGGCGCTGGCCTCCGAAACAGTGGTCACCCCGCAGAAGGGTTCTGTGGATGCCACAACAGCTTCCGATCGCTTCATCTGCGAAGAGGGTGTCTGCCTTGCACGGCACGACACGGGAGCACTCATCGTGCAGGCGCAGAAGGCAGGCTCGGTGACGCCGTATTGCACCCAGGCGGCGATTATCGTCGTGGAGGATGCGACTGTCGAACATCCTTGCGGAGACAATCAGACAGCCGTGGTGCTGACGGGGCGAGATCTGGCGCGGAGAGGATCGGCTGCCATTTATCTTTCAGAGCGGGGCAGTGGCCCCCGGCTGGTGCAGGCGATCGATGAGCCGTGGCGACCGTGGCACGAATACAGGGCGTTTTCCCGCGCCTCACGCGGACTTCCGCCGCCTGAAAAGCGTTAGGTGTTAAAATCGCTTCCATATAATCGGTTTACCTCCGGCATCGCCTTTCCGGCGCATTGTGTTTTCTGGCTCGTAGGGTAAGAGAGGCGCAAATCTCCAACTTCTTCCAACCCGGAGGACACTACATGACTGCCATCGTCGATATCATCGGCCGTGAAATTCTCGACAGCCGCGGCAACCCGACCGTAGAAGTCGATGTCGTTCTGGAGGATGGTTCCTTCGGACGTGCAGCGGTTCCGTCGGGTGCGTCCACAGGCGCACACGAAGCTGTTGAGCTGCGCGATGGCGGTCCGCGCTATCTTGGCAAGGGCGTGCAGGGCGCTGTTGATGCCGTTAACGGCGAAATTTTTGAAGCGCTGGGCGGCATGGAAGCCGAGCAGCAGCTTCACATCGACGAGACGCTGATCGAGCTCGACGGTACGCCGAACAAGAGCCGCCTTGGCGCGAATGCGATCCTCGGCGTTTCGCTCGCGGTTGCAAAGGCTGCCGCCCAGTCCGCCGGCCTGCCGCTCTACCGCTACGTTGGCGGCGCTTCGGCCCACGTTCTGCCAGTTCCGATGATGAACATCCTGAACGGCGGCGCGCATGCCGACAACCCCATCGACTTCCAGGAATTCATGATCATGCCGGTCGGCGCTGAGAGCTTCAGCGAGTCCCTGCGTGTCGGTGCGGAAGTGTTCCACACGCTGAAGTCCGCACTCAAGGCTGCCGGCCACAACACAAACGTCGGTGACGAGGGCGGTTTCGCTCCGAACCTGAAGAGTGCTGAGGAAGCCCTGGACTTCATCATGAAGTCGGTCGAGAAGGCCGGGTTCAAGCCAGGCGAAGACGTCTACATCGCACTCGATTGCGCGTCGACGGAGTTCTTCAAGAACGGTGCGTACAATTATGAAGGTGAAGGCGTTTCCCGCGACGGCGCCGCTCAGGCAGAGTACCTCGCGAAGCTGGTGGACGGTTATCCGATCATCTCCATCGAAGACGGCATGGCCGAAGATGATTTCGACGGCTGGAAGCAGCTGACGGACCTCGTCGGCTCCAAGTGCCAGCTGGTTGGTGACGACCTGTTCGTGACGAACTCCGCGCGTCTGACCGACGGCATCCGCATGGGCATCGCCAACTCGATCCTCGTGAAGGTCAACCAGATCGGCACGCTGAGCGAGACGCTTGACGCCGTTTCCATCGCGCACCGCGCGTCCTACACGGCGGTCATGTCGCACCGTTCGGGCGAGACCGAAGATTCGACGATCGCCGATCTCGCGGTTGCGACGAACTGCGGACAGATCAAGACCGGCTCGCTGGCCCGTTCGGATCGGCTCGCCAAGTACAACCAGCTGCTGCGTATCGAGCAGGAACTCGGCCGTCAGGCCCGCTTCGCAGGACGCTCGATCCTGCGCGGCTAAGCTGCTCCTAGCATTCATAAAAACGGCCCTGCAGGCATTCGCTTGCAGGGCCGTTTTGCTTTAACAGTTCGCTGGCGTGTACTGGTTGTTCTCCAGCGCGTCCATGAAGGTGTTGAGCCACCAACGTGCATCCTTCTTGCGGATGCGATCGATGAGAGCCTGCTGGCGTTCCTGCCGCTCACCAAGCGGCATCGTCAACGCATGGCATAGCGTGCGAGCCATATCATCGCTATCATAAGGGTTTACGATCAAAGCTTCACGCAATTCTTCAGCAGCGCCGGCAAACTTGGACAGCACCAGAACCCCCGGATTGTCGATAGACTGAGCTGCGACGTACTCCTTAGCGACCAGGTTCATGCCGTCGCGCAGGGGCGTCACAAAGCCCACCTGGCTTGCGCGGAAGAGCGCTGCCAGCGCATCACGCGGGACGGTGCCGTACATGTAGCGCACAGGCGTCCAGTTGAAGTCTGCGAACCGACCGTTGATCGCGCCTGAAAGCGCCTCGAGCTCCTTGCGGATCTCGACATAGGCTTCCACCTCTTCGCGCGTTGGCGTCGCGATCTGCATGAGGGCGACGTTCTTGCGCAGCTCCGGAAAGAGCTCGAGCAGACGGCCGAAGGCGCGCAGGCGGTCCGGTAGGCCCTTGGTGTAGTCGAGCCGATCGACGCCAATGATCTGTTGACGGCCCAGAACGCGGCGACGGTGCATTTCGATCTGCACCTCCTCGTTGCCCTGCTGCGCCATCTGGTTGAAGGCGTCGACGTCAATGCCGATGGGGAAGCAGCCGGCGATGACCTCGCGATCGTCGATCTTTATGCGGTTGCCATTCATCTGGTAGCCGAGCTGGTCTTCCACGTAGTGCTGCAGATTGCCGAGGTCGGTGTTTGTCTGGAAGCCGATGACGTCGAAGTCGAGCAGGGATTCAACCAGCCAGCGATGCTTCGGAACGGCAGCCATGATCTCCGGTGGCGGGAAGGGGATGTGGAGGAAGAAGCCGATCCGCTGGGTGCAGCCGCGCTGGCGCAGCTCCGAGGCAAGCGGGATCAGATGATAATCGTGGATCCAGATGACGTCATCCGGCTGCAGGACGGTGAGCAGTGCATCGGCGAACTTGCCGTTCACACGGCGATAGCCATCGAGGAAATCGGATTTATAATCAACAAGATCGAGCCGGTAGTGAAAGAGCGGCCAGAGAACGCTGTTCGAGAACCCCAGATAAAATTCTTCGTAGTCCTGCTGGGTCAGCGGGATCGTTGCCTGTGTGACCGGACCGATTTTTCGGATACGCGGTTCTGGAGGCTCTTCATACTTCAGCGTCTGCCCATCCCAGCCGAGCCAGACGCCACCGCGCTGGCGCAAGGCATCGCCCACACCGACAGCCAGGCCACCGGCCTGCGCCGAGCTTGATAGATCCGCAACGCGGTTCGAGACGATCACTAGTCTGTTCATCGAACGATCTCCCTAGGATCAGCATGATCCGACAGCCGAAATGTCATGGATGACAACCTGTTCCATCGAGCGTGACGTTCTCTGCTCTTGCTCATGAATGTCGCTTGATCTCCTATGCTTCAGGTTTTGGAAAAGTCTGGGCGAGGGCGGTTAGCCACTCGGAAAGTTCTTCCGGGCCGGACGCGCGGTACATGGCTGCGGTGGCGCCTTCGCCGATGCGCACGGTCACCCCGCCCGATTGGCGGACAATGGGAAAAGCTTCCTCGTCCGTCACATCATCTCCGACAAAGAAGGGCTGCTTTCCGGCAAAGGGCGCTTCCTGCATGAAGGCGCGGATGGCCGCTCCCTTGGAGGCGCTGCCGGCCTTTACCTCAAGCACCATCTTGCCGGGGAGCACATGCAGGTCCGGGTAAGGAGCCGTGCTCGTTGCGACCTGAGCAACGCACTCGTCAGCCAGATCCGGGCGCTGGCGGAAGTGAAGCGCGATGGAGCCGCGCTTTGGCTCAAGGATGAGGCCGGGATTGCGGATCACGAATTGTGAGAGTTGCTCGGAGACGTCCTTCAACGCTTCTTCGTTGATTGGCACCCCGTGAATTACGCCATCGGCACTTCGTCTCTCCAGCCCATGGACACCAGCAACCGGAAGCTCCAGCGGAGAGAGGAAGCGGTCGATATCATCGATGCGTCGGCCCGTGACGATCGCCAATGCGCTGGTCTTCGCCAGGCTGGCAATGGCGTTCATGGTCTGAATGGGAACTGAAACGGCGTCCGGATGTTCAACAATCGGCGCGAGCGTACCGTCAAAATCGAGAAAAAATGCTGTTCGTTCTGGATGAAAGGTAGAAAAGTCGAGTGCTGAAATAGGTTGAACTGGATCTGACATCGCGCTCTGGTTGGAAGAACCTCTGGGGAGTTAGGAGCCTTTTCACAGGCCTAACGGATCATAATGCAGCATTCCGCGTTTGGTTCCCGAGCGCGGGGAATTTTGCGTGTGGAGGCGGAGAAATGCGTAAGTTTAAGGTTGGCGCGTTGGCGATGGCTGCGCTTGTGACAGGCATCTCAATGGCAGAGGCCCAGCAGGTGCGACGGCCGGATGTTCGCAGCATGACGTGCGACCAGGCCAAAATGCTGGTCGAGCAAGAGGGCGGAATCGTGCTGACCACTGGGCCGCATACTTACGACCGCTACGTGGCGGATCAGATGTATTGCCCGACCGGCCTCGATATCAAGGATGCATGGGTCGACACCGGGGATGGCCAGTCCTGCCGCATCGGCTACACGTGCGTGGCCGAGTCGCGTTTCGAGCGCTTCGACTCCATGCGCATCCTGAGAGATTGAGCGTCAGGTTTACCCTGACGCTCGGGATGCCTTACTCAGCGGCATCGGCGCGCCTTACATAGTTCTTTGCGAAACGGCGGATACGCTCCGCAGCCGTCTTGAGCAGGTGCTCCTCCTGGCACATGGAGAAGCGCAGGTGTCCCTGCGCGGCCTCGCCGAAGCTCGTTCCCGGCAGAGCTGCGATCTGCTCTGCATCGAGCAGCGCCCAGGCGAAGGTTTCCGCATCCGGCTCGATCGCTGATACGTCGAGCATCACATACATCGCGCCTTCCGAACCACGGATGACGATGTTTTCAGCACCCTCCAGCGCGTCCATGAAAATCTTGCGGCGCGCCTTGTAGCGGTCTGCAATCTCATCCACGCCATAGCGCTTCTCGACCGCTGCCACGGCAGCGTGCGAGATGAAATCGGCCATGCCGTAGCTCGACACGATGTTGAGGTTGATCAGCTTCAGGATGACTTCCGCAGGTGCGGTGAGCCAGCCGAGACGCCAGCCCGTCATGCCGTGGCTCTTCGACAGCGAGTTCACGACCAGCGTGCGCTCCTTCATGCCGGGCAGCGACCGTGGGGAGACGTGCTCGCGGCCTGCAGCCAGTGTCCAGTAGACTTCATCGGAGAGGAGCCACAGGTCGTGCCGGCGGCAGATGTCGGCAATGGCCTCGATCATTTCGCGTGAATAGACGGCGCCCGTCGGGTTGTTGGGCGAGTTGATCATCAGCAGACGCGTCTCGGGACGGATTGCTGCTTCGATGTCCTTCGGATCGGGAGCAAAGCCAAGCTCGGGCCGCGCGGTAACTTCCGTCAGCGTCGCGCCCGCTGCCCGTATTGTGCCCGGGTAGGTGGCGTAATAGGGCGCGACGACAATCGCGTGATCGCCCACGTCCAGCGTTGCCTGGCAGGCTGCGAACAGCGCGCCCTGGCCACCCTGGGTGACGATGATCTCCTCAGCCGCCGTCTCGGTGCGGGTGCATTCTTCCGTCATCTTCGCAAGCGCGCTGCGCAGACGCGGCAGGCCCGGAAGCTGGATATAGTGATGTTTCCCGGAGCGCAGCGCATCGATGCAGGCATCCACCGTTCCTTCCGGCGTGTCGAAGTCGTGGTCGCCAACGGAAAGCATCAGGATCGGCTCGCCCGCCTGCTTACGGGTGAGGGCCGCGAAGTGGACTTCCCATCCGTCCTTTCCGGAAGGCATGATGCCGGTGATACGATTGGAAAGCTTGGGCATGATCAGATGCTCTCTTAAAACTACGCTATCTGTTGATGGGTGGCCGATAGGGCAGGTCAATGTCAAGACAAAGGCTGCCTGCGCTTACGGAGTCGTTATGCGAACTGCCTGTTATCTTACACGATTGTAATGATCTGGCCACGTCTCGGTAATGTTCGGACCGCTACAAAGGTCACATAGGGACATGACAAGCCGAACCTCTCGGCGAGACTACTTGGAGAAAGACATGCTACGCAAAATCCTCTTGTCGGCTGTAGCCATTTCCGTTGTTGCCGGCCCGCTGGCGATGGCGCAGGAACAGACTGCCCCCGCGGAGAAGCACGCAGCTGCCCAGTCCCAGAAGAGCCGTGGTTTTGGCCGGATCGATGCAGACAAGGACGGGTTCATCACGCCTGAAGAATTCGGCAAGCGTCGCATCGATGCGCTGAAGACGGCCGACGCCAATGGTGACGGTGAGCTTTCCCAGGAAGAGCTTGTGGCCTTCATCCAGAAGCGCGAGTTCGAACGTCGTGCCCGTGCAATGTCCCGCCGTCTCGACGTGGATGGTGATGGCAAGGTGACCATTGCGGAGCTGGAACGCCAGAACGAGAAGCATCTCGCCCTGCTCGACACCAATGACGACGGCAAGGTGAGCCCGGAAGAGCTGCGTCGCGCCCACCGCGTCATGGGCAAGGGCATGGGACCGGGACATATGGGACCACGCCACATGGGCGCCGACCAGAAGCATGGACGTTGGGAGGGCCGTGGTGCTCCTCACTTCGGTCAGTTCCGCGATCACCGGATGGCGCCGGATCACGTTACGACGGATGCACCGGCCGCTGAAACACCGGCAGCGCAGTAAAGCTTGTTCGGAATACTCTCCCGCTTGATATGAGGGACAAATAAAACGGTCTTGCCGCCCTTCTCGGGGGCGGCAAATGCCTGCCCGCCAAGGCTTAGTGCCAAAAAAGTGATCATCCGGGCAGGATTTTCTTTTACGTGTTTATTGTCACAGCCCGGGATGCGCCTACAATTTCCTGCATGAGGTGGATAAGTCGCGCATTTCAAGCCGTAGTGCTGACTGGTGTTTTGCTGATGCCTTCCCTGGGACAGGCTCAGGAAGAGGTCGATGTAGAGATCATTCTGGCCGTCGACGTTTCCCTTTCCATGTCGCCCACCGAACTCGAGATCCAGCGTCGCGGCTATGCCGAGGCGCTTCAGCATGAAACCGTTCTGAAGGCGATCCACGACGGAGTCTACGGTCGCATCGCGCTTGCCTATTTCGAATGGGCCGGCAGTTTCTCCCAGCGTGTTGTAGTGCCCTGGACCTCCATCAGTTCGGCGGAGGATGCAAAGAAGGTGGCTGATCGCCTGTCGGTCGATCCGTCAAACAGCGCACGACGCACGTCTATCTCCGGTGCGCTGGACTTTGCAGGCGATCTGTTCGCCGAGAGCCCCTACAAGGGGTTACGCCGCGTTCTTGATATTTCAGGTGACGGTCCGAACAACCAGGGCCGACCTGTCGCAGATGCTCGGGACAAGCTGGTGAACAATGGCATCACCATCAATGGCCTGCCTCTCATGACGTCGTCCGGCTACAGCTCCAGCTATGATGTGGAAGAGCTCGACGTCTATTACAGCGAGTGTGTTGTGGGTGGCCCGGGGGCGTTCACCATTCCAGTCAATGACTGGTCGCAGTTCGCGGAAGCGGTGCGCCGGAAGCTCGTGATCGAGCTGGCGGACAATGGGATGGATCTTGGTGAGGCGAAGGTGATCAGGATTCAGGCCAGGGCGCCTTATGATTGCCTGGTGGGCGAGAAGCGCTGGCAGGGCCGCATGCTGCAGTGGCAGCAGTAGATCACTCTCAGTGGCACATGGAAAAACGGAGCGCTGGCGAGTAGCGCTCCGTATCAGTTTGTGAATTTACAGCGAGGTCGCATTCAATCACCCTAGCACTCGTTGGCACGAGATGAGGGTGAGGACCATCTGGAGCTGGTTGGCCAGCCGATGTCCTTTTGCAGTTCTGCAGGCAAGCTGCGCAGCATCCGTTCAGTCTGCCGCTGCCGCCACCGCAGCCTGTGTCTCTCCAGAAGGTTCGTAAGTGTCAGTAGTAACATCGTTCAACTCCATCCCTTGAGGTCTGCAGCTTGACTATGCAGGCAGTTTGACGTTCAATCAAACGCAATGAACTTATGTTATCGATCAATCTTATTGAAGGTTTGATCATGAATGCACCCTTCAACCATCCGATGCCGTTGCTCGAACTGGACGTGCTGCGTACGTTCGTTGCAATCGCTGAGACCGGAAGCTTCACCACCGCGGCCAATATGGTGTTCCGCACACCCTCGGCGGTTTCCATGCAGATCAAGAAGCTGGAGGAGATCGTGGGGCGATCGGTATTCTCGCGTGATGCCCGCTCCGTGACGCTGACCGCCGATGGCGAGATCCTGCTTACCTATGCCAGGCGGCTCTTGGCACTCAACCGGGAGGCGGTGTCGAAATTCGTGCTCTCCGATATCAGCGGCGTGGTGCGGTTGGGTTCGCCCGACGACTATGGCGAGCGGGTCCTGCCGAGCGTGCTGAAGCGCTTTTCGTTGTCGCATCCTTCGATTGCGGTTGATGTGGTGATCGACGTCAGCACAAACCTGCGCAGGCGTATTGCCAGCCGGCAGCTGGACATCACGCTTCTGACCTGCACCGACGTGGCCGCGGATCCAACGGCCGAAATTCTCTTGAGTGAGCCGATCGTGTGGGCAGGGGCCAAGGGAGGCTGCGCGCATCTGCGCGATCCTCTGCCGCTATCCCTTTGGGAAGAGGGCTGCGCCTGGCGCGCCTCGGCGCTGCAATCGCTGGCGGGCACCGACCGGAAGTTCCGGATTGCCTATATGAGCGCCTTTTCGGCGGGCCAGCGGGCGGCAATCCTCGCCGACCTTGCCGTGGCTCCGCTGCCGAAATCCTTCCTCGGACCGGACATGGTCGAGCTCACGACAGACGACGGCTTGCCAGACATGGGGAATTATCAGATCGGCATGCTGGTGGCGCCAGATGCATCGGCGCCGGTGCGCGCGGTGGCCGATCATATCCGCGCAACGTTCGAGATGTTTTCGGAGACCCAGAAGGTCCAAGCGTAAAGAGCGCCACCTGGCGCTCTTTCTCATTTCTCAGCTGAAAACCATACTGGCCATGACGCCGGCGGTGCCAAATACCAGCCCCAGCATCGTGACGGAGATGACGACGGTCAGGCTCGCGGCCACCAGAACAAGGCCATCACGCTCGGCGAGCGCCAGCCCGAAGAGCGCGCAGGCAAGTGCGGGAAACCAGTTCCCGAATGGGATCGGCAGGGTCACCACCGTTCCAAGCACCAGCGCCACAAGGCCGATCACGCGCTCAGCCGTCTTGGAGTTGCCGAAGGGCCAGTAACGCGGGCGAACGAGGCTCTCGAGCCATTGCAGGCGCGGCAGCATCTTCTCGGAAAGCTTGCGGAACTGCTCGGCGGTGAGCGACTTCGACAGCAGGAAATTTGGCAGCCACACCGCCTCGCGGCCACTCACCATCTGCATGGCGACCAGCATCAGCGGCAGGCCAAGGACCAGCGTCGTGCCGGGGGGCAGGGGCAGGAGGTTCAGGAGCGCGAAGAAGAGGAGCAGCGTCGCAAAGCTGCGCTCGCCGAGTGCGTCGCGGATCTCCTGTACGCTGACGCTGTGTCCAGCGCGGGCACATAGCTCCTCAACGATGCAGGACAGGCGACGTCTCGTGTGAAAGGCTGCAACCCGCGCAGGCAGTGCCAGACCCTCAGAACTTTCGTCTAGTTTCATTCACTCATTTTCGCTTGGGTTGATGCGGTGCCATGTTTAGCGCCGATCGCTTTCAGATGGTATCGGAACATGGCGGAATTCAAGAATATCGAGTTTTGATTCACGCGCAGGCAGTGGAAATTCGATGCGCCATTCAACCTCGCCGCTGCGGAAGGCATAGCCAACCTGGTCGGTTTCGGGACCAGAGCCATAGGGGGGGGGCTTGTCGCCAGCGACGTAGAACGAGCCGAGATAGGTGAGTCGCGTATCGCTGTCGGTGAAGAAGCGCCCCATCGTCCGCTGCGAACCAGTTTCCTTCGTTAACTTCCAGCCGGAACCATCGTCAGTGATCCGGCAACGGAACCAGTCATAGATGACGAGGGAAGCGAGGCCGCCGGCCTTGATGGTGCGGCATTGCCAGGAGCCGGAGAGGTCAAGGCCGGAGAAGGGCAGCTGCTCCCTCGAGAGGATCTGCTCAAGCGTGGCGACGTCTTCGGGGTTGCCGCCCGCCCGCGCTTCATCGAGGGCGGTGGCGCGTGCAGTCTCATACTGCTCGAGCCGCGCCTTGTCGGCTTCGGTGATCAGGCTCAGAATTTCTCCGTCGGCGGCAGCCGGAACGGGTGCGAGAAGCACCAACGCCGCAATGTAACCGGAACGCATGATATTGATCATTTCGTAGGCGGGCGAGGATTCCATCGCCGCATTTTTACGTGATTGCGTCCGGTGTTAAAGCGCGAAAACGACGCGAATAAGGTCGCGTGGAAAATTCCTCGCCAGAACGTTTCCCGCTGTTCCGGACGGAAAAACGGTTCCCACTTTTCTTTAGCAGGTGAACTATTTGAGAGTGCGCGCGTTTGGACGGTATCGCTTCAAACATTCGCCAGGAGAAATATGATGATCCAGCGCCTTCTCATGCTTGTGCTCGCTGCAGGACTGGCAGCCGGTTGCTCCAACACCATTCGTGGTGCCGGCCAGGATACGGCCAATGTCGTGAATGCAACGCAATCGGCAGGTCAGAACGTGGGTAACGCTGCGGCTTACTAATTCCGCACCACGCCACAAAGAGAAGAGGGCGAGGGGGGCAGACTGCCCCACTTCGCTTACTCATACATACTGACGCTGAACGCCGCACGGCTGATACGCTCTAAGAGCAAATCTTGCTCCGGTACGCGAGACCTTATCCGGAGCAGGTGGCTCAATCAGCCGCCGTGCTCTCATTTCTAAACGCGTTGCGTTACCATCTGGTTAGCGCCGCAGAAGCTTTTGGAAATTTTCTGAAGATTGCAAAGCCGCAGGCGATGAGGCGGATGCACGAGCATCGACGCGAGAGATGCGGCTGGAGAGTTGCAGGTCAACGCTGGGGGCAACTCATGGGAAGATATGCGCGCATTTCCGTTGGACGGGATGCGAACCTGTTACATGAAGCCGAATGGACCTGCGCATCCGGCCAGTAAGCAGCAACTGGGATCCGGCTATAGGCCGGGAACGAGCGTTGCCAAGGCCAACACAACAAAAGCCGCGGTCATGATCCAGAACGGCTGTACCGGAAGCACTGGCAGGATGGAAAAGACTGCGAGCAGCGCAACAACTGCCAGAACCAATGCAACTAGAAATATTATTTGTGTGGGTGCATTTAATTTCATGGCTGCCTCTCGGCCAAAGTTGAACGAGGGGCAATCTATGAGGCGCGCGGCATTATAGGCCAATAAAGGCGCGCAACGGGTTGTGTTCTTCCAGAAGCAGTTTGGCTGCCAGCAGGATGCACATGGTGACGAGCAGCGGCTTGATCACCTTCGCGCCGCCCTTCATGGCCAGTCCCGCGCCAAGACGCGCACCAGCAAATTGTGCTGCTCCCATCACCAGTCCGATCTTCCAATGCATCGCACCCACCAGCGTGAAGGTGATGAATGCGCCGATGTTGGACGCGAAATTGAGCGTCTTCGTGTGGGCAGTTGCCTTCAGCACGCCAAATCCCGCCAGTGAAACGAAAGCCAGCATGAAGAACGAGCCGGTGCCTGGCCCGAAGGCACCGTCATAGAACCCGATCAGTGGCACCAGCGTCATGCCGAACACAAAGGGCGTCATGCGTTGCGCGCGATCAACGTCGCTCATGTTGGGCTTCACGAGGAAGTAGATGGCGATGCCGATCAGCAGCAGCGGCAGCATGAAATCGAGAACGCTGCTCGGAAGGACGGTGGCGAGCAGGGCGCCCGCTACCGATGCGAACGCGGAAGCAAGCGCCGAGGGCCATTGCTTGCGCAGATCCACATGACCCTTCGAGGCATAGGAGATGACCGCCGAGCCGGAGCCGAACAGGCTCTGCAGCTTGTTGGTGCCCAGTGCGTCAACCGGCGGCAGTCCGGCAAGAAGCAATGCGGGCACGGTGATGAGCCCTCCGCCGCCGGCAATCGCATCGATGAATCCGGCCACAAATCCTGCCATGACGAGAAGCAGGACGACTTCGACGGAGATTTCAAACATGGGAGGCTGCCAGTGATGGAGAGGAAGCCCGTTCCATCACAAGCGGCGCGGAAGCGCAAGCGGTTCAAGTGAAACCGCACGCTTTGGGAGACGCCTGTTGCCGATCAGCGATCGAGACGCGCGATAAGTGAAGAGGTATCCCAGCGGTTGCCGCCCATGCCCTGCACGTCCTTGTAGAATTGGTCGACGATTTCCGTCACCGGCAGGTTTGCTCCATTGCGGCTGGCTTCGGCGAGGCAGATGGCAAGGTCCTTGCGCATCCAATCCACGGCAAAGCCGAAGTCGAACTTGCCTTCGGACATGGTCTTGTAGCGGTTCTGCAGCTGCCACGAGCCCGCAGCTCCACCGGCGATGACTTCCATCGCCTTGTCGATGTCGAGTCCGGCCTTCTTGGCGAAGTGAACACCTTCGGCAAGACCCTGCACGAGACCGGCGATGCAGATCTGGTTCACCATCTTGGTGAGCTGGCCGGAGCCCGATGGCCCGATCAGGCGCACCGTTCTGCCAAATGCCTCGATGACAGGCTTGGCGCGTTCGAACACCGCTTCGTCACCGCCGCACATGACCGACAGCACGCCGTTTTCTGCGCCTGACTGGCCGCCGGAGACAGGCGCATCGATAAACTCGAAGCCGCGGGCTTTCGCTTCCGCTGCAAGCTCACGCGCGATCTCGGCGGAGGCGGTGGTGTTGTCGATGAAGACCGAACCCGGTTTCATGGCATGAAAGGCGCCGTTTTCGCCGAGCGTGACCTCGCGCAGATCATTGTCGTTGCCGACGCATGAGAAGACGAAATCCTTGTCGGCAGCAGCTTCGCGCGGGGTAGCGGCCATCGCGCCGCCGTGCTCTTCCACCCACTTTGCTGCCTTGGCCTGGGTGCGGTTATAGACAGTGACGTCGTGTCCGCCGCGGTTCTTCAGATGCGCGGCCATCGGGTAGCCCATTACGCCCAATCCGATAAAAGCAACCTTTGCCATTGAAATAATGTCCGTCTTTAGCGTTGGTCTTGGTGGGGCTCTCAGGCCCGCCGAATATGCCGGGTGAGGCGCTGTTCGGCCTTTTCCGTGCCGATGCGCAGCAGCTCGACCAGAGCAAGATAGATGAGCGCCGCCCAGATGTAAGTCTGAAAATCGAACGAACGCGCATAGGCGCGGCGCGTCTCGCCCATCAGGTCGAAGACGGTGATGATGGCGACGATGGCCGACCCCTTGAGGAGCAGGATAAGCTCGTTCACGTAAGGCCTGAGCGCGACCAGCATCGCCTGGGGCGCGATCACCTTGCGGATGGTGATCCAGCGCGAAAGACCGAGTGCTGCGGCTGCCTCCCACTGTCCTCGCGGGACGCTGGCAATCGCGCCGCGCAGGATTTCGGCCTGATAGGCGGCGGTATTCAGCGTGAAGGCAAGGATCGCGCAGTACCAGGCGTCGCGGAAGAACCACCAGAGCCCGATGGCATCAAGCTGCGGGCGGAAGGAGCCGAGCCCGTAGTAGATCAGGAAGGTCTGGGCGAGGAGGGGTGTTCCCCGGAAGAAGTAGACGTAGCCGTAGCTCAAGCCGCGGGCGAGCGAATTTGCGGATTTCCGCCCCATTGCCACCGGGACGGAGAGGATGGCTCCTGCGATGAACGAGATGACCACCAGCTTCACGGTTACCCAGAGGCCGGATGCGTAGTTAGGGCCATAGCGCGCGACGAGCTCCGGGTTCCAGGATGAAACCAGGAAGTAGACGATGCCGAGGGCGCAAGCGGTCCAGATCGCCAGCAGGATGAGGCCCAACACCCGGGCCTTGCTCATCCGCGATTTTTGGGGCGCTGGCGCAGGTTGGGCCGCGATGCCGTTGAATGCGGTCGTCATCGTGTCATTCCCGGAGTTTCGACACGACGTTCGATACGCTGGAACACGAAGGAAGAGAGGATCGCGAGCACGAGATAGATGAGGCAGGCGAGAGCATAGAAAAGGAAGGTTTCCTTGCTCACCCGCGCAGCAATGCCCGTCTGGCGGATGATGTCGGCGAGGCCGATGACCGAGACGAGCGACGTATCCTTGAGCAGGATCAGCCAGAGGTTCGAAAGGCCGGGAAGCGCGACCCGGATCAGCTGCGGCAGGATGACGAGCCGCATCGTATGCCTGCGGTTGAAGCCGAGTGCGGCAGCTCCCTCATACTGGCCATTGGGAATGGCGCGGAAGGCGGAAACGAAGACCTCGCTCGCATAGGCCGCAAACACGACGCCGAGCGCTGCCATGCCGGCGACAAAGGCATTGATCTCGATGCCGCCCGTCTGACCGATGAGCCGCAGGAACTGCTGCAGCGCGATCTGCGCCCCGTAGTAGACGAGGAACAGCGTGAGAAGCTCGGGCAGGCCGCGAAAGATGGTGGTGAAAATATCGGCCGAAAGTTTCAGGAAACGGTCGCCGGAGAGCTTAGCAAGCGAGATCGCAAAGCCCAGCAGCAGTCCGAAGGGCAGGGTAGCCAGCGCCAGACAGACCGTGATCAAGACTCCCGCCGCAATCTCATCGCCCCAGCCATCAGGGCCGAAGCTGAGAAATGTCAGCATGCGCTCCATGGTCCGCTCGTTCCGCTAGCAGGTCGTTTCGGCACTTCAGGCACCCAGAAGATGCGTGGCCGACCCATCGATCGGCCACTCCATACGCCCAAAATCAGGCGACGTACACTCCCTCATTCTCCGTATACGTCGACGGAGAAGTATTCGTCATTGATCGCCTTGTACTTGCCATTGTCGCGAATGGCCTTGATCGCCACGTTGAACTTCTCGCGCAGCTCGTCATTGCCCTTCTGCACCGCGACACCGATGCCCTCGCCATAGATTTGTGCCGGTGCTGGCAGGGTATCCAGAAGCTGGCAGCACTCGCCATCATCCGTGTTGAGCCACTGGTCGAGCACGATCACGTCATCGATCACGGCGTCGAGGCGGCCGTTGACCATGTCGAGCTGGTATTCCTCTGCCGTGGGGTAGAGTTGGATGGTGCTGTCCGGAAAGATCGTTTCGGCATACTGGGCATGCGTGGTCGAAGCCTGGGCTCCGATGATCTTGCCTGCGAGGTCTTCCTTGGTCACCCCGGCAATGTCGGAATCCACCGGCACGGCAACTGCCGGAGGGGTGCTATAGTACTTGTCGGAGAAATCGACCTGCTGCTTGCGCTCATCCGTGATGGACATGGAGGCGATGATGGCGTCGAACTTGCCGGCCTGCAGCCCGGGGATCATGCCGTCCCAATCCTGGGTGACGAACTCGCAGTCGGCCTGCATCTCTTCGCAGAGGGCCTTGGCTATGTCGACGTCGAACCCCTTCAGCTGGCCGTCTGAAGTCATGTAGTTGAAGGGCGCATAGGTGCCTTCCACTGCGATCTTCAGCTGCATACGGTCCTGGGAATTCGCCATTCCAATATTCAACGCCATTGCCAGCGCTGTTAGTCCGGCTATCGCGTAGTATCTCGTGCCCATCGACAAACACCTCTTTGAAGAGCTCCCACCATCCCCCTCTGGAATGGTATCCTTGAACACAATGATACTCCCACCGTTGGTGCAGTAAATGCAAGCGCGGAAGCGTCAGCGGGCGTCGGAGTTAAGGTGGAGGAATTTCAGGATGAACGCGCCGATGCCTTCCACGTCGTCGATGTGGAACTGGGGCGGGGCTGATGCAGCCTCAGGCGCTTCTGTGGCGATGGCGACGATATTGGCGATCGTGCCGAGGAGCGGCGACCGGTCTCGTGCGCCAGCGCGCCGGCATTCGATCTTGGCATGGCTATCGTTCTTGTAGCCTTCCACAAGGACCAGATCAGCCGGGCTCAGCCGCTCAAGGATCTCTGAAAGGGGCGGTTCCTGCTCCGAGCGGAGTTGGTGCATCAGTGCCCAACGGTTGGCAGATACGATGGCGGTCTCCACGGCTCCGGCCTGCCGGTGGCGGAAGGAATCGGTGCCCTTTCTGTCGATGTCGAAGGAATGATGCGCATGCTTCACGGTGGCGACCCTGAAACCCTGCGCCGTGAAGAGTGCCACAAGACGTTCGGTCAGCGTCGTCTTGCCTGAATTCTTCCAGCCGGTGATGCCAAAGACTCGTTGGTTCAACGTTCCGTCCTCACGACATTGGCGGCGATCTCAAGATCCTCCGGCGTGTTGACGTTGAAGAAGGGATCGAGTTCGCCGGCATACGAAAAGTCGACAACGACTGCCCCGTGCTCGCGTTCCGCGAAGGCTCTGACCGAAGCTGCACCCTCTCTGGCGAGGAACTCCGTCAGATCCTGTCTGAGCGAGACCGGCCAGAGGCCGAACGTCGGATGAACCCTACCGCCAGAGGATGCCAGAGCGATCGTGCCCGTTCCGGCCTCGGCAGCGATGAGGCGCCTGGCCAGGGTGTCGGGGAAAAAGGGTGTGTCTGCCGCAACCGTCAGGATGTGCGAAAAGGCTTGAGGCTGCTCAGCTGCCCACAAGAGCCCCGCTTGGATGCCGCCGAGAGGTCCAAAATCGATGATAGAGTCAGCCACGACCGGAATTCGCCAAGGGGAAAAGCGCGAAGGATCGCCGTTGGCGTTCAGCAGAAGCCCGTCAACCTGCGGGCTCAATCGTGCGATCACATGGTCGAGCAGGGGACGGCCGTCGAGCTCGCGGAGGCTCTTGTCGCCTCCGCCCATTCGGGTGGATTGCCCTCCAGCCAGGATGACGCCTGCTACTTTCACTTCGCTGTTCTCAGATATCGCCTGCCTGCTTTGCCACGCGTATCACGTAGGCCGTGGCAAGCATAGCCATCACCAGGGCTCCCCCCATCACGATCAGCAGAGGATAGACGCCGGTCTTCTCCGAGATCAGCAGGCCCGCCAGAACGGCAAAGGTCGCACCGCCGGCAACCTGGATCGATCCTCCGAGGCCCGAAGCCGATCCGGCAAGGCGAGGGCGAACGCTCACCATGCCGGTGGCGGCATTTGGCTGCGTGAGGCCGCTTCCAACGCCGAGCAGCATCATCGGGGCAAAGAGCGAGAGCGGATGATTGTAGCCTGCCAGGAACAGGCTGATGCAGATCACCATGGAAAGCAGGCCAACGCAGTTTCCGAGCTGCATCATGTTGTTGATGCCGACCTTGCGGGTAAAGCGTGCCGAGAGGAAATTGCCTGCGGCGTAGCCGAGGCTGACGGTTCCGAAATAGATGCCGTATTGCGTCGGCGACATGCCGAGAATTTCGGTGGACACGAAAGGTCCGCCACCGATGAAGGCGAAGAAGGCTCCCGACGAGCATGCGGCTGTCAGCGAATAGCCCCAGAAGCGGCGTGACTTGATCACTTCCGGGTAGGACTTCATCTGCGCGAGCATGCTCGGGGACTTGTAGAGGTTGGTCTCGCCAAGATCCTTATAGGCGATGAAGATGGCGACCGCGCCGAAGACGGCCATCATGTAAAATGACGCCTGCCAGCCATAGATTTCATCAAGAAAGCCGCCGATCATCGGTCCGATCATCGGGGCTACGGTCATGCACATCATGACGTAGCCGAGCTTGGCGGCTGCGTCGGCCGGCTCTGCCGTGTCGCGCACGATCGCGCGGGCGAGCACGATGCCGCTTGCCGCAAAGGCCTGGAGCAAGCGACAGGCGAGAAGCACCTGAACATTGGGAGCCCACAGCGCTGCAATCGTGCTGATCAGAAAGACGGTGAAGCCGAAGATCATGACCGGACGCCGCCCGAAACGGTCGGAGGCGGGGCCGATTCCCAGTTGCAGTACCGCCTGCGCTACGAGATAGAGTGATACCGCCAGCTGGATGACGCTGTAATCGGTCTTGAAATAGGTCGCCATGCTGGGCAGCGATGGCAGGAAAAGATTGGTCGACAGTGCTGCCGTTGATGCCGCGACAACCAGCGTGAACATGTGTGGCGGCGTCGACCGGTCGAGAAACTTCACCGTCCTCAGGGCCGCGCTGCTTCCTGTCTGCTGAGGTTCGACCTTAGAGTCCATCTGGAGCCATTTCCGGGCTGGTGCTTTTGACGATGGGAAGAGATCTGCTGACCTTACGTTCCCGGTAGAGCGTATAAAGGCCTGAGGCGATAACAAGCGTAGAACCAAGAATGGTGAGCTGGTCCGGAACGTCCGCAAAGACCAGGTAGCCAAACAGGGTCGCCCAAAGGAGGCCGGTATAGCGGAACGGCGCCATGAAGGAGAGTTCGCCGATCCGGAGTGCAGAAAAGATGGCCTGGTAGCCGATCATCATCGCGACGGCCGCACCCAGCATATGGCCAAGATCAGACGTTTCCATCGGCTGCCAGCTGCCGGAGGGCGCGATCGCAATGGAAACAAGGCCGAAAATGGCGAGGGCAGTCGTGGTGGTCAGCGATACCGTGGACGCGTGGAGTTCCTTCGGCACCTTGCGGGTGACGAGGTCGCGCATGGCAGCCGAAAGTACGGCGCACAGTGCCGAGATCGACCAGACGTTGAACCCTTCCAGTCCGGGCCTGACGATGATGAGCACGCCGATGAAACCGACCGAAACCGCACACCAGCGCCGCCAGCCCACCTTCTCGGAAAAGAAGAAAGCTGCGCCGATGGTGATGATGAGCGGCAATGCCTGATGGATTGAGGTGGCAAAGGCCAGCGGCAGATGCATGAGGCCCATCAGGAAGAAGAAGGTCGTTGCGATTTCACCCGATATACGCGCGATGGCCGCAGGATGCAGCAGCAGGCGAAACTGTGTCGTTTTGAAAACGCGTCCGAACAGAATGACCAGGAGCGCGGCAGTCATCAGGCTTCGGATGAAGAGGATCTGTCCGAGCGGTAGCGACTGTAGTGCTACCTTCATGAAGATGTCGTTGATGGTGTAGCCAGCCGTGGCAACGCACAACAAGAGTGCGCCACGCAAATTGGGTGACAAAGCGATGCTCCGGACAAAGTATATTAAGTAATGCTTATAGTTAGGCGCTTTACTGGGCAAGGGCGCAAGCAAAATAGCGCGAAGGTGGTGACGCGCGTCGTCCATCCGGACACGTGCGGCAGGAATGCAACGGTTTTGACGCGAGATTGGGTGCTGACAGAGCGGGTCGAGGGTTGGCCGACTACGCGTTGCCCGATGTTTACGTGACGGCGCAGTGAGTCGCGCCGTCCGATATCAGAGTCCGTCGGGCGTCATGCTTTCGCCGGTGCTTTTCATCACTGGCATTGTCTTGCTGACGCGGCGCTCGCGGTAGAGCGTATAGAGACCCGACCCGATGACGAGCGCTGAACCCAGGATGGTGAGTTCGTCCGGAATATCTGCAAAGAGCAGGTAACCGATCAGGGTCGCCCACAGCAGGCCGGTATAGCGGAAGGGTGCGATGAAGGAGACTTCGCCCTCGCGCATGGCCATGATCAGGCAGTGGTAACCCACCACCAGCGCGGCTGCGGCAGTGGTCACGACCACTCCATCCTGCAGCGATATGGGCTGCCAGCCCCCCATTGGTTCGATGATCAGGCCGCCGAAGATGGCGACGGAAAATGCCGTGCTGATGGAAAGCGCTGCGCTGCTGATTTCCTTCGGGATACGCCGGGTGCTCAGGTCCCGCATGGCGGAGAAGACCACGGAAGAAAGGGTCATGAGCGACCAGGCGCTGAAACCTTCCAGTCCCGGCCGAACTATGATGAGAACGCCAATGAAGCCAACGCTTACAGCGGTCCAGCGGCGCCAGCCAACCGGTTCCATCAGGAAGAGCGCTGCTCCGGCGGTGATAAACAGCGGAAGCGCCTGGTTGATGGCGGTAACGAAGCCGATCGAAAGGTGGATGAGCGACGTGAGGTAAAGCATCGATGCCATGAGTTCCGCGACGATCCGGAGGATCGAGGCCGGGTGGCGCAGGAGCGGCAGCTGCTTCATGTCCAGCGAACGGTGGAAGAAAACCACCAGCAGCGTGGTCGCGATCAGTCCGCGGATAAAGATGATCTGTCCGAGAGTGAGTGTGTTCAGGGCCAGCTTAACGAGGCTGTCATTGAGTGCGAAACAAGCCATGGCAATGCACAGCAGGAGTGCGCCACGCATATTGGGTGACAAGGCTGAGGCTCCGAACAGTAAGAATATTCAATGCTTAACGCTCCGCGGCAACGTAAGCAAGGGCGCAGAGATTGGCCGCAGCGGATATGCGGCTACGTGCCAATTTTACTGTCCTGGATACAGCTTATCCGCCAGTGACGCTCATGTGGCGGGCGACTGACGGGCGCTTGGTCGCACGATCGATGACGAAGTCATGGCCCTTCGGCTTGCGGCCGATCGCTTCGTCAATTGCGGCCGAGACGAGCTCATTGCCTTCCGACTCGCGCAGCGGCGTGCGCAGGTCGGCGGCGTCCTCCTGGCCGAGGCACATGTAAAGGGTGCCGGTGCAGGTGAGTCGCACGCGGTTGCAGCTTTCGCAGAAATTGTGGGTGAGGGGAGTGATGAAACCGAGCCGTCCGTCCGTCTCCTCCACCTGCACATAGCGTGCCGGGCCGCCGGTCTTGTAGGGAATGTCCGTCAGCGTGTACTGGCGCGACAGATCCGCGCGAACCTTGGAGAGCGGCAGGTACTGGTCCGTCCGGTCGCCGTCGATGTCGCCCATCGGCATGGTTTCGATGATCGTCATGTCGAAGCCGCGGCCATGCGCCCAGCGCATCATCTCCGGCAGCTCGGCCTCGTTGAAGCCCTTCAGTGCGACAGCGTTGATCTTGATATCGATGCCGGCGCGGTCGGCGGCATCGATGCCGCGCATCACCTTGTCGAGATGGCCCCAGCGCGTGACGGCATGGAATTTCTCTGCGTCCAGTGTATCGAGCGAGACGTTGATGCGGCGAACGCCACATTCGGCGAGTTCGTCGGCGAAGCGCTCGAGCTGCGAGCCGTTGGTGGTGAGCGTCAACTCTTCCAGATCACCGGACTTGATGTGGCGCGAGAGCTGGCGGACGAGATGCATGATGTTCTTGCGTACCAGCGGCTCGCCGCCGGTCAGACGCAGCTTGCGGACACCCTTTTCAATGAAGACGTCGCAGAGGCGCTCCAGCTCTTCGAGGCTCAAGAGATCCTTCTTGGGCAGAAAGGTCATGTCCTCGGCCATGCAATAGACACAGCGAAAGTCACAGCGATCGGTCACGGAGACGCGCAGGTAGGTGATTGCGCGACCGAACGGATCGATCATGTTGGCCTTCGGATCTATCATGGATACGCCTCCTCCGTTGCTGGCTCCAATGTGGCCATTGCGTTCATTTTTTCAAGCAGTAAGTAATGTCCTATCACCAGCTGGTCCGGTTTCGGACAGGAGACTTGAAGGATTGTACGATTGTGAAAACGCCGAGTGAGTTGCGGGTATCGAAGGAGCGCGACGCGCTGACGGTGACCTTTCCGGGAAACGAGCCGGTGAGGCTGTCTGCGGAGATGCTGCGCGTTCTGTCGCCCTCGGCGGAGGTGCAGGGTCATTCGCCCGACCAGCGCGTTCTTGTCGTCGGCAAGGAAAACGTCACGATCTCCAATCTCGAGCCGATCGGCCACTATGCGGTGCGTATCGTTTTCAGCGATGGCCACTCGACAGGGCTCTTCACCTGGAGCTATCTGGAGGAGCTTGCGCAGAAGAGGAATCAGCTATGGGCTGATTACCTGCGCGAGCTGCAGGAGAAGGGGTACAACCGTAAAACGTGAATGAATTCACGATGATTTTACGGGAAAGCGGAGGCGTTGGGGAATGACGCTTACTGTTCATTCACCAAACCAATGTAGTTAACGGTTTGTGACGGAGCTGCTTCGCGCATGTTCCATGCCGATCGTGAGCGCCGCCGCATAGCTTTATTCATGGGACGCAGCAGGGGCGCATTCGATGGCTAACGTTTTTCATGCACGGAACGCTGTTTCCGCGGTGGCATTGGCTGTCACACTTGTCGGTTATTCATCATCGCAAGCCGATGCTCAGTATCTCTTCGACCGGCTGTTCGGCAATCGCGTGCCGCGCCAGCAGCAGCAGGTGGTGCCGCCAACGGCCGTGCCGCGTCCGCAGGAGCCTGTTGCGCAGGCAAAGCCCGCCGCGGTCAAGAAGGTCTCCGCTCCATCCTTCTATAATTACAAGGCCGAAGGCCTGGTAAGCATCAATCTTGCGGCGCTCAAGTCAGCCCTTGAAGCAAAGCCCGGTGCGACGACTGAAGGGCAGGAGTCTTTGTTCCGCGAGGCCGTAGCCGCTACGGCAGAGCTGGAGTTGAAGGTCGAAAAGGCAATCGCTGACGCCATTGTCGCCCATTATAGCGCCAGGCCCGAATTCATCTGGCTTGACGAGAACGGCACGACGCAACGTGCGCGTGGGGTCATGGGTGTGCTGAACGGCGCGGAATCCCACGGTCTGACCGGCAGCGACTATAGCGTCAACAGCCGTTTCTTCCCGGCAGCGACCAGTGAAGAGGCGAAGCTTCACCGCGCAAAGTCAATGTTGCGCTGGGAGCTGATGATGACAGCCCGGGCGCTGCGCTATGCACGCGATGCCAATATGGGCCGTGTCGATCCGAACAAGCTCTCGGGCTTCCACGACTTCGCCCGTGCAAAGCTGGACGAAAAGCTTGTTCTCAGCGTACTGGCTTCTTCCGATGCGCCGGACCGCTATCTTGAATCGCTTCATCCGCAGAACGATGCATACGCAGCGCTGAAGGATGAGCTTGCGAAGCTGCGCGCCGAGGCTGCTGCCGACGAGGAGGTGGTCCTTGATCCGCAGCTGCTCCTGAAGCCCGGCGGCACGCACCCTGATCTGCCGAAGATCCTCAAGATCATCGACCGCAAGGCCGATTCCAGCTTCCGAGAGCAGCACGGGACGGTTCTGGCAGCTTTCGCCGGCACGGACACCTATCTCGATGAACTGGTGCCGGTCATCAAGGCCGCGCAGCGCCAGCACGACCTGAACCCGGATGGCATCATCGGACGCCGTACGGTGGGCGTTCTTGCCGGTGAGACAAAGGCCGCCAAGATCGAAAAGATCCTGCTGGCGATGGAGCGCCTGCGCTGGCATCCCTCCCACTGGGGCAACACGCGCGTGGTGCTGAATGTCCCTTCGTTCACGGCAAGCTATGTCGAGAACGGTGTGGAAAAGCTCAACATGCGCACGGTGGTGGGCACGACGACCAACCAGACCTACTTCTTCCACGACGAGATCGAATACGTTGAATTCAATCCGTATTGGGGTGTTCCGAATTCGATCATGGTCAACGAGAAGCTGCCGCAGCTGAGGCGCGATCCGGGCCTCCTGGACCGCACGGGGTATGAGGTCTACGACCGCAACGGCCGTCAGGTTTCTTCCGCGTCGATCAACTGGAACAGCGTTGGCAACAATATTCCGTACAGCGTGCGCCAGAAGCCCGGCCCCAGCAACTCGCTGGGCGAGCTGAAGATCATGTTCCCGAACAAGCATGACATCTACATGCACGACACGCCCTCCCGGAACCTGTTCAGCCGTGACGTCCGGTCATTCAGCCACGGTTGCGTCCGGCTTGAGGATCCGCGCGCCATGGCCGCTGCGATGCTGGGTATCAGCAAGGAAGAAGTCGGCAAGCACATCGCCGGCGGCAAGAACAACCGCAAGACCGTTCCGGTGAAGATCCCGGTCTACGTAAGCTACTTCACCGCCTGGCCGGACCTCGCCGGCAATGTCTCGTATTATGACGACATCTACGGGCGGGACGCTCACCTGGCGAAGGCGCTGGGTCTTGTCGACAACGCTCGTTCAGCTGGCAGCTGATTGACACTATAAAGAATGGTTAAGGAAAGCGGTCGCCTGTTTCGGGTGGCCGCTTTTTTGCTGGGCAAAGCGCGAGCGGTTCGTGGGCTGTTACCGTACCGTCTGCAAGGAGAGGGGATGGTGGGGGATACTGGGATCGAACCAGTGACCTTTCGCGTGTGAAGCGGACGCTCTCCCGCTGAGCTAATCCCCCGGCGCCTTGGTTCCAGCTTATGAGGCGGGTGAACCCTGAGGCCTGATTAACCAAATCACCGATCAATCGGGACGCATATAGTGCCTCGCTTCAGGGCGAGTCAAGGCCGCAGACGACCTATGCCCAACTGTGTCTTTCGACACACAGCAAGCGCAAGAACTAAGTATATAACAGCACAATAATAGACACCAACTCAAGGTTAAGCTAACAAAAATGTCGGGCACTAAGTTGGGGGCGCGTCTAGGCATGTACAGAAAGCGGGGTCTTTTTGACCAGGCCGTAATGTATGCGATTGTGGGGCTTGTATGGGCGGGATTTGCCTCCGCCATTCTCTACTCGAGAGCGCATGCGAATATCGCGAGCGATGTCACCGTTACGGCGAGCGTCGCTGACACCGCGATTGCGGATACAGCAAGCACGACTCAGTGAATGCATGACCTGCCGGCCTCTGGGATTGTTTCAGTGTTTCAGAGGAACGCCGAAACGATCTAAGTCTCTGTTATAACGCAGCTCCGGACGCAACCCATTTTCACTCTTCCTGGCATCGCTCCAGGGCAGGGAGCAATGAACAGAGCACTCGCCGCAGCGTTTCGGGGAGGCTTTTCTTATCGCATCTCTCAATGTATGCGTTAAACGGTTTTGCATAACCACCCATTTTGCGGTCCATAAAGGAGAGGGAAGTCTATGCGTAGTGTTCTGATTGCAGCCGTTGCTGCACTTTCATTGTCTGCCTGCACGACCACCGAGAAGGACGTCAGCGTCGGTACGGCAACCGGTGCGGTTATCGGCGGTATCGTTGGCGGTGGCCGCGGTGCACTGATCGGCGCCGGTGCAGGTGCAGTCGGCGGTCTTCTGGTGCGCAACCTGCGCAACGGCTACTGCGAATATCGCGATCGCAACGGCCGCATCTACCAGGCACGTTGCAACTAAGCAGTTTCATATTGCAGCGCGGCTTCGGTTGAAGCTGCAGCCAGCAGGGCGGCGGATCACTTCCACCGCCCTTTTGTTTGTCCGCCCCATCCGCGTTGACTAAGCTCAGCTCGGTTTCCGGGTCCGTGAAGCGGGCTTTCGGTCATTTACCTATTCCTAACCATATGACTCGATTGAGGGTTTTCTGCCTGGTTCTTGGGCGGAATAGGTCTGGAAAAATTTAGCATAAATTGTAACTAACCCTCCATCGAACATCCAATGAGGGTTCCCGTGAAACTCGTAGTAATTTCCGCCGCCGCCGTGCTGGCTTCTTCCGCTGCATTCGCTGCAGACGCTGTTTACTCCTATGACTCCGTCCCGGCTGCTCCGGCCGTCCAGGCTCAGCAGATCGACTGGACCGGCGCATATGTTGGCGTGAACGCTGGTTACGCTGGTGGCAAGGCAAAGGCTTCTGCCGAAGGCGAAAACATTCTCGGCGTGACCGGAAGCGGCTTCGTTGGCGGTGCACAGGCTGGTTACAACTTCCAGTCCGGCCAGATGGTTTACGGTGTCGAGACCGACATCCAGTACTCCAACGTCAAGGCTGAGATCGACTTTGTTGGCACCGAAGTTGGCGCGAAGCAGCGCTGGGTTGGTACGACCCGTGCGCGCGTCGGCTACACTCCGGTCGAGAAGGTCATGACCTACGCAACCGGCGGTGTCGCTTACGGCAAGACCAAGGTTTACGCCGGCGATGATTCCATCTCCAAGACCAAGGTAGGCTGGGCTGCCGGCGCTGGCGCTGAATACGCCGTCGACAGCAACGTTTCGCTGAAGACCGAGTACCTCTACACGGATCTGGGCAAGGTCAACGTTGACGTTGTTGAAGGCGGAAACGTCAAGTTCAAGACGCACACCGTCCGCGCTGGTGTGAACTACAAGTTCTAATTCAGTTTCCAGACTGAACAGAAGAAAAGCCGCAGGTCATCGATCTGCGGCTTTTTTGTTTGCTACGTAAAGGCGCTTGGGCGGTGAGACGGTCGCCTGAAGCTATGCAGTCTGCGGAAAAGCTGATTGAATGAGGCGTTCAGCGAGCTCGACCGTCAACTCGTCGAAATGCGAGATCACCTTGGACGGCTCGTACATGTGCACGGGCTGGTCGGTGTAGCCGAAGTCTACGGCCACGACCGGGATGCCGGCATTCTTCGCCGTATCGATGTCGGTTCGTGAGTCACCGACCATCACGCAACGTTCCGGATCGCCGCCCGCCATTTCGATCGTGCCAAACAGATGGCTCGGATGTGGTTTGCGCTGCGCGAACGTATCGGCGCCGCAGATGGCGCTGAAGAGATGGTCGATACCCAGGCCCTCAAGCAGCCGGCGCGACAGGCCCTCAAGCTTGTTGGTGCAGACAGCCGTCTTGTATCCGGCCTCGTGGAAAGCCTTGATGGCGTCCAGGACACCGGGGAAGGGCTCGGACTTGCCGGGCATGTTGCCCTCATAGTGCTCGAGGAAGATCTGGTAAACCGTTTCCAGCTCATCCTGCTTCAGCGGGTGGCCGTGGGCGACGCAGGCCCGCTCAATCATGATACGGCCGCCGAAGCCCACGTAACGGCGGATCTCAGCCGGATCGACTACATCCAGGTTGAGATGGCGGAGGCAGTGATTGAGGCTTTCCAGCAGGTCTGGCGCTGTCTCGACAAGCGTTCCATCCAGATCGAAGACGATAATCGGGTCGGCCATGATCACTCCTTCTGCACATCTTTAGCTGTGGAAGGCGATAGCCCCGATGGGCGAATTGAGCAACAGCATGGCGAAGCCATTTGCCCGGAGCGATGAAAAAAGCTACTGATCCAGCCATAAAAAGGGAACGGAAAGCATGGCAGCAGATCCAAAGGCTATGAAAATCGAAGCAGCACGCGCCGCGCTCGGCCATGTCGAGGACGGCATGAAGCTGGGGCTCGGAACCGGTTCTACGGCGGATGAGTTCGTGCGTCTGCTGGCGGAAAAGGTTGCTGCGGGCATGAAGGTCGTCGGCGTTCCCACGTCGGTGCGCACTGAACAACTGGCGCGCGAACTGGGCATCCCGCTCGCGACGCTTGAGGAAGAGCCGGCACTTGATCTCACCATTGACGGCGCCGACGAGATTGGCCCGGGCCTGTCGCTGATCAAGGGCGGTGGCGGCGCGCTGCTGCGTGAGAAGATCGTTGCTGCAGCCTCGAAGAAGATGATCGTCATCGCCGACGAGAGCAAAGTCGTGGAGACCCTCGGTGCGTTCCCGCTGCCGATCGAGGTAAACCAGTTCGGCCTACGCGCGACCATGATCGCGATCGAAGAGGCCGGCCGACGTTCGGCCTTGACCGGCGAGATCAAGGTGCGCGAGAAGGACGGTAAGCCTTTTGTAACGGATGGTGGGCATTTGATCGTCGATGCATCATTTGGCCGTATTCCGGCGACAAAAGCATTCGCGGATGATTTGAACATGATCCCTGGCGTGGTGGAACATGGCTTGTTTATCGGACTAGCCAGTCTCGCGCTCGTCGCTACCCCAGGTGGCGTAAAGGTGATCGATGGGAAGCACTGATTTGAACCGAGGACATGGAGTAGGATCGAAGATGACACTGGCAAAACGCGCTCGCCTCGTTGCCATTGGCGCCGTGATGGGCTTGGCGGCGCTGTCGCTGCCCTCATATGCGCAGGAATTCTCCGAAGAACATCTGAAGGCTGCCCGTGCGACGGTCGCCGCGCTCGGCGCAACGGATGAATTCGACAATGTTTTGCCGATGGCTGCACAGCAGCTGAAGGCCGAGCTGATCCAGCAGAGCCCAAATTTGGTCAACGAGATCAACTCGACGGTTGATGCGAAGGCTCTGGAGCTGGCATCGCGCCGTGCCGACCTCGAGAAGGAGGTTGCCTCGATCTACGCCCAGGCGTTCTCGATCGAAGAGCTGAACGCCATCAACACGTTCTACTCGTCAGAGGCGGGCAAGGCACTCATCTCCAAGGGTCCGCTCGTGTCCCGCGAGATGCTGGCAGCTGCCGAGATCTGGCGCAACGGCGTCATGCGCGATCTCTCCTCGCAGGTCGTGGAAGTCATCAATACATCGCTGAAAGATCAGGCTGAGCAGAAGAAATAAATTCTACTGACAGCAGCATCGCGAAGCCCGGCCATTGCGCCGGGCTTTTTCGTTTGCGCCGCAGCTTTCCCGAAGGGGAAGCGGAGCGGGTACTCGAATATCAGCGAAGGAAGAACTAGATGTTTGGAGTCGCTACAGCATTGGACCTCTGCTAGGCAGGGTCCGAGATTCTTGAGGGCTGCCCCGGCAGCCATGGTTCCTTCCGCAAATGGGGCGCAGAATGGCCGAATTTGACTATGATCTCTTTGTGATTGGCGGAGGCTCGGGCGGTGTTCGTTCCGCGCGTGTCGCAGCCTCTCTTGGCAAGCGCGTTGCAATCGCTGAGGAGTACCGGTTTGGCGGAACCTGTGTCATCCGCGGCTGTGTTCCCAAGAAGCTCTATGTCTATGCCTCGCAGTTCCCCGAACATTTTGCCGATGCGGTAGGCTATGGGTGGACCGTAGGCGAGACATCCTTCGACTGGCCGACGCTCGTTGCCAACAAGGAAAAGGAAATCACCCGTCTGGAAGGTCTCTATCGCAAGGGGCTGGATAATGCCGGCGCGCGTCTCTACGAGGGCAGGGCGGTGCTGGTCGACCGGCACACGATCCAGGTCGGATCCGAGACGGTGACCGCCGAAAAGATCGTCATTGCCGTTGGCGCTCGTCCCAATATGCATCCGGACCTGCCGGGCAACGAATATTGCATTTCCTCGAACGAAGCATTCGATCTCGATGAACTGCCGCGCTCGATCGCCATCGAGGGCGGCGGCTATATCGCGGTTGAGTTCGCCAATATCTTCCATGGCCTCGGTGTCGAGACGACGCTGATCTATCGCGGCAAGGAGATCCTCGGGCGTTTCGATGGCGACATGCGCCGCGGCCTGCACGAAGCAATGGAAGCCAAGGGCATCCGGATCGTCTGCCAGGACGTGATCATGAAGGTCGAGAAGCGGGCGGACGGCCAGCTTGACGTGCTGCTGAAGTCCGGCGAGACCTGCGTCTTCAACAAGGTGATGCTGGCGATCGGCCGTGTGCCGAACACGGAGGGTCTGGGCCTTGATGCTGCCGGCGTGGAGACGGGGCCAAGGGGCGAGATCATCGTGGATGAATTCTCCCGCACCAACGTCGACAATATCTGGGCGCTGGGCGACGTGACGGATCGGGTGCAGCTGACGCCGGTCGCGATCCACGAGGCCATGTGCTTCATCGAGACCGAGTACAAGAACAATCCGACGCCGGTCGATCACCAGGACATTGCGACGGCTGTCTTCTCGCAGCCGGAAATCGGTACCGTCGGCCTCTCGGAAGAGGAAGCCTGCAAGCGCTTCGAGGAGCTCGAAATCTATCGCGCGAGCTTCCGCCCGATGCGCAATACGCTCGCTGGTCGGGATGACAAGATGATCATGAAGCTCGTGGTGGATGCAGCAACCCGCCGGGTGGTGGGTGCGCATATCCTCGGGCCTGACGCCGGTGAAATGGCGCAGCTTCTGGGCATCACCATCAAGGGCAAGCTCACGAAGGATGATTTCGACCGCACCATGGCCGTGCATCCTTCGGCGGCGGAAGAGCTGGTGACGATGTACCAGCCGAGCTACCGCATCAAGAATGGCGAGCGGGTGGGCTAGGGTGTAGAATAACTTCACCCTCTGCTTTACGCCCCCGCACGATAAGAACTGGAATATATTGTGGGGGTCGTGTAAAGAGCCCCTGCCGTGGGGAGAGCCCACAAGATTTTCGGGTGGTAGTTATGATGAAATGGTCGCCAAACTCCTGGAGAAACAAGCCAATCCAGCAAGTTCCGGCATATCCGGATCCGGCTGTTCTTGCAGACGTTGAAGGCCGCATGGCGACCTATCCCCCGCTGGTTTTTGCCGGTGAGGCCCGCAAGCTCAAGAAGCAGCTGGCCGCAGTGGCAAATGGCGAGGCGTTTCTTCTCCAGGGTGGTGACTGCGCGGAAAGCTTTGCCGAGCATGGCGCGGATAACATCCGCGACTTCTTCCGCGTCTTCCTGCAGATGGCGGTCGTTCTGACCTATGCCGGCGCGCAGCCCGTTGTGAAGATTGGCCGCATTGCCGGTCAGTTCGCCAAGCCGCGTTCGTCGGACACGGAGTCCAAGGACGGCGTGACGCTTCCGTCCTACCGTGGCGACATCATCAATGGCATCGATTTCACGGAAGCATCGCGTCTTCCGGATCCGAACCGTCAGGAAATGGCCTACCGCCAGTCGGCGGCAACGCTGAACCTGCTGCGCGCCTTCGCGCAGGGCGGCTACGCCAACCTTGAAAACGTGCACAAGTGGATGGTTGGCTTCCTCGCCGATAGCCCCCAGGCCGAGCGCTACCGCGCCATCGCCGACCGCATCAGCGAGACGATGGATTTCATGCGCGCCATCGGCATCAATGCCGAGAGCCATCCGTCGCTGCGTGAGACCGACTTCTACACGAGCCACGAAGCACTGCTGCTCGGCTACGAGGAGGCGCTGACCCGCATCGACTCCACGTCCGGCGATTGGTACGCCACCTCCGGCCACATGATCTGGATCGGCGACCGTACCCGCCAGCCGGACCATGCCCATGTTGAATACTGCCGTGGCGTGAAGAACCCGATTGGCCTCAAGTGCGGTCCGTCGCTTGATCCGGACACGCTGCTGACGCTGCTCGACATCCTGAACCCGCAGAACGAGGCCGGCCGCATCACCCTGATCGCCCGCTTCGGCGCCGAAAAGGTTGGTGAGCACCTGCCGAAGCTCGTTCGCGCCGTAGAGCGCGAAGGCCGCAAGGTTGTGTGGTCCTGTGATCCGATGCATGGCAACACGATCTCGCTCAACAGCTACAAGACGCGTCCGTTCGACCGGATCCTCTCGGAAGTTCAGAGCTTCTTCGACGTTCACCATGCGGAAGGCACCCATCCGGGCGGCATCCACATCGAGATGACCGGCAAGAACGTTACAGAATGCACCGGCGGTGCCCGCGCGATCTCGGCAGAAGACCTGCAGGACCGTTACCACACGCACTGCGATCCGCGTCTGAACGCGGACCAGGCGCTGGAACTGGCGTTCCTCGTCGCGGAACTCATGAAGAAGAGCTCCGCCGGCAAGCCTCGCCAGCAGGTTGCTGCTGCCCTCTGATCAGGACGGCTGATCGCTCCGATCAAAACTTTTCGTTCCAACTAAGAAGCTCGCTGTGGCAGACACGGCGGGCTTTTTTGTTTGTTCCTGGGGGAATGCGATGGATGAAATCAGACATGGCCGCTGCCTTTGCGGCAACGTGCAATTCAAGATCACGGGCGACGCAGGTGGCGTAACCTTCTGCCACTGCTCCATGTGCCGCCGCCAGACGGGGCACCATTACGCGACGATCAACGTCAAACGCGAGCAAATCGAGATCGAGGGAGAGGACTCCGTCAACTGGTACCAGTCGTCCGAAAGCTCCTACCGCGGCTTCTGCGGCCGGTGCGGATCAGCCCTATTCTGGAAAAGTGATCGCTGGCCCGGCATCGCCGTACAAGCCGGCAGTCTCGATGCACCGACGGGACTGAAGGGAAAGTTCCACATTTTCGTCGCCGACAAAGGCGATTACTACGAAATTGATGATGACCTGCCACAATTTGCGCAGTCGAGTTGAAAGCAACAATGCATGTCGGCGTGAAAATGAAGTCTTATTTATTAGAGCACAATCATTCGACGAGAAAGTTATGTGAAATATAAACTAAAGTTAATAAAACAATTGTTTTATATATGATAATATCGGTGTATGGAAAACGTAGTCACTTTAGCGATTTTATACAGGTGATATTATGAAAAGCATTTTAATGGCGTTTATTGTTCTCGCTGGTATTTCATCTGCCGGTGTCGCTCCCGCCTCCGCTTGCGAAATGGGAGGTGATTCTGCCATTGCTTGTGGCATCAAGTGCTATGATCAGCCGAGTTTCATTGAACAGGCTGTATGCGAAATAATGGCTCCAAATCCGGGAGCATAAGTGTTGCGGCGGCGCCCCCAGATGGAGGCGCTGCCCATCACCATCATGCATTCAATTGCATCGTTATTCCCTGTGCGTTAAAGGTTCAACGAGACACAGGTTCTAAACCTAGCACAGAGAATCCCATGCTTCGTATTGCCATCGCGCAGCTTAATCCGACCGTCGGCGACATCGTCGGTAACCTTAAGAAGGCGCGGGAGGCGCGCGCGAAGGCGGCTGAGCTTGGGGCGGATCTGGTGCTCTTCACCGAGCTTTTCATTGCTGGTTATCCTCCGGAAGACCTGGTTCTGAAGCCAGCGTTCCTCGCTGCCTGCGAGGAGGCGGTGACGGAGTTTGCCGCGGATACTGCTGATGGCGGTCCGGGTGTCATCATCGGTACGCCCCTGAAGCGACAGAGCGGCGTGCACAATGCCATCGTGGCGCTGGACGGCGGCAAGGTCATCGCCGAGCGCTACAAGGTCGATCTGCCGAACTATGGCGAGTTTGACGAGAAGCGCGTCTTCGTTGCTGGCCCCCAGATCGGCGGACCTATCAACTACCGTGGCGTGCGCATTGGAATCCCGATCTGCGAGGATATCTGGGGCGAACTTGGCGTCTGCGAGACGCTCGCCGAGGCAGGTGCCGAAATCCTGCTCGTGCCGAACGGTTCACCCTATCATCGCGGCAAGGTGGATCGTCGCCAGCAGGTGGTGATCCGCCAGGTCATCGAGACGGAACTTCCGATCGTCTACGCCAACATGGTGGGCGGCCAGGATGAGCTTGTCTTCGACGGTGCGTCTTTCGCGATACAGGCAGACAAGACGCCCGCCTTCCAGATGCCGGAGTTCTCCGAGGATATCGCGCTGACCGTGTGGCAGCGCGACGGCGGAACGTGGGTGTGTACCGAAGGCCCAATGGCCGCCATCCCTGAGAATGAGGAGGCCGATTACACCGCCTGTGTTCTGGGCTTGCGGGACTATGTGAACAAGAACGGTTTCCCGGGTGTGACGCTCGGCATGTCCGGTGGCGTTGACTCTGCGATCTGCTGCGCGATGGCCGTCGACGCACTCGGACCGGAGCGGGTGAGGGCGGTGATGCTGCCTTACCGCTACACCGCGCAAACCTCGGTCAAAGACGCGGAGGATTGCGCCCGCGCACTCGGCTGCAAGTACGATTATCTGCCGATCTTTGAGCCGGTCGAAGGCTTTCTGAAGGCACTCGCGCCGCTGTTCGAAGGCACGGAAGCTGGCGTGACGGAGGAAAACCTTCAGAGCCGCACGCGCGGCACGCTGCTCATGGCGCTGTCGAACAAGTTCGGCTCCATGGTGCTCACCACCGGCAACAAATCCGAGATGTCGGTCGGCTATGCAACGCTTTATGGCGATATGAACGGCGGCTTCAATCCCATCAAGGACCTATACAAGATGCAGGTCTACGGCCTCTGCCGCTGGCGCAATGCCAACGTTCCGGCAGGCAGCCTTGGCCCCTCAGGCGAGGTGATTCCGGTCTCGATCATCGACAAGGCTCCGTCGGCGGAACTGCGCGAAAACCAGACGGACCAGGATTCGCTTCCGCCCTATCCGGTGCTGGATGACATCCTCGAGTGCCTGGTCGAGAACGAGATGAGCGTCGATGATATTGTCGCACGTGGTCACGACCGCGATCTGGTGCACCGCGTCGAGCATCTGCTCTACATCGCCGAATACAAGCGCCGTCAGGCCGCTCCCGGCGTGAAGATCACGCGCAAGAACTTTGGCCGCGACCGGCGCTACCCGATCACCAACAAGTTCCGCGACCGTTCCTGATCGTCCGTTTTTCCCTTGCGCGTTCAGCTGGCAACAACCGTTGCCAGCTGAACGCGCACTTGCCAAGAATTGAAGCCTCGGCTACCTCATTGCCATGACCATTACCGTTCGCTTCGCGCCTTCTCCGACAGGGCAAATCCATATCGGAAACACACGCACCGCGCTGTTCAACTGGCTGTTCGCCCTCCAGAACAACGGCCGGTTCATCCTGCGCTTCGACGATACGGACCGCGAGCGCTCGAAAACCGAATACGCTGATCAGATTGAGACCGATCTGGCGTGGCTCGGCGTCAGCCCGCATTTTGTGTGTCGTCAGTCCGACCGCTTTGCGCTCTATGAGCAGGCGGTGGAGAAGCTGAAGGCTGCTGGCGTTCTTTATCCCTGCTATGACACCGCGGAAGAGCTGGAGCGCCGCCGCAAGATCCGCCTTACGCGCCGTCTGCCGCCGGTCTATGGCCGTGAGGCGCTGAAGCTGACCGAAGAGGAGCGCAACGCTCTGGAGGCTGAAGGCCGCAAGCCGCATTGGCGCTTCCTGTTGCCCAATTTCGACACGGATCCATTCAGCCCGCAACGCACGGAAGTCCATTGGGACGATATCGTTCGCGGCCCGCAGACCGTGGATCTTGCCTCCATGTCCGATCCGGTTCTGGTGCGCGAGGACGGAAGTTTCCTCTACACGCTGCCGTCAGTCGTCGATGATATCGATCTAGGCATCACCCACGTCATTCGCGGCGACGACCATGTAACCAACACGGGCGCGCAGATCGCGCTGTTTCGTGCTCTGGGCGCGGTGCCGCCGGAATTCGGCCATCACAATCTCCTCACCACGGTTTCGGGTGAGGGGCTTTCGAAGCGCACCGGCGCTCTGTCTGTCCGTAGCTTGCGCGAAGATGGCATCGAGCCGATGGCGGTCGCTTCGCTTGCTGTTCTGATTGGCACCTCAGCGTCGGTCGAAGCCTGCCGGACGATGAATGAGCTGGCAGCCCGCTTTGATCCTTCGACCAGCTCGAAGTCGTCGGCCAAGTTCGATCCGGCCGAGCTTCTGGTGCTGAGCCGCGCGATCGTTCAGGCAAAGTCATTTGACGAGGTATCCGCGCAGCTGAAGGAGCTTGGCATCGACGGTCCGAAGGCTGAAGCCTTCTGGAATGCGGTGCGCGGAAACATCGAGCGCCTTACCGATACGGCGGTCTGGTGGACAGTCGTCGAGCAGGGACCAGTCGAAGTGGAGCTTTCCGACGACGACAGGGCTTTTGTGAAGGCGGCAGCTGACCTGCTTCCGCCCGAGCCCTGGGATCACGGAACGTGGAAGGCCTGGACCGGTGCTGTGAAGACCGCGAGTGGCCGCAAGGGCAGGGAACTCTTCCACCCGCTGCGTCAGGCGCTGACGGGTCGCGATTCTGGGCCCGAACTGGCAGAACTTCTGCCGCTGATCGGCCGCGAAGGCGCTGTGAACAGGCTCACCAGAGCTTAAACGAACGGGGCTAGTTGCTGCCCCCTTCATCTGTCGCCTTCGTCCTGGTGGGCTTTGTCAGGTCCAGCATGTCTTCCGGATCCTGCAGGAATTTCGGACCAATCGCCCGTGGTCTTACCTCTGGCTGCGCCTTGGGCAGCCGGTCGTTTTTCAGCATCTTGCGGAGGGCCGGACGGAGTTCCGCGTTGATGCCCAGGTACTCCTCCAGAACGACGGTGCGGGAAAGTTCGGTTTCCAAAGGTTTTCCGCAGCCAAGTAAATTTGACTGAACAGCATCGCGCGCGGGTATACAGGTAGAGTAGTGTAGATGGATCAAGTTCGGAACAGGCCTTTCCTGCCGCTGCTCAATGTTCGTGGGCGAGTGATGCAGTCTGTGATCTGTAATGGCGTTCAGATTGATGATTATGCTGGCAATCAAATGTATCATCGCAATATACCATACGGAAAACAGGATAGAGACTAATCCAGCAATATTTAAGGATGAGTGCATAACCAGCTTGTTATGGTGCAGTATGCTGGTGGTTTATGCTGCGAATAGTTGCGTGTGTTGATCGGGTGTCCGGGGCAGACAGCAAGCCACCTAACGGTCAAAGAACGACATCCTCTAGAATTATGGTCGGTTGAAATGTTTCGTGCTTGACCTAGGTCACATTATGAAATTCGATGGGCATGCAAGCTTGGGAATGGGAGGATCGGCAGATCAGTCGGTCGTTCCATTGATGATGGGCAAGCCCTGAATGAAAACAATAAGGGGAAAGAGAATGAAGAACTTGGTCAAGACACTCCTTGGAGCATCAATCATTGCTCTGTCTGCAATGCCAGCGAGTGCCGCTACTTTGGACGACGTCAAGAAGGCTGGCACCCTGCGCTGCGGCGTAAACACCGGACTACCCGGATTCGGCTATCAGGGTGATGACGGCGAATGGCTAGGATTTGACGTCGACTACTGCCGTGCAGTTGCTGCCGCTGTTTTCGATGGTGATGGAACCAAGGTTCAGTTCACGCCTCTTTCCGCAGTTCAGCGCTTCCCGGCGCTGCAGAACAACGAAGTTGACCTGCTGGCCCGCAACACCACCTGGACGATGAACCGCGACACGGCGCTCGGCCTCAACTTCGTTGGCGTCAACTACTACGACGGCCAGGGCTTCATGGTCCGCAAGGATCTGGACGTGACCTCCGCGCTGCAGCTTTCCGGCGCAACCGTCTGCGTGCAGAGCGGCACCACCACCGAGCTTAACCTGACCGACTATTTCCGCTCCAACAACATGGAGTTCCAGCCGGTCGTTATCGAATCGCAGAACGACGTGAACACCGCCTATGAGCAGGGTCGCTGCGACGTGCTGACCACGGATGCCTCGGGCCTCTATGCAAGCCGTCTGGAGCTCGCCAATCCGGATGAGCACGTGGTTCTGCCAGAAATCATCTCCAAGGAGCCTTTGGGCCCGCTCGTTCGCCAGGGCGATGAGCAGTGGTTCGATATCGTCAAGTGGGTGCACTTCGGCCTCTTGAATGCTGAAGAGCTTGGCGTGAACCAAGACAACGTTGACGAAATGGTCAATTCGGAGAACCCGGATGTGCGCCGCCTGCTCGGCCAGGATGGCAACTTCGGCGCCGACGTCGGCCTGACCAATGACTGGATGGTGAAGGTCATCAAGGCCGTCGGCAACTACGGCGAGATCTTCGACCGCAACATCGGACCGGACACCCCACTCAAGATCCAGCGCGGCCTGAATGCGCTGTGGACCAAAGGCGGTCTGCAGTACGCTCCGCCGGTTCGCTGAGGGAACGTCTAATCTGAGCCGCGCCGAAAGCGCGGCTCTTGTGTTTGAACAGGCGGGGGCAGTCGCTTTCCGCAAGCGTTCTGCATCCGCCGTTAAACGGCAGATCCAATGACGGTCTATAGCCAAGCTATTGGGGAACCCAGGGAGCGCGTCTCCCTGATGCGGGATCCCAAAACGCGCGGTCTGATCATCCAGATCGTGCTTATCATCGCCATCACCGCTTTTGCGGCATGGCTGATCAGCAATACCATGCAGAACCTGACGCGCTCGAAGATCGCGTCCGGTTTTGGCTTCCTCAACTATCGCGCCGGTTTCGACATCGGTCAGGTGCCGATCGATTACACCGCCAATTCCTCCTATGGCCGGGCGCTCGTTGTCGGCATCGTCAACACGATCCTGGTCTCAGGCGCAGGCATTGCGCTCGCCACAATCGTTGGCTTCATCGTCGGCATCGCGCGGTTGTCACACAACTATCTGCTGCGCGGACTGGCAACGATCTATGTGGAGACGTTCCGCAACATCCCGCCGCTGTTGGTGATCCTGTTCTGGTATTTCGGTGTGCTGACAGTGCTGCCGTTGCCGAAGGACGCCATCGAGTTCCCGCTGAGCACTTATCTCAGCAACCGCGGTCTTCAGATGCCCGCGGCACGGTTCGATGCGATCGCGATCTGGAGCGTGTTGGCCCTCATCGCCGGCATCGTGGGCGCTTGGCTTCTGTCCCGGCGCGCCCGTGCCATGCAGCTCCAGACGGGGCAGCGGCCGTCGATCCTGTGGCCGGTGCTAGGTCTGCTTATCGGACTTCCGCTTGTGGTCTTCGCTGTCACCGGATTTCCGATGACCTTCGAAATTCCGAAGGCGACGCGTTTCAACCTCTCCGGTGGCTGGCACGTGCGGCCTGAATTCCTGGCGCTCTTCCTCGCTCTCTCGTTCTATACGGCAGCCTTCATTGCCGAGATCGTCCGGGCAGGGATCATCGCCGTGTCAAAGGGGCAGACGGAAGCGGCCTCGGCGCTTGGCCTGTCACGCAGGCTCACGTTGCGGCTGGTGGTCGTGCCTCAGGCCTTCCGTGTCATCATCCCGCCGCTCACAAGCCAGTATCTGAACCTGACGAAGAACTCTTCGCTGGGCCTGGCTGTGGGCTACCCGGAGCTGGTTGCCATCGGATCGACCGTCCTCAACCAGACCGGCCAGTCCGTCGAAGTCGTTGCGATCTGGATGCTGAGCTATCTGGGCCTCAGCCTCTCCGTTGCAGCCTTCATGAACTGGTTCAACGCGCGTGCAGCGCTGGTCGAGCGATAGGAGGCGAGAATGAGCGAACACGTTTCTGCCTACGTCTCACAACGTGAACTACCAAGGTTGCCAGCGCCTCGCAGTGAAGCCGGACTAATTGCCACGCTCCGCAAGAACCTGTTTGCGACGCCCTATGACAGTGTCGTGACCATCGTTCTTGGCATCTTTGTCGTCTGGCTCGCGTGGAACCTCATTGAGTGGGGCATTCTCACAGCCGTCTTCACAGGCGCCAACCGTGAAGCCTGCGTGCCGGCCGAAGGGCAGGTGATCGGCGCTTGCTGGGCTTTCGTCAACGCCAAGATGGGCCAGTTCATCTATGGGCTTTACCCGGTCGCCGAGCGGTGGCGCATCGATCTCGTCCATCTTCTGCTGGTCGTGTTCGCGGTGCCGCTGGCCATACCGTCAGTTCCGTGGAAGCGACTGAATGCGCTGCTTCTGTTTGCTGTCTATCCGATTGTCGCTCTGGTTCTCATGACCGGCGGCGATTTCGGAATCGGCGGCGGATGGATCTCGTTCCTGTTTGCCATCGCAGCCTTCGTCGCGATCGCAGTTGCTGGAACGAGTCTCCAGGTTTCCGAACGCTACGTGCGGATTGCGACCTGGCTTGCGACGGCGGCAATTATCGTCCTCTTTGCAAGCAACATCGTGCGGTCGGAATCCTTCAGGGTACTGGGTTTCGAGTTCACGGCTTTGTCTTTGGTGTCGACCCTTCTGGCCTTTGGATCAGTCGCGGCAAGCGTTGCGGCGAGCGTGACGAACAACCAGCGTCTGAAGGTGCTGGTCGCGCCGGTCGTTATGCTTGCAGTCATCCTCTTCCTCTCGGCGGATTTCGGACTGCGCGAGGTACCGACGCATCTGTGGGGCGGCCTTTCGCTCACACTTGTCGTTGCCATCACGGGCATTGCCGCATCGCTGCCGCTCGGTATCCTGCTGGCGCTCGGGCGGCGCTCGCATCTGCCGGCCATCAAGCTGCTCTCGATCATCTTCATCGAGTTCTGGCGTGGTGTGCCGCTGATCACCGTTCTGTTCATGTCCGCCTTCATGATCCCGCTGCTGCTGCCTGACGGGGTGACCTTCAACAACCTGCTGCGCGCGCTGATCGGCGTGGCGCTGTTCTCGGCTGCTTATCTGGCCGAGGTCATTCGCGGTGGCCTGCAGGCCATCCAGAAGGGACAGTTTGAAGGGGCACAGGCGCTTGGCCTCAGCTACTGGCAGATGATGCGCTTCATCATCATGCCGCAGGCGCTGAAGCTGGTAATCCCTGGAATCGTCAACTCCTTCATCAGCATGTTCAAGGACACGAGCCTCGTCTACATCATCGGCCTTGCGGACCTTCTGGGCACGGTGCGGCGCGGTTTTGCCGACCCCGCCTGGATCACGCCATCGACTGCCGCGACCGGTTTGGTGTTTGCGGGGTTTGTCTACTGGGTCTTCTGCTTCGGCATGTCGCGGTATTCGCAGTTCATCGAGCGCAGGCTCGAAACTGGCCACCGCCGCTAAAATTGGAGAAATAAATGGTTGCGAACATAAATCCGGCGCAGGTGCCTCAAACTCGCAAGCTTGCGGTCTCCGATACCGAAGTGGCGATCGAAATCATCAACATGAACAAGTGGTATGGTGATTTCCACGTTCTGCGTGACATCAACCTGAAGGTGATGAACGGCGAACGCATCGTCGTCTGCGGCCCGTCGGGTTCGGGCAAGTCCACCATGATCCGATGCATCAACCGTCTGGAGGAACATCAGACAGGCAGGATCATGGTTGACGGCAAGGAGCTCACCAACGACCTGAAGAAGATCGACGAGGTGCGCCGGGAAGTTGGCATGGTGTTCCAGCACTTCAACCTCTTCCCGCATCTGACGATCCTCGAGAATTGCACTCTTGCGCCGATCTGGGTGCGCAAGATGCCGCGCAAGGATGCGGAAGAGATCGCGATGCAATATCTGGCGCGCGTGCGCATTCCCGAGCAGGCCCACAAGTATCCGGGCCAGCTTTCGGGCGGTCAGCAGCAGCGCGTGGCGATCGCCCGGGCGCTGTGCATGAACCCGCGCATCATGCTTTTCGACGAGCCCACTTCGGCGCTCGATCCGGAGATGATCAAGGAAGTGCTGGAGACGATGGTGGATCTGGCGGAATCCGGCATGACGATGATCTGCGTGACCCACGAGATGGGCTTTGCCCGTCAGGTGGCTAACCGCGTCATCTTCATGGATCAGGGTCAGATCATCGAGCAGAACACGCCCGTCGAGTTCTTCGAGAACCCGCAGCACGAGCGCACGAAGCTCTTCCTGTCGCAGATCCTGCACTAAACCTGGTTTTCCGTTGAGGGAACGAGTTGCCTGCCTGATACTTGATGAGAGTCGAAGGCAGGTGAAGAGCGATGCGGTTTCTGATTGACGATCCTCAAGAAAACGGTGGCAGCCAAGCGGTTGCCACCGTTTTGCTTGCGCATGGGGCAGGGGCGGCAATGGATTCGCCCGGAATGACATCCATTGCCACAGCGCTCTGCGGGCAAGGGTTCAGGATCGTCCGCTTCGAGTTTGGCTACATGGCAGCCCGGCGCGAAGGTGCGCGAAAGCCGCCGCCGAAGGCAGAACTGTTGAAACCGGAATATCTGGAGGCCATCGAACAGCTCCAGGCTGGTTTCGATGGCCCGATCATCATCGGCGGCAAGTCCATGGGCGGCCGCGTTGCATCCATGGTTGCGGACGAGCTCTATACGCAGGGAAAGATCAACGGTCTCGTCTGCTTCGGCTATCCCTTCCATCCGCCGGAAAAGCCTGAACAGCTGCGGACGGCTCATCTTCTTGATCTGAAAATTCCGACGCTCATCTGCCAGGGGACGCGCGATCCGTTCGGTACGCGGGAGGAGGTGCCGGGCTATGCGCTCTCGGAGGCAATTGAAGTCCTCTGGCTGGAGGATGGCGATCACGACCTGAAGCCGCGCAAGAAGATCTCCGGCTTTTCCGCCGCCGACCATCTGCGCACCATGGCTGAAGCCGTGGCCAGCTTTGCGAAACGCGTCGCTTGAGAATGAAGATCGCGACATTCAACATCAACAACGTCAACAAGCGGCTCGCCAATCTGCTCGAATGGCTGGAGGAGTCAGAGCCGGACGTCGTCTGTCTTCAGGAGCTGAAAGCGGCACAGAACGCCTTTCCCGAGGATGCGATAAATCAGGCAGGCTACGATGCTGTCTGGGTCGGCCAGAAGACCTGGAACGGCGTGGCCATCCTGTCGCGCATTGGTGAGCCGCTCGTCACCTGCCGGCAATTGCCGGGAGACAGTACCGACACCCAGGCGCGCTATATCGAGGCGGCTGTGCAGGGCGTGCTGATCGCCTGTATCTATGCACCCAACGGTAATCCGCAGCCGGGGCCGAAGTTCGACTACAAGCTGCAATGGCTGGAACGGCTGCGAAAGAGGGCGACAGAGCTGCGCAAGATGGGCGCGCCAGTGGTGCTCGCGGGCGATTTCAACGTGGTGCCGACCGAGTTCGACATCTATCCCACGAAGTCATGGGACAAGGATGCACTGGTGCAACCGGAAGCCCGCGCGGCCTTCCGCAAGCTGGTCGGCCGCAGCTGGACCGACGCGTTGCGCGAACTTCACCCGGACGAACGCATCTACACGTTCTGGCACTACATGCGAAACCGCTGGGAGCGGGATGCCGGGCTCAGGATCGATCACCTTTTGCTGAGCCCGAACCTGCGCGACCGTCTGATGGCCGCTGGCGTTGATCGCGAGGTGCGCGGCAGGGAGAACGCCAGCGACCACGCACCCGTCTGGATCGAACTCAGCGAATGAGCATCACGGTTTAGACCAGCAAGTGCCTCATGCTGTCATCCGGAATGACGACGAGCGTGCTGCCGTCGCGCACATGATCATAGAGGTGGATGATGTCGTGGTTGATGAGCCGGATGCAACCGGAGGAGACAGACTTGCCGATCGTCCAGGCTTCCATGCTGCCGTGGATGCGGTAGATCGTGTCCTTGCCATCCTTGTGGATGTAGAGCGCGCGGGCCCCGAGCGGGTTCTTCAGGCCCGGCGCCATGCCGCCATTGGCGATGCTGTAGGGCTCCAGCTCGGGTTGGCGCGCGACCATCTCGTCAGGCGGCGTCCAGCGCGGCCACTTGCGCTTGTAGGCAACCTTCGCACGGCCAGCCCAGGCAAATCCGTCGCGCCCGACGCCGATGCCGTATCGCGTCGCACGGCCGCCGGCATGCACGTGATAGAGGTAGCGATTGGGTGTGTCGACGATGAGCGTGCCTGGCTTCTCGTCGGTGACATAGTCGACTTCCATGCGCCAGAACGCCGGATCGAAGCGGGCCATGTCGACGGCCGGCAACGGAAATTCTTCGTTCGGAAGCGCCTGATACATGGGCGGAACAGCGGGCGGGGGCGGGGCTACGTTCAGCACGGGCACAGGTTGGGTCGACACGCAGCCCGAAACGGCCATCGTACCCAGTCCCAGCAGAAAGGTTCTGCGAAGCATCGCTGCACCCTCCTTTTGTTCCGGTGAAACGGACTGGGCACTGCGATCGGGGCCGACCATGTCATTCCTATGCTGGTTGATCCGAACATCGGTCGTAATGCTTCGGCCAGGGGAGGCGGTCCGCGTCGGGCCGTGTCCGGAGACGTTTGAAGGGAGCTTTGTGGCGGAACTCTGCCAACAAAGGGTTCGATAACTGATTGTTTATCGATGACATAATGTCGGCATTGTGGCTCGGAGGGGGTGGCAAAACGTGCATGTGTCACATCATGCGCCCGTGTGGCCAAAAAGCGACACTTCCATCAACGAGCAGAAGCGTAATGTATACATGGGTCGCGATGTCGGCTGTAATGGCTGGGATGGGGTGAGAGGCATATCGGCAACAGACACTGTAAGAATGGTCCGTACGAGCTGCACCAAAGCTCTTGCTATTATGTATACACATAAGCATTATCATTCCTGGCGAGACTGCGGAGGATGCAGTCTTGAGGTACCAGCGCGTTGGGGGAGGTTCTGGCCGCCGAAGTTTCAGCAGCTTTGAGGAGAGTTGCAGCGGAGCGTCATCAGCGCGCGGGAATAACAGCATTCATTGTCTGATCAGGGAGGAGAGATCATGCAGAGGCGCACATTCGTTACGCTTGCGGTTTCCGCAGCGCTTTTGAGTTTCACCAGCGGATTTGCCTATGCGCAGGAGGTGGTGAAGATCGGCGCCAGCGCGCCCAAGACCGGTCCGCTGGCAGGCGGTGCTGCGGTCACCCATTGGCCGAACGTCAAGATGTGGGTTGATGAGGTCAATGCGCGCGGCGGTCTCAAGATCGGCGATACGCAGCAGAAGATCGAGCTCGTCGAATACGACGACCAGACCAACCCGGAAAACGCGATCCAGAACATCCAGCGTCTGGCGACCGTGGACAAGGTCGACTTCATCGTTACCCCGTACTCGACCGGCATCAATGTCGCGACCGCTCCGATGATCGCGCAGCACGGCTATCCGCATATCACCACGAGTGCGGCGACCGACGGTGTCGAGGAATTTGCCAAGCGCTGGAACAACTCGTTCTGGATGCTGGGCACAGCTACGCAGCTTGCAAAGGGTGCGGTCGAGACGCTGGTCAAACTGCGCGACAAGGGTGACATCGGCAACAAGGTAGCGCTCGTCAATGTAACGGACGCTTTCGGCATGGAGCTTCTTGGCGCGGCAAAGCCGGCGCTGACTGACGCCGGGTTCGAGCTCGTCTATGAAGCGTCGTTCCCGCTCGGCACGCAGGATCTGGCCCCGGTCATCTCCTCTGCCAAGGCGGCATCGCCAGATGCCTTCGTTGCCTTCTCCTATCCGGGTGAAACCTTCGCCCTGACCGAGCAGGCGCAGATCCAGGGCCTTGATGTCGGCGCCTTCTACGTGGGTGTCGGCACGGCATTCCCGTCCTTCGCGGCGCGTTTTGGCAAGGCTGCCGAAGGCATCATCGGCATTGGCGGAGTCAACACGGACGATCCGAAGGTCAAGGACTACATGGAGCGCCATCAGGCGTCGGCGGGGCAGGGACCAGACTTCTGGGCCAGCGCCACGACCTACGCCGGTTTGCAGGTCCTTGAGCAGGCGATCGAACAGGCAGGCACGAAGGATCGCGCTGCCGTGGTGCAGGCCATCAAGGATGGAACCTTTGACACGGTCATTGGGCAGGTCAAGTTCCAGAACAACGTCAATCCGAACGTCTGGACCGTCGGCCAGTGGCGCGATGGCGCCTTCGTGGCGGTGGCCGCTGACGGCATCGAGATCTCGCAGGAGCCTGTGAAGAAGCAGGGCTGGGAATAACATCCTCGATCAACACGCTGGCGCGGTTCCAAGCCGCGCCGGCAGCCTATCGGTAGACGTGTTCCATGCAGATTCTTGTTACCGGCATATTGCTGAGCGGTACCTATGCGCTGATCGCGCTCGGCCTCACGCTGCAGTACGGCGTCGCGCGCATCATGAACATCGCCAATGGTGAGACGCTCGTTGCCGGCTGTTTCATCGCGTTCTGGCTCTATGTTTCCTTCACGATCAACCCGATACTGGGGCTCTTCGTCATTGCGCCGCTCGCCTTTGTGTTGAACTGGCTGATCTATGAGGTTGCCCTGCGCCCCCTCGTCAGGCGTGCGAAGAACCGTGGCCAGCTGGAGGTGGATTCCATTCTGGCAACCTTCGGCCTGATGTTCCTGCTGCAGGGCCTGATGCTTCTGGCTTTTGGCGGCGAGTACGTAAACTACCAGTTTCTGGCCGAGCGCTTCATGCTGTTCGGCTCCGCCTATGGCCTGAACCGCGTTGTAGCCTTTTGTGCTGCGGTGGTGATCGCAGGCGCGCTCTACTTCTTCCTCTACCATACACGGCAGGGCACGGCAGTCCGCGCCGTCGCGGCTGATCCCGCGTCTGCGAACCTCGTGGCAATCGATGTGGCGAAGACCTCGGCCATGGCCTTTGCGCTGGGTGGCGCCCTGACGGCCTGCGGCGGAGCGCTGCTCTCGACCTTCTACACCTTCAATGCCGCCATGGGCATTGCCTTCACCATGAAGGCGCTGATCATCGTGATCATGGGAGGCGTCGGCGATGTGCGTGGCGCGGTGCTCGCCGCCCTCATGCTGGGCGTGGCTGAAACGGCGGTCGCAAGCCTGATCGATCCGGGGCTCACCATCGCCGCGACCTATGCGCTGTTCATACTGGTCCTGCTGGTCAGGCCGCAGGGTCTCTTTGGAAGGCGCACCACATGAGTCCATTGCCTTTCAACCTGACACAAGAGGAGCTTAGGGCCGGTGCCGTAGGGGCCGCGCTTGTGATCGTAGCGGCACTTCTCCCGGTGTTCGATCAGGCCTATTACTTGGCGCTTGGCGTCAACATCATGCTCTATGCGGCGCTATGCACCGCCTGGACGCTGTTTTCCGGCCCGACGCATTACATTTCCCTCGCGTCTGCCGCCTTCTTTGGGCTCGGCACTTATTCGGTGGGTCTGGGCATCGACCATCTGCCGTTCCCGCTGCTGGTGCTGATCGGCGCCGGCTGCGGCGCTGTCCTCGCAGGCATTGTCGGCGTGGCGACGCTCCGGCTTTCCGGCGTTTATTTCGTGATCTTCACCCTCGGTCTGGCTGAGCTGGTGCGCCAGCTGGTGAGCTGGGGCCAGTCGAAGATTACGACGCGCATGGGCCTCTATGTCTTCACGGATTTTACCGAGAAGCACATCTTCTGGATGCTGCTGGCGCTGACGGTGCTGGTCTTCATCACCGGCTGGCTCATCAACCGCTCGCGGCTGGGCTTTGCCATGCAGGTGATTGGCAACGACGAGACCGTGGCGCGCCATGTCGGGATCGATACGGCGCGGGCGAAGATCATCCTCTTCATGATCTCGGGCGCCTTCATCGGCATCGCGGGGGCAATCTGCGCACCGCGCTATGCGTATATCCAGCCGAACTCCGCCTTCAACCCGACCATCTCGTTTCTCGTCGTCATCATGGCGCTGCTCGGCGGAACCAAGCGGCTGTGGGGACCGCTGGTGGGCGTCATCCCGTTCACGATCCTTATGGACTTTGTGACGGCGAAATTTCCTAACCACACATCCATCGTGATGGGCATCGCCTTCCTTGCGATCGTCTACTTCATTCCGAACGGCGTGACGGGGCTGATCGAGCAGGCGCGGACGAAGCTGCGGAGCCGCATGGGTGCGCCCGCAGTCAAGCCCGGGGAGGTGCAGCCATGAGCATGCCTGCACTTTCCGTGCGCGTGGCGCGCAAGACTTTTGGGGGCTTGGTCGCCGTCAATGACGTATCCTTCGATGTGCGGCAGGGCGAGCTTTTGGGCCTGATCGGCCCGAATGGGTCGGGCAAGACGACGCTGCTCAACCTCATTTCCGGAGCGCTGAAACCTTCAGGCGGCGAGATCCTGTTGGGCGGGCAACCCATTGGGGGGCTCGCTGCGCATCACATCGCTCAAAAGGGCGTGGCGCGGACCTTCCAGCTTGTCCGCGTCCTACCGTCGCTCGATGCCGAACAGAACGTGATGGCTGGCGCGGTGTTCGGCCATCGGCGCACCTGGGGGGCTGAAGCGCGCGCGTTGGCGCGCGAGCTGCTCCACCGTGTGGGTCTTGGCGGCCGCGAGCACGTGCCGGTGTCGGCCATGACCTACATCGACCAGAAGCGGATCGAGCTCGCCCGGGCGCTGGCGTCCGATCCGCGCGTGCTGTTGCTGGACGAGTGGCTGGCTGGCCTCAATCCCACGGAGCTCCAGGTCGGCATCAGCCTGATTGATGAGCTGCGGCGCGAGGGGCGCACGATCATCATGGTCGAGCATGTCATGGATGCGATCCGTACGCTCTGCGACCGCTGCGTGGTGATGTCGAGCGGGGTGAAGATTGCCGAGGGCAGGGTGGAAGATGCCCTGTCCGAGCCGGAAGTAGTGCGCGCTTACCTGGGGGACGAGGATGCTTGAAGTCAGTGACCTCGCCGTAAGCTACGGCCGCCATCAGGCGCTCGACGGCGTCAACCTTCGGGTGGAGAAGGGCGAGATCTGCGTCATCCTCGGCGCGAACGGCGCGGGCAAGTCGACGCTGCTCAAGGCCATCGCCGGCATGGTGCGCGCCGGGCGCGGTTCTGTGGTGATGAATGGCCGCAACATTTCCGGCATGAAGGCGCACCGGATCGTGGAAGAAGGCATCGCACTGGTGCCGGAAGGCCGCGGCATTTTCGGTGAGCTGACGGTGGCCGAAAACCTGCAGCTTGGCTCCTATGCGGCGCGTGCGCGCTCTCACGAAGCTGCCATGTTGTCAGAGGTATACCGGCTCTTTCCCCGTCTTGCCGAACGCAAGCGTCAGGTGGTTCGCACCATGTCGGGCGGTGAGCAGCAGATGGTTGCCATCGGCCGCGCGCTGATGTCGAGGCCAGAGATCCTGATGCTGGACGAGCCGTCGCTCGGCCTCTCGCCCTTGCTGACGCAGGAGCTCTTTCGCGCGCTGAAGGAAGTGGCGGAGACGGGCGTCGGCATCCTTCTGGTTGAGCAGAACGCCCGCCAAAGCCTGAAGATTTCCGATCGGGGCTACCTGATCGAGAACGGCCATGTGACGGGTGAAAGTTCCGCCGAGGCCATGATGAACAATCCTGACGTCATCAACGCCTATCTGGGTGGCGTCGGATCGAAGGATGCGGGCAAGCCCAGGCCGCAGGGCTGGATTTCGGCCACGGTCCAGGAGGGGCTTGGCGCGTTTGAACGGGCAGTCGAACAGCTCGCCATACGGGCTGGCCGGATCCAGGCGCTGTTCATCCGTGCGCTTCGGCGTGAACGTCCTATTCCTTCCGCATTCGTCGGCCTCTATGATCCTTCGAAGGAGGAGCCGCCCATGAACATCGCCGTGGAAAGGCCTGTGCCGATTGTCTCGGCAGACGCCCGTGCGCTCAGCGCCCGCGCCGGAGAATTTGCCGACCGCGCATCGCGTCGGCTGGCGCTGCACATGGCGGCTTGTCGTGGAGGGCAAAGCGCTCCCGTATCGCCGGACGCGCGTGAGATCAGCAATCGCGCCAGCGATCTTGCCCAGCAGGCGGCGGAGCGTCTTTCCGCACACATGGCAAAGCAGCGGAAGCCAGAGCTGCAAGACGCGGAAGAGCAGGATAAGTTCGAAGACGAACTCTCCAATCCGCTCATCGGCCACAACAGCCGCTTTGCCGAAGAGGAGGATGAACCCGCAGCGGAAGAGCCGAAGCCGGTGCCCAACGGCCACTGGTCGGTTGCAGATGGCATCGGGGCTCTGGTGGCTGAGCTTTCGGCGAAGCAGTCGGAGCAATGGCAGGCGCGAACCCGCAACAAAACCGCCTGGCCGGTCAGCGATGGCATCGCATCGCTCGTCGCCGAGGCTGCGGGCCAGCAGAAGGTGTCGAATGCCCTGCGGGGGAAGGATCTGACGGCCTATTCGGTGAAATCCGGGAGCTGGCCTGTGACCGGCAACATCGTGATGTTGATCGAGCAGGCGACGCACGAGCAGTCTAGTCCCGCCAAGCAGGCGGACGATGCCAAATCGAAATGAAAATGTTTCTGTGTGAGTAGCACTAGGAGGAAAAATCATGGCCCGCGTATTCGAAGGCATGTACATCGGTGGCAGCTGGTCTGCCGCCAAGAAGACATTCAAGGATCTGAACCCCGCCGACGGATCCGTCTGGGCTGAAGTGCCGGATTCCGGCCGTGCGGAAACGGCTGCGGCCATCGAGGCTGCACAGGCGGCATTCCCCGAATGGTCGAAACTGCCGTTTTCAAAGCGCGCGCACTATCTCCACAAGGCGGCCGAGATCTGGGAGCGCCGTCGTATGGAGATCGTCGACGCCATTCAGGCGGAAGGCGGCGGCTGGTTCGGCAAGGGCATGTTCGAAACAGGCTATGTGGTGGAAGTCTTCCATGCCGCCGCTGCCTCGGTCTGGCAGTCGACAGGCGAGGTGCTGCCCTCGGAATATGGCAAGGTCTCCATGGCCGTCCGCCGCCCGATGGGCGTCGTCTCCGTCATCAGCCCGTGGAACTTCCCGTGCATTCTGTCCGCGCGCGGCTTCCTCTTCCCGCTTGCAGCCGGCAACACCATCGTGCTGAAGCCCTCGGAAGAGACACCCTACCTGGGGGGGCTGCTATTTGCAGAGATCTTCGAGGAGGCGGGGCTGCCCAAGGGCGTCTTCAACGTCGTTACCTGCTCGCGCGACAACGTGATGGAGGTGGGCGACGAGCTGATCGAGCATCCCTACGTGAAGGGTATCTCCTTCACCGGCTCGACGGCCGTCGGTCGCCAGATCGCCGCCAAGGCCGGCGCGCATCTGAAGAAGTGCTGCGTCGAGCTCGGCGGCAAGGATTCGCTGATCGTGCTGGATGATGCCGAGATGGAGCGCGCAACCCAGGCGGCGAACTTCGGCTCCTTCATGCATCAGGGTCAGATCTGCATGGCGGTCGAGAAGGTGCTCGTGCACGAGAATATCTTTGACGATTTCCTCAAGCGTTTTGTGGAGCGCGCAGCCAAGCTCAAGGTGGGCGATCCGACCAAGAGCAAGGACCATATCATTGGCCCGCTCATCAACAACAAGCAGGTGGGCAAGGTCAAGGAACAGCTGGAAGACGCGATCGCCAAGGGCGCCAAGGTGGTGCTCGGCGGCAAGATCGAGGGACGTTACGTCGAGCCGACGATCCTGACGGGTGTCACCCCCGCCATGAAGATCTACCAGGAAGAGACCTTTGGACCTGTCGTCCCGGTAATCCCATTCCGCACAGACGAGGAGGCCATCCAGATCTCCAACGATACTGAGTACGGTCTGTCCGCGGGTGTGTTCTCGCAGAACGAGGCGAGGGCGCTTGCCATCGTCAACCAGCTGGACACCGGCAATTGCCACGTGAACTGCTCGTCCGTGAACGACGAGCCGCACGTGCCTTTCGGCGGCATCAAGGCTTCCGGTCTGGGCAAGCACGGCGGGCGCTGGTCGCTGGAAACGTTCACGGAGACCCGCTGGATCACACTCGATCGCGGCGGACGTCCGTTCCCGCCTGTGTTCTAAACTGCTTGCTGCAAGCAAAGGGCCGGCGCTTGGCCGGCCCATTTCTAGAGCCGCTCAGGTCCTGCCATGCAGGTGAACAGCTTTATCTCCTGATCCAGCAGCGTATCAGACGTTAGACAGCCTCAAGTGCTGCATGCCTTCCTGTGAAGGCTACCGGCGGGACTTTTTTCCGGATTTCGCGACAGCCTCGCCGGGAAGTTCCTCCTCTCCCTCGAAGCTCGCGTAGAGGTGCTCGGGAACACCTTTGGGTGCATCATACGCCTTCATGCACCACGGACAGCGGCGGGCGGCGGAAGGACGGGGCCCTGCACACGAGTGACAGAACCTGGCTAACATAGAAACCTCCACATTCAGGCGTGCCGGGTCATGCCGGTCACGGAAGAACGATCAATATATGCCGCCGGTTAGACGGCGCTCCTCTTGCGTGTGGCTGTTGCGGGACTGGTAAACCCGTCGCTGGCACACACGCTATGCAAGTCGGCTAATAAAGTGGCGAAATGATGCCTGATTGGCATAGTTACTATGGACATAATGTCCCCGCTGCCGGTTATATACAGAAGCTGTAACCGTTAATCCGCGCTCGTATTCGCTTTCAGGCCCAAATGGGATGCCAGTTCGCGCACGGCTACACCGCCGGCACGGTTGGCGCCAATGGTCGAGGCGGAAGGTCCGTAGCCTACGAGGTGTATGCGCGGATCCTTGGCGACCTGGGTGGCAAGGCGACCGGTCATGGTGATTCCGCCGTCCTCGTTGCGCAGCTGCAGGGGCGCGAGATGATCGAGCGAGCTGCGGAAGCCGGTGCACCAGAGAATGACGTCGGCCTTCATCTCGGAGCCGTCTTCCCAGCGCACGCCATGTTCGGTGATCTCGGTGAACATTGGCAGGCGGCTGAGCACGCCGCGTTCGCGCATCGCGTCGATCGCCGGTGATTTGGGTATGCCCGTCACGGAAACAACGCTGCTTGGCGGCAGACCCTGCCGCACACGCTCTTCCACCTTGGCGACGGCGGCCCGACCCAGTTCCGGTGTGAAGGACTGGTCCAGAAACTGCGGTTCACGCCGCGTCACCCAGGTGGTGGTCGTAACCCGCGAAATCTCGTCCAGCAGCTGTATCGCGGAGACGCCACCGCCGACAATGACGACGTGCTTGCCTCTAAACGCATCGGCAGTGCGATAGTCCCTGGTGTGCAGTTGCAGCCCCTGGAAACGTTCAGCGCCTGCAACTTCCGGGATGTACGGCGTTTCCCACGTGCCGGTCGCGTTTATGATGCCGCGAGCGGAAAAAAGGCCCTTGTCAGATTCGACGCGGAGCCGTTCTCCCCGGTCGCAAACCACCTGCACGTGGGCGGGACGCAGCACGCGCAGGTCGAACTTCTTCTCATAGGCGGCAAAGTAGGCCGGGACGGCGCTCGATGCCTGAACATCGGTGGAGGTGACATCGATCGCTTCCGTGAGCCCCAGGCCCGGAAGGTCGTGGATCTTGTTCACCGTGGATAGCGTGAGCGACGGCCACCGGTGCTGCCAGGCGCCGCCCGGCTGTGGCGCGTGATCGAGGACCAGAAAATCGCGCCACGGCGAAAGACCGAGCCTGCGCAGATGATACGCCGCCGACAATCCAGCCTGTCCGGCGCCGATAACGACGATGCCGATCTTCAGGAGGGTGACGGGGGCGCTATTGCTCACCTGCCTAGCTCATTGCCTTACCACGCGGATTTTGGCGGGATCACTCGTGCTCGTCGAGCGTGTTCTCGACTGCTGCGATGTTGAGCTCGAGCTGAGCGATCCGCTCCAGGCGGTTTCCGGCCGGGATCTGGCCAAGGGCAGCGGCCTCTTCGAGCAGCTTGCGCTGCTCCTCACGCATGGCGTTGGCGACTGTTTCGAGTTTCTTCTGCATGGTCTTCTCTATCGCGAAAGGCGTTGGTGCACCCTTAGAACATTTTTCCGGCGAAGGGAAACCGTCAGCGGATATGAAAATATACGGTGGGTGTTCCCGATGACTATTGCAACATCGTGAAAGCTATCGCTGCCGAATACTTGTGCGGCTGCCTATTTTCTCATCGCTCAAACCAGATTGACAGTTTTTTGGCGCGGCGACACAGTTGAAGCGGGCTGATTGAATCAAGGAGAACTTGAATGCGTAGAGGGGTTACCGCAATTGCGCTGCTGATGGCGCTTTCCGTAAACGCGTCTGCAGGCGAAGTACGCGGCAATGTTACATTCAATGGCCCGCTGGAGCCTGAGGGATCGGCCCGCGCGACGATGCAGAACCTGGTATTCGACGTGGCTTCGGCCTGGGCCAATTGCGATCGCGACGCCATGAAGAACGCGATGGCTGATGATGTTGATTTTTCCTATCCGACAAGCCGGGTGCAGGGGCTCGATGCCGTACTGGCTGATCTCGATGCCTTCTGTAATGCCGCCAAGGATACGAGCATCTATTTCCCGGCTGATGCCTTCTTCATTGATGAGGCGGCCGGGCGAGTCGCTGCCGAAGTCCAGTTCCGCACTTTTCAGCGGGGCAACAGGCAGGTCGTAAATGACGTCTGGGTCGCGCACGTAGAGGACGGCAAGATCACGGTCATCAAGGAATATCTCGACGGCCGCGTGAAGGATCTTCAGGCGCTGGGCGTTCTGGAACTCGAAGAAGATCCGGAAATGCTGACGCCATGGCCGCCGCGCACGGCAGAATGGAAGGACTGCTTCCCGATCGTGAAGGCTGCGCCGACGAACAGCTGCCCGGCGAAATAGTGCACTGGAAGAGCAGGCAGGCCGCCTTATGGGGGCCGTCTTCCAACCGAAAAAGGGACCGAAAGCTGAAGCGCTCGGTCCCTTGATATTCTTGGGTCTTACTTTTCTTCGATCAGGATATTTTCGATCGCAGCGATGTTCAGTTCCAGATAGGCGATACGCTGGAGCGCATTTCCGGCAGGTATACGGCCGCTCTCTGCTGCGTCTTCCAGCAGCCTACGCTGCTCGTCACGCATCAATTGGGCGAGGTTTTCGAGTTTGTTCTGCATGACCATTACATTCGGGCTAGATATGCTGATATCTTAAGAGCGGCTTTTGGCCTCTTGAGCAAGCCCAAACTGCCAAGCATCTCGAATCTTTCGTCAGCTAACCGCGAAAGTCTTAAGATCTGGCTTCCAGCCGCGACATTGACTTGTCAAATCATGGTCTGGCGGATGGCAGTTGGACCACTGATGCGGCTGAAAAGCCCGGGGCAGAATCACTGATCTGCTTTGACATTGGCCTTCAGAGTAAATAGGAACAGCGCAACATTTGCTGCGCGCGTCGCAGCTTTCCGCACGCTGATGTGCGAACTCCGAAAGTGAAGTTTTATGACTGATACCCATGCCGCTGTTCCTGCGCTTGCGCGAGCGTTGGCAAAACGCGGCTACGATACGCTTACCCCAGTCCAGGAAGCGATGCTCGATCCCGCGCTGATCTATTCCGATGCACTGGTTTCCGCCCAGACAGGCTCCGGCAAGACGGTGGCCTTCGGCCTCGCCATGGCGCCGACGCTGCTTGAGGAGAGTGAAGTCTTCGGCCGGGCGGCGACGCCGGATGCCGTCATCATCGCTCCGACGCGCGAGCTGGCGCTGCAGGTGAAGCGCGAACTCGAATGGCTCTATGAAGAGACGGGCGCAGTGATCGCAAGCTGCGTCGGCGGCATGGACATCCGTACCGAACGCCGTACGCTGGAACGTGGGGCCCATATTGTTGTAGGCACGCCGGGGCGTCTCTGCGACCATATCCGCCGCAATGCGCTCGATATCTCTGCGCTGAAGGTCGTTGTGCTGGACGAAGCCGACGAGATGCTCGACCTGGGCTTCCGCGAGGATCTGGAGTTCATCCTGGAGGAAGCGCCGGTTGAACGGCGCACCCTGATGTTCTCGGCTACGGTGCCTGCTGCCATCGCCAAGCTCGCCAAGCAGTACCAGCGCGATGCCATCCGCATCAAGACTGAGTCCGAGCGCAAGCAGCACGTCGACATCGAATACCGTGCGTTGATGGTTGCCGGTTCGGATCGCGAGCACGCCATCTTCAACGTTCTGCGCTACTACGAAGCGCCGACGGCAATCGTCTTCTGCTCGACCCGCGCAGCGGTGAACCATCTCACGGCGCGCTTCAACAACCGCAATGTTGCCGTTGTGGCTCTTTCCGGCGAGCTGTCGCAGACCGAGCGCAACCACGCGCTGCAGGCCATGCGCGATGGCCGCGCCCGCGTCTGTATCGCCACCGACGTCGCGGCACGCGGCATCGACCTGCCTGGCCTCGATCTGGTCATCCATGCCGACCTGCCGACGAATTCGGAAACGCTGCTTCATCGCAGCGGCCGTACGGGCCGCGCAGGGCGCAAGGGCATCAGCACGCTGATCGTGCCGACCAGCCAGCGTCGCAAGGCTGAACGCCTGTTGGGTGGCGCAGGCATCACCGCTGTGTGGGCGCATCCGCCTTCAGCGGACGAAGTACTGCGCCGTGATGACGAGCGGCTGCTCGCCGATCCGATCCTGCAGGAGGAAACCCGCGAGGAAGAACAGGCGCTTATTCAGACGCTGGTTGAGACGCACGGGGCCGACAAGCTCGCGGCTGCCTTCATCCGGCTTTACCGCACGAAGCATTCGGCGCCTGAAGAGCTCATCGAGGTGTCGCTTGGCTATCCAGACCGCAAGGCGCGCGCCGAGGGCGAAGGTGCTGCCCGCCGCGCCCCCCGCGAAAGCTTCGGACCATCCGTCTGGTTTTCGGTGTCTGTCGGTCGCAAGCAGAATGCAGAGCCGCGTTGGCTGATCCCGATGCTCTGCCGCAACGGCAATCTTTCCAAGGCCGAGATTGGCGCAATCCGCATGCAGGCGGATGAGACATTCGTCGAAATCGCTGCCGATCACGTCGATACGTTCATGCAGGCGCTCGGCAAGAACATGACGCTGGAGCGCGGCATCACCGTGCGTCAGCTTGAGGGCCCGCCGGATCTCACGCGCCGGTCAGAACCAAAGCCCTACCGGAAAAAGTTCGATGATCGCCCGTCGGACGACCGCCCGCGCGGCGAGTATCGTGGACGCGAAGAAGGCCGTGACGAGCGTCCGAGCCGCGGCTATCGCGACGATCAGGGCTCCGCGAAGCCCCGCAAGCGCGCCAGCCATGCGGATGGCCCGGCTCGGGACGATGCCGCGGCGGCCAAACCCTTCCGCAAGAAGGAAAAGCCAGGAAAGCGCGAGCGGGATACCCGCCGATAAGCACTCCAGGAAAAGCCCGCGAAAATCATCGCGGGCTTTTTTGTATGAGTGACAGTATACGGTGTCAGGCAGTACAATCCTGCTATGTCACATTGAGCACAGGTATATTGCTGGCTTTGATCTAGTAGATATCCAATATTGCTATCATCGAATTGGATATCTTCATGGACGTTCTGAATATTCAAGGATATCGGGGGAACGGTTCTCTTTCCCTGAACGCTCTTGAGACGCTGCGTGAGAAGGCGGTGAAGGGCCAGGACATCGGTTTGTTCGAGAAACTGTGGGACAAGATCAAGGATCGCTTTCTGGGAACCCATATCGGGGAGGCCAAGTCGCTGCTCTTGTCTATCCTTTCAGACAACACACCCGGTCCCGAGCGGCTGACCAACTTCCGCAAGCTCCAGCGCCTTGAGCGCCCTTGCTCCAATCCGGCGCTGGTCGAACTGGCGCAGACTGATGGCGCGTCGATCCGGATCATGGCAAGCCGCGGCGGTCATGTTGAGGCACGGCGCTCGGTTTGTCTCTATGAGTGTTTCATCCCGCTGCCGATGCAAAAGCAGGCCCTGGATCTTGAATGGGACCAGGACGCAGGCGCCTTTGTTGGTACGGGCTTGCCATGGCTCGGCTCTGCGATGGAGGACGACACGCTCTCGTTGTTCGACGGGTCATCGCTTCCAGGCACCTGTCCGGGCGAAGTGGAGCTTGCATCAGATGTGCCCAGCGCAGAGGAATATGGACCGGAGCCGCTGCGCACAGAGCTCTGGATGTCCGCACCGAATACCTCTTTTTATCGACTGCTTGAGGTCTGACGGACGAAAGCATCCGCAGGTCGCAATTTCGCGCGTAAGTTGAGTAGGCTCGGTCTGGCGACCGGGCCTCTTTCATTTTGTGCCTGAGCTTGTTTTCAGCCTGTGCCGAGCTCCAGAAGTCATGCAGTGCAGCGTTGCTTTGAAGCTCGCGGGTGTCACTTGCGCGCCAACCGCCATAGGCAACCCTCAACAAATCGAAAGGGTTACGCCCTGCCTCACGGGCGAATCAGATGTTGCCTGCCTAGTCTATCGGCGTTGGAACCTTCTTCCACTCTTTTACTGTTCCTCGTGGCCTCTTCCTAGCCGGAAATCTGTCGCTCAGTTGGGGGGATACGAGGTGGACAACCTGCGCATCTACCACAACTGGGTGTTGTGATTATAGTTAATAACTGTAATCTCAATTAACTAGAGGGGCTGCGTGGGGAGTCTACGCATGGGAACGGTGGCAGGCTTGGCCGATGCCGCGCAGCGAACTGCTGCCGGTTTTATACGAAGAGTTCTCGCGCGCAGCACCGGAGGGCCAGGTGGCTTTCTCCATTCTCTCGGTTTCATTCCCCTTTTGGCGATCGCAATCGCCCTTTTTTTCGCCTTTTGCAGCTCTGAAGTGTTGGCAGATGATCCCCCGCCGGCTCCTTCAGCCACTTCCCAGGTGGGTGCGCAAGTCACCAATCCGATAACCAACACGGCAACGACGGTCGCGGCGCTGATCGTCGATCCGGTCGGAACGCCCACAGCGGGCAATACAGCCTTCGTCAGGACCGACGACGGTTACGTGTTCCTGGTCAAAACGGTTGGTGAGAAATTCTACAATAGCGACAATCCCCCGCTTGAATTTCAAATTACCGCGATTTCAAACGGCGATGCGATTGTCGCAAATGCGCTCGCCGCTGCACCGATTTCATTTGCGCTGGGCCAGACCACGGTCGAGTTCAACAACGGCTTTGCCGGCGCCGATACGCCAGGATCCGTCACACCGCCAGAGGAGGTGGTGGGCGCCGACGGGGTCAAGCAGGTTGTTTACGGCAACAACGGTAGCAACGGCCGGGATGGCGCGTTGGTGGTGCCGCCGAACTCTGGCGGTGATGGAGCCGCTGGTCCCCTAAACGAAAAAACACTGACGCAGAACGTCAATACCAGTACAAAAATCGGGTGGGAAATCGGCAGCGTTGGGGGCAACGGTGGTAGTGGTGGCGACTCCTATTTAAGCTTCTGGGACGGGCGTGATGGCGGCGACGGAGGGGCGGGTGGCCGCGTCATCGCCACTCAAGCACAGTCCAGCACTATTCAGACCACGGGTGACAACCATCACGGCGTTTTTGCCTATAGCCGCAGCGGCAAGGCAGGTAACGGCGGCAGCGGGTTTGCCGCGCCCGGAGGTGGTACCGGAGGCCATTCTTCGGATGGTGGCCGTGTTACGGTCAATCAATATGGCGGGATATTTACAAACGGCACCAATGCTCACGGCATATACGCACTCAGCGTAAGCAACAACGGCGGCAACGGCGGGTCACAGTGGGGACTCGTCGGGCAGGCGGGAAACGGCGGCTATGGTGGTAACGGCGGTCAGGTGGACGTCAATACGTTTGCCGGCGCAGGGATACTAACCGAAGGAAGATTTTCTCACGGCATCCTGGCACAATCGATCGGCGGTACGGGCGGTTCGGCCGGAACGAGCGGTAATCTGCTGGTCTCGCTCATTGGGGCGGCTGACAATGGCGGCAACGGTGGTGCAGTCAACGTTTCGCATGGCGGCGCCATCGAAACGCGTGGTTATGCATCGCGTGGCATTGTCGCGCAGTCGATCGGCGGCGGCGGCGGCGAAGGCGGAGCGGCTGCCGGGCTTGTTGCTCTGGCGATGGGTGGTGTTGGGTCGAACGGCGGATCCGGCGGTGCAGTATCAGTCCAGATTAGCGGCACAGGATCGATCGTTACCGGAGGCAAGTTTGGCGACGGCGTCCTGGCGCAGTCGATCGGCGGTTCCGGCGGTGAGGGGGCGCAGGCATCCGGTCTGATCAGCGTCGGCGGCAACGGTTCCAAAGGTGGCGATGGTTCGACCGTATCCGTCAGCAACTTCGGTTACATCGAAACGCGAGGCGAAGCAGCACGAGGCATCGTTGCTCAGTCGATTGGCGGTGGCGGAGGTGATGGCGGTAACACGGGCGGCATGGTCGCCGTGGGAGGTAGTGGCGCAGCTGGCGGCAAGGGCTCTACAGTCAACGTAACCAACGATGGTATCATAAGGACGCGCGGCAGCGATGCGATGGGCATTCTCGCGCAGTCGATTGGCGGTGGCGGCGGCAATGGCAGTTCCGCTGGAGCGGTTGGCGCCTTTGCCGGCGTTGCAATTGGCGGCACGGGCGGTGGGGGCGGAGCCGGTGGGACGGTCAACGTCACCCTGTCCGATACCGATACCAGTTACGCTTCCCTAATTGAAACCATTGGCGATCGCTCAACCGGGGTTTTCGCGCAATCGGTTGGCGGCGGCGGCGGCAATGGTGGCGGCGCCGTCAGTGTAGCCGCAGGCGCGTTTGGCGCTGCCTCGATATCAGTCGGCGGCGAAGCGGGAGATGGCGGCGCGGGCGGCACTGTCATCCTGACAGGCCAGGGCGATGCATCCGTCCAGACCGGCGGCGAAGATGCAGCAGGCATTCTTCTCCAGTCCATCGGCGGTGGCGGTGGTAATGGTGGGTACGCAATTTCCGCGGCCGCCTCGGCAGGACCTGTAAACGCATCATTGGCCGTTGGCGTCGGTGGTTCCGGCGGCAAGGGTGGCGTCGGTGGCGAAGTGCGCGTCGGCACGTTGGACGGGAACGGCAATCTCCTGGCGCCGGGCTTCTCCGGCGACGTTCTGACAACCGGTACCCGCTCTGCCGGCATGATCTTCCAGTCGGTCGGCGGCGGTGGTGGCAATGGCGGTCTGTCCGTTGCTGCTTCTGGTGGTGGGTCTGTCCTGTTCTCCGGCAATGTTTCCGTTGGCGTCGGCGGCTCTGGCGGCGACGGCGGTCAGGGTGGTCGTGTTCGCGTCTATACCGATGCCAATGTCACCACCACGGGCAGCCATTCCGTTGGCCTCCTGGCTCAATCCGTTGGCGGCGGCGGCGGTAACGGTGGCGGCAGCATTGCCGCCGGTTTCTCTGCAGCTGCTGGCAATGCAGTCAGCATCAATGTCGGCGTCGGCGGCAGCGGGGCGGCCGGGAGTGCTGGCGGCGCTGTCGATCTGATCGCGTCAGGCGATCTCATCCGTACCACGAACCAATTCTCTACAGGTATTATTGCGCAGTCCATCGGTGGTGGTGGTGGTAATGGCGGTTACACCGTTGCCGCCGGCGGTGCCGGTGGAGGGGTGAGCGCGGGGGCCGTCAATGTAGGCGTTGGTGGTAGCGCTGGCGGTGGCGGTGCTGGCGGAGCGGTCAACGCCCGAATAAACGCGGCCGTTCTCACGGAAAAGGATGACTCCGGCGCAATACTGATTCAGTCAGTGGGTGGCGGCGGCGGTAATGGCGGCTTCTCGGTAGCAGCCGGTGCAGCCGGCGGCGGCACAGGCGCGGGCGCTGTTTCGGTAGGGCTCGGCGGCTCTGGCGGCGCCGGCGGCGCCGGAGGCGCAGTCATTGCAGCGATCAACGGCGACGTGTTGACCAAAGGCGAGCGTTCCTCCGGTGTGGTTGTTCAATCGATTGGCGGCGGTGGCGGTAACGGCGGATTCTCCGTATCGGGCACGCTGACGGGCGCGGGCTCGGCAAGCGGGGCTGTTTCAGTCGGCCTTGGTGGCTCCGGCGGCACGGGCGGAGTTGGCGGGACGGTCCTTGCAACAGTCGACGGCGATGTGACAACCGAGAAATCCGATTCAACTGCCATCCTTGCGCAGTCGGTCGGCGGTGGCGGCGGTAACGGTGGGTTCAACGTCTCCGGGACAATTAGCGGATCGGGAGCGAGCAGCGGTGCAATTAGCGTCGGCCTTGGCGGCGGCGGCGGATTTGGAGGCGACGCGGGGACCGTGACGCTCACCAACAACGGTTCTGTTTCGACATCGGGCGCTCGCTCGTCGGGTGTCGTGGCACAGTCAATCGGCGGCGGTGGCGGCAATGGCGGCTTCAATGTCTCGGGAACCATCAGCGGATCGGGCGCCAGCGCCGGCAGCATCAGCGTCGGCCTTGGCGGCAGCGGAGCCGGAGGTGGCGACGCCGGAGCGGTGAATGCAATCTCGACGGGCCGGATCCTGACCACGGGGAATTCGTCCTCTGGTTTCGTCGCGCAGTCGATTGGCGGCGGTGGCGGCAACGGTGGTTTCGATGTCAGCGCGGCCCTGTCCTTCGGGGGTGCCGGATCGGGTTCGATCGGTGTAGGCCTGGGCGGCAGTGGTGCTGGCGGAGGTGACGGCTCAACCGTTACAGCCCGCACCGAGGCCTTTGTAGAGACCCGTGGCAACGCCTCGATCGGCATCCTTGCCCAGTCGGTTGGGGGCGGCGGCGGCAGTGGCGGTTTCAATGTCACCCCAACTGTCTCCGGATCGAGCGCTGGCGCCGGCGCCATTTCTGTCGGTCTTGGTGGAAGTGGTGCTGGTGGTGGCGACGGCGGTGCCGTCGACCTGACGGTCAAAAACAGCGTGGTGACCAGGGGTGCGCAATCGGCAGCTGTCGTGGCACAGTCAATTGGCGGCGGCGGCGGCAGTGGCGGTTTCAATGTTTCCGTCGCAGGTACTGGAGCAGGAGCAGGGTCCGGCGCGATCGGCGTGGGCATCGGCGGGCGGGGTGGAACCGGAGGCAATGGCGGGACGGTCACCAGCAACGTAGCCGGCAATCTTCTGACCATTGGCGCCGACTCAACCGGTCTCCTCGTGCAATCCGTCGGTGGTGGTGGCGGTAATGGCGGGATGAATGTCTCGGCAGCCGTAGCAATGTCACAAGCCGGAGCGTTCGGCGCTTCCGTGGGCCTCGGTGGCACGGGCGGCGGTGGCGGTGACGCCGGCGACGTAGAGTCCGAGCTCGTCGGCAATGTTGCAACGGTTGGCAAGGGTTCCTCCGGCGTTGTGGTGCAGTCGCTGGGCGGCGGTGGCGGCAATGGCGGTCTCAATGTTTCCGGCACGGTGACGGCTTCCACCACGAGTTCCGGCGGCGTCTCGGTCGGTATCGGCGGCAGCGGCGGTGACGGGGGTAACGCGGGAAAGGCTGAAAGCACCATCGAAGGCAACGTGCTGACCGTTAGCGACAATTCAGGCGGTGTTCTTGTCCAGTCGGCCGGCGGTGGGGGTGGAAACGGCGGTATCAGCGTTTCCGGCGCGGTGAACCTCAGCAGCAGCGGTGGCGGTGCAATTGCGGTCGGGCTTGGCGGAAGCGGCGGCGGTGGTGGCGACGCTTCCACGGCGGTCAGCCGGATGACTGGCAATGTCATGACGATAGGCGCCGATGCATCGGCATTCACGGTGCAGTCCGTTGGCGGAGGCGGCGGCAATGGCGGTCTCAACGTCAGCGGTGCGATCAGCCTTGCTGGAACCGGTTCTGCAGCGGTGGGCGTCGGCATTGGTGGATTCGGTGGCGATGGTGGCAATGCCGCAGACGTCGAAGGTATTTTAGCCGGTGATGTCCGCACCTTTGGCGACCGTTCGAGCGGCGTCGTCGTGCAATCGCTGGGCGGCGGCGGCGGCAATGGTGGCCTTAACGTTACCGGTACAATCAGCTTTGCGGGCGAGGGCAGCGGTTCCGTCGGCTTCGGCCTCGGCGGAATGGGTGGCTCGGGCGGCAATGCTGGAACCGCGTTTGGTGACGTCAAAGGCACCATTGCGACACGGGGCGAAGATGCAACCGCGGTCCTGGTCCAGTCACTGGGCGGTGGTGGCGGCAACGGCGGTCTCAATGTCACCGGCGCGGTCAGTTTTGGCGGAAAGAAGTCGGGTGCGGCCGCGATCGGCGTCGGTGGTTTTGGTGGTGACGGTGGCTATGCCAGCGATGTAACCGGTATCTTTGCCGGCGAAGTCCTGACCACGGGCGACCGTTCGGCCGGCGTTGTGGCGCAAAGCCTTGGCGGCGGCGGCGGCAACGGCGGGATCAACATCTCAGCCGGGCTGTCGGTCGCGAAGGATTACTCGGGTGCATTGGGCCTCGGCATCGGCGGCTTTGCAGGTGGCGGCGGTGTAGCCGGATCAGTTGATCATAAGGTTGCCGGCTATGTGCAGACCGAGGGGCACGAGTCCGTCGGCATCCTCACCCAAAGCCTTGGCGGTGGTGGTGGCAACGGTGGTCTTAACGTGACCGGCGTTGTGTCCCTGGAGCGCCACACGGGTGCGGCTGTGGGACTTGGTGTTGGCGGCTTCGGTGGAGATGGCGCTGATGCGGGCGCCCTGACTGCGTCCAACGTTACCGGGGGGGTCTTTACCTTCGGGAACCGGAGTTCGGCGATCGTTACGCAGAGCCTGGGTGGCGGCGGCGGCAATGGCGGCATCAACGTTTCCGGTGCCGTAAATCTTTCCCAGGAAAACGGTGGAGCTGCCACGCTCGGCCTTGGAGGCTTCGGCGGCGGTGGCGGCAACGGCGGGGCCGTCGAAAGCATCGTTCGTGTAGCAGACGACGACAGCATCACCACGCGCGGCGACCGAAGTATGGCGGTGCTTGCGCAATCGGTCGGCGGTGGCGGCGGCACAGGCGGAGTGAACGTCAGCGGTTCCGTCAATCTTACCGGAAAGGGCGGGGCAGCTGTCGCGCTGGGAGTCGGTGGCTTCGGCGGCGCGGGCGGCGATGCCAGTTCTGTGACGCTGGATGTGATCGGCTCGGTCAATACTTTCGGCGATCGGTCCCATGGCCTCATGGCCCAGAGCCTCGGCGGCGGCGGTGGCGTCGGCGGCACCAACATTTCAGGCGCGCTCGCACTGGAAAAGCCGAGTGGATCTGAATCGATCTTCTCAATCGCTGCAGGTGTGGGCGGTTTCGGCGGCGGCGGCGGCGATGCCGGTGCGGTCAGCGTCTCCTACAGCGGTACCCTGATCGCGTTGCCGCGCACCATCGACGGCGACGAGGTCACGATCAAGCAGACCAAGGGTGCAAACGGTCTCGTCGCCCAGTCGATCGGCGGCGGCGGCGGCGAGGGTGGGCTCAACGTCAGCGCCGGCCTTGCCATCAGCAGCAAGCCGGGCGCGGGTCAAACCGAATCCAAGTCCTACGGTGTTCTGGTGGGCGTCGGTGGTTTCGGCGGGGTTGGCGGCGATGCTTCGACCGTTGATGTAGACGTCGCTGAAGGGAGCTTCATTCGGGCGCATGGCACCGGACGCTCCGGCATTCTGGCGCAGTCGGTTGGCGGCGGCGGCGGCAATGGTGGCCTGAACGTCAGCGGTGGCCTGGTCTCAGACACATCGTTGATCGTCGGCGTTGGCGGCATGGGCGGCAATGCGGGGCGTGCGGGCGACGTGACCGTCACCGCGCGCGCCGACATTGAAGTAACCACAGATCCCGCGAATCTGGTGGCTCCTGATGATGAGGAGAGCTTCGAGGAGAAGCTGCGGGATATCTTTGGTGACGCCATCATCGATGACATGGAAGAGATGGTGGAATCGAAAGGCCTGAAGACGCTTCTTGTTGATCTCGGCATGTTCAAGAGCGAGGAGATGCCCGAGACCGAGGGTTCAGCTGGCGTGCTGGCACAATCCATCGGCGGCGGCGGCGGCAATGGCGGCCTGAACGTTTCCGGCGGCGTCGCGATCAACAAGGACGGCAAGGTTCCCTCGATCACCTTCGGTATCGGCGGCTTTGGCGGCGCGGGAAGTGTGTCCGGCGACGTCATGGTTGATCACGCCGGAACCATCGTTGTCGAAGGAAACTGGAAGCACGGCATCCTTGCCCAGTCGATTGCGGGGGGCGGCGGCAATGGCGCGCTGAACGTGACCGGGCAGTTCAACTGGGGCAGTTCTGAAAGCACCGGTGGCGCAACGGATCTCAGCGTTGTCGCAGGACTTGGTGGCCACGGCGGCGTGGGCGCAGACGCAGGAGACGTCGAGGTCATTTCCACTGGCGACATCTTCACGCGAGGTTATCACGCCCGTGGCATCTTCGCCCAGTCGGTGGGCGGAGGCGGTGGTACAGGCGGCATGAACATCGCGGCTGTGGGCACCAAGGACAGCACCCCCGTGGCGATTGGAATCGGCGGGTTCGGGGTGAGCGGCGGTGATGCCGGGAACGTGCGTGTCGTTCGCGGAACTGAGCTTCAGTCTGCTGGCATGATATATACTGACGGCATCGGCGCCCATGGCATTGAGGCCAGCAGTATCGGTGGCGGTGGCGGTGATGCCGGCATCAATGCCGCTATCGGCATCAGCAAGACAACAGGATCGGGTAGCAACGGCGGTTCAAAGGACGACCGCAAGGACGTGGTGCACGACGGCGTCGACGCCAAAGTGGGCAGCAACATAACCGACAAGGTCGACAGTGTTGATTCACCAGATGACGGTGGCAGTGGTGGCGGCGACAAGAAGACGGTGAATGGCGCGGTGATCGCCATTGGTGGTTCTGCCGGCAATGCTGGGAATGGCGGTGATGTAGACGTTGAGCACTTCGGCAACATCGTTACGGTTCAAGACGGCAGTTCCGGTGTCTTTGCACAGTCGGTTGGCGGTGGCGGCGGCAACGCCGTCCTCAGCCTCGGCCTGATAGCAGCTACCGGTGATTCATCCGACAACAAGGCCTTTGGCCTGGCCATCGGCGGCGGTACGGGAGACGGGGGCAACGGCGGCAAGGTCAATCTTGCCAATGTTGGAGACGTCGTCACCCTGGGCGACGACTCTCATGGTATATTCGCGCAGTCCATCGGCGGTGGCGGCGGGAATGCCGGCTACAACTTCCTGCGGACAGGCACTGACGGCGGCAACGTCAACATCAAGATCGGCCGGGTCGGCGGGATCGGCGGGAGTGCTGGCGATGTTTTCGCCAGCAGCAACGGCGATGTCATAACGAATGGGGCACGCTCCCACGGCCTCTTTGCGCAGTCGATCGGCAACGGCGGCGGCAACTCCTCCTTGGTATCAGTGTCGCTGACAGCTGCTGCAGAGGAAGAAGGAAAAGACGGAGATACCTACGCTGTAAAAGTAGGTCTTCAAGGTGGTGAAGGTGGTTCCGCCGGGAATGTTACGGCCGAGGCCGCGGGTCTTCTCTATACGCTTGGTGATGATTCCTATGGCGTCTTCGCGCAGTCGGTCGGCGGCGGCGGCGGCAATGCCGGGCGCGTTGGCGGGACGGCAGGCACGGGAACATCTTTCTCAGTAAACATTGGCGGTGAAGGCGGAACAGGCGGAACGTCGGGTGATGTCGAAGTCACAAGTGTGGCTCGTGTCGGGACGGAAGGCGCCCGTGCGATCGGAATCTTTGCGCAGTCCGTAGGCGGTGCAGGCGGCACCGGCAGCGTGATCAAGGGCGGCACCAGTGCCCTTGTCGGTACGGTGCAGACCATCAAGGGATCGGAAACAGGCACAACAACTGACATCAATATCGGCGGTTCCGGCGGTACCGGAATGACGTCAGGTGACGTCACGGTCCATAGCGGCGGTGAAGTATCCACCCTGGGAGACAACGCCCACGGCATCCTTGCCCAGTCCATCGGCGGTGGCGGCGGTATGAGCGGGGCAATCAAGAATGTTGTCGTCAACGTTCGGTCGACTGTTGCAAGCAATTCCACGATGTCGATCGGTGGTAGCGGCGGAGAGGGAGCCGCATCCGGCGACGTCAAGGTAACCAACGATAGCTGGGTCAGCACGGCAGGGAAGCAGGCGGCCGGCATCTATGCCCAGTCGGTTGGTGGTGGTGGCGGTGACGCCCAGCAGATTGCCAATATCATCAATGGTCGCACCGCAGACAACAGCGCCCGCAATGCGCTTATGATCGGCGGTTCTGGTGGAACGGGTGGAACCGCCGGCGCCGTGGAAGTCATCAATGGTGCTGATGCAGTCATATTCACCGAGGGCGAACAGAGCCATGGCATCTTTGCCCAATCAGTGGGTGGTGGTGGCGGCAGCGGGTCTGACATTGAATCGATCATGGCGATCAGTGGGGCTGACAGTCAGGCAAACACCAAGCGTAGCCTGCAACTTGGCCTCGGTGGCTCGGGCGGTACAGGCGGCACGGGCGGGACCGTCAAGGTTCAAAACGACGGTACCATCGTAACGTTGGGAGACCGGGCGCATGGGATCATAGCGCAATCGGTCGGCGGTGGTGGCGGCAATGGCGGCCAATCCATCTTTGGGTCCACCGGCTTGAGGAATGGTAACGGTTCCGATCCCACCATGGCACTAATGATCGGCGGCGAGGGCGGATCCGGCAATGCTGCGGGCAATGTGACCGTCACCAATACCGGTATTATCGATGTCAGCGGTGCCGGATCTTACGGCATATTGGCCCAATCCGTTGGTGGCGGCGGCGGCAATGGCGGAATGGCCGCATCACTTTCCCTTGCGGGGCTGGTCGAGCAGGCAAAGGGTACGTCCTATGCCAGGCTCGCGGTAGGTGGTGCAGGTGGCGATGGCTCCAATGGTGGAGATGTAACCGTCAATCACAGCGGCACAATCTATGTCCGCGGCGAAAATGCTTACGGCATCTTCGCTCAATCCGTGGGCGGTGGAGGTGGTAATGCCGGCCTATCGATCTCGACCCCCGCGGTGATGGCGGCGGATTACACGATTTCCACTTTGCTTGGAGCTCGTGAGGGTTCCAACGGAACGGCGGGAACCGTCGAGGTCAACAGCACTGGCGACATACTCGTCACGGGCGCCGGCAGCCAGGCAATCTTCAGCCAGTCGGTGAACGGTGGTGGCGGCAATGTGGAGACGTTCCTCGACTTTGCCGCGGTGACAGATGCCCCAGGATCCGAACCCAATCGCGGCATCATCCTCACCAGCATAATGCAGCTGGGCGGTGACGCCGTGAACGGCATGTTCGGCAGTGACATCCTGCAGCAGCACACAGGCGAGATCGCAACCACTTCCGACCGCTCTTCGGGAATGATGCTGCAGAGCATTGGCGGCGGCGGCGGCAATGCAACGACGATCGTGAAGGGCAATGGTGGAACGGCGTCCATTTCGGCAATGCTGGGGGCCATCAACACCAGCGATGCGGCGGGCGGCAATCTGGCCGCGAGCCGGACTGGCGCTGTAACGACGCTCGGCCATCTGTCGAGCGGAGGAACATTCCAGTCGATCGGCGGCGGCGGTGGCCGGCTCGTTGTCGTAGGCGACCCGGAGGCGGGTGGATATAGTACCGCCAGTATTACTCTCGGCGCTGATCCCTCCTTCTTGAACGCGGGCGGCAATGTAGAGCTGGAGCTCAGTGGTGACCTCAATACCGACGGAGACCATTCCAGTGGGCAGATCGTTCAATCCATCGGCGCCGGTGGAGGAGAAAGCTATATTGTAGGGTTGGATCAGGTGACTGTTACATTGGGCGCCACTGACGGGTCGTCGGGCGATGGTGGTCACATCGCCTTGTCGAACACGGGGAACACCGCGACAAGAGGAAGGCTGTCCCACGGGTTCGTGATCCAGAGCATTGGCGGCGGCGGTGGGCTCGTTGGCACGGATTTGGATGCCTCTGCCATCGATTTAATCCTGTCCACGGACAACGCCGGTGACGGCGGTGACATCGAGTTCACCAACGAAGGCTATGTCGTCGTGACCGGCGATGATGCCGTGGGCGTGTTGGTCCAGAGCCTCGGCGGTGGCGGCGGTTCAGTTGACGCCCTCTACCGCAACACGGCGGGCGGCGATGGACGCGGCGGCAGTATTGCCCTTAACCTGACGGGTAACATTCTGGCGGTCGGCAACCGCGGCATCGCCGTCATGGCACAATCCGCTGGCTCCGGTGGTGGCGACAACATCGATATAGCGCTCGATGGGGTGATCATCGGTGGTAGTGAGGATGAGGATGATCCCAATGGAGCCGGTGCTGCCGGCAGCACGGCGGGTCCCGCTGCCATCGTGATGGATGGTGGCGCCGACAACTCACTTTCACTCTCTGCTGACAGCTTCCTCATGGCGTTCAACAACCGCATCATAAGCGGCGGGAGTGGATCCGATCATGTGTTCCTGCATGGACGGGCAGTAGGCGACATTCACCTGGGCGGCGGCGTGAACGAGATGACTGTGTCGGAGGGCGCTGCCTTTTACGCACAGGATCAGGTGGACCTGGGAGCAGAGGGCCTGCTGCACATCGATGGGCACTTGTATCTGGGTGGTGTGGCTTACCTGGCAGACAGCAGTCTGACGAAAGAAACACAGGCGTCAGAGTTTCAGGTCACCAGCAATGTCAGCCAGACGACCATGCTGAACGGGTCGATCAGCTTTGGCAGCGCCGCGACCTACACGCCGGATGTCTACTTCCTCCAAAGCGGCGCCGCCGGTGGAGACAGCGACCTCATCATTGCAACGGAAGACGCGACGATATCCGGTACAGTACGTCCCGTGCTGCACAGGCTCGATCGGGCGCTGCCTCTGGTGTTGATCGATGCGGGCGGCCTGACTGCCGATCTTGGAACGCAGGTAATCGGTACGCCGGTCATGAGCTACTCGATCGGCCTCAATGGTCCGACCGGTGATGGCAGCACGATCGATCTGGTGCCTACGGCTGACTTCCAGATGTCGGGCATGAACCGAAACCAGACCCTGGCGGCACAGCACATCAACCGTGTTCTGACCGGCCAAGGGTCTAGCGCAATGGGACCAATGTTTGCGTTGATCGCCAATATGGAGAACAGTGAGCAGGTGGTTCATGCCGTCGACCAGCTGATGTCGGAGGACTATGCGGCCACTCAGGTGGATGCGCTTTATTCAGGCTATCGGTTCACACGCACCATGGCGGATTGCGGTTACAACAATTTCGCCGCTCTGGTCGAAGACAATAGAAGCTGTCTGTGGATCAATGGCGGCGTAAGCTCGGTCGAACGCCAACCATCCTTCGAGTATCGCAGCCTGGGCACCCGTGCCGTAGCCTTCACCGGTGGCGTCCGCATGCCGATCAACGACAATCTCTATGTCGGTTTCGGCGCTCGCGTTGAAGATTTCAAGCTGACCAGTGGCGATTATTTCTCTGCGGAAGGGAAGCGGTTTGGAATGGGCGTGTCGCTGACGAAATATCAGGGGCCATGGGAGGTTTATGGTATTCTCGATGGAAGCACGGCCCACTACGAAACGCAGCGCTTTATCGACATCGCCGGCAGGTTGCCTGGTGGAGACGCTGTTATCGGCGGTTTGGCCTATGCGAAGCAGCACGTCGGCCAAGCCAATCTCCGGCTGGGCACAGCCTACCGGTTCCAGTCAGAGGACAGCCCGGCCTATCTCAAGCCTTCGCTGTATTTCGACGCCAGCTATCTCTACTCCGGTGCGGGTTCCGAAAGGAACACTGCCTACGGTCTGGATCTGTACAGAACCCGTCAGTGGATTGTGACCGCCACACCATCGCTGGAACTGGGTATCGGGATGCAGCCGACGGAGACAATCGGGTTGCAGGCGTTTGTTCGCGGTGGGGTGAGCTTTGCCAGCAAGGATGATGTTTTTGTGAACGCGTCCTTTGTTGGTACGGATTCATCAGACGGCGTCTTCCGCAACTACAGTCAGATCGGCGATATAACCGGACGGCTGAATGCTGGTCTGACACTTTTTTCCAAGGATGACACCGCGCGTCTGACCTTGGGTTACGAAGGCCAGTGGACCAAGGATACAGTGGGCCACACGGCGACTGCTAATTTCAGTCTGCGCTTTTAGGGGGAAGTGTGAAGCATGAATGAAACGAGAATGAAAACTGCTCTGGGGCTGGTGCTTGCCATATCCATGTTCAGCGGCGTGAATGCACAAGCGCAGCAAGCTCCTGCAAATGCGAGTGAAACGCCGGCGCGCCCTTTGTGGCTCATGTCTTGCTCGAACGAGCAGAAGCCTGAAGAGTTGCTGTGCGAATTCTCCCAGAGCCTGGTCATGACACAGGGCAATCAGGGGCAGAGATTGGCGACCGCATCCTTCAATCGCGTAGCCGGCAAGGCCGAGACAAAAGCAGCGTTCACCGTGCCTTATGGGGTCAGCCTTCCGGATCCGGTGCGGGTCCTCGTCGACAATGTGGAGCTTGGAACTCTGACATGGCGCAGCTGTGACCTCGGTGGCTGCTACGCCGACGCGGCAGCCGCCGGAGCTTGGCTGGACGCGATGCGAAAGGGCAAGGAGTTGGTGGCCGCGTTGAAGACGCGCGATGGGCGCGACCTTGCCTTCACCTTCAGCCTGGATGGGTTTACCAAAGCCGAGCAGATGCTGCCGTAGCCACACCTTTAAGTGCGGGAATGCAACCACAGGGACAGTCAGGACACATGGATCGCTGCAGCGTTTTCACTGATCCGCTGAAACGATCCCTGTCTCTATTGTAACGCAATGGAGGGATGGAAAGCCGGTTTCCACTTTTCCTGGAGTCGTCCAGTGTCCAAGGGTGCTGGCCCTGTGGTTTTCAGTGCTCCCGGTTTACCGTTTTGCTCGGCTGTAAACCTGGAGCGTAGCATCAAGAGGCATCAGGAGGCATCAAGAGGCATCGAGAAGCTTTTGCATGGCTGAAGCCGTATCCGGCGTCGCTGGAAAGAATGTTTCGATCGTCACTTCAGAAAGGGTCACGTCAACGGCCGTGCCAAACACCGTCGTGGTGCTGATGAAGGAGAGGGAACCTTCATCGCTCTCAATGGTCAGGGGTACGGCGATCCCGTTCCCCACTGCCGGAGCAGGCCTGGATGATTGCGCGTGAGGCGGTATCGGATAGGCCTTCAGTTCTTCCAGCAATGCCGCAAGTCGAGGTGAAGCGGAGACATCGAGCTCATGGCTGAGGCGCGCAAGAACGTGAGCCCGCCACTCCCTGAAATTGAGAATGCGCCTTGCAAGACCGTCCGGGTGCAGGCTGAGACGCAACACGTTGACCTCGCCGGCGAGGAGATGGTCCGCCACGCCCTTCAGCAGAACGCCAACAGCCTTGTTGGCCATGATAAGCGTCCAGTTGCGATCCACGGCAAGCGCGGGGTTAAGCCCATGACCATGCAGGATCTGTTCCACCGCTGCCCTTGCTGAAGCCAGTTCCGGCGCGTCGAGACTTCGCTCCCGATAGATCGGCGCAAAGCCTGCCGCTGCAAGGATCGCGTTGCGGTCGCGAAGCGGGATCGTAAGCCGCTCGGCAAGGTGCAGGATCATATCCCTGCTCGGCTGTGAGCGACCGGACTCTACGAAACTCAGGTGGCGTTGAGAGATGTCAGCTTCCACCGCAAGCGCGAGCTGGCTCAGACGCCTGCGCTGCCGCCAGACGCGCAAAAGATCGCCAGCCGATTGAGTATGTTCGTTCAGCATGGCCCAAGGCTAACAGGCCGGAGCGCTGCCAACAATTACCTCTGACGTAATCGACGCTGCACATCCAGGCTGCAAGGATTGCCCCATCCTTTGGTTCCGAGTGACCGACAACCGATGAGGCAAACGATGAACAACAGGTATTCTCAACCGATCCGGACACTTCTCGCGCTGGATGCCGCATCCTGCGCTGTCATGGGTGCGGCGCTCCTTGTCGCATCGCGTCCGATCGCGGCTCTGACACTGATCCCCGAGGCGCTGCTGACCGTAGCGGGTGCAAGCCTCCTTCCGATCGCACTGTTCATGGCCGTCTGCGCGAGGGCTCGCCGTGTCCCCCGTTGGGCGGTCCAGCTGATCATCTGGGGCAATTTCCTCTGGTCGGCGGTCAGCATTCTCCTGCCGCTCAGCGCACTGATCGAACCTAACGCGACCGGTTGGACCCTCCTGGTGGGGCAGGCCGCCATGGTCTCCGCACTCGCTGTGCTGGAGGCGAGAGCGTCTGCCAGCCCATCCCTTCAATCGTAGTAACGGAGACTTATGATGACGACCTACGCTGTAGCTCACCTTCGCAATGTCCGGATGGGACCGGAAATCATTGACTATCTGCAGAGCATTGACGGGACGTTGGCGCCCTTCAACGGCTGTTTCATCATTCACGGCGGTGAAAAGCAGGAGCTTGAGGGCGCCTTCACCGATGATCTGATCGTGCTGGCGTTCCCGGATCGCCACTCGGCCAACGCCTGGTATCGGTCGGATCCCTATCAGGCGATCCTGCCGAAACGCTGCGCCAGTTCGGAAGGTGAGGTGTTCCTGATCGACGGCGTGGATGAGGATCACCGCGCGACGGATATCTTGGCGCGGGAGATGGCTACGGATAGTTGAACTGGAGACGTGAATTCCTGGAAGGGCAGCGCCGGCAGATATGCTTGCTCCCCTTACAGTAATAGATGCGCAAATAGATCTGCCTGAAGCAATCGTGTTATTCAGCTTCGTAAATGCATAAATAGTACTCAATATTATATAATATTGCGTTCAAGTGCTCGCTCATCTAATTTATTGGCATCAGGCGCCCAAGAGATGAGGCTGTCCATGTTGCGGCGGGAGTTTATCCAGTGGTCAGCTTTTTCGCTGGGCTTGCTTGGCTGCAGACGTGATGACTATATCGCACCGGGCGATGGCGTTCCCGTCATCGATATCCATTGTCACGTATTCAACGCACCCGATCTGGCGACCACCCGGTTCCTCAAGGAGGTCGTCCTTGAGAAGTTTCCGGAGCAAGCCGCACGTCTGATGGATGTTCGGGATCCCGATGTCACGGATCGTTTGTTGCAGCTTTTTCTCCTGCTTGTGGGCGCGAACAAGGCGCCTACGGCGGATCAGGAGATCACCTATCTGAGGGGCCGTGCACAGCCCGTAAAGTCCGCCATCTCGATTACTGCGGCACGCGAGTCAGCGATCGATGACACCGCTGCGTTTCTTTTGTCCCTCGACCAGAGAAGCGGGACCAGCGCCGTGCAGTCGGCGGCGAGGCAGGCCCAGGACGAAGGAGATCGCAAGTTTCTCACATACATGCTGGGTGAGACGACGATCAGGCGTTCCTCCTCCGGCCTGGACGCGCCGACGGCGCGCAATGCCAGTGTTCGCGCCTTCTCCGGATTGGGGATGATCTCCACGTATCTCAACTGGTTCGCGCTGTTTCGAACCTACCGACACGTTCTTGTCGAACAGTTGTCATCCGACCTGCGCCGGCAAGGTTTCGAGCCCGTCATGCTCTGCCCCGCGCTGGTGGACATGGATGAGTGGCTCTATGAAGACGTCAAATCGCCCCTGTCGCGACAGGCTGAGGTGATGGGGATCATTTCGGCCCGCATGGCGCGAAAGAACGGACCTGTCGTCCATGGCTATATCGGCGTTGACCCGCTGCGCGAGGTCATGCATCGCATCAAGGGCGGCCCCAGCTCGCTGCAGATTGCCCATGACGCGCTGACCCGCCACGGGTTCATGGGCGTGAAGCTCTATCCTCCTATGGGGTTCCGCGCCTCCGGGAATCGAGGGCCTTACCCGCGGCGGGTGGTGAATTCCCTGGGTTTCGACCCCAGCGAACGTCTCGACGCAGTCTTGCGCGATCTCTACGTCATGTGCGACGAGCTTGACGCACCCATCATCGCGCACGGCTATGCCTCCAACGAAGCTGGCCCGGACTACGCCTTGCGGGCAGACCCTGCATATTGGCTTCCTGTTTTCCGCGAGTTTCCGCGCTTGCGGATCTGTCTTGCCCATTTCGGCAGGTTCGACATCAAATCGGCGGGGCGTGCCGGACGAGACTTGCCTGAAGCAAGCTGGGAATGGGTTCTCGGCGAATACATCAAGGCCAATCCGCGGCAACGCATCTTCGTGGACATCAGCTACTTCTCTGAAGCTCTGAACGACTCCCGCGAAAGCCAGGCGAGGCTCGCCGCCACATTCAAGCGGTGGATCGCCGCGTTCGATCCGTCAGCCGAGCATGTCATGTTTGGCACCGACTGGATCATGCTTGGCAAGGAACAGGGCTACGAACAATACGTGACAAGGCTGCAGGCATTCCTGCGCGACCAATGCGGCCTTTCCGATGCGCAACTGGAACGCATCTTTCGCCGCAACGCCGAGTCTTTCCTGCCCCTGCAAGCCGGAAGCGCCGGCCGCCGCCGGTTGCAGAAATTTTACCAGGAGAATGGGCTGGATGACAGCCGCTTGCCGGTCAACGGAGGCTGGTTGCAGGGGTTGTTGAGGAGAGGGTGAGGTGACTGTTGTATGGGGAGGGGAAATTCCAGTGAATTCTACGTAGCGTCATTGCAAGGTCTACATGGGGGTGGGAGGCGGAACGGCGGGTTGGGGCGGTCTGCTGTAAGAGCGGACGTCGATGATCCGGCATAGACCGGGGCGCAAGTTTACCGTCCGGTTTCTGAGCGACCAGACTACGAAATGTGCGATTCAACTATCGATCCTATTGTGACCGTAACACATCGCTGCGATGAGTGCTAAAAGCAGACTTCGATCCCAAGAGGCTCCCGTGTCCGACGATCCCGCAATCCATGTCGCTTCGACCGCCGCTGTGGCAGCTCCCGCCTCCGACGTTGCAATTCCGCTCGAGGTCATAGCGGGCAAGCCCGGCGGCACGGTTACGATCCGTCCCGGTATCACCACCCTCGTCGGGCCCAACGGCAGCGGAAAGACGCGGGCGTTGCGGTCCATCCAGCGGGCGCTTCGAAGTCGCGGCGAGGAGGCCGCCCATGTCCGGTTTCTCCCCGCAGGTCGAACCGGACCAGTCGAGCGGTACCGAGCGGCCACCGATTCTCCTGGGGTGGGATCCAATCAAGGCGAGGCTTTTTACGGAGACATAAGTTATCGGTCCCAATGGCACGAAATCGAGAGCGTTGTAGGCGACGTGATTAATCTCGATCAGCGTTCTGATTTGCGGATCAAGGTCGAAACGAGGCTGCAACAGCTTTTTGGACGGGGAATCGACTTTCAGTGGAGTCAGAGGGGGCTCGCAATGTCCTTCACCGCCATGTCAGGCATGGCTCGCTATCACTCTGGGCTCGAAGCGAGCGGGATCACTCAACTCGTTTCGTTGCTCGCCGCGATTTACGACGACACAATACGAACTCTCATCGTCGACGAGCCCGAGATTTCGCTCCACCCACAGCTCCAGGCGTTCATCCTTGAGGAGATGGAAATGGTCGCGGGCGACTGGGCCGATCCTGGCAAAAAGCGTATTCTGATCTCGACCCACTCGCCGTCGTTCCTGCCCCTCCGTTCGCTCGCCGACCTTCCCGGCATCGTCTTCTTTGGCGGCGACATCGATTGCCGCCAAATCGATCCCGCCGACGGCCTGCTCCTATCGTCGAAGCTCGGAGATTTCGTGGCGCGCATTAGCCTGTCCCACCGGCAGGCGCTGTTCGCCGAGCGTATCCTACTTGTCGAAGGACCGAGCGACGAGATCGTCGCGGCACGCACCGCCCGGCTTCTCGGCCTCAAGATCGAGGCCCGAAACACCCAGATTCTCCCTGCGCTCGGCAAGGGAGAATTTCGCGAGGCGAGGAAGCTCTTCACCGAAATCGGCATGCGGGTGACAGTGCTTGCCGATCTCGATGCCCTCGCCGACGACAACCGCCTCGTGAATGACTTCAGCGGAGCGGACGGGGCGATTGCGATCGCAAACGCTATCGGCCATCCCTCGCTGATCGACCTCGACAGCAAACTGCGATCCGAACTTGCCGGGCTCATCACCGCGAACGCCGTAGCGATCGACGGAGTGGTGGGGTCCTATCCCTACTGGTCGGACAAGCAAGACCCCGATGTGAAGCGTCGTCGCTGCACACTAGCGCAGCTCCTAACCGATCCGTCTGCTTTTACTGGTGTGCTCGGGCGTGAAATGACAGCGCTAGCCACCCGCTACGGCGTGCTGCTCCACGGGCTCGAACAGCTCGGTTGCTTCTTTCTCCGCCGCGGCGCGATCGAGAACTACTATGCCGACACGTCAAGCGGCGCGGGCAAGCCCGCGCGGGCGAGCACCGAGGCGGATCGCCTCGCAGCGTTGACGCCCGTACAATTGTCCGCCGAGTATCCCGAACTCGTCCGCGCGCTGCGCTGCGCTTCACCCGGGCGCAACATCGACGAAAGCGTACTCCTCCGAGCCAGGCTGGCAGCGGCGCTGGGGGCCATTTTCCAGTCGATGGAACCCGGCTCTACCGACGAGCAGATCGAAGCGATGGCGATTTCGGTGCTGCCCGCAATCAAAGGACTTTTTAACTTTCACAATGCCACCAATGCCACCAATGCCAACGAGCCTGCGGTGCGCGTCGAACTTCGCTCGAAAATTTTTAACCTGACCGGATTTCCCTTGACCGTTGCGAGGAAGAACAACCTCAACGACGCGGTCGGCCAGATCCAACCTGCCTGATCGTCCGCTCAATGGCGCTGATTCTCCATATCGCGGCGATAGTTCGCTCCTACTCCAAGTTGCTTGCGACGTGATTGTTGGTTACCGGCGGAGGACGGATGAGACGGGAAAACCTGATTGCTGTTCACTCTGGGCCAAGTGAACGGAAGCTCTTGGGTAAAACGTAGTACCCACCTAAAGGATCGGAGATGGGACGCACTGGCTCACCCCGTGAGCGCTCATGCATGACAGCTATTAAGAAGTTTCGCGCACGGCGGGAACGAACGAAATGGGGTCGAAACCTGATGATGGGCAACCCTGCAATTTCAATGCTCTTGCCTTTGGCCGAGCAGCTCCCGCAGCGCTTGAAGACGGATTGCCTTAATCAGATACGCCTTAGTCGGGCGTGAAAAAAACGGCCCGCAATCGGGCCGTTTTTTTATGCCAATTCATTGGGTGACTGACATCACCTCAGCCAGCAGCAGCAGCAGCGGCGCTGCAGCTAATCAGCTGCAGCCGCTCGTTGCTCCACACGTGTCGCACTTTTCGCAGGTGCCGTTGCGGACCATCGTGAAGTTCTGGCACTCGGTGCACATGGAGCCGGTGTAGCCCTGCATGATCGCCTGCTGGCGGCGCTGGGTTTCCTTCTTCTTGGCTTCAGCGGCTTCTTCCGCTGCCTTGTCCGTGAAGAGGGCGTTCACGCCTTCGCTGGCCGCGGCCTGGTAGGGGGCCGGTTCCTCGTTGAGGCTGGACACGTTCTTCAGCGCCGTCACGGTCGCGCCGCCGGCAAAGGCGTGCACGTTCGAGGCGGAAGCAGCACTCGCCGGAGCAGCCGTTGCCTCGCCCTTCGGATCGGACTTGCCGCTCACCACCTTGAAGGTGGCGCCGCGCATCAGGCCCTTGGAGAAGGGGATCGCCTTGCCTTCGTTGATGCCGCGGCCAAGCGACGTGTTGGAGAAGTCCGACATGTCGACATGGGCCAGATCGTTGCGGCCGAGGTAGGAGACCGCGAGCTCGCGGAACACGTAGTCGAGGATCGACGTCGCGTTCTTGATCGCGTCATTGCCGATGACGATGCCGGCCGGCTCGAAGCGCGTGAAGGTGAAGGCCTCCACATATTCTTCCAACGGCACGCCATACTGGAGGCCGAGCGAGATGGCGATGGCGAAGTTGTTCATCATCGCGCGGAAGGCGGCGCCTTCCTTGTGCATGTCGATGAAGATCTCGCCGATGCGGCCATCGTCGAACTCCCCCGTGCGCAGGTATACCTTGTGGCCACCGATGACAGCCTTCTGCGTGTAACCCTTGCGGCGGTTCGGCAGCTTTTCGCGCTCACGCACCACACGCTCGACAACGCGCTCGACGATCTTCTCGGTCACCTGAACGGCGCGGGCTGCGGCCGGCTGGGCGACCAGCGCCTCGACGGCTTCATCCTCATCGTCCTCGTCGGCGATCAGCGACGAGTTCAGCGGCTGCGAGAGCTTGGAGCCATCGCGGTAGAGGGCGTTCGCCTTCAGAGCCAGCTTCCACGACAGCATGTAGGCGTTCTTGCAGTCCTCCACCGTCGCATCGTTGGGCATGTTGATCGTCTTGGAGATCGCGCCGGAGATGAACGGCTGGGCAGCCGCCAGCATGCGGATGTGGCTCTCAACCGAGAGGTAGCGCTTGCCGATCTTGCCGCACGGGTTGGCGCAATCGAAGACGGGCAGGTGCTCTTCCTTGAGGTAGGGCGCGCCTTCAAGCGTCATCGCACCGCAGACGTGGATGTTGGCAGCCTCGATCTCCTTGCGGGTGAAGCCCAGTGCCGGCAGCATCTCGAACGACATGTCGTTCAGCTGCTCGTCGGTGAAGCCAAGCACCTCCTTGCAGAAGTCTTCGCCGAGCGACCACTTGTTGAAGACGAACTTGATGTCGAAGGCGCTTTTCAGCGATTCGTTCAGCGTTGCGATCTTCTCGTCGGTAAAACCCTTGGCCTTGAGCGTCGTCGGGTTGATGCCCGGCGCCTGGTTCAGGTTGCCGTGGCCGACAGCGTAAGCCTCCATCTCCGCGATCTCAGCTTCGGAGTAGCCGAGCGTGCGCAGCGCTTCAGGAACAGCGCGGTTGATGATCTTGAAGTAGCCGCCGCCGGCGAGCTTCTTGAACTTCACCAGCGCGAAGTCGGGCTCGATGCCGGTCGTGTCGCAGTCCATGACGAGGCCGATCGTGCCGGTCGGCGCGATGACGGTGGCCTGCGCGTTGCGGTAGCCGTGCTTCTCGCCGAGCTCGAGCGCCTTGTCCCAAGCTGCGCGGGCATGGGCGATCAGGTCTTCGGATGGGCAGTCCTCAGCCTGGAGCGGCACCGGGTTGACGGCCAGCTTCTCGTAGCCTTCCGTCTCGCCATGGGCGGCCCGGCGGTGGTTGCGGATGACGCGCAGCATGTGCTGCGAGTTACGCTCGTAATCGGCAAAGGCGCCGAGTTCCGAGGCCATCTCGGCCGAGGTCGCGTAGGCGACACCGGTCATGATCGCGGTCAGGGCACCACAGATCGCGCGGCCTTCCTTCGAGTCATAGGGAATGCCCGAGGTCATCAGCAGGCCGCCGATGTTGGCGTAGCCAAGGCCGAGCGTGCGGTACTGGTAGGAGAGGCGGGCGATTTCCTTGGACGGGAACTGCGCCATCATCACGGAGATTTCGAGCACCACGGTCCACAGGCGCACGGAATGCTCATAGCCCTCGATGTCGAAGTGACCATCCGCATTGCGATAGGCCAGCAGGTTGATCGAGGCGAGGTTGCAGGCCGTGTCGTCCAGGAACATGTATTCCGAGCACGGGTTGGAGGCGCGGATCGGACCGGCCGCTGGCGACGTGTGCCAGTCGTTCATGGTCGTGTTGAAGTGCAGGCCCGGATCAGCGGATGCCCAGGCGGCATAGCCGATCTTGTCCCATAGCTCGCGTGCCTTCACCGTCTTGGCCGGCTTGCCATCGGTGCGGCGGATGAGGTTCCAGTCGCCGTCATTCTCGACCGCGCGCAGGAAATCGTCCCTGAGCGAGATGGAATTGTTCGAGTTCTGGCCGGAAACCGTCAGGTAGGCCTCGGAATCCCAGTCCGTGTCATAGGTGCGGAAGTCGAGCGAGGTGTATCCCTGACGCGCGAACTGGATCACGCGCTGGACGTAGTTCTCCGGCACCGCGTTCTTCTTGGCAGCCTTGATCTCGCGCTTCAGCGCCGGGTTCTTGGCCGGGTCGTAGCAATCGTTGTTGTCGGCCTCGCAGTTGACGCAGGCGCGCATGATCGCTTCGAGGTGCTTCTTGACGATCTTGGAGCCGGTGACGAGAGAGGCAACCTTCTGCTCTTCCTGCACCTTCCAGTCGATGAAAGCTTCGACATCCGGATGGTCGATGTCGACGATGACCATCTTGGCGGCGCGGCGGGTGGTGCCGCCCGACTTGATGGCGCCAGCCGCGCGGTCACCGATCTTGAGGAAGGACATGAGGCCGGAAGACTTGCCGCCGCCCGAAAGCCGTTCGCCTTCGCCGCGAAGCTGCGAGAAGTTCGAGCCGGTGCCCGAACCGTACTTGAAGAGGCGCGCTTCGCGGACCCAAAGATCCATGATGCCTCCTTCGTTCACCAGGTCGTCGGAGACGGACTGGATGAAGCAGGCATGCGGCTGCGGATGCTCATAGGCCGAGTTGGACTTGGTGAGCTTGCCGGTGAACGGATCAACGTAATAGTGGCCCTGGCCGGGACCATCGATGCCATAGGCCCAGTGCAGGCCGGTGTTGAACCACTGCGGGCTGTTCGGCGCGACGCGCTGCGTGGCGAGCATGTAGCAGAGCTCGTCCATGAAGGTCTGGGCGTCTGCTTCGGATGCGAAATAGCCGCCCTTCCAGCCCCAGTAGGTCCAGGTGCCGGCAAGACGGGTGAAGACCTGGCGGGCGTCGGTCTCGGAGCCGTAGCGCTGATCCTCGGGGAGGGCGGCGAGCGCCTTCTCGTCGGCCACGGAGCGCCAGAGGAAGGAAGGAACTTTGTTTTCCTCAACCTTCTTCAGCCTGGCCGGGACGCCTGCCTTGCGGAAGTACTTCTGTGCCAGGATGTCGGACGCGACCTGGCTGTACTGCTCAGGTACGTCGATGTCAGCCAGGCGGAACACGATGGAGCCGTCCGGATTGCGGATCTCGCTGGTCGCCTTGCGGAACGGGATCTCCGCATATGGTGACTGGCCTTCTTTCGTGAACCGTCGTTCGAAGCGCATCTTCGTCCCTTCCGCCTTCTAGTGTCTCGATGGGGCCTCGTGCCCCGTTGTTTCCGTCAGCACAGGAACGCCGTTTGCTCGGCTGCTCCGGTACGGGTTGTTCAAAACCCTTTCCCGATCAGGGAAAGGTAGGGTGTTTCAGACGCCTGCAAAGCAGCATTGCTTACTGATGCATAATCCATGGAATCGGAAGCGTACCTGCGAGCACTAAATATAGTGTTAAACGCTGCCTTTGTCACTAGATTTAGCGCCCCGCATCGCATCCGCGTGCCAAAACACCCGAACGTATTACGCCGGGTACGGGCCAGGGGGCCCGCGAATGATGACTCGCGAAACTGAAAAAGATTTGACGTCGGCAGAACGACTGAAACGACGCATCGCCGATGGGGATATAAAAGCGCGTCTAGGACAATAACGCAAGCTGTCGATTATTATTTAGTTCAACAGACTACATCTTGTGGCTATGCGGTGTGGATTGTGTGGAAACGGCAATTCGGGGGTTGATGTTTGGGAACCCCCGAAAACGTTGGCTTCCGGGGCCCTGGAAGCCCGCCCGCTCAGCTGACGAAGGTGAGTACGTAGAAGATGGCCGCCGAAAGTGCCGCCGATACGGGCACTGTGGTGACCCAGGCAGCCACAATGGTTTGTACATGGGCGCGGCGGACGAGCTTTCGGCGGATGATCTCTTCAGCCGTGACGCGCTTTTCGACCTTTTCCGCTTCTTTCAGCTGCCCGCCATTCTTCCGCGCAAGGTAGGCCTTACGGCGCTTTGAATTCGCGGTGTACCACTCACGGAAGAAACCGACGCCGAAGATCGCGCCGACGGCCGTGTGGGTCGAGCTGATCGGGAGCCCGAACCAGGATGCGATGATGACGGTGACGGCGGCCGAAAGCGCCACGCAGAAGGCGCGCATCGGGTTGAGCTTGGTGATCTGGTCGCCCACCATCTGAATGAGCTTCGGACCGAAGAGTAGGAGGCCGAGCGAAATGCCGATCGCGCCGATGAGCATCACCCAGAGCGGAATATCAACATGAGAGGCTACGCTGTCGGACTGGGCGGTAGAAACAATGGCCGCCAGGGGGCCAACCGCATTGGCGACGTCATTGGCGCCGTGGGCAAAGGAGAGCAGGGCGGCCGAGATGACGAGCGGCAGGTTGAACAGCTTGCGCAGCGACTGATTGCGGTTTTCCATGCCTTCCGACTGCTTGCGGATATGCACATGGGAAAGTGCCCAGACGATAAAGAAGCTTGCGACAGCGACAGCCAGCAGGGTCATGCCGCTGAGACTGATGATGTGCGTTAGCCCCTTGGTAACGAGATAGGTGGTGAATGCAGCCGCCATGAAGGCGATCAGCAGCGGCAGCCAACGGCGGGCCGAGGCAATCTTGTCGTCCTGGTAGACGATCGTCGTTTTGATGAAGAGCAGCACCAGGGCTGCAGCCACACCGCCGATCGCGGGCGAAATCACCCAACTAAGCGCGATGTTGCCCATCATCGGCCAGTTTACTGCGGAAAAGCCAGCGGCAGCGATGCCGGCGCCAACCACGCCGCCCACCACGGCATGGGTGGTAGAAACCGGAGCACCAATCCAGGTCGCGAGGTTCACCCAGAGGGCGGAAGAAAGCAGCGCCGCCATCATGGCGAGAACGAAGTGGGTAGGATCTCCGACCGCTTCCGGTGCGATGATGCCCTTCGATATGGTGTCGACCACGTCGCCGCCCGCCAGAAGCGCGCCTGCGCTCTCGAAAATGGCTGCGATAACGAGTGCGCCACCCATAGTGAGCGCCTTGGCGCCCACGGCAGGTCCAACGTTGTTCGCGACGTCATTGGCGCCGATGTTTAGCGCCATGTAGGCGCCGATCGCGGCGGCTGCGATGATGATGACTGCGTTCCCACCGGCACCCACATAGAAGGAGGACCAGATGCCTGCGAAGGCGAGGAAGAGAAGGCCAAGCCCTGGCGCAATGAGGTTGCGCGAGAGAACACTCGCTGCCTCCTCGACGTGAACGATCTTGTCGAGGTCCTTGTCGAGAGTCTGTTTACGGGTGACCGGAGCTGTCTTGTTCATCGGGATTAGCTAAGCTTCATAATCGGACGCATCTGGGACGCGAGCGTTGGAGCGTGGAAATGGTCCAAGGACATTGACGCAGATCAACGTGGCTGTGGGCACTTCGGTTCAAGTCGGATTAGCGCTAGGGGGTGTTGGCCCGCGACACAAGACCGAAAATCGTGCAGTGCCTCACAATTGCAGGATCAGGATGCACTTTCTTTTGGATTACCAAAGCTCTCAATGAGCCGGGCAAGCTCGCGCTCCTCCACCAGCCTGGCCGCTTCAGGCGCCGGCAGCCAGCGCTTCTTGCGCACCTTTCTCTCCGGCCATTTCTTGACTTCTTCGAGGACCTCGAGCGGAATGACAGTAACTTCAAAGCGATGCGGCGTGCTCTTCGAGCGCTTCTTTTGGTACTGATAGCGCCCTAACTCGCTCGAAGCGGCATGACCCCGCACCCCTGCTTCTTCGAAGGCTTCCCGTTCGGCGGCGCTTGAAGGACTTTCTTCTTTCTTCACCCAACCCTTGGGCAGGATCCAGCGGCCGCGGCGGCGGCTGGTGATCAGCAGAACTTCGATCTGGCCATCCTCGGTCTTGCGCCAAGGCAGGGCCGCTACCTGCGTACGCGGCGGATTTCCACCGATCCAGCGGCGGAAATGCTCCAGCAGGCGGTAAACGATCTGGCGTTCGGGCATCGAAGTTGCATCTCTTCGACTCAGGAGGGTCAGAAGGATACTAACAGCTTCGCCGCAGATAGGATCAATCGCCGTCCGAACAATAATCGAAGATAATTGGTCAATCCGCTCGTCCGGATAGCAAAAAGGCCCCGGATGGGGCCTCAGCTGACACAAACGAAAGGAGGACTACTCCTTGTCCTTCTCCGCGATCGGGCGCTGGTAGGAGAAGCCCATGTCCCAGGGGAAGTAGATCCAGGTGTCCTGCGAGACCTCGGTGACGAAGGTATCGACCAGCGGGCGGCCCTTCGGCTTCGCATACATGGTGGCGAAATGGGCCTTGGGCACCATGGCGCGCACGATCGCAGCCGTCTTGCCGGTGTCGGTCAGGTCGTCGACGATGAGGATGTCCTTGCCCTCGTCGACGAGCAGTGCGGGGTTGATCTCCTTCAGGATCTGCAGCTCACCCTGTGAGTTATAGTCGTGGTAGGAGGCAACGCAGACCGTCTCGATCAGGCGAACGCCGAGCTCGCGGGCGATGACGGCGGCAGGCACCAGACCGCCACGCGTGATGCAGACGATGGCCTTCCAGTTGTTGTTGGTTCCGGCAAGACGCCAGGCGAGCGCCCGGGCGTCGCGATGAAATTGATCCCAGGTGACGGGAAAGGCTTTATCGGGGAGGGACATTCTGCATGCTCCAGAAGGGGGTGGCTCATAGCGCCGGAAGATGCGGGGGCAATTAGCCGAATTTGGCCGGGTCAGGCAATAGACTCGGCCAAAAATGCGGTTCAAACCGCTGAAGTAGTCTGAAAAATGTGGCTAGCGCGACATCAGGGTCGGCACTGTTATCGACTGCAACACGCTGCGCGTCATTCCGCCGAAGACGAATTCCGCCAGCCGCGAACGCCCGAATGCGCCCATGACAAGCAGGTCGGCGCCAGACTCCATGATCGCCGCATTTAGGATGTCGGCCTCGGCCATCTTGCCCGATTGCCGGGCCATGATGGTGACATCCAGGCCATGTCGGGCAAGGGCGGTTGCTATCGCTGTGCCGTCCTTTCCGCCACTGCCGCCGCCATCCGGTGCGTCAATGGTCAGGATCTCAACGCTTCCGGCCTCCTTCAGGAGCGGCAGTGCGTCGAAGGCGGCACGGGCGGATTCCTTGCTGCCGTTCCAGGCAATCACCACCTTCTGGAAGGTCGCACCGTTGCGCGTGTAGGCGTGGGGCACGAACAGCACCGGCCGCCCGCTGTGGAAGAGCAGTGTCTCCAGGTCGGCAGCGGCAATGCCTTTGGGATCATTCTGGAGTACAACCACGAGGTCGGCACTGCGGGCGCTGTCGATGCCGGAAACGGCAGAGTCGCCGGAGATGCTGTCGAAGCCGCGCCATTCCAGCGAAACACCTTCCACCCGCGCGCGCTCCTCCACCATGTCGCGCAGCCGTGCGTGGCGTTCAGCCGCTTCGTGTTCCATGTCGTTGGTGACGGCGAGGAACGGGCCTTCCATCGGCGTCGCCAGAACGACGGGGAGGGCTTCAGCATGGAGGCCGATCAGGTGGCTCTGGTGCCGGCTGGCAAAGGGCAGGGCGAAGTCCAGCAGACGGGGCGCATCACCTTCGCTATGGAAAATTGCCAAGAGAGTCCGAATGTCCACTGCAGCCTCCTCCGGTTGCTTCAATTCTGCTCAAGGGCAATCGCCTTGTGCGCAGCGTCATCCGCCATTGCCAAGACTGTCAAGCATTTCCTTGACGGCGGCAAGAGCCGCATCCCGCTGCTCGGCCGAGCGCGAGCGCACCACGATCTCGGTGTAGGGACCGGAAGTCTCGAACCTCGGATAGGAGCCGATGATCGTCTCCGGGAAAGCCTTCTGGATCTCGCCGAGCGGACCGCCAATCGTGCCTTCACCCAAAGTACAAATGAGCGAGCCCGAAAGCAGCTTGGCGCCGGTGCGCAGGGTCGGAATGACGTTATCCAGCATCGCCTGGAAAACAGACGGGATGCCGGCCATCACATAGACATTGCCGATATTGAAGCCTGGCGCGACGGAAACCGGATTGTCGATGAGGCTCGCGCCTTGCGGCGTGCGCGCCATCCGCTTTCGGGCCTCGGTGAACTCGATGCCGCGCGCCGCGTAGTGCGCTTCCAGCAGCGGGTAGGCATCCGGGTGATAGTCGCATGGGACGCCAAAGGCTGCCGCGATCGTATCCGCCGTGATGTCGTCATGGGTTGGTCCGATGCCACCGGTCGTGAACACATAGTCGAAGCGGGCGCGCAGTGCATTCACCGCCTCAACGATATCGGCCTGCTCGTCCGGCACGATTCGCACCTGCTTCAGGTCAATGCCAACGGCGGTGAGCATGTCGGCCAGGTGGCCGACGTTCTTGTCCTTGGTGCGGCCTGACAGGATCTCGTCGCCGATTACCACCATGCCCGCAGTAACAATGTCACTCATTCAAATGCCTTCCCATAGCGGATCCTGGACGCGCCAGAATACCAGCGTCGCCTGACAATGGGGCAATTATCCGCCCCGGTTGCTGTACGCATCTTCAACGCTGCCCGCGGAGTTGAGGGCTGCGTCCATAGTCTCCCGCAGATAGCTCTTCAGCCGGGCAATTTCATCTTCATTCCAGCCTGTGGGTTCGGTGACCGCCCGCCAGGCTTCGACGTAGTGCTCTGGGGCATAGAGATGCCCGAAGCCAAGCGGCGTCGTGGTGGCGAAGGCCATGTCCACAAGTAGCTGCAGCATGGTGACCACCGGATACCAGCGCAGCTCCGGCGAAATATCCGGCCCGCGGGGCTGATGCATCCAGGTCGGTTGGCGGAAGAAGCCGAGCGGGCTGAAGAAGGTGACGGAGTCGCTTGCATATTGAAGATAGAGAAGCCGGATCGGCCCCCATGGAGCGAATTCGGCACCCTCTGGATAGCCGTCCTGGTTCATGAAGCGGATGGTCGAGCCATCGCGATATTGCGGCAGCCACGCAGGCGAACCCTGGTTGCGCTCGGTCGTCACTGACCGCCAGAGGGAATTGGCGAAGGGTGGCCCGCTCCACACCGCCCCGTTGATCGGATCGCCAACGATCTTGAAGAGATCGAGCGACGCTTCCGAGTTGAGGGCTCCGAGGCTCAGGCCATGGAGATAGAGGCGAGGGCGGTTCTCCCTGGGCAGCCTTGTCCAATGGTCGTAAATGACCGTCAGGATAGCGTTCGCCGCTTCTGCTCCCCGATCCGGCTCGACGATGAGCGAGAGCGGGCTGTTGAGATAGGAGTACTGGAGCGCCACGGTCGCCACGTCGCCATGGTGGAGGTACTCCAGCGAATCCATTGCCGCCGGATCAAGCCACCCCGTTCCAGTGGGTACCGCGACCACCAGCACGGAACGGTCGAAGGCGCCGACCCGCTGCAGCTCGGCCAGCGCCAGTTTGGCCCTCTCCATCGCCGGCCTTTGGTCCTGAAGACCAACATAGACGCGGATGGGCTCCTGAGCTGGCTTGCCGGTAAACAGGCTGATCGTCTCCGCCGACGGGCCGGATGCAATGAACTCACGCCCGGCACGGCCGATGCTCTTCCAACCGATGAGCGAGGCGGCACTTCCTGTCTTGTTCGGGTCTTTCGGCTGCGGGCTTGCGGGCTCGATCAGCGCATCGAACTCGCGGAAAGAAGCATCAATGGCGTTGAAGCCGAACCGCCAGAAAACGTCCGTGGCCAACAGCCAGAAGACCACCACGGCAATCGCCACGCCGAGAACATTGGCGACCCGGCGAGGGATGTAGCGGGCGCCATAGCGGGATGAGCGGACGGCCAGAAACTTGAACCCCCGTCCGATGCACAGAAGCACGACGAAGGTCACGATGGCGATGAGCGACAGCAGGAGCGGATGGCCAGAGTCGAGCGGCTCCATGTCCATGAGCAGACGGATGGAATTCTGCCATTCGGTCGCCTGCCAGAGAAACCAGAGCGCAACCAGGATGGAAGCCGTGATCGCGACCGTATTCAGACGCCGCCGCGTGTGCTCGTTGACGGCCGGCAGTTCCAGATAGAGCCAGATCCAGCGGATGAAGACGCCGATAAGATAGCCAGAGGCGAATGCGGCACCGGCAAGGATGCCCTGGATGACGTAAGTTCTAGGAACGAGCGTGGGGGTCAGCGCTGCTGCGAAGAAGAGCACGCCAAGCACGAGGCCAATGCCGGAAAGAGACCGCATGAACCGTTCTGCGAGATCTCGCGCCATCCGCCACCTGTCTGCTCAAGTTCGAGAATATTCCACCGCCACAGGCTTACATGTTTCGGCGGCGCGGGCAAAGGTGGGCCCCGGTCCTATCCGGCAGACTATATCGCCTGCCTGACCTTGGCGACAAACTCTTCGGAACGAACGGTCATGAACTTGATCGTGCCCGTGTCGTGCTCGAACTCCAATGTTTCGGAGGCGACGCCCTTCGACGTGGTGATATTGCGGATGTTGGCCAGTGGGAACTTCCAATCAATGCCCGGGTTGCGGGCCGACTTTATCATGCGCGTCTGCGTGAACTGGATGCTGTCGGCGAGCAGTTTCAATTCTCCGCTGACCCATACGCCCTTGTTGCGCTTCAGCATCAGTGCCGTGGCTGGCAGAAGCACCCAGCGCCAGATGGGGATCTTGTAGCCTTCCGGTATGGGCTGCAGCCAGGCGACCGGATGCTTGGCGAGGATTTCCGGGGTGGTTACTGGCGACTCGTTTGACACAACAACTCCTGCTTTCCTGCGCGCTTCCGCCGAGACCTTGATCGTGGCCCTTCGCGTTTCTAGCAGAAGCAGCCTGAAAACCCATGCGGGCCGCGCTGAAAATCCATGCGGCCCGCGATATTCCGAATTACTTGGAGGTAGCTTCTTCCGGAGCTTGCGCCGGCAGTGCCTCAACGAAGGCCGAGACGACCGCAGCCGAGTTCTTGGATGCCAGGCCGAAGAAGGTGCCCATTTCGTTTTCGCCTTCACCGCCGCCGGCAAGGTCGGACAGCGAGCGGAAGGCGATGAAGGGCACGCCATTCACGTCCGCAACATGGGCGACCGCAGCCGACTCCATGTCAAGAACGGACGCTTCGAAGGTGTTGAAGGTGTAGTCCCGGAACTCGGCATTATCCATGAAGGCCTGGCCGGATACGCCGTTGCCGCCGACATGGATCTCCGGTGCATGGGTGAGGCACTTGTTCTCCTCGACGCAGTTCAGGAGATTGAGCTCGCCGGCAACCTTTTCGGCCACCTTCAGCAGCTCCGGATCGGTCTCGAACCAGAACTTTTCCTCGATCTGGCCGCCGGGACGGGCGATGTCCACCGCACGGGGGAAGATCATGCCATAGTTCGCCCACTCCGGCTTTACCCAGCTCGGGGGCACGAACTTGCCGTCAACTTCGCGTGCGAACACGGCTTCCAGATACTGACCCCAGCGGGCCGGAACGACCACATCGCCGATGTGGTAGGACGGGTTCACACCACCGGCGATGCCGGAGAAGACGATGGCGCTGATGTTGAAATTGTCGAGCGCGAGCTGCGTCGACATGGCCGCATTGACCATGCTGACGCCCGACATGAAGAGCACGACGTCCTTGCCTTCGAGTTCGCCCAGCAGGAACTTGATGCCGTTGATCTCGACTTCGTTCGTATCGGTCAGTTTTCCCTGCATCGCCGTCCATTCAGGCGCGAAGGCGGTCATCACCGCGATGCGGGTCTCGTCACCGGCGAAAGCCGCGGTGCTGATGCTGAGGCTGAGTGTGGCAAGGGCGAGAAGAGACTTCATGGGCGTGCTTTTTCATGATTGATAGGAATTAGCACGTCGTATCATTGTCATGTTGCGGTGCGCAAGCAACAGCGACGCCATTGTCCGGAAGGAACTCGGAGCTTCAAAGGCCCCACAGGAGATGAGGGACCTTTGCATAAATTAGAGGAGTGGATCAGACCTTCGCCGCGAGTTTCGGCGCCAGTGCAAAGGCGATCTTGCTGGTGAACTGGGTGAGGATGAAGGCGATCGGCCAGGCGATGATGAACTGTATCGGCCATACCGACAGCCACTGCTTGGTGGGGCCGAGTGCAATGAGGCTCATGATGCCGGACATCAGCAGGGCCATCATGAATGTCATCAGGATCTGTGCAATCAGAAGGATTTTCTTGTTCATCGTGTCTATCGCAAAGTTATGGGACGGCGAAAGACGGGATGAACCGCCAGGCACCGTCCAGGAAAAAGGAAGGTGCCGCGGGTTCGCGTGAAGCGACTTCATCCCCTTGGAGAAGGGGGGCTGGAATAACCACACCAGCCTGAAATCTTTTCGGCTTGCGATAAATACGGAGCGGTCGGACCTGGGTCAAGAATTACGTCGCGCCATGAAACCGCATGTGTTACCAGCGGTCGCGACCGCATTCAGAACAGGCTAGGTTGTTCGGGTAGCGCGGGCGGGAGCATTGTGAGAAGGCAATCGGGCAGCGTCCTTTGCAGGGTCCGCGCTTCGTCCCATGGTGCGCGAAGCCAGGTTTCGACTTCTGCGGGATCGGTAAGGATCACCGGCATCGCCTTCGGGTGGACGGCGCCGACGAGCGCGTTGGGTGCAGTGGTCAGGAACGCAAAAAGCTCATGCTTGGCAGGATCTTCGCGCGCCATCCGTTTTCCCGTCCACTGCGTCCAGAGCCCGGCGAAGAAGAAAAGCCCGCCATCCGGACGCGCAAACCACGCATCCGGCACGCGCTCCCCCGGACGCTTGCTGGCTGGGTCCGGCTCGGCAAACTTGACGAGCGGAACCAGACACCTGTGCTCGGGAGAGAGCCATCCACGCCAATGCGGAGAAGAGGTGTTGCGGATGTTCGTTACGCCATAGTCATAAGCCTTGCCTTCGAGCACCGACGGCGGCGAGGGCATGCCCCATCGGGCGCGCACCAGTTCCTGACCGTTCTCAGTGATCCTCACGATTGGCCCGAAACGGTTCGGATAGACGTCGAAGGTCTCTTCGTTCGACTGAAAGCGATCAACCAGCTCGCTCAGATAGCGCGAGAACTGGCGCATCGCCTCAGCATTGGTCGTTGAAGTGTAAAGGTTGCACACGCCAGCCGATCCTTGTTGCGCAGGCAAGAGTGGCAGGTTTTCCGTTGCGCTGACAAGATCTGAAGTAGAAGGCTTGGCCTGTTCGACGAGCGCTACCGTAGTACAAGATAGAGCTAACCGGCAAAACGTAGGGCTTTCCAGGTTAACGTGGCACAATCCTTGTCACAGTATGCCAAATATACCCGCAAATCGCGAGCGCTTTGCGCGTCCCGCTCCACGTGGTTTGCGGGTAAGTCGCTATTTATACTCAAAAAAATGAATGGTGCGGACGGCGGGGGTCGAACCCGCACGGGCAAAGCCCGAGGGATTTTAAGTCCCTTGCGTCTACCAATTTCGCCACGTCCGCGCCGGTTTTCTTTTCCCCTGCCTGCGTCGTTGCGTCAATCTGGAGGGGGCGGAATTCTGCGTTCTTCCAGCAGAAATTGACGAAGATGCAAGGAAGAGCAACAGAACCCAAGCTGTATCGTGGAGATGGCCGATCAACTGTGCCAGCCATTCTTCAGTGAAGCTTGGGCAGGCAACCTGCCCGCCAAAGAACCTCAATACCGCCGGATGAGACCCACCAGCTTGCCCTGAACCTTCACGCGGTGAGGCGGGAAGATGCGGGTTTCATAGGCGGGGTTAGCGGCTTCAAGCGCGATCGATGCGCCCTTGCGGCGGAAGCGCTTCAGCGTCGCCTCCTGGTCGTCCACCAGTGCCACCACGATCTCGCCAGGGTTAGCCGTCTGCATCTGGCGGATGATCACCGTGTCACCGTCAAAGATGCCGGCCTCGATCATCGAGTCACCCTTGACTTCCAGCGCGTAATGCTCGCCTCCGGAAATCATGTCTGGCGGAACGCTGATGCTGTGCGTGGCGTGCTGGATTGCGTCGATCGGAACACCGGCGGCGATCCGGCCCATGACGGGAATGGAGATGGCGCTGGAGTCGTTCGCGCTGCCCAGCGACGAGGCGGCAGGGGCGGGCGCCGGCTCCGGCATGCTCTGGCCGCCTTGAATGACCGACGGCGAGAACCCTTTCGCGCGGGGGAGGCCCGGCGCGATCGAGTCGGGAAGCCGTATGACTTCCAGAGCGCGGGCGCGGTTGGGCAGGCGGCGGATGAAGCCGCGTTCCTCGAGCGCGCTGATCAGGCGATGGATGCCGGATTTCGAAGCGAGGTCGAGCGCCTCCTTCATTTCATCGAACGAAGGGGGGATACCCGTCTCCTTGAGGCAGGCATGTATGAACAGCAGCAGTTCATGCTGTTTACGGGTCAGCATCGGCACCAAGCCCCTGAATCAAAGTAAAAACAAATGCAGAACAGAACGTAGACGTTCAGTGTGTGTTCTGCAACCGTAAAGTTGCGGCGGGAAGGTTGAGAAGGTGTTAACGCAGCATCAAAACCTGGCAGCGGTCGCCGATCTCGGCCGCGGGGGCGTTCGGTGCGCGAATAATGAGCGCGTTTGCTGCGGCCAGCACGCTGAGCATGGACGAATCCTGCAGCGGAAACGGCGTTGCAACCAGGCCGCGAGGACCGAGCGCCACGCTGGCGCGGACATAGTCGCGACGCGAGTCGTTTGCCGGCAGGGCGGCGCCGAGTTCCGCCGGGCGGAGGTCGGGCGCATGGATTCGGCCGGCGAGACGCCGCACGAGTGGGCTCAGGAACACGTGAGCGCAGACCATGCTGGAAACAGGATTGCCGGGGAGGCCGAGCACGGAGGTTCCGTTGAACCGCCCGAAGATCAGCGGTTTGCCGGGCCGCATCGCGATCTTCCAGAACGAGAGCGTCATGCCTTCGGCGGCAAGAACATCGCGCGTGATGTCGCGGTCGCCAACCGAAGCGCCGCCAAGCGTCACCAGAATATCCGCGCCTGCCTCGCGCGCGCGGCGGACCGCGCTGGCGAAGGCTTCGCGGTCGTCCGGCACGATGCCGAGGTCCAGTATTCGTGCGCCATCCCGCTGAGCAAGTGCTGCGATGCCGAAGTTGTTTGAGGCGACGATCTGGTTGGGGCCGGGTGCTACGCCGGGCGGGACCAGTTCATCACCGGTCGAGATGATGGCGATGAGCGGGCTGCGTACCACAGGGAGCGTCGCGTGGCCGGCGGCTGCCGCAAGCGAAAGCGCGGCAGGATCGAGGATGCGGCCCTGTTCAAGGACGATGTTGCCTTCGGCGAAATCCAGTCCCGCCCGACGGATGTGACGGCCAGCGTCTACCGCCTGCAAGGCTTCGATGCTGTCGCCATCGATGACACGGGCATTCTCCTGGATCAGGATCGTGTCAGCACCCTTGGGCAGCGGTGCGCCAGTGAAAATGCGCACGGCAGTCTGTGGGAGGACTTCGCCCTCAAAACTGCCGCCGGCCGCAGAAGTGCCGATTACACGGAGCGAGGCGGGCGCTTCCGCGATATCAGCCGCGCGGACCGCGTAACCGTCCATGGCAGAAGCATGGAAGGGCGGATGCGTCCGCAGTGCAGCGAGAGGCGAGGCGAGCACCCGGTCAGCGGCTTGCCGGAGGGGAACTGTCTCGGCGGGCAAGGGCTGTACGCCTTCCAGGATACGCTCAAGCGCCTCATCGACTGCAAGCAACGACATTATGTCTGTCCTTCGCGACTCCAGTGACCGGACTTGCCGCCCACTTTTTCAACCAGGCAGATATCGCCGATGACCATGCCCTTATCGAGCGCCTTGGCCATATCGTAGATGGTGAGGCAGGCGACGGAAACGGCCGTCAACGCCTCCATCTCGACGCCAGTCTTGCCGACGAGCCGTGCAAGCGCGCGCACGCGCAGGCCGGGAAGCGTCTCGTCCGGTTCGATATCGACGGAAACCTTGGTGAGCGCCAGTGGATGACAGAGCGGAATGAGATCGCTCGTCTTCTTGGCGGCCATGATGCCGGCGACGCGGGCGACGCCAATCACGTCTCCCTTCTTCGCATTGCCGGCAATGATGGCGGCAAGCGTTTCCGGCGCCATGCGGACGGTGCCTTCGGCAATGGCCGTGCGTTCTGTGTCTGCCTTGGCGCCGACGTCGACCATGTCGGCTTTGCCGTCAGCATCGATATGGGTGAGACGCGAATGATCGTCAGCCATGGCGTGCCGTCCTCAGGCTGCCGCGGAGAGGCCGAGCAGACTGCGCGTCGCCTCGGCCACGTTCTGCTGACGCATCAGGCTTTCGCCGACGAGGAAGCTGCGGATGCCAACCTTCTCCAGCCGCTTGCAGTCTTCATTGGTGAAGATGCCGCTTTCGCCCACGATCATGCGGTCTGAAGGCACCATCGGAGCGAGCCGTTCGGATGTGGCAAGCGTCGTCTCGAAGGTGCGCAGATTGCGGTTATTGATGCCGATCATGGGCGAGGAGAGTTTCAGCGCCCGCTCGAGCTCCTCTTCGTCGTGCACTTCGATGAGTGCATCCATGCCGAGTTCGAGGGCAGCATCTTCCAGCACCCTGGCGGTTTCATCATCGACGCTCGCCATGATGATGAGGATGGCATCGGCACCCAGATGACGAGCCTCCAGCACCTGATACGTATCGAGCATGAAATCCTTGCGGATTGCAGGCAGCGCGCAGGCTGCACGTGCCTGAACCAGGAACTCCGGAGCGCCCTGGAATGAGGGACCGTCGGTCAGCACGGAAAGGCACGCCGCGCCGCCTGCTTCATACTCTTTCGCGAGCGTAGGCGGATTGAAATCCTCGCGGATCAGGCCCTTGGAGGGACTTGCCTTCTTGATCTCAGCGATCAGGCCGAACTTGCCGTCGGCTTCCTTGGCACGAAGTGCCTTCAGGAAACCGCGCACGGGCGAAGCGTCGCGGATGCGCGCCTTCAGTTCGGATTCGGGCAGGGCAGATTTGGCGGCAGCGATCTCCTCGCGCTTGTAAGCTTCGATCTTGCGCAGAATATCCGCCATGAAAAATGCTCCTACAATTCCAATGGTGCCGCGATCTCAGGCCTTGCGGTTCGACACTTCGACGAGCTTGTCGAGCGTGGCGAGAGCTGCACCCGACGAAAGCGACTTTGCCGCAAGTGCGATGCCTTCCTCAATGGTCGCGGCCTTGTCCGCGACCACCAGTGCGCCGGCAGCGTTAAGGACGCTGATGTCGCGATATGGGTTCTGGGCGCCTTCGAGAACGGCCCGAAGCGCCTTGGCGTTTTCGACGCCGTCGCCGCCCTTGAGGGAGGCCATCTCGGCGCGGGCAAGGCCCACTGCTTCCGGCGTCAGTTCGAAGGTCGTCACTTCGCCCTTGTCGAGGCTGGCAACGAGCGTCGAACCTGTAATGGTCATCTCGTCGAGACCGTCGCCGTGGACAACCCAGGCCTTCTCCGCGCCGAGGTTCTTCAGCACGTGTGCCAGCGGCTCGACCCACTGAGGGGCAAAGACGCCGAGCAGCTGACGCTTGGCGCCCGCCGGGTTTGCGAGAGGGCCAAGCAGGTTGAAGATTGTGCGCGTGCCGAGCTCGATGCGGGTCGGGCCCACATGACGCATGGCCGAGTGATGCATGGGGGCGAACATGAAACCGATACCGGCTTCTGCGACACAGGCTGCAATCTCGTGCGGGCCAAGCTCGATATTGACGCCGAGGGCGGCAAGGGAATCCGCTGCGCCCGACTTGGAGGAGAGGGCGCGGTTGCCGTGTTTTGCCACCGGCACACCGCAGCCTGCCACGATGAAGGCCGCGCAGGTGGACACATTGTAGGAGCCGGAAGCGTCGCCGCCGGTTCCAACGATGTCGACGGCATTGTCGGGGGCCGTGACGCGCAGCATCTTCGAGCGCATCGTCTCGACGGCGCCGGTGATCTCGTCCACCGTTTCGCCGCGCACGCGGAGCGCCATCAGGAAGGCTCCCATCTGGCTCGGCGTCGCGTCACCCGACATGATGATGTCGAAGGCCTGACGGGATTCCTCGTGGCTGAGCGGGGTACCCGCTGCAACCTTCGCGATATGCGCCTTCAAGTCAGCCATGACGTACCTCAGAACAGAGTAAGTGCCTGCTGCATCGCATTGCGGTTGACGGTAACCTCAAGGTCCGACTGCAGACGGGCTGCGAGCTGGATCAGCAGGTCCTGCGTGAGCGTGTCGCCGATGGACTTGGCGACATCTGCGGGCACGGCATCCGAGGTCGCCGCTGCAGGCTGGAAGACTTCCGTCACCTGGAACAGGAACTCGCCATCGCCTGCCGGGTTCGGGAAGGAGCCAACGCCGCCCTTCTGGACCGCAAAGACAGCTCCGACACCGCCGCGTCCGAGATCCGGATCGTTCGACTCGCGCTTCAGACCGCGCTTGGTCGTCTTCTCCTGGGAGATTTCCTCGGCAACCTGGTCTAGCGTCCTGGTGCCATCGCGTACAGCCTTGGCGAATTCCTCGGCCTTGGCTTTGAGACGCTTGCTCACCTCAGCGCGCGTCCAGTCGGCGACAACGCGGTCACGAACCTCATCAAGCGTGCGCTCACGGGCCGGGATGATTTCCTCGACTTCGTAGAAGAGGTAGCCACTTGAGCCGAAGTTGAGCGGAGCGTTCTCGACGCCTTCGTCCGTTTCAAAGGCTGCGGAGAGAAGCTGCGTGGAGTTCGGCAGGGTGACCTGCTTGCCTTCCTGATCCTCACCCTTGGCGGAAACAGCCTGAATCGTCTGCACAGTTAGGCCGAGGCTATCGGCTGCTTCCTTCAGCGTCGCGCCGCCGGCACGGGCATCCTCATAGGCGTCGTAGGCGTCCTGGATCTGCCGGGTAGCATCGGCAACCGCCAGCTGCTGGCGAATCTCCTTCTCCACCTCGGCGAGCGGGGTAACCTTTTCAGGTTCGATCTTGGTGACGCGCAGGATCACCGGGCCAAAGGTGCCCTCAACCACTTCGCTAACCTGGTTCTCAGGAAGCGAGAAGGCAGCTTCCGCGATCTTCTCGTCGGCGAGCTGGGTGCGGGGCAGGTGGCCCAGATTGACGTCCTCGAGCTTCTTGCCCTGCAGCTGGACGAGATCCTCGAAGGTCACACCGGAACGCAGGCTCTCCTGCGCAGCTTGGGCAGCTTCCTCGCTGTCGAAATTGATCTGCTCGATGGTACGACGCTCGGCCACGGTGTAATTCGCACGGCCCTGCTCGTAGGCGCGCTCAATGTCTTCCTGCGCAACCGCCTCAGGCTCGGCGATGTCTTCCGGCTCAAGCTTCACATAGCTGATCGTGCGGAATTCCGGGGCGGCGTAGGCAGTCTTGTTCGCGTCGAAATAGGCCTGCAGATCCTCTGCCTTCGGCTCCTCGATCGGTTCGACGAGAGAACGGGGCAGGACGACATAGTCCACGGTGCGATCTTCGCCGCGGTACTGTGCGATGCTCTGGAGCAGCGTTGCCGGGGCGTCCACGCCTGTCGCAACCGCGTCAACGATCTGCTGGCGGCGCGCCACCTGCGTCTGGTTGCGCAGGTAGGCATCACGGGTCATGCCGATCTGCTGGAGAATGTAATCGAAGCGGGCAACGTCAAAGCGGCCGTCGAAGCCCTGGAAGGTCGGATCCTTGGCTGCGAGCTCCGCAATGCTTTCGCGCGAAACGCCAAGGCCCATCTTGCGGGAGGTCTCATCCAGGAGCGCGCCGACGGTGACTTCCGACAGGACCTGCTCCTGAACGCCGAAGGCTTCCGCCTGGGCGCGCGTCAGCTGGGTGCCGAACTGGCGGGAGAGTTCCGCCACGCGGCGGTCGAAGGCCAGCCGGTAGTCCATCACCGAGACCTCGGTCTTGCCAGCGGTCACGACAGACAGGGCAGATGGATCCGTCAGCATCTGGCCGGAGATGCCCCAGATGCCGAAGCTGAGAACCAGGATGCCAAGGAGCAGTTTTGCAACCCAGGTGTTGGCGGCTTTGCGAAGACTATCGAGCATGGTGGTTTCTTGCCAGCTTTCAGTTTTATAGATCAATTGTTGGGAATAGCGTCCTTGATCGAGACTGTCGATTGCTTTGTGGCACCTTTTTGGTAGTGAACGCTTCCTATCCCGCTTACAGATCAGGAGTGACCGCCAATGACCCCCGGAATTCGCCCGCTCATCGCCGGAAACTGGAAGATGAATGGCACGAGTGACTCGCTCGGTGAATTGCAGGCTATCGCTGCTGGGTTCGCCGATGCTTCCGGAAACGAGGCGGATGGCCTGATCTGTGTCCCTGCCACGCTCCTTGATCGCGCTGCGAAGGCTATGGCCGGTTCTCCGGTTGCATCCGGCGGTCAGGACTGCCACGCCAAGGAGAGCGGAGCCCACACCGGCGACATTTCGGCTGCCATGCTCAAGGATTGCGGCGCATCCCATGTGATCGTCGGTCACTCCGAGCGCCGCGCCGACCATGGCGAGAGCGACGCGGTCGTTGCAGCCAAGGCCAAGGCTGCGTGGCAGGCAGGACTCGTTGCTGTCATCTGCATTGGCGAGACGCGCGAAGAACGCGTGTCAGGCAAGACCCTGTCGGTTCTCTCCACGCAGATTGCGGGCTCAGTTCCGGCTGAAGCGACTGCCGCAAACACCGTGGTCGCCTACGAGCCCGTATGGGCGATCGGCACCGGTCTGATCCCGACGCTTCCGGATGTGGAAGAAGCCCATGCCCATATCCGTGCCGAGTTGAAGAGGCTGATCGGTGCAGAAGCGGACGGTGTGCGCATTCTCTATGGCGGCTCGATGAAGCCCGACAACGCGGGCGAGCTACTCTCCATCAACAACGTAGACGGTGGCCTGATCGGCGGTGCGAGCCTGAAGGCGAAGGACTTCCTGGCTATCGCAAACGCGGTCAAAGGAAAGTAAGCGCTCCTCTGCCTCAGCGCCTTGTAATGAGGTCAAGGATAGTTATGTTTTGCGCGGGACTTGGAAAAGCCTTGAAACGCGTGTATTGAGCCGCGTCCGCTTGAGGCACGTGTCCGCGACCGCCGGAAGGAACCATGCAGAATATCATCATCGTCATTCACCTCATCATTGTTGTCGCGCTCGTAGGCGCAGTTCTGCTGCAGCGCTCTGAGGGCGGCGGTCTGGGAATCGGTGGTGGTTCGGGCTTCATGACGGCCCGGGGCGCGGCCAACACGCTGACGCGCACGACTGCAATCCTTGCGGCGCTGTTCTTCATGACCTCGCTGGGGCTTTCGATCTACGCCCGTTACCAGGAGCGTCCGGCTGACATCTTCGATCAGCTGCAGCGGAATCAGCCTGCTGGCTCGCAGCAGGGCGGCAATGGCATTCTTGACCAGCTCGGCGGTCCTGCCACGCAGCCGGCAGCACCGGCCGGTGAGTCGGCTCCGAGCGACGTTCCGGCACCCGCTGAAGGTGCTGCGCCGGCAGAACCTCAGGTTCCGTCGGGACAGTAAGTCTCGCACGACCTTGATGGTTGACCGGGCGTTTAGCCCGGCCCGAGCTGGGGGGGGCTCGGTCAAAGGAGGATCGATGCTGACGGTGCAAACCGTTATGCGCAGGAAAAAGGCCAGAGCGACAATTTTGTTCTGGCCAAATTGAATCTGTCCAGATAAGCGATAACTCCCATGGCGCGATATGTTTTCATCACTGGCGGCGTGGTTTCCTCCCTTGGTAAGGGTATAGCAGCGGCAGCGCTTGGTGCGCTTCTGCAGGCGCGCGGATACCGTGTTCGCATCCGTAAGCTCGATCCCTACCTCAATGTCGATCCGGGCACGATGTCACCTTACCAGCACGGTGAGGTCTTCGTGACTGACGACGGGGCGGAGACCGACCTTGATCTTGGTCACTACGAACGTTTCACAGGACGCTCGGCCAACAAGTCGGACAACATCACCACCGGCAGGATCTACCAGAACATCATCGAGAAGGAGCGCCGTGGCGACTACCTCGGTGCGACTGTTCAGGTGATTCCGCACGTGACGGACGAGATCAAGAATTTCGTCCTCTCGGGCAACGATGAGTACGATTTCGTACTTATCGAGATCGGTGGCACGGTTGGCGACATCGAGGCGATGCCGTTCCTGGAAGCCATCCGCCAGCTCGGCAACGAGCTGCCGCGAGGTGGTGCAATCTACGTTCACCTGACGCTCATGCCGTACATTCCGGCAGCCGGCGAGCTCAAGACGAAGCCGACGCAGCACTCCGTCAAGGAGCTGCAGTCGATCGGTATTGCTCCCGACATTCTGCTGGTGCGTGCCGACCGTCCGATCCCGAGCGAGGAGCGCCGCAAGCTGTCGCTCTTCTGTAACGTGCGTGAGACGGCCGTTATCCAGGCGCTTGACGTCAAGCACATCTATGACGTGCCGATGGCCTACCACAGGGAAGGCCTGGACTCGGAAGTTCTGGCTGCCTTCGGCATTGACCCTGCACCGAAGCCGCGCCTTGACCGCTGGAAAGAGGTCGCTGACCGGATCCATAATCCGGAAGGTGAGGTCACCATTGCCGTCGTTGGCAAGTACACCGGTCTCAAGGACGCCTACAAGTCGCTGATCGAGGCGCTGTCCCATGGCGGTCTGGCCAACCGGGTGCGCGTCAACCTTGAATGGATCGAATCGGAAGTCTTCGAGAAGGAAGATCCGGCTCCGTATCTCGAGAAGGTCCACGGCATTCTCGTGCCGGGCGGCTTTGGCGAGCGCGGTTCGGAAGGCAAGATCCATGCGGCGAAGTTCGCCCGTGAGCGCAAGGTGCCTTATTTCGGCATCTGCTTCGGCATGCAGATGGCCTGCATCGAGGCTGCCCGCAACCTGGCGGATCTTCCGAAGGCATCATCGACCGAATTTGGCCCGACGTCCGAGCCGGTTGTCGGTCTGATGACCGAATGGCTGCGCGGCAACATGCTGGAGAAGCGTGCGGCTTCCGGCGATCTGGGCGGTACCATGCGTCTCGGTGCCTATGAAGCTGCGCTCACCGAAGGTTCGCGCATCGCGCAGATCTACGGCTCGACCACGATCCACGAGCGTCACCGTCACCGCTACGAGGTGAACGTTGAGTACCGCGAGCGCCTTGAATCTGCTGGCCTGGTCTTTGCAGGACTTTCGCCTGACGGCGTTCTACCAGAGACGGTGGAATATGCGGACCATCCGTGGTTCATCGGCGTTCAGTACCATCCGGAACTAAAAAGCCGGCCGTTTGAGCCGCATCCGCTGTTCGCATCGTTCATCGCTGCGGCAGTCGAGCAGTCCCGGCTGGTCTAACCACAGATGATGATCTGGCGTCAGCGCCCGATCATTGCCATATGAGCATCTTACTGGTCCAACTTGCCGGTTGGACCAGTTTTCATTTCAGCAGTTCTCAAGTTGCAGGAGATCAGGCATGCCCCCGAATTCCCGAGTTGAAGTGGGAAAAGCAGTTTTCGCCAACGATGCGCCGCTTGCCCTGATCGCCGGTCCGTGCCAGCTCGAAAGCCGCCAGCATGCCTTTGACATGGCAGGCAGCCTGAAGGAACTGACGGAAAAGCTCGGGATCGGGTTCGTCTTCAAGACCAGCTTCGACAAGGCCAACCGGACGTCGCTTTCCGGCAAGCGCGGAGCAGGGCTTGAGGCCGCGCTTCCGGTCTTCGCGGACTTGCGCAAGGAACTCGGCGTTCCGGTGCTGACCGATGTTCACACCGAGGAACAGTGCGGGATCGTGGCCGATGTGGTCGACATCCTGCAGATCCCCGCCTTCCTCTGCCGGCAGACCGACCTCTTGATCGCCGCAGCCGGGACCGGCCGCATCGTCAACGTGAAGAAGGGCCAATTTCTTGCTCCCTGGGACATGAAGAACGTGGTCGCGAAGGTCGTCGGTTCCGGCAATGCCAACGTGCTTGTCACCGAGCGCGGGACGAGCTTCGGCTACAACACGCTGGTCAACGACATGCGCGCGCTTCCGATCATGGCGGAGCAGGGCGCTCCGGTGATCTTCGACGCGACCCATTCGGTGCAGCAGCCGGGCGGACGTGGTGAGTCGAGCGGCGGCGAACGCCGATTCGTTGAGACCGTTGCCCGTGCAGCCGTGGCAGTTGGCGTCGCCGGTGTCTTCATCGAGACGCACGAGGACCCGGACAACGCACCTTCCGACGGACCGAACATGGTTCCGCTCGACAGGATGGAAGCGCTGCTTGAACGCCTCATGCGTCTGGACCAGGTGGCCAAGGGCCTTTGATTGTAGCGAGCAGAAGCTTCCCACCTCATGGTGAGCTTGTCGAACCACGAGGTGGGTAGGACATCACTGCGCACTGGACCCTCGTGCTTCGACAAGCTCAGCATGCGGGCTCTGTCGGGTAAGCTGTGACGTTCACCAGACGCGGCTCGACCTTCGTGCCTGAACGCGGCACAATCTGATTCCAAAGTGATGGGTGAAGAAGTTCATGGCAAGCGAACGTCCTCCGCGTGATCCGATCAAGCGCGCAGCGATGATGCAGGGTGAAGCGCCGGTTCCGCCGTCCGTGCCGGTGCGACGCTTCATCCACCTTCGCGTGCACTCGGCCTATTCGCTACTGGAAGGAGCGCTGCATGTGGGCAAGGTCATCGCCCATGCGCTCGCCGACAACGCCCCCGCCATCTGCATCGCCGACACCAACAACCTGTTTGGCGCACTGGAATTTTCCCAGAAAGCCTCGAAGGATGGCATTCAGCCGATTATCGGCTGCCAGCTTTCGATAGCCTTCAGCGACAGCTTCACCGAAGCGCGCAAGGGCAATCGCAAGAACGCCACGCTGGAGTATGACAGTCTCGTCCTGATCGCCTCCACTCAGGTTGGATATGACAATCTGGTGCGCCTCGTCAGTCGCGCCTACCTGGATCATGAGGCCGGAACGCCGCCCCACATCACGCAGGAATGGCTGAAGGAACTGGGCGAGGGCATCATCTGCCTCACAGGCGGGCCGAAGGGTGCCATAGGCGTTGCCTTGCAGGCTGGCCGCAAGGAGATCGCCGAACAGCGCCTCCTGTTCCTGAAGGAGGTTTTCTGCGACCGGCTCTATGTGGAGCTCGAACGCCTGCAGGATTACGACCGGGCGCTTGAGGCTGCGACCGTGGATCTTGCCTATACGCACGATCTGCCGCTGGTCGCCACTAACGAAGCTTTCTTCAAGAGCCGCGACGATTACGAGGCCCACGACGCGCTGATCGCCATTGCCGAAGGTGCGGTCGTCGCCATGGATGATCGGCGCCGTCTGACGCCGGACAATTACTTAAAGACCCAGGCGGAAATGTCTGTCTTGTTTGCAGATCTGCCTGAGGCACTCGACAATACGGTCGAGATTGCACAGCGCTGCTCATACTACGCGAAGACGAGAAATCCCATCCTGCCGCGCTTCACCGGCGACGATGCAGCAGGCGAGGAAGCCGCTCTCAAGGCAGAGGCCGACGAGCTTCGCCGACAGGCGCGTGAGGGTCTGGAGCGCCGCCTGGAGGCGCATGGGCCTTCCGCCGGTCACACTGTTGAGGAGTATCAGGAACGTCTCGACTACGAGCTCGGCATCATCGAGCGCATGAAGTTTCCGGGCTATTTCCTTATCGTTGCTGACTTTATCAAATGGGGTAAGTCGCAAGGAATTCCCGTAGGACCCGGTCGTGGATCGGGTGCAGGATCGTTGGTCGCTTACGCGCTCACCATCACCGACATCGACCCGCTTCGCTTCTCATTGCTGTTCGAACGCTTCCTCAACCCGGAACGCGTCTCGATGCCCGACTTTGACATCGATTTCTGCCAGGATCGCCGCGAAGAGGTGATCCGCTATGTCCAGCAGAAGTATGGGCGCGAGCAGGTGGGCCAGATCATCACCTTCGGTTCGCTGCAGGCCCGCGCGGTGCTGCGCGACGTCGGCCGCGTGCTGCAGATGCCCTATGGTCAGGTGGACCGTCTCTGCAAACTTGTGCCGTCAAACCCGGCCAATCCGGTGCCGCTGAAAAAGGCCGTCGAGGAAGAGCCCAAGTTCGCCGAAGAGGTCGAGAAGGAGCCCATCGTCGCGACATTGCTTGAAAACGCAATGAAGCTCGAAGGGCTCTACCGTCACGCGTCGACCCACGCTGCCGGTATCGTGATCGGTGACCGACCGCTGCACGAACTGGTGCCGATGTACCGCGATCCGCGCTCCGATATGCCGGTGACGCAGTACAACATGAAGTGGGTCGAGCAGGCGGGTCTGGTGAAGTTCGACTTCCTCGGCCTGAAGACGCTTACCGTGCTGCAGACGGCGGTGAACCTCATCAAGCGCCGCGGCATCGAGATCGATCTGTCGAAGATCCCGCTCGACGACCAGAAAACCTACCAGATGCTGTCGCGCGGCGAGACCGTCGGCGTGTTCCAGGTTGAAAGTGCCGGCATGCGCAAGGCGCTGATCGGCATGAAACCCGACTGCATCGAGGATATCATTGCGCTTGTGGCGCTCTACCGACCCGGTCCGATGGAGAACATCCCGGTCTACAATGCGCGCAAGCATGGCGAGGAAGAGATTGCCTCGATCCATCCGAAGATCGACCACCTGGTGAAGGAAACGCAGGGCGTTATCGTTTACCAGGAGCAGGTGATGCAGATCGCCCAGGAGCTCTCGGGCTACTCGCTCGGTGAAGCAGACTTGCTGCGCCGCGCCATGGGTAAGAAGATCCGCGAGGAGATGGACAAGCAGCGTGTCCGTTTCGTCGATGGCGCCAAGAAGCAGGGCGTGACCGTGACGCAGGCCAACACGATCTTCGACCTGCTTGCCAAGTTTGCCGACTACGGCTTCAACAAATCGCACGCTGCCGCCTATGCGGTTGTCTCCTACCAGACGGCCTATCTGAAGGCGCATTATCCGGTCGAGTTCCTTGCCGCGTCCATGACATATGACATGGCCAACACGGACAAGCTGAACGAATACCGCCGCGACGCGACGCGGCTCGGCATCGAGGTCGTGCCACCTTCAGTCATGACGAGCTATCGCCTGTTCGAAGTGGGCGAAAACCGCATCTACTATTCGCTGGCAGCCATCAAGGGCGTGGGCGACCATGCGGTCGAGCACATCGTCGCCAAGCGCCAGGAGAAGCCCTTCGACAGTATCGAGGATTTCTGCACCCGTGTTGACCCGCGTATCGTCGGCAAGCGTGTGCTGGAAAGCCTGATCTGCGCCGGAGCGTTCGACTGCTTCGGCCATGACCGCGCGGCTCTCTTCCAGGGCATTGATCGCCTCATGGGCCTCTCCGCACGTGCGGCTGAAGACGCGGCACTGGGGCAGGGCGATATCTTCGGCTCGGCCGCTCTGGAGCTGCAGAAGCTGCATCTGCCTGTGAGCGAACCATGGCTTCCGGCTGAACGGCTTCACCGCGAGTTCGTCGCCGTGGGCTGCTATCTCTCCGCCCATCCGCTCGATGACTATCGCGATGCGCTGGAGAAACTGCGCGTCCAGAACTGGATCGACTTCCAGGCTGCCGTGAAGCGTGGTGCGACGGCCGGTCGTCTTGCTGGCACGATCACGACCAAGCAGGAGCGCAAGACCAAGACCGGCAACAAGATGGGCATCGTCCAGTTCTCCGATTCCAGCGGCCAGTACGAGGCCGTGCTGTTCTCGGAAGCGCTGAACCACTACCGCGACATCCTTGAGCCCGGTAAATCCGTAGTGATCACGGTTCAGGCGGAGGATCGGCCCGAGGGCGTCAACCTTCGCATTCAGACTGTGCAGTCACTCGATGAAGAGGCGAGCCGCATGCAGAAGGCGCTGCGCGTCTATCTGCGCGATCCGAAGCCGCTCTCGATGATCACGTCACAGCTTACGACCCGCGGCGAGGGTCAGGTCAGCCTGATCGTCATCAAGGATGGCGGACAGGGCGAGGTCGAAGTGAGCCTTCCGGACAGATATCGCCTTTCGCCGCAGATCGCTTCAGCTATGCGTTCGGTGCCGGGCGTGGTGGAAGTGGAGCTCGTGTAGAACTTTAGCTGCTTCCATCAAAGACTTAGAAACAGCCGCTAAGTCGTTGTATTACTTTCTTTGATGGCCGAACGTATAACCCGTCTCCACGGCTGATTGACCGAATTTGTCGCGCAGGCGGTCAATCGCGCCTTCGGCCAGTGCGCGCTTCCGCGCTTGCGTATCAACCAGGTCCGGTGGATCGGCACGAGTGGGGTCGCTGAGATCACTGACGCCGATGCCGAGCAGCCGGAAATGCGTTCCGTCTACCTCGCGTCGAAGAAGGTCCAGCCCCGTCTGAAAAATGCGGTCGGCGAGCTGTGTCGGATCGGCAAGCTGCCGGTTACGCGTGCGGCTTCGGAAATCCTTCGTCTTTAGCTTGAGGACGACCGTACGTCCGGCAAGCCCAGCCTTCTTCAATCGTGCGGAGACCTTCTCGCTCTGTCGACGCAGGATCGGCACTAACTCCTCAAAGGAGGCTATGTCTTCGTTGAACGTCGTCTCAGACGAAACGCTCTTTGCCTCTCCATGCGGCTCCACCCGCCGGTCATCTTCTCCACGGGCGAGGTGATAGAGCCTGACGCCCATGGTGCCGTAGCGGCGCATGAGGTCGTTCTTTTCCATGCGCTGCAACTGGCCGATTATTTTGATTCCATCGTGCGCCAGTGTCTCGGCAAAGGCCTTGCCGACGCCCCAGATGGTTGTGACGGGCTTAGGGCCAAGAAATTCCTGCGCTTCCTCCCGTCCGATCACCGAAAACCCGCGCGGCTTGTCGAGATCCGAGGCAACCTTCGCGAGGAACTTGCAATATGAAAGCCCGACCGAAACCGTAATGCCGATGTCGCGCTCAATCTCCTTCGCAAAGCGCGCCAGGATGTGGGCGGGCGAGGCGCCGTGCAGCCGCTCCGTGCCGGTAAGATCGAGAAAGGCTTCGTCGATGGAGATCGGCTCCACCAGCGGCGTGAGCCGCAGCATCCGCTCGCGCACCTCACGTCCGACTTGCGCGTACTTCTCCATGTCCGGCTTGATGACCACCGCCTGCGGGCAGGCTTCCAGCGCCTTGAACATCGGCATGGCAGAACGCACGCCATGGATGCGCGCGATATAGCAGGCGGTGGAAACGACACCCCGCTTGCCGCCGCCAATGATCAGCGGCTTGTCGACAAGCTCCGGATTGTCCCGCTTCTCCACAGCCGCATAGAACGCATCGCAATCGATATGGGCGATGGAAAGCTGACCCAGTTCCGCATGTGCAACAAGGCGAGGGCTGCCGCAGGCGCGACAACGCCGTCCACTGTCCCTCAGGGCAGTGAAGCAGTCGCGGCAAAATCCTTGGCTACGGAGCTTGTCATTCATCTTGGTTTGTGAGAACGTAACAGGAACAGATGGTATGACAACGAAGGACGTCGCACAAGCTGGACGTGCGTCTATGCACTGGAGAATGCTGACATCCCCGGCCAAGGCGCATGGAGGCGCTTACGGCTGGTAGTCCCACTGCTCGTCGCCAAACGGCAGGCTTCGCGCGGCGGCGCTCACCATGTTCGGTCGCAGATCGGCCGCGCTGCAGAAGTCGAGGAGGGTAGGCTCATGCGCGAGAATGAACTGCAGGACGCCGGCAAGGAACCCGGGCGATTGGGCCGCCTGGCGGATCTCCGAGGCGCTTATCCCTGAAATGCCCAGGAACCGGGGCAGGAGCTCTTCGCTTCCCGCGATGTACGCCAGCGCGCTGATGGCGATGTTTTCTGCCTGTTCCCGATCCATGTCGACCACCAGATTTCTGTGATTGGAAAGGATTTGATAGGCATATGTCCTGAAAACCACAAGATCCGCCTGCATTCTCCGGCAGTGGTTCGGAACGTTGTCCGTTTGTTAACGGTGGATGCGCCATGGCATTATCGGGGGTGACAGCGTAGATGCCAATGCGTCGATACCTGTAGCCAGTGGTTCCACTTGATCTGCGTGGGACGCCGACGGGGAGTGCAATGCCCAAGAAGGTTATGATTGTCGAGGACAACGAGCTCAACATGAAGCTCTTCCGCGACCTGATTGAAGCTAACGGATACGAGACCGTTCGTACGCGCAACGGGTTGAAGGCGCTTGATCTTGCTCGGGAACACATGCCCGACCTGATCCTGATGGATATTCAGCTGCCGGAGGTGTCCGGTCTGGAAGTCACCAAATGGCTGAAAGAAGACGAGACATTGCGGTCAATTCCGGTTATCGCTGTAACCGCCTTCGCCATGAAGGGCGATGAAGAACGCATCCGTCAGGGTGGATGCGAGGCGTATATCTCGAAACCGATATCTGTCACGACTTTCATACAGACCATCAAATCCTACTTAGGAGATGCCTGATCAGCGGCATTGGTGGGCAAGCACCGGGGGGGCTTGGGAGGAATGACCGCTCGTATACTTGTGGTCGATGACGTCGCGGCCAACGTCAAGCTTCTGGAAGCGCGGCTTTCAGCAGAATACTACGATGTCGTCACGGCGCGTTCGGGTCCGGAAGCCATCGAAATCTGCGAGGACGGCAAGATCGATCTCGTTCTGCTGGACATCATGATGCCCGGCATGGACGGTTTTGAAGTGTGCCGCATCCTGAAAGGCAATCCGAAGACCGAGCATGTGCCTGTCGTCATGGTCACAGCCCTGGACCAGACAGAGCATCGCGTCATGGGCCTAGAGGCTGGCGCCGACGATTTTCTGGTGAAGCCCGTGAATGACGTGCAACTGCTGACCCGTGTGCGAACACTGACGCGTCTGAAGGCTTTGACGGACGAGCTGCGCCTGCGCGCCGAAACGACCAATGACATGGACATTGCCGAGCTGTTGCACGCCAGGAGCTCCGGCACCCAGGACAGCCCGCCGATCCTGCTGGTCGACGCCAATCAGCCCTCTCGCGATGCGGTACTCGGCATGCTGTCGGGCGAGTTCGTGGTCGATATCGCGGTGGAGGCACAGGACGCGTTGCTGCGGGCGATCGAAGGCGGCTATGAATGCATTCTGGTCGCGACCGGCAGCAGCGAATTCGATCCGCTGCGCCTTTGCGCGCAGCTCCATGCGCTTGAGCGGACGCGTTCGATACCGATCATCCTGATCGCCAGCCCGGGTGAAGAGCGTTACGTGCTGCGCGGCCTGGAACTTGCCGCCCACGACTATGTGCTGCGGCCCGTCGTGCAGATGGAGCTCATTGCGCGCATCCGCACCCAGATCCGGCGCAAGAGCTACAATGACCGGTTGCGGTCGAGCGTTGCGCGCACAGTCGAAATGGCGATCACGGACCCGCTCACGGGCGTCTACAACCGGCGATATCTCGACAGTCACCTGCAGAGCCAGTTCCATCGCGCGCAGGCCCGCAAGCGGCCGCTTTCGCTCATGATCATCGACGTAGACCGCTTCAAGTGGATCAACGATCAGCTCGGCCATGCGGCTGGCGATCAGGTGCTTCAGGAGCTGGCCCTGAGACTGCAGCGCAATCTGCGCGGCAAGGATCTGATCTGCCGTTTCGGCGGCGAGGAATTCATCGTGGTCATGCCCGATACGGAGCTCGCCGACGCTTTCAAGGTGGGCGAGCGCATCCGCGGCCAGATCGCCGACAGGCCTTTCTCGCTTGATGGCGGCAAGAGCCTGCAGGTGACCGCCAGCGTCGGTATTTCGGGCGTGAAACCCTTCGAGGACAGCCCCGAAGAGATGTTGAAACGCGCTGATGTCGCGCTCTACAAGGCAAAGGCGCAGGGCCGCAATCGGGTGGTCGCCCCTGCAGCGTGACTGGCGCGGGGCGGCAACAGCTCGGTGTTCGATTGTTTTCAGTCGGTTTGCCTTGAGCCCGTTTAACACCGGCGAAGAGGCGTTGCATCATCGTCTAGGTAACATCCGCAGGCTTGCGTGAAGATTGCGTGTGGAACCGCGCGAATTTCCGAGACTGCTTCGGACGCAGGGTACTCGATGCCCGAGTGAAGACTTTCATTCCTCGATCACAAGGAGGCGAGGGGCCCCAGCACTACGGTGCTTCAGACCTGCAGCAAAGAGCTCCGCCGCAACAAATTCCTTGTCCGCCGATTCTTCCTATTGATCTCAGGCGAGCTATGATGCATTATACAACCAGTAGTAGAAATAGCTTACGCAAGGTTGTGCGAACACCCTTCTACTCAGGTTGCCGCATCTCCTGAGCTGTTGGGGTAGGCCGGTCGGCTCTGGCGTTAAAGTGGATTCCTCGTGCCACTGCCAGAATGCCGTCCGGCCATTTTCTTGCCCTGCGTGCCAATTCCACAGTCCAGCCTCGTCCGTTTCAGCCATGGGAGGGATCGCGCGTAGGGCGCGCATCGCCTGCTGAGCGCAGCGTCTAGCTATTCGCATGCTCTGTTGGAGTGGGGAACTGAAATCCGGCGGTGCAATCCAGTGTCTGTCGCGTGCGCCGCGCAACGATGAGTGCACTGCCGTTCTCGGCCAGACTGGCACGGCTGCGGAGGCTGGTGGGCGCATAATGCTCGCGCCGCAGGCAGAATGGCGGCTTGGCATTTCCCGTTTCCGGCACCGCCACAAGGAGCCCTCGATTGGCCGCATCGCGATCACTGACGGCGTATAACGGTCAGGGCAGGTGAGGCTTCGTTGGCTTCAGCCACGACAAGACGGCAACTGGATATCGGCAGATGGCAGTTAGTTGGAGCGAGCCCGAGGCAGTGAACGCTACACCTGCCTCTCGGGGTTGCGCGTGGTGTACGACTTCGGAGGCCTGAGGCGCATGGTGCTGGCACAGGCGCAAGAATGCCGGCTTGTTACTTCCCGTTTCCGGCCACAAGGAAGCCCGCCTCGCATCTGCGGGGGAGCGCCTCACGGCCAGCGCAAGCGTGGCGTCGTTGGCTTCAGCCACGACGAGACGGCAGCTGGATGTCGGCAGATGGCAGGTAGTTGGAGCTAGCCCGAGGTAGTGAACGCTACACCGGCCTCTCGGGGTTGCGCGTGGTGTACGACTGCGGAGGCTTGGTGGGCGTATAGTGCTGGCACCAGGGCCAGAATGCGGGAGGTTAGTTCGACGTCAAGACCACGGTCCCATTCGGTTAGAGGGACGGCTGCTGATAGCTGAGCGGGCAGAGAGCGCTGGTGCGTGTCTTGCGGCTACCAGAGACGCACTGCCGTTCGATCTGTTAAGAGGCTTCGAAGTAAGAATGTTTGGGGTGTCGGCCCGGGCAACACCCACATATGTCGGCTCGCGGACGGAGCGGCAGTAGGTGGACGGAAGACCCGGTTCTCTCTTCCTCGAGTTACTCAGACCTCAGCCACGCGAGAGGCTCAGCCGCCCATCCAAGCCATTGTTTTACGCAATTGCGGAGGGAAAACCGCTTCCCACTTTTCCTGGAGTTGCTCTAACGAAAAACGGCGCCTCAAGGGCGCCGCATCCAAGAAGCAAAGCGAAGATCTTACTTGATCTTGGCTTCCTTGAAATCAACGTGCTTGCGAGCGACCGGATCGTACTTACGAACCGTCATCTTCTCGGTCATCGTGCGGCTGTTCTTCTTGGTGACGTAGAAATAGCCGGTGTCGGCCGTCGACAGAAGCTTGATCTTGATGGTCGTGGCCTTCGCCATATCATTCGTCCATATGTTCTATTGATAACGATGGGCCGGCTGGGAAAACCCAAGGCGCCGAAATTGTTGGCAGAGACATAACGATCACCGGGAAAAAGTCAAGCGATTGTCGGCGGGTTCGCATGTTCTGCGTAAGGTTGTGGCTAAAGTTCAGACAAGCTCGCGTTTAAAGCGGTTGTTGCGCATGTAATAGAAGGGGACGGGCAGTGCTCCCGGCCGCAGTTCCGGGTCAATCGCGAGTCTCTCTTCGAGGTCCGTCAGAATCGTGCGGGTGATAGGCGGGATTTCAAGCTGCTTGGCATCCTCGATGGGTAGCCAGACCTGCTCTTCAAGCTCATCGGTAGGAGGACCGTCGGGCGCGGCCATGGCCACAGCCTCCCGCCAGACGGCAAAGAAGCGGGTGTCGAAGCGGCGAACGCGTCCGGTGGGCGTGATCGCGCGGCCGACGTAACGCAGCGCGTCGAGCGCTGGCTGTACGCCATTCTCAGCAAATCCCTGCCAGCTCGGGTTTGGCGCGTTGAAGGCGCCTTTGTGGCCAATCAGCAGGCCGGCTTCCTCGTAGGTCTCTCGCACGGCTGACATTGCGACTGCGCGAACGCGTGATTCGGTCATCCGACCGACCTGCAGCTTCTTGAACTCGGCGGGATGAAGGGGGGCGGCCACCGGTATCCGTCCATCGGTTGGATCGGTCCTGCCGCCTGGAAAGACAAAGCGACCGGCCATGAACACATGCTTGCTGTGCCGGCGTCCCATCAGGACCTTGATCCTGTCAACGTTCCGGTCGAGGAGGATGAGCGTGGCGGCATCGCGCGGTCGAAGGACAGTGGCCTTGGCGAGGTCCTTCCTCTCGGTTTCGTCAAGCTGCGCCCGCGTCATGCCTTCCATATTCGCCCTCCCTGCCGATTCTTTTTTAGGCTCGTAGAGCCCCAATGTTAGCGGGGCTACTGATCCCCGTAAGCCTTCTCGAATTCTTCATGCCTGTCGCCGAAACCATGCATGCGCAGCGCCCATTGGAGGCCGACGACAGAGCCCTTGATCGGATTGATCAGTGCTATTGCCATCAGGATTGTTATCGGGATCCAGATCGCCAGATGGGTCCAGGACGACCAGTTCGTCATCCGTTCGAAGCTCAGCACCCCGCCGACGGCTATATGACCCACGATGACGATCACCAGATAGGCCGGCAGGTCGTCGGCGCGATGGTGGTGATATTCCTCACCGCACGCGGCGCAGTGATCATTGACCTTCAGAAAGGCCCGGAACAGCTTGCCCTTGCCGCAATGTGGGCAGCGGCCCAGAAAACCGCGCTTCATTGCCTCGAAAATGGGCCGTGCCGGTAGCTTGGACGACTTGGCAGCACCGCCAAAGACGTGTTCTTCCATTATTTTCTCCTGCCCCTGCGTTCGGGCATCTTGCCCCGGCGTGCGGCGCGTCCAACGTCGCGCTTCGCCTTGTGCAGGGATTTCGACGATCCTGGCAGGCCGATCGGCTCGCTCAGCATCTCAAATCGCATGGCGCCGGCAAGTGGCTGGACCTCAACGAGGCGAACCTGCACGGTGTTGCCGAGCTGAAAGCCGCGTCCTGTCCGCTGGCCAACGAGCGCGTGACGCGCTTCGTCGAAGATATAATAGTCCTCGCCCAAAGTTGAAACCGGAATGAAGCCATCTGCGCCAAAATCAGGCAGCTGGACGAAGATTCCGGCTTTGGCGATGCCGGAAATCTTTGCCGTGAACTCTTCGCCGGTGCGGCTGGAAAGATGCTCGGCGATGAGACGGTCGACGGTCTCGCGTTCAGCCGCCATGGCGCGGCGCTCGGCTGCCGAGATGAGAGCTGCCGTTTCCTCCATGCGCGCCTCGTCGTCGCGACTGAGGCCGTAGGGCCCAAGCTCCCTGGCAGTCACAAGCGCACGATGCACGATCAGATCCGCATAACGGCGGATAGGCGAGGTGAAGTGAGCGTAGCGGCGCAGATGCAGGCCGAAATGCCCGAAATTGTCGGTCGAATAGACGGCCTGGCTCTGCGACCGCAGAACAACCTCGTTCACCAGTTGCTCGTGTTCCGTGCCGGAAACGCGCGAAAGGATGTGGTTGAACTGCGAAGGCCGCAGCGCCGCGCCATGCGCCAGCGAAATGCCGAGCGAAGCGAGGAACTCGCGCAGCGATTCCTGCTTGGCGAGCGACGGTTCGTCGTGCACGCGGTAAATCAATGGCTGGCGGGCAGCTTCCAGCGTTTCGGCGGCCGCCACGTTGGCCTGGATCATGAACTCTTCGATGAGCTTGTGCGCATCAAGCCGCGGCGGGACGAAGACCCGGTCGACGGTCCCATCCTCCTTCAGCACGATCTTGCGCTCCGGCAGGTCGAGCTCCAGCGGCTCGCGCGCCTCGCGGCCCCGCTTAAGAACCGCATAGGCGGCCCAGAGCGGCTTCAGGATGGGTTCAAGGATCGGGCCGGTCTTGTCGTGCGGCTTTCCGTCGATCGCCTCCTGCGCCTCCGTGTAGGAGAGGCGTGCCGCAGACCGCATCATCACGCGATGGAACGTGTGTGAGAGCTTACGACCGTCAGAGGCAAAGCGCATGCGCACGGCAAGGGCAGGGCGGTTCTCGCCTTCACGCAGCGAGCAAAGATTGTTGGAGATGCGCTCGGGCAGCATAGGCACGACGCGGTCCGGGAAATAGACCGAGTTGCCGCGCTTCAGCGCCTCACGGTCCAATGCTGAACCGGGATGGACGTAATAGGCCACGTCGGCAATCGCCACAGTGACGATCACGCCCCCGGGATTTTTTTCCTGGTCCGGATCCGGCTCGGCATAGACCGCATCGTCGTGATCCTTGGCGTCGGCTGGATCGATGGTGATGAGCGGAAGCTTACGCCAGTCCTCACGGCCTTCCTTGAGCTGGGCGGGTTCGGCAGCTTCGGCTTCCGCCAGAACGTCTTCAGGGAAGATGTGCGGGATCTCGTGGGCATGGATGGCGATCATCGAGACCGCCTTTTCCGAGGTTAGCGATCCAACGACCTCAACGACCTTGGCTTTCGGCAATCCATAGCGGCCAACGCGGAGCGGAATGACTTCCACAAGATCGCCGTTCTTGGCACCGTTCGCATAGTCGCGATCAACGGTCAGTTCTTCCTGTCGGCGATCGACGGGTTCGATGCGCAAGGTGCCGTCGCGTCGTTCGCGCAACACGCCGAGAACCGCCTTCTTGCGCTTCTCGAACACCTTCATGATGCGGCCGACATAGGCAGGTCCGCTGTCGCCCTCGTTCAGGTGCACGCGGGCGAGCACGCGGTCGCCGACGCCGGCGGTTGCGCGCGCGCCTTTCTGGACACGGATGGAAACGAGAGGAACAGGCCCCTCCAGTTCCTCGTCCTCTTCGGACGGGCGCGCGATGAGCGCACCTTCCGCATCGCGCGAGAAGATGTCGAGCATGACAACGGGCGGAAGGTGACCGGCGCGGATGTTCTTCTTGCCGCGCACGCTGATTGCGCCTTCCGACTTGAGTTCGGCAAGAATGTCCTTCAGCCAGATGCGGTGTTCGCCCTTGATGTTGAAGGCCTTGGCGAGCTCACGCTTACCGGAACGGTCGGGGTTTTCGGTGATGTAGCGCAGGACGTCCTCTTTCGAGGGGAGGTACGCTCCGTCCGCACCCGGCGTGGCTGCCTTCTTCGCGGAGCGCTTCGTAACCCTGCTGACCAAAGACCTAACTCCCTGTCTTCTTCGATTTCGTGGCGGCAGCCTTCGTCTTGGTAGCTGTCGTCTTGGTAGCTGTAGTCTTGGCCGCAGCCTTCTTGGCTGGAGCCTTCTTTGCTGCGGCCTTCTTGGGCGCAGACTTTGAGCTGCCAGCCTTGGCGTTGATCAGCTCGATTGCCTGTTCCAGTGTCAGGCTCTGCGGATCCGTGCCCTTGGGTAGCGTCGCATTGACCTTGCCGTGGTTCACGTAAGGACCAAAGCGGCCGTCGCGTACTGTAATGGCGCCGCCGTCCGGATGTTCCCCGAGCTCCTTCAGCGCTGCAGGCTTGGAGCGTGCACCCGGGCCTCGGCTCTTCTTCTCAGCGATGACGGTGACGGCGCGGTTGATGCCCACCGTGAAAACTTCCTCGACGCTTTCCAGATTGGCGTAGCCGCCATCGTGGAGCAGGAAGGGGCCGTAGCGGCCAATGCCGGCCGAGATCATCTTGCCGGTTTCGGGATGGATGCCCACGTCGCGGGGGAGCGACAGCAGCGATAGCGCCTTCTCCAGGTCGATCGAGTCGGGCGTCCAGCCCTTGGGCAGGCCCGCGCGCTTGGCTTCCTTGCCTTCACCACGCTGGATGTAGGGACCAAAGCGACCGCTGCGCAGCGTGATTTCCTCGCCGGTCTGCGGATCGGTGCCGAGCACCTTGTTGCCGTCGGCAAGCGCGTCCGAGCCGTTGGCTTCACCCGTTTCACCGAACTGCCGTGTAAAGCCGCACTCCGGGTAGTTGGAGCAGCCGACAAAAGCGCCGTAACGGCCGAGCTTCAGCGACAGGTTGCCGGTGCCGCACTTCGGGCAGATGCGCGGGTCGCCGCCATCCTCGCGCGCCGGGAAGATGAGGGGCGCGAGTTCGTTGTTCATCACGTCGATGACATCGGTGACACGCAGTTCCTTGATGTCGTCAACTGCACCCGAAAAATCGCGCCAGAAGTCGCGCAGCACGTCCTTCCAGGAAAGCTTGCCGTCCGAAATCTGGTCGAGCTTTTCTTCGAGACCGGCGGTGAAATCGTACTCGACGTAGCGGCGGAAGAAGTTCTCGAGGAATGTCGTGACAATGCGTCCGCGCGCCTGCGGGATGAGCCGGCGGCGTTCGTTGGTGATGTAGTCGCGGTCTTCCAGCGTCTTCAGGATCGCCGCATAGGTGGACGGCCGGCCGATGCCGAGCTCTTCAAGCTTCTTGATGAGGCTTGCTTCCGTGTAACGCGGCGGCGGTTCGGTCGTGTGTGCAGTGACCTGGATCGACTCGCGCTGAACCTGCTCGTTGGCGTTGATGACTGGCAGGCGGCGATCGTCGTCATCCTCCGCGTCGTCATCCTTCACTTCCGCATAGGCAGCGAGGAAGCCGTCAAACCGGACGACCGAGCCAATGGCACGCAGGCCTGCAACGCGACCGCCACCCTTTGCCTCGATCTCGACGGTGGTGCGTTCGATCTCGGCGGGTTCCATCTGGCTCGAAATCGCACGCTTCCAGATCATCTCGTAGAGGCGTGCCTGATCGGCGTCGAGGTACTTGCGGACCTCGGCAGGTGTGCGGGAAAAGTCGGTCGGGCGAACGGCTTCGTGGGCTTCCTGGGCGTTCTTGGCCTTGGTGGAATAGAAGCGCGGCTTTTCCGGCAGGTACTTGTCACCAAAGGTCTTGGCGATAGCCGATCGTGCCTGCTCGATCGCCTCGGGCGCCATCTGCACGCCGTCGGTACGCATATAGGTGATGAGACCGGTCGTCTCGCCGCCAATGTCCACGCCTTCGTAGAGCTTCTGCGCGACCTGCATGGTGCGCGAGGCCCCGAATCCGAGCCGCGAAGATGCCGCCTGCTGCAGCGTCGAGGTGGTGAACGGTGGCCACGGATTGCGGCGGGTAGGCTTGGCCTCGACCGACAGCACGCGATAGGACGCGCCATCGAGCATGGACTTGATGTCTTCGGCCTGCTCGGCGCTCTTGATGTCGAGCTTCTGCAGCTTGCGGCCTTCGAACTCCGTCAGGCGAGCCTCGAAACTGTCGTTGCGCGGCGTCTGCAGCGTGGCGGCGATCTGCCAGTAATCTTCGCGGACAAAGCGCTCGATCTCAGCTTCGCGATCCGAGACGAGTCGCAGCGCCACCGATTGCACGCGGCCTGCCGAACGCGCGCCGGGAAGCTTGCGCCACAGAACGGGCGAAAGATTGAAGCCGACGAGATAGTCCAGCGCGCGGCGGGCGAGGTAGGCGTCCACCAGCGGTACGTCGATGTCACGCGGATTGGCCATCGCGTCGAGCACGGCCTTCTTGGTGATGGCGTTGAAGACGACGCGGCTGACCTTCTTGTCCTTCAGGACCCGCTTTTGCTTCAGCACGTCGAGCACGTGCCAGGAAATGGCTTCACCTTCGCGATCCGGGTCGGTTGCGAGAATGACGCCGTCGGCGTCCTTCACGGCCTTGGCGATGTCGGCGAGCCGCTTCGCAGACGCGCCGTCGACCTCCCAGGACATGGAGAAGTCTTCATCCGGCCTCACGGATCCGTCTTTGGCGGGAAGGTCGCGGACATGGCCGAAGGAGGCCAGGACCTTGTAGCCCGATCCAAGATATTTGTTGATTGTTTTCGCCTTGGCAGGCGATTCGACGATGACAACATCCATTGACGGACAATACCTTCTCCGGTGCCGTGGTGTTGGCACCGCCAATTTCGAAGCGAGCGAAAGCTCTGGTGACTAGGTCAAATGGCTGTGCTTTTGATCGCGGTCAAGACCCGCGATGTTTTTCACAATGCAGACGATGATGTTTCTCTAAGCCGAGCCGGCAAAATATTCGGCATTATTGGCTTATATTTCCGGCGGCTTCTAGTCCTTGCTGATCAGCTGGCGAAAGCGTCGAGATCCAAGGTTGTGATTGTCGCGCATTCGCCTCGGTGCGAGGGATAGGGGATGCCAAAGTCAAAGGATGGGAACGCCTCGCCGCCTGGGCGAGGTACGGAGACTCTCGACTATATCTGCGCGATGCTACGAGAACTGAGAGTGCTGGCGCACGGCGACCGGGCGGATATGCTCTCCTATCTCATCGAGATGGCCTATGTGGAGGCGAGCGACCTGATGCGGGAACAGGCCCAGGGCGAAAATAGCGTTCAGACGTCGAGCAGGAGTGAGACGAAGCCGCCCGAATGACGTTCGATGCGGCCAGCGAGGTCGAGTTCAAGCAGGACGAGGGCCACCTGCGAGGCCTGCAGGCCCGTGTGGCGGATGATATCATCGATCAGAACGGGGGTTGAGCCAAGCGCGTCAATCACCAGGCTGCGCTCGGTATCGTCCGGCATCGGAGCGGATGCAAGGTCTGCCGGCTCCTCAACGCTAGACACACTTATTGTTCGGCCGAGCAGGGGCGAGATCGCCTCGATGATGTCTTCCGCCTTTGTGACGAGTGTTGCGCCTTCCTTGAGGAGGCGGTTGGTGCCGCCCGCGCGCGGATCGAGGGGGAAGCCGGGCACGGCGAATACGAGGCGGCCCATCTCGTTGGCGAGGCGGGCGCTGATCAGCGAGCCGGACCGCTCCGCGGCCTCGACCACCAGCAGCCCGTAGCAAATGCCCGCGACGATGCGGTTGCGACGTGGAAAATCGATCGCGCGGGGCACCCAGCCGAACGGCATCTCGGTGAGTACAACGCCGCGGACCGCGATCTCTTCATAAAGAGAGTGATTTTCCGGTGGATAGGGTTGATCCAAGCCGCCGGCCAACACTGCTACGGTGCCGTTCTCCAGGCTGCCCCGATGGGCTGCTGTATCTATACCGCGTGCGAGACCGGACACGATGAGGAGGCCTGCGCCTGAGAGCTCCCGCGCCATTTTCTGGGCAAATTTCACGCCCGTGATAGAGGCGTTGCGGGCGCCGACAATAGCGCAGGCGGGCGTTTGCAACAGTTCAGCCCGACCCCTGATCGCGATCAGAGGCGGGGGATTGTCGATGCGCGCGAGGAGGGGTGGATAGTCGGCTTCACCGATGGCGATGAACCGCGCGCGCATGCGTTCGGCCACTTCCAGTTCGGCATCGATCTCGTTCCAGGACGCCAGCTGCACCTTGTCGCGGCCACCGCGGGCGGCGAGTTCCGGCAATGCTTCAAGGGCGGCGTCAGCGCTGCCGTAGCGGTTGATCAGCGAGCGGAAACTTGCCGGCCCGACATTGTCGGTTCGCAGAAGACGAAGCCAGCTGCGTTTCTGGCGTTCGGACAGGAGGCTCCGGCTTTGCGTCTGCGCCTCCATGCCCGGTTCTCCTAGCCTTTGGCGCCGATCCGCGTCTCTGTCCCCGCGAGGAGACGCGATATATTGGCGCGATGCTTGATGAAGATCATGATGCTGAGGGCAGCAAACAGCAGTGCCGGCAGCTTGAGCCCCAGCGCCAGGAGCGCGAGCGGTACGCAGACAGCAGCCACCAGCGCTGAGAGCGAGGAAAAGCGCGTGATGAAGGCCGTCGCGAGCCAGGCAAGAGCAAACACCAGAGCACCCTGCCAGGCAGCAGCGAGCAGGATGCCGAGGTAGGTTGCGACACCCTTGCCGCCCCTGAAGCCCAGCCACACCGGAGCGATGTGGCCGAGGAAGGCGCCGAGTCCGGCGATCAGGCCGTACTGCTCACCGAATCGACCGGCGATCAGAACGGCAGCCGTGCCCTTCAGCGCATCCAGCAGGAGCGTCAGCGCCGCGAGCTTCTTGTTGCCCGTGCGCAGGACGTTTGTCGCACCGATATTGCCCGAGCCGATCTTGCGCACGTCGCCCAGGCCGGCCATCCGCGTCAGGATGAGCCCGAAGGGTATCGACCCGATCAGGTAGCCGCACAGCAGTGCGGCTGCCATGAACGGCAGCGAAGCTTCCCAGCCTGCTGTCTCAATCATGATTTCCCTCGCCCCTAAGCTGAATACACAATGGATCCTGCAACCATAGTTTGCAAGACCCGTCCCTGCATTCGCGCATCCTCAAACGTCGTGTTCTTCGAAAGCGAGCGAATATCGCCCTTGCGGACGAGCCATGGCGCATCAAGATCCACCAAAATGAGGTCGGCAACTGCCCCGGGCTTCAGCGTTCCGCCAGGAAGACCGAAAATCTTGGCCGGGTTGGTGGAGAGCACCTCTACCAGACGCAGCAGCGGCACGTCGCCGGAGTGATACAGGCGAAGGGCGGCAGCCAACATGGTCTCAAGGCCGATTGCACCCACGGCAGCTTCCGAGAAGGGCTGACGCTTGGTGTCCACGTCCTGCGGGTCATGCGAGGAGACGATGATGTCGAGCGTACCGTTCTTCAGCGCCTCGACCATAGCAACCCGATCATCCTCGGATCGGAGTGGCGGCGAGAGACGGAAGAAGGTGCGGTATTCGCCAACATCATTCTCGTTTAGGCAGAGATTATTGATGCTGATACCGGCAGTTACAGCCAGACCCTCATCCTTCGCGCGAGCAATGGCGTCGGCTGACATTCCATTCGAAAGCTCTGCCGCGTGATAGCGGGAGCGGGTGAGGCGGGCGAGCATCAGGTCGCGCATCAGCGGAATGGCTTCCGCTTCGCGCGGGATGCCCGGCAGGCCGAGCCAGCTTGCGAGCAAGCCCTCGTTCATGACGCCGGAGCCAAGCTCCTTGTCCTGCGTGGAGTGGGAGATCACGAGCCCCATGTCGCGCGCATAGGTGAGCGCGCGGCGCATCACCGTGTTGCTGGCGATCGTGTGGCGACCTTCCGTCAGCATCACGGCTCCCGCATCGCGCAGCAGGCCGAATTCGCTGAGTTCTGCCCCTTCAAGGCCCTTGGTGATCGCAGCGGCCGGGAAAACGTTGACGCAGGCGGTCGCCGTCGCGGTGCGTCGGACAAATTCGACCAGCGCCACATCATCAATGACCGGGTGCGTATCGGGCATCATGATGAAGGACGTCACGCCGCCTGCAGCAGCCGCACGACTTGCCGAAGCGATGGTTTCGCGGTGCTCGGCGCCCGGCTCGCCGCTGAAGACGCGGGCGTCGACGAGGCCGGGCAGGATGACCTTGCCGGTCGCATCGATGACTTCCGCGCCGGCAGGCGTGCCCTGGTTGAGCGCTTCGGGACCGGCCGCGAGGATGACGCCGTTCTCGACGATCACCGTGCCGACGGCATCCAGCTGACGGGACGGATCGACGATCCGTGCATTGGTAAAGACTGTAGCCGTCATGCGGTCTCTCCTGCCTGACGGGGATCGAGCAGTGCTTCCAGCACCGCCATGCGGACGGCGACACCCATCTCAACCTGTTCCTGGATAACGCTCTGCGGACCGTCGGCCACGTCGGAGGCGATCTCTACGCCACGGTTCATCGGACCCGGGTGCATGACCAGCGCGTCTTCCTTGGCGAGCTTCAGTCGTTCGGAGTCGAGGCCGAAGAAGCGGAAGTATTCGCGCACGGACGGCACGTAGCTGCCCGACATTCTCTCGCGCTGAAGTCGGAGCATCATCACGACGTCAGCGCCTTTGAGGCCCTCTTCCATCGAGGTGAAGGGCTCGACGCTCATCTGACTGACGCCGGAAGGCATCAGCGTCGAGGGCGCAATCACGCGGACGCGTGCGCCGAGCGCATTCAGCAGGATGATGTTGGAGCGGGCGACGCGGGAGTGCAGCACGTCACCGCAGATCGCGACGGTCAGGCCGGCGATGGCGCCCTTCGCGCGGCGGATCGTCAGCGCGTCCAGCAGCGCCTGCGTCGGATGCTCGTGCGCTCCGTCGCCGGCGTTGACCACCGAGCAGCCAACCTTCTGCGCGAGCAGGGCTGCGGCACCGGCGGCGGAATGGCGGATCACCAGAATATCCGGTCGCATGGCGTTCAGCGTCGTCGCCGTGTCGAGCAGCGTCTCGCCCTTCTTGGTGGAGGAGCTGGCGACCGACATGTTCATCACGTCTGCACCCAAACGCTTGCCGGCCAGTTCGAAGGACGACTGCGTGCGGGTGGAGGCTTCGAAGAACAGGTTGATCTGGGTGCGTCCGCGCAACACGGAGCGCTTCTTTTCCGACTGACGCGACAGCGAAACCGCCGCGTCGGCGCGATCGAGGAGGGTCTCGATGTCAGAAGGCAAAAGGCCTTTGATGCCAAGCAGGTGGCGATGGGGGAAAACGGGGAAGGGGTCGGTGTTTGTCATCACGCGGCGGTATATTCCCGGGTTAACGCATCCGCAAGCATTGTGGGGCGCTTGCTTCAGGTTCTAGGCGGATAAATATGTGCTTCGGCGCAGCCCTTTACCGGCTGTTCAATTTGCGATTGTGGTCTTATGTGCTGTGCATCGTATCACGCGCGGGATATGACTGCCCACCGCTGCATTGCCCTTCCAGATCCCACGAATTTTCGTGGATGGAAGCGAAAGTGCTACAGCTGGCGTTTATAACAAAAAAACCAATATGCGAGAGTGTCTCCGCAAGGGAATCATAAAGGACAATCGAGTGGATCACGAGGTTAGCAATCAGACGCCGCCAATGGGGGCAGCGAACGCCTGGCGTGCGGATCCTCTATTGAATCAACTCGCCGACGATTTTTCGGAGCCTGTACGCAGCGAACTTGAGTCTCTGGCGCGTTTTACCCGTACGCACGAGGCGCAGGAACTGGCGCGGCTGGCAAATTCCGAGGGGCCGGTGCTGAGGACGCATGATCGTCACGGACGGCGTGCTGACATCGTCGAGTTTCACCCGTCCTACCACGCGCTGATGCGGCGCTCGATCGGAATGGGCATCCATTCCTCGATCTGGGAGGAGAGTGCAGCCGAGACCGGCAAGCGCCACCAGGTGCGCGCGGCCCGCTTCTATCTGCTGTCGCAGCTCGAGCTCGGGCATCTCTGTCCGCTGACCATGACGAGCGCTTCGCTGGCGGCCCTGATGGCTTCGCCTCAGCTCTTCCGTGACTGGGCGCCGCGCATCATTGCCCGCAAATACGATCACACCAACAAGCCCGCTTCGCAGAAGCAGGGTGTCACGATCGGCATGGGGCTGACCGAGAAGCAGGGCGGTACCGACATCCGGACGAACCAGACCAAGGCTGATCCGGCCGGTCGCGGGCTTTATCGCCTGAACGGGCACAAGTGGTTCATGTCGGCTCCCATGAGCGACGCGTTCCTGGTGGTGGCGCAGGCGAAGGAGGGTCTTTCCTGCTTCCTCGCGCCGCGCCTTCGCGACGACGGAAACGCTAACGGTTTCCATTTCCAGCGGTTGAAGGACAAGCTCGGCAATCGCTCGAATGCGTCGGCCGAGGTGGAGTTCAAGGACACGCTGGCGTTCCCGGTAGGCGATCCCGGCAACGGCATCCGCACGATCATGGACATGGTGACGCTGACGCGGCTCGACTGCGCACTGGGCTCTGCGGGCCTGATGCGGGCGGCACTCTCCGAGGCTGTTCATCACGCGCGTCACCGCACCGTCGCGGGCAACAAGCTGATCGACCAGCCGGTGATGATCCGCGTTCTGGCGGACCTCGCCCTCGACGTCACCGCTGCCGCAGCTCTATCGTTCCGGCTGGCGCGCTCCTTCGATGAAGCCGCCAACACGCGGGCCGATGCGGCCTTTGCCCGGGTGATGACGCCGGTGGTGAAATACTGGGTGACCAAGATCGCGCCGGCCATCACCTATGAGGCGATGGAATGCCTTGGCGGCAATGGCTACGTGGAAGATTTCCCGCTAGCCCGTTTCTATCGTGAAGCTCCGGTCAACGCGATCTGGGAGGGTTCCGGCAACGTGATGGCGCTCGACGTTGTCCGTGTTCTGACGCGCAATCCGAGCCTGCTCGACGAAGTGCTGTCGATGATCCACGACGATCTGGGCGAGGCGGGACCGGGCACCGTTAAGGTGCTCTCGGCCGCCATTCAACTGTGCAAGCAGGATGAGGCTGCGGCGCGTCTGCTGACGGAACAGCTGGCGCTCGCCGCCGCTGCTGCCGAGCTGCGCCGCCTGGGTTCAGGCCGCATCGCCGATGCCTTCATCGAAACGCGGCTCGCCGGTCAGTGGCGCACGACCTACGGCATGCTGGACATGCGCCACGACGCCAAAGGCATCGTGGATGTGCTCTTTCCGCCGGTCTAAAGGCGCTGTGGGTTGCGCAGGCCGCGCAGGCGGTCGAGCGCTCCCTGCAGGATGAACGAGGCGGCGGCCGAATCAATGCGGGTCGCCCGCTTGGCGCGCGAAACGTCCATCTCGAGCAGCGCACGCTCGGCTGCCACCGTGGAAAGACGCTCGTCCCAGAAAACTATGGGCAGTTCCGTCAGCGGCATCAGGTTGCGGACAAAGGCGCGGGTGGCCTGTACGCGCGGGCCGGCGCTGCCGTCCATGTTCACGGGCAGGCCGACGATCAGAGCAGCCGCGCCGTCCCTGGCGAGCAGCGAGAGCAGCGCTTCCGCATCGACGCCAAACTTCTTGCGCATGATGACCGGGCGCGGGGAGGCGAGGCTGAGGGAGGGATCGGAGACCGCGACGCCAATGGTTTTCGTGCCGAGATCGATGCCGGCGACCACGGAGCGTGGCGGCAGGGTTTCGGCCAATTCTTCAATGGTCACTACGGGCATCGCACCTTCCTTTTGACTTCGCTGGTGCTCGTCTTATCTTGCGACAACAAAACAGGCGAGAGGAACTGATTGATGAAAGTTACCTGGTATGGTCATTCGGCGTTTCGTGTCGAGGTAGAAGGGGCTGTCATTCTCATTGACCCGTTCCTGAGCGGGAACCCAACCTGGCAGGGCGGATGGGAAGGCCCGGCGGAAGGCGTCACGCACGTTCTTCTGACGCATGGCCATGGCGACCACATCGGCGACACGGCTGCGATTCTGAAGAAGACGGGCGCCACGCTCGTCGCCTGCGCCGAGATCTGCACCTACATGTCGAAGCAGGACATCGGCGAGGCCAAGACCAGCCCCGGCAACACGGGCGGCACGATCGACTGTGGCGCCTTCACCGTCACTTTCGTCAACGCACTTCACTCCTCGTCCCTGTCCGCCCCGGACGGAACGCCGATCTATCTCGGCAATCCACTGGGTCTCGTGCTGCACTTCCCGAATGACAAGACGCTCTATCATATGGGCGACACGGACATTTTCGGCGACATGGGCCTGATCAACGAACTGCATCAGCCGGAGATCGGCATCGTGCCGATTGGTGACCGCTATACCATGGGCGGCGCGGTCGCGGCTCTGGCCTGCAAGCGCTATTTCAACTTCGAGACTGTCATTCCCTGCCACTATGGTACATTCCCGGCGATCGATGCGACGGCCGAGAAGTTCATTGCCGGGCTCGACGGCGCAGGCCCGAAGGTACTGGAGCCCACCCGTGGCGAGGCGGTGGAGCTCTAAATCGTCGGTCTTGCAGGGCGCGGCACTTTTCAGCGTTGCGCCCGGGGCCTCGCATGATTATAGCGCGAGCAGCATCTCACGGCATCAATCCGGCTATCCGGAGCAGGATGCTGTAACTCTAATAGATTGAGGCTTCCTGGTTCGCGAACCGGATCAGGCGGCTTCAGACACCAACGGAAGCGAAACGATGTCCGTCGATACCGATACGGTAAAACGCGTGGCGAAACTCGCCCGAATTGCAATCGATGAAGAAGCGGCAAACCGGATGACCGGGGAGCTCAACGCCATCCTCGGCTTTGTCGAGCAATTGAATGAAGTTGACGTGACGGGTGTGGAGCCGTTGACGTCCGTGATCCCCGTGGCGATGCGCCTGCGCGTCGACGAGGTGACGGATGGTAACAAGGCTGCGGACATTGTTGCCAATGCGCCCGCACAGGCAGACAGCTTTTTCATGGTGCCCAAGGTCGTCGAATAGGCGGAGCTTCAGGCCCGGCCATTCCAACCTTGCCCTTCATTGCTGCCGGTAATCCGGCTGCCGCCGCGAACGGATGATCATGACGGAACTCACCAAACTGACCATAGCCCAGATCCGAGCCGGACTTTCGGCCAAGGATTTTACCGCTGTCGAACTCACCGACGCCTATCTTGGCGCGATCGATGCAGCGAACGGGAAGCTCAATGCCTATGTGGCCGTGACCGCCGACAAGGCGCGTGAGATGGCCAAGGCCTCCGATCAACGCATCGCGGCCGGCGAGGCTCGCGCGCTTGAAGGCGTTCCGGTCGGCGTGAAGGACCTGTTCGCCACGGAAGGCGTCCACACGCAGGCCTGCAGCCACATCCTCGACGGTTTCAAGCCGCGCTATGAATCGACCGTCACGGCGAACCTCTGGAACGACGGCGCCGTCATGCTGGGCAAGCTCAACATGGACGAGTTCGCCATGGGCTCGTCCAACGAGACGTCCTACTACGGTCCTGTGATCAACCCGTGGCGTGCCAAGGATAGCGAACGCGATCTGGTTCCCGGCGGTTCGTCCGGTGGTTCCGCTGCCGCCGTGGCCGCCTGGCTCTGCGCCGGTGCGACCGCGACGGATACCGGTGGTTCGATCCGCCAGCCTGCAGCCTTCACCGCGACCGTTGGCATCAAGCCGACCTACGGCCGTTGCTCTCGCTGGGGCACCGTGGCCTTCGCCTCGTCGCTTGATCAGGCTGGTCCGATCACCCGCGACGTGCGCGATGCGGCCATCATGCTGAAGTCCATGGCTTCCGTTGACCTCAAGGACACGACCTCCGTCGATGTGCCCGTGCCGGACTATGAGGCCGCACTCGGCCAGTCCATCAAGGGCCTGAAGATCGGTATTCCGAAAGAGTACCGCGTCGACGGCATGCCCGCCGAAATCGAGGCGCTCTGGCAGAAGGGCATCGACTGGATGCGCGATGCCGGTGCCGAGATCGTCGACATCTCGCTGCCGCACACGAAATACGCGCTGGCGACGTACTACATCGTTGCTCCGGCTGAGGCTTCGTCCAACCTCGCGCGATACGACGGCGTTCGCTACGGCCTGCGCGTTCCGGGCAAGGACATCACCGAGATGTACGAAAACACCCGCGCCGAAGGTTTCGGCCGCGAGGTGCAGCGCCGCATCATGATCGGCACCTACGTTCTCTCGGCTGGTTACTACGACGCCTATTACCTGCGCGCCCAGAAGGTCCGTTCGCTCATCAAGCGCGACTTCGACCTTGCGTTTGAAGCTGGTGTCGATGCGATCCTGACGCCTGCAACGCCTTCGGCTGCCTTTGGCATCGCGGATGAGAACCTCGCCAACGATCCGGTCAAGATGTACCTGAACGACATCTTCACGGTCACCGTGAACATGGCCGGTTTGCCGGGCATGACCGTTCCGGCCGGTCTCGACTCCAACGGCCTGCCGCTCGGTCTGCAGCTCATCGGTCGTCCGTTTGACGAGGAGACGCTGTTCCGCGCGGCTCATGTGATTGAACAGTCGGCAGGACGCTTTGAACCTTCGCGCTGGTGGTAACACCACCAGCTTCGGGGGGAGCTGATGTTTCACTACGCCTCGGCCATCTTCTGGGGCCTCCTGCAGCCGGTCAACCTGGTTGGCCTGCTGCTTCTGGCCTCGGTGGTTGCCGGGGCTTTTCGTTGGCGCATCACCGCGCTGCTGGCGTCTTCCGCCGGTCTGCTCGTCCTGGCGCTCGCCGCCTGGACCACGTTCGGCGCACTTCTCCTTCAACCACTTGAGAACCGGTTTTCCCGTCCCGATCCGCTGCCGGACGACGTAACCGGTATCATTGTGCTTGGCGGTGGGTTTGAAGGTGCGATCAATCTCGCTCGGGGCGGCTACGAGCTCAACGACAGTGGCGACCGCTTTGTCGAAGCCGCCATTCTCGCTCGCCGTTTTCCGAATGCGCGGCTGATCATCTCCGGTGGGAATGGGTCCGTCATGCTTGCAGGCGAGGGGGACGCGGATACCGCGCCGCGCCTGCTGGAAGCGCTTGGCGTCGAGCGCGGCCGCATCGAGCTTGAGGGTCAGTCCCGCGATACCTACGAAAATGCCGTGATGACTCGGCGTCTGGTGGAGCCCCGACCGGGCGACAACTGGCTGTTGGTTACCTCTGCCTTCCACATGCCGCGCTCGGTGAATCTCTTCCGCAAGGTTGGCTTCGATGTCATTCCCTGGCCGGTCGATTACAAGACTGCAGGCACGGAAAACGTTGGACTTGCCGAAGACAATGTCATCGACAACCTGAGCAACACAACCCGCGGCATCCGCGAGTGGATCGGGCTCGTGGCTTACTGGATGACAGGGCGAACCGACACGATCCTGCCGCCTGTCGACCCCATTGAGTAGGGCTGGTTATCGCCACGATCGCGCCCATCATGTTACCAACTGGTTAATTAGTTTTGCGCCATAACCACTTGATTTTAAATAAACGCATTTTCATTTCTTTACCTAGATTAGCTATCTCCGACACAATCTTGCCGCCTTGAGGCTTGCTTCCCCAAGTGAAAAGGGCTATCCGGAGTGCACTGCACCATCGGAGGTAGGGAGGTTGGTGCGGAGTGAAACAACTTCATAGGACCCAAATGGACGGATCCATTCAGAAATCCTGCTGGGGCGTTACCGCCAAGGCAGCGATTGGTTTCGCCGGCATTATTCTCCTTGCTTGGCTGTTCGTCGGAACGCACTAGATCATTTTCAGAATGATCTAAGTCTAGGTTCCATAGCAGTTTCGAACCGAAAATCGGTTTCCGCTTTTCCAGGAACTGCTGCAGTACCCGGCGCGCCCCGTTAGGCGCAAACTGCTCTACATACTGGACCTCTGGAACGCGGCTTTACAAACGGCGGCGGTCTGCTGTTTTGCTTCCAAGCCCAGCGCGGGTACAGGCCCGCTCCTTCAATTGCAAAGCGCAGCCTTCGGGTTGCGCTTTGCCGTTTCTGGCGCATGGAGGCGGGGCACAATTTCGACAGCATTGTCGCCGACATGCTATGTAGGCTGAAGCTTTGTCGCAAAGAGGTGTTGTCCTTGTTCCTTTCGGTTTTTGATCTCTTCAAGATCGGCATCGGTCCGTCGAGTTCCCACACCATGGGGCCGATGGTGGCTGCCCGACGTTTTCTCGATGAGGTAAAATCCGGCGACTGGCCGCGACCCGCAGGCACAGAAGTGGCACGCATATCGGTAAGCCTTCATGGCTCCCTTGCTTTTACCGGCACTGGGCATGCAACCGACCGGGCTGTGATCCTCGGTCTGCAGAGCTTTTCACCGGAGACCATCGATCCGGACGAGATCGAACCTGCGCTTCAGGCGATCGCTGCGCGCAAGATGGTCGCGCCGGCAGGGCATCCTCCATACAGGTTTGATCCGCAGACGGATCTCGTCTTCGACCGGAAGCACCCTTTGCCGGGTCATGCCAACGGAATGCAGTTCTGCGCTTACGACGCCGAAGACAGACTTCTCCTGCGTCGCGTCTATTATTCCATCGGTGGCGGTTTCGTGGTCTCGGAGGAAGAGCTGCAGGGCCGGAAGAGCGGTTCCGGCCAGCAGGACTTGCTCGCCGTGCCTTACCCCTTTGCCAGTGCGCGCGAGATGCTAGACATGGCGACGGCCTCAAACCTTTCAATCGCCGAGATGAAACGGGCCAATGAGCTAGCAACCCGCAGCGAGGAAGAGCTCGATACAGGGATCGAACACATCTGGCAGGCGATGAAAGCCTGTGTGGCGCGCGGTCTCTCCCAGGATGGGGAGCTGCCGGGTGGGCTCAAGGTCCAGCGCCGGGCGCGTCGGCTGTTCGAGAAGATGGAAGACGACTGGGTGAGCAACCGGCCCAATCCGCTTGCGGCCAATGACTGGCTTTCCGTCTATGCCATGGCGGTGAATGAAGAGAACGCGGCTGGTGGTCGGGTCGTCACCGCTCCCACCAATGGAGCGGCGGGCGTCATTCCGGCGGTGCTGCACTACTGGATACGATTTTATCCGGAAGCCGAAGAACGGCAGATCCACGATTTCTTCCTGACGGCGGCTGCCGTCGGCGGGCTCATCAAGCATAATGCCTCGATCTCAGGTGCTGAGATGGGGTGCCAGGGCGAGGTGGGTTCCGCTTCGGCCATGGCGGCTGCAGGTCTCGCAGCGCTCATGGGCGGAACGCCAATGCAGGTGGAAAATGCGGCTGAAATCGCGCTCGAGCATCATCTTGGCATGACCTGTGATCCTGTGGGCGGACTGGTGCAGGTGCCCTGTATCGAGCGCAACGCCTTGGGCGCGGTCAAGGCTGTCACGGCCGCCTCGCTGGCGCTGAAGGGGGACGGCAGGCATCTCGTTTCGCTCGACGCAGCAGTCGAAACCATGCGCCAGACGGGCGTCGACATGAACGAGCGCTACAAGGAAACGAGCCTCGGTGGGCTCGCGGTCAATGTGATCGAGTGTTAACTCATGACGCATTGACCTGCGGGCACATTTGCGCGAAACCGCAGCCATGGCCCTGAACATCTTAAAGCTTTGTGTCGGTTGCAGCTCGCCGGAAGAACTCGAAGCGTGGATCGATTTCACGCTGGAGGACAAGAAGCGGCGAGGGGCGCCAGCTGAACAGTATCACACCACACGCATGATCCCGAAGCGCGTGGAGGAGCTGACCGATGGTGGTTCGCTCTACTGGGTGATGAAGGGCGGTATCACATGCCGTCAGCGCCTGCTCGACGTTCGGCCCTTCCGCGACTCCGAAGGCGTCAACCGCTGCCATCTGGTTCTCGATCCTGTCGTGGTGCGCACGGAGTGGGTACCGCGCCGCCCGTTCCAGGGCTGGCGCTATCTGTCGCCTGAAGATGTCCCTGCTGACGTCGGTGCATCGGGCACGGGCGAGCTGCCGGACAGCCTGCGCCGGGAACTGGCCGAGCTGGGTCTGCTTTAAACTCACCTGAAAAACCTCTCCGCCTGACGATCAGGGCTTGTCAGGGCGATTGCTGGCCCACATCTTCAAGGCATGAGCAACAAGCAGACGCCCGTAAAGAGCAATCCTGGCGATGTCGCGGCCGCGCGATCCGACAGCAAGGCAATCGATGCCTTTGTGCGGCAGGCGCGGGCACTTGCGCCACAGGGCGGGAGTGCGGGACGGCTGATCCTCGCGCTCGATGCCACCATGAGCCGCCAACCCACCTGGGATCTCGCCTGCGAAATCCAGGCACACATGTTCGATGCTGTGGCCAAGGCGGGCGGGCTGCAGGTTCAGCTCGTCTACTACCGTGGCCTGGATGAATGCCGCGCCTCGCGCTTCGTGAGCGATACAAACGCGCTCAAAAACCTCATGACCAAGATCGACTGCCGCGGCGGGTACACGCAGATCCGCAAGGTTCTTGCCCATGCTCTCAAGGAACATGCCACAACCAAGGTCAATGCGGTCGTCTTCATTGGTGACGCAATGGAGGAGAACGTCGACGACCTCGCGGCCAAGGCTGGAGAACTCGGGCTGAAGGGCGTTCCGGTCTTCGTCTTCCAGGAAGGTAACGATCCGGTGGCAACCGGCGCATTCAAGGAGATCGCCAGGCTGTCGCGCGGCGCATGGTTCCGCTTCGACAGCTCAGCTGCTGACCATCTGGCAAAGCTGCTTTCGGCTGTCGCGGTCTACGCCACGGGTGGCCTTAAGGCGCTTGCGGCACGCGGCAAGCCCGAAGATCAACTCATGCTCGAGCATTTGAGCGGCAGGAAACCATGACCATAGCGGTACCCATTGTCCTGGCCCTGCTTCTTGCGGGCGCTTCCGTCTACGCATTCCTGCGGGCCAGTCCGGCGGCGATAGCAACGGTTCTGCGCTGGGCCGGACCCATTGTTCTGGGACTTTTCGGCCTGCTACTGTTGCTTTTTGGAAGAGCAGGCCTTGGCGGCATGCTGATTTCAGGTGCTCTGGGATGGGCAGGACGCAACCGCTACACGGCGAGGGCAAAGCCGACCCCCGGGCAGCGCTCGAGGGTTCAGTCGTCAATGCTTGAGATGGAGCTTGATCACGACAGCGGGGAGCTGGAGGGCCGGGTGCTCGCCGGACATTTTCAGGGAAGGCAACTCGCTGACCTGTCCCTCGATGATCTCATCGCCCTTCATGGTGAATGTCGGGGCGATGAGGACAGCGTTCGTCTCCTAGAGACGTATCTTGATGGCCGTTTTGCCGGATGGCGAGACCGCGTTGATGCGAACGGAAGTGCGGGGCAGGGAAGCCCGGGCCGTTCTGGCGGCATGACAGAGCAGGAGGCCTACGAGATTCTTGGTCTTGAAGCTGGTGCTTCTGCGACGCAGATCAGAGAGGCTCATCGCCGCCTTATGCAGCGAGTACATCCCGATGTTGGGGGCTCGTCTTTTCTTGCTGCTCGTATCAATGAAGCCAAGGACGTCCTCTTGTCCAAACACGGCTAGTCTCCCCAAAACGCAACGTTACCTACTATCTCGTCACTCTGCTGATCTCCGCTTCAAATCCTGGCTGGAGATCACCCGGTTCCCTGGGCCAACCCCAGGCCCGTGGTTCCGGAAACGGGGCCGACGGAACGGCCCCGCGAAGTTCTTAGTTCGCAACCACGGCGAAGCACTGGATCTTCTGCTTCTTCAGCGTCTCGCAGGCGTTCCAGGCGGAAACCTTGTCGTCGAAGCCGCCGAAGCGTGCACGGTGATACGTGCGGCCCTTGTGCTCGAAGGTCTCGGTGAACGCAGACGCCTTGGAGAGCGGGGAGCCGACCTTTTCCTTCATGTTCTCAAGGAAGCGGAGCGCTTCGGTCTTAGACGGCATGGAGGCAACCTGGATGACCCAGCCGCTCGACGGCGTAGCGGATGCGGTGTGAACCGGATCGACTTCCATGTGGGCGCTCTCGGCTACGATGCGGGCCAACGGGTCACGCTCGGAGGAGCTCTTTTCCTGGGCGTAAGCGGTGATCGGCAGGGCATCGGACGGACGCTCAACCGGAATGGGAGCGCTCGACGGAAGGATCGATGCCACGACCGCTGCCTTGGCAACATTGTCGTTCGCGGCAATCTGCTGCTGCCTGGGCTGAACGACGACCGGACCACGGGCGATCAGCTGCTGGTCGCGACCGGTTGAAGCATTCGGGAGGTAGCGCTTGATGAGGGCTGCCATCTGGTTGTCACGGGCACGGCCGCTGGAGCCACCCATCACCACCGCGACGATGCTGCGACCGTCTGCCTGAACCGACGAAACGAGGTTGTAACCTGAGGCCCGGGTGTAGCCGGTCTTGATGCCGTCAACGCCATTCACAACACCAAGCAGGTTGTTGTGGTTGCGGATCTGCTGCTTCCCGAACGCGAAGGAACGCGTCGAGAAGTACTTGTAGTGGTGCGGGAAATGCTCACGCAGCGCAATGCCGAGCTTCGCCATGTCACGTGCCGTGGTCTTCTGGGCGTCGTTCGGAAGGCCATTGGCATTGCGGAACACGGTGCGACCCATGCCAAGCTGACGAGCCTTCGTGGTCATCATGGCCGCAAAGTTCTTTTCCGAGCCGCCCAGCAGTTCGCCCAAAGCCGTGGCCGCGTCATTGGCCGACTTGGTGACCAGGCTCAGGATTGCCTGTTCGACGGTGATGCTGTTGCCTGCGCCGATGCCGAGCTTGGTAGGCGGCTCGGCGGCTGCATGCTTGGAGAAGGTAACACGCGTGCTTTTCGAGATCTTGCCCGCATCCAACGCTTCGAACGTCAGATAGAGAGTCATCATCTTCGTAAGAGACGCCGGGAAACGCGGAGCGTCCGCATTTTCCTCGTAAAGAACCTTGCCGGTCTTGGCGTCAACCACGATACCCGCGTACTTTGGATTTGCGATGGCCGGAGAGGCCAGCCCCAACATCACGGCCGCAATAATGGCAACCTTGCCGCGGCCTCGTGAGATGTTTTGAACAAAGTTACTGATACCCAACAACGCCTGACGCACCGTCACACCCACTGCTTTTTTCTGGAGTAGAGGTCATCAACCCCTTGTCTCCGACACTAGTGCGAGCAGCGTTACCAATTGGTTTATGGCAGTTATGATATTTACGGAAAATTACCGTTGTGGAGTGGCGCGTGAGCATGTCGACGCGTTGTCCGCAGGCAATGTCTCCCGCCTACCTGCGCTCAACGGGGAACGCTAGCTCGCACGGCTTTGGGGTCCCTGATGCGGGACGGATTTGTGATGATTATGGCAAAGTCGTAATTAAGTTGAACTCTGCGACAGTTCGCCCAAAGCCAACGGCGGCTCCTTCGGCTCGTTCCATCCCAGGTAGTTGTAAAGAGTGTAACGCCAGATATCGAAATGCTCCTGGAAGCCCACTTCAGCGGCAAGAAAATTGAGCCCGGTGGCGGACATGTTCGTGTGTGACGTTGTCAGGTAGGCAGCGGCCATGGGTTCAGCGATCACGCCGAAGTGTTCCAGATAGAGCAGGCTGCGCTTCATCATCGGCGCGCTCTGCAGAAGAACCACCCGTTTCGGCTTCAGGCTGTGCAGGATCTCACCAACGTGCCGGCTGCTTTCCCAGGTGTTCAGGCTCTCTTCCTCGCGAATGATCGCCTGAGTGGGGATGCCTGCCTTGATGAGGGCGCGGGCGCTCACTTCGGCTTCCGAGATGCCGTTGCCGGCGATGTCTGCACCCGCAGTGATGAAGGTGCACTTCAGCTGTCCCTGGGCGCATTGATGGTACATGTCAACGGCTGCCATCAGTGGTCCGTAGGCGAAGGCGAGGGGCTCCACATAGGTCCGATCATCGGCCGCGATCTTTTTGCGTGCCCATTCCAAATACCACGAAGGCAGTATCGTCCGTGACGGGCGATTGGAGTCGCGGGGAATAGGGCGTCTGTAGGCGCTCCATCAGGTATTCCGGGAGGGCTGAGGAAGCGATGGACAGATAACCAAGAACCGAGACCAACAACGATAGTGTCGCGATCTTGTTCAATCTGAGCGAAAGGGAAAAAATTCCGACTATGAACAATGCGAAAATCAAATTTAAAAGCATGACGATTTCTTGAAAAGGATTATTTCTATTAGCCAGATAATAAGACACGAAGCGTTTCTGGCGCGCAAGTTTCTTTGCGGATTGGGGGAGATGTGCAGTCAAGTGAACCATTTTCCGCCGACCGCGTTCAGCTTCGCGTGCCACAGCCGATCAACGTCTGATGTGGCCGGTCAGAGTGCTCGCGAAAGGTTGAGCAACGGCTTCCATCCACCCATTGCGGTCTGGCGGCAATTGTTTCAACCAATGTATTGTGTGCTGAACAGAAGGGCTTAAAATCGGTTCCGCAGCACCCTACATGTCGTGCTCAGAGTGAGCGCGACGGTTGGACAGGAAGTTGAAGATCGCGAGATGAGAATGCCAGGGGACACGTTACGGATGACGAGTGGGGATGAGGGCGGCAATGGTGTCGGCCGCAGCACCGCGGTCATTACAAAAACGCGGACGAAGACCAAGAAGCCTAGCCTCTATCGCGTATTGCTCTTGAACGACGATTACACACCAATGGAATTCGTCGTGCACGTCCTGGAGAGATTTTTCCATAAAGATCGTGAGACGGCCACAAAGATCATGTGGCATGTTCATAATCACGGCGTTGGTGAATGTGGTATCTATACGTTTGAGGTGGCTGAAACCAAGGTCTCGCAGGTCATGGATTTTGCCCGTCAGCATCAACATCCGCTTCAGTGCGTGATGGAGAAGAAATGAGGTTTTGAATGCCCGCTTTCTCACAAGGGCTGGAACGCGCGTTGCACCAGGCGCTGACCTATGCCAACGAACGCCATCATGAGTACGCCACTCTGGAGCACCTGCTGCTGGCGTTGATCGACGATCAGGACGCAGCTGCTGTCATGCGTGCCTGCAACGTTGATCTGGAAGCCCTGAGACGCAACATTGTTGAATATATCGACGGTGAGCTGGACAACCTTGTCACCGGCTATGACGAGGATTCCAAGCCGACGGCGGGTTTTCAACGTGTGATCCAGCGGGCGGTCATCCACGTGCAGTCGTCTGGCCGTGAGGAGGTTTCGGGCGCCAATGTGCTGGTGGCGATCTTCGCCGAGCGCGAAAGCCATGCCGCCTACTTCCTGCAGGAACAGCAGATGACCCGCTATGACGCGGTCAACTACATCAGCCATGGCATCGCCAAGCGTCCGGGCTCGGCCGAAACGCGCACGCCGCGTGGGGCCGACGAGGACCAGGCAAGTGCAGCCGAGGCGGATGAGGGTTCGAAGAAGAAGCAGCAGCAGGATGCGCTGACCGCCTATTGCGTGAACCTCAACCAGAAGGCACGCCAGGGCAAGATCGATCCGCTGGTTGGCCGCGAGGCCGAGATCAACCGCACGATCCAGATCCTCTGCCGCCGTTCCAAGAATAACCCGCTCTATGTGGGCGATCCCGGCGTGGGCAAGACCGCCATCGCGGAGGGGCTCGCCAAGCGCATCGTTGAAGGCGATGTGCCGGAAGTGCTGCTCGATGCCACGATCTTCGCGCTGGACATGGGCACGCTGCTCGCCGGCACCCGTTATCGCGGTGACTTCGAGGAGCGTCTGAAGCAGGTCGTCAAGGAGCTGGAAGACTATCCCGGCGCGGTTCTGTTCATTGATGAGATCCATACGGTGATCGGTGCAGGCGCGACCTCCGGAGGCGCCATGGATGCCTCGAACCTTCTGAAGCCCGCACTGTCGTCAGGTGCAATTCGTTGCATCGGATCAACGACTTACAAGGAGTTCCGCCAGTTCTTCGAGAAGGACCGGGCACTCGTCCGTCGCTTCCAGAAGATCGACGTGAACGAGCCGAGCGTGCCTGACGCGATCGAGATCATGCAGGGCCTGCGTCCGTATTTCGAGGACTTCCACAAGGTCAAGTACACCAACGACGCCATCAAGGCGGCTGTTGAGCTCTCGGCCCGCTACATCAATGACCGCAAGCTGCCTGACAAGGCGATCGACGTCATCGATGAGACCGGTGCGTCGCAGATGCTGCTGCCGGAGACCAAGCGGCGCAAGACCATAACGGTCAAGGAGATCGAGGCGACGATTGCCACCATGGCACGCATCCCGCCGAAGACCGTCTCGGCCGATGACGAGAAGGTTCTGGCAAACCTTGAGGCCGAGCTGAAGCGGGTCGTCTATGGTCAGGATCGTGCGATCGAGGCGCTTGCCTCATCGATCAAGCTGGCGCGTGCCGGCCTGCGCGAACCTGAGAAGCCGATCGGCAGCTACCTGTTCTCCGGTCCTACGGGCGTCGGCAAGACGGAAGTGGCCAAGCAGCTGGCGGCCTCGCTGGGCGTGGAACTGCTCCGCTTCGACATGTCGGAGTACATGGAGCGTCACACGGTCTCCCGCCTGATCGGTGCGCCTCCCGGCTATGTCGGCTTCGACCAGGGTGGTCTGCTCACCGACGGCGTCGACCAGCATCCGCATTGCGTGCTGCTGCTTGATGAGATCGAGAAGGCGCATCCGGACCTGTTCAACATCCTGCTGCAGGTCATGGACCACGGCAAGCTGACGGACCACAACGGCAAGAAGATCGACTTCCGCAATGTCGTCCTGATCATGACGACGAACGCGGGTGCTTCGGACATGGCCAAGCCTGCCATCGGCTTTGGTTCGTCGAAGCGGGAAGGCGATGACATGGAGGCCATCAACAGGCTCTTCACGCCGGAGTTCCGCAACAGGCTTGACGCAATCATCCCGTTCGGCGCCCTGCCTACGCCGGTTGTCCATCAGGTGGTGCAGAAGTTCGTCATGCAGCTGGAAGCTCAGCTTGCCGAGCGGAATGTCACCTTCGACCTTTCGGAAGACGCCATCGCCTGGCTCGCCGAGAAGGGTTACGACGAACGAATGGGGGCTCGCCCGCTCGGTCGCGTGATCCAGGAGCACATCAAGAAGCCGCTGGCCGAAGAGGTGCTTTTCGGCAAGCTCAAGAAGGGCGGCACCGTCAAGGTAACGGTCGAGGACAAGGAGGACGGCGCGAAGGGTCTGAAGCTCGAGTCGATTCCGGACGAAGTTCCGGTGCGGCCAAAGCGTGAGACCCCGGCCAAGCCCAAGAAGGCGACGGCTCGCAAAGCCAAGCCGAAAGCTGCTGCGGCCAAGCCGAAGGATGGGCCGGCCAAGGAGCCCCGAAAGCGGAGCCTTGTCCCGCAGCTGCCTCGCAAGAACTAACCACAAGAAAAAGAGCGTCCGGTGAAAATCGGACGCTCTTTTGCTACAGTCTCACATTATCGATTCAAGCCGTGCCTATTGAAAAATGAAACGTGGACGCAGGTTTTTCTTACCGGTGTCCCTTTCTGAGCGAGCTGGAGATCGAATGAGCGACCGTAATATTTCGTTAGAACTTGTAGACACGGTCGTACCTCCTCATAACGAACTTTCTGACCAGAGCACACGCCATCAGGGAAGGCTGTTCAGGACCCTTCTGCTGCGGCGGCACGTCGACCCCATTCTGCTGTCCGCCGGAATGGCCGCCTTTGCCGTCAAGCTCCACCTGGACATGATCGTCTTTGCCTACTTCATTGGGACTGGCGTCTATTTCCTGGCCTTCCGGCATCGTATCAGCCAGTGTGTCGATCCCGACTATCGCTTCTGGTGCCTGATCTACGTGGGTTATGCAGTGGCAGTCGGCCTGCTTCTGCATGGCAACCTGCCAAAGGAAATCCGATGGATCGGCTACCCGGTCTATCTCCTCTCCGGCATGCTGCTGATGGTGGGCTTTGCACTGGTCAAGGATCCACTTCGCCAGATCGTGCTGGGTGCGAGAATCGCGACCGTCATTGCCTTGCCGCTTGCCATCGTCGAGCTTCTGACCGGTGATATGCGGATCGGTTTTGGCGGAAACGAAGCCAATACAGCCTTCGTTCTGATCGTGATCTCTCTCCTGGCGCGCCACCGCGTTGACGCGGCGCCGAAATATCTGCCGGACAGCAGCCTCTGGTTCTACCTGGGCGCAATAGTGGTGTTCATGACCGGGACGCGTTCCGTCCTGCCGGTGGTTCTGATGGCAATCGCCTTCGACATCTTTCGGATCTTGCTAGCGCGGAAGAAGGGCCAGACGCTCCTCACCCGGCAGCACAGAAGTGCCATCATTGCCAGCGGGATCGCATTGGTGGTGGTCGGAACCATAGCTGGAGCAAAGATGAGCTCGAGCCTTGCCGACCGATTCGACTACACGGTTCTCGAGATCCAGGATGCAATGGGTGAGGTTCCCGAACAGCAGCCGATGACCGGGTTAGGGGTGCGGCTGCGGCTCTGGAAGAATGCGCTCGCAACCATTGCGGAACATCCGCTCGCGGGAGTCGGTGGTGTCGAGAGCATGCGGCAGGTCAAGTCGATGATCCCACCGCAATTCAGCGATACTTTCTCACACTTCGTCCACGTCCACAATTTCGTGCTCGATGAACTGCGCCAGCGCGGTCTCGTTGGTTTGATCCTGATGCTGGCCTTCTTCGTCGTCGTGAGCCGCAAGATCTGGAAGGGCGGCGACGCTTCCGTGCGCGAAACGCTGACGCTGATGCTGCTGTCGCTCATCTGCTACGGCTCGCTGCACGGCCTGATGCTGAGTGACAGGAACGTGCTGCTGATCTCGATCGTGCTGGCGGCCTTGCTGCTGGAGGCGCACCGGCACGGAAAGATCGGCGTTCGGACGAGGTTGATCAACCCTTGAGGGCGTAGACCGTGCGCGACAGGTAATCGACGCCGCGGAAGAAGGCGGTTGGTATGCGCAGGATGCGGGGAAACTTGGTCCCGGCATAGCTGCCGATTGTGGAGACTGCGATCTGCGCAGGGCGGATGACCGGTTCACGGGTGAGGTAGATCCGCACTCCGCCCTTCCAGCCGCGTTCAAGTGCGACGTCATAGGGCAGGAACATCGGGAGCAGGGTATCAAGTAGCCGCTGCGCTCCGTCGCGCGTCACCAGATACCCCATGGACGAGCCGAGCGGCCCGTGGATGCAGCGGCCGAGCTCGTCGCCCTCAGACGTCTTGGCCTTGGTGACAAACCCCTTGGTCCGGTGATTGAAAAGCTTCACGACATCGAACCCGAGGCCACTGTCAATGATCGCCTGCAGGCGCTTCATCGCGTCTTGTGGGATGCCGGCGTCATCCTCAAGAATGACGGCATACGGGATGTTCTGGTCAACAATCCTTTGCAGGGCATGAATATGGCTCATGTAACAGCCATATTCCGCGCCAATCGGCCGGCGCCCATGGCAGAGGTAAAATTTCCTGCGGTCGAAATTGACCCACTCTGTGTCGGGTATCGCGTTTCCGTCGACGGCCGGCACCCGCTCAAGCTGAATACCGGCTGCTTTGGCCTGGTTCTCAATGCTCTTCCATCGATCGCGACTGCGATCGAGGTTGATGACCAGGAATGGTAATTCACACGTCAAGTAGTCTGCTCCAAAGCCGCCCGCAGCTTCTCGGCGTGGCTGGCCAGCAGGTCCTTGTCGGCCATCTGTCCCGCGTGCGGACGAAGCGCCACGCCCTCGTAGCGAGGGAGGACGTGGAAATGCAGGTGGAAGACGGTCTGGCCCGACGGCGCTTCATTGTACTGGTCGATCTGCAGACCATCCGCATCAAAAGCCTTCATCGCAGCGCGACCCACCTTCTGGACCGTTGCAATCACCCTGGCGAGCGTTTCAGGCTCTGCGTCGAGAAGATTGCGTGAGGGATTCCTGGGAATGACGAGGCAATGCCCGTCAGTGCGCGGCATGATATCCATGAATGCGACCGTATCGTGGTCTTCGTAGACTTTGTAAGCGGGCAGTTCACCGCGCAGGATCATCGCGAAAGGGTTCTTGTCGTCATAAACGGGTGAGCTCATGCTACGTTCCTTCAGGCAACTGAATTCGGGCAAAGGCGATGGCAGAATCAGATCGACGCCGATGACGCCATGATAGTCATTAGCCGCTCTTGCGATACGGGGAATACTCGTTAAGCGCTTCCTCCATCAGATCAACCTCACGACGTTCGGCGTCAAGGAAATCGGCCACCGCGCTTCGGAGACCCGGATGCTCGATGTGATGGGCTGAATAGGTGGTGACGGGCAAATAGCCGCGTGCAAGCTTGTGCTCGCCCTGCGCGCCGGCTTCAACCTTGGCGAGGCCCCGCTCTATCGCGAAATCGATGGCCTGGTGGTAACAGACCTCGAAATGCAGGAACGGGTGGTGCTCGATCGCACCCCAGTTGCGGCCAAAGAGCGTATCCGATCCAATGAAGTTGATCGCGCCGGCAATGTAGCGACCGTCGCGCCGGGCCATGACCAGAAGGATGTCATCGGCCATGCGTTCGCCGATGAGCGAGAAGAAGGTGCGGTTCAGATAGGGCCGACCCCACTTGCGCGAGCCCGTGTCCATGTAGAAGGCGAAGAAGTCGTCCCAGTGGGCCTCGGTGATATCCTTGCCGGTGAGCCGCTCGATCTCGATTCCTGGCGCGACGGCCTCCCGCCTTTCCTTGCGCAGCGCCTTGCGCTTGCGGGAGGCGAGGGTATCGAGGAAATCCTCGTAGCTGCCGTAGTCTTCGTTGAAGAAGTGGAACTGGGTGTCCGTGCGAAGCAGGAAGTCTTCGCTTTCCAGCGCTGGAATGTCATCAGGCTGGGCGAAGGTCACGTGAACGGATGAAACGTCGAGTTTTCCGGCCAGCGTCTTCAGCCCCTGTGCGAGTGCCTGCCGGACTGCAGCGGCGTCAGAGCCTTCCCGGACGAGGAGGCGAGGGCCGGTCGCCGGCGTAAAGGGCACCGAGACCTGGAGCTTTGGATAGTAGCGACCGCCGGCGCGTTCGTAGGCGTCCGCCCAGCCATGGTCGAAGACATATTCTCCCTGGCTGTGCGACTTCAGATAGCAGGGTACGGCGCCGAGCAGGCTTCCATCTTCCGTCGTAAGAGCAAGGTGCTGGGCAAGCCAGCCGGTCCGGCCGATGGCACATCTGCTTTCTTCAAGTGAAAGCAGAAAATCATATGAAAGGAATGGGTTGTAAGATGATGATGAACCTTTGTGTGAGGTTCCGACCAGGTGCTCCCATTCCTCCCGGTCGAATTCCGAGAAGCTTGCGAGGACACGCAGGGTCAACGTGAGGTCATTGCTCATTGGCCATACCCGACTTGAGCGAAGGCATGAAACCTTCAAAGGTCATCTGGTCAGCGTGCTCAAAGGTGCGCCTTACATCGGCCTCATCGCGTACCGTCCAGGTGATGACCGGCATCGAAAGCTCGTTGCGGACGTGCCTGACGAAGGCATTCGGAAGGTCGGCGATGGAATAGGAGACAAACGAGATCCCGTGCCCGAGCATATGGAAATGCTGCTTGTGCTCTTCCAGCCCGCGACTCTCGGCGGTCAGGCCATAGGGAATCACTCCGGCATGGCGCTCCAGATCGCGGATGAGCTCATGCTCGAAGGACATGAGCGCCACGGGGCCAGGGTAGGCGGCAAGGCGGTGCACGACTTCTTCCACGAGGCCCTCGGCGCGCGATCCCTTCAACTCAATGACAATCGGCACGCGGCCATCAACAAGCGCAAGCATCTCTTCCAGCGTCGGGATGTGTTCCTCCGTACCGCCAATCCGCAGCGCCTGAAGCTCGGAGGCGGTTCGCTCCCAGATGCATCCGCCGGTTCCCGTGAGGCGGTCCAGTCTCTCGTCATGGAACAACATAGGCACTCGATCAGCGGAAAGGTGCACGTCGCATTCGATCGCATAGCCTTGATCGATCGCAGCCGAGAAAGCGGCGAGCGTATTTTCCCAGCGCGTGCGGTTCAGGTCGTGAAGACCCCTGTGGGCGATCGGCCTGGCGGTGAGCCATGAGAGATCAGGCATTATGGCCGTTTACTCGACTTCTAAGACGGCTTCGATTTCGACCGGAGCATTCATTGGCAGAACAGCGACTCCGACCGCGGACCGGGCATGTTCGCCGCGTTCTCCGAGCGCTGCAACCAGAAAATCGGAAGCGCCATTGGCTACCAGATGCTGCTCCGTGTACTCCTGTGTGGATGCGACAAAGACGGTGATCTTGACGATCCGCCGCAGCTGATCGAACCCACCCAACGAATTGCGTATTGCAGCGAGCACATTAACGGCGCACCATTTGGCGGCGAGCTTGCCTGCTTCCGTGCCGAGTTCACGCCCGAGCACACCCATTGCCATCAGCTTGCCGTCCTTGAATGGTAGCTGACCCGCCGTGAAGATGAACTGGCCAGCCCGCATGGTCGGCACGTAATTGGCAAGAGCTTTAGCGGGCGGGGGCAATTCCACACCAAGTTCAAGCAGGCGCTTCTCAATGGATTCTGACATGGATCACTCCTGTTGCTCCAATCATGGTTGCAGAATCAGTCCGCATTCTTCAGGACTTCGGGTCTACCGGCCGGGGGCGTCATTCATGATCAACCGTTCCAAAGCGGAGTTCTCAATGCGCGTGACGCGTCATAGCCTTCTTGCCGCCACATTGACTGTGGTGACTCTTTGTGGCGCCGTAAGGGCTGAGGCTCTGACACTATTACCACATAGGGCGGTCTATGACGTCAGTTTAGCCTCCGTCAGCGACACGTCCGACATCGAGGGGCTGTCCGGACGCTGGGTCTTCGATTTTTCCGGTTCCGCATGTCAGGGCTACACCGCTGAATCCCGGCTGGTGATGAAGTTCGAGACAAGTGAGGGGCCGCGCCTGCTCGACCGGCGGGTTCAAAGCTTCGAGACGGCTGACGGCCAGAGCTTCAAGTTCAAGAGCCAGTCCTATTCGGACCAGGAGCTTGAGGAAGAGGTGGAAGGATCGGCGGAGCGCGCCGCCGACGGCATTCAGGTGGCATACACCAAGCCTGAGAAGGCGGAGATGACGTTCGGTCCGGGCGCCATGTTCCCGAGCGGCCAGGTTTTCGAGATTCTCGAAAATGCGCGCGAAGGCTTGCGCTTCTATGAGAGCTCCGTGTTCGACGGAACCGAATTCGTTGATGACGCCACCACCGTCTCTGTCGTTATCGGCAAGGCGAAGCCGCTCAAGGCCGCAGAAACCAGAACACTCCTCGGCGATATCGGCGACGACAACTTTCTGCCGGTCACGATGGCCTATTTCGAGCCGGACACTGACCAGGAAGGCGAGCGCGTCAGCGACTATGACGTGACCTTCCAGATGCACGAGACTGGCGTCCAGACGAACATCGTGATCCGCTACGAGGAATACTCCATGGCGGCCAGCCTCGTCGAATTCACGAAGAACGACGTCGATCAGGATTGCACCAAGCAATAGCGGTCGTCCGAACGGAGAAGCGCCAGCGGCAAGCGAAAATGGCCGAAGCCGGCCTCCGGCACTTGCCTTGTCCGGTTTTACCCGATATATGCGCGCCCATCCCACACGCGGGCTTTTGGTATTTGGCAGGGAGAAATCCTGTCAACACCACCGGTGGCAACGAGAGTTGCCTTGCAGTCCGCGGAGGTTCAACCGGAAAGGAAGATAAAAGATGGCACTGCCTGATTTCAACATGCGTCAGCTGCTCGAAGCCGGCGTACACTTCGGTCACCAGACGCACCGCTGGAACCCGAAGATGAACTCGTACATCTTCGGTTCGCGCAACAACATCCACATCATCGACCTCAGCCAGACCGTGCCGCTGCTGCACCAGGCTCTCAAGGTCGTTTCCGACACCGTTGCCCGTGGTGGCCGCGTTCTGTTCGTCGGCACCAAGCGCCAGGCATCGGACATCGTTGCTGATTCCGCTCGTCGCTCCGCTCAGTACTACGTGAACTCCCGCTGGCTCGGCGGCATGCTGACCAACTGGAAGACGATCTCCAACTCGATCCAGCGTCTGCGTCGCCTTGACGACCTCCTGGCTGGCGATGCTCAGGGCTTCACCAAGAAGGAGCGTCTGAACCTCGAGCGTGAGCGTGAAAAGCTTGACCGCGCCCTTGGCGGTATCCGCGACATGGGCTCCACGCCGGACCTGATGTTCGTCGTCGACACCAACAAGGAAGCAATCGCCGTTCAGGAAGCTCGTCGTCTTGGCATTCCGGTCGTTGCAATCGTTGACTCGAACTGCGACCCAGACGTTGTTGACTTCCCGATCCCGGGTAACGACGACGCAGCGCGCGCCATTCAGCTGTACTGCGATCTGATCGCTCGCGCAGCCATCGACGGCATCGAGCGTCAGCAGGGTTCGCTCGGCTTCGACATCGGCGCTTCGGAAGAGGCTCCGATCGAGACGACGCTCGCTGACGCGCCGGCCGACGAAGCCAACGCCTGAGACCCAGCTTGTATCGGGAGGAGCAATCCTCCCGCCTAGAATTCAGGCCATGGTTCCGGGATGAAACCTCTCGGAACCATGACTAGTTTAAACAAATAGATAAAAGAGGCGATGATGAGCGTTTCAGCTGCACTAGTTAAAGAACTGCGCGAAATGACGGGCGCCGGCATGATGGACTGCAAGAACGCGCTGACGGAAACGGGCGGCGATCTTGAAGCTGCGGCCGACTGGCTGCGCAAGAAGGGCATCTCCAAGGCCGAGAAGAAGTCGGGCCGTACCGCTGCCGACGGTCTGGTTGCTGTTGCTAGCGATGCAACGAGCGCGGTTCTGGTTGAGGTCAACTCCGAGACCGACTTCGTTGCTCGCAACGGAGCCTTCCAGGAACTCGTCACCAACGTTGCACGCGTTGCTCTTACGACCGATGGCAGCCGTGATGCCGTTGCTGCTGCAGCCTACCCGGGCAGCGAGAAGAGCGTCGAGCAGTCCATCAAGGACGCCGTTGCTACGATCGGCGAGAACATGACGCTCCGCCGCTCCGCCAAGCTGTCGGTCGAGAAGGGCGCCGTTGCATCCTACGTGCACAATGTCGTTGTCGAAGGCCTCGGCAAGATCGGCGTTCTCGTTGCAGTTGAGACCGAAGGCAATGCCGACGCAGCCCGCGCATTCGGCCGCCAGGTTGCAATGCACGTTGCCGCAACGAACCCGGCCGCTCTGACCGACGCTGACGTCGATCCGGCTCTGGTTGCCCGCGAGAAGGAAATCTTCGCGGATCAGGCCCGCCAGTCGGGCAAGCCGGAAAACATCATCGAGAAGATGGTGGAAGGCCGTATGCGCAAGTTCTTCGAGGAAGTCGTTCTGCTCAAGCAGAACTTCGTTCTCAACCCGGATCTGACCGTTGAGGCTGCCCTCAAGGAAGCCGAAAAGGAAATCGGCGCTCCGGCCAAGATCGTAGCCTTCCTGCGCTACGCACTCGGCGAAGGCATCGAAAAGGAAACGACGGACTTCGCCGCTGAAGTGGCTGCCGCCGTCAAGAGCTAAGCACAGCTTTTTCCAGTTACTAAAGAAGGGCACTGCGTGACAACGCGGTGCCCTTCGTGTAGGCGACAGTAGGAAGACGGATCTCTCATGGTTCTGCACGTGGTGCGGCGCCTTGGAGCAGTTCCTGGAAAATGGGAACCGGTTTCCGGCCGGTCTGGTGCGCTGCGGGGAATTTACCTGCGAATGTTCTGATGCGTTTCCTGGTCCCGACGTATTCCGCTGTGACAGCCCAATGCTCAAAGAGGTCAGCATGGAACAAAAACCCCGATACCGCCGCGTTCTCCTAAAAGCCTCCGGCGAGGCACTGATGGGGCAGCAGGGCTTCGGCATCGATGTGAATGTCGTGGACCAGATCGCCCGTGACATTGCCGCAGCAAGGGAACTTGGGGTTGAGGTCGGTGTGGTGATCGGCGGCGGAAACATCTTCCGCGGCGTGGCCGTAGCCTCGCGCGGCGGCGACCGCGTGACCGGCGACCACATGGGAATGCTCGCCACCGTCATCAACTCGCTCGCGCTGCGCACCTCGCTCGTCAAGCTCGGCGTCGACGCGGTGGTTCTATCCGCCATCGCCATGCCTGAATTGTGCGAGAGCTTTTCCCAGCGTCAGGCTACGGCCTACATGAATGAGGGAAAGGTTGTGATCTTCGCCGGCGGAACCGGAAACCCGTTCTTCACGACGGACTCTGCTGCAGCGCTGCGCGCGGCCGAGATCGGCGCGGACGCCCTGTTCAAGGGGACGCAGGTTGACGGCATCTATTCGGCCGACCCGCGCAAGGATCCCAATGCGGTTCGCTACGAGCGCCTCAGCCACGAGCGCGTCATGCGCGAGAACCTCGCGATCATGGACGCGGCTGCGATTGCGCTTGCGCGCGAGAACAACATTCCGATAATCGTCTTCTCGATTCACGAAGAGGGTGGGTTCAAGGATATTCTCCTCGGTGCAGGTCACTGTACCATCGTCGAGAACGAACCTGCCTCAGGCAAGGCTTAATTGTAAGGAGAGGTTGGCATGGCCGACGGTATTGATTTCAAGGATCTCAGCCGACGCATGGAAGGCGCGATCTCTGCCTTTAAACAAGATCTGGCGGCGCTGCGCACCGGCCGCGCCTCTGCCAACCTGCTGGACCCGGTTGTCGTGCAGGCCTATGGCGCACCAATGCCGCTCAATCAGGTGGCCAGCGTTTCCGTGCCTGAACCGCGCATGCTTTCGGTCTCCATCTGGGACCAGACGCTGGTTGGCGCCGTCGACCGCGCGATCCGCGAGTCCAACCTGGGCTTCAATCCGATCGTCGAGGGTACGACGCTGCGCATTCCGCTGCCGGAGCTCAACGAAGAGCGCCGCAAGGAACTCGTCAAGCTCGCGCACCAGTATTCGGAATCCGCTCGCATCGCGGCCCGCCATGTTCGTCGTGACGGCATGGATGGCCTGAAGAAAGCCGAGAAGGACGGTGTCATCACCCAGGACGAATCGCGAGTGCAGTCCGACAAGGTCCAGAAGATCACCGATGAGACGATCGCGACGATCGACAAGCTTCTGAGCGAGAAAGAAGCAGAAATCATGCAGGTCTGAGGTGCGGGCGAACGGTCTGGCAACAAAGGGACTTCGTCCGTGAAGCCTTCACACGTGGCAATCATTATGGATGGTAACGGCCGCTGGGCGAAAGCCCGCGGCTTGCCCCGAACCGCTGGCCACAAGGCCGGTGTGGATGCATTGCGCCGGACCATTCGAGCTGCTGCCGATCTGCAGATCCCGTGGCTCACGCTCTATGCCTTTTCTTCGGAGAACTGGTCGCGGCCGCGCTCCGAAGTCGCTGACCTCATGGGTCTCCTTCGCCTCTTCATCCGGCGCGATCTGGCCGACCTGCACCGGAGTGGTGTGCGCGTCCAGATCATCGGCAGCCGGGAAGGGCTGGAGCCGGATATTGCCGGCTTGCTAGCCGAGGCTCAGGCACTGACAGCCAACAACAAGGCGATGAACCTTGTCATTGCCTTCAACTATGGTGCACGTGACGAGATCACCCGCGCTGTTCAGGCCATGGCCTGCAAGGTGCGCGACGGCGCGCTGTCTCCCGATGACATTACTGCCGAGCTGATCGGGAATCATCTGGACACCCGCGGTATTCCGGATCCCGATGTGATCATCCGCACGAGCGGCGAACAGCGCCTCTCCAATTTCCTGCTCTGGCAGGCGGCTTACTCCGAGTTTGTCTTCCTGCCTTGCCATTGGCCCGACTTCGGCAAGGAGCAGCTGATCGAGGCAATTGCCGAGTTCGGCAGCCGGACCCGTCGCTTTGGCGGTGTCGAGACCAAGGAAGCGGTGTGACACCGATGGCGGGGGGAACAAAGCCGCGCAGCAATCTGCAACTGCGCATCATTTCCGGGGTGATCCTGGCCGCTGCCGTGCTGGTGCTGACCTGGTGGGGCGGTTTTCCGTTCAGGCTGTTCGCTGCCGCCATGGCAGCAGCGATGTTCCACGAATGGATGACCATTCGCGGCGAGAACCACAAGGTTCACCTCGCGATCTCTCGTTTTGCCCTTGCCGCAGCCCTTGCGCTGATGCTGGTGGGCTTTGCCCCGGCCTTCGTTTTTGCCGGCCTTTTCGTTGCCGCCGCAGTGGCTGCAATCTCCGGCTTGGCGACGGGCAGGGGCCTCTGGGCTGGCTGGGGCGTCCTCTATGCGGGTCTGCCGGCAGCAACACTGATCTTCCTTCGTGGCAACGCGCCTGAAGGCCTGTGGACGATTGTTTTCCTCTTTGCCGTCGTCTGGGGCACCGACACGATTGCCTATTTCACCGGCCGCGCTTTGGGCGGGCCGAAGCTTGCACCTTCCATTTCGCCGGGAAAGACCTGGAGCGGAGCGATCGGCGGCGCCATAGGCGGCGTCATCGCGAGCCTGATCGTCGCCTATTTCGCCTGGGACAGCGTGAACCTGCTGATGGTCGCAATCGTTGCGATCCTGCTCTCGATCGCATCGCAGGCGGGCGACCTTTTCGAGTCAGCCGTCAAGCGCCGCCACGGGGTCAAGGACTCGGGAAATCTCATTCCGGGACATGGTGGTGTGATGGATCGTGTCGACGGTCTGGTGGCTGCTTCCGTGCTGCTTTTCGTGCTCTGGATCCCGTTCCTCGCCGGGATGGAATGACAGTTCCCACACTTCCTGAGTCATGCTAGAGGAAGGTCATTGATCCGCCCATTTTGGCAATTCTGCTGAGATGGCTTTGTTGATTCGTGGATGACCTGACGTGACCGACATTTCTGCCATAATCCCCGGTCTCGGAAGCTTCCTCTTCGGTACCCTCGTACCCTTCTTTTTTGTGCTGCTGGTGGTCGTCTTCGTGCATGAGATGGGCCATTTCATTGCCGGCAGACTGTGCGGCATCGGCGTACAGGCGTTCTCCATCGGTTTCGGTCCGGAAATTTTTGGCTACACGGCGAAGAACGGCACGCGCTGGCGTTTGGCGGCCATCCCGCTTGGCGGTTACGTCAAGTTCGTGGGGGACATGTCCGCAACTAGCGCCTCGGTGGATGAGCAGGCGTTGAGCAAGCTGAGCGAGGCCGAGCGGCGCGTGGCGTTCCATACGCAGCCGCTGTGGAAGCGTGCCATTACCGTCTTTGCCGGTCCCTTTGCGAATTTCGTGCTTGGTGCTGCGGTCTTTGCCGCCATGTTCGCGATCTACGGCCAGTATGTGTACCAGCCGACCGTTGCCGAGGTGCGTCCCAACAGTCCGGCCGCTGAGGCAGGCATTCTGCCCGGCGACACGTTCATCTCCGTTGATGGTGTGCGGGTTGCAAGCTTTGCCGACGTTCAGCGCATCGTCACCGGCAGGGCAGGCGATCCGCTGAAGATCGTTCTGGAGCGTGACGGCCGTGAGATCGAGACGGTGGCAACGCCGGAGGTGTCCGAGCAGCCGACGGCCTTGGGTCAGAAGGTGCGCATCGGGCTTATCGGTGTGGTCACCAACGAAGCTGTGGGTAAGCGGGATCGCATCGAGTACGGGCCGCTGCAGGCGGTTGTGGCCGGCATCCAGGAAACCGGCGACGTGATTGCCCGCACGGGCCAGTTCATGAAGCGTTTCGTTGCTGGGCGTGAAGACCGGTGTCAGCTGGGCGGACCTGTCCGGATTGCCGACATGGCGGGCCGGGCTGCGGGTCTAGGCTTTGAGTGGCTGGTGCAGCTGGTGGCGTTGCTTTCGGTGGGAATCGGTATTCTCAACCTGCTGCCGATACCACCTCTCGATGGCGGCCACCTTATGCTATATGCAGCAGAGGCTATCGTCCGCAGACCGATTCCTGCTCAGGTAACTGAAGCAGTTTACCGTGTCGGCATGTTGATGGTGCTTGCGTTCATGATGTTTGTGTTCTGGAATGACTTGTTCGGGTGCTGAAGCTGTGGAAGAAATTGCTCCACAGCCGCGACATTTCATGACGGAATAGATCGGGAGAGGGGCGATCTGGGATAATGTGGTTTGTTCAGTGTGTGTTTACCACGCCGACAAAATACCGTGACGGGAAAGCCACGTGGTCCCAAGTTCGTAAATTCAAATTTACCAGAAGCCTTGCGTGTAGAGAAAATCTGGCTATTACGGTAAGCAGCCGGTTGAACGGATTGCCGCAAGTCCGGGTTTCTCGCGTGGGGACAACGGGGATAGAAGGTTTAAAGGCCCAATGAAGGCAGCTTCAAGATTTAGGTCCGCTGTTTCGGCGGTAGCGATCACCACCAGCTTTGTTATTGCTGGAGCGACCACCGCACAGATGACGATGGTCGGTCAGGCCGAAGCCGCTTCGGTGAGCCGCATCGAGGTGAGGGGGAACCGCCGTGTCGACGCCGACTCAGTGCGCGGACAGCTTGGCATTCGCCCTGGCCAGAACTTCAACCAGTCGGATCTTGATGATGCGGTAAAGCGCCTGATCGCGACCGGTCTCTTCGCCGACGTTTCCGTCCGGCAGTCCGGCAGCACCCTGGTTGTGACGGTGATCGAAAATACGATCGTCAACCAGGTCCTGTTCCAGGGCAACAAGAAGATCAAGGACGCAAACCTCGCGCAGGCTGTCCAGCTTGCTCCGCGCAGCGCCTTCTCGCGTGAAGCGATGGATGCTGATGCCGAGGCAATCCGCGAAGCCTATCGCCGGATCGGTCGCGACGATGCGACCGTCAGCGCCAGCGTGCAGGAGCTTGAAGGTGGACGCGTAAACGTCGTCTACACCGTTCAGGAAGGCGACCGCACCAAGATCGCGGACATCAACTTCGAAGGCAACCAGGCGTTCAGCGACCGCCGTCTGCGTGAAGTTATCAACACGAAGGAATCGAACATCCTTTCGTGGCTGTCCCGCAACGACGTCTATGACGAGAATCGCATTCGCGCCGACGAGGAAGCGCTCCGCCGCTTCTACTTCAACCAGGGCTATGCGGACTTCCGCGTGCTTGATGCCTCGGCCACGCTCGTCGACAACAAGTACACGATCGTCTTCACCGTTGATGAAGGCCAGCGCTACACGTTCTCTGACGTCAGCATCGAATCGTCCGTTCCGGGCCTCGATATCAGCGCGCTCAACTCCTCGCTGAAGACGCGCTCCGGCAGCACCTACCGCGCCAAGGATGTTGAGGCGTCTGTCATCGGTCTGACCGAGCGTCTTGCTGGCAGCGGCTATGCCTTTGCCGAAGTGACGCCACGCGGCAACCGCGACTTCGAGAACCGCACGATCTCCGTCGTCTACTCGGTGGACGAGGGCGTTCGCGCCTACATCGAGCGCATCGAGATCCGCGGCAACAACCGTACGCGTGACTATGTCATTCGTCGTGAGTTTGACGTGAGCGAAGGCGATGCCTTCAACCAGGTCATGGTTTCGCGCGCCAAGCGCCGCCTGGATGCCCTCGGCTTCTTCCAGACCATCAACATCTCCACCGTGCCGGGCTCGCAGCCTGATCAGGTGGTGCTGGTTGTTGATGTCGTCGAGCAGTCTACGGGTGAGTTCTCGATCGGCGCCGGCTACTCCACCGGCCAGACGTCGAGCAGTGGCGGCGGCTTCTCGCTGGAAGGCTCGATCAGCGAGCGCAACTTCCTCGGTCGTGGTCAGGCCATCCGCTTGTCCGCATCGGGCGGGAAGGACTCGCGTGACTTCATGCTGTCCTTCACGGAGCCGTATTTCCTTGGCTACCGCGTCGCAGCCGGGTTCGACATCTATCGCAACACGCGAAAGGTGAACAACTCGAACAACGACCACATCTTCGATCGCGAGACGACGGGTGGTACGGTTCGCTTCGGTCTGCCGATCACGGAAGACCTGACGGCGCAGTTCGCCTACAACTACTCGCAGGAAAAGTACGAGCAGGTTGCTGCCGATGCCAATCTGTCCAGCGCGGTCAGACAGGCGCTCGAGCAGGGCACCTGGACCCGTTCGTCGATTTCCACAGGTCTCGTCTACAACACGATCGACGACACGAAGAACCCGCGTGACGGTATCTACGCGACGGCCTCGGTCGAGTTTGCCGGTCTGGGCGGCGACGCGAAGTACGTGAAGGTCACTGGCCGCGGCAACTACTACAAGACGCTGTCGGAAGATCTGGATGTCGTCGGTTTGGTCACGGTTGGTGGCGGTCACGTCTCCGCCTGGGGTGATGAGCCGCTGCGCATCTTCGACCACTTCAACAGCAACGACCGCATCATCCGCGGCTTCAAGTACAACGGTATCGGACCTTTCGAAACTGTTGACGGTACCAACAACCGCGATTACCTCGGTGGCAAGACCTACTTCCACGGCACGGTTGAGGCTCAGTTCCCGATCCCGGTTCTGCCTGAAAGCATCGGCCTGCGCGGTGCAGTCTTTGCCGATGCAGCAACGCTCTACGGCAACGACTACACTAGCAATCTAGTTGATGGCACCGGTATGAAATGGCGCGCATCGGTTGGCGCCAGCTTGATCTGGGCTTCGCCCTTCGGTCCGCTGCGCGTTGACTATGCCGAGCCGGTCGTCAAGGAAGATACCGACCGCATCCAGCATTGGAACTTCGGTATCTCGACCCGGTTCTAGAGCTGAATTAACCCTCCGGGCCTTATGGCCCGGACGGTTCGGATGATTGGCACCATGACGGAACCCAAGTTCTTTGTTCCCTCGCGACGCCTTGAACTGGGCGAAATCGCGACGCTGACAGGTGCCAGGCTGCTGGACGAGTCGAAGAGCGGATTGCCGATCCATCGACTCGCGGCTGCTTCCGAGGGAGGGGAAGACTCCCTCGTTTTCGTTGATGGCAAGCGCAACGCTTCCCTGCTGAGCACGGTTCGTGCGGCAGCCGTCATTTGTGATCCCGATAGCGTCAAGGACGTTCCGAAAGGGGTGGCCGTTCTGGTTTCAGAACGTCCGCAGCATGCGTTTGCTCAGATTGCGCGCCTGCTGTTTCCGAGTGGCACGCGCCCGCAGCCTATCACGGGTGAGACGGGCGTTTCTCCACGCGCCGTCATCTGCGAGGGTGTAACCCTCGAAGATGGCGTGATCATCGAGGCCGGCGCTGTTATCGGCAGGAACGTTACCATAGGGCAGGGCACCGTCATTGGACCGAATGCAGTCATTGCCGATGGCTGTACCATCGGCCGCGACTGCTTCATCGGCTCCCAGTGCACCATCCAGTTCGCCATGCTGGGGGATCGGGTGATCATTCATCCCGGCGCACAGATCGGCCAGGATGGTTTTGGCTTCCTACCGGGTCCGACAGGGCTTATGAAGAACCCGCAGATCGGCCGTGTGGTTATCCAGAACGACGTCGAGATCGGCGCGAACACGACCATCGATCGCGGTGCGTTGACGGACACCGTCATTGGTGAAGGCAGCAAGATCGACAATCTTGTGCAGGTCGCTCACAACGTAAAGATCGGCCGCTCTGTGGTCATCGCAGGCCATTGCGGTATCTCCGGTTCAGTGACCGTGGGCGATATGGTGATGATGGGTGGGCGCGTCGGTATTGCCGACCACATCACCATTGGTGACAAGGCGCAGCTCGCAGCAGGCAGCGGCGTCATGAACGACATTCCCGCTGGAGAGCGTTGGGCAGGTTTGCCGGCCCAACCCATGCGGCAGGCATTTCGCGAGATCGCAGCATTGCGCAGCCTCGTCGAAAGAAATCGGAAAGGAAAATAGAAGCGATGGTAGAGGAAGCGCCCAAGGCGTTGGACAGTGTCGATATTGCCAAGTTGTTGCGGTTGCTGCCGCACCGCTACCCGTTTCTGCTGGTTGATAAGATCATCGAGATCGATGGTGACAACTCGGCCATCGGCATTAAGAATGTGACGATCAACGAGCCGCACTTCCAGGGCCATTTTCCCGAGAAGCCTGTGATGCCTGGCGTGCTCATCATCGAGGCCATGGCGCAGACGGCAGGTGCGATCTGCATCAACAATGCCGGCGCGAACACCCCTTCGGTCGTGTATTTCATGACCATCGATGGCGCCAAGTTCCGCAAGCCGGTGCTGCCGGGTGACCGGCTCGAGCTGCACGTGAAGAAGCTCAAGCAGCGCAGCGGTATCTGGAAATTTGAATGTGAAGCGATAGTTGATGGCGCCAAGGTTGCCGAAGCGGTAATCTCGGCACTGATGACACCGAAAGAAGAGCCAGAAACGGCAGCTGCATGACCCTTATTCATCCCAGTGCAATTGTAGACAAGGGCGCGGAGCTTGGCAGCGGTGTGCGTATCGGACCGTTCTGCCATGTTACGGCGGATGTGGTTCTGGGGGATGATGTCGAGCTCATCGGTCATGTGACGATTCTTGATGGCACGCGTCTCGGCGCCGGATCCCAGGTCTACCCGAATGCCGTGCTTGGCGGCGCGCCGCAGAACTTCAAGCACAAGGGCGGACGCACGACGCTGGAGATCGGCAGCGGCAACATCATCCGCGAGGGCGTGACGATGCATTGCGGCACTGACACGAGCCGCGGCAAGACCACCATCGGCAACAATTGCCTGTTCATGGTGCAGACCCATGTCGCGCATGACTGCGACATTGGCGACAATGTCACCATGGCGAACAACTCCGTGCTGGGCGGGCATGTCGAAGTTGGCAACGGCGCGATCGTTTCGGGTGCTGCAGCGGTGCATCAATTCGTGCGTATCGGCCACCATGCATTTATTGGCGGCTGCGCGGCTGTTGCAGGAGACGTTATTCCCTTCGGCATGGCGCAGGGCGACAGAGCCCGGCTGCGCGGCCTGAATGTCGTCGGCATGAAGCGTTCAGGCATGGCGCGGGCGCAGATTTTCGCGATCCGCAAGGCCTACAAGATGCTGTTCGACCCGCAACGTCCGTTGGCGGAGAACATCCCTATCGTGCGTGAGGCCTTTTCAGAAGCCCCGGAAGTGATGGATATCGTCAATTTTCTGGCGGCGCGTGAGCATCGGCTGTTTACAGTGCCCAAGCGCGGCTCCAGCGGGATAAATGGGGATGACGGCGTCGACGAATAAGGCGTCGTTTCATCATCTGGGGCCTGAGGCCAAGGTCGCCATCATCGCCGGTAGCGGCATGCTTCCGCACAGTGTTGTCGATGCCTTGCAGGCAAGCGCCAGGCGGCCGCTCGTGGTGGCGATCGAGGGTGAAGCCACGTTCGATCCCGCACCTGATCGCTACGATCTGCTCCCGGTGAAACTTGAGCATGTCGGGCTGCTGATGCCGAGGCTGAAGCGCGAGGGCGTTACGCATCTCGTGATGGCCGGTGGCATTCGCCGCAGACCACCGCTTACCAGTCTGCGGATCCGCCCGAAGGTGCTCTTGTTTCTGCCGAAGCTTCTGTGGGCTTACGCGCGCGGTGACGACGACCTGCTGTCCACGTTGATCGGCTGGGTGGAATCGCACGGCATCATCGTCGTGGGCGCCCATGAGGTTGCGCCGGAACTGCTGGCCCCCGACCAGGTGATGACACGCGCCAAGCCTACCGCTGCGGACGAAAAGGATATTTCGGCCGCGCTGGAAGCTGCACGCGCCATCGGTCGTCTCGACATCGGACAGGCCGCCATTGCCGTTGGCGGCAGAGTGGTTGCTCTTGAAGGAATCGAGGGAACGGACGGTCTCCTCGAGCGAATGAAGGACCTTCGCTCACATGGAAGGCTCGCAGGGAAGAAGCGTGGCGTTCTGGTAAAATGCGCCAAGCCGGGGCAGGAATCGCGTGCGGACCTGCCTTCGATCGGACGGCGAACCGTGGTTGACGCTCACGCCGCCGGTCTCGCGGGTATTGCAGTGGAGGCCGGACGCAGCTTTATCTTGGAGACTGGCGAAACAGTTCGACTCGCCAATGAACTTGGTCTCTTTTTACTTGGGTATGAGGAAGGTCGCGAGCGATGAGCCAGATGCCGCCACTGCGTGTGGCTATCGTTTCGGGTGAGGAGTCAGGCGATATTCTGGCCGCCGACCTGGTGCGGGCGCTTGCGCGCCAATCGGGCCGGCAGGTGGAGCTGATCGGCGTCGGCGGCCGCAGATTGGAAGAAATGGGCCTGCGCTCGCTGTTTGATGCCTCCCAAATCGCCATCATGGGTTTCTCTGCCGTGCTGCGCGACCTGCCGCGTCTTATGTGGCGCATCCGCAAGACGGCGAAGACGATCGCAGCAGAAAAGCCCGACTGTCTCATCACCGTCGACAGCCCGGACTTCGGTTTGCGCGTCGCCAAGAAGGTGAGGGCGCTTGCGCCCGACATCCCGACGATCCACTACGTGTGCCCAAGCGTGTGGGCGTGGCGGTCGGGCCGGGCCATCGACATGCGGCCCTATGTCGACCACATCCTGTGCCTTCTGCCGTTCGAACCGACCGAGCTCGATCGGCTTGGCGGACCCGAGGGAACGTTCGTCGGCCATCGCCTCGCGAACGATCCATCGATCCGGGAATCGGCGCTCAGCCAGCTCGGCGGCGCGCGCCGGGGCGAGGTGAAGCGCCTGCTGCTGCTGCCGGGTTCGCGACGCGGAGAGGTGACCCGCCTGATGCCCGTCTTCGGGGAAACCGTGAAGCGCCTCAAGTCTGCCGGTCACAAGTTCGAACTTTTGCTCCCCACCGTTCCGCATGTGGAGGGCCTGGTGCGCGAGGCCACGGCGAACTGGCCAATTCAGCCGGAAATCATTCTTGGCGAAGAGGCAAAGTGGAAGGCATTTGCCTCTGCCGATGCAGCCCTTGCCTGTTCCGGCACGGTCGCGCTTGAACTCGCGCTTGCGCGCGTGCCCTTCATCTCGGTCTACAAGGTGGATTTCCTGGTGCGCATGCTGGCGCCTTACCTGCTCAAGGTCTGGACTGCGTCGCTGCCCAATCTCATCGCTGGTTGGCCTGTGGTTCCGGAATATTTCAACCAGTACATCAACCCGGAAATGCTGGCCCGTCTGCTGCCCCGGCTGTGGAACGAGACGCCGACGCGTTTGAGCCAGCGTCAGGGATTTTCGCATGTAGCCGACGCGCTTTCGACGCCCGTGCCATCAGGCGATCTTGCCGCCCGCGTCGTGCTGAACAAGATCCAGATCGCTCTCATGACAAAGACTGCATGAAGGCCTGCGCCGCCTGCGGCGCGCGCACCTTGCCTTCGTGTATGAAATAGACAAACACGTCGCGCGGCACGGCTTCGACCTTTGCGGCTTCGTCGGCGAGCGGAAGATCCTTCGGCACGCCACCCTTGGCCCAGGTCGCCGCGCGGTCGGCCCATTCGGCTATCTCGGCGGAAGGATAGGCCGTGGGGATGTCGTCATTCCCGCGCTGCAGGCGCGCGTAGACGAAATCCGCCGTCACGTCGGCGATCTCCGGATAGACCTCGTGATGGGCATAGCAGATCGCCGTGCCATACTTGCGGGCCAATGCCGCGAAATCGGGTGCGACGAAGCTGGCGTGACGCACCTCAAGCACCTGGCGCAGCTTCACACCCGCCCAGCGGGTGGGCAGGAGTTTGAGGAAAGCCTCGAAATCTTCCGGCTCGAACTTCTTTGTGGGTGCAAACTGCCATACGATGGGCCCGAGCTTTGGCCCCAGCTCCGTGACGCCAGTGGAGAAGAAGCGCTCCATGGACTCGCCTGCCTCGCCCAGGATCTTGCGATTGGTGACGAAGCGGTTGCCCTTTACCGAGAACACGAAGCCTTCCGGGGCCGCTGCCGCCCATTGGGCGAAGGTTTCCGGCTTCTGGCCGCGATAGTAGGTCCCGTTGATCTCTATGGTGGGAAGTTGACGGGACGCATATTCCAGCTGGCGCTTCTTCGGGAGATCGTCCGGATAGAAGGTGCCTTCCCAGGGCTCGAAGGTCCATCCGCCGATACCGGCCCGGATTGTGCCCGCTGCTGCCATGTCTGCACCTCCTCAATGCTTTGGAACCTCACCCGCACTCCCACGGGGGCGTCATCCTGTGAAGCCGGGCGATCACCGCCCAGCTTCATCCCTGATGCCGCTTAGGGCAGCTCCTCCCTGGAACACTACAGCCTTACGTCACAACGCTGAAATGCTCCTGGCCGTCGCTATTGCCGTCCCGTGTCCGCCGGTTCGCGGATACCCGGCAATTGCTGTAGCAGCGGGACGGAACTACTCCGCCGCGTCTTGCATCCTCCGGCTCACGGGCCGACGGTCCAGCAGCTCCTTCAGGAACTGGCCCGTATAGCTGCGCGGCTCGGCCATCACCTCCTCGATGGAGCCTGCGACGACCAGCTCACCACCGCCATCGCCACCTTCCGGTCCAAGGTCCAGGACCCAGTCCGATGTCTTGATGACCTCAAGGTTATGCTCGATCACGACCACCGTATTTCCCTGATCCACAAGTTCATGCAGAACTTCAAGAAGCTTGGCTACATCATGGAAATGCAGGCCAGTCGTGGGCTCATCGAGGATGTAGAGCGTTCGTCCGGTCGCCCTGCGCGACAGCTCCTTGGCGAGTTTCACGCGCTGCGCCTCGCCGCCGGAAAGCGTCGTCGCCTGCTGGCCGATCTTGATATAACCGAGACCAACGCGCGACAGCGTCACGAGCTTGTCGCGGACGGAGGGAACGGCGGAGAAGAAATCCACGCCTTCCTCGACCGTCATCTCCAGCACATCTGCGATGGACTTGCCCTTGAAGGTAACTTCCAGCGTCTCGCGGTTGTAGCGCTTGCCCTTGCAGACGTCGCAGGTGACGTAAACGTCGGGCAGGAAGTGCATCTCGATCTTGATGACGCCATCGCCCTGGCATGCTTCGCACCGTCCGCCCTTGATATTGAACGAGAAGCGGCCGGGCTGATACCCGCGCGCCTTGGCTTCCGGCAGTCCGGCAAACCAATCGCGGATGGGCGTAAAGGCCCCCGTGTAGGTCGCCGGGTTCGATCGCGGTGTGCGCCCGATCGGCGACTGATCGATGTCGATGACCTTGTCGATGAACTCCAGTCCTTCGATGCGGTCATGTTCGGCAGGATGGTCGCGCGAGCCCATGATGCGGCGCGAGGCGGCCTTGAACAGTGTCTCGATCAGGAAGGTCGACTTGCCGCCGCCAGAGACGCCCGTCACACTGGTGAAAGTGCCGAGCGGGATATCAGCGGTGACGTTTTTCAGGTTGTTGCCACGAGCGCCGACCACGCGAATCCGCCGCTTCGGCGAAATCTCGCGGCGTTCCTTCGGCATGGGAATGGCCAGTTCGCCAGTCAGATACTTGCCGGTGATCGAGTTGGGGTTGGCCATGATTTCGGCAGGGGTGCCCTTTGCCATGACCTGGCCACCGTGAATGCCAGCCGCTGGGCCGATGTCCACCACATAATCCGCCGTGGCAACCGCATCCTCATCGTGCTCGACGACGATGACCGTATTGCCAAGATCGCGCAGGTGACGCAGCGTCGCGAGCAGCCGCTCGTTGTCGCGCTGATGGAGGCCGATCGAGGGTTCGTCCAGCACATAGAGCACGCCGGTGAGGCCCGAACCGATCTGCGAGGCGAGGCGGATACGCTGGCTCTCGCCGCCGGACAGCGTGCCGGACCCGCGCGACAGGGTGAGGTAATCGAGACCCACATCAACCAGGAACGAAAGACGCTCGCGGATCTCCTTCAGGATGCGAACAGCTATCTCGTTCTGCTTGTCATTGAGCTTGGCGGGCAGCGCGGAAAACCAGTCGCTCGCCTTGCGGATCGACATCTCCGTCACTTCGCTGATGTGCAGCATGTCAATCTTGACGGCAAGCGCTTCGGGCTTCAGGCGGTAACCCTTACAGGTGGGGCAGGGGTAGGCCGACATGTAACGCTCGATCTCCTCGCGCGCCCAGGCCGAATCCGTTTCCTTCCAGCGGCGCTGGAGGTTGTTCACCACGCCTTCGAACGGTTTGGTGGCACGGTAGCTCCGCACACCATCGTCATAGTCGAAGGCGATCTGCTTGGCGCCAGTTCCGTAGAGGATTGCCTTCTGCGCGTTCTCCGGAAGCTCCTTCCAGCGGTTGCTGACCTTGAAGCCATATTCGCGGCCGAGCGCTTCCAGCGTCTGCAGGTAATAAGGCGAGGTCGATTTGGCCCATGGCGCAATCGCGCCTTCGCGCAGGATGGCGTTCTCGTCCGGAACGATGAGGTCCGGATTGATCGCGCTCTGGCTGCCGAGGCCATCGCAGGTGGGGCAGGCGCCGGCGGGATTGTTGAAGGAGAAGAGCCGCGGCTCGATCTCGGGAATGGTGAAGCCGGAGACCGGGCAGGCGAACTTTTCCGAGAAGATCAGCCGCTCGTGCGTCTCGTTCTTCGAGCGGTTTGGCTGCGCAAGCACCTCCGCCGGGAGCGGGCGATCGGCATATTCCGCCGCGCAGAGACCATCGGTGAGCCTCAGCGCCGTCTCGACGGAGTCCGCAAGGCGCGTCGCAATGTCGGGCCGCACGACGATGCGGTCCACGACCACGTCGATATAATGCGACAGCTTCTTGTCGAGCGTGGGCACATCGGCGATCTCGTAGAACTGCCCGTCCACCTTGACGCGCTGGAAACCCTTCTTCTGCAGCTCGGCGAATTCCTTGCGGTACTCGCCTTTGCGACCGATCACGATAGGCGCGACGATATAGAGGCGCGTGCCTTCTTCGAGCGCCAGGATGCGATCGACCATCTGGCTGACCGTCTGGCTCTCGATCGGCAGGCCCGTGGCCGGCGAATAGGGCACACCCACGCGCGCGAATAAAAGGCGCATGTAGTCGTAGATTTCCGTGACGGTGCCGACCGTCGAGCGCGGGTTCTTCGACGTCGTCTTCTGCTCGATCGAAATGGCGGGGGACAGGCCGTCAATCTGGTCGACGTCCGGCTTCTGCATCATCTCCAGGAACTGGCGCGCATAGGCCGACAGGCTTTCCACGTACCGCCGCTGCCCCTCGGCATAGATGGTGTCGAAGGCCAGCGAAGACTTGCCCGAACCGGACAGTCCCGTCATCACGATCAGCTTTTCCCGTGGCAGGTCAAGATCGATATTCTTCAGGTTGTGTTCGCGGGCGCCACGTATGGAAATGAATTTATGTTCGGGCATGCTTCTAGGGCCGCTCTACTCTAATCGGTGACAGTCAGTGTCCGTGCAGAAAGCCGCGTTCGAGCGACATCAGCGTCATGTAGGAACTCGACGCGAAATGTCGACGCCCGGCGGCAGCTGGCCGCACCCTAATCCAGGTTGCGCTTATCTTTTGGTGCCTTTTTCCTGCCAGCGCAAGCAAAAAGAACAAAGAACGAACGCTCTCCTGACATTTGCGACATTAGGGGGTTGACGGCGGCGGCCAATGGACGCAGAATCAATCCACCATAGTTCAGTTCAATCTGAGCGAATGGTTAGGAGCAACGAACACGGAGGGAGGCATGAATCCACCCGACCAATCGTCCGGCTCCACCGAAGAGTGGAGCCACAGCCGGTAAACGGGCTGAATTGCTCTTCTGCTGCCACGGTTAACCGAGGCAGGGGCGAAGTTGCAAAGGTGCATCTGCACCACGACCAGCAACGGGCCGGTTGATCACCTACATCGCTGGAAAATATGCTGGGCAAGCTTCAGGCTGCCCTTTAGAGATCCGAACTCGAATTCGGAAGATTCATCGTGAAATGTCGTAGCGGCCCCGTTTGCCATTGATGGCAACGGGGCGTTCGATTGTGAGCAGCAAGAAGAGGGGCTCATTTCGCGCCCTCAGGCATCACCGGGGTCGGCAAAACCAGCCGAGCACGGCGCTTACCTCATTCCTGTTCGACGACGAGCAGGCGACGGTATCGATACGTGGGAGTACATGGACGAGACGTCCGGGGCCCGCATGGCTCCGAATTGGCCATCGGAATTCGCGCCGGGTGGCACTCCCAAGCTGGTCCCCGCCAGTGCAGGTATGCCCGCGCATTGCCTGGGTGGGCCCAGCTGCATCCTCTCAACAGCAGAAACTGTGACTACACAAGGGAAAATTTCAACGGACAGTTGAACAGGATCAAAAATTGCATTAGAACAAATGAAGAACCAAATGAACTGTGGACGGCTCGGCGGATTGCCGGTTGAGGCGCGCAAGTTTCGTGCTGTTCAAATAGAATGGGCACATGAATGAGACGGGTGGCTGCGGATCGTTATCCTTGCAGCTGTCTCTCGCCAACGTAGTTGAATGGAGTTTTGCCATGGCGGGCAGCGTGAACAAGGTTATTCTGGTCGGCAACCTGGGTGCGGACCCGGAGGTACGCCGTTTGAATTCGGGTGAGCCGGTGGTGAACCTGCGGATTGCGACGTCGGAAAGCTGGCGCGACCGTAGCTCGGGTGAGCGCCGTGACCGGACGGAATGGCACTCGGTCGTCATCTTCAACGAGAACCTGGCAAAGGTTGCCGAGCAGTACCTGAAGAAGGGCGCCAAGGTCTACGTCGAAGGTCAGCTGCAGACGCGCAAGTGGCAGGACCAGAACGGCAACGACCGCTACACGACGGAAATCGTGCTGCAGAAATTCCGTGGCGAACTGCAGATGCTCGATTCGCGCGGTGAGGGCGGCGGCGGCCAGGTCGGCTACGGTGGTGGCAGCAACCGCGGCTCCGACTTCGGCCAGTCAGCCCCAATGGACAACATGGGTGGCGGCGGCGGCGGTGGCGGTTTCGGCCGCGACATGGACGACGAGATCCCGTTCTAAGGCTGAAGATTTGCGCGAATATCTTCTGGAAAGGCGCTGGTTCTACGGCGCCTTTTTTCTTCTCGAACGTTCTTGTTCGGTGTGGGGACAACATCTTCGGCTGGGCGAGCAATAGGGAGCCTGCGGGCCGCATCAATCCCGTAACTCGCACTGGATGGGATCAGCCGAACGAAATGCTTTAGATCCGGCGCCTTTTGTGATGGCGATCAGGTTTAGCGCTGATTCATCCAACCTGGGCGAGCCGCGCCATCCCGACATTGCCGCATTCGGCCGGTAAGGTGGCCAAATCTTCAGTTGCCAGTGTTTGGACGGGACGCTTGATGAGAATACTGCTTGCCGGGATCGCCTCGGTTGTTCTGGTGACTTCCGCCATCGCAGATGATGTCCCTGCAAGTACCATAGAGCATCAGCAGGTCCCGAATGGACCAACTGCCAAAGATGAGCAACCGTCGCCATCAGTGGAAGAGTTGCTCGAACTCCCGCCGGCCACTGAGGAGCCGCAGGTCGCTCCACCAGTCGCAGTTGAAGAAGATGCGACGACAATCTTCCCGGATCCACCGTCGCCATCAAGCGAAGAGTTTCTCGAACTCCCACCGGGCACTGAGGAGCCACAGGTCGCTCCGCCCGTTACAGTTGAGGAAGATCCGACCACAATCTTCCCGGATCCACCGTCGCCGTTTCCCGATCCCCCGGCCGAGCAGAGCGGTCCGCTCAGTTCCATGGTCCAGCAACTCTCGAGCGCTGCACGCACCGCTTGCGCGGGACGGGACGACTGTCTGCGGACGGCTGGAAACTTTGCGCGGTTCCTCTGGAACAACCGGGACAAGGCCGACATGCAGACCCGGGCAGCCAGCTGTCTCGGTCAATCCGCCATCAAGCGTGGCTATGTCCAGGCACCAATGGATGCGATCCGCAACGCTTCGACTGCCGAAATGATGGATCTGTCGGTTGAGGTCTGCGAGTGCGTTATCGGCTTTCTCGGCAAATTCGGCCTCTGCCGACCGGCTCTCGTTCAGGGCAAGCTCGCGCCATTGATGAGCCTGTTCAACAGGCGATAGCGCCTATGTTTTGAGAGTTGCCAAAGTGGCGGAGGGAGTGGGATTCGAACCCACGGTGACATCACTGCCACGCCGGTTTTCAAGACCGGTGCCTTAAACCGCTCGGCCATCCCTCCAGTCAGTCGGTTCGATTACCACGACTCTTGTGACGTGGGCCGTAACCGCTGCAAGTGGAGTCGGCTTATAGCAGGCTGCGATGCGGCGTCAACGTCCCACAGCACGCGTAACGTCCGGCTGCAGTGATCACTCCCGCGTAAGCGCAAGGGTGCTCGGGGTGATCCGCAACATCCATAATGCACATCAGTCAAAACAACCATAAGTTGCGCATAAGCCAAGACGGGACCTATAATACACCCCGGATGGCTGTACTTGGGGCTTGATGTTGGGTAGTGCCATCATGTCTTCGGCGCAGGATACCGCTAATTGTGCAGTTGGGAGCCGTCGCGACAACAATCATTTTGGTTGCCGTGGAACGTTTTACGCCTAGTTCAGTTTTGTGGTGTGCGATTGAGGTGAGGGCCTTGTGACTGACCAGAATGACTTTCCTTTGGCGGCTGTTGCAGACGCGCGGCTGTCGGCTATCGTTGACTCCTCCTTTGACGCCATCGTCAGCAAGGACCTGAACGGCATAATCCGCACCTGGAACGCGGCTGCCGAGCAGCTTTTCGGCTATTCCGCCGAGGAAGCTATCGGCAAGCCGGTGCTCATGCTGATCCCGCCGAACCGCTATGATGAGGAAGCCAACATCCTCGCGCGGATCAAGCTTGGCGAGCGTGTCGAGACCTTCCAGACCGTGCGCGTGCGCAAGGATGGGAGCCTTGTGCCGGTATCCCTCACCATTTCGCCGATCAAGGATGTGAGCGGCAAGATCGTCGGCGCCTCCAAGATCGCGCGCGACATTTCTGCGGCTCAGGAGAACGAGCAGCGCATCCGCATGCTGTTGCGCGAGGTGAACCATCGCGTGAAGAACCAATACGCGGTGATCCTCTCGATCATCAACGAGACCTCGCGGCGGACCGGCTCTACCCAGGAGTTTGCACAGAAGGTGCGGCAGCGGGTTATGGCGCTTGCCAGCTCCCATGATCTTCTGGTGGCCGCTGACTGGCATGGCGCCAGCGTTGCAGACCTGCTGATGGCGCAGCTGAACGTCGTCTCGCACGAAGACCTGGTGAGCATTTCCGGTCCGCTGGTGACGGTCGTTCCGGCAGCCGTCCAGCATCTCGGCATCGCGCTCCACGAGCTCACCACGAACTCGGTGAAGTATGGCGTCCTTGGTGCGGCCCGAGGCCATATCAATGTGCAATGGGGTGTCGAGAATATCGAGCCTTACGGACAGAGCTTTGTGCTTCGGTGGGAAGAAAATTCCGCAGGCATCGCAGCCGAACCGGACTCGTCGCATCTTTCCGGCGGCTTCGGCACCGTTGTGCTGACGCGACTGTCGTCGGAGATCTTTGGCGGGACGGCGACTTTCCAGACTACGGAGGCTGGCGTGATCTGGTCGCTCGTGGCCCCCGTTGCAAGTGTGCTCGCCAATCCAAATCTTGTGGTGCCGCCGCCCTCCCGGATGGAATCCGAGGCGTGAGATAAGCTGGCCGGAGGCGGGGTTCCGGCCAACATTTGCTGCAATTCCGGCCTATGCCGCTTGCAACGGGGCTTGGGAGCATCGGCGGAAGCACGGCTCCCGCTCTGGCGGAGCCGGAATGCACGAAGATTCCAGCAGAATGGCAAGTGTCGCCGCGGCGCCAGCCTCGTGGCGGCAGAGTGCTACGCTCGCCGCCCTTGGCGTCGTCTACGGGGACATCGGAACAAGCCCCATCTACGCCTTCAGGCAGGCGCTGCATGCGAGCGGAAGTTCTCTTCCGACAATAGCTCGCGAGGATGTGCCAGGCATCCTGTCGCTCATCGTCTGGGCATTGTTCATCACTGTCTCGATCAAATACGTCTGCTTCGTGCTGCGCGCCGATAACCGGGGCGAGGGCGGGATCCTGTCGCTGATGGCGCTGTCTCGGCGCATGAACCAGAAATATTCGACGGCTATTCTGGGCCTCGGAATGGTGGGGGTAGGTCTCTTCTTCGGCGACGCCATGATCACGCCGGCGATCTCTGTTCTCTCCGCCGTCGAAGGTCTGTCGATAGCGGCCCCCGGCGTCGAGCCATGGGTAGTGCCCATCACGGTGGTCATTCTGCTCGCTCTGTTCATGGGGCAGCGGTTCGGCACCCACAGGGTCGCCGCCGTCTTTGCTCCCGTGATGTTCGTCTGGTTCCTGGCGCTCGGTCTTTCGGGGCTCGTGCATATCTGGGACGACCCGCATGTGCTTTTTGCGGTGGATCCATTCCACGCAATCGGGTTTTTCGTCCGCGCGCCGGTGACAGGTTTCGTCACGCTTGGCGCCGTATTCCTGGCGGTGACGGGTGCGGAGGCGCTCTATGCTGATCTCGGCCATTTTGGCCGCAGGCCGATCATCCGCGCGTGGTTCTGGATCGTATTTCCCTGCCTGCTTGCCAATTATTTCGGGCAGGGCGCCTATGTGCTGGCCCATGACGGTAGGATCGACAATCCGTTTTTCGAAATGAATGCGGGCTGGGCATTGCTGCCATTCACGCTACTCGCGACGATTGCGACCATTATCGCGAGCCAGGCCGTGATCACCGGCGCTTTCTCGGCTGCCCGTCAGGCGGTTCAGCTCAACCTGCTGCCGCGAACGGAAATCCGACATACTTCAGAGACACAGGAGGGACAGATCTATCTGCCTGTTGCCAACTGGATCATCGCCACGGGCGTGCTGCTGCTTGTCGTCTGGTTTGGCGATTCCACGCGACTTGCCTCCGCCTACGGCATCTCGGTCACGGGCGCCATGCTGGTAACCTCGGTCCTGATGGTTGTTGTGGCCCGGCGCATTTGGCGCTGGAATCTTGCCCTTGCACTCCTGCTCTTCGGCTTCTTCGGCCTGATCGAGACAGCCTTCCTGTCTGCCAATGTCCTGAAGGTCGTGCATGGGGGATGGGTCTCGCTCGCCATCGCGGCAGTGGTCATTCTTCTCATGGTCACCTGGGTGAGGGGATCGCGCACGCTTTACGAGAAGACGAGGCGAACCGAGGTGCCGATGCAGGAGATCGTTGACCGGCTGAACAGAAACCCTCCGCCTCTGGTGCCGGGACAGGCGGTCTTCATGTCGAGCGATCCGGAAAGCACGCCGACAGCGCTGCTGCACAGCCTGAAGCACTACAAGGTGCTGCACGAGCGTAACCTGATCCTGACCGTGAAGACCATGCCAGAACCCTATGTACGAGACGATCAGCGCGTGTCCATGGAGGTGCTGAACCCGCTTTTCCGTCAGGCGATCATCCGCTTCGGCTACATGGAGAAACCGAACGTTCCCCTGGCGCTTGCCCGGCACGAGGAAGAAGGCTGGAGTTTCGAGATCATGGAAACGTCCTTCTTCCTTTCGCGTCGCACGCTCCGCCGGTCGCGGATCTCCACACTGCCCCGGATACAGGAGAAGATCTTCATCGCCATGTCAGCTTTCGCCACCAACGCAAGTGCCTATTACGCCATACCGGCAGACCGGGTCGTCGATATCGGTACACAGGTTGGTATATAGATGTTCCTGTTTTGTTTACGTGCAGTAGAGCGGAAGAAGCGATCACGACGGTGACACAATCCGCCAAATTCACAGTATGGTTAACGATCAGCCTGGCGAGCGACACTGTTGATCCGGCCAGAATAAACGTATGGAAATACTGGGGTTTAAGTAGGAAATACGTCGCCTGAAGCGCTGCTCGTGCGGTTGCTAACCAACATTTCCATCCTGTTAAAAAAGCTTATTAGGCAAAAGCTCACATTTCTGACACCTTGCGGTCACAAAGGGTTTACACCCTGATAACGAATATATGTGACTGGGGTCGTTCTTACTGCCCATTTCCACGCGCCACTACGGCTGGCTTGGACCGGGCGGGAATATTGGAGCAGATTGTTGAGGGAAGTGATAATGGGGAACGCAAAACGGCGGAATAGAGCGCTGCTGCACGCCAAACTCATCGGCACCGCACTGATCGTCGCTTCACTCTCCGCCTGTTCCGGCAGTTCCACCAAGACCAGCAGCACCCGCAGCAAGGAATATTTCCCGGAGTCAAAGTATGGCGTGAAGGCTAGTCCGCGCGTCAGCACGGCCAAAGCGAACCTTCCGCGAGGAGGGGGGCGCTATCAGGTCGGCAAGGCCTACAAGGTCAAGGGAAACTGGTTCCATCCGAAGGAAGACCCGAATTACGCGGCTGTCGGCGCGGCGTCCTGGTACGGCGATGCATTTCACGGTCGTCTCACCGCCAACGGTGAAGTCTACGACATGACGCATCTGACGGCTGCGCATCCGACGCTGCCGCTGCCGAGCTACGCCCGCGTCACCAATCTTGCCAACAACAGCTCCGTGATCGTGCGCATCAATGACCGCGGGCCGTTCGAGCGCAGCCGCCTCATCGATCTTTCGAAGCGGGCGGCTGAACTGCTCGACTATCAGCACGCCGGCACAGCCAAGGTGAAGGTTGAGTATGTCGGCCCGGCACCGCTGCATGGGCAGGACGACGCCTTCCTGATGGCATCCTACCAGCCAGGCGGTCGTGCGCCGGATCCGTCCGACGGTCTGCCAACGGGTGTTATGCTGGCGATGAATGGCCCGACACCCACGCAGGCGAATTCGCACGGCGAGGTGGATACCATCACGGCCGCGATTGCCGCCGCCTACACGGCGCCTGCGCCGAATGGCGCCGTGCAACCGTCTGATGTCGGCAGCGTCGCACTACCGTCCTTCGCACCCATCCCGGCAAGCCGTCCGGGCGAAATGTTTGCTGCGCTATCCTATGCGCCGCAGGACACGAATGCCGCAGCCGAGGTGTTCAACACGGTGCTGAACCCAGAAGCTGGTGCGCCAGGCGGTTCCGTGGTGAACCTCGGCGTCTGGCCGTCGATCAAGGCTGCTGAAGCCGTCACCCGGACATTGTCCGGCCACGGACAGATCCGCATCGAGCAGGCCGGCAGCGGACAGGTTGCCCTGTCGCTTGTGGCGCCGGAAGAGAGTGTAAATGATGCGCTTCTGGCGGCATGGGACGCCGGCGCAACAGACGCGTTCATTGTGCGGGACTGATCGCACGACTTGTTGTGCACCCTGACCTTTAGGCGTAGAATATGCGCCTTAGCCGGGCTTGGGGAGGCATGCAGTTGTACCGCATCGGCGCAGTCGTCACGGCATTCTTCATCGCATCATTTGGGGCGATCTCTGCAGGATCCGCTGCAGACCTGATCGAGACCAAAGCCAAACGCATCCATCTCCTGGATGCGGACACTGGTTTTGTGCTGCTTTCGCGTGAGGCCGACACGCCATTCCCTCCAGGATCACTTGCCAAGCTGATGACCGCCGAGGTCATGTTCCATGCCCTTGGGAAGGGGCAGGTCACGCCTGAGACGGAGTACTTCGTCTCGGAACATGCGTGGCGCACCGGCGGCGCTCCATCGCGTGCGGCAACCATGTTCGCCAAGGTGAAATCGACGGTTTCGGTGGCTGATCTTCTGCAGGGTCTGACCGTGCAGATGGCGAACGACGCGGCAATTGTCATGGCGGAGGGCATGCGCGGCTCTGAGGAGAGCTTTGCCCAGTTGATGAACGAGCGCGCCAAGGAGATTGGCCTCAAGGATTCGCACTTCGCCAATCCCACGGGATTTCCGGATGACACGCAGAAGGTGACGGCGCGCGACATGACCGCGCTCGCCACCCATCTCTGGCGCACCTATCCGGAGCAATATGCGCTGTTCTCCCAGCCGGCCTTCGAGTGGAACAAGATCTTCCAGCGCAACAAGAATCCGCTTCTGAACCTGAACATCGGTGCGGACGGGTTGATGACCGGCCTAGCGGAAGGCCATGGGCTCTCCATCGTCGCATCGGCCAGTAATGGCAGCAGGCGCGTTTTCGCGACGCTCGGGGGCTTTGAGACCGATCAGGAACGTGTCGAGGAAACCCGCAAGCTCCTGCAATGGGGTCTTGACGGCTTCGCGATGAAGGATCTCTTCGCCTCAAAAGAAGTGGTCGGGGAGGCCACGGTCTATGGCGGCACCGCGTCGATGCTTCCGCTGCGCGTGGAAGAGAAGGTCAGTGTTCTCGCACCAGTCGCAAACCCCGAAGCACTGCACGCCCGCATCGTCTACGAACGGCCGCTGCCCGCGCCGATCCGGGAAGGCGACAGGGTGGGCGAGCTGCAGATCTGGGTCAACGATACGCTGAGCCGGAAGGTCGAGCTCCACGCGGCCGAGACGGTGGAGAGCGGCACCCTTCGTCAGCGCGCCTTTGGCGCCGTGGCTGAATTGCTGGTCGGCTGGCTGCGCCAGTTCTCCTGGGCGGGGTAAAGAACCTCCGGTTGCCAAAAGTGTCCGAGCAGGACGCGCGGCAAAAATACCGCGCCTTTCGATAGACGCACGTTGCTTCAATGGGTTAAGAAGGTGCGCAATCAGGAAACCGGAAGGCGAGCTTGCGGGGATTCTTCATCACATTCGAAGGCGGCGAGGGGGCTGGTAAGTCGACCCAGATCCGTCTTCTCGAGCAGTATCTGCGAGGCCGGGGCCACACGGTTGTCGTCACGCGCGAACCGGGCGGTTCGGCAGGCGCTGAGGCCGTTCGCCACGTTCTGCTGTCCGGCGCTGCCGAGCCCTTTGGCCCCGAAATGGAAGCGGTTCTTTTCGCTGCCGCGCGCCTCGACCATGTCGAGCAGCTGATCCGGCCAGCCCTTGAAAGCGGCGCTGTCGTACTCTGCGACCGGTTCATTGATTCCACCCGCGCCTATCAGGGCACGGTGAAGGGCCTGACCAAAGCCTTCCTCAGCTCACTCGAGAAGGCGGCCGTTGGCGAAACCCGGCCCGACCTGACCATCATTCTGGATATCGATGCCGAGGTGGGCCTGCAGCGGGCTTCGGCAAGAAGAGGCGAGGGGAGCATCGACCGCTTCGAAAAGGACACGATTGCGGTTCACCAGAAGCGTCGGGATGCCTTTCTGGCAATTGCTGCGGCAGAGCCGAACCGTTGCGTGGTGATCGACGCCGACCGCGATGTCGAAGCGGTTTTTTCTTCGATCAAGGCTGCGGTTGACGCTGCCATGGAACGACGTGAATTCAAGGAGGGGCAGGCGAACAGTTTCCAGAGGGAATTGCATTGATGTTCGAACGCCTTGCACCGGAACAATACGATACGCTGACGGACATTCCCGAGCCGGTCGAGAACACGTTCCTGGCTGGTCATGAGGAAGCGCTTGATATGGTGGCGAGCGCCTATCGGGCGGGCAAGCTGCATCACGCGCTGATGGTCACCGGCCCGCGTGGCAGCGGCAAGGCCACCTTCGCCTTCCGCATCGCGCATCACCTGTTCCGCTATCCCGATCCGAAGCAGTCGCCAGAGCAAATTGCAGAGATCGACCCTGAGAACCAGGCGTATCGTCTGGCGATCCGCGGCGCGCATCCGGGCCTTCTGCATCTGACGCGGCCTTACATCGAGCGCGACAAGAAGTTCCGCAACGCCATCACCGTGGACGAGGTGAGGCGCGTCGGAAAGTTCCTTTCCATGACGCCGCCCGACGGCGGATGGCGCGTGGTGATCGTCGACAGCGCCGACGACATGAACAACAATGCCGCGAACGCGCTCCTGAAGAACCTGGAAGAGCCGCCGGCGCGCACGCTCTTCGTTCTGATCGCCCATTCGCCGGGAAGACTGCTGCCAACCATCCGCTCGCGCTGCCATGTGGTCCGCCTGAAGCCGCTCGATGGCGGCCAGCTGGAGACGGTGCTGGAACGGCTCGGCGCACCGGCGCCCGACGAACCGGAAGCCCGCCAGTTCCTGATCGAGCAGGCGGAGGGCAGCGTGCGCAATGCCATTCTGCTGACGCAATTCGGCGGTCTTGAAATAGCGACCGCAATGCAGAAGATCCTGAACTCCGACCGCTTCGACATCACGGCAACCCACAAGCTTGCCGAGGCGGTCACGGGCCGTGATGCGCAGGTTCAGTACGACCTCTTCAACCAGATGATTCTGGACCGGGCTGCCGGAATTGCCCAGCAGGCTGGAGAGACGAACAGGGTCGTTCTTGCCGAGCGGTTCGCAAAGCTTTGGGAAGAGCTCGCCCAGCGGATACGGGACACCGACACCTTCAACCTCGACCGCAAGCAGCATTCCATCAATGTGCTGAGACAGCTCCACGAGGCAATGCGCGAGCTAAAGCAGCCGGAAACCGCCTGAAACGGCTGCATGGACGCATGGCATTCTTGATCACAATGCGCTATCTGGGCGCTAAGAGTTTTATTGGACGTATTCTATGACGCGCGACTCCTTCTATCTCACCACGCCAATCTTCTATCCCAACGGCAAGCCGCACATCGGCCACGCCTACACCGTGATCGCCAGCGATACGCTGAGCCGGTTCCAGCGCCTGAACGGCAAGGAAGTCTTCTTCCTGTCCGGAACAGACGAACACGGACTGAAGATGCAGCAGACGGCGGACAAGGAGGGGATTACGCCCAAGGAGCTGGCTGACCGCAACAGCGCCGTGTTCCGCGACATGATCGAGATGCTCGGCGGCTCCAACGACGACTTCATCCGCACGACGGAAGAGCGTCACCACAAGGCCTGCCAGGAGATCTGGCGCCGCATGGCGGCCAATGGCGACATCTATCTGTCACGCTACAGTGGCTGGTATTCGGTCCGCCAGGAAGCCTATTTCGATGAGAGCGAGACGACCGTCGGTGAAGACGGCGTGCGCCGCGAGCCGCTTGGCTCGCCGGTAGAGTGGAACGAGGAGGAGAGCTACTTCTTCCGTCTTTCCGCCTATCAGGACAAGCTCATCGAGCTCTACGAGAAGAACCCGGAATTCGTCGGACCTTCCGAGCGCCGCAACGAGGTCATGAGCTTCGTGAAATCCGGCCTCAAGGACCTGTCGATCTCGCGCACCACCTTCAACTGGGGTGTGCCGGTGCCGGGCGACGAGAAGCACGTCATGTATGTGTGGGTCGACGCGCTCACCAACTACCTCACGGCTGCCGGCTTCCCCGATGAGAACGCCGAGCGCTGGAAGTTCTGGCCGGCGAATGTTCACGTCATCGGCAAGGACATCGTTCGTTTCCACGCCGTCTACTGGCCGGCCTTCCTGATGTCCGCCGGTATCGAACTGCCGAAGCGCGTGTTCGCACACGGCTTCCTGTTCAACCGCGGCGAGAAGATGTCGAAGTCGGTGGGCAACGTGGTCGATCCATTCCAGATGGTCGAGCACTACGGCCTTGATCAGGTGCGCTACTTCTTCATGCGCGAAGTGTCCTTCGGCCAGGACGGCAGCTACAGTCACGAGTCGATCGTCAACCGCATCAACGCGGATCTGGCGAACGATATCGGCAATCTGGCGCAGCGCTCGCTGTCGATGATTGCCAAGAACTGCGAGGCCAAGGTTCCCGCCTATGGCGCGTTCTCCGATGCCGACAAGGCTATCCTCGATCAGGCGGAATCTGCTCTTGCCACGGCTCGCGAGGCGATGGACCGTCAGGCGATCAACGTGGCGCTTGGCGCGATTTTCGACGTCGTCTCCGAAGCCAACCGCTATTTCGCGGGGCAGGAGCCCTGGGCGCTGCGCAAGACCGATGCGGAGCGCATGGGCACGGTGCTGTTCACCACAGCGGAAGTGTTGCGCCGCGTCGGCATCATGTGCCAGCCGTTCATCCCGGGCGCTGCCGCCAAACTGCTCGACATCCTTGCGGTGCCGGCAGACAAGCGCACCTTTGCCGAGATCGCGGGCGACCGCATGCTCGTTCCGGGAACGGATCTGCCTGCGCCGCAGCCGATCTTCCCGCGCTACGTTGAAGCCGAAGCTCCGGCTGCGGGAGCTTGAGGAACGATGCTGGTCGACAGCCATTGCCATCTGGATTTTCCGGACTTTGAGGCGGAACGGGACGCGGTCATCGACCGCGCCCGTGAAGCCGGCGTCGGGCTGATGGTCACGATCTCGACCCGCGTGCGCCAGTTCGAGCGCATCCGGGCGATCGCCGAAGCTTACGGGAACGTCTACTGCACCATCGGAACGCATCCGCATAACGCCGACGAAGAGGCTGGGATTCCGGCCGAAGAGCTGGTGAAGATTGCTGCGCATCCGAAGGTCGTGGGCATCGGCGAAGCAGGGCTCGACTACCATTACGACAAGGCGCCGCGCGATCTTCAGGCGCAGGGTTTGCGCGTCCACATTGCCGCCGCGCGCGAAACGCAGCTGCCACTTGTGATCCATGCCCGTCAGGCTGACGAGGATATGGCCGCGATCCTCGAAGACGAGATGGGGAAGGGGGCCTTCCCCTTCATCCTGCACTGCTTCTCTTCCGGTCCGGAGCTTGCCCGCAAGGGTGTGGAGCTCGGCGGCTATGTGTCGTTCTCGGGCATCCTGACCTTCAAGAACTCGCAGGAGATCCGCGACATCGCGAAGACCGTCCCGCAGGACCGGCTGCTGGTGGAGACCGACGCGCCCTATCTTGCGCCGATCCCTTACCGGGGCAAGCGCAACGAGCCGGCCTTTGTGGCCAACACGGCCGCCGTTCTGGCGGAAACGATCGGCGTTACGCAGGAAGAGATTGCGCGGATCACCACCGAAAATTTCTTCCGGCTCTTCACCAAGGTGCCGCGCGAGGCGATGAAGGAAATCTGAGACATGGCTGATCGTCTGCGGCTCACCATCCTCGGGTGCGGGTCTTCTCCCGGCGTGCCGCGCATCATGGGCGACTGGGGTGCATGTGATCCGAACAACCCGCGCAACCGGCGCCTGCGAGCGTCCGCGCTGGTGGAGCGCATCCGTGAGGATGGCGCGCGCACGCGTGTCGTTATCGACACCGGGCCGGACTTCCGCGAGCAGATGATCAGCAATGGCGTGAATACGCTTGATGCGGTGGTCTACACACATCCGCATGCCGATCATATCCATGGCATCGACGATCTGCGCGGCTATGTGCTGGTGCAGAAGAAGCGCATGGACATCTATGCCGACGACGCCACCATGGAGCGTCTACGCGACGGGTTTCTCTATTGCTTCGAGACGCCGGAAGGAAGCGACTATCCGCCGATCCTGACGCCGCACCGGATCGAGCACTATGAGCCGCTCACGATCGAGGGAGCAGGGGGCCCATTGACCTTCCTGCCCCTGCCGCAGCAGCACGGCCTGATCCACTCCCTGGCCTTCCGCGTCGGGCCGTTCGCCTATTGCTCCGACGTCAGTGAATTCTATCCGCAGTCGCTGCCGCATCTCGAAAACCTCGAGCTTCTGGTCATTGACGCGCTCCAGTACAGAACGCACCCGAACCATCTGTCGCTTGGCGAAGCGCTGGAGTGGATCGAGCGGCTGAAGCCGGAACGCGCCGTGCTGACCCACATGCATAATCCGCTCGACTACGAAGCTGTGCAGAATGAGACACCGGCGCATGTAGAACCGGCTTATGACGGCATGGTGCTGGAAACGACCATTTCGTCGGACTGACACCTGGGGGGAACCATGTCGAAGAGCATCAATCGCGTCATTGCCGCTGCCAACGCTGCGGGTCTTCCGATCGAAGTAAAGCGCATGGGCGAATCCACGCGCACGGCCGAGGAAGCTGCCCAACAATGCGGCTGTTCGGTCGACCAGATCGTGAAGTCGCTGATCTTTGCGGGCGAACAGTCCGGCAAGCTCTACCTGTTCCTTGTTCCGGGCTCCAAGAAGCTTGACCTCGACAAGGCGCAGGCGCTCGTGGGCGAACCTCTGTCGCGCGCCGATCCGCGCAAGGTCCGAGAAGAAACCGGCTTTGCGATCGGTGGTGTTTCACCGCTCGGCCATCCCGAGACCGTGAAGCGGTACGCGGATAATGGGCTGGCGAATTTCGCAAGTGTTTGGGCGGCTGCTGGCGCTCATGATGCCGTCTTTGAGGCAGAACCCGGTGCACTCATTGCGGCGGCTAATGCCGTCGTTGCTGACCTTTCATCATCATAATTATCGTAACTGGCTGAACTTTCATGAAAGCTTTGGAACTGCTGATCGAGCGGATCATCCTGTCTGCTCGCTGGATCCTGGTGGTGTTTTACATCGGCCTGGCGATTGCGCTCGGCATCTACGGCTTGTCGTTTCTTTTCAAGCTCGCAAAGGTCGCCATGCACTTTTCCGAGTACGACGATGCGGGCATGATCCTGGCGATGCTTGGCCTCATTGATGCGGCATTGGTGGCGAGCCTGATCGTCATGGTGATGATCTCGGGCTACGAAAACTTTGTCAGCCGGTTCGATGGCGCACAAGGCGATGAGATTTCGTGGCTTGGCAAACTTGATTCCGGAAGCCTCAAGATCAAGGTTGCATCATCGATCGTAGCGATTTCATCGATCCATCTGCTGCAGATCTTTCTGAACTTTCAGACCTTCACCGGTGAGCAGCTAATGTGGGCAACACTTATGCATCTTGCATTCGTGCTATCCGCGTTGATGCTTGGGTTCCTGGAAAAGGTCATGAAGGTGAAGCACTGAATCTTACTCGGGGTTGGTTTGATCCTTGGGTCAAACCGGCCTGCCATTTCGGGGGGGCACGATTCCAAACCAGATGCGCTGAGGAGTAGACGTCATGTACGGTGAACAAACCTATGCGTGGGAAGGACACTCATCCGGCTGGCCGCTCTCCATCATCTTTCTATTGCTCTTGGCGTACCTGATTGCCAGCTTCTTCATTCTCTTCTGGCCGTTTGCGAGAATATTGAAGCGCATGGGCTTTTCACCAGCTTGGGCTCTCCTGGGACTGGTTTTTCCGCTCTGGTTAATTGGTGCCTGGATTCTTGCTTATGTTCGTTGGCCGAACGACGACAACGAGCAATCGTAGCGCACCAAATCCGGTTACCTTACATCAATTAGTTCCATAATCTTCCTTATGCGATCGCCGTTTGTGACCAACCGTGCGGCCCTTTAGCTTCTCTTGCCTTGTGGTGCTCGAAGCTTCTAACTGGGAAGCAGCCCACTATTGGCTTCAGGAGGATTGGAATGCTGGAGCTTCGACCCGGTTGTGAATGTTGCGACCGTGATCTGCCGCCGGACAGCATGGAAGCACGGATCTGTACGTTCGAGTGCACGTTCTGCGCCATATGTGCAGAAGACGTTCTCCAGAACGTCTGCCCGAATTGCGGTGGCGAGCTCGTGAGACGTCCGATCCGTCCAGCCATGGCGCTGGCCAAACATCCGGCATCCAAAGTGCGCGTCTTCAAGCCGTCAGGCTGTGCCGAACGCTTTCGCCAAACCTGATAGGCTGGTCAGCCACGCCGCGCTGCATCGATCGCGGCCACGTCGATCTTGCGCATCGTCATCATGGCCTCGAACGCGCGCTTGGCTTCATCGCCGCCAGCGGTGATAGCCTCGATCAGCGTGCGTGGCATGATCTGCCACGAGATACCCCATTTGTCCTTGCACCAGCCGCAGGCGCTTTCCTGGCCGCCGTTCTGCACGATGGCATTCCAGTAGCGGTCGGTTTCTTCCTGGTCTTCTGTGGAGATCTGGAAGGAGAAAGCTTCGTTATGCTTGAAAGCCGTTCCGCCGTTAAGGCCGATGCAGGGTATCCCGGCGACAACGAAATTGACCGTCAGGACGTCGCCTGCCCTGCCCGATGGAAAATCGCTGGGCGCCCGGTGAACTGCAAGGACGCGGCTGTCCGGAAAGGTTTCCTCGTAGAAGCAGGCCGCTTCCTCCGCATCCTTGTTGAACCAAAGGCAGATGGTGTTCTTTGCAACAGCCATGGATCGATCCTTTCGCTGTTTGCCGTCTGGCGTCCGAGACATCCACTCAACGCTCGACGGATGCGTGTGATGAGCGTCCGGAGAGCATTTCCAATGCTGCTGAAGCCTATTAGATACCCTTGCGCTCAGGCTGGCAATAAGCGGCTGATCACATCAGTTTGCACAATAGGTACACCGTTTGGGGTACACTACCACTGCGAAACGGCGCTATGGCAACGTTTATGGGTGCAGGATAAAGAATATTCATAACGCGTGAAACAAATACTCGTCTGCGTACTTAGGGTAATGGAGTATACAGGGAGAGTATTATGACGAAACGATTACAGGCTCTGTTGCTGGGTGCGTGTTTATTTGTTCCAGCCACAATTCAGGCCCAAGCTCAAGTAGGTGTTTCTGTCGGCGGTAGTGATGGCATCAGCGTGGGGGTCGACGTGGATACGAGCGACGGCCTCGGGGTTGGTGTCGATGCATCTGTCGGCGGCTCACAGGGCGTAAACGCGAATGCTGACGTGGGTGTCGGCGGAAGCAGAGGCGTGGACGCCGATGTGGACGCCACCGTAGGTGGTTCAAACGGCATAGCGGCAAACGCCGATGCAAATGTCGGCAGTGAAGGCATAAACGCTGACGTTGACGCATCCATAGGCGGACCCAACGGTGTCAACGCAAACGTGGACGCTGCCATCGGTGGTGGCAATGGTATAGACGCCGGAGTTACAGCCGGTATCGGTGGCTCGGGCGGCGTAAATGCCGATGTCGGCCTTGGTATAGGCGGCGGCAATGGCGTTGATGTCGGCGTCGATGTTGGCATCGGCAACGGTGCAGGCAACAATCCGGGCGGCAATACCGGAGGCGGTCCGGGCGGAAATCCTGGCGGCGGTGGCACACCCCTCACCCCCGGCCAACAAGCTGTTCTCGATAACATGTCCGATAGCGAGCGCCAGCAGATGCTACGCCGTTGCGGCTCCATTGATGCAGCAAGCTATGACGCTGCACTCGTCAACCTCTGCAAGCTTCTGCAGGTCGCTGGCTCCCAATAATCCTGCGCCAAATCAGCACGGAAACGATCGGGACGGTGCATATCGTTGGCCGGGAGGTGACAAGCCGTCGCCTCTCGGCTAATATTTAACAGTCGTGGGCTTCGGCCCGCCTGTTTGCGGGAGAGAGCAGCATCGCTGCCGCCGAAGGGGAAGAGCCCGGAAATCTCTCAGGCAAATGAACCGTATACAGGTTAGACACTCTGGAAAGTCGGAGCTCGCCTCCGCGCCGAAGGTGTAAGAATCGACCTTTCCACCGGTCGATTCGAGTCTCTCAGGCTTCCGACAGAGGGGCACTCAACGTGTCGTCAATCTTGACGCCATGGGTGTAACTTTGGAGGCCTGATGAGCAACGTCGAACCGGGGCGGCATTTGCCCCTGGAATCCTTGCATGAATCCGCTGGTGCGCGCTTCGGCGCCTTTGCCGGCTGGAACATGCCCCTCACCTATCCCGCTGGCGTGATGAAGGAGCATCTTCACACGCGTGAGAAAGCCGGGCTTTTCGATATCTCCCACATGCAGCTCTTTGCCGTCGAGGGTGACGAGGCCGCAGCGTTCCTGTCCCATGCATGCCCGCTCGACGCGGCCGCCATCGGCATGGGAAAGTCCAAGTACACGGTTCTCCTGAATGAGAAGGCCGGCATCATTGATGACCTGATCATCACGCAGCTGTCCGCCACCCGATTCATGGTCGTGGCGAATGCTGGCAACGCGGCCAAGGACGAGGCCCATTTCCGCGCCCTCGCCGCAAACTTCTCCGTGTCGCTGGAAGCGCTTCCCCGCGTTCTGATCGCGCTGCAGGGTCCGGAGGCAGAATCGGTCCTGACCAATGCTGGACTCGACCTTTCCGCCCTCACCTTCATGACGGCGACAGAGCCGAAGCCAAACTGGTTCGCCTCGCGTTCCGGCTACACCGGCGAGGACGGCTTCGAAGTCGCGATGCCCGTCACGGAAGCTCAGGCCTTCGTAGAAAAGCTGCTGGCCGATGAACGCGTCATGTGGATCGGCCTTGCCGCCCGCGACAGCTTGCGTCTCGAAGCCGGCCTCTGCCTCCATGGCCAGGACATCGACGAAACCACCGATCCGCAGAGCGCCGGCATTCTTTGGGCCATTCCGAAGCGCGTCCGCGAAGAAGGCACGTTCGTTGGCGCCGAAGCACTGCGTGCGATCCACGCCAAGGGTTCCGACCAGAAACGCGTCGGCCTGAAGCCTGAAGGCCGCCAGCCCGTACGTGCCGGAGCTCCTGTTATCGATGCCGACGGCACTGTCGTTGGCCGCGTCACTTCCGGTGGCTTCGGTCCCTCTGCGGGTCACCCGATCGCCATGGGCTATGTCGCAAAAAATCTGGCCGAGCCCGGCACCCAGCTTTTCACCGAAGTACGCGGGAACCGCCTCGAGCTTCGCGTTGCCACCCTCCCCTTCACGCCACACCGCTACCGCAAAGGATAAACGAGCATGACCAAGACCCTCTTCACTTCCGACCATGAATGGCTTCGTATGGAAGGTGATGCGGCCGTGGTTGGCATCACCGACTACGCCCAGGAACAGCTTGGCGATCTGGTCTTCGTCGAACTGCCGGAAGTCGGCCGTCAGGTGACCAAGGGCGAGACCGTCGTTGTCGTTGAGTCCGTCAAGGCCGCATCCGACGTGTACGTCCCGGTCGATGGCGAAATCGTTGCGGTGAACGATGCGCTGTCCAGCGATCCGGCCCTCGTGAACAACGCCGCCATGGGTGATGGCTGGCTGTTCAAGATCAAGCTCAGCAACCCGTCCCAGCTCGACGAGCTGATGGATGAGGACGCCTACAAGGCCACCATTTGATTGCATCTGGTTTGCTGCGTCCGGCCAAGATACCGGGCGCAACGCAGGCCAGTGTCAGCATGGAAACAGATATGACCAATGCTTCCCTTCCCTTTAGTGCGCGTCACATCGGTCCCCGCGACGCGGACGTAAAGGCTATGCTTGCCGCCCTCGGCGTTCCTTCCATGGAAACGCTGATCTCGCAGGCTGTTCCGAAATCCATCCGCTTCGAAGGCCTTCTCGACCTTCCGGCGCCCGTGAGCGAGTCCGAGGCTTTGGCCGAGCTCGCAGCCCACATGAACAAGAACACGGTGCTGAAGAGCTTCATCGGCGCGGGCTACCACGGTTGCCATGTGCCTCCGGTGATCCAGCGCAACATGTTCGAGAACCCGGCCTGGTACACGGCCTATACGCCTTACCAGTCGGAAATCAGCCAGGGCCGCCTGGAGATGCTCTTCCACTTCCAGACGCTGGTGAGCGAGCTGACGGGCCTGCCTGTCGCCTCCGCCTCGCTGCTGGACGAAGGCACCGCCGCTGCCGAAGCCGTTGGTATCGCCTGGCGTCACCACCGCTCGAAGCGCAACCGCGTTGTTCTCGCCGGTGAACTGCACCCCCAGACCCGCGACGTGATCGACACGCGCGCCGAACCGCTCGGCATCACGATCGAGACGGGCGCGGTCGATGACGACACGTTCGCGCTCGTCGTTCCGTGGCCAGACACCTATGGCGTATTCCGCGACTATGGCGAGGTGATCGCTGCGGCAAAGGCAAAGGATGCAGTTGTCGTCTTCGTTGCCGATCCGCTCGGCCTGCTCCTGTCCGACACACCGGCGGAGCTTGGCGCAGAGGTCGCTGTTGGCTCCATGCAGCGCTACGGCGTTCCGATGGGCTTCGGTGGACCGCACGCCGCTTACTGCGCGGTTTCCGATCGTCTCACCCGTCTGATGCCGGGTCGCCTCGTCGGTCAGTCGACGGATGCTCATGGCCGCCCCGCCTACCGTCTGGCGCTGCAAACCCGCGAACAGCACATTCGCCGCGACAAGGCCACCTCCAACATCTGCACCGCACAGGCGCTGCTCGCCAACATGGCGACGGCATACGCCATCTGGCACGGACCGGAAGGCCTGACCCAGATTGCTGAGCGCGTCCACCAGCTGGCCCTGCGCCTGCAGGCTGGCGCCAAGGCAGGCGGTCTGAAGGTTGCCGGTGAAAAGATCTTCGACACCGTAACCATCACTTTCGAAACCGGCGCTAACGCACTGATCAAAAAGGCAAAGGAGCAGGGTTTCCTGCTGCGCAAGCTTGATGACAATACCGTTGGCATCAACCTTGATGAGACGACCACGGAAGCCGATCTTCAGGCCCTCGCGTCGCTCCTCGGCATCACCCTACCCGAAAGCGTGGAAGCCAATGTCACGAAGCGCGACCAGCACTTCCTGACCCAGCCGGCGTTCCACGAGAACCGCTCGGAAACGCAGATGATGCGTTTCCTGCGCAGCCTTGCTGACAAGGATCTGGCGCTCGACCGCGCGATGATCCCGCTCGGCTCCTGCACCATGAAGCTCAACGCAGCGGCCGAAATGATGCCTGTAAGCTGGCCGACCGTCGCAAACCTGCACCCGTTCGCTGCAGCTGAACACACGATCGGCTACGCCAAGCTGACGGCGGATCTGGAAGAGTGGCTGTCGACTATCACCGGCTTCGATGGTGTCTCGCTGCAGCCGAACGCGGGCAGCCAGGGCGAATACGCGGGCCTTCTCGCTATACGCGGCTATCACCGCTCGCGCGGTGAGGCTGAGCGCGACATCTGCCTGATCCCCTCCTCCGCACATGGCACCAACCCGGCGTCGGCTGCGATGGCAGGGATGCGCGTTGTCGTCGTCCGCTGCACTGAGCACGGCGACATCGACCTCGATGATCTGAAGGCCAAGGCAGAGCAGTACAGCGCCAACCTCGCAGCCCTCATGATCACCTACCCGTCTACCCACGGGGTATTCGAGGAAGGTCTGCGTGATGTCTGCGCGCTGGTGCATGCGCATGGCGGCCAGGTCTATTTCGATGGTGCTAACCTCAACGCGCTGGTGGGTCTTGCCCGTCCGGGCGAGATCGGCGCAGATGTCTGCCACATGAACCTGCACAAGACCTTCTGCATCCCGCATGGCGGCGGTGGCCCAGGCGTTGGCCCTATCGGCGTCAAGGCACACCTGAAGCCGTTCCTCCCCGGCCATGTGGCATGGGAGTCGGGCAAGGCGGTTGCGGCAGCCCCCTATGGCAGCGCCTCCATCCTCCCCATCACCTGGATGTACATCCGCATGATGGGCGGCGCTGGACTGAAGCGCGCGACGGAAATGGCGATCCTCAACGCCAACTACATCGCCGAGAAGCTGAAGGATGCTTATCCCGTGCTGTTCCGTGGCCGCAACGGCCGCGTTGCGCACGAGTGCATTCTCGACACGCGCGTGCTCAAGGAAAGCGCAGGTATTTCGGTCGAAGACATCGCCAAGCGTCTGGTCGATTTCGGCTTCCACGCGCCGACCATGTCCTGGCCGGTAGCCGGAACGCTGATGGTCGAGCCGACCGAATCCGAGCCGAAGCAGGAGCTTGATCGCTTCTGCGAAGCCATGATCGCAATCGCCCATGAGGCAGAGCGCGTGGCAAAGGGTGAGTGGAGCCGCGAGGATAATCCGCTGGTCAACGCACCGCACACCGCCGCCGAACTGATGGCCGACAAGTGGGACCACGCCTACACCCGCAACGAGGCTGCCTTCCCAGCCGGCGGAATGGTCTGGACCAACAAGTACTGGCCTCCCGTCTCCCGCGTCGACAATGTCGCCGGCGACCGAAACCTCGTCTGCGCCTGCCCGCCGGTGGAAGTGCTGGCGAGCTAAGACAGCCTGAATGACGAATGACGAGATGGCGGGCCCGAAAGGTCCGCCATTTTCATATCGGACACACCGTTTACGCCGCGACTAGCCATCCAGCCGACAACGGGCTATGCCTTGGGAAGAGTTTGGGAGGACTCAGATGCTGCAGACTGCAAGCGTGCCGGTGGATCATCGCGTTCCGGATGGCGTTCATTCATGGATTCGGTTGGCGATATGCATGCTGATCGGCACCATCGCCAATGTTGGCTTGTGGTCCATGGTGGTGGTGCTGCCAGCCGTCCAGGAGGATTTCGGCGTTCTGCGCGCTGACGTTTCTCTAGCCTTTACGCTCAACATGATTGGCTTTGGCGTCGGCAATCTCGTGATCGGCCGCTATCTCGACAAGCTTGGCATCACCCTGCCCCTGATCCTCGCCAGCCTCGTCCTCGGCAGCGGCTATATCCTTTCGTCGTTCACCCAATCCATTCTGGTCTTCTCGATCCTGCAGACGCTGGTCGGCATGGGCGCGTCCTGCTCGTTCGGGCCTGTCTTGGCCGATATCTCGCACTGGTTCGAGCGACGTCGCGGCATCGCGATCGCGTCGGTCGCAGCTGCGAACTATCTCGCCGGAGCCGTCTGGCCGAGCATCATCTCCGCTATCGTATCGGCCTACGACTGGCGCACGGCATTTCAGGTGATTGGTATCATCTGCATCCTGCTGGTCGGGCCACTCGCGATGCTGCTGCGGGCAAAGCCGCCAGCAACCCGAAGCGCTAATCTGGATCAGCCTCGCATGGTGAGCAGCCTTTCACCGCGCGCGCTGCAGACCGTCCTTGTGATCGCCGGCGTTGCCTGCTGCGTCGCCATGGCAATGCCGCAGCTTCACATCGTCGCCTATTGCGTTGACCTGGGGTTCGGCGCGGGCATCGGCGCAGAAATGCTCTCGCTGATGCTGGTGGGCGGGCTGATCAGCCGCCTCGGCTTCGGCTTGCTGGCGGACCGAATCGGGGGCGTGAAGACCGTGCTCATCAGTTCGGGACTGCAGTGCCTCTCGCTGATCCTCTACATCCCGTATGACGGACTAGTGTCGCTCTATGTCGTGTCGCTGATCTTCGGCCTGTCGCAGGGCGGGATTGTTTCGACCTACGCCATCATCGTGCGTGAATACCTGCCCGCGAAGGAAGCGGGACAACGCGTCGGTATCGTGGTGCTGGCGACCGTTGTCGGCATGGCCTTCGGCGGCTGGATGTCGGGCTGGATCTACGATCTCACCGGATCCTACCAGACCGCCTTCCTGAACGGCATCGCCTGGAACCTGGTGAACATCGCCATGATGCTGCTTATCTACTTCCGCAGCGGCAGAGCCGCACCCCAAGTCGCAGCGGCCTGAGTTCAGAGCAGGCCAAACCACCAGGTGGCAAGGCCAAGGAAGGCGAAGAAACCGACCACGTCCGTAACGGTGGTCAGAAACACCGCGGAGGCAACCGCCGGGTCTGCGCCGAACCGGTCGAGCAGCATCGGGATAAGGATGCCGGCGAGCGCCGCCGTAAACATGTTGACCACCATGGCGCAGGCAATGATGCCGCCGATGGTCGGGCTCTGGAACCACACACCCGCCACCGTGCCGATCAGTGCGGCAAAGATGACGCCATTGATCAAGCCGACGCCGATCTCACGGCGAATGACGCGAGACGCGTTGTGGAGGCCAAGGCTGCCGGTCGCTAGCGCGCGCACAGTCACGGTCATGGTCTGCGAACCGGCATTGCCGCCCATACCGGCTACGATCGGCATGAGGACGGCGAGCGCGACTACCGTTTCAATCGTATGGTCGAACAGGCTGATGATCGAAGCGGCAAAGAAAGCCGTCACCAGGTTGATGAGCAGCCAGGGAACGCGCGAACGGCTGGTGGCGAGCACGGAGTCCGACAGTTCTTCGTCACCCACACCGCCGAGACGCATCAGATCTTCCTCGGCCTCCTGCGTGATGACGTCCACCACGTCATCGATGGTGAGCACGCCGACAAGTCGCTCGTTCTCGTCTACGACGGCGGCGGACAGAAGGTCGTACTGCTCGAAGATCTGCGCCGCCTCTTCCTGGTCCATGGTGGCCGGAATGGCGTGACGCGTCTCGCGCATGATCTCTTCTATCTTCACCGCACGCTGCGTGCGCAGGATGCGGTCGAGGTCAACGGTGCCTACGAGGCGGAAGGTTGGATCAATGACGAAGATCTGGGCGAAGCTGTCGGGAAGCTCCCTCGCCTCGCGCATATAGTCGATGGTCTGGCCGACGGTCCAGAACGGCGGCACCGCCACGAACTCCGTCTGCATGCGACGGCCGGCCGTCTCTTCCGGATAGCTCAGTGACCGACGAAGGCGCACCCGTTCCGTGAACGGCAACTGGGCCAGAATCTCGTTCTGGTCCGCAGGATCGAGGTCTTCCAGAATGTAGACCGCGTCATCGGAATCGAGCTGCTGGACCGCCTGCGCGATCTGCTCGTTCGGCATCGCCTCGACGATGTCGCGGCGGATAGAGTCGTCAACCTCGGTGAGCGCGGTAAAGTCGAACGTCGCGCCCATCAGGTTCACGAGGTCGCGGCGCTGCTCCGGCTGCAGGGCCTCGAGAAGGTCACCTATTTCCGACTGGTGTAGATGACTTACATCCCTGAGCAGGGTTTCCGTGTCGCCTTCCGCAATTGCATTGGCAATATGAGACAGGAACGAGGCGTCGACAGACCCTTCCTCGTTGTAGATACCCTCAGGGGCCACCTGCCCCGCCATTGTCGTCTCATCTGCCTGCTCATGCGGATCACTCAATGGCACTCTCCCCGCTGGATGTTGGTTAGGCAGGCATTTCCCAGAAACCGCTTTTGTTAGGATGCGTACCGCCCGCTCGCATGGAGGCAGAACGCTTACTTGTTTGGCTGGTTGCAGTTACCGGACGGACAACCTTCTCGCAAGACTGGTCTAACCCGCGATCGATTTGAGATCAAAGGCGAAACGCCGCCTGCGAGAGGTCATTCACAGTCTCGTCCGGCAGAACTGACATTCCAGTTCCAAAAAAGATAGCGCCGGATCGCCCGGCGCCACCTTTGCATCCGAAGGTCAGCGCAGCTTTGCGCCGTCCAGTTATTCGACCGTCACCGACTTCGCAAGGTTGCGCGGCTGGTCAACGTCCGTACCCATGGCAACAGCCGTGTGGTAGGCGAGCAGCTGGATCGGCAGCGCGTAAACGATCGGCGTCACGAACTCAGGCACCTTCGGCATGATGATCGTTTCAATATCGCCGAGCGAAGCGCGGCTCGCGCCCTCCTCGTCGGTGATCAGGATGATCTGACCGCCGCGAGCAGCCACTTCCTGCATGTTCGACACGGTCTTCTCAAAGATGCGGTCATAGGGCGCAATTACGATGACGGGCATGTGCTTGTCGATGAGCGCGATCGGGCCGTGCTTCAGCTCGCCTGCAGCGTAGCCTTCGGCGTGGATGTAGGAAATTTCCTTGAGCTTGAGCGCACCTTCCATGGCCAGCGGATAGCTCGTATCGCGGCCGAGGTAGAGCACATGGCGAACCTCTGAGAGCTTGCGGGCGATCTTCTCGATCTTGTCTTCAAGCTTGGAAGCTTCGCGGACAAGACGCGGCACTTCGGACAGCTCGCGGATGAGCGTGCTCGCCTGGTCCTTCGTCAGCGTGCCACGATCCAGACCGGCGCGGACCGCGAGCGAAGCAAAGATCGAGAGCTGACAGGTGAATGCCTTGGTCGAGGCCACGCCAATTTCCGGGCCGGCAAGTGTCGGGAAAATGCCGTTGCTCTCGCGGGCGATGGTCGAGTCGCGCACGTTGACAATCGACGCGATCGGAACACCTTCGTTCTTGCAGTAGCGAAGCGAAGCAAGCGTGTCGGCCGTCTCACCGGACTGCGAAACGAACATTGCCGCGCTGTTCTTCGAGATCGGCATTTCGCGGTAGCGGAATTCAGACGCGATATCGATGTCGACCGGTAGACGCGCATAGCGCTCGAACCAGTACTTGCCGATCAGGCCAGCAAGATAGGCTGTGCCGCAAGCGGAGATCGAAAGACGGTCGATCCTGGCAAAGTCGATCGGCGACTCGAAGTTCTTGACGGTGACATTGGCGAAATCAACGTAGTGCGCCAGCGTGTGCGAGATGACCTCCGGCTGCTCATGGATTTCCTTTTCCATGAAGTGCCGGTGGTTGCCCTTGTCGACCATGAACGCGGTAGCTGACGACTGCTGCATCTTCCGCTCAACAGGCTTGCCATCCATGTTGAAGATGCTGACGCCGGAGCGGCGCAATACGACCCAGTCGCCGTCTTCCAGATAAGTGATGGAGTCCGTGAACGGCGCGAGCGCAATCGCGTCCGAGCCCAGGTACATTTCGCCGGTGCCATGGCCGACGGCGAGCGGCGGGCCGTTGCGTGCGCCAACAATCAGGTTGTCGTCGTTGCGGAACATGATTGCGAGTGCGAACGCACCCTGCAGACGCTTGAGGGCCGCAAAGGCAGCCTTCTCAGGCTCAAGACCATTCTTCAGCTCGCGGGCGACCAGGTGAGCGACAACTTCCGTGTCCGTCTGGGAATAGAAGGCATAGCCATCAGCGGCGAGCTCGTCGCGCAGCTCAACGAAGTTCTCGATGATGCCGTTGTGGACCACGGCAACGTCGCCGGAGAAATGCGGATGCGCATTGGTTTCGTTCGGCACGCCGTGGGTTGCCCAGCGCGTGTGGCCGATACCGATCTTGCCTGGAAGTGGCGATGCCTGGATGCAATGTTCCAGGTTCACCAGCTTGCCCTCGGCGCGGCGACGGTCGAGCCGTCCGCCTTCGATCGTAGCAACACCGGCGGAGTCGTAACCGCGATATTCAAGCCGTTTCAGCGCATCAACGATAAGAGGCGCTACGGGCTTTTGACCTACGATTCCAACGATGCCGCACATGTTCAAAAATTCCCCGTGTTGTGGTGATGCCTCTGCATATTGCAGTGCACGCCTTAGCATCACCTGAACAAGCTGACTATTCCCGCGAAATCACGAAGCGTTAGCCCCTGTCGTCAAGACTGAAACCGGCTCAATCGATGTCAGCAACCTGGCCACCGCCGCCATGTACACGCTGAGAAAGTGACGCTTTCATGAAATCATCGAGATCGCCATCGAGCACGTCCGACGGGCTCGGGCTTTCGACACCAGTGCGCAGGTCCTTCACCATCTGGTACGGCTGCAGGACGTAGGAGCGGATCTGGTGACCCCAGCCGATCTCCCCCTTCGTCGCTTCTGTTGCGTTGGCGGCGTCTTCGCGCTTCTTCAGCTCCAGCTCATAGAGACGCGAACGCAGCATCTCCCATGCCTTGGCGCGGTTCTTGTGCTGCGAGCGTTCCTGCTGGCAGGCAACCGCGATGCCGGTCGGAATGTGCGTGATGCGCACGGCCGAGTCCGTCGTGTTGACGTGCTGACCACCGGCGCCCGACGAACGGTACGTATCGATACGCACATCCGACTCAGGGATGTTGATCTCGATGCTGTCATCAATAACCGGATAAACCCAGACGCTGGCGAACGAGGTGTGACGGCGCGCGTTGCTGTCATAGGGCGAAATGCGGACCAGACGGTGCACACCAGATTCGGTCTTCAGCCAGCCATAGGCGGCATGTCCCTTGACGAGCAGCGTAGCGGACTTGATTCCTGCCTCTTCGCCGTCGTGCATTTCCAGAGTTTCGACCTTCATACCGCGGCGCTCCGCCCAGCGGATGTACATGCGCAGCAGCATCGACGCCCAGTCCTGGCTCTCCGTACCGCCGGCACCGGCATGGATTTCGACGTAGGTGTCATTGCCGTCGGCTTCGCCGGAGAGCAGCGTCTCTATCTGGCGGTCGGCAATCTGCTGACGCAGCGCCCGAATAGCTTCTTCCGCCTCACGGACGATGCTGTCGTCGCCCTCAGCTTCGCCCATCTCGATCAGCTCTACATTGTCGCTGAGAGCCTGGGCAAAGCCGTTGATGGCGTTGATGTTGTCCTCGAGCGTCTGGCGCTCGCGCATCAATTTCTGGGCTTCCTGGGGATCGTTCCAGAGGTCGCTGCCCTCGGCACGGGCATTGAGGTACTGAAGCCGCTTTACCGCTTCATCCCAGTCAAAGAAACCCCCTCAGCAGGTCGATCGCCTGCTTGATTTCTTCGACCAGATTCGCCGTTTCATTGCGCATCGTATGATCTTCTTTCCAGAGTTTCGTCTTGGCGCCCGGGGCGCTCGACGGAACAGAGTCTTCTTGAATCGGGCCGGAACATAAGTGCCGATACCGCTACTGTAAAGCAACGGATCGGCTTCTGTTTATGGCGGCGGAGAACGTTTCAGTCGGGCCAGCGCCAGGTCAGGACGGTCAGAAGAGACCGCCCGCGCCACGGTTGATGGCTTCACCGGCCTGCGGCGAGAGTTCACGCGCCCGCTCGCTGACCTGGTAGTCGCCGATGACCCAGTAGGTGTCGGCAGGGCCCGTACCCGGCTTGAAGGCTTCCATGATCACGCCCTGCTGGCCGGCTCTTGCCTGCATGCCGGTCTTGCGGTCGATGGCAATGACGTTCATGCCTTCCGGCACGCGGAAATCGACCGGGTCCTTGTCCTTCAGAACCTCAGCCATGAAGTCCTTGAAGACCGGTGCGGTGAGGCCGCTACCCGTAGCGCCCTTGCCCATAGGCTTCGGCTGATCGAAACCCATGAAGACGCCAACAACCAGATCAGGCGTGTAGCCAATGAACCAGGCGTCCTTCTCCTCGTTGGTCGTACCGGTCTTGCCTGCGATCGGATGACCGAGATCGGCGAGGATCGAGGCGGTACCGCGCTGGACCACACCTTCCATCATGGAGGTGATCTGGTAGGCCGTCATCGGATCGAGCACCTGGTCGCGCTCGTCGATCAGTTCCGGCTCTTCCTGGTTCTGCCAGACTTCCGCGTTGCAGCCGACGCACTGACGTGTGTCGTGCTTGTAGACGGTCTTGCCGTAGCGGTCCTGGATACGGTCGATGAGGGACGGTTCGATGTACTTGCCGCCGTTTGCCATCACCGAATAGGCTGAAACCATGCGCATGACGGTCGTTTCGCCGGAACCGAGCGACATGGCGAGATGGCGGGGCATCTTGTCATAGACACCGAAGCGTTCGGCGTATTCGGCAACCGTGTCCATGCCCATGTCCTGGGCAAGGCGCACCGTCATCAGGTTACGCGAGCGTTCGATACCTTCGCGCAGCGTGGACGGGCCACCAAAGCCGCCGCCGTAGTTCTTCGGCTCCCAGACCTGGTTGCCGATCGTGACCGTCAGCGGGCCGTCCATGACCACGGACGCGGGCGTATAGCCGTTGTCCAGCGCGGCAGCATAGACGATCGGCTTGAACGACGAACCGGGCTGACGCATCGCCTGAGTGGCGCGGTTGAACTGCGACTGAGCGAAGGAGAAGCCGCCGACCATCGCAAGAACGCGGCCGGTGTGCGGGTCCATCGCGACCATGGCGCCGCCGATCTTGGGCACCTGGCGAAGACGCCATTCGGTACCATCCTTCTCCTTGCGCTCGACGAAGACAACATCGCCAGGCTTCAGGACCTCGGCCGGAGAGTTGGCCTTGACCATCTTGCCGTTGACGGAATGGCGCAGCGCCCAGTCCATGTCGGCAGTCTTCACCGAGCCCTTCTGGCGCTCTTCGGAAAGCTTGCCGGCAATGTCACGGTCCGGACGGATGCCGACCGTCAAGCCGCTCTTGTCGCCGTCGAGAACCACCGCAAGCTTCCACTCGGGCACGTCGCTCAGATCAGCAACCTTGTTCAGCGCCTCGCCCCAGTCACCCGATATGTCGATCTGCGCCACAGGGCCATGGAAGCCGCGAAGCGTGTCGTACTTGATCAGGCCCTTCTGAAGGGCGGTACGCGCCTGGAGCTGCAGCTCGGGATCAAGGGTGGTGCGGACCGAGAGGCCGCCTTCATAGAGCGCATCTTCGCCATAACGCGAAATGATCTCGCGGCGGACTTCCTCGGTGAAATAGTCAGCGGCAAACAGGTAAGGTCCGCGGCCACGCGGATTGACGCCAAGCGGCTGCGACTTGGCTTGGCCCGCCTCCTCAGCCGTGATGAAGCCATTCTCGGCCATCTGGTCGATAACCCAGTTGCGGCGCTCGACAGCTCGCTCCTCGTGCCGGAACGGGTGGTAGTTCGACGGGCCCTTCGGCAGAGCGGCGAGATAGGCTGCCTCGGCGATCGTCAGGTCGTTCACCGACTTGTCGAAATAGGTCAGCGCCGCACCGGCGACACCGAAAGCTCCCAGACCAAGCCAGATCTCATTGAGATAAAGCTCAAGAATGCGATCCTTGGAGTAGGCCTGCTCGATGCGGAATGAGAGGATCATTTCCTTGAGCTTACGCTCATAGGTCTGGTCGGAGGTCAGCAGGAAGTTCTTCGCCACCTGCTGGGTAATCGTGGACGCACCCACGGGACGGCGACCGCTACCGAGGTTCTGCGCATTGGTAAGAACCGCGCGGATCAAGCCCGTAACGTCGATGCCCGGGTGATTGTAGAAGTTCTTGTCCTCAGCCGAGAGGAAGGCTGCCTTGACGCGATCCGGGATCGCCTGGATCGGCAGATAAAGGCGGCGCTCGCGAGCAAACTCGGCCATCAGCTCGCCTTCCGACGAGTGAACGCGGGTCGTGACCGGAGGCTCATAGCGGGCCAGCTTTTCGTAGTCCGGCAGATCCTGGGAGACATGGCCGATATAGAGGCCAACGCCGGCAGCTACCAAGAGCGCCAGGACTATGCCCAAGCTGAAGAAATATCCCAGTATACGTACCATGCCCACTCCAGCGTTACCGCTTCTCCGGCCCAAATGATTTCTGTTCGTTGGACCGGCCTGCTCCGCACTGGGGCATACGCCATTCCAACACCAACAACCCCAGCCCGTTGCCGAGGCTTGAGGCTACTTCAACATGATCTACTGCGCAGCCACATATAATGCGCTCGCGCAGTTGCAAACGAGAATCTGTTAGCATTTGCACTATCTAACTTACATGTGAGCAAAATACGGCACTTACCTCTTTTGAAGAGGGGAAAGTCACCAAACTGTGACCCACGTGCTTTTTATGCCACATCATGCCGACCGCAGTCGTTTTTCGAATGCCACGATCAGTTGCTCGCCCTGGCGTGGGCCGTCGCAAAGATGTCGATCGCACGCGAAATGTCACGCGCAGCACGCTCTCGCCATTTCGGATCCTTCAGCTGGTTCTCGTCTTCTGTGTTCGAGAGATAACCAAGCTCAAGCAGCACCGACGGTACGTCGTGCGCGCGCAGCACCCTGAAACCTGCCGCGCGCAGCGGATTGTTGACGAACTGGATCGTGTTCGATGTCTCGTCCACCAGGGTGCGTGCGAACTGGATCGAAAAGGAGTGCGTTTCCCGGCGCATCAGGTCTGCCAGGATGTCTGCCACATCGTTGCGCACATCGTCGGATGCTTCCAGACCGGCGAGTTCGTCGGACAGGTTTTCGCGCGCTGCGGTTGCAGCAGCTTCCGCATCTGATGCCCGCTCCGACAGTGTATAGATGGTCGAGCCCCGGAAATTCTTGATCCTGATGGCGTCTGCGTGAACGGATATCAGAAGGTTGGCCCCCTTCTCCCGCGCTACCCGTACGCGCTCGTCCAGGCGCAGGAACACGTCGCTGTCGCGGGTGAGAACGACGCGGTACTTCCCGTTCGCCTCGAGGAGCCGCTTCAGTTCCTGGCTGAATGCCAGCGTGATGTCCTTTTCCTGTGTGCCGGAAACGCCCTTGGCGCCTCCATCAATGCCGCCATGGCCGGGATCCAGCGCTATGGTGAAGCGCTGGTCCTGCGACGAATCGGCAGTGTCCGTCGCGGCTGCCTTTGCGCCTTCCGTGGCCTTGGCGGCCGCCTCCATGCGTTCGCGAATGACCTTGTCGAATTCGGCTTCCGAGGCCGCCACCAGATCGACCACCAGACGGGAACCAAGTCCGCCTCCGTTCTCTACCAGCGTCACATCTTCGATCTTGAACGGACCCTTTGCGGAGAAGATCATCCGCGACTGGGTCTCCGCCATGTTGCCGTAGCGCAGATCGGTGACCAGGCCGCGGCGCGTAACGGTATCGTCATCAATGCCGAAGTCGGTCCTGGGAAGGTCCAGCACGAGACGATGGGGCGATCGCAGGAGGAACCACGAGTAATCTGGCTTGGTGTCAAAATGCAGGATGATCCGCACCCGGCTATCGTCGCCGGCGATAAGGTACTCGCTCAGCACCACGCCCGACGCAGCTGCACCGTCCGCCCCGGCCGTGGTCGCAACAGAATCAGCGTCCTCCTCCGCGAGGACAGCGACAGGCAGGCTGCAGGAGATCAGCAGCGCTGCAGCGACGGGTATGATTTGGCGAAACCAGGGCCATCGCATTCCGGACACTTGCCTCGCTGATTTCACCATTTGTACTTTTCGCCCCATGATCCTTACATACTCACTGTCGCGCTAACCAGGCCATTAGGCTTCTTCATGGCAATTCACAGGAAATCTGCCCGAAAGCAAAATCGCGCAATTCGCGAATTTGGGTTGCCATCACGTGAGCTGCGTCATAAAAGCAGCTTGAGTTATCGTGACACCCTGCATTTGCAGATGCTTGCCCGGATTGTCCAGTAGGCTAGCGCGTTCTGTGGAACTCGGAAGTGTCGCTGGGTGATGACTCAAGGAATTTCTTCCAGGCGTCGGACCGTGTGGTCAAGGTGCCTGAGTGCGAGGAAAACGGCTGGCACCGCGGTGCATAGCTGGCTCACATGAGCATTGAAGCGGGATCGGCGTGCCGGTCCTTAGTAGCAACGGTACTGCCAGGCGGTGCAATGGCTAAGAGAGTGGTAGGAACCCCTACAATAGGCCGCAACGCAGTCGCGGCGGCTGTGTTTCCCACTGCATCCAAGCTCCTGCCGGCATACTTTCAATCATCCGGTCCATCTTTCTTGAACCGCACGGCTGTGAGGCGAAGCGCCCCTGCCCGGCGGTTGGGCTGTACCGGTAGGAACCAATTTTATGCCCAACAAAATGCTAATAGACGCCTCCCATCCGGAGGAGACCCGCGTTGTCGTCGTTCGGGGTAATAGGGTCGAAGAATTCGATTTTGAATCCCAGGACAAGAAGCAGCTCAGAGGAAACATTTATCTTGCGCGCGTAACGCGCGTCGAACCGTCGCTTCAGGCCGCGTTCGTCGAGTACGGCGGCAACAGGCATGGTTTCCTTGCGTTCAGCGAAATCCACCCGGACTACTACCAGATCCCAGTCGCCGACCGTCAGGCCCTGCTGAAGGCTGAGGCCGAGGAAAACTGGAGCGATGACGAGGACGAAAACGGCTCGAAGGCTGCTTCCTCGAACCGCAAGCGTCGCCGCAACAGCAACAAGAAGGACGGCGCTGCCGCCAAGAGTGCGGAGGCTTCCGAGGAAGCCGCTGTTGCCGAAGGCGTGGATGCCGAGGCTCCTGCTGACAATGCTGACACTGACGCAGCATCCGATCACGGCTCGGATGAGGGTACGGACAACGATGCCGACGAAAACGACGGCAACGGCGGCCCCAGCATGGCTGCGGTCATCGAAGGCGAAGTCGTTTCCGAGGACCTTTCGGTCCTGAACGACCACTCTGACGACAAGCACGATGAGGCTTCCGAAGTCGAGTCCGTCGGCGCCGGCGATGCCCTTGAGGAAATGCACGTGCGCCGCCGTCCGGTGCGTCGTCAGTACAAGATCCAGGAAGTCATCAAACGCCGCCAGATCCTTCTGGTGCAGGTGGTCAAGGAAGAGCGCGGCAACAAGGGCGCAGCTCTCACCACCTATCTGTCGCTTGCCGGTCGCTACTCTGTCCTGATGCCCAACACGGCGCGTGGCGGCGGTATTTCGCGCAAGATCACCAACCCGCAGGACCGCAAGCGTCTCAAGGACGTCGTGAAGAGCCTCGACGTGCCGGAAGGCATGGGCGTCATCCTGCGCACGGCCGGTGAGAACCGCACGAAGCCTGAGATCAAGCGCGACTACGACTACCTGATGCGCCTCTGGGAGAGCGTGCGTACGCTGACGCTGAAGTCGATCGCCCCAGCCCTCGTCTATGAGGAAGGTAGCCTGATCAAGCGTGCGGTTCGCGACCTTTATAACAAGGACATCGACCAGATCCTGGTGGCAGGCGAAGACGCATACCGCGAAGCAAAAGACTTCATGCGGATGCTGATGCCGAGCCATGCCAAGGTCGTACAACCTTATCGCGATCCGCAGCCGCTCTTTGCCAAGAACGGCATCGAGACGCAGCTCGACAAGATCCTGCAGCCGCAGGTGACGCTGAAGTCCGGCGGTTACATCATCATCAACCAGACAGAAGCCCTGGTCGCCATCGACGTGAACTCCGGTCGCTCCACCAAGGAGCACTCGATCGAAGACACGGCGCTGCAGACCAATCTCGAGGCAGCTGAAGAAGTTGCCCGCCAGCTTCGTCTGCGCGACCTTGCCGGCCTTATCGTCATCGATTTCATCGATATGGAAGAGAGCCGCAACAACCGTGCGGTGGAGAAGCGTCTCAAGGATTGCCTGAAGAACGACCGCGCCCGCATCCAGGTGGGCCGCATCTCGCACTTCGGCCTTCTGGAAATGTCGCGTCAGCGCATCCGCTCGAGCGTTCTCGAGAGCACGATGCAGCCCTGCCCGCACTGCCATGGCACCGGCCAGATCCGCTCGGATTCCTCGCTTGCGCTGCTCGTCATGCGCTCCATCGAGGATTACCTCCTCAAGGACAACCGCAACGACATCACGGTGAAGACGCCGACCTCCACGGCTCTCTATCTGCTCAACCAGAAGCGTCAGAGCCTGATCGAGCTGGAGAACCGCTTCGGTGTCACGATCACGCTCGAGACCGACGAGCATCTCGGTCATCAGCACTATGCGATCGTGAAGGGTGAGCCGTCGTCGCGTCCGGCTACCATCGCCATCCAGCCGAACCAGGTCGAGGAAGTCGAAGAGCCCGACGTTGCGGAAGAGGTCGAGGACGAGAGTGATGCTGTCGAAGCAGTTGCTCAGCCGGCCGAGGTCCAGACCCAGGCAGCTCCCGCCAATGGCGAGGAAGGTGGCAATGGCCGCAAGCGCCGGCGCAAGCGCCGCAGGCGCGGTGGCCGCGACCGCAACGGCAACAATGCTCAGGCTGGCGACGCAAACCAGTCGGATGAGCAGGGCCAGGGCGACTTTGAGGCTGACGGTGAAGGTGAAGACTCTGCCGATGAGACGGTAGAAATCGCAGCCCCTGCGATTGAAGAAGCTGTGGCACCGGAAGCTGTCGAAGCTGCAGAACCTGCCGCCGTCGAAGTTGCAGCCGCGGCCGAGGAAGCGCCTCAGGCGGAAGCTGCCGAGCGTCCGAAGCGTCAGCGTGGCAAGCGCGGTGGTCGTCGCAATCGCGCCGAGACGGAAGCAGAAGCCGTTAACGCTGAAGAGACGGTCGCCGAGGCAGCTCCAGCTGCTGAGGTTGCTGCCGAGCCAGTTGCTGAGGCTCCGGTCGAAGCACCGCAGGCCGAGGCCACTCAGGAAACACCTGTTGCGGCAGAAGCTGCCGAGGCTGCTGCAGCTCCAGAGTCTGAAGAGAAGCCGAAGCCCAAGACCCGCCGCCGTCCTCGCGTGAAGAAGGAAGCCGTCGCTGCATCCACTTCCGCCGAGGTGGTAGAGAGCAACACCCCTGAGGAGGCTCCGGCCCCCGCACCGGTGGCAGAAGCTCCAGCTGAAGCGCAGCCTGTTGCGGTCGAAACGCCCGCCCCCGCCGAAGAGCCTGCACCAGCAGAACCTGCCCAGGCAGAGGTTGAAGCCGAAGAAGCCAAGCCTGCGCGTCGTCGCCGGTCGGCGGAACCGGAGACGCCGAGTGAACCGGTTGTCTCTTCCTCCGAACCAGCCGCGGAAGCACCGCGCAAGACCGGTTGGTGGCAGCGCAAGAGCTTCTTCTAAGCTCGTCAGATGAACTCAACGAAATGGCCGGATCTGTTCCGGCCATTTTTCATATCCGGACTTGTGCTCGCCGCGGTTGGCCAAATGCAGACAAAATCACGGTTCCCAATAGCGCCTGAGTTGCACTAAGCTGCCTTTTCGTTGCCACGAAGCGTCGGTACGGATTCGGCTCATGTTGTTCCCGCAATTGCTCAAGTCGCGCCTTTCGCGTCTTGCCACTTCATTTGTTGTGACTTTTTCGCTGCTTTCGGCATCCCCTGCGCACGCGCAGCGGGTGAATGTCGTTCGTGACGCCGAAATTGAAGCACTTGTGGCTGACTATGTTCGGCCGATCCTGAAGGTGGCGGGGCTGAACCGCTCAGGCATCGAGGTCGTTCTCGTCAACGACAACAGTTTCAACGCCTTCGTCGCAGGACGCCGCATCTTCGTTCATGCCGGTGCACTGCTCCAGTCCGAAAGCCCCAACGAAATCATTGGCGTGCTCGCGCATGAGGTTGCTCACCTTGCCGGCGGCCATCAGCACCGGCTGCGGGAACAGCTGGCCCGTGCGCAGACAATGGCCGTCGTTGCCATGCTGGTCGGTGTGGGCGCTGGCGTTGCGGGAGCGGCAACCGGATCCGAAGGTTTTGGCCGCGCGGCTACCGGCCTCGCCATGGGTGGCACCGAAATGGCCCGTCGCTCTCTCCTCGGCTATCAACGGACCGAAGAGATCACCGCTGATCGCGCGGCGGTCGACTATCTCAACAAGACCAAACAGTCCGGCCGCGGCATGCTGAAGACCTTCGACCGCATGGGCCGCGATCTTGCGCTGGCGGGTGTGCGTATCGATCCCTACCAGGTGAGCCACCCGATGCCGCGCGACCGTATCGCCAACCTCGAAGAACTGGTACGCAAGAGCCCCTATTTCGAGACAAAGGATCCGGCCGGTCTGCAGCTGCGCCACGACCTGATGCGTGGGAAGCTCGCCGCCTATACGGCTGGCCCGGCAGCGGCACGACGCATCTTCAAGGATCCCTCCAGTATCGGCATGCAATACGCTGATGCGATCTCAACCTATCTTAGCGGCAATCCGCGCGACGCGCTGGCGAAGATTGATCGTCTGATCGCCAGCCAGCCGAAGAACCCCTACTTCCACGAGATGCGCGGGGAAATCCTGATCAAGGCGAACCGTCCGCAGGATGCAGCCAAGGCGTTCGGCCAGGCCGTAAAGCTTGCGCCCTCCTCCGGCCTGCTTCAGGTTGGCTACGGGCAGGCGCTGCTCGCCACCGGCGATGAAGCGCAGATCAGCAAGGCTGTCTCGGAGCTTAGCGCGGGGCTTACCCGCGAGCGCGAATACGTAAACGGCTATCGCTTCCTTGCGCAGGCCCACGGCCGTCTTGGCAACATCGGCGCGGCCGAGTTGGCTTCGGCCGAGGAACGCTACTATTCCGGCAACTACCAGGAAGCCCGTGTTTTCGCGGCGCGTGCCCAGACGAAGCTCAAGAGAGGTTCGCCTGAGTGGGTTCGTGCCCAGGACATCATCAATTCTAAACCACAGGGGCGATAGATTGCTCGCCACGTCAATCAGGATGCGGAAGGTACCGATGAAGAATACACTTCGAGCGGGAATTGCAGCAGCGATACTCGCCGCCACGAGCCTCAACTTCTCGGCCGCACTGGCAAATGATGAAAAGTCCAATTTCTCACGCGCCGAGATCGAGACGATCGTGCGGGAATATCTGATCAAGAACCCTGAGGTCATGCTGGAAGTACAGGCGTCCCTGCAGGCAAAGCAGCAGGAAGCCCAGAAGAAGGCTGCGCAGGAAGCAATTGCGCTTGTGGGTGATGAGATCTTCAACAGCGAAGCGGATGGCATCATCGGGAATCCAGAGGGCGATGTGACCATCGTGGAGTTCTTCGATTACAACTGTGGCTTCTGCAAGCGCGCCATCTCCGACATGGATAACCTAGTCAAGCAGGACCCGAACCTGCGCTTCGTTCTGAAGGAGTTCCCGATCCTGTCGGAAGATTCCCATAAGGCTGCGACCGTGTCCATGGCGGTCCACATGATCGCGCCGGACAAGTACGCCGAATTCCATCGCACGCTGTTGGGAGCCCAGGAGCGGGCAACGGAGGAGAGCGCGGTCAAGGTTGCGCTTAACCTTGGCATCGACGAGACCGCCCTGCGCAACAAGATGCAGGACCCGACGATCAATGACAGGTTCCGCAGCACCTATGCGCTTGCCGAGCAGCTGCAGATCACCGGCACCCCCGGTTATGTCGTCGGTCAGGAGATCGTTTCCGGCGCGATGGGTGAGCAGGTTCTGCGCGAGAAAATCGCCGCAGCTCGAAAGTAAATGGAATACCCACGTCCACCACTTGTGGACAGCGCCCGGAACGCGTATGCGCCCTTTTCGATGGCAGGCAAGCCGTTTATATAGGGCGCGTCTTCACTTGGAGTCGTAATGGCAAAGCTGATTTACATTCTGAACGGTCCGAACCTCAATCTGCTCGGCCAGCGTGAACCCGGTATCTACGGAACCGACACGCTTGAGACGATTGAACAGAAGTGTCGCGATCGCGCCAGCGCTCTGGGTATCGAGATCCAGTTTCGCCAGACCAATATCGAAGGCGTTCTCGTAGACTGGATCCACGAAGCGGGAGCTGCAAAGGCAGGCATCGTGATCAACCCCGGCGCTTATGGTCATACATCCATCGCGATGCATGATGCGATCAAGGGTGTCGGTGCGCCTGTCGTCGAAGTACATCTCTCGAACATTCATGCACGCGAGCCATTCCGTCATAAATCGATGATAGCCCCTGCGGCCGTCGGTATGATATGCGGATTTGGCCCCCATGGTTATGAGCTGGCTATCGAAGCGCTGGCGGCACGCCTGTAAGCGAAGGCGCGGCATCGTACAAAGAAAGACACGGTAATGAAGAAATCCGGTATTGATCAGCAGCTTATTCGCGATCTTGCAGCGATCCTCGATGAGACCAAGCTCACCGAGATCGAGGTTGAGGAAGGCGATCTGAAGATCCGCGTCGCCCGCCAGGTTCAGGCTGTACAGGCAACCGTGGCAGCTCCTGTTGCAGCAGCTGCAGCACCTGCCCCGGCGGCCGCGCCTGCTGCACCGGCTGAAGCGAAGGTTGACCTCTCCAAGAACGCCGTTCCCTCCCCTATGGTCGGCACCGCTTACCGCTCCGCTTCTCCGGGCGCTCCGGCGTTCATCGAAGTCGGTCAGTCCGTGGCCAAGGGTCAGACGTTGCTCATCATCGAAGCAATGAAGACCATGAACCAGATACCTGCACCGCGCGCGGGCGTTGTCACCGCGATCCTTGTGGAGGATGCCCAGCCTGTTGAGTTTGGCGAGCCTCTCGTCGTTATCGAATAATCTGGGACGCTGCGCACATGTTTCAAAAGATCCTCATCGCCAACCGCGGCGAGATCGCACTGCGTATCCTGCGCGCCTGCAAAGAGCTGGGCATTCGCACGGTAGCAGTGCATTCGACCGCCGATGCCGACGCCATGCATGTGCGCCTAGCAGACGAAAGCGTCTGCATTGGTCCGCCCGCGTCGCGCGACAGCTACCTCAACATGCACCAGATCGTGGCCGCCTGTGAAATCACCGGCGCCGACGCGATCCATCCGGGCTACGGCTTCCTGTCGGAAAACGCCAAGTTCGCGGATATCCTGGCTGCACACAACATCACCTTCATCGGACCTTCGGGCGATCACATCCGCCTGATGGGCGACAAGATCGAGGCTAAGCGCACCGCCAAGCGCCTTGGCATCCCTGTCGTTCCCGGTTCCGACGGCGCTGTCAGCGACGAGAAGGAAGCAAAGCGCATTGCCGCTGAAATCGGCTATCCGGTGCTGATCAAGGCCTCCGCTGGCGGTGGCGGCCGCGGCATGAAGGTTGCCCGTTCGGAGGATGAGCTGTTCGAAGCGCTGACGACCGCGCGCACCGAAGCCGGTGCAGCCTTCGGTGACGATGCCGTCTACATCGAGAAGTATCTCGAGAAGCCGCGTCACATCGAGGTGCAGCTGATGGGCGACGGTATGGGTCAGGCCATCCACCTCGGCGAACGCGACTGCTCGCTCCAGCGCCGTCACCAGAAGGTCTGGGAAGAGGCTCTCTCTCCGGCGCTCAACGCTGACCAGCGCCAGAAGATCGGTTCGATCGTCGCAAATGCCATGGCCGAGCTCGGCTACTCCGGCGCTGGCACGGTGGAGTTCCTCTACGAGAACGGCGAGTTTTACTTCATCGAGATGAACACCCGCCTTCAGGTGGAGCATCCAGTGACGGAAGCCATCACCGGCATCGACCTGGTGCACGAGCAGATCCGCGTTGCCTCCGGCGGTGGTCTCTCCCACACCCAGTCGGAGATCCGCTTCCAGGGTCACGCGATCGAGTGCCGTATCAACGCCGAGGACCCGCGCACCTTCGTGCCCTCCCCCGGCACGATCACCCATTTCCACACGCCAGGCGGTTTGGGTATTCGCGTCGATTCCGGCGTCTATTCCGGCTACAAGATCCCGCCGTACTACGACAGCCTGATCGGCAAGCTCATCGTCCATGGCCGCAACCGCGTCGAGTGCATGATGCGTCTGCGACGTGCCCTTGACGAGTTTGTGGTTGATGGCATCAATACGACATTGCCCCTGTTCAGAGATCTGGTCGGCAATGTGGACATTGCAAATGGCGACTACGACATCCATTGGCTGGAGAAGTTCCTGGCGCGCGAAGCGCAGCAGGATTGATCCGGTCTGGAAAGAGTACCTCCCCATTTCTATCTCTTCAGGTGAGATGAATTCCCGCGTCCGGCTTTCCGCTTCTGGCGGAAAGCCCAAGCCCGGTGCGCAACAGGAACGATGCGATGCAACCGTTCTCACCTCCTCTGGAAATTGATCCGGACCTTCTGCTGCGCGCCTATGCGACCGGCATCTTTCCGATGGCCGAGCACGAGGACGATCCGGAGGTTTTCTGGGTTCGACCCGAGAAGCGCGGCGTCATTCCGCTCGATACGTTCCATGTCCCCCGCAGCCTGCAGAAGTTCATGCGGCAATGTCCGTTCGACATCCGTTTTGACCATGACTTTGACGGGGTAATCGACGGTTGCGCCGAACGCACGCCGGAGCGCACCGAAACCTGGATCAATGCGCCGATCCGCGAGGCTTACACGCGACTCTTCGAGCTCGGTCATTGCCACACGGTAGAAGCATGGCGGGACGGCAAGCTCGTCGGAGGGCTCTATGGCGTCAGCCTCGGCCGCGCCTTCTTTGGCGAGAGCATGTTTTCGCGGGAGACCAACGCTTCAAAGGTGTGCCTTGTGCATCTGGTAGAGCGCCTGCGGGAAACGGGATTCGTCCTTCTCGACACCCAGTTCACCACAGAGCATCTCAAGCGCTTCGGCGCCATCGATGTCGCGCGCAAGCGTTACGAGACAATGCTCGCTATCGCGCTGGATGGCACCGCGCATTTCTAGAATACCGATTTTGGAAAATCAGTTCCCGCTTGGTGCGGGAACGTCAGATGCGTTCTTGCAGTCCTTGAGCCAGACGTCGAACACGGCGTGTTCCACGGCATTGAGGCCGGGGCTCTCGGCGAACATCCAGCCGGAGAAGACGCGGCGGATCTTGCGGTCGAGCGTGATCTCGTCGACCTCGACGAACGAATCGGTCTTGGGCTCTTCGCCCTCCTCCGACGTGTAGCAGACGCGTGGGGTAACCTGCAGCGAGCCGAACTGAACGGTTTCGTCCATGTAGACGTCAAAGTTGAAGATTCGCCCGGTGATCTTGTCGATGCCGGCGAACTCCGCGACAGGGTTCTTCACGCGTGCCTCGGCGGTCGGAACCAATCCAGCCGTACCGACAAGGGCAAGTGCAAATGCGGCTGGCAAGCAACGAAGGGACGAAATCACTTTGAGCTGAACTCCCCGACAGGATCCTTTGCCAGTCCTTCTAAGAGGCGAATGTGGCAGAAACAATCAGTTCGGCGTCCAGGCGTCGTAGTCGCCGGTCACCCGCGGACGATCTTCACCGGTCATGATCGAACCCTGCGGACGATAGGCGTCGGGCGTTCCGGTCATGTTGGGACGGTGCGGCTTCTGCCACTCGCGCGCCTGATAGGCTTCCTGTGTTGGCGGTACATCCACCTTGTGATGTATCCAGCCATGCCAGCCAGGAGGAATGGTGCTGGCTTCCGAATAGCCATTGTACATCACCCAGCGACGGGTGCGTCCTTCCGAATCCGTTCCGCCCTGATAGTAGACGTTGCCGAACTCGTCCTCACCCACCTTGGTGCCCTTGCGCCAGGTGTGGAAACGGGTGTTCAGCGTGGTGCCGTTCCACCAGGTAAAGAATTGAATCAGAAACTTCTTCATGGCCTATTCCAGATCCATTGTTGCCAGCGACCGGACCCGCCGCATGGACTGCTTATGATGCAACCGCTTCCAAGGCAAGGGTCAAGTTGCCAAGACGAGGCATGCCACGTCTATGCTCACAGGTCCCACGTTTCCAGCGATTTTTCCATTATCAACTTCGGCTCGTCGCAGTTGGCCGCGCCCCAATCCGTGCCGCGTCCCACTGCAACATAGCCCTTGCGGTTGAAGAAGGAGACGGCTTCCGTCTGCCGCTCCACCACATCAAGCCGCATCACCTGCACGCCCGGAAACGCCATCTCCACTTCGGCAAGAAGCATGGTGCCGAGCCCCTGAACCTGCTCCGTGGGTCGCACGAAAAGGTCTGAGAGCGTCGCCACGCTGTCATCGGTCTGACTTGCGAAAGCCATCCCGAGGAGCGTGCCGTCGCCGCTGTCGGCGACGACGAATTCAGAATACGGTCGCTTCAACTTCTCGCGCAGGCTGCTGATGGAGAACTGAGTCTCGATCACGGACGCAACCGTGCCCTCACCCATGACGCTGTCAAAGGTGGAATGCCAGGTCTCAGCCAGCAGGGCGTGCACCGCCTGCAGGTCTTCCTCGCGGGCGGTGCGAACCCACACTATTCTTCGATCCCGAGCTTGGCCTTGACGAGCGCGTTAACCGCCTGCGGGTTTGCCTTGCCGCCGGTTGCCTTCATCACCTGACCGACAAACCAGCCGGCAAGCGTCGGCTTCGCCTTTGCCTGTTCGGCCTTGTCCGGGTTGGCAGCAATCACGTCTTCGATGGCCTTCTCAATCGCGCCGGTGTCGGTGACCTGCTTCATGCCACGCGACTCAACGATTTCGCGCGGATCACCGCCCTCGTTCCAGACGATCTCGAAGAGGTCCTTGCCGATCTTGCCGGAGATCGTGTTCTCCTTGATCAGGTCGATAATGGCGCCGAGCTGATCGGGGCTGACCGGTGATTCCTCGATCGCCTTGCCCGCCTTGTTGAGCGCACCGAGGAGATCGTTGATCACCCAGTTTGCGGCAGCCTTGCCGTCACGGCCCTGGGCGACCTTCTCGAAGAAGTCGGCGGTCGCCTTCTCGGCCACGAGCACCGAAGCGTCGTACTCGGAAAGGCCCATGTCCTTGATGAAACGCACGCGCTTGTCGTCCGGCAGCTCCGGCAGGTCAGCCTTCAGGGCTTCCACATAGGCGTCATCGAATTCGAGCGGCAGCAGATCCGGATCGGGGAAGTAGCGATAGTCGTGCGCCTCTTCCTTGGAGCGCATGGAGCGCGTCTCGCCCTTGTTCGGATCGAACAGGCGCGTCTCCTGGTCCACCACGCCACCGTCCTCAAGGAGAGCGATCTGGCGACGGGCTTCATATTCGATGGCCTGACCGACGAAGCGGATCGAGTTGACGTTCTTGATCTCGCAACGCGTTCCGAACGGCTCGCCCGGACGGCGCACCGACACGTTCACGTCGGCGCGCATGGAGCCTTCGTCCATGTTGCCGTCACAGGTGCCGAGGTAGCGCAGGATCGACCGCAGCTTGGTCAGGAACGCCTTGGCCTCGTCGGACGAGCGGATGTCCGGCTTGGAGACGATCTCCATCAGCGCGACGCCCGATCGGTTGAGGTCCACATAGGACATGGTCGGATGCTGGTCATGCATCGACTTGCCGGCGTCCTGCTCGAGGTGAAGGCGCTCGATGCCGACGGTGATCTCCTCGAACGAGCCGTCCTTGGCGGGGCCTACGGTGACAATCACCTCGCCCTCGCCGACGATCGGCTGCTTGTACTGGGAGATCTGATAGCCCTGCGGCAGGTCCGGGTAGAAGTAGTTCTTGCGGTCGAAGACCGAGCGGTTGTTGATCTGGGCCTTGAGGCCGAGACCGGTGCGGATCGCCTGCTTGACGCATTCCTCGTTGATGACTGGCAGCATGCCGGGCATGGCAGCATCGACGAGGCTGACATTCGCATTCGGTTCGGCGCCGAACTGGGTCGAAGCGCCGGAGAACAGCTTCGAGTTGGACGTGACCTGGGCATGGATTTCCATGCCAATGATTACTTCCCAGTCGCCGGTTGCACCGGGGATCAGGCGCTTGGGATCGGGCGTACGCGTGTCAATGATCGTCATGGGCCGTCAGGATTTCCAAAACCGAATTGAAACAGAACTTGGTCTCTTCGCTAGACCAAACCTGCCCAACAGGCAAGCACACGTGCGGCTTAGACCGCACATGTGCGACATGAAGTTACCGATATCGGCAGGCAGTCGCCGTGGACGATCCCGCTGGCCAGTCACTGCTAGGCTGTTGCGATGTAGGTGCGGATTTCCTCCGCCTCGCGTTCAACCTCTTCCATGCGCCATTTCACGACGTCACCGATCGAGACGAGTCCGACGAGCTTGCCGTCCTTCGCTACCGGAAGGTGGCGGAAACGACCCTGCGTCATCACCTGCATGACCTCGTTCACCGTGGCAGACTCGTTGCAGACCTGAACCTTGGAGGTCATGAAGGCCGAGATTGGCTTTTCGAGCGCCGAGGAACCTTCCGCCGCAATCGCGCGGACAATGTCACGCTCTGAGAGAATGCCTAGAACGCCCTGCTCCGCGTTTACGAGCACAACCGCGCCAATCCGATTCTCGGACAACTGCCTGGCCGCATCGGCCAGCGTCTGTTCCGGCGCGACCGTCACTACGTCGCGGCCCTTGCGCTCCAGAATGGATCTAACAGTCATGGACAGACCTCCTCATCGCCACGTTGCCCTCCTCCACAAGAGGATGTTGCCCTGCCCCGAAACCGTTTGCAAGCTATTGGATCAATAGGGATTGCGCGCAACAGGCCTGTCAAAGAAGCGAATGAGGAAGAAGCCAGCGAGAAAGCCGCCGATGTGCGCCTCCCAGGCGATACGGGGGGCATCGGGCGTTGCGCCGAAGCCCAGACCAACCACAAGGTTGATCACAAACCAGACGACGAGGAAGGTCACCGTTATGCGCGAGCGGAAGACTTCGCCCAGCGGAAGCACCGGCCCGATGAAATAGGGTTGGCCGGAAAGACGTGCCGATCGGAAGGCGAATCGGGCTGCGGCACCCATCATACCAGAGATCGCGCCAGAGGCTCCAACCAGCGGCGCCGGGTCATAAGGGTGAAGGGCGAAGTGCAGAAGTGCGGCCGCGACGCTGGCAACAAGCCACAGAGCCAAGAAGCGCACTGCACCCAATCGATTGGCCAGCGGCGAGCCGAAGGCCGCAAGCCAGATCATGTTGACCACGAGATGCGCGGCGCCGCCGTGGAGAAAAGCATAGGTGACGGAGCTTACCAGCGCGTAGGCATCAAGCGGATAGTCGCTCGTAAATCTCAGCGGCATGAAGCCGAACTGAAGCACCACCATGAGATCCGCCGAAGGGGCGAGCAGGAAGGTGCGCGCCAAATGGATGATCACACATAGTCCAATGAGCGCGACCACAACCATCGGCATGTTGAACATCGGCTCGCGTGCGGCTCGGCCGGATCGTCCTTCGTCGGGGAGTGTGTCGCGCATGGGGCTCCTGAACTCGGAAGAGATTTGATTCCACCCTAGAGCATTTCAGCTTCCCGTTGAAACGCTGAAATCTCCCCGGCCTTGTCCGGAACCCCCGCGCGGTAGGCCTGTTCCAGTTGATCCTTAAAAACTCACCGTGGTGCCACGCAGATATAGAAAAACCGTCCAGAGTTTCCCCTGAACGGTTTTGGAGCCCCCACCCCGGTCCCAACGAAACGTTAGAATTTGTGATCTGCTGTGATCATTGCCATTAAACAGCCTGGAGATCAAGAGCCAAGACATTGTTAAACCTATTGAATTCTTCGGCATCCGAGAGGCGGAAACGGTTGGCACTATACATGCTTGCAGGTGGCAAAGGGGCACCCATAGCTGCGAAGTGTTCAATTCTGCAACACGCAATGCCGTGGGGTTATCAAAACAGTTCTAAATGCGAACAATTGCCCGATCGAGATCTAACAGCGGCACACTGCCTGGGGATGCAGCTTTGAGGTAACAAAGACACAAGAAAAACAATTAATCTGTTATTCTTTCCTGCGACCTGTGGATATCCACGATGAACCGCACGCTCCGCGGCTTCCACTCCGGGTTGTAAATCCCTTGAACAATCAAAATAATCTGTAGCGCGGCTCCACTTTGGCTGGCATGAAAGCAGATGCAAGGGGTAACGGACATGGAAGCTACAAAAGAGCGTAATGTCCTTGAAACGGTTGCCGGCGACTTTCAACGGGTGCCGGTGTCTGTCCAAGGGAGATATATGCTGGAGGATATGTCGGAACATCGCTGCCGGGTGACAGCTATGTCGCCGGGTGACGCAGTGCTGACCGCCGGCCATCCTGGTTCCCTTGGTGAACAGATAATCGCTTACATCGACCACATCGGTCGCGTCGAAGGCATGGTCCTTTCCGTAGACGCTGACAGTTTCGTGATGAGCATCAACGCTTCGGAGCGCAAGCGTGACAAGCTCGCCGCCCAGCTCACCTGGCTCGCCAACCGTCACGAACTTGATCTGGCCGATGACCGTCGGCACGATCGTCTTGTGCCGGCAAATCCTCACAGCTTCTTCGTCACGAGCGATGGCGCGCGACATCCCTGCTATATCATCGACGTCTCGGTCAGCGGTGCTGCACTCCGGTGCGAGGTCAGGCCGGATATCGGTACGGATGTTTCGCTCTCCAGCATCCCTGCTCGTGTCGCACGCCACATCCCGGAAGGTGTGGCCGTATCCTTCCTTACCCTTCAGGACCTGGCCGTAATCAACGCCGTATTCCTTCAGTAGCCGCGCACAGTTGCCAGCGTTACCAGAACGTAACCGCAGCTCTTAAGATTCTAGTGCTTCCGTTTGCGGTATCTCAAAACGCCTGTGGCATCGTCTCTTCAAAAGACGGGGAGAGACAAACTTGAGGAACAGGGCGTCACAGATTTGCCTGGCACTGGCTGTGCTCTTGGGCCACCCCATAGGCAATGCCCATGCTGCGGATTTCTTGCAGGTGGGCGGAAGGACATCACAGCCGGTCGGACACTACGAATTCTGCCTGCGTATGCCAGCCGAGTGCATGCTCCAGGAGCACGCACAATCACCCCTCCAAATGACCCGAGACCTCTGGGCACTCATCAACAGCGTCAACGACGCCGTAAACGAGGAAGTGCTGCCCCTTTCGGATCAGGAACTTTGGGGCGTGCCTGAGGTTTGGTCGTTTCCGCAGAGTTTCGGCGACTGCGAGGATTATGTGCTGGAGAAGCGCCGCCGCCTGATCGAGGCCGGCCTACCCGCAGGCTCGCTGCTGATCACGGTGGTGCGCCAGCCAAATGGAGAGGGCCACGCTGTACTCACCATCCCGACGGACAGAGGTGATTTGGTGCTCGATAACCTTGAGGGGAATATTTTACCCTGGTCCAGTACGAAATACGAATTTCTAAAGCGCCAATCGCCTAAACATGCAGGTATGTGGAATAAAATTGTTGGTGGACGGCGCACGGCTCCGGTACAAGAAGTAGCATCGACCCATTTGGAGCAAAACCGATGGTAATGGCTGACACAGTTGGAATACGTCAGCTGTCGCCACAAACGGTAAATTAACTCCGCAAGCTTCTAATGAGGCGCATAGAAATACCCGGTCGTACCCCCCCCCCCCGATCCCAACGGCCGGGTTAGGGGCCGGTCCCTCCCCAAAGGGTCCGGCCCCGCTTCACATTCAGAAGCACCTCTGATCACATCAGCCTTCCGAGGCGTCCTTCAGCCCAGCGCGAAAACGGCGCGCGTTGCGGACATACCGCTCCGCCGAACCCCTGAGTTGCTCGATTGCAGCCTCATCAAGCTGTCGCACAACCTTTGCCGGAGAGCCGACGATCAGCGATCCGTCCGGAAACACCTTGCCCTCAGTTACAAGCGCCCCTGCTCCGACCAGACAGTTCTTGCCGATCACCGCGCGGTTCAGGATGATCGCGCCCATGCCGATCAGCGAATTGTCGCCAATGGTGCAGCCATGCAGAAGGGCGCGATGGCCGATCGTGCAGCCCTCTCCCACCGTGACCGGGCAACCTGGATCAGTGTGAACGACAACATGTTCCTGCAGGTTGGAGCGATCGCCGATGGTGATCGGCTCGTTGTCCCCACGCAGCACTGCGCCGAACCAGATCCCGACATCCTTGCCAAGCGATACCTTGCCAATGACAGACGCGTCCGGCGCAATCCAACCGCTCTCCTCGTCCGCCAGCTCCGGCTTGTGGCCATCAAGTGAATAGACAGGCATTCCGATCTCCCGATTTCGATTGAGCAAGACTGTTAAGTTTACGCCTATGACGCGTAAGGCTTGCTTGCAATCCCGAACAATCCTGATTGGCGCCCAAATGCAGGTGTAAACGGCAAAGGTCTGAGTTCGGTAGCCGTGTGGTCCCAAAGCGCGATCCCAGATGCAGAAAACGCAGCTCACCGACGTCGTCCTCGCAAAAATCGGATCACGACCCGCTCTTCCAAAGGCAAGGCTTGCGGGCATTGTCATCCTGGCGCTGCTCGTTTTCGCCGGAATGAGATTCTACGGGCACCTGGCGATCGAGATCATCGCAAACCGCCACAGCTCAAGCACCGCACCGATACGCATTTCTTTAGACGGGCATCAATTGCTCGTGCCGAAGAACCTGATCAGCGACAAGCACCAGCGGCGCGGCGGAGAGTTTGCCGAACTCGACCTCTACATGCGCTGGCCGGCGCTATCCGGGTTCAGCTACGAGCATAGCGTGGACTTCAATACGCTGAACAACATCGTCCTGGTGTCCGTACGCTCGTACGCCGCGCAACTGGAACAATCGCGTTATCTGCTGCTGACGGAGCCCGGAGAGATCGGGCCTTCGGGGCTGGAGCTTCGCCCGTTCACTCGGGGCAAGGGCTTTGACGAGGAGGTTCTCGCAGTCGGCCACAGCCGGGCGTCAGATCCCGATGCGGCCGAATATCAGGAGACAGAGCCATTCGTCGCCCGGTGCTTCAGAAACGAAATGGCAGGTGCCTTGTCTGCTCCATGCGAGCGGCACCTGCCATTTGTAGGGAATCTCGTCCTCGTCTACCGTTTCCCGGCTCGATTGCTGAAGGAATGGCGGGTTCTGGACGAGAAAATTGGTGAGCGAGCCCAAGGGCTGCTTCAGGATGGCTGATCAGTCGAGGTCGATATCGAGGATGGCCATGGAGAAGTTATAGGAGAGTTCACCGTCTTCATCGTCGCGGAAGATGATGCCCAAAAATTCTTCACCTACATAGAGCTCACAGGAATCCTTCTTCTGAGGCCGCGCGCGAACCTGCAAGGTTGGATTTTGAAACGTACGCTTGAAATAGGCCTCAAGCTTCCTGATTTCTTCCGGCTTCAAAAGCTTTCTCCACTGTTGGTGAACGGGCTTGCTTCTGACACGAGCCCGTCCGCACTGTAAAGCCTTGCCAGGCGATATGAACCGAAACGCGGGGTAAACTTACGTTTCGTTGAAGAGCTGATCCATTGACCTTGACGGCTCAGCGCAACCTGCTTCGCCGACAATACGAGCCGGGACGCCGGCAACCGTCTTCTTGGGCGGCATGGAGTGGAGCACCACGGAGCCAGCCGCGATCTTCGTGCAATGGCCGATCTCGATATTGCCGAGAATCTTGGCGCCGGCGCCGATCAGAACGCCGTGACGGATCTTCGGATGGCGATCGCCCGATTCCTTGCCGGTGCCGCCGAGCGTTACGCTATGCAGGATCGAGACGTCGTCTTCGATGACCGCAGTCTCGCCAACCACGAGCCCGGTGGCGTGGTCGATGAAGATGCCCTTGCCGATCCTGGCGGCTGGATTGATATCGGTCTGGAAGATCGAGGAGGAGCGGCTCTGCAGATAGAGCGCAAAATCCTTGCGCCCCTGCCGCCAAAGCCAATTGGCCAGACGATGCGTCTGCAGCGCGTGGAACCCCTTGAAGTAGAGCACCGGCATGATGTGACGGTCGCAAGCAGGATCGCGATCGAAATAGGCCTGGACATCCACCCTGACAACTTCGCTCCAGGATGGCTCGCTCTCCCACATAGCAATGAACGTTTGCCGCAGCAGGTCTGCACCAAGATCGTTATGCTCCAGGCGCTGAGACACACGATGAATGACGGCTTCCTCAAGCGTGTCATGGTTGAGGATCGACGCGTACATGAAAGCGGCGAGCAGCGGATCGTTCTGAACGGCGGCCTCCGCCTGCATTCTTACAGCAGACCAGATCGGATCGAGCTGGTCGGAAGCGTCGCTGCGGAACGCATGTCGGACTGTCATCGGGTACTCCAGGCTCAGTGTCTTTACGTGGTCCCTATTCTAGGGTGAAGGCGATAGGTTGGGAATTCATTTTTATAAAACCTTTCATCAAGGGCACTGTTCCCTTGACTTGCCGTATTGCGGCATCTCGGTTTTCTTAAGAAATCACCTTGAAAACAGGCCGTTAGGAGCCTGAACTACAAAGAACATTCAAGCTGGTGCTCACCACGCAATGCGTGAACAGAAAAGATCTACAGAGGATGCCGGGAGAGGAACTCAACCACCTTTGCCTTGAAGGTTTTGTCGCCCACGGAAAGCATATGATCGCGACCCTCAATGGTGAAACCCTCGCCTTTGGGGATCATGCGGGCAAGGCTGTGCGCGTCGCCGCCGATGTCGTCCCGGTCCCCGACGGCAACCAGTACAGGATTTTGGATGGTAGTCATCTGTTCAGGCGTAAGCAGTTCCCGCGTCCTCGAAATGCAGGCAGCCAGCGCCTGGCGATCGCTCCCGGTCCGGTCAGCGAAGGTGCGGAACATCTTTCCACGCGCATGGGTGACACTCGCCGGATCCTCGGCAAGCAGCGCCTCAGCGATGATGACCCATTCGCCCACGCCTTCCACCATGCCGGATCCAAGCCCGCCCAGCACGACGCTGCCAACGCGTTCCGGATGCCGGATCACGGTCACGGCACTGATCCGCGCGCCCATCGAAAAGCCCATGAGGTGGGCGCGTTCGATCCCTAGATGGTCAAGCAGCGCGATCACGTCCGCTGACATCTTGTCCAGCCGATAGTCTTCCGGGTTGTGGCTCTTGGTGGACTGGCCATGGCCCCGGTTGTCGAAAGCGATGACGCGGTAGCCCGCTTCAGTCAGCGTCTTGACCCAGCCTGGAGCAACCCAGTTGACGATATGGGTGGAGGCAAAGCCGTGGATCAGGACAATCGGATCGCCCTCGCCTTCATCGATATATGCGAGATCGAACCCATCGTGAGAAAAACGCTGCATTCCGAAACCTGTCACCCGACACCATCAGATTTTCTTAATCGCAGTCCCGGACGGAAAACCGGTTCCCACTTTTCCTGGAGCTGCTCTTTTTTCCCTCGCAGTCCCGGACGTAGAACCGGTTCCCACTTTTCCTGGAACTGCTCTTTTTTTCACCGCAGTTCCGGACGGAAAACCGGTTCCCACTTTTCCTGGAACTGCTCTTTTTTCCCTCGCAGTTCCGGACGGAAAACCGGTTCCCACTTTTCCTGGAACTGCTATTGCTTCGGGATCAGAGGATGGCGGAGCTGGTTGCCTTCCTCGATTCCGAGCTTTTCCGATGTACCAGCCTTCAACTCCAGAACAAAGAGCGAGTTGACGGGCGGACCGATCGGCGCCTCCGAGAACGGTTCTCCGGGCTGGATCGACCGCACCTTGCCGTCTTCGCCGATGAAGAGAAGATCGAGCGGCATCGGCGTGTTCTTCATCCAGAACGAGCGCAGGCCGGTGCTTGGAAACACGAAGAGCATGCCGCGATTGTCCGGCATCTCGGTCCGGAACATGAGGCCTCGGGCATGCTCGTCGGGCTTGGTGGCGACTTCGATGAAGATCTGCCGGTCGCCCGCCTTCGTCTCGATAACCAGCGGCGCGGGATGAACCGGAAGCAGCATGGGCTGTTGAGCCCATGCCGCGACAGCAAGGAAAGGAATGATGAGGACTGCGAATGCAGCTACGACACAGTTACGCATTCACATCTCCGGAAGGTTAGTGAGATACTGGCAACGTCCCAATATCCGGATGAACTTCGGCGGCCATAAGGCCTTTGTCACCACGACCAAAACGAACCAGAACCACCTGACCAGGACGCAACTCAGTCACGCCAAAGCGGCGCAGGGTCTCCATATGAACGAAGATGTCCTCCGTCCCCTCCCCGCGTGTCAGGAAGCCGAAGCCCTTCGTGCGGTTGAACCATTTCACGATGGCGCGCTCCAGGCCACTCTCCGGCGCAACGACCACATGGGTACGCTGGGTCTGGTCTTCCGCCGGATGAACAGCCGTGGAATTGTCCATGGAGAGAATCTTGAAAGCCTGCATGCCCTTTTCGCCCTGGCGGATCAGGCAAACCACTCGCGCACCCGTCAGCGCGGTCTGATGACCGTCGCGCCGCAGACATGACACATGCAGGAGAATGTCTCCCGCCTCCGGATCGTCCGGAATGATGAAGCCGAAACCCTTGGCTACATCGAACCACTTGATGGAACCGGAAATCTCTACAAGATCACCGGTGTCCTCGTTGCTGCCCGCACTTCGGGCTTCAACACCAACTGCAAGCCCCCTTGAGTTCGAGGAGATATCCTCCATCCGCTTGCCTTCCCTCACTGCCATGGGAATGATTCTGTAGTACAAAGATAGCACTATCGACTCCCCCGTTAGCAACCCCCGAGGAGCCTTTTCAACAACAGTGAACGCAAGTTTTTCCAACGACTTAGCTAAGTATAACCTGCCCTGTTAAGTGTATTTCCGGACCATTCCGGCAAAGGTCAGGGAAATCAATTAGAAGACAAAGAAGAGAGAGGATAAATAAATGCGTTATTTGCATACTATGGTTCGCGTCAGCGACCTGGAACAGGCCCTGGACTTCTACTGCAATAAGCTTGGGCTGGTGGAAACTCGTCGTATCGAGAACGAAGGCGGACGTTTCACGCTCGTCTTTCTGGCCGCGCCCGACGATCTGGAGCACGCAAAGGTGAATCAGGCACCCCTGATCGAGCTCACCTACAACTGGGATCCGGAGGTCTACACGGGCGGTCGCAACTTCGGCCACCTGGCCTTCCAGGTGGATGACATCTACGATCTTTGCGACCGCCTGATGAAGAGCGGCGTGACGATCAACCGCCCGCCCCGTGACGGACACATGGCGTTCGTGCGCTCCCCTGACGGGATTTCAATCGAGCTCCTGCAGAAGGGTGAGTCGAAGCCGAAGGCCGAGCCGTGGGCTTCCATGGAGAACACCGGCAGCTGGTAAGCACCGCCGAGCCTGGAGGCCGGCATTCGGCCCTCAGGCTCTTTGCCTATCATGGCGACACCTGATTTCTGTTGCTCAAGGGCACAACCAAGTCTGCCCTGCTCAACAATCGGCGATTGACTTTTGCAATGATGCGGTGTGGTTTGCGCGCGCAAATGTCAGTGGGAGTGGAAGGACCTGATACATGGCGAGGACCGATATTGCGAGAAGGGTCTATAACCACACCTGGAAGCTGGACCCAATCGTCCGCAGCCTCCTGGATACAGACTTCTACAAGCTCCTGATGCTGCAGATGATCAGGGGCCTCTACCCTGATGTGCAGGTCACCTTTTCGCTCGTCAACCGGAACAAGGGCGTGCGCCTTGCCGAGGAAATCGACGTTGGCGAGCTGAAGGAACAGCTCGACCATGCCCGTACCCTGCGCTTCTCCAAGAAGGAAATGATCTGGCTGGCGGGTAACACGTTCTATGGGCGCAAGCAGATCTTCCAGCCGGACTTCCTCCAGTGGCTCGCGAACTTCCAGTTGCCGGAATACGAGCTGCAACAGAAGGACGGGCAGCTCGAGCTTCACTTCCACGGCTCCTGGATGGAAGCCACCATGTGGGAGATCCCGGCGCTCGCCATCATCAACGAATTGCGCTCGCGCGCCGCGATGCGGCACCTCGGTCCTTTCGCGCTCGACGTTCTCTATGCCCGCGCAAAGGCGAAGGTCTGGTCGAAGGTGGAACGCCTGCGCAAATACCCCGACCTCAGGATCTCCGACTTCGGCACGCGCCGCCGCCACTCGTTCCTGTGGCAGAGATGGTGCGTGGAAGCATTGAAGGAAGGGATCGGCAGTTCCTTCACCGGCACCTCCAACGTTCTGCTCGCCATGGACACCGACCTCGAAGCGCTTGGTACCAATGCGCACGAGCTGCCGATGGTTCTTGCGGCACTCACCAACAATGACGAAGAACTGAAGGCCTCGCCCTATCGCGTGCTGCAGGACTGGCAGCGCTACTATGGCGGAAACCTGCTGATCGTTCTGCCGGATACGTTTGGCACCGAATCCTTCCTGCGTGACGCGCCTGCCTGGGTTGCCGACTGGACCGGTTTCCGTCCCGATTCCGCGCCTCCCATCCCGGGCGGTGAGCGTATCATCTCGTTCTGGAAGGAACATGGTAAAGACCCGCACGAAAAGCTGCTGATCTTCTCGGACGGTCTCGACGTCGAAACGATCGAAGAGACCTACAATCACTTCAAGGGACGGGTCCGCATGTCGTTTGGCTGGGGCACCAACCTTACCAACGACTTCGAGGATTGCGCACCGAAGGAGATCAAGAGCCTCAAGGCCATCTCCATGGTCTGCAAGGTGAGCGAAGTGAACGGCCGGCCGGCCGTAAAGCTTTCGGACAATCCGGAGAAGGCGACAGGAACACCGGACGCGCTCCAGCACTATCTCGACATCTTCGGCAACGAAAACCGGGTGAGCAAGGTACTGTCGGTTTAGCCCTGTTCTGAGGCTCTGGCAGGGAAGTTGAGGAACCGGAGCGCCTCGCCTGCGTTGGCGCGGCATGGAGACTTTCGCACAACAGTTCTGGCACGAAACCTGGGTGCCATTCCCCGTCATCGTCGGGCGGCTGCTGCTTGCCGCCGTCCTCGGGGCTCTTGTCGGCCTTGAGCGGGAATGGCGCAGACGGCCTGCAGGTCTGCGCACCCATATCCTGATCTGTCTGTCGACCACCACGATCGCCATCCTCGCCATCGAGATCACCCATATCGACGATTTCGGCGGCGAAGAGATCCGCATCGATCCCTTGCGCCTGATCGAGGCAACCACCGCTGGCGTCGCCTTCCTTGCCGCTGGACTCATCTTCTTCGCCAAAGGCGATGTGCAGGGACTGACGACTGGCGCGGGAATGTGGCTTGCAGGGACCATGGGGCTCGCTGTCGGCCTCGGCTTCTGGCAGATCGCCGTGGTTCTGACGCTAGCGGCTGTGGTGGTCCTGGGAGCACTCCAGATGGTGCAGCAGAAAATCCGACCGCAGCTGCCAGAGGACAAGGAAACGGACAGCTCAAGCGACCCAGGCTGAGGCTTGATCCTCTTGTGCAATGCACAAAATGCAGAACTGGTTTGCACTTTTATGCATGGAAAGACTCCGCCGGCGAAGGTAGAAGAAACGCGTTGACTGTTTTTCCTCCTCCCAAACAGTCAACGACATAGATGCAGTGACCTCCTCCTCCTAATCACTGCATTTCAGATCAAGCCCGCCAACCTCCTCCCTGGCGGGCTTTTTCTTTGCCCCAAATTTGCCCGTTCCCTTCACCTTCAACCATCATCGCACTGTGCAAGGGGTGCGACAATTGTGCGCTGCACCAAATGCAATCCTGCAATGCAGTTTCAGCGCTGGTGCATCCCGGCCCGCGGCACTAGGTAGTGCGTGTTGACGGTTTTTCCTCCTCCCAAACCGTCAACGACATAGATGCAGCGAACTCCTCCTCCTAAATCGCTGCATTTCAGATCAAGCCCGCCAACCTCCTCCCTGGCGGGCTTTTTCTTTGCCCGAATTTCCTCCTGCACCCTGACGCTCGTCCACTCCGGTTGAAGCGACGTGCGACATCTTGTGCGCTGCACAAAAATGCAATCCTGCGATGCAGTTTCGGCGCTGGTGAATCGCGGCACACGGCACTAGGTAATGCGTGTTGACGGTTTTTCCTCCTCCCAAACCGTCGACGACATAGATGCAGCGAACTCCTCCTCCCAAATCGCTGCATTTCAGATCAAGCCCGCCATCCTCCTCCCTGGCGGGCTTTTTCTTTGCCTGAACTTCTGTAGCCCTCCGTCAACGATAACGCGATTGTTGTTCGCTTATCGCGAACAGGGTGTACATTGGTTGCAAGCTTTACCGTCCGTGCTGCCGCTCCGATATTGGCAGCAACGCTCAATGAGGAATAAAGCCATGCAACTCACCGGCATCCATCATCTGACGGCGATCACCGCCGATGCCCCTGGCAACAAGCATTTCTATACGGAAACCCTTGGAATGCGGCTCGTGAAGAAGACCGTCAACCAGGATGATACCAGCGCTTACCATCTGTTTTACGCGGACGGAAAGGCCACGCCGGGCACGGACCTGACCTTCTTCGACTGGCCCGTTCAGCCCGAACGCCGGGGTACCCATTCGATCAGCCGTACGGGCCTGCGCGTCGCTGGCGAAACCGCGCTCGAGTTCTGGGCCGGCCATCTGCGTGACAAGGCGCGCGTCGTGAGCGACATCCAGACGGTCGACGGTCGCGCGAGCATCGACTTCGAGGATCCGGAGGGGCAGCGCTTCCGGCTGATCGATGACGGCAGTCAGGGATCGTCCAACCCGTGGGAAAAGAGCCCGATCGCCGCAGAGCATCAGGTGCGTGGCCTTGGCCCGATCACCATCTCCGTGCCCAAGAAGGGTCCGACGGACAAGGTTCTGACCGAGCTCATGAACATGACCGAGGTCCGCGAATATCCGTCGCCAGATGGCGAGGGTACCGTCCATGTCTATCAGATGGGAGAAGGTGGACCGTCGGCTGAACTTCACGTTGCGGTCCAACCCGGCCTGCCCTTCGCGCGCCAGGGCGCAGGCGCGGTGCATCACGTCGCCTTCCGCACACCTGATCCGGCGGGCCTCTCCGCTTGGACCGAGCGGGTGTCACAGTTCCGCGTGCCGAGCTCAGGCGAAGTGGAGCGCTATTACTTCCGCTCGCTCTATTTCCGCGAGCCTGGCGGCAATCTGTTCGAGATCGCGACGGATGGGCCAGGCTTTGCCGTGGACGAGCCACTCGACACGCTCGGCGAACGGCTGGCGCTGCCGCCGTTCCTTGAAGGGCGTCGCGCTTCCATTGAAGCGGGCCTGAAGCCGCTGGACTAGGAAATCCCGCAATGAAAAAGGCGGAGGAGCGCCCTGCTCCTCCGCCTAAGAACTGCTCAAGCTTCTGATACTGAATTTCGGACTAGCCGAACCAGAGGTCGGCGATCAGCTCGAACGACCGCAGCCGCTTTCCGTGCTCGTACACGTCGGAGACGATGATCAGCTCGTCGGCACCGGTTTCCTCCACCAGCGCCTGCATGCCCGCCTTTACCGTCGCCGGTGAGCCGACGATGGCGCGCGCAAGCATCCGCTGCACCTGCGCCTTCTCCATGTCCGTCCAATATGTCTCGATGTCGTCGATCGGTGGCTGGCTCAATCCGCGCGCGCCGCGGAAGATGCTGGTGAACGACATCTGCTGGGTGGTGAAAAGTCGCTTCGCTTCTTCATCCGTATCGGCGACAACAATGTTGACGCCCACCATGGCATAGGGGCGCGGCAGCTGTTCGGATGGCTTGAAGCGGTTGCGATAGATGGAAAGCGCCGGCAACAGCATCTCGGGCGCGAAATGCGAGGCAAAGCCGTAGGGCAGCCCAAGTTCCGCCGCGAGCATTGCACCGAAATTGCTGGAGCCGAGGATCCAGAGGGGCACGTTGGTGCCAGCCGCAGGGATGGCCTGGATCCGCTGACCCGGCTCCGCCTCGGCGAAATAGGCCTGCAACTCCAGCACGTCCTGCGGGAACGTATCGCTGGCCTGCGGCGAGCGGCGCAATGCACGAAGCGTCAGCTGGTCGGTTCCGGGCGCACGGCCAAGGCCAAGATCGATGCGGCCGGGATAGAGCTGCGCCAGTGTGCCGAACTGCTCGGCGATCACATAGGGCGCGTGGTTGGGCAGCATGATGCCCCCTGCTCCGACGCGGATGGTGCTCGTGCCGGCCGCGACGTGCTGGATGGCGAGCGACGTCGCCGAACTGGCGATACCAGCCATGTTGTGGTGCTCGGCCAACCAGATGCGATTGTAGCCCCAGCGTTCGGCATGGGCGGCAACATCACGGGCATTGTCGAGAGCCTCCTTCGCGTTGGAGCCTTCGCGTATCCGCGCAAGATCGAGGATCGACAATGGAATCATGGGAGCTCTCCGCCTGGCTGATGACTAAGCCCAAATATGTATTTGCCGATAACAATACAATGGACTTGGATGGCGAGGACGACGGACCTTATCGAGCATCATCGCTCGACAGGGCTTCAGTACCGATAATATCTGGCAACAGGCAGAGGTGACATGAGCACATCTTCCCGATTTGAGGCGATCCGCGAGCCCATGGGCCTCTGGTGCATCTGGGACATTGATCGGGACGTGGTCGCCGATTTCGCAGACCACCCGTTGGTCGGCTTGGCGGATGACGAGGCAAAGTCGGCGATCCTGCTCCTGACCAACCTACCGGAGCGGTCGTCAGCACCGCGAATATTGGGAAAATCTGTGTAGCCGGGAGCGATAATCTCTTTGATACAACATCATACAGCGTTTACCCAGTATCACTATCCTGACACAATCAGATCAAGTTAACGCCTAAAAACTATCGTCTATTACTTCTTTATTGTAATATTATTGCGTGTAGATATGAGTATTTTATTGAACAAGTCTGCAATCGTTGCCGCTATCTTGATCGGCGGTGGAACATTGGTTGGGTGTAGCACCATAACGCCCCAGCAGCAGCTGATGATCGACAAGGTTCATTGCCAGGATATCGGCTTTCCGGATCGATCCGTTCCCATGGCTGAATGCGTGCAACGCTACGAGCTCGATCGCAGGGCCGATAGCCGCGCCCGTCAAGCTGCTCTGGACCGGATGCTTGATCGTCCGCGGTGGCGTGATTGGCCCCACTACCGGACCGGCTACGGCTACAGGCACCGCTCCTGGTAAGGGTGCCTGATTGTAAATGGATGGGCCGGACCGTCACGATGTGCGTGGAACCGTCAGGGTCCGGCCCCAACGTTCTCTAAAAGAACTTTGGTAGGCAACTTCGCCAAGTCCATGCCGAATCTTTGACCGTCTATCTTTAGACGCAAAGGCCAAGTTTTATGCTTGGGTTTTTAGTCAAAGATTCGAGTAAAAATGTTCATTTCAGTGAATAAAGCTGCACTTATACTACTATCATTGTTTGGATCCGCCATACTTTCCGGCTGTGCAGCTTCAGAATCCTCCAGATCCAATGTTGCGCCAAGACCCAACCCTCATTGCGGCCCGTTTGGCTTCCCCGAAGGTTCAATGGGAATGGCGAGATGCAATGGGCACCATGAGGTCGAGCGCCTGCTCCACGAGCGTTACTTCCGCACCGATCGCTAGACCAGTTCCGGAAGGGAAAACGGTCACACCCTTTCTGGAAGAGCCCACAGCGGCTGAACTTCAGAAAACCGTGGAGGCAGCACCTGTTGGACGCTGCCTTCCGTCCTTGGTCAGAAGCGGTAGCCGATGCGTACGCCCGAGGCCTCGGCGCCATTGTTCGGATCGCAAATATTTCCGTTGGAAAAATGATCCGTATAGGCCTGGATCGTGAAGTTCTCCGTCACGTCGTAGCCGATAGCAGCGCCGAGGTGGAAAGAGAGCCGACAGCCGAGCGCCTTGTAGGCAGTGGGATTCTTCAGGTTTTCGGCTGAGTTGATCGCGCCGCCCACACTGCCGGACAGATAGAACTTGTCCGTCAGCCTGAAGTCCCAGTTCAACCCGCCATAGACAAAGTGAACCGGGTCATCAGCGATCGTCGCGTCAAATCCCAGATAGGGTCGCGGCGCACCAAAGGGTTTCAGTGCCTCCGGCGCGGCAAATACCATCTCGCCATTGACGACGACACCGCTAAATACGTCGTTCGAAAACAAGCCCCGGTCATAGGCCATGACGCCAAAACGGACTTCATTGAAGTCGGCATGAACGCCTGGCCGCAAAAATTCTCCGTCCAACAAGGATTCAGCAGCCGCCGCGTTGCAACCAATGATCAGCGCAGCACTGAAGGCTATGAAAAACTTCCCCCCCAAGGACGCCTCCACATTCAAAACTTTATCGAATACCACTTTGATTCTCAACATAATCTATAGTTAACGAAAATAGAATGGAACAATAAATTGTATCAAAAGTTCTGCGAGTGGCCGATGTAACTATCTCTGCCTGGCCTCATGTCGTGCAGTGAAATCCGTTGGCCAGGAAGAGAGTGTGAATGTCAGGAACTGCACGTCAGCCAGCCACTGAAGTGAATTTATCCCGCATGGAACGAAAAGCGAAGGCGACCGACGAAGCTTTTCGTACGATCGTCGACAGCGAGGCCGCATTGCGCGACAAGAAGACCGAACGCTTGCGGACGCTGCGGCTGCAGAAGGAAGCAGCCGAGCGCGCTCAGAAGGCAACAAGTTCCGGAACGAAGAAAAAGAAGTAGCGGCGACCATTGGCGATCAGCCTCCTGACTGCCTGATGAATTCCAGAAGCGCAGGATCTTTCGCGACCAGTTCGCTCTCCTTGGCCATCGTAGCCTCGAAGGATGGCCGGTCGACTACGCGCTTCAGATACTCTTCGAAGACAGCGAGACGCGGCAGCGCCCCCAGCACATTCATCGTGTAATTGATGCCTGTACCCCAGATAACGTCGGCTAATGTGAACCGGTCACCCGCCGCGAAGGGGCGTTCGGTGAAAACCCGTTCCACATGGGCAAGCATGTCCTCGAACGTGCCGAACGGATAGTCGTTGCTGACATACTGCAGCTTGTGTGCCCGGGCGCAGATCGCCGGATCAAAGACGGAGTCGTGATAGACGAGCTGGGTGATGTAAGCCGCACGGTCGCTGTCGCCCGGTGCCGGGGCCAGCCCCTTCTCGTTGAACGTCTCGCCCAGGTAGAGTGTGATTGCGGCCCGCTCGGTGACCACCTTGCCATCATGGACGATGGCGGGCACCTTCTTGCTCGGCTGGATGGCCCGATAATCATCCGGAACGGTCCCGCGGATGTTCACGATCTCCATCTCGTAGGGAACACCCAGCTCTTCCAGCAACCAGAAAATGGCGAAAGAACGCGACCAGGGCGAGTGGTAAAACTTGAGCATAAGCACCTCCGTTGCTTCATGCCCAATATAGCAAAGAGCTACTGACAACTGATTGTCAGTAGCCTCTGAGTTACGGTGTTATCACGGTATGAGAATGGTAGTGCCCGACGTACGCCGCTGAGCCAGGTCATCCTGCGCCTTGCCCGCATCCGCCAGTTTATACTGCTGGTTGACCACAACCTTGACGATGCCCTTCCCGACCACGTCGAACAGCTCGCCTGCAGCCGTATCCAGGGCTTCGCGATCTGCGATGTAGTGGAACAGTACCGGGCGAGTTACAAAGAGGGAGCCCTTCTGCTGCAACAGGCTGACACTGAAGGGTGGCACCACGCCGGAAGACTGGCCGAAGCTCACGAACATGCCGAGCGGGCGCAAGCAATCGAGCGATCCGGGGAACGTGTCCTTGCCGACGGAATCGTAGACCACGTTGCACATCTTGCCACCGGTGATCTCGCGCACTCGCTCGACGAAGTTCTCTTCGCGGTAGTTGATCACGTGGTGGAAGCCATGGGCTTTGGCGAGCTCCATCTTCTCCGGCGAACCGGCCGTTCCAATGACCGTCGCGCCCAGATGATTGGCCCACTGGCCAAAGAGAAGCCCGACACCGCCTGCGGCCGCGTGATAGAGGATCGTGTCGCCCGGCTGGACGCGATAGGTGCGACGGAGCAGGAACCACGCCGTCAATCCCTTGAGGATCATCGCGGCAGCCTGTTCGAAGGAAATGTTGTCGGGGACGTGGACTACCTTGCCGGCATTGATCACGCGTTGCTCGGAATAGGCGCCGCCATTGCCCGCGCAATAAGCCACCCGGTCACCCGGCTTGAAGATCTCGACGCCCTCGCCCACTTCCAGCACCACGCCAGCGCCTTCACTGCCCGGCGTGAACGGCAGGTTTACCGGGTAAAGACCCGACCGCATGTAGATGTCGATGAAGTTGAGGCCGATCGCCTTCTGCTCAATCAGCACCTCCCCCGGACCCGGCTTCTGCTGTTCCACCTCAACCAGCTGCAGAACCTCCGGTCCACCGGTCTCCGTCATGCGGATTGCCTTCACCATGCTTAACTCCTCCTCCGTCCAAGTTGAGGCAGGGCTTGCAGCACCCCGCCAATGCAGAACAAGTAAATGCCCGTCGCGCCGATCCCGTAGCGCACCCAATCGTCCGCGTTCATGCCTTGAAGCAGCGCCATAATACCGAAACAGCACCAGGCGAAGAACACAGCGAGGTTGAGCGGGCGCAGCCGCACGACGCGCACAGGATGCAGGAAGTGGATCGGCAGGAACGTGAAGACCGCCGCAATCAGCACGACCGCAAAGGCTGTGTATTCACCCACGCCAATCACAAACAGGGTGAAGACCACCATGTTCCAGACGACGGGGAATCCCTTGAAGAAGTTCTCCTTGGTCTTCATGCCCGTGTCGGCATAGTAGATCGCGCTGGTCACGACAATGATGGCGGCCGACAGAAACGACAGCCCCTCTCCCATAAACCCGCTCTGATAGAGCGCAAAGGCTGGAATGAGCACGTAGGTCACGTAGTCGACGATGTTGTCGAGGAGTTCGCCGGACCAGTTCGGCAATACCTCCTTGACCTCGAGCTTACGGGCGATCGGCCCGTCAATGCCATCAACGAACAGCGCGAGCCCCAGCCACCACCACATGGCAGTCCACTGCATCTCGCTCGCCGCCACGAGCGAGGCGAAGGCCAGAAACGAGCCAGAGGCCGTCAGAAGGTGGACCGAAAAGGCCTTGGCCTGGGGAGCGGTTACCTTTTTCCTTTTCATCGGGACGCCGTTGCGATCTCTGTGCATGTTGCCTTGCGTTCTAGTCGGTACGTCTTACTCATGCCTGAATCTTCCGGCGCCATCTCTGCAGTCGCTCCGTCCATAGCATGCACTCTTGTCCCGGTCAGCCTTAGGTTCATGTGAATAAGTCTTTCCGGTGTTAATCCGCGCCCTTCCGTGCGGCTTTGACGCGTGGCTAATGTTTGAACACTGTCAACAGATTGCTATATCAGCAGTCTGAGACAATACGGGTCATATCGTGAGCGCATCAGAACACAGCACAATCGTCATTGTCGGCACAGGCCCCGCAGGCCTTGCAGCGGCACTTGCCGTAAGCCAGCTTGGACAGGCCGTCACCCTCGTCGGGCCCGAGCCCCGCCAGGATGATCGCCGGACAACGGCGCTCATGCGGCCGGCCATCGAGTTCCTGGACCGCCTCGGCGTTGGTGAAGAATTGCGCGCGATCTCCGCACCGCTCACCACAATGCGGATCGTGGACGCCACGACGCGGCTGATCCGCAGCCCCACCGTTTCCTTCCGCGCGAGCGAGATTGACGAAGAGTTCTTTGGCCTCAACATCCCGAACGCATCGCTGAATTCAATCCTCGGGGCAGATGTTGCTTCCTCGCCGCTCGTCACCTGGCACAAGCAGATGGTGAGCGACTGGAGCACCCATCCGAATCGCGTCGAGATCAGGCTCAACGACGACCGCGAAATTACCGCCGATTTTGCCGTCGCTGCCGACGGACGCAATTCGCTCGCCCGTGATGCGGCCGGCATTTCAGTGCGCACCAAGAGCCTGCCACAGAGCGCGCTGGTGCTGAACTTCGGCCATGTACGCCACCATGGTTTCGTTTCCACCGAGCTCCACACAGAAATGGGCCCCTGCACGCAGGTTCCGCTTCCGGGCGGTTACCGCTCCAGTCTTGTCTGGGTGATGCGACCAGAGGAAGCCGAGCCGCTGGCCGCACTCGATGACGAGACCCTTTCGCGGCGCCTTGAAGAGCGCCAGCAATCCTATCTCGGCAAGGTGACCGTCGAACCCGGCCGGCAGGTCTATCCGCTTACCTTCATCCAGCCGACCGCCTTTGCAGCGCGCCGCATCGCGCTTATCGGGGAGGCTGCACACGTCTTCCCGCCAATCACCGCACAGGGCCTCAACCTCGGCATGCGCGATGTGAAGGACCTGGTCGACGTCATCTCGAAATACGCGCAGGACCCAGGCAGCGACGCTGCGCTCAGCGCCTTCAACGCCAAGCGCAGACCCGACATTGTTGCTCGCTCAAGCGCCGTCAACATCGTCAACACATCGCTTCTGTCGTCTTTCCTGCCGTTGCAGCTGATGCGCAGCGCGGGACTAACCATGCTCGATTCCGTTCCGATGCTGCGGGCCTTCTTCATGCGCGAAGGTATGAGCCCCGGCAGCGGCTTTTCTGCATTTCTGCCCACCAGACTGCGCCGTGTGGTATCGTAAGTGGAGGGAATCTGGTCCGGAGTATTGTTGCTTGAGCAGTTCTAGGAAACCTGGGAAGCCTTTTTTCGTTAGATCTGTGGAATATCAAAGAAATAGATCGTTTCCTTCAACGAGGACGGAAGGGATCTGATCAAGGCTGGAACAATGAAAAACATCAAGACAGCTAAATTTTCGATCGGCGAGATTGTCCGGCACCGCATCCTGCCGTTCAGGGGGGTCATCTTCGATGTGGACCCCGAGTTCAACAACACCGAGGAGTGGTATCAGGCCATCCCGCCAGAATCTCGCCCTGCGAAGAACCAGCCCTTCTACCATCTGCTCGCGGAAAACGAAGAGACGGAGTACATCGCCTATGTCTCCGAGCAAAACCTGTTGAGTGACGATTCCGACGTTCCGCTTCGTCATCCGCAATTGTCAGAAATATTCGTCCAGACCGACGACGGCCGCTACAAGCAGCATCCGCGCCTGCGGCACTGAGCCAGCGGTCAAGCCCAAACAGTTTCGCAAAGAACTGGACATACGAAAAAGGGCCCTCGCGGGCCCTTCGATATTTTGTCTGAAGCCACCGACGCTCTTTACTGAGCCTTGGCGCGTTCCTGAGCCTGCTTCAGCTTCTGAGCGAACTCTTCGTTGTTCTTGCTCACGAACTCTTCCAGCTTCTGCTGGCGCTCGTTCAGGTCGTCCTGACGGAGCGGCTCGCCGTCATAAGCAGCGGTAAAGCCGGACAGCGTGATCTTGATCGGGTTCGGCTGATTCTGGAAATTCACGGACGTCAGCGTGAGTTCCGAGCCCTTCTTGAGCTGGGTAACCAGTTCATCCGTCAGCTGGGTTTCGGCCAGGCAGCGATCCGGCAGGCAGATCGCGTAGTCGATCTTCTTGGCCGCACCGCCGTTGATCTGCATGCCGATGCCGGGCGGAATCAGGCGGCTGGTCGGAACAACGATCTGCACCAGGCGGCGATTGACCTTGCCCTTCACCTCGATGAGGTTGACCGCGGAAAGAAGCTGGCCGGTATCCGCACGCGCCATGTACTGCACGTTGCAGATGTCAACGTCATCCTGCTTGGTGCAGGCCTTGAACCAGCCGTCCGGAAGCTGTGGTTGCTGTTGCTGTGCAACGGCCGTACCGGATCCAGCTACGGCGGCGCCAAACACGCCGAGGAGCACCATCGCCGTGCGGCGGGCATTCGTTTTCAGGCTCATCATTTCCAATCCTGTCCTACCCCAATTTCAGCCAGCAAGGCCGCGAATTGTTGCTCACTGTCTTCTGAATGCGGCGACAGCAAGGCTTAAGGCCGTTTACAATGCCTGCTGTGGCAAATCCAGTGCTCATTTGAAAAGAGCCCCGCTCTCTGTACCGAAAGCCACAAAAACACTTGCAGACGTGCTGTATTGTGGGTGAGCCTCACCCGAATCGCGTAGATGAAAGAGATAGTTAACATGCTCCGAACCGGCCTTCTGTCACTGTTGATTTCAGCGGCTGTCATTGCGCCTGTTGCAGCCGAACCCAGCCATGGCATTGCGATGAACGGGGCGCCGGAACTGCCTGCAAATTTCGATCACTTTCCCTATGCCAACCCCGATGCGCGCAAGGGCGGCGACATCAGCTATTGCGTCGTGGGCACCTTCGACAACCTGAACCCGTTCATCCTGCGCAGCATGCGCACGACCGCGCGCGGAATCATCGATACGATCTTCGGCAATCTCGTTTTTGAAACGCTGATGCGGCGCAATCAGGCCGAACCCTTCTCGCTCTACGGACATCTTGCCGCGAGCATCGACATCGATGATGACCGCACCTTCGCCGAGTTCAAGTTGAACCCGGACGCGAAATGGTCGGATGGCAAGCCGGTGACGCCTGAAGACGTGATCTTCAGTTTCGAGACTTTCGCGGCCAAGGGCCGTCCGCCCTACTCTGCCCGCATGAGCCGGATCGAGAAGATCGAGAAGACGGGCGACCGTAGCGTCCGCTTCACGTTCAATGACGATGCGGACCGGGAATTTCCGCTCATTGTCGCGCTGACGCCGATCATCCCGGCGCATGCCTTCGATGTGGAGACCTTCGATCAGACGACGCTGAAGCCCGTGGTGGGCAGCGGTCCCTATGTGATCGAAAGCGTCGATCCGGGCCGCAAGATCGTGTTCAGGAAGAACGAAAACTATTGGGGCGCGGACCTGCCTTCGATGCGCGGCTTCCATAACTATGACCGCATCACGATCGAATATTTCCTCAACGTCAACTCGCAGTTCGAGGCCTTCAAGAAGGGTCTCTGCGCCGTGCAGCTTGACCTTGACCCAGTCATGGTGGAGCGTGATTTCGACTTCCCGGCAGCCAATGACGGTCGCATCACCGTCAAGGCGTTCGAAGAACGCATTCCGCCGGCCGTCTCCGGTTTCTTCTTCAACACGCGTCGCGAAAAATTCGCCGATCCGCGCGTCCGCCGCGCCATTTCGAAGCTCTACGACTTCGCCTGGGTGAACAAGAACGTCTATGGCGGCGATTACCGCCGCACGCTGAGCTACTGGCAGGGCTCCGACCTCTCAGCCCTCGGCCGCCCGGCCGATGAGGAGGAGAAGAAGCTTCTTGCGCCCTATGCGGACCGTGTGACGCCTGACGTCATGGACGGCACGTATGGCAAGGACGAGCTGGAGGGCAAGCCGGTCGATCGCGACGACATGCGCGAGGCAATGGCGCTCCTGCAGGAAGCGGGCTTCACACTCGACGGCCAGACGCTGCTGGACCCCAAGGGCAATCCCTTCACCATGGAAGTGCTGATCGCAAGCGGAGAACAGGAACGTGTTGCGACGGCCCTGCAGCGGATGCTCGGCAGGCTCGGCATCGGTCTGCAGATCCGCCTGCTCGATGACGCGCAGCTGCAGCAGCGCAAGCAGACCTTCGATTTCGACATGATCATTGCTGCCGTCGGCTTCACCGGCACCCTGTCACCGGGCATGGAGCAGGTCTACCGCTGGGGTTCGGAGTCCGCGAAGGCTGAGGGCTCTTTCAATCTCGCTGGCGTCGCTGACCCCGCCGTGGACGCAATGATCGAGACCATGCTCAACGCCCGCGACAAGGAGAAATACGACGCAGCTGTGCGCGCCCTTGATCGCCTGCTCATTTCGGGCGCATATGTGATCCCGACGCAGTACAATCCGAAGAAGTGGGTGGCCTACTGGAGCTATGTGGAGCACCCGGAGCAGGCCCCGCTCAACGCGTATGACCTTTCGACCTGGTGGCGGAAGCAGTAACCCGGCTGACGCAGAGGATTAGGAAGCGGTCCTAGCGCACTAAAAAAAATATCGACTGTGACAAGTCGTACCCGTAAGGATGGATCATGACCACAACAACAGTTACAGTCGATGTCGTTTCCGATGTCGTATGTCCCTGGTGCTATCTGGGGATGCGCAACCTGCTTCAAGCCTGGAGCAAACTGGGCCAGGACGCCATCAGCCTTTACTGGCGGCCCTTCCAGCTTGATCCTACCGTGCCGGCAGCTGGCCTCGACCGCCAGGAATACATGCTGGGCAAGTTTGGCAGCGTGGATCGGATCAATTCCGCTCATGATCGCCTGAAGGAACTCGGCAAGGCCGTGGGCATCGCCTTCAACTTCGACGCCATCAAGATTGCGCCGAACACGCTCGACGCCCACCGGATAATCTACTGGGCCGGTACGTTGAGCCCCGAGACGCAGACCCGGCTCGTCGCCGCCCTCTTCCGCGGCTATTTCGAGGAAGGCCGCAACATCGGTGACCACGAAGTGCTGCTCGCAATCGCCAGCGAGATCGGCATGAACACGGCCCACGCCCGCGAGCTGCTGCGTACCGATACGAACCGCAAGGAAGTGCTGGAAGCCATCACCGCTGCGCAGCGCATGGGCATCTCTGGGGTACCGTGCTTCCTGATTGAGAACCGCTACGTGATCTCCGGCGCCCAGCCTCCGGAAGTATTGGAAAATGCGATCCGGCAGGTTGCGGAAGCCAAGGCAAATGGCGAGCTCGACAACGGTCAGTAGACGCCAACGATATTAAACGAGACCAGAGACCACCTGCCATCGGCAGGTGGTTTTTATTTAAGCGCAGATACTTACGCGGCTTTCTTGTCGATCAGCTTTACCAGCTGCGTCATGATCGTAGCGGAGCCGTTAAGCCGCTTTTCCGGTGTCGCCCAATCGCGAATGAAGACGATGCTCTGGTCCGGACGGATCTTGGCGGCCGGTCCCTGCTGGCCGATGAATCCGACCAGTGCGGCGGGATCGGCAAAGCTCTTGTTGCGGAACTGTATGACCACGCCTTTCGGGCCGGCGTCCAGCTTCTCGACATTGGCCTTGCGGCAAAGCGCCTTGATGAAGACGATCTTGAGCAAGTGCTCCACTTCGGTCGGCAGCGGGCCGAAGCGGTCGATGAGTTCCGCGCCAAAGCCATCGATCTCCTGCGGCGTCTCCAGTTCGCCAAGTCGGCGGTAGAGCGCGAGGCGCAGCTGCAGGTCCGGAACATAGTTCTCCGGGATCATGACGGCCGTGCCGACAGTGATCTGCGGCGACCAGCCCGTCTCAATCGCCTCGCCGGAACCGCGCAGTTCGGCAACTGCCTCTTCCAGCATCTGCTGGTAAAGCTCGAAGCCCACTTCCTTGATGTGTCCGGACTGCTCGTCACCAAGCAGGTTGCCCGCGCCACGAATATCGAGGTCGTGGCTCGCCAGCTGGAAGCCGGCACCAAGCGCCTCAAGTGACTGCAGCACCTTCAGCCGGCGCTCGGCCATGGCGGTGAGCTTGCGCTTCGCGGGCAGCGTGAAGAGCGCATAAGCGCGCACCTTCGAGCGTCCGACACGTCCACGGATCTGGTAGAGCTGCGACAGGCCGAACATATCCGCCCGATGCACGATCATCGTGTTGGCAGTCGGGATGTCGAGGCCGGATTCGATGATCGTGGTCGAGAGCAGCACGTCATACTTACCTTCATAGAAGGCATTCATGATGTCATCGAGTTCGCCGCCTGGCATCTGACCGTGGGCCGTCGCAACCTTCAGTTCCGGTACGTGTTCGGCGAGGAACCTTCGCACCTCGTCGAGGTCTGAAATGCGCGGCACGACATAGAAGCTTTGACCGCCGCGATAACGTTCGCGCAGCAGCATTTCACGGATGACCAGCGGATCGAACGGCGAAATGAAGGTGCGCACCGCCATGCGGTCGACCGGCGGCGTTGCGATAAGCGAAAGCTCGCGAACGCCGGTAAGCGCAAGCTGTAGCGTGCGCGGGATAGGTGTCGCGGAAAGCGTCAGCACGTGGACGTCTGACTTCAGCTCCTTCAGCCGCTCCTTGTGCTTCACGCCAAAGTGCTGCTCCTCGTCGATGATCAGCAATCCGATGTTCTTGAAGGTGATGGACGAACCCAGCAACGCGTGGGTACCAACAACGATGTCGACCGTACCGTCCGCAAGGCCCTTCTTGGTCTCCGCCAGTTCCTTGGCGGGCACCAGTCGCGAGGCGTGGCGAACCGTGAGGGGAAGCCCGGCAAAGCGCGTGCTGAAGGTCTTGAAGTGCTGGCGTGCGAGAAGCGTCGTCGGCACCACAACAGCCACCTGAAAGCCTTCCATGGCGGCAAGGAACGCAGCGCGCAGCGCCACTTCGGTCTTGCCGAAGCCCACGTCACCGCAGATTAGGCGATCCATCGGCGTGCCCGTGCCAAGATCTTCGATCACAGCATCAATGGCGTTCTGCTGATCCTCCGTCTCCTCATAGGGGAAGCGGGCAGCGAACTCGCCGTAGAGACCGGGCGCCGGCAGGATCTTCGGTGCAGGCCGCATCGCGCGCTCGGCAGCGATCTTAATAAGGTGGCCTGCCATATCCAGCAGGCGCTTCTTGAGCTTGGCCTTTCGGCTCTGCCACGCGCCGCCGCCCAACTTGTCGAGAACGACATCGTTGCCTTCCGAGCCGTAGCGCGACAGAAGATCGATGTTTTCGACCGGCAGGAACAGGCGATCATCGCCCGCATAGTGAATCTCGAGGCATTCGTGCGGCGCGCCGGCAGCGGTGATGGTCTTCAGGCCAATGAAGCGGCCGATGCCATGATCAGAGTGAACGACGATATCGCCCGCTGCAAGCGCACTCGCTTCTGCAATGAAATCAGAGGCTTTCCGCTTCTTCTTAGAGCGGCGCACGAGGCGATCACCCAGGATATCCTGCTCGGAAATGACAGCCATCTCAGCTGTCTCGAAGCCTGCTTCAAGTGGCAGGATGCCGACACCCGCCTGCCCCTTGCCCAGCTTCTGCAGTGCGTCCAGCGTCTCTACGCGCACGAGATTGCCAAGCTTGTGCTCGGTCAGGATCTGGACGAGACGGTCAGTCGAGCCCTCGCTCCAGCCCGCCACCAACACCTTCTTGCCGTCAGCCCGCAACTGCCCGATGTGCTTGACCGCCACTTCGAAGACGTTGACTTCGGGCTTCGCGCGTTCCTCGGCGAAATTCCGGCCTGCGGTCGCGCCAGCATGGATCATCTGGAGCCCGGCATCGGGAGCCGCGAACGGCGTAAAGCGAAGGAATATCCGCTCTTTAACAGAATTTTCTACTTCTTCAGGTGAAAGGTAGAGGCTTGCAGGCGGTACCGGTTTATACGGCACGGAGTCAGCGCCAGTGGACCCGCTGTGACGCTTGCGCGCCTCGTAGTGGTCCACGATTTGGTCGTGACGCTCGGAAATCGACTCCTGCGTCAGGTGATCGAAGACGAATGGCGCTTCCGGGAGATATTCGAAGATGGTCTCCAGCCGCTCATGGAACATCGGCAGCCAGTGCTCCATGCCAGCGAAGCGGCGACCCTCGGTGATGGAGGCGTAGAGCGCATCGTCGCGCGACGGCGCGCCGAACGCTTCGATATAGTTGCGGCGGAAGCGGCTGATCGTTTCGGGCGTGAGCGTCACCTCGCTCATCGCCTGCAGCCGGATTTCCTTCTGCTGGGTCGTGGTGCGCTGGGTGTCGACATCGAACGCACGGATGGAGTCGAGCGTATCGCCGAAGAAGTCGAGGCGCATCGCCTCGTCCCATCCCGGAGCGAAGAGATCGAGAATGCCGCCGCGTACGGCATATTGGCCGACGTCGCGTACCGTCGGTACGCGCTCGAACCCACCCATTTCCAGGTGCTGGATCAGGCTTTCCATGTCCACCTGGTTGCCGGGCTTGGCACGGAAGCCCTGCATGGCGATCTGGGACGCGGGCGGCATCCGCTGCAGAAGCGCGTTGGCCGAAACGAGGATGACCGCGCGGTGCGGCTTCTTCTGAAGCGATGCGATGGCTGAAAGCGCGTCGAGCCGGCGGGCCGCAGCATCCGTGCCGGGCGAAACGCGATCGTAAGGAAGGCAGTCCCAGGCTGGCAGTTCGAGTACGGGCAGGCCCGGATCGATGAACCGCAGCGCGTCCGCCACGGTGGGTAGCCGCTGACCGTCGCGCAGGACGAAGACTACAGGCCCGTTGGGCGCCAGTTCCCCGGCAAGACGGGTGAGAGCGAAGGCTTCATAGCCGTCGGTCACACCATCCACCAGCACGGGGCCGGAAATGTCGGCGCGCTGGCCGAGTAGCTTCGTTGGCTTGGTCATGGGAAATCGTATCAGCTTGCGAAGACGGTGTTGGAGTCGCGAATGCGGGCGAACAGTTCCGTATCGTACTCGGCCGGAATGGGCTCAGCCCCGGTGATCCAGTTCATGAGCGTGATGTCGTTGACGGTCAGCAGCTCTTCGTAGGTGTCCAGTTCGGCTTCGGTGAGGCTTGCGATATGGGCGTCGGCAAATCCGCCGAGCACCAGGTCCATCTCGCGGATGCCGCGCCGCCAGGAGCGAATGAGATTACGGCGTCGGCGCTGGTCGAGATCTGCGCTGGAGCGCGTTGTTCCGGTCATCTTCTTACCTTTCCTGGTGATAGCGCGCATATAGCGCGTGAATTCAGCAATGTCAGCCTCGTGGAAGCATTTCGTCCACGCGAGGACGAGGGTAGGATCGATGCATGCGACCAACCATTCTTGATCCACTCTTTGCACCCGTGACCAGCCTGGAAGGCGTCGGCAGCAAGATTTCATTGCTGCTGGCCAATGTCGTGCCGGCGGATCTTTCCGGAAGACCGGTACGCGTGGGCGACCTTATATTCACATTGCCGCATTCGCTGATCGACCGCTCCAACCGGCCGGAAATCGCCTATGCGCCGCAGGGCGCGATCGTGACCCTGCAGGTGACCATATCGCGGCATGAAGCCCCGCCGCGTGGAAACAGGAAGGTGCCCTACCGGGTCTATGGATTCGATGACACGGGCGAGATAGCGCTGACCTTCTTCCACGCGCAGACCGCCTATCTGGAGCGGCAGTTGCCGGTGGGCGCTGAAGTGCTCGTTTCGGGCAAGATGGATTGGTTCAACGGTCGCGCTTCCATGGTTCACCCGGACCACATGGTGCCGGTGGCCGAGGCCGACAACCTGCCGCCGTTCGAGCCGGTCTATCCGCTGACGGCGGGTCTTTCGCCGAAGCTTCTGCGCCGTTCGATCCAGCAGGCGCTGACCCGCCTTCCGGAACTGCCCGAGTGGCAGGACAAGAGCGTGTTGGCAAAACTGTCCTTCCCGGCATTTCGGAAGGCGTTTGAGACCATCCACAATCCGATGACGCCTGCGGATATCTCGCCTGAAGGTCCCGCATGGCGGCGGCTTGCCTACGACGAGCTGCTTGCAAGCCAGCTGGCGCTCGCCCTCGTCCGCGCCAAGACACGGCGTCTGTCGGGACGTCCGTTGCAGGGTGACGGCAGGATTACCGCGAAGATCCGCGAGGCCCTGCCCTATGCGCTGACGCCATCGCAGGAACGCGCGGTCAAGGAGATCCACGAGGATCTGGCGAAGCCTGAGCGCATGTTGCGGCTCCTGCAGGGTGATGTCGGCGCGGGCAAGACGGTCGTCGCCTTGCTCGCCATGGCGCGTGCAGCCGAGGCCGGAGGTCAGGCCGCAATAATGGCGCCAACTGAGCTCTTGGCACGACAGCATCTGGCAAACATCGCCCCGCTCGCCGAAAAAGCGGGCCTGAAGGCCGCAATCCTCACTGGTCGTGAAAAAGGCAGGGAGCGTCAGGCCGTGCTGGATGGTCTGGCATCGGGCGAGATTTCCTTCGTCGTCGGCACCCACGCGCTGTTCCAGGAGACGGTGGCATTCAAGGATCTCGTGCTGACGATCGTCGACGAGCAGCACCGGTTCGGCGTGCACCAGCGCCTTGCCATCAACTCCAAGGGCGACACGCCGGACATGCTGGTCATGACCGCCACACCTATCCCGCGCACGCTCGTGCTCTCGGCATTTGGCGATATGGATGTCTCGCGTCTGACGGAAAAGCCTGCCGGCCGCAAACCGATCCGCACCGTCACCATGTCTACGGACCGACTGGGCGAGTTGGTGGAACGGATGCGGAAAGCACTTGGCGAAGGCCAGAAAGCCTATTGGATCTGCCCGTTGGTGGAAGAATCCGAAGAACTTGAGCTTACTTCGGCCGAGGATCGCTTCGCCTCCCTCCAACGCGTCTTTGGCGACAAGGTTGGGCTGGTCCATGGCCGCATGGCAGCGAAGGACAAGGACGCCGCAATGCAGGCGTTCCGCTCCGGCGAGACGCGGCTGCTGGTCGGCACCACCGTGGTGGAGGTTGGCGTCGATGTTCCGGACGCGTCCATCATCGTCATCGAGCATGCCGAGCGCTTCGGCCTTGCGCAGCTGCACCAGCTGCGCGGCCGCGTCGGTCGTGGCGACACGCCTTCCTCCTGCGTTCTGCTCTACAAGCCGCCGCTTGGCGAAACCGCGCAGCGCAGGCTCGCCATCATGCGCGAGACGGAAGACGGCTTCGTCATTGCCGAGGAAGACCTGAAGCTTCGTGGCGAAGGCGATCTGCTGGGCACGCGTCAGTCGGGTACGCCGGGCTTCATGGTGGCCCGCATCGAGTTTCATCAGGACCTGCTGGAAGTCGCCCGCAACGACGCGCGGATGATCCTTCATACCGACCCGGACCTGCAATCCGAACGCGGCAAGGCGCTGCGCACCCTGCTCTATCTGTTCGGCAAGGACGACGCGATCCGGCTGTTGAGGGCCGGATGACGGATCGCAAAAGCGTCCGAGCGGAAGTCCAGAACCTCCGCTTCCAGCTGGTTCAGGAAGCGCAATTGCCGCTCCAGTTCCTCCAGCCGCCGCTCGCCCTGAAGAAGCGTTTCCGACAGGGATCGAATGCGCGTTTCCATTTCAACGCTGTTTTCGTAGTCGAGGGCTTCGAAAGCAAAGGAAGCAGAGCAGCGGGCCGCCTCGCAGCGGGCGCGCAGTCCGGCGCTCTCCTTCTCAACCCCGGCGATTTCCTTGCGGATTGCGCGGAGAATTGCCTCGAACCGAAATTCGTCCGTCGTCTCGTCCCTTTCGGGACTTCTGATCCGGAAGCTGAATCGCATGACGAACCTCCCCCTTACGGATTTCATAATACTGCCCCGCATCAGGGTCATCATTCGGCAATTGGGATGATCAGGGTACGGGCCCCTTCACACTTTCGGATGCTGCTTGGCCCTCCTGCATTGCGCCTTCGTTGAGCTTTTCCTGGAGAAGCGCCAGAAGTGCCGCGTCCTGATCATCCAGAGCGCGTTGAAACTCCACGATCCTGGCCCTGATCCCAGCCTCGTGGACGATCCGCTCCCTCTTCAGGCGCTGGAACTGCTGGATCAGGTCAGCGATCGCGAAGGTTTCAACGTTGCCGCAGAATTCCTCCAGCCCGACGGCCTTCATCACCGCAGTATTCTTGCCGGAATATTCGAGCGAGATGGCGGGCCTGCCCATCTTCAGGGCGCAGACGATGTTGTGGTAACGGGTCGCCACGACCAGATCGGTCAAGGCAATCTCATTCATCAGGTCGTGGAGCGACGAACCAGGTACCCAGATCAGCTGCCGGGCTGCCTGCTCGCCTGCCCGTTCTCCAATGATCCGGACAACATCAAGCGCTGCTTGTTCGTCCGTGTTCTGGCCGGTCAAAATGCGGATCCTGTTTCCGGTGCTGATCAGATAGACCGCGAAGTCGGCCAGCTTATCGATATAGGTGCGATAGGTCTTCTCTCGGTGACCAGTCCAGCCATGATAGTCCATCACGCCGAGGCCGACGGTGACAGTCGCCTCCTGCGGCTTACTGATCGACGGCGTGGGCAGGTTGAAGACCACGTCCGGCATGATCGGATCATGGCGCGTGTCGATGCCAAAGCGAGCCAGGTATCCCCGCGAAAGACCGTCCCTGAAGGATCGGTAGTGCGCCATTCTTGCAGCGGTGAGCATCAGGAACCGGCTGAGCCGATTGTTGATCGGCCCCGCGCCCACGCTCACATAAGCGATCCGCGTGCCGACAATCCGGGCGCTGAGGCACCAGAGGAAGATGTTGAGGGGCATCTGGTGGGGCCGTTCGGAGAAATCGTCCAGAATGCCAGTTCCCGGGATGATCATCATGTCGACGCCATGGAGCGTCAGGATCGCGTGAACGAGATCAACCGCCCGTCCCGGCAGCGTCAGGAACAGCTTGTCGAGGAAGCGCAGAAGCTTTGGTGCCCTTGAGGCAATCCTGATCCGCGTCGTGTTGATCGAATAGCGTTGGCGGATACCCTCGGCGTCATAACAGACGCACAGAAGGTCAGCGCCTGGCACCTTGCGCCGGAGCGATGACAGCACCGTTTCGAGCGAGCCGTCGTTGCCGAAATTGCCCGAGCCAAAGAGGCCAAAGAGCACGATGCGCGGGGTGCGGATGCCTTTGTCGCGGCTCATGTCCCGCCCCCCGTGGTCAGATGCAGCAGCCAGTCACCATCACCTGCACCATTCTCGCCAGGAGGCGTAATCGTTCGGCGCAGGGGCTTGAAGGGACTGCCCTGCACCTCACGCGACGTACCAGTGGTGGGGTCGATCCATTTCGCCTGCACCATCGGGCCATCGAACACATCCGGATTTAGCTGAAGCGGCTCCGGCCATCTGAAATAAAGCAGAGCCGCCGAACCATCATCTGTCAGTGCAACCGAGACATCCTCGTGGGGTGGAGCCAGCCTGTTGGAGGTATCAGGCTGCAGCCTCCACCATTCGAGGCCGCTCACGATCTTCTGCATCACCTGCATGCTGCGGGCGCCAGGACTGTCCAGTGCATCCTGCCAGCTGATCTCGATCGGGAAAATTCCCGGACCGTCGAAGTGCCAGATGGGATTGTTACCGTAGAGGTGACCGGCCGCGCCACCCAGCAACGCCTCGTAGGCCTGCACGCGCACACCGTACGCACCGGTTTCGTGCTCGTTTTCGTACTTCCCCTCGATCAGGATGAACGGCAGCGTTCCGCGCAGCTTGCGCTCAACGAGCGTCACCTGTTTCACAGAATCGTAGGTGTAGACGGTGTTGATGGTTAGCCAGCGCGCGCCTTCCCAATAGCTTTTCGCTGAAGTGCCGGGCGCCCCGTGCGCCGTGTGGACGGCATTTTCGTCGTACTCATTGATCCCCTGCACCATGGCGACGACCAGCCCGCGGTTAGGCGGATCGTAGTCGCCACCGTGCACCCAGATGATGTTGTCGAGCCCGCCATAGCGCCTGCCAAGATACTCGCCGTAGCTGCGCATGGCATCCCGCCCCGCCAGCTCCATCGACTGATACCAGCCCTCCCCGCCGCCACCGTAGCCCGCATAGGAAGGAGCAAGCAGAACCAGCATGCCCAGATCGCAGGCAAGCTTCAGCACCCGGTCGGCATGGGCGAAATAGCGTTCGTTGGGCCTGGTGTAGTCACCGCCTTCAAGAAAAGGCTTGTCTCCGGCCAGATTGGCGGGCGCCCGTGAGGCAAAGCGATGCTCCAGCAAATTGACGAGGATTGCATTGAAGCCGCGCGCCTTGCGGTCACGCAGATAGAGTTCCGCATCCTCGTAGCTGAGTTGTGCGATCAGCGACCATGCCGTATCACCGTGCAGGAAGAACGGCTTGCCCTCCGCATCCACGAGATGCAGTGCTTCCGGGGCTGACCTAATCGGGAAGCTCAGTTTATTCGGGAGATTGTCCGGGCCACCATGACCCGGACCGTTGATCTCACAGGAACCCGCGATGGCATCCTGGGAACCCACCAAAAGGAGCAGGAATGCAGCCCCGGTAATTCCGCCATGCCAGTTGCGACCCATGCCACACTCCCAGCATCGTTTCAGTCCGCACGCGTTTATTTTGCTTCTGCTACGTCTGCTTTCTCAAACAGAGACGCATGTCTGGCCTCGAACTCGCTTGAGCGGATGATCCCGTCGATGACGTTTTCGCGGCTCAGGACATCGGCGTTCAGCTGTTTGACGTAAGTGGTGAGCCCGTAGCGGTCCGGCTCTCTAAGGAGCAACACCTGGAAGACGAACCCCACAAACGCGGTGTTGCTCATCCGATGCGTCCCGTTTCGGGCGTTGAACTCGCCCGACGTGGCCAACTGCCAGAGCAGATCGTAGACGTCCATATCGTTGCTCGTCAGCCGGCGCTTCCAGCTGGCGGCGCCATGTCCATCCGGCCAGCGACCGAGCACGAGGCAATAGGAATATTCGATCTGGTGATCGATGAGCTCGCCTTCATAGGTCTTCTTGAGCTCGCAGTTGCGCGTGATCGTTGGCCTTCCCGCGGCACCCCGGATGAAGGTGCGGACCGTCTGGTAGGCTTCCTTCGGTGCACCGGTGGCCCAGCCACCGTGAACGTTGACCAGCTTTACCAGCCCCATCACACCTTCGAAGCCACCCCAGTAGGGCTCGTCGAGAAGCTCGTAGATGTGTGCGGCCTCAACCTTGTATTTCTTGCTGAGCTCCCGGATCTTGGTCATCATGTCATCAAGATCCTTGGCCTGAACCTCTTCGCCTTTCTCGCTTCCAAGCGGCGTGTTCAGTTCGGTGATCCAGATCGGCTTGCCGTAATCCTGGATGATGTCCAGAGCCCATTCGGGATCTTCGCCATAGACGTGCCAGACCGAAATATCCCAGTCGAGATTGTCGGCCTTCATCCGCTCGAAGGCGCCGACATGGCCCCAGCCCGCGGTACCAACCGCGCGCTTGATCGCCGGATTGACCGAGTGGATGCCCTCCGACATGCCTTTGAGCGCGGCGCTCACCTTGGCCCAACGTGGTCCATGATATTCAAGCGGTCCGACACCGCCGGCAGGTCCCCACTCACAGGGATACTGCGTACCGTCGTCCCGCGTCTCGCAGGGCTGGATGATGGCGAAATTCTCCATCTCGTTGCCGAGTTCGAAGACGCTGACGTCGTTGCCGAAGCGCTTGGCCATCTCAGCGGCAAAATCGAAGGCGCGCTTGTAGAGTTCGTCGGCGCTCATCTGTTCCAGATCGAGCTCGCCAGGTGTCAGGACCGGCAGGATCTCCACGCCATGTGCCTTTGCCACCTCCACGATCCTTGCCAGGTGTTCGGCCGTGTCCAGGTAGGAAATGTTCACGCGATATGACTTCATTCCGAGATCCGCCACGTAGCCGATCTGCTCCTCGATCGTGATGCCCGGATAGGCGGTAATCGGATGCCCGTTGATGCCCCAGGTGATGTCAGCCATCGCATGGGTGGTCATTCCTGCCAGCAGAACAAGCGCGTACTTCAGATGAGATTTCATGACAGCCCCCTTTTTCCGGTACCTGAAGCCGGATTCTCAAATCGAGCCTATGCGCTGAGCGGTGCCGTCGTAAGTTCTCCAATAGCGCTCCATTTTCCGTCCGCTCCTACCTCTTTCGACGGTCGACTGAGCAATTTGTCGAACCTGACAAGCAGTGCGAATTCATCGAAACAGGAGGCGGGCGACGTTTTTGGCGCAACCGAATTTTTGCTCGGGCTGCGCAATATCTATGGGGTGCTTCCGTGGAAGGGGTTCGATTTGCGCTGCTGCTCAGCACTGCGGAGCGTTATGTTGCGCTGCTGACAAATTTCATTTGTATCGTTGTTGTTTCGCGGTTGATGACGCCGGATGAAGTCGGCGTCTCGGTTGTCGGCATGGCCGTCATGGTACTTGCCCTCTCCGCCCGCGAATTTGTCAGCACGAATTACCTCATCCAGGCAAGGACCATCACCAAAGAGGATGTGCAGACCGCCTTCACCATGATGACCGTCTTCACGCTGGTGATGTCGTTCATCATCTATTTCTCGGCGCCGACCATTGCCGTCATCTATGAGAACGCAGGGCTCGTGAGCTACCTTCGGATCGTCACGCTGGCCTTTGCGATCGAAGTTTTTTCCGCGCCGGTCATGAGCCTGTTCCGGCGAGAGATGGCCTTCGGAAAGATCGCCACCATCAACATCACCAGCAATGCCGTCTCCACGGTCCTGGTCATCATTCTTGCCGAGTTCGGCTTCAGCTACATGAGTTTCGCGTGGGGATGGTTCGCAACCGCCACCCTCACCTGCGTTCTCTCACTCATCATCAGTCCACGTTTGTGGGTGTTCACGCCCTGCCTGTCGCGCTGGCGGATGATGCTCACTTTCGGCGGATACAACGGCGCGATAACCGTGATGCACCGCCTTTCCGAGCAGCTACCGTTCCTGCTGCTTGGGCGGCTGCTATCGCTCCACCACGTGGCCATCTACAGCCGTAGCCTTCTGGTCTGCCAGCTCCCAGACCGGGTGATCCTCGGGGGCGCCGGCGCCGTCATTCTACCGGCCTTTGCAGCAGAGGTGCGCAAGGGCCGCGACCTGAAAGCGCCTTATCTCATGGCACTTGAGATCGTCAGCGGCATTCTCTGGCCGGCGCTCTGCCTGCTAGCAATCCTGGCGGAGCCGGTAGTCATCATCGTGCTTGGAAATCAATGGCTGGAAGCGGTGCCGCTGGTGCGCATCATCGCCTTCGCGCTGATCTTCTCGCTTGGCTTCGACCTCAACTATCCGATCCTGGTGTCGCTCGGTGCCGTGCGCGACATGTTCCTGAGGACGCTGATCGTCGCCCCGATATCGGTGTTGATCACCTTCATGGCCGCGTTCATCGGGCTGAAAGCGGTTGCCTACAGTCTCTTCATCATCATGCCCTTCCAGGCGCTGGTCTCACTCTATTTCATCCGCAAGCACATTAACGTGCCGTGGAACGAATTGGCGAAATCGCTTCAGCCAAGCCTCGTCGTGGCGCTCTGCGGTGCTTCGGCAGCCTTCGCGATGACGCTCGCCGTGCCGCTCAATGGCATTGCAATTCTTCCGATCTTCCTCTGCATCAGCTCCGGACTGGCGGGATGGCTGTTCGGCCTTTGGCTGACGGCGCATCCGCTGACAGAGGAAATTCGTCACATTCTGGGCTGGCTTCAGCTCGCGCGCAGCAAGCAATCGGTGAGATAGAGCTTACTGGGTGGGGCTCCTACCGGGCTCCGCCCTCTCGCAGGATCTGAATCAGACGCTCCAGAGGATGGTTCATGCTGAAGAGCCAGTCGAGTGGCGGGACGAGACCTGCCAGCCCCCGACGCTTACGCGCGTATCTCATGAGTTCCGCCGCGACATCCTTGTGTCCCCGATAGTAGTGCGACAGTGATGACCAGTAGGCGTGCTTGCCGAGTTGGGTCAGGACCTGATGCTTCAGCTTTGACCGGTTCGGGAAGGCTTCGCCCTCATGAGCGAAGAAGCTCATGAAGGCTGCCTCCCGTTCATGAAAATCGCGCTGCAGCTGGGTCCGGTATTGTTGCGAGTGCTGGCCGGTGTGAATGCGGCGCAGCGCCTGGATCTCGCCCGTGTTGGCCACGTCGCCAAGCATCGCGAGCCGCAGCCAGAGTTCGAGATCATCATAATAGTGCAGCGTATCGCGGTAGTGGCCGGCAGCTTTTTGAGCACTCGTTCTGCGAACGACCGTGTTCGGCCCGACGATATCGATCGGGATCCGGCAAAGTTCCTCAATGAATTGGCGTCCCGACGAGATCGTCCAGCTTGCGTCTTCCGTGTCGCTCAAGGGTTTGGTGACAATTCCATCCGGACAATGCAACTCGATACCGTAGGTGAACACCACCTCAGGTTTCTGTTCCATGATGCGGAGGGCGCGACGCAGCGCTCCCGGCGCCAGCATGTCGTCAGCGTCCAGCAGCAGGAAATAGTCCGCCTCCGCCCAGTCGATCCCCTCGTTATAGCTAGCAGTCGCGCCTAGGTTTGTTTCATGAACAGAGACCTGGATCTCCGCATGCCGCTCCGCAAGCCCACAGGCGATCTCAGCGCTGCCATCGGTCGAGGCGTTGTCGATGATGAGGATGCGTAGCTCGTCGACACCCTGAGAGAGTACGCTTTCCACGGCGTCCGGGAGGAAATGCGCGTAGTTGTAGCAGGGAATGGCAACATCGACGCTGGGCATGGCAACAGATCCACTCTCAGTCGCTGTTATGCTCTGAAACGTGGTCGGCCGCATCCACCATCGACATCAGTTGCAGGTAGCGTTTCGCAACGCCGGCCCATGTGTATCGGCTGGCCTGTTTCCTGGCATCCTCCGACAGGCCGGCTCGCATCTTCGGCTGCGCGATCAGCATCCGCAGCGCTGCAATCCATTCGCCCGGGCTGTCGACCCCGCCATAGACCACCGCATTCTCACAGATTTCAGGGATGGCTGCGGCCCGCGATGCGATCACCGGGCACCCGTGCATCATCGCCTCCAGTGCCGGCAGGCCAAAACCTTCGATCCGCGACGGGAAAAGGAAGCAGAACGCCTTGCTGTAGGCTCTGGCGAGATCGTCGTCGCTCACGCGCCCGAGCAGGCGCAGGTTGTCGGGTACCTCGCCCAGCTTCTCGCGGATGTAATCCTCATCAATGTCACCGGCAATAGCGAGGTCAAGCCCCAGTTCTTCAAGCTCCGGCAGCAGCGCCAGCGCCAGTTGAAGGTTCTTGTAGGGCTGCGGTTGCCCCAGGCAGAGCACGTAGGGTCGACCGGTAAGACGAAGCGTGGAGGCCTCTGGCCGCCAGCGCCGGACATGGTCGCAGCCGTTGTAGACGACGCTCAGATTCTCCGGATGTGCGACGCGATAGTCCAGGATGCTTTCGCGGGAGTAACGCGAGACGGTCGCGATCCTGCGCGCCCGCCGCCCGAGGATCGGCAGCACCAGCCGGTGCGTCCAGCGGAACCCGCGCCCGTAGCTTTCCGGCATGATATAGGTGTGGAGATCATGGATACAGACGATCTGCCGCGCGATGGAAACGGGCGCGAGGTTGCACAAGCTCAAGAGCCCGCCCTCCACATGGAAGGGGAGCTGACATTGGACCCAGAACTGCGGCAACCGAGGACGTGAATATTCCGGGACAACCTTTTGAGTTATCGCGCTTAAACGGAAGTCGTCGTCCGGTTCGCAAGGGGAAACGAGTGTGAGGCTCAGGCCCTGCGTCAGCGGATGCTGCTCCCGGACGAGCTGATCCAGAGCCAGCACTGTTTCGCGAGCGTGCCGCGCCACGCCGTTCGGCTTGGAGCGCAGGAAATCGCCATTGATGGTCCAGCGGCGCTGAACATTGCCGCGCTGTCCTATCTCCGGCTGAACGGTTTCCCGGTTGATTGCAGCCGCTCCCGCCCCTGCCATCCTGCGCAGCATTGCCGTCGCGTTCATACCCCATCCTCCCCACGGGTGTGTAACAATTGACTCCAGCGCAACAGGAAGCGGTCGAACGTGAGCATATCGATCTGCCGTCGTATCTGCGCCAGACGCTGCTCGCGCTCGCTCTCCTCCATCGTGACCAGTTTCACCATCCCCTCTGAAATGGATGAAACCGAGAGCGGGTCGACAGGAACCGCCCCTTCGCCTACCGCTTCTGTCAGCGCGCTGGACTGGCTGACGAGCGGCACAAGACCGTAGGCTCCGGCCTCAAGCGCCGGCAGACCAAATCCCTCAAGCAGGCTCGGCAGCACGAAGCCCGCAGCATTCCGGTAGAGCCAGCGCAGTTCCGCATCCGGCAGATAACCGAGCAGCTGCACGCCGGGTGTTGCGTTCACGAGCTCGGTGATCTCTTTCGTTGCATTGCCGCGCGGTCCGCACAGAATGTAGGAATAGCCCTGTTCCCTGAGCCCTGACTCTACGAACGCTTCAATCGAGCGCTCAAGGTTCTTTCGGGTTTCGAGCGCAGCCACGGTCAGCAGGAAAGGCCTGTTCACGTCCTGGGGCCGGGCGTCCTCCCCGATACCCAGGTCCTTGCGCACATAAAGCGGAATGACGCGCATGAAGCGGAAGCCGCGGCCATAGAGCCGGACGAACTCCAGGAGTGAGGCATAGGACACGAAGACCATGCCGGGTCTCGCCTGCCGGATCTTGGCATAGGCGCTCTTGTAGAGGGCAACGGTGCCCGGCTCGTAGAGTTCGGGATGGGTGATCGGTCCGACGTCATGACATAGCACCACATCCGACCACTTGAGATCGTTCCCGAGCACGTAGAGCGGGTCAAGGTAGACCGTTGGGTCTTTTCCCGAATGCAATCCCCTCTTCCGCCAGCGCTCGCCCTCAGCCAGCCTGCGCAGGTCCATCAGCATTGCACGGCCAAGCAGCTTGCGAACAATCCCGTCCGGTTCGGACCTGCGGAAAAACCGCCAATAGCGGATGGCGGAGAAGTGATCGGGCAGACCACGGACGAGATCCCGGCACACGTAATACGCGCCAGTCCGGTTGATGAGCGCCAGCGAAAAATCCGCGACGTACCCGTCTGTCATGGTCCCCCCATGGTCCAGCCAAACCGGATTCCCATGCGCTCTGCGAGGGCACGGGAGACGTTGACCTGAAGTTCATCGCGAGCCGAGGGATTGATCCCATCTGGCAGAGCGATGTCCGGTATGGTGAGGGAATGCTATGGTTACGGTGCACCCGTGCCTAGAAACCAGTTGGCAGTAGGAGCCCGGCAAAGGCGTTCATGCAATAGGGGTAATACCTACCTCACATGGATAGCACATCACCACTGCGCCTGACGGCGGGCGCAGACGCCATCACCCATTGTTGCGGTGCCGCTAAATGCTTGTCTCAGCTACGCTCTTGCAAAACGGGGGATTGGGCATGCCGACAGAATGGACCATCAACGGGCGTTTCCTGAGCCAGACACTGACGGGCGTTCAGCGCTATGCGCGTGAGATCCTCATGGCGATGGATGAGCAACTCAGCGGAAGCCAGATGCTGCGCCAGCGGGTGAAGGTCGAGCTTCTGCTGCCGCCTGATGCCAAGGCGCCGCCCCTCAGATCCATCCGGGTGAAAACTGTCGGACCGCTGACAGGCCATGCGTGGGAGCAGCTGATCCTGCCGATCCACGCGCGCGGTGGGCTCATCAGCCTGTGCAACACCGGTCCGGTGCTGAAGTCGCGTCAGGTGGTCTGCGTCCATGATCTCAATACGCGAATGTTCCCCCAAAGCTATTCCCGCGCGTTCCGCCTGCTCTACCGGGTAATGACGCCACTGCTGGTGGGACGGGTCGCGCAGGTGGTCACGGTTTCCCGCTTTTCCGCCTCGCTGATGGAAACGTACGGTCTCAGGCCGCGAAAGGCTATCGCCGTCATCCCCAACGGACACGAGCACACAACTCGATGGACACCCGAACACACGGTTGCAACGGCTTCAGCCTGCGGGCCGGACACGATCGTGCTTCTGGGCAGCAACGCCCCGCACAAGAATGTCGGCCTGATCCTTGGCATGGCCGACCAACTGGCGGAAGAAGGGTTTCGCGTCGCCCTAGTCGGCTCCTGCGATCCGCGCGTATTCGCGAACAGCAGTCAGCGCGCCCTGCCCAGCAATGTCATGACGCTTGGACGGCTGTCGGATGATGCGCTCGCCGCCCTTCTTCAAAACAGCCTCTGTCTCGCCTTCCCCTCCTTCGTAGAGGGTTTCGGCCTGCCGCCGCTGGAAGCCATGAGTCTGGGCTGCCCGGTCGTTACTTCGGACAGGACGAGCTTGCCGGAAGTCTGTGGCCCGGCTGCTCTCTATTCAGATCCCGAAGATCCGGATGCGTGGATGGCTTGTTTCCGCCGACTTCGCCGCGAGGAAGGCCTGCGCCGGTCGCTGATTGCGGCGGGTCGTGAACAGGCTCTGCGCTTCAGCTGGAAGGCTTCGGCGCTTGACTACCTTGAACTGATGGCGGCGATGGATTCCGCCTCGGTCATGGCACGTCCTGCCGTGCCCGCAAAGGTCGCCTGAACCGTACGCACCGCCGCCCGTATGCCTTCATCGAAGGCTTCTTCAGAAAAGCGCTCCGCGTTCATCCGGCAGGCTTCCGGGCGGATCGCGTGGCCGCTCCGTTCAAAGTCGCCTACCGCCCGGATGATTGCTTCCTCAGTCTGATGCGCGAAGAGAACGCCGGTCGGATTGGGTTCTGAGCCAAGCGGCCGGACGATATCCACTGCGCCACCGCGCCCAAAGGCTATGAGTGGCGTTCCGCTTGCCTGGGCTTCGGCGAGCGCGATGCCGAAGTCTTCGCAGCCTGCGAACACCATGGCCTTCGCGCCTGCGATCGTATTCACGTATTCGTCACGCGCGAGGTAGCCGGTGAACTGGATGTTCGGCGCCTGCAGTTCCTTCAGCTGCGCCAGCTGCTGGCCTTCGCCAACGACAACCAACTTCAGATGCGGCATGGCGCGGAACGCCTTGATGACCAGATCCGTGCGCTTGTAAGGCGCAAGGAAGGAGGCCGTCACATAATAGTCGTCCTTCACCGGGCGGAATGGCATTTCATCCACGGCGACGGGTGGAAAGACCACGTCCGCATCGCGGCCATAGATTCGGCCGATGCGCCGGCGCACATAGTTGGAATTGGCGAGCATCAGGTCTGGGCCATGCGCAGTACGGGCATCCCACATGCGCAACCGGTGCAGCATCCAGCGCACCAGCAGCCCCTTCGGCCCAAGACCCAGCTTCGCCTGATCGAGATAGGAAAACTGCTCGTCCCACGCATAGCGCACCGGGCTATGGACGTAACTGATGTGGGGCTGGTCCGGACGGGTGAGCACGCCGCGGGAAAACGCGGCCGAGGACGAGATTACCAGGTCATAACGCGTCACATCGAACTGCTCGATCAGGAACGGGCAGAAGTGGAAAAGGTGGCGATAGTATCTGCGCACGCCCGGCAGCCGGTTGGCGACAGACGTCTCGAACCGCACGCCTGGAAAATGCTCCGCCTTGATCTCGGGCTTCAGGAAGTCGAACAGCGTAAAGACATCGGCACCCGGAAAGAGCTTGCAGAGTCTGGCGAGCACCCGCTCGCCGCCCCGGAAATCGGGGCACCAGTCATGCACGATCGCAACCCGCTTGTTCGGATCGATGACGCAGCCTGCGGCCGGTTCATGCGGATGGATTTCGGCTGCCACGCGAACAGCTTGCTGCATCAATTCCCCCCTCAAGCCATTTGCCACGCATGCCGTCGAAAAAAGAGCGTTGCCTGAGGCGGAGAGGTTCGGCTTTCGGGCCATCTAATTGCAAGCAGGCCTTGGGGCGTAGCTGCGGGGAAGCAATTGGTCGACATGCAGTCCAATGGTTGAAGGGCCTATCCCTTGGTGGAACACGGGCACCCTGGCTCCCACTAATGCGCAGGGTGAACTTGGCCAGTGACACTCCTAAAGTACCCGACAACAAATCATTCAACGACATCGGGCGGGGGCTCGTCATGAGACTGGCAGTGATCATCGCCACACTGGGGCGCAGGGAAATTGCGGGACGTTTGCTGGAGGAACTTGCCCAGCAGGACCGTCTCCCGGATCTGGTCGTTTTATCCGTTCCAGATCCATCCCATCTGCCGGATCCGAACCCATCACTGCCCTTCCCTGTCGATCATGTGATCGGACCACGTGGGTCGTCGGCGCAACGCAATGCCGGCATCGAGCACGTGCTTGGGCACTGTGACATCGTCACCTTCCTCGACGATGACTTCATCCCGGCCCGGGACTATCTCGATCTGGTCGAGGAAGCGTTCCGGAAGATGACCAACTGGGTCGTCGTCATGGGCCACGTCGTGGAAGATGGCGCCCGCAACGAGGGGCTGAGCTGGGACCAGGGCATGGCCATCGTCAACCAGCTGTCGCGTCACCTGCTTGAAGAGGGCCGGGTGAAGCGACACGTCGGCGCCTATGGATGCAACATGTCCATTCGGGCGAGCGCCATCGGTACCCTGCGCTTCGACGAGCGTCTCGTGCTCTATGGCTGGCAGGAAGATATCGATTTCACCAGCCAGCTCAGGATGCGCGGCGATGTGGTTGGCGTCGACATCATCCGCGGCGTTCATCTGGGCATCAAGGCGGGTCGCGTGAGCGGCACGCGCTTCGGCTATTCGCAGGTGATCAACCCGGTTTACCTGGTGCGCAAGGGCACCGTGCCGGCAAGGTTCCTTCTGCCGTTGATGCTGCGCAATCTTGCGGCAAACCTGCTGCACAGCATCCGCCCGGAACCCTACATCGACCGGCGCGGGAGGCTTCGGGGCAACCTGCTTGCGCTTACGCATCTGCTACGGGGGCGCATCGAGCCCGAATATGTGATCCATCTTTGAGGAGTGAACGCATGACCGTCAAACGGACGAACAGGTCTTATGCATCACTCGCAAGGACCGGGATTTCAGCACTCATCTTCGCACTCGCTTCGACCACGGCCCTCAGGGCAGAGGCCGACGATTACAGGCTCGGTCCCCAGGACAAGGTGCGCATCAAGATCTTCGAGTGGCGCGCGACGCGTGACGAAATTTTCGAATGGAAGGCGCTGAACGACGTGTTCGTCGTGGGGGCGAACGGCAACCTCTCCCTGCCCTTTGCCGGCGAAGTAACGGCAGCCGGGCAGACACCCACGGAGATTTCCGAGCAGATCGGTGACCGTCTTATGGAGCGGATGGGGCTCGGCCGCCGGCCGGATGCCTCCGTCGAGGTGGTGGAGTTCCGTCCCTTCTTCATCCTGGGCGAAATCACCCAGCCAGGCGCATTTCCGTATCGGCCTGACCTGACGATCCTGCAGGCGGTGAGCCTTGCCGGGGGGCTCAGGCGAGAGGCCGACCGTTTCATGCGCCTCGAGCGCGAGCGCATCCAGAGCCGTGGCGAGATCAGCCTCATCGGCCTGGAAAGGCTCACCCTGCTCGCCCGCCGAGCGCGACTGGAAGCGGAGATCAATGGTGCCGAGAAGATCAGCTTTCCCGAGGATCTGACGGGACTTGGCGATGATGTCGTCGCCATGCAGTCGATGACGCAGGAACGCTTCATCTTCGAGTCGCGACAGCGAGCTATCCAGACGCAGATCCAGGCGCTTGACGACCTGAACAACTTCCTCGAGGCCGAGTTGGTGGCCCTCGAAAAGCAGCTTGGCTTCCTCGACACGCAGATCGCTTCCATCGAGAAGGAACTGGCCAACGTGACCTCGCTGGTCGCCAGAGGCATCGCACCGGCCCCCCGGCAGATGGAGCTGGAACGAGCGCTGGCTGGCATGCGGAGCCAGCGGCTGACGGCGGAAACGAGCCTGTTGCGGGCCCGCCAGGAGATCAGCCGGACCGAACTGCAAAAGGTGCAACTGCGCACCAGTCACGCCAACGAAGTGGCGACCAGCCTGCGGGAAACGGAGGCTTCGCTTGCGGCTACAAACCGGAAGGCGGATACCGCACTCCATCTCCTGCACGAAAGCGAGCTTCTCGCCCCTGTCCCGTCGGAACAGGTCAAGTACACGATCCTCAGAACGGACGAGAGCGGCAATCCGGTCGTCATTCTGGCCAACGAGTCCACGCCGGTACTTCCGGGCGACACGATCAAGGTCGAGGTACTCGTCTCCATGAAGCAGGCTGCCACGACCAATGCCGACACTGTTTCGATCACCTCCTCAGTCAGGAGATGATCGGAAGGGTCTGCTGAACTCCTTTATTTCATGCAGCTCGATATGAATCAGGCCGGATAATGCCTGATGCCTGCCGTCATGACTCCGCGCTGGTCAGCATATCGCGCCTGAACGCAGGTGCTTACTGCAAGGCTCACGAAGAAGAGGATGCCCGGATCTGGCGTACCGCTGACCATCGAACTTGCGACAAGGCCTCCCAAAACGGCTGCTCGCGTTGCGGCAACGACAGCCTGGGTCTCAGGATCCGCGTTAAGGCGAAAGGCCCTGGTCTCTCGCGTGAGCATGAATACCGCCAAGGCCATCAGCATCGAACCGGCTATGCCCAGCTGGGAAACCACTGCGATCGGCCAGCTGGATGCACGCGAACTGCCGAAACCTACCCCGAGCCCGCGCGTATCGATCATCGATTGCAGGCTCTTGATGTTCCAGTACATGCGTTCCTGGCCTGAGGAGCTTTGCATCTTGTTGGTCACACTGGTGTCGAAGAGGGTCAGAAACGGATCAAAGAATCTTGGGTACGTCACCAGGATCAGGAGCACCGCGAAGAACCCCATGGCGAACAAGGCAAGGATGAGAACATCCGCAGAGGAAAGCCACTGGCGGCCGATCGAGCGCAGAAGCGACAGCATCACCGGAATGCTGAGAATAGCGAGCCCAACATATCCGGTGGACGAGGTTGAGAAGATGACGAGGATCAGAAGCACGAGCCCGAGCCGCAAAGCCAGCCGCGACCCGGTCCGACGCCAATAGACATAACAGAACGGCAGACATGCCAGCGATACGCCGGCGAACCCAGACGCCTCGGCCTGCGCACCCGCGATGCGCCAGAAACCGGACATCTGCGCCTCGGTCAGCATGGCATAGCTGGCGGTGCGGATCGGCTCAAGGATATCCCCCAGCCCAGCCATCTTGCCGGCAAGGTCGAGTACACCCATTGCGGTGTGACAGAACACCCAGGCGAAGAAGCCCTTGCGAACATCATCAATTGAAACGCCTCGCATCAACAGCAGCGAGACGGCCATGAAGGTGATGCCGCCCAGGACGAAGTAGCCGGTTTGCGAAATGTTGCCCGACACAGGCGCAAGGGCTAGCTCACTTACGCCGAGCTTGGTCGGCACGAATACACTGGTCTGCCCAGCGAAGATGCGTGGAAAGAAAACGCAGCTGATGACAGCATAGACCATCAGCAACGTTACCAGCCAGAAGGCGGGATAGTTGGTGAAGGCCCTGCCCAGGTCCTGCAGCGCAGTGCGGTGCCATACGACGCTGAGCACCAGAAGGCCGCAGAAGACCGTGTAGATCAGCGGGGAAGAACCACCGAGGCTCGGCAATGACGCGATGGCGGTTGATCCAAATGCTAGTGACGCCATGAGGGCAACCAGGATGGAGCTGCGGAAGAGCTTCGCTCCGCAGAAAAGCGCCACGCAAACGACGAACCCCATTACCGACGGTTGCATCAGGTATTCCCCCCGCATCCCTGCGTGTTGACGGCGGGACCCTCAAAGTCCACTTCACAAGCTGCCAATTCTCTGCTTTTGTCTGCGGCGCAGACTATCTGCTGCATTATCCAGTCACGACGAAGGGACTCTGCGTTGCTCCTAGGCCTAGCTGCCGCTGTCGCTATCCTTGGCTTCATGGTCGGCTTTCGCTTTCGTGCGCCGGCACTCCTGGCCCTCACACTGGTGATCGTGGTGGGAACCTTTGCCTGCGTCTGGCTGGTGGACATGACGCCAAGCGCCCTTCTCACCCGGGGCCTTCTTCTCCTCATCGCGGAACATGCCGGATACCTGGCAGGACTTGCCGCATCGGCAGCGCTGGAGCGCAGGAAGTAGGGCTGAAAGAGGAGCGGACGCCGGCGTTCCATCCTGAACTGCACTTCAGACAATTCGGCGGGCTCAGGCCGCCTCCCGGAAATTGGCGACGACCACGACAGTCTTGGCGAGAATGTAGAGGTCCTGCACCAGCGACCAGTTCTGCCAGTAGGAAACGTCGAAGGCGACGCGCCGGGCATAGTCGACGCAGCTGCGACCACTCGTCTGCCAGAGACCGGTCATGCCAGGCCGCATCGCAAGGTAGACGGCTGCCGCACTGCCATAGCGCTCCAGCTCTTCCGTCACGATCGGCCTCGGCCCCACACAGCTCATCTCGCCCTTCAGCACGTTGAAGAGCTGGGGCAGTTCGTCGATGCTCGACTTGCGCAACATCAGGCCAACGAAGGTGATGCGGGGATCCCTGCGCAGCTTGCGCGTTTCCTCCCATTCCTTCCTGGCTTCCGGATTGTCGCGCAGATAGGCCTCGAGAACCTCGTTGCCGTTGGTCACCATGGTCCGGAACTTGTAGCAGTAGAAGGGCTTACCATCGAAGCCCACGCGCCTGTGCTTGAAGAACACCGGCCCGCCCATCGTCGCCTTGATCATGGCCATGGCAATCAGCATGATCGGCAGCGAGAGAAAGAGCGCCAGAATGGCGACGAAGAGGTCAAGCATGCGCTTTCGTGCGCCGCCCATGGGCGCAGGGCGCGAGTCGCCCGACCGGTATCCGTACCCATGCAACGATGTCTGATCATTGCCTGCGACGAGCACAGTTACATCCTCCCCCGCAAATACACTCATGTTGGTCGAACCACCCAGTTCGCCACCGGCGCATGCACGTACATTCTGCTTCCGGTCCTCTGGCCGAGATATGCCGCCAAAGTCCTTCAACCCCGAGCGTTGGATATGTCTGCTCATTTTACCCACCCATGGCAGTGCTGAATCGCATTGCATCCCAGGGACAGTTTTCAATTGCAGGGGCTTTGCATCAAGGAAGGCAAAGGAGGTAGCCGCCTAGGGTGCATTGGTGAGGGATACGCCTATCAGCTACCCCGCTTACACCTACATGCAGTGGCCACTCCTACCCCTCCAAAACTCCCCTCAAAAAGAGGTGCCCGGATCATAGAGAAAGACCCACCTGCAGCCGGCAGATGGGTCTTTTCAAAACGATCGTTACAGTCAGAAATTCCTCAGCGGGCCCACCAGAACAGCCGCTTGCGGTAGCGCAGCGAAGATAGACTGCGAACCTTGGTCATGATCACGCCCGGCATAGAGACCTTGGCAGAACGCAACTCATCAACAAGCTCCGTCAGCATTTCGACGGGTGTCCTCGCCCACTCGGCAACGATCACCACCGCATCCACAAGCCCCGCCGCCTCGACAAAGGGTACATCCGAGGTAAGCGGTGGCAGGTTCACGATGATGCATTGGTAGTCCTTGCAGGAAGTCAGAGCATGCGAGCCGCCCATGATGAGCTCGTGCACCTGGATGGACGAGCTTGGCAGGAACGAGAAGCCACCCGTTTCCTGACGGCGCGCATCCTTGCCGAAATAGCGGCTCAGAACCGGCTTGTCGGAATCTGCATCAATGAGCAGAGTTCGCTTGCCGGCGCCCGCCGATATGGCCGCGAGGTTGCAGGCAACAGTGCTCTTGCCATCGGTCGGCAGTGCAGAGACGACACCAATCACCCGCACGCTGCCGGTAGGATCAGCGACCATGATCGTCCGCATCGCCTCTCGCAGGCTCCGCGTGAAGGTCGAATGCGGCTTTCTCTGCACCTCAAGGAACCGGCCGAAGCCGTGGCCGCGCAGCCGGACGACGGGCAGCTCGGCAATGGCGTCGAGCCCGAGTTCGTCCTGCACCTGCCTATGGGTGCGCAGGCTGCGGTCCGTCAGCTGTCGCGCGATCGCCAGTCCGAGACCGATCAGCAGACCCGCCGTGACGCCAAAGGCCATGGTCAGCGTCTTGCGCGGATGACTTTGCACGAGAGGCCTGGTCGCCTCGCTGATCACGCGGGCGTCGGCGATGAGATACGGCTGCTGGTTCACCGAACTGGTGAAGGCCGCCAGCAGACTTTCATACATCTTGCGGTAGGTTTCAGCCGTCACTTCCAGTTCTTCAAGGGTAGGTCCCTCCTGGGACTGCGGATCCCTGATGCTGAAGTCGTGGCGGGCGCGGAATTCCTGCGCCATCTTGGTGGCATGGTTCATCTGACCGCGAACTTCCTGGATGCGCGACTCGAGCCAGCGCAGACCTTCACTCGCGGCTTCGGTGCGTGTCTCAAGCTGTTCGCGCACGAACGCCCCGGCGGTCGCGTTGGCAATCCTGGCTGCAAGTTCAGGATCACGCGCCTGAAACCAGATGTCGATCGCATAGGACACGCCAGCGCGTGATACCGAAAGCCCGTCTTCAAAATTCCAGACGACCTCGCGGCGCTTCTCAAACTCTGGGTCAATCTCACCGTCTTTGATGACCGGCCGTTCCCCCTGCTCGCTTCCGGCCCGCAGTCTTCGCTCCCGGGCGGCACGGCGTGCCGCTTCCATTGCCTCGGTCGACCTGGTCGGCGTACTGCTCAGCCCAAGGAGGTACCAAAGCCGTTCGAAGCGCACGCTCAGTGGTGCTCCGGAGAGCGGGGTGAACCTCGAATTGTTCATGAGGTCCAGTTCATCGATCACCATGTTGGCGATCTTCTCCGAACGGAGAACGGCGATCTGGGTCTCCACCTGGGACGTATCGAGCGAGAGGTTGATCTCGGACTGCTGGTTCAGGAGCTGCGGAATCTTGGGCTCGATCAGGATCTGGGTTCGAGCCGTATAGATCGGGTCGCCGGTCACGATGTAGAACAGGCCTAGCGCCCCGCCGATTGCGGCGCAGCTGAAGATGAACGGCGCGAACCGCCACAGAAACTGCTTGATGTCTGAAAACTTGATGTAGTCCCGGTCCCGGCTGTCAGAGAAGAACCTCTGGCCCGGAATGACCTGCACCTGACTGCGCTCAAGCATTGGTAGCCTCCCCCATCAGGGTGAAGCTGTGTGATGCCTCCGGATTCAGCCAATCAACAGGAATGCCCTGCCCCGCCTTGCCGGATCGCATCGTCAGCGTCGTGCCTGACCTGATCATGACGATTCAATCCGATTGAATTCCATACCCAGGTAGAAACTACCCCTCGCCCGCCTGGCGCTGAACTTCGTCAATAGTGGTAGCGCCCACGCCCTAAAGCCGACGCGCAATTGCACGCCACTCCGCTACACTGCGGCCTGATTTGGGGCGGAGGTGCAGGATGCGGGCGCAATCCATCAGCCTTGCTATGTCCAATGGGCTCAATCGCAGGGCACACGAAATCATTCCAGGCGGAGCACACACCTATGCCAAGGGGGACGACCAGTATCCCGTCCTGGCGCCTGCCTTCATTGCGCGCGGCTCCGGCTGCCACGTCTGGGATGCGGACGGCAACGAATACATCGAGTACGGAATGGGCAACCGCGCGGTTGGCCTCGGTCACGCTTATCCGCCGGTCCTGAGGGCGGTACGCGAGGCGCTGGAACTTGGCTCCAACTTCACTCGGCCCGCTTCGATCGAGGTGGAATGTGCTGAAACCTTCCTGGATCTCTTTCCCAATGCGGAGATGGTGAAGTTCTGCAAGGACGGGTCGGATGCGACCTCGGCCGCAGTCCGTCTCTCCCGCGCCTATACGGGACGTGACCTGATCGCCATCTGCGCCGATCATCCGTTCTTCTCGACGGACGACTGGTTCATCGGGACGACGCCGATGAATGCCGGCATACCTGAGGCGATCCGGCAGCTGACCGTCACCTTCCGCTACAACGACATCCAAAGCGTGCGTGACCTCTTCCGCAAGCACCCCGGCCAGATCGCAGCCATGATCATGGAGCCGGCGCGCATGGACGAGCCGCGCGACAATTTTCTCGCGGAGGCAAGACGCATCTGTCACGAGAACGGTGCGCTCTTCATCTTCGACGAGATGATCACCGGATTCCGCTGGCACCGCCACGGTGCGCAGCACGTCTATGCCGTCGATCCGGATCTCGCCTGTTTCGGCAAGGCGATGGCAAACGGCTTTTCCGTCTCCGCGCTTGCCGGAAAGCGTGAATTCATGCGGCTCGGCGGCCTGGAGCACACGGACCGGCCGCGCGTCTTCCTGCTTTCCACCACGCACGGTGGCGAGACACATGGGCTGGCTGCGGCAATTGCCACCATGCGTATTTACCGGGACGAGCCCGTCATTGATCACCTCTATCAACAGGGTGACCTGTTGCGCGAGGGCATCGAGCAAGCGGCCCGCCGTCACGGGCTTGAGGGGCACATAAAGGTGTCCGGCCGCTCGTGCTGCATGGTCTATTCAACGCTCGACCAGGACCTGCGTCCATCCCAGGCATTCCGCTCGCTGATCCTGCAGGAGACGATCCGCCGGGGCGTGCTGATGCCTTCGCTGGTCGTGAGCTACACCCATACGGATGAGGATATCGAACGCACCATCGAGGCGGTGGATGGCGCGATGGCCGTCTACGCCCGGGCACTCGCGGACGGTGTCGAGCATCATCTTGTCGGACGTCCGTCCGACACGGTCTACCGCCGGTTCAACAAGGCAACGGAACCGGAACCTGCCCTGGAACGGCAGGCATAGAATAACTTCAGAGGGGAGCGCGACTGCAATGAAAGTGATGGTGACTGGCCATCGTGGCTACATCGGTTCGGTAATGGTCAAGATGCTGCAGGCCGAGGGCCACGAGGTCTGCGGTTATGACAGTGCCCTGTACCGTCGCTGCCTGTTCGCGCCCGGGGGGACGCCGTCGGGGATCCCGGAGTTCCGCAAGGACGTCAGGGACGCCAGGGCGAAGGATTTCGAAGGGATCGACGCGGTCATTCACCTCGCCGCCCTCTCCAACGATCCGCTCGGCAACCTCGATCCGGACCGGACCTATGACATCAACTATCGCGGCAGCGTCCATGTGGCCGCAATGGCGCGACAGGCTGGTGTGGGTCGATTCCTGTTTGCCTCGTCCTGCAGCAACTACGGTCAGGCAGGCGACGACATGGTGGACGAGGACAGCCCGCTGCAGCCAGTGACGGCCTATGGCTGGTCCAAGGTCTATGCGGAACGCGATATCGCGGAACTTGCGACGAGCTCCTTCTGTCCGGTGTTCTTCCGCCCAGCGACCGCCTACGGTCTTTCGCCGATGATCCGCTTTGACATCGTGCTCAACAATCTCGTGGCATGGGCCGTCACGGAAGGCGTGATCCTGCTCAAATCCGACGGCACGCCATGGCGTCCGATCGTACATATCGAGGATATTTCGCGTGCCTTCATGGCAGGCCTCACGGCCCCGCAGGATCAGGTGTCCAACCAGGCCTTCAATGTCGGCAAGACGGAACACAACTACCGCATCCGCGAGATTGCGGAAATCGTGGCAGATGTGGTTCCCGGTTGCCGGCTTGAATTTGCCGACGATGCAGGTCCCGACAAGCGTTCCTACCGCGTGAGCTTCGAGAAGATCAAACGCGTCCTCGGGTTCAACTCCAACTGGGATGCGCGCATGGGCGCCGAGCAGCTCTACAAGGCCTATGCGAGCTCCGGCCTCTCCAAGGACGAGTTTGAAGGTCCGCGCTACCAGCGCATCGGCCACATCCGAAAGCTGATGGCCGAAGGGCTGCTGGGGACTGACCTTCGCGTGCGGGAAGAACAGCCCCAGCACGGCTCAGTTGCTGCAACGGCCTGATAGCGCTCCATCATGAACGCTCATCCGATGGCTGAACGTCGTTTCAGAAGCAAAAGCGATACCGACGCCGCGGGCGCAAAAATCTATGCTCTCGCGGCCGAGATCTACCCGATTTGCAGGAGCATCACCGGCGATGGCGTGCGCCAGACGCTTGATATCCTGAAACGTCAGATACCGCTCGAGACCGTGGAGGTCCCGACCGGCACCCAGCTGTTCGACTGGACAGCACCGCAGGAATGGTCGATCCGCGAGGCGTGGATCAAGAACGACCAGGGCATCAAGGTCGTCGACTTCGCCGTCCATAACCTGCACATCGTCAACTACAGCATGCCGGCGCACCGGTTCATGGAGTTCGAGGAGCTCGCGGGCCACATCCACACCCTGCCCGAGCAGCCGGATCTGATCCCCTACCGCACGATCTACTATGCAGAAAACTGGGGTTTTTGCATGCGTCACCAGGATTTCGAGCAGCTGAAGCCCGGCACCTACGAGGTGTTCATCGATGCCGAGCGTTTTCCCGGCAGCCTCACCTATGGCGAGTATGTCATCAAGGGCACGACGGATCGCGAGTTTCTGCTATCGGCTCACCTGTGTCATCCGTCGCTTGCCAATGACAATTGTTCCGGCATGGCGCTTCTGACCTACCTCGCCCGCCAGATGACCGCCGGTGCTCCTCCGCGACATACCTATCGCTTCATCTTCGCGCCAGGTACCATTGGCTCGCTCGCCTGGCTGTCACGCAACGAAAGCCGGCTTGACCAGATCGACCATGGACTTGTCGTCTCCTGTATGGGTGATGGCGGCGGACCGACCTACAAGCGTAGCCGGAACGGGAAAGCCTTCATCGATCGCGCCATGGCCATCGCGCTTCGCGATCTGGCTCCGGAGGCGACGATCCTCGATTTCTCCCCCTACGGCTATGACGAGCGGCAATATTGTTCGCCGGGCTTCAACCTGCCGGTGGGGCTCTTCCAGCGGAGCCTGTTCGGCACTTTTCCCGAGTACCATACCTCGGCGGACAATCTGGATTTCATAAGACCGAAGCATCTGGCCTTGTCCTGGGAGATCATCCGCTACGTCATCGATATCGTGGAGAACGACTGGACGCCGCTCAACCTTTCACCAAAGGGCGAACCACAACTTGGACGCCGCGGGCTCTATGGTGCCATGGGTGGAGACAAGCGCACGGCTGAACAGGCAATGGCGCTGTTGTGGGTGCTGAACCTTTCCGACGGCAAGCACTCGCTCCTCGATATGGCCGAGCGTTCCGGCACTTCGTTCCAGGATATAGCGGATGCCTCCAGGCGACTCAAAGGTGCGGGCCTGCTGGTGGATGCAAGGGCGCTTGCACCGCTAGACGCGTGAGAACCATGGTGCATCTTCCGTTGGCTATCCGATCGTATGCTCTTCCGGTCCGCTCATACTCCTTTGGATAGGGGGGTGATCCGATCTGCCAAATCGGCAAGCGGTAACCGGCGCGCTAGCCTAGCCCCAATGAAGCATCTGGGGCCAATCCGCCGCCGAACCCGATCCTGGTCCGGCCGGCAAGGTGGGAGAGCGGGAATGAACTTTCAGGCTGTCGATTCCAGCAACAGTACCCGTGCGACAGTTCCACAGGCGACTTGCAGGCTCTGTGGAACCAGTCTCAAGCACACTTTCGTCGATCTGGGTATGTCGCCGCCCTGCGAGCTGTTCCTCGAGGCGCATCAGCTCGATCAGATGGAGGCCTACTATCCCCTCCATGTCCTGGTCTGCGACAGCTGCTTCCTCGTCCAGCTCAAGGAATATGTGACCCCCGAGGAGATCTTCACCGAATACGCCTATTTCTCCTCCTATTCGACAAGCTGGGTCGAGCACGCCCGCCGCTATTGCGAGATGATCCGCGACAGGCTCTCGCTCGACAGCAACAGCCTGGTCGTGGAGCTTGCCAGCAACGACGGATACCTCTTGCAGCACTTCCTGCCGATGGGGATCCCGATCCTCGGCATCGAGCCCGCGGCAAACGTTGCCATGGCAGCGGAAGACAAGGGCGTACCGACGCGCGTCGACTTCTTCGGCGTCCGCCTGGCTTATGAGCTGGTCGACAGTGGAAAGAAGGCCGATCTCATCATCGGCAACAATGTGCTGGCGCAGGTGCCGGACCTCAACGACTTCGTGGGCGGCATGGCCGTGCTGCTGAAGCACCAGGGTGTCGTGACACTGGAATTCCCGCATATCGAGAAGCTGATCGACGAAAACCAGTTCGACACGATCTATCACGAGCATTTCTCCTATTTCTCGCTCATCACGATCGAGAAACTCGCCGCGCGCCATGGCCTGAAGGTCATCGACGTGGAGGAACTGCCAACGCATGGCGGCTCGCTCCGCGTCTATCTCGCGCTGAAAGCGAGCGCGCACCAGCGCGCAGCACGCGTAGACGCTCTGCTTGAGCGTGAGATCGCAGGCGGGCTTGATCGTATCGAGACTTACCTGTCCTTCGGCGAGAAGTCGAAGAAGGTGAAGCGGGATATCCTCGCCTTCCTCATCCAAGCCAAGAATGAAGGCAAGAAGATCTGCGGCTACGGCGCACCCGGCAAGGGCAATACGCTTCTCAACTATTGCGCCATCGGCCCGGACTTCCTCGATTTCACCGTGGACCGGAATCCCTACAAGCATGGGCGTTTCACGCCGGGGCAGCACATCCCGATCCATCCCGTCGAGGCATTGGACGAGGCAAAGCCCGACTACGTCTTCATCCTGCCCTGGAACCTGAAGGACGAGATCATCCGCCAGATGAGCCATGTGGGCTCCTGGGGCGCAAAGTTCGTCATAGCGATACCGACTGTCACGATTATCGATCCCAAGGAGATGGCATCATGAAGGTCGTTCTCTTCTGCGGTGGTCTTGGAACCCGTATCCGAGAATATTCCGAAGCCGTGCCGAAGCCCATGATACCGCTCGGCCACCAGCCGATCCTACGGCACGTGATGCAGTGGTACAGTGACTACGGCCATACGGATTTCGTCCTCTGCCTCGGCTACAAGGCCAATGTCATCAAGGACTTCTTCCTCAACTATCGCCCGCATACCTTCGCCGATTGCGTCGTCACGGGCGGCGGCAAGGACGTCGAGATCCTCAATGATGACGCCCAGGCGGACATCGACTGGCGGATCACGCTGCTTGATACGGGCATCTGGCGCAACATCGGCGAGCGCCTGTGGGCTGCGCGCCATCATCTCAAAAACGAGAAGATGTTCCTCGCCAACTACAGCGACGGGCTGACGGACGTCGATTTGAACGACATGATCCAGAAGTTTGAAGCAAGCGGCAAGCTCGCCTGCTTCCTCGCGGTGCGCCCGCCCCTCACCTACCATCTGGCCGATATTGCGTCCGACGGTGATGTGAAGCGCTTCGTCACCTCCGACAGGTCGGAAATCTGGATCAATGGCGGCTATTTCATCATGCGGCCCGAGATCTTCGACTACATGCGCGAAGGCGAAGAGCTGGTCATCGAACCCTTCAGCCGCCTTATAGCCGACGGCCAGCTGATGGCCTACAAGCACGAGGGCTTCTGGCGCTCGATGGACACGCTGCGTGACTGGCAGACGCTGGAAGACATGGTCGAAAAGGGCGACATGCCGTGGGATGCCCGTACGCGGGCCGAGAGGGAGCGGCGTTCCGTCGTTCTCGCCGCGTCATGATCACACTCGACCTGAAGGACGGACAGCCGCTGTCCGTCCTCTGCCTCGGCGCCCATTCGGACGACATCGAGATCGGCGCAGGCGGGACGCTGCTGACGCTCATCGGCCAGGATCGAAAGCTCAGCATCGACTGGTGCGTGTTCAGCGCCTGCGGCAAGCGGGAGGATGAGGCCCACAATTCGGCGCGCTCGTTCCTTGCGGATGTGCCTGCGTCGAACATTCATCTCGGCCGCTTCAAGGACAGCGACTTTCCATCCCAGCGCGAGGCGATCAAGGAGTGGCTGCTTGAAATACGGGCGAATACCAAGCCGGACATCGTCTTCACCCATACGCGGCTCGACGCGCACCAGGACCACCGCGAGATCAACCAGCTGACCTGGAATCTTTTCCGCGACAGCCTGATCCTCGAATACGAGATCCCCAAGTGGGATGGCGATCTAGGCGGGCCAAACGCCTATGTAACGTTGTCGGAAGAAGCTCTCACACGGAAAATCGAGCTGCTCGACATGCATTTCGGCAGCCAGCGCTCCAAGGACTGGTTCGATGCCGAGACCTTTCGCGGCCTTGCCCGTCTGCGCGGCATGGAATGCCGTGCTCCCGAGCGCTACGCAGAAGCGTTCTACGTGCGGAAGGTGAGACTGTTCTAGCGGGTCGACGGTCTCGCAACCTCGCTTCTATATCGGCCGAAGCACGCGCATGGTGAGCTAGTGGCCGCATGAAATTGGGCCACTTCCGGTCCCACTTTTCCTGAAATTGCTCTAAAGCTGAGAGGCTACCCGCCGGCCGAGGAAAGGCCAGCGGGGGCGTTGTGACGACACCCTACTTGCTTCCCTTGAGGTAGAGCGTGAACGCTGTGATGAGGTGGTAGAAGATCGAGGCCGGAACTTCGGTCGCGATCGCCATGCCCTTTTCATCATAGCGGTCGATCCAGAGGCCTTTGGGTGCCGGGTCTATATGCCAGCGGAAGAGATGCGCCATGCGCTCCTCGATCTCTGGCTTCATATCCGGACCGGGCGTGCCGTCGAGCGCGATTGCCGCCTTCACCGCTTCCGTCTGCGGCCAGCTGCGCGAGGCCTGGTCGAGCGGTAATCCGCTTCTTGAAACAGCACCGAAGGCCAGGCCGGTCAGCCGGTTAAGGCCGTTGGCGATGGCCGAGGCGTAGAGCTTCCGTGCATAGGTGAAAAGTTCCGTGTCGCCGGTTCGATGGGCGTAGTCGACAAGCAGCGATGCCCATTCGAAATGGTGGCCGGGCTCCGTCCAGTCGCCTGCGGCATTCCTCGGTCGCGCCCAATTGTCATCGAAAAATTCGCCGAGCGTCCAGGATTCCGCTTCGAAGAAGTGCAACCGAAAAAGATCCGTAATGCCCCTCGCACGTTTCAGGTAGCATCGCTCGCCCGTGGCTTCATGCCAGGCAAGAAAAGCTTCCAGGAAGTGCATATGCGGGTTGGCGCGCCTCGGCTCGCCGCCCTCCGGGGTTTCGAGGAACCCGGCGCCGTAGGGATCGGCCAGATGTTCATCGATGAAATCAAACGTCTCACGGCCGAGCTGCAGGGCATCCGGATTGCCGGCGCGATGGGCGTGCGCCAACGCCAGGAGAACGCATGCGTGATCATAGGCATCCTCCGTTGGATCCGCCACGCTACCGTCCGGGTTCAGAACACGCACCCAACCGCCGTTCCGGGTACGCCCACGCTGAAGGAAATCGATGCCTTCAGCGATGCAGCGATCGGCTTCGTCGTGCCAGCCGTGGATGCTTGCCATGGAAAACGCGTAGATCTGGCGCGCCATGGTGCGCATGCGTTTCGGCTTCTGCAGACTGTTACCGTCGAATGCCAACGCTTCGTGAAACCCGCCATGGTCGCGGTCGATCCCCTTGTCCATCCATAGGGGCAGCGCCGCCTCGCGCAGCCATTCGACGATCCTAGATCGCCACAGCCCATCATCGAACTGCCAAGGTTCCTGAACGTCTGCACGGGTCAGAAGCGCGCCGTGCCAGACGGCAGGTGCTGCAACCCGTTGCGAGGCGTTTTCAATGACAATCGAACCCATAATACCTCCCCCAAGAATGGTATTACTGCGCGCAATGATCCAATCATGGCTCCCGTACGTACAGGAACCATGCTCGACAGGAAGGGAGGCCGCAATGCTCCCTTCATCCTCGCTAGATATTCGTTGCCCTAGTTCGGGAACATCTCACTGAGCTTATAGGCCACCTCGGTGCGATTGGTTGCCTTGAGCTTCTTCATGATGTTTCGGATATGAACCTTAACCGTGCTTTCGCGGAGGTTCAATTCGTAGGCGATGATTTTGTTTGCCTTGCCTCGCCGTAGCGCCATGATCACTTCCTGCTGACGCTGAGTGAACATGCCTGATAGAGGCGCAGGCTCGCTCTCACCGCCCTGCACGATCGCTTTCTTCATCGAAAGGATGCTCGTGGCCGGGACATAGACCCCGCCGGCCATCGCCAGATTGATCGCTTCGGCGCAGACGCTGATACGGGTGGATTCAGGGATGTATCCCTTTGCGCCGCATTCCAGAGCCTTCACCACATAGACAAGCTCTTCACTCTCGGCCAGGACCAGAACCGGGATCGGTGCAAACTCCTGTACCAGTGCTGTGAGTTCTCCCACGACAGCCGGTTCCGTGGTCTTACGGTTGCCGAGGCCATATAGGATGACGTTCTTGCGTGAAGTATCCAGTTTGAGACTGCGCAGCTCGCTTGCTGTGCTGCACGGGACGGTTTCCATTTCCAGCCCGTGTGCGACGAGACATTCGATGAGACATTCCCGCTGCAATGCCCGACTATCCAGAAGAAGTAATACGCCAGTTTCAGCATCAAGTGACTTGCTCGCCTGATCCTGGCTTTCCTTGGACAGATAGCCAAGGACTGGTGCAAAATTCTCTCTGGAATCTTTCCTCCATGTTCCCGAATGCATAACTAAGTTCCCCGTTTGAACCATCCGTTATGGCGGGATCCCAGCTGAGCGCTGTACTATTTGATAGGGAGACTTGACCCAACTTCCCCTACCGCATCTGCGGCTCATAACCCCCGCCTTACAAATATATAGTACACGCCCACTTTTTACTTCGCTTTAATGTGGATTAGTGAAAAATGAATATGATTAGCAACGAAACTAATACAAAGTGGTAACTTCACAATATACAGTGTTAGAAACTGCGAGGTCGCTTGTAAGTACTGCTTATTATTTATCTACTCTCAAAGTGGTATTTTCAAATAGTCCGGTTCGAATCCCGCCAGTCGTTCCAGCCCCACCCTATCCAGGAACCGAACCGTTTTCTGGCGGAAATCAATGAGTTCGCGCTCGCGAAGTTCGCGCAGCATGCGATTGACGTGGATGGCGGTGAGCCCCAGTGCATCGGCAAGTTCATACTGGGTGAGAGGACACCGGAAACCGTCCCGGCTTGCCGCTCCGGCAATTTCCAGGCGCTGTCCGAGTTCAAGCAGAAGATGCGCCACGCGCTCCAGCGCCTTTCGGCGTCCCAGACTGTTCAGATGCTGAACGAGTATGGATTTCTGGCGAAGCGCTGCAGCCAGGAGAAGCGACATAAGCCTCGGGTGATTGGCAACGCCCGAAATCACATTGCGCGCCGGCCCCTGCCAGATCATGAGCTCGGTCAAAGACGAAAAAGTTTCATCAACCCCGTTTTCGGAAGAGCGGCTCAGGAGGAAAAGGTCACCTGCCAGAGGGAAATCAAGTATCTGGCGATCACCGTCAGGAACATTGCTGTATAGACAGCCCCAGCCGGAATGAACAACTACGAACATGTCGTCATGCTCGGCTGTCACCGTGGTGTCGTGTGCGTAATACTTGTAAACGAAACCAAGCCTGTCGAGCTGCGCCTTGTCGTCTTCACTAAGGTTGCCGTTCTTGAAAAGCCCGGTCTCGCGCAGACTATGTGGCGCTTGCGGCATCATTCATACCATCCCCCATTCGAGTGATCTCTCACCCTTGATCCCTGTCCGGCAAATGCACGAATTGACCCCAAAATTCGCGCGCCGCCTTAATCCTCCAAACACATTCCTCTGTTAATCAGTTCCCAGGGCGGCCAGCCCAGATCCTTGTCAGAGACTTGCGTAACCGGCATAGGCCACTCCACACCCAGCGCCGGATCATCGTAGCGAATCCCGGAGGAATAGCCCGGCGCGTAAAACTCACTAATTAGATAGTTAACTGTTACATCATCTGTCAAAGCTTCAAAACCGTGTGCCATGCCTTTCGGGATGTAAAGCTGCCTGCCGTTAGCCGCTGTGAGTTCAACGCTGAAGGACTGGCGGTATGAAGGAGAGCCCGGACGCATGTCGAAGATGACGTCGAAGATGGCGCCGGAGACGCAGGAAACGAGCTTTACCTCTTCATGCGGTGCGGTCTGGAAATGCATCCCGCGCAGAGTACCGGCGCGCTTCGAGAAGGAGCGGCTATGCTGGACGAAACGGGTTTCGAGACCGTATTCGGCAAATTCGTGCTCGCAGAAGGAACGAGCAAACCAGCCCCGTTCGTCCAGATGGGGCTCAGCGTCTATCAGCCAAGCACCGTGCAATGGCGTCCGATGAAACAACATCCCCCATCCACCCCTGCAGACATTCCGAACAAGTAGTTAACCCAGATCAGCACCAACGAAACAGCCCTCCATAGGAGGTAGCATAGCCGCAAAACCACACCCGGCAAGAGAATTATCCACTTAGCACGTTAGGAGTATCATGCCGTCCATGAATTAATTAGCCGGCTTCTATTTCAATTGTGAAATTCGGCAAGACGTTTTAAATCCTGCACACTTCCAATTCTTTCCGAACGACTTTTTCAGCACTATGATCGCGCTGCATTCGCGCCGAACACACCGGGCTCACGAAAATTTTATCCATCGCGGCTCATCCCGCGGCGCAATATACAGATCTATACTTCACAACCTAATAAACATATTGCCGCCTGAAATCTAACGTTACCGGGACCATATAGAAGAGAAATAGTCCGCCTCTATATCGTCTAAATACGACAGTCACATGACAGCTCTCTGAGAGAGTGAGCTACTGGATCGCTGACAAGTGAGGCCCTCATGAGAATTGTATTTCCTGCAATCGCCTTCAGTGCCGCCTTCACGCTTCCCGCATACGCTTATCTGGATCCGGGTACTGGAAGCATGGTGCTGCAGGCAATCATAGGAGCCATTGCCGTTGGTGGCGCGGCGGTGTCCGTCTACTGGAACAAGTTCAAGTCGCTGTTCACGACCCGCAAGAAGTAATCTCACAAACGTAGCTGCAAGCTGAGGAGGAGCACAGCCCTGACCGCACCTGTTCGCCTGCCCGGTTCTTTCCGCGATCCTGCCGGCCACATCTATTCGCTTCGCGACAGGGTGTTCCGGAGCGTCTCTCATTCGGCAGCAGAGGCCTACGAGGCAGCGCGGCCGGCCTTGCGCGAACTGGCCAACGAAGGCCGTCTGGTCGAATTCCGGGAAGTTACAGCCGAGGAAGTAGGCCTCGACGAGTCGATCGCCTATGTGCTTGAGCACCCAAGGCTCAGCCCCTGGACTTACCCCTACGAGTGGTCGTTCTCGTTACTCAAGGCAGCCGCCCTGTTCCATCTGGAACTTCATCTGGATCTGCTGGACAAAGGGCTGACCCTATCGGATGCCTCGGCCTACAACGTGCAGTTTCAGGGCCCGAAACCCATCTTCATCGATCATCTGTCAGTACGGCCCTATCGCGACGGCGAGTTCTGGCTGGGTCACCGGCAGTTCTGCGAGCAATTCCTCAATCCGCTCCTCCTGCGGGCTCATCTCGATATCGCGCACAATGCCTGGTATCGGGGCAATCTCGAAGGCATCATGACGAGCGATCTCGCCCGCCTGCTGCCTATCCGCAGCCGCCTTGGCTGGCGCGTTCTCTCCAACGTCGTCCTGCCCGCCTATTTCCAGAAGAACTCGACCAGCGATCGGGAAGTGAGCTTCACGACAGAGGGAAGAAAGCTTCCTCTGGCGGGTCTCCAATCCATGCTCCGGCAGCTGCACGGCTGGATTTCATCGCTGCAGCCCGCCAACAAGGCCTCCACCACATGGGCGAACTACGCCTCGACCACCACCTATGACGACCAGGAGACAACCCGCAAGAAAGAGTTTGTCGCCGATTTTGTTCGCTCCAGCGGTGCAAGGCGCGTGATCGATCTCGGCTGCAATACCGGCGACTACAGCAAGATCTGTCTCGAAATCGGTGCTGTGGCGGTGACAGGCTTCGATTTCGATCAACAGTCTCTGGACAAGGCCTACGCCCGCGCTGTCGCAGAGAACCTGAATTTCCTTCCCCTCTTCCTCGACGCGCGCAATCCCTCACCCGCTCAGGGCTGGATGCAGGCCGAAAGGGGTGGCTTCAACGAGCGCTTCAGCGCCGATGCCATACTTGCGCTGGCGTTCGAACATCACCTGGCAATCGCCCACAACGTACCGTTGGCTCAGGTTGTCAAGTGGATCACTGCCATGGCGCCGGCCGGTGTGATCGAGTTCGTACCGAAGTCAGATCCGACCGTACGCAAGATGCTCGCGCTGCGAGAGGATATCTTCCCCGACTATACCGAGGAAGCCTTCGCTACGGCGCTAGCGCGCAGCGGCAGGATTTCCAACAGACTGCAAGTCACCGAAAGCGGTCGGACGCTGTTTTCCTACGTGAGAGAGTAGCGGTCTTAGCTTGACGTCTCGCTCCGAGCTGACCACCAATAGGAAGGTCACGAAAGCCTGGCAGTGGCTGATCTATGGGTAGGTGGGTGCCGCAGCATGAACAAGGTCCAGCGTGGCTATTCCTATTCGATCGTGAATGACGATCACTATGGTTCGGCGGGTAGTACCGAACTGGTCTTCCCCTACTGGAGCTTTTCCAAAACCGCGATCGCGCTTTGCGCGTTAAAACTTCACGAGCGGGGCGAGGTCGATCTTGATCGCCCGCTGTCAGGGCGTCGCTACAATCTTCGCCAGCTTCTGCAGCACACGGCCGGCCTCCCGGATTACGGCGGCCTGAAAGACTATCATGCAGCCGTAGCATGCGATGAAGAGCCATGGCCCGAGGAGCAGCTCATGACTGCTGCGCACGCAGACGAGTTGTTGTTCGAGCCCGGCAAGGGCTGGGCCTACTCGAACATCGGCTACATGCTGGCACGAAGGCACATCGAAGACCAAACAAACAAGAGTTTCAGCTCGCTTCTCGCTGAGCTGATCGCCCTGCCCCTTCATCTTCATTCAATCGAACTTGCAACTGCGCGTCAGCAGTTTTTGCGGGTCCATTGGCAGGCGGCGCAGCACTATCATCCCGGCTGGGTCTATCACGGTTGTCTGACCGGTACGCCTCAGGATGCGGCCCGCCTGCTCCACGCGCTTGTCACCGGCAAGCTGATCCAGGCGGAAACCTTGAGGCAAATGCTGAATGCCCGTCCACTCGGCGACCGAATCGAAGGCCGCCCCTGGATGGAATGCGGCTATGGTCTGGGCCTCATAATCGGGCGCATGGAAGGCGTCGGGCGCGTAATCGGACACTCGGGCGGCGGACCGTTTTCCGTCAACGCCATCTACCACTTTCCCGATCTCGATCAGCCGGTGACCGTCGCCGCCTTCACAGAAGGCACAAACGGCGGCGATGCTGAGTTTGAAGCGGTGAAAACAGCGCGAGAAATCGCGACCGATACTGCGTAGCTTCAATCACTTGGGATTGTGCTTACGCAGGTGAAAACTCTTGGATCTACGGGATCTTGTCCGTCGTTGGTGCGGTCGAGAAGACTCGAACTTCCACGGGTTGCCCCACAGCGACCTCAACGCTGCGCGTCTACCAATTCCGCCACGACCGCCCGCGACGCATGCCGGTAATCACCGGCAGAGCGGCATGTAGCAAATCACCTGGGGGAGCACAAGCGACATTCGAAGCTGAATGTGTGATGTTAGAAGAAATTCGTGGAGGAGTAAAAAAGACGCGCCAAACAGCAGGAAAACCTGCGTTCAGAAGCACTATGTTGTGTGAAGAAAGGGAAGGTTTTCGCGTCTGAGAGAGCGTTGGTGCGGTCGAGAAGACTCGAACTTCCACGGGTTGCCCCACAGCGACCTCAACGCTGCGCGTCTACCAATTCCGCCACGACCGCCCGCGACGCATGCCGGTAATCACCGGCAGGGCGGCATGTAGCAAATCGATTTCTGGCGCACAAGCCACCCGTCACAAAAAAGTCGAGCCTACCGCACAAGCCTGTGCAAACCCGCACTGGACCCAGCGTTTGCGGGGATGCATAAGAGGGAAACGCACACTGCCCCGCGCCTTGCGACCAAGCTTCACGAGAGCCGAAAGCGACAGCGGCAGAGGAATTCGGGTGATTCACGATTCGAGTTGGGTCGGGGTCGCCGCAGGAAAGAAGACATGACCGAGAGCCTTACAGAATCGATCCAGTTCCGCGCCGCCGAAGGCTCAAGGCCAGTCGAGTGGCGAATCGCGCCCGGCATCACCCCTTACGACCAGGCGCTGACCTTCATGGAGGAACGGGCGGCAGCGATTCGGGAAGGCACGGCGGGCGAGATGATCTGGCTGGTCGAGCATCCGCCGCTCTATACGGCCGGAACGAGCGCCAAGCCGTCAGACCTCATCGATCCGGAGCGGTTCCCCGTGTTCAACGCAGGCCGCGGCGGCGAATACACCTATCATGGCCCGGGCCAGCGTGTGGCCTATGTGATGCTCGACCTGAAGACGCGGCGCGAGGACGTGCGTGCCTTCGTGTCCGCGCTGGAAGAATGGATCATCCGCACCCTCGCCTCCTTCAATGTGAAGGGCGAGCGGCGGGACGGCCGCGTCGGGGTCTGGGTGGCCCGGCCGGACAAGCCCGCGCTTCCCGATGGCAGCCCGATGGAAGACAAGATCGCGGCCATCGGCGTGCGTCTGCGCAAGTGGGTGAGCTTTCACGGCATTGCCATCAATGTTGAGCCGGAGCTCGAGCATTTCGACGGCATCGTGCCCTGCGGCATCGCCAATTATGGCGTCACCAGCCTTGTCGATCTCGGCCTGCCCGTGACGATGAACGATGTCGACGTGGCGCTGAAGAACGCCTTTGTCGAGGTGTTCGGACCGGCCGAGGCTTCATCCTCTTAAGAATTTTGTCGGCTATCCTGTCGCGGACCATTCCATTGCCGAACTGCGTTCCTATGTGCAACGCTGGTCCCCTGGGTTGAATCGAACCCGTTCAAGCAGAGGAATACGATTTGCCGCTCACCACCATCGCAGATGAAGCGCGCATAGCCCTCGATACGGTTGCCGACCGGGCGACCGGTCTGCTTTCCCCATCGCTGCGGGTTGGTGTCACCGGCCTGTCGCGCGCCGGCAAGACGGTGTTCATCTCAGCACTGGTGCATAATCTGGTGCATGGTGGACGCCTGCCGATGTTCGAGGCGCAGTCTTCGGGCCGCATCTCCCGCGCCTTCCTGGAGCACCAGCCGGACGATGCCGTGCCGCGCTTCCAGTACGAGGACCATATCTCGGCCTTGATCGACCAGCGCATCTGGCCCGATTCCACCCGCGCAATCTCCGAACTGAGGCTCACCATAGAGTATGAATCGGCCTCTGCATGGGGACGCATGTTCTCGCGCGGCAAGCTCGCGCTCGATATTGTTGATTATCCGGGCGAATGGCTGCTTGACCTGCCGCTGATCGGCAAGGACTTTGCCACTTTCTCGCAGGAAGCATTGGAGCTCTCCAAGCTGCCGGGCCGGCAGGATGTCGCTCACGACTGGATCAGCCTTGCGCAAAGCATCGATCCCAATCAGGATGCCGACGAAGTGCTGGCGCGACGCCTGTTCGAGACCTTTGCCGCCTACCTCAAGGCGTGCAAGGAAGAGACGCGGGCACTCTCAACGCTGCCGCCCGGCCGCTTCCTGATGCCCGGCGATCTTGACGGCTCCCCTGCCCTCACCTTCGGTCCGCTGATCAATCTCACGGAAGGCAAGGTCCGCGCAGGCTCCATGCAGGCCATGATGGAACGCCGCTTCGAGGCGTACAAGACGCACGTCATAAAACCGTTCTTCCGCGAGCATATTGCGCGGCTCGATCGTCAGATCGTGCTGGTCGACGCTATGCAGGCGATCAACGCCGGGCCGGAAGCGGTGGCGGATCTTGAGCGCGCGCTGACCGAGATCCTCGAGTGCTTCCGTCCGGGCCGCACCAACTTCCTCACGAGCTTCTTCACGCGCAAGATCGACCGGATCCTCATCGCTGCGACGAAGGCCGATCACATCCACCACGAAAGCCATGACCGGCTGCAGGCGATCGTCCGCCGCCTGACGGAACGGGCTATTTCTCGCGCCGACTTCTCTGGCGCGATGGTGGACGTGGTCGCCATGGCGGCCGTCCGCGCGACCCGCGAAGGTTCTGTGACACGCGGACGCGAGACGCTGCCCGTGATCATCGGCACTCCGATGGAGGGTGAAACGATCGGCACGGACACGTTTGACGGCAAGACCGAAACGGCGATCTTCCCGGGCGATCTGCCAGAGACGCCAGCGGCGCTCTTCCGCAAGGGAGATGAAAAGCCGGAGAACGAACCGAATATCCGCTTTGTCCGCTTCCGTCCTCCGGCTCTGGAGCGCACGGCCGAGGGGGTCACGCTTTCGCTTCCGCATATCCGGCTTGATCGGGCGCTGCAGTTCCTCATGGGAGACCAGCTCGCATGAGCGACAAGCGCCGTCCCTCTTCCTTTCCGATCGAGCCTTCCGGCATCCAACAGGCCACGCACGAAAAGCAGCCGCAGGCGGTGCGCTCGCCCCGCGCCATACGTCTGGACGACAGCGTCGTCGTCGCTTCGGAGCAGATAGACGTCTTTGACGAGCAAGCGCTCGCAAACGAGTTGCCGCCTCCCATTCAGGTGAGAAAAAAGAAGTCACGCCTCGGCACGATCTTCGCCACGGCGTTCGGCCTGCTCGTGTCGCTCGGCATCGGCCTCTGGACGGACCGCCTGATCCGCGATCTTTTCACGCGCGCCGATTGGCTCGGCTGGCTGGCGCTGGCACTTGCTGGCATCGCGCTCGCTGCCTTCGTGGCGATCGTGATGCGAGAGCTCATCGCCGTTTCGAGGCTCGCGTCAGTCGAAAAGATGCGCGCGCGCGCGGACGACGCCTATGCGCGCGACGACGCGAAGCTGGCGCAAACGGTCGTCTCGGAAGTGAAGGCGCTGCTCGCAAGCCATCCGGACACGGCAGCCGGCCGCAAGAAGCTGTCAGAGCTTGAAGGCGATATCATCGACGGGCGCGATCTGCTTAACATTGCCGAACGCGAACTTCTGGCGTCGCTCGACCGCCGCGCACAGAAGATGGTTCTGGATGCTGCAAAGCGCGTATCGCTGGTGACGGCGGTGAGCCCCCGCGCGCTGGTCGACATCGGCTATGTGATCTTCGAGAACGTGCGGCTCCTGCGCCGCCTGTCGGAGCTCTACTGCGGCAGGCCGGGATTCTTCGGCTTCCTGCGTCTGGTGCGCAGCGTCATGGCGCACCTGGCCGTCACTGGCTCGATTGCGGTAGGCGACGGGCTGGTGCAGCAGATTGTGGGTTACGGCCTCGCTGCGCGACTCTCGGCCAAGCTTGGCGAAGGCGTGGTAAACGGCATGATGACGGCCCGCATCGGACTGGCGGCCATGTCGGCCATCCGCCCCCTCTCCTTCAATGCAGTGCAGCGGCCCGGCGTCGGTGATTTCATGAAGGCTCTGACCCAGTTCGCCAGCAAACAGGAGAAGGCTGGCGATGCAAAATAGCAACAATGTACGGATTGCCTTGGGCGGCGAAATCCCACATTGTTATGCTTAACAGATTACGATGATGTCGCGCTTAGAATCTGTTAACCAAAACACTTCATTCTATAGCGGTTGGCTCCAGCCTGTCAGGTCGTATCCCATGTTCCGAAACGTAGCCGTTATCTCCCTGTCTGCTTTCATGGTCCTCGGATCAGCGTCGTTGGCTGCATCGTCGGATGAGAAATTCTTCCGCCAGGTGTCCGGTCAATGGACAGGCCCCGGCGAGATCGTGGCCGGCAAGTACAAGGGCACGAAGTTTATCTGCAACTTCGCGGGCGAAAACCCGGATGGCAAGGTCGGCATGTCGCTCGACGGCGGCTGCCGCGTGGGCATGCTCACCCAGGAGATGTCGGCGAAGGTGCAGCGCTCGGGCAAGACCTATGTGGGTTCGTTCCTCGACGGCGCGGCCGGTCAGGGCCTCGATGTGGTGGGCGGCAGCGTCCGCAACAACAAGGCCGTGTTCAAGATCCTGCGCAACAAGCTCTCCGGCGCCATGAGCGCTCACATGGTGAGCCAGGACAAGATGAACGTCACGATCTCTGTTCAGGTCGAAGACGAGCTCGTGCCCGTCATCGGCATGACGCTCAAGAAGGTCAATCCCAAGCTCGCCAGCCAGTAAGCTAGCTCAGGTACCAAGGTCCGGCGGTTACAACTTTCTCCACGCCATCGGTACCGATTGCGGCCAGAAGTTCTGCGCCGCGCTTCCCATCGACCGTAATCTCCGGCGCTATTTCCAGAAGCGGGACGAGCACGAAGGCGCGTTCCGCTATGCGCGGATGCGGGATTTCCAGGTCGTCTGTCTGAACCTTCTCCTCGCCATAGACCAATACATCAATGTCGATGAGACGCGGCCCCCAACGCTCGCGTCGTTCGCGCTTCAGCTGATGCTCGACGGAAAGACAGGTTTCGAGCAGTTCATGGGGACTAAGGCTCGTCCGCACGCTGGCAACGCAGTTGAGGAAATCGGGTTGATCCACCTTGCCCCACGGTTTGGTGCGGTAAAGCGAGGAAACCTCCTCGACGGAGATGCTCGTGTTCTCACCCAGCAATTTCAGCGCGGCTGACATCGTGGAAGCGGGATCGCCGAGATTGCCGCCAAGGCCAAGATAGGCGCGTGTGGACAGGTGGTCAGGCTGTTGTTCCGGCAAAGCAATCTCCTCACATCCTCGCTTACACAATCTACAGTATTATGGGTCGACCGCTTTGTCAGATGAAACCATTCCGCCTATATGGAGCGATCACTTTGCCTTTGCGATGACCGAGCAGCAAAGTCGAGCATGGAGCCGTCATGAATCGCTTTGTCGTTGCCTTACTGTTGCTGCCCGCGCTGACCCTTCCGAGCGCCGCTGCGTCGCTCAACCGGAACTACAAGTACTACACCGTGCGCGGAACGTCGCTCGAGGAGATCGAGCGGCAGTTTCACACCAAAGGTCCGCAGATCGACAATTCGCGTGATCGCCATCCCGGCGCGACGACCATGGAGTTCACCTCCCGTGTGCGCTACCGCGAAACCGACGGCCGCTGTTCGATCGATGACGTGCATGTCCGCGTCGACGTCGAAGTCGTCCTCCCCCGCTGGAGAGACCGCAAACGGGCCGGACGCAGCCTTCAAATGATCTGGGACACGCTTTCAGGCGACATCAAACGCCATGAGGAAAGCCACATCGGCATCGCCAAGAACCATGCGCGGATGCTCGAGGACCGCATCCGCGCCCTGCCCCGGACGCGCTCCTGCGAAGCCCTGGCGGAAGCCGTGCAGGCAGCAACCGATCGCGTTCTCATCCAGCACGATGCCGAACAGGATGAATTCGACCGGATCGAGTACATCAATTTCGAGCGACGGATGGAGCGCCTGCTCGACTATCGCCTGGAGCAGATCGAATCCGGCAGGCTGAGGTATTGAGCATGGGCTGAAGCCGGCGGCCCGCTACTCGCAAAATACGAAGTATTGAACCCCTTTACTCTCTTAGATATGCCTTGGATGGGATGGGGGAGCAGTATGAGCGACCAGACTTCAACACCATCGAGTGCAGCAACCCGCGATGATCAGGCAGAGCTGCTGGAGGTAAGAAAGCAGCGCCATGTCACCCAACTCTTGCTTCAACGGGAGCAGGAAAGGACCAAAGCCTGGGCCAACTATGTCACGGCTATGGCCGCTGCGATCTTTACAGCCGCCGTCGCTACTCCGATCATCGGGCTCTTCCTCCAGAAAGAAAAGGATTGGGGCCTTACGGTTCTGATCGGGTTGATTGCTTTCGCGTTCGTAGCGATCATATATTATTGGATCGAGTATAAGATCGATGCCGCTTATGGCGGAAAGGATGTCGGCCACAATGGTGGGCTATGAACTGGTGCTGCTCGAAGTTGCGCTCCTGGCGGGCGCCGCGGCCTTCATCTATCTGACAGGACGCCGCCGCGCCTTGAAGGTCAACGCAATTTACGCGAAGTTGGCTGCACTCGATGATAAGGAGGAGAAACTCCTCATGCAAATCGATACCAAGAAGGCTTGCCGGGAGGCAGTGCGCCGCGAGAACGCAGCATCAGCGCTGGACAAGACCCTCAGGAAACTAGAGGAAGAGTTGCAGGCCAAAGAGCAGCGTTCTTCAAAGCCTCAAGCAAGATCCTGACCAGCACAGATACGGTTCAGCCCTGGCGCTCGGGTACATGGACGACGAGGCCGTCGAGTTCGTCCCGCACGCGGATCTGGCAGGAAAGGCGCGAGGTCGGACGCACATCGTAGGCGAAGTCGAGCATGTCCTCTTCCATGACTTCCGGCGAGCCGACGATTTCCGCCCACTCATCATCCACATAGATGTGGCAGGTCGCGCAGGAACAAGCGCCGCCGCACTCCGCCTCGATCCCCGGCACGTCATTGCGGATCGCGTTTTCCATCACAGTGGTGCCGTTCGCCGCCTCGACAACGAACTCTTCGCCATTGGGGCTGATAAAAGTAATCTTGGTCATCGATAGTCCTGGAAGCCGGGGCCGCCCGGATGGGCTGCCTCCCGAGAGATGAGTTGATCAATTATCAGCCGAGATAACGACTGACGCGCCCAAGTCAACCTTTTGCACGTTCTTCCGACGTTATGAGATGGACGAGATGCGGAATGAGCGAGTCGATCTGAGCCCGCATCCTGGCAAGAATCTCCGTGTCCTGCGGATCGTTGCTTACCGCCTCCACGGTCAGAGCGAGCGAGAAGGCGCCCACGGCGCGCGCCGCACCCACCAGCCGATGCGCCAAATCGCGCCGCTGGTCGCTGTTCATCGATAAAACAGCACTTCTGGCCTCCAGAAGTTGTTGATGAAACAGCGCAAGCACTTCGTTTTGAAGCGCTATGTCGTACAGTGTCTGTCCAGCAAGATGGTCGAGATCTATCAAGGGACCTTGCGCTTCATCTTGTTGGGTGGACTGGGAAACAAGGCGTTCTCCAGTTGGGTACCGTTCGAGTTTGTCTGGCATCTCTTTTTTGTGGCTGACGCGTTCGCGTTAACTTTATCTTTAAACTTTTGTAGAGCCAGCGCAAAACGTATTTCCAACATACTTCTCAAACAGTACGGTATAGTTGTCGCGTAATGGATACGGGCCGGCTCGCGTTGCGTTTCGGTACGGCCCAGGTAGAGGGACGGCGTATGGCAAGAAACAGAAAAAGAATCAGCCAGCAGGATGAGGCCTTTGATCAGCTCGAGGATGCACTGACCCTCGACACTGACGAGCTTCTCGACGCCGAGCTTGAAGACGACGTTTCCAGTTCCATCGAGGACCTGGAGGCCCAGATCTCCCTCGCCGCAGAGGAACTTGCGCGTGAAAGCCGCGAAGCCTCAGACGATCCATCTGACATGCAGGGGCCCAAAGCCGCGGGCGGCAAACGCACCGCAGACGAGGATTTCGCGATGGTTTTCGAAAGCGACATGGCGCAAGCCAAGCAGGTGGACGTCGAGACCCTGACCCCCGCCCCGGTCAAGGAACCCGTAGCCAAACGCAAGGCAGCGGCAGCGACGCCCTCGCCGAAGCCCCTGCTCGCACCTGCCAACGACGACCAGCAGCGCACCGATCGCGGACGCAGCGCCGGTGAAGTGCGCGCACCGCGCACAATCTATTGGGCGACGACAGCTCTCTCCACCATCTGGGTCGGCGGCACCCTCTTCGTCGGCCAGAGGCTCTTCGGCTCAGAACTCTTCGACACATCCGCCGTCCTTGACCTGGCAAACAAGCCTCAGCTTTTCGGCACCTGGCTCGCATCGCTGCTTCCCGTGATCCCCTTCTGGGGATTTGCCGTTATGATGCGCCGGGCGCAGGAAATGCGCGCGACCAGCCAGCAGATGGCCGAAGCGGCCCAGCGCCTGCTGGAGCCTGACAATATTGCGCATGAGCGCATCATGAACGTTGGCCAGGCCGTCCGCCGTGAAGTCCAGGCGATGGGTGAAGGCATTGAGCGCACGCTCGCCCGCGCCATCGAGCTGGAGACGCTGGTTCAGACGGAGGTCAACGAGCTCGAACGCGCCTACACCGAAAACGAATCCCGCATTCGCCTGCTGGTGGATAGCCTCGGCAGCGAGCGTGAAGGCATTATCAGCCATGCCGAGCGCGTGCGCGCGTCCATCTCCGATGCTCACGCTCTTCTCAAGGTTGAGATCGACTCCGCCGGCGACCAGATCCGCAGCAGCGTCGATTCCGCCTCCAAGCAGCTCAATTCTTCGCTTGGCAAGTCTGGCGAGCTGATCGTCGGCCGGATCAATCAGACCGGCGTCAACATCCAGGCAGCGCTTGAAGGAAAGGCGACTGCGTTCAGCGACCACCTGGCAAGCTCGACCACGAGCCTCGCCGAGCTGCTCGACGGCCGCATCTCCAATCTTTCCGAAACGGTCTCAGGCTTCCTCGGCAAGATCGAAGATTTCAGCGGCTCGATTGCAGGTTCCGTCTCCTCGAGCGGCGAGCATCTGCTGGCACGCCTCAGCGCCACGACGCAGGATCTCTCCGGCTCGATCCAGGGGCGTCTCGAAGAACTCAACACCACCGCGGAAAGCTTCGCCCAGCGTATCAACCAGGCAGGCGGTGCGGCTGCGCTCACCATCAACGAGAGCGGCGAACAGCTACTCACCCGCCTCACCTCCTCCAGCAGCAACCTTGCCGAGCTGCTCGATTCCCGCATCGCGGACATCGGCGACAATGCCGATACGTTCCTCGCCCGCCTGGATGCGGCCGCAAGCGATCTGTCGCGTTCGTTCCAGGATCGCACCTCGTCGCTTGCCGACGGACTGTTGTCGTCCGGCGAATCCGTTGCCAAGCTGCTCGACAGCCGCATCGCCGCGATGGACGAGCGTGCGGAAGGCTTCCTCAGCAAGGTCGACGCATCGACCGGCAACCTCGCCAGCGCCCTCGAGCAGAGAGCAACCGCGATCGAAGAGCGCCTTGCCGAATCCGGCGCCAACGTCGCGAGCGTTCTCTCGTCCAGTCTCTCCTCGTTCGACGAAACCACGAGCAACTTCGTCCGCCGCATCGAGACCTCGACCAGCACTGTCGCCGCCGTTCTCGACGACCGCACCGAAGCCGTCGAGAAGCGTCTCACTGCAACTGGCGAAAACGTATCCAACCTGCTGCGCGAGAGCTTTGCGACGCTCGACGAGCAATCTTCGCAGCTTGTCAGCCGCATCGACTCTGCTGCCGCCAACGTCACGACGGCGCTCGACCAGCGGACCGGCACCATCGAGAAGAAGCTTGCCGCTTCCGGCATCGGCCTTGCCCGCGCGCTCGAAACCGGAATCGCGACTCTCGACCAGCGCACCGAAGGCTTCATGGAGCGGGTCAACACCACGACCAGCGAACTCGCGGCAGCCCTCGAGAACAGCTCGAAGCAGGCCGAAGAGCGTCTTGCCAATGCAGGCACGGGCGTGGTTCGCACGATCGAAAGCGGTCTTGCGTCCATCGACGATCGTGCTGCGGGCTTTGCAAGCCGCGTAGCCTCGGCCACGACGGAACTCACCTCGACGCTCGATCAACACACGAAGGAAGTCGAAGATCGTCTGTCCAACTCCAGCACCGGCGTTGTCCGCGCTCTGGAATCCGGCCTTGCCTCGATCGACGAACGCACCGAAGGCTTTGTCAGCCGCGTAGCTGCTTCCACCGGCGAACTCACCACAGCGCTCGACCAGCACACCAAGGCCGTCGAAGATCGCCTGTCCGAATCCGGCAAGGGCGTCGCCCGCGTCCTCGAAAGCGGCCTGGCCTCGCTCGACGAGCGCACCGAGGGCTTTGTCAGCCGCGTTGCCGCTTCCACGACGGACCTGGCTGCCGCACTCGACCAGCACACGCACCAGGTTGAACAGCGTCTGTCCGCGACCGGATCCGGCGTGGTCAATGCGCTCGAACAGGGGCTGTCCTCGCTCACCGAACGGTCCGATCTCATCATCGATCGCGTATCGTCCACGGCAAATTCGCTCACGGCTGCCCTCGACGAACGCAGCGATGCAATCGCACAGCATTTGAGCAGCACCGGCTCTGGCGTCGTCAATGCGCTGGAAAAGAGCCTTTCGTCTCTCGCCGAGCGGTCGGATCTCATCATCGATCGCGTGTCGGCAACGGCGGATTCGCTCACCTCCGCGATCGACCAGCGCACGGATGCGATTGCAGATCGTCTCAACGCGTCCGGCTCGGGCCTCGTCAATGCACTCGACAAAGGTCTTTCGTCCCTCACCGAGCGGTCGGATCTCATCATTGATCGCGTTTCGGCAACGGCGCATTCGCTTACCTCGGCCATCGACGAGCGGACCGATGCGATTGCAGAGCGTCTGAACAGCTCCGGGTCGGGCATCGTCAACGCACTGGATCAGGGCCTTTCCTCCCTTACCCAGCGCTCCAGCATCATCATCGACCGCGTATCGGCCACGGCGGATACGCTTGCCGCCGCACTGGACGAGCGCACGGATGCGATCGCAGAGCGCCTCGCTGCCTCCGGCCAGCAGGTCACCTCGCAGTTTGATGAGCGCATCGCCACGATCAGCGCGCAGACGACCCAGATGGCAAGCCGTCTGGGCGATACCGCCGAAGCCGTCACGCGCGCCCTGCAGGAGCGTGCAGAGCACATGGCCAAGGGAATCGCGGTTTCCGGCCACGCCGTCACGCGCCTCATCGACGAGCGGCTGCAGGCGATCAACGCCAATGCGGACGATTTCGTCCAGCGCGTTGAAAGCACGACCGAGACGTCCGCCCGTGTACTGCAGGAGCGTACCCAGGAGCTGGCAGATAACCTGTCGACCGCTGGTTCGGTTGTGGCAGATATCATGGACAGCCGCATCAACGCGCTCACCAGCCAGGTGGACGACGCAACCCGCGTTCTGGACGACGTGTTCACGTCGCGCAGCGCATCGCTGGTCTCGTCGCTCGGTCAGACCGCCGACGACCTCACAAACCAGATCGATAGCCGGATCGGCGAAATCGACACGCGCATCACTGCCCGTGGCAGCGAATTGCTGGATGGCCTCAGCGCCCGCGCCGAGGCTCTGGACACCGGCATGCAGCGTCTCGACAGCGTGCTCGAAGCCCGCGCCCGCAGCATCACGGAATCGCTTGCAGCGCGCGCCCGCGACGTTGCCGCAACCTTCGAGAAGGGCCAGGAGGAGTTCAGCCAGGTCATCGAATCCGGCAAGGATGTCATCAGCCACGATCTGGCAAAGATCGTTGCGGCCACCGGCACCCTGCTCGACAACAAGGCAGAGGACTTCGTCCGCGCCATCGAAGAAGGCCACATCCGTCTTGGTTCCCGCCTGGAGCAGGATCTCGAGAGGTTCACGGCCGTCCACTCGCATGTGGAAGGTTCGGTCAACGAGCAGCTCAACGCCTTCGGGGAAACGCAGCGCCGCCTCTCGCAGGAGATCGACGCAGGCCTCAACCGCTTCGGCGAAATGCGTGCTTCCGTTGAAGACCGCCTTATGGAAGAAGCCGAGCGCCTGGGCAGTGCCGGCGTAGAACTGCGCGCCGCCATCGACCAGGACATCGAACGTCTCGAAGCGGAGAAGGCCCGTCTTGCTGACACCATCCGCAGCGAGATCGAGCAGGTCAACGCGACCTTCACCGACCAGATCGGTGCGATCGAGGAGCGGACCCGCACCCTCGATGGCGCACTCGCCGTCGGCGTCGACCGCGTTCGCCAGACACTGGAGAACGGCGCCGTTGCCGCTGCCGGTGCACTGCGTGAGAAGATGGTCGAGGCGACCAGCACACTCAGCCAGGAAGCTGCCCGCATGGTCGAGGTTGTCGACCAGCGCTTCGCAGCTTCGGTCGACGCCTCCTCCGTCAAGCTTGGCGAAAAGGTCGGCGAGCTGGATCAGGTTCTCAACGCAGCCGCCATGCGCGTTGCCGAGCGGACCGACGAGTTCGGCCAGCACTTCAATGACATCGACCGCCGCATCATCGAGCGCGTAGCACAGGCTGCCGAGGCTATCGAGAACCGCAGCGAGGCGATCGCGCAGGTCTTCACCAATGTCGATCAGGGCATCCGCGCTCGCACAAGCGAGACGGCCTCCCTGCTCAACTCGCAGGTCGAAGGCTTCGAACGCGCGTTCAACGAAATGGATGAGCGCATCATCGAGCGTGCCCGCCTCACCACGAGCGAACTCGATGCTCAGGCAGAAACCTCCTTCGAGCGTTTCTCGCAGCTTGAGGATCGCGTCCGCACAACGGCAGGTGCTGCATCGAGTGCGCTGGTTCATGCAACCTTCGAGGCCGAAAAGCATCTCGGCGAAACGCTCAACCGCACCACAGCTCTGATCCGGGAAGGCCTCGGCGAAACCGAGCAGCAGCTCAAGGCAACTGCGGAGCAGGCCTCAAGCATGGTCGGCGAGCAGCTCGCCCGCAGCCAGACCAACCTTATCTCCGCTGCCGACACGATCAGCCAGACCTTCATGGCGGTCAACGAGCACATCTCGAGCCGTACGGGTGAAGCCGTCCGCACTCTCGAGGAGCGCACCCACGACCTCAACATGGTTCTGGCAAATCGCAGCCTTGAAATCACGCGCATCCTCGACGAAACCGCGCGGCCTCTGGTCGAGCGCTTCGAAGCCGGCGGCGCCGAGTTCAAGCAGGCGATCGAGGAAGTCACGGAGCGCAGTGCGGAACGTCTGCAGCAGCAGAATAGCCTGCTGATCTCCGCGCTGTCCGACCGTACCGCCGACACGCTCCATGCCGTCGAACGGGCCCGCGCAAGCATTACCGGCGACGTCGAGTCGCTGCTTGAGAACCTCAGCTTCTCCAGCGGCAAGCTCAGCGATCTGGTTCAGTCCGCAACGCGCAACATGGTCGAGGTGGACGAGAAGCTGGCGGGAACGGCCATCAACTTCGCCGAAAACGCGAAGAAGGCTGCCGAGACGTTCTCCAGCTCTGCCGATCTCCTCAACACCAACTCCGGCCGTCTCACGGATTTCTCGGAGCACACCCTCTCGGCGCTAGCCGGCATCGCAAGCCGCTTCGAGAACCACAGCCGCATCCTGGAGAGCGCGTCGCAGCTGCTCGACAAGGCGCAGCAGGGCATGGCCGCCAACATCGAAGGTCGCCAGGACGCTCTGCAGGCGCTTGCCGATGGGCTGGTCGAGAAGTCGGAGCAGATCTCAAAGGTCATCAGCTCGTTCGACGGCCTTCTCGAAGGCATGGTCGAGCGCACCGAGCTTCGTTCGCGCAAGTCGGCCGAGACGATGCGCAACGCGATCGAAGAAGTGCTTGAGAACGCCACCACCCGCTTTGCCGGCGCTACGGAAGAAATCCGCCGCACCGCAACGGAGGTCCGCGAGGAGCTGGAGAAGACCCGCGCCGACGTCAAGCGTGGCATTGTCGAGCTTCCCGAGGAAGCCAAGCAGTCGACCACGGCAATGCGCCGCGCCATCACCGAGCAGATCAGCGCGCTGAAGGAGCTCTCCAGCATCGTGGCCAAGACGGGCCGCGTGCAGGAGACCGCGCCGGATCCGGTTCCGGTCATGCCTCGCGCCAGCACCCCGCCGCTCGCACCGGCGACCAAGGTGATGGAACGGCCGGCAGTCCGTCCGACCCGTTCCGTCGAGGCTCCGGCAGCACCAGCGCAGGCTCCCTCTCAGAACGGCGGCTGGATCCGCGACCTGCTGCGCAGCGCCTCGCAGGATGAGGTGCTCCCCTCGCCGCTCTCCGCGCCGAAGCCGGCAGCACCCCGGGCCGAGCCCCGCATCGGCGATGCTCTGACCTCGCTATCGCAGGAGATCGCCCGTTCGATCGATGCTGAAGCGGCTGCAGAGCTCTGGGACCGTTACCGCCGTGGCGAGCGCAACGTCTTCACGCGCAGGCTATACACGCTGAAGGGTCAGCAGACCTTCGACAGCATCCAGCAGAAGTATCGCCTCGACGGCTCCTTCCGCGGTGCGGTCGACCAGTTCTGCCGTGACTTCGAGCGCCTGCTGGCCGATGTTGGCCGGGAGGACAAGGATCACAGCGTCACGCAGACCTATCTCGCCTCCGATACGGGCAAGGTCTATACGATGCTGGCTCACGCAAGCGGTCGCCTGCGGTAAGGCTTGCGAATAGCAAAAATGACAAAGGGCGGGATCAAACCCGCCCTTTTCTTTTGAACACCGGTGTTTGAGCAGCTCAGTTCGTCAGCGTCCGGCGCACCGCGTCGTGCCAACCCGCAAGCTTTCTCGCGCGAAGGTCGCCATCCATCTGAGGCTCGAACCTTCGTTCAAGCGCCCAACTCTGCGAAAATTCTTCCCGCCCCGGCCAGACGCCCGCGTAGGAGGCGGCGAGCCAGGCAGCACCTAATGCCGTGGTCTCCAGAACCGTTGGCCGATCCACCGGGCTCGCCAGCATGTCGGCGATGCACTGCATCGTCCAGTCGCTCGCGACCATGCCGCCGTCGACGCGAAGGACCGTTTCCTCTGCCGGAGCCGAGCCTTGCCCGCCCCAGTCCCGGTGCATGGCTGTGACGAGATCATGCGTCTGGTAGGCCACCGCCTCCAGCGCAGCCTTGGCGATTTCGGCGGGGCCTGTATTGCGGACGAGGCCGAAGATCGCGCCTCTTGCCTCCGCGTCCCAGTGCGGCGCCCCCAGTCCGACGAAGGCCGGAACAAGGTAGATGTGCTGGGTGTCATCGGCCCTTGCCGCAAGCCTGCCCGACTCGGCCGCATTGGAGAGGATCTTCATTCCGTCGCGAAGCCATTGCACCGCTGCGCCCGCGATGAAAATCGAGCCCTCAAGCGCATAGGTGGTCTCGCCGTTCAGCCGATAGGCAATCGTGGAAAGCAGCCGGTGCTCTGAACGGACGAGCGTGTTCCCGGTGTTCAAAACCGCAAAGGCGCCCGTACCATAGGTGCATTTCATCATGCCCGGTGTGAAGCACGCCTGCCCTACGGTGGCGGCCTGCTGGTCTCCCGCCACGCCACGGATCGGGATTTCCGCGCCGAACAGCGAGCGGCTGGTGACGCCGAAATCGTCCGCACTGTCGAGCACCTTCGGCATCATCGCGAGCGGGATGTTCAGGATCGCCGCCAGCTCCTCGTCCCAACGGTTTCTGGCGATGTCATAGAGCAGTGTGCGCGCAGCATTGGTTGCGTCTGTCGCGTGAACCTTGCCGCCGGTCAGATGCCAGATGAGAAAGGTATCGATCGTGCCGGCGAGCAGCTTGCCCGCCTCGGCGCGGCCGCGCGCGCCTTCCACATGATCGAGGATCCAGGCGATCTTGGTGCCCGAGAAATAGGGGTCGAGCAACAAACCGGTACGCTCGGAGAAAAGCGGCTCCAGGCCTTCACTGCGCAGCCGCTCACACATGTCCCCGGTCCGGCGGTCCTGCCAGACGATTGCCGGATGGATTGGCGTGCCATCCTCGCGATCCCAGATGATCACCGTTTCCCGCTGGTTGGCGATACCGATGGCAGCCAGATCGCTCGACGCGACGCCAGCGCTCGCCATGGCCCCGCGCATGGTCGACACAGTCGTCTTCCAGATGTCTTCCGGATCATGTTCGACCCAGCCGGACTGCGGATAGGACTGCGGGAACTCCTGCTGGCCAAGCCCCACCACGCGCATGGTGCCATCAAAGATGATCGAACGCGTCGACGTGGTGCCCTGGTCGATTGCCATCACAAATTTCGTCATTCCCACTCCCATGCACTTCCTGACCCGTGCATTCCTGTGATTGCCTAATGCGGCGTGGCCACCTTCCGCCTGACGCCCTGCTTTTTCGATTTTTCACTCGGCGGCTTCAGCGGCGGGGTGCTGTTGCGGGCATGCATGAACTTCGCCACCTCGGCGCGCTCAGCCTCTGACAGATGCAGGCCAAGCTTCGTCCGCCGCCACAAGACGTCCTCGCCAGAACGCGCCCACTCCTGCGCGGCGAGATAGCAAAGCTCGCATTCGTAGAGATCCGCTCCAAAATGCCGGCCAAGATCCGCGACAGAAGACGCCGTTCCCAGAACGTCATGGGCCAACGTTCCGTAGAGCCGCACGAGCCTGCGTGCATGGGGACGATCCAGGAACGGAAATGCGCGTAGCAGGCACATGACCTTTCGGTCGTATTCCGCTGCAGGAAAATCGCCGCCAGGCAGCGGTGCATCCGCCGTCCATTCACGTCCGCGCTGCCCGATCTCGCCCGCGATCATCCCAAGGGCTGCTTCGGCAAGTCGCCGGTAAGTCGTGATCTTGCCGCCGAAGACGTTCAGCACGCGGAGCGCGCCGTGACGGTCGACCTTCAGCACATAGTCGCGCGTCGCATCCTGAGCCCGTGCCGCGCCGTCATCATAGAGCGGACGCACGCCCGCGTAGGACCAGACCACCTCTTCCAGCGTCACCGGCTCTTCGAAATAGGCACTGGCTGCCTCGCAGAGGTAACGCGTCTCGGCCTCGCTGATGGTCGCCTCGCCCGGATCTCCGGCAAAATCTTCGTCCGTGGTGCCGATCAGCGTGAAATCCTGCTCATAGGGAATGGCGAAGATGATGCGACCGTCGCGGTTCTGGAAGATGTAGGCGCGTGGGTCATCAAACTTGCGGGGAATGACGATGTGGCTGCCCTTGACCAGCCGCAGGTGATGGTCGGCCGCGTGGGCGCCAAGCAACGGAAGCATTTCGTCTGCCCAGGGTCCCGCCGCATTGACGATCATGCGCGCCCGCACGAATTCCCGCCGCCCATTGTCCATGTCCTGCAGGGTGATCGCCCAATGATCGCCCTCCTCCTCGGCGCGGATCACCTTCGTGTGCGTGCGGATCGAAGCGCCGCGCTTGGCGGCATCCATTGCATTGAAGACCACAAGCCGCGCGTCGTCGACGATACAGTCGGAATATTCGAATGCCTTGCGAAGATGCTTCTTGAGCGGCTTTCCGGCCGGATCCTTGCGAAGGTCGAGCGGGCGCGTGCGGCCGAGGGTGCTGAAACCCCCGAGCGTGTCATAGAGCAGAAGGCCAATACGGATCAGCCATGCGCTGCTCAACCCTTCGACCACGGGCAGGATGAACCGCCCGGGCCGGATGATGTGCGGCGCGTTGCGCCACAGAACCTCGCGTTCGCGCAGCGCTTCTCGCACGAGCCGAAACTCGGACTGCTTGAGATAGCGCAATCCGCCGTGCACGAGTTTGGTCGAGGCCGATGAGGTGCCGCTTGCGAGGTCACCCATTTCGGCCAATACGACGGAATAGCCGCGCCCCACGGCATCCCGCGCGATGCCGCACCCATTCACGCCACCCCCAACGATCAACAGATCGAACACGTCCTCGGTCATGAGCGCTCCGGTTGACATCAAGCAACGAACACACCGGACCAGACCGATCGTGCCCCCTCTGCGTCACATGTGCAGCTCAGACTATAATAACAAAAGCGAATTCGTACATAGTCATACCATGTACGGTTACGCGGGTGCGGACGTAGGGGGAGGAGGACGGGGCTATCAGCCCCAAGCCAAAGGGCTAAAGCGCGGGAATATCTCCGCGTTCCCAGCCTTCCTGGATCTCGGCGGAGCGGTCGGCGAAGCGTCCGGCCTCGATAGCCGTGCGGATATCCTGCATCAGGCTCTGGTAATAGGCGAGATTGTTCCACGTTAACAGCATGGCGCCGAGGAGCTCGTTCGACTTCACCAGGTGGTGGAGATAGGCGCGGCTGTAGTCGCGCGTCGCCGGGCACTCGCTCTCCTCGTCCAGCGGACGATGATCGTCCGCGTGGCGGGCGTTCTTCAGATTGATCTTGCCGTAGCGGGTGAAGGCGAGACCGTGCCGCCCTGCCCGCGTCGGCATCACGCAGTCGAACATGTCGATGCCACGCGCGACACTCTTCAGGATGTCGTCGGGCGTCCCCACGCCCATAAGGTAGCGCGGCTTGCACTCGGGCAGAACCGGACACGTGGCTTCCAGCATTTCGAGCATCACATGCTGCGGCTCACCCACGGCAAGACCGCCCACCGCGTAACCCTTGAGATCAAGCGCCTTCAGTGCTTCTGCAGAGCGCAGCCGCAGGTTGACGTTATCGCCTCCCTGCACGATCCCGAACATGGCCTTGCCCGGCTGGTCGCCGAAGGCAACCTTGCAGCGCTCGGCCCAGCGGATGGAGAGCTCCATGGCCTTTTCGATTTCCTTCAGCGTCGCCGGCAGCTTCACGCATTCGTCAAGCTGAATCTGGATGTCGGAGTCGAGTAACCCCTGGATCTCGATTGAACGTTCCGGGCTCATCTCGAAGACGCGGCCGTCCACATGCGAACGGAACTTTACGCCCTGCTCCGTGATTTTGCGCAGTCCAGAAAGCGACATGACCTGAAAGCCGCCCGAGTCTGTCAGGATCGGCCCGGACCAACGCGAAAAAGTGTGCAGGCCGCCGAGCCTCGCCACACGCTCCGCACCGGGACGCAGCATCAGGTGGTAGGTGTTGCCGAGGATGATGTCGGCGCCAAGCCCGCGCACTTGGCCCATATACATGGCCTTGACCGTACCACCCGTACCGACCGGCATGAAGGCAGGCGTGCGGATGGTGCCGCGCGGCATGGAAATTTCACCCCGGCGGGCATTGCCATCGGTGGCAAGAACGCGAAATTGGAATGTCTCAGTCACTGGTCGTTCCGGAATAAAAGCGAGGCGTCGCCGTAGGAATAGAAACGGTATTCGTTGCGGATGGCATGTTCATAGGCCGCCCTCATCCGTTCCAGCCCGCAGAAGGCCGAAACGAGCATGAAGAGCGTTGAACGCGGCAGATGAAAGTTCGTCATCAGCACGTCGACCGCGCGGAACTTGTAGCCTGGTGTAATAAAGATATCCGTCGCGCCTGACCATGCGGCGATCTCGCCCGTTTCCGCAGCCGCACTTTCGAGAAGGCGTAGCGACGTGGTGCCGACGGATACGATGCGACCACCGCGCTTGCGCACATTGTTGAGCGCCTCGGCGGTCTCGGCAGTCACGACGCCAATTTCGGAATGCATCTTGTGTTCGCTGGTCTCATCCGCCTTGACCGGCAGGAACGTTCCGGCGCCCACATGAAGCGTCACAAAATGCCGCTCGATGCCCGCGGCGTCGAGCCTTTCGAAAAGCTCGGGCGTGAAGTGCAGACCTGCCGTAGGCGCCGCGACGGCACCCTCTTCCTTGGCGTAAATCGTCTGGTAGTCGACGCGATCCTGATCGTCCTCCTCACGCTTCGACGCGATATAGGGCGGCAGCGGAATGTGACCGAGCGAAGCGATGGCCTCATCAAGGATAGGTCCGTGGAAATCGAACACCAGCAGCGCCTCGCCGCCGTCGCCTTTTTCCGCAACCGTTGCGGAGAGTGTGCCGAGCAGGCAGACGCGGCCTTCGTGCCCGAACTGGATCCGCTCGCCGACGTTCACGCGCTTGGCAGGCTTCAGGAAAGCCTTCCAGCGGTCGGGTCCGACGCGCATATGCAGCGTCGCCTCAATGGTCGCGACGGCCTCACCGCGCGTCCGCTTGCCGGATAGCCGCGCCGGAATGACCTTCGTGTCATTGAAGACGAGCGCATCTCCGAAACGCAAAAATTCCGGAAGATCCCGCACATGCCGATCCTCGAACCGGTCACCATCCACCACGAGCAGACGCGCACTGTCGCGCGGGTTTGCAGGCCGCAACGCAATGCGTTCCTCGGGCAGATCAAAGTCGAAAAGATCGACGCGCACTTAAACCTCGTTCAGCAATAGACCGGAGGGCCCAGGGGCAGGTTCAACCCGGACCGGAGCACTGGAGATAGAGCGGTTCAGGATTTCTTGCAAATCGGAACGGCTCAGGGTCCGACACAGACGAGCGGATATGCACCCACTCCGGGTACTTTCAATGTGCCAGCCAGCACATATTCATCGTTTTCGAGTGCGGAAAGAAGACGCACCTCGGCAATCACGCGCTCGACATTGGGGTCGGTGAAGTCAACCAGCCACTGGTCACCGGTCTGGAAAGCCTGCCCGGCGATGATGGCTTTGTCGCCTTCCATGCTGATAGCCCATTTCTGGTCACCCACGGATATATGGGCGCCGACTACGGCAAGGACCGGAAGCGAGCCCACTGTCAATTCGACCGAGGCTCGCCCCTGAGGATCGCTGCACTCAATGGCTCCGGTAGCGCCTGCGCTGCCGGAAGCCATCGCCAACAGAAACGTCGCTGCAGCGATCCTGTAGTTCATTACGCTACGTCGGCGGCAACGCGCATGGAAACGATCGAGTCCGGGTCACGCACCGGCTCGCCGCGCTTGATCTTGTCGATGTTGTCCATGCCTTCGATGACCTGACCCCAGACGGAGTACTGCTTGTCGAGCCACGGAGCCTTGTCGAAGCAGATGAAGAACTGCGAATTGGCCGAGTTCGGGTTCATCGAACGGGCCATCGAGCAGGTGCCGCGCTCATGCGAGGTGGCGGAGAACTCTGCCTTGAGGTCCGGCAGCTCCGAACCGCCCATGCCGGTGCCGGTCGGGTCGCCGGTCTGCGCCATGAAACCCTCGATCACGCGATGGAACACGATGCCGTCATAGAAGCCCTCGCGGGAAAGCGTCTTGATGCGCTCCACATGAGCAGGCGCTACATCCGGGAACAGCTGGATAACCACCTGGCCCTTGGTGGTCTCCATGATGATCGTGTTTTCCGGGTCCTTGATTTCCGCCATGGGAACATCCTTCCTGAACTGGGGCATGAAGCCCGACTGGTTACTGTCTTACTTGTCGCCCGCGATGCGAACACGAACCATCCGGTCCGGGTTGCTGACCGAGCCGTTCGGCCCGTCACCGCGCTTGATCTTGTCCACGTTCTCCATGCCTTGCTCGACCTCGCCCACGACCGTGTACTGGCCATTGAGGCTTGGATAAGAGGTGAACATGATGAAGAACTGGGAGTTTGCCGAGTTCGGGTTCTGCGCGCGTGCCATGCCGACCACGCCACGCTCGAACTTCACGTCGGAGAATTCGGCGGGAAGATCGGGCAGCGACGAACCGCCCATACCAGCCCTGCTCGGTTCAAAGCCATCTTCCATGTCGCCGAACTGGACGTCTCCCGTCTGCGCCATGAAGCCTTCGATCACGCGGTGGAACGCTACATTGTCATAGGCGCCGTCGCGCACGAGGGTCTTGATCTGCTCCACGTGCTTTGGCGCGAGGTCCGGCCGGAGCGCGATCGTGACTTCACCGCCGCTCGAAAGCTCGATGATCATCGTGTTTTCCGGATCCGCCGCGTTTGCAGCGAGGCTCGACACGGAAAGGGCTGCTGCAAGGCAGGCAGATGCGAGGAAGCTCGAAAATTTCATGCTTGAAGGTCTCCCAAATTTGTCCCTCAGCCGGCGACGCGTGATTTCAGCGCCGCGGCAACATTTTTCGCGACGAAGGGTGTAATGTCACCACCCATCGCAGCGATCTGCCGTACCAATGTGGCGGTAATCATACGCACACCCGGACTTGCGGGGAGAAAAATTGTCTGAATATCCGGCGCCATGGTCTGGTTCATGCCCGCCATTTGCATCTCATAGTCGAGGTCAGTGCCGTCGCGCAGACCGCGAATCATGATGGAAGCGCCGTTCTCGCGCGCCGCATTGATCACCAGGCCTCCGAAGGCCACCACCGAGATCTTCGCAGCACCCTCGCCCAGTTCCGCAGCCGCGGCCTGGGTAATCAGCTCAACGCGCTCATCAAACGTGAAGAGCGGCTTCTTGCCCGGGTGGATGCCGATACCAACAACGATGCGGTCCGCGAGCGCGAGCGCACCCTTCAACACGTCCATATGGCCGTTGGTGATTGGATCAAACGATCCCGAGTAGAAGGCAATGCGCTGAGTCATGGCAGATTAGTAGCTTCCGTGTCTTGAGAACGCAATTGTTGGCCAGAGACGTTTGGCTGCTGTCTTACTGTAAACGCCATCGGCGTCAAGAAAATCACTGTTCGGAGAACAACAAGACCAGCTCCAGAATGCAACCTTTGCGAGCATAGTTCAATACCGCGCGAAGCTTGGCAATTTTCAAATAAGGAGCTGAGCGGCTATTCTGAAACTCGCTCGAAGTGATGAACACAAGCTGAACGGGAAATTCAGCCTACGTTGCAGACGCCATGCGATAGTTCCAGCACTTAGTTCGGCACTGGGTGATGAAACCAAGTCTGGTCTCGTCCGTTAGTGTGCAAAAGGAGGCGTACCAATGCTCATATTCACCCTGGCCATGGCGATGACGATGGCGATGCTGGTAGCAACGTTCTTCCACCTCGGAACCGAAACGCGCCAGGTCAAAGTCAAGAACCGCTGGAACGAAAACCCCCGTACCCCGCGCAAATACTACTAGGCAATTCAGGACCAGGAACAGGATTTCCGTCCAAAACTGCTAGAAAAATTGACCAGACCCATGTTGATGAAACGAAAAACGGGCGGCCTCTGATCGAGAGCCGCCCATTCCATTTCTAGATCATCTCAGTGGAAGACCCTACTCCTCACCGCCACCATTTTCGGCCGCAGGCTCGGATCCAGCTTCGCCGGAAGCAGCCTCATCACCATTGGCGTTCTGGGGCTCCGATATCGGCTCGACCGAGACCACGCGTTCGCCGTCGGCCGTGTTGAAGATCTTCACGCCCTTGGTGGCGCGGCTTGCAATGCGGATGCCGCTGACCGGTACGCGGATGACCTGGCCGCCGTTGGAGACGAGCATGATCTGGTCGTCGTGTCCGATCGGGAATGCCGCAACCAGTGACCCGATTTCCGACTGCTTGGACACATCCGTCGCACGGATACCCTTGCCGCCACGGCCGATGACGCGGAAGTCGTAGGACGAGGAACGCTTGCCGTAGCCGAATTCGCTGACCGTGAGCACGAACTGCTCCTTGGCCTTCAGCTCTTCATAGCGTTCCGGCGGCAGGTCTGTGTCTTCACCCACCTCTTCATTGGTGAGCGAAATTTCATCCGCCTCTTCCGAGGAACCAGCACGCAGCTCGGCGATCGCCTGCTTCAGATAGGCAGCGCGCTCACCCGGCGTGGCTTCCACATGGGCAAGGATTGCCATGGAGATGACCTTGTCGCCCGCGGCCAGATTGATGCCGCGCACACCGATGGAGTTTCTGCCAGCGAACACGCGAACATCCGTCACAGGGAAGCGGATGCACTGTCCGCCTGCGGCGGTCAGCAATACGTCGTCGTCTTCGGTACAGGTCGAAACCGCAAGGATTTCATCGCCTTCGTCGTCGAACTTCATGGCAATCTTGCCATTGCGGTTGACCTGGACGAAGTCGGAAAGCTTGTTGCGGCGGACCGTGCCGCGCGTCGTGGCGAACATCACGTCGAGCTCGCCCCAGGTGCTTTCGTCTTCCGGCAGCGGCATGATCGTGGTGATCCGCTCGCCATCCGTCAGCGGCAGCATGTTGCGCAGGAACTTGCCGACGGACTGCGGCGTACCTTGCGGCAGACGCCAGACCTTCTCCTTGTAGACGATACCGCGCGAGGAGAAGAACAGGATCGGCGTGTGCGTGCTCGCCACGAACAGCTGCGTGACGAAATCTTCATCCTTCGTGGACATCCCGGAACGGCCTTTGCCGCCGCGAGCCTGCGCACGATAGATGGAGAGCGGCACGCGCTTGATGTAGCCCTTGTGCGTGACGGTAACGACCATGTCCTCGCGCTGGATAAGGTCCTCATCATCCATGTCGCCGAGGCCTTCGACGATTTCGGTGCGCCGTGGCGTGCCGAACTCATCTCGAACCGCGCTGAGCTCATCCTTGACGATCTGAAGCACGCGCGGACGCGACGACAGGATGTCAAGGAACTCGCTGATCTCGGCGCCAATCTTGTTCAACTCGTCGGCGATTTCATCGCGGCCGAGCGCTGTCAGTCGCTGCAGGCGCAACTCGAGGATCGCACGGGCCTGTTCTTCGGACAGGTTGTACGTGCCGTCGTCGTTGATCGTGTGACGCGGGTCGGCGATCAGCACGATGAGGGATTCCACATCCTTTGCCGGCCAACGGCGCTCCATCAACTGCTCGCGCGCTGTCTGCGGATCGGGTGCGCGGCGGATCAGGGCGATGACTTCGTCGATGTTGGCGACGGCAATAGCTAGACCGACCAACACATGCGCGCGATCGCGTGCCTTGCGCAGCAGGTACTTCGTGCGCCGGGTGACCACTTCCTCACGGAAGGTGACGAAGGCGCGCAGCATGTCGAGCAGGCTCATCTGCTCCGGCTTGCCGCCGTTCAGCGCCACGACGTTCGCACCGAACGAGGTCTGCAGCGGCGTGAAGCGGTAAAGCTGGTTCATCACCACTTCTGCGTTGGCGTCGCGCTTCAGCTCGATGACAACGCGGTAACCCTGCTGATCACTTTCGTCGCGGATATCGGAGATGCCCTCGACGCGCTTTTCGCGCACGAGTTCGGCCATCTTCTCGATCATCTGCGCCTTGTTCACCTGGTACGGGACCTCGGTGATTACAATCGCCTCACGCTCACCCCGCACGGTCTCGACGGAGGTCTTGCCGCGCATCATGATGGAGCCGCGGCCCGTTTCATAAGCGCTGCGGATGCCCGCACGTCCGAGGATCAGGCCACCGGTCGGAAAGTCCGGACCCGGGATGTACTGCATCATCTCGATGAGATCGATCGCCGGATTGTCGATCAGCGCCAGACAGCCGTTGATCACTTCGCTCAGGTTATGCGGCGGAATATTGGTCGCCATACCGACCGCGATACCACCCGATCCGTTCACCAAGAGGTTCGGATAGCGGGCGGGCAGAACCTTAGGTTCGCTGCCGGAGGAGTCGTAGGTCTCCTGCCAGTCGACAGTTTCCTTGTCGATGTCTTCCAGAAGCTCATGCGCAACGCGCGTCAGACGCGCTTCCGTATAACGCATGGCCGCCGGCGGATCGCCGTCGATCGATCCGAAGTTGCCCTGCCCGTCGACCAGCGGCAGACGCATGGACCAATCCTGCGCCATACGCACCAAAGCGTCATAGATCGCGGCGTCACCATGCGGGTGATACTTACCCATGACGTCAGCGACCGGACGGGCCGACTTCACATACTTGCGGTTCCAGTGATAGCCGCTCTCGTGCGACGCGTAGAGGATGCGCCGATGGACGGGCTTCAAGCCATCACGAACATCAGGCAGCGCACGACTGACGATCACGCTCATCGCGTAATCGAGGTATGAGCGCTGCATTTCCTCAATAATGGAAATGGGCTCGATGTCGTCGGGCTCGCCTGGGCCTCGAGGTGTGGTTTGATTGGTCAATGCGGGATCACACTTGGTTCAACAGAATCATATCCCCTTATATAGGAGTTCAGGGGGAAACTCCAAACCGAGCAACCAAGATTCACCGGTAAAAACGCAATTACTTTCAATATGATATGGTTTGGAGACTGGCTGCGACGATTGTTCTTTCATGGGGATATCGTTTTCACCTTCTGTCTTCGAACAAAGACAAACGTGACGAGCCCTGTAACTGTGACAATTCCTCCCCAAATGCAGTAGTAAAGAACCGCATTATCGTTGGGAAAAACAGTCGGCGACAGGAAGATCAATACACCGGCAGCACTGTTGAGCATGACGCTTGCTGATCGCACGCGGCCGATTTCTTCCGTCCTTGCGAGTGCGAGCAGCCGCCCGTCGCAGAGCGCCTTACCGAGCGCGAAGAACCCACCCAGAAGCGCATAGATGAGGATGAGCAGTGGCACGCTGCGGCTCATGGCGAACGCAATCATCAAAATGCCGATCACTGTAAGAGCCAGGAATTCCAGCCTTTCGCGCGCAAGGAAGTGCCTGAGTGAAACGATGGTCAGCAATGCCGCGCCACCGGCCGACCAGGCGGATTCCAGCAGTCCGTAGAGATCGCTCTCCCCGTCGAGCGTGTCCTTCACGAAGACTGGCACCAGCAGATTGGTAAGCTGCGCGACCGATACGAGCAGCGATCCCACCAGGATGGACGCCGCAAGGTTCACGTCGCGGAAGGCGGAACGAACACCGTCGAGCCAGAACCGCAGCGCGCCGCCCTGCCCGTACCGGACCGGTCCATCGGCGTATCGCGATAGCGACGTCTCGAAAAGCACGATCTGAAGCCCCAGCGTGACAAGCAGGAGCAGGCTCGGCGTCAACGCACCGAAGGCATGCAACAAAAATCCACCGCCCCCCATGCCGCAGATGAGGCCCGCCTGCCGAACAATTTCGAGGCGCATGGAGAGATGAACGCGCCGCGCGAGCGGAATGGCATTCTGGAACGCGCTGTCCATCGCTGAGGCGCCGAGCGCATTGCTGAGGGCCGTCGTGATGGAAAAGGCAAACAGGCCTGGAACGAGCAGTTCATGTTCGAACAAGCCCGCAAGGAAGAGGCTCAGACCCGAAAATCGGACCATCCAGCCCCAGCGGATGAGCGAGATGCGGCTGCGCTGATCCGACAGAACGCCTGTGATGGCGGATATGCCGAGCGTCGTGATGCTGCCCGCGAGAAACAGCTGGCCGACGAGCTGCATGGAGCCCGCCACCGCTCCAAGCCACGTCATCACGACAAAGCCGACGCCGACGGAAAAGAGCGACAGGAACCGGCTGGCGGCAATGACGGGAACGATCACCCCGCCGTTGACGGTTTCGATCGTCGAAGTAGCGCGTCTCAACATCTTGCCACGACCGGCCCGCAGGCGGACACAGCGCGGATGAAGGATCGCGTGTACTTGCAGCCTTCAATTGGTTTTTCCAGCATGTCGCGCGCATGGAAACCGCAGGTGTTGCGGGCGAAGACCAGCCTGCGCTGGCGTTGCGGAATGCAGTAGCGAACCGGATTGAGCGAAATGGACTGGCCCATCTCGGCGACGAGTTGGTCGATCTCTTCGCCGTTGAAGCGCTGGCGGCCCAATACCCTGCCGTTGAAGAAGACCACCGGATGGTTCTCCCCTACCCGGCTGAAGATCGGCACATCCACACTACGCGGACGCAGAAGGGTCGTTTCCTTCATGTTGGAATAGACCGTAGGCGTAAGCTCCACCCGGTAGGGCACCGCCCATCCGAAACGATCGGCGAAAGCGTCAAAATCCTCCCAGAGGGAAAACGGCACCCAGTAGAGATTGCCCGGCTTCTGATAGTTGATCAGCAGGTTGTAGAGAGAGATGAACTCCGGAACGCTGATGGTCGTCTCGTCGATGCTGCCATCGGTGTGGAAACCTACCTTCTCGCCCGAGGCGAAATAGTGGAGGCCTGCCTTCAAGAGCCGCTGCTCGTTTTCTGGCGATGCATTGTAGACGGTGAACGGCGTGTGAGAGGCAGGATCATAGATCGGCTCGAAAATGCTGCCCATGAGCGATGCGGCAATCGTGGCCGCGAAGAAGGCATCCTTGTTCGGATTAGGATCTATGCCTTCAGGAATGTCGATCGTGAAGATGCCCAGGGTCGGATCGTAGAGCGCCTCACGCGCCGCTCCCTCGAACGTATCCAGCAGGCCCTGACACAGATCCTTGCACTTGCTGTATGCGGCAGGGTCCCGGAGGAAGGACAAGCTTCGTATTGCCCCCATCTCCCGAACCAGCAATTCCGCAAACAGTACGCATTGGTCAAGCGGCAGCTCGACCGTAGGAACTGGCAAAAAACGCGGCATATGGCAAAACTCCCCCGTGCACGGCCTTGCGTGCAACGACCGGTGCAATTCCAGACAGCCGATACCTCCTGCCCGCCTGGAATCGCACGAACATCAAAAAACTGGTTTATCCGTTGCCTGGCGCCGTCCCGTGGAAGACGGAACGGTAGCGCCTCAGCTCTCGTTCGGAGGCGAGGTGTGATCTGTGCATTCGGGTGACTGCATGCATGCTGGGATATCGCCCAGCACCTCATCCAGATCGATGTGCGGATTTGCCGGGGAAAGCAATGCAACTTCCAACTCTGACTGCATAAAGGGAATATACATACTGAAATACCTCGTAAAAAATGCCATCGTAGATTCGAAAACGTTTCGAATTCAATATTTTAAAATAAACATTATGCGATATAAATCGCAAATAGACCGGATAGAGCGTTATGCCGAGTTTTGACCACCTCCTCAATGCTTTTGTTACTTTGCTGGTAACACTGGACCCCCCCGGCCTTGCACCGGTATTCCTGGCGCTCACCGTCGGCATGTCCCGGCATGAGCGCAATCAGGTCGCTGCGCGGGCCAGCGTCATTGCTTTTTTCATCCTCGTTCTCTTTGCCCTTTTCGGGAAGACGGTGCTGACAGCGCTCGGAATTTCCATCTCGGCTTTCCGCGTCGCCGGCGGCCTGCTCCTCTTCTTCATCGCCTTCGACATGATCTTCGAGCGTCGGACAGAGCGGAAGGAGAAGAGCGCGGAGGTCGCGATCACCAAGGACATGATCCACAATATCGCAGCATTTCCGCTGGCGATCCCGCTCATTGCCGGACCGGGAGCGATTTCAGCTACGCTGCTTCTGTCAGGCAGGATGCCCGGCGTGGCGGGGCTCACCACACTTTGCCTCATTCTCCTGTCGCTCTGCGTCATCACCTATCTGGTGTTCATGCTGGCAGACAGGATCGACCATTTTCTCGGCGAGACAGGCCGCTCCATCCTGAGCCGACTGCTCGGATTGATCCTCGCCGCCCTTGCGGTTCAGTTCGTGGCGGATGGCATCATTGAAATGTGGGCAGCGATCGATTGATCAAATGGAGGTGGCTTGAGGCTCTTATCCGAGAGCCTCAGGCCTATTTCTTTTCCTCGAGCATTTCCTTGACGGTCGTCGCCAGTTGCTTGAGGGAAAACGGCTTCGGAAGGAAGCCGAAGACGGCATCCGCCGGAAGGTTCTTGGCAAACGCATCCTCGGCATAACCCGACACGAAGATGAAGCGGATGTCCGGCTGGATCTTGCGCAGTTCGCGCAGCAGCGACGGGCCGTCCATTTCAGGCATGACGACGTCGGACACGACGATATCCACCTGCCCATCCAGCTCGCGGAAGATCTCCAGCGCCTCGACGCCGGAGGTCGCCTCATGAACCTCGTAGCCGCGCGACATCAGGGCTCGCACGCTGCCCATGCGGACCGCATCCTCGTCTTCCACCACCAGCACGCGGGCAGAACCGGAGAGATCCCGGTTGACGGGCTTGCCGGCATCCTTCGGATGAGTTTCCTGCGGTGCGGCTTCCACCTCGACCGGCACGTGGCGCGGCAGGAAGATGCGGAACGTCGTGCCGCGGCCCACTTCGGACTCGCAGTGGATCGAGCCGCCGGTCTGCTTGACGATGCCATAGACCATGGAGAGGCCGAGGCCGGTGCCCTTGCCCACTTCCTTGGTGGTGAAGAAGGGCTCGAAGATCTTCTTCATGGTCTCCGGGTCAATACCGGTGCCGGTATCCTCCACCTCGACCATCACATAGTCGCCAGCGGCCAGATCGCGATAGTTGAAGCTTGGCACTTCGTCGGCAGGAACATTGCGGGTGCGCACGGTCAGCTTGCCGCCTTCCGGCATCGCATCCCGCGCGTTGACGGCAAGGTTCACCACCACCTGCTCGAACTGGCCAAGGTCTGCCTTGATCGGCCATAGGTCGCGGCCATGCTCGATCTTGAGCTCGGCGCTGTTGTTCATCAGCCGCTGCAGCAGCATGCGCAGGTCGGCCAGCACGTCCGTGAGGTTCAACACTTCCGGACGCAGCGTCTGACGGCGCGAGAAGGCAAGCAGCTGGCGCACCAGCGAAGCGGCGCGGTTGGCGTTCTGCTTGATGTTCATGATGTCCGGGAAGGACGGATCGGACGGCCGATGGTTGGTGAGCAGCAGATCGGACGCCATGATGATGGCCGTCAGCACGTTGTTAAAGTCGTGCGCGATGCCGCCGGCAAGCTGGCCCACCGCCTGCATCTTCTGGCTCTGCGCCATCTGGCTTTCGAGCGCCTTCTGCTCGGTGGTCTCGACGGCATAGACGATCGCCGCCTCCTCGACGCCTTCCGCCTGATCCGCCACCGCGTTCACATAGAAGCGCATATGGCGCTCCTCGTTGTCCGGCAGAACGGTATCGATCGGCGAAATGGAAGCCTGACGCTGCTTTGCCTTTTCAAGCGCGGTTTCGAACGCCTCGCGATCGCGCTCGTGGATGACCGTGTCGAAGCGGATACGCTGGTCGAGGGAATCATTGTCGACGACGCTTGCAAAGAGCGACAGGAACGGCGCGTTGGTGCGAAGGATCCGGCCTTCGCGGTCCACGCTGGCGATTGCCATCGGCGTGGAGTTGAAGAAGCGGGTAAAGCGTACTTCCGCCGCGCGCAGATCTGCCGATGCGTCCTCCCCGATCTGGCGGTTGATGACGATCGTGCGGCTCGTTCCGCGTCGTCCATCCCGCGCAGCCGACACACGGTGCATGAAGCGGACGGGCACCGCTTCGCCGTTGACGGTGCTGAGATCGAGATCGATGACTGCGGTGCGGATTGTGCCGGGTTCCGGCTTGATCGAATGGATGAGCGCCATTCCATCGCCGGCGACGAATTCGGACAGCGAATAGGTACCCGGCACGAAGCTCGCCAGATCGATGCCCAGCCAGTCGGCAAGCGTGGCGTTGATATAGGTAAGGCGCCCTTCCGAATCCGAGGCGAAGAATCCTGCAGGCGCGTGATCCAGATGGTCGATCGCCTTCTGGAGATCGAGGAAGAAGCGCTCCTGTTCGGCGCGCTCGTCGGATATGTCGGTCAGCAGCCAGGCTGAGACCGGCCTGCGCAGCGCCGGCACCTTGAAGACGCGTGCGCATGCGCGATACCAGCGCGCGCCCGGCTCATCGCCGGCGCGAATGGGTCGCGACAGGCGGAATTCACCGTCAGCCGTGCGGCCATCGCGCACCGAGGCCACCAACCGCTCGACAACGGGAGCAGCTTCCGGATTGTCTGACAGCAATGCGTCGAGTGTCTTCACGTCGGTGGAAGTCGTAGCGCCCGTCAGGTTCGCATAGGCGCGATTGGCGTAAAGGATACGCCCCTTGGCGTCCGTCACCAGCAAGCCTTCATTCATGCTGTCAATGTAGGCGCGGGAGAGTTCCTCGCCCGTTGCACGCGGTGCAATCTGCACGAAGCCGATGGTGAGCGCGAAGAGGAAGCCGACGCCGATCATGGCGAGGATTGCGAGCACGATCAGAAGGTAGGTCTCGCCAAGGGCTTCCTGGAACACCGCGAACAGCAGCGCTGCAACGGTCAGCACCACAACGAAGATGGTTAGCCGGAACACGACACCCGTGCGGGCGGTCTGATCCACGACCGGTGACATCTCGATCTCGCCGCCACTATTCTTGGCCATATGTTCCCCGCCTGTCGCGGCCCAATCGCTGAAGCCTGATTTCGGCATATATCAAGGAGTTGCGCAGACGCAAGACGCCTGAACACTGGTCGAATGACTTGGGGCGCTCCCCCGAGTCACGTCTACACCATGGATACTATCTGGACCGCGGCATTGGTAGCCCTTCAGCGATAGCGAGAGGCTTGGAACACATTCGGCCTTCGGGCAGTGTCCTGAACAACACTTCTTCGGCCTGGTACTGGCCATTACCTCTGCCGCGAGCATTTGAGCTTGCCGCAAGACAGTTAGCCTCCTACCTTAATGTTCCACTTCGAACATTGATCCTGACCGGCGCTATCACAGATATGCCTGAGTTGGATTCGAAGGGGTAGTCGGGGGCGACGAGCCGTAGCGAAAGCTACTTTGCATTTCGAGGAGTGCATGCATGAGCACCTGGCTGGAAACATTCGGCCCCAATAATTCCTCAGCCATCATGTGGATCGTGCTGGTCCTCCTGGTACTGGTGGTCCTGCTTGTCGTGCTGCGCCTCGTGAGGAATATGCGGGGCGGCACCTTCATCGCAGGCGGCCGCAACCGGGCACCACGACTGGCCGTGGTCGATGCTGCCGCCGTGGACGCGCAGCGGCGTCTGGTTCTCGTGCGGCGAGACAATGTCGAGCACCTGATCCTGATCGGCGGGCCCACGGATGTGGTGATCGAGCCTGGCATCCAGACAGGCGATCTGGAGCGCGCGCTGCGAGAGCGCCAGATGAGAGCCGCCGCCGAAGCCAGGCCCAAGCGACCACCGGCAGCACCCAAGGTCGAACCAGTGCCAGCGCCGGTGCAGGCTCCGGCAGTTCCTCCTGAGCCAGTTCACCCGAGACGCCACGCGGTTGCAGTCACGCCGCCCGAGGCAGAGGTAGTTCCTGAAGCTCCGGAACCAGTCACACCCCCGGCCGCGGTGCCAGCTCAGCCGCAGCGCGTCGAGCCAGAAATGGAGCCTCACGTCGCGCCCACGCCGCAGGCGGCGGAGATGCCGGCAGACACGCTCGATGTGGCGCCGAGCAAGAAACCGTCGGCACAGACGCCAGAAGCCGCACTTGAAACCTCGCTTGAGGAAGAGATGGGGCGCCTGCTATCGGACATTTCGGTGGACGACGCGAGACAGCGCTAAGCCTGCCACGCAGAAAAGAATAGTCTGACGGGGAGAAAAGGCACTCGCCTTGCTCCACGCAACTTCATTGGACTTTGACATGACCCCTTCCAAGGACATCTCCCGCCTGATCGAAATCATGGCCGCTCTCCGCGATAAGGAGACGGGGTGTCCATGGGATGTGGAGCAGAATTTTGCATCCATAACGCCCTATACGATCGAGGAAGCCTATGAGGTCCGGGACGCTATCGAGCGTAACGACATGCACGACCTTCGCGAGGAGCTTGGCGACCTTCTCCTCCAGGTGGTTTTCCATTCTCGCATGGCCGAGGAAATTGGTGAGTTCAGCTTCGGCGACGTCGTGGAGGCCGTCACGACCAAGATGATACGTCGCCACCCGCATGTCTTCGGTGACGATGAGGCGCGCAGCGCCGGCATGGCCAAGGGCATGTGGGAGCGCATCAAGGCGGAAGAAAAGGCAGAGCGCCGCGCCGCGCGCGGGGTCGATGACGAGCCCAAGGGTTTCCTGGACGACATCGCGCTCGCCCTGCCCGCGCTCACGCGTGCGCTGAAGCTGCAGAACAAGGCCGCACAGGTGGGCTTCGACTGGGGCGAGCCCGCTCCCATCCTCGACAAGATCGAGGAGGAAATCGCCGAGCTTCGCGAGGAGATGAACAAGGGCAATACCGACAAGATCACAGACGAATTCGGCGACCTGCTCTTTGCCGTGGTCAATCTCGGGAGGCACCTGAATGTGGATCCGGAAGAGGCGCTGATCCGCACCAACCGCAAATTCACTACCCGCTTCCATGCGATTGAGAAGACGCTGGCGAACGACAACCGATCGCTCGACTCCGCAAGTCTCGATGAAATGGAAGCGCTCTGGCAGAAGGCCAAGGAGACTGAGCGGAGCTAACAGTCACCTGGCAGGTTCCGGTGCCCTCATGGTCAGATGCACCAGACCGCCTGAACCGACTAAAGCTTAGTTTAGCCGCCGCTCGAACTCGGTGCGGGCGGCTTCAGTGGCGCGAACGTGGATTGTCACGCTGCCGTCCTCGTGATCCTCGCGCGAGGTTACCTGCCCGTTCTTGTAGATCCAGGCGAGGAGCGCCATCTTTTCAGGCGCGATCGTCAGCTTCACGTCCTCGAGCGAGCCGGAAATGCGCTCCTCGATGATGCGCAGCAGATCCTTTATTCCCTCGCCCGTGATGGCCGAGACGGCCACCGGCGGAGTCTGATTTGCCTCGTCGCGAAGCAGGCGTTCCCGGTCGGATGGATCGAGAAGATCGATCTTGTTCCAGACTTCAAGCACGTGCCGGGTATCGGCCGGATCAACGCCGAGGCTCTGCAGAACCTCCTTCACCTCATGCGCGTGCGCCGCGGTGTCGGGATTGGCGATGTCGCGCAGGTGGAGGATGAGGTCAGCCTCGACCACCTCTTCCAGCGTCGCACGGAAGGCTGCGACCAGATGCGTAGGCAGGTCGGAGATGAAGCCCACGGTATCAGAGAGGATCGCCAGCGTACCATGCGGCAGCACCAGGCGGCGTAGCGTCGGGTCGAGGGTTGCGAACAGCATGTCCTCGGCCATCACTTCTGCACCGGTCAGGTGGTTGAAGAGCGTTGACTTACCCGCGTTGGTGTAGCCGACCAGCGCCACGATCGGGAACGGCACCTTGCGTCGCTTGGCGCGATGGAGGTCGCGGGTGCGCCGGACAGTTTCCAGCTCGCGCTTGATGCGGATGATCCGTTCCTGCAGCAGTCGCCGATCCGCCTCGATCTGCGTTTCACCCGGACCACCCATAAAGCCGCCACCACCGCGCTGACGCTCAAGGTGGGTCCAGCTGCGCACAAGGCGTCCGCGCTGATATTCGAGATGCGCGAGATCGACCTGCAGCCGGCCCTCCTTGGTGCGCGCCCGGCGGCCGAAGATTTCAAGGATGAGCCCGGTGCGATCCAGAACCTTGGCCTTGAGCTCGCGCTCAAGATTGCGCTGCTGAACCGGCGTAAGCTGATGGTCGACGACGACGAGCTCCGCCTCGTTCTCCTGGATGATCTCGGCAAGCTCGGAAAGCTTGCCCGTACCGATCAGGGTCGCAGGCCGGGGCGTAGACAGGTTGAAAACGTCGCGATGTACGATATCGAGGTCAATGGCTTCCGCAAGGCCAACGGCTTCCTCGAGCCGGGCCTGCGGCGATAATGTCGAATGAGGTGTACCCGCCTCCTCCGTCTGGCGCCGCTCTCTGGACGTCAAAACGGGTACAACGACTACGGCTTTCGTCGCCTCAGGGGCCACGGTGCCGTTACTCATGCTGAGGGCCTTGCGGCCCTTGCCTTCTTTTTCCAATCAGACTTCCTGACCGCCTTCTTCAGCGTCATACAACTGCACAGGCTGGCTGGGCATGATGGTGGAAATTGCATGCTTGTAAACAAGCTGCGAATGCCCGTCCCGCCGTAGCAACACACAGAAGTTGTCAAACGACGTCACTACGCCAGTCAGCTTCACGCCGTTGATCAAAAAAATTGTAAGAGGATTCTTGCTCTTGCGAACGGTGTTCAGGAATAGGTCCTGCAAATTCTGCGTGCGCTCCGCCATTTTTTCTTTTTACCATCCCCTGTATTGCGAGCAGCAATGCAATCTATTCACCTAAACGTAGCGGCTGCCCTTCAGCTACGTACAGCCTCCTCCTTGAACCTGCTTTAACGTCGTTAACAGGCACTAACCTTTTCCGCAATGTCAAAAAATTCACGGCGCAACGCAAGAGCGGTTGTACCGGGATGACCATTGGCCACCGGCTCATCATCAATCTCTACTACAGGCATCACTATCGTGGTGGCCGCCGTAATGAAAGCCTCCTTGGCCGCCTTCGCTTCTTCCACTGTGAATGGCCGTTCCTCAACCTCGAGACCGAGCTTGTTGGCGAGCTCGATCAACGTCGTACGGGTGACGCCACGCAGAATGCCAGAATCGGCCGGACGGGTGACGAGCTTGCCATCCCACGTCACGATCCAGGCGTTGGTGGAAGAACCTTCCTTCACCGTGCCATCGGGATCGACGAACCAGGCTTCACTTGCGCCGAATTCCTTCGCCTTCTGCTTGGCGAGAACGTTGGGAAGCAGGCCCGTCGATTTGATGTCGACCCGCTCCCAACGGTTTTCAGGCACAGTGATCACGCGTATACCCTCAGCTGCCCGCTCCTCGCCTATGGCCGGGTCAAGCCGCTTGACCGTCACCACCAGCGAGGGCCGTGTGGAAGGATGCGGGAATACGTGGTCGCGGGGCGCAACGCCGCGTGTGACCTGGATGTAGATCATGCCATCGGTGATGCGATTGCGGCGGACCATCTCGCGCAGAACGAGTTCCAGCACATTGCGGTGGACAGGCCAGTCGATCCGCAGTTCGGAGAGTGAACGGCCCAACCGGTCCAGATGCCGGGTCTGGTCGACGATGAAACCACGCGCCACCTCGCAGACATCATAGACGCCATCGGCAAACTGGTAGCCGCGGTCCTCGATATGCACAACCGCGTCCGTATGCCGAACATAGCGGCCATTTACATAGGCATAACGTGCCATTTTATCTTCCTGCGTGTCGTTCTGCGCCGCGTGGCGCGTTCAAAGTCTCTGCTATATCGCAATTCCGAACGGAAAACCGGTTCCCCCTTTTCCCGGAATTGCTCTGCTCGAGGGCAATTTAGTGGCCGCCCCCTTAAGCCGAAACCCATATTTGTGAATGGCTCCCACGCAATTTGCGGGAGCCGGTGGTTCAGACAAAGAATTCCAGGCTGACGCGGAATAGCTGTTCGACCTGTTTCAGGGAATCGCGCAGCGCGAAGATCACCACGCGATCCTTCGGCTTGATGCGCAGCGACCCGCTCGGCGTGAGTGCCTGCCCGTCGCGATAAACAGCACCAATCCTCATGCCCTTCGGCAAATCCAGCTCCTTCAGCGTCGCGCCAACCAGGGGCGAGGTTTCCAGCGCATCAGCTTCCAGAATCTCGGCCTGCCCGTTCTGGATGTTGTGCACGGCGCGGATGCGCCCACGGCGCACATGCTGCAGCACCTTGGAGACGGTGACCGCGCGCGGGTTCATCTGCGCATCGATGCCGAGCGTGCTGGCAAAGTCGTGGTAGGTCGGGCTGTTGAGCAGAACCAGATTGGCCTTGCAGCCCAGGCGCTTGGCAATGACGCCCGACAGAATGTTCACCTGATCGTCGTTGGTCACGGAAACGATCAGGTCCGCTTGGTCGATATCAGCCTCATGCAACAGCTTCTGGTCGAGAGCGCTGCCGTTGAGAACGACCGTACTCTTTAGTTCGTCGGCGATGTCGATCGCACGCTCACGGTTGTGCTCGATGAGCTTTACCTTCGTAGAGCTGCCGCGTTTCTCCAGCGCCTGCGCAACATAGAGGCCGATGTTGCCGCCGCCCGCGATAACGATGCGGCTGGCTTCCTTCTTCTCATGGCCGAAGAGGCCAAGGGTTCGGCGCACCTGGTCCTTGGTCGTCACCACATAGGCAAGGTCGCCCGCATAGAGCTGGTCGGCCGAATGCGGAATGAAGAGCTTATTGTTGCGGTTGATACCGACGACGATGGACGGCAGGTTCGGAAAGAGCTCGGTCAACTGCGCCAGCGGCGTGTTGATGACCGGGCATTCCTCCTGGCACTCGATGGCGAGCATCATGATCTTGCCGTCCGAGAACGGCACGACATCCGTCGCCCCGGGCACGGCGATGCGGCGCAGCACCATCTCGCCCACTTCCACTTCCGGCGAGATGATCACGTCGATCGGCAGATGGTCGCGCGAGAACAGGTCCATGTAGTGCGGCTGCAAATACATCTGGGAACGAATGCGGGCGATCTTGGTCGGCACTTCGAAGAGCGAATGGGCGACCTGACAGGCGACCATGTTGATCTCGTCGTGGAGCGTGACCGCGATGATCATGTCGGCTTCGTTCGCACCGGCCTCGGCCAGCACTTCCGGGTAGGCGCCGTGGCCAACGATACCGCGCACGTCCAACGTATCACGGATCGAGCGGATCAGATCCGCCCGGACATCGATGACACAGACGTCGTTCTGCTCGGCCGCGAGCCTCTCGGCAATACCGAAGCCAACCTGGCCCGCGCCGCAAATGATCACTTTCATCTTTCGCTTCGCCTCATGAACCCTCCATCCAGGAGGTGAGTCGCAATCTTAGCGCCAGAACCTGGCGCATCTCGGACAATTCGATGACCTAGACTCCGAGCGACTTCAGCTTCCGGTGCAGAGCCGAGCGTTCCATACCAATGAACTCCGCCGTGCGCGAGATATTGCCGCCGAAGCGGTTGATCTGCGCCAGCAGATATTCCTTCTCGAACATTTCGCGGGCTTCGCGCAGTGGCAGTGCCATGATGTGCTGGTCCGACTGGGTCGGCACCTTGGGCATCACGTCGCCAATCTCGGACGGCAGCAGATCGGCCGTAATCGGTGTATCGGCATTGTCGTCGCGCGTGAGGATCAGGAGGCGCTCGATGTTGTTGCGCAGCTGCCGGATGTTGCCCGGCCAGTTGTGCGCCTGGAACACCGCCATCGCGTCCTCGCCAAGCTTGCGCGGACGGATGCCCGTCTGCTCGCTGATCGTCTTCATGAAATGGTCGACGAGGATCGGGATATCCTCGCGCCGGCTCGATAGCGGGGGCACATTGACCGGCACGACTGCCAGCCGATGGTAGAGATCCTCGCGGAATTCGCCTCTCGCGATCAGTTCCTGCAGGTCTGCCGCCGTGGACGAAATGATACGCACATCGACCTTGACGCGCTTGGTGCCGCCGACGCGTTCAAACTGCTGGTCGACCAGCACGCGCAGGATCTTGCTCTGCGTCTCGCGCGGCATGTCTGCCACTTCGTCAAGGAAGAGCGTGCCGCGATGCGCCTCCTCGAGGGCGCCCACCTTGCGCGTTCCGTCCTCGCTCGTTTCCGTACCGAAGAGCTCGATCTCCATGCGGTCCGGCGTAATGGAGGCCGCGTTGACCGAGACGAAAGGCCCTTCGCGACGGGCAGAGCGTGCGTGGATAGCGCGGGCCGCCAGCTCCTTGCCGGAGCCCGACGGGCCGATCAGCATCACCCGGCTGTTGGTGGCCGCAACACGGTCGATCGCCTGATGAAGCTGATTGATCGCATGGGACTTGCCAACAAGATCAAAGCTGTGGCCGCTTCTCTTCTTGAGGTCCAACACCTCGCGCTTCAGCTTCGAGGTTTCCAGTGCCCGCTCGCAAATGAGCAGCAGCCGGTCGGCCTTGAAGGGCTTTTCGATGAAATCGTAAGCGCCGCGCCGGATGGCGCTCACCGCCGTTTCGATATTGCCGTGGCCGGAGATCATGATCACCGGCAGCTCCGGATGCATGGTCTTCACCTTATCGAGGAGAGCCAGGCCGTCGAGCTTTGAACCCTGAAGCCAGATGTCCAGGAGAAGGAGGCGCGGAACACGTTCGGCGATCGCCGCCAGTGCGGAGTCGCTGTCGCCAGCAGTACGCGTCTCATGGCCTTCGTCACTCAGGATACCTGCGACCAGTTCGCGGATATCAGCTTCATCATCAACAACAAGAATATCAGACGCCATTTTGGACCTTTTCCGTCCTTTCTTCTTCCTGTGCCTCCCCGGCCTCAAGGGCCGGGAAAACCATGCGGATCATGGCTCCGCCACCCCCATGGAAATCTTCTGGCGCATCATGCAGCTCCAGCCTCCCACCATGGTCTTCGATAATTTTCTTCACAATTGCCAAACCGAGCCCGGTTCCCTTCTCACGGGTGGTCATATAGGGCTCAAGCAGGCGTTGTCTGTTCTCTTTCGGCAATCCCTTGCCGGTATCGATCACCAGAACCTCGATCTGGGGCCCGAGCCTGCGAGCCGCAATCCGGATGACTTTCTCCCGATCTTGTTCTGATTGTCCCTCAATCGCTTCCGACGCATTCTTGATGATATTTCCGAAGGCCTGGCTGAGCAGGCGCGGGTCGAACCTTCCCATTAAAGGCTCACTCCCCAGCAAGCGTTCCAAACGAATGTCGGGCCGGCTCACTTCGATCAGGAAGGAAGCTTCGCGCAACGGCTCGCGAATGTCGAGCATTTGCATCTCCGGCTTCGGCATGCGCGCGAAGGACGAGAATTCGTCCACCATGCGTCCGATATCGCCTACCTGCCGGATGATCGTTTCCGTGCACTGGTCGAAAACCTCGCGATCCTCGGTGATGACCTTGCCATAGCGGCGGCGAATGCGCTCGGCGGAAAGCTGGATGGGCGTCAGCGGGTTCTTGATCTCGTGAGCGATGCGGCGGGCTACATCCGCCCAGGCCGACGAGCGCTGAGCCTGGACCAGATCCGTAATGTCATCGACCGTAACGACGTAGGATCTCTGCTCGCGGCGCCCTGCCCGTTCCTCGGACGTCAGCTGGATGTTGAACGTGCGCTCGGCACCCGCCCTGTAGAAGGTGACCTGCTCGCGGTGAACGCGACGGCCGGACGTGCGCCCCTCCTCGAACACCTGCGCCAGATGCGGAAGAATATCACCCAAGGGCTTGCCGACACTCTCCGTCGCGCGGATCGCGAGCATCGTTTCTGCCGATCGGTTGACGATGGTGATCACGCCCTGCGCGTCCACGCCGATCACGCCAGCCGTGACACCGGCCAGAACCGCTTCGGAGAACCGGCGGCGCTCATCGATCGTGTCACGGGCGGAAATCAGCTGATCGCGCTGGCTCTTCAGCTGGGACGTCATCTTGTTGAACGTATCGCCAAGTGCTGCCACGTCACCGTCGGACGCACGCACAGGAACCTCGACGTCGAGATCACCCTGCGACACGGCGGCAGCCGCGCCAATCAACTGGCGGATCGGCCGCACGATCCGGTCCGCCACCGCGATGCCTGTCCAGATGGCCGCCAGCACGATCGCAAGCGTCACCACGAGATAAAGGAGCGCGAAGGCAACCTGCGTGTTCATGCGGTTGTCTTCAAGCGACCGGTACTCGTCGGTGTTCGAAGCAACAATGCGCTGCGCGCGCAGAACCTGCGGATCGAGCAGACGGAGCGTGTAGAGGTAGGCGTCCGGGATTTCGCGCAGCTTGAAGATCGCGCCGATGACGTTGCTCGGCGCAAGGTCGAACAGTACGGGCCGGCCTTCGGAAGCCTTCTCGATTGCGCCTGCCGGCGGGACCGGAATCTCCAACGGTTCCGGCACGTCGGCAGCCATGATAACCGACTGGTCGTCACGGATCAGCACGGCATGCGCAAGACCGCGCCCGATCGTCTGCTGGGTCAGGAGCTGGCGGAAGGCGTTTCGGTCGAGGCTATAGACCGAGCGGAAACGGTCGAGGTCGACCGCCATGGAAACCGTCGTGCCCTGCAGCGTTCCGGCATTTTCGCGGACATAGGCCTCGGCAATCGACAGCGACGATTGCACGATGACGCGGGTACGCAGCTCAAACCAACGGTCGAGACCCAGATCGAGGGTGATCGAAGCGATGATCGCCACAAGAATGGCGGGGATCGCCGCCACCAGCGAGAACATCATCACGATGCGTACGTGGAGCCGCGCCGCCGCCTTCCCGCCCTGGCGGGCGGCATAGATGCGGTGGGCCTCGCGCACGATCAGGCCAATCAGCAGCAGGATGAAGGCTGCATTGATGCTGATGAGCGTTATCGTCGTGGGAGCGTCAGGGGTAAGCGGCGTCAGGCCCAGCAGCACGGTGAAGGATACCATTGCCGTGAGCAGAGCTCCGACCACGCCCAGAATACCGGGCAAGGCCAGCAGCCGGCGCCCGTCGGGCCGAGCTGGCTTTTCCGCAGGCGTGGTGTTAGCCGATGACGCTTCTAGACTCATTATAGACTCAACCATAACTGCGTTGCACATCTGCAACGCAATGTGGCAACTTTACAACGCTTTGTGCACTAGACGCAAAAACAATACGCCCAGGAAGCCTGAATGGCGACGGCTTCCACAAAAAGCGGCTAATTCTGCCGGGTTGAATGGGCCAAAGGATCAGCTCGAGAACGGCGCCTCCATCTTGCTGACGCGATAGACGTCGATGCCAAGTTCGCGGATCTTCTTGCGCAGTGTATTGCGGTTGAGGCCCAAAAGCTCTGCCGCACGGATCTGGTTGCCGCGGCAAGCCGCCAGCACCTGAAGGATCAGCGGGTACTCCACCTCCATCAGGATCCGGTCATAGAGCCCGGGCGGCGGTAGTTCACCGCCGAGCTTCGAGAAGTACTGGTGCAGATACTGCTCCACCAGCTGCGAGAGGGTCATGCCTTCAGCAGGTGTAGCGCCCGGCTGCGGGATCTCGTTGCGATAGGTGTCGGAAAGTTCGTGGCGGATGATTTCGGCCGAAAGCTCATCCTGCGGATAGAGTGCTGCCAGCCGGCGCACGAGGTTTTCCAGTTCGCGCACGTTGCCAGGCCAAGGGTAGTTCACCATCACGTCCATGCCAGCCTTGGTGATGCGCTTGGCCTGCAACCCTTCCTTCTCCACCTGAGCGAAGAAGTGGCGGACGAGATCCGGAATGTCTTCTGCGCGCTCCCTGAGCGGCGGCAGGCGCAGCGGCACCACGTTGATGCGGTAGAACAGGTCTTCGCGGAACAGGCCCTGGTTGATCAGGCTGCGCAGCTCCTTGTTGGTCGCCGCGATGATGCGCACATCCGTCTTGATAGGCGTGCGCCCGCCGACAGTGGTGTACTCGCCCTGCTGCAGCACGCGCAGCAGACGTGTCTGCGCCTCCATCGGCATATCGCCAATTTCGTCGAGAAACAGCGTGCCGCCTTCCGCCTGCTCGAAGCGGCCTGTCGACCGCTGTTGTGCACCGGTGAACGCGCCCTTCTCATGGCCGAAGAGCTCGGACTCGATCAGATCTCGCGGAATGGCCGCCATGTTGATGGGAACAAACGGACCTTTGCGGCGACGGCCGAATTCATGAAGCGCACGCGCAACCAGCTCCTTGCCGGTACCGGACTCGCCTGTGATCATCACGGTCAGGTCCGTCTGCATCAGGCGGGCAAGTGTGCGGTAGATGTCCTGCATCGCTGCGGAGCGACCGATGAGCGGCATCGATTCAGACTGCTCCGCCTCCGCTTCCTGGTTGCCCTTGCCGCGCGGCTCAGCCAGCGCGCGGCCGACGATCTGCAGAAGCTCGTTCAGGTCGAAGGGCTTCGGCAGGTATTCATAGGCCCCGGCTTCCGAAGCACGGATAGCCGTCATGAACGTATTCTGCGCGCTCATCACGACGATGGGCAGCTCCGGACGAGCCTTCCGGATGCGCGGCAGCAGGTTGAAGATGTTCTCGTCGGGCATCACCACATCAGTGATGACGAGATCGCCTTCACCAGCAGAAACCCAGCGCCACAGCGTGGCGACGTTGGAGGTAACCCGAACCTGATGGCCAGCCCGCGACAATGCCTGATTGAGAACCGTGCGGATCGCGGCATCGTCATCGGCTACAAGAATATTTGCCTGCTGTGTCATATGCTTAAACCTGTTTCTTGTAGCTTTTAATCATCATTGCCCTTGCGCCATGCCGGCATCAGCACACGGAAGGTTGTTCCCCTCGAGGAGGTATCGCACTCGACAATGCCGCCGTGGGCACCGACGATCTTGGCCACGAGCGGGAGGCCGAGGCCGGAACCGTTCGTCTTGGTGGTGATGAACGGATCGAAGATGATTTGCTGGATGTCATCCGGCACTCCGGGACCGTTATCATGAACGCAAAATTCCAGCGGAAGAGACACGCGTTCGGTTGTACCCGGAACGGAGAGACGGATGCCCGGGCGGAAGGCGGTCGACAACCGTATTTCGCCTTTGTCATTGTTTCCAATGGCTTCCGCTGCATTTTTAATCAGGTTCAGGAAGACCTGCACGATCTGATCCCGGTTGGCGTAGATGGGCGGCAGCGAAGGATCGTAGTCCTCGGTGATCGTGATGTGCTTGGCAAAGCCGTTCTTGGCGATCACCTTCACGTGGTCCAGCACGACGTGGATGTTGACGGGCTCGCGGTCGACGGGACGATCGTCCGAGAAGACCTCCATTCGATCAACCAGTTTGACGATCCGGTCCGTCTCCTGCGTGATGAGCTGAGTAAGTGCGCGGTCCTCGTCGGAGACGACATCTTCCAGCAACTGGGCAGCGCCTCGGATACCTGACAGCGGGTTCTTGATCTCGTGGCCCAGCATGGCGGCGAGCCCGGAGACTGAACGCGCCGCACCGCGGTGGGTCATCTGGCGGTCAATCTTCTCCGCCATCGAGCGCTCCTGAAACATCACAACAGCAGAGTCGCTGCCGCCGCCAATGGTGCCCACATAGACATCGACGATCTTGTCTGGCCCTAGCCGCGGCGACGAGATGTCGATCTTGTACTCGTTCATCGGCGCATGGCGCGCGTGGACCTGCTCGACCAGCGCCAGCAGCGGGCTTCCGAACGGCACGAAGTCCTTCAGCTTGTTGCGCGCCAGCATCGCGGCACTCAGGCGGAAGAAATCCTCGGCCTGCGCATTGGCGAAGGTAATGTACCCTTCCTTGTCGACCACGATTATGGGATGCCCGATGGCATCGATCACCTGCTGCGCAATGTTGCTGTCTTGTGAAATGAGCGAGGCAATCATGCTGCTTTTCTTTCCGTAGGCGAGGTGCTGAAGACGCGGGGCAGCATGGCCAGAACCCTCGTGTGGTCGGTCTCTGCCATCAGAGCGTCGCGCCAGGACAGGGCCTCACCGCCCCATGTTTCGAGGTACCAGCCGAGATGCTTGCGGGCATGGCGAAGGCCCTGCCCGACCCCGTAATGCGAGAGCATGTCTTCGTAATGCGCGGCCACGTACTGGCCCATGGCCGCCGCATCTTGCGGCACACCTGGCGCAAGCGTGCCTGCAGCATGATGGGCCAACGCGCCAGCCTTCCAAGGCGCGCCATAATGAGCACGGCCAATCATGATGGCATCTGCGCCGGATTGTGCGAGCATCGCTTCAGCTTCTTCCGCTCCATCGCCATCACCGTTGGCAACAAGCGGAATGGAGATCCGCTCGCGGACGGCGCGGATCGCCTTCCAGTCGGCATGATCCTTGTAGAACTGGCAGCGGGTGCGTCCATGGACGGTGATCATCGCCACGCCAGCAGCTTCAGCGCGGGCGGCAATGTCGGGAGCGTTCAGGCTGTCATGGTCCCAGCCAAGCCGCATCTTGACTGTCACCGGAACGGAAACCGCTTTTACGACCGCCTCAATCAGCGCCAACGCGTGGTCGGGCTCGCGCATCAGGGCAGATCCGCAGGCGCCGCCAACCACCTTCTTGGCCGGACAACCCATGTTGATGTCGATGATGTCGGCCCAGCCCTCGCCCACAGCGATGCGCGCAGCCTCAGCCATCCAGTGGGCATCACGTCCGGCAAGCTGCACCATGTGGACATCGATATCCGGACGGCGCACCCGGCGCTCACTTTCCTGCCGACCTTTGGCGAGCTCGCCGCTGGCGATCATCTCGGAGACGACGAGTCCAGCGCCATGGTCATAGGCGCGCATCCGGAAGGGCGTGTCGGTGACACCCGACATGGGAGCAAGAATGACGCGGTTGCGCAGAACGACTCCACGGACGTTCAGCGGTTGCGCCAGCTGTTGTATAAGTGGACTGCCCAAGAATGGTGCACCTGATTTGTGATGCCTATTTAGTAGACAACGGCAATGTTTTGCGCAATGCCTGAATCGCGATCAACAACAAATTCATTGGCTTTTCAGGTGCACATGCTAGTGGGAGCGGCATGGAAAACACATCACACACCCCTGTGAACGCCCGCGTAACGGCGGTTCTGGTGGCTGCAGGTCGCGGCGAGCGCGCCGGCCAGAGCGTTGAAGGCCCGAAGCAATACCGAACCATTGGCGGCGCGCCGGTCATAGCGCACACCATCAAGGCGTTCTTGAGCCATCCGCAAATCGCTTCGGTTGTCGTTGCCATTCACCCCGATGATGAAGAACTGTTCAGCCGCGCGGCACCCCGTGCCGAAAAGCTGCGCATTGTCTTCGGTGGCGCAACCCGTCAGGAATCAGTGCGACTGGCGCTAGAAGCAGCCGGTGAGGATAGGCCCGAGATCGTCCTGATCCACGACGCCGTACGCCCCTTTGTCGATGATCAGCTCATCGGTCGCGTGATTGCCACCGCGCAGGAAGGCAGCGGCGCGCTTCCGGCGCTTGCGGTCTCCGACACGCTGAAGCGCGGTTCGAACGGCATTGTGGAAGGCACGGTCTCGCGCGATGGTCTTTATGCGGCGCAGACGCCGCAAGGTTTTCCTTACCAGCCGATCCTGGAGGCCCACCGCGCGGCGGCAGACGCTGGCCGCTCCGATTTCACCGATGACGCGGCCATCGCCGAATGGGCTGGCCTCACCGTCCGCCTCGTTGAAGGGTCCCCCGACAACGTCAAGATTACCTGGGCACGCGACATCGCGATCGCCGATCAGAGGATGCGAATGATGAGCACCACATTCCCCGACGTGCGCACCGGCAACGGCTATGATGTTCACAGCTTTGGTGAAGGCGATCACGTAACCCTTTGTGGAATAAAGATTCCTTCTAACAAGGGGCTCTCCGGCCACTCGGATGCAGACGTTGGTCTGCACGCCCTCACCGATGCTCTTCTGGCAACCAAGGGCCTCGGCGATATCGGCACGCATTTTCCCCCATCGGACCAGCAATGGAGAGGTGCAGCCTCCCGCATCTTCGTGGAACATGCGGCGAAGCTCGTCCGCGAGCATGGCGGGCGTATCGCCAATGTCGATATCACGCTGATCTGCGAGGCACCGAAGGTCGGTCCCCACCGCGACGCCATGACGGCCGAGCTTTGCGACATGCTTGGCATTTCGCCCGATCGCGTGTCTATTAAGGCGACGACCAACGAGAAGCTTGGCTTCCTCGGCCGTGGCGAAGGCATCGCTGCCATCGCGACGGCGAGCGTCGTCTATCCGGGGTCCCTGCCTGAGTGAGCGCCATGAGCGAGATCGAAGACGCCGCCAATCTGGTCCTGAACCTTTGTCTTGAGCGCAAGCTGAAGGTCGCGACAGCCGAATCCTGCACCGGTGGCCTGATCGCGGCAGCGCTCACGGAAATCGCAGGCAGCTCGGCCGTCTTCGACCGTAGCTTCGTTACCTATTCCAACGAAGCCAAGATGGATCTCCTGGGCGTCGAGGAAGCCACGCTGCAGGCCTATGGTGCCGTCTCTGAGGAAACCGCGCGTGAGATGGCGGAAGGCGCGGTAGCGCACTCGCTGGCCGATCTTGCGGTATCGGTCACCGGCATCGCAGGTCCGACGGGTGCAACTCCCGGCAAGCCCGTGGGGCTCGTCTGGTTCGGTCTTGCGACGAAGGGGGCAGCGACAAAGACGCTCCACCACGTGTTTGAAGGGGACCGAGCATCCGTTCGGCGGAGCGCCCTGCGAACGGCTCTCTCACTTCTGGCTGAGGGCGCCAACCAGCCGTGAAAACTCGTCCATCTCGCGATAGGACTTCAGCATCACGACGGGCTTGCCGGAGGCGTGGTTCTGGATATCAGCCAGCACTCTGGGCCTTACCTCCCTGTTCCACGTCCAGACGTAGCGCAGGAACTCAAGGTCGATCTTTTCAGGACAACCGGGCGTCATCTCCGGCCTTGTACGGCCAAGGTTTGCCACCCAGCGCCTGAGGATGCCCGCTACACAGGCAAAGCGCGGGAGGTCTGGCCAGATGATCAGTTCGGTTCGAGGCAGACGCAAGTGCAGCGTGGATGAGCCGGTGCCATCCATGATCCAGCGGTCCCAGGCAATCAGCTCTTCCGTCAGCCTCTTCTGCTCCGGCCGGTCGCGCAGGATCCAGCCAGGCAACCAGAGAACATCCCGGTCAATTGAAATATACGGCAGATCAAGGAGCGCAGCTGCCTTCTGAGCAAGCGTTGATTTCCCGCTACCGGAACAGCCGATCACGATCATCCGGTCCGCTTGCCGGGCTAGTTCTGCCGCTTCCGCGAGGCCGACAAAGCGTATGGGTTCCATTTGAGCCCCATCCCGAGGCTGACTTCCGCTCTCAGGCAGCCTTGCCATAGATTGCATCGGCGCGGGTCTCAAAAGCTTCGGCGAACATCCTGAAGGCCCGGTCGAACATTGCGCCCATCAGCATGCCCAGCATCCGGCTCTTGAATTCATAGTCGATGAAGAAGTGGATGTCCGTCTGCCCCTCACCCACCGCATCGAAGCGCCAGCGGTTCGTCAGGTACTTGAACGGTCCGTCGATGTAGCGGACATCGATGACGTTTTCCTGCGGCCTGAGCACCACCTGACTGGTGAACGTCTCACGCAGCGCCTTGTAGCCGACGGTCATGTCGGCCACGAGGATCGTCACGCCGTCGCGCTCCTTGCGCGAGCGCACGGTCAGCGCCTCGCACCACGGCAGGAACTCAGGGTATGTTTCCACCGCCGCAACAAGATCAAACATCTGCTCCGGCGCGTGATTTACCCGGCGGACTGTTTCGTGCTTGGGCATGGGATCTCAGGCGAGCTCGCGGACAGCCAGCTTGGCAGCACGCGCGGCACGAAGCCGTTCGAAATCTTCACCGGCATGGTGGGACGAGCGCGTCAGCGGGCTAGACGAGACCATCAGGAAGCCCTTGGTGTAGGCGATCGTCTCGTAGGACTTGAATTCGTCCGGCGTCACAAAGCGCTTGACCGGATGGTGCTTGCGGGTCGGCTGCAGGTACTGCCCGATCGTCAGGAAGTCCACGTCAGCCGTACGGAGGTCGTCCATGAGCTGAAGCACTTCATTACGCTCCTCACCCAGGCCAACCATGATGCCCGACTTGGTGAAGATTGTCGGGTCCAGCTCCTTCACCCGCTGCAGCAGGCGGATAGAGTGGAAATAGCGCGCGCCCGGACGGACCGTCAGGTAGTTCGAGGGCACGGTTTCAAGATTGTGATTGAACACGTCGGGACGTGCGGCAACAACCTTCTCCAGTGCGCCTTCCTTGCGCAGGAAGTCCGGCGTCAGGATCTCGATCGTCGTGTTCGGCGAGGTTGCACGCAACGCCTGGATGACTTCGACGAAGTGCTGTGCACCGCCATCGGCAAGGTCGTCGCGGTCGACCGACGTGATTACGACGTGGCTCAAGCCCATTTCGCGCACGGCACGCGCCACGCTTTCCGGTTCGTTCGGATCAAGTGCGGTCGGAATACCAGTCGCCACGTTGCAGAAGGCGCAGGCGCGGGTGCAGATCTCGCCCATGATCATGAAGGTGGCGTGCTTCTTTTCCCAGCACTCACCGATGTTCGGGCAGCCCGCTTCTTCGCAGACAGTCACGAGTTTGTTGCTCTTGACGATCTCGCGGGTCTCCATATAGCCGCGCGACGTGGGCGCCTTGACGCGGATCCACTCCGGCTTGCGCAGCACTTCCTGATCAGGCCGGTGAGCCTTCTCCGGGTGACGCGGGCGTTGCTTGGCGACGGTGTCGAGAACGGTGACCATCTATTCCTCTGTCTTTCATGATGAGCATGACCTCATTGTCCGATGGTCATGCCCCTGCGCGGAGGCTTCTTATCCTATCCCGCGCGTTTCGTAAAATCCGCCGGCTGCGACAATGACGTGTTATGCGTTGAGGGCGCGGCCATAGGCGTCGAGCACGCTTTCCTTCATCATTTCCGACAATGTAGGATGCGGGAAGACCGTGTGCATCAGCTCCTCCTCGGTCGTCTCCAGGTTCATGGCGACGACAAAGCCCTGGATCAGCTCGGTGACTTCCGCGCCGACCATGTGTGCGCCCAGAAGCTCACCCGTCTTCTTGTCGAAGATCGTCTTGATGAAGCCCTGGTCCTCGCCAAGCGCGATGGCCTTGCCATTGGCGGCGAACTGGAAGCGGCCAACGCGGATGTCGCGGCCTGCAGCCTTCGCCTTTTCTTCCGTGAGACCAACAGAGGCCACTTGCGGCGTGCAATAGGTGCAGCCCGGAATCTTGCCCTTGTCGAGCGCATGGACGTTGGGGAGACCGGCGATCTTTTCGACGCAGATCACGCCCTCATGCTCGGCCTTGTGTGCCAGCATCGGCGCACCGGCCACGTCGCCAATGGCATAGATGCCCTCAACATTCGTGCGGCCGTAGCCATCCACCTGCACTGTGCCACGCTCAACCTTCACGCCAACAGCTTCCAGCCCGAGGTTCTCGACATTGCCCTGCACGCCAACGGCGGAGATCAGGCGGTCAGCGGTGATCTTCTCCACCTTGCCGTCCTTGAGCTCGACATGCGCGGTGACGCTCGAAGCCCCCTTCTCCACCTTCGCCACCTTGGCTTCGGTAAGGATGCGCATGCCCTGCTTTTCAAGCTGCTTGCGGGCAAACTTGGAAACCTCGGCGTCTTCCACCGGCATGATCTGCGGCAGAAGTTCGACAACTGTCACCTCTGCGCCCAGCGTGCGGTAGAAGCTGGCGAACTCGATGCCGATCGCACCCGAACCCATGACGATCAGCGACTTCGGCATTTCCTTCGGGATCATCGCTTCGAAATAGGTCCAGATCAGCTTGCCGTCCGGCTCGATGCCCGGCAGCACGCGCGGGCGCGCGCCCGTGGCGACGATGATGTGCTTGGCCTTGTATGTGCCTTCGCCCAGCGTGCCCTTGGGCGTCGGATGCTGCGGCTCCATCGGCTTCTTGGCCGTCTTGCAGACGACGATTTCGCCAGGCGTGGCGCCCTTTGGAGCCTTGGAGAGCTTTGCCTCGCCCCAGACGACGTCTACCTTGTTCTTCTTCATCAGGAAGCCGACGCCGCCATTGAGGCGTGCGGAGACCTGACGGGAGCGGTTCACCACCGCGCCAATGTCGGCGCTGACAGCACCATCGATCTTGAGGCCATAGTTCTGCGGGTGCTGAGCATAGTGCAGCACTTCAGCCGAGCGCAGCAGCGCCTTGGTGGGGATGCAGCCCCAGTTGAGGCAGATGCCGCCCAGGTGCTCGCGCTCGACAATAGCCGTCTTCAGCCCGAGCTGTGCAGCGCGAACCGCCGTGACATAGCCGCCGGGGCCTGAGCCGATGATGATGACGTCGTATGTGTCAGCCACGGGTGAGTTTCTCCTTGGATCTTATGCGGATGGGCCAGCCAGGTGACCCATCCGGTAAATTTGGCCGCTAGAGCCGGCGCAGGCTGCGAAGCCCGAACGCCACCAGCAGCATGAAGAAGCCGTTCGACAGAAGCTCGATCGCCAGCAGGATGCCGAGGATCGAGGTCGCGGACATCGGCAGGTCCGCAAGGATCATGATGCCCAGAACGAGTGAGATGATGCCCGACAGCAGCACCCAGCCCCATCCCTGGAGCGGGCGCATGCCGAAGGCATAGAGAAGCTTCGCGATGCCCAGCACGATGAACATGATCGCGACGAGCACCGTGAGCGAGATGATGCCCTCGAGCGGGCGGAAGATGAGCGAGATGCCAAGCGCGATCATCAGCACGCTGATGAGCAGGTTCCAGAGGAAGAGCGCGCCACGATCGGATGCGCGGAACGTCTGGACGAGCGACAGGATGCCGAAAATGAGGAAGGTCCATGCGGCGAGCATGGCGGCCGTCAGCGTAGCGGCGAAGGGGTTGATCAGTGCCAGAATGCCGCCGATGACGGAAATGACGCCCAGAAAGGCGAGCCATCCCCAGCCGTATCCGAGATCCGAAGTTCTTGTGGCCATTGCATTTTCCTCCAAAAACCAACAGACGGATCTATAACCCGAGCATCGAACGCACGCCAGCGACGAGCCCTTCGCCTATCGAGCGCGTGTTTGCGGCGTCGAGGTGCACACCGTCCGTCGGATCGGCCCTTGCCACCGTTCCGGCATCGAAGAAGCCGCAGCCCATCCGCTCTGCCACCTGCGCGTAGAGCGCAGAGAGTTTCAGCGACTGCCCGATGCCGTCCTCGAAGACACCTGCAAAGTCCACATTGGGCGTCTCGCAAAGTGCCGGCGGCGAGACAATCAGGATTTGCGGCGCCGCTACGTCGAAGGGATAGTCATGTCCCCGCACGATATCGATCAGCCGCTCCATGCCCTGCCTTGAACCGTGGGCGCGGCCGCAGATGGCCGGCTTCAGGTCGTTCGTTCCGAGCATGATGATGATCAGATCCAACGGCGAATGGGTGGAAAGGATCGTCGGCAACGTGCGCGCACCGTTGCGGTCCGCGCCCGATGCATAGTCGTCGAAGATCGTCGTCCGGCCATTCAGGCCTTCAGCGATGACGCGGACGCCATCGCCGAGACCCGCCTGAAGTGCCGAAGGCCAGCGGTCTTCATACGCGTGACGCGAAAGCGTCTGCGCATTGTAGCCCCAGGTGAGAGAGTCGCCGTAACACAGAACTGTTTTCATGGCTCAATTCCACGCGGGACTACGGTTGTCGATCAGACCAGCATCGACAGCGGCTGCTCGATGTAGCGCTTGAACGCCGAGAGAAGCTCTGCGCCAAGCGCTCCGTCTACCGCGCGGTGATCGGTCGAAAGCGTGACCGACATCACCGTGGCCGCAACGATCTGGCCGTTCTTCACCACCGCACGCTGCTCGCCCGCACCAACAGCCAGGATGGTCGCATGGGGCGGATTGATGACGGCAGCGAAGTCCTTGATCCCGTACATGCCGAGGTTGGACACCGCGCCCGATCCGCCCTGATACTCTTCCGGCTTCAGCTTACGATTGCGGGCACGCGAGGCGAGGTCTTTCATCTCGTTGGTGATGACCGACAGGGTTTTTTCTTCCGCCTTGCGGATGATCGGCGTGATCAGACCGCCCGGGATGGAGACGGCAACACCCACATCGGCGTGGCTGTGCTTGACCATCGCGGCTTCGGTCCAGGACACGTTTGCATCCGGCACCGCCTTGAGCGCCATCGCGTAGGCCTTGATGACGAAATCGTTGACCGAGAGCTTGAAGGCCGGAGCCTCGCCCTTCTCCGTCTTCACCTTCGGCGCGGAATCGTTGATGCGCTGGCGCATCTCCAGAAGCGCGTCGATCTCGCAATCCAAAGTCAGGTAGAAATGCGGAACGGTGGACTTCGCCTCGACAAGACGGCGCGCAATCGTGCGGCGCATGTTGTCGTGCGGGATAAGCTCGTAGGAGCCTTCCTCGAAGAGCTTCAGAACCGCATCGTCGCTCATAGGCTTGACCGGCTGGGCCTCTGCTGCCGGAGCTGCGGACCCAGCCGCCTTCGGCGCAACGCCACCGGAAGCGGCGGCTTCCACATCGGCCTTGACGACCCTGCCGCGCGGGCCGGAGCCCGAAACAGCGGAAAGATCAATGCCAGCCTCACGGGCAAGACGACGCGCCAGCGGCGATGCAAACACGCGCTCGCCTTCGGCCTTCGCAGGCTGCTCCTGCTTTGCTGCGGGAGCCGGAGCGGCTTCTGCTGCCTTCGGTGCGGGTGCAGCTTCCTGCTTCGGCTCAGCCTTTTCCTCAGCCTTGGGCGCTTCGGCCTTGGCTGCGGGAGCGGAACCTGCGCCGCTTGCCGCAGCGCTGACGTCTTCACCTTCTGCGGCCAGGATCGCAATGACAGAATTGACCTTCACGCCCTGCGTCCCCTCGGGCACGACGATCTTTGCGACCGTACCCTCGTCGACGGCCTCGACTTCCATCGTGGCCTTGTCGGTTTCGATCTCGGCGATGACATCGCCGGAGGAAATGGTGTCGCCCTCCTTCACCAGCCACTTGGCGAGGTTACCCTCCTCCATGGTTGGCGACAGGGCCGGCATCGTGATCTGTATCGGCATGATTCCCTCCCTACCTATTTGTAGGTGACGGTTTTCACCGCCTCAACAACCTCGGCGACGCTCGGCAGCGCCAGCTTCTCGAGATTTGCCGCGTAAGGCATGGGAACATCCTTGCCGGTAATCGTGATGATCGGCGCGTCGAGGTAGTCGAAGGCGCGCTGCATCACCTTGCTGGCGATATGATCGCCAACGGACGACTGCGGGAAGCCCTCTTCCACCGTGACGAGGCGGTTGGTCTTCTTAACCGACTCGATGACCGTATCGAGATCCATCGGACGGATCGTGCGCAGGTCGATGACCTCCACGTCGATGCCGCTTTCAGCCAGCTCCTCGGCTGCCTTGATGGCATAGGTCATGCCGATACCGAAGGAAACGATCGTCGCGTCCTTGCCCGGCTTGTGGATGCGGGCCTTGCCGATCGGCAGGACGAAATCGTCGATCTTCGGCACGTCGAAGGTCTGGCCGTAGAGGATTTCGTTCTCAAGGAAGATGATCGGGTTCGGATCGCGGATGGCAGCCTTGAGCAGGCCCTTGGCGTCGGCAGCCGTGTAGGGCACCACCACCTTGAGGCCTGGAATGTGGCCGTACCACGCGGCATAGTCCTGGCTGTGCTGGGCGGCGACGCGCGCAGCAGCACCGTTCGGGCCGCGGAACACGATCGGCGCACCCATCTGGCCGCCAGCCATGTAGAGCGTCTTCGCGGCCGAGTTCACGATCTGGTCGATCGCCTGCATGGCGAAGTTGAAGGTCATGAACTCCACGACCGGCTTCAGCCCGGCGAATGCCGCGCCAACGCCAACACCGGCAAAGCCATGCTCGGTGATCGGCGTATCGATCACGCGGCGATCGCCGAATTCCTGAAGCAGACCCTGGGTCACCTTGTAGGCGCCCTGATACTCGGCCACCTCTTCACCCATGACGAAAACGTCCGGGTCGCGGCGCATCTCTTCGGCCATCGCATCGCGAAGCGCTTCGCGCACCGTCATCTTCACCATCTCGGTGCCTTCCGGAATGTCCGGATCGGACGGCATCGGCTGAGCCTCGGCCTTGGCTACAACGGCAGGCGCGGGAAGCTCTTCCGTCTTCTGGTCGGCGTGTTCCTCGGCGGGAGCCTCCGCCTTGGCGGGCGGCGGCGTGGAGGCTTCCGCCTTCAGGTCGTCGACGGATTCACCTTCGCCAAGCAGCAGCGCGATCGGCGTGTTGACGCGGACGCCCTGAGCGCCCTCCTCGACCAGGATCTTCCCGATCGTGCCTTCGTCAACAGCTTCCACTTCCATGGTGGCCTTGTCGGTTTCGATCTCGGCGATCACGTCGCCCGGGGCAACGGACTCCCCTTCCTTCTTCAGCCACTTGGTGAGGTTACCCTCTTCCATCGTAGGGGAAAGGGCTGGCATCAAAATCTGGATCGGCATGTGAGCTGGTTCCCCCTCAGAGCAGAATGTCAGTGTAAAGCTCGGACACGTCCGGCTCTGGATCAGACTGGGCGAAATCGGCGGCGTCAGCGACAATGTCACGGACATCCTTGTCCACCGCCTTCAGCTCATCCTCGCTCGCCCACTTCTTGTCCAGTAAGCGCTGACGCACCTGCTCGATCGGGTCATGCTCGGAGCGCATCTTCTGCACTTCGTCCTTGCTGCGGTACTTCGCGGGATCCGACATGGAGTGGCCACGATAGCGATAGGTCAGCATCTCGAGGATGATCGGTCCCTTGCCGGAACGGCACCATTCGACCGCCATTTCGCCGGCAGCAGCAACGGCGCGCACATCCATGCCATCGACCTGGATGCCGGGGATCTTGAAGGAGATACCGCGGTGGGAGAAATTGGTCTCGGCGGAAGAACGCGTAACAGCCGTGCCCATGGCGTAGCGGTTGTTCTCGATGATGAACACGACCGGCAGCTTCCACAGCGAAGCCATGTTGAAGCTTTCGTAGACCTGGCCCTGGTTGGCCGCGCCATCGCCGAAATAGGTCAGCGACACGTTGTCATTGCCGCGATAGCGGTTGGCGAAGGCAAGCCCGGTGCCGAGCGGCACCTGCGCACCAACGATGCCGTGGCCGCCATAGAAATTCTTCTCCTTGGAGAACATGTGCATGGAGCCGCCCTTGCCCTTGGAGTAACCTCCACGGCGGCCGGTGAGCTCGGCCATGACGCCGCGCGCTTCCATGCCAGTGGCCAGCATGTGGCCGTGGTCACGATAGCCGGTAATGACCTGATCACCTTCCTTGAGGTTCATCTGCATACCGACGACGACAGCTTCCTGTCCGATGTAAAGATGGCAGAAGCCGCCAATGAAGCCCATCCCATAGAGCTGGCCGGCCTTCTCTTCAAAGCGGCGGATAAGCAGCATCTCACGGAATGCCGAAAGCTCCTGCTCCTTGCTGAAATCCAGCGGCTCAGGAGCCTTGGGCATGACGAGGCCCGTCTCGCTCAGGGCACTCGAACGTGATGAGGATCTTGTGCGTTGTTTCGCCACCGATGGTTTCGATGCGCTTTTCTTGGCGGTTGTCGCCATATATCGCTCCCTAGACTGCAGAATGATTGGGACTGCATTGCCCCCATAAGAGCCGAGACGCGAAGGAGTTTCTTCCTCCCGTCACAAAACTCCAGTCTCGGAAATGCTACCATGCGACAAAATGTTTGGCCATGCGCATTTACGCATAGGTGCCATGCCGGTGCCCTAAAAATACTTACACCAACCATATGAAATTAAACAATAAACTAGAATTAACCGGAATTCGGTTAATTCTAACGTTTTATGTACACCACCAGCTCATTGGGTGCAGCGTAGTTGAGGGACCGGCGCACGTATTCGTCAAGCATGTCCTTCTCGAGGCTCGCATTGTTGAGAAGGCTCGTGCGCTCCTCCAGCTTCTTGCGAGCGTCGGTAAGCAGCGCCAGCTCAGCCTCAAGGCTTTCGATGCGCTCCTGGTATCGGACCTTGGCATTGATGCCGTAGTCGCCATTATAGGCGTGAAAGACAAAGTATGACAGGACCACTACCGTGATTGCGGGAACAATCAGTCGTCCGGTGTTGCGACGCTTATGATGACGTGTCCACATGCTGCGAAAATCCCTTTCGCACCATATGCTCACAGTTTGCTTAATGGAGAGTTAGCTTCAGGTCTTGGAGCCTGACGCTGAGCCCATCGAAGCGTGGGAGGAACGATCAGGAATCCTTCTTCTTCGGCAGCTTCTTGCGCTTGGTGGCGGCAAGCTCCTCCAGCTGATCCTCGTTCATGGATTTTTCCATGGATTTGGATGCGCCCTTGAGTTCCTTCTTCGGCATATCGCCACGCTTGGCCGCAAGGGCCGCTCCGGCTGCCTTCTGCTGCGCCTGGGATTTGGCTGGCATGATCAACTCCCTTGGTTGTCTCCATTGATAATGTTCGTTGCTCGCGCAATGTTCCGGAACAGAGCGACAGGCTCGGTGTTCGGTCCCCAGACACCATTCAAAGGAGCGATTCATGGGCGACAACACCCCACCGCCTCAGCATCAGGACAAGCAGCCTGGCGATGAGCACAAGATGCATCCGGAGCCGGACTACGCGCCACGGTTCCCGGGCTCCGGACGTCTCGACGGCAAGGTAGCCGTCATCACCGGCGGCGATTCAGGAATTGGACGCGCCACCGCAGTGCTCTTCGCCCGCGAAGGCGCCAAGGTCGCCTTCCTCTACAAGGACGAGGACAAGGATGCGCGTGACACCGAAGAGCTCATACGCCAGGAAGGCAGCGAAGCCTTCTCCATGGCAGGTGACGTGGGCGAGACTTCTGTTGCCGAGAAGTTCATCAGCGCCGTCATCGAACGATGGGGCCAGATCGACGTCGTGGTCAACAATGCGGCCGAACAGCATTATCAGGAGGAACTGACCGATATCTCCGACGAGCAGCTGGAGAGAACATTCCGCACCAACATCTTCGGCATCTTCGCCGTTACGCGGGCTGCTCTTCCGCATCTCAAGAAGGGGTCCGCCATCATCTGCACCACCTCTGTCACCGCGTACAAGGGCCAGCAGGTGCTGATGGACTACGCCTCGACCAAGGGCGCGATTCTCGCCTTCGTCCGGGCGCTATCGGGAAATCTGGCCGAGAAGGGTATCCGCGTGAATGGCGTCGCGCCGGGACCAATCTGGACGCCGCTCATCCCGGCATCCTTTCCAGAGGAAAAGGTAGCCAAGTTTGGTGGAGACGTCCCGCTCGGCCGACCCGGACAGCCGAACGAGGTCGCTTCGTGCATGCTGTTCCTGGCCTGCGAGGATTCGTCCTACATGACAGGTCAGGTGCTCCACCCCAACGGCGGAACCTTGGTTGGAGGTTGAATATCCTCGACCATGTCGTTGAAGTAACGAGCCCCTGAGTTCTGCTCAGAGGCCCGGTCATTCGTGTTGGCTGTTCAAAATCAGCGCATGCGGACGTTGATGAAGCGCGATTCTCCGCTCGGCGAGACAATCAACAGATAGGCGTTGCGCCTGCCCTGCTCCTTCAGACCGTTGACCAGATCCAGCACCTCGCTTGGATTGGCGACCGACTGCTGGTCCACCTCGGCGATCACATCGCCTGGCTTGATGCCCTGTTCGAAGGCGGATGAGTTCTGCTCGACTTCAGCGATCACGACGCCCGTCACCCCTTCGGCTAGACCGAACTCTGCGCGGCTTTCCTCATCGATCTCGCGGATCGCCATGCCGAGAACGCTGGCCGACGTCAGCTGCTGCTCATCCTTCTGCTCGTCGTCATTGGAAAAGTCCGCCTTGGCTTCACTTTCTTCCAGACGCCCGAGCTTGATCTTGACGTTCTGGCGCTCGCCATCGCGCAGGACCTCAACATCAACCTCTTCGCCAACGGGACTATCCGCCACGACACGGCTCAGCTCGCGAACGTCGGCAATCTCCTCGCCGTTGAAGGTGATGATGATGTCGCCCGCCTTCAGCTCGCCGCCCTCAGCCGGGCCACCCTTCTCGATGCCACTGATCAGCGCACCCGCGGCCTTGTCCAGACCCAAGCTCTCGGCGATTTCGTCCGTCACAGGCTGAATGCGAACGCCGAGCCAGCCGCGACGGGTTTCGCCGAACTCACGCAGTTGCCGGACAACATGCATCGCGAGCTTCGACGGGATGGCGAAGCCAATACCGATCGAGCCGCCGCTCGGAGAAATGATGGCCGTATTGATGCCGATCACTTCGCCCTTCATGTTGAAGAGCGGACCGCCGGAGTTGCCGCGATTGATGGCGGCGTCCGTCTGGATGTAGTCGTCATAGGGGCCGGAACCGATCTGGCGATTCTGGGCGGAGACGATACCGATCGAAACCGAGCCGCCGAAGCCGAACGGGTTGCCGATCGCCATGACCCAGTCACCGATCTTCATCTCAGCTGAATCTCCGAACGGCACCTGCACCAGCTCCTTGCCGGTCGGATCAACCTTCAGCACAGCGAGATCAGTCTTGGTGTCGACGCCGATCAGCTCGGCGTTGCGCTTGGATCCGTCAGCGAAATTGACGACGATCTCGTCAGAGTCAGCAATGACGTGGTTGTTGGTGACGACAATGCCTTCTCCGGCATCGATGATGAAGCCGGAACCAAGCGAGGACCCCGGGCTCGGCACGCGCGGCTGGCGGTTGGAGTCACCAAAGAACTCGCCGAAATATTCCTCGAACGGAGAGCCCTGAGGCAGGCGTGGCATGGGCACACGGCCCTGCCCGCGCTGCTGCGCCTTCTGCGTGGTGGAGATGTTCACCACCGCATCCAGCAGCCGTTCCGCCAGACTGGAAACTGAAGCCGGGCCGGCCGGCGCGATCGCCTGTTCCGCGTTCGGAGCTGCCGCCGTCTGTGCCAGGAGCGTCCCCGGGACCGTCGCCATCGACAGCGACAGTATTGCCACGACACTCTTGCTGGAAAGCAGCTTGGAAACTTTAGGCAGGTGCATGTGGCAACTCCGTTAGGGCGAGCATCATCCGCAGAGACTCAAACCTTTTTAGGGCCTGATTGGCTCCAACGCAAAAGCGATCCCAAGAAAATAGAGCGTGCATCGTTCCCATACCAGTCGGAAACCAGAACGCGACGCCTGCCAAAGATACTTACAATTGAAATGTGATCGATCGTGATCTGCAGTTCATGAAAACTGGAGCTTCCCGGCATCGGGAGATCTGGAAGGTCGGGGCCGAAACGCTTAGCCCCGGACCAGCCATACGATGAAGACGCCGAACGCCATCACCATGAGGCCAATGACACGCATCACGCCCTCGGGAACATGCATGATGTCGGCGGCCATTCGTTTTACCAGTCCCGGAAGGCCGCCATAGAGCAAGCCTTCCAGAACCAGCATCAAACCCAACGCGGACAGAAAATCGTTCAATGCCTACCGTCCGCGTCTTGCTGGATTACGCAATGCCATCCAGCCTATTTCTTACTGCGCCTGTGCGGGGGCAGTGCCCCGCACTGGAGCACTGCCTGCGGCAGGAGCCGCATTGCCGCTGGTGTCTGCGCCACCCGTCGGGCTGTTGAAGAACCGGAAGAATTCCGTGTTCGGGTTCAACAGCATGGTGGTGCCCTGCGGGTCGAGTGCCTGGCGGTAAGCTGCCATCGAGCGATAGAACTCGAAGAAGTCCGGGTCGCGTTCGAAAGCTTCGGCGAAGATCGCGTTCCGCTGGGCTTCACCCTGACCACGGATGATCTCGGATTCGCGCTGCGCGGCAGCCAGAATCTCAACCACCTCACGGTCGGCACGGGCACGGATACGGGCAGCGGCTTCACGGCCACGTGCACGCAGACGCTCGGCCTCGGCCAGACGTTCAGCCTTCATGCGCTCGTAGGTCTGCTGCGAGACTTCAGCGGTGAGATCCGTGCGGCGAATGCGAACGTCGACGATCCGAAGACCCAGCGTTGCCGCATCGGGACGCAGCTGCTCGGCAACTTCACGCATCATCGAAGCGCGCTCTTCGGAAAGAGCAGCCTCGAAGCCGCGCAGACCGTAGACCCGGCGCAGAGCCGCATCAAGACGGGTACGCAGGCGCTGTTCGGCAAGCTGCAGGCTACCGGACACGGTCTGACGGAACAGGCGGGGATTTTCGATGGCATAGGCTACGAATGCATCAACTTCGTAGAACTTGCCGCCGGAAACCTGAACGCGGATGTCATCCAGATCGAAGCGAACGATACGGTTCTCGATGATCTGGACGTTATCTGCGCCGGCAAAGGAGAACGGCAGCTTGAAGTAGATGCCAGGCTCACGCTCGACGCGCACGATCTCACCGAAACGAAGCACCAGCGCCTGCTGGCGTTCGTTGATGACGAAGATGGACGACCAAGCCAGGAACAGGACCAGACCAATGGCGATCACAATTGCAGGAAGACGATTTGCCATCAGTTGTTACCCCCCTGAGTGTTCTGCGCTCCGGTGGTTTGGCCATTCACGCGCGGCTGTGCGGGCGCGTTGCGCCGCAGTTCCGGCAACGGGAGATACGGGACGACGCCCTGCCCGCCTTCGTTGACGATCACCTTGTTGGAACCATTCAGCACCTGCTCCATCGTCTCAAGGAAGAGACGCTTGCGGGTGACTTCAGGTGACTTGGCGTATTCGTCGAAGACCGAGATGAAGCGCTGCGCCTCACCCTGGGCTTCCAGGACGACCCGGCTCTGGTATGCGGCAGCCGCTTCGCGGATCTGCGCAGCTTCACCACGGGCCTGACCAAGCTTCTGGTTGGAGTACTGGTTGGATTCCTCGACGAAGCGATCCTCGTCCTGCTCGGCGCGCTGAACTTCATCGAACGCGTCAGCCACTTCACGCGGCGGAGCAGCATCCTCGATCGAGATCGCGTTGACGTTGAGGCCCGCGCCGTAGTCGTTCAGAGCACTCTGGACGGTGGCGCGGACAGCCTCGGCAATGCCCTGGCGGTCATCACGGAAGATGTCCTGTGCCGGACGGCGACCGACAACTTCACGCATGGCGCTCTCGGAGACCTGCCGCAGCATGCCGTCCGGATCATCGACGTTAAAGAGATAGGCGATCGGATCCTGCACCTGGTAGGCGATGGAGAACTTGACCGCAACCAGGTTCTGGTCACCTGTCAGCATCAGGCCGGAGGAAGAACCGCCGCGTGCCTCACCGATCTCGATCAGACGCTCGGCGATGGTTGCTTCTTCCACCGTCTCGATTGGCCACCAATGGAAGTGCAGGCCAGGCTCGGAGAGTTCGGCCTTGGGCTTACCAAAGCGCATTTCGACAGCGATGCGATCTGGCTGAACGGTGTAAATAGCCTGGAACAGCCACAGCACGACCAGTGCCAGCGCGATCAGGCCAAGCATGGCAGGATTGGATCCGCCACCGCCCGGCAACGCGCGCTTCAGCCTGTCCTGGCCGCGTCGAATGATTTCCTCCAGGTCCGGAGGCGTACCCTGGGGGCCAGAAGGGCCGCGCGGCCCCTGGTCCCACGGACCTCCTCCACCACTACCGCCGCCCCATGGGCCGCCACTCTGATTATTCCAAGGCATTCAGAATCCTTCTTGGTCAGGGCAGACCGCCCTCCCGACAATGAGCATGTCGCCTTTATAGGAAGCCGTTCACGTGCTTTCAACGCAACGATGCGGCGGAATTCCGTTTAAGGACAAGATTCTATACACAAATCCGTCATGCCGGATCACGAACAGGCTCCCGCCGGCGGTAAATCACGTAGCGTGTCGGAAAATCATCCTTGTCACCTGCAGGAATGTGCTCTTCATGGTCTGCGCACCATTCGTCACCGATGGGCGGGAATGACGTATCGCCTTCCACTTCCGTCTCCACATGGGTCACATGCAGAATATCGGCGAGCGGCATGGCCTGACGGTAGATCTGGCCACCGCCCACGATGAACACTTGCCCCTCGCCTGCGCTCTCCCGCGCCGCCGCAATGGCCTCTTTCAGCGAAGTTACAACCGTCGCGCCCGGAGCTTCGAAGCCCTCCCGCGAAGAGATGACGATATTTTCACGGCCCGGAAGCGGCCGCCCGATGCTTTCCCAGGTCTTGCGCCCCATGATGATGGGCCGGCCCATGGTGATGGCCTTGAAGCGCTTGAGGTCAGACGAAAGCCGCCAGGGCATGTCGCCATCGCGTCCGATGACGCCATTTCGCGCAGCGGCGACGACAATCGCAATATCCATGATGCTCCTCGGTCGGTGATCTGACTGCATAGCAGTCACGGATGCCACAAACCGGACGCGGCGTCCAATCGCGGGGAGCCCGAACATCCCTCGGCAGCACCAAGCACACAACAAAAGCGCTGCACCTGAAGCCGAGCTTGACATTTCGTTAGGTACCATACATATTTGTTTGGTACCTAACGAAATGAGGGTAGCCAAATGAGCGGGACAGAGGTCTCATCCGTCTCTGGATGGGCAAAGCGTTGCTTTTTTGCCGGGCGAGCGCTGATGGACAAGACGTTGCGTCCCCATGACCTTGGCTCGACGCAATGGTACGTGCTCTGGCAGCTGGCCACCAATGGACCGACTGCTCAACGCGACCTGGTGCGCATTCTCGATCTGGAAAGAGCAACGTTGAGCGGCGTTGTCGCGACACTGGTCCGTAAGGGATTGGTGGACCAGTCTGCGAGCGGCAAAGACCAGCGTCAGCGTACGTTGCAGCTGACCGAGGCCGGAAAGAAGCTCTGGAGCGAACTCCCCGACCTTCATTTCATTCAGGATGCTGCCTTCAGCGGCATCGATCCAGCCGATCTCGCAATCGCAATCCGTGTCCTTCAGACCGCGACCGGAAGATTGCAGGATCTTCTCGGGAAAGGAACCGAATAATGACGATCCTAGTCACTGGAGCAACAGGACTTGTTGGCGAACGCCTGGTGCCCCGCCTGGTCGAAGCAGGCTTCAAGTGCCGCGTTCTCCTGCGGGCCGGCAAGCAAGTGCCTGCGAATGTCGAGGGTGTCACCGGCGATATTCTCAATGTTTCGACGCTCGATCAGGCAACGCAAGGCGTGTCGGCTGTCGTGCATCTGGCCTCGGTCTTCCGCACTCAGGATATGGACCTGATCTGGAAGAGCAATCTCGACGGAACCCGCAACCTCATTGCTGCAGTGAAAAGCAATTCGCCGGATGCGCCTTTCATCATGGCGAGCACGGCGCACGTCTACCCTGCCGACAATCCTCATCCAGGGCGGGAGGACGACGTTGTCGACCCGCAGCACGCATATCCAGCGAGCAAGGTGGCCGCGGAACGGGAGCTCAGTGCAAGTGGCCTGAACTGGGCTGTTCTCCGGTTCCCGTTCATCTACGGCGATGGAGACGGTCACCTTGAAGCGCTGCCGCAGCATGTTGGCTCGTGGCATCCGGCCCAGAGGATGAGCACGATCCACCACCGAGACATAGCATCCGCGATGCTGATGGCGCTGAACGGCGCGATGGATGGGCGCATCGTCAATATAGCGGACGATGCAGCCCTGTCTGTGTCCGAGCTTGTGGGTGCGACGGGGGCCAAGGTCCCCTCTTCCTCGGAACCGCTGGCGAACCCGTGGTACCTGACAATGGATGTCTCACGTGCCCGCAGCCTCGGTTTCAGGCCAACGGTCAGTACAGTCCTAGAAGCTCAGCGAAACGGACTGCTGTAGGACTCGCTCGGATGTAGACGCCTACACCGCGACCGGCGCTTCAATGGGCGGATGAGGATCGTACCCCGTGACCTCGAAATCCTCGATCCTGTATCCGTCGATTGAGTCTGGACGCCTGGTAAGGCGCAGTTTCGGAAACGGCCTTGGTTCACGGCTGAGAAGGGTTTGAGCCATCTCAAGATGGTTCAGGTACAAATGAGTATCGCCACCGACCCAGATGAGTTCGCCTGGTGTCATGTCCACCTGCTGGGCCACCATATGCACCAATGCCGCTTCCTGGGCGATGTTGAAGGGATTTCCGAGCCCCAGGTCACAGGATCTCTGCCCCACCATAAGGCTGAGCCTTGGCTTGGAATTCCCGCTCTTCACCTCCGGATCATCCAGGCCGCTGACGTGGAATTGATATGTCATGTGGCAAGGGCTTAGCGCCATCTGATCCAGCTCACCGACGTTCCAGGCGTGGAAAAGCATTCGACGGCTGGAGGGGTTCGTCTTCAGCGTGTTCATCACGCCTGCGAGCTGGTCGTGTTCATTCCCGTTCGCGTCAACCCACCTGCGCCACTGCTTTCCATAGACTGGCCCGAGGTCACCCCACTGGCGCGCGAAATCATCATCGGCCAGGATGCGCTCTTCGAAATCTTCCTGTGTGATCTGTTCGCCGGTCGTCTTGCGGTACTTGTCCAACGGCCAATCGGTCCAGATCCGCACATTCTCCCGCAGCAACGACTGGATGTTGGTCTGCCCGGTGAGAAACCACAGCATCTCCTTCACCGCGGTTTTCCAGTAGACGCGCTTCGTGGTGTAGACCGGGAAGGTACCGTCAGAGAGATCAAACCGGAGCATTGCGCCAAATACAGACAAGGTACCAACGCCCGTCCGATCGATGCGTCTGTCCCCCTTCTCCAGAACATACGCGATGAGATCGAGATATTGGTACTCTGGGTGGCGGAACATTGTGGCGAACCCCTAAACTCTTGGACCAGTGTGACTATGGTTGGCGCAGGGCTCAATAAGCCGATCCACTGGAAATGCAAATGCACCTCTGGGAGTTGGCACCAGTGTTGTCCAGATCGTTTCAGCATTTTGCTGAAACGCTGAACGATCTAAGCTTTTGTTTTCTCGCAGTTCCGCACGGAAAACCGGTTCCCACTTTTCCCGGAACTGCTCAAGGATTCAGAAATCTTGCTGCCTTTGCGGCCAGCGAAAGCAGCGGCCTGCCCGTCAGCGGACGGCCACTGCGTCATGCGAAATGCATGGGTCCCGATACGGGGACTCCTGTGGATACTCAGGCGAGAGCTTTGAGCTTACCCAGTTCCTTGGCCACCAGATAGTAGAAGGTGACCCGGTCCTTGGTGTTGTCGCTGGACATGGCCTGGCAGACTTTCTCGATAGCTGCGTCGGCAGCGGCATCGTCGGCTACGCCCAGCTTCTTCTTGCACCAGCTTTCACGCACCCGCTTCAGCTCTTCCGGGTCGGAGCATGACACAAGCGACGAATCACGGTTACGCAGCGCAATGCCAAGATGCTTCACGATATTCCCAACCACGGCCTCGTCCGCGGAAGTGTCGTATTTCTGCACGTCTGCAAGATAATTTGCCATTTTCAGCCTCTCCTCGTTACCTGCAGGATGCCGCTCCGTCTAAGAGGAGCCAGGCGCAAGACCAGCGTTCTTCATCATACCAGCCAAGTCAAAGGAAAAATGGCGTTATCCAACGCCCTTGCCTCTTCCATTACAGCGATCTGATCCCTATATTCGCGCCGTCAGCCTCGTGCTGACTATGGCGATAAACGGACGGTGTAATAAGCCATTCGGACCCGGGGGCGGTACCCGGCGCCTCCACCAGAAACCGCCGGCTGTGGGCGAAGTGCTCATGAGGACGGCTTCTGATGGGGGCGAAATAGGATCGACGAGGGTGTAAAGATCGTACTTTCGCTCGGCATGGTACCACCGATATCGGACCAAACTAGTAGTTGCAAACGACAACTATGCGGAAGCACGTCTCGCTGCTTAATGCAGTGCGATAGCTTCAAATCAAGCCCTAGGGGTTCGCACTTCTAGGCGGGGTTCGGAGGTACCTGGCAACAGAAACCTCCACTTTCTTCCTTCCCATTCTTCCCCTTCAGAATTCCATGCAACGCGCGCAGCCTTTGGCTGTTTGCGGTGCTTGCCGTTGGCCATTCTTCACCCATGAGGCCGCCATGAAACGCACTGCTGCAGACCGGCTCATTCTCCTCACCGGCGGGCCGGGTTCCGGAAAGACGACATTGCTCGATGCGCTTGCGTCAGAGGGTTACCGCGTCGCTCCCGAGGCGGGACGCGCGATCATTCGTGATCAACTGGCGATCGGTGGGCAGGCACTTCCGTGGAAGGACGCTGCCCTCTTTGCGGAACAGATGCTGCAGTGGGACCTGCGATCCCACGCTGAGGCGTGCGCGGTCGAAGCATATACTTTCTTCGACCGGGGCGTGCCTGATATCGTCGGATATCTTCGTCTCAGCGGGCTTCCCATGCCGGAGCATGTCACCAGGGCCGCAGAGCGTTGCCGGTACTGGCAGAAGGCCTTCATCCTCCCGCCGTGGCCGGAGATCTTCACGCAGGATGCGGAACGCAGGCAGGATCTTGAGGAGGCTATGCGCACCAACGACGCAATGGTCACTGCCTATTCAGATCTGGGATATGAGCTTGTTGAAGTGCCGCGCGCCTCGATCGAGGAACGCGCGGCATTCGTGCTTCGCGGATCGGCCTCTCGTTCGGCTAGCCAATCCGCAGCGCGTCGTCGTCCAGCTCAGCCCCGCCCCTGACCTTGCGGAACATCTCCACCAGATCATCGACCTTCATCGTGTGACGGCGGTCGCCCGCGATATCGAGCACCACCTGGCCCTCGTGCAGCATCACCGTACGCGTTCCATGATCGAGCGCCTGACGCATGGAGTGCGTCACCATCAGCGTCGTCAGGCCGTGCTGCTTGACCAGCTTTTCAGTCAGGTTGGCCACAAATTCTGCCATGCCCGGGTCGAGAGCTGCCGTGTGCTCATCGAGAAGCAGGACCTTGGCTTCGGCGAGGGTCGCCATGACGAGCGACAGCGCCTGGCGCTGGCCGCCTGACAGGAGCCCCATGCGGTCGCCCATGCGGTTTTCCAGCCCCAGCCCGAGCTCTGCCACGCGGTCGCGGAACTTCGCACGGCGGGAGGCCTGAAGCGCCAGCCCAAAGCCACGGCGCGAGCCACGCGCGGCTGCCAGCGCGAGATTCTCCTCGATCGAAAGATCCGCGCAGGATCCTGCGAGCGGGTCCTGGAACACGCGCGCCACACGCTTGGCGCGGGCCGACGGCTTTTCGCGCGTTACATCGTCTGCGCCGACGCGGATGACACCTTTCTGGGGCGTCACGTCGCCGGCGATCGCGCCCAGGAGTGTAGACTTGCCCGCGCCGTTCGAGCCGATGACCGTGACGAACTCACCGTCGTGAAGGGTGACGTTGATGCCGCGCAGCGCCTTGCGCTCAAGCGGCGTGCCGGGGTTGAAGGTAACGTGAAGGTTTTCAGCGGCGATCATTATGCAGCCCTCCGGCGTGCCTTGAGCTTCGGCAGGATGAGCGCAAGCGTCACCAGCACGGCAGTTACGAGATTGAGATCCGACGCCTTGAGGAAGAGAAAGTCGGCGGAGAGCGCCAGCTGCACTGCCACGCGATAGACGACGGAGCCTATCACGCAGGCAAAGAGCGCGACCAGCATCGAACGCGACCGGAAGAGCGTTTCGCCGACGATCACCGAGGCAAGGCCAACCACGATGGTGCCAACGCCGGAGGTGACGTCCGCGAAGCCGGCGATCTGGGCGAACAGCGCGCCGGCGAGACCCGTCAGGCCGTTCGAGAGCACCATGCCGACATAAATCTGGCCGCCAACATTGACGCCATTTGCCTGCGCCATGCGCGCATTGGCGCCCGCCGCTCGCATGGCAAGGCCGAAGTCACTGGCGAGGAAGCGCGCCAGAAGCAGCACGGCAATGACGACCAGCACGAAGAGCACGAGCGGCCGGACGATGTGGTCGGGAATTCCGAGATCGTAAAAGGGTGAGATGATCGTGTCGCGGTTCAACAGCGACATGTTCGGACGTCCCATGACGCGCAGGTTGACCGAGAACAGCGCGATCATCGTCAGGATAGAGGCGAGCAGGTTCAGAATGCCAAAGCGCACGTTCAGGAAGGCTGTAACAAGGCCGCAGGCAGCGCCGCAGATGGCGGCAATGATGAGCGAGGTCCACGGGTCCACACCAGCACTGATGGCGACGGCAGCAACCGCTGCGCCGAGAGGAAAGGAGCCGTCAACGGTCAGATCGGGGAAGTCCAGCACCCGGAAAGCCAGGTAGACGCCCAGCGCGACGAAACCGAAGATCAAGCCTAATTCGACTGCTCCCCAAAGGGCGATGGCTGACATAAGAACAATGCTCCAGATAGCTGCGCGTTCGGCTGTTGCGTGGCCCGAAGCAGGAGGCAAACGCAAGTAGAAAATTCAGTAATCGGCAGGAAAAGGTGAGAAAAAGTGCCGCTCCGCCGGGGCGGAGCGGCCAAAATACTATTCAATGACCTTGCTTGCGCGCTCAACGACGGCGTCCGGCAGAGTCACGCCCTGAGCTTCTGCTGCCTTCTTGTTGACGACAAGGTCGGAACCGCTGGCGAAGGTGACGGGGATCTCGCCCGCCTTCTCGCCTTTCAGAACGCGCAGGACCACGTCAGCAGTCTGCAGGCCAACCTGGTAATAGTCGAAGCCTACGGCTGCGATAGCGCCACGGCCAACCGAATCCGTGTCTCCGGAGATCAGCGGCAGGTCGTTCTCATCGGCAACGCCGACGATGGCTTCGAATGCCGAAACGACGGTGTTGTCGGTCGGGACATACATGGCCTGAGCCTTGCCTACCAGGCTGCGGGCGGCGTTCTGCACGTCAGCCGTACGGTTCGCCATGGCTTCCACGACGGTGAGCCCCTGCTCCTCGGCTGCCTTCTTGAACATGTCGAGAAGCGCGACGGAGTTTGCCTCACCCGGGTTGTAGACGAAGCCGACGGCCTTCACGTCCGGAACGATCTCCTTGATGAGCGCGATGTGGTCGGCAACAGGCGTCAGATCGGAGACGCCGGTGACGTTTGCGCCAGGCGCTTCGTTCGTTGCAACGAGGCCAGCGGCGACCGGGTCGGTCACGGCGGAGAAGACGATCGGAATGGTGCGCGTCGCACCGGCTGCGGCCTGTGCGGACGGAGTAGCAATCGGCACGATCACATCCGGCGAGCTTCCCGCGAATTCGCGCGCGATCTGGGCAGCCGTGGCCGGGTTGCCCTGTGCGGATTCGTAGATGAACTCAAGGTTTTCCCCCACCTTGTAGCCGGCCTTCTCCAGGCCATCGCGAACGCCATCGCGAACGGCGTCGAGCGAAGGATGTTCAACGATGGCGGTCACGGCTACCTTTGCCGAATGCGCGATCGCGCTGCCGGACATGAGAAGGCTGGCCGCTGCGAGAACGAGAAGCTTACGCATGTAATATACTCCGATGACAATTTGCCCTAGCAAGGCTCCCCCGGGCAGCCGGAAGACTGCCGGCATTTCAGGAAATCCTCCCCTCGGCGCAATGTTTTCGATAGCCCTTTGGATGTCAATGGCGCGGGGCGTTGGAGCTGTTGAGCATTGCCCAGTGGTCTCAAAGATCGGGCAAACCAGGAGCGCTATCCCAGGCGTCTGACGAGGTTCACCAGCTTGCCCGACTGATCGGGTGACTTGGAAGGTATCGCGAGAACTGCTCGAAATGGTCTCAGGTGGTGAGCCGCAGCCCGAAATTTTCTGGGTTCAATGATGATCCGCTAGAGCTCGCCACCCCGGATTAGCCGAAGACATGAATTGGTCCTAGGGGCCGCTTCTGGTCCAGCTTTGGAGAACGACGCGCCTTGCCACACGGGGTATCAATGTTCCCGAGGAAATGATGCAGACCAGGCAGCTTGTTCAAAGAAGAAATACTGGCGGGGGAAGATTGCCCAAATAAAAACCCGGTGAAGCCATGCCTCACCGGGCTAATTATTGTCAGGAATTTCCGCTATTCGTCGCGGTAGACTTTTTCACGGCGCTCGTGGCGCTCTTGTGCCTCGATTGAAAGCGTCGCGATCGGACGCGCATCGAGACGTTTCAGCGAGATAGGTTCGCCGGTTTCTTCACAATAGCCATAGGTCCCCTCCTCCAACCGTTGCAATGCAGCATCGATTTTCGCAATGAGCTTTCTTTGGCGGTCACGTGCTCTGAGTTCAATAGCGCGATCGGTCTCCGAAGAAGCCCTATCGGCAAGATCAGGATGGTTGGCGCTTTCTTTTTGAAGCACCTCTAGCGTCTCACGCGCTTCTTTAAGGATGTCGTCCTTCCACTTTATGAGCTTCCGGCGGAAATAGGCCCGCTGGCGCTCATTCATGAAGGGTTCGTCCTCAGAGGGCACGTAGTCAGCGTCGACGAGATCGGACATAAACAACCCCACTGCTTCACGGCGGGTGCTATATATTCTGGCAATACGGCGGGTACAAGCCCAATCCGCCTTAATGCCCTGTAATTATGATTCTCCTTTACGTGTAAAGGAGATCACGATGGTTCCAATGACCCAAATTCGCGCCTGAGCTCGCGAATCACTCGCATCAGCATGAGCCATTGCCCCGTCAATGCGACTCAACGGTGCAGTCTGGAACGCTCCATGGCAGCGTTCAGCGCGGAGCACGCCCAGCCTCGCGCAATCCGTCGCCCGCCTTTGTCGCCTGCTAGACGTAGATCCAACAGCACAGCCATCTGCCCCGAAATGACCTTCAGTCAGTTTTCCGTGATTAGCTGAGGATCATTCCCTGTTCATCAGGAACGTCCTCCAGCATCCGGGCCGTAACGCTTCCGCAGCCGTGTGCGACAGCAGCTCATGCCTGAGCAGGCTCACACCTCGGCAGGCTGACGCTTATGATCTCACTCTTCAAAGAGCACATGCTTCGACAGCTCACGCTTCGACTGCTCATGCTTCGACAAGCTCTGCGTGAGCGAGGGGCTGCCCTTCATCCAGAAGCACGTCTCAACCGAGACGACGGGGCTCCCACCCCGCCCGACCAGCAGCATCCGCTCATTTCCAACGGAATTCGCATGCACCAAAAAATCGGAGTTCGATCAGTGAAAAATGCTGATCCAGGACGTCGCAGCAATAACAAACGAGCTCACAGCAAGCAGCGAAGCCAGGTCACGAACAAAGTCAGTCATCGGGTTCCTCCTAAGAACTATGTGCTGATCTCTATATGGACATCGTATGTTCTGATTTTGTTCACGTCAACACGAAAGTGGAAGATCCGATTCTCGCGGGCTTCAACCTGGATCAATGATTAAGAAAACCTTAGCGCGATAAATCTCGAGGGAGCTCATGCTCCGCGATGTGGGCCTGCTCGGACAGACAGGCGCTGCCCGTACAGCAGCGGGCCGCGTAGCACATCATGAGGGGTAACGAGACCTGAGGCGAAGGGTGGTGCGGCCCGATGCGAGCACGCCCGTCGCCCAGGCAACGCGGGCGAACGGGTCGTTGGAAACCGGGTAAAATCGGCCCAGATCATTTCAGCGTTGCCAGAAACGCCGAAAGGATCCAGGTCTCTGTTTGAGCGCAATTCCGGACGGAAGCCCGTACGCTAGCGAGATGACTTGGCGAGCGTCGCGTCGAGATCGACGATCTTGCCGTCGCGCAGAGTGACGCGGCGGTCCATGCGGGCTGCCAGCTCTGCGTTATGGGTTGCGATCAGGGCTGCGAGGCCGGAATGGCGCACCAGCGCTTCCAGTGCGTCGAAGACGTAGTGCGCGGTGCCTGGATCGAGGTTACCGGTCGGCTCGTCCGCCAGCAGCACCAGCGGGGCGTTCGCCACGGCGCGCGCAATGGCGACACGCTGCTGTTCACCGCCGGAAAGCTCGGCGGGGCGGTGTTCGGCCCGCTTGCCCACCTTCATGTAGTTGAGGAGCTGCTCCGCCCGCTCTTTCGCCTCGGCGGGTGCGAGGCCGGAGATCAGCTGCGGCATCATCACGTTTTCGAGCGCGGTGAATTCCGGCAGGAGGTGATGGAACTGGTAGACGAAGCCGATGTCGCGGCGGCGGATTTCCGTGCGGCGGTCATCCGAGAGGCCGGCGCAGGGCTGTCCGTTGATGATCACGTCCCCGCCGTCGGGATACTCGAGCAGGCCAGCGATGTGCAGCATCGTCGACTTGCCGGTGCCGGATGGAGCCACAAGTGCCACCATCTCGCCGCGCTTCAACGTGAAGTTCGCGTTGTTCAGGATGACGAGCTCTTTCGACCCCTGCACATAGCGCCGGTTGATCGACTTCAGTTCGAGGATGCCTTCAGCCATGATTATTCGTATCTCAGAGCATCAACGGGATCGAGACGTGCAGCGCGCCAGGCGGGGAACAGCGTCGCCAGGAACGACAGAGCGAGCGCGATAAGCACGACCGCAATGGTTTCGCCCGATTCCATGTCGGCCGGAAGCTTGCTGAGGAAGTAGATCTCCGGATTGAAGATGGTGGTGCCCGATACCCACGAGAAGAACTGACGGATCGATTCCACGTTGAGACAGAGGAGCGTGCCGAGGATCAGGCCGGCGAAGGTGCCCGCCACGCCGATCGACGCGCCCGCCATCATGAAGATGCGCATGATCGCCCCGCTCGTCGCGCCCATGGTACGCAGGATGGCTATGTCGTGCCCCTTGTCCTTCACCAGCATGATCATGCCGGAAATGATGTTCAGCGCGGCGACGAGCACGATCATCGTCAGGATCATGAACATCACGTTGCGCTCCACTTCCAGCGCGGAGAAGAACACCTGATTGCGCTGGCGCCAGTCGGTGAGCTGTACCGGGCGCTGCGCGGCATCTTCGATCAGCGGATAGAAGCTGGCGATATTGTCTGGATTGTCGACGAAGACCTCGATCTGCTGCGCCAACCCCTCGACATTGAAGAAGAGCTGGGCCTCGCTGATCGCCATGAAGACGAAGCTTGCATCGTATTCGGAAATGCCAACCTCGAAGACGCCCTTGATCGGATAGGCCTTGACGCGCGGCGTCACACCGAAGGGGGTGATGTCGCCCTCCGGCGAGAAGAGCGTGACGTTGTCGCCAATGCTCACGCCCAAGCGCTGGGCCATGCGAGAACCGATCAGGATCCCCTCGCCCGTGTCGAAGTTTTCGAGCGACCCCTGGCGAATGTTCTGGCCCATGGAGAGCTTGGCGATGTCCTCGGCACGCAGGCCGCGAACAATGGCGCCGGAACCCGCGCCGCGAGGCCCGGAAGCCAGCACCTGTCCCTGCACCATGGGAACGGCGAGGCGAACGCCCGGCACGCCGCTCAGTCGCGTCGACAGTACTTCATAGTCGTTCAGCGGCATGTCGATGGGCATCACGGACATGTGCCCCTCGATGCCCAGCATGCGTGTCAGGAGCTCAGTCCGAAATCCATTCATGACGGCCATCACCACGATCAGCGTCGCGACGCCGAGCATGATGCCGATGAATGAGATTGCAGAGATTACGGAGACCGCAGCCTCCTTGCGGCGTGAGCGCAGGTAACGCCATGCCACAAGACGCTCGAAATACGAGAAAGGTCCCGCCCCCGCCGCCCTGGCTCCTTTTTCACTCATGAGTTGGTGCCGAACCTTTCCAGAACGTCCTTCAGTGCCAAGTTTTCGCGCTCGCCGGTGGCGCGGTTCTTGAGCTCGACCTCACCGGCAGCGATGCCGCGCGGACCGACGATGATCTGCCAGGGCAGACCGATGAGATCGGCGGTCGCGAACTTCGCGCCGGCGCGCTGGTCGGTGTCGTCGTAGAGAACCTCGACGCCAGCAGCCCAGAGTTTGCTGTAGAGCTCTTCGCAGGCGGCATCGCAGGCAGCGTCGCCAGCCTTCATGTTGATAAGGGCCACATGGAACGGCGCGACAGCCTCCGGCCAGATGATGCCGTTATCGTCATGGCTCGCCTCGATGATCGCAGCGATCAGACGAGACGGACCGATGCCGTAGGAGCCCATGGAAACGAGCTGTTCCTTGCCGTCCGGTCCCGTCACAGCAGCCTTCATGGGCGCGGAATACTTGGTGCCGAAGTGGAAAATATGGCCAACCTCGATGCCACGGGCGGAAAGGCGGCTGTCCTCCGGCACGGAAGACCAGTCGTCCTCCTGGTGCATTTCTTCGGTGGCCGCGTAGGGCGTCGTCCATTCCGTAACAATGCCGGCGATCTCGGCATCGTTGTTGAAGTCGACGTCCGCCGAAGGCACGGGAAGATCAAGGAACTTCTTCTCGCAGAACACAGCGCTTTCGCCGGTGGAAGCGAGGATGATGAACTCATGGCTCAGGTCGCCGCCGATGGGGCCCGTGTCAGCGCGCATCGGGATCGCCTTCAGGCCCATGCGGGTGAAGGTGCGCAAGTAAGCCACGAACATGCGGTTGTAGGCCGCCCTGGCGCCCTCGTAATCGAGGTCGAACGAATAGGCGTCCTTCATGAGGAATTCGCGCGAGCGCATCACGCCGAAGCGAGGACGCACTTCATCGCGGAACTTCCACTGGATGTGGTAGAGGTTCAGCGGCAGATCGCGATAGGACTTAACGTACGACCGGAAAATGTCGGTGACCATTTCCTCGTTGGTCGGACCGTAAAGCATGTCGCGCTCGTGACGGTCCTTGATGCGGAGCATCTCCTTGCCGTAGTCGTCGTAACGGCCGCTTTCGCGCCACAGATCAGCCGACTGGATGGTCGGCATCAGGATTTCCTGAGCGCCGGCGCGGTTCTGCTCCTCGCGGATGATCTGGCAGACCTTGTCCAGCACTCGCTTGCCCAGCGGAAGCCAGGTGAAGCTGCCCGCAGCCTGCTGGCGCAGCATGCCAGCACGGAGCATCATGCGGTGAGACACGATCTCCGCTTCACGGGGATTTTCCTTCAATATGGGCAAAAAGTAGCGCGACAGTCGCATTTGTCAGTCCAGCACGAGAGGAAGCGCGGAATCATCTCCGCGACTATTGGATTTGCATTGCTTCTTAGCCATTTCGTGACCGCTTGAAAACCCGCGGCTTCAAGGGCGGATGAATTGCCCCAAGGCTGTTGCCCGCCGTTCACGGCTGTATTTTGTCAAAGTCGCCGGACGCGAAAATTTATCGTGACATTGCACGAAAACTTGGTCTAAAGTGCATGCCACATAACAAGAACATGGAGTAACAATCCAGTTCATTTACGCGGTCAAAAGTCTTGGGAGGATATGGTCCTGGCGCGATGACCCGCTGCCGCCGTCGGGAGACGGAGTAAGGATCGGACGCGTTAAGTTGCAAGGCTTCATGCCTTGCTTTTTTTTTGCGCAAAATGAAATCGCCTGGTTGAAGCCAGACGAAGTGTTTGGGGTCTCAGGATTATGGGGTTGCAGAGCTTAAGCTCGTGCCCACAAGCTAATGCTTTCACAAGCTTGGCATGAGAGCAGAGGCCTGGACCAGTTCAGACTCGCACAGAAACTCTAGTGGTGGCCGCCGCCTATTGCGCCAAATACGGGGATCAGGCGCGGGATATCGTCGAAGGAATAGCCCAGAACGCGCGTCACGATCAGCATCACGGTCATGACGACGGCCGAAAACACCGTCGTCAGAATGACCACCTTCAGCATGTGCTTGCCCGCAGGCGCGCTGGAAGTCGTTCCGAGGATGACATCCTTCTCATCGTCCTGTGTGCGCAGCCCGATCGGCAGCGCCACAAACAGCATGATCCACCAAAGGATGAAGTAGACTGCGGCGAGCGATACCCAGGTCATGTGCACTCCAAACGATATTCAGGCTGACAGCCATGGTGATCCTGAGGAACGACCCTGTCAGGGATTGCTTAAAGGCGGACCAGCTTCCAACGCCTGTTACGCCATCCCGCCGGGGAATGAAAGCCCAGGCAGGAGCGGTTCCCTGTCACAGCGGCGTAATCCAGGGCAGCGTCAGATCTGCTCCAGTTCCACCAACGTGCCGTTGAAATCCTTCGGGTGAAGGAAGAGCACCGGCTTGCCGTGGGCGCCAGTCTTGGGTTCGCCGTCGCCCAGTACGCGGGCGCCCTTCGCCTTCAGCTGGTCGCGAGCAGCAAGAATGTCCTCGACCTCGTAGCAGACGTGGTGCAATCCACCCGAGGGGTTCTTCTCCAGGAAAGCAGCGATGGGAGAGCCCTCGCCCAGCGGCTCCAGAAGCTCGATCTTGGTGTTATCGAGCTCTACGAACACGACGGTGACGCCGTGCTCCGGCAATGCCTGAGGCTCCGACACCCTGGCACCCAGCGTGTCGCGATAGTTCGCGGTTGCGGATTCCAGATCGGTAACAGCGATTGCCACATGGTTGAGCCTCTTCAGCATCATTCCCCCTAATGTTACTGCGTCACAAACACGGTCACGATCGGCTTCTTGCCCCAGACTTCGTTGGCAGAAGACCGAACCGAGCGGCGTACAGCCTCGGCAACCAGATCGAGGTTGCGCCTGCCCTTGCGCGGAATGCTCTGGATCGCACCGATGGCTGCGTCAAGCATCACCTGTTCAATCAGGCGGCCACTTGCGTCCTTTTCGGCCACGCCGACTGCGACAAGATCCGGATCGCCAGCCAGTTCGTACTGGTCATCGAGCACGACGTTGACGGCCACATGGCCGGCGAAGGCGAGCTTGCGGCGATCTCGCACTCCTACTTCAACATCGTTGCCTATCACCTTGCCATCCTTGTAGATTCTGCCGAACGGCACGCGCTCGATCAGCTCTACCGGTCCCGGTGCGAGGCGAAGCATCTCGCCGTCACGGACCTGGGCAACTTCAGGGATGCCGCTCATGGCGCCGAGCGAGCCGTGGGCTGCCAGATGGGCAGCTTCACCGTGCACGGGCACCAGAACCTGCGGCCTCACCCATTCATACATCCTGCGCAGCTCATTGCGGCGTGGATGGCCCGACACATGGACGAGCGCATCCGTGTCTTCGATGATCTTCACGCCCTGCTCGATGAGCTGGTTCTTGATCGTGATGATGGCCTTCTCGTTGCCCGGGATCACGCGAGAGGAGAAAACGACCGTATCACCGGGAGCGAGGCGGACATTACGCATTTCCTGACGGGCAAGCTTGGCAAGGGCGGCGCGCGCCTCGCCCTGGCTGCCGGTGCAGAGCACCACCACGTTCTCGCGCGGAATATGATCAAACTGATCTTCCGGTACGAAGGGTGGCAAGCCGTCCAGGTAGCCAAGCTCGGAACTCACTTCAATGACGCGCTGAAGCGAACGGCCAAGGACGAGCACTGAACGACCGGCATCGCGCGCAGCTTCAGCGATGGCCCGGATACGACCCACGTTTGAGGAAAAGGTGGTGACCGCGACGCGACCCGACGCCTGCTCGATCACTTCACGCAGACCGTTGCCGACGGCGCGTTCGGACGGAGAGTCCCCTTCACGCATCGCGTTGGTGGAGTCACAGACGAGCGCCAGAATACCCTCGTCGCCGAGCGCACGGAAGCGAGCCTCATCGATGCTCGGTCCAAGAACAGGTTCCGGATCAATCTTCCAGTCACCGGTATGAATGACCTTGCCGAGCGGCGTGGTGATCGCCAGCGAAACCGGCTCTGGAATGGAGTGGCTGACCGCCACGGCCTCGATCGTGAACGGCCCTATCTGGAAGGTCTGGCCGGCGCGGAAGATGTTCACCGGGATCTCCGGCGCGTTCCACTCGCCTTCACGCTTTGCTTCAAGCAGACCGGCGGTGAACGGCGTTGCCCAGACCGGCGCCTTCAGCATCGGCCAGATGTCCAGAAGACCGCCGTAGTGGTCCTCGTGGGCATGGGTGATGACAATGCCCTTCAGGTTCGGCAGCTGCTCCTGAACGAAGCGGATGTCCGGCAGGACGAGATCGACGCCCGGAAGGTCTGGTCCCGGGAAGGTCACACCGCAATCGACCAGAAGCCAGCTACGGTTGGCCGCCGGGCCATATCCGTAAAGGGCCAGATTCATGCCGATTTCGCCGACACCCCCCAAAGGACAAAATACCAACTCCTCGCGCCCTACTGCCACGTCGCGTTTCCTCTCGCTAAAATAGTTAGCAGATTATTGAATCTCTCGATCAATAACTACTCTTAACTCGTTGTTCTCAAACCCTCTCGGGATTTTCTACTCGCGGACCGATGCCACGGCACCGAAATGCACGTCACCAGCTGCAATGTGCACCAGACTGTTGTCGTCCTCGCGAATGACAAAGCGGCAGGCATCATCAATGGTTTCAAATATGCCCGAAGCGACCCGTCCGTCTACCCTTATGGTGACACGAGTGCCAAGACCAGCGGCGCGAGCAAGCCAGCGTTCGCGGATGCGCGGAAGCCCCCGGCCTTCATCCCACAGCCGCATGTTGTCGATCCACGCGTCGCTCAGAGCAAAAAACAAGCCTTCCGCGTCGACCTTGCTGCCGAGGGCGGCAAGTGACGTTGCCGGATAGGGAAGATCGGTTGGATGGGCGACGATGTTGACACCGATGCCCACGGCAACCGCGAGCCGCCCGTCTGAAAAGACGGTCGATTCAAGCAGGATGCCGGAAAGCTTTGCTCCATCGGCCAGAACATCGTTCGGCCACTTGAGCTCGAAACGGTGATTGCCAGCAGTCGCAACCAGTGCATCAGAAAGCGAAAGCCCGGCCACGAAGCCGAGCGTTGCAGCAGTAGCCGGGGGAATACTGGCAACCACGAGGGTGGTCGCAGCCAGATTTCCGGAAGGTGTGTCCCAGACACGCCCTCGCCTGCCACGGCCGCCGGACTGGTGCTTCGAGACGATCCAGAGATTTCCCGGATCGCCCTCAAGCGCCCGCTCCAGCGCGAGCGCGTTTGTCGACGTCACAGTGTCGTGTGCCTCGAGCCGGTAGCCGGTTGAATGTGCTGTCGGCGCGAGGGCAAACATTGCTTAGAAGAAGCTATGGGCAGCAGCTTCCGCGAGCTGGCCGACCGTACCGGCGAAAAGCACGTAGAAGGTGATGAACAGGCCGCTCAGACCCAGAACCAGGCGCAGTTCGCCAGCCATAGGCTGGAACCCACCGGCGGATTCATCGAACCACATGATCTTGATGACGCGCAGGTAGTAGTAGGCCGAGATGACCGAAGCCAGCATGCCGATAACGGCAAGTGTGAAGAGGCCAGACTGCATTGCAGCCAGGAATACGTACCACTTGGCAAAGAAGCCGCCGAGGAACGGGATGCCTGCCAGCGAGAACATGAGCAGCGTCAGGATCACCGCCATGACCGGGTTGGTCTTGGAGAGACCAGCCAGATCATCGATCTGCTCGACATTCTCGTCATTGCGGCGCATCGCCAGGATGAAGGCGAAGGTGCCGAGCGTCATGACCAGGTAGATCAGCATGTAGATCGCAACGCCGCGAACGCCTGCTTCCGAGTTGGCGGCAAGACCAACGAGTGCGAAGCCGACGTGACCGATGGACGAGTAAGCCATCAGGCGCTTGAAGTTGCGCTGGCCAATCGCGGCGAACGCGCCGAGCAGCATCGAGGCAATGGAGATGAACACCACGATCTGCTGCCAGTCGGAGGCAACCGGACGGAACGTGTCCATCGTCACGCGGACGAGCATTGCCATGGCCGCCATCTTCGGCGCAGCGGCAAAGAAGGCGGTGACCGGCGTCGGCGCACCTTCGTAGACGTCCGGCGTCCACATGTGGAACGGCACGGCGGAGATCTTGAAGGCAATGCCTGCGAGGATGAAGACCAGACCGAAGATCAGGCCGAGCGGACGCTGGCCGTCAGCAAGTGCTGCAGCGATACCGTCAAAGCCTACCTGGCCGGTGAAGCCGTAGACGAGCGAGATACCGTAGAGCAGCATGCCCGAAGCCAGCGAGCCCAGCACGAAGTACTTGAGGCCAGCTTCCGTCGCACGAACGCTGTCGCGGTTGATGGCGGCAACGACGTAGAGGGCAAGCGAAGAGAGTTCGAGGCCGAGGTACAGCGTCAGCATGTTGTTCGCCGACACCATCAGCATCATGCCAACGGTCGAGAGGATGATCAGGACCGGGTACTCGAACTTGTCGAAGCGCTCTGCCCGTGCAAAGCCAACCGACATGACAAGCGTAATCGCAGAACCAGCAAGCGTCAGCAGCTTCATGAAGCGGGCGAAGCCGTCGTTCACGAAAGCGCCGCCGAAGGCCTCGCCTTCCGTCGGGAAGACGAAAATCCAGGCGATGGCCGCAAAGAGCAGCGCCACGGCCAGACCGGTCACAGTGTTGTTGGCCCGCTCGCCGGAGAATACGCCGACCATGAGGAGCACCATCGCGCCTACGGCGAGTGCTACCTCCGGCAGTGTAAGAGCCAAGCTCGAAGTGAGATCAAACGTCATGGAATCCACTCTTCCGTTCAATTGGCTCCGGCCACCTGGGCCGCGTCGAGCGAGGCACTCAGATGATCGATCAGCGATCCGACTGAGGCCGTCGTCACATCAATAAGGGCGTTCGGATACACACCGAAGAAGATCACCAGCGCAACCAGCGGGTACAGGATCGCCTTCTCACGCACGGAGAGATCCGTCAGCACCTTCAGGCTTTCCTTCGTCAGCGCACCGAAGATCACCCGGCGGTAGAGCCAAAGTGCGTAGGCTGCCGAGAGGATCATGCCCGTGGCCGCGAAGAACGCGATCCAGGTGTTCACCTGATAGACGGCCAGAAGCGTCAGGAACTCACCGACGAAGCCGCTGGTGCCCGGAAGGCCGACGTTCGCCATGGTGAAGATCATGAACACGACCGCGTATTTCGGCATGTTGTTCACGAGGCCGCCGTAGGCTGCAATATCACGGGTGTGCATGCGATCGTAGATCACGCCCACGCAGAGGAACAGCGCACCAGAGACCAGACCGTGCGACAGCATCTGGAAGATGGCGCCCTGGATGCCCTGCTCGTTCATCGCGAAGATGCCCATGGTCACGAAGCCCATGTGAGCAACGGACGAGTAGGCGATCAGCTTCTTGATGTCAGTCTGCATCAGCGCCACGAGCGAGGTGTAAATCACCGCCACAACGGAGAGCGTGAAGACCACAGGAGCAAGATCGGCGGACGCGATCGGGAACATCGGCAGCGAGAAGCGCAGGAAGCCGTAGCCGCCCATCTTCAGCAGGATGGCCGCCAGGATCACGGAGCCGGCCGTCGGTGCTTCCACGTGTGCGTCCGGCAGCCAGGTGTGCACCGGCCACATCGGCATCTTCACCGCGAAGGAAGCAAAGAAGGCTACCCACAACCAGTACTGCATGTGTGCCGGGAAAGCGTGCGTCAGCAGCGTCGGGATGTCGGTCGTACCAGCCTGCCAGTACATCGCCATCATGGCGAGCAGCATCAGCACGGAGCCAGCCAGCGTGTAGAGGAAGAACTTGAAGCTTGCATAGACGCGGCGCTTGCCACCCCAGACGCCGATGATGATGAACATCGGCAGAAGGCTCGCTTCAAAGAAGACGTAGAACAGAACCACATCCAGCGCGCAGAACACGCCGATCATGAACGTTTCCAGGATCAGGAACGCGATCATGTATTCCTTGACGCGGTGCTGAACCGACTCCCAGCTCGCCAGGATGCAGAAAGGCATCAGGAACGTGCTGAGGATCACGAACAGCATCGAGATGCCGTCCACACCCATGTGGTAGGAGATGTTGGCGTCGAACCACTCGTGCTTCTCGACCATCTGGAAGCCCGGCACCGAATAGTCGAAGCCGGCCCAGATGAAGATCGAGAGAACGAAGGTGAAGACCGTCGTCAGCAGCGCAACATTGCGGATGTTGCGGCCGGCGCTCTGGCCATCATCCCTGATCAGCAGGATGAGAAATGCACCTACCAGTGGCAGGAAGGTGACCGTGGAAAGAATGGGCCAATCGGTCATGGTTTAGAACGAGCTCCCGAGCATCATCCAGGTCACAAGGGCTGCGACGCCAATCAGCATCGCAAAGGCATAGTGGTAGAGGTAACCGGTCTGCATCTTCACAACGCGGTTGGTGATGTCCACGACGCGGGCCGAGATGCCATCCGGGCCGAAGCCGTCGATGACCATGCCGTCGCCCTTCTTCCAGAGGAACTGGCCGAGGCGCATCGCGGGACGGACGAACAGGAAGTCATAGAGCTCGTCGAAGTACCACTTGTTGAGAAGGAAGGCGTAGAGGCCCCGGTTGCGGGCAGCAAGCTGCTTCGGGCTCTCCGGCGAACGGATGTAGAAGTGCCAGGAGACCAGCAGACCGATCAGCATCGCGGCGAACGGCGACCACTTCACCCATACCGGCACGCTGTGGAAGTCGTGCAGGATGTGGTTGTCCTCGAGCACGAAGAGAGCGCCCTTCCAGAAGTCGGTGAAGTGATGACCGATGAAGTATTCGCTGAAGACAACGCCCGCGAAGACCGCACCGAATGCAAGAATGTAGAGCGGAGCCAGCATGACCAGCGGCGATTCATGAACGTGGTGCATGACGTCGGCGGAAGCACGTGCCTTGCCGTGGAACGTCATGAAGATCAGGCGCCATGAATAGAAGCTGGTGAAGACGGCTGCGATTACGAGCAGCACGAAGGCGAACTGGCCAGCAGCCGTGTGAGCCGCAAACGCACCCTCGATCACCGCATCCTTGGAGAAGAAGCCGGCCATACCGATGAGCGTCCCCGGGATACCGACGCCGGTGAGCGCCAGGGTGCCGATGACCATCATCCAGTAGGTCTGCGGGATCAGCTTACGCAGGCCACCCATCTTGCGCATGTCCTGCTCGTCGGAAACGGCGTGGATCACCGAACCGGCACCGAGGAACAGCAGGGCCTTGAAGAAGGCGTGCGTGAAGAGATGGAAGACTGCAGCACCGTAGAAGCCGCTGCCAAGCGCCACGAACATGTAGCCCAGCTGAGAACAGGTCGAATAGGCGATGACGCGCTTGATGTCGTTCTGGACCAGACCGACGGTCGCCGCAAAGAACGCGGTGAAAGCGCCGACGAGGGTCACGATCATCAGAGCGGTCGGCGCCAGTTCGAAGATCGGCGACAGACGAGCGACCATGAAGACACCGGCGGTCACCATCGTAGCGGCGTGGATCAGAGCCGACACAGGGGTCGGGCCTTCCATGGCGTCCGGCAGCCAGGTGTGAAGCGGAACCTGCGCCGACTTGCCCATGGCGCCGACGAAGAGCAGCAGGCAGACGATGGTCAGCGCCGCGTGCGTCGTCAGCGAGTAGCCGAGGAAGGTCAGAACCGGTTCGGCGGATTCAGGCGTGCCCGGCAGGTAATTCTGGGTGTTGGCGAAGATGGTGTCGAAGCTCACCGAGCCGAACAGCATGAAGACGCCAAAGATGCCGAGGATGAAGCCGAAGTCACCAACGCGGTTGACGATGAAGGCCTTCATCGAAGCGGCATTGGCGGAGGGCTTCTTGTACCAGAAACCGATCAGCAGGTAGGACGCCAGACCCACGCCTTCCCAGCCGAAGAACATCTGGACCAGGTTGTCGGCGGTTACGAGCATCAGCATCGCAAAGGTGAACAGCGACAGGTACGCGAAGAAGCGCGGACGCTGCGGATCGTGATGCATGTAGCCGATTGAGTAGATGTGAACCAGCGAGGACACCGTGTTCACGACGACCAGCATCACGGCCGTCAGCGTATCGATGCGGAGCGCCCAGTTCACGTCGAGGTTTCCCGACGAGATAAACTGCAGCAGCGGTACGGTGAAGCCTTCCTGATCGCCAAGGGCTACGGAAAAGAATGCAATCCAGGAGAGCACGGCCGAAACGACCAGCAGTCCGGAAGTGATGAGTTCCGATCCCCTCGCCCCGATGGCGCGGCCAAAGAGACCGGCAATGAGAAAGCCCGCGAGAGGAAGGAATACGATCGCCTGATACATGAAAGTCCCCTCTTCAGCCCTTCATCGTGTTGATGTCTTCGACAGCGATGGAACCGCGGTTCCGGAAGAAGACCACCAGGATTGCAAGGCCGATCGCGGCCTCGGCCGCGGCGACTGTGAGTACAAAAAGTGCGAAGATCTGACCGACCAGGTCACCCAAGGCCGAAGAGAACGCGACAAAGTTGATGTTCACCGCGAGCAGGATGAGCTCGATCGACATCAGGATGATGATGACGTTCTTCCTGTTCAGAAAGATGCCGAAGACACCGAGCGTGAACAGCACCGCCGAGACAGTGAGAAAATGTGCAATCCCGACTTCCATGATTATATTCCCTCGCCGGTTTCCACTTTGCGGATCTCAATGGCGGTTGCGGGGGTGCGAGCCACCTGTTCCGCAATGTTCTGGCGCTTGACGCGTGGCTTGTGGCGGAGCGTCAGGACGATGGCGCCGATCATCGCTACGAGGAGGACCAGACCCGCGATCTGAAAGAAAAAGACGTAGTTGGTGTAGAGGACGTCACCCAGAGCCGCCGTGTTGTGGCGGTCGGCAACAGCCGGGACCGGCTGGCTGATGTTGGAAGCAACCTCAGGAGCGAAAGCATAGCCGCCGAGAACGATGATCAGTTCGGCCGCAAGGATCAGACCGACCATCGCGCCGATCGGCGCGTACTGCAGCGCTCCCTGCTTCAGCTCGGCGAAGTCCACATCCAGCATCATCACCACGAAGAGGAACAACACTGCCACTGCGCCGACATAAACAATCAGCAGGATCAGTGAGAGGAACTCTGCTCCCGACAGCAGGAACAGACCCGCCGCATTGAAGAAGGTGAGAATGAGAAAGAGCACCGAATGCACCGGGTTACGCGCGGATATGACCATGAACGCCGCCGCGACCGCAACGAAGGCGAATAGGTAGAAGAAGATCGCCCCTAGTCCTGTCAGCATCGATTCCCTCGATTCTTTCCCGGCGCAGCCATTTTGACCGAGCCGTTGCCGTCCGCATGACGGCTTTGCCTGTGTCATAGCGACGGAGCGCCTCAGCGCCCCATCCGTTTTACATTACAAGTACGCCTGCCCGGTTAGCGGTAAGGCGCATCCAAAGCGATATTGCGGGCCAGCTCACGCTCCCAGCGGTCGCCGTTCGCGAGAAGCCGTTCCTTGTTATAGTAGAGTTCCTCGCGGGTCTCGGTCGCGAACTCGAAGTTCGGACCTTCCACGATTGCATCGACCGGGCATGCCTCCTGGCAGAAACCGCAGTAGATGCACTTCACCATATCGATGTCGTAGCGGACCGTGCGGCGCGTGCCGTCATTGCGGCGCGGACCAGCCTCGATCGTGATCGCCTGAGCCGGGCAGATCGCTTCGCAGAGCTTGCAGGCGATGCAACGCTCTTCGCCGTTCGGATAACGGCGCAGCGCATGCTCGCCACGGAAGCGCGGCGAGATCGGGCCCTTCTCGTAAGGGTAGTTCAACGTCGCCTTCGGCGCGAAGAACTGCTTCATCGACAGAACGATGGCGCCCCAGAACTCCTGGAGGAGCAAGGATTTGGCGGCCTGTGCAAGAGCAGACATCGTCATTCCCCTACGAAAACAATAGCTTGTGAAAGGACGTTCACATTCATGTTCATGCCATTCCCGTGATCTTGAGGAACGCCGCCGTGGCGATGACCATGAAGAGCGAGATCGGCAGGAACACCTTCCAGCCCAGACGCATCAGCTGGTCGTAGCGGTAGCGCGGCACGAATGCCTTCACCAGTGCGAACATGAAGAATACGAACACAACCTTCAGCACGAACCACACCACACCCGGCACCCAGGTGAAGGGCGCGAAGTCGAACGGCGGCAGCCATCCACCCAGGAAGAGGATGGTGGTGAGCGCGCACATCAGAACGATCGCAACGTACTCGCCAAGGAAGAAGAGCAGGAACGGCGTCGAGGAGTACTCGATCATGTGACCGGCAACGAGCTCGGACTCTGCTTCAACCAGATCGAAGGGCGGGCGGTTCGTCTCGGCCAGAGCCGAGATGAAGAAGATGATGAACATCGGGAAGAGCGCCAGCCAATGCCAGTCGAGGAACGAGTTGGGCAAGCCGACCATGGTTCCGAGGCCCGTCTGCTGTGCAAGCACGATGTCGGTCAGGTTGAGCGAACCGACCACCAGCAGCACGGTGACGATGACGAAGCCGATGGAGACTTCGTAAGAGACCATCTGTGCGGCAGAGCGAAGTGCACCAAGGAACGGGTACTTCGAGTTCGAAGCCCAGCCACCCATGATCACGCCGTAGACCTCAAGCGAGGAGATCGCGAGCACGAAAAGGATACCGACGTTAATGTCGGCGATGGACCAGCCAAGGTTCACCGGAACAACTGCCCAGGCCGACATGGCGAGGACGGCGGAGACCAGCGGCGCGAGCAGGAACACGGCCTTGTTCGCACCCGACGGAATGATCGGCTCCTTGAAGGCGAACTTCAGAAGATCGGCGAACGACTGCAGAAGGCCCCAGGGACCAACGACGTTCGGGCCGCGACGCAGCTGCACGGCAGCCCAGATCTTGCGGTCCGCATAGAGAAGGTATGCCAGGCCAACCAGAAGGATGACGAGGAACAGTACCGACTGAAGCAGGATGATCAGCCCCGGAACCACATAATCAGTAAGGAAGGCTTCCATGTTTGACCTACTCAGCCGCCTGTTTGATTTCGCCGCGCGCCAGTGCAGAGCATTCAGCCATGACTGCCGATGCGCGAGCTATCGCATTGGTTAGGTAGAAGTCCGAGATCGTCGAGACGAAAGCGGTGCTGTCGAGCGCTCCGGCATAAGCCGCAAGGCCCTGCACTTCCGCAGCCGCGCCCGGCGCAATCGCGTCGAGAGCCGCAAAGTGCGGGTAGTCCGCATAGAGCTTCGCGCGCAGCTGGGCAAGCGAGTCGAACGGCAGCTTCTGACCCAGAACTTCGGACAGCGCACGGATGATAGCCCAATCCTCGCGAGCGTCGCCCGGAGCGAAGCCTGCGCGGTTGCCCATCTGAACGCGGCCTTCCGTGTTCACATAGGTGCCCGACTTCTCGGTGTAGGCTGCACCCGGCAGGATGACGTCGGCGCGGTGAGCACCGTTGTCGCCGTGCGAACCGATGTAGACCGTGAAGGCGTTGCCGATGCGGTCCATGTTGAGCTCGTCGGCGCCGAGCAGGAAGAGCACGTCAAGGTTGCCCATCATGCCGGCAACATCCTTGCCGCCCTCGCCCGGTACGAAGCCGAGGTCGAGACCGCCGACGCGGGAAGCCGCCGTGTGGAGGACAGCGAAGCCGTTCCACTCGTCAGAAACAGCACCTACGGCAGAGGCGAGCTTGGCTGCGTTGCCGAGAACCGACAGACCGTCTGCACGGGTGAGAGCGCCCTGCCCGATGATGATCATCGGACGCTGCGCGGTCTTCAGCACGTTCAGGAAGTCGCTGCGGCCATCGATCAGCGCCTGGAGCGAATCCGCGCCTGCACCGAGGTTCGTGTATTCGTAGCGCAGCTCGGTCGCCTCGCCGATCACACCGATCGGGAACGGACCTGCGCGCCAGCGCTTGCGGATACGGGCGTTGAGCACCGCAGCCTCGATACGCGGATTTGCGCCGATGATCAGCAGCGCGTCAGCGTCTTCAATGCCTTCGATGGTCGGGTTGAAGATGTAGCTTGCGCGGCCGAGTGACGGGTGAAGCTTGGTGCCATCCTGACGGCAGTCGATGTTCACTGAGCCCAGCGAGAACATCAGCTTCATCAGGGCGTACATTTCCTCGACGCTTGCGAGGTCGCCAGCAATCGCGCCAATGCGGTCGCCCGAGGTCTGCTTCACGGCGCCGGCGATGGTTGCGAAAGCCTCGTTCCAGGTTGCCGGCTGCAGGCGGCCGTCACGGCGAACGTACGGACGGTCAAGGCGCTGCGTGCGCAGGCCGTCCCAGATGAAGCGGGTCTTGTCGGAGATCCACTCCTCGTTCACCGCCTCGTTGGTGATCGGCATGATGCGCATGACTTCACGGCCACGCGTATCAACGCGGATCGCCGAGCCAACCGCATCCATCACGTCGATGGACTGGGTCTTGCCGAGCTCCCACGGACGAGCCTGGAAGGCATAGGGACGCGAGGTCAGAGCACCGACCGGGCAAAGATCGATCACGTTGCCCTGCAGCTCGGACGTCATTGCGTTTTCGAGATACGTGGTGATCTCGGCGTCCTCGCCACGGCCGATCAGGCCAAGCTCGGAGATACCGGCAACCTCGGTCGTGAAGCGAACGCACCGCGTGCAGTGAATGCAGCGGTTCATGATCGTCTTGACGAGCGGTCCGATGTACTTGTCTTCGACTGCGCGCTTATTCTCGTGGAAGCGCGAGGAGTCGACGCCATAGGCCATGGCCTGGTCCTGCAGGTCGCACTCACCGCCCTGGTCGCAGATCGGGCAATCCAGCGGGTGGTTGATGAGCAGGAACTCCATCACGCCTTCGCGGGCCTTCTTGACCATCGGCGTCTTGGTGAAGACTTCCGGAAGCTCGCCGTTCGGGCCGGGACGCAGGTCGCGAACACCCATGGCGCAGGAAGCCTGCGGCTTGGGTGGTCCACCCTTCACCTCGACAAGGCACATGCGGCAGTTGCCCGCGATGGACAGCCGTTCATGGAAGCAGAAACGAGGCACTTCCGCGCCGGCTTCTTCCGCAGCCTGCAGCAGCGTGTAGTGATCGGGAACTTCGATCTCTAAACCGTCGACCTTCAACCTTGCCATTATCGCCGTCCGCTAACTGCTTGCTTTATAGCCATAATTCTACTTACTCCGCCGCGACCATGACCGGCTCGACGCGGTGCGCATTGCGCGAGAACTCGTCGATCCGGCGCTCGATCTCCGGACGGAAATTCCGGATCAGGCCCTGGATCGGCCAAGCCGCAGCATCACCCAGAGCGCAGATCGTGTGACCCTCGATCTGCTTGGTGACGTCGAGCAGCATGTCGATCTCGTGCTTCTGAGCCTCGCCACGAACGAGACGCTCCATCACGCGCCACATCCAGCCTGTGCCTTCACGGCACGGCGTGCATTGGCCGCAGCTCTCGTGCTTGAAGAACTGCGACAGGCGGGCGATCGCCTTGATGATGTCGGTGGACTTGTCCATGACGATCACGGCAGCCGTACCGAACGACGACTTCACGCCGCGAAGGCCGTCGAAGTCCATCGGGCAGTCGATGATGTCGGCTGCCGGAACGACCGGACAGGATGCGCCGCCGGGGATCACAGCCAGGAGGTTGTCCCAGCCGCCGCGGATGCCGCCTGCATGGGTCTCGATCAGTTCACGGAAGGTGATGCCCATGGTCTCTTCAACGGTGCACGGCGTATTGACGTGACCGGAGACCATGAACAGCTTCGTGCCCTTGTTGTTGTCGCGGCCGAAGGACGAGAACCAGGAAGCGCCGCGACGCAGGATGGTCGGGGCAACGGCGATGGATTCAACGTTGTTGACCGTCGTCGGGCAGCCGTAGAGACCCATGTTCGCCGGGAACGGCGGCTTCAGGCGGGGCTGGCCCTTCTTGCCTTCAAGGCTCTCGATCAGGGCCGTCTCTTCGCCGCAGATGTAAGCGCCGGCGCCGTGATGAACGACGATGTCGAAATCGTAGCCGTGCTTGTTGTTCTTGCCGAGAAGTCCGGCGTCGTAGCACTCGTCGATCGCGGCCTGCAGCGCCTCGCGCTCACGGATGAACTCACCGCGAACGTAGATGAACGCATGATGCGCGCCCATGGCGAAACCGGCGATGAGGCAACCCTCGATCAGCGTGTGCGGATCGTGACGGAGAATGTCGCGGTCCTTGCAGGTGCCCGGCTCGGATTCGTCGGCGTTGACGACCAGGTAGTGCGGGCGTCCGTCGCTCTGCTTGGGCATGAACGACCACTTGAGGCCGGTCGGGAAGCCAGCGCCGCCACGTCCGCGAAGGCCGGAAGCCTTCATCTCCTCGATGATCCAGTCCCTGCCCTTTTCCAGAATGGCCTTGGTGCCATCCCAGTGTCCGCGCATCATCGCGCCGCGCAGCGAACGGTCGAAGCGGCCGTAGATATTGGTAAAGATGCGGTCCTTGTCCTGAAGCATCTCTCTCTCCTAGCGCGGCTTCTTGCCGAACACCCGCTCGTACTCGGCTTCGCCGCCACGTGCCAGTGCTTCAGCCTGCTTCACCCAGTCCTCACGCTCGATGCGACCGCTGAAGCGCAGATGATGGTCAACCCAGGCCCGTTCCTTCGGGCCCCAGGCTGCGATTTGCATGTAGGTGTAGATGCCAAGCTCATTCAGGATGGCCTCGGACTTCGGTCCAATGCCGGAAATGAGCTGAAGATTGTCAGGCTGAGCCGGACGAGCAATCGCAACCGGGCGGTCGTCGTCGTTGCGCGCGGCGATCTCGGCAACCTCGTCCTTGCTGAGTTCAGCTGCACGGAGCTCCGGCTGTTCCGTCACCGGCGCTTCGCTGTGCGCGCGAGTGCGAACGGAGCCTTCCACTTCCTCGGAAACGCGATCGGCCTGAACCGGATTTTCGGCAGGAGCATCGACACTGGCAGCAGCTTCCGTCGCGCCGTTCACCTTCACCGGAGACGGTGACTTGATGGCCGGATTGGTCTCGATCGCGTCGGTGCGCGGACGGCCCGCCTCGCTGGCGCTGATCGGTGCCGCAGCACGCGCGCTGGAACGCGAAGCACCGAGGCTGACGTTCTGGACCTTAATCACGTCGGCTTCATTGGCGAGCGCGGTGACTTTGCCCGCAGGCGCCGAGGTGAAGCGGTCGATCTGCGGTCCCGGGGTGATCGTGTCACCCTTGCCAGCCTCGAACGCATCGATGATCTCTTCGAGACGCTCGGGCGTCAGATCCTCGTAGGTATCCTTGAAGATCATGATCATGGGTGCGTTGACGCAGGCGCCAAGGCACTCGACTTCTTCCCAGGAGAGCGTGCCTTCCTCGTTGAGGTGGAACGGCTCGGGATGGATCTTGTGCTGGCAGACCTCCATCAGATCCCGTGCTCCGCGCAGCATGCAGGGCGTGGTGCCGCAAACCTGCACGTGGGCGCGGGTGCCAACCGGAGCCAGCTGGAACTGAGTATAGAAGGTCGCGACTTCAAGAACGCGGATCAGCGGCATGCCAAGCATCTGTGCGATGTGCTCGATGGCCGCCCGTGTGACCCAGCCTTCCTGCTCCTGTGCACGCATCAGAAGCGGGATAACGGCCGACTGCTCGCGCCCTTCCGGGTACTTCGCAATCGTACGCTGGGCCCATTCCAGGTTTTCCTGGTTGAAGGCGAAGGCTGCGGGCTGAACAGCTTCGTCGGCTAGACGGCGGACTGACATTACCTGTCTACCTCACCAAACACGATATCGAGGGAACCGAGCACAGCAGTAACGTCGGCAAGGAGATGATGACGGCAAAGGAAGTCCATTGCCTGCAGGTGCGCAAAGCCCGGAGCACGGAGCTTGACGCGGTAAGGCTTGTTGGTGCCGTCCGAGACCAGGTAGACGCCGAACTCGCCCTTTGGCGCTTCAACCGCCGCGTAGACCTCACCGGCCGGAACGCGGAAGCCTTCGGTGTAGAGCTTGAAGTGATGGATCAGCGATTCCATCGAACGCTTCATCGCACCACGCTTCGGCGGAACAACCTTGCCGTCCACGGCCGAAACCGGACCGGTGCGCTCGGTGCCGAGCAAACGTTCGACGCACTGGCGCATGATCCTGGCCGACTGACGCATCTCTTCCATGCGGATCAGATAGCGGTCGTAGCAGTCGCCGTTCTTGCCGACCGGGATGTCGAAATCCATCTCGGAGTAGCACTCGTAGGGCTGGCTCTTGCGCAGATCCCAGGGAGCGCCAGAACCACGGACCATCACGCCCGAGAAGCCCCAGGCCCAGCAATCCTCAAGGCTGACGACGCCGATGTCGGCGTTACGCTGCTTGAAGATGCGGTTTTCGGTGAGCAGAGAGTCCAGATTGTCAACCGTCTTCATGAACGGATCGATCCAGTTGCCGATGTCCTCGACCAGCTTCTCCGGAAGGTCCTGATGGACGCCACCGGGGCGGAAGTAGGCAGCGTGCATACGGGCGCCGGAAGCGCGCTCGTAGAACACCATCAGCTTCTCACGTTCCTCGAAGCCCCAGAGCGGCGGCGTGAGCGCGCCAACGTCCATGGCCTGCGTGGTGATGTTGAGGAGGTGGTTCAGGATGCGGCCGATTTCGGAATAAAGGACGCGGATCAGCTGGCCGCGCTTGGGAACCTCAAGACCGATCAGACGCTCGATCGCCAGGCACCATGCGTGCTCCTGGTTCATCGGAGCCACATAGTCGAGACGGTCGAGGTAAGGCAGCGCCTGCAGATAGGTCTTGTATTCCATCAGCTTCTCGGTGCCGCGGTGCAGCAGACCGATATGCGGATCGACGCGCTCTACAACCTCGCCGTCGAGCTCCAGCACGAGACGCAGAACGCCGTGCGCAGCCGGATGCTGAGGGCCGAAGTTGATATTGAAATTGCGGACAGAGGTTTCAGCCATGGGTCCAGCCTGTGCGGCAAGAGTGAATGGTGAATGGTGAATGGTGAATGGTCAAAGTGTCCCCCGCTCCTGCTCCAGTGAGCGAACGAACGTAACCAGCCGCTTGCCCAACGTCGTGCAGCGCGCTTCCAAAGGTAGCGACTGATCTTCCGCTATTAAGCCGATCCTCGTGCAGAGTACTACGTGTGTCTCCAGCTCTTTGAGGGAGCCCTGCGCGATTCTCAGAAATTGTATGAAGCTCCGCCTTTGAGCACGCCCAAAACCTTCCGCGATATTGGCCGGGATCGAAACCGCACACCGGCGCATCTGCGACGTCATACCGAATAGTTCCTCGCGCGGAAAGGCGCGGGTCAATAGATAGACGTGCTCGGCGATGTCCATCGCCTCTTTCCAGACGATGAGATCGCGATAGTCGCGGATCGCTCCAGGCATCTGGTCCATTCACCATTCACCATTCACCATTCACTGCTTCGCTTTCTCATCACCCGGGAGCACATAGTCCGTGCCTTCCCATGGCGAGAGAAAATCAAAATTACGGAACTCCTGGCGGAGGTTCACCGGCTTGTAGACCACGCGCTTTGCTTCTTCGTCGTAATGGACTTCAGCAAAGCCGGTCAGCGGGAAATCCTTGCGGAGCGGATGGCCTTCAAAGCCATAGTCGGTCAGGATGCGGCGAAGGTCCGGATGATCGGAGAAGAGAACGCCGTAGAAGTCGTAGACTTCGCGCTCAAACCAGTTGGCAGCCGGGAAAACCTCAACAGCGGAAGGAACCGGAGTGTCCTCGTCCGTGGAGAGCTTCACGCGGATGCGCATGTTCTGGCGCGGCGACAGGAGGTGATAAACAACCTCGAACCGCTTGTCGCGCGACGGGTAGTCCGCACCGCAGATGTCGATGAAGCAGATGAACTGGCACTGCACATCGTTCTTCAGGAACGTCAGGACCTCGACGATATCGGCGGGCTCCACGACCAGCGTGAGCTCGCCGTATGCGACGATGCTCTCCTGCACACGGCCAGCAAGCTTTTCCTGGATATAGGATCCAAGGTCTTTAAGCGCTTCGCTCATCATTACTCCTAGCGCTCGATGGTGCCTGAACGGCGGATCTTCTTCTGGAGAAGAAGCACACCGTAGAGCAGAGCTTCGGCGGTTGGCGGGCAGCCAGGCACGTAGATGTCGACAGGAACGACACGATCGCAACCACGTACGACTGCGTACGAGTAGTGGTAGTAGCCGCCGCCGTTGGCGCAGGAACCCATCGAGATCACGTAACGCGGCTCCGGCATCTGGTCATAGACCTTGCGGAGCGCCGGCGCCATCTTGTTGGTCAGGGTGCCCGCAACAATCATCACGTCGGACTGGCGCGGAGAAGCGCGGGGTGCAAAGCCGAATCGCTCGCCGTCGTAACGGGGCATCGACATATGCATCATCTCGACGGCGCAGCAGGCGAGACCGAAGGTCATCCACATCAGCGAACCGGTACGCGCCCAGGTGATGAGCGCCTCAGACGACGTGACGAGGAAGCCCTTGTCGGTCAGTTCCTCATTGATGGAGCCAAAGAAGGCGTCATTCTCACCCACAGGCTTGCCCGTGTTCGGATCAATGATTCCCTTGGGCTGCTGAGCAACCAGAGTGTTGCTGTTCAATCCCATTCGAGAGCCCCCTTCTTCCATTCGTAAATGAACCCGACGGTCAGGACGCCGAGGAAGATCATCATGGCCCAGAAGCCGAACATGCCGATGGAGCCGAAAGATACGGCCCACGGGAACAGAAACACCACCTCAAGATCGAAGATGATGAACAGGATGGCGACCAGGTAGAACCGCACATCGAACTTCATGCGGGCGTCATCAAAGGCGTTGAAACCGCACTCGTACGCCGACAGCTTCTCCGGATCCGGATTGCGATAGGCAATCAGGAATGGAGCTACCAGCAGTGCGCAGCCGATGAGGAGCGACACTCCGATGAAAATCACGATGGGTAAATATGAACTCAGGAGCTCGTTCATTGTCCGACTTTCCGTTACCTGCCCGGCAGGTTCCGTACAGGGCACGTCGCTCGCCAGCACGAAATGCCAGATGGAGCCAAGCCCATGTTGCAACGCGGCGACGGTTAGCGCAGGCAGTTCGAGGAAGCAAGTCCAACATTATCAAGTCGACTAGATACTTCGCCTACCGGCACCCCGTCTCACAGGATTGATTTTCGGCCCTTCCCCTGCTGGGGAGAACGCTCCCTTGGCCGAAAGTAACGATGAATCAGTGGGTTATTACGTTCTTGTTATTTTTTGGGAGCGGCATGAGGTTATGCACCGCATATATAGATCATAACGGAGCATTTCCAGGGTCTGAATTACCATGCCATAAATTGGGGGCAAAAGCAGTGGGAGAGTCGCGCTTGACGATCGACACCATCGGTTTGCCACAGGCCCGGAGGATCGCTCTGGCCGCGCAGGGATTTGCGGAGCGGCGACCGGGATCCGTCAGCCGCCAGCACCTCCCCCGCGTGCTGCGGCGGCTCGGTCTGTTCCAGATCGATTCGGTGAATGTGGTCACCCGCGCCCACTACATGCCCATGTTCTCGCGAACCGGCCCCTACCCAACAGAACTCCTTGACCGGGCATTGTCGCGTGCGCCACGCCTCGGCTTCGAATATTGGGCGCACGAGGCCTCGCTCCTTCCGGTCGAGGTACAGCCATTGTTGCGCTGGCGCATGGCCGAAGCCCGCGAGGGCCGCGGCATCTATCGGAGGCTCGCGACGTTCGGGACAGAAAAGCGCGACTTCATCAACAAGGTGCTGGCCGAGGTGGAGCGGAGAGGCCCCCTCACCGCTTCCGATATCGACGGCCATCGCGGAGCGTCAGGCTGGTGGGAGTGGAGCGACGCCAAGCATGCGCTCGAATGGCTGTTCTGGGCTGGCCTGATCACCACGCACTCGCGTGGGCCAAACTTCGAGCGGCGCTACGACATTCCGGACCGCGTCTTCCCCGCCGCTGTACTCCATACGCCGACTCCGGAGCCGCATGAGGCCCATCGGCAACTCCTGGAGATCGCCGCACGCGCCATGGGCGTCGCCACGCGCAGCGACCTGCGCGACTATTTTCGCCTGAGCCCTGCCGTTGCCTATTCACGCATCGACGAGTTGGTAGAGGACGGTGTGCTGATGCCGGTGAAGGTGGAGGGCTGGCCGCAACCGGGGCTACTCCACCGCGATGCCCGCATGCCGCGCCGGGTGAATGCTTCCGCCCTGCTCGCCCCGTTCGATCCGCTGATCTGGGAGAGGTCCCGCGTCGAGCGGCTGTTTGGTTTCCGCTATCGGCTCGAGATCTACACACCGGCCGAAAAACGCGAGCACGGCTATTATGTGTTTCCGTTCCTGCTCGGCGACCGGCTGGTCGCCCGCGTCGACCTCAAGGCGGACCGGAAGGCTCGTGTCCTGCGCGTACAAGGTGTCTCGAATGAAGATGTTGCTCCGGAGGAGACTGCGGATCGCCTTGCTGAAGCACTCAACAGAATGGCCAGCTGGCTCGGCCTCGATGAGGTTTTCGTCCAGGCGAATGGAAATGACTTCTCTCGAAGACTGACAGCCTCTATCGAAAACACGGCTGTGTCGAAGTAGACGGGTGACTTTCCTCGCGTTCGGTGCCATGAGCAATCCATGCAGAAGCTCAGAAGCATAAGGCAGGATCGTTTGATGGCGTGGCTGCTAGCCGCGTTGATCTCCTATATGCTACTTCTGCAAGGTGCAGTGTCGGCCTACGCCAAGAGCTCGATGGCAGCTCATGAGCTGGGGCCCACTTTCATCATCTGCGCACCCAGTGGCGAAGACTATTCTGACATTGCGCATCCGCTCGCTGGGTTTGCCCACGACTGCTGCTCGTCGCTCTGCCAGCTTGCCTGTGCCGCTGGTCCCGCAGATCTCCCCGAGGCTGCCGCACTTCCAGCCACCTTGCAGCAGACCGTTTTCTTGTGGGCGGCAATCGCAGCAGATCTTGCCGCACCCAGCGATCTCGGCCTTGCTGGCGAAGCGCGCGCGCCGCCTGCCCTCTCCGCCTAAGTTCCACACATGCCGTGCCTAGCGCACATACTGGAATTACGGAGATTAACATGAAATTTGCAGCTCTGGCCCTTGCCGCCGCTACGTTCTTTGCCAGCCACACAGCCTTCGCCCACGAATACAAGGTGGGCGAGATCGAAATCGGCCATCCATGGTCCCGCGCCACCCTGCCTGCCGCGAAGGTCGGCGGCGGCTACCTCAAGCTCACCAATGAAGGAACGGCGGACGACCGGCTTGTGGCGGTCGCGTCGCCGATTGCCGATCGGGTCGAGGTTCATGCGATGGAAATGAAGGACGGCGTGATGATGATGCGCCCGCTCGCCGACGGGATCGAGATCAAGGCTGGCGAGACGGTCGAACTCGCACCCGGCGGTTTCCACCTGATGCTGATCGATCTCAAGCAGCCCATGACTGAGGGCGAGCGCGTTCCGCTGACGCTGACCTTCGAGAAGGCTGGTTCGATTGATGTGGAACTGGCGGTCGAGGCCGCCCGCGCTCCGGCAGCAGCCGCGCCTCAACATTCCCATCACTAGACTAGAACAGTTCAAAGCCTTCCATGGTTGACTGAACCATGGAAGGCCGCCCTCCGCCTCTTACTTCAACAGTCCAGCGCGTATATGCCCCGCCACGAGGTACCTGTTGCGATCCGCAACGGCAGCCGAGGCATGCAGCGCGGTGCTGTATGTGTCGATCGCCTCCTTAGTCATGCGCACCGCAAGGGGTGGCAGGTTCGTCACCTTCTCGGCCCAGCGTTGGGCAACAATATGAGACTCGCCGGCGGGCGCGATTTCATCGGCTAGCCCCCATTTCTCGCAGATCGTCGCACTCAGGAATTCTCCGAACAGGATCATCTGCTTGGTACGGGACGGTCCCGCCAGCTCAACGAGGCGCGGGATGGCGCCCCATCCCAGGATCATCCCGTTTGGCACCTCGGGGAAGAAGAACTCTACGCCTTCGCCCATGATCCTGAAGTCGCAGGCGACCGAAAGGACGCTCGCCGCACCTCTGCAGCGTCCGTCGATGGCAGCGATCGTGATTGCCTCGATCTTGCTCCAGGCCTCCGCCATGTCGGCGCCTGGCATGACGTCGTGTCGCCGCTCCAACATCGTTTCCGGGCTGAAGCGCAGTTTGAAAGCTTTGGGGTCGCTTCCAAACGAGAACACATCGCTGCGCCCGCAAAGCAGGACCACGTTGATGTCGATGTTGCGGTGAAGGAGGACGCCTAGCTGCCGCAGTTCATCAATCACCGACGCGTCGAAGTCATTGCGCTCGAAACCCTTGGTGTCGAGCTGCACAGTCAGAATCTTGTTGTCGAGCGACAGATTGAAGTGCTGCCACCCCTGATTTAGAATTTCGTCGATTTTCACCGCACCACCTCTTCGATCCGTTACCGGCGCATCCTGCGTCTTTGAAGGCTGGCTCATGATATCCGGACGCCCGCCTCGAGCAACAGACGTACTCCAAACGCGGAACGCTGTTTCATCCTTCGAAACGAATGAGAAGAACACGATGCTGGCAAACGGCAAATCGTTAGGCTTCACATGTGATTGAATCGCGCTTCTACGCATCCGGAGTTGGTTCAGCCTGCGGGCGCGCGATGTGAGGACAACTAGGGAGGAGCCTGTGTCCGAATATTCTTTCCTGCGTAAAGTTTCGATGACCCTGGCGATCGCGGGTGCGGTAGCCGTAGCGGGGCCGGCAGCCGCAGCCGAGTGGAAGTGCTACACATACCAGGCGGCCCCGGCGAGCCCTGTCAACGCCGGCCTGAAGAAGATGGCCGAGAAGCTCAAGGAAATCACCAACGGCGAAGTCAACATGACCTGCAACGTCGGCGGGTCCCTGCCGATCGATGCCAACTCGATCGCTCCCGCCATCAGCGACGGCGTTCTGGATTTCGGTTCGAGTTCGACGGTCTCTGGCTACGTTCCGCTCGCTTCGGTCGGCATCCTGCCCGGCATGTTCTCCAGCAACGCGGATTACGACGAAAACGGCTGGCCTTTCCTGAAGCCGATGATCGAGGCGGAGTTCGACAAGCGCAATATCAAGGTCTTCGGTGTGTACCATTATCCGCCGCAGGTCATTCTCGGCTCGAAGAAGGCTCCGCCGCTGAACTCGTTCTCGGACCTGAAGGGCCGGACGATCCGCGTCAGCAATCCTGAGGTGGCTGAACTTGCTAAGGCAATCGGGGCGATCCCCGTTACCCTGCCCACACCCGACGTGTCGGCGGCGCTGCAGCGCGGAACTGTAGAATATGTCGTGACCGCCTATGCGGCCGGCGGAAGGCTCTGGCGAGACTTCTTCGGCTCCGGCACCCAGGACGCCGTCTATGTGACGGTGAGCTACATCCTCATGAACAAGGACCGGTGGGAAAGCCTGACATCGGAACAGCAGAGCCAGTTCCAGGAGTTCGTTGACGAGACCCGCAAATGGATCATCAGCTCCCAGGAGGAGGATAACTCGGTCGCCATGAACGAATTCCAGGAGAAGGACGGCTGGGTCATCTCGCCGGCAAATCCTGACTCGCTCGCCCAGATCAGGGAAATCATGTCCCCCGTCTGGGATCAATGGGCGAAAGAGCGCGGTCCTGAAGCCGAGGATATCCTTCAGAAACTGAAGGCGCACCTCGGGCACAAGTAGGCGCATAGCCGTCAAGTGCCGCGGCGTCCCTGCCGCGGCCATTTCCGCACGTAATTCTGAGAAAAGGAAGCCATATGCGCGCGCTTAATGCTGCCCTGGACTGGCTGGTCCTATTCTGCGCGATACTCGCCTGCGTGGCGATCGCGGGCATGAGCGTTCTGATCGTCATTGAGGTCATTCTTCGATCCGTGTTCTCGTCCACGCTCTATCTCATCGAAGAATTTTCCGGGTACATGGTGCTGGCGATCATGGCACTCGGCCTGCCTTACTGCCGCGAGAAGAATGCACTGCTCACGGTCGATTTCTTCATTTCACGCATGGGTCCTCACCTCCGCCGGAGGGTGGAGTTCGTCTACGGCCTCGTCTCGATCGCCTATTGCATCCTGATCGACTGGTACGTGATCCAGCTGCTGATGAAATCGATCCAGCGGGACCTGACGGCAGCGAGCGTCATGAGGACCCCGCTCTGGATCCCCCAGATGCTCCTGCCGATAGGCATAACCCTTCTTTGCCTGGTCATGATCAGAAAACTGATCATTCCGGATCCGATCAAGGTCCCAGATCCTGGCGCAGAACTCGCCATCCGCGAAGTGGAGTAAAGCCGCATGTACGAAATCATTACGGTTTCGCTTGGAATGATCGTCTCGATCTCTCTGCTTCTCGCCGGGATGCCGATTGCCGTTTCAGTGGGGCTCGCAGGTGTTCTGACGCTCCTCCTCAATGAGGGCTTCAACTCGCTGAATGCGGTGACCTTCATCATCTGGGGAAGCATCAACAACGCATCTCTCAGCTCCCTCCCCCTGTTCGTCCTGATGGCAGAGTTCATGCTGCGCTCGGGGATGAGCGACTCCTATTATGCCGGCATGTCTCAGTTCATCCGCAAGGCGCCCGGGGGTCTGCTGCAGACCAATATCGCGAGCTGCGCGCTCTTTGCTGCCATCAGCGGATCGAGCGTGGCGACGGCAGCCGCCATCGGCGGCGTTGCTATCCCGCGCCAGCGCAAGGATGGCTACGACCTCTCCATGGCCTGTGGATCGATCGCTGCAGGCGGGACACTGGGAATTCTGATCCCACCGTCGATCGTCATGATCATCTATGCCACCTTCTCGGAGCTTTCGGTCGCCAGGCTTTTTGCGGCGGGCATGGTTCCAGGGCTTCTGCTTACCGGCATGTTCATGGCCTACATCGCCATACGCTGCATGATCAATCCAAGCCTTGCACCCAAGATGCCGCCGGCGGAGAAGGGATGGTTCTGGATCGGATTGAAGAACGTTTCTCCGATGCTGGGCCTCATGGTCGTCATTCTAGGGGCGATCTTCATGGGAATTGCAACGCCTACCGAAGCTGCAGGCGTCGGCGCTTTCCTCGCCGCGGTCATTGCATGGTTTGTCGGCCGCCCACCCTTGCGCGCCTTCGGTCAGGCGTTGATGAACACCATCCTCATCAGCTCTTCGATCCTCTTCATCGTCATCGGCGCGTTCATCTTCAACTACGCCATCCAGACGGCCGGCATCACCCAGCAGCTGACGCAGTGGGTCATCTCGCTTGATCTGAACGTCATCGCCTTCCTGGTGGCGATGCTGCTCTTCTACATCGTCCTCGGATGTCTGGTGGATTCGATCGGCATGATCGTGATGACGGTGCCGCTGCTGCTGCCTATCCTCAACGCATACAACATCGATCTCATCTGGTTCGGTGTCGTTCTGGTAGTAGCGGTCGAACTGGGACAGGTAACACCACCTGTCGGGATCAACCTCTATGTGGTGGACCAGATCTCGAAGGCAGGCATCGCAACGGTTATTCGTGGCGTCGCCCCCTATTTCGGCATCATCATCCTGCTTCTCGTCCTGCTGACGATGTTCCCATCGATCGCGACGTGGCTTCCGTCGACGATGTGACAGTCTCAACGCAGCTGATGATGTAAAAAGCAAAAAAGCGGGCCAGTGTGCCCGCTTTCCTTCGCTACCGAGACGCTATCTCCGCTGCCAGTACATCCGTGGTCAGCATCGCATCGATCGGTACAAATGCGCCCGCTCCAGCGACGAACCCCACAATCTATCTGAAAGGACCTTCGCCGCTCCCGCGAGCACTATCCGGCATATGGTGGCGGGACGGCAACTTTACAAGGTTCATTCCGGAAAGCGGGGCATCGGACGCTTGATCCGGTTGACCTTGACGCCGCCGCGCGCTCATCTCCGCCCAAACACGGTGAGTCCAACGGAGAGCAAGATGGTACAGTCATGGCAGTTCTGGGCGCTTCTATCGGCCGCCTTCGCCGCGTTGACGGCCATCTTCGCCAAGGTCGGTGTCTCCGGCATCAATTCGGACATGGCGACGTTCATCCGCACTGCAATCATCCTGCCGATGACGCTCATCATCGTGCTTGCCTTCGGCAACTGGCAGAACCCCGCCAACATTCCAGGCAAGACCTGGCAGTTTCTGACGCTTTCGGCACTCGCCACCGGCGCCTCCTGGCTCTGCTATTTCCGGGCGCTGAAGCTTGGCGATGCCGGACAGGTCGCTCCGATCGACAAGCTGAGCGTCGTGCTGGTTGCAATCTTCGCCGCCATCTTCCTCGGCGAGCGCCTCTCGATCCAGGGCTGGGCCGGCGTCTCACTCATCGCCGCAGGTGCCGTTCTGGTCGCCACCGCCTGATTTTTCCTTGAGCTGGCAAAGTTTTTTGGCCGCGCGCGCCAACCCCGCTTCCGCACTGCTCCGCAATTGAATAATGCTTTGCCATCGCATTTGATGGGAGGAGATTTCAGTGCGAAGCTCAGCAAAACTTGCGGCCATTGGCCTTGCCTTCATAGCATCGACCGCCACCGCCTTTGCGCTGGAGGCGGTGACCGTCACACCCCTTGCAACCAAGACCGAGACTGCTTCCGGGCAGCCCATCACCCTGCCCCAGAAGAACGTCCGGGTGGTATTCTCCACCTTCGAGATCGCGCCGCAGGCGGGCCTGCCCGTCCACAAACATCCATTCGCCCGCTACGCGTGGGTCCAGTCCGGCTCGTTGCAGGTGACCAACGCCGAGACCAACGAGAGCAACGTCTACAAGACCGGTGACTTCGTCATCGAAATGATCGACCAGTGGCACCACGCCAAGAACGTTGGCGACGACGTGGTGAAGCTGCTCGTGATCGACCAGATGGAAGGCGACGTAGAAAACACGCTGCTTCGGGCGAAGTAATTCGAGGTTCACAGCGAGCGGGTGTCATAGGCCCAATGGAGCAGTGCCTGGCGCTGGCGCGGGCGGCACCATGGGTCGCCCGGCTCGCAGTTCTGGCGAATCTGGGCGATGTGCCGGCGCATGGCTCGCCACCGGCCGATCTGCCGCTGGTCTTCGCCGGGGATGCGGCGGCCCATGTAGTAGCGGCAATACCACTGGAACCATCCGCGCGGATCGTCCGGATGGATCCAGCCCTTGGCCCGCCAGACGCTCAGCGGCTGGCTTGCATCAACGCCAAAGTAGTTCAGGCTCGGATCTCGCCGTGCGGGCGACAGGCGAGCATCGGCAAACCAGCTTTCCGGAAATTCAGTACGACAGTCGGTCATGTACTTGCCGCCGAAGACGCCGAGAGCCAGCATTTCGGCCGGCGACAGCTGCGGTTCGAAGCCTGATTCAAATTCGGAGCCAATCGGCGCAACCAGCTGATATCTATAGCCCTGCTGCATCCGGTCATGGACTTCGACCCATTGCTGTTTCATCGGATGAGCTCTCGAATATGTCATTCCACCGTCACCACCAGCGCCTTGCAGGCTTCGATTCCAACGCGCTGGTAGTGATGCGGTTCACTTGAATCGAAGGCCATCGCGTCTCCCTCTTCCAGCTTGACCTTCTTGCTTGCGATCGTCACCTGCAGCGTTCCGGCAAGGATGTAGACCAGCTCTTCCGTGCCGTGCTGGTGCGGTTCGGAGGGAACGGAGTTTTCCGGAAACTCTGCGACGAAGGCCTCCATCTTCCGGTCTGTCAGTGGATAGTTGAGGCTCTCGAAAAGGTAGGCCAGCGATTTTGGTTCGGCTCCCTCTATCGGAAGCTGGACACGCTCCTCCTTCTTCGCCACCGCAATCTTCGGCCCCTTCTGGTCGAAGAAATGATCCAGCCCCACACCGAACACGAGCGCGATGCGCATCAGCGTCGGCAATGTCGGGAAGAGCTGGCCGCGTTCGATCTTCGACAGCATGGCAGTCGACAGGCCCGTATGCTGGCCCAGCTGTGCCAATCCCATCTGCTTGGCCAAGCGCAGGGCCTTGATGCGAGGTCCGATTCGATAGCGGTCGAGCTCCATCGTCAGCGTATCGGACAGCATTTCCACTCTCCTTTTTCCCTGCAGGACAAACCTGCGTCGGCATTTTTCGCCACAGGAGAAACGTCATAGCGCATGGAGATTTTTATTGGCAATAAAAACTTTTTGCACCACATGAAACTCATCCGCTCTTTTAACGCGGGCAATTTCGGAACTCATGGAGTTAATGAGATGGGAATGAAGCACGTATTCGCAGCCGCCATCATCGGGCTTGCAGCCGCTCTACCGGCTCATGCAGCAGACAAGGACATCGTGGACACGGCCGTCGCAGCTGGCGACTTCAAGACGCTCGCGGCCGCTCTGGAAGCAGCTGATCTGGTCGGTACGCTGAAGGGTGAAGGTCCATTCACCGTCTTCGCCCCCACGGACGCAGCGTTTGAGAAGCTGCCTGCGGGCACGGTCGAGACCCTTCTCAAGCCTGAGAACAAGCAGAAGCTCGTTGATGTGCTCACCTATCACGTCGTGCCGGGCAAGGTGATGGCTGCCGATGTCGTCGGACTTGACGAAGCAAAGACCGTCAACGGCAAGGCGATCGACATCACGGTCGAAGGCAATGCGGTGAAGGTCAATGAAGCTAATGTAACGGCCACGGATATCGAGGCCCGCAACGGCGTCATCCACGTCATCGACGCGGTTATCCTCCCGCCGGAAGGCTAATCCCGAAGCATTCGGGCGGCCGTGCCGCTCTGCCGCCCGACCATTCGATCTGACCACATAGGCTCGCGACACCCTGTATTCCGGGCTCGCAAGGAGACAATAATGAAGACTATCAACCTCATCACGCTGGCGTTGATCATCGTCGGCGGTCTCAACTGGGGCCTCGTGGGCCTCTTCAGCTTCGACCTGGTCGCCGCGATCTTCGGCGAAGGCTCCGCCCTTTCGAGGCTGGTCTACATCCTCGTCGGCGTGTCAGCCGTCTGGCAGCTGGTACCACTGTTCTCGGCATTCAGTACGAACGAAACCTATGCCCAAAGGCGTGGTTAAGTCTGGCTTGTTCTTCCCGTCTTGCCAGTCTTAAACGGAAGGGCGTGCCACCGGCGCGCCCTTTCAACGAGAAAGCAAATAGCTTCCTCGATTTGCTTCGCGCCATTGGGCGATATAGTCTCTCGCCTCCGCCAGAGCTTCAGCGCGGATCTTCTCGTCGTTCTCCGCGACCGTTGCCTCGTAGAATTCAGTCATTTGCGCCGCAGTATCGCAGAGTGAACTATCCCCCGTCATGTCGCAGAGCCCGCGAGCAAGATGCGCGGCACGATGCTGTCCGTAGTCGGCATGAGAAGGCATCTCGACCATATACGAGAAATAGCGTCTCTCATAAGTCTGCTGAGGCAGGTAATGTCGCATCGTGTCTATTGATGCCTCAACGACTTCGTCGAATTCGGAACTGCCGGTGAGGCTCTTGTGCTTCAAGAATGCCAGCATTGCGTGAATGTGGCCGTTGTACACTCTGGCGCGCCACCAACCGTCGTCGCCTTTTTCAAATCCGAGATGAGCGAATAGAGGCTCATCTTTCTCAGGCATCTGAAAAACATACTCATTCAGCCAGAAATACCCGTTGCTGTCTACCGAGTGCAGCTTGACCTCTCGTGTCTCGCAGAATGCTGTCGACCTTAGGAGCCTCTCCGCAGTCGCAAGGTAATCAGCGTTCTTCGTTGCATCGTATAAATGCAGATAGCCGTATGCGGTAACGTTGTTCATGAAGGCGCCGCGAAACCCATAATCAAACTTCGACCACAGATATCCGTACTCAAACTCGTTGGTGACGTAATAGCACCCTTCATTTTCGATTATGTAGTTCTTGGCAACGAAGTCGAGGTATGCGGCCATGCGCGCAAACAAGCGCTCGTCTCCACCTTGTCGGAGCCGCTGCACAATGGCTGCACTATTACGAGCGAACGTGTAGCTGTTGTACGGTTGAGCAAAGCGCTCAATATAGCTTTCAGGCCAGGGGTAAGCGATATCCAGAAAAGTCTTTGGCTCCCACGTCGATGGCGCCGAGGGAACCAGGGTCATCACTTGATCCACAATGGCCAAGTCCAGCTTTGGCTTTTCAGCCGCCTGTACACCCCCTACAGGGACCAACCAAGTTGCAGCAATGATCAACCAATACAACATCTAGCGATGCTAACAGATGGTTATACTGTTATGCAACTGCGGACGAGCCGATCAGGCATCCTTACGCATGAGGATCGGCCATCGATGATGCGGGAATTTCAGGGGGCGAGCGCGATTGGCTCGTGGTGCAGGTCAGCGGCTGCCTGTACTTCGGGAACTGACAGGCTCTCGCGTATTTTGGCGACCCCGACAGGATTCGAACCTGTGACATTCAGCTTAGAAGGCTGACGCTCTATCCACCTGAGCTACGGGGCCAACACCGAATGTCAGTGTGTCCAAGGCATCTTTCGATCATAGCGGAAATTTTCCGCATACGAAACCTGGCGGCGCTTCGGCTTCTTTTCGGGCTCAACGCGGAAGGCAATACCGTTCTTCTGAGCGTAGGCGACAGCCTCTTCCATGGTCGGGAAGGTGAGCCGAACCTGACGGCGCATATCTGACGAAGACGTGTAGCCCATCAATGGCTCGATCGTCAGGGGCTTCTCCGGCTCGAATTCCAGGACCCAATGGCCTGTCTTTGCTTTCCCGGATTGCATCGCTGTCCTTGCTGGGCTGTAAATGCGCGCGGACATGAATGACGACCTCGCTAATGCCTGAGCTGCCATTCGCATGGCACTTTGAACTTTGGTCGGAGCGGCAGGATTCGAACCTGCGACCCTCTGGTCCCAAACCAGATGCGCTACCAGACTGCGCTACGCTCCGAATGGTTGTTCCTCTAGAGAGTCGAGTGATTCAACGCAAGGGGTAAATCGCCGAAAAGTGTAACATGACCGTCTAACATGGGCATAACATTCATTCCGACACATCTCAGACTGAGCTCCCGTAACGGGTAACGCTACGCGCAGCCCCATCTTCATAAGCTGCCCGTTGCTTGTCCCCTCCTCCCATATGTGGTTCACTCCTCCGACTGCTGCAACAGTGTGGGAGACACTGCATGGCCGAGGAAAAGGCAGCTAGCGGGGCCAAACTCCTTTCAGGCGGCAATCCGCAGATCCCCAAGGGCTATGGGGAAGAGCCTGTGCAGGCGTACATCGACGCCATGCCCGGATGGAAGCGCGCCGCAGGCGAGCAGCTCGACAGGCTAATCGTCAAGACCGTCCCCAATGTCGCCAAGGCGGTCAAATGGAACTCGCCCTTCTATGGAATGGAGAAGGACAGCTGGTTCCTCAGCTTCCACTGCTTCGACAAGTACATCAAGGTCGCGTTCTTTCGCGGTTCTTCGCTCAATCCCTTGCCACCGGTCAGCTCAAAGCATCCCGAGGTCCGCTATCTGCACATCCATGAGGACCAACAGCTGGACGAGAGCCAGTTCTTCGACTGGGTGAAGCAGGCCAGCCACTTGCCCGGCGAGAAGATGTAGCTGTGACCTTCGGCACAACGCTGCTGCGCGTGGATCGCATACTGGCCAGGTAGTTCATACGTGGGCCAGAAACATGCATTATTCTGTTGGACAACTATCGCCCGGAGGAAGATCGTACGGAAGCTACTTCGCGCCGAGCATTCCCTACCTCAATATTCTCAAGCAATGGCGCCCAGACAACTTTACAGACCCCCAGACGCTGAGCACGCTTGACCTGAAGGCTCCCGTAAGCCAGCCCTACAGGTTCATCGTGCATACCGCCACGATGGCAGATCTCGTCTGGCGGAACGGCGTTTTCTCTTCTGACGTCGATTGCGAAATCGCCGGGCGTGACGCGATGTGTGCGAGCCTGATCAGCCACCTGAAGCCGTTCACCTTCCGTGAGGTCGGCGTGATCCTGCAGGTTCCCCATCAGAATATCCTGTGCGCGTTCCACCGTGACATCAACAGCAACCTCCAGGCCGGTTTGCCCGGCACGAAAGTGGCGGGGCCAGCGGAAGCGCGAGCAAAGTACCAGGCGTATCTGAACAAGGTGCCGCCGAGCAAACGCACTGGCATGCTGAAAGAGAATGTCCTCAAGCATGCCTCCTTTCTTCAAACCCCTGAGGATGTCTTGAACAACACCTTTCAGCGTCACAATGAGATCATCGTCGTGACTCGGCCCGGCGTAAACGTACATCCGGGAATGCCTGCCACAAGCTCGATCAAGGTCACCGGCTACTTCATGATCGATAATGACGCCTCATCCGGTTCGGATCAGGTTCAAAGCCCCAGACAACCTAGGACCAGGGAAGAAAAAGATTACTTTTTTCGAGCGTATGTCGTGCCGCTCGCCATACATCATGGTGTGCCCGCACTGCGCATCGCCGGGGCGGCAAGCCGAATTTTCGACTAACGCTGCTCCCGGCAAGGATCGAGCCTAAACTGCTCCCCCCGGTTCAGCGTTCGCGAGTTTCGTCTCAGGTGAGACGATCTCGCCACGGACGAGCGGACGGCGGCGGCGCAGGCGTATCTGCGAGGGAAGTCTGACGGGCGCTTCGTCAGCCAACGCGTGCTGTACCGATTCGATCATCGTCGACGAGACAAAGTCGGCGTTCATGCGATTGGCGATTTCCTCAGGCTTGAAACCGTCAAGGGCGTCGCTATCCCAGAGGATGATTCCGACGCGCAGCCGCGGCGACGCCCGCTTCAGTCGGCGGACCAGATATCGGCCATGCCCGATCGAGTTCGGGTTGAGGAAGGCGATGACCGCCGTGTCGAAGCCGCGCACCGCAAGTTCGCGCAGGTTGCGGGGCTGGATCTGCACATGGGTGGCGACCTCCGTGTCTGCGCCCTGTACCTCCAGCACCTGCGCAAACATGGCGGCTGTGACATCATCCAGTTCGGTGCGGCCGCCGATGCAGAGGATGCGCCTGCCCTCACCGTCCGGGAGCTCAACTTCGGCCTCATCCGGCTCTGTCTCGCTCGCTTCCGCGACGTCTTCCGTGGCGGTCACGTCCTCCTCTTCGGATTCTTCCTCCGCGATCTCTTCAAGGTTCCGGAGTAGCGTCGAGGCGCTGGCAGCCACCTGCTGCATCTGCTCTTCAGAAAGAACGCCCCTCGCCCGATCATGCTCGCCGAGCAGGAGTGCCGGAATGGCCACCTTGCCGTAGAAGTCGACCAGATAGTCCTCTTCCAGCATTTCCTCCGCATTATCCGTTGCCTCATCCGGGTCGGACGCGAGCAGGCGCTGATAGAGCCGTTCCTTGGGGTCAAGCACCGGCTCATTGCCAAGCATCACCTGCAGGAACTCGAATTGCGGCACGTGGCGTCCCAGCACTACGAGGCACACGGTGAGCGGCGTCGACAGAACGAGGCCGATAGGACCCCACAGCCAGGTCCAGAAGATCGCAGCGGCAATGATGGCAAGCGGCGACAACCCCGTGCGCGAGCCATAAAGGAGCGGCTCGACCACGTTGTTGCTGATGAGCTCCATGGTGAGGAACAGGCCTGCCGTCCAGAGGACCAGCGACCATCCCGGCGCCACCGCCAGCGCAAGCGTGAGCGGCAGCACGGCCGCAATAAACGGGCCTATATAGGGCAAGAAGCGCAGGATCGTGGCGAGCAGACCCCATAACAGGGCGTTGGGAACGCCGATCAGCCAAAGGCCGATGCCGATTGGCACACCGTAGGTGACGTTCACCACCAGCTGCATCAGGAGATATTGGCTCACGCGGCGGCCAGCATCCTGAATGGCCTCGGTGGTGCGATGAAGATCGTTGTATCCCACCAATCGAATGAAGCGATCACGCAGCTCCTCGCGGTCGAGAAGCATAAAGATGACGACGACGATGACCAGGCCGGTAGTCGCCAGCGGTTCGATCAGGGGCGCGATCAGGCCTGTCAGCATCTCGATCGGACGCTGGGGCGAAAAGATTTCGACGAGAATTGGATCCCGCTCATCCGTCCCCGTAGTGGGAGCGGAATCGGAATTCAACTCGCTCAGCTCCGAGCCAACGCGTTCGACCACGCCGCTCAGGCGTTCGATGCTGCTGTTGCCCGCCCCCATTTCCTTGAGCGAGCGGATCTTTGAGATGATGTTCGTCTGGTAGGTCGGCAGCTCACGCGCCAGTTCATTCAGCTGCAGCACCACCACCAGGGTGACCGACAGCAGGATCATGAAGGCGATGAGAACGCTGACGCTTACCGCCAGAATTCGCGGCATGCGCCAACGGCGGAACCGGCTGACCAGCGGTTGCAAGGCAAATGAGAGCAGAACGGCAATGGCAAAGGGAAGAATAACTTCGCTGGCGAAATAGAGCGCAACCACTGCGACGAAGATGAGGATCAATGGCTGATAGGACTGGTTTCCCGGAAGGGAAGTTGGAGAAAACCGTATCGGCCCCTTCGTCGCGTCCGCCATTCTCATGCCCTCCCAACCATTACAGTGGATCTACAACGCTGGAAGGGCCGCTCTCGTTGCAAAGCCGCGTGAAAATGTCCGGCCGCCGACGCGACCGGACTATTAGAGGATCAATGCAGGCCGCTTAGTTGCTGTGCTGCTTCAGGATATCGGTCAGCTTTGCGTCCGGCGTGGAACGGCAGTCCGTCAGCACCATTTCGACAGGAATCTGATAGAAGCCTTCCGCGCTGAACTGGCCCGAACCGCTGCCACTGACACCTGCAGTCACGGTCGGATCGACGGTGGAGCCGGCGCTCTCGCCCTGAGCCATGTCAGATTGGCCGGCCTGTCCAGCCTGACCGGACTGGTCCGGGGTGGCCGGGCTCCCTGCCATGTCCTGACTCGAATGGCTGGACTGGCCCGCGTCGCTGGAGCCCTGCTCTGCTCCTGGTAGCGGATTTGCTGCCATATCCTGGCTGGGGGCCGCTGCCTGGCCCTGATCGCCCGGCAGGTTTCCGGCTGCAGTATTATTGCCCTGGGACGGCGAGACGGAGTCGCCTCTCGGCGGTGTCGCGGCTGCCATATCGCTCGGTGAGGCAGACGAGCCGCTTGCCGATCCAGCCGCATCGCCAGAGGCTGCGCCCGGCATCGTGGATGCGGCGGTGTCCTGCGTTACGTCAGGGTCGGTCGAGTCGCTGTTCGCATTGCGCATGGCTGCAGCGCTGTCTTGCGACATGCGGCTTGCGTTCTGGCCCTGCTGCAAGCCCGCCAGGAAATAGAGTGCGCGTTCGGCTTCCTGCGGCTCCAGATTGGCCACGTCGGCGCAGGTCATGTCCATGCCGGTCATGGAAGCGGAAGTGGAAGCCTTCTCACCTTCCGCCATCGCGATTCCAGCACCTGCAAGCAGTGCGACCGCGCCGGCAGTGGTCTTCAGCAATACGTTCATGCGTCTTCTCCCGTGTTCGTTTCGTGCTTATCGTTGCACGTCCGCCAAACATCGGGGTGGACCGCATGTTCCCTATCAAATCATGTTTACAGGTTTGTCAGGAGCGCTTAGCGCCCTGCTCCAGGATGGTAACGGCTTCGGCGGCGATGGCGCGGGTGATCTTTGTCTTCCGCTCCATTGCCATCTGGTCGATCATCCGCACCAGCTCGCGCATCGAGGAAAGCGAACGCTCCGTCCGGCGCACGAGGAACTGCACAACGTGCGGCTCGACCACCACCTGGCGGTCGGCAAAGAGCTTTACGATGACGCCTGCCAGCAGCATGTCGTCCGGCTCATAGATTTCCACCGTTGTGGCTGCCCGCAGGCGCGAGGCCAGATCGGGAAGATCCACGCCCCAGGCGCCGGAGAAGGTCCGCGCCGTCAGAAGCAGCTGCGTTCCCGCGCTCTTCACCACATTGATCAGGTGGAACAGTCCCGTCTGGTCCAGTCCCGGAGCATCGGCGTTTTCCACAAGCACCGGGCCCTCGGAGGCAGCGTCGATTGCTTCCTGCCCGATATGGCTCCGGCTCACCTTCACGGCATTCGCCTCGGTGCACCAGATTTCCGCCAGATGCGTCTTGCCGGATCCGGGAGGACCGGCAAGGATGACCACAGGCGCAGACCAGTTGGGCCAGCTGTCGATCAGTGCGACAGCCTGCTCATTCGACTTTGTAACAACCAGGTCATCGCGGGTCCTACCCTCACCATGCTCAAGAGCAAGGGGCAGTTGCCGCGGTAGAATTTCGTCATTCATTGGTGTTCCAAATCTCCGGCACGCTGGGCTTGGCCACTATAGAGCGGTGACTCCAGATAGCGGCCAATGGCGAAACGCACTAGCACAGCAACGGCTGCCGCAGCCGGTACAGCAATCAACAATCCCACAAATCCAAAGAGATATCCAAAGGCAAAAAGTGCGAACATAAGCCACACGGGATGAAGGCCGACGCTCTTGCCCACCAGTTTCGGCTGGAGGATGTTGCCTTCGATGAACTGGCCGCTGAAAAAGACGGCCATTACGGCCACGACCCAGAACCAATCCGGCCAGAACTGAACGATGGCGACGCTGACGGCAAGTCCAAGGCCCACAAGGGATCCCACATAGGGAATGAAGCTGATCAGACCGGCAAAGAGGCCGATCAGCAGGCCGAAGTTGAGGCCGACAAGCGTCAGCCCCGTTGCGTAGTAGATGCCAAGGATGAGGCAGAGGGTGCCCTGCCCCCGCACGAATCCTGCAGTCGCCAGATTGATGTCGCGGGCGATCTGACGAACGTCATTCAGGTGATTCCGTGGCACGAGACTATCCACATGCGCCACCATGCGATCCCAGTCGAGCAGCAGGTAGAAGGCGACGACCGGCGTCACGACAAAAAGGCTGACGAGGTTGACGATCGCCAGGCCTGAACTCCACAGCGATGCGAATAGTCCAGTGATGAAACCAGTGCCCTGCGAGAGCAGTGAAGCGACGCCATCCTGCAGGGTGCCTGGTTTGACCCCCAGCTCGCGCTCGAACCATTCGGGATCGAAGCTGATGATCCGTGCGTGAAGCTGTGCGAGGTATTCCGGCAGTCGCGCTGCGAAATCAACGAGCTGGTTGGTGAGAACCGGGATCAGGACCATCAGGGCCACGATCAGGGCCAGGACACAGACGATCAGGATGAAGATGGTGGCGAGAAGGCGCGACATGCCGAGCTTCTCCAGGCGGTCGGCGATTGGATCGAGGAAATACGCCAGTGCCATGCCGGCCAGGAACGGCAGAAGGACCGAGCTGAAAACATAAAGGAAGAGGATCAGCCCGCCGCCAGCGACCAGCCAGAAGCCAGCGGTGCGCAACAGGTGGGCGCGACGCAGCTCACTTTCAGAACTAGTCATCCGAGGCGGTACTTGCGTCGACATATCCACCCATATGTTTGATCCAGCTAACGAGATAGGCCGCGCCCGAAGCGATGGTCAAGAGGCCGCTCAGGTAGACGAAGCCCTGGAGGAACAAACCGAGGGAAAAATGGAGCGCAAGGCTGGCAAGAACCAGTGACGCAAGGATGAGCTGGACCGTTGTGTTCGCCTTGGAGACGAAGATCGGCTTCATCGGGACCGGGTTGCCCATGACGGTGGAGAGGATCACCCCGCCAACGATCAGCGCGTCCCGCGATACGACCGCTATGACCAGCCAGAGCGGCAGATGGCCCATGTAGCCCAGCACGACGAAGACGCTGACCAGAAGCACCTTGTCGGCCACGGGGTCGAGATAGGCGCCAAGCGCGCTTCGCTGGTTGAAGTGACGGGCGATAAAGCCGTCCAGACCGTCCGATACCGCAGCGGCCAAAAACCCGCTGAAGGCCCAGCCCCACTTGCCGTCCAGCAGCGACAGCACCACCAGCGGCACAAGCAGAAACCGAAACAGGGTAATAATGTTAGGGATGGTCAATCAAACGGCTCCAGGTCAAGCTATGCTGATGCATATGAAGGTGATGCAAAGCGGCTTCAAGAGGCGGTGCGATTTCCGGCCCTGAACAAACGGTGGAGCGTTCACCTTCCTCCCACTTTTGTCTAAAGTCCCCTCTATGGCTGTTGCCTGTGCGTGGTGCCCGCTTGCGCTTGAGTTGCAGGCCGCTGCGTGCCAATAGAGCGCATGGTTCGCGGGCTTGTCCAGCGAGGCCATAGATGAGTGGTCCGCCTCGTCAGAACTGCTACCGGGACGGAACCTGAGCCAGTGAATTGCGCGGAGAGGTCTCCAATATGAGCAGCAACCAGGAAAAGGGACTGAGCTACGCCGATGCGGGCGTCGATATCGACGCGGGCAATGCGCTGGTGGACAAGATCAAGCCGCTCGTCCGTTCGACGCGCCGTCCTGGCGCTGACGGTGAGATCGGCGGCTTCGGCGGCCTGTTCGACCTGAAGGCCGCAGGCTTCAACGATCCAATCCTCGTTGCTGCCAATGATGGTGTCGGAACCAAGCTCAAGATCGCGATCGAGTCGGGCAAGCACGACACCGTCGGCATCGACCTCGTCGCCATGTGCGTCAACGATCTCGTGGTCCAGGGCGCTGAACCCCTGCTCTTCCTCGACTATTTCGCCACGGGGAAGCTCGATCCGGACCAGGGCGCTTCCATCGTTGCCGGCATTGCCGAAGGTTGCCGCCAGGCCGGCTGCGCGCTGATCGGCGGCGAGACCGCCGAGATGCCCGGCATGTACAGCGATGGCGACTATGACCTCGCGGGATTCGCCGTGGGTGCTGCCGAGCGCGGAACGCTGCTGCCCACCAATGACGTCGTCGAAGGCGACGTGCTGCTGGGCCTCTCTTCTTCTGGCGTGCATTCGAACGGCTTCTCGCTGGTGCGCAAGATCGTCGAGAAGACTGGCCTCAAGTGGACCGATCCGGCACCCTTCGCGCCGGAAAAGACGCTTGCCGATGCGCTGCTCGAGCCAACCCGCATCTATGTGAAGTCCATCCTCGCGGCGATCCGCGAAACGCATGGCATCAAGGCGCTTGCCCACATCACCGGCGGCGGCTTCACCGAAAACATTCCGCGGGTCCTGCCCAAGGACTATGCTGCCGAAATCGATCTCGACACCGTCGATGCACCGGCGGTGTTCTCCTGGCTGGCAGCCGAAGGCGGCGTGGCACAGGAAGAGATGCTGCGCACGTTCAACTGTGGCATCGGCATGGTGATTGTCGTCGCTTCCGGACAGGCTGCACAGGTTGCCGCCGTACTGCAGAAGGCCGGTGAGCACGTCACCCCGCTCGGCCGCATCTGCCCGCGCCGTGACGCAGGCGTCGTTTACCAGGGGAGCCTTGAGCTATGAGCCCACGTAACCGCGTCGGAGTTCTGATTTCAGGGCGCGGCTCGAACATGACCGCGCTGATCCGGGCCGCTGCCGAAGCCGATTTTCCGGCTGAGATCGTCTGCGTGATCAGCGATCAACCCGAGGCGCAGGGCCTGGCCGTCGCAGCGTCGTCCGGTATTCCTACCTTTGTCGCGCCTCGCGCCGGTCATCCGAACAAGGCTGCGCATGAAGGCGAGATCCAGCGCATTCTTGACGAAGCTGGGGTCGAGATCATCTGCCTCGCCGGCTTCATGCGGATCCTCAGCGCCGACTTCACGAACCGCTGGGTCGGACGGCTCATCAACATCCATCCGTCGCTGCTGCCGCTGTTCCCGGGGCTTACGACGCACGCTCGCGTGATCCAGCAGGGCATGCGCATCCATGGCTGCACGGTTCACTTCGTGACAGCCGAAATGGATGCCGGACCTATCATCGCGCAGGCTGCCGTGCCCGTACTGCCGACCGACACGGAAGGTGAGCTTGCCGTTCGCGTGCTCAACATGGAGCACAAGATCTATCCGCTGGCGCTTTCGATGGTGGCATCCGGCAAGGCGCGCATGGAAAACAACCGGACCGTTTACGCCCACGGCCTCGAAATCGGCTGGGGTGCAAACACCAGCCTCATGGTGCCCTCCTCCGTCGAGGAGATCGTCAACCTCGAGGATCTGGCACGCCGGACGCCTTGATTGGCTGTAAGCGAAGATGAATTGAAAAGGGCGCGAATTCCGCGCCCTTTTGCTTTTCAGGAGTTTGGTGGACTAAAGCGGCTTGGATCTCGTTTCGGTGAAAGCTTCACTTGCGTCGGTTTCCGTCGGCCCCTTCACCGTGGCGTTGTTCTCCGACGCTAAATCTCTCGAAGCCCCAGTGCCAACACCCGATACTGGCTGCGTCGCAGCAAGGCTGCTCGGCGAGCGCGTCGGCGAGGACGAAGTGGCGGACGAAGTACTTGTATCTTCCTCCTTCGCACTATCCAGCTTTTCAGTGGCCTCGTCGTAAACCTTGGAAGCTACGTTGCGGACTTCATCCATGCCCTGCTGCGCCATCTCGCGCACCGACTGGCCTGCCTTCTCGGCGTAAGGGCTCAGGTACTCTTCCTCGACGCGGGTGCGCGGCATCATCGCGCCGATGGCAGCACCCACAGCAAGACCGATTGCGCCGAGGATCAGCGGCTCCTTGTCCAGCGTGTCGGAGATCATCCGCTGGCCACGGCTCTGGACGTCTGAAAGGCTGTCACCGACATAGCGGGGTGAGCGCCGCATGCCGCGCCATGCGCGTGACGTGCTGTCAGAAACGCTGCCCGCCGCCTGCGATGCACTATCGGTGATCGCCTCAGCAGCCGAACTCACAGTGCTCTTGGCGCTGTCATAGGCGGAGCTCATGCGCTCCGTCACCGACGGGCCGCTGTCGCTTTCGCCACCGACGGTTCCTTCGCCCATGCGGCGCATTGAATCGGCCGGGATGGGACGATCCACAACGTCATCTTCCCAGTGACCTTCCGGATAGTCACCCTGGTAGCGACCGAAGTCGGTGCGATCGAAGCTGCCGCGCCTCGAAGCCCTCAGACTGGCAGCGGATGGGCCACCTCCCATGAAGAGCCAGGCGAGCCCAGCTCCGACCAGCACCAGCGGCAGCGGGTTATCGCGGACCTGTGCGCTCAGATTATCGAGTGCAACGCGACCGTCGGAGTTCTTGAAGTAGGTCGTCACTTCATCGACAAGCTGCCCTGGCGAGAGCTTGCGCTGCAGTGTGTCGGCAGTTTCGGACATCTGGGCGCGGACGGCCTCGGCCTCCCGCTCCAGCTCGGCAGAACTTTTCTCACTCATCTCATCTGCTCCTTAACTGCGCGTGCATCCTGCGACAGCTGATTTTGGGTCCGGTCCGGGGTGAGGTTCGCCGCGCTCATGTTGGACGATCCGGCCTTCACCATGATGTAGCCCAGCACTGCGAGCACCACGCCAACCAGAAGCGAAGCCCAGCCGCCGCCAAGGCCCATCTCGGCCAGCGCTATGATCAGCGCCTGCACCAGGACCATGAGGGCCACGAGCAGGCAGATTGCGCCGGCGATCACCTCGATGGCGCCGTTCTTCACCTGATCGAACTTTTCGGACATTTCGGTCCGCAGGAGGCGGAACTCGGTGCGGACCAGCGTTGAAGCCTGATCGGCGAGATCGGACACCAACCCCATCACGCCACGGCCTTCGTCGTTCCCGTTCATGGCTTGCTCCAGTCCTTGGTGTCGGTATTCGTCGTGGTCGAGCTCGCGGATGTCGTCGCTGAGGGATAGGACGATGCGTAGTTCCGGTTGCCGCTATATTCGGCCGCACGCCTTTCGCCTGAGTTGTTGGACGTTCCGGAAGCCGCGGCTGTCTGGGCGAACCTGCCAAGCGCTACGCCCAGCAATGCAGAGCCCAGAATGAACGCACCGGGATGCTGGCGGCCGAAGCTACGGACGTCATTGACGATTTCGCCAATGCCCTTTTGCCCCAACGCTCTCGACATCTCGTCTAGGCTACCGGCGGCCTGCGCCAGAACCTGGGCCACGGGGCCCTGGTCGTTCTCCTTCAGCTCGTCGCCAGCCTTGCGGATCGCCTCAGCAAAGCTGTGCATGCTTTCGGATGCCTTGGCCTGCGCATTGCGCACACCTTCAACCGCACCTTCCGTCACCTGGGAGCCAATTTTGGTGGCCGCTTCCGACAGTGCGGGGGCATCGCCACCAGTGGACGTGGACGTTCCACGCAGATCGTCATGGTTGGACATTTGTCATTCCTCCTAAGCAAGACCGAGGAATGACAGGATCGCCAGAACGACGACGATCAAGCCTATGATGTAGATAATTGAGTTCATGGAACACTCCTCGTGTTGTGAGAACCCAACTTCCAAGAAGCAGCCAGGTTCCTCGGGAAAAGCGTTTTCATCCAATGGGATGACTTTCCGGCCCCTGATCGGCAACGAAGGCGCCGCGCTCGCCCGGCGGCAGCTCAGGGCCGGTCGTGGAGTCGCGCGCGGTCTGGCGCTCCATCTCGGCATTCAGTTCAGCCCCGACGATGACGACGATGGTGGAGATCCACATCCACATCATCAGGCCGATCACGGCTCCGAGAGCGCCATAGGTGGCGTTGTAGTCAGCAAAATTCTGAAGGTAGAACGAGAAGCCCCAGGCGACGATGAACCAGCAGACTGTGGCGAAGACCGCGCCGACGCTTACCCAACGCCATTTGGCGGGCGAACGGCTGGGTCCGTAGCGGTAGAGCAGCGATATGGCGAAAAGCGCAACGGCGGCCAGCAGCACCCAGCGCAGCACATGCACGAGAATTTCCACCACGGGCCCGAAGCCCATGTAGGCGAGCACGGCCGGTACCACGCCGAGCACCGCGATGAACACGATCGCCAGCACCACCGCGCCGAGCGTGAAGCCAAAGGCTGTCAGGTTCAGCCAAATGAAGCTGCGCTTCTCGTCCTCCTCGTAGGCGACGTTCATGGCGTCGAAAAGCGCCTTGATGCCACCATTGGCGCTCCAGAACGCCACGGCAAGGCCGATAATGAAGCTGATGCCAAGCGCATCGTTGCTCTGCTGGGCGAGCGAACGAAGCTGCGTTGAGATGATCTCGACGCCTGCCTGGGGCATCACGCCCTGCATCTGGTCCATGTAGCCGGAAATATCGGAGGGATCGGCAAGGAGGCCGTAGATGGAGACGAAGGCCGCCAGAGCCGGGAACATCGCGAGCAGCAGGTAAAAGGTCACGCCGCCCGCGATCATCAGTACACGGTCTTCGCTGATTTCGCGGAAGACGCGCATGAAGATCGCCTTCCAGCCGGACCAGGAAAGCTCGCCGGGTGAACGGGCGTTCTCGCCGTTCAGTTCAGTATCAATTCTACGGGTGCTTGATCGAGCGGCCATTGATCCCTCCAGCTGAGGGATCAAATCCTTGAAGGCCCGGTTCGTTCCTGTTCGTAAAAGTTAGACCGCCCGGACCCACACCTTTGTGTCGTGGAAGCCGACGCCGCCGTAGGGTGCAACGGCATCCGCGCCGGTAAGCACGTTGATGCCCTCGCCCCGCTCGTGCGCATCGTTCGGCCAGATGCCTTCAGCGACAACCACGCCGCGGCGGACGCCGTCGAAGATCTTTGCGTGCAGAACCAACTCGCCGCGCTGGTTCCCCAGCTCGACCCGCGCGCCTTCCATGATCCCCAGGGCCTCCGCATCCAGCGGATGGAGCATGAGCTCAGGCCTGCCTTCACGCTTGCGGGAGTCCGGCGTTTCGCTGAAGGTCGAATTGAGGAAGTTGCGCGCCGGCGACGTTGCCAGCCGGAACGGATGCTCAGGATCGGCTTCCTCGATCAGGTGCACGTGATCCGGAAATTCGGGAAGAGCGGGGTAGTTGCCGCGGATGCCCATCCTCTCCGACGGCCGACCAGGCGCAGGCGTCGTGGTCCATTGCGGCCGGAAACGGAACTTGCCATCGGGGAAGCCAAAGCCGTTGAGGAAATGCGCGGTTTCAAAGTCCGGCTGCACGTCCGCCCAGCGCTGCTCCTTGAATGTGTCAAACGTTCCTAGGCCACGGCGTTCCAGCATCAGGTCGATGTGCTGGCGGGCGGTCATGCCGAAGCCGGGCTTGTCCGCAACACCTAGACGCTTTGCCAGCTCCTCGATGACGAAGATGTTCGGCATCGCCTCGCCCGGAGCGTCGACCAGCTTCGGGCCGAGGTGAATGAACTGGTTGCCACCCCCACGGTAGATGTCGTCATGCTCCATGAACATGGTCGCAGGCAGCACGACGTCGGCAAGCTTGGCCGTGTCGGTCATGAACTGTTCGTGCACGCAGACGAAGAGATCGTCGCGCATGAAACCCTGCTTCACCAGCCGCTGCTCCGGCGCGACATTGGCCGGGTTGGTGTTCTGGATCAGCATGGCGGCGACGGGTGGTCCCCCGTAAAGCGCGTCCGGATCGTTGGTCAGCACGCGGCCGATCTGCGACTGGTCGAGCGAGCGGATAGTGCGGTCGCGATAGGCGTGCCCCTCGATCATCGACTTGTCGAGGCCGAAGATATCGGAATTCGAGTGGAAGGCGCCGCCGCCCTCATATTGCCAAGCCCCAGTCACTGCAGCGATGCTGAGCGCGGCATGCATATTCACCGACCCGTTGCGGTTGCGAGTGAAGCCATAGCCGAGGCGGAAGTAAGTCTTCTTCGTCGTGCCGAACAGATGAGCGAGCCGCACGATCTCATCGGCAGGGACGCCGCAGATCGCCTCGGCCCATTCGGGCGTGCGGCTCTGCAGGTGCTGTTCAAGCCCACGCGGATCGTCGGTATATTTTTCGAGATACGCCCAATCGGCCATGCCATCGCGGAAGAGCACGTGCATGATGCCGCAAGCAAGTGCCGCATCCGTGCCCGGCCGAACGAGCACAGCGATGTCCGCCTGCTTCATGGTCGCGTTGTCGTAGACGTCGATCGCGACGATCTTGGCGCCGCGCTCCTTGCGGGCACGGATCGCGTGGCTCATGACATTGACCTGTGTGGCGACCGCATTGGTGCCCCAGATCACGACGCAATCGGAATTCGCCATCTCGCGCGGGTCAGGACCGCGCAAGGTGCCTGCACCCATTACCCAGCCCGTCCAGGCAGGATTGGTGCAGATGGAATCATATTGCAGCGAATAGCGCTTGGCGTGGCGCAGACGATGGATCGAATCGCGCTGCACGAGACCCATGGTGCCAGCATACTGATAGGGCCACACAGCCTCGCTGCCGTATTTCTCTTCCGCTCGCAAAAATTCTTCCGCCACGCAATCAAGGGCAGCTTCCCAGCTCGCCTCGGCCCAGCGGCCCTCGCCCTTGCCACCAACGCGGACGAGCGGCTTCAGCAGACGGCCCGGATGGTGGATGCGCTCGGCATAGCGGGCGACCTTCGCGCAGATCACGCCTGCCGTATAGGAATTGTCCTTCGCCCCATGCACGCGACCGATCCGGCCATCGACAATCTGGATGTCGAGCGCGCAGGTCGAGGGGCAGTCATGCGGACACGCAGAGTGCCCGATCGTCATGTTCGGCTGAATGTTCATGGGTGGAACCTAGCGGATTTTGCCCATATCGAGTAGAGCCTCGGACAGAAAAACAAGCGCCCTTCAACCGCCATCCACCGATGGCCGGAGCTGCCATGAACTATCGCCACGCCTATCACGCGGGAAACTTCGCTGACGTCCTCAAGCACACGGTGCTGACGCTGCTGATCGAGTATCTGAAGCGCAAGGAGAAGCCGTTCCGCGTCATCGACACCCATGCGGGCATTGGGCTCTACGACCTCTCCTCTGACGAGGCGCAGCGGACCGGCGAATGGCTTGGCGGCATCGGCGCGCTGCGCGATGCCAAGCTGAACGAGCAAGAAGCAAGCATTGTCAGCCACTTATTCGGCGCAGTTGAATCAGTTAACACGGAAGATGAACTCAAGTTCTACCCCGGCTCGCCAGTCGTCACACGTCATCTTCTGCGCAAGCAGGACCGGCTCACCGCCATCGAGTTGCACCCGGAAGATGTCGAGACGCTGCGCGGTCAATTCGAAGGCGATTTCCAGACGCGGGTCATCGAACTCGACGGCTGGCTGGCGCTCGGTGCGCATCTGCCGCCCAAGGAAAAGCGCGGCATCGTGCTGGTAGATCCGCCGTTCGAGAAGGAAGGCGAATTCGACCGGCTGCTCTCCGGATTGCATAAGGCGCACAAGCGCTGGCCGGGCGGGATCTATGCGCTTTGGTATCCGATCAAGAACCTGAAGGAAGTGGCCGCGTTCCGGAAAGGCCTCATGGAAAGCGGCATTCCAGACATCCTGGATGTGACCCTTGAAGTGTCGCCAGTGCTGCCTGACACGAAGCTCAGCGCAACGGGTATGATTGTTGTCAATCCGCCCTATGTCCTGCAAGAACAGCTGAAGCTGATTCTGCCTGCCTTCGCGCGGATTCTCGGAGAGGCCGGCAAAGGGCGTTATTCGATCCTGAAGCTCGCAGAGGAACGGCGTACAGCATCTTGACCGAAGTCAAAGCCTGACAGAAACTAGTGATAATTTTTACACGGGGACACTGATGTCACGCATATCCAACGTTCTGGCAGGTTTAGCTGCCGCCGTCGCTGCATTCACCGCGATCCCGTCCGCCCATGCGGCAGATATGCTCGGGCAATATCAGGCTTATGGCGTGGATGATCCGATCTGCGGACATTCGAGCGTTCGCGGCATTATCGCGAACCGCTTCCGCCATCAGGTCACCCATGTGCCGAACCTGCCGAACGTGAGCATCGTCAGCTTCCATGACGCACGCCTCACTCGCGTCGAGCCGTCTACGCCCGATAGTCCGATCGAGCGCCGCTACTGCAATGCGAGCGTTTCGCTCTCCGACGGCTACACCCGCCCGATCTGGTACCTGATCGAATACGGCCAGGGCTTTGCCTCCATCGGCGATAATGTTGAATTCTGCGTCTCCGGCTTCGACCGCTGGAACGTCTACAACGCGAACTGCAGCGTTCTTCGATGATCAAGGCAGCGGGCGCGGCTCTGGCCGCGCTCTTCCTGTTCAGCACACCGTTGCTCACGCCGGCTGACGCGCAGCAGCGCCGTCATGTTGCCGGTGAGTTCGATCACTACGTTCTGTCTCTCAGCTGGTCGCCCAGCTATTGCGCGACCGAAGGCGCTGGCCAACGCTCGATCCAGTGTTCGCGTCCCTATGCCTTCATGGTCCACGGTCTCTGGCCGCAATATGTGCGCGGTTACCCGGAATTCTGCCGCACGCGTGAATCGGATCGCGTACCGGATCGCCTGGCGCAGCAATATCTCGACATCATCCCCTCGCCCGGCCTGATCGGCCATCAATGGCGCAAGCATGGCTCCTGCACCGGCCTTAGTCAGGCCGAATATCTCTCGGTTGCGCGTGAAGCCTTCAACGAGGTGAAGATCCCGCAGGAGTTCGTTCTGCCCACCGGGCCCATCATGATCTCGCCGCGCGAGGTCGAGCAGAAGTTCATGGCAGCGAACAAGGGGCTGAAGCCCGATGCGATCGCCGTTTCATGCGACAGGCGCTATCTGCGGGAAGTCCGCATCTGCTTCTCGAAGGATCTCAAGTTCACCCGCTGCGAAGAGGTGGACCGCAACAGCTGCCGGCTCGACCGCACGCTGATGCCGCCTGTGCGATAGGCCATCCAATCCGAAATTCTGCATACAAAAAAGCCGGGCTCGAGGCCCGGCCTTTCTGCAATTCAAGGCTTGTCAGCCTTAGAACTTCATACCAACGCCGACCAGAACCTTGTGGCTGGTGGAGCCGACATCGCCGCCGACGCCGCCAAGGTCAAAGGTCTCGTCGCCGAGATCGGTGTAGCGGTACTCAAGGCGGCCGAAGGCCTGCTCCGTGAACTTCACGTCGGTACCGACGCCAGCCGTCCAGCCCCAGAGGGTCTGCGTGTCGGATGCGCCAGTTACAGTGTCGGTAACTTCTACGCGGCTGCCAGCACCACCAGCGGTAGCGTAGAGCAGAACGTTGTCGGTCGCAGCAACACCGAGACGTGCACGCAGACTGCCGTCAACGCCGTGCTCGACGTTGTAGCCGAAGTTGTCGCCTTCCATGCCGTTGTAGCCGACATCACCTTCGATACCGTACACGAACGAACCCGACTGCCAGTTCCAGCCGCCGAAGACGTTACCAACGAAGCCGTCGGTGTCTACAGTGCCGAGGCCTGCGAGGTCTGCCTCACCGGAGAAGCCGTAGCCGAGGGAGAGACCGGCATAGCCACCTTCCCAGGTGCTGATCGGCTCGGAGATAACCGGAGCAGGAGGAGCAGGAGGAGCCTCGAACACTGCGTCAGCGGCCTGAGAGATAGCAGTTGCTGCAAACAGAGCTGCAACAGCAGCACCGAGCTTAAGACTTGTCTTGGTCATACGTGTGACTCCTTAGCCAACAGAATTCAATATTGGGTCATCCGAGATTGGTGGCCCCGGCGCCCCACCCGCGTCGCTCAAACATGTGAGCTGTTGTGCGGTTCCGCCTGACGCCAGAAAAAGTCGCCAAACGTGGCATCAAAATGGCCCAAGTTTGAATTAGTTGCCCTATTTACTATCACTCCCCATAGCTGTTGCCGATAAGGCACAGGTTATGGTTTCAGAAGGGTAAATGCGTTAACAAGCGGTATATAAGTCACTGCAAAATCGTCTTCCCTGGCGCCGCCGACGTATTGGGGAGAATTGAGTCGAAGCAGCTGAATGCTGTGCAGCATCATCGAACTTCTATGGCTTCATAGCCTGCTGGCAAGTGATGCTATGAAAGCCGCCACAGTGCTCATATATACGCGGTGATGCGAAGATAGACGGGGTTGAGATGCTAGAGTCGGGAATTGGTGCGCTGATCACCGGTGGGGCAAAGCGCATTGGTCGATCGATTTCACTCGACCTGGCCGCCCACGGATTCCCGGTCGCCATCCACTCCAACGACTCGGTCGAAGAGGCCGAGACGCTGGCTCAGGTGATCAACCGGGATGGCGGGTTCGCGCGGGTGGTGCAGGCAAACCTCACCGACAGCGTATCCACCTCCTCGCTGGTGGATCGCGCGGTGGAGGCCATCGGGCCGATCGGCATTGTCGTCAACAATGCTTCGATCTTCGAGAACGACTCGCTCACCGACTTCAATCCGCAGGTCTGGGACGGCCATTTCGCCATTCACGTGAAGGCCCCGTCGCTCATCGCCCAGGCGTTCGCCCGCTACGTGGGAACGGACGCGGAGGGTTTGATCGTGAACATGATCGACCAGCGAGTCTGGCGGCCCAACCCGCGGTTCTACAGTTACACGCTCTCCAAGGCTGCGCTCTGGATGGCAACGCAGACCATGGCTCAGGCGCTTGCGCCGAACATTCGGGTCAACGCCATTGGGCCGGGTCCCACGCTTGCCAACGAGCGGCAGAGCCCTGAAGATTTCGAAAAACAGGTCGAGGGCCTTATCCTGCGTCGCGGCCCAGACTTGCCCCACTTTGGCGCTACTGTTCGCTATCTCTGGGAAACACCATCTATAACGGGCCAGATGATCGCGCTTGACGGCGGCCAGCATCTGGCTTGGGAAACGCCTGACATCATTGGAATGGCTGAATGACTTCGATTGCGCATGACGAAACGATTGCCTGGGACAGCGCCGGACGCGACTCTGCGGCCGTCGGTGTCGAGGTGATTCAGGAGATCGTGAAGCGTCTCCCGAATGCGCCGGGCGTCTATCGCATGATGAATGCCGAGGGCGACGTGCTTTACGTCGGCAAGGCGCGTAGCCTCAAGAAGCGCGTCAGCAACTATGCGCAGGGGCGAGGCCATTCGAATCGCATCGAGCGCATGATCCGCGAGACTGCCTCGATGGAGTTCGTGATCACGCGGACCGAGACCGAAGCGCTGCTGCTCGAGGCTAATCTCATCAAGCGGTTGCGCCCGCGCTTCAACGTGCTGCTGCGTGACGACAAGTCGTTCCCCTATATCATGCTGTCGAGCGATCACCCTGCCCCCGGCATCTTCAAGCATCGCGGCGCGCGCTCCCGCAAGGCTGATTATTTCGGGCCATTCGCTTCCGCCGGTGCCGTCGGCAGGACGATCAATTCGCTCCAGCGTGCGTTCCTGATCCGCACCTGCACCGACTCCGTGTTCGAAAGCCGGACGCGGCCCTGCCTGCTCTACCAGATCAAGCGCTGCTCCGGCCCCTGCACCGGCGAGATCAGCCGGGAGGATTATGCGGAGCTCGTCAAGGAGGCGAAGGATTTTCTCTCAGGCCGCTCCAGCAATGTGAAGGCGGAGATCGCCACCGCCATGCAGCAGGCTTCGGAACAGCTCGATTTCGAACGCGCCGCCATCTACCGCGACCGCCTCTCAGCGCTGTCTCATGTCCAGGCACATCAGGGCATCAATCCGCAATCGGTCGAGGAAGCGGACGTATTCGCCATCCATCAGGAAGGCGGGCAGAACTGCATTCAGGTCTTCTTCTTCCGTACCGGCCAGAACTGGGGTAACCGGGCCTATTTCCCGAAGGCCGACCCGGCACTGGAGGCTGGCGAGGTGCTCAGCTCCTTCATTGCACAGTTCTATGACGACAAGCCGGTGCCGCGCATGGTGCTCCTGTCGCACGAAGTGGCGGATCAGGAAGTGCTTGCCGAGGCGCTTTCGGCGCGGGCCGAACGCAGGGTCAGCGTTTCCGTGCCCCAGCGCGGCGAGAAGAAGGATCTGACCGATCACGCGCTGCAGAATGCGCGCGAGGCGCTGGGACGCAGGCTTGCGGAAACATCGACGCAGGCTCGCCTGCTCGAAGGCTTTGCCGAGACGTTCGGGCTCGACCGTGCGCCGCGCCGGATCGAGGTCTACGACAACTCTCACATCATGGGCACCAATGCCGTGGGCGGGATGATCGTGGCGGGACCCGAAGGCTTCGTGAAGAACCAGTACCGCAAGTTCAACATCCGCTCGACCGACATCACGCCAGGCGACGACTTCGGCATGATGCGCGAAGTCATGCAGCGGCGCTTCTCCCGTCTTCTGAAGGAGGAAGGTCTGCGCGAAGAGGCTCCCGTGACGAACGAGAATGAAGCCTTCCCCGCCTGGCCGGACGTGATCCTCATCGACGGCGGACAGGGCCAGCTTTCAGCGGTCCGGAAGATTCTGGAAGAACTCGGTATCACTGATGAGATAACCGCCATTGGCATCGCCAAGGGTGTTGATCGCGATGCAGGGCGAGAACGCTTCTTCATCCCCGGCAAGGAGCCATTCACCCTACCCGTGCGCGACCCCGTGCTCTACTTTGTTCAACGCATGCGTGACGAAGCGCATCGGTTCGCCATCGGCTCGCACCGCGCCCGCCGGAAGAAGGAAATGGTGAAGAACCCACTCGACGAAATTTCGGGGATCGGCCCCGGCCGCAAGCGGGCGCTGCTGCATCACTTCGGCACCGCCAAGGCCGTCAGCCGTGCGGGCGTTGAAGACCTGATGGCCGTTGAAGGCATCTCCGAGTCGATGGCGAGGCAAATCCATAACCATTTTCACGAAAGGGCATAATAAGGCTGGAATAGCATCGCTAACTATGCTCCACGATTGCCGTACCTGTTTCATGTTGAAGGGCTGATATGAGCCAACCGTCCATCCAGCAGCAGCGCACCGCGTTCAATCTTCCCAACCTACTTACCTATGCCCGCATTCTGGCAGTGCCGATGATCGTGCTCTGCTTCTTCCTTGAGGGCCGACTTCAGTCGAGCGACTTCGCACGCTGGTCGGCGCTCGGCATCTTCATCGCCGCCAGCGTGACAGATTATCTGGACGGGTATCTCGCCCGCACCTGGAAGCAGACCTCCAACATCGGCCGGATGCTGGATCCGATCGCCGACAAGCTGCTGGTCTCGACCTGCCTGCTGCTGCTCGCCGCCGACAGCGATCGCACGATCGCCGGCTGGACGCTCTGGGCGGCCATCATCATTCTCTGCCGTGAAATCCTGGTTTCAGGCCTGCGCGAGTACCTGGCGGCGCTGAAGGTGAGCGTGCCGGTGACGCAGCTTGCAAAATGGAAGACCGCTATCCAGATGGTGGCCATAGCCACGCTTCTGGTTGGTCCTGCGGGCGACAAGATCGTGCCCTACATGACCCAGCTCGGGATCACCCTGCTCTGGATCTCGGCCATCGTGACGCTCTACACGGGCTACGACTATTTCCGCGCCGGCCTGAAGCACATCATCGAGGAATAGGAATGAAGCTGGTCTACTTCGCCTGGGTTCGCGAGCGCATCGGCAGGGGATCGGAGACGATCGACAAGCCCGACTCCGTTGTGACTGTCGCTGACCTGCTCGCATGGCTTGCCGAGCGCGGCGAAGGCTATGCGGCTGCACTCGTTCGCCCGGAGGTCATTCGCGTCGCAATCGACCACGAGCATGTCGAACACGACACGCCCCTCCCCGACGATTGCGAGGTCGCGCTTTTCCCGCCCATGACGGGGGGCTGACATGGCAATCACGCCCCGCATTTCCGTCCAGGAGCAGGATTTCGATACGGCTGCCGAGATCGAGCGGATTTCCGATGGCCGCAAGGACATTGGCGCCGTCGTCACCTTTTCGGGCAAGTGCCGCGACGAACAGGGCACGCTTGTTGCGCTTGAGCTTGAGCATTATCCGGGCATGGCAGAAGCCGAAATCGGTCGCATCGCGGCTGAGGCAGCGGAGCGCTGGGAACTGCTCGGGCTCACCGTCATCCATCGCTACGGCAAGATCCCGGTCGGTGAAAACATCGTGCTCGTGGTGGCGGCTTCGAAGAGCCGTGCGGCTTCATTCGAGGCTGCAAACTTCCTCATGGATTATCTCAAATCCCGCGCACCCTTCTGGAAGAAGGAGCATCGCGTCGACGGTCAGGACGGCGGCTGGGTGGAAGCCAAGCAGAGCGACGAAGACGCGCTCGCCGTCTGGCAGAAGCAATCCTGACGGGGAACCGATTGGGCGGGCAGACGGACATTGCGGAACGGAGGCGTGATGCGCACGACGCCTGATCGTATCCGCCACGCGCTCAGTTTCGAGATCATCGGGCTCCTGCTTTCCACGCCGCTGGCGGCATGGGTGTTCAACCATGGGATCTTCGAGATCGGCGTGGTGGGCGCCGTTACCTCCGTCGTGGCGACGGTCTGGAACTATCTCTACAACCTGATGTTCGACCACGCGATGCAGCGGCGGCGGGGAACAACACAGAAGACGCCCCTGATCCGGGTCCTGCATAGCGTGCTGTTCGAGCTCGGGCTGCTGGTGATGCTGCTCCCCTTCATCTCCTGGTATCTCGGCACCGACCTGATCTCGGCCTTCGTGATGGATATCTCCTATTCCATCTTCTACGTCTGCTACGCCTTCGTCTTCAACTGGGCCTACGACCGGGCTTTCCCGCTGCCCGAGTGGGAGATGGAAGCCTCCAAAACGAAAAAAGCCGAGGCGTGAGCCCCGGCTCAGGCAAGATCACTATCCGCTTCTCCCGCGTTTAACTCGATGCCATAGTCGCCATCGGTAGCACAAACTTTCGATGGGGGGCTTATGGCTAAGTGGTTAGTGCAGAAAGCGTTGTTGGATGGGGATGGTCCGGAGAAGTTTCATACCACGGCCCAACGCTATGCGAATTCAACATGGTTTTGGATAATTACGGCTGTTGCCGTGTGGTATTTCTTCGGTTGGGGATGGGCGATTTTGCCTGCGGCACTGGCCCTTGCTGCAACCGGATCTTCAATTCTTGCAACGAGGGTTGCCTACAAGCTTGAGGAACTGAAAGAACCCAAGGAGCAATTCGCTGGCGCGCAAATTGAGAATATAGTGAGAACCTACGGGCAGTTCTTAGAAAGCTCTGCCCCACTTCCAGGGTGCGTAGCTGATGTGACCAAGCTCCCGTTCCCCAAGGAAGACATAAAGACAGCACTTAAAGCGGCAATGCATCTGAGTAACCCAAGTGAGCGAACTGCTTTGGCGACCGGATATGTGTCATTGGCGTCTTGGCAGGAAGGAGTTGGGCCTGACGATATGGGCTTGGATATCAGCAAGCTGTCGGACCAGATTGCCCCCCAAAAGCAAGCTCAGATGGTGCTAGACATGGTCGAGAGCAGTCATGTTTTTATGGACCAGGTAAAGGCAGAAGAGGCGTCACTCTGGCAAGAATTGACTGATAGTGGTTTAATCTAGGTGCCCAACGAGAAAACCCCGAAAGCTGCACCAGCTTCCGGGGTTAAGTTCAATATGTTCTCAGATGCAGGCGCGTTAGCCGACGATCTCGGTGTCGGAGAACCAGTAGCGGATCTCCTGGGCAGCCGTCTCAGGAGCGTCCGAACCGTGAACCGAGTTCTCACCGATGGAGAGAGCGTGTGTCTTGCGGATGGTGCCTTCAGCAGCAGCTTCCGGGTTGGTCGCGCCCATGATCTCGCGGTTCTTGAGGATGGCGTTCTCGCCTTCCAGAACCTGAACAACCGTCGGACCAGAGGTCATGGTGTCGACCAGCTCGCCGAAGAAGGGGCGGTCCTTGTGAACTGCGTAGAAGCCTTCAGCTTCACGGCGGCTCATCCAGACGCGCTTGGAAGCGACGACGCGAAGGCCGGCATCCTCCAGCATCTTGGTGATGGCGCCGGTCAGGTTGCGCTTGGTAGCGTCCGGCTTGATCATGGAAAAGGTGCGTTCGATTGCCATTTCTGGTCCTTCACAAATCAGGAAAATGCGGGATGGGCGTCTATAGCGTCACCGGAGCTTTCTGTGAAGGGCCACCGGCATTCCATATCCGTCATATATCGATGACATCAGAAATATGCATCGTTCCGGCGCTATTTCATTCTCCCGGCGAAGAACAATCAGGAGTATCTAGTCGGGAAACCGTGATTGGGGGATTGCAATGAACAAGCAGTATTTTTCAATGATGGCCGCCTACAATCAATGGGCAAATAGCAATCTCTATGATGCAGCCGCGGAACTGACGGCGGAGGAATTCAAGCGGGACGTCTTGGCGTTCTTCCGGTCGATGATGGGGACGCTGAACCATCTCGTGGTGACCGACAGGATCTGGATGAAGCGTTTCAGCGGGACAGGGGAAGCGCCGAGCGAGCTCAACGCCATCCTGCACGAGAGTTTTCACGAGCTGCGCACCGCCCGGGAGGCAGAGGACAAGCGCATCATCGACTGGGTCGAAAGCCAGAGTGATGAAGTGTTCCGCGGCACGTTCACCTATACGCCCGTCACCAAGCCGCAGCCGGTGACGCAGCGGCTCGCCCCTGCCCTCGTGCACCTCTTCAACCATCAGACGCACCACCGTGGCCAGGCCCACATGATCCTTTCCGTCATGGGCAAGAATCCTCCGTCGATGGACCTGATCTACTATCAGCGGACGAGTGAGGGATCGCGCTTCGCCTGAGGCGCAGTTCAAGACTTCAATGATCTGCCGCGATTCACCCTTGCAAGCGCGCGGCGGCTCAGCCAAAACGCGCTCATGCTAGTTATCAATGATCTTTCACTGCGCATTGCGGGCCGTCTGCTGATCGAGCACGCCTCTGTCACCCTTCCTTCGGGCACGAAGGCGGGTCTTGTCGGCCGCAATGGCACGGGCAAGACCACGCTGTTCCGCGCCATCATGGGAGATCTTGCGTCGGAGACTGGCTCCATCAGCCTGCCCAAGGGCCTGCGCATCGGACAGGTCGCGCAGGAAGCCCCGGGCACCGAAGAGCCGCTGATCGACATCGTGCTGCGCGCCGACGTGGAGCGCGAGCGGCTGCTCGCCGAGGCTGAGGTCGCCACTGACCCGCATCGCATCGCTGAGATCCAGACGCGGCTCGCCGATATCGGCGCGCATTCGGCGGAAGCGCGGGCGGCAGCGATCCTCTCCGGCCTCGGGTTCGATGCAGAAGCCCAGAAGCGGCCGGCCTCGTCCTTCTCGGGCGGCTGGCGCATGCGCGTGGCGCTCGCGGCCGTGCTGTTCTCCGAGCCCGACCTGCTGCTGCTCGACGAGCCGACCAACTATCTCGACCTCGAAGGCACGCTCTGGCTTGAGAACTACCTGTCGAAGTATCCGCACACGGTGCTGCTGATCAGCCACGACCGCGACCTGCTGAACAATGCGGTCAACTCCATCGTGCATCTGGAAAACCGCAAGCTCACGCTCTGGCGCGGCGGCTACGACCAGTTCGCGCGGCAATATGCCGAGAAGGCCGAGCTGCAGGAGAAGGCGCGCGTCAAGGTGGAGGCGCAGCGCAAGCACATGGAAGCCTTCGTCGAGCGCTTTCGCTACAAGGCTTCCAAGGCACGGCAGGCGCAATCCCGCCTGAAGGCGATTGCCAAGTTGCCGCCCATCGCGGCCATGGAAAGCGAAAGCGTCATTCCGTTCCGCTTCCCCAATCCGGAGAAGCAGGTCGCTTCACCGATCATCGCCATCAATGGCGGTTCGGTTGGCTATGAGCCCGGCAAACCGATCCTGAAGAACCTGTCGCTGCGCATCGACCAGGACGACCGGATCGCGCTGTTGGGATCGAACGGTAACGGCAAGTCCACCTTCGCCAAGCTCATCGCGGGACGCCTTGGCCTTGAGGCCGGTACGCTGACGATTGCACCGGGGCTCAAGGTTTCGATCTTCGCACAGCATCAGCTGGATGACCTTCGCCCGAACGAGACGCCGGTGGAGCATGTGCGCCGCCTGATGCCGGACGCCCCTGAAGCCAAGGTGCGTGCGCGCGTTGCGCAATTCGGTCTGGCGCGTGAGAAGATGGACACCGCTGCCCGAGATCTGTCCGGTGGCGAGAAGGCGCGTCTGCTGATGGGGCTTTCGGCCTTCGACGCTCCCCACCTCTTCATCCTCGACGAGCCGACCAACCACCTCGACATCGACAGCCGTCAGGCGTTGATCGAAGCGCTCAACAGCTTCGATGGCGCGGTCATTCTCATCAGCCACGACCGCTACCTGATCGATGCCTGCGCCGACCGCCTGTGGCTGGTCGACAAGGGCACCGTAAAACCCTTCGACGGCGATATGGATGAATATCGGTCGATTGCGATCGGGCGGACGTCAGATAGTGCGCAGAGCAAGGACGACAGTGACAGCAAGGTCTCGAAGGCTGACCGCCGCAAGGAAAATGCCAAAAAGCGCGCAGCCCTTGAGCCGCTCGCCAAGCAAATCAAAACGATCGAGAACGGTCTTGAGAAGGCACGAAAGCGCCTCGAGTTGATCGACAGCGCCATGGCTGACCCCGACCTCTACACGCGGGATCCCGCCAAGGCGACAGCGCTCGCCAAGGAACGCGCGACGATCGTCGACCTTATCGACGAGAACGAGGAGAAGTGGCTTCTCCTCTCATCCGAATACGAGGAAGCTCTGGCCGAGCCCTCAAACTGAGGGCTCGGTCTTCACAGCTGCCGTCTCTGTGGGTTCAGCCTCGACAGGCGTTGGCTCGATGACTGCAGGCTCCGTCTCGGGAACCTTCACCTCCTGCACATCCACGTCTTCGGGCTCTACTTCCACTTCATGATGCGGGAAGAGCAGCTCCCAACCTTGATCGGGCTCGAAGCGGGCGCCGTGCTTAGCTTCAAGCTCGAGCAGTCGCGCGCGGATATTGGCAACGCCACGCTTGCGCGCATAGTGAAGCGGGCCACCCCGGAATGGCGCGAAGCCGGTGCCGAAGATCATGGCCCCATCAGCCGTGTCCGCGTCGGCGATGATGCCCTCACGAAGGCAGCGCACGAGCGTGTTCAGCATCGGCAGGATCATCCGGTCTGCCAGATCCTCTTCCCGATACTGGACGTCAATATCCTCGGATAGCTTGGCGTCTTCCTTCTTCTTCTTGCCCTTCTCGTCATAGGCATAGAAGCCCTTGTTCGCCTTGCGGCCGGTCTCGCCCGCCTGCACCTTGCGGGTGAGCCACTCGGGGATCGCAGGCTGCTTGTCGGGCAGTCGCTCGGAAAGCATTCGGGCGACTTCAAGGCAGATGTCGAGGCCAACCTGATCGGCGAGTTCCAGCGGCCCCATGGGCATGCCGAACTCGCGCGCGGCCTTGTCGATCAGTTGCTTCGAGATGCCCTCATCAAACATCAGGAAGGCTTCGCCCATGTATGGCATCAGCGCACGATTGACGAGGAAGCCTGGCGCGCTCTTCACCGGTACGGGCAGACGCGAAATGTTTCCGCAGAAGGCCTGCAGCCGATCGAGCGTCTCGCGGCTTGCTCCGTCGTGCGACACCACCTCCACCAGTTCCATCTTCGTCACCGGGTTGAAGAAGTGGAGGCCCGCGAAACGTTCCGGCGAAGCAAGGCCGCTACGGAGCGTTTCGAGCGGGATGCTCGACGTGTTGGTGGCAAGGATCGCGTCAGGCTTCATACGAGCAGCAACATCCTCGAAGGCCTTGCGCTTGATCTCCTCACGCTCGGCCACCGCCTCGATCACCAGATCCGCCCTGGCGATACCGTAGCCTTCAAAGTCTGGTGTCAGACGATCCAGCGCGTCGCGTCGCTCGATTGAGGAATACAGGCGCTCCTCAAAGAAACGGCTGGCGCGGCCAATGGCTTTTGCCAACGCCTGCTGGTTGAGATCGGACAGCGTGACGTGCAGCCCCCGCGCCGCGCACCAAGCGGCGATGTCCGCACCCATGGTGCCGGCGCCGATCACATGCACATGGTGGATGCCGCTCTCGCCCTTGGCCAGACCCTTCAGCTTTTCGCGCAGGAAGAAGACGCGCACCAGGTTCTGCGCGGTGTCACCGGTGATGAGTTCGGCGAAGGAATGGATTTCGGCCTTCTGCATCGTCTGGGCATTGCTGCCATGCTCTTCCCAGAGATCGACCAGCCGCCATGGCGCGGGATAGTGCTTGCGTGGTGCGCGCTTCTCAAGCTCCGCACGCATGCGCTTTGCGGCAAAGGTTCTCGCGGGCTCGAAGCCGAAGACGCCAGCCTTGAGGCCACGTCGCGCGGACTTGAACTCGCCGCGGATCGCCGCACGGATGGCTTCGCGCAGGTGACGTTCGTCCACGATCGCGTCGACAAGACCGAGAGCCTTGGCCTTCTTCGTGTGAACGGTCTTGCCGGTCAGCATCATCGTCATGGCTTCGACGGGATCGATCAGCTTGGTCAGTCGGAAAGTACCGCCGAGCCCCGGATGCAGCCCCAGCAGAACTTCCGGGAAGCCGAAGCTTGCGCCGGTGATAGCGATGCGATGCTTGCAGGCAAGCGCCAGTTCAAGCCCGCCACCCAGGCAGAAGCCGTTGATGACGGCGATTGTCGGCATCGGCAGCCCCGCCAGACGATCAAGGATGGCGTGACCCTGACGGAGCACTTCCTCGACCTTGGCCGTCTCGCGCATGCCGGTGAACTCGCGGATATCCGCGCCGGCGATGAAACCGCTCGACTTGGCGGAGCGGATCACGAGCGCGCGCGCGCCGCTCGCATGGACTTCGCCAATGATGCGGTCGAGTTCGGCCAGAACTTCCGCAGAAAGTGTGTTGGCGCTTTCGCCTGCACGATCGAGGATCAGCCAGACGATGCCTTCCTCGTCCTTGGCCCAGCGCCAGTGCGTGAGCATAGTCCACGCGCCGCCTTCAGGCCCCAGCGCCTTGTTGCGGTCCTTCAGCAGTTTCCAGACCTGACTTGAGACCGTCATCTTACGCTACCTCCAGCAGCATCGCGCCGCCCTGCCCGCCACCGATGCATTCCGTGGCGATACCTCGCTTCAATCCTCGTGCCTTCAACGCATTGGCCAGATGGAGGACGATGCGGTTGCCGCTCGACCCCACCGGATGCCCAAGGCTGATGGCGCCGCCATCGACATTGAGACGGTCACGCGCAACCTGCCCGAACGGAGAATTGAGCCCAAGAACCTCGCGGCAATATTCCTCGTCCTGCCAGGCGGCAAGACAAGCCAGAACCTGCGCTGCAAAGGCCTCGTTGATCTCCCAGAGATCGATCTCCTCACGCGAAAGGCCCAGACGCTCAGTGAGCGCGGTGGAGCAGATCGTGGGTCCCAGTCCCATGACGGAGGGATCGAGTGCTGCCCATTCGCTGTCGACGATGCGGGCGAGCGGCGTCAGGCCGTATTCCTCCACGGCTTCTTCCGAAGCGAGGATGACCCAGCTCGCGCCATCGGTGATCTGCGACGAGTTACCGGCAGTGACGCGGCCATAGGGCTTCTCGAAGACCGGTTTCAATTTCGCCAGATGCTCCATGCTGCTATCCGGGCGCACACCATCGTCCTTCTCGAAAAGCTCGCCTTTACGAGACACGGCAGGGATCACCTCGCCCTTGAACGTGCCATCTTCCTGCGCCCGCGCAAGGCGCTGATGGCTTTCAAGAGCATAGGCATCCGCCTGCTCACGGGTCACGCCAAAGGCGTGGCCGATGATTTCAGCCGTGCGGCCCATGCTCAAATCGGTGATCGGGTCGGTCAGACCGCGCTCAAGACCCACCACAGGTTTCGCCATGCCCGGACGGAAGCCGCCGAGCGCCGCGATCCGCTGGAATGGCGACTTTGCCGTCGCGAACCTGCCGAACCAGGCAGAGGCATTCTGCGATAGGACGAGCGGCGAATGTGAAAGTGCCTCGGCGCCGCCCGCCAGAATTAAGTCAGCCTGTCCGCCTTCGATCAGCCGGTAGGCCGTATCGATCGACTGCATGCCCGAGCCGCAATTGATCTGCACCGTGAAAGCGCGCATCGCCTCGCCCATGCCCAAGCGCAGGGCTGCTACGCGTGCGGGGTTCATCTCATCAGCGATGACGTTCACGCAGCCTAAAATGACATAGTCGAACGATTCCGGCGAAAACGGCTGGCGCTGCAGCAGCGGCCGTCCGCACTGGACGGCAAGATCGACAGGCGTGAAGGGACCGGGCGCTGCCTTGGCCCGCAGGAACGGGGTGCGTGCGCCATCAACGACATAGACTCGGGTACCAGACTTCTGATGGTGGTGAATGCCTGGGCCTGCAGCGGTCGCGGGTCGGGAGATCGGGGTTCTGCGTGCACTGACCCGGCGTCGTGCGGGAATTGTGGGATGGGGTGCCTGTGCCATTTCGTCCGATCCGTTGATGAATGGAAGCGATTGAAACATAAGGAGATTGAGGCTCAAAAAGATTCAGAGGCAACGATTGTCAATGATGTTCGTTCCGGGACCAACGTTCCGGATGGTGGGTCGATTGATGTCATTGCTCTCTGTGCGCCTCAGCGAATTCGATGGTCGCGTAAATCACGCGCTTATATTGCATCGGAATAAAAGTTTGCGTCACGAAGATGGCCATTTGTGTAACAAGCAAATTGAACATGTGTGCCACGCCAGCTATCCCCGTCTGCCCTGCCCAAATGCATACTTTTTTAGCCAAACTTTCAGCTTATTTCTGCCTGGCATTGCATTGGCAAATGTTTGTGGTCAGGTTTAAAGCTCGTCCAGGTGCGTCCTGGGCCTCCAACACGATGAAATACAGGCGAATCGACCTGACGGGTGCAGCCATTGCCTAACGGAATTCTCAGAGCCGGATTGTTCAAGTATCTCGTTGCCGCCTCTGTGCCGGCGATCCTGCTGCCTATGGCCACGCCCGCCGAGGCATTCCAGATCTTCGGCCTCAAGCTTTTCGAGGGAAAGCAGGATCAGGCTGCTGAAGATGTCATCGGTACACCGCAACCTTATGAGGTTGAGGTCGTCGTCAGCGGCGGCGATTCGGACGTCGAGGATCGTATCCGGTCCGCATCGTCCCTCTGGAACAATCGTGAGAAACCGGCTTCCGGAGCCGCCGGGCTTATCGCCAGCGCGCGTGGCGATTATCGCCGTCTGCTCGACACGAGCTATGCGCTTGGCCGCTATGGACCCTCGATATCCATCACCATCAACGGCAAGGAAGCTGCAGGACTTCTGCCGGACGAGGAGTTCGGCGGTATGGCCCGCGTGGTCATCACGGTTGATCCGGGTCCGCAATTCGCCTTCTCCAACGCGCAGGTGGTCAACCGGGCTCCAACGCCGACCAACCGCCGCGACCGCGTGGAGGACGCATTCAAGAAGGAGTTCCTTCCCGGGCAGCCGGCGCGCAGTGGTGTCATCCTCGGCACGGCCCGTACCGCCGTCGAGGAATGGCGGCAACAGGGCTATCCCAAGGCGACCATCTCAGAACAGCGCGTCGTTGCGGCTCACGACACCGATACGGTCGATGCCGCGTTGGTGGTCGATCCAGGCCCCTACGCGGTGTTCGGGCCGGTCAGCGTAACCGGTACTGAACGCATGAACCCGGAGTTCGTCGCGTGGATGACGGGGATCAAGCCCGGCCAGGAATATGATCCGGACGAAATCCAGGCGGCGCGCGACCGTCTCGCACGACTTGGCGTCTTCCGCGCCTCGCGCATCGAGGAAGCTGAGACTGTCGGCGCTGACGGCATGCTGCCGCTGACACTCTTCGTGCAGGAGCGCGCGCGGCGGCGGTTCAGCGTCGGTGCAACCTACTCCACCGTGGACGGTCTCGGTCTCGAAGCCTCATGGCTTCACCGCAATCTCTTTGGCCGCGCCGAAAGCATCCGCTTCGAAGGCAAGGTCGCGGGTATCGGTGAAACGATCGACCCGAAGAAGTTCACCTACCGCGCAGGTGCAACCTTCACCATGCCCGGCCTCTATACGCCGGACACAGACTTCGTTGCCTCGCTTTATGGCGACCGCGAGGTGCTGGAGCGCTATACGCGCACCGGCGTCACCGGTCAGGCAGGATTCACGCACCAGTTCGACAAACAGCTTTCGGGACGGCTGTTTGCAGTCGGCACTTATAACAAGTTCGAGGATGACGTCTTCGGCACGCGCGACTTCGTCACGGCAGGCTTCCTTGGAGGTCTCACCTATGATTCACGCGACAACAAGACAGATGCTACCGAAGGCATCTACGCCGACCTAACACTCGAGCCCTATTACGAGTTCAACTACGGAAATGCTGCCGCCAAGGTGGTGGGCGAAGTGCGAGGCTATTACAGCGTCGATGACAACAGCCGCTTTGTCGTCGCGGGACGCGCGAAGATTGGGGCGATCTTCGATCCGCCGATTTCCGAGACGCCGCCAGACAAGCTGTTCTTTGCCGGTGGCGGCGGTTCGGTGCGCGGTTATGCCTATCGTAACATCGGCGTCGATACGCCAGCAGGCGTTGCCGGTGGCCGCTCGCTGATCGAAGGTTCGGCGGAAGTGCGCGTTCGCGTCACGCCGACGATCGGTGTCGTGGCCTTTGCCGATGCGGGCTATGTCGGCGAGGATTCGATCCCCGACTTTTCGGAAGATCTTCGTATTGGCGTCGGTGGCGGCCTGCGCTACCTGACAGGTTTCGGGCCAATCCGGCTCGACGTGGCAACACCGCTGGACCGCCGTTCGGGTGATCCATCTGTCGCAATCTACGTGGGAATAGGTCAGGCGTTTTGATCCGGATCGTACTCATCTCTGTTGTCGGAATTACCGCTGGAATCGCGCTGGCGCAGGACACTGCAACCCAGACGCCGGAAGAAGAACGCTCGTTCTTCACCTCGCTGCTTGAGGACCAACTGTCGACGCCGAACCGGATCATCCGGATCAGCGGCATTCAGGGTGTGCTCTCGTCCGAAGCGACCATTGGCCAGATCACCATCGCGGATCGCCAGGGCGTGTGGCTGCGCATCAACAACGCCACAATCGACTGGAGCCGCACCACGCTGCTGCTGCGCCAGCGGCTGGAAGTCTCCAGGCTTGCCGCCGAGTCGATCGAGGTGGTCCGCAAGCCCTTGCCCGACGAGAACGCCCTGCCCTCGCCGGAAGCCACTTCGTTCTCGGTTCCCGAATTGCCGATTGCAGTGAACCTCGGTGCACTTGAAGTGCCGAGCCTTTCCTTCGGCGAGACTGTTTTCGGACTGGCGTCCCAGGTCTCGCTCACCGGACGCCTGCAGCTTGAGGAAGGTGCACTCGACACCGCACTCGATGTAACGCGCACCGACGGCCCGGGCGGCGAGCTGTCGCTTGCGGCGAAGTACGCGAATTCTACCTCTGAACTCGCGCTGAACCTCAGCCTCTCCGAACCGGCAGACGGCATTCTCGCCAACGCCCTCAATATCGAGGGACGCCCGCCGCTCGCCCTCACCGTTCAGGGCGAAGGTCCACTTCAGAACCTCGACGTGCAACTGGCGCTGGACGCCGACGGTCAGCGCACGCTGGCAGGCTCTGCACAGCTGCGGGGCCAGCCGGAAGGGCTTGGCTTCAACGTCAATCTCGGCGGCCCGATCAGCACGCTTATTCCCGCGCAGTATCGCGGCTTCTTTGGCGCCGATACCCGCCTGCAGGCTGCGGGCGTTTCGCGCGACGCTGGCGGGCTGCTGCTGTCATCGCTCACGCTTTCGAGTGCTGCCCTTCAGCTTGAAGCGGCAGCCGAGACAGCTGCTGACGGGTTCCTCACCAATCTCTCGCTTGATGCGACCATTGCCGATCCCTCGAACCAGGCGGTCCTCCTGCCGGTTGCGGGCGGTGACACAACACTGCAATCGGCCAAGCTCACCGCCACCTATGGCGAGGCTGGCAGCGAGGCATGGCGCGTCGATCTCGATGTTGCCGACCTGCGCACGAGCAGTTTTGCCGCGCGTGACACAAGCCTCGAGATCAACGGACAGGCGCGGAACCTTCAGGACCCCGCCAACCGGCAGATCACCTATGCGCTTTCAGGCGGCCTTACCGGCATTACCGCCGAGGACGAAGCAATCCAGGAATTGCTTGGCGACAGCATCAATCTCAGCAGCCGTGGCGGATGGAAATCGGGCCAGCCGCTGTCGCTTGGCCAGCTGGAGCTTGCCGCTCACAGCTTCGTAGCCCGCCTTTCCGGCGATGTTCAGGACCTTGCCTTTAACGGCAAGATTGCACTTGAAGCAGCTGATATTGCTCCGTTTTCCGAACTTGCCGGCCGCGATGTAAGCGGTGGCCTGACGCTTGCTGCGGATGGCGAGCTTCGCCCGATCAGCGGTGCGTTCAACCTGGTGCTGGATGGCACTGGATCGGAACTGCGCATCGGTGAGCCTGCCGCCGACAACCTGCTTGAAGGTACGACGCGGCTTACCGGTCGCGTCGCACGCACAACGCAAGGCTTCGAAGCGGAAAATTTCCGCATCGCTAACGAACAGCTCGAACTCGATGCAAACGGCACCTTCTCCACGGAAGCTGCCGACTTCCAGTTCGATGCAGCGGTCTCCGATCTTGCCCTCCTCTCGGAGCGTGCAAGCGGTCGTCTGACGGCGACCGGAACGGCCAAAGGCAGCGCCAGCGATCTCAAGATCGACTTTGTGGCAGAAGCGCCGCAGGGCAAGCTGCTGGACCGCAACCTGACGCAGGCGCGTCTCGGCTTCGACGGTCGCATGCAACAGGGTAACCTCAACGGCCGCGTCTCGGGTGATGCGTTCCTCGACGGCACGCGCACCAGCTTGCAGGCAGACGTTGCTTTAGCTGACGGCGCCAAGAGCCTGAACGGAATCGATTTTTCGGCTGGCGGCGCGCGGCTGACGGGCGGCGTCCGCCAAGATGCTGCGGGTTTGCTCACCGGCAATCTGGCTGTCGACGCCGCTGACATTTCTACTGCTGCAGCCCTCTTCCTGACGGAAGCGCGCGGTTCGATCAAGGCCAACATAGACCTTGAGCCCCGCAACAACGAACAGCAAGCAACGATCAACGGCACCGTTCGGGGCCTTGAGCTTGAAGCCGTTTCGCTCAAGAGCGCCGACATCGAAGCGACGGCGTCTGACCTGTTCGGCGTTCCGGCGATCCAGGGAGTGCTCAGCGCGGAAGGTTTGAACGCCGGCGGTATCGACGTTGCGCGCCTTGCCGCCAACGCAACGTCAAACGGCAGTGATACGGCGTTCAACGCGACCGCGTCACTCACCAACGGCACCGACGTCGCCGCGAAGGGCAACCTTGCGCCGGTTCAGGACGGTTTCCGCCTCGGCCTCGATGAACTGTCTCTGCGCCAGAACCAGATCGCGGCGCGACTGCTGCGGCCGGTCACCGGGACGATGGCGAACGAGAATGTCTCCTTCACGCCGCTCGAGCTCGATATTGCGGGTGGCCGCTTGACGGCGGAAGGCTCTGCCGGAGAGACGCTCAACGTCGCCCTTTCCATGGCAGGCGTTCCGCTTTCGATCGCCAATTCGATCAAGCCTGATCTCGGGCTCGGTGGTACTCTCGACGGCAATGCCACGGTTGGCGGTACGCGTGCTGCACCGCAGATCGGCTTCAACGTGCGCGGCAGCGACATCCGCGCGGCGGCCCTCGCCAATGCTGGTATTTCCTCGCTAGCCGTAAGAGCAGATGGCACGACCGACGGGACGCTCCTCAATGTGAACACCGAAGTATCAAGTCCCGACGGCCTGCGCGCCAATGTGAACGGCAATGTGCCGCTCAATGGCGGCGAACTCGGGCTGGATGTTAACCTGCAGTCGTTCCCGCTTGCACTCCTCAACCGTCAGGTGCCGAACCAGAACCTCGGCGGAACGCTGACTGGCACGGCGAAGGTTGCAGGCAGGCTGGAAGATCCGAACGTTCAGTTCAACATCCAGGGCAGCGGCCTCACCGCGCTGCAGCTCAACGAATTTGGCGCCTCGCCGCTGTCGCTCGATGTTGCAGGCTCCTTCGCCAAGAATACGGTCCAGCTTTCATCCCTGACGGCTAACGGACCTTCCGGGCTGACGCTGACGGCCAATGGCAGCATTCCGATCGAAGGTGCTGGCCTTGCTGTGACCGCGCGCGGCTCGATACCGCTTGCGCTTGGAAATCGCCTGCTGATCGATCGTGGAACGCAGCTTTCCGGCACGGCCACAGCCGACATCCAGGCATCGGGCAGCATCAGCAATCCGGTGGTAAACGGCACAATTTCCACCAGCGGCGCGTCCGTGGTCGATCCGCTTACCAACCTGCGCCTCAACGACCTGCGTGTTGACGCAGCGCTGGCTGGCGATCGGGTTGAGCTGCGGACGGCAACGGCTGCCTTCTCACGCGGCGGCAGGATCAACGTCAACGGTTCCATTTCGACGGACGCGGCTGCGGGCTTCCCGGCCGATCTTTCGATCCGCCTCAACCAGGCGCGCTATACCGACGGCGAGCTCGTAACGGCTACAGTCGAGGGCGCCATGAACATTTCCGGCGCTCTCACGCGGGACCCGCTGCTCTCGGGCAACGTGCGCATCGAGCGCGCTGAGATCGTCGTGCCGGAAAGCCTCGGTGGTGGCGCAGCAGGCATCGACGTCAGGCACATCGATGCACCTGCCAGTGTGATCCAGACGCTGGAGCGGGCGCGCGCCAATGATGGCACGCCCGTTCCCGGCAGTCGCCCGAGCGTAATGCGGCTGGACCTGACCGTCGACGCCCCTGCCCGCATCTTCATCCGCGGCCGCGGCCTTGATGCCGAAGTCGGCGGATCGGTGCGCCTGACGGGTCCGGTGACGTCGGTGGAGCCTGTCGGTGGTTTCCGCCTGATCCGTGGTCGTCTTGCCATCCTTGGCCAGCGCATCGTGCTGAGCGAAGGTACGGTGACGCTGACGGGCGACCTTGATCCTGACCTCAACTTCACCGCCACGTCGGAAGCGAACGACATCAACATCATTCTGACCGTCCGGGGCCGCGTTTCAGATCCCAAGGTTGGCTTCTCGTCCGACCCGACGCTGCCCGAGGACGAAGTGCTTTCGCAGCTGATCTTCAACCGCAGCATCGACGAACTGTCGCCGCTGCAGCTGGCGCAGCTTGCCGTTGCCGCATCGGAACTTGCTGGGGGAAGCAACACGTCGCTCCTTGGATCGCTGCGCAACGCAACCGGGCTGGATGAGCTCGACGTGGTAACCGACAAGGAAGGTAATCTCGGCGTGCGGGCCGGCCGCTACATCCAGGAGAATATCTATCTCGGCGTCGAAACGGGTGCGAGCGGCAATGCCAAGGCCACGATCAACCTGGATCTGACGGAGCACCTGCGTTTGAAGGGTTCGGCTGGTACCGATGGCGACACCGGCGGCGGTATCTTCTACGAAAAGGATTATTGAGGCTCCTCAGCCCTCAGTGCAGAAACCTCAAAATGCCGTCGCCATGCTCTGGCGGCGGCATTTTTGTTTGACGCAACTCACGGAAACCCAGGCAAAAAAAATGCCGGCTGAGCCGGCAAACGGTACGCAATTGTGGGGTTGGGGGGCGGGGAAGTGCGTACCGTCGGGAGAGAAATCATCTACGCGGAAAAAGGTTCCGGACTTTTTTCAATTTTTTTCAGCGATCGATGATGAAGCCGTAATTTCTCGTCAGTCGTACCACTTGCCGAGGATGACGTTCGTCTCCGGTGCGGCTTCCTTCACCTTGGCGGCGAAGGCCTCAACGTCGCTGCCCTGATAGTGGTACGGGTAGACATTGGCCGGCTTGAACTCAGCCACAGCCGAACTCGCCTGATCGATGTCCATCGTGTAAGGCACGTTCATCGGCAGGAAGGCAATGTCGATATCCTTCAATGCGCGCATCTCCGGAATGTCTTCCGTGTCGCCAGCGATGTAGACGCGGCGGCCGTCGACGGTCAGCACATAGCCGTTGTCCCTGCCCTGCGGATGGTACTTCTTGCGATCCTCCGTCGTGTTGTAGGCGGGGATGGCCTCGATCTTCAGATCGCCGATATCCGTCGCCTCGCCGTTGGCGAGAGCAGACGCCTTGGCCTTCAGATCTTCCGGCAGCTTTTCGAGGACGGCCGGGTTGGTGATAAGCTTTGTCTGCTCGCCCATCACCGCACTCAGCGTCTCGGGATGGAAATGATCGCCATGCTCATGCGTGATGAGGATCAGGTCTGCCGGCGGCAGGCCATTGTAGGCATCCGCTCCGCCGGTCGGATCCGCGTAGATCACCAGACCGGGAACGGCCAGCACCACTGACGCATGCCCTACCGGATAGACGGTGATTTCGCCATTGTCGGTCTCATAGCGGTCGCCAGTGCGCTCCTGCGCAAAGGCTGATCGCATCACTCCGTTCATGCCCAGGAGCGCTGCTGCGCCAAGGCCGAGTTTCACTGTGGTTCTTCGGGTGAGCCTCATCCATTTACCTCCAGATCAATGGGTGTCTATGACCAGACTGCGGCATCCGAAAGCGCCCGTCCACTCATTGACGCGCCGGCAAAGAGAATTCCGTGCACGTTTATGTGAGCGCGACGCGAGCCCACCGCCGCTCTGACCTTGATCAATTTGCTTCAGGCCATTACATCGGCACTATAACTTGTTTGCGGATGCCACCCCTGCTCCGCCCTTCTGGTACTCACTGGAACACGTTTCTTGAATATGTCTGGACCTGGCCACTTGCTGGCGGAACCAATTGAAGCCGTTCTCTTCGACATGGACGGCACGCTGATCGATTCGGAATCCGTGTTCCGGACCGCGCTGTTCAACGCCTGTGCGGATCTCGGCTTCGAGATGACTGCGGACATCCACACCAGCATCATCGGCGGTACGGCGGAAAACACGCGGCGCGTGTTGTTCGACGCGTTCGGCGAGGCGTTTCCCTTCCCGCACTTCTATGACACGTGCACGATGCACATTCAGGCAGAGCTTGAACGCAATCCCATGCGCGCCAAGCGCGGGGCGGAAGACCTGCTCCAGTTCCTGGACAACACCGGCATTCCGATGGCTGTTGCCACCAGCTCACGCCATGTCCATGCGAACGGCCACCTTGCAAAGGTGGGGCTGCTGCCATTCTTCCGCACGGTCGTGACGCGCGACGATGTCACGAACCCGAAGCCTCATCCCGAACCATATCTCACCGCTGCGAAGCGGCTCGATATTCATCCCTCGCGCTGCATCGTCATCGAAGACACGCCGACTGGCGTGCTTGCCGCGACGTCTGCCGGCATGCGGACCATACTCGTGCCCGACATGCAGAAGCCTCCGCCTGAGATCGTCGCACTCTGCTCGCTGGTCCTCGATGATCTCACCCACGCGCACGATCATCTGGCGAAGGTGCTCGGCGAATTCGCCTGAGCCAATCAGTTATGGGTGGGACCGGCAAATCGTCACACCCGATTGACCCTTAGCACGCTTATTACCTACATGGGACATCGATCGGAGATATCCGGCAGCAAGCGTAAGGAAGGAAGTACCGATGTCCGAACAGCAGGAATGGCCGAAGCTTTCGCCAATGCAGGTCGGTCTTCGCGGGCGTTGTCCGCGCTGTGGTGAAGGAAGGCTGTTCAAGGGTTTCCTGACGCTTGCCGACCGTTGCGATGTCTGCGGTCTCGACTACTCCTTTGCCGACCCGGCTGATGGTCCCGCCTTCTTCGTCATGATCTTCGCGGTGATCCCGAGTGCAGCACTCGCCGTCTGGCTGGAAGTGCAGTATTCCGCACCGATCTGGGTGCACCTCCTCCTCACCCTACCCTTCATGTTGTTGACGTGCGTGCCAACGCTACGACCATTGAAGGGGTGGCTCGTGGCGAGCCAGTATTTCTACAAGGCCGAACAGGGCAAGCTCCACAGCCACGAGTAGCTTCCGCAGACATTCGAAGACAAGAAAAGCCCGATAGCGTTGAGCCGTCGGGCTTCTTTGTATTGGTGGTGATGTCAGTCGGCGATGAAGTGCGGCAGGAAACGCGAGGTGTTGCGCGTAATCGGCCCCTTGTCCTCACGGATACCAATCCCGCACGCCCGTCCAGCGATGATCCAGGAGCCGATGACTGCCCAGTCGTCGCCGAACTGCGGCAGCATGTGAAGCTGCTGGCGAATGAACCCTTCCGCACCATAGGCGCCGCCGACGCTGAAGCGACCTTCGGGCAGGCTCGGATCGATGATCGCGACGTTCGCTCCCTCGCGCGACAGCAAGGGCTTGCGCACATAGCTGTTGCCGAGGGAGTCAGCGGCCGGGCTTCCTTCGAAATAGGCGGGCAGAAGGTTCGGGTGGCCCGGGAACATCTCCCAGAGAACGGGTAACAGACCCTTGTTGGAGAGGACGAGCTTCCAGAGCGGCTCCACGACCCGCGTCGGCGTTCCGATCAGGTATTGGCCAAACTCCTCGCGGACCATGTCCTCGAGCGGATAGAGCTTGAACAGAGTGTCGATCCGATAGTCGTTGGTATCGGTAAACCAGCCTTCGGCATCGACGCCGATCTCGCTTATGTCGATCAGTGACGTCTCGATACCCGCCTGAACCGCGCAATCGGCAAGGTATTCGACGGTTCCCCTATCCTCGTCGCTCTGCAGAACAGCGGCAAAGTGCATGCGCCGGCTCGGACCAGCAATGAAAGGCAGAGACTCCACCAGCCGCTCGTGGATGCTGTTGAACTGGTCGGCATCGGGCGGAAGCAGGCCCTCCTCCTTCAACTGCTCCAACCAGCGCCACTGGAAGACGGCGGTTTCGAAAAGGCTCGTGGGAGTGTCGGCGTTGAATTCGAGAAGCTTGGCAGGCGACTGGCCGTCATAGGCGAAGTCGAACCGGCCGTAGAGGTCAAAATCCTTGCGCGTCCAGGAATCGCGGGCGGGCTGGTGGAACTCCTCTGGGATCGCCATGCGCTCCATCAAGGCGTCGTCACCGAGGATGCGGTCCACCGCCTGATAGCAAAGCGAAAGAAGCTCCTGCGTCGGGTCCTCGAGCTCCGTCTCGATCTCTGCGAGGGAGAAACGATAGGCGTGCGTCTCGTCCCAATAGGCTTCGCCATCAATCGTGTGAAAGGCGAAGCCGCAACGCTCCGCATCGTCCCGCCAGTCGGGACGTTCGTCAAAAGCTATGCGCTCCAATGCAGCGTTCCTTGTGCAGGCAGGTTAAGCTGATACGCCCATGGACCGGCTGCCAAAGCCGCCGCGGGCCATCGTGCGCGTCGTTGCTGCAGGTGTCTTTGCTACGGGCGAACTGGTCGAAACCTTCACTGGCCCGGTCGTGCGAGCCACCGTGTTGCCGCCAGCGTTGACGTAGGCGCCGGTGCCAGCCTGACGATAAACGGGCTGCGCGGGGACGGCTGCGGCTGGACCGCCAAGCGTCCTGCCGATCATGTATCCTGCCAGGATCGGCAGGAACGGGAAGCCGCCGGAAGCGTGCTGCTCTGTCGGCTGGGTGCACTGGTTAGCGCCGAACTCTGCTTCACAGTCTTCCTTCGACTGGAATGCAGGCGCTACCTTTTCGTGCATGGTGACCGCAGTCCTGAAGTCGGTCTCGCACTTCTCGGCCGTGTAGATCTTGCCGGCGATACATTCATCCACGGATGAATAAACCGCGGAATCCACGGCTTCGTCCTGGCAAGCCGCAAGCGAGGCTGCACCCATGATGACCAGCGAAACAGCAACAGAACGTTTCAAGAAGACCTCCAAAAGAACTTCAAACAGATATGGACATCCAGATCATCACAGTCAACCAACGACCGGGCAGAAAGGTCCATAACTCAGGCGGCCTGATCCTTGGTCGCGGTCGGTTTAGCCTGGCGGAACCTCTGCCTCATATCTCTCACCTTGAAGATGACATCGGCCGAGAGGCGGCTAACCCCGCTTTCCCAACGGTCAAGCTCGCCTTCCATGGTGACTATTCTCCCCGCCTTGCCCACCAAACCAGCCTTGAACTGGCGCAGGCCCGGTTCGTCCGCTATTCCGCCGAGGTCATACCAGGGATAGCCGTTTTCGTGCAGCCACCGGACAACCTCCCATTGGAGAGCGTAGCCCGCGCGGAGCGGCAGGGCCTCGGATGATGTGGCTCCAAACAGGTAGTAGGCAGCGTCTCCGAAAATCCCCAAGAGGGCACCAGCGACGAGCTTGCCTTCGTGAGTGGCGATGAAGAGCTTTGGCTTCAGGTCAGGCGGCAGGTTCGTCATCAGCTCGGTCGCCAGATGGATCGGTCCTGCCTCGACAAACTTCTTCCGCTCGGTCATGGACGCGTGAAGGGCCTTGAACGCCTCGACGTCTGCGCGGTCTTCACTGAGACGTACGTCCAGCTCGTTCTTCTGTGCCTGCCTCAGGTTATAGCGCCACTTCTGCGCAAGGCTCTTCAACTGCGCCTCTGCATCCAGGCTGGTGTTGACCACGAAGCGGTCCGCATCGTGATAAGGACGGCGGTTCTCGAAGCCAAGCTCGCGTAGCCACGCACATTCCTGCGCATGATAGTCGGGATGCGGCCGGGGCAGGATCGTCAGGCAATGCCCGCGCTTGACGCAGTATTCCTCGTGCAGGGCCGCGATCATCCGGCGGTAGATAGCCGGATCGACCGGCTGGCCCTTCCTGCGCCAGAAGGGACCAAAGCGCAGGTAAGCCGTTCCCCGACCAACGAGTGGCAGCTTGAAGATCGCGACACGAGCACCAGCTACCGGCTCACCATCGCGCCGCAGGAGAATATGACTGTCCCTGCCCTTCCAGTGGCCGCTGGAAAAGGCTGCGACCTGCTCGCCGCTCAGATCCAGAAAGTCGCAGCAGATGTCATCCCACGCGTCATTTGGGATGGTATCGACTTCTATCGTATACTGTTCACTCATTGCCCCTCCTGAGTAAACCGCTGATCCTGATCGTCACGCGATCAGCCTGCCCACCGCGAAGTGCAGCAGAAGCGTTTCCAGCGCGATGGAAGCAGTGGTTGCTGCTGCGGCGCCCATGGCGCCAAAATCGGTGATGAAGGTCATGCAGAGCAGCAGGTTGACGACGAGCGCCACGCAATAGATCGCGGCGCATACCCGCTGACGGCCCATCATGTTCAGAACCTGCTCGCCCGGGCCGATGGCCGCGCGCAGTACAAGGCCAGCGGTAATCACCAGGACGAGGCTGTAGCCGGACATGAATTCCTCGCCGAACAGCCAGAGGAGCGGTCGGCCAAGGACGATGATGACTCCGCTCACCAGCAGGGTGGGCCAAAAGGTCCACTTGATGGAGTTGCGATAGAAAGCCCGAAGCCCCTGCCGGTCGCCAGCCGCGTTCAGAGCGGCAAAACGGTAGGCGACGGAAGCCGCAACGGAGAAATAGACCATGGAGATGATCGCGGTGAGCTTCGTCGCCGTGTAGAAGACAGCGATGTCTTCCGGCGTGCTGTAAACCTGCAGCAGCAACACACCCACGTAGCTCAGCATGAACTGAAACAGGCTTGCGAGCAGGATCGGGAACGAGGACACGACCCAATCGCGGCGCTCGTAGCTCGAGGGACCGGGTTCGATCCGCTTGCGGACGCGCGTCTCGAAGACGGCAATCTGGCCTACGGCCGTCAGCCAGGTGGAAAGAACACCCGCCCACATGGCGTAGGTTGCGTCGATCTCGAAGCCCAGGGCGACGAAGAGAATAAGGATCGCAAGGAGAAGCAGCGGACGGATGATGTAGCCCGGCACCAGAGCCAGGTTGATCCACCCGAACGCGCGCGAGGCGCCATCCTGTGCATAGGTAATGCCGTAAGGCGGCAGCACCATGCAGGCAAGCAGCAGCGGCGCCACCAGATACGCGTCCAGCCAGTCGCCCACCAGCCAGATTACCAGCGCTGCGGCAAGGGAAAGCGCGCTGATGCAGATGCCCGGCATCCACCGGCTCGATTGGATGAAGCCGCGAACCAGGTCGTGCTGCTTGCGCTGCAGATAGGCGGGAATGACGCGCTGTGCCGTTATCGCGAAACCCAGATCAGACACTACACCCACGATCAGTACCCAGGTCCAGACATAAACGAATATGCCGAACTCGTAGGCGCCCATCCAGCGGGCCATGATGATATGGGTAATATAGGTGATGGCAGCGTTGGTAATGCGAATAGAGAAGGCCGAACCTGCCGCGAGCTTCACGCTGCGGTCGGATCCCCCCAGCAACATTCGCAGCATGCGCACCCCCCCGGCATCCGCACCCTGGCTTGCTTCATCCGTCATATTTTCCCGCCCCATTGACCAGAGTCACGACGCCCGAACGCCAGAAATGCTCCATCAGGCTACCGAGCGCCCCTGATCCGTATGACCAGCCAATGTTCTAGCGGCAAAAAGTTAGCTTTCTGTGCCCGACGTGGCTCTAGCACTGCTCGCTCGGCCTTTGCAACTGCAGCGCGTTGCATAGCTGCTAAAGTTGGCGCTTGGGGATTGATTTGTTGGCGGTTAGCGGCAAACTCGCCAAAGTCATCGTCTCTCAGGGGGAGCGGCCTGGCCGTATCCGTTTATGCCGCATCTTGTCGTTGAATACAGCCGTTCCGTCGAAAATACATATGACGTGAAAGTGATCATGGACGTCGTCTTCGAAGCCGGTGTCAGCTCCGGTATCATGAAGGCCGAAGACATCAAGGTTCGCGCCCTTGCCTATGATCACTACCGGCTCGGGGGCGGGCTGACATCCTTCCTCCATCTGGGGGCCTATCTCCTGACCGGCCGCACGCCCGAGCAGAAGGAACATTTTTCCACGCTCATGCGCAGCCGCCTGGCCGATCACTTCCCTGAGATCGAGAGCATCAGCATCGACGTCCGCGACATGGATCCGGTCGCCTACAAGAAACGCCTTCTGTCGGACGAATAAGTCTCCCGCTCAGAACCAACATCGCAACCTCCGGGGGAGACCGCAAAGAGCACTCCTGCGGTACACGCTGCCTTTTCATGATCGCCGGTTCATCAGCCTGCCTCAGCGCCTGCAAACCGGGCCGGAGGCAGCACCAATTATTGTTATCGCGTGAACCATTATGTTAGTAATCGCGTTCTGGTGACCGGTCGGCACTGAGCATTGTCTCAGGGCCTTGGGGCTCAGGATGCGAGAGCGCATGAAAATTGCAGTGATAACGGCAGCCAACCCGAGAAATTCGGGTATGTACAGCGTTGACCTGGCAGCAAAGGAATTCTTCTCGCAACTCGGCGTCGATTTCACCATCTTCGTAGCCCAGGCCAAGAAGAAGAACATCTCCCGCATCCTGCCCGGCCTTCAAGCCTACAGGTTGCAATTTGGACAGCTGCGGCATTCACTGCTTCGCTCGATCGATGAACTCAATAGCTTCAGCCATATAGTCTATTGGGGCGACTTCCTGAACAATCCGCGTTACGGGCGGGCCGATTTTGCCCCACGCGATGTATCGTGCGGACTCGCAAAGTCGGAGGAAGAAGCCTGGCTTCGCTGGGGCCGGCTTTTCGCACTGACCGATGGCGCACCATCCGGCCGCGTCATGTCCGTCGGCGGCAACTTCCAACACCCGCTCGATGCGGCAGAAGCAGAGACACTACGCACGTTTCTGAGCAAAGCCGACTGCGTTCTCCCCCGTGACCCCTATTCACTGAAAAACATTGCACCACTTGCCTCACCCAGCACCAAGCTTGCTGGAGGTATCGACTGCGCGTTCCTGCTCTCGAACCACGACCAGTTTGTGGAAGAGGGAAAATATTTCTGCTACGAGTTCGGCCGTTCCGCGCTCCCCGACACCGAAGCGCTTGTCCGTTCGGTTGAGGCGGCAACGGGGTTGAACGGCATCAGGCTGGCCGACTGGCTGAACCTCAGGTACAAATCAGCGGATGCGGTGTTCTGGCGGCAGAAAGCCGTGATCTCTTCCGCGCAGTTCATCCTTACGGACATCTACCATCTATCGATCAACGCTCTGAACAGCGGTGTGCCGGTCTTCTGCCTGGGCGAACCGTCCGGGGCGCAGACCGGCACGCTTGGCGACTTCAAGAAGAAGGTGTTGTTCGAGATGCTAACCCTTGATGATCATTACTACGAGATCGAAGGAAACGCTGAAGCCCCTTACGCGCATGTGCTGGAGGCGATAAAGGACCGCCCAGGGCGCGCCTCCGCGCAATGGAAAGAACGCGTGGCGCACATTCAACAGCTCAAGAACAGCTTCCGCTCGGATCTGATTGCCGCCCTCTAACGCGTGAATACTCTGCAGCTGAATAACGGCGGCAAGCAAATTCTATCGGTTGACCGCCAGCAAGCGTCGCGCCACACGACAGAAGCGGAGTTGGTCTTCGCTGAAGCCGGTGCTTTGGCGAGATAGACGTGGCGATGCCGCCGATGGTAATGTTGCATGAAGGCAGGGAATGAGTGGTGGGTGATACAGGGATCGAACCTGTGACCCGCTGATTAAGAGTCAGCTGCTCTACCAACTGAGCTAATCACCCGGAGCATCGTGTCTCGGTGGTGTGGTCACCGCCGCCGTCGATGTGGGGCTGACTTAACCTGTAAATTTTAAGATTGCAAGGGCCGTGAAAACTTAATCACAAGCGAGAAAATATTATCCGCAACAGACATCCCGGATATGGGAAATCAGCGTCAGGACTTGAATTTCTTGGAGAAAGTGGTGGGTGATACAGGGATCGAACCTGTGACCCGCTGATTAAGAGTCAGCTGCTCTACCAACTGAGCTAATCACCCGGAGCATCGTTATTCGGCGGTGTAGGTCACCGCCGCCGTCGATGTGGCGCTGAATTAGCCTGTAGATTCTGAGATTGCAAGTGCCCTTCCGAAAGAAAGTTTGCGCATCCGATCAAACCTCACGTTCTGCGCGGATTATTTGGCGCTTAAGCCGTCCGGGCCGGTGGAAATCACACAAACAGCGTCCCCTCGACGACCTTCACAGCCCCTCCTCCGATCCGTGCGCCCCGAATCCTGCCTCCTTCCACCTCCACTTCGAGTCGGATTCGTGAAGGACGTCCCATCTCCATTCCCTGTTCGATCCAGTAGCAATGGATGCCGTCGAGCGGCTCGTCACTCTCGACCACGGCTCCTGCAAAGGCTGCGGCCGCCGAACCGGTTGCCGGATCTTCGGAAATGCCGAGACCCTGCGCGAACATGCGCACATGGAAGGCGCTATCGTGGAGAATCGATTCGCGACAGTAGATGTAGGCGTTTGGCTGGATGCCATTCACATCCGGCACAAGCTCGCGCCACATCTGGGGATCGAGCCTGGCCTTCGCGGCGGCCCTCAGATTTGCGATCGGCACGCAGACGAACGGCACGCCAGCTGACCAGACCGCCACCGTGTGATTCTCGAAACCCACCTCATGGGGCGAAAGACCAAGCGCTGCGGCTGCCAGCTCCGGCAGAACCTCGATGTCGATTCGCTCCGGCAGACGCGGCAGATCGAATTCGCAGAAGCTTCCCCTGGCAGCGCTGGAAACCGCGCAACGTACCGGACCAATGGTTTCTTCAAGCAGGATCAGCGCCGGGCGAGACTGCTCGCCGTCGGCCTTTGCGAGCTCCGCCAGCGCAATCGCCGTTCCGACTGTGGGATGACCTGCAAAGGGCAGCTCATGCTGCGGGGTGAAGATCCGGACGCGCCTGGTGTGGACGGGATTTTCCGCCGGTGTCAGAAACACCGTTTCCGACAGGTTGAACTCGCCGGCGATGCGCTGCATCTGCGCGGCGTCCAGCCCCTCCCCGTCAAGAACAATTGCCAGCGGATTGCCCGCGAGCGGCGTGTCGGTGAAAACGTCATAGATCAGATAAGGGCGTGCTCTCATTTCCCTTCAGCCCACATCAATGCTTCCCTCGCCCATGTTTAGAGCAGATCGAGCGTCACCGCCACCGGGCAATGATCCGATGCCTTGGGCCGGTCCCATCCGGTGCGCGGGAAGCGGTCGACCTCCTGCCCCGGCGGGAAGATGGCGCGCCACGGCTGGCCATTGCGGATGATGTCGGGCACAGCCTGACTGTTACGCTCTGCGAGCGCCGGAGAGAGCAGCAGATAGTCGAGCTGGCAGAGGTGGCGCTCATCGGGTCCGCGCGTGTGAAACAGCGTCCAGCGGTCGAGCTCAGGTCTGCGCGAGACAATATTTTCGGCGAAGCCATCGGCGAGCAGCAGATCGAGTGAGGACATCTCCTCCTTGACCGGCTCAAACTCATAGCCCGTGACCTCGTCGCCGTGGATCAGCACACGCTCGTAATAGTCGTTGCAGTCGCCGCAGATGAGCCAACGCCTGCGGGCGGCCTTGTCCGCACCAAAGCGCGTCTCGATGATCCGGCGCACGGCAGCCGCCTCCGCCATGCGGACGGGCATGGTTGCATCGCGGCCGTTGAGGCCGTTGCGCCCGGGGCCCATGGACTTGAAGTGGACGAGATAAATCGTCAGCGCCTTGCCGCCTACCTTGAGATCCACCTCCAGGCAGTCGCGGCGGAAGATGCGATCATTCGGATGAATGTTGAGGGGCTCCAGCGCAGGATCGTAGAGCCCGAAGTCATCGAAGGTCACATGCGCGTGCGAGGTGACGCGGACGAGCTCGATCGGATCGCCGTCACGCGTTTCCGTCCGCATCATGATGGCGACGTCAATGCCGCGGGAATCGTTTCCGGTCGACGTGTAGGATTCGCGATAGCCGCTGCCGATCATCTTGAAGAGATAGCCGTATTCAAAGGCCCTCAGAGCGGCCGCGTTGTCCACCTCCTGCAGGCAGAGAATATCGGCGCGCGTGGCGGCAATTGCCAGCGCCGTCAGCTGTCGCGTGTCGTCGGCGTGTGCGATGGCGCGGGCGCGCTCGAGCAGACGGTATTCCTCTTCGTCCTTGATCGAAAACAGCGCGAGGGCGCGGTCCTGATGCAAGCCGTTGCGGAAACCGGAATAATCGAACCGGTTCATCAGGTTCTCGATATTGAAGGTGGCGATGCGAACGGACATTGAACAGTTGTGGGATCAAGCGCGACCGTTGGCAAGAAAAAAGCGAAGGAGTATTCGGCGGACGCTGATTATTCATGCAGCGTTCATTTCAGAAGTATAACTATTTCACGGAGGGCGGATATTGTTTGTGGAGTGTTGTTTATGCGTAAATATCCATCCCCCATTTTGATCAGCAGTATTGCCGCCATTGGACTGAGCCTCTTTTCTCTGTCTGCCCACGCAGCCATGACCGGGCAGCTTTCGGGTAAGCCCTCAGGAACCTCGGGTTCTAACCTGGTCAAGGTTCAAAGCTACATCTATGAATCCGCTCCATACGGTTACAGACACGGCACGAGGTCTCACTACCGGCCGTATCACCACACCGTACCGCGCGTTGTTCCAGCACCCACCCACGGCCACACCTTTACATACGAACTGAAGGTCCGCCCGATTCAACGACCGGATCCTGTCTACGCCGTTCCGCCGACATACGCTGCCCCGCAGCCTGTGGCGCCAGTGTACTCCGCGCCTGTCTATGCAGCACCGCAGGCCGTACAGCCCGGATATTCCATGCCTCCCTCGCATGTGAACTGGTGCGCGACGCGCTACCGGACCTACACGGCCTACGACAACACCTATCAGCCGAGCCGCGGTGTGCGGAGCCAGTGCATATCCCCCTTCTGGCGCTAACGCGAAAACACGCGGCCAGCGCCCGACGCCAAAGGCGGCGTTACCCGACGCCGCCCTCTCGGGGGGCTTTTTTCCTTATGGAGCATTTCATGCGTAGATGGATTTCACTCGCGCTTTTGATCAGCAGCATTTCAATTGCGGGCGGATTGCAGCCCCTGCCCGCGCAGGCCGGTATGGCCAAGGGGATCGCAACAAGGTCAATCCAGACGACCAACCCCAACCTGATCAAGGTTCAGGATTATATTGGTCAGGAGTACCATTACAAATATCCGCAGAGGGCACAGCGCCTCACCTATGAAGAGGCGATGCAGCGAGCAACCCCTCTTGCCCGTACGCCCACTCCCCGGCCATCGCCGCAACACGACCTGTTTGTCGTCGAGCCGTACGTCGTTGAGCCACCCGTCACCCGCCAGAGGGTGAACGTGAAGCACCCGTGCGCTGCACATCCATCTGGTCATTGCGGAACCTCTGTCTACAAGTAAGTGCTGCGTTCCAGCAGCCCCACATAAAAAAGGCGGCGTCCGAAGACGCCGCCCTTTCTTTCAGGTCTGTGAGCCGAATTAGTTGCGGTCCTTGTCGACCAGCTTGTTCTTGGAAATCCACGGCATCATGCCGCGCAGCTTTGCGCCGACTTCCTCGATCTGGTGGGAGTCGTTCAGGCGGCGGGTCGCCTTGAAGCGAGCTGCACCGGAATGCCACTCCTGCATCCACTCGGCGGTGAAACGGCCGGTCTGGATGTCCTTCAGGACGCGCTTCATCTCGGCCTTGGTCTCTTCCGTGATGATGCGCGGGCCGGTGACGTACTCGCCCCACTCAGCGGTGTTGGAGATCGAGTAGTTCATGTTGGCGATGCCGCCTTCGTAGATCAGGTCCACGATCAGCTTCACTTCGTGCAGGCACTCGAAGTATGCCATCTCCGGAGCGTAACCGCCTTCGACCAGCGTCTCGAAGCCAGCGCGGATGAGCTCGACCAGACCGCCGCAGAGAACAGCCTGCTCACCGAACAGGTCGGTTTCGCACTCTTCACGGAAGGTGGTCTCGATGATGCCCGAACGGCCACCGCCAACGCCACAGGCGTAGGAGAGAGCGAGGTCAAGCGCGTTGCCAGAAGCGTCGTGGTGAACTGCAACCAGGCAGGGAACGCCGCCGCCCTTCTGGTACTCGCCGCGAACCGTGTGGCCCGGGCCCTTCGGCGCGATCATGACAACGTCGACAGTCTTCTTCGGCTCGATGAGGCCGAAGTGAACGTTCAGGCCGTGTGCGAAAGCAATCGCTGCGCCGTCACGGATGTTCGGAGCGATCTCGCTGTTGTAGATGCCAGCCTGCAGCTCGTCAGGCGTAGCCATCATCAGGAGGTCAGCCCAGGCAGCAGCCTCGGCAACGGTCATGACCTTCAGGCCATCAGCTTCGACCTTCTTGGCGGTCGAGGAACCGGGGCGGAGCGCAACAGCGAGTTCCTTGGCGCCGGAATCCTTCAGGTTCAGCGCATGGGCGCGGCCCTGGCTGCCGTAGCCGACGATGGCAACCTTCTTGCCCTTGATGAGGTTCAAATCCGCATCGCGATCGTAATAGACACGCATTTCGATTTCCTTCCTTGGTGGTGTTCTGGACAGACCGCTCAGACGCGCCCTGCCGTCTCCTTCTCCCGCACTCCAAAAAGCGCGAAAAACTGTTGAATGGCGTGTTCCGCCTGCGCTTCGAGCGATCGCGGCTTGAACAAACCGGCTTCTCCCAAAAGCATTCTCACGTGCAAGTCACGGACGATAAGCCCATAAAGGGTGCGATAGGCATCGTCCAGATCGTCATAGTGGATATGACCACAGCGCTTGCCCGCCTCGAGCAAGCGCGTTGCAGCCTGATCGATCCTGCGCCGGCCCTGCGCAACCAGCAGCGCGCCGAGGCGGTTGCCCTCGCGGCTCGCCTGCCCGATCGCCAGACGGTTGAGCGCCAACGAAACTTCGCCGGACAGTACGCGCAGAAGATCTTCGGCAAAGCCCGTCAGGTGCATCTCGAAAGCATCACGGGAGAGCGTCGCGCCAGTGTCGGTGAAACCGCGCACCTTGCTCGCCTGATGGGCAATGATTGCGGCGAGCAGGCCATCCCGATCGCCGAACCACTTGTAGAGGCTTTCCTTGGAGCAATTGGCGGCCCGCGCAAGTCCCGCCGTCGTCAGCGCCTTTTCGCCGCCAGCCACAAGCAGCTCCAGCGCGCGTTCCAGCACATCCTGCTGACGCGGTGTTAGCTCTTCCTTGGACTGACGCTCAGGCAACTGAAATTCTCCGTACCGTACGGTACGGTTCTCTCACAATGGAGCCCGTTGCGCAAGCGGTATGTTGGATTGGGGAAGAACAGGAACATCAAGATCATCACCACCAGATACACAAAACCCCGCCGAAGCGGGGTCTTGGGACATCTGTTACAAGGCGATCCGACGGCTTGTCATCGCCTTAATGAATCGCCTGCCTAGTAATCTAGGTCTTAAAGCCCGACGACCGGGTTACCAGGCAAATATAGCCTCGCTGACGGCTTCATTCAATGCCCTTGTCCAGCCCCAAACCGCAGAGAACTGACCATCGAACAGCTTTCAAATCTTGAGGCGTCAAGTTGGCCGACGCATATTGTCGGCGCCCAATCTTGAAGGTCTCCAATCTTTCCAAGCTGATATTCACCAGCATGTCGCATTTTGCCCAACTTGGAAGGTCATCCGGTTCAAGGGGATGATAATTCTTGGACAAGCGGCAACAATACGGCATCCCGTGTCGGGGCTCGGTCAGGCTGATCGGTACTATAGCGGCCAATTGCGATCGGTATGGCAGCCGCGGTGACACAACAATAACAGGTCGCTTCTTGACCATCTCTGGTGGTTTGAAGCCTGAGAAATCACAAAGCAGGACTTGCCCTGCCCTCGGAAAGAACTGCAACGCCATAAACCGCCCCACCCAACGGAACGCTGCTCAAGCAAACCGAACAATCGCCGCTTCCAGCACGCTAATCAAGGTACAGTTTTGGAGAGAGAGCAACGAACGAGGCATTTTGCCTTGCGTCGGCTTGAAGACAAGGTCAGCTGCCAGCACTATAAGCGCAACCCCGTAAACGAACGAGAGAGTCAGCTATGGCCAAGGCAGTTCATTCGATGATCCGCGTCCTCGATGAGGAGCGTTCCGTCAACTTCTACAAGGACGTTTTCGGCCTAGAGGTCGCAGAGCGCTTCGAGTTCGACAGCTTCACGCTGGTGTACCTGCGCAATGCCGAGTCGGAGTTCGAGCTGGAGCTCACGATCAACAAGGGTCGCCTCGATCCCTACGATCTTGGCGAAGGCTACGGGCACCTCGCGTTTACGGTTGAGGATATCGAAGCTGAGCACACGCGCCTTCGTGAAGCCGGCTACCAGCCGCGCGATATCGTCGAACTAACGAAGGATGACGTGCCCCTCGCCCGCTTCTTCTTCGTCTCCGATCCTGACGGATACAAGATCGAGGTGATCCAGCGCGAAGGGCGCTACGTTTGATCGTTGGCGATGTTTGGCTGGTAGGTGTTACCAGCCAAGCGCCTTGTTGTAACGGCGGACGGTTTCGGAAATGCCGTGAACCAGCGCATCGGCCGTCAGAGCATGGCCGATGGAAACTTCGGCCAACATTGGCAGGTGCGTTACCAGGTCCGGCAGATTTTCGACTGTCAGATCGTGGCCGGCATTGATCTCCAGGCCGAGGCTCTCCGCGCGCAAACCGGTTTCGCGGAGCTTTTCAAGCTCCACCTTCGCCATCGCCGCATCATCGTGGCAGGCGCCATATGGGCCGGTGTAGAGCTCGACACGGTCGGCGCCCAGCTCCCTGGCGATCTTCAGTTCCTCGAGGCTCGCATCCGGATCGGCAAAGCAGGAAACACGGAAGCCCCCCTTCTTCAGACGTCCGATCACCCTCGCCAGCAGCTCACGGTTCTGGCTGAATGACCAGCCGTGGTCGGACGTGTTCTGCTCAGGACTGTCAGGCACGAGCGTGACCTGTTCCGGCTCTGTATCCTCGACCAGCTTCAGGAACTCCTCGCTCGGATAGCCTTCGATGTTGAACTCCCGATCAGGGAATTCGTCATCGATCAGGTTGCGGATCTCCGGCAGGTCAGAGAAGCGGATGTGGCGCTGGTCCGGGCGGGGGTGAACGGTCAGGCCGCGAGCGCCCGCCTGCAGCGCCAGACGCCCAATTCCCGTGACACTCGGCCATGGCAGGTTGCGGCGGTTGCGCAGCATCGCAACGGCGTTGAGGTTTACAGAGAGCTTTGCCGGCATGACAGAATCCCGTGCGAGGACGTTTTAGCCAACCGCTATACTCCATCAAAGCGGAACTGACAGGGGGAAATTGCCGTTTCAATGCGATAGCGAAGGACAGGTGACGGATGCTGAACAACGAAACACCGCCAAGAGTAAAGCGAATTGAGACCGATCGGGACGATGTTTTCGCATTTGAGGTGACCGGCGAAATCGTCGCCGCCGACATCGAGAACCTTTATGGCCTCATCGAAGGTGCTTCTCTGCTTCACGAGCTCATCGATATCATCGTGATCGTCCACGACTATGACGGGCTCGACTGGAGCACCTTGTTTCGAGGCGAAACTTATTCGGGCAAGGCCGAAGCCTTCAAGCATATCCGCAGGATCGCGCTTGTTGGCGCCGAAGGCTGGATCAGGACCGGCATTACGGTCGCCAAGCCGTTCACATCCATCGAGATCAAGGAATTCGATCTCGATGAAGCGGACGAGGCCTGGGCGTGGATCGGCGCCAGCCCCCTTCCCGTCTAGCTAGCGCACGATGGTAAGGCGCTCTGCCGCGCGCGTTATGGCCGTGTACAGCCAACGCGCGCGCGTATCACGGAAGGCAAAGCTTTCGTCGAACAGCACCACTTCATTCCACTGCGAACCCTGCGCCTTATGGACGGTCAGCGCATAGCCATAGTCGAAATCATCGTAGCGCTTCTTTGTCTGCCACGGAATTTCGGCGTCCGGCTCATCGAAGGCAGCCTTCAGGAGCTTGATCTTGGCAACGCCACGATCGGGATCGTCTTCTTCCGGCGTCACCAGAAGATTGATGCCGGGCTTCACTGTCTCACGCGACGATGTCATTACCTTCCAGAGCGAGCCGTTCAGCAGGCCCTTGGCCGGATCGTTGCGCAGGCAGACAAGCTTGTCTCCAGCCTGCGGGTAGAGCGCGTCGAAGCCGCGCAGATCGCGCAGGCGCTGATTGTAGCGGCGGCGGGTGCGATTGGTGCCGACCAGAACCTGATCCGCCGAGGTGACGATGTCGCTGTTGATCTCGTTGCGGGAGATCACGCGCGCCTCCCCATATTCGCCGTAGTCCACCTCGCGGCCTTCGCGCACATCAAGCGCCAGCCGGAGGATGGGATTATCACGCGCCTGACGGTGGATTTCCGTCAGCAGGAAATCGGGATCATGGTCGGTGAAGAAGCCACCACCCGAAATCGGCGGAAGCTGCCCCGGATCACCAAGCACAAGGATCGGTGTGCCGAAGGACATCAGGTCGCGGCCCAAAGCCTCATCCACCATGGAGCACTCATCGATGATGATGAGCTTCGCCTTGGCAATCGGGCTCTGGCGGTTGAGCGAGAAGGTCGGCGAGATCATCGTCTTGCCGGTTGTCTCGTCCTCCACGGCCTCCTCGCCCTTGGGGCGATAGATCAGCGAGTGGATCGTACGGGCGTTGCTCGCGCCCTTGGAGCGCAGCACCTGGGCGGCCTTGCCTGTGAAGGCTGCGAACTGGACGTCGCCATCAACGTGCTCGGCGAAATAACGCGCGAGCGTCGTCTTGCCCGTTCCGGCATAGCCGAACAAACGGAAAACCTGCTTGCGCCCGCCGGCCAGCCATTTTGCCACGGCCTGCAGGGCTTCATCTTGTTGCGGTGAGAATTTCATGGCCTCCAGAAACCAGATTCTGGCGCATCTGAACAGCCCGCACGCCCAGCATTTGCCTGAGCCAATCGTTTCACCCTTCCCTTTCGGCCCATTATATTATCTTCCGACACAGGGCTTAGACATTGCACAGTGATGGATCCTGCAATAGATAAGCCTTGATTGTTTTGGGGTTCCGGGCCTTGAACCCGGAAATGAAAGGACTGGGCCGATGACAGGCATCAACGAATTCATCGACAACGAGGTCAAGTCGAACGACGTCGTGCTCTTTATGAAGGGCGTCCCGGACATGCCGCAGTGCGGTTTCTCGGGTCAGGTCGTGCAGATCCTCGATTACCTCGGCGTCAACTACAAGGGCATCAATGTCCTCGCCTCAAATGAAATTCGCCAGGGCATCAAGGACTATTCCAGCTGGCCGACCATCCCGCAGCTTTATGTGAAGGGTGAATTCGTCGGCGGTTGCGACATTGTCCGCGAAATGTTCCAGGCCGGTGAATTGCAGCAGTTCCTGAGCGACAAGGGAGTAGCCGTCCGGGCTGCTTGACCCCGTCAGCTCGCCGGGCGACCGGCAGATAATTCGGATACTGCGATGCGCCGGCGATTCGTCGGCGCATCTGTTTCAAGAAATTGAAAACTGCCGTTCCGGCAGTGCTACCACATTCCAACGCCCATGGCGTTTTGAGTTTTTGGCCAGGAGCCAATCATGGACAAATCTATTGTGAAAGAGCCGCAACCCGGCTCTGCATCTTCTATTGGAGCTCAACCGAGCTACGACCCCGCTTCGCTCATCGGCAAGAAGGAGTTCGTTGCACTTGCGGCCGCGATCATGTCGATCAACGCGCTTGGCATCGATGTCGTACTGCCCGCCCTTCAGCAGATGGGTTCAGCCCTTAACGTCGACGACGAGAACAGCCGCCAGCTGGTGATCACCGCCTATGTGATGGGCCTCGGCCTCGGGCAGATCTTCTATGGCCCATTCGCCGACCGTTTCGGTCGTCGCGGGCCGCTCTTCTTCGGACTTGGCATCTTCATCATCGGCTCGATCATCTCCGCCTTCGTTCCAAGCTTTGCATTGATGCTCGTGCTGCGCGCGCTGCAGGGCTTCGGTGCGGCATCGACGCGTGTCATCGCCGTCTCGGCAGTGCGCGACATGTACGGCGGCCGCCGGATGGCAGAAGTCATGTCGATCATCATGATGATCTTCATGGTCGTGCCGATCTTCGCTCCCACACTCGGACGCATCTTCATGTCGCTCGGCGGATGGCCGATGATCTACGTGCTGACGGCCACCGTGACGGCTGGCATCGCCGTGTGGGCATGGATCCGCCTGCCGGAGACGCTTGCCCCGGAAAACCGTCGGTCGATCGCGGTAAGCTCCATCCTTCAGGGCTTCCGGATCGTGATCACCAACCGCCTTGCCGCCTGCTACATGCTGGCGACCACGGCGATCATGGGTGCGCTGTTCGGGTTCATCAATTCGGCTCAGCAGATCTACATCGACATCTACGACATGGAGGACGTGTTTACCTACATGTTCGCGCTCGGCGGCTCGCTGATGGCTATCTCGTCCTACAGCAACTCCCGCCTGGTCGGACGTGTCGGCATGCGCCGGCTGTCGCATGGAGCGCTTATCGGCTTCATCGGCATCTCCGGCATCTGGCTGATCATCACGCTGTTGGGTCCGGTGCCGTTCTGGCTGTTCTTCCTGCTCTTCTCGCTCGCGATGTTCCAGTTCGGCTGGGTGGCCGGCAATTTCAACGCCATTGCCATGGAGCCGCTCGGCCATGTTGCAGGCACTGCGGCTTCGGTGCAGGGCTTCGTCAGCACCATCGGTTCGGGCCTGTTCGGAGCCTTGATCGGCATCAGCTTTGATGGATCGCTGACGCCAATCGCTGCCGGCTACTTCATCCTCGGTCTGCTGTCGCTCGTCCTGGTCCTGATCGCGGAACGCGGAAAACTGTTCCAGCAGATCAGTCCAGCGGTTAAGCACTAACAAGAAAAAAGGGGCTCCAAACGGGGCCCCTTTTTCGTTGTAGCGACTATCAAAACAGCGGTTCAGCTGGTCCCGGGCGAGGCTTGCCGTCCGGTTCCAGCCCGGCGAAATCAAACAGCTTCATGTCGAGGAGATGCGAGGGGCGGATATTGCCCAGCGCGCGGATCATCGTGTCCTTGCGGCCCGGCATGCGCTTCTCGATATCGGTCAGCATCGCCTTCATGGCGTTACGCTGCAGGCCGTCCTGGCTGCCGCAGAGATTGCAGGGGATGATCGGGAACTTCATGGCGTCGGAGAATTTCTGCAGGTCCGTCTCAGCGCAATAGGCGAGCGGGCGGAGCACCATCAAATCACCCTCGTCATTGACCAGCTTCGGCGGCATGGAGGCCAGACGTCCGCCGTGGAAGAGATTCATGAAGAAGGTCTCGAGGATGTCCTCGCGATGGTGGCCCAGCACCAGCGCACTGCATCCCTCCTCCCGCGCGACACGGTAGAGATGGCCGCGGCGCAGCCGCGAGCAGAGCGAACAGTAAGTCCGATTTTCCGGGATCTTTTCGGTGACGACCGAGTAGGTATCCTGGTACTCGATGCGGTAGCGGACGCCGATGCGATCAAGGAATTCCGGCAGGATGTGTTTCGGGAAGCCGGGCTGTCCCTGGTCGAGATTGCAGGCGATGAGCTCTACCGGAAGAAGCCCGCGCCACTTCAGGTCCATCAGCGCCGCCAGAAGCCCGTAGGAATCCTTGCCGCCGGAAAGCGCCACCAGCCAGCGGTCTCCGGGCCGGGCCATCGAGAAAGCCTCGATCGACTCTCGCACCTGTCTCAGCAGCCGCTTGCGCAGCTTGTTGAACTCAACCGACGATGGCGCATCGCGGTAGATGGGCAGGCTCTCCGCGAAGCTTGTATCTTCGTGCTGAACGTGACTATCGTCCCGCGTGTCCGATGGTGAAATGCCGAGATCAAGTTCCATGCTGCATCCGTCCTGTTCGTGACGACAGCTCTAATGCATTTTGCTTATCAATGGAAAAGCTTTGATCGGACAAATACCCGCCAAATGCATGGTATAGGCCAGTTTTTAGGTAGAAGCTCCTGATCTCGCCTCTTGCGGCGACGCGTAGGACGCAATACCCCTGTGTGACAAAAGTAATGGGATTCAAGCGACTAGCCGTGGCCAACAAAGCAAAGCAACTCGACGTCATCGTTCCGTTCCTGAATGAAGCGGAGTCGGCTATCCACTTCGCGCGGATGGCAGTCGAACTTGCAGATGCGGTGCGGGAGCGGTTTGGCCTCACGACCCGCTTCATTCTCGTGGACGACGGTAGCACGGACAATAGCGTGGCGCTGTTCGAGACCCATATGAATGGCGACTGGAAGCTTCTGTCTCTCTCGCGCAATTTCGGCAAGGAGACGGCAATCCTTGCAGGCCTCGACCATTCCGAGGGCGATTACGTGTTGCTGATGGATGCCGACCTGCAGCACACGACCGACGTGGCGCTCGATATGATTTCGCGGATCCTGAAGGACCCGGAGCTCGACATGGTCTATGCGGTCCGCGCCAACCGCGAGGACGACCGGCTGCTCACGCGCTGGTTTGCGGGCACGTTCTACAAGATCATGAACATGGGCCAGCGCTACGAGATCCCGGAAAATGCCGGCGATTTCCGCGTCATGACCAAGCGTTTCGCCGCCGCCATGCGGCAGCTCAGGGATCGCAAGCGCTTTAACAAGGGGCTTTATGCCTGGACCGGCTTCCGGCAGGAGCGGATCGAGTACATGCCGGCGGCGCGCAAGGCGGGCGCGACCAAGTGGTCGAAGCGGAAGCTCATCGCCTTTTCCGTCGAGGGCTTTACCTCGTTCTCGGTGGTACCGCTGCGGATTCTGTCGGTCTTTGGCGCCTTCGTCGCGATCCTGGGCTTCCTCTATGGAATCAAGATCATTCTGGAAGTGCTGTTCAGCGGCGTGGCCGTTCCCGGCTATCCGAGCCTCATGGTCGCAGTGCTGGTCATCGGCGGGCTCAACCTGGCGCTCGTCGGGCTCGTCGGGGAATATGTCTGGGCGGCCCTAAGCGAGGCGAAGCATCGTCCGATCTACATCCTGAAATCCGTGTCGGGACCGGCGGTCCAGCAGACAGCCGTCTCGCAAGAGATGCCTCGAACGACTGAAGCATGAAGCCGCGCTCCTTCCGCCTTGTCGCCGATGACTATGGATTCTCCCCGGGCGTCTCCCAAGGGATTCGCGCGCTCATCGAACAGGGGCGGCTGTCGGGCACCGGATGCATGACGCTGTTTCCGGACTGGGCGGAACATGTGCGTGATCTCAGACCAGTCGAGCACAATGCCGAAATCGGTCTCCACCTCACCCTCACCGATTTCATGGGGCTCACTGGCGAGAAGCTTCCGCCCCTCAAGAAGGTCATCCTGGGCGTGACAAGCGGCGCGATGCGGCCCGAAAAGATCTTTCGCGAGCTCGACGCGCAGCTCGACCGCTTCACCTCCGAGATCGGCAGGCTTCCGGCCTATGTGGACGGGCACCAGCACGTCCATTTCCTTCAGCCTGTGCGCCAGTGGATCACCGATCGGTTCGCCGGTGTGGCTGACGATCATAAGCCATGGGTGCGCGGAGCGCCGACGCTCAAGGGTGCGCCAGCCAACATCTGGCCAAAGATCTCCTTCGTGAAGGGACTGGCCGCAGGGTTCGAGCGGCAGATCACGGATGCGGGCCTAACGGTGCATGGACCGCTTGCAGGCTTTTATCCGTGGAAGCAGACCGGACTCTTCGAGAAGACGCTCTCAGCACTCTCCTCCGCCCTCCCCGAGGGTGCCGTCATCATGTGCCATCCGGGCTTCGTGGATGACGTGCTGCGCTCACGGGACGCGTTCACCGATGCGCGCGAGGAGGAGCTGCGCTTTCTCGCCAGCGATGCCTTTGCCGCGCTGCTGGCTTCGACCGGTACAGAACTCGCGCGGCCGCGCTCGTGATGGAGACAGCTCACCCACGACGCTTGAGCTCCAAGGCGATCCGCTTCGCAGCCGTCGGCATCGCCAATTCGGGAATCGATTTCCTCGTCTTCACGGCCTTGGCGTGGGCCGGGCTCCCTGCCCTCGTCGCAAATGTTCTCGCCTGGGCCGTGGCCGTGACCTTCTCCTACGCGGTCAATTCGCGCTGGACCTTTGACGCAGCGGAAACGCTCGGCAAGCAGAAATCCTTCCTCCGCTTTGCTTTATCAGGTGCAGCCATTTCGCTTGGTTCGTCCAGCCTGGCGCTGGTGCTGCTGACGCCGCTTGTCGGGCTGCTGCCGGCCAAGCTCATCGGTATCGTTGTGGGCGCCGTGCTCAACTTCTTCGCCGCCCGCTGGTCAATCGAGGACAAGGTGGTCTGAGCTTACCCGTTTTCGGGCAACGCGAAGTGCAGCTTCACGGTCCACTCCTTGCCAGTCGCATCCAGAACGGAAACCGTCTCGGTTTCGCTGAACTCGACCGGAAACGACTCCAGGCTCTGCTCACAGACGGCTTGGTCTGCAAGGCAGGCAATTGCCATCCCGTGCCGGGCGATATCCTCCGGCTTGATCCAGGGCGTCTTCGCGAAAGAGTTGTCGATGAACGAATAAGGCTTTGATTTTCCGTAGAAGCTGGCGCCGCTCGACAGCACCTTGTCGCCTGCGACATACATCAGCGGCGCATTCGTATGGCGGCTCCATGCGACTTCAAGCGCATCCGCCGCAGCCTCTACGGGCACATGGCTGTAGTGCTTCTCTTCAGATACCCCGAGATAAAGAACGAACGGAGTTGCGGCGATCAACGCACTGCAGAAAATGGCAACAATGACTGGAATAACGTCTCGCCTTGCCTCAAGTGCACCTCCAGGGATGGCTGCCAGAAGGAAAATTGGCACCGCGAAGAACATCGGCAGGCCCCACACGGAGCTGAGCCGCGTGCCAAGCACAATCCCGATAATCAGCGTCACGATGATCGAGCCGAAAGTCGTCCAGGCAAGCGCACGTCCTGCAACGGTATCGCGGAACAACTGCAGGCCGGACCGGTCAACGAACCGCTTACCGCCCACGCGATTTCGCAGAAACGCAATATAGAGAATGAGCACCATCGGCAGCGCGTAGAGGATGAGCGCGCCGAGGAAGCGGATGCCGGAGGTTACGCCGTCCAGCACGTGCCCGTCGCCCTGCGAAGCAGCATAGGTTATCGGCAGGAAGTCCATTTCCACCAGCCAGCCGAAATGCGGCACGAGAGCCACGAGGAAGATCGCCGCCGCGATCCATGTCGTGGGTGTCCGCAGAAGCGAGCGTGCCTCGCGGTCGAACAGAATGTGGAGGACGATCGGCAGCAGCAGCACAGCGGTGAAATACTTGGTCAGCATCCCGATGGCAGCGGCAACGCCCAGGATCAGCGCGTCACTCAGCTTCCGGTTTTCAAGGAAGCGCAGGTAGAAGAGCACGATCAGTGGCCAGAGCGGCAGAAGTGCCGAATTGGCATTAAACTTCGTTGCGAGGAACGTCGTCGGCGGAAGGAAGAAGAAGAGTGCAGCGGCGAGCAGAGAGCGCCATGGATCGAGGAACCGCAGCGCGATCCGCCAGCTCAGGAAGACGGCGAGCGCTGCATTCACTGCAGACAGAAGATAGTAGGCCCAGTCGGCGCGCGGAAAGACTTCGAACCAGGCGGCGGTGGTCCAGGCGAAGAACGGCGGATGCTTGAAATAGCCCCACTGCCAGCCAATGCCCCAGGCGAAATTTTCGAGCATGTCGCCATAGGGGTCGAGGTTGAGGCGCGTCATGACGGGATAGACTGTCCACAGGACCACGAAAACCGCCAGGAGTGCCAGCATCTGCCACCACTGACCCGCCGTGTTCTGCCCGATTCCGGCTGAATGCGCTCTGGTCTCGCGCGCTATAGACAATGCCCCGCTCCTCGTTCATCTCATAAAAAAAGCGCCCGACAGCATGACCTGCCGGACGCCTTGTCGCAACCCGAATGGGGTATATCAGCGCGAGTAGAACTCGACCACCAGGTTCGGTTCCATCTGTACCGCGTAGGGTACATCGCCCAGAACCGGGGTACGAACGTACTTGGCCGTCATCTTGTTGTGGTCGACTTCAACGTAGTCAGGAACGTCACGCTCAGCGGACTGTGCGGCCTCGAGGACCAGAGCCAGCTGCTTGGACTTTTCCTTGACTTCGATGACGTCGCCCGGACGGACGCGGAAGGACGGGATGTTGACCCGGCGACCGTTGACCAGAACGTGACCGTGGTTGACGAACTGACGAGCAGCAAACGGGGTCGGAACGAACTTGGCGCGGTAGACGATTGCGTCCAGACGCGACTCGAGCAGGCCGATCAGGTTTTCGCTGGTGTCGCCCTTACGACGGTTGGCTTCCTCGTAGATCTTGCGGAATTGCTTCTCGGAAAGATCGCCGTAGTAGCCCTTGAGCTTCTGCTTGGCGCGGAGCTGCTGACCGTAGTCGGTCATCTTGCCCTTGCGGCGCTGGCCGTGCTGGCCCGGGCCGTATTCACGCTTGTTGACCGGGGACTTCGGACGTCCCCAAATGTTTTCGCCAAGACGACGGTCAATCTTGTACTTGGCTGAGTGGCGCTTGCTCACCGCATTCCCTTTCAAATAACTGCACCCGCAACGACATGTTACGGGCAAAGGAACGCGCCCTCCTCTGACCCCTTTATCTGAGGCCTGACAGGAACCCAGCGCACGCTACGCCGGATTTCCACGGGACACGTTGGAGTGCCCAGAGACCCAGAAGAGCCTCTGTGCGGGGGTTCCTCTAGGTTACTTCGCGGCGGGAGTCAACGCTTCCGGCACGTTTCGTGCAATCTGACGCAGCGAATTGGGCAGGACAGCTTCTGCCACAAGCAGCTTCTCCGTGCTCGTCACAAAGCCGAAGCCGCGCATCAGCCTGCGCAGGCTCGCGGGCGGTTCGCCTGAGGTAAAGTACGCGTAGTCAACGTGGTCCATCACCTCGCCTGCAGGCGGCGTCACGAGCGCCATGGCCCTTCGCGCGATGGCTTCCGCGGGGTCAATCCAGTCCACCGGCCAGGGAGCGACCTTGCGCATCCGGTTGACAAGGAAGGGATAATGCGTGCAGGCCAGCACCACGATGTCCGTGTGGCGGCCATCCATATCGATGAAGCACGGCGCGATCTCCTCGCGCACCTGTTTCTCGTCGACGAAGCCTTCACGCATGTATTGCTCGGCCAGAGCAGCAAGGTTCTGGCTACCCACCAGCCGCACGTGGCACTGGCTGCCATAGGTGCTGATGAGGTCGCGGGTATACTGGCGCTCGACCGTGCCCGGGGTGGCAAGCACCGAGACAATGCCCGAGCGAGTGCGCTCGGCCGCTGGCTTGATCGCCGGAACCGTGCCGACGAAGAGCTGGCCGGGGTATGCGGCGCGCAGCTCGGCAATAGCGAGCGTGGAGGCTGTGTTGCAGGCGATGACGATCACAGCCGGATCGAAGCGGTCGATGAGCCTGCCGAACAGCCCTACCAGGCGTTCACGCAGCGCGTCCTCTTCCCAGCCGCCATAGGGAAAGGCCGCATCATCGGCCACGTAGACATAAGGGTGCTCGGGCAGCAGCACCCGCGCTTCCTTGACTACCGAAAGTCCCCCAATCCCCGAGTCGAAGAAAAGGATCGGCCTCGTTCCCATTATTTATTCCTCGTCCGGGCTCCCGGAGCCCTTGGGCCGTTTTGGAGAGTATTTTTCCAGCGAACCAAGTACCCCTCGCAACGCTGTAAGCTCCTCGGCAGTAAAGGCCGGCCGCGTAAACAACGCCCTTAAGTTGTCGATCATTTTGGGCTTTTTGTCGGCGGTGCGGAAATAGCCGCGTTCCGAAAGAACGCGATCGAGGTAGTCCATCAGGCTATTAAGGCTATCTTTGCTCGCAGGAATCCTCTCAGCCATCTGTGGACGAACGGCTTCATCTGGCTGCGTCTTCATCCACTCGTAGGACATCAGCAGGACGGCCTGCGCGATGTTGAGCGATGCAAAAGCCGGATTTACCGGAAAGGTGACGATCTCATCAGCCAGCGCCACTTCTTCATTGGTGAGGCCCCAGCGCTCGCGGCCGAAGAATATGCCAACGCGCTCGCCGCGGTTATGGCGCGCGCGCAGGTCGACCGTCGCCTCCACCGGTCCACGAACAGGCTTGAACCCGTCACGCGGACGGGCAGTCGTGGCAAAGATGAAGTTCAGATCCGCGATCGCGTCCTCAAGGCGGTCGAAGACCCTCGCCCCGTCGATCACGTGGTCTGCCTTGCTGGCAGCTGCCCTCGCCTTTTCGTTCGGCCAGCCATCGCGCGGATTGACCAGGCGCAGTTCAGCCAGACCAAAATTGGCCATGGCGCGCGCCACCATGCCGATGTTCTCGCCAAGCTGCGGTTCCACAAGGATGATTGCCGGTCCGTCGGCAATCATTGCCTGCTGTTTGTCTGTTCCAGCCATGAATACCTGTCAGAGCATTTCCGATCGGGCAAAGGTCGCCGCGTTCGGAGAAATGCGGGATGTTGGAGCCAAAATGCCCTTGTTCTGTCGCATCACGCTCTACCGCCTTCTCCAACCATCGTAAAGCGCCGCTTTCCATGGTTTTTCGTCGCGCCAAGAGCTTTGCCTGCGGGAATTGCGATGCTATAGGGTCGCACGCTCAAAGCGATGCCTTTGGGGGCGGAAGGTCCGCGATTGTCGAGAAGAGGTTAAGAATGGCGAAAATCAAAGTAGCAAATCCCGTCGTGGAACTCGACGGCGATGAAATGACCCGCATCATCTGGCAGCTTATCAAAGACAAGCTGATCCACCCCTACCTCGACATCGATCTGGAATACTACGACCTTTCGATCGAAAATCGCGACGCGACCGACGATCAGGTCACTATCGACGCCGCCAATGCAATCAAGAAGCACGGCGTTGGCGTCAAGTGCGCGACCATCACCCCGGACGAGCAGCGCGTCGAGGAGTTCAACCTCAAGAAGATGTGGAAGTCGCCCAACGGCACGATCCGCAACATCCTCGGCGGCGTGATCTTCCGTGCTCCGATCATCTGCCAGAACGTTCCGCGCCTCGTTCCGGGCTGGACGAAGCCGGTTATCGTCGGCCGTCACGCCTTCGGCGACCAGTACCGCGCAACCGACTTCAAGTTCCCCGGCAAGGGCAAGCTCACCATCAAGTTCGTCGGTGAAGACGGCCAGGTCATCGAGCACGAAGTGTTCGACGCGCCGGGCTCCGGCATCGCCATGGCAATGTACAACCTGGACGATTCGATCCGCGACTTCGCACGCGCTTCGCTGAACTACGGCCTGCAGATGGGCTACCCGGTCTATCTCTCCACGAAGAACACGATCCTCAAGGCCTATGACGGCCGCTTCAAGGATATCTTCCAGGAGATCTACGAGGCCGAGTTCGCCGACAAGTTCAAGGAAGCCAAGATCACCTACGAGCATCGCCTGATCGATGACATGGTGGCTTCGAGCCTCAAGTGGTCCGGCGGCTACGTCTGGGCCTGCAAGAACTACGACGGCGACGTCCAGTCCGACACGGTTGCACAGGGCTACGGCTCGCTCGGCCTGATGACCTCCGTGCTGATGACGCCGGATGGCCAGACCGTCGAGGCTGAAGCTGCACACGGCACGGTTACCCGCCACTATCGCCAGCATCAGCGCGGCGAAGAAACCTCGACCAACTCGATCGCTTCGATCTTCGCCTGGACCCGTGGCCTCGCCCACCGCGCGAAGCTCGACGGGAACGAAGAGCTGGCAAAGTTTGCCACGACGCTTGAAACCGTCTGCATCGATACGGTTGAAGCTGGTCACATGACCAAGGACCTGGCGCTGCTCATCGGCCCGGATCAGCCGTGGCTCTCCACCACGGGCTTCCTCGACAAGGTCGACGAAAACCTCCAGAAGGCAATGGCCTAAGGATTTCAGGAAGGGGCTGGCATCGACCAGCCCTTTTCTTTTGTTGCCAAAGCAACCTTCGCATCCATACCCAGACAAGAAAACTATTCACATCGCATAAGTGAATACGTCCTCTTTTCCCAATCGCTATACTGTAGCATTAACCGTTAGAACACGGTACAGTCAGCGCTAATATAGCATAGCACTATTTTCGCCGCCCGAATCAGCCTGTACTTTTCCGGCAATAATTTATTGCTGGAGGGTTTGCTATGAAGAAATTGTTCGCTGAGTTTTTCGGAACATTCTGGCTTGTCTTCGGCGGATGCGGCAGTGCCGTCCTGGCTGCAGGCTATCCCGAGGTTGGCATTGGGCTACTGGGCGTATCCCTCGCATTCGGCCTCACGGTGCTCACCATGGCCTATGCGGTGGGCCGCATCTCGGGTGGTCACTTCAACCCGGCCGTTTCCGTCGGCATGGTCATTGGCGGCCGCCTGCCGGTGCATGACCTTTCCGGATACGTCATCGTCCAGGTGCTGGGCGCGACCGCCGCCGCTGCTGTTCTCTATTTCATTGCAACCGGCAGCGGCAGTTTCGTAGCCGGAGGTTTTGCCTCCAACGGGTACGACGAACTCTCCCCAGGCGGCTACTCCATGCCTGCAGCGATCTCCATGGAAGTGGTGATGACCGCCTTCTTTGTCTTCATCATCCTGGCGTCCACGGCCAAAAAGTCTTCCGCCGGATTCGCGCCGATTGCCATCGGCATGACGCTCACCGTCATCCATCTGGTTTCGATTCCGGTGACGAACACGTCCGTCAACCCGGCCAGGTCGACGGGTGTGGCGATCTTCGCAGACACCGCCGCCCTCACCCAGCTCTGGGTCTTCTGGGTTGCTCCGCTTGCGGGCGCCGTCGTGGGAGCGCTGGTGTGGCGGGCGATCTACAAGGACAGCGACTGAGCTCCTGCGTCGCGCTCAGGCCCGGAATCAAAAATGCCATCGCTCAGCGAGCGATGGCATTTCGCATTGTGTCAGGGTCTGATCGAGGATCAGGCCTCGTAGTCGACGTCCTTGGTCTCGGATCCGAGCAGCAGCGAGATCAGCGTCAGGACGGCGGATCCAGCGAGATACATGCCGACCCAGAACGGGCTGCCGCCACCATACTGCCATAGGGCGACCGCGATGAAGGGAGCAACGGCTGCACCGATGATCGAAGACACGTTGTAGGAGATTCCCGAGCCTGTGTAGCGGACGTTGGCCGGGAACAGTTCCGGCAGCAGCGCGCCCATCGGGCCGAAGGTCATACCCATCAGTGAAAAGCCAAGCACCAGCCAGATCAGCGGTCCCCAGCTGCCCAGCTGGAGTAGCGGAACCCAGCTTAGTCCGTAGACCAGGATGAGCGCCGTGACGACGATCAGGAAACCACGACGGCCCCACTTTTCCGCCCAAGGTCCCGACAGCAGCGTGAAGATGCCGAAGAAGACCGCACCCAGCACCATCATCCAAACGAAGTTCGTGTAGTCATAGCCGAGACCGGGCAATGCCGCGTCCATCTTGGCCGTGCCGTAGCTCAGCGAAAAAGCCGTGATGAGGTAGAACAGCACGTAGGTGCTCAGCATGTAGAAGGTGCCGAGGATAAGCTCCTTGGGAAAATCCTTGATGACACTGGTCAGCGGAAGCTTGACCACCTTCTTCTCTTTCACGACCTTGTTGAAGGCCGTGCTCTCGACCAGATGCAGGCGAACCCAGAGGCCGACGATGACCATGACGGCCGAGAAAAGGAAGGGAATGCGCCATCCCCAGGTCAGGAACTCATCCGACGGGCGGTTGGCATGTTCCGATGGCAGCATCGCCGCAATCAGCAGGAACAGCGAATTGGCCACGATGAAGCCCAGCGGGGCTCCGAGCTGCGGGAATGTGCCGAATATGGCGCGCTTACCAGCAGGCGCATTTTCCGTCGCCACAAGAGCGGCACCACTCCATTCACCGCCCAGGGCAAAGCCCTGCGCCAGGCGAAGGACGACGAGGAACAGCGGCGCAAACCAGCCTGCCATTTCATAGGTGGGCAGAACGCCGATCAGAAACGTCGCAATACCCATGGTCAGCAGCGCGCCCACAAGCGTGAACTTGCGGCCGCGCTTGTCGCCCAGATGACCAAAATAGATGGCGCCCAGAGGACGCGCGATCATAGCCGCGCCAAAGATAGCGAAGGATGCAAGCAAGGCCGTAGTGGGGTTGCCAGCCGGGAAAAACAGCAGGGGGAACACAAGCACCGCTGCGGTGGCGTAGACGTAGAAGTCGTAAAACTCGACGGTGGTGCCTATAAGGCTCGCCACCAGCACTCGCGATGGCGAATTCGCCGGAGCAGCCTGACTCAACGGCTCGCCTCCCGCGACCAATTCTTCAGAAACCATTAAAACTCACCTTGGTGAAGCTATTTGTGGCTGGACTGTTAGATCCAAACGCAAATCGGTACGCTAATTAAAATCAATTTATTAACATGAAAATTATCAAAACTGTCCTGCGGACATCTATAAGGTTAGCATAAAATTTCGCTCAGGACATAGGCGCGTGTTCTTTCTTTTCCATGGTTCACAACGTTCTTCCTGTTTATTGCTGGGCCGAGCAGCCGGAGACGTTTATCCACAGAAATCGCGGATAAGCCTGCGTGACGGTGACCTCTACGCGGACAGCAGGAGGCCAAAAGAAAGGGCGAAACCCCTGCAGGTTCCGCCCCGAAACTCACGTCAGTCCGATTTGCTAGATCAACCAGCCAGCATTGCCTTCACCGCATCGATGGCTGCGGCCGCCTTGGAACCGTCCGGTCCGCCAGCCTGCGCCATGTCAGGACGACCGCCGCCACCCTTGCCGCCAATTGCTTCCGAGGCAGCGCGGACGAGATCGACGGCGCTGAAGCGTCCCGTCAGATCTTCCGTGATGCCGACGACGACGCTTGCCTTGCCGTCTTCAGAAGTGCCGACGAAAACAACGACGCCGGAGCCCAATGCACGCTTGCCATCATCGGCGAGCGGCTTCAGGTCCTTCGGTGCAATGCCTTCGACCACGCGGCCCATGAAGGACACGCCGTTCACCGTCTCCTGACCGTCCGATGCGGAACCAGCTGTACCGCCACCAAGGGCGAGCTTGCGGCGGGCATCAGCCAGCTCGCGTTCCAGCTTCTTGCGCTCTTCGACCAGAGCCTCAAGACGCGAAACAACGTCAGCGGGCGCGACCTTCAGAACTGCAGCAGCCTGCTTCAGGCGGTTTTCCTGCTCTTCCAGGTACTCACGGGCGGCTGCACCGGTCAGCGCCTCGATGCGGCGTACGCCGGCGGCAACAGCGCCTTCGGTCACCACATGGACAAGCCCGATATCACCGGTGGAACGGGCATGGGTACCGCCGCAGAGTTCCAGCGAAAAAGTCTTGCCAGCCTTCTCGCCGCGGACCGCCGTGCCCATGGAGACAACGCGCACCTCTTCCCCGTACTTCTCACCGAAAAGAGCCATTGCACCTTCGGCGATTGCGTCATCGACGGACATCAGACGCGTGTTGATTGGCGCGTTCTGCAGAACAATCTCGTTTGCACGCTCCTCGATCTCGGCCAGTTCCGCTTCGGAAATCGGCTTCGGATGCGAGAAGTCGAAGCGCAGGCGCTCCGGTGCGACGAGCGAACCCTTCTGGGCAACATGGGTGCCCAGAACCTCGCGTAACGCCTCGTGCAGCAGGTGGGTGGCCGAGTGGTTGGCGCGGATTTGCGTACGACGTTCGTGATCGACCTTCAGCGCGACCGCCTGGCCGACCTTTGCCGTGCCCTTCACAACCTTGCCGGAGTGAACGAAGAGGCCCTCGCCACGCTTCTGCGTGTTCTCGACCGCGATGGTGAAGCCCTCACCTTCCATGGTGCCGGTGTCGCCGACCTGGCCACCCGACTCCGCGTAGAATGGCGTCTGGTTGGTGACGACGGCCACTGCCTCGCCTTCGGCAGCCGCATCAACCATTGCACCATCACGGACAAGTGCCGCAATCACACCCTCGGCCTCTTCGGTCTCGTAGCCGAGGAACTCAGTGGAGCCGACCTTATCCTTGACGGAGAACCAGATGGCTTCGGTTGCCGCTTCGCCCGAGCCTGACCAGCTTGCGCGCGCTTCCGCCTTCTGGCGTTCCATCGCGGCATTAAACGTCTCGATGTCGACTGAAATACCGCGCTGGCGCAGTGCATCCTGCGTCAGATCGAGCGGGAAGCCGTAGGTGTCGTAGAGCTTGAACGCGGTCTCGCCATCGAGACGGTCGCCTTCAACCAGCGAGGACGTCGCGTCGGACAGAAGGTTCAGGCCGCGCGACAGCGTCTTGCGGAAACGGGTCTCCTCAAGCTTCAGCGTCTCAGTAATCAGAGCCTCGCCGCGCACCAGCTCAGGATAGGCCTGGCCCATCTCGCGCACGAGTGCCGGCACCAGACGCCACATCAGCGGCTCTTCGGCCCCCAGAAGCTGGGCGTGACGCATGGCGCGACGCATGATGCGGCGCAGAACATAGCCGCGGCCCTCGTTCGACGGCAGCACGCCATCGGCAATCAGGAAGCTTGCGGAGCGCAGATGATCGGCGATGACCTTGTGGCTTGCGGCTTGCTTGCCTTCCGCCTTGACGCCGGTTGCCTCGACAGAAGCGCGGATCAGCGCGCGGAAAAGGTCGATGTCGTAGTTGTCATGGACGCCCTGCAGAACGGCTGCGACGCGCTCGAGGCCCATGCCGGTGTCGATGGACGGACGCGGCAGGTTCACGCGCTCTTCCGGCGTCAGCTGCTCGAACTGCATGAACACGAGGTTCCAGATCTCGATGAAGCGGTCGCCATCCTCATCCGGGCTTCCGGGAGGGCCACCGGCAATGTGGTCGCCGTGATCGTAGAAGATTTCGGAGCACGGGCCGCAGGGGCCGGTATCGCCCATGGCCCAGAAATTGTCGCTGGTTGGAATGCGGATGATGCGGTCATCGCTCAGGCCGGCAATCTTCTTCCAGAAATTCGCAGCGTCATCGTCGGTGTGGTAGACAGTGACGAGAAGGCGCTTGGCGTCGAGGCCGAATTCCTTGGTGACGAGGTTCCAGGCGAGCTCGATCGCCGTCTCCTTGAAATAGTCACCGAAGGAGAAATTGCCGAGCATCTCGAAGAAGGTGTGGTGGCGCGCCGTGTAGCCGACGTTGTCCAGGTCGTTGTGCTTGCCGCCAGCACGAACGCACTTCTGCGCCGTTGTGGCGCGGCTATAAGGACGCGTCTCGAGACCAGTGAAGACGTTCTTGAACTGCACCATTCCGGCATTGGTGAACATGAGCGTCGGATCGTTCTTCGGGACGAGCGAACTCGATGAAACGATCTCGTGGCCATTCTTCCGGAAATAGTCGAGAAAAGTCGACCGGATGTCGTTGACGCTACTCATGCTCTGCCTTTGCGAGAAACCCGCCTCTCACAGCGGAATATAAGACCGCAGCCTTGTAGCGCCACCCGAACTGTCTGTCCAGAAATCAGCGCACGACTGGGTCAATCTGTTGTGGCCATGGAGACGCATGGCCTGCTTTGACGCGCCTCCCCAACCCGCGACGTCAGAAGGACCAAAAACACGAAACGCCGCGACCAAGATCGCGACGTTTCAAAATCATGCTTCAATGTGTTGCGTAAGAGCCGGATGCAAAGCTGCCCCAACCCGCTCACACATCAACCTGCGGCAGCGTCGTCGAAATCCTCGCCGCGGGCGTCATCCAGGAACTGTTCGGCGATCAGGCCGGCATTCTGGCGCAGCGTCGTTTCAATCTCGTTTGCCACTTCCGGATTGTCGCGCAGGAACTGCTTGGAATTTTCCCGGCCCTGACCAAGGCGCTGCGAGTTATAGGAGAACCAGGCCCCCGACTTCTCGACCACACCGGCCTTTACGCCGAGATCGATGAGCTCGCCCGTCTTCGACACGCCTTCGCCGTACATGATGTCGAACTCGACCTGCTTGAAGGGGGGAGCAAGCTTGTTCTTGACGACCTTGACGCGGGTCTGGTTGCCCACGGCCTCGTCCCTGTCCTTCACCGAGCCAATGCGGCGGATGTCGAGACGCACCGAGGCATAGAACTTGAGCGCGTTGCCGCCCGTGGTCGTCTCGGGTGAACCGAACATCACGCCGATCTTCATGCGGATCTGGTTGATGAAGATCACCATGGTCTTCGAGCGCGAGATCGACGCGGTGAGCTTGCGCAGCGCCTGGCTCATGAGACGCGCCTGCAGGCCTGGCAGGCTGTCGCCCATGTCGCCTTCGATTTCAGCGCGCGGCGTCAGGGCAGCGACCGAGTCCACGACAATGACGTCGAGCGCGCCGGAGCGCACCAGCGTGTCGCAGATTTCCAACGCCTGCTCGCCCGTGTCCGGCTGCGAGATCAGCAGGTTCTCAAGGTCAACGCCAAGCTTGCGGGCATAGACCGGGTCCAGCGCATGCTCGGCATCGATGAAGCCGCAGATGCCGCCCTTCTTCTGTGCCTCAGCGATGGTGTGAAGCGCCATGGTGGTCTTGCCGGAGCTTTCCGGACCATAGATCTCAATGATGCGGCCGCGAGGAAGTCCGCCCACACCCAATGCAATATCAAGCCCCAGAGAGCCGGTTGAGATCGTTTCGATCTCAACAATCTTTTCGTTCCCGGCGAGGCGCATGATTGAACCTTTGCCGAAAGCTCTCTCGATCTGCGAAAGAGCAGCGTCCAATGCCTTGGATTTGTCCACTGCCTGATCCTCTACAAGCCTCAAAGTATTTTGAGCCATGATACAACACCCTTCTAAGGTCAATGGGCGCGATGCCTAAATGCTTTCAACTTTCCTTTCTGTACACTTTTTGTTCTCTGTGCGCAATCGGCTTTATCCGATTGGTATCAAAATAGATTCCGGACCGTTGCCAATATGTTCTACAGCTTCATTTTTCTCGCCTTCTGTGGTCTGCCGGTCGACGTGACGCACCCCGAAAACAACGATGCGCACAACCATAGGCTGTGCGCATCGTAAGTCTCTTTTCTGCGAAAACTAGCGCAGCGGCGTCAGGCGAATCTCGACGCGGCGGTTCTGGGCGCGGCCTTCCGGCGTCGCATTGGATGCAATCGGCTGGTCGGGACCCATGCCGAAGATCTGGAAGCGGCGCGGGTCGGTGCCCTGCGCGGTCAGGTAATCCGCGACGGAGCTGGCACGGCGCTGCGACAGCTGCATGTTGTGCTGGTAGCCGCCGGTGGAATCCGTGTGGCCATAAACGTCGACAAGCGTCTGGTTGAAGCGCTTGATGACGAGCGCGACCGAGTTCAGCGTGTTGTAGAAGCCCGGCTGGATCGATGCCGAATCCGTCGAGAAGGTGATGTTCGACGGCATGTTGAGGATGATGTAATCACCCTGACGCGTGACGCTGACGCCCGTACCCTGCAGCTGCGCGCGCAGTTCGGCTTCCTGGCGGTCCATGTAACCGCCGATCGCGCCGCCGGCGAGCGCGCCAACACCTGCACCGATCAGCGCGTTACGGCGATCGTCGCCACCGGCCAGAAGGCCAAGGCCCGCACCAGCCAGCGCGCCAAGCGCGGCACCGCCCGCGGTGTTCGAGATCTTCTGGTCCCCCGTGTAAGGATCAGTGCTACAGCCAGCAAGCAGGCCACCGACCATCGTCGCGATTATAACTTTCTTGAGCATGAATAGTCCTCTCCGAATATGTTCTGCATGTGCCGCATGACTGAGCCGAATCTTGCAGCAGGCGTCCCTCATCCTCCTATTAACATAAATGTGGCGAACTGCGGAAAGTACGGGCATTTTTGCCGGGATAATGAGTCGCGACGTCAAACACGCAGCTGAGGCCCTCTTCAATGGTCATTGAGACATCCCCTCCCCGCCGGAGAATCGAGCTGGTCGACTGCGCGCGTGGTCTCGCCCTGGTCGCCATGGCGATCTATCACTTTACCTGGGACCTCGACTTCTTCGGCTATATCGAACCGGGAAGCTCGGTCACTGGCGGCTGGCGCATCTTTGCGCGCTCGATCGCGATCTCTTTCCTCTTCATTGTCGGCTTCAGCCTGTTTCTGGCGAATGGAAACGGGTTCAAGCGCGGACCGTTCTTCAAGCGGCTCGCCCTCATCGTCGCGGCAGCGGTGGCAATCACGGCCGTCACCATGCTTGCAACGCCGGAAGCCTTCATCTTCTTCGGCATCCTGCATCATATCGCCCTGGCAAGCGTGCTGGGCCTGGCGTTTCTGCGGCTGCACTGGGCGCTGGTCATCCTTTCGGGCGCAATCGCGATCGCGCTGCCGCAGTTCATCGAAGGCGGGATCTTCAACCACGAGGCGCTCTGGTGGACAGGCTTTTCCACTAATGTCGGGCCATCGACAGACTATGTGCCGCTTTTCCCGCTGTTCGGCGTGGTGCTCTTTGGCATCGCGGCTGCGCAAATCGGGCAACAGACTGGCCTCAATGTGCGCATGGCGGCACTCCGCTGGCCGGACCGGGTGCCGGTGCTTGGCTTCATCGGCAAGCACAGCCTCGCCTTCTATCTGCTGCACCAGCCGGTTCTGGTGTCGCTCGTCTGGCTTTTCGCGCAGGTTTCCCCTCCACCTGAGCCGGACCAGGGCGCGCTTTTTCTCAATTCCTGCAACGCACAATGCGTAGCTTTCCGTGACGAAACCTTCTGCAACGCCTATTGCGGCTGCCTCCTCGACAAGGCGCAATCCAACAACCTGATGGACCAGTTGTTTGCGGCGGATGAACAGTCCACTCGCCGCCTGCAGGATCTTGCCAATATCTGCCTTATGGAGAACACTGGCCCGCAAGATCAAACGCCGGTGCAGTAACCCGCGGGAGGAAAACGGGTTCGCATCGGCTGTCACGGGAGGAACCGATGACGACGCGTCCATTCGACCAGAACAAGGCAAACCGGGCATCTGATCCGTTCCATGCACCGACAGCCTTCCCCTGGCCGCCGCTGCTTTATCTCGGGGCACTTGCGATTGCAGTGCTGCTGCAGATCTTCCTCCCGGCGCCATGGTTCGGACGACCACTGTCCGACATTCTCTTTGCCGTCGGATGCCTCTTAATCGTTGGTGTAGCAGCGCTCTACATCAGTGCGATAAGTGCCTTGCGACGGGCAAAGACGACCATTCGGCCGCACGCTGGCGCCACCCATCTCGTCACCAGCGGTCCATTCGCGATCAGCCGCAACCCGCTATACCTAGGCAATTCGGTTCTGATGTTCGCCGTCGGCTTCGTTTTCGGCAATGCCTGGTTCCTGCTCCTCGGCGTTCTCGCCTCCATTGCCACGAACAAACTGGCCGTGGAGCCGGAAGAGCGACACCTTGAGGCCCGCTTCGGCAAGGCCTATCGCGATTACAAGAAGAAGGTGCGGCGCTGGATTTAGCAGGGTCGAACGGAAGTTCGGCCAGCTCTCTCCTTCGTGGTCCGACAAGCTCACCATAAAGGGAGAGAGGAAAGCCAGCCTCAGGTTTTTACACCAAGTTCTGCGAGGCGTTCGACGCAGAGTTCTTCCGCCTCATCGAGCTCCTGCAAAAGCTCCTCCAGATCGCGGCGCTTCTGGCGCAGCTCCTGACGGGTACGGTCGATCTCGTTCAGCATGCCGCCCAGTTCGCCCAGGTGCTCGGGCAGCGGACGGTAGATCGCCAGCAGCTTGCCCACCTCTTCCACCGAGAACCCCACCTTGCGAGCGCGCAGGATGCGGCGCAACATCTGACGATCGGCATGGGAATAGAGACGCGTGCGCCCTCGCCGCGTTGGCTTGATCAGTCCTTCGTCCTCGTAGAAGCGCAGCGTACGCGTCGTGATCCCGAACTCCTTGGTGAGCTCGGTGATGGAATAGTACTCATGGATCATTATTGGCACCTTTCGGCGCGACAATTCAGCTGCTTTACGTAAAAGTCAATCTTCCGGTAGTAGGATGAAAGCTCGTCGCCGGGTCAGCAATGGCATCGGCAATTGTGGAAATTCCGCTGGTCCCGGTGTCGGCAGCGGCGCCATAAGGGAACTGAGCGTTTCCCATGAGCAGAAAATACATTAAGAGAGCGCCTAACGCCCGGTCAGCATGGCCGCAGAATGCGCAAGTTCCTGTTCAAGACGACGAACGGAACCGGAACACGTTTAGCTTTGCCCGAGAATTCGTGGCAACATCAGCGGTGATTCGCGAGGCAGTAATAGTTTATGGACGATAGCAACGACCTTTTCACCGGCCTGCCGATTTCCGGGGGCGTAAAGCAAGCTACAATTCCTGCGACCGAGCGTCAGCCAGCTGCCGCCCGCGCCACCACCGTGCGCGACGCAACCGACAGCTATAGCGCAGCCGATATCGAAGTCCTGGAAGGCCTCGAGCCAGTGCGTCGCCGCCCGGGCATGTATATCGGCGGCACGGATGAAAAGGCGCTGCACCATCTGTTCGCGGAAGTCATCGACAACTCGATGGACGAGGCCGTTGCCGGCCACGCTACCTTCATCGAAGTCGAGCTCGATACGGAAGGGTTCCTGACGGTCACCGACAACGGTCGCGGCATCCCGGTCGATCCGCATCCGAAATTCAAGGACAAGTCGGCGCTTGAAGTCATCATGACGACGCTGCATGCCGGCGGCAAGTTCGACTCCAAGGTCTATGAGACCTCGGGTGGTCTGCACGGCGTCGGTGTTTCGGTGGTGAACGCGCTTTCGGAGCTTCTGGAAGTCGAAGTTGCGCGCGGCCGCAAACTCTACCGCCAGAGCTTCTCGCGCGGCAAGCCGCTGGGCGGCATCGAGCAGGCTGGAGACATCCATAACCGGCGCGGCACACGCATCCGGTTCAAGCCTGATGCCGAGATCTTCGGCTCCCACGCCAAGTTCGATCCCGCCACAATCTACCGCATGGCTCGCTCGAAGGCTTATCTGTTTGGCGGCGTCGAGGTTCGCTGGAGCTGCGATCCGTCTCTCCTCGGTGAAAAGAGCAAGGTTCCGGAAAAGGCAAGCTTCCACTTCCCCGGCGGCTTGAGAGACTTCCTCGAGGCTTCGCTTGATGGCGCTTTCCAGGTCACCAAGGAAATCTTCTCCGGCCGCACGGAAAAGCAGAGCGGTCACGGCGCGGTGGAATGGGCGATTACCTGGTACGGCGGCGATCCGTTCCTCAATTCCTACTGTAACACCATCCCGACGCCGGAAGGCGGCACGCACGAGATGGGCCTGCGCGTGGCACTCCTGAAGGGCCTGCGCAATTACGCGGAAATGACGCAGAACAAGCGCGCATCGATCATCACGGCGGAAGACGTGATGATTTCGGCGGCCGGCATGCTCTCGGTCTTTGTGCGCGAGCCCGAATTTGTTGGCCAGACCAAGGACAAGCTCGCTACCGCGGCCGCAACGCGTATCGTGGAAAACGCGCTGCGCGATCCATTCGACCATTGGCTCACCAGCAATCCGGCGGAAGCAAACAAGCTGCTGGACTGGGTGATTGCGCGCGCGGACGAGCGCCTGCGCCGCCGCCAGGAAAAGGAAGTCAGCCGCAAGACGGCGGTGCAGAAGCTCCGCCTCCCCGGCAAGCTGGCCGACTGCTCGGCGACCGCTGCAGCTGGTGCTGAAATCTTCATCGTCGAGGGTGACTCGGCAGGTGGTTCAGCCAAGCAGGCGCGCAACCGCGTCAATCAGGCGGTGTTGCCGCTGCGCGGCAAGATCCTGAACGTCGCCAGCGCCGGTTCGGGCAAGATGGCCGGAAGCCAGACCATCACCGATCTCATCCAGGCGCTCGGCTGCGGTACGCGCAACAAGTATCGCGAGGAAGACCTGCGCTACGAACGCGTGATCATCATGACCGACGCGGACGTGGACGGCGCGCACATTGCATCGCTGCTTATCACCTTCTTCTACCAGGAGATGCCGCAGCTTATCCAGAACGGGCACCTGTTCCTCGCCGTCCCGCCACTCTACCGCATCAGCCAGGGCGGCAAGACTATGTATGCCCGCGACGATGCCCACAAGGACGAGTTGCTGCGCACCGAGTTCACGGGTCGCGCCAAGATCGAGATCGGACGTTTCAAGGGTCTGGGTGAAATGATGCCGGCCCAGCTCAAGGAGACGACCATGGATCCGAAGCACCGCACAATCCTGCGGGTGGAGGTGATCGAGTCGCCCGACGCGACCAAGGATGCAGTGGAAGCGCTGATGGGCACCAAGGCCGACGCCCGCTTCCGCTTCATCCAGGAAAACGCCGAGTTCGTTGAAGAGCTCGACATCTAAGTTTCCAAGTGCCCCGCTGGTCGGGGCACTTTTTTATGCTCGGCTCTGACTATTTTTGAACACGGCAAGCTGTGCGGCGAAGGCCCGTTGGTAGGCGGGACGCGCCGTTCCTCGCGCGACGTATGCTGCGAGGTTCGGGAATCGTTCCACGATGCCGTCGCCGTCCAGACGCCGCAGGACCATCACCATCATCAGATCACCGGCGGTGAACTCGTCCTCCAGCCATTCACGGTCGCCGAGCCAGACCGAGAGTGACTTGAGACGCCGCACGATGGCGCGTTCCATGAGAGGAATACGCTCCTCGTGCCAGCTCCTGTCCCGCTCCATGAGTGACGTCTGCTCGTATTCAACGATGGGCGGTTCGACCGTGTTCAGCGCGGCGAACATCCACATGATCGCCCTCGCCCGTCCATTGGGATCTGGCGGCAGGAGCCCGCCGAAGCGTTCCGCGATGTGGAGGATGATCGCACCCGACTCGAACAGCTTGAGGTCGCCCTCCTCAAACGTAGGAATCTGGCCGAAGGGGTTGCGCTCCCGGTGCGCCGGTTCCTTCAGTGCAGCAAAGGACATCAGGCGGACATCATAAGGCTGCCCCACCTCCTCCAGCGCCCAGCGCACACGCATGTCGCGCGCAAGGCCCTGCCCCTCGTCGGGCGAGGCCTCAAATGCGGTGATGGTGATTGTCATCGTCACTCTCCCTTGGCTTGTCCTTCTTAGGACGTTTTCCACAGGAGATCGCCGACATTAAGCGGCAGCGAGCGCCCAGGCCTCACTGCGCGCGTTGCGGCGGAGTTCCTCAAGGAAGATGCGGCGCAACAGAGACGCCAGCGCGATGCGCTCCTGCTCGCCACCTTCGGTGCTCTTCTCAAGCGTCGCAAGCATGGAGCGGGCGATCTCCTGCGGTCCGTGCAGGCAGCGGCCAGCTTCCACATCGCGACAGATCTTCAGCGCCGTCAGGATCGGCTCGTGTGTAACCGCCCGCAAGCCAGCCTGGCGGAAGACCGAAAGCAGCGAGCGAGCGCTGCCCTTCTGCAGGAGCGCATTCATCTTGGCTTCTGGAGTACCGGTGACGGAGGACAGGGCCGCCGCCAGAAAGCCGGTCTTGCCATAGGCCACCGCACGCACCAGCAACGAGGATGTCAACTCGCCTGCCTCACGCATGCGGGCAACGAGTTGCGCATGGTCCGTCGGCTTTGCATGATCAACAAGGGCGAGCGAGGCATCGCTGCGGGCGTTTGATACAACGGCCCTGGCGCCTTGCGCTCCAAGGATCTTTGCCACAAAGGGTGACGCGCTCAGCGCCTCGCTCGCACGCTGCAACAGCAGGTGCCGGCAATGGGCTGGCAGGCCTTCACGCTTCAGCAGGAGCGAGCGTAAATGACAATCGTCCCCGTGACGCTCGATCATCCGACGCAGGCTTTCGGCTGGAATGTGGACGCTGTTCTTGCTGACAAGCACAGCGCAGGCGCGGGCACAGGCCACGTCCGCGAGTGTGGCGATGACACGTTGCGAGAGCCCTGCCCTAGAAGCCACCGCCGCCTGAATTTCGGACTGTGCCGTGTTGGTCAGGATGTTGATCAGATCGCTGTCGGTCAGAAGCGGCGAATGCAGGATGACGGGAGCCGCCACCTCGTGCTGGTCGCCTGCAAGCGCCGTCACGACTTCAAGCGGCGCCCTGGTGCTCGTGCAGAGCGCTTCGCTCATGGCGATCCGGACCTTGGGCGAAGGATCATCCAGCAGAAGCGTGAGTGCTGCCTGGGCAGCCATGCGCTGTTCGAGGGTCAGATCGCGTTGAATATAGGCGCGCGACAGGGCTGCAGCCGCAGCTATCCGTTCCGGCACACGTGCCGTCTCTCTCCACCTGAGGAAGTTCGCAATTACGCTCACGATAGTCCAAGCCCCACTAACAGGAAGGCAGAATAGGACCAAATCGTATAGGAAGAGTTTACCTTAATGGGTGGTTACCCAGCACCATGAAGAGGTGCGGCGCACGAATAAGTCCGCGCGCCGAGTTCGAAGTCGATCAGCTCTCAGACCAAGGGCCCGAATATTCGCTCACCAGGCCAGCAACGTCCGGTCGCGGGCGGTCCGGCGTGTTGCGCGGATGGCTGCCGATGTGGACGAAGCCGATCACGCGTTCGTGGGGCGCGAGGCCAAGGATGCGGCGCCCCTCCTCCTTGTCGGAGTACCAGTTGGTGATCATGTTCGTGCCGAAACCAAGTGCGTTGGCCGCATGCATGAGGTTCAGCGCCACCATCGCGCCCGAGAGGAACATCTCCCACTCAGGGAACTTGATGCTTTCCTTCGGGCTTGAGACGACGCCGATCACCAGAGGTGCACGGGAAAAGCGGGTCAGCTCCTGCTGCCGCCTTGCGTCGCTCAGCGGTCCCTCCAGCTTTTCGGCCAGTTCCGCCAGCTTCTCGCCAACCTCGACGCGGCTCTCGCCCCTATAGAGGATGAAGCGCCAGGGCGTCAGCATCCCGTGGTCGGGGACGCGCGTTGCCACGCGGAGAATCGTTTCGATCTCCTCCGCATTGGGGCCGGGTTCGGAGAGTTCTTGGATGGGAGCAGAACGACGCGCAAGCAGGAAGTCTAAGACGGGCTTATCCACCTTGTACCTTTCACTTCATGGACGGAAAATGAGCCTTGAATTTGCCACCACCTTGCGGTTCAAAGCAAGCATGAGGATTTCATCGCGATTTGTCATTGCAGCGTGTTGTGCGGCGTTCGTCGGGATGAATCCCGGGCTCGTTGCCGCCCAGGAAGAACCTGCGCCAAATACCTTTGCGCCGCCCGCTAACGGCTATGCGCCGGTGTTCCCGCTGGCGCAGGAACCGATCCGCGGCAATCTCACGCTTTCAGCGAAGCTCAGCGAGGACGCCGAAGCTGTCGTGCCCTCAGGCCTCGTCTGGCGGGTCTTTGCTCCGGAACCTGATGAAAGCGGCAAGCTGCCGCTGCTGGCTTCTGCCGAGGGTGGCACGAGCACATTCGATCTCGAGCCCGGTGTCTATCTCGTGCATGCCGCCTATGGACGTGCAGGCGCGACCAAGCGCATCCGCGTGGGCTATGATTCCAAGGAAGAGCAGTTCGTGCTGGATGCCGGGGGGCTGAAGCTCGACGCCGTGCTTTCAGGCGGCGGACGCATTTCGCCCGATCTGCTGCGCTTCTCCATCTACGATGGAAGCGGCGAAAGCGGTGGCGATCGATCGCTGATCATCCCGAACGTCGAGCCGAACAAGATCGTCCGCCTGAAGGCCGGCACTTATCATATCGTCTCAACGTACGGGAACGTGAATGCCGTGGTGCGCTCCGACATCCGCGTCGAGGCCAACGAACTGACCGAAGCGTCCGTGGAGCACCGCGCGGCGCAGCTCACCATGAAGCTGGTGCGTGAACCCGGCGGCGAGGCCATCGCGGATACCGCATGGTCAGTGCTGAACGAAAGCGGCGAGATGGTGCGTGAGACGGTCGGCGCCTTTGGCTCCATGGTGCTCGCCGAAGGCCAGTACACGGTGATCGCCAAGAACCGAGATCGCCTCTACCAGAAAGACCTGACCGTCATTCCCGGCAGCAACCAGGATGTCGAACTCCTGCCGCAGGATCTGCTTAACCCGAACAATGAAGACGAAGACGACGTCGACTACGACTACATAGATTAGGTCGATTGAGGCAGCTTTCCTGAGCTCATGAAAAAGGCCGGTGCGAGACCGGCCTTTCGTATTCTTGATCAGGCGTCCTGCGCCCGAGCCCGGCGGATATCGGGCGGGGTCGCTTCATCCTTCAGCAGCGACAGCGCTTCGTCGAGCGACATCGACGTCTGGTCACGGCTGCCAAGACGGCGGACGTTTACCGAGCTTTCCTCAGCCTCACGCTTGCCGCAAACGAGAATGACCGGAACCTTGGCCAGCGAGTGCTCGCGGACCTTGTAGTTGATCTTCTCGTTGCGCAGGTCTGCCTCAGCGGCAAGCCCAGCCGCCTTGAGTTTCGCCACGACGGACTTCGCGTAATCGTCCGCATCTGACGTGATCGTCGCGACCACAACCTGCAGAGGCGCCAGCCAGAGCGGGAAATGACCGGAGAAGTTCTCGATCAGGATGCCGAGGAAACGCTCCATCGAACCGCAGATCGCGCGGTGGACCATCACCGGCTGACGCTTCTCGGAGTTCGCATCAATGTAGAAGGCGCCAAAACGCTCCGGCAGGTTAAAGTCCACCTGCGTCGTGCCGCACTGCCATTCACGGCCGATCGCATCACGCAGGGTGTACTCGAACTTCGGACCGTAGAACGCGCCCTCACCCGGCAGAATGCCGGTCTTGATGCGGCCGCCAGACTGTTCCTCGATCTGCTTGAGAACACGCATCATGATCTCTTCGGCGTGATCCCAGTTCTCGTCGGAGCCGACGCGCTTCTCGGGACGCGTCGAGAGCTTCACGACGATCTCCTCAAAGCCGAAGTCCTCGTAGACAGAGAGGATCAGGTCGTTGATCTTCAGGCATTCCTCGGCGAGCTGCTCTTCCGTGCAGAAGATGTGCGCGTCATCCTGCGTGAAGCCGCGAACGCGCATCAGGCCATGGAGAGCGCCCGAAGGCTCGTAGCGGTGAACGGTGCCAAATTCTGCAAGGCGAATCGGCAGTTCGCGGTAAGACTTCAGGCCGTGCTTGAAGATCTGCACGTGTCCGGGGCAGTTCATCGGCTTCAGGGCGAAGATGCGCTTGTCCTCGGCATCATCACCGGCCGACTGCACGGCAAACATGTTCTCCTTGTACCAACCCCAGTGACCGGACGTCTCCCACAGGCCGTGGTCGAGCACCTGCGGTGCGTTGACCTCTTCGTAGTCGTCGGCCAGGCGGCGGCGCATGTAGGACACCAGCGTCTGGAACATCTTCCAGCCCTTGGAGTGCCAGAACACGACGCCCGGGCCTTCTTCCTGGAAGTGGAACAGGTCCATTTCGCGGCCGAGGCGGCGGTGGTCGCGCTTCTCTGCTTCCTCAAGCTGGTGCAGGTAAGCGTCCAGCTGCTCCTGCGTCGCCCAAGCCGTACCATAGATACGCGTCAGCATCGGATTGTTGGAGTCGCCGCGCCAGTAGGCGCCGGCCACCTTCATCAGCTTGAAGGCCTTACCAACCTGGCCGGTCGAGGCCATGTGCGGGCCACGGCAGAGATCGAACCAGTCGCCCTGGTAGTAGATCTTGACGTCCTGATCTTCAGGAATGGCGTCAACCAGCTCGACCTTGTAGGCCTCGCCCTTCTCGGCAAAGACCTGCTTGGCCTTGTCGCGGGACCACACTTCCCTGGTGAACGGCTTGTTGCGGTCGATGATCTCGCGCATCTTCTTCTCGATAGCGGCGAAATCTTCGGGCGTGAACGGCTCGTTGCGGGCAAAGTCGTAGTAGAAGCCGTTGGCGATGACCGGTCCGATGGTCACCTGCGTTCCCGGCCACAGTTCCTGCACGGCCTCTGCCAGCACGTGGGCGCAATCGTGGCGGATCAGCTCGAGCGCACGCGGATCGTCGCGCGTGATGATCTCGAGCCTGCCATCGGAGCCAACCGGCTCGGCAAGATCGCGCACCTCACCGTCGAGCGCATAGGCGACGGACTTCTTGGCAAGCGACTTGGAAATGGATTCGGCGATAGCGGCGCCGGTGATCGCGGCGTCGTAGCTGCGAACGGAACCATCGGGAAATGTAAGGGAAACGGCTTCAGCCATGGAATATGCTCCTTTATCCAGTCCCGCCAACGAGCGCGGGTGGTCAAGTTTCAAATGAAGCCAGCCATGTAGCCCCTGAAACCGGCTTCGTAAAGATCAGGGTTTCAAGGTTTTTGCTTGGGTTCCGGCTTCCAGAACCGCCACGGCATCCACCAATGGTGCCGTTCGCTTAAGGTCGGCGGCACCGGATCGAGGCCATGCGTTCCGCCCGGGCCGCAGCGCATGACGCGGAAGAGCGCCATCCAACCACCGGACCAGAGGCCATACCGGGCAATTGATTCATAGGCATATTCAGAGCAGGTGGGGAAATGCCGGCAGTGATTTCCCACAAAGCCGGAGAGCGTCAGCTGGTAGAGACGCACGAAGCCCGTGCCGAAGAGACGCCCCGGCGTCTTTGGCCAGGGACCCTGCCAGTTGCGCGATCGGCGGGTGATGCTCATCACGTCAGGCGGCTTCGCCCGCCGCCCTCTTCTTCTCGATCTGGTCGATGCAATCGACAACCGCATCGAAGGTCAGCATGGTGGAGGCGTGGCGGGCCTTGTAGTCGCGCACCGGCTCCAGATACTTCAGGTCCTCGAAGCGGCCTTTGGGCGGCTCTCCGTTCTCCTTCAGCATGCGCAGCATGGTTTCGCGAACTTCGCGCAGTTCCTCAGCGGTTGCGCCGACAACGTGCTGCGCCATGACGGAGGACGAGGCCTGGCCTAGCGCACAGGCGCGAACTTCGTGAGCGAAGTCCGTCACCACGCCATCTTCCATCTTGAGGTCGACAGTCACGGTCGACCCACATAATTTTGAATGAGCGGTTGCCGTCGCGTCAGGCGCTTCCAGCCTTCCCGTTCTGCCGATATTGCCGGCAAAGGCGAGAATTTTCGCGTTATAGACTTCATTGATCATCTTAGTTCTGCCTGACGCAGGATGCGAACAATGCATCCTTTCAATTGCTTCTCGGTCACCTTATATAGGAACTATAACTGACCGAGAGCAAGAAGGTGACCGCTCTTGGTGCCACCACACGCCACTTGGGGCTGGACTAAGGTCTGTTCCTTGAATTCCGAGAGGCCGTGTACCGTTCAACTCGTCCCAGCTCCGACTGGGACTACGGGAGCGCCTTGCCATGGACGCGATTATCAAAAGCTTCCCTCAACGTCCTGAGGAAAATTCGGCTGCGGATGTGTCAGCTCACCACCCTAAGCCGACCGTCGAGCGTCCGAGCCGAGAGGAAGCGGAAGCCGCCGTTCGCACGCTGCTGCGCTGGATCGGCGACGATCCGGAGCGCGAAGGCCTGCTCGACACGCCCAAGCGCGTCGCCAAGGCCTATGAAGAGATTTTCGGCGGATACAGCGCCGACCCGGTGGAAGAGCTTGGCCGCACCTTCGAGGAAGTGGCGGGCTATGACGACCTCGTTCTGATCAAGGACATTCCGTTCCATTCGCACTGCGAACACCACATGGTGCCGATCATCGGCAAGGCGCATGTTGCCTATCTGCCGGACGGCAAGGTCGTTGGCCTGTCCAAGATCGCCCGCGTGGTCGATATCTTTGCCCGCCGCCTGCAGACGCAGGAAGCGCTGACCGCGCAGATCGCCGGAACGATCCAGAGCGTGCTGAACCCGCTGGGCGTCGCCGTAATGATCGAAGCCGAGCACATGTGCATGTCCATGCGCGGCATCCGCAAGCATGGTTCGACGACCATCACGACGACCTTTACCAAGGCGTTCAAGATGAATACGGAGGAGCAGACCCGCTTCTTCAACCTCGTCAACAACGGCCGTCGCAGTTAAGCATGACAGACACGCTCTTTCCCCCTCCTCCGGCAGACAAGCACGCGCTCGAGGAGGGTTCTCTCTTCACGCCCAAGTTCGACGACAAGGGGCTGATCACGGCCGTCGTGACAGATGCGGATGACCGCACCCTGCTCATGGTCGCGCATATGAACGAAGAGGCGCTATCGCTGACGCTCAAGACGGGCATCGCGCACTACTGGTCGCGCTCGCGCAAGCAGCTCTGGAAGAAGGGCGAGACCTCAGGCAACGTGCAGCATGTGGTGCGTATCAGCACCGACTGCGATCAGGACGCCATCGAGCTTTCCGTGCGCGTGGCTGGCGACAATGCCACCTGCCACACCGGCCGCCGCTCCTGTTTCTACCGCAACGTCGTGCTTGAAGGCGACAAGGCAGTTCTTGTGTTGCAAGACTGATTGCCTGTTGGCGTTAATGCCTCCACACTTTTGACATCCCGGCGGAGCGATACTTCCACCGGGTGTCGAGGAGAGGATGAATGCCGAAATGGACGTCGCCGCTAGGCAGCAACTGGAAAAGCATTCGCATCGGTTCGCAGGAACCACCTCCATCCGAGACCATCGAGCGAACGACACCGGGCATTGCCCTGGCTCTTGGCGGCGGAGCGGCGCGCGGCTGGGCCCACATCGGCATCCTCAAGGCCTTCGACGAAGCTGAAATTCCCATCGACATGATTGCCGGCACCTCGATTGGTGCGTTGGTTGGCGGCTGCTATCTGGCCGGTAAGTTGCCGGAACTCGAAGAATTTGCGCTGTCGCTCACCAAGCGTCGCATCTTCGGACTGCTGGACTTCAATTTCTCAGGCAGCGGCCTTCTGGCTGGCATGAGGCTCAGCAACCGGATGCGCGAGCATCTGGAAGGTCTGAAGATCGAGGACCTGCCCAAGCCCTTCGTGTGTGTCGCAGCAGAGCTGCGCACCGGCCACGAAATCTGGCTCCACAGCGGTTCGCTCGTCACTGCCATCCGGGCCTCCTATGCCCTGCCCGGCGTGTTCTCTCCGGTCGTCTGCAACGGCCGCGTTCTGGTCGATGGAGCGCTGGTCAATCCGGTGCCGGTTTCCGTGTGCCGCGCCTATGAGCAGCAGGTGGTGGTGGCGGTGAACCTCAGCAACCACATCTTCGGGCGCGCGGCGGTCATCCGCCATGCCGCTGACCTCGAAGAACTGCCGGAAACGCCGGAGGGTGAGACAGCCGCGCCCCCTCATCCGCTGGTTGTGCACCGGGGTTCGCACCTGCCGGACAAGCCCATCGGCCTCCTGGGCGTGATGATCGAATCCTTCAACATCATTCAGGATCGCATCTCGCGGGCACGGCTCGCGGGGGATCCTCCGGACCTGACGCTGCAGCTGAAGCTCGGCAATCTGGGTCTTGCGGAGTTTCACCGGGCGGCAGAGGCTATTGAAGTCGGCTACCAGGCGGGCAAAGCACACGCCACCGAGATCAAGGATATGCTCCAGCTGCTGAAAGATTAGCGGCTTGCCGCAGCGTCCGTGATCTTGAACTGGATCGACTTCGAACCATTCCAGAAGTTTGACGACAGCCCGCCGGCCACGTGGATCTCACGGCCCCGATTGGCCATCAGGAACTGGCCCAGATCTGACTCGGCAGCGCGGAAGGCCATGCCCTGAAGTCGTGCGCCTGTCATGCTGCGCAGCTCGGCGCGGATATGGCCGTTCCCCACCACCTTGGCGTCGGCAAGCTTGTGGCGTGGCAGGACCAACATGGGCGATGCATGGCCCGAGCCGTAGGGGCCGGCAGCCTCCAGTGCATCGAGCAGACTGAAGTTCGCACCATCAGCGGAAAGGGCAGCATCGATCTTCAGGCTTTCGCTGCTGCGGAGGTTACGAACTTCCACGCCAGCGCGTTCTTCAAAAAAGCCACGGAGTTCACCGAGCTTGGCGCGTTCTACGGTGATGCCGGCAGCCATCGCGTGGCCACCGCCCTTGACCAGAAGCCCCTGGTCCACCGCAGCCCGCACCATGCGACCGAGGTCGAAGCCCGGAATCGAACGCCCAGAACCGGTGCCGACGCCATTCACATCGAAGTGGATAGCGAAGGCCGGACGGCGGGCATGCTCCTTCAGCCGCGCGGCGATGAGGCCGACGATGCCTGGATGCCATCTGTCGCTCGCGGTGACGAGCACGGCGGGACCTTCGCCCCTCAGTAGCTCGGCATCGGCTTCGGCGCGGGCCTGCGCGAGCATCTCTGCTTCCATCGCCTGCCGTTCAAGGTTCAGCCGGTCGAGCGTCTCTGCGATCGTATCCGCTTCTTCGGGCGCAGTTGCCGCAAGCAGAGTGCTGCCCAGCGCGGCGTTGCCAATGCGACCGCCCGCATTGATGCGCGGTCCAAGCAGAAAGCCCAGGTGGTAGCAATTGAGCGGCTCGCCGATGCGCGAAACACGGGCCAGTGCAGCCAATCCCGGCCGCCGCATCTGGCGGGCGGCCATCAAGCCCTTCACGACGAAGGCTCGGTTCACGCCGATCAATGGCACGACGTCACAGACCGTGGCGAGCGCCACCAGATCGAGCATCGAGAGAAGATCGGGCTGCGGGGTTCCCGGCAGACGCTGGCGAAGGACACGCGCGACCTGAACAAGCGTCAGGAAGACGACGCCCGCCGCGCAGAGATGCCCCTGCCCTGAAAGATCATCCTCGCGGTTCGGATTGACGACCGGCACGTCGGGAAGCGGTCCACCCACCTGATGGTGATCGAGCACAACCACATCGGCGCCCGCTTCGCGCCCGGCAGCAATCGAGGGAGCGCTGTTGGTGCCGCAGTCCGCCGTGATGATGAGCCTGGCGCCGCGTTGTACAAGCTCGCGCATGGCAGCGGGGTTCGGGCCGTAGCCTTCGAAGATGCGGTCTGGAATGTAGACGTCAGCCTCGACGCCATAGTGGCGGAGGAAAATCTTCAGGAGAGCCGAGGAAACAGCGCCGTCGACGTCATAGTCACCGAAGACTGCGACTCGCTCCTTGCGCAGAATCGCCTGCACAATGCGGTCGCCCGCAGCTTCCATGTCGGTGAGTGTCAGGGGATCGGGCAGAAGGTCCCGGATGGTCGGGTCGAGGAAGCGCTTTGCTTCTTCCAGTTCAATGCCGCGGCCAGCCAGGACACGGGCCACGATGTCAGGCATCCCATAGCTTTGCGCTATGGCCAGAGCCGTGTTTTCCCCGCGCAGGCTGAGCCTGTGCTCCCACGCCATTCCCCGTGCAGATTTCCGTACATCGAGAAAGTAGCGCTTTTCGCCGTCCAAGTTTTGTCTCGCTTCTATCATCCGATCCCTTGAAGGACCGGATGATAGAAGTTTGCAAGCCTGGAAGGAAAAGAAATCAGAACTTTTCCAGATCCTGGTGACGTGCCTTGATCTCGCGGACCGTTTTGGAGGACGAACGCATGACGATCGTGTGGGTCTCGATGTAGTCGCGCGCGAACTTCACGCCCGAGAGCATGTTGCCGTCGGTCACTCCGGTTGCGGCAAAGAGCACGTCGCCCTGCGCCATCTCTTCCATGGTGTAGATCTTCTTGGGATCGTTGATGCCCATCTTGGCTGCACGGGCGATCTTCTCTTCCGTGTTCAGCTCAAGACGGCCCTGCATCTGGCCGCCGATGCAGCGCAGAGCCGCAGCCGCCAGAACGCCCTCGGGCGCACCGCCGATGCCCATGTAGATGTCGATGCCGGTGTTGTCCGGGTCGGTCGTGTGGATCACGCCGGCAACGTCGCCGTCGCCGATGAGGCGGATGGAGGCACCGGTCGCACGCACTTCCTCGATCAGGCGGGCATGGCGCGGTCGGTCGAGGATGCAGGCGGTGATTTCGGAAACCGGCACGCCCTTGGCCTTGGCCAGGTTGTTGATGTTTTCCGCAGCTGGCGCATCAAGGCTCACGATGCCAGCCGGATAGCCCGGGCCGACCGCGATCTTCTCCATGTAGACGTCCGGTGCGTAGAGCAGGCTGCCGCGCTCAGCAATGGCGATCACGGCCAGCGAATTCGGCAGGTTCTTCGCGCAGATGGTGGTGCCTTCGAGCGGATCAAGCGCGATGTCCACTTCCGGCCCCTCGCCCAGACCAACCTCTTCACCGATGTAAAGCATCGGGGCTTCATCGCGCTCGCCCTCGCCGATCACCACAGTGCCGCGGATCGGCAGGCAGTTCAGTTCCGAACGCATCGCATCGACGGCAGCCTGGTCGGCGTCGTTCTCGTTGCCGCGTCCGCGCAGCCTTGCTGCAGCCACGGCGGCCCTCTCGGTCACGCGAACCAGTTCAAGCGTGAGGATACGGTCGAGCCCGGCGGTCGGCGCCTTCGGCATAATGGTCATCTTCGTCTCCACTGTATGGATTTTCCAGCTTTCTGCTGGATTTACCCTCTTCTGGCAGCGTTAATGTGACAGGGCAAGGGGTGCCAGACCGGGATTAACTGACTGAATCGATTGAATAGATTCGAACCGATTTGATCCTTCAAGAGGTGCTGGCAAGCCGCACCTGTCAGGTGCGCTCGCGCATGAATGCGCCTGAGAGACAAGGGTTCCTGACTGCAACAACAAACACGGTGCCAGAGCGCAGGTGTTCCGAGCGAGAGAGGCCAGACGACGTTCAGGAAACTGTCGTAGAACAGCTGGTAACTACTTGATTTTAAGGAAAATATCTTGGTACGCCCAAGGGGAATCGAACCCCTGTCTGCGCCGTGAAAGGGCGCTGTCCTAACCGCTAGACGATGGGCGCGTTCAAGATGTGGCGCTTATAGGTGGCTTGTTTTGAGTCGGCAAGCCCCCGCCAAGCCGGAAACATCATCTTCCACGATTTGGACAATGTGTCGCTTGACGACGTGCTGAGGTAGCTTGCACAGAACCGACAAGTCTGTCTTGAACTGCATACCGATGATTTCTGGGGGAAAAATCTTGGTACGCCCAAGGGGAATCGAACCCCTGTCTGCGCCGTGAAAGGGCGCTGTCCTAACCGCTAGACGATGGGCGCGCTCAAGATGTGGCGCTTATAGGTGGCTTGTTTTCAGTCGGCAAGCCCGTTTTTGCCGTCTGCCAATTTTTTTTGTTAAGTTACCTTCGGCAGCGCCAATTCCAGTCTCGTTCGGCGCCGACATCCACATGCACCGAAGCCGTGTGGCAGTAGGTTCCCACTCCACCACGACCCGGCAGTGAGCGGGCAAATCGCGCCAGTTCCCAACGGCTTACGCCCGCAACCTGAATATCCGCTGCAGCACAATCCATGTGCGCGGACTTGCGTGCACCGCGGACCCGGCGGTTGTGTGCAGGGCTGCGATAGCCCGAGGTTACGAGGACCGGTTTGCCGTAGTGGCGCTCAATCGTCTTGAGAATGCGGACGAGCCCGGGCTTGAAGCAGGAGGTATTAACATCCGGCCGCTGCCTCAGCAGACCGTGAGGCGCCAGGCGGGCAAGACCAGTGGCCGAGGCAACCTGATAGCTGCCCTCCTCCTCATAGAGATCCACGTCGCTGTCATCCGATCCACCGGATTTGCGGACGATGTCGAAGAGCTCGCTGCTGGCGCGCACGCCCGGCAGTGCGTTTGCCGTGTAGGCGCTCGCCACCGATGACGAATCGATGATGATCTTCTTCTCGACCGGAGCCGGTGATTCAAAGCTGAAAGACGTGAGCTTGACCGGCTGGGCTACCGGCTGCTCAGCAGGTTTGGCGGCCAGTCTGGGCTCGCTTTTCTCTTGAGACTTGGGCTCAGCGTCTGCGTTGTCTGTCGAATCGCTCTTCGGCTCGTCAGATCGGCCAAACAGCGAGGCGAAGAACCCCCGCTTCTGTTCTGGATTTGCTTCTGTCTCTGCGGCTACTGGAGATTCGCTCGGACGATCCTCAGCCGCAGCGACAGCTGCTTCCACTGCAGGAGCTGCCACTGGCGCTTCGGCGGCTTCCGGAATTCGTGCCTCGGGTCGCACGGGCGGTTCGGCAACGGCCACGACCTCAGGGGCAGCAGATTGAGTGGACGTGGCTGCGACAGCTTCTCCCGCCGGAGCGCGGGCAGCATCCGTCCCACCATCTGTATTCTGATCGGCACGGACAGCGCGGGCGAGTTCAGTGAAACCCATGGCCGTCCCGAAATCAGATGCTGTCGAACAGGAAGCGGTCAGACCACAAGCAAAGACAACGCTCAAGACGCGCCGGGAAACCTGCTTGCTATTGTTCCGTTGGCCGGCACGTGCCGGTTCATCCAAAAACAATAATCATACCCCTCGGAAACCGTAGGCAGCAGGAAAAACCTCTGCCGCAAACAAACGGAAATACAACTGCCCAAATCAAGCAATCAAGAACTGGTACCCAAAAGCCGCTTATTTGGCAATTGGTTATGATATGATCAATTATATTCCAGTGTTTCCGAAGGCTCAGTCGCGCGCCAGAACATAGGTTCCGGGTGCATCTCCGAGATAGGTTTTGTGCGGATCCAAAGTCCGCGCAGCTACTCTTTCCTCATCTTGAGCAGCGAGCCAGGACTGCCAGTGCGGCCACCACGAACCAGGCGTCACATTGGCGGTCGCGCGCCATTGCTCGAAGGTCTCCCCTCCCGTCACGCCACCTGTGCGGAACTCATACTTGTTGGCGTGGGGTGGGTTGATGATGCCGGCGATATGGCCGGAGCCGCCCATGACAAACTCCACGGGACCGCCGAAGAGCCGGGCACCTTCGAAGACGGACCTTGCAGGCGAGATGTGATCTTCCGCGGCCGAGATCAGATAGACGGGCAGCTTGATGTCGGCGAGCGACAGGCGCTTGCCGCGCAACGTCGCCCTGCCCTCGGCCAGATCGTTGTTCAGGTAGAAGGTGCGCAGATAATAGACATGGTTCGCAGGCGTCATCCGCGTGGAATCGGAATTCCAGTAGAGCAGATCGAACGGCATCGGCTCCTTCCCGCGCATATAATTGTTGACCACATAGGGCCAGATCAGATCGCGCGAGCGCAGCATGTTGAAGACGTTCGCCATGGTCAGGCCGTCGAGGTAACCTCTCGCCTGCATCGCGCTCTCAAGGGCTGCAATCTGCTGTTCGGTGGCGAAGTGCTTGAGGTCGCCTGAATATTTGAAGTCGACCTGGCTCGCCATGAACGTCGCCGAGGCAACGCGGTCATCACCTTCCTGCGCCATGGCTGCAAGACTTGCTGTAAGAAGCGTTCCGCCGATGCAGTAGCCCACGACATTGGCCTTCCGCTCGCCAGTGCACTCCTCAACCGTCTTCAGCGCGAAGTCGATGCCCTTGCTGGCATAGTCTTCCCAGCCGTGCTCGGCGTGGCTTTCGTTCGGATTGACCCAGGAAACGACGAAAACCGTGTGGCCATGCTCCAGCGCCCAGCGGACGAATGAGCGCTCCGGGCTCAGATCGAGCACATAGAACTTGTTGATCCATGGCGGCACGATAAGTAGCGGCCGCTTATAGACCGTGGGCGTCAGCGGCTCGTACTGGATGATCTCGGCCAGGTCGTTGCGCGCCACCACCTTGCCGCGCGTCGCGGCTATGTTCTTGCCGACGGTAAACCTGGTGGCATCGGTCTGGCGCAGCCTGAGCTGCCCCCTGCCCGCAGCGAGATCCTCAGCCAGCATGCGCATGCCGCGGACGAGATTCTCGCCATTCGATGCAAGCGTTTCCCGCACCACTACCGGATTGGTAAGGAGAAAGTTCGATGGAGAGACGGCGTCCATCACCAGACGGACATAGAAGCGGGCCTTCTGCCTCAGCTCCTCGTCCACATTGTCGGGCTGCTCGACCATTTCCTCCGCCCACTGGGCGGTCGCGAGATAGACCTGCTTCAGGAAGCGGAAGAAGGGATGACGCTCCCAGTCGGGATCGTTGAAGCGCTTGTCGCCGCGCGCCGGTTCGAAGCGGACAGGATTCTCTTCGTCCTCGCCTCCCAGCTGCTTGATGGAATTCGTCCAGATGTCGAGGAAGGTGGAGACCAGGCGGGTCTGTGCCTCGATTGCGCGGGTCTGGTCGGCGCGCCAGTATTCGGAAACCTGTAGAAAGGTATTGAGCAGATCGGAGATCGGGCCAGAAACAGGAGCGTCCGGTTCAGCGTCTTCGCGGGCACGCGCCCAGGTTCCGGCGACCTTGCCAACCTCTTCGAGCATATAGGCGAAGTTGATGGCGAGCTTGTTCGGATCTTTCACCTGAAAAGGGTCCAGCGATGTATGCTGAGGGTCTTTCCCGCTTTCGCTACCTCGTGCGCCTTCCATACTTCGCTCAACGTCCTTTTTGTGTCACTCTAGACCCAACTGCGGGGCTATGAACAGAGATGAATATATGAAGAACTCCACCGGGATACGACAGTTTTCACTGATTTCCCTTATAACTGCTTCACTTTGCCCGATGCTGGCGGCGTGCTCCAGCATGAATATGGAGGACGCGGCGCCTCGATCCCAGACGGTCAGCACATCATCTGCCCCGCAAACCCAGCAAACGCAGGGCGTGCGGGACTATCCGAACCTCAATGTGGCTATCCAGCCGGCAGCGGATCAGATAAGCGCGGACGAGCGCAAGCAGCTCATCGACGAGCTTTCCGCCAAGCGCGGGGTGGCGTCTGGCCCGCGGGCCGCATCGGTGTCGGAGGCCGACCGGCTTCGACGGCTTGCCCGGGAGAGCCAGGAGCAGACGCTGAGCACGATCGAATCAGGGCAATAACTCTTTATGAGTTGATCTCTTTGAGCGTTTCTGGCTATCGACCACCCGTGCGAACAGGTGTATGACCTCCCGGCAATCCACTAAATCTGGAAAACCACCATGGAAGAATATTACAAGATCCGTCGGCTACCGCCATATGTCTTCGAGCAGGTCAACAAGCTCAAGGCGGCGGCGCGAGCGCGTGGCGCCGACATCATCGATCTTGGCATGGGTAATCCGGATTTGCCGACGCCCACCAGCATCGTTGACAAGCTGTGTGAAGTCGTACGCGACCCGCGCACCCATCGCTATTCCGCCTCTCGCGGTATTGCCGGTCTGCGCAAGGCTCAGGCCAACTATTATGCGCGCCGTTTTGGCGTGAAGCTCAACCCGGATACGCAGGTCGTCGCGACTCTCGGTTCCAAGGAAGGCTTCGCCAACATGGCGCAGGCGATCACCGCTCCCGGTGACGTCGTGCTTTGCCCGAACCCGACCTATCCGATCCATTCGTTCGGCTTCATCATGTCGGGCGGCGTCGTGCGCTCGATCCCGGTTGAGCCGGATGACAAGTTCATCCCGGCACTGGAGCGTGCGGTCCAGCATTCGATCCCGAAGCCGGTGGCGATGATCCTCAGCTATCCGTCGAACCCGACGGCGTGCCTCGCAAGCCTCGACTTCTACAAGGACGTCGTGGCGTTTGCCCGCAAGCATGAGATCATCATCCTGTCAGACCTCGCCTACGCCGAGATCTACTTCGATGACACACCGCCCCCGTCGGTGCTCCAGGTCCCGGGCGCGATGGATGTGACCGTCGAGTTCACCTCCATGTCGAAGACCTTCTCGATGCCGGGCTGGCGCATGGGCTTTGCGGTCGGCAACGAGCGCCTGATCGCGGCACTGGCCCGCGTGAAGTCGTACCTCGACTACGGCGCATTCACGCCGATCCAGGTTGCGGCCACCTCCGCGCTCAACTCGAACGGTGGCGAGATCGAGGAAGTTCGCGAGATCTACAAGCGTCGCCGCAATGTGCTCGTCGACTCCTTCAGCCGCGCCGGATGGGACGTTCCGCCTCCGCCCGCGACCATGTTCGCGTGGAGCCCGATCCCGGAGAAGTTCCGCCACCTCGGCTCGCTCGAGTTCTCGAAGCTGCTTCTGGAAAAGGCGGATGTTGCCGTCGCTCCAGGTGTAGGCTTCGGTGAGCATGGCGACGAATATGTGCGTATCGCACTCGTCGAAAACGAACACCGGATCCGTCAGGCTGCCCGCAATATCAAGCGGTTCCTGGCCTCGGATCCCAGCGAAGGCAACGTCGTTCCGCTCGCTGCAAGCCGCTGATCGCACCAGGTCACGCAACCAGTAAAGCAAGTCATGGCTCCGGCCGTGACTTGTTCAACAAGGAAGATTTGAGCAGATTTCTGACGCATCGACGGACAGGAACTGCTCCAGAAAGGTCTAGGGAAGTATGGCCGCCGCACCATTGCGCATTGGAATTGCCGGTCTCGGAACAGTAGGCACCAGCGTAGTCAGAATGCTCGCCGACAAGAAGAGCGAGCTCGAGAGGCAATGCGGCCGTCCCATTACTACCATCCTTGTCAGTGCCCGCGATCGCACGCGCGATCGCGGCATTGATCTCAGCCAGATCCAGTGGGTCGACGATCCGGTCGAACTCGCCCGTTCGCCCGAGATCGACGTGTTCGTCGAGCTTATCGGCGGCGACAACGGTCCGGCAATGGCTTCGGTGAAGGCTGCGTTAGAGTCCGGCAAGCATGTCGTGACCGCCAACAAGGCGCTGCTTTCCAAGCACGGCGTCGAGCTCGCTCAGATCGCCGAAGAAAACGGCCTGCTGCTCAACTACGAAGCGGCGGTGGCCGGTGGCATCCCGGTTATCAAGACGCTGCGCGAGGCGCTTGCCGGAAACCAGGTCAGCCGCGTCTTCGGCATCCTGAACGGCACCTGCAACTACATCCTGACCCGGATGGAAGCAGAAGGCATGAGCTTCCAGGAGTGTCTTGCCGACGCACAGCGCCTTGGCTACGCGGAAGCCGATCCGACCTTCGACATCGAGGGTCACGACACGGCCCACAAGCTGTCAATCCTGACAAGCCTTGCCTTCGGCTGCCAGATCTCCGCGCAGGACATCTATCTCGAAGGCATCTCCAACATCACGCCCGCCGACATCAAGGCGGCCGCGAACCTCGGCTACCGCATCAAGCTCCTGGGCGTTGCCCAGCGCACGGAGACCGGCATCGAGCAGCGCGTCCATCCGACGATGGTACCCACCTCCTCGGTGATCGCGCAGGTTCATGGTGTGACCAATGCGGTTGCCATCGAGACCGACATGCTGGGTGAGCTGCTGCTCTCCGGTCCGGGCGCCGGTGGCAATGCCACGGCTTCCGCCGTGATCGGCGACCTGGCTGATATCGCGAAAAGCCGGCCGGGCTTCCAGCATGGTCCGGTGTTCGGTCGTCCCGCCAGGGAGCTTGCACCCTACCAGCGCGCGCGCATGCGCTCGCACGAGGGCGGCTACTTCATCCGCCTCACCGTGCATGACCGTCTTGGCGTCTTCGCCTCGATTGCCAGCCGTATGGCCGAGAACGAGATCTCGCTCGAATCCATTGTCCAGCATGGGGATGCGGCGGAGTACAAGACCGTCATCATGGTCACCCATGAGACCACGGAACTTGCCGTGCGCAATGCGGTCGAGCGCATCACCAATGACGGACTGCTTGCCGACAAGCCTCAGGTCATCCGCATAGAGCGGGCCGCCTGAGTTCAAAGGCATGAAGTTTCCATCTCCACTGGTCGAAGCACGGCTGATCCGCCGCTACAAGCGCTTTCTGGCAGATGTGCTTTTTCCAGACGGTACTGAAATGACGGTGTCGGTCCCGAATACGGGATCGATGCTGGGGCTGACCGAGCCGGGATCTCGCGTTTTGCTCGTCCATTCGCCGAGCGCCACACGCAAGTACGCCTACTCGCTGGAGATGGTCGAAGCCGACGGCGGATGGGTCGGCATCAACGCCAACCTGCCCAACAGGCTTGCCGCTGAAGCCATTCGTGCAGGGCTTGTCGATGATCTTGGCGAGTATCCGACGATCAAGCCCGAGCAGCGCTACGGCACCAGGTCGCGCATCGACTTTCTGCTGGAGCACCCGGAACGGCCGCCTGCCTATGTGGAGGTGAAGAACGTCCACTTCATGCGCACGCCGGGTCTGGCGGAATTTCCCGACACGGTAACCGAGCGTGGCGCACGACATCTGGATGAGCTGGCAGCCGTCCGAGAGGCGGGATGCCGTGCGATCATGCTCTATATTGTACAGCGGACCGATTGCACCCGCTTTAGCCTCTGCTCGGATCTTGATCCGGCATATTGTGCGGCTTTCGAGCGCGCAAGACGTGCAGGGGTTGAAGCTTTTGTGCTAGGTTGCCACATCAGTGCTGACGAGATCGTTCCCGATCGTCTAATCGAAATGGAATTCTAATGGTCACCTATCTCGACGCCGATACTGCCCCGTTGCGCAACCTCGGACAGATCCGGCTCTACAAGCAGAGCGATTTCGAGGGTATGCGCAAGGCAAGCCAGCTTACGGCACGCTGCCTCGATGAGCTCGTGGATATCGTGAAGCCCGGCGTCACCACCAACGAAATCGACCGTTTCGTGTTCGAGTTCGGGATGGACAATGGCGCCCTCCCCGCGACGCTCAATTATCGCGGCTACACCAAATCCACCTGCACCTCGATCAATCACGTGGTCTGCCACGGCATTCCGGATGACAAGCCGCTGCGCGAAGGCGACATCGTCAACATCGATGTGACCTATGTGCTGGACGGCTGGTACGGCGATTCAAGCCGCATGTATCCCGTGGGCAAGATCAAGCGGGCTGCCGAGCGACTGCTCGAAGTCACGCACAAGTGCCTGATGCTTGGTATTGCCGAGGTGAAGCCCGGCGCCCGCATTGGGGCAATCGGTGCGGCCATTCAGTCTTATGCAGAAGCCGAGCGCTGCTCCGTTGTGCGCGACTTCTGCGGCCATGGCGTCGGACGGATCTTCCACGACGCGCCGAATATCCTGCACTATGGCAAGCGGGACGAAGGTCCGGAAATGCGTCCGGGCATGATCTTCACCATCGAGCCGATGATCAATCTCGGCAAGCCGCACGTGAAGGTGTTGGCGGACGGCTGGACTGCCGTAACGCGTGACCGCTCGCTCACCGCCCAGTACGAGCATGCCGTGGGCGTGACCGAGACCGGATGCGAGATCTTCACACTGTCGCCAGCCGGGCTTGACCGTCCGGGACTGCCGCCTCTCGAAGGCTAATCAGAGGCGGCTTCACGGGTTGGTGAAGCCGCTTTTTCTTTACAAGAAAATACAACCATAGGCTGTTATTCTTCGTGTGCGTATGCTTTAAATTGCATGTGTGGCTGAGGGGGTACAGCTATGTCAGACGGAGACGACGAACGGCACTTCTTCGCTGAAGCAACGATGCAACCACTCGGCCAGCCGGCTGACAAGGTTGTGCGGGGGGTACGGAGAAAATCCAGTTCCGCAGGCAGGAAGCTTCACGAAGGGCACCGACAACGGCTGCGCACGCGTTTTGCCGAAGCGGGCGCCGATTCCCTGTCGGATTATGAGCTTCTGGAAATGCTCCTCTTCAGGTCGATCCCCAGAGCTGACACGAAATCACTCGCCAAGCTGTTGCTGACGACGCTTGGCTCGCTGGCCGAAGTGGTCGGCGCATCGCCGCAGCGGTTGGTGGAAATATCTGGCGTTGGCGAGGCGGTCGCTCAGGATATCAAGCTCGTCGCGGCTATCGCCCAGCGCATGCTGCGCAACGAACTGCGCGGAAAGCAGGTGCTTTCCTCCTGGTCGCAGGTGCTGGATTATTGCAAGGCGGCCATGGCATTCGAGGAGCGCGAGCAGTTCCGCATCCTGTTCCTCGACAAGAAGAACTGCCTGATCCGCGACGAATGCCAGCAGGTGGGCACCGTCGACCATACGCCGGTCTATCCGCGCGAGGTGATGCGGCGGGCGCTGGAGCTATCGGCAAGCGCGCTGATCCTGGTCCATAACCACCCCACTACCCCCCTTTCGATCACGCTGGATCACGCACAAGCACATTGAAACACTGACAAAATTGCAATTTTTGGGGATTGCGTAGTGGGGACGGTTTTGGCAAATTGGGGGCTGTAAAAGGGGTAGATAACGGCCTTCCGCTCCCAGCTAGCGATCCCTGCTTCTCCTCGACCGATCCCAGTTCCGGAAAGGAGGAAACGCTATGCCAGCCCTGACCGACACCGCGATCCGACATGCGCTGAAGCGCGTCGAGATCAGTCGTAAGCAGGAGAACCTCGCCGATGGCGAAGGGCGCGGCACCGGCCGTCTCGTCCTCGTTCTCAAGCCCATGCCGAAGCGTGTCACTGCTGATTGGATGGCTCAGCAATGGCGGGATGGCAAACGCACCAAGAAGAAGATAGGCGCCTATCCCTCAATGTCGCTCGCGCAGGCCCGCGAAATCTACAAGCGCGACTTTGCGGACGTCATCCAGAAGGGGCGCAGCATCAAGATCGCCACCGACACCCGCCCCGGCACCGTCGCTGATCTGTTCGAGGGCTATGTCGCTGCGCTCAAGGATGCGGGCAAGCCATCCTGGAAGGAAACGGAAAAGGGCCTCAACAAGATCGCTGATACGCTCGGACGCAACCGCCTCGCCCGCGAGATCGAGGCCGAGGAAATCATCGAGCTGATCCGTCCGATCTACGAGCGCGGCGCAAAGTCGATGGCCGACCATGTTCGCTCCTACCTCCATGCCGCCTTTAGCTGGGGCATGAAGTCCGACAACGACTATCGGCAGCAGTCCTCTCGTCGCTTCCGACTTCCCTTCAATCCGGCGACGGGCATTCCCACCGAACCGAAGGTCCAGGGCACGCGCTGGCTCGACGAAGACGAGTTCGTGCAGCTCTATCGCTGGCTGGAGCGCCCCGATACGCCGGTTCATCCCTCCTATCCACGCGCCGTGCAGCTCATCATGCTGACCGGCCAGCGCGTCGAAGAGATCGCGCGACTCCATGTCGATCAGTGGGACGCCAAGGAGCGAATCATCGACTGGTCCAAGACCAAGAACGAACAGCCTCACGCCGTCCCCGTGCCCTTGCTCGCCGCCGAGTTGATCGAGTCGATCAAGCCGAATGAATATGGCTGGTTCTTCCCCTCAGCCAAAGACCCGAAGAAGCCCGTCAGCCACGGTACGCTCTATAGCTTCGTCTGGCGTCAGCGGGACCGTGGCGTAATTCCTTATGCGACGAACCGCGATCTTCGCCGCACCTTCAAAACACTCGCCGGCAAGGCGGGCGTGCCGAAGGAAATCCGCGATCGCCTCCAGAACCATGCGCTGCAAGACGTCAGCTCCAAGCACTACGACCGCTGGCACTACATGGTCGAGAAGCGCGCCGGCATGGCGAAATGGGACAAGTTCGTCCGCACCATGCTGGCTAAAAAGCGCTTGAAGGCGGCCGCATGACCTCACAGCCGCCGAGGCCCCCTCGCCGCACAAGGACACCCGATTCCGCCAGCGAAATCGACGCACAGAGTTACACCGCTTTCGTCGGTGATCTGAAACAGAAGATCGCCGCGGCACGTCACCGGGCTAGCTTGTCGATCAATCGCGAGCTGGTGGTCCTCTACTGGACCATCGGCCGCGATATCCTAGACCGACAGGAGCGTGAGGGTTGGGGCGCCAGGGTGATCGACCGCCTGGCTGGCGATCTTCGCCTGGCCTTTCCAGAAATGACGGGACTCTCAGCCCGAAACCTGAAATATATGCGGGCCTTCGCCGAAGCCTGGCCCGACGGCGAATTCGTGCAACAGGTTGTTGCACTTTTGCCTTGGGGCCATAACGTCCGCCTTCTCGACGCCCTCAAAACAAGCGAGGAACGCACCTGGTACGCTAGGCAGGCTATCGAACACGGGTGGAGTCGTAACGTCCTCGTCCACCAGATCGACAGCAACCTTTTCGCCCGGCAAGGCAGTGCACTCACCAATTTCTCGCGGACCCTGCCGGCCGAGCAATCCGAGCTTGCGCAGCAGATCCTCAAAGACCCCTATACATTCGACTTCCTCTCGCTTGGCCCAGAGATGCTAGAACGTGATCTCGAACGCGGCCTGATCGAGCATCTACGCTCTCTCATCCTGGAACTCGGCAAGGGCTTCGCATTCGTCGGCAGCCAATATCACCTCGAAGTCGGCGGGCAGGATTATTACCTCGATCTCCTATTCTATCATCTGCGCCTTCGCTGCTTCGTGGTGATCGAACTGAAGATCGAGGACTTCAAACCTGAGTTCGCAGGAAAGATGAACTTTTACCTGTCGGCCGTGGACGAGCAATTGCGCCATCCTGACGACAAACCGACCATCGGCATCATCCTGTGCAAGGGGCGCAACGAGGTGATCGTCGAATACGCCCTGCGAGACTCCAGTAAGCCGATGGGGGTGGCCCAGTATCAGCTCTCCGCCGCGCTCCCGCCCCAGCTCGAGGAAGACCTCCCGACGGTAGCGGAGTTTGCCAGAGAGTTCCCGTTGATGTCTGTGGTCAAGCTACGTATCGAAATCGAGCGCGCGGTGCGCGACCTCGCCGAGAAGAGAGGCGTCGTCTTCGACCGGCCCGTCGGCATCATGAACATGCTGCGCGACCTACGCCGACACGGGGCGGTGCCGGCCAGCACTGAGCAGATGCTCGGCGCGCTGCAAACCATGAACGCAGCCTCGCACGGCGTGGACGTCGACTCGGAGGCGGCGAAACGGGCCGTGGACATCGGCACGGTGTTCCTTGCCGAACTCAAGGCACTGAACGCCGACGGATGAAACACCAACGCGCACCCATCTGCCGCGATTCTCATAGAAGCATAGGACCTACCTCGTGGAAGACAGTTGGCCGACCTGGCTCAAGATTATGGAAAACGGTGCCGTCGGCGAAGCACGCACGCGCTCCTTCCTCATAGACCGATTTTGGGTCCTTGAGCGGAGCGTTGACACCGACGGCGCCGACTTCCTCATACAACGCCGCACCACCACACAAAGATTCACTGACAAGGTTCCGCCTCGCGTCGGCGTAATCCAAGCCAAATACTTCCAAGATCGGCGCACGACACACCACATCCCCAAGAGCTATGTCGTTGACGCCGGCGGAGCTCCGCTTGAGGGATTTTTCGCACTTCTCCACGTCGGAAAAGAGGACGATGGAGAAATGTATCTCCTATCGGCGCGACAGATAGTCGATACGCTATCGATCAGCACCAGCCATTCACCCGAAAGCTACATCGCCGGCACTACCGCGCTCCAGGAGGCCTTTCGCGTTAAAGCACGCAAACTCGCGCTCGATCAGATCGAACATAGCTTGAAAAGCCAGACCTACTACCAGTCGGCCGCCTTCTTAGACCAGCTCAACATTCCGTACCGGCGTTTCAGCGAAGACGACATCGAATTTCCTGGACACTTCCACTCCCAAACCCCATCGGCGAAATCCCGAAGATGTTCGTGGAGCAAAAGGAAGAGCTAAGAAAGATCGTCTTCGATATGGAGGAAGTGTTGGGAGCCATCGACGCGGTCCTGACCGAGAAGGATCCGCGGCGCGCCCTCGAGTTGATGGATGACCTGCGCGATCATGTTGATGGCTACGGGAAAATCACCTTCGGGGGGAGAGCAGACTTCCATTGGGGCGACTTTCCGACCGCGCTCGACACACACGATCGTTGGCGCCAGGGCCTGCAGGCGGACGGCCTCCTAGAACCTTACATCGCCATGGGAGACAAACTGCAGAAGGCCCTTCTCGCGCATACGACGGCTCATCCGCTGACCGAGAAAGGCGATTTCCTGCAGGCAACTCTCGAATACGATCCGACCACGCTCAACGTCACCAATCTCTCCGTCAAATCGGGCAAGCCCCCCGAGAGGGAGACAGAGATCAAGGCTTCCGGGCACGTTCGGATGGCAAGAAGCCTTGACGAGTGGGTACCGCGTAAAATGAACCCGACGGACTACACGATCGAGAACGTTTGGTGGAACATCATGCGCTATGTGATCGAAGAGCGGTATCCAGACCCAGACTTCGACTAACCCCGCGCGCTGGACCGAGAGCGAAACCAAGGCCCGCGGCTTCGCCGTCGATCCGATGGTCGCGGAGGGAATGCTCGAACTCGTCGATCTCTCCCTCTCCGAATCCTAGCCTAGCGGCGGTCTAGCCGGCGGTAGAAGCGCTTCTGGTTGTTGCTCGGATCGACATAGGTGAAGCAGTCCGCCAGGCCATCGATGCTCTGCAGCACGCCCAGCAAGGCATAAGCGTTGAAGGGCGTCCCCGCGCCTGTCTCGTAGTGGCTGACGAAATTGCCGACAATCGATGGCACGTGATGGTTTTGGAGATCGGTGATCTGCTGAGGGGTCAGCACACACCGATTGGCCGCATGATAGAGCTTCACTGCCTCGCCGATCGCGTCGATGTAGGTCGAGAGCGTCCGCTTGTCGCCACGGGTGGCATAGTCAGGCGGGACCGGGACCTCCAGCTTGGCGATGATCTGCCCGAGCTTGTATTCGAGATACTGCCGCAGAAACGGCGCACCGATATCGATCTGGCCGGCATTCAGGTGCTGCAGCGCCTGCGCCTTGAGACGATCAGCCTCCTGGGCCGATACCATGAGCCGCCCCTTTGGCGGCATGCCCTGCAGCTTCTGGTGATGCCAATCCGCGGTGCCGTTCAGCTTGTCGAAGTATTTCTCCAGGCTGGTGTCATGGCTCAGGAAAATGAACTGCAGCCCGTCCGGCACAGCGCCATAGCGCAGCAGCGTTCGCACAGCGTCCATCAGCGCGAACTGGTGACCAGCGTCAAAGCTGGACGTCACGTCATCGAGCACCATGAAGCGCGGAACGCCGCTGTGCTTGGTCGCAGCCGCCAGGAAAATCGCCGCGGCCACAGCGTTTCGATAGCTTTCCGAGAGGAGAGCCCGGGCGCTAAGATCCTGAAGGCCGAAGAAGTCCGCGAGCTTCAGATCAACGTTCTCGCTGTTCTGCGCCCGGCTGAGCGTCGGCTTCACGTCAGGGCCGCCGCGCACAAACCGACCAAACAGGTCCTGGCAGGCGGTCTGAATCTCGGCAATTCGCTCGTTGGCCAGCGCGGCCTCGGCGTCCGCGAAGCTCTGGCCGGCGCGCGTGATGAACGTCTTCCAACGATTCAGAACCTTGAGCTTGTCCTGTTTCGCCTTGAGCGCTGGCGCCCCGGTCTCGTATTCCAGGACGGCATCGCGGAACTGCTTTGCAAAGCTGAGGATACGGGTCACCTGCACCAATGACGGAGGTAACCGCGCCTGTAACGCGTCAGCCTCGCCCTGCAACCGCGTAAGAGTCTGACCGCGCTGCGTTTCAAGAACCCCGAGACGCGCCTTGATGCTCTCCAGGTCGGGCGTCGTCACATCCCCCTTCTTGGCCGCCAAGTCGAACGCGACGTGCAACCGATCGCCTGTCGCGATCGCCATGGCGGCCGCCTCTTCAAGCTGGCGGAGCTTCCCGATCCCGGGTGCCGTGGCGACATCCTTGACGAGTTCGGCGCCTAGCTGGGCGGCGGCATTGTATTTGGCGATCTTGCTTTCCAGCCGCGGCTTTAGCGGGTCACCACCTTTCGCCTCACAGACCGGACATTCACTCGGATCGTGCCAATCGGTGCCGGACACCACAGACAGCGCATCGCGCAAGAGGGCGTGCAATGCTTCCGCGCCGACGCTGCGCACCGCCTCGTCTCTCCTTCCGGCCAGCTCGAGCAGCCGATCGAGATCAGCGAGTTCCTCCGCCGTGACCTCCAGCCCCGATAGCGACGTGACCGAGTTGGTCAGCGCATCCAGTGTCTTTCGCGCTTCCCCGCCTTCCTCCTTCTCGATCGCCAGCTCCGCGGCGTCGAAATCCAGATCCATGACCGAGCCCTCGCCCACTAATGGCTTGAGCAAGGCGATGGCGGACAAGGCGGCCGTCACCGCTGCCTTCAGATCGGAAAGCTTATCGACGGCAGCGCCTCCCGCCCCGGCAACCTCGTCGTGGGCGGTGATGACACGCCGCTCGATCGCACTCAACGCGCGCGCCTCTGTGGTCACCTCAGCATCGAGCGCGGAGAGCCCCAGATCACTGTTGACGTTTTGCGTTCGCTTGGCGCCGTCGAAGGCCTGGCGCAGGCGCGAATATCGGCTCAGTCCCACGAGCGATGCGAAGGAACGCCCGCGCTCCAGGGCGGAGATGTCGATCAGCTTCGCGAACCGGTTATAGTCGACGAGGACGAAATCCTCCTGCAGACTTGCCAGAAATTGCTGCGGATCGGCGTGACCGCTGGGGGAAGTCACAAAGCGCGCGCCGTTGGCGGACCGCACCACCTTGATCGCCACATCCGGCGACCCGTCGTCGCTGGCGAATATCAGGTCGACCGTCGCCTGCTGCCCGGGATGGAAGCGGTTGACGATATAGCTGTCGCCCTGCTCGGCTTCCTGGAGCGCCTTCAGGCGTGGAACGATGCCGTGGATCGCGAAACAGACGGCTTCGAATATTGAACTTTTACCGACCCCGTTCGGCGCATGGACCGAGTTAACGGCGTCGGGTTTGAATTTGAGGACGAGCGGGTCGCCGTCATTGTTGATCCCGCGAAAGCCCTCGATCGACAAGCTGCCCAGGAAATACCGCGTCATGCCTTGCCCTCGCCCGTTGGGTTGGACAGACCATTGAGTGCAGCCAGTACCGCCTTGTGAAACTCGCCGATCGTTGCTCGGCTTGGCGCGGTATCACCTCCCGAATCCAGGAGATGCATATTGTCGAAGAGGATCTTCGCACAGTCAGGATCGATTTGCTCGGCCTCAGCCTGAAACAAGGCGAGATTTTCCTCGAAAGTATTTTCCAGCTTAAACTTCATATGCCCCCCGGCTTCCGCCAAATGCACTTTTATTCGATTTCAGCGCGCGCCCAACAGCTCGATGATCAAACGATTGCTTCTCATTATGAAGGCGTCGCCAACTCCTTGTCGCCCTTCCGAAGCTTGCGCCACGCCGGAAGGATGAACGGCTGCCCGTGATCGATCGGCACACGCATGGTGGTCTCGCCATATTCACCCGGCGGCCCCAGCGCCACGACCTGACGGCTTTGATACGAGCAAGGCTCGTCTGCCGGCGCGACAGTGTATCGCTCCGGCAATCTCCTCAAGACAGAGGTCTGATAGATCCAGATGTCGTTGCCCTTGAGAAGAACGATGAGCTGTCGGATACGCCGGCGAACCGCGATCTCCGTAGCTGGGGGAATCTCCACGAGAATATCGCGTTGCGACCAGGACAGGCCGACGAGGATATCGAACAGCTCCTGCGCATAGGCACCCGTCTCCTCATCAAGCGTCGTCTCGATGATGCAGGCCACGTCGTGTGAGCGAGCTGCCTCCGTATAGAGCGCGCCTTCATCCGTGGTCGCACTGGCGATGTCATAGTCGTTGCGGGGTATGAGCCGGTCTTCATCCTCCATCAGCGCGGAGAAGACATCCGGCGCGCTTCCCGTCGGCGCCATCTCCAAAGGCTCCGAGACGAGGATGATCCGCTCGCGATGAACTTGCAGCGCTTTGGCCAGCCGATCAGCCGTCGATACTGCAATCGGCGCATTCTCATTTTCGATCATGCGAAGCATCCGAACGCTGACCCCGATTTCATTCGCCATTTCCTTTTGGGTCGACAGTATCTCGAGTTGCTCCCTCAAGGCTTTCACGACCTTCCCGTTCGGCACGACCTTCTTCATCTCAACCTCATTCCGCGTTTTCGATGATCCAAATCTACACGGAGAAGCCACGCAGCGTGAGGCAGCCGACCGGAATCGGAGCGGCACACGAGCGGCAAACCGGCAGACTGAGCGATTCAACGTGCGGCGCCCTTGACTAGGCATTTATGACCGGCCATTTATACCCGGTCAAGGAGGCCCTATCATGCTTCGCTACAATCCGGAGAAATTCGCTTCGCTGTCGGAGTCCGACATCGGTCAGCGCATTTGGTCGTTTCTTACGCGGCCTGCCACTATCGCTCGCCTGGAGACGGCCTCAGAGCTCGGAAAGCCCGCCGTCGAAGGTATTGAAGAACAACTTCTGGAGGAGTTTCGCGAAGACGTCCTGATTGACCGCGTTAAGCAGATGGTCGGCCACATGGTCAGGCAGATACTAGAGCAGCGCGATTGGGTTCTCGACCAAAGCGACGTGAAGGTTCAGTCGGTGCCCTTCAGCAAGGCCGCACGCTACAGGCGGCCCGACTGGATTACCTTCCATGCCTTTCGCAATACGAAGGACCCCCGCGATGTCGTCATCACCGACCGACGGCAGAACGCGCCACTGCCGCAGGACGCTCGCTGGACCTTCTACGCGACCTTTGCGAGCCCCCTGAAGGCGGCCGTCGCGTTCGGCGTCAACGATACCCCCAAGCTTCGCCGACAAGTGCAGACCCACGGTTTTCACCGCGTCCACATCCCGCGAATGCTGCGCCGCGCGTAATCGAGAAGGTATGAGCGATGGTGCAATTCAACGACTGGTGTGACGCAGCCGATACTCCACTCGGCAACCACCACCTCCACATCAAGACCGGTCGCGCCGTCGATCGCCCGACCGGCGTCCAGCTGACCGCCGCCGCGGTGCCTGGTCACTATGCGGCCGAAGAGCGAATCGCCCGAGCATTGCGTCGCCTCGGCAAGCCGGGGGCTGCCGACCTGGTCACAGGGTTGTTACCTCAGACAAAGCAGATCCGTTCCGGCGATCTCGGTGAAATCTACGCGACCGAATGGATTGAAGCGCACAGCGGCTATCGCGCTCCGATCAAGCGTCTGCGATGGAAAGATCATCGCAACATGGCAATGCGCGGTGACGATGTGATCGGCATGGTCCTCGACCAGGCCACACAACGACTTCGCTTCCTCAAGACTGAGGCAAAGAGTCGGGCCTCTCTTCGCGCGCAGACTCTCACGGAGGCGCGTGCTGGCCTTGATAAGGACAATGGACGGCCTTCATCGCACGCGCTGTCGTTCATATCCGCGCGCCTTCTCGAACTTGCGAACGAACCCTTGGCAGACGCAATCGACGATGCGCTGGTGCGTCATGGCATCCCGTTGGCCAGTGTGCAGCATCTGTTGTTCACGTTCTCGGGCAACGCGCCGCGAGCATTGTTGACGCAGTCACTTCAAGCTTACCCGGGGCAAATCAATCAGTGGGGCGTCGCTCTCCACGTCGATGGCCATGCAGCCTTTGTCGGCGCCATTTATGATCGTGTGATCGCCAATGCCAACCAACCCTGACACCATCTCGGCCGCCATCACCGAAGCAGCGGCAGTCGGCTTTCGCGGTAGACTCATCGCGCAAGGGCAGGCCCGTGCCATGATATGGCGAGGCGGCGTTCTACCATCCGACGCGCCACAGTTCTCGCCGCAGCTCAGCTTCGATCTTCATAGCTACGCCTACGGTCTCCTGGGTCTTGGCCTACGCATGCTTGAGATGGGTGGTGATGCCGATCAGGCTCGGGTCGCCTTCGTGCAGGCTGCGACCGCCCTTGAATCGGTGATGGCCAAGGGTGATCGCGGCGAAGCGGATCGGGACTTCCATTTCGTCATGGCGGCCGCCAGCTATCATCTCGCGCAGCTTTCCGCCCGAGCCTACTCGCTTCTCGCGATCGTCATAAACGAAGAAAACTTCTCGCCACTTGAGCGCGCTTTAGCGCAGCTGATGCGCCGGGATATCAATGGTCTCCGCGCACGGGTCCATAATTATCGCCTCGATGGAGAAGGCTCCGACGCGCGAATCTCAGGCCTATTTCAAGAGCGGCTCGCGCTCGAACCCATTCAACCAGATGACGAAGCAGCTCCCGACCGCGACGGCCATGACTTCCTCTGGGAAGGGCTGGACATCGCGCTCACCGACAACTTTTTCGGCGCCATCTCCATTTTCCTCTTAGCACTCGACCGCGGTGAGCGGGCTTTAGTCGAGCAAGCAATCGCGCGACTTCGGAACAGCCTTTCCATCTGTGCCGAGCTCAACCTCCTCCCGCAATGGTGGGCGCACAGAGTCGCCATTCATCTTCTGTCCGACCTCTGGTCCAACACTTTTCATGAGAGGGTCCCTCTAGCTCCCACGGGCGGTGCGGCAGCTGACTGGCTACGTTTGCGATCGATCTTGATTGCATCGCTCGCCTGCCGCTCAAGGGCGGAAATAGATCTGTGGCCGTCGCAGATCGAGGCGGCGGCTCGTGCCGTCGATCAATCCGATAATCTCGTCGTCTCACTGCCGACCAGCGCCGGCAAAACCCGTGTTGCGGAGCTATGCATTCTCCGATGTCTTGCAGGCGGCCGGAGGGTCATGTTCGTCACACCGCTAAGGGCTCTCTCAGCCCAGACGGAAGCGAACCTCCAACGTACCTTTGGACCACTCGGAAAGACGATTTCGGCTCTTTATGGGAGCATCGGCGTCTCCGGGTTCGATGAAGACGCTATTCGCGAACGCGACATCGTCGTCGCTACACCGGAGAAGATCGATTTCGCGCTTCGCAACGACCCTTCTCTGCTCGACGACGTGGGTCTGTTGATTTTCGACGAAGGCCATATGATCGGCCCAGGCGAACGTGAAGTTCGTTACGAAGTTCAAATTCAGCGCTTGCTTCGCCGACCTGACGCCCATCAGCGCCGGATCGTGTGCCTCTCCGCAATCCTCCCCGATGGAGATCAGCTGGAGGATTTCTCCGCATGGCTACGCCGCGATCAAGCTGGTGGACCTGTCAAAAACGATTGGCGCCCAACCCGCCTCCGGTTCGGAGAAGTCGGCTGGAATAGCCCGAACGCGCGCCTCAACCTCCGTGTCGATGACGAACGCCCCTTCGTGCCCCGGTTCTTTACCGGTTTCGTTCCGCAGCTTTTCATCAAGCCCAAGAGAAAACGGACGAAGATCTTCCCCTGCGACCAACGAGAGCTTTGTCTCGCCACGGCTTGGCGCCTGGTCGAAGATGGTCAAACGGTCCTTATCTATTGCCCGCAACGACGGAGCGTAGAGCCATACGCCGAGGTCATCGTCGATTTACACGAACGCGGCGCGCTGCCTTCGCTCCTAGCAGTGGACCCTGTGGCGCTCCAGACGGCCATCGCTTTGGGAGAGGAATGGCTAGGCCCAAATAGCGATATTCTGAAATGCCTTCGGCTCGGCGTTGCGCTCCATCACGGTGCTCTGCCTACGGCCTACCGGAAGGAAGTCGAACGTCTTCTCCGCGACGGCGTCCTCAAAGTCACAATCTCGTCGCCGACCCTTGCCCAGGGCCTGAACCTGTCGGCCACCGCTGTCGTCATGCACTCGCTTTATCGCAACGGCGAGATGATCAAGGTCTCCGAGTTCAAAAACGTCATAGGTCGCGCCGGCCGCGCCTACATCGACGTCGAAGGCCTTGTCCTTTTCCCGATCTTCGAGGATCGAAGGAGCAAAAAGCACAACGAATGGGTCCAGCTGATTGGAGACCCGGGCGCCCGCGAGATGGAAAGCGGCCTGATCCAATTGCTCACGGCCCTTTTGCTCCGCATGCACAAGATCGTCGGCGGCGATCTCAATCGCCTGACGGAGTATGTCGTCAACAACGCGGCCGCCTGGGACTTTCCAGAGGTGCCGGGCGAAAAGCCCAAAGACCGGGATGACGCACGGAAGCAATGGGAAACGCACCTCGCGACGCTCGACACCGCGATCCTCAGCCTCATTGGCGAAGAAGATGTCCCAGATGCCGACATCGAGGCAACGCTCGATGCGATCTTGCAATCATCTTTGTGGCAGCGTCGGCTTCTGCGAAAATCGAACGAAGCTCGCATCGTTTTTAAGTCAACGTTGCTGATCCGGAGTCGGCACATCTGGGCCAACTCTACCCCGGCTAGGCGCAAGGGATACTTCCTTGCGGGTCTCGGCCTCGAAGCTGGTCAAGCGTTGGATGCCGTCGCAGCGGATGGCAATCAGTTGCTGGTCGACGCGAACGGCGCTTTGCTGATCGGAGACGACGAAGCCGCAATCGCTGCAATCACCGGTATTGCCGAACGGGTATTCCCCTTTCATCCTTTTTCCCCGGACCCGCTACCTGACAACTGGCGAGATATCCTGCGCGTCTGGCTCCTCGGACAGCCACTGGCGGCATTGGTCGCCAACGGTGACGGTGACGGCTTGCGATTTATCGAAGACGGCCTCGTCTATCGCCTGCCTTGGGCAATGGAGGCTTTACGCGTTCGAGCGTCCGCGAATGGTGATGTCGTAGGCGCCCCCGGCTCCGCGGCCGCTTTGGAAGATCATGAGCTTGGCCTGGCGTTGTCGGCGGTGGAAACCGGCACAATGAACCGCTCCGCCTCGATCCTCATGCAAGCTGGGTTCAACTCGCGCCTTGCCGCCATCAAGGCCGTCAATGATACGGGGGCCACATTCGAGACTGGGCACGACTTGAGAATTTGGCTCCGGTCACCTGAAGTGGCTGCCTTTGCCGACCAACCGGACTGGCCAACACTCGAAACGCGAAGCCTTTGGCTCGATTTCGCGCAGGAATTCGCACCAACTGCCAGCCAGACTTGGTCAGAGCGCACCTACTTGGCGAACGTAAACTGGACCACCGTGCCGCCTCCTCCAGGATCACCGGTTTCCCTGCATCACTGGAATGGCCAGCCTCTCGTGCTGTCACCCGAAGGATTGTCGCATGGCGTCCTCCCCTACGCGTTGAACGCAGGTCGTCGTGGGCTTCTACGGGCCACAGTCGCAGCTCAAGGTGGGCAACTCGATCTCGTCTATCTCGGCCCCGACGACCTCTGGAACGTGTAGGAGGAGGGGTGACGAAGCACCGCTCCGAACCTCAGAAGGACCTTTACTGAATGGCGAGTGTCCCCTCGGATCGCACAATTGTTTTGCACCTGCTTCGCGGCGCTGTCCCTGAGCGTGCCGACGATCTCTCCCGCTTGTGGCGTGAGCACGGCCACGAGGTCGAGATTGCCCCAAGCGCCCACGGCTCGACGATGAACGCCACCAGCAAGCGGATCAAGTTCGATACAAAGACGATCGACTTCTTCTGGTTGCTCGGCTTCAGCGCATGGCGCGCGATCGAAGTTTACGCCCCGGCTCTGACCCTTGCGACGGCGACGGGCATCACGCTGGAGGCGGCACTCAATATCGATAATGAGCGCGGTCAGTTCGAGCAGGATTACAAGCACCGTATCTCGAGCGCCAAATCTCTCCTCAACGCCGCTGCGACATTCGAGATCGAGTGGCCCGAAGACATACCGCAGCCGACCGCCGACCGGGAGAGCCTCAGTAACGGTCAGGATAAGGCGGTTTTCGATCTGGTTGCCCTTGCGCTGGCTTTCGCGCTCCTCCACGAGTTCAAGCACGTCCAGGCCCGAGCCGTAGAAGCCGCTGAGCAAACGCCCGAGGACGATCGGCAGGCGGCGGCTGAAGAAGAGATGGCCTGCGACACCTGGGCGCGAAACTTCATGACGACCGGCATCGACGCCTACGCCCAATCCCATGACCACACCTATGGGCAGGTCGAGCAGAAGCGCGCGATGGGGATTGCACTCGCAGCCGTCATTATCCATGCGATGACACCGCTCCACGCGCACTGGGGAAGCGATGATTATCCGCCGATCGGGGACCGGCTCGAAGCGATGATCGGCGGCTACAATTTGCCTGACGCGTCCGCGTTTTGGGTCTTTACCGCCTGCCTTCTAATCGCTCTCATGCGCCAGGACGGCCGCAGGCTCGACTACACCGGTTCGTCATTCCGGGAGTTCGTCATGACCCTTCTCGCGGAACTTCGTTGATCGCGGGAGACCTCAAAGCATGCCGGTCTACTTCCTGGGCGAAGACGAAAACGGTTGCTCCCCGATCAAGATCGGGGTCGCGAAGAATATCGAGGTACGCAAGCGCAACCTTCAGACCGGCAATCCACTCGAACTGCGCCTCCTGGGCTGGATCGACGCGGAGGACGTTTTTCAAATCGAACGTCGGCTGCATCGACAGTTCGGCGCTACGCACGTGCGTGGTGAGTGGTTCGCGATTGAGCCTGCCGACATCCTGCCTGTACTCATGCGCGAAGGCCGCCGTGGCTTCGTTGCGAAGAACGCCGACGCCTTCGAGATCGTCGGCTACGACCGAGACGCGGTCCCCGAATACCTGGGCGTCTGGGAGTGGGGCGATCTCGAAATCGACGAATGCTGCCCCTTCTGCGGATGCCTGTGCGGCATGCATTTCCAGGAAGCCTCACAGATGTACCACTGCATCCAGTGCGACACGCTCACCGATTTCTCGGAACTGTCCCCGGATGACCGCGATCGGCCCGACGACTGACCGGCCGCGCGACCATTAATAAACCAAGGTAACAAGATGAGCATGCAATGGTTGTTGGCGAAAGCGCCAGGATTTCAGTCGCTACCCGAGGCGGATCGCGCCGCGATCTTCAACTTCACCTTCCTATGGAGCCTGTTCGAAGCCCAGGTCATGGGCAACTTCGCGCGCGCCGACCTGATCTGCACGAAGGTCGACGAGTGGCGCAATGCTGGAACGCTCGACGCTGACCAGTACGCCCCCGAGCTTACCTATTTCCGGCAGCGCTATTTCGCCAACGGCGCCTTCACCCACCACTTTCCGCACCTGCATCTACGCCCTGCCGATCAACCTGGTGTCGTCCAGTCGGTGCTCGACGGCAGCAACAACGATCCGCGTGATAGGCTTCTCACAGTGTTGATGATCGTCTGGCGCTTCCGCAACAACCTCTTCCACGGCGAGAAATGGGCGTACCAGCTCCATGGGCAGCTCTTGAATTTCACCCACGCCAACGTCGTCCTGATGCGGCTACTCGAAAAACACGGACAGCTAGCAGCCTAATTGAAACGCCCTTCTGCGTTCTTCCTTGACTCCCGGCGTTGAAAGTAAGAACAAATAGGGAACATGAAAGCGAACCCGCCCCAGGAGGTCAAGAACGAACTTGCGGCCCGAGCCCGCCATAGAGTCTTTGCGTGCGCAGATCGAACGGATCGAAGGCAAGAGCCGGCGCGCGAAATCGGTGCTCCCCTTCGGGATCGCCGAGATGGACTCGCGACTCCCCGGCGCAGGCTTGGCGCGGGGCGCTCTTCATGAAGTTGCTGGCGGCGGAAACGGCGCGGTCGACGGCGCAGCCGCCGCTTTGTTCTCCGCCGGCATAGCGGCAAGAACCACCGGCAAGGTTCTGTGGTGCATTACCCGCCCTGATCTCTTTGCGCCCGCGCTCGCTCAGGCAGGTCTTTCGTCCGATCGGGTCGTTTATCTGGAGGCAGGCGACGACAAGACCATCCTCGCCTGCATGGAGGAAGGGCTTCGCCACGGCGGCCTTGGCGCAGTCGTTGCCGAGATCGCACGTCTGTCAATGACGGCATCGCGCCGGCTTCAGCTTGCCGCCGAGGGGTCCGGAACGATCGCCATTGCGCTCCGGCGCTGGCGACGACACACAGAAGCGGCGGATTTTGGCCAGCCGACCGCGGCGGTGACGCGGTGGCGCGTATCCATGCTGCCATCCGAACCGCTTCCGGTGCCGGGCGTCGGCCGACACCGTTGGCTCGTTGAGTTGATCCGTGCTCGCGCGGGCGAAAGTGCTGATTTCGAGTTGGAGGCCTGCGATGACACGGGTTGTCTCGCTCTTCCTGCCGACCTGGTCCACCGACCGGCTTCGGCGGAAGGCTGGCGACGCCGCGCCTCCGTCTGAGGCGCCGCTCGTCCTGATCGGCCGGGAAGGAAGCAGGCGGCTGGTGGTAGCGGCGGATGCCGCGGCGCAGGCCGCCGGGATCTTTGTGGGCATGCCTGCCGCCAAGGCGCAGGTTCTGGTGCCCGGCCTGATCATCAAGGACGCGGAGCCCGCCGAAGATGAAGCGGCCCTTGAGCGCTTGGCGCTCTGGGTGCTGCAACGCTTCGCGCCGATCGTCGCGCCGGACTCCCCCGATGGGATCGTCCTTGACACGACCGGCGCCGATCATCTTCATGGCGGCGAGCAGGCGATGCTGGATGCGCTGATCGGCCGCCTCATCATGTCCGGCGTGACGGCTCGCGCAGCGATCGCCGACAGCTGGGGTGCTGCGCATGCGCTCGCGCGTTTCGCCGGGGCTGCCACCTATGTCGCCCCACCGGGCCATGGTGCATCCGTGCTGGAAGTATTACCGCTGGAAGCATTGCGACTGCCGCGCACCATGTCGGCCGATCTGAGGGTGCTCGGATTTGAACGCATCGGCGATCTCCTCGCGCAACCCCGCGCGCCGCTGACGCTGCGCTTCGGGCCGCAGCTTGGCCGGCATATCGATCAGGCTCTCGGTGTCCTGGCGGAGCCGATCGAGCCTGTGCGGCCGCCAGATCTGATCTCGATGCGCCGCGCGTTTCCTGAACCGATCGGCGCGGCCGAAACAATCGCCCGTTATATCGGCAAGCTGACCGTCCGGCTCTGTGACGCCCTCGAAGAAAAGGGCCTCGGCGCGCGTCGGCTCGATCTCCTCTGTCATCGCGTGGACAACCGCCTCGCGGCCGTGCGGGTCGGCATGGCGCAGCCGGTGCGAGACCCAAAGCGCCTCACCCGGTTGTTGTGCGACAAGATCGAAACGATCGATCCCGGCTTTGGGATCGAGGTCATGACACTGACCGCGACGATCGCCGAGCCGCTTGAGCGGAGGCAGATGGCGAGCAGTCTGATCGAGCTCGCCGCCCCTGATATTTCCGACCTGATCGACACGCTCGCCAACCGCGTGGGCGAACGCGCGATCTATCGCATGGCGCCCGTCGCGAGCGACGTGCCGGAACGCTCGGTATGCCGGATTTCCGCCATGGCCCCCGAGAGCGGCGCAGCCTGGCCCAACCACTGGCCTCGTCCGGCACGCCTTCTCGCTCGTCCCGAAATGATCGAGACCGTCGCGCTTTTGCCAGACCATCCGCCAGTCTCCTTCACCTGGCGCGGCATTCGGCGCCGGGTAAAGCGCGCCGACGGTCCCGAGCGCGTTTTCGGCGAATGGTGGATGCGCGATGCGGAGCTCGCCGCAGTCAGGGACTATTTCAGGGTCGAGGACGACGTCGGCGAGCGCTACTGGATCTACCGTGCCGGCGACGGCGAGGACGCGGCCACCGGCTCCCATCGATGGTTTCTTCATGGGGTGTTCGGATGAGCACTCGCTACGTCGAGCTCCAGGTCACAAGCCATTTCAGCTTCCTTCGAGGCGCCTCCTCGGCCGACGAGCTGTTTGCGCGTGCCGCCAGCCTCGGCATCGAGGCGCTCGCCGTCGTCGATCGCAATTCCCTTGCCGGCATCGTGCGCGCCCGTGAGGCCGCCAAGGCAACCGGCGTGCGTCTGATCGTCGGGTGCCGCCTGGACCTGAGCGACGGCGTGTCCGTCCTCGTCTATCCGACCGATCGGCCTGCCTACTCCCGGCTCTGCCGCCTGCTGACACTCGGCAAGGGCCGCGCCGGCAAGGGAAAGTGCCTTCTCCACTGGGACGATCTCGTCGCCTATGGCGAGGGGCTGATCGCCATTCTCCTTCCCGAAGTGGCCGACGCCGAATGCGGCCTACAATTGCGCCGGCTGCGGGAGGCGTTCGGCGATCGCGCCTACATGGCGCTGACCCTGCGACGCAGGCCAAATGATCAGCTCCGCCTGCACGAGCTGTCAAATCTCGCGGCGCAGATGCGTGTCCCGACCGTTGTGACGAACGACGTCCTGTTCCACGAGCCATCGCGCCGCATCCTGCAGGACGTGGTGACCGCGATCCGCCACAACGTCACGATCGACGCGCTCGGCCATCAGCGCGAACGCCATGCGGATCGCTATCTGAAGCCGCCCGAGGAAATGCACCGGCTCTTCGGCCGCTATCCCGACGCACTTGCCCGAACGCTCACAATTGCCGAGCGTTGCCGCTTCAGCCTCGATGAGCTCGCCTATCAATATCCCGAGGAGCGAGACGATCCCTCGCTGACCCCGCAGCAGACGCTCGAGAAACTGACCTGGGAGGGCGCCGAGCGCCGCTACCCGGAGGGGCTTCCCGACAGCGTCCGCGCGACGTTGCTGCACGAGCTGCGACTGATCGCAAAGCTCGACTACGCGCCCTATTTTTTGACCGTGAACGCGATCGTCCGGTTCGCGCGGTCACAGGATATTCTCTGCCAGGGTCGCGGTTCGGCGGCCAACTCCGCAGTCTGCTTCGTGTTGGGCATCACCTCGATCGACCCGAGCCGAAACGATCTCCTGTTTGAGCGTTTCGTCAGCGAGGAGCGCGCCGAGCCTCCCGACATCGATGTCGATTTCGAACACGCCCGGCGGGAGATCGTCATGCAGTGGGTCTTCAACACCTACGGCCGTGACCACGCAGCGTTATGCTCGACGGTCACGCGCTACAGGACGAAGGGCGCGCTGCGGGATGTAGGCAAGGCGCTCGGCCTGCCTGAGGATCTGATCAAGACGCTCTCGGGCCAGGTCTGGGGCTGGTCCAACGAAGGCGTGACCGAGGGACAGGTGGAGCAACTCAATCTCAATGCCGCCGATCGCCGGTTGCGGCTTACTCTGGAGCTTGCCCGTCAGCTCCAGGGCGCGCCGCGCCACTTGTCGCAGCACCCAGGCGGTTTCGTCCTCACCAACGACCGGCTGGACGATCTGGTGCCAATCGAGCCCGCCGCCATGGAGGACCGACAGGTCATCGAGTGGGACAAGGACGATATCGACGCGCTCCGCTTCATGAAAGTCGACGTTTTGGCGCTGGGGATGTTGACCTGCATGAAGTTCGGCCTCGACCTCCTGGCCGAACACAAGGGCATTGCTCTCGATCTTGCTTCCATCCCTGCAGAAGATCCGCGCACCTACTCCATGATCCGCAAGGCAGACACGCTCGGCACCTTCCAGATCGAGAGCCGGGCACAGATGTCGATGCTGCCGCGGCTGAAGCCTCGTACGTTCTACGATCTCGTTGTCCAGGTCGCGATCGTCAGGCCGGGACCAATCCAGGGCGATATGGTGCATCCATATCTGCGTCGCCGCGAAGGCCTGGAGCCGGTCCACTACCCGAAGCCCGAACTGGAAAAGGTGCTCGGCAAGACCCTTGGCGTGCCGCTCTTTCAGGAACAGGCCATGCGGGTCGCGATCGAATGCGCCGGCTTCACGCCCGGAGAGGCCGACATGCTGCGCAAATCGATGGCGACCTTCAAGCACACCGGCGGTGTCTCCTCCTTCAAGGCGAAGCTCATCAACGGCATGGTCGCGAACGGTTATGCGGCAGACTTCGCAGAGCAGACCTTCAAACAGCTCGAAGGCTTTGGGAGCTATGGGTTTCCGGAATCACACGCCGCATCCTTCGCCCTCATTGCCTATGCCTCCGCCTGGCTAAAATGCTGGCATCCCGACGTCTTCTGCTGCGCGCTGCTCAACGCACAGCCGATGGGCTTCTACGCGCCCGCGCAGATCGTCCGTGATGCGGCCGCCCATGGTGTGGAAATCCGGCCCGTATGCGTCCGCGCTTCACGCTGGGACTGCACGCTCGAGGCGACCGACGACGAGAGCCGGTTCGCCGTGCGCCTTGGCCTCTGCCTGGTCAAGGGGCTCGCCAATGCCCACGGCGCAGCTATCGTGGCAGCCCGCGGCAATGAGGCGTTCGCCTCAGTCGACGACCTGTGGCAGCGGGCCGGCGTTCCCCAGGCGGCGCTGGTTCAACTCGCAGAAGCGGACGCCTTCCGGCCGGCTTTCGGCCTGGCGCGACGCGAAGCGCTCTGGGCGATCCGCGCTCTTCGTGATGAACCCCTCCCCCTCTTCGCCGCCGCTTCAGCACGTGAGACGAAGATCGTGCCGGAAGTTTCAGAGCAACCCGTTTCTCTGAGGCCTATGACTGCCGGCGGCGAAGTCGTTCAGGACTACGGCCATGTCGGCCTGTCGCTGCGCGCGCACCCTGTCTCGTTTCTGCGCGAGGATCTCCGACGCCGCCGCATCGTGACGTGCGCAGAGGCGATGGGAGCTCGCGATGGCCGCTGGCTGGAAGCCGCCGGCGTCGTTCTGGTGCGTCAGCGCCCCGGCAGCGCCAAGGGCGTCCTCTTTGTCACACTCGAAGACGAGACAGGCATCGCCAATCTCGTGATCTGGGCGAAAGTCTTTGAGGCGAACCGGCGTGCCATCCTTTCAACGTCCATGATGGCCGTGCGCGGTCGCATCCAGCGTGAAGGCGAAGTCGTGCATCTCGTCGTGCAGAAGGTGACGGATCTTTCCGCCGACCTCGCAAGCGTGGGAACGCGCGACGCTGCATTCCCGCTCCCGCATGGTCGCGGCGATCAAGCCCGGCACGGAGGCGGTCCCGATCCGCGCGAGCTGCCACCCAACGGATTGCGGGCACGCAACTTCGCCGATCCCTACGGCCACATCCGCGAACTGAAGATGAAGACGCGGGATTTCCATTGACGGACCAGGCGAAAGTCGCTGAAAGCTTAGTTGTGTCTTGCCAAAACGGCGTGCAAACAGGCTTGATAACAAGAATGCCGTCGATTTCGGCAAATCTCGATACCTAAAATTGTCGAATCGAAAGTAAAAGTGGCCCTCATCAGGGCGGGAGGGAACATGGCAGGCGAGGAACACGTCTCTGTTGCAGTTAGAGATGATTTTTGGCGCGGCAGACCAAAGCGAAGCCCGTCCCTGCCCTTGCGGAGTTGTTGTGGAATAGCCTCGATGGCGACGCCACCGATGTCTCGGTGGAATTCGTTCATAACGACCTGGCCGGCGGAATGTCCAAGATCGTCGTCTACGACAATGGTGACGGGTTTTCACGCACAGAGGCACGTGCGCTCTTCGGCAATCTCGGCGGGTCTTGGAAGCGTCATATTCGTCAGACGAAGCGCAATCATCGCATGATCCACGGCCAGGAAGGGCGCGGGCGCTACAAGGCATTTGCCCTCGGCCAGTCCGCCGCCTGGAAAGTTTGCTACGACGGCGCATCAGGCCGAAAGGCTTTTGAGGTCAGGCTCCTGGAAGCCGATCTCACGGATGTCACCATCACAGAGGAAGTGCCCGCGCCTGATCGCTCGACCGGTGTCATCGTCGAGATCAACGACCTTCGGCGGGATTTCAAAACCTTCGAGAGCGACGAAGGCATTCAGGACCTGAACGAGATTTTCGCGCTCTACCTCATGAACTATCGTGGGGTCTCTATCTCTGTCGCTGGCCAGAGGCTCGATCCGGAGAAGGTGATCGCCAGCCACCATAAAGTTCCGCTTCCGCCGATCGAGACGGCGGAAGGCCGCCAGCACAGCGTCGAGCTGGAGGTCATCGAATGGCGAACGGACGCGCGCCGCGCGTTGTATCTATGCTCCGGCGCCGGATTTCCGTTCGATCAGGTCGAGACGCGTTTTCACATTCCCGGCTTTTCTTTCTCCGCATATCTGAAATCGACCTACGTCGAGGAACTCCACAACGAAGAACGCGTCGCGCTCTCGGAATTGGATCCGCTGCTTGGCGTGGCGGTAGAAAATGCGCGGTCCGCGATCAAGGACTATTTCCGCGACAAGGCCGCAGAAAAGGCTCGGTCCCTCGTCGATGAATGGATCGCCGAAGATGTCTACCCATATCGAGGCGCACCACAGAACGCCGTTGAGAAGGTCGAACGGCAGGTCTTTGATATCGTGGCGGTCCAGGTTCAAGAGCTCGCGCCGGACCTCGGGGTCAGCTCGGCGAAGGCGAAGGCGCTACACCTTCGGATGCTTCGTAACGCGATCGAGCGCGGACCAGAGGAATTACAGCTGATATTGAAGGAGGTACTGGACCTTCCGGCTCGCAAGCAGAAGGAACTCGCTACCCTTCTCCAGGAGACCACGCTGTCCGCAATCATTACTGCGGCCAAGACGGTCGCCGATCGGCTCAAGTTCATTTCGGCCTGGAGTCGATTGTCTTCGATCCTGAGACGAAAGGGCGTCTGAAGGAGCGGACCCAGCTTCACAAGATACTCGCTGAAAACACGTGGATTTTCGGCGGAGAGTATAACCTATGGGTCAGCGACAAGGATCTTCGTCGTGTCCTCGAGAAGCATCGCGAATATCTTGATCCGGACATCTCGATCGACGAGCCCGTCAAGGTGATCGGCAAGGCGCGTGGGATCATCGATCTGATGTTCTCGCGCTCCACCCGACGGCACCGTGCCAACGACATCGAGCACATGATCGTCGAACTGAAGGCTCCCAAGGTGAAGATCGGCGCCAAGGAAATCACGCAAGCAAAGCAGTATGCGATTGCGGTCACATCCGATGAGCGATTTTCGACTGTCGATGGAGTCCGCTGGCATTTCTGGCTCGTTTCCAACGCCTACGACGATTTTGCCAAGCACGAGATTGAAAGTGGACCAGATCGCGAGCGGCGTCTTATCGCGAAAGGGCCGAGACACATCGTCGGAATCAAGACGTGGGGAGGGCTTATCGAGGAAAACCGCGCTCGCCTTCAGTTCTTCCAGGAGCATCTGCAGCATTCCGCTGACGAAGGTACCGCAATAAAATATCTTCAGGAGAAGCACAGTCGGTTTCTTGAGGGCGTGATTGTCGAGGAAGCTACTGAAACCAGCGATGATCACCCGATTACTCCTGCCGCGGAAGATTCTATTCCTGCTTGATGTCCTATAGAATCTAAAGCATCAAGCCAGACCGCTCACAACGACAGGAGGGGCGCGACGCCTCCCTTTGACCTGGACTGTTTCCCATGCCTGAAGAGTATTCACGTTCATCGGAGTGGATCGCCTGGATGCGCGACTACGTGAACGCAGCGCGGCGCTTTACTGCCGAGGATCCCGTCGACGTGTCGTCAGAGGATGAACGCGAGCTCGTCGCGATAAAAGCTGCTCTCTATGCCCGGGCGCTAACGCTGTTCGAGGGAACCCTGCTCCTGCTCGAAAACGACCGGCAGCTCGACTTTCGCATTCAGTCACGCGGCGTCATCGAAGCCGCGATGTACCTCATCGCCCTGGACCGAAACCCCGCCTTTGTCACGCGGATGAAGGATGACGACATCAAGAGCCGGCAAGCGCGCGCGGCCCTGCATCTCGGCGCGAAGACGTTCAATGGCACGGCAGACGTGAGGCAGCAGGTCGCGGAATTTGTGGCACAAGGACTCCAAGGCGCAAAGGCGATCCAGATCGGCACCCTCCTTGAGGGCAGCGATTTCGATCGCCTTTACCGCAGCTACCGAGACATTTCCGGGGACGCCGCGCATGTCAGCCTGACGGCGCTAAACCGGCACTATGTCAAGAACCCGACTAACGGCCTGGCGATGTTGATCATCAACCCCGAGCTCGACGAGATCGATTTTCATGTAACCGTGACAGAGCTCGGCATCTCCATGACGATCGCGACGCTTCTCATGATGAAGATCAAGGAAAAGACCGACATCTGGGACGAATTTCAAGCGCTGTTGCAGCGATACAGGGCCTTGGCACGCGATGCACGTCCGAACGATGCCCCCAGTCCGTAGCAAGCCGGACTATCCCTAAACACGGTCTATTCTCTGATCGCGTACACTTGGCGCGTTCCTGAGACATTGCCGTCCGTGTCCAGATACCCGTCGCTGGCGTACCGAACTTCGTCTTGCAGAAACGCATCGAAAACGTCGGCGATCTCCTCAGGTGTGAAATGAAAGAGCTGCGTTTTGCTCTGCGTATCTGAGGCAACCAGCAACCCATCCGGCAAATACACACTTCCGGAGAGGACCCCGATGACGCGCGCGTGCAGCATTTTGTCGGAGATCACTTTTGGCGTTCGGCTCTCGCGTCGCCGCGCCGTCAGATCATAGTTGTTGAAGACTTCGCTCGCGGTGCTGCTGACGAACGGTTCACGCCATTCGACATCTTTTTTGACTCCGATCTCGTGTACGTCCAACGGCGTCTTGCGAAATCGATCCGTCACGAGACGGCATTCGATCAGCCGCCTCATGCATACAGCAGCCACTCCAATCGCCCGTTCCAGCATGTGATAGGAGTTATGCTCCGTCTCCTTCTCCGACAGCACTTCGTCCAAATGCAGAACAATTCGGCGGCGCTGCTCCGCGAGCTCGTTCTTCCACGTATACGATTGCCAGTCGGAAGAGCCTACGCTTCCCAGTTTGCGAGATTCCTCGATTCTAGCCTGTATCTCTTCTTCCGACCTCACGCCTTCTGTCTCCTCAGCCATCGTGGAATCATCCTACCTGTTCCACCTGGAGCGTGCCTGCAGCCAACGGATGGATGAGCGATTGCGCCGGCACGGAGGGATCGAGCCAGTCCGCCCACGCTTCGCGCCCGAGAATGACGATCTGTCGATCGTGGTACGGAATAATGTCGGGGCCGGGCTCCATTGTCAGCATCGTAAAGGCTTCGCCGACGTCCTTCGTCTCCCGCCAGATGCCGGCGATGCAGAAGATCGGCTCACGGTGCTTGGTGAAGAGCCATTTGTCCTTGCGCTTCTTTCCCTTCTCGGTCGGGTCGGTGAACTCGTAGAAGCCGTCGGCGACGATCAGGCAGCGGTTCGAGGTGAACTCCCGCCCCTCTGAGCGGAAATTGTACACCGGCCGCTTGTTCGGGCCCGGCCAGCTCCAACGGCGCTGGACCATCTCACCTTCGCCGCGCGCGCCTTCGACCGTCCGGATGATCGGACCCACATCGGTGATCTTTATGTCTTCGCGCGCCTGGATATTCGGCGCACCTTCGCCAAAGCGGATCTTGATCTTGAGATCGGCGAAGTCCTCAACGATCGAGGCGACATCGACCATCAGCCGGTAGTCATTGCACATCGGTCCTCCAGTTGATCGCTATTGCCTCGCGATCCTGTTCTTATTATGTTCTCATGATCATGAGCGCGAAGGTCTTCGATTCCGACGCACCGCTCGATGAACGCCGCGTCATCATACGGCGCTATGGCGGCGATGTTGAGATGGTGGAACTGCCTTGGGGACTGCAGCCCCGGGAGCCTGGCGGTCGACCCTTCACCGTGGTGCGCGGGGAAGACCGCAAATTCCCGAGCCATCGCTGCCTCGTACCTGCTTCCGAATTTCGCCATCGCAGCCAGGGCAAGCGCTACAATTTCGGGCTTACCAACGGCGACTGGTTCTATTTCGCCGGCATCTGGCGCCCAGCATCGCGGGATTGGCCAGAGGCCTATGCGATCCTTACGACCGCAGCCAATGAAGACGTCGCGCCCTACCATGATCGGCAGATGGCGGTGCTGCGCCGCGACCAGCGTATGGCATGGCTCGATCTGACGTGTCCGGAAGAAGAGCTGCTCCGTCCGCTGCCGGCGGGGAGCTTCCGGGTTTCCCGCCCGTGTGAGGCGCACACCCTCGCCCAGGCTTCGCTCGCATTCTGAAAGACTGAAAACCGCAATTGCGGAAATACGGATTTGAGGGGAAAGCCTTCCCCTGCGACCGAGCCACGGTCTCGGCCGACCCCTTCTGCGGGGAGACCCCGCAACGCCCCCTAGAGTGAGAGTGCGGATCGGCTTTGCCGTGACGGGTTGAGGGCTGGGAGAGAGGCTCCCGGCGCCCGTCGCGGAGATCCGCGATGTCCAGAAAGACCGCACCCGCTCGCGCCGGCCAGGATCGGGCGAGCCTCTATGACGAAATCACCGGCAAGATCATCGCCCAGCTGGAGGCCGGCCGCGTGCCCTGGGTTCAGCCGTGGGGAACGACGGCAGCGAAGGCGCCACTCGCCATGCCGAGAAACGCCGCCACCGGTCGCCAGTATTCCGGGATCAATGTGCTGATCCTCTGGGGCGCTGTGATCGAGCATGGCTTCCCCGGCCAGAGTTGGCTCACCTTCCGCCAGGCGCTCGCGCTCGGCGGCAATGTGCGCAAGAGCGAACGCGGCACGACCGTCGTTTATGCCGACCGCTTCGTGCCCGATGACGAGAAGCGCCGCGCCCGCGAGGCTGGCGAGGAAGCCCAGGCGATCCCGTTCCTGAAGCGCTTCACCGTCTTCAATACGGCGCAGTGCGAAAACCTGCCGGAGGGCATTGCGGCAGCCGCGCCCCCTCACCTACCCGGGCTGATTGAACCGCGTGTCGAGGCCCTGATCCGCGCGACCGGGGTGGACTTTCGCATCGGTCGCGACCGGGCCTTCTATGTCCCGGCGCTCGACTACGTGCAGGTCCCGCCGCCACAGGCCTATTTCGAGCCGATCAATTGGCATCGCACGGCGCTGCACGAGCTCGGCCACGCCACAGGCCACCCTTCTCGCCTCGGCCGCGACCTGAGCGGCAGCTTCGGTACGAAGAAGTACGCATTCGAGGAGCTTGTGGCCGAGATGAACGCCGCCTTCTGCTGCGCCTCGCTCGGCATCGTGCCGACCGTCAGGCATGCAGACTACCTCGGCTCATGGCTCGAGGTGCTGCGCGAGGACAACCGCGCCATCGTCCGCGCCGCGTCACAGGCCAGCAAGGCGGCGGACTGGTTGCTCGCGTTCGTCCCGTCCGACGGCTATGAACTTCACGCGGAGTATTCGCTCGGTGGCGTCCCGAAGTCAGTGACTTACCAGACGACATCTGCCCGTTTGCCGCTCGGCCAGCACCGCTCCGTTGACGCAAGCAGCCCTAGATAATATCACATCCCCATGGTCGAAAAGGATACCCACGTAGTTTCCCGGTTCGCCGGCATCCCAGAAGGCGGGATGCCGGGAAGTCGACCGCTCTAGTACCGACAGCGGAACGATACCTAGGCCTCGCCCCTCGTGGACGAGGCTTTCCGCATAACCTGTGCCTCGTCCCATCAATGTCGATGGAATCCAAATGGCACAAGATCACCCCACAAGTCCGACAGCTTTTCTGGCTCTCGCCAAACTTCCAAGCGAGTTCAGGGTGCCACCTGCGCTCCTGAATCCTGGCAACGCCCAGGCATCTTCCGAACTAGCGCACACGATCTACCGTCGCCGTCTGTGTTGCGAACGGCGAAAGTGTCGCCGGCGCCCTGACAATTCAGGGACTACTACGCACTCCCGTTCCATACCCAGCTAATTCACCCAGGCCCTATCATGCACATCCAGGGTATCTCTTTATTTGCCATCGCATTTCTCGTGGGAGCAGACGAGCTGTTGCTCGGCCCCATTTTGACACCTATCGGAAACGATTTCTCAGTGAAGCCCGAAAGTGTCACCTTATTTGTCACGGCATACAGTCTGGGCAATGCAGTTTGCGCGTTCTTTTTTGGAGCTTTGTCGGATCGATATGGCCGCATGCAAGTCCTTATTCCGGCATCGATTGTCTTTGCCGGTGCCTCTGTCGCGACGGCACTCACCGAGTGTTTTTCGTGTGCGCTGTTTTTCCGGGTAGTGACCGGCGCGGCAAGCGCGGGGATGCTCCCGATCGCCTTTGCGATAGCCGCTGACACGGGCACGAGCCGAGCAATTCGGAGCGTGGCTTTCGTTCAGGCAGGATTGACTCTGGGAATGGTCACAAGTCCTAGCCTCGGGGCCTTACTGACGGAGTTGTTCTCCTGGCGCATAGCATTTGCGGCCCTCGGAATCGCAGCCCTGCCGTTCGCTCTAATGGCCATGCTTATCAGGACCGCCCCAATTCCTGCCGAGAGCATCAGCCAGCCGGTGAGTCGAGCCCGGCTGCTCGTACCTGGCTCAGTTGGTGCACTCATCGCGATGGGCTTCGGTCTCGGCGGAGGAACTGCCATCTTCACGCTGATCGGCGAACGACTGCGGGATATCGCTGGCCTCGGAACTGGAACCATCGGCGGAGTATATGCTCTTCTTGGCATTGTCAGCGTCATTGGCAACGTTGCAATGCCTAGAATATCGGCTCGTTTCGGCGACGGTCGGCATATCATGCGCTGCGCGTTGGTCGTTTGTTTGACAATGAACGCAGTGGTGTTTGTCACGCCAGCTGGATGGCCCTTAGCGTTCGCCCTGCCCCTGTGGGCGCTCGCCGCAGGAATTGGCTCGCCCGCACTCATGAATTACATTGCCGAACTGGCGACGGCTCGGCGAGGAGCGCTGATGGCGCTTGGCATGACGGCGATGCACGGAGGGCTGGCTGTTACTTCCGGCTTAGCGGGCATGACATATACGATGGGGCCCGAGTGGACGGCTGCACTCGGTACGCTGCTTTTCGCACTTGCGATACTCGCTCTTCGCCCTGCGAAAGGACCTGCCGAGAGCGAGACGAGGCATCGAACTGTGGACCCGTGAAACAGGCCGAAACCTGACTTGCCACTTCGCAGACGCGGATACGCCGTTCAGCTCACGAGCTGCATCCGAGAGGCACCCCGCGTTCACGGTCTTTCTCACAATTTGAGCCCCCGGAGGGGCGAAAAAAGGAGAGTGAGAGGGGGGATCGAAGTTCCGTGACGGGTAGGAGGTCGAGAGAGAGGCTTTCGGTCGCCCGTCGCGGAGTACATCACCATGGCTACTGCTGCGAAGAAGATCACGTTGTCGCCCTCGCGCGACATTCCGTTCAACAAACTTGTGCTCAGCCAGTCGAACGTCCGGCGTCTGAAGGCCGGGGTGTCGATCGAGGAACTGGCCGAGGACATTGCCCGTCGCGGCCTGCTTCAAGGCCTTAGCGTCCGCGCGGTTGTCAACGAAGCGGGTGTCGAGACCGGCATGTTCGAGATTCCGGCTGGTGGCCGGCGCTATCGAGCACTCGAATTGCTCGTGAAGCAGAAGCGCCTAACCAAGACTGCGCCCGTGCCCTGTGTCGTGCGCGAAGACGGCATTGCCGAAGAGGATTCGCTCGCCGAGAACGTCCAGCGTGCGCCACTGCATCCGCTCGACCAGTTTCGCGCCTTCCTCTCGCTCAGGGAGAAGGGTCAATCCGAAGAGGAGATCGCCGCCTCGTTCTTCGTATCGGTCAATGTTGTCAAACAGCGGCTAAAACTCGCCTCCGTCTCGCCGAAGGTGCTCGAAGCCTATGCCGAGGACAGCATGACGCTCGATCAGCTCATGGCTTTCACGGTCTCAGGGGACCACGAACGCCAGGAACAGGTGTTCGAGCGGCTCCAGCATTCCTACGACAAGCAGCCCTATGTCATCCGCCGCATGCTAACCGAGGGCGCCGTGCGCGCGTCGGACAAGAGGGCGCAGTTCATCGGCATCGACGCCTATGTCGAGGCCGGCGGCACCGTGCTGCGCGATCTGTTCGAGGGAGACGACGGCGGCTGGCTGCAAGACGTCGCACTGGTTGAACTGATGGTCGCCGAGAAGCTGAAGGAAGAAGCGGCGACCACCGAGGCAGAAGGCTGGAAGTGGATCGAGGTCGCGCCCGACTTCGCTTACGGTCATAGCTTCGGCCTGCGCCAGCTTCGCGGCGAACCCATGCCGTTGACGCCGGCGGGGGAAGCGGCGCGCAATGCCCTGCAAGCCGAGTTCGACCGCCTGTCCGAACAGCACCAGGATGCCGACGAGCTGCCCAAAGAGGTCGATGAGCGTCTCGGCGAACTCGAAACTGCCCTCGACGCTCTCGATGCACGGCCGCTCGTCTTCGACCCCGCAGAGGTCGCGCGCGCCGGGGCCTTCGTCAGTATTGCCTATGACGGCCATCTCCGCGTCGAGCGAGGCCTCATCCGGCCAGAGGACGAGCTCGCTATGGAGCCAGAAAAAGACCTTGCCGGAGAGGAGGATGAGCGTGAGGTCGCGGCCAGCGATGATGGCGAGAACGCTACGATTGCCGGGCTTGACGCACCCGCCAATGAACGGGACGAGGATGATGGGCTGACGCCGATCTCGGATCGGCTCATGACTGAGTTGACGGCCTATCGGACGGTCGGTCTGCGCCAGGCTCTCGGCGAGCAGCCGGACATGGCGTTCATAGCAGCGCTGCATGCCCTGACGCTCAAAGTCTTCTATCACTATGGCACGGACAGCTGCCTCGAACTCGACTTGAAGGGCGTCAGCTTTGGCATCCAGGCGCCTGGACTCAGCGACAGCGCTGCTGCAGAGGCGATCCGCGCTCGGCACGACGATTGGGCGAAGGCATTGCCTAAAGACCCGGATGGCCTCTGGGACGCACTCCAAGCCTGGGACAGCAATAGCCGGTCCGCCCTCTTCGCCCACGTCGTCAGCCTGTCTGTCAACGCGGTGCATGAGGCTTGGAATCGCCGGCCCCGCGCGCTCGCCCATGCCGACCGACTGGCGCAAGCCGTCGCGCTCGATATGACAGCGGCAGGCTGGCGACCCACTGTCGACGCATTCCTCGGCCGAGTTACCAAGGCCCGAATCCTCCGGGCTGTCGCCGAGGCCAAGGGGCAGCGTGCCGCTGACAGGATCGCGCACCTCAAGAAGGGCGACATGGCCGCAGAGGCGGAAACGCTGCTGGCTTGCACGGCTGGTTGCCGGAGCCGCTCCGCACGCAAGGCAGCACCTCCGCTGACGTGACTACACTGGACAGCAGCGAGACCGATGCCGACGTCGGAGGATTGGCGGCCGTGGGCGGCACAACGGCCATGGTCAATGTGGAGCCTTCGGAGAAGAATACGCCCGCCGACGACGCTCCCCACGCGATCGCGGCAGAGTAGAACGTCACCAACTTGCACAACTGGGCTCGCCGGCGACGGCGGGCCTTTCTCATGAAGGAGGCCATCATGACGGAGAGGCCGCATGATCTAGCGCGTCGTTTGGCCGATCGAGCCGAGACGGTCTGCCGCAGCTACCTCTCGAACGGTCGGCGCCAGGGCAACTACTGGCTGGTGGGCGATGTGCGCAACACCCCCGGCCGCTCAATGTATATTCGCTTGAAGGATTCGCCGAAGGGCGCAGCTGGCAAATGGACTGACGCCGCCACCGGGGAACACGGCGATCTCCTCGATGTCATCCGGGAAAGCTGCGGCCTGACCGACTTCAAGGACGTCGTTGACGAGGCGCAAACCTTCCTCAGCCTTCCGCCGTCCGAGCCGACATCGGCGGCTATACGCCAGGCGCCGCCTCCGCACGGCTCGCCCGAAGCCGCCCGTCGCCTGGTCGCGATGACCCGGCCTATTCCCGGAACGCCCGTGCAATCGTATCTGCGCAAACGCGGAATCACAGATTTCCGCGGAACCGGAAATCTGCGCTTCCATCCGCGCTGCTACTATCGCCGCGACGAGCATTCTCCGACGGAAAGCTGGCCCGCCATGGTCGCAGCCGTCACTGACCTGACCGGAAGGATCACCGGAGCACATCGCACCTGGCTCGATCCGCAACGCAGCGACAAGGCCCCTCTCGACACACCTCGCCGGGCGATGGGCGATCTCCTCGGCAACGCAGTCCGCTTTGGCGTCTGCGGAGAAGTGATGGCAGCAGGCGAAGGCATCGAAACAGTTCTGTCGATCCGACAAGTTCTGCCAGACATGCCGATGCTGGCGGCGCTCTCGGCTGCCCATCTCGCCGCCATCGTGTTCCCGGATACGCTGCGCCGGCTCTACATCCTGCACGACGACGATCTAGCTGGTCATCGTGCCCGAGACACTCTGGTAGAACGGGCGAACGCAGCCGGCGTCGAGGCGATCGTCATCTCGCCCCAGCTTGGGGACTTCAACGAGGATCTCCGCACGCTCGGCATCGACGCCCTTCGAGCTGAGACGCGGATGCAAGTCGCGCCCCCAGACGCGGCTCGATTCATGGCGCAGGCGGCGTAGTGGCAGGACAATGACTGCGAAATGCGACCGTGCTCGTACCGTATCCTGGAAGGGACCGCGCATCGGTCGTGTCCTCTGAGCAAATCAGGCACTCCTTTCCTGCGTACCCGCGAGGCGGCATCCTGTTGCTATCCGTATGCCTTGACGATCGTACCGGTCCCGCTTCCCTCCACGCAATCGACGTAGGCAGCAATAAGGCTATCCATTGCTACGGGCTTCATCCCAGGAAACAACTCGCCGAATTCTTCTGCCGAGTCAGCGACCATAGTAGGGCTCACCGCATTGATGCGCAGGCCTCGAGGCAACTCGATTGCCGCCGACAGAACGAAGCTATGCAGACCGCCGCTGATAACGGCCCCGCCCGTAACTCTTGGCCAGGCTTCATCGGCAAATATCCCGCTGGTCAGCGTGAACGAACCATTGTTCGCAAGATAGCGTTGACCGATCAGAACGAGGTTGATCTGGCCAAAGAGCTTGCCCCGCATGTTCTTGAGCAAGGCAGCTTCCGTAAGGTCGGCGAAATGGTCGAGTGCGCCTGATGCGGCGACGCAGATGCAGGCATCAACATGCCCCACCCTCCTGTACATCTGCTCTATGCTTTCAGCCTCAGTAACGTCGACCGCAACGTCTCGACCTGAGCGGCCGGCTGCAATCACTTCATGACGCGTTGCGAGTTCCGCACAAAGCGGGCGGCCGATTGTTCCCGACGCGCCGACAACCAGAATTCTCATCGAACCTTCCTCCGTGTTGACGTGAGGCGACAATCGCCCGCTGGGTTTGCGAAGGGAATGCGGTATTATAAACTATGGCTTTGAAGGAAATCATCCATAATGCGGGGCAGCGAGTTTGCCGATCTTAAGGCGTTCGTAACCATAGCCGAGCGCGGCAGTTTCTCTGGTGCGGCGAAGATGCTCGCGATTTCGCCATCTGCGTTAAGCCAGCGAATGCGGGAATTCGAAGCCCGGTTGGGCGTAAGGCTGCTCAATCGGACAACCAGGAGCGTCGCTGTCACCGAGCAGGGACAGGCACTGCTCAACAAGATTGTTCCCCTGTTTGGCGCTTTCGATCAAGCCATGGCAGAGTTGATCGCCCCAGAGGCCGAGGTGGCTGGTTCGCTGCGGCTCAATCTCTCGCGCGTGGCCGCATTGTACCTTCTCGCACCGCACTTGCGGGCGTTTCACCACGCTTATCCGGCGGTGACGCTCGACATCACTATCGATGACAGGTTCTCGGATATTGTCGCCGGTCGGTTCGATGCTGGCATCCGTCTTGGGGAAGCGCTTGAAAGAGACATGGTGGCAGTCCGGCTGGGCGGCCAGCGGGAGTCCATGGTCGTCGCCAGCCCTGATCTTCTCGCGCGATTAGGCGAGCCGGAAAGCCCCCGCGACTTGCATCGATTTCCTTGCATTCGCTTCCGATGGCCAGGTGCCATGAACATCTATCGCTGGGAGTTCGAGAGAGATGGTGAGGTGGTCGAAGCCGACATTAGCGGCCCCCTGATCGCCAATGACACAGCTATGATGCTGACTGCTGCAGAACAGGGATTGGGTCTCGCCTATCTGTTGGATATTGAGGCAGCGGCTCACATCAAGGCTGGCCGGCTCATGCGACTACTGTCCGATTGGACGCCTCCTTTCGCTGGCTTCTATCTGTACCACCCGAATGCCAGGCAGATGCCGAAGCAACTCAGGGCATTCATCGATTTTCTTGGCGGCCGACTAAAGAGTTAGCTTCGACGAGCAGCATCTCTCATCTGACACCGACGGGCTCCTGACCTATGTCATCCGACCGGAGTTGCGATGGGAGATGATGAAAACAAGAACGACATCTGCGGGTTCGCGCAGTTCGCGGCAGTATCCCGGCACAGTCAGGAACCGTTGCTTGCAACTGGAGCACTTTCCGGATAAAAACGCCGCATGCGCGAAAGCCCCGCTTTGATTGTTGCCCGGCTGGCCTGCATCCCAAGAGGCGGGATGCAGGAAACTCGGTTGCGCTCCTAAGAGGAGCGTCGCGCGGTTCCTTGGCCCTGCCGGAAACGGACGGGGCCTTTTATTTGTCTGCGCTCCGTCGTCCGGCCCTAATCGGAGACAGACATGGCTCAAAATATCTACGACACTGCAGAATTCTACGAAGGTTACAGCACCCTGCCCCGCTCGGTGCATGGTTTGAGTGGCGCACCAGAGTGGCCATCCGTTAGAGAATTGCTGCCTGATATCAATGGAAAACGTATTGTCGATCTTGGCTGCGGTTTCGGGTGGTTCGCGCAGTGGGCGGCGGCCCAGGGCGCAGCGTCCGTCCTCGGCCTCGACTTGTCGGAAAACATGCTGGCGAAAGCGCGGGCGGAGACAACCCATGCCGGAGTACGATACGAGCGCGCCGACCTGGACACATTGACGTTGCCGACCGCGGCGTTCGACTTCGCCTATTCGTCCCTCGCATTTCACTACGTGCAGGACTTCCGCCGGCTTGCGGACACGATCTATCGCTCCCTCGTTCCCGGGTCGCATTTCGTCTTCACGATCGAGCATCCGATTTACATGGCCTCCACCTCACCGGGCTGGCTGGCCCGTCAAGATGGAACCCGTACGTGGCCGGTCGATCATTACGCAGTGGAAGGCGAGCGGAAAACGGACTGGTTCGCAAAGGGAGTCGTCAAATATCACCGTCGCCTCGCCACGACAGTGAACGCACTCCTCGACGCAGGATTTTCCGTCCGCCACCTAAACGAATGGTCTCCGACCAGCGCTCAATTGGAAGAGCAGCCGGCGCTTGTAGATGAGATGGAGAGACCGATGATGCTGATCGTCGCGGCTCAGACCTAGGCACGCCGTCGGTGTCGCCGGCCACGAAAGAGCCCCGTCGTCGGCGGCCCCCAACAAGGTCGCACCTTCTCTGGCGACCCGTTCTGTTCCGGATAGCGTGAGCCGGCTCCATACTTGTGCAACTGCGATCCGCCGGCAACCATCCGGGATTACTTCATCGAAGGACCAAAGCAATCGTTATTGACGCATTCCCCATATCGCGCGGCTCGACGACGTCGACAAGGATTTCAACATGCTCCCGCGATGCGCAACGAAGCGAGGCCAGATGCGGCTCGGCCCTGGGACGTTGAATGCTTCATGGTACTGAAGACGTAGCCGACAAGGGGCACCTGCCAGCGGTTCCGCCATGCTCGTGTGTATGCATGCTCTTGTCTGAGAGGACGCCTCGGCCTTCTAGAGGCGATCGGCCCACAAGCCGTCCGACCCGGCAATGGCGGCGGCCGACTATTTTCCGGCGCGGCCTGAGGGCCGCTTTCCATCGCGAGGCAAAATAGCCGGCCTTTGCCCTCGAGCCCTGCGCTTGCGCTCCGGGTGCCCGGCCGCCCCGCCCGTGGGCGTCGTCGCCATGAAGGCCGCGGCGGTCGCGGTCCAACCGACGGAGCATCCCATGCGCGAACACGACAACTACGAACCGCACCACGGATCCTCACCCACCGACCATGTCCTCAACGAACTTAAGCTCCATGGCTACCGTCCCTTCGCCGACGAGCCCGACCAACGGCTTCTGCCCGACGGCAACCAAGTCGCGGGGGCCGTAGCAGATATCTTCGACGCGCTGATCAGCACCCTGGAGGACACGCGCCTCGAGCCCGACCTCGACGATCTCCTCTGGTCGACCGTCAACGTCTTCCATCGTGCCACCGACCGGATCGGCCGGGTACTGGACGACAACGAGCAGGCCCAGAAACGGGCGCAGCGCGAACAGGACGGCAGCGAGGTGAAGTCCGTCGAACTGGAGCGCCTGATCGCCGAGGGCATCACGCTGATCGAGCGCCAGAACGCCTTCGAGCTGATGCGCGATCAGGCCGCCGAACACTACGAGCGCCATGTTGGCAAACCATGGCTTCCGCGCACCGGATCCAAAGTCAACCATCGGAATCTCACCTCGGCGATGATCGACAGCCGCGATTTCCTCATGGCGAAGAAGCGGGCCGAGCAAGAGATTCTTCTGCCTCCGGGCCCAAAGATCGTCGTCACTGGCGGCCTCGACTTTGACGATCACCAACTGATCTGGGCCAAGCTCGACCGGGTACGCGCCAAGCACCCGGACATGGTGCTCATTCACGGCAAGTCTCCGAAGGGCGCCGAGAGAATCGCCTCGCTCTGGGCGAAGAACCGTAACGTGCCACAGGTCGGCTTCGCGCCCGACTGGACGAAGCATGGTCGGGCAGCGCCCTTCAAGCGCAACGACCAGATACTGGAGATCGTGCCGAAGGGCGTGATGCACTTTCCCGGTACGGGCATCAACGACAATCTTGCCGATAAGGCCACGAAGCTCGGCATTCCGGTCTGGAAGTTCGGCGGCGCGTGAGCGCCGCCCGCCATCGCGCAACGACGGCGCGCAAATCTAGTGAAGCAAGGTGGCAGTTTCACATGGCTCGTATTGCTGTTGCGATGTAGTATCGGAGCGATGACAAAAGGACGGTTCAAGGTAGCCCGCTGCCGGATCAATGGCGTGGATGCGGTTTCGGCCGATACTTCTCATGCGTTCGGTCGGCATACCCATGACCAATTCGGGATCGGCGTCATCCTGCGCGGTGCGCAGAAATCTATGAGCGGTCGCGGTATGGTAGAGGCGGAAGCTGGTGATGTGATAACGGTTAATCCGGGTGAAGTGCATGACGGCACACCGCTGGGCGCAAGCAGCCGCGCTTGGCGAATGCTCTATTTCGATCCGGCAGCGCTGGCTGGTCCGATCTTCGCGCTGACGAACGGCGACACCGATAGCGCCGAGCTTTCACACCCGGCGATGCGGGATGCGATTACGGCCACGTATTTCCTGTCGCTCTTCCGCGCGATAACCGATCTGCACGGCGGCCATACCGAAATCGAGGCCCGGGAAAATCTGCTCCTAATGCTGGCGCGACTTATCGAACGCCGGAATCGGGAGCGGTCTGGAGCACCCAAGTCGATAGAACAGGCACGCGCGCGCATCGACGACGACCCCTCCGCACCGCTGTCGCTGGCCGAATTGGCCGCAATCGGCGGTGTCAGTCAATTCCAGCTTCTGCGAGGCTTCTCAAAGATGACTGGCCTCACGCCACACGCCTATCTTGTCCAGCGTAGGCTTCAGCGGGCGCGACAGATGATTGCGGGTGGCACTACGCTCGCCGATGCGGCGCAGGCTGCTGGTTTCGCGGATCAAAGCCACATGACCCGCCTTTTCGTCCGCTTTTACGGAATGTCACCCCGCGTCTATGCCGCCGCGATGAACTGATCCGCAATTTCCTTCAAGACGGGGCGAGTGGTCATACCGCATATTGGTTCGAAACAATCGAGCCAAGAGTATGCCCATACAGTTTCGCTACACCCCTGAAATCCGATCCCGCTTTCCGCAACTTCGTTCCCGCACCCTTTTTGTCGATGGCATCGGCGCGAACGTCGATGCCTCCATCCAGATTGCCCGACTGGTCACGACTGCCGATGACCGGCTTGCCGCCGCAAGTGAAGGCGCGTTCCCCGAGATACAGGCTTGGCGGGGCGCCTTTTCCACGATGGGCCTCAAGCCGACGCAATACCGATGCGCCTCCGAAGCTCTGCTGAGGCGCTATCGCAAGGAAGGATCGCTTCCCGCGCTTCATCCGCTGATCGACCTGTGCAACGCGACCTCGCTGGCTTTCGCTATTCCGGTCGCGGTATTCGATACTAGCAAGATCACCGGCACGATGACCGTGCGGCTCGCCCACGGCGATGAAACCTATGAGACTTTCGCTGGGCAGATCGAGCATCCCGAACCCGGCGAAGTCATCTTCGCTGATGATACCGGACGCGCTCATGCGCGCCGCTGGACCAATCGTCAAAGCGGTTGGTCCGCCGTTCGCGCCGATACCACACAAGTCCTGATCGTGGTCGAAGCCCTGCATGAATTTGCCGAAAACGATGTCGCGGCTCTGATGACGTCACTCTCCAAGGCGCTGGCCGCGATCTGGCGAGGGTCTGGGGTGGCAGAGATGGAACCGCTATGACATTGGAATTTTTCCTCACCACTCTGGTCATCGTCGCGTCACCCGGCACAGGCGCAATCTACACGGTGGCTGCCGGTCTTTCGGGCGGCGCTCGCGCCAGCTCCATCGCGGCCTTCGGCTGCACGCTCGGCATCGTCCCGCATATGCTGGCGGCGATCAGCGGGCTTGCAGCACTGCTGCACGCGAGCGCGTTGGCTTTCCATATTCTGAAATATCTCGGCGTTGCCTATCTGCTCTACATGGCGTGGGTGATGTACCGTGATCGCGGAATATTAAGCCTAAACAGTGAGACAAGCGATAAGAGCATTCGGCAGGTGATCGTCTCAGCGATCCTCATCAACCTGCTGAACCCCAAGCTCTCGATCTTCTTCTTCGCCTTCCTGCCGCAGTTCGTGAGGCCGGGCGATGCGGCCCCTGTCAACAGGATGCTGGAACTGAGCCTTGTGTTCATGGCTCTGACCTTCGTGATCTTCGCCGCCTATGGTGCCTTCGCTGCCGCCGTCCGGCGGCATGTGATCTCCAACGCCTCGGTCCAGATGTGGATGCGGCGTGGCTTCGCCGCCGCTTTCGCTGGGCTCGCGGTGCAACTTGCACTTGCTCAACGATAAGGCAGGGCATGGAGGGGTGACGCACTGCTGGATATCGGATTTCTGCTCCGAGCACGCGCGCTCTTGCGCTACCCTTCACCCGCGCCGTTAGGTGGTGGTGGAAGGCGCGACCGTCAGCCCCTTTATTTGCGGAGGCCACCACCATGATCATCCTTGCAATACTTGCATCTCTCGCAGCGATCAGCCTGCTTTGCTGGCTGCTGTTCATGCTGGCCGTCTTCGCACTACCGGCGTTCCTCGGGGTGACGGCGGGCGCCTGGGCGCACGGCACGGGCGCTGGTATCCCGGGCGCCATATTAGTCGGCGCCGTCGCGGCGGCGATCACGTTCGCCGCAGGACATCTGCTCATCACCTTCGTACGGCCCATGTGGTTGAAGCTGATCGTGGCCGCAGCCTTCGTAGCGCCGGCGGCGATCGCCGGTTTCCACGCCACTCATGGCATCGTGAAGAACCTCATGCCGTCCGACGCGTGGCAGATCACGTTCTCCGTCCTCGGTGCGATCGCGGTCGGCATCACCGCCTTCGTGCGGGTCGCTGGAATGGCGGCGGCGCCGGGCCCTTCCGGCCGGGATCTAGCGCGGGCTTGATCTTCGTCATCGCCGTCAGGAGGATCAGGGCAGCCGTGACCGTGGTTGCTCCCGTCGTCTCATATCGGAACGATGGGCGTGTACGACGCGGATCGACGCTGGTCCGGAATGGCGGTCTTCGTTGGAGCCCTGAGGGAGCAGAGCCGTGTCTTGGCGCGCACCGGACATCGGGCGCGGCGATCCCCGTGTTAGAGATGGGAGGCCCGGGTGCGGCAGCGTCGGCCTGCCGGTAGGAGACGAAAGCCGGTGAGCCTGCCATGACGCCGGTTTGCCGATGCGGGACGGCCGCCATCTTCTCCGTTACCTGACCGTGCCTCGACCGCTCCAAACGGCCTCTTCAATGGCCTGATCTGGCCGAAGGCCGGCTGCGCCTCAATCGCCTATGGCGCAACAGCCGCGTCAAATTTTCTTCCCCTGCCGGCTCAAGCCGTCATTCCTCGCGGGACAAGAAAGCCCTCCTTAGCTGTCAGGCCCCTTCGGGGTGCGCCGTCGATCGCCTCCGGCCAGTCGATCGCCATCGAGGCCGCAATGGTGCGGGCTCGGGAACGGAAAACGGAGACTTACAATGGCGACCATCGGCATCTTCAAGAAGACCGGCTCGAACGAGTTCACCGGCGAAATCGTCACCCTCAGCGTCCAGGCCAAGAACGTGCGCATCGTCCCCGACCAGCGCGCCACCGGCGAGAACGCCCCCAGCCACCGGGTTCTGGTCGGCCGCGCCGAGATCGGCGCCGCCTGGTCCAAACGCTCCAACGAGGGCCGCGACTATCTGGGCCTCAAGCTGGACGATCCGAGCTTCAACGCCCCGATCTACGCCAACCTCTTCGACGACGAGGAAGGCGACACCTTCTCGCTGATCTGGTCCCGTCCCAACGGCCGGCGCAGCGACTGAGACCATCCGCGAAGCCCCGGCCCTCAGGCCGGGGCCTTCCTCCCATTCAAGGAAGACGACCGAATCAGTTTCCCGTCCCCAGCAGTTGTGAGCGGCGGATTCAGTAGCTTCCGACTGGTAGCGGCCTCCAAGAGCGACTATAATAGTCGTAGTTTTGGCGTGCGCGTAGGTCCGTGTGGGAGGTGATCATGCATGATCACCGCCCGACAATCGCGGGCCGCGCGCGCGTTGCTGGGTTGGACGCAGGAGACGCTCGCTGACAAGGCCCGGGTATCGCTGACCGCTCTCAAGCGCCTCGAATCCGAAAACGGTCTCGAGGTGTATGAAAGCACGCGCGACGAGGTCAGACGTGCCTTTGAGCGGAACGGGATTGTCTTCCTGACCTCCGACCAAAGCGTGGGAGTGATGCTTGTTCATGGAAAGGCCGAATAATGGTCGCGCTATCACACTGACTTCACGGGTGCTCGCGACCCCAGCTTGCGCCCTTCATTCGGGCGAGTTGCCGTTAACAAACCCTTCCAGAACGGATAATTTTAGCCGTCAGGGAATGCCATGACCAAAAGCGATTTTCTGGATCAGCCGCCGAGCGGCGCCGCACTGACGGCCTACGACCAGGCGCACATCAAGCTATACCTTCGCCTTCTCGACGCCGATGCGGAAGGAGCCGATTGGAAGGAGGTCGTCGAAGTTCTCTTCGGTATCGATGCTCGGGCCGAAACCGACCGGGCGCTCCGGGTTTATACTGCCCATCTCAAGCGAGCGAAATGGATCCGTGACAACGGGTTTCGTGAGCTCAGCGATCGCCAGCAGCACTAGGTGATGCATTTCCCGCATCACGTTGATCTAACTTCGTTCTTCCCCAGCACTGCTCAACTTGGAATCGTCGTGGCCTGACAATTCGCGTTGAACCAATCGCGGGCGGAGGTTGGAGTATGTCCCAGGATGACAGTTGGCGGTCTGGCACCGCTTACGACTACGTTGACGCGTTGACCCCAAGCCAGCTTGCTTGGGAATTCCTGCGCCGCAATCCGGAATACAAGAAGGCCTTTCAGAAGCTCGTGTCCAGCGGCCGCATATCGCCCCAGGACGCCGTCGACTTCACCAAGCAATGGGGGTTGCGATTTCCCGGCAGAGCCGCGGCTGACCGCGATCGCCCAGCCGATCTTCTGGACCCCCGAAACCGACCCGGGCGCGATCCTGCTCCAGCCCGGGTCCGCCTCGCTCGAACAGTTTCATCTCACGGCTGACCGGCTTCAGCGGAACGCGACCGCCTCGCAGCGCGATGCGGATCTTCACGTCGTGCTGAATGGAGAGTATTTCGACGCCAGCCTCGCGAATCCCGGCTTCGCCGGACCACTCGCGGCCGTGGTGCTGCTCGATGACGACACGCCGGACCGGCTGGCCATGGTCGAACGGCTGTGGGCGGCGGCGCGTGGCCGGCGTGTGCCGCCGGACATGCGCCTGACCGGCCAACGGCGGCGACGTGCGAAAGAGATGCTGCGTGTTGTTGATGCCCGCGAGGCAGGCCTGACCTATCTCGCCATCGCCGAGGTAATGTTTCCTCAGCACAAACCTGACTCCGCGTCCTGGGTTGGAAGCCCGATCCGAGAGACGACCATCCGTCTTGCCCGTGACGGTTTGAAACTCGTTCGCGGAGGATACCGGCTGTTGCTCCGCCGCCCTCGCCGGAATCGCTGACACCGCTGGTGTCGAAATTGACATTCTTACTTCGACATCGTCCGAGACACCGTCTTCGCGCCACCGTGCTCGCAACCCGCCGCTCACCCGAAGCGACCTTCCGCGAGACCACGGAGGTTCTATCATGGCCGAAAAAACCGCCAATCTACCGCAACGCTATCTGAGAACGCAGGAGGCGGCCCGCTTCCTCGGCCTGTCCGAACGCACCCTTGAGAAGCACCGCACCTACGGCACCGGGCCGATCTATCGCAAGCTCGGCGGCCGTGTCGTCTACTCCGTAGAGGATCTGCACAGCTGGGCGGATCGCGGCCTCGTCACCTCGACCTCCGACCCGCGCGGCGGCTCTGTGCTGCCGGCAAAGCGCCAGCCGTTATCCGCCACGGCCGGCGGCCGCGTTCCGCGCTGAGGTGACCGACCATGTCGTTCCGCCACCATCATCGCGATGAGCGCGCGCAGCTCGATCTGTTCCGGGCGCTGCCCGGCGATCTGGCGCCCCGCGATGCACAGGACCTCATGGCCTACCCCTTTTTCTCGCTCGCAAAATCGAAACGCCTCGCGCCGATCGACTTCAAGGCTGGTGCCGTGAAGATCCGCGTCGAGGGAGTGCCCGAGCACGGCATGGCCACAATATGGGACGCCGACGTCCTGATCTGGGCCGCGTCGCAGATCGTCGAGGCGCGCGACCTCGGCCTGCGGCCGTCGCGCCTCATGGCGACGACGCCCTATGAAATCCTCAACTTCATCGGTCGAGGCGTCAGCTTGCGCGACTACGACCGCCTGAAGGCCGCGCTCGACCGGCTTCAGTCGACCACAGTGGCGACCTCCATCCGCCAGCCGACCGAGCGTCGGATGCACCGCTTCTCCTGGATCAACGAATGGAAGGAGCGCGCCGATCATCGTGGCCGCCCGCTCGGACTCGAGCTGATCGTCCCCGACTGGTTCTACGGCGCCGTCCTCGACGACGCGCTCGTGCTGACGATCGATCGCAACTATTTCGGCCTGACCGGCGGGCTTGAACGCTGGCTCTACCGCCTGGTGCGCAAGCACGGCGGCCGTCAGGAGTTCGGCTGGAGCTTCGACTTCCCGCATCTCCATTCGAAGTCCGGCAGCCTCTCGCCGCTCAAGCACTTCGCCTACGACCTCCGTAACATCGTCAAACGCCAGCCGCTTCCCGGCTATCGCCTAACCATCGAGCAGTGCTTCGGCGGGCCGGAAATCCTCTCCTTCGTGCCGACCGATCCGGATGCCCTCGGCATCCCGCGCCGTCGTCGCCGGACCAAACCTCACCCTGGGGGTAAGCTGTGAATCGTCTCGTGCTATCAGGGACCGGCACTATCGTGCCATCGAGGACCGGACTCTCGTGCTATCAGGGACCGGAATTGTCGATTCCTCGCGCTCAATCAGCAGCTTGCGAGCTCCGTAACTTATCTAACCTAGATTCCTACGGAATCTTTCTAACGCGACTGCCGTTTTCGGCCGCTGTGGACAAGTCCCCGACCGCCGGGAGACCGTCATGATCGTCGCGCTGCTCAACCAGAAAGGCGGCGTCGGGAAGACGACGCTCGCCCTTCACCTCGCTGGCGAATGGGCTCGCCGTGGACAGCGCGTCACGCTGATCGACGCCGATCCGCAGGGCTCGGCGCTCGACTGGTCCCAGCAGCGCAGCCGGGAGGGGTTGGAGCGGTTGTTTGGTGTCGTCGGCCTGGCCCGCGACACGCTTCACCGTGAAGCGCCGGAGCTAGCCCACGACGCCGACCATGTCGTGATCGACGGCCCGCCCCGTGTCGCCGGGTTGATGCGCTCGGCGCTGCTCGCGGCCGATCTCGCGCTGATCCCGGTGCAGCCGTCGCCGCTCGATGGCTGGGCTTCCGCCGAAATGCTGGCGCTGCTCGGCGAGGCGCGCATCTATCGCCCGCAGCTCGCCGCGCGCTTCGTGCTGAACCGCTGCGCGGCTCGCACGGTCCTGGCGCGCGAGACCGCCGAGACACTGGCGGATCATGACCCGCCCGTGCTCTCCACCACGATCGGCCAGCGCATCATCTTCGCCAACGTCGTGCAGACCGGCCGGCTCGCCGCCGAGCAGGACGAGGATTGCCCTGGCGCGCGCGAGATCGCCGCGCTCGCGGCGGAAGTCGCGAGGATCAGCACATGAGCGAGCGGTCCTCGAAGCGCAGCTTTGCGGCGCGTCCCGCCGATCCCGAAAGCTGGATCAAGGCGCCCGATCGCCACGCACCCCGCGGCCAGGCCGCCGAGGACTTCTCTGCCCGGCTGACGATCGACGTCACCGCCGACATGCGCGGCCGCATCAAAATCACCGCCTTCCAGCGCGGCCAGACCGTCGCCGACATGCTGCGCGCGCTGTTCGAGCGCGAATTCCCACCCCCGTCAGGAGAAGGATAATGACCGGCCTTGTCGCCGCGCCAATGCGCGTCGGCCGTGCTGCCGCCGAGGCGCCGCCCGAAGCTTTCACCCAGGTCGAACTCGTCTGGATCGAGAAGCAAACTGAGCACTGGATTCGCTTCGGTCGCGAGCGGCGCGAGCAGATCCTCGACCGCCGCCGCCGCGTCCTCTTTTTTCCTCCCGGCAGCGTTCTTGCGCTGGTGCGCTGGGCGGCGAACGAGCACGGCACCGTGCTCTCGCGCCTCGACATCCTGCGCACGGTCGAGTGCGACGCGCCGTGTCAGACCGTCCCGACGGTGACGCCCGGCGCAGAGGTCCTGCTGCATGTCGATGGCTGGGCGAAGGTGGAGCGCATGCTCCAGCTCATCGACGCCATCGAGGCGCGCGGCATCGACCCGATCGAGGTCTCGCCGGACCACTGGCGCCACGTCCACAACCGAATGACCGTCGGCGAAACACCGCGCGCCTATGGCCCGCGCCAGCATCGCGCCTTTCTTCTGCGCCGGGAGATCGGCGCATGACACGGCTCTTCTACGCCGTCATCACGACGGCGGCCGTGTCGCTTCTCGGCGTCGCCTCGATCGCTTCGTTCGCGCCGCGGCTGATCTGGAACGCGTCCGCCAGCACGCCGGTCGGCTTCTACACGATCGGCGATGTGGGCAACCTCGATGTAACCGATCTGGTGGCCGTCGACGCGCCCGAGCCGCTCGCAACCTTCCTGTCCGACGGCGGCTATCTGCCCCGCGGCGTGCCGCTGCTGAAGCGCGTCGCCGCGCTATCGGGACAGCGGGTCTGCCGGACCGGACCCGCCATCACTGTCGACGGCGTGCCGATGGGCAACGCTCTCGGTCGCGATCATCGGGGTCGCCCGCTCCCCGTGTGGCAGGGCTGCCGGTTGGTCGCGAACGGCGAGCTGTTCCTGATGAACTGGCAAGTCCGCAGCAGCCTCGACGGTCGCTATTTCGGCCCGCTTCCCGCGTCCGCCGTGATCGGGCGGGCCATCCCTCTCTACACCGACGAGGACGGCAACGGCCGCTTCGTCTGGCGCGCGCCGACGCGGTGACGGCGCGCCCATTTCCTTGCCCACCGCAATCTGAAGGAGACGACCATGCCCGTGATCGGTCAATTCACGCGCGAGAACGATGGCTTCATCGGCCACCTGACGACGCTGTCCGTGCATCAGGACATCATCATCGTCGCGGCCGAGCCTTCCGACGCGGAGAACGCACCGGACTTCCGCGTCCATGTTCTCGACACCATGAGCAATGAGACCGGCGCGGAGATTGGGGCGGGCTGGAAGCGCACCGGCGAGAAGGCCGGTGACTACGTCTCGCTGCAACTCGACGATCCGACCTTCGACCATCCGATCCGCGCCAACCTGTTCCAGTCGGCCGAAGACAAGTCCGCCTGGGGTCTGCACTGGAATCGCCCGCCGAAGCGCGGCGAGCGGGACTGAACGATGCCCGCCGCGCGCCATCAGCCTGCCGTCGGAGGGAGGATCTCTCTCCGACGTGCAGCCCTCCTTCTCCTTTCAGGCCTGATCCTCGCCGCACCGGGGGCAAGCCCGGCCAGCGCACAGCAGGCTCCGATCGAGCGGCCGTCGCGCAATGATCCCTATGGCGCTTTCATCGCCGAGGCCGCGCACAGGTTCGGCGTTCCAGAAGCATGGATACGCGCCGTCATGCGCGTCGAAAGCGCCGGCGATGTGCGTGCCATCTCGTCAGCCGGCGCGATGGGCCTGATGCAGGTCATGCCCGCCACCTGGGCCGAACTGCGCGTCCGTCATCGGCTCGGCGGCAATCCCTACGATCCGCGCGACAACATTCTGGCCGGCGCTGCGTATCTGCGCGAGATGCACGATCGCTACGGATCGCCCGGCTTCCTAGCGGCCTACAACGCGGGTCCGGGCCGCTACGAAGAATATCTCGCGGGCCGCCCATTGCCGGCTGAAACGCGCGCCTATGTCGCGACGCTTGCTCCCATTGTCGGCGGCGGTGAACTCACCGGCCGCGTCACGGTGGCGGCCGCCGATCCCCTCGCCTGGACTCGGGCGCCGCTCTTCGTCGTGCAGTCCGCCGGCAGAGGGTCTGCCGTGCCGTTGCAGTCTGAAAGCGAGCCAGACGCCACCACGGCGGCGGCCCCGGAGCGCGGTCAAGGCCCGGCGGCTTCGCGCACCGATGGCCTTTTCGTTGCCCGCAGAGTCTCTGGTGGCCCGCGATGATCGCGTCCGCACCCGCTCGCATTGTGGCGTGTTCTGGCGGACGAAGGGCGGTTTGGAGAGGAGGAGCCGACAGCACAACCGCACGATGGCGAGATAAAAGCGCGCGAGGTGCGGCTTGGTGCGGTCGTGTGTTTTCAGTGACTTATAAATCATTTGCGCGAGGTGCGCCTGATCGGCGCAGCCTGCGCAATTGCGATTTTGTCAGGGATTTTCTCGGCTTTGCGCGATGTGCGGAGTGGCGGCCATGAGCGCCGAGGACGATTTCCGCATCCGGCCTGGCCGCATCCGCTCTACCCGGGCGCAGCAGGCACGGCCCTTCATCGCCCAGGCGCTCGCAGCCGCACAACGGGCCGGTGGACGCGTCTCGCGCTCCGGCCAAATCAGCAAGGGTAATCGCTCGCGGTTCGGACGCGGACAGCGCGCGACCGTGCAGGCCAATCGTCTTCTGACGAGCCGATCGCGCAACACGGTCATCAAGACGCGCGTCGTCCGTCATAGCGCGCGGGCCGCGCCGCTTGCAACGCACCTCAGCTATCTCCGCCGCGAGGGCGTCACCCGGGATGGAGAGAAAGCGCGCCTGTTCGGTCCCGAGACCGAGGACGCCGATTCCAAGGCTTTCACCGAGCGCACCCAGGACGACCGGCACCACTTCCGGTTCATCGTCTCGCCTGAGGACGCGACGGAGATGAGCGACCTCAAGAGCTTCGCCCGCGAGCTGATGGGTCAGATGGAGAAGGACCTCGGCACCAAGCTCGACTGGCTCGGCGTCGACCACTGGAACACCGATAATCCACACGTTCACATCATCCTGCGCGGGCGAACCGACGACGGCCAGGACCTCGTCATCTCACGCGATTACATCAAGGAGGGCATGCGCGCTCGAGCGCAGGATCTCGTCACGCAGGAGCTGGGGCCGCGCAGCGAGCAGGAGATCCGCCGCAACCTCGAACGGCAGATCGGAGCGGAGCGCTGGACCGATCTCGATCGCCAGATCGCCCGTGACAGCTATCGCACGGGCGTGGCCGATCTCGCCCCACATCCCGATCGCCAGCCCGACGAGTTCCACGCGCTCAAGGTCGGTCGGCTGCGCAAGCTGGAGACACTCGGCCTCGCCGATCAGGTCGGTCCCGGCCAGTGGATGGTATCGGAGACCGCGGAGAAGACGCTCCGCGCACTCGGCGAGCGCGGCGACATCATCAAGCGCATCCACCTCGGCCTGACGGAACGAGGCATCGAGCGCGGCGCCGCGAGCTATGTGCTCGCCGGCGAGAGCATCGACGATCCGGTCATCGGCCGGCTGGTCGATCGCGGTCTCGATGACGAGCTGAAGGGTACGGCCTACGCCGTGGTCGACGGCACCGACGGTCGCACCCACCATATCAAGCTCGCCGATCTCGATGCCGCCGGCGACAGCGCGCCGGGTTCGATCGTCGAGTTGCGCAAGTTCGACGATGCGCAGGGCCGCCGTCGTGTCGCGCTCGCGGTTCGCTCCGATCTCGATATCTCCGCCCAGGTGCATGCGACCGGCGCCACCTGGCTCGACCGGCAGGCCATCGCCCGCGAGCCGGTGTCACTCGGCGGCGGCGGCTTCGGCGCGGAGGTGCGCCAGGCGATGGACCGGCGGGCCGAGCACCTCATCAGCCAAGGCCTCGCCGAGCGGCAAACGCGCGGCGTCAGCTTCTCGCCGGGGTTGATCGAAACCTTGCGCCGGCGCGAGGTCGAAGCGCTCGGGAAGCAGCTTGCGACCGAGACCGGTCGGCCATTCACCAAGGCCGGAACGGGCGAGTATGTGGCAGGCACCTATCGGCAGCGCTTCGCGCTCGCCTCGGGCCGCTACGCAATGATCGATGACGGCCTCGGCTTCCAGCTCGTGCCTTGGTCGCCCGCCCTCGAACGTCAGCTCGGCCAGCATGTCTCCGGCGTCTCGCGCGGAGGCAGCGGCGTCGACTGGAGCTTCGGCCGCAGTCGCGGCCTCGGCATGTAGCCCAACCAAGAAAGGAGTGCCCCGCCATGTCGGCGACGAAAATCCTCTGGGGTCAGATTCTCACCGTCTTCCTGATCGTGTTGATGACGACCTGGGGCGCGACACAATGGACGGCCTATCGTCTCGGCTTCCAGCCTCAGCTCGGACTGCCCTGGTTCGAACTCGCGGGCTGGCCGATCTACTATCCGCCCGCCTTCTTCTGGTGGTGGTATTTCTACGACGCCTACGCGCCGCCGATCTTCGTCGAGGGCGCCTATATTTCCGCGTCGGGCGGCTTCATCTCCATCGCAGTCGCGATCGGCATGTCGGTGTGGCGGGCACGCGAAGCAAAGAATGTCGAGACCTATGGCTCGGCCCGCTGGGCGCGCCCTGACGAGGTGAAGGCCGCGGGCCTGCTCGGTCCGGATGGCGTCGTGCTCGGCAAACATGACCGCGACTATCTTCGACATGACGGCCCCGAGCATGTGCTGTGCTTCGCGCCGACCCGCTCGGGCAAGGGCGTGGGTCTGGTTGTGCCGTCGCTCTTGACCTGGCGGGGCTCGGCAATCGTCCACGACATCAAGGGCGAGAACTGGACTCTCACCGCTGGCTACCGCGCCCGCCACGGCCGCGTCCTGCTGTTCGATCCGACGAACGCGAAGTCGGCGGCCTACAATCCGCTGCTTGAGGTGCGCCGCGGTGAATGGGAAATCCGCGACGTGCAGAACATCGCCGACATTTTGGTCGATCCGGAAGGCTCGCTCGAGAAGCGGAACCACTGGGAGAAGACGTCGCATGCGCTTTTGGTCGGCGCGATCCTGCACGTCCTCTATGCCGAGGCCGACAAGACTTTGGCGGGCGTCGCCGCCTTCCTCTCCGATCCGAAGCGCCCGATCGAGTCGACCCTCGCGGCGATGATGAAGACCGCCCATCTGGGTGAGGCCGGCCCGCATCCGGTGATCGCCAGCGCGGCGCGCGAGCTGCTCAACAAATCCGACAACGAGCGATCCGGCGTGCTGTCGACCGCGATGTCGTTCCTCGGCTTATATCGTGACCCCGTCGTCGCCGAGGTCACCCGCCGCTGCGACTGGCGCATCGCCGACTTGGTCGGCGGAAGGCATCCGACCACGCTCTACCTCGTGGTGCCACCGTCGGACATCAATCGGACCAAGCCGCTGATCCGACTGATCCTCAATCAGGTCGGGCGGCGGTTGACCGAGGAGTTGCAGGCCAAGGGCAACCGCCATCGGCTCCTGCTCATGCTCGACGAGTTTCCGGCGCTGGGACGCCTGGACTTCTTCGAGAGCGCGCTCGCGTTCATGGCGGGTTACGGCCTGAAGGCCTTTCTCATCGCCCAATCGTTGAACCAGATTGAGAAGGCCTATGGCCCGAACAATTCGATCCTCGACAACTGCCACGTCCGGGTCAGCTTCGCGACCAATGACGAGCGGACCGCCAAACGCGTTTCGGATGCGCTCGGCACCGCCACCGAGATGAAGGCGATGAAGAACTATGCCGGCCACCGCCTCTCGCCCTGGCTCGGCCACATGATGGTGTCGCGCTCGGAGACCGCCCGGCAATTGCTGACGCCGGGCGAGATCATGCAGCTCCCGCCGTCCGACGAGATCGTCATGGTCGCCGGCATCCCACCGATCCGTGCGAAGAAGGCCCGCTACTACGAGGATCGGCGATTTCAGGAACGCATCCTCACGCCCCCCGGCCTGACCAAACCGGCGAGCGCAAGGGCAGACGATTGGAGCACGCTGGCTTTGCCCGAACGGCTGGTGCTGAACACGCCCGTCGCCGTAGATGATGTGGCCGATGACGATCCGACGCAGTCCGAGCGCCGGCATCAGCCCGAACTGAGCCGAACCAAAACCGTTGAGCGAAAGCCGGTCATCGAAAACGAATTCGAGATCGATCCCCGTGATGACGTGGAGGAGGATGCCGCCCGCCTTGGCCGCATGACGCAGACGATGCGCCAGGTAGCCCGACAGGCCTCGCTCGATCCCGGCGACGGCATCGAATTGTAGGAGGCGCCAGTGCCCAAGCCTCCCAAGAAACAAAGGCTGTCCGTCTATCTCGACCCGGATGTCATGAAGGCGCTCGCCGAGCATGCCGCGCGGCGCAACCTGTCCCTGTCCCTGGTCGCCGAGGCTGGCATCGCGTCATTCCTCTCGCCAGACGCCGCGGAACGGCAGGAAGCGGCGACGACGAAGCGGCTCGATCAGATTGACCGCCGCATGGCGCGCATGGAGCGCGATCTCGGTATATCGGTCGAGACGCTCGCCGTGTTCATCCGCTTCTGGCTGACCTCCAACCCGCCGCTCCCGGAGCCGGCGCAGGTCGCGGCACGCGCCAAGGCGGCAGAGCGCTACGAGGCGTTCGTGACCGCGCTCGGACGACGACTCGCGCAGGGACCGAAACTGAGGCAGGAGATTTCAGAGGAGCTTGAGCCTCTATCCGATCGCAGTTCCACCTAAGATGGTGTGCGTGGATGGTGGGAAGCGAGCCCGGCCCTAGTCGATGATATCGGTACCCTGCGCCCTCAAACGGGCGAGGCCGTCCCTCATCTCTTGCAATCGTTCAGTCGGGTGTCCGTGCCACTTAGTCACTTCGGCAATGACGCGCAGCGGCTCGGGAGAGCGATAGGACAGCGTAGGATTACCAGGAAACCTTTTGTCCGTCAGGTTGGGATCGTCCTCGACCGCGCCGGTTGCTTCCACCACGTAGATCCGTTCCCGCTCACTACCCGCGGCCAACTCAGCGCCCCAGATCGCCGCATCCAGCGTACCTGCAAAGTACACCCACGATAGTGGTTTGCCTTCGATAAAGTTGGACTGGTGGCCGGGGACGATCATGTCTCCTGGTGCAAGATCAGCCTTGGTTCCGTGGAAGAACGACTTGGAAAACATGGTGGCAGTGGCTGACAATTCTCGTCACTCCTCTGATGGCTTCAACGACTGGATTCTCGACACCAACTTCCATTGTGGCAGCCAGCGTGAAAACGATCGACCGTCCGCGAATGGTTCGCGCCAACGTATGCAGGATCTCCGGCACACTGCCGTTGCATCATTCGCCTCTCGTGATCGGGCCCAAGGCGGTCATCGCCGGTTCGATCAGGGCCGTGAGCTGCTCGCGAGTAGAGCCATCGCGCGCCTGGAACGATATTGCCTGCATGATCCCGTTATAGAAGTCAGCCAGGCGCTCAACGTCCGTGTCGGGCGGAAGGTCTCCCTCATGGACCCCGCGCTCAAGGCGTTCGCGCAACATCGCCACCGTCTTGTGGCGGGCGGCAAGAAGATGAGCTCGTGCGGCCTCGTTTTCCGGCAGGCAGTTGACGAGGCCGAGGATGAGAAAGCACCCGCCCGACTTCGATGAAAGCGCGACATTGATGCTTTCCTCCAATGAGGCGCGAATTCCTTGCCTTGCCGTTGCCGCTTCTTCCAGCACGCGCCTGGGTCCCGCGCCCACCGTCGCCAGGTACAGATCAACCGCTTCATGGAAAGCCGCTTCCTTGGAGCCGAAGGCCGCATAGAAACTGGGCGGTGTGATGCCGATCGCGGCAACGAGGTCATTGAGCTGCGCGCCTTCATACCCCTTTGCCCAGAAAACCTCCATCACACGGGCAAGCGCGTCATCGCGATCAAAGCTGCGGGGCCGGCCTCTGGTGGTCATGAGCATCCTTTCTGTAGTTGAATTTATATAATTTGCTTGACCGACCCGAGCAAGGCCGCTAGCCATTTCTATAGTCATAATTATAGAAATGATGTGTGCCATGGCCAGTGCCGAACCGCTCGACGATTCCCCTTCACCCGCAGACGACAATCACATCCGCTCCTCAAGGATGCCCCTGGCGATATATCTCCTGGGTGCGGCCGTATTTGCCGTCACGACGTCGGAGTTCATGGTCGCCGGTATCATGCCGTCTCTTTCGTTCGCCTTGGGCGTTTCCGTGGGCGAGATCGGCTATCTGATTTCGTATTTTGCTCTCGGCATGACGATCGGGGGTCCATTGGCGACCGCCCTCCTCCTGGCTCTCAAGGTCCCCAACAAGGCAGCGTTTCTCTGGCTGCTTGGCCTTTTCGTCATCGGCAGCATCGTAACCGCTATCGCGCCCAACTATGGCGTCATGGCGCTCGGCCGCATCATTCAGGGCATATCCAGCGGCGGGTGCTTCGGCATCGCGCTAACAATCTGCGCCAGCCTTGTGTCGCCGGATCTTCGTGGGCGAGCAGTCTCTGTCGTTCTTGCCGGACTGATGCTCTCACCTGTCGTCGGTGTGCCCGCCACGGCAATGATCGATCAGGCGTTGGGATGGCGAGCGAGCTTCTGGAGTATCGTCGTCCTGGCGGCGCTCTCCACTACAGTTGTTGCTATCGGAGTTCCTGCGTCGAAGCAGGATGTATCCGCCGACCTTCGAACCAGTCTCAAAGCTCTCAGAAACGGGCGGCTTTGGGCAGCCTATCTGACCAGCAGCCTTATCATCGGCGCGACGTTTGCCGCGTTCAGCTATTTCTCGCCCATTTTCACTCAGCTTACGGGTTTGTCCGAGGGCGCCATTCCAATATTGCTCGCGATCTATGGGGTCGCCAACGTTGCGGGTAACCTTGTCGTTGGCCGCTTCGCCGACCGCTTCACGATTCCCATCTTGATCGGCGGGTTGACGATTCTTGCTTTCGCCCTAGCCACCTTCGCCCTTTTCGCCACCATTCCGGTGGTCGCAATCACCGCCTTCATAGCGATTGGCCTCTTCGGGGTAACCATGAACCCGGCCATGGCCGCGCGGGTGATGCGTGCTGCTCACCCCGACCCGATGGTGAACGCGCTTCATTCCTCGGTCATCACGACCGGGCTTGCAGTCGGCACCTGGGCGGGAGGACTGGGCATCGATGCCGGATATGGGCTCACAGCACCGCTCTGGGTCGGATTGGCGTTGGCGCTCCTCGGGCTCCTGAGCCTTGCTCCGCGGGCCGCAAGGAAAATAGCAAGCTAATGGGGCGATAGCTGGCAGTGTGGGGACAAGGGCCGGCCTAGTCGCCCTTGAACCAGGCGCGCAACTTGTCCGGATTGCGCATGGCCCAGATGTTGTGGATCACCCCGTTCCGCACGGAAGTCGAGATCACCGAGATGATCTGGTCGGCGGCCATGCCGATCAAGCCAGGCTCACCATTGACTGTCGCGATCTCGACCTGAAGATCGGGCTGACGTGCGAATATTCCAGCGAAGAATTCGGCAATTGCATGAGACCCTATCAATGGCTCGGTTGCCGCCGCGGTTTTGCCGCCGCCGTCCGTAATGGCCTCGGCGTCGCCATCCAAGAGGGCGACCAGCGCTGTGACATTTCCCGTCTGCCAGGCGGCTCTGAACGCTTCATTGAGTCTTGCATGCTCTTTCCATGTCGATTGCCTTCGCGCCCGGCTGCCCAAGCGCTTGCGCGCCGAGAACGCCAATTGCCGGCACGCCTGCGGGGTGCGTCCGATGATTTCGGCTATCTCTTCGAAGGTGTACTGGAAAACGTCGTGCAGGATGAAGCTGACCCGCTCAGGTGGGGTCATCTTGTCGAGCACGATCATCAGCGCCATTGAAATGGACTCGCTGACGCTCTCTGAGGTTCCCACTCCTGCATTCGCTGCGGGATTGGAGGCGAGACCCCAGAACTCACCGCCTTGGACCGGTTCGGGCAACCATTCGCCGACATAGACCTCCCGCTTGTATTGAGAGGATTTGAGACGGTCAAAGCAGATGCGGGTCAGCGTCGTCCGTTTCCAGGCCAGTGGAACACAAATGCCCTGTCGCTCCTCGCGACCGAGCGAATACCAACGCACATAGGTTTCCTGCACTGCGTCTTGTGCATCGGCGACGGTTCCGAGCAGCCGGTACCCCAACGCCATCAGCGCGGCTTCATCTTTTCGGAACTCGGGATCATCGCTTGGATGCCCGATGAGCTTGCGATTGGTCGGCGTCACGGTTTCTGCCTTATCAATTCGGACCCGGCCCTGGCGGCCACCATTTAAGCCTATGACGATTCAGGCAGCTCAAATGTCAGCGGGGAAACTTTGCGCATGCCTGCCGCCTCGACTGACATTTCCCTGCTCGCACTCGTCATGGGTGTGGGCTCGATTGGTAGCCCGGCTTTTAACTGGCGCGCTCCATGCCGCGCCATAAAGATGGAGACCAAAATTATGTCGAACGGTGAAGTGACCTTCGTCAACATCCTTGAGGTTGAGGAAGGAAAGCAGGCCGAGGTTGCGAAAATTCTTCAGGACGCCACCGATACGGTGATCAGCAAGCGCCCGGGCTTTGTCTCGGTGACGCTTCTGGCCAGCAAAGATGGCAAGCGCATCGTTAACGTCGCCAAATGGGCGAGCGCGGCGGACGTTCAAGCCACGCAGAACGATCCGGCTGCCGCCGAGTTCGGCAAAAAGCTGGCCGGGTTGGCCAAGCCGGCTCCGGGCCTGTACGATATCGTCGGTGAATATAGCGCCTAGGAAATACGGACGAATTTCTCGAGGTGGTTGGCGCGTGCCGGAGTGCGCCAACCCCATTTGAAATGGCAACCTGGAAATCAAGGACATCAAGATGGACGATGAGATCGCCTGGAAAACCGAGGAACGCTTGTGGCTCGATGGCATCGCCGCCTACGATGAACTGCTTGATCCCTCCTGCCTGATGGCCTTCCCCGGCATGGGTGTGCTGGGCGTTTCCGCGATCATCCAAGGGCTCAAGGGCGCGCCGCGCTGGGCGGATGTGAAGATGAGCGATCGCGTGGTTCGCCGAGCCGGTGATGCCGTCATTGTCCTGGGGTATACAGCGGAAGGCCGGCGCGAGAACGCGCATCCTTACCGCTGTTTCTGCACGTCGACCTATCGAGCAGAGGGACAGAGCTGGAAGCTCGTGCAGCACCAGCAAACTCTCGCAAAATAAACGCCCTAGACTTCATCTAAAGCACAGGGGTTGGGCTAGGTAAGCTCCGCTCAGACGGCTTTCGCGCGGATGTTAACGAAGCGGACGATTTCAAACGCGGTGTTCCAGACTCTTGGTTCCGGCGGCGTCATGGTGAAGCCTAGCGACGAAGTGGAAGGCACCACCACCCGATTTACACATGCCCCGACGCGAAGCTGGAATAATGCTTCTTGCCGGCGAGACTCGCATTTCCAGGTCCCCTCCGGAACGGCCGGAGCTACCTTGCGAGGAGGTCGGCGATCGCCTGCTCAATGAACCTTGTGTCGTCGTCGTTCATCCCCTCACCAGCGACATGACCCCATTGAGAATTGAGAACGCGCAATTCCGCCTTGGGGATTTGCATCGCCTCTTCGGCGGCGTCTTCTACAGGAAAGTACAGGTCGCTCGTGGAGGGCATGACGATGGTCTCGGCCTGAATTGATGCAAGCGCCTTGCCGAGCTCGCCGCGGTAAAGGTCGTTGTTGCTGATGTCGGCGTGTTGTCCGGTCCAGAGTTGCGCCAAAAGATTGTTGGCGTCGCGCCTCACGAACCAACCTTCCCAGAAGTCGATAAGGAAGTCTTCGATCGAGGCGTAGCCAAGGGCGCTTTGATCCAGCCGCTCGCGGAAGAAGGCTTGAGAGAAACCCCATGCCGCATAGATGCGAGCGGCGACTCGCAAGCCGCGTTGAGGCTGTTCCACATAAAAGCCCTCCCGAAAGTTGACATCGAGTTCGATCGCCGCGCGTACGCTGTCGAAAAAGACATAGAAATGGCGGGAGGTGCGTGCCGCACTTTGAAAGGCGAACAGGCGCTCCACCTTCTCGGGGAAGGCAGCAGCCCATTCGAACGCCTGTGCGCCGCCCAAGGACCAGCCCATTGCGAGCCGGATTGTCTCGATCCCGAACCTCTCGGTCAGCAAGCGATGTTGCTGCACAACATTGTCGTGAATGGTGACGTGCGGAAATCGGTTGCCGTCATGGGGCGGTGGTGTGTTGCTCGGAGAACTTGAGAGACCGTTGCCGAAGGCATCGGGAACGATGATGAAGTATTTTTCGGGGTCGAGCACGCGGCCTGGCCCGATCAGCCACGCCGCATCGTCGTGGGTGGCAGCAAAGGATGTTGGATAGACAATTGCGTTGTTCTTCGCCGCGTTGAGGGTACCATAGGTTTTGTAAGCGAGCTTGGCATTTCGAATGCAACGCTTCGACTGCAATTGAACGTCACCGAGATTGAAAATCTCATAAGTCATGTTGATCCTCCTTATCGACTGGTGGCGGGTGCTGCAGTAGGCCGGTTGGCGATCGACGCAGCGTGTCTGTGGATTGCCACTGCGAACAGCAGGCCAAGCGCGGGTAAGACTGCCGCTGACAGCAGGTTGGTCGGTAGATCAAAGCGGTCGACGATCTGCCCACCCGCGAGCGAACCCAGCGCGATGCCGATATTGAAGGTTGAGACAAAAAGAGCCGTGGCGACCTCGATTGCCGAGGGTGCTGCTTTCATCATCCAGGTCTGCAGGCCGACGGAGACACCGCCGTAAGCGATTCCCCATAGGACCAGGATAAGGGTACCGCCCATGGGCGTGTCACCGAGTAAAGCAAATCCGGAAATCGTCGTGGTGAGTGCGACAGCGATGGCGATCAGCGCGCCGCCAGTATGTCGCGATACGACATTCCCGCACAAAAAGTTCCCCGCAATTCCTGCGACGCCATAGGCAAAGAGAAGAACGCCGATCCATTCGACGCCGATGCCTGACGTGTTTTGCAGCAGCGGGCGGACGAAGGTGTAGGCCATGAAGTGGCCGGCGACGAAAAGAAAAGTGGTGACCAAGCCAAGCTGGATTGGCAGCCGAACAATCTGATCTCGGAACTGGCGAACCCGCACCGACGCACTGACCGGGAGCTCTGGCAGAGTCCCAAGGTTAACGACCAGAACCAGAGCGCTAAAAACAGCCATTGCCCCAAAAGCTGCGCGCCAGCCGGCGAAATCACCAATAGCCGCGCCAATCGGTACGCCGAGCACGGAAGCCGCGGCGACCCCCCCGAAGATGATCGCCGTTGCCAGGCCTATTGATCTTTCGGACACAAGCCTTGGCGCAAGACCTCCGGCAATGGCCCAAATGCCCCCCATGCAAAATCCGACGATGACACGCGCGGCCAAAAGCCAGCCCATGGTGGGTGCTAGCGCAGAAGTCACATTGGCGATGGTCAGCAGCAGGAGAAGTCCGGCCAAAATACACCGCCTGTCCATGCCGCCAGCAGCAAGGACGGCAATGGGCGCGAAGAGTGCAGCGAGAATGGCGGGTACGGAAAGCGTCAACCCTGCGACACCGACAGATGTTCCCAGTGCCTCCGCCATGGGGGTCATCAGTCCAACCGGCAACATTTCGGTGGTCACGACGGAGAATGTGGAAAGGGCTACCGCGTAAACGCGCACCCAACTCTGGTTGCGGTCCAAACCCCGTCGCTGATGCGCTTGCTGCTCCACATCTTCCATCTACTCGTCCATTCTGATGTTAGGGACGCAAGCGAGGAGTGTGGCGCACCCCTTATAGGTCGAACTGCCTGCATCGCTCATTTGCAGCGCCTTCCGCTGTTTACTGTATCTGCAGAAGCGATAAAGTGAGCCGCCGTGGGAACAGTGGGGACAAATCGTGCCCAATGGTGAGTCATGGGACTGAATCGTATCGGCGATGTACTGGCATTCGTGCGTGTAGCGGACAGCCAGAGCTTTACGGTCGCCGCCGAACGCCTCGGTCTGTCTCGATCCTCTGTCGGCAAGTGCATCGCGCGACTTGAGGAGAGCCTTTCAACGCGCCTGATTCACCGCACGACGCGCAGTGTCACCCTCACGGAAGAGGGTCGCATATTCTACGAACATGCGATGCGAATCCTCGGTGAGGCAAATGACGCCGAGGCCGCCTTGGCGCAACGAAACGAAGTCCCTCGGGGCCGGCTACGCCTCGATCTTCCGATCGCCATCGGCCGGTTGCATGTCCTGCCAGTGCTCCAGAACTTTCTCGCAAAATGGCCCGACCTTGAAGCGGACGTATCGTTCTCGGACGACTACCGCGATCTCGTTGCAGAAGGGATCGATATCGCAATCCGTATCGGGGGGCCGTCCGATAGTCGGCTGATCCGGAAGGTTCTGGCACCTCATCGGTACATCACCTGCGCCGCCCCGAGCTTTTTTGAGAAGAATGGAACTCCGAGCTCACTCGAGGATATCCAGCACTACGACAAGATCGTCTTCACCCACGGCAACAGCGTTACGCCCTGGCATTACAAGGTGAATGGAGAAGACCGAGAAGTCAGCGTTCGGGGGCGTTTACGTCTTGGCAACACCGAGGCCATGCGGGATGCTGCTTTGGCCGGTCTCGGCCTTGTCCAGCTCAGTGCATTTTTGGTCGGTGAGGACATCAAGCACGGTCGACTTATCTCGGTCCTAACCGAGTTTGCACGCGACGAGCCACCAATCTGCGCCGTTTATCCGACACGGCGGCATTTGTCCCCGAAGGTGCGGATGTTCATCGAAGAAATTCGCCAGAAATGGAGAGCTGGGCCGCCCTGGCAGTGAGGTGCCGCCCAATCTCCTGATTGGGCGTCGCGCAAATTGGCATACGCCAGCTTTCAGCCCAATTCCGGTGAGTCTTCGCGATCGATGGCGGTCCCCTGCGTTTCCACTTTGGGATGGAAAGCGGAGCGGGTTGTGGGCAGGAAGAGGGTAGAAGCGGCCTTGTATTCTCACAAATAGGCTTCGCGCAAGGCGGACTTTCACCCCTGACGTTTGCGACGGAAACTCACTTGGAATTCAACGACGGCGACTGTGTCGTCGGACTCAGGAGTCGCGCGACGACCGTGGCTTTACTGCCAGTAGAGGTTCTAGTGCGTCTAGCAACGGATCGGGTGACACCGGATCGCCGCCCGGCTCCCAAGCGTTCTGAAATTCAGCAATCTCTATGCCGACAAATGGATACTCCGCGACCACTTCGCAGCAATCGCGAAGGTCATCGAGCGAGAGGCCACCGTCATGCTCGTAATCTGTGGGGACGATCCCCGGATTGAGCACATCGCAATCGAGATGCACATAGATCGGGCGGCCTGCTATCGCGGCGCGAAGTTCTCCCGCGAGATCGCCTCGCGGCTTAACATGCGGGATGCCGTGTCGGTCGATCAGGTCTTGCTCGTACGGGTCCAGATCGCGTTGGCCTACCAGCACGATCTGGTCCAAACTTAAGCCAGCTCCAAGGCCGGATTCCCAAAGCCCTGCGGGCCCGGCGAATGCCAGCCCTCCCAAATAGCCTGTTGTCGTGACTTCCGGGGTATTCAGGTCGGCATGGGAATCGAACCATACGACGCAGGCCGAAGGATGGTATTTCGCGACAACAGGCAGAGTTGCCAGAGCGACAGCGCAGCGGCTTGTCGCAGCAATCGAAACAGCGCCGCTCGCAAGCACATCATCAAAACGTGCCTGAATCTGCCGGAGCGCCGGCAACGCCGCGTCCAGTTCTTCGCGCCAGCCGGTGTTCAGCGGGGGTTCCGGGGTGCCGATCACGACAGGAGCAACGCCGAGGCGTCGAGCAAGCGCCTCTCCAATGGCCTTGGCCCCCGGCATCGCAAGTTCGTTGTGATCGCCCGCGCGACCCCGAAAAACTGTAAGATTTACCTTCCTCAAATTTTGTTCCCATTCGTTTTGAATGTCGCAAAAACTCCAAACCTGGGGCACGTTTCGTCTGTCGTTCTATGCCCAATTTGCGATGCCACGATCAAGCCTTCGAACGACTTACATGGGGTCGACTCCTGCATGGCCGTGTTTTGTACAAGATCCTCGATCGCCATCTGCCAAAACCCAAAGTTCCGACATTCCGCCGTCTCCCTGTATTTGTACGCCACAGTACGACGACCACATGATGGTTGTTGTCAGGCCATGATTTCTGCCTCTTCTACTCATCCCCGATCCAGGGCCGCGCTTGGCGGACCCGCAAGAGAACGGGGACGACGTGGCGGCAACTCATCAGAAATCGGAAGCGATCCTTCGCGGTGCGCGCATGCTCCGCACAGCCTTGGGGCCGGCGATCGCCCAGTTTCTGGAGGACCCCGCGATCGTCGAGGTGATGCTCAATCCCGATGGGCGGCTCTGGATCGACCGGCTGCCCGAAGGCCTCTCCGATACGGCTGAACGCCTCTCGCCGGCCGACGGCGAGCGTATCGTCCGCCTCGTCGCGCACCATGTCGGCGCCGAGGTACATCCAGGCGCACCGCGTGTCTCGGCCGAGCTGCCGGAAACGGGTGAGCGGTTCGAGGGGCTGCTGCCGCCGGTCGTCGCCGCTCCGGCTTTCGCAATCCGCAAGCCGGCGGTCGCTGTGTTCACCTTGGATGACTATATCGCCACCGGGATCATGTCCGGCGAGCAGGCGGAGGCCCTGCGCACCGCCGTCGCCGAGCGGCACAACATTCTCGTCGCGGGTGGCACCTCGACCGGCAAGACCACGCTGACCAATGCGCTGCTTGCGGAGATGTCCAAGACCTCCGATCGCATCGTGCTGATCGAGGACACGCGCGAGCTGCAATGCGCCGCGCCGAACCTTGTCGCCATGCGCACGAAGGACGGCGTCGCCACGCTCTCCGACCTAGTGCGTTCGTCGCTACGTCTGCGCCCCGACCGCATTCCGATCGGCGAGGTGCGCGGCGCCGAGGCGCTCGATTTGCTGAAAGCCTGGGGCACCGGACATCCCGGCGGCGTCGGCACGATCCACGCCGGCACCGCGATCGGCGCGCTGCGCCGCCTCGAGCAGCTCATCCAGGAAGCCGTCGTCACCGTTCCGCGCGCGCTAATCGCCGAGACCATCGACCTTGTCGCCGTCCTCTCAGGCCGCGGCGCCTCCCGCCGGCTCGCGGAGCTTGCCTGCGTCGAGGGTCTCGGCGCCGACGGCGACTACCGCATCGTCCCCCCTCCTCCGCCCCTCACAGGAGATCCGTTATGATCCGCAAGGCTCTGCGCATTCGCCATCACGCCGCGACGGCGGCCTCTCTAGGCTTCCTCTCGCTCCTGGTCGCCCCGGCCGCCCATGCCTCCGGCTCGTCCATGCCCTGGGAGGCGCCGCTGCAATCCATCCTAGAGTCGATCGAAGGTCCCGTCGCCAAGATCATCGCGGTGATCATCATCATCGTCACCGGCCTGACGCTCGCCTTTGGTGACACGAGCGGGGGCTTCCGCCGCCTCATCCAGATCGTCTTCGGCCTGTCGATCGCTTTCGCCGCGTCGAGCTTCTTCTTGTCTTTCTTCTCGTTCGGCGGCGGAGCGCTGGTCTGATGGCGCTCGGCGTTGACCTTACCGGCGAGGTGCCGGGCTTCTCGGTTCCGGTGCATCGGGCGCTGACTGAGCACATTCTACTCGGCGGCGCCCCGCGCTCGATCGCGATCATGAACGGAACGCTGGCGGGCACGGTGGGACTTGGCCTCCGCCTCTGGCTGGTCGGCCTGGCGCTCTGGGCCGTCGGCCACTTCGCCGCAGTCTGGGCAGCCAAGCGTGATCCGCAATTCGTCGAGGTCGGGCGGCGGCATCTGCGTATTCCGGCCTTCCTGTCGGTCTGAGGGCGCGCGGCCATGATGAACCTCGCTGAATATCGCAATCGCAACGCCCGTCTCGCCGACTTCCTGCCATGGGTTGCGCTCACGGGAGAAGGTGTCATCCTCAACAAGGACGGCAGCTATCAGCGCACCGCCCGCTTCCGCGGCCCCGATCTCGACAGCGCGGTGCCGGCCGAACTGGTGGCGGTCGCGGGACGCCTGAACAATGCCTTTCGCCGCCTCGGCTCCGGCTGGGCGATCTTCGTCGAAGCGCAGCGCCACGAGGCTGCGACCTATCCGGCGAGCCGGTTCCCGGACCCGGCGTCGGCGCTGGTCGACGCCGAGCGCAAGGCGGATTTCGAGGAAGCGGGCGCGCACTTCGAGTCGAGCTATTTCCTCACCTTCCTCTATCTGCCCCCGGCCGAGAACGCCGCGCGGGCGGAGAGCTGGCTCTATGAGGGTCGCGACCGCGCCGGTGTCGATGCGCACGAAATCCTGCGCGGCTTTGTCGATCGAACCGACCGCATACTGCAGCTCATCGAAGCCTTCATGCCGGAATGCGTCTGGCTCGATGATGCCGAGACGCTGACCTACTTGCATTCGACGGTCTCGACGAAGCGCCACCGCGTCCGCGTTCCCGAGACACCCATGTATCTCGACGCGCTGCTCGCCGATCAGCCGCTCGCCGGCGGGCTCGAGCCGAGCCTCGGCGATATGCATCTGCGTGTCCTTACCATCGTCGGCTTCCCGACCGCCACCACGCCCGGCATCCTCGACGAACTCAACCGGCTCGCCTTTCCCTATCGCTGGTCTACCAGAGCGATCCTGCTCGACAAGACCGATGCGACCAAGCTGCTCACCAGAATCCGGCGACAATGGTTCGCTAAGCGCAAATCGATCGCCGCCATCCTCAAGGAGGTGATGACCAACGAGGCCTCAGTGCTGGTCGACACCGACGCCGCCAACAAGGCCGCCGATGCGGATCTCGCCTTGCAGGAACTCGGCGCCGACTATGCTGGCCAGGCTTATGTCACCGCCACCATCACGGTGTGGGACGCCGATCCGCGCATCGCCGCAGAGAAGCTCCGCCTCGCCGAGAAGGTGATCCAGGGCCGCGACTTCACGGCGATGCCCGAGACGATCAACGCCGTGGATGCCTGGCTCGGCAGCCTTCCGGGCCACGTCTACGCCAACGTCCGGCAGCCGCCGATCTCCACACTCAACCTGGCTCACATGATTCCCCTGTCGGCCGTTTGGGCCGGCCCGGAACGGGACGAGCATTTCGCAGCACCCCCACTGCTCTTCGGCAAGACCGAAGGCTCGACCCCGTTCCGGCTTTCCATCCATGTCGGCGATGTCGGCCATACGCTGATCGTCGGCCCGACCGGCGCTGGCAAATCTGTGTTGCTGGCGCTGATGGCGCTGCAGTTCCGCCGCTATCTTCGCTCCCAGGTCTTCACCTTCGATTTCGGCGGCTCGATCCGCGCCGCGTCGCTCGCCATGGGCGGCGACTGGCATGATCTCGGCGGCGGACTCACCGACGGCACAGAGGAAAGCGTCGCCCTCCAGCCGCTCGCCCGGATCGATGATGTCGCTGAACGGTCATGGGCCGCCGACTGGCTGATCGCGATCCTTGGCCGCGAAAGCGTCACCATCACGCCGGAGGTGAAGGAGCATGTCTGGTCGGCGCTGACCTCGCTCGCCTCTGCGCCGGTCGGCGAACGGACGCTTACCGGTCTATCGGTCCTGCTGCAGTCGAACGACCTCAAGCAGGCCCTGCGGCCCTACTGCGTCGGCGGCCCCTATGGCCGGCTGCTCGATGCCGAGGCCGAGCATCTGGGCGAAGCCACGGTACAGGCCTTCGAGACGGAAGGCCTGATCGGCACGGATGCGGCGGCGGCCGTGCTCGCCTATCTTTTCCACCGCATCGAGGATCGCCTCGACGGCCATCCGACACTCATCATCATCGACGAGGGCTGGCTGGCGCTCGACGACGAGGGCTTCGCGGGACAGCTCCGCGAATGGCTGAAGACGCTGCGCAAGAAGAACGCCAGCGTCATCTTCGCCACCCAGTCACTCTCCGACATCGACGGTTCGGCCATCGCGCCCGCCATCATCGAGAGCTGCCCGACGCGCATCCTGTTGCCGAACGAGCGCGCGATCGAGCCGCAGATCACCGCTATCTATCGGCGCTTCGGCCTCAACGACCGGCAGATCGAGATCCTCGCGCGCGCCGTGCCGCGGCGCGATTATTACTGCCAGTCCCGCCGCGGCAACCGGCTGTTCGAGCTCGGCCTCTCCCACGTGGCGCATGCGCTCTGCGCGGCCTCGTCGAAGACCGATCAGGCCGCCATCGCCGGCGCCATCGCCGAGCATGGCCGAGGCGACTTTCTGGCCGCCTGGCTCCGTCATCGCGGCGTCGACTGGGCGGCCGACCTCATCCCCAACCTCAACAACCTGGAGATATCCTCATGATCTCGCGCCGTTCGCGCGCAGCGCGGCTCGCGGCCTCGCTGCTTACCACCTCCGCCCTTGCAGCTCCGTTCATTGCAGCGCCGGCTCAGGCGCAATGGATCGTCTACGATCCCACAAATTACGCGCAGAACTTGCTCTCGGCGACGCGCGCGCTGCAGCAGATCAACAACCAGATCACCTCGCTGCAGAATGAGGCGACGATGCTGATCAACCAGGCGCGCAACCTCGCGAGCCTGCCTTACTCCTCGCTCCAGCAGCTTCAGCAGTCGGTGCAGCGCACCCAGCAACTGCTCGGTGAGGCCCAGCGCATCACCTATAACGTCCAGAACATCGATGAGGCGTTCCGCACCACCTACGGCAACGCGTCGATGTCGGCCTCCGACCAGCAACTCGTCGCCGATGCCCGCGAGCGCTGGCAGAACACGGTGGGCGGGCTGCAGGATGCCATGCGCGTCCAGGCCGGCGTTGTCAGCAACATCGACACCAACCGCGCCCAGATGTCGGCGCTGGTCGGCCAGAGCCAGGGCGCCACCGGCGCGCTTCAGGCGACGCAGGCCGGTAATCAGCTTCTCGCCCTGCAGGCCCAGCAGCTCGCGGATCTGACTGCCGTCGTCGCCGCCAATGGCCGCGCCCAGGCGCTCACCGAAGCCGAACGGGCCGCCGCCGCCGAACAGGGACGCGAGCAGCGCCGGCGATTCCTAGCGCCCCGCCAGGACTATCAGCCGGGCAATGCCCAGATGTTCCCCGGCAGCGAGAACTGAGGACGCGGCCATGGACGGAAAGATGCTCGCCCGCCTCGGCGCCATCACCTTCATCTCGGTCGCGATCACCGCGACCGCAATCGAGATAAGCCGGGATGAGGAGCCGGCGGAGAGCTGGGCCGCCGCTCGGCCAGCCACGACCCCGTCCGATCCGCTGCAGGCTGAGCTCATCCGCTGCCAGTGGCTCGGCGAAGCAGGTGCGCGCGATGCCGCCTGCCTGCAGGCGTGGGCGGAGAGCCGCCGGCGCTTCCTTCAGCCCGGCACATCCTCGGCCGAGCCGCTTCGGAACACCCAGCCGGCGCCTCCGGCGATGCCCGCGCCTATGCCGTCCTATCCGGCGGAGGCCGAATAGCTCATGAACAACACCGGCGTCATCGACCATTTCCTCGAGGTCTTCACCCGCTACATCGATGGCGGGTTCGGCCTCCTGGGCGGCGAGGTGGCGTTCATCGCGACGACCTTGATCGTCATTGACGTCACGCTGGCCGCGCTGTTCTGGTCGTGGGGCGCCGACGACGACATCATCGCGCGGCTCGTGAAAAAGACGCTGTTCGTCGGCGTATTCGCCTACATCATCGGAAACTGGAACAACCTCGCCCGCATCGTCTTCGAGAGCTTCGCCGGCCTCGGTCTGAAGGCGTCCGGTACTGGCTTCTCGGTCGCGGACCTGCTGCGACCCGGCAAGGTGGCTCAGACTGGCCTCGACGCCGGCCGGCCGCTGCTTGAATCCATCTCCGGACTGATGGGCTGGATCTCTTTCTTCGAGAACTTCATCCAGATCGCCTGCCTGCTCTTCGCCTGGGCGCTGATCCTGCTCGCCTTCTTCATCCTCGCTATCCAGCTCTTCGTCACCCTGATCGAGTTCAAGCTGACAACGCTGGCTGGCTTCGTGCTCATCCCCTTCGGCCTGTTCGGCAAATCCGCCTTCATGGCCGAGCGCGTGCTCGGCAACGTTATCTCCTCCGGCATCAAGGTCCTGGTGCTCGCCGTCATCATCGGCATCGGCTCGACGCTTTTTTCCGAGTTCACCCAGGGGTTCGGCGGCGCAACGCCGTCGATCGACGACGCCATGGCCATCGTGCTGGCGGCGCTCTCGCTTCTCGGCCTCGGCATCTTCGGCCCCGGGATCGCCTCGGGCATCGTCTCCGGAGGCCCACAGCTTAGCGCCGGTGCGACCGTAGGCACCGGCCTTGCCGCCGGCGGCATGGTCGGCCTCGGCGCAGGTGCGGTCGGTGCGGCTGCGACGGGCGGTGCGTCTCTCGCGGGAGGTGCAGCGGCGGCGGTTCGGCGTGGTGCAGCGCTCGCCGGTGGCGCCTCGACCGCTTACAGTCTCGGCGCGGCGGGCCGGTCGGGAGCCGCGGGCGTCGCCTCCGGTCTCGGCGGCGTAGCTCGCGCCGCCGGAAGCGCTGCGGCCTCGCCGCTGCGCCGTGCCGCGACACGCACGGCCGAGAGCATGCGCTCAAGCTTTGATGCCGGCGGACGCGCTGTCCTGGAAACTACCGGCGGGTCCTCAACAGGTGGAACGATCGGCGGCGATGCCGGTGAACCCGCGCCGGCCGCGGAGACCGACGGTCCGCCCGCTTGGGCCCAGCGTATGCGCCGTTATCAGCAGATGACGCAGGCCGCTCAAGCGACCGCACAGGCTGTCCGCTCCGGCGAAGGCCATGGCGGCGGCTCTTCCGTCAATCTCTCCGAAAGCGATCGCTGATGTTCAAACGACCTTCCACCCACTACGGCAAGTCCCCCGAACCCGAGACGCCCTATCAGCGCGCCGCGCAGGTCTGGGACGAGCGCATCGGCTCCGCCCGCGTGCAAGCCCGCAACTGGCGCCTGATGGCGTTCGGTTCGATCTTCCTGTCGGCTGGGTTCGCCGCAGCGCTGGTCTGGCAATCGGCGCGCGGCACTATCGTGCCCTGGGTTGTGCAGGTCGACCAGCTCGGCCAGGCGCAGGCGGTAGCGCCCGCTGACACCGCCTATCAGCCGACCGATCCGCAGATAGCCTTCCATCTCGCCCGCTTCATCGAGCAGGTCCGGTCAATCCCCGCCGATGCCATCATCGTGAGGCAGAATTGGCTGCGCGCCTATGAATTCACTACCGATCGCGGCGCCGCAGCGCTCAACGACTACGCCCGCGCCAACGATCCCTTTACGAGAGTAGGACGACAGCAGGTCGCGATCGAAGTCTCGAGCGTGATCCGCGCGTCTCCCGACAGCTTCCGCATCGCCTGGACGGAGCGTCGCTACGAGAACGGCCAGCTCGCCGCCACCGAGCGTTGGACGGCGATCCTGACCATCGTGGTGCAGTCGCCGCGCAACGCCGAGCGACTACGGGCGAACCCGCTCGGGATCTACGTCAATGCCATCAACTGGTCGCGGGAGATGGGCCAATGAACCGGCAGATTTTCCGTAGAGCCGGCAAGCCACCTTTCCGCAAAGCTGCGTTTGCGGCAATCCTGCTTTCCGCCACGGCGCTCGCCGGTTGCGTGACGGTGCCGAAGCCGCCGCAGATCAGCTACGACGCCGATGTTCCACCCTTGCCGCCGGTTCCTGCCGCCGTTTCGGACGAGCGACCCCGCCCACTCCATATTCCCCCAGCCTGGACGCCAGCGAGAGGTGGAACCGCTGCTACCACGCCAACGGGCCGTGTGCAGAACGCCAATGCGGCCGCGCGGGTCGAGCCACGCCGCGAGGGCTACTACAACTCGATCCAGATCTATCCCTGGAGCGAAGGAGCCCTCTATCAGATCTATGCAGCGCCCGGACAGATCACCAGCATCGCGCTCGAGCCCGGCGAGAGCCTGACCGGCGCTGGTCCGATCGCTGCCGGCGACACGGCGCGCTGGATCATCGGCGACACCGAAAGCGGCAGTGGCGCCACCCGTCGTGTGCATGTGCTGGTAAAGCCAACCCGGCCGGATCTCTCAACCAATCTCGTGATCACCACCGACCGGCGCATCTACATGATTGAGCTGCGCTCGGGCGAGCGACCCTACATGCCGGCGGTTGCCTGGGCCTATCCGCAGCCACCTGCCTCACAGCGGCAGAGCGTGCCCGCGACTCCCGTCATCCCCGTGATGTCAGCGCGCAACTATCGCTATGGGATGACCGGTGACACGCCGCCGTGGCGGCCGATCTCCGTCTATGACGATGGGCGGCACGTCTATGTCGAATTTCCGCGCGGCATTATCCAAGGCGAGATGCCGCCACTCTTCGCCGTCGGCTCCGATGGCGAAGCCCAGATCGTCAACAGCCGCATCTACAAGAACATCCTTATTGTCGACCGACTATTCGGCGCAGCCGAGCTGCGTCTTGGCAGCGGAGACCGCCAGCAGATCGTCCGGATCGTCCGCACCGATGGGAGGCCCTCGTCATGAGCGAGAACGAAGCCAAAACCGAGGGCGACCTCCCCCTGACAGGATCCCAGACACCATCGACGGCATCAATGCGGCTCCGCGCAGAGCCACCACGCGTAACACGACTCTCGCGAAAGGTCCTGGCGGGATTGGCATTGGTCGCGCCCATCGGCATCGGTGGCGCGCTTATCTATGCGCTCCAGACCCGAGACGCCGGCAGGAGCGGTGAAGAACTCTATTCGACCGAGAATCGGCCCACCGCGGACGGGCTGGCGGGCCTGCCAAGCGATTATACCGGCCCTGTTCTTGGTCCGCCTCTTCCGGGTGATCTAGGGCGTCCAATTCTCGCTGCGCAGAACCGCGGTCAACCCGTCGTTCCGCCCCCGGTCGCCACACCGACGGTGGACCCAGAGGAACAGCGCAGGCTGGCCGAGGAGGAAGCGGCGCGGACATCGCGCGTGTTCTTCCAGACCGAAACGCGAGCGGCAGCCGCGTCGAGAACGTATGGTGACGGCGCTCCCCTTCCGGGTCTGCCCGGTCTCGGACTGGCGGGACAATCCAGCCCGACCGCCCAGGAGCGGCAAGCGGCTTTCCTCAACGCCAGCGTCGATCGCCGCACGGTCGCGGTCGACCGCGTGATGCCGCCTGCGTCACCATACGTGCTGCAGGCCGGCGCGGTGATTCCGGCGGCCCTGATCACCGGCATCCGCTCCGATCTGCCGGGTCAGATCACGGCGCAGGTCACCGAGAGTATCTATGACAGCCCGACAGGCCGCCTCCTGCTCGTCCCGCAAGGCACCCGCATCATCGGCGAGTACAGCAACGATGTCGGCTTCGGTCAGCGCCGCATCCTGCTCGTCTGGAACCGGTTGATATTCCCGAACGGACGTTCGATCGTGCTGGAGCGCCAACCGGGCGCCGACACCCAAGGCTATGCCGGCCTTGAGGACGGGGTGGACTACCACTGGTGGGATCTCGCCAAGTCGGCGGGTTTCTCGACGTTGCTGAGCATCGGCGCCGAACTCGCCACCGACGATGAGGACCGGCTCGTCCAAGCTATTCGCGATGGTGGCCAGGACACCATCAATGACGCGGGACAACAGATCATCCGTCGCCAACTCAATGTAGCGCCGACCCTCACAATCCGACCGGGATTTCCGGTGCGTGTGATCGTAACACGCGATCTCGTCCTTGAACCATATGGAGGGTGATCATGACGAAACTGAAACTCGGCCGGATTCCAGATGAGAAACCGGTAAAGGTGACGATTGAACTTCCAGCGGGGCTTCATGGTGATCTCGTCGCCTATGCCGAAGTCCTGGCCCGCGAGACCAGCCAGGAAATCAAAGATCCATTGAAGCTGATTGGACCAATGCTTGCCCGGTTCATGCAGACAGATCGCGGCTTCGCTAGGGCGCGAAAAATCCGCCGTACGCCGGGGGCGAATTCGCCAGATGTGGACTGATACACAGGGAATATGGCGCCGGACGTTCGCTCACCGGCTCCTGCCTGGAGCCGGTTCAGGCACTCGTCGCGACGTCCACCTCAAAGACCCTCAAGTGACAGTCGTTTGGCGAGCAGGTCTACGAAAGCGCGCACCTTAGCCGGCGGAAATTTGTTCTCTTGCCAAAGCACGTGGATGGGGACCGGCTCCGGCTCATAGTCTTCGAGAACGATCTGCACGTCACCGTTGTCGATCATGTGCTTGATTTGCCAAAGCGGCGAGTAGCCCAATCCAAGCCCGCACCGTACGGCGCTGTATATGCCCTCCATCGAGTTGCATCGGAACGAGCCGTTTACGCTGAATTTTCGTGGCCGCCCCCCTGCCCTGAAGGTCCACTGCCCGGGCTGCCTGTCGACCGTTCGGACGACGCAGCAATGGTCACGCAGTTCTCCTGGATGCTTCGGTATCCCGCGATCCTTCAGATAGGAAGGTGCCCCGAACACCACTCTGCGCAAGGCTCCCAGTCTCTTTCCTTGAAGTCCCGAGTCCGGCAGCTGCGCGATGCGTACGACCAGATCAAACCCTTCGGCCGCCAGGTCAACAAACGTGTCTGTCAATTGCAGATCGACCTCGATCTGCGGATAGCTGCGCATGAACTCAGCGATGATCGGAACAAGGAAATCCGGCCCGAAGAGCGTCGGGGCTCCAATTTTCAGAAGGCCCCTCGGTTCTAGCCGCCGGTCGGAAATCTCCGATCGTGCCTCGATGATATCGGTCAACGCGGGCTTGACGCGCTGGTAGAAAGCTTGCCCCGCCTCGTTGGGTCTGCATTGGCGCGTCGTCCGATGAATGAGTTCGATGCCGACGTCATTTTCGAGCGCGCCAAGAGATCGGCTGACGGCCTGCAATGACCGGCCCAGCTTTCTTGCAGCGCCCGTCAGACTGCCAGCATCAATGATCGCGACAAATGTCTCTAGATCCTCTATCCGGCTCATCGATAATCTCGAACTTGTTGATTAAGACTCACACGTTGTACGCGTTGTCTCGCTTATCGAAATAATTAATTTGACGCCTCGATCAACGAACGAAGGCGAATGCGATGACAAAAGGAGTTCAGACGGTTCTTGCGGTGGGTGCGACGGGCAAGTTCGCGGGATATGTTGTCCCCGAGCTCGTCAAGCGAGGTGCCAAGGTGCGAGCCCTGGTCCGTGATCCGGCGCAAGCAGATGCGGCGAAAGCCGCCGGCGCGACGGAAGTGGCCATCGGCGATCTCAGGGATTCCACGAGCGTGGCGAACGCCGTGGCCGGGGTGAACGGTGTCTTTCACATTGGGCCGGCATTCGCCCCGGACGAGGCAACGATGGGCGTCGCGTTGGTTGACGCCGCGCAGCGCGCAGGGGTGTCGAAGTTCGTATTCTCATCGGTCATCCAGCCGACCAACACACGCCTGAAAAATCACGCAAGCAAGATCCCGGTGGAAGAAGCGCTGTATTCGTCCCGGCTCGAATATACCATCCTGCACCCCGCGAACCTCATGCAGAACATCGGCTTCGCATGGCCGTCCATTCTGCAAACCGGTCAGTTCTCGGAGCCGTTCCCCAGAGACGTCAGCATTGCGCGAGTAGACTATCGCGATGTGGCGGAGGTTGCAGCGATCGCCCTCACCGGGCCGACCCTTACCTACGCCACCCTCGAGCTCGCTGCCGGCATGCACAGCCGGTCCGAGGTCGCTGCGATCATGACAGAGGAACTCTCCCGGCCGATCAGCGCCGAGGAGTCGACATTCGGCGATTGGGTTGCGGCGTCCAGGCTTCCTTACGACGACAGCCAGTTGCAGCTTCTTTCGAAGGTTCACGAGCACTACGCGAAATACGGACTCGGCGGGAACAGTCTCACCCTGCGGGCCGCCTTGGGACGAGAGCCAAGATCGCTGCGCCAATACATCCGTCAACTCGCGCTGCAGACATCGATTTCCTCCAACAGGACGACACGAAACCAATGACTATGCCGAACACGCAATCTCGAGCCGCTCGCCGGAAGCTCTCTCCAAAATACGGATGGGTCGTCATGCCGCTCGTACTCTCCATATTGATGTCCGCCGTGGTGTCGGCGGTATCGACGGCCATGACCGTCGGTGCCATCGCGCAGTTCGGGTCTCGCTGGCCAAATGCCTGGCTGGTGTCGTGGGTGGTGGGCTTCCCAACCCTCATCATGGTGCTGCCCGTCGTGCGGCGGATCGTGGCGGCCCTCGTCGAGCAACCGAGATGAACAAGAAACCGCGCCATCTCCTCACCTCGCGCGAGCCGACCTGCCCCCAGGACCGCACTCCAGACGCGTGACATGCAAGATGGCGCTCGTCCGCCTGAAGCGGACGGGCGTCTTTCCTACAGACGAGGCGGTTCAACCCCTCACTGAGGACCTCCTCAACCGCACCGAGATGAGGAATGCAACCGCCGGCGCGATCGCCACGACAAGGAATAGCCAGAACGCCGCGTTCGAGAAATTGACCTCTCCTGCGGTGCCGCTTGCTGCCACATTGACCGTGAGGCCCGCTATAGCTCCTCCGAAAGCAGTCGCACAAAGCTGTACCGTCATGATCCCGGATGCAGCGGTGTCCTCTTCACCTGGGGGCGAATTTTTCAACACCCGCGCTGCCAGGTGCGGATAGGCCAGGCCAACGCCGGCGCCCGCCAGGATCAGGATCCCAGCCAGCAAGATGAGGCTGAGGACTCCTCCGTTAACAGAAGAGGCTGCGACCAAGGGGGCGAGTACCAACACCGCCGCCACGGAAAGTGCGGGCCCGGCGGCAAGAGCGCGACCTTGCCCCTGTGGGCTCAATCCAGAACTGAATATCGCAGCTATCGTCCACCCGGCCGACATGACGGCAGCGAGAAGCCCCGCACCGAGCGGCGAATACCCGTGCAGCTCTTGCAGAAACAACGGCAGGAAAATCTCAACGCATGTGACGGTGACTGCGAGCAGCCCCGATGCTGCGTAGAGCGAACCCAAGCGAGACCCGATCGAGAAGGTCCCGCTTGGCAGAAGCCTTTTACTGACGCGACCCTCGCGCACGACAAGCACAAGGATGAGCAACAGCGTGATGATCATGCTTGTCACGGTCGCAATCGGGCCAAGTCCCAGGCTGCTCCAGGAAGCGGCGAGAACTGCAACGCCAAGCAGCGCCAGCTGAGCGATTGGAACTCGCGCGTTGGCTTCTCGTCGGTCGAGCGCCTTGGGAAGCACCAGCGCGGCGGCGACGGAGAGCAGGAACGACGCCGGAACGAGTGCCCAGAACGCGCCGCGCCACAAGCTGAACTCTGCGAAGACACCACCGACTAGAGGTCCCAGCAGCGTCGCGATGCCCCACATGCTCGAGAAGAGCGCCATGGCACGCGCCCAAAGGTGTTCGGCAAAATACCCTGCGGATAATGGCGTAGGGCAAAGCCAGCAGTAGACCACCACCGATGCCCTGAACGAGTCGCCCAAGGAGCATCACGTTCATCGATGGGGCCAAGGCGCAAACCGTTGCGCCACATGCAAAGCACGCGGCCGCCGCAATGTACCCCGCTCTGGGTCCGATCCGGGCGAGAAAAGGAGCCGAAAGAGAAGCGCCGATGATGGACGCTATGACGAAAAGCGTCGTGTTCCAGGCATAGAATTCCAAGCCCCCGATCTCGCTCACGGCCGACGGGAGGATGGTCGTCGAGATGTATACGTTGATGGCGTGAAGTGCGATCCCGCCACTCAGTGCAAGCGACCTGACGAGATTTCCCCCGGATAGCAGTTCGAGCCAGCTTGCCGGAGCGGCCGCGTCAGCCGCGGAATTCCTGATTGCCTCGCTCATTGAAGTGCTACCTTCATATGATCGAGGCGGGAAAGCTTCTCCGGATTGCGCGTGATGTAGATGCCAGAAATGCTGCCCCCGTCGTCGTACGCGAAACTGACGGACGCCGCTATTCGGCCCTCCTCCAGCAACAGCGCGCCCAACGCCCCGTTGATGGCCGTGGGACGCCAATCGTATGCCGCCCAGTAGCCGGAAAGCTGGTCCCTGATGAACGTCAGGACGCCGCTGCCCCCGAAAATGGGAGCGGCCTGCGTGGGCACCCTGCCGCCTCCGTCCGCGCGAAGTTCAATGTCACCGGACATAAGGGCCGCCAGTTGCTCGGTCCGCCCCGTCGAAACGGCGGAACGGAACGCGTCCAAGAGCTCGCGCTGGCGCTCTCGCGGCACGCGGTTGCGTGGTTTTTCCCGGCCAATGTTCGTTCGTGCGCGTGAGACAAGCTTACGGCAGGCCGCTTCCTCGATGCCCAGGTGGGCGGCAACGTCAGCATACGGCTGGTCGAATATCTCATGCAGGAGGTAGGCGGCGCGCTCTTTCGGAGCGAGCCGTTCGAGCACGAGAAGGAATGCGACGGAAAGCGACGATGAAAGCTCCAGGCCAGCTTCCGGATTGTCGTCGCTCGTCAACTGGACGGGTTCCGGCAACCAGCTTCCGAAATACTGGACACGGGTATGCTGCGCCGATTGCAGGATGTCGATGCAGCGGCGCGTGCAGGTTGCGGTGAGCCATCCGGGGGGATTGAGAATCTTCGTCCGATCCGCCTGGTGCCATTTGACGAAGGTGTCCTGCACGGCATCCTCGGCATCGGCGAACGTCCCGAGGATGCGATATGCGAGGCCGATCAGGAAAGTTCGGTGGGCCTCGAACTGCGAGGTAAGATCATGCTCCTCCATTTTCAGTGCGCCGAGATCTGGATGCGGTTCCAGAGGTTGATCATGGCGACCGTGGCGACGAGCGCACTGATCTGCGCGTCGCTGAAATGCCTTCTCAGTTCAGCACGAACGTCGCCATAGTCAGTGTCGGGATTTACCTTCGTCAGCGCCTCGGTCAGGGAAAGAGCGGCACGTTCTTGAGGTGAAAAGTCCTGAACGTGACGCCACACGACCAGGCGGTCGAGCCGCTCGTTCGTTTCTCCGTCGTCGCGTGCTTCCCTGGTATGCATCTTTACGCAGTACGCGCATCCGTTGATTTGCGAGGCCCGCAATTGCACAAGATGATGGATCGCCCGATCGAGGCCGTGGGTATCGATGGCGGTGTGGACACTCTCAAGCGCGCTGAATACGCCGGGAATCGATTTGTAGTGGTTGATCGGGTTCGTCGACATTTGATGACCTCATGTGTTCGTCGATTGATGGTCACATGACGGTCAAGCACTGTGGTTTGTGACGTGTTCTACCGAATTATTGTCTTGATTTTATCGACTAAGCGGAATGCGACTCGAGCAGCCGAAGAAAACGGCATAGGACCGGCTGGAGTCGTCGCTCGGCTCGCCAGACCGCGTTGTAAATGAGCGGCTCGATTTCCTCCCGAAAGGGAAGAAACGCAACGCCAGGCCGATCCAGCATGGCTGCTGACTGCGGTACGACCGTCATGCCCATGCCACTGGCAATTAGCGCAAGAAGGTTCTCTTGGCTGATCGAGTGCCGGACGATCCTGAGTTTACCGCCCCACTTCGAAGAGTTTCGGATCACATAGGATTCTATTTCCTTCCCAGCGGGATCATCCGTCAGCATCAACGTCTCCGAAGCGAGCTGCTCCCACTTCATACCTTCACACTTCGCAAGCCTGTGCTCGTTCGGAAGCGCCAGCAGTGGGAACTCATTCAAGATCCTTTTGCAGCGATACCCTTTCCGGGTCACCTCACCGAACACGAACGCGATATCGAGGTGACCAGAGGCAACCGCATAGAGGTGGGCCTCCGCGGCGGCTTCCTTCACATGGACATGCACGTTCGGCAGGCACTGGCGAAAGGGGCGAAAAATCCGCCGAAAAAATTCCGCCGGAAATGCATGCGGTATGCCGACACTCAATACGCCCGCAGAATCTCGTTCGACTAGCCGGATATCATCGATTGCGCGATGCATCTGCTGCGCACCTAGTTCCGCCCGCTCAAGGAAACGCGAGCCAGCAGGTGTCAGCGTCGTGCCGTTGGCTGTCCTAACGAAGAGCGACGCGCCAATGCGATGTTCAAGCTGTTGAAGGCGGCGGCTTATAGTGGATTGCGCCAGATTGAGCTCATCGGCCGCTCGGCGAATGCTTCCGACGTCGGCGACGCACTTTGCGTATCTGAGATTTCGCAGATCAAAGGACAAATCCGTCATCCGACCTGCCAAAAAACGCAGTGGGGCGCTTCTGAATACCGTTGGTCCCAAGACTTTTCGTTGTGCGCACTCTCATCTAAGCCCCCAATGGCGCGAGAACGTTCGCGGCGTCCCTCGATTGGCCCTAAATCGGATCGATCCCGGTCATCAGCAGAGCTGACAGATTTTCGATAGCGCTTGCCTGCGTCATCCGCCCCCGCGTCATGTCGAGGGACAGCGCCTCAGCCGCTCCGACGATACCGACACAACGCTGTTGAAGGGCTTTACGCGATAGATTTGAGAATGGCGCTAAGGCATCCGCGAAAATCCCGACGCAATTGTCGACCAGTTCCTGCTGGACCGCCCCCATCTGCGGGTCACCCATCAGTGCCGCGGAAATCGCATGTCCTTCAGGTCCGGACGCCGAATGGCAGGTCATGTAAGCGCGTGCGATCAGTCGCGCCGTGTCCTGAAGCTGACGGCCGTCCTTGGAAAGACTTTTCTGCAGCGCTTTGACCTGCTGCTGGTCGATGCGCCGGTACAGGGCAATGAGGAGCCCCGACCTGGTCTCGAAGTGCTCGTAGGTGATCGGTTTGCTCACGCCAGCCCGTTCCGCGAGGAAGCCGAGCGTCAGCGCGTCGGCTCCGTGCTCTCGGACAATCTCGAGCGCGGTTTCGATGAGCTGTTCCCGGCGCGCCTCCTTGGTGAGCCGACGCTTGCCCTCGGTCTTCTCGCTTACCGACATTCCCAATCATCCATTCGCTTTTGTCCCTTGACGGAGCCCATGCACGTCACCATAACTTACCCTCAGTAGGTTACGTGCAGTAGCTTACCAAGAGTAATAATTGGTTGCAAGCGCATTCGAAAAGGACAGCACGCATGCCACGCACAACGCTCCCTGTACTCATTATTGGGGGGTCCGGCATTGTCGGGTCCCAAGCCGCCCACGAACTCAGGCGCCGGTATCCTGAACTGCCCATTGTTATTGGTGGTCGCGACCTTGGTCGGGCGCAAAAGACGGCTGACGAACTCGGGAATGCCACTGCCACGATCGTGGACCTGTCACGTCCGGACCTCGGCCTACCGGAGCCCGCCTACAGCGCGATCGCATTGTTCGTGAAGGATCACAGCCTCAACTCCCTGCGCTATGCGCTCGACAACAGGATTGCCTACGTCGACATCTCGACGGGAACCTTCGAGATCGGTCCGGAAGCGGCGCTGTTCATCCATCACCCCGACCGCGCCCCCGTCCTCCTGGCCAGCCAGTGGCTGGCGGGCGCGGCGGTGTTTCCAACGCTTCAGGCCGCATCTCGATACGAAAAGGTCGACTCCATTCGCATCGGCGTCGTTCTCGACGAACAGGATATAGGCGGACCGGCCGCGGCGGATGATTTCGACCGGCTGACGTCGGTCGCTCCGGCTTCTTTGACCGTTCAGGCAGGAGAGGATGTCTGGGTCACCGCGGATGAAGGCAAGGGCACAGTGACAAGCGTGGACGGCACCGCCCTGCCCTCCCAGGTGTACTCGCCGTTCGACGTCCTCAGCCTTGCAACCTCCACCCGAGCCGCATCGATCCGCTTCGATCTGGCATACGGGGAGTCGGCCAGCCGCCGCCGTGGCGAGAGCTACTCGACCGAAACAATCATCGACATCACGGGTCGCTCCAAGGACGGCGCCGCGACGTCGTCGCACATCGAGGTCGTGCACCCTAAGGGGCAGGCACCACTCACGGCTCTCGGCGTCGCGCTGGGGCTGGAGGCACTGCTGGGCCTGCGTGGCAAGGCCCCTGCTGCAGGCCTCTATCTACCCGAACTGCTGATCGATCCCGCCTACTTCGTCGATGAGATGAAGGCGATCGGCGCCCGCTTCGATATCCGCCAATAAGGGAACCCTTCACATGACCACTACAGCAAACCACCCCGTCTTGGTCCTCGGCGGCACCGGGAGCCTTGGCTCCCGCACGACGAGGATGCTGCGCAAGCTCCACCCGGAACTGCCGATCACGATCGGCGCCCGCGACATGGAAAAGGCCACGACGCTCGCGGCCGAGGTCGGCAATGCCACGACCGTCAAAGTGGACATCAAATCGCCCGACCTTGGCCTTGATCCCGGCGCCCGGTTCAGTGTCGTTGCAACCGCGCTCAGGGATCACTCGCTCAACACATTGCGCTATGCCCAGGCGCTGGGTGTCCCGTACATCGCCCTCTCCGACGGCGTGTTCGAGCTCGGACCGATCGTTGCACACTATGCCCATCATCCGAAGGCTTCACCGATCCTGCTGCTCGGTCACAGCAATGGTGGCTCCCCAACCCTCGCCGCCCTGCACTTTGCGCAGGAATTCGACACCGTCGAGGCAATCGAAGTCGGTATCCTTTTCGACCCCGGCGATCCATTCGGCGCTGTTTCGGGCAAGGATCTCGAGCGCATCGCGAAGATCGGCCCACTGCCGCTCGTGAAGGAAGGCGGACGCTGGCAATGGGCGCGCGAACCGCTCTCCAAGCGGACGATCACAACCGTCGACGGCAGCCAGCACGAAGGGCACGCCGCAGGCTTGCAGGATGTTCTCAGTCTTGGCTCGGCCACCCGTGCGGCGCGCGTGCGGATCGACCTGGCGGCAGGATTGGTCGCCTCGACCAAGCAAGGGCAAGGTCCCTCCAACGAGGTAATCATCGAGATCACCGGAAAGCGCAAGAGTGGAGAGTCCGCTCGGTTCCGGTATGAGCTTGTTGATCCAGAGGGCTATGCCGCTATGAGCGCACGCGGCGCGGCCGTCGCCATCGAGACCCTGCTCGGTCTTGCGGGCCGCAGCAGCCCCGAAATGGGCCTATTCCTTCCCGAAACGCTGATCGAGCCGGCGCATCTGATAAGGCGTTTGGAGACCTTCGGCGTTACCGTTCGCGCCGCGTGACCAACTAACCCCGATCGCGGCACTGGTTGCGGTCGGACCCACAATTTCTGGTAGCAATGAACAGCGAGGTTCCTCCTATGTCCGATTTTGTTCTCGTCCATTGCGCGCAGGGTGGTGGCTGGGCCTGGAAGTTTGTTGCGGGTGAGCTTCGTGCGAGAGGACATGGCGTCTGGGCGCCCTCGCTAACCGGCCTTGGAGATCGAAAGCATCTCGCGCGGCCGGATGTGAATCTCGACACCCATATCGAGGACATCGTTCAACTGATTCAGCACGAGGATCTGACGAACGTTGTCCTCGTGGGCTGGAGCTATGGAGGCATCGTCGTCACCGGCGTGGCCGACCAGCTACCGAACCGCCTGTCACACGTCATTTACCTCGATGCAGAGGTTCCCGAGCACGGCCACTCCCTCTTTGACATCGCCGGTGAGGATTTTCGCCGACACATGCAAGCCTCTGCAGAACGCGATGGAGACGGCTGGCGTGCATCCTTCGGCAGTCGCGAAAGTCTCGACGCGGAAGAACGTCTCTGGATCCCTGATGCGAAGCTGCGGGGCTGGTATTTGGACCGGCTCGTTGCAAGTCCACAACCAGTTGAGACCTACAGACAGCCGATCCACTTGACGAACCATGAAAAGGGCTCGGTGGCACGAACCTTCATCCGCTGTACTGCGGATGGTAGTTCGCTCGACGCAATCCTGGGTCCGATCGCCGGTCGCTTCAAGCAGCATCCTATTTGGCGCTATCGCGAAATCGACACCAATCACTGTGGGCCGTTGGTAGCGCCACAACTAGTGGCCAATGCGCTCGTGGCGGCGAGCAGCTGACTGACGCCACTTGCCAATCAACGCCCCAAACGACCGAGGAGACATCTATTATGACGACGCAAACACATACAATTCCGCCGCAGAGCGGGCGAGGCTTTCACCTCAAGGCAGGAGAGACGATCAAGATCATTGACCCGGAAGGTCAGCAGGTCTCGGATATGTGGGCGATCGTCCCAGATGATCCGATTGACTGGCTCAGCGTATCCCAGACCCGAGACATCAATGAGCGGCTTTTTCCAGCTGTGGGCGAGAGCTTTTTTAGCGTTCGCGGCCAAAAGATTCTGACCCTGGTGGAAGATCAATCACCAGGACCTCACGACATGCTATTTCCCGCGTGCAATCGCGCACTTTATGAACGGGAAGGCCTGCACGACCACCCGAACTGCCATGACAATTTCATGAGCGTACTGGACAGCGAAGGTATAGAGATCCCGTCGGTACCCGACCCCGTCAACTTCTTCCAGAACTCGACCCCACAGCCCGATGGTCGGCTTGAGGTGCTTGCCTCTCGTAACCCTCCGGGAGGCTACGTGGTTCTGCGCGCCGAGACTGACCTTCTGATCGTGCTGACGGCGTGCTCGGTCGACTTTCATCCCACCAACGGTTCGCAATGCACCGCGATAGAGGTGCAACTGCTCTGATCGTGAGCGGATGCGGCGGCAATGCTTGCGGCATACTAGATGTGCAGGGTTCCTCGCATGACGACTATTCCCGTGCCCGATAGCTCGGGGTCGGGTGAAAGTCTGATGCTGAGGATGCTGCGCCGCCCCATCTTCGTACCTTGCTCGATGGCAAGCGTTCCAGAGGTGATAACTCCTTCGGATGACAAATAGGCGGCCAACGGTCCCGCCGCTGTACCGGTCGCAGCATCTTCCCAGAGGCCCACTGTGGGATTGAAGAACCGTGCGTAAGCTCTTGCCGGCGCGTTCGCGTCGATGGCATAGACATAGCAACCTTCAGCCCCCGCTTCGCGCAGAACGGCAAGCAGCGATGCTTGGGACGGGGTGGTTTGATCGACCGCGACTTTGTCGCTGACCCGCACCATGAGGTGCGCAGCGCCGGTATCGGCCGGGCGAGGCGGCGGCGAGGTCAGGATCATGCTTGTCTCAAGCCCTAGAGCCGCAGCGAGCGGCGCCACATCGCCGATAGCTGGCAACAGCTTTAGCGGAGCCTGCCGCATGCGCCCATGAATACGACCTTCGGCACGTGTCAGCGTGATCGGCAACACGTCAGCACCGATTTCCTGGTGGAATATAGGTTCATCATCGATCGCGCCGAGCGCGCCTTTTTCGGCCAGCCAAAGCCAGGCACCCAAGGCATTGTGACCGGCACCGAAAACCTCTGAGCCGTTCGCGGTGAAGGAGCGCAGCTTCCGATCCGCGCGAGAACTCTTCAGAATGAACGTGGTTTCCGCCTGATTGAACTCACCAGCGATCCGCTTCATCTCGTCGTCACTCAATCCGTCGCCATCCTCCACAACCGCGAGGGGATTTCCGGTCAGTGGTTCATCAGCGAATACGTCGATCAATCCGGCAATGAGTTCGCGCATCCGCCAGCCTCTCTTGATGAATAATGCTCATCTTCATAGTTTCGATCATTTGGATTTGATCTTGTGTTTTCCATCGTGTCAAAGTCGAACTTTTCACGGTTAAGATGAACCATGATCATCATGAAACGTCCATATCTTCCACCATTGCCATCACTGCGCGCGTTTGAAGCGGCCGCCCGCCTTTCAAGCTTCAAGGATGCCGCAGCGGAACTGTCCGTTACGCCAACCGCAATCAGCCATCAGATCCGACAGTTGGAGACTTTCCTCGGCCGACGTGTCCTGAACCGGAGCCCGCGTTCCGTAAAGCTCACGCCGGAGGGATTGCTCCTGTTCGACGTGGTAGGCACCAGTCTCGATCAGATTGCCGCTGTCACAAGGCGCGTCATCGAACAGGGAGAACCCTCCGCTCTCACCGTGTCATCAACAAGCGCATTTCTGAACCATTGGCTCGTACCCCGCCTCGCAGAGCTCTGGGATAGCCAGCCCGATCTGGAGCTACGACTCCATGTATCCGACCAGATCGCGGTTCTACGCGCAGGCGAGGTTGATATCGCAATTCGTTACGGGAGCGGCCCGTATGCTGATCCCAGCGTGCCACTTTGCAAGGATGTCTTTCTGCCCGTCTGCAGCCCAAGCCTCTCCATTGCCACCCTCAGCGACTTGCAAAACGCACCGCTGCTCCATGTCGACGGTCGGCTCCGCCCCGCCCCTTCACCAGGATGGGATCGCTGGTTTCGCGAAGCGGGCCTAGATACGGTCAGCGCACGCGCTGGTCAGCATTTTCCCGATAGCACGCTTGCGGTGCAGGCCGCTCTTGCCGGCCGTGGAGTCGCGTTGCTGAGCCGCGTACTGGTTGCGGATGCGCTCGAATCCGGGCTCCTCGTGGCGCCGTTCTCGAATTTGCTACCGGGCGACAGCTACCATTTCGTCTGCGCGAAAACGCTCGCAGAGCGCCCGGACGTCGTTAGGCTGCGGAATTGGTTCCAGGCAGCACTTGCTGACGGGACCAGTCCCAGCTGATCTCAGCACCTTCAGTATCGCGCAGCGCTGTTCGACTGGCCACCCATCGATCCTCTCACTGTCAAGAATTGAGCCTTCCGATATCTCGCCGTTGAGGAAAGCAACGGCCCCATGATCAATCCGCTCCACCAATGATACGCCGCACCCGATGAGGATGCTGTTCGACGGTTTGCGCGTCGTCATCCGCAACCCCGCGAAGCCGGCCGATGTCCGGAAGCTTGAATGCATCTTGTCCAGCCGCGGGTCGCATCAGGATTTCCCTTGTGGGTTTGCTGCTGCTCATCGCTTGGGATTCTGCTGCAGATACCGCTCCCGCGCAGCATCCAGGGCTGGAAAGTTCTCTTCAGCCCAACGATCCAATACACTCAGTGTCGATGTTAGCGATTGTCCTAATCCGCTGAGCCGGTATTCGACGTTTGGCGGGACCGTCCCTCGATCGTCTCGCACAACCAGGCCGTTGCTTTCGAGTTCGCGAAGGGTTTGCGTCAGCATCTTCTGCGAGATTCCGCCTACGCGGCGCATCAATTCGCCATTGCGCATCGGGCTTTCTCCGAGCGCCGACATGATGAGGATCGCCCACTTGCCTGAAATTATCTCAAGCGCGTGACGCGCCGAACAAGTCGCATCGAAGACGCTGGGTTCTGAATCGGTCATTCGCATAGGAACCAAAAGGTGTGTACTTGCCTTGAAGAACCTATACGGCCACCTTAAGCACTCCACAAGTTAGGAGGCGCACATGCAGGCACTTGTTCTCAGTTCGAGCCCGCGAAGAGACGGCAATTCATCCGCGCTCGCTGTCGCCGCGGTGGAAGGTCTCAAAGCCGCAGGGCACCAAGCCGAGATGGTGTACGCTGACGATGTGGTCACGGATTTTCTACGCGATTGCAGGAGATGCAGGCGCGCAGACGGGGAATGCTCAATAGACGATGGGTACCATGAGATGTTCACCCGTCATTTTTTACCGGCCCACGGCTTTATCGCGGCCACTCCGATCTACTGGTACGGGATGTCCGCGCAGCTAAAGTCGTTTTTTGACCGGATGTTCTGCTACGTCGCAGCCTCGCACCCAAGATCGACCTCGACGAAAACATCGATGTTGAACAAGCGGATTGGTCTCTTGATCAGCTCGGAAGAGACCTTCCCCACCAATTCGGCGGGAATCGTGCATCAGGTACAGGAATTTTGCCGCTACACGCGTTCGACATTTATCGGAGTCGTGCACGGGCGCGGCAATGCTCGTGGCGACATTTCGCGCGATCCAACTGACCCTGTCGCGGCGGCACGGTCTTTCGGCCGGACGTTCTTCTCGGCGCATGCAAGCGATTACTGCCTTGATGACGAACGTCCGGCGCGGATGTGGCGGCGATGAAGAGGCATTTGGAAACGCCGTCCGCGGTGCTTCGTGGCAAGGGCGCGACTAAGCTATGACGGATCAACCGCAGACAGCTTTGATCAGTGGCGCCGGAATTGCCGGTCTCGTGTTGGGTTGGTGGCTTAGACGGAGCGGCGTTAAGCCTACCATCGTAGAACTCGCACCTGAGATCCGAAAGGGCGGTCATCCGGTCGATCTGTGGGGGTCCGCAGTCGAGGTCGTCGATCGAATGGGGCTGCTGCCAGAGCTACAGGCGGCGGGTACACACAACGACCGCGGCGTAATGATAACGCCGGGACGCCCTCCCCTGCACATGGACCTGCGACGGCTCGAGATCGGCTTCGCAGATCGTCACCTTGAAATTATGCGAGGCGAACTGGTCAACGCGCTATACCGCGCCGTCGCTGGTGACGTCGAGTTCATGTTTGGCAATTCCATTTCGAAACTCGAGGAGCGCGAGGACAAGGTGCAGGTAGAATTCACGAGCGGGACCGATCGTGAGTTTTCGTTCGTCGTCGGCGCAGATGGACAGCATTCCAACACGCGTCATCTCGCCTTTGGCAAAGAAGCGGAATTTACCAACTACATCGGTGGTTACATCTGCGGCTATACCATCCCGAATACGATGGGACTGAAGAATGCCATCCATCGCTATGTGGTGCCGGACAAAACGGTCGCCGTCTTCCCGATACGTCAGTCCAACGAGCTTGGCGTAGGCTTCCTCTTCCGCAGCCGAGATCCGATCAATCTTCATCACCGCGACACAGACGGGCACAAGCGCCTGGTTCGCGATCGCTTCAAGGAGGACGAGTGGCTGGTGCCGCAGCTGCTGGCCGGGATGGATGGGGCCCAGGACTTTTATTTCGAGCCCTTCAGTCAAATCCTGATGGGCGGTTGGGTGAAATCGCGAATTGCTCTCGTGGGAGACGCCGGATTCGGCCCCTCGCCCGCTGTCGGTGGCGGAACTAGTCTGGCGGTTGTCAGCGCGTATATGCTCGCCCGACAGATCGCCAATGCTGCAGACGATCCGGCTCATGCCTTGACTGCCTACGAGCGTGATGTTCTTCCGATCGTCGAGAAAAGTCGACAGATCGGCCCGGTCCTGGTGAAGTCCTTGATCCCGACGTCGAGGCTGTCCATCGCCCTGAGTTTTTTGTCCGCACCAATTCTGATGGCGCTTCCCAGGGCAATACGAGGCCGTCTGCCGCTCTTGCCAGGGAAGGCTGTCGTCGGGATGCGTGCAATAGCTGAGGCTCCGCTCGACCCGCCTCATGTTCGGGAATGATGGATGGAAAGGAACGCGATGAACCTTCTCAAGGCGGCTATAATGGCCCTGGCAGCAGTGCCAATGCTGACGGGCGCCATGGACGTCATCCTCGGTGCGTCGATTTTCTCAATCAGCGGGTCTGCTCTAGGGGAGGCGGCTTCCAAAGATCCGGTCGTCGATAGCCAGGTGAGGTTTTGGGGCGCAATCTGGTTCTCATTTGGAATCATGCTTTTCATCGCGGCGCGGGATCTTCGAGCGCACGCTTTGTGGTTCCGCATCCTATGCGCTGGGCTGTTTCTCGGTGGCGTCGGGCGGCTCATATCCGCCTTTGCGGCGGGGCTTCCTCCGGCACCGCTTATGATCGCCACTCTCGTGGAACTCGTTGTCATGCCTCTGATCGCGCTCTGGCACTCTAAAACTCTAGTACGCCGCCAAACTGAACTGAGGTAACGTTGATGAAGAAACCGGATATCGATGATGCCGATATCGCCAAGTTTCTATCGGATATTTTCACCGACATCCGTCGGACTACTCCGGTCTTTGAGGGGATGGAATCGAAGGCACTCGCGTTTCGCGACGGCCATGATGACTATGTCTTGCGTATCAACCGCGGGAACGAAGGCTTTCTAAAGGACGCTTACGCGCACACGCACTTCGCGTCCGAGCATCTTCCCATACCGGAGGTTATCCGCATCGGCGAGTTCGACAAGGGTTTTGCGTATTGCATTTCCCGACGAGCGCCGGGGCGTACCTTGCAAGATTTCCCGGAGGAAGAGCTTTCGCGGTTGGTGCAGCCCGTCGCGGCGACAATGCGTCAGATCGCAAACGCGGACATCTCGAACATGCGCGGCTACGGACCATTCGGCTCGGACGGTGTCGGCCGGTATGAAAGTTGGCGAGCGTTTCTCGTAGGAATTGCCGATCCTTCGCATCGTGACTGGAGCAAATTCGATGGGGCAATCGATCGGCAACGCCTGAGTACCTACCTACGCCTCCTTCTCCGTTGGGCCGAACACTGCCCGGAAACCCGTAGCCTCGTTCACGCGGATTTTGGCTCGAACAATGTGCTGGCCGCCAAGGGAGAGATAACAGCAGTAATCGACTGGAGCGAGGCGATGATCGGCGATCCATTATACGACGTGGCCAACATCTTCTTTTGGCGTTCATGGCTTCCGTGCATGGAGCACCAGGCGAACTACCTTCAACAGCAATCGCGCGCTTTGGCTAGTTCGACCGCTTTGCGATGCTATCAACTACACATCGGTCTTCATCATCTGCACGAATGCCTGGTGGCAGGCTTGACCGACGACGTCGCTTGGACAATCGCGCGGTGTGAACAGTTGGTGCAAGAAGCCGATTAGACCCGCAGTTTGTGTGAAGAATGAAGCTATCTCGCGCGTACGCCGAAGCTATCACTACCACGGGTCAGCAGTTTCTCTATTCTCGCCTGCCGGCAGTTGTCCGAAGCAGCAGCACAACGGCCAAACCAGCTCCGAGTAAAGTGATGCCGCCCCCAATCATTGGTAACGACAACAATCCCCACTTCTGCTCGATCAATGATCCACCCAGCCAAGCGGCAGTCGCGGCCGCGATCTGAAACGTGGATGCGTTCAACGCTACGCCGAGCGCCGGGGCCCCTTGGGCTGCCATCAACACCGCAGTTTGCATCCCCGGAATCACAGAGAATGCCAGTGCTCCAGTAACGCCGACAAGAAAAACAGCAGCCAACTGATTACCAGCCGCGAGCGAAAAAGTCCCCAAGACCGCAGCCAACAGGATAAGCAGGCCGATTAGCGAGGGAAACAACGCTCTATCCGATAGACGCCCCCCAACAATGTTGCCGATCGCGGCACCGAGGCCGTAGGCCATCAGGAGGATTGGAACGGCTGCCGGTGTGAAACCGCTTTCTGTGACCAATATGGGGGCCAGATAGACGAAGAACATGAGTGCGCCGGCATTCCCAATTGCAGTCAAAAGCACAGCGAGCTGAAAGTCTGGCAACTTTACGACCCGAAGCTCCTTTAGGACTGGTCCCGTCGCAGGCGGCACCGAAATCCGGACAAGCCATATCAGCAGCAATGCCCCCACAATTGCCATCGAAGCGATCGCAACAAATGTTATTCGCCAACCAAACTGCTGGCCTAGGAGGGTTCCCAGCGGCGCGCCGAGGATCATCGCGAGGTTGAAGCCAAGGGCAACTTGGGCAATCGCCGAGGCCTGCTTGCCAACGGCAGCAAGCGACGCTGCGGCTACTATGGCAAGCGCGAAAAAGGTTGCGACGGCCAAACCAGAAAGAAACCTGGCTCCAAGCAAAACAAGATAGTTTGGCGAGAGAGCAGCCAAGCAATTTCCAGCGATGAAGACCGCGGGCAAGCCGACCATAAGGCGCTTGCGATCCAGTCGGGCAGTAAGGATCGTGAGAACCGGTCCTCCTAAAATCATACCGATTGCGTATGCGGTCACAAGTTGCCCAGCAGACGAGATTGTAACGCCGAGATCTTGTGCCACTTCAGGCAAAATGCCAGAGATGACAAACTCAGCAGTCGTCACTGCGAATGCACAGAACGCGAGAACTGCGATTGGCAACGTGTTGCTAGCTTTCTCTTGATCCAGTGCTTGCGCCTGCTTTTCCATGAGGGCTCTCCTTCATGCGCAAGGTACTAGACGTGTCACAACGTGGCAGATATGACATTAACCCCTCATTTTCTGCCACAGCCCCTGCGCGGGCGGGAGGTCGCTTTGTCGCGAACCATCGCTTTTGTGCTGTTCGATCAAGCATTGGGATTGAATCTGTCAGGCCCGGCGGAGGTGTTCAGCCTTGCGAACCGTCATTTGGCCGCGAGCCAGCTCGGCTATGAGCTCCTTTTCCTGTCTGAAACGGGCGGCTTAGTACGGAGCAGTTCGGGTCTTGCCCTCGACACCGATCCACTGACGGCAATCGAGTCGACGAGTTTGGACACTCTTATCGTCGTCGGTGGCGCCGGGGCATCGGCAATCGGTTCAGACTCGCCGCTAGTCCGATGGATCAGAGCGGCGGCCGCTAACGTTCGGCGCACCTGTAGCATCTGTAACGGCGCGTTCTTACTCGCTGCTGCCGGGCTTCTCAACGGCCGGCGTGTCGCCACCCACTGGTGTGAGGTCGACGTTCTAAAATCGATGTATCCGCAAGTCGCAGTTGAATTGGACCCAATCTACCTCCGCGACGGCACCATTTGGACCTCCGCAGGAATGACGGCGGGAATCGACCTCGCTCTGGCGCTCATTGAGGAGGACTACGGGAGACAAATTAGCCTTTCCGTTGCCAGGGAACTCGTCGTTTTCCTGCATCGGCCGGGCGGACAGGCCCAGTTCAGCAACCTGCTCGATGCCCAAACCCGTCTCGGGCTCAGTCCAGGCGCCGACACCCGACTTTCTCGTTTACCAGCCTGGATAATGGACAACCTCTCCGCCGATTTAAGTGTTGAGCGTCTCGCTGACGCCGTCGGCATGTCGCCAAGGACATTCGCACGACGGTTCTCCCAAGTTCATGCGGGAACCCCCGCGAGATTTGTCGAGGACTTGCGGCTTGAAGCGGCCCGGCGGCAACTCGAGGAGACCGATATGCCTATCAAGCGGTTGGCAAGTCTTTGCGGTTTCGGCGACGAAGAGCGAATGCGGCGCGCCTTCATCCGGCGCTTTGGCGTGCCGCCGATTGCAATCAGAGATCGGTTTGGCATTGATGCTCGGAAGCCGACTATTCCGGCCTCGGCTTAACGGAGGCACAGGTTGTCACGGCGCAACCCCGCCTTTGTGCCGCCCCCACTATCCGTTCGCCCCACGACGACCTGAGGTGTCTTCCGCCGAAGCGAATTCTGCAGCATTCAAGCCAGTGCAGAAGCGTGAGGCGGCGGGTTTGTCCGGCTACATTGGTGATCGAATGGAAGTCCCGTCGCTCGTCACCCGATCTCAACTCACGACTTGTTAGTGCCGACGGAGGCGGAAATGTCAGCAAGCAAATTCCTTACCCCGGAAGAGGTCGCAGATCGTTACCGCGGAGGGGTCTCCCTTGGAACGCTCCGCAATTGGCGCGCCTTGCGCCTTGGCCCTTCCTTTGTCAAAATTGGCAAGGCGGTTCTCTATCCGATAGAAGAACTCGACGCTTGGGATCAGGCGAACAAAGTGCAGTGCCGTGCTTCGAAATGGGCCGCCGAACACGAGGGGGACCTGCCGTGATTGTCACGCTCGCGCAAACTCTACCACCCCCAATACCCGGCCCCAACTTCTGGGATCGCCTGAAATTAAAAACCATTATCAACACCTTACAAAAATGGCAGGCGTGGTCCACAACCATCCGTCCGGTGATCCAACGCCTTCGCGCGCAGATATCGAGATGACCAAGCTGATCATCACTACGGCCGAGCCGCTCGGGATCACCGTGCATGATCACATCATCATCGGGAAGAACGGGCACGCGAGCATGAAAGGGTTGCGGCTGATCTGACATCAGCATGCTTCCCGCTGGAACGGTTCCCGGAAAAGCGGGAACCGGTTTCTCCTCTAAGTGCTCTAAAACAATTCTGCCGGCTGAGGTGCGGTCAAACCCTCAGCCGGCAGTTGGTCAAGCTCTCGCTTTTCGAGAAGGATGTCGCTCGACACGCTCACGCGGCACCGCAATCATCCCGCGCCGATTTTTTTTGGCGCAACTTGCAGGGTCCCCTCTGGATCCATCTCTATCAATGCAAGAGCTGTGCCAGTTTGTTGAAAGGCGGGAAATCGGTCGCGAGGCCGCAAGATACGGGTGCAAAGCCAGGTGTTCCCGGCTGATGGGTACGACCATAAAAAATGAGCGCCAACTGGTCGTCCGCAGTTCAGCGTCGCGCCAGCCGCAAATTTGAGCTTTTGATGCCCAATTGATGGGCAACTTAACAAATGACTATAAACTAGGCGTAGAAGCTGCCGTCATCCGCGCCGGGGCTTGTTTCAACCCGCTCCACCGCAGAGAGTACCGACTTCTCGCCCAGTTCCGCCAAAAGCCGCACCCTCGCACGGTTCAGCCGGCTCTTGATGGTGCCCATGGCGCAGTTGCAGATGTCGGCGGCTTCTTCGTAGCTCATGCCCAGGACGCCAATCAGCATCATCACCTCGCGTTGCTGTTCGGGCAGTGCCTGGATGGCGTTGTGGATCTCGAGACCTCGGGCCGACCACTCCTGCGTGGCGCCAATGGTTGGCTTGGCCGACACACAGTCGGCGGCTCCGGGCGCCTCGCGTTTGGCGATCTTCACCTTCGTGTAGAAGGTGTTGCGCATGATAGTAAAAAGCCAGGACTTCATACTGGTCCCGGCTTCAAACTGATGCATGTGAGCCAAACCCTTCATCAGCGTCTCCTGCACGAGATCGTCTGCATCGTTGACGTCTCTGTAGAACGTGCGGGCGAACGCACGGAGCGCGGGGATAAGCTCCACGATCTCGGAATTTGGGGGCTTTGGCGCGCTGTCTCTCACGTCACGGGACGGTGCCATTCCGAAATCCCTTTATGATTGGAAAGATATGCTGGTCCGCAAGTAATGCCCCATGTCGGCGGTGGTTCCCAAAGTCACTTATGATGCTCAAGAAAACCGAAACACACGCAGGAAGCCGACAGCAAAAAGCCGGCGGAGCGGTCCACCGGCTTGCGTAACATGTTTCCAGAACGGCAGTCGGCCTGCCCTGCGGAACAGGATGGAGGCCTAGGCCGCCGCCTGCATCAGCGCGTGGGGAAGCAGGGCGTCTTTCAGTTCAACGTCGGAGAACTTGGTCGCATCAAGCTTGATCCAACCGACGGTCTCGCCATCATGGAAGCTCAGGTGAGCGTTGAACTTGCGGGCCAGCGCCTTCATCCGGTCATTCTGCGGGTGCGTCGTGACGCTCAGCTGGGTATACCCGAGCAGGAGCGCGTGTGCGAGAAGGCGGCGGAAGAGTTCGCTGCCAAGGCCGCGATGCTGGAGCTCCCGCTCCACGCTGAAAGCGATCTCGCCAGTCGGCACGGCAAACTCCGGCTGCTCATGCAGCTCTGCCGCGGCAAGAACGCGGCCGTTCTCCACATAACCCAGAACAGTGGCGCCTTCGGCAAAGCACCGCTGCGCATAGTCGATCAGGAACCCGTCACCAATGGCGCTGTTGAAACGGTCGCGGCGGCTCTCATGGTCGAGACGCAAAAGATGCTCGCGGTAAAGCTTCAACTCGGACGGCCGCAGCCTCCGAATCACACCCGATAGCTCCTTGTTTGCCAATTGCTCGTTCATGGTTCCACGTCTTCCCGGCAGCGGGTGAAAGACCCGCTTCTGCCTGTAACGTATATTGTGCAGCGCAGCATACTTAACAAGAGGCAAGATGGCACTAGAGCGTTGCGTCAGGTGCATGGCTGTAAGAGAACATGAACGCCTGGGTCATATTTGATCGCCCGACATCTGGAATTATTCTAAAGAATGGTCCATATTGCCGGCACCAAAGCCCGAGAGGATTTCATGAGACTCACCCGTCAAACCAATTACGCCATCCGCATTCTTATGTATTGCGCGGCGAATGATGGGAAGTTGAGCCGTATCCCGGCCATCGCCGAAGCATACGCACTTTCCGACCTCTTTCTCTTCAAGATCCTGCAGCCGCTCGTTCAGGCGGGCTTCGTGGAGACCGTGCGCGGCCGCAACGGCGGCATTCGCCTGGCCAAGCCCGCGTCAGAGATCACACTCTTCGACGTCGTTCGCGTCACGGAAGAGAATTTTACGATGGCCGAGTGTTTCGAGGGTGGCGGCACCGACTGCCCACTCGTCAACGAGTGCAGCCTGAACGAAGCCCTGCGCAAGGCGCTGGGAGCGTTCTTCGAGGTTCTGGCCGGCTACTCGATCGAGGATCTTGTCCAATCTCAGCCCAATACGCGGAGCCTGCTGGGAATTGATCTGCCTGACGTCGCGCTGGCGGTTTAGGCCCGAGCAGTCAGATCAACTTAGACCAATTTCCCAAGGGAGACGCGCATGTACTTTGCAATGAACCGCTTCAAGGTCGTTGCAGGTTCCGAGGACGAGTTTGAAACCGTCTGGAAGAACCGGGATTCCCGCCTTCACGAAAACCCCGGCTTCGTTCAATTCCGCCTTTTGCGCGGCGCGACCAACGAGGCGGAGGGATACACAGCCTACATCTCACACTCCATGTGGGAGAGCGAAGAGCATTTCATCGCCTGGACGCGTTCGGAAAGCTTCCGCCACGCCCACAAAAACGCGGGGCAAAGCAAGGTGCTCTACAAGGGCCCACCCGTTTTTGAAGGTTACGCGACCGTCATCGGCGACTGAACTGATCTCTTTTCTAGACCGTGAGCTGATCTCTTTTCTAGATGGAAGCACCGGATGCAGATCGCGCCCGGTGCTTTTTCTTTTCAGGCGGAGGCGAGCAAGCTTGCGTTCCCGCCTGCAGCCGTCGTGTCGACGCAGATAGCCCGCTCGTGCACATAGGCAGCCGGATAGGAAAGCTCGGTCACGAGCGGGATGATCGGACCAGTCCTGCGGGCCAGCGCTCGGCGCAGCGACCTGAGCCAGCGCTCGTCACCCGTCGCTGCGACGAGATCAACGTCTAGTGTTTCCAGAGCCACAGGATCGATCGATCCATCCAGTACAAAGAGTGGGATGTCGGCTTTCACTAGCGGCTGGAGAAGTTTCTGAGCCCCCTCACCTACAGCCGTGACGCTGTTGCCTGCGGCCAGCGCCGAGATCACCTGATCAACCAGCGCGTCGCTGCCAGCGCCGAGGCAAAGAACGGAGCCTTTCGGCGTCAGCTCATAGGTGTTCGACTCGCCTGTCGGGCCCGGGAGATCAACCGGGCCATGGTCGAGTGCAGCCGCTTTCGCCAGCTGATCGGCGAACCTGCCGCGCAGCAGCCTGCGCAGGATGGCGATGCGATCGGGACGCACGGCCCAGTCGCTTGAGAATGAAGCGAGCTTGTTCTGCACCGACAATGCTGCGCCAACAGGCTGCGCTGAGGCTTTGGCCGTAGAGCAACGGAAGCGACGGAGATAGAGGGGTCCGCCTGCCTTGGGGCCAGTGCCAGAAAGCCTCTGTCCCCCGAACGGGTGGGAGCCCACCACCGCGCCGATCTGATTGCGGTTGATGTAAATGTTGCCTGCCTCGATCTCGTCGACGATGTCCTGCACCCGCGCATCGACGCGCGTGTGAAGCCCGAAGGTGAGGCCGTAATCTTTTGCGTTGATTGTCGAAATGACCTTGCCAAGATTCTCCGGCTCGAAGGTCGCAACATGGAGCACTGGCCCGAATACTTCGCGCTCCATCTCCTCGATACCAGAGACTGACACGGCCGTGGGCGGAATGAAGAGACCGCCTTTCGGTGCTTCGATCTGAGCGATCAGGCGGCCTTTGCCCGCCATCTCGGCGCAATATTGTGAGATATCGCGGTGCGCGTCCTGATCGATTACGGGACCGATGTCAGTCGCAAGTTCCCAGGGGTCCCCCATTGAAAGGGCATCCATCGCGCCCTTCAGCATCTTCACGACCTTCGCCTCGACGTCCTTCTGGACATAGAGGATGCGGAGCGTCGAGCAGCGCTGGCCTGCGCTCTGGAAGGCTGAGGCGACGATGTCGCGCACTGCCTGTTCGGGAAGCGCGGTGGAATCGACGATCATGGCGTTGAGGCCGCCTGTCTCGGCGATCAGCATTGCATCAGGACGTGCAGTTTCGGCCAGCTGGCGCTCGATGATGCGCGCAACTTCGGTCGATCCGGTGAAGCAGACGCCAGCGATCTGCGGATGCGCGGTCAGCGGGCCACCCACGGATGGGCCGTCACCCGGCAGCAGGTGAAGAACATCCTGCGGAACGCCTGCCTCGTGCATCAGCTGCACGGCGCGGATGGCAATCAGGCTCGTCTGCTCGGCGGGCTTGGCGACGACGGCGTTGCCGGTCATGAGGGCGGCTGCGATCTGGCCAGTAAAGATTGCCAACGGGAAATTCCAGGGCGAGATGCAGGCGATGACGCCACGCGCTTCCGTACCGGTCTCGGCCTTCGACGCCTCACCGGAATAGTAGTAGAGGAAATCGACCGCTTCACGCAGTTCTGCGATGCAGTCCGGCAGCGACTTTCCGGCCTCGCGCGCCGCCAGCGCGAAGAACTCGCCAGCATTTGCTTCATAAAGCTCAGCAATCTTGCGTAGAATTTCGGCACGCCGCGAGACCGAGACGGCGGCCCAGGCGGGCTGCGCCGCCGCAGCGATCTTAACGGCCTCAGCTACCGTCTCGGCATTCGCATCGACAACCTCGCCGACAATTTCATCCATGCGTGCGGGATTGCGCACGGTACGGGTTTCACCCCTCGCCTTCGCCGCGGTCACCGGCTCCAGACGCCACTGGTGAGGGGCAGCAAAGGGAGCACGGATGCGATCTATCCCGGCCAACGTGTCAAGATCAGTCAGGTCCCAGCCTTTGGAATTGCTTCGCTGCGGCGCGAAGATTTCGGCAGGCCGGGGAATGGCCGGATTGACGATCGGCTGGCCGCTGAAGGCGACGTCGAACGGGTCGCTTGCGATTTCCTCGGGGCTGACGTTGTCATCCAGAATCTGGTGGACGAACGAGGAGTTCGCGCCATTCTCCAGCAGGCGGCGGACGAGATAGGCGAGCAGGTCCTCATGTGCACCAACAGGCGCGTAGATCCGGCAGCGCGTCCCATTGCGGCGGTGAACGATGTCGTGCAGCGCCTCGCCCATGCCATGCAGGCGCTGGAACTCGAATTTTGAGCGGTCATCGCCGGCAAGCGAAAGGATGGCCGCAACCGTGTGGGCGTTATGGGTGGCGAACTGCGGATAGATCCGGTCCGTCTTCGAGAGCAGCTTGCGGGCACAGGCTATGTAAGAGACGTCGGTGTTCACCTTGCGGGTGTAGACGGGGTAGTCATCCAGCCCCAGCACCTGCGCGCGCTTGATCTCCGTATCCCAATAGGCGCCCTTGACCAGCCGCACCATGATCTTCCGGTTCAGCTTCTCGGCGAGCGCGTGCAACCAGTCAATGACGAAGGGCGCACGTCGACCATAGGCCTGCACGACAACGCCAAAGCCATCCCAGCCGGCGAGCGACGGATCGACCAGAACGCGTTCGATCACGTCGAGCGAGAGGTCCAGGCGATCAGCTTCCTCGGCATCAATGTTGAGGCCCATGCGTGCGTTCTTGGCGAGCTGCGCCAACTCCAGAAGGCGCTCGCACATGCAAGGCAGCATGGCCTCCTTCTGTGCCACCTCGTAGCGCGGATGGATGGCCGAGAGCTTCACCGAGATGCCGGGGTTCAGGCGGATGTCGTCGCTTTTCGCTTCGGAGGCGAGCGAAATGATCGCGTCCTTGTAGGCAGCGAAGTAGCGAAGAGCGTCGGCGTGGGTCCGCGCCGCCTCGCCCAGCATGTCGTAGGAATAGGTGTAGCCGTTGCGCGTCATCGAGCGGCCGTTCTTTACCGCTTCCGCTATGTTGCGGCCGAGCACGAACTGCTCGCCCATCTCGCGCATGGCAGCAGAGACAGCCGTGCGGATCACGGGCTCGCCAAGGCGGCGCACCATGGAACGGAGCGTCGAAGCGATGCCAGTCCCCTCCTCCTCCAGCACGCGGCCGGTCAGCGCCAGCGCCCAGGTAGAAGCATTGACGAAGATCGAGGCCGAACCTCCCGAATGGGCAGACCAGTCGTGCGGTGCGATCTTGTCGCGGATCAGTTCGTCTACGGTCTCCTCATCGGGCACCCGCAGGAGAGCTTCCGCCAGGCACATCAGCGCCACACCTTCCTGCGTGGAAAGGCCATATTCGGCGAGGAAGGACTCCATCAGGTAGCGCCCACCCGATGTGCGAACGGCGCGGACGAGTTCAGCAGCATGGGCGGAGATCGAGTGACGGCGCTCGTCCGTCAAGCTCGCCACAGAGCGCAGGCGCTCAAGCGCGGCTGCCTCATCAACCAGATAGTTGTCGCGGATGGATCTGCGGAGAGCATTCAGGTCTGGGCCCGTCATCTTGACCTCATCGGTGGATACGTACTTACCTGATTAGCACGGCACGAAGATCAAGATCGGTCTGAAATATGATGCAATGAAGACCGAATGAACTATAATATCGCAGTAAACTCTTTGATATGATCTACAGAATCCATGACAGCAGGCCAACTGGACCGTTTCGACCGCAGCATCCTTCACGCCCTGTCGCAGAACGGCAGGCTCTCCACGGCTGAACTCGCCCAACGCGTTGGACTCACCAAGACGCCGGTGCAGGCGCGGGTGAAGCGGCTGGAAAGCGAAGGCTACATTCGCGGCTATATGGCTATCATTGACCATGAGCGGATGGGCGAAGGCCATGTCGCCTTCGTGCAGGTGACGCTGTCGGATACGCGGTCCGCCGCACTCGACGCGTTCAATCGCGAAGTTTTGAAGCATCCGGAAATCGAGGAGTGCCACATGATCGCGGCGAGCTTCGACTATCTTCTCAAGGTGCGTACGAAGGACATACAGTCCTACCGCCGCGTGCTCGGCGAAAAGATTTCCAGCCTGCCCCACGTCTCCCACACGTCCACATTCGTTGCCATGGAGACGGTGAAGGACCGCTAGATCTTTTCTCACTGTAACTTCATTCTGTTCCCCCCTATATCAGTTCTGATGAAATACAGATCTGGACTACTGCACGCGGCCCTGGCGATCCTGCTCTTCCTTCCGGTCCCTGCGATGGCCACGGAGGCCGGATGGGCGTTGCTGCGGGAGGGCGGACAGGTTGTCCTCGTGAACGAAGCCTATTCGCTGGCGACCGGGCGACATGCGTCGGAAGACATCGAGAACTGCCGGACGCAGCAGACGCTGTCCGATCGGGGACGCCAGCAGGCGGGCAAGATGGGCGCACTCTTCTACGCGCGCTCGGCTCCCGTCGAACTGGTTCTCACCAGCAAGCATTGCCGCGCTCAGGAAACCGCTTCCATCGCCTTCCGCGACAGCAAGATTGAAGTGTTCGAACCCTTGAACGAACTTTCGGCGGACGAGGAACTGCAGGCGCATCAGATCGAGGCCACGATTAGCCGTATTCAGGAGTATGGCGGGTCCGGTAACCTGATCATGGTGTCGCATCCCTCCAATATCGCAGCGCTTACGGGTGTAACGCCGAGACCCGGTGAAGCCATCGTCGTTATGCCCGCAGACAATAAGCTTACCATTGCGGCACGCATAACCTTTAACTAGATCAAAGGGATCTGGGGCCGGCCTTCAGCGGCCGTCAATCTCCCGTTATTTGACGGCAGATTTCAAGATGTTTAGGCCACGGCCCTTTTCCTGACCAGAAAAAGCGATTAGACACGCCTCTAACGAATCCAAGTGAGATACTGCAGTGACGAGCACATTTGACAGGGTCGCCGACATCATCGCTGAGACCAGCGAGATCGATCGCGAGAAGATTACGCCTGAGAGCCACACCATTGACGATCTCGGCATCGACAGCCTGGACTTCCTGGATATCGTATTCGCGATTGACAAGGAATTCGGCATCAAGGTCCCGCTCGAAAAGTGGACCCAGGAAGTGAACGAGGGCAAGGTCGGCACCGAGGAATACTTCGTCATGAAGAACCTCTGCGCCAAGATCGACGAACTCGTAGCCGCCAAGGCTGCCTAAGCAAGTACAGGATTGCGAGGGGATATGAGCCCTAACGACGTTGTCATCACCGGCATCGGTATCGTCTCCTCGCTAGGCCTCGGTGCCGATGTGCACTGGCAGGCGCTCACTGCGCCTGAGCCAAAGCCTGTGGTCGATAGCGAGCGCTTCTCGCCATTCACCGTGCACCCGCTGCCGGAAATCGACTGGAGCCAGCAGATCCCAAAGCGCGGTGACCAGCGCCAGATGGAAACGTGGCAGCGGCTCGGCACCTATACGGCCGGTCTTGCGTTGCAGGACGCAGGCATCAAGGAAGACGAAGCGCTCTGCACATCGATGGACATGATTGTCGCCGCTGGCGGTGGCGAGCGTGATGTCGATGTCGACCAGGCCATCCTGGACGCTTCCCTCTCCCGCGAAGATCACGGCATTCTGCTCAACGAGAAGCTGACAACCGAGCTGCGGCCGACGCTGTTCCTCGCGCAGCTTTCGAACCTGCTCGCAGGCAACATCTCCATCGTCCACAAAGTCACTGGCTCCTCCCGCACGTTCATGGGCGAGGAAGGTGCAGGCATCGCGGCCATCGAGACCGCCGCTGCGCGCATCCGCTCCGGCCAGTCGAGCCATGTACTGGTAGGTGCTGCCTTCCAGACCGAGCATCCGGACATGCTGCTTGCATACGAGCTTGGCGGCTATCTGCAGCGCGACGGATGGTCCTCCGTCTGGGATCGCCAGGGCAAGCAGGGCGGCGGTGTCATCACCGGATCGGGCGCAGCTTTCCTGGTGCTGGAATCGCGCGAGCATGCGGAAAAGCGCGGCCGCAAGGCTTATGCTACCATTTCGAAGATCGTTTCGGATCGCAGCCGCCGTCGTGAAGACAGCCTGCGCGAAACGCTCGGCCAGATGCTGGCCAAGCTCGACGTTTCGGAGCCGACGCTCGCCATCAGCGGCGCTTCCGGCGCGCAGATGCCGACGACCGTCGAAAAGACCGTGCTTGAAGCCAATGAGAACCTGGCCGTCCGTGGCTTTGGGTCGCTCACCGGTCACCTCAAGGAAGCGCAGTTCCCCTTCGCCGTGGCGCTTGCAGCGCTGGCGATCCACAATGGTCAGTCCTATCCCGCCTTTGATGCGGCAAACGAGCGTCCGCTCGAACAGGCGCCAGAGGCGGTCGTGGCAACAGCGGTGGGCTACAGCTGCTTTGAGGGCGTAGGGCTCATCACCAAGGCTTGAAGCACTCGCTCGGACTTGCGGGCAGCGCAACACTATTGAAGCGGCGCATCCTGCCCCTCAAAGGCAGCGGAATTCGCTCCGGGGCGATGCGGTAAGGAAGGAAGAAATGGCCGTGAAGACAACCGACAGCTTCGGCAGACCGCTGGTCGCAGTCACCGGCATGGGCCTTGTCACGTCGTTGGGCCAGGGCAAGAAGGACAACTGGGCGGCGCTCACCAGCGGACGCTCGGGCATCCACCGGATCACCCGTTTCCCGACCGACCATCTTGCAGCGACCATTGCCGGAACGGTGGACTTCCTGCCGCAGAGCAGCCAGGGCGCAAGCGCCCTCACCTACGCATTGGCGGACCTCGCAGCCGAAGAGGCAATCGCCGAGTCCGGCTTCTCGGTCACCGATTTCGGCGGACCGCTCTTCCTGGCCGCTCCTCCGGTCGAGCTCGACTGGCACCACAGGCTTCGCCTGTTCGCCCAGTCTGACCGCGAGCGCGGATGGCGCAGCCTGCTCGATGCAGCGCGCGACGCCAACGAGCGCGAGCGCTTCGATGAGTGCCAGTTCGCAACCATCGCCGACCGTCTCTCCGACAAGTACGGCACGCGCGGCATGCCGATCACGCTTTCGACGGCCTGCGCTTCGGGTGCGACCGCGATCCAGCTCGGTGTCGAAGCCATCCGCCGCGGCGAATGCGAGCGCGCGCTCGCCATCGGCTCCGACGGTTCGGCAACCGCCGAAGCGCTGATCCGCTTCTCGCTATTGTCGGCGCTTACGACGCAGAACGAAGTTCCCGAGAAGGCATCGAAGCCGTTCTCGAAAGATCGCAGCGGCTTCGTGCTGGCCGAAGGTGCGGCTGCACTTGTGCTGGAGCCGCTGGAGGCCGCCCTTGCGCGTGGCGCCGACGTGCTCGGCATCATGCTCGGCTGCGGTGAAAAGGCTGACGATTTCCACCGTACCCGTTCGAAGCCGGACGGCTCGCCGGCGATTGGCGCTGTCCGCGCCGCGATTGCCGATGCAGGCATTTCCGTGGAAGAGGTGGACTACGTCAACGCGCACGGCACCTCCACGCCCGAGAACGACAAGATGGAGCATCTGTCGCTTTCGACCGTCTTCGGCGAGCGCATCCGCAACATTCCGGTCTCCTCCAACAAGTCGATGATCGGCCACACGCTGTCCGCCGCTGGCGCGATCGAGGCCGTTGTATCGTTCCTCACGATGCGCGAGGGCGTCATCCCGCCGACCATCAATTACGAGATCCCAGATCCCGCGATCGAGCTCGACGTGGTGCCGAACGTGAAGCGTGAGGCGGATGTAAAGGTCGTCCTTTCCAACTCCTTCGGCTTCGGCGGGCAGAACACCTGCCTTGTCATGGCGCGCGAAGCGCGTTAACTCGCGCTCTAAGCAGTTCACGACCGGGCGCGCCCTTGAACGCGCCACACATTGATCTGGACCGGACGCCGTGACGTTTTCCGCTCCAGCCAGAATACGGAGTTCCCATGCGCGCCTTGCAACTGGTCGCCGATCGCAAGCTCGAAGTTGTTGATCTTCCGCCTCCCCCGGCTCCCGGTCAGGGTGAAGTGACGTTGCGGATCGCGGCCGTTGCACTCAACCACATCGACGTGTGGGGCTGGCGCGGCATGGCTTTCGCCAAGCGCAAGATGCCGCTGGTCGTCGGTGCTGAAGCATCCGGCTATGTCGAGTCGGTTGGCCCCGGGGTTTCAAACCTGCTCCCCGGCCAGCTCGTGTCGATCTATGGTGCGCGCACCTGCGGCCTCTGCCGCCATTGCCGTGAGGGTCGCGACAATCTCTGCGAGCATGTCGGTGGCGTCCATGGCTTCCACCTCGACGGTTTTTCGCAGGAGAAGGTGAACCTCCCTGCCCGCCTGCTGGTGCCTGCACCTCCCGGCGTGGACGCTATTGGTGCAGCGGTTGCGCCAGTTACTTTCGGCACGGTCGAGCACATGCTGTTCGACAATGCCAAGCTGCAGCCGGGCGAGACGATCCTGGTGCACGCAGGCGGGTCCGGCATCGGCACGGCAGCCATCCAGCTTGCCAAGCGCATGGGCTGCACGGTCATCACCACCGTCGGCTCCGACGACAAGGCCGAGCGCGCGAAGGCGCTGGGTGCCGATCATGTCATCAACTACCGCAAGGACCGCTTTGAGGGCGTCGTTCGCAAGATTACCAAAAAGCGCGGTGTCGACGTCGTTTTCGAGCATGTCGGCAAAGACACGTTTGCCGGTTCCATGCTGTGCCTGAAGCGCGGCGGGCGGCTCGTCACCTGTGGTTCGACGTCTGGCGTTTCGACAGAAATCAACCTGATGCAACTCTTCCAGCAGCAGCTGAAGCTCATGGGCTCGTTCGGCTGCCGCATGGAGAACATGGCCGACGCCATGCAGAAGATGGCTAGCGGCATCGTGCATCCCGTCATCGACACGATCGTCGGCTTTGATGACCTGGAGCCTGCGCTGAAGCGCATGGAAAGCCGCGACGTCTTCGGCAAGATCATCCTCAAGCTGGAGCAGTAACGTCCGCCAATGGCTCGTATGTCCCGCAAGCTGGGCCATTTCCTTAAGAAGGCTGAACACTGGCTGACGGCGCAGGTATCGCTGGCCGCGCTGTCGCTGCTGCGCCGCCTCCCGGCGGACAAGGCTCTCGGCTTTGCTGAGAAAGTAGCGCGAACAATCGGTCCCCGCGTCAGCCGCCACAAGCTTGCGGTCGACAACCTGCGTCGCGCCTATCCGGAAAAGTCTCCTGCCGAGATCGAAGAGATCGCCCTCGACATGTGGGGCAACATGGCGCGGCTTGCAGTCGAATACGTCTTTATCGACAAGCTCTTCGACTTCGATCCTGAGCGCCCGGATGAAGGACGCGTTGAGGTCGACGGCATCGAGACGTTCCTGCGCATCAGGGAAGAGCAGCGCCCGCACATCTTCTTCACCGGACACATCGGCAATTTCGAGTTCCTGCCGGTCGCAGCCGCCACGTTCGGCCTCGACGTGCATGTGCTCTTCCGCGCGCCGAACAACCCGTACATCGCCGACTACATCAACGAGACGCGCAAGTCGGTCATGGGCGGCCTCGTGCCGTCACGCGCCGGTGCAGCGCTACAGCTTGCCCGCATTCTCGATGATGGCGGCAATGTCGGCGCGCTGGTGGACCAGAAGTTCCGCAATGGTGTGCGCACGACCTTCTTCGGACGGGAGTGCCTGACCAGTCCGCTCATCCCCAAGCTCACCCGGCAGTACGAGTGCGACGTCTATCCGGCGCACTGCATTCGCCTCCCCGGCGGCCGCTACAAGCTGGAAATTGGTGACAAGCTGGTGCTGCCGCGCGACGAGAACGGCTCAGTCGATGTGCCGCGCATGGCGCAGCAGCTGAACGACATCACCGAACAGTGGGTCAGAAAAAATCCCGGCCAGTGGATGTGGTTTCATCGGCGCTGGGGTTGACCGCGGCAGAAGAGCTCCATGTTCACGATCAGCCGCGTCGAGACCTTCAGCCAGGACATCAAGAAAAGTCGTTTTGTGGCAATAGCCGCGCCCGTCTCGACCGAACAGGCGGCGAAGGACTTCCTGCGCGAACACTCCGACCCCACTGCCAACCACAATTGCTGGGCATGGCGCATGGGGCAAAACTACCGGTTCAACGATGATGGCGAGCCTTCGGGGACGGCCGGCAAGCCAATTCTGCAGGCGATCGACGGTCAGCAGATCGACAATGTGGTGGTTCTGGTGATCCGGTGGTTCGGCGGCATCCTGCTGGGCAGCGGCGGTCTGATCCGGGCCTATGGTGGGACAGCGGCAAGCTGCCTGCGTGAGGCGGAAAAGACCGAGGTCTTCGACCTCATCGGGTTCTCGCTCGATTGCGATTTCTCCGACCACGCATTGCTGAAGGCGCGGCTCAGCGCCGTGGAGAACCTGTCTCTCACACGCGAAGAGTTCCTGGCAGATCATGTTGCAATGAGCGGCATGATGCCGGTGGAGGCGAGAGACAGGCTCGCCCAGCTCGTGACCGACATCACGCGCGGCAAGCGCGCCATCAAGTTCGACGAGTGAGCCAAACAAAAACGCCGCCCCTGCGGACGGCGTCGGAATAGTCGCTGGCTTCAGTCGGGATGTCAGCTGACGGGATAGGCTCCCCTGGTGCCGCGCCAATGCGCAGCCGCAAAGGCGAGCACAACCAGAGCAACGCCCTGATGCACCAGCGCCCAGTCGATCGGCACGACCAGCAGCAGCGTCGTGATGCCGATGGCGGCCTGTACGAGAACCAGCCCCAGGAAGACAACCGCGCGGCGCGCGTGGGTCGTTCCCGCTTCATTGCGGAAGGCCGCAACCACCTGCCAGATCGCCAGCGCCAGCACCGTATAGGCACCAATGCGGTGCACGAACTGGACCGTCTTCGGATTCTCGAAGAAATTTACCCAAGCGGGCGCCTGCGAGAACAGTCCGCCCGGAATGAGCGCTCCGTCCATCAGCGGCCAGGTGTTGTAGGTAAGGCCCGCGTTGAGGCCGGCTACGAGACCGCCCAGATAGATCTGCACCAGCACGGCGACAACCATCCAGCCGGCAAGGCGGCGGGTCAGTGTTCCGGCGGGCCGCTCATGGTGTGGAGCATGTCCACGTGCGACGACCATGACTGCTGTGAAGATGATGCAGGCGAGCGTCAGGTGTGCGGCAAGGCGGTACTGGCTCACGTCCGTACGTTCTGAAAGGCCGGAGGCAACCATCCACCAACCCAACGCGCCCTGCATGCCACCCAGGAAGAAGAGGCCAAGCACCTTCGGCTTGGTGGCGGATTCGAGCCGTCCCGTCGCCCAGAAGAAGATCATCGGCAGCGCAAAGATGACGCCAACGCCACGCGCCAGCAGGCGATGCGCCCACTCCCACCAGAAGATCACCTTGAACTCGTCAAGGGACATGCCCTTGTTGATCTCGTGATATTGCGGGATCTGCTGGTACTTGGCGAATTCCTCCTGCCACTCGGCTTCACCAATCGGCGGGATCACACCGTGGATCGGCTTCCATTCGGTGATCGACAGTCCGGATTCCGTAAGTCTCGTCGCTCCGCCAACCAGCACCAGCGCAAAGAGCGTCGCAACGACGACGTAGAGCCAGATGCGGACCCAACGGCGGTTTTCGGCTACGTTTGCGGGTATGGCGGGAGATTGGAAACTGGTCATTGTGCTCATGATCTATCAATCCGCTCTGCATCACCTCGAGGATCCGGAACTTTCCGGGTTCCATATGCAGGCTTAACACTTGTGCCCTGCTTCCGTCCTGGAGAATGGGCCAGCCTGTAGGTGACGCAAACCCGCCCGCCTTGCAAGTCATCGGGCGGCGACATGGGGTCGCGTCTTCACGAAAGATTAAGGAATGACGCGGCTTGCGTTTCGGGCTAAAGCTCTCTCGCGGAGAATGACATGAACCCAAGATACAAGAAACTCATTGCGACCGTCGTACTGGTGCTTCTCGTCGCCATCTACGCGATCGTCTCGACCGCTCTTGCTGTTTCGCAGCTGGCTGACAAGAGCCCATGGGTTCACCTGCTCTATTATCTGGTCGGCGGCGTGCTCTGGGTGGTGCCCGCAATGTTCCTGATCCGCTGGGCTGAGCGCAAGCCTCGTTAAGTCCATACAGGTGACACTGCCGAGGCGAGCCTCTATCATCGCCCGATCAGGCAGTATTCCTTCGGTCGGGGGGACCATTGAACAAGATCGATACCATTGCAGGCGGAAAGCCCCTGCATTCCGGTCATGACGTTCCGCAGACCGGTGTCTTCAGCCGAGTTCTTTCCGGCTCCGACGCGTTCCAGTCCTATTCCCGCTTCTGCAAGGATGCTCTCTATGCCGGAGCGCAGCAACCGCTCTGGGTCGAAAGCTGGCTCGGAGACAAGAGCCCCGAAGAGCGCCTGATCGCTCTCACCTTCAAGAACGGCAAGCCCGTCATGGCTCTTGCGCTTGAAGTGCGTCGAATGGGACCCCTCTCCGTTGCCTGCTTTGCAGGCGGTTCTCACGCGCACAGCAACTTTCCCCCGATCGCTGGCGAGCGGCTGGCGATGGGCGACCTCTACGCCGTGCTGCATGATATCCGCACCGCCCGGCCCGATATCGATGCGCTGATCCTGACACGCATGCGCAAGGAGTTCATGGGCGAGCCCAACCCCCTGCTCCACCTCTGGCACATCGAAAGCGCCAATCTTGCCTTCGCCAAGTCGCTGGAGCGGGCGCGGCAGGCCAAGGCGATCGCAAGCACGAGCAGGATGAGCCGCCACCGCAAGATCCAGCGCAAGCTGAAGCCATTCGGTGACGTCAGGGTCTTCCAGGCGCAGACGCGCCAGGAGGTCGATCGGCTATTCGACCACTTCCTGCAATGGAAAGGCGAGCAGCTCGAGCAGCGCGGCATTGCCAATTCGTTTGGTCCGGAGGAGGTGCAGGCCAATTACCGCAGACTCTTCTATGCGGCGCTCGACGAAGAGGTGCCGTCCTACCTTCTCTATGGTCTGGAGGTAGCTGGCGAATTGCGGGCGGTCAACGGCTACAGCCGCACGGCAGAAGGGCTATTGTGCGACTTTCTCGCTTACCGGAACGACGAACTGGCACAGTTCGCCCTCGGGGAATATCTGACCTATGAAGTCGTGTCGCTTGCCATGCAGGCAACCGACGCGGTTTACGATCTGGGCGTAGGCGAAGCGCGCTACAAGCGCTCCTGGTGTGATCTGGAGCGCCAGCAGTTCGAGGTGCACGTTGGCCTCAGCTTCCGGGGCAAGATGCTGACGCTCATCACCATGGCGGCGGAACGTGCGAAGCGCTTCATCAAGCGCAACAAGAATGCAAATGCATTCGTGCACAAGGCCCGGGAAGTACTTGCCCGAGCCAAATCCGAGTGATCAAGCCGCGTCGCGATCCGTGGGATGGGCGGGCGGGTCATACCTGACCGGCGAATGCACCAGCATCGGGGTAACGCCCTCGCCTTCAAGCTCTGCCAGAACTTCCGCAACACTCTCATCATTGCGATTGATGATGCTGACCACCACGTCGGTCTTGTCTTCCATCAGGCGTGCGATGCTGCCTGCGGTTGTCGGGCCGCACTCGATCATCAGCACGTCATAGGCAGCCGAAAGAGAGCCAAGAATGATGGGCAGACGGTCGATGTTTTCCATCGCCTGCTCCGGATCAGCGGTGCCCACCGGGATGACATGGCTGGAGGAATAAAGGTCCGAGTGGATCGCATCGGCGAACTGGGCCTCCGACGTCAGAAGATCCGTGATGCCGTAGAAGGAGCGTGATTCCAGCATCGGCAGTGACGCGGCACCCGAAATCGTCAGATCGAGCAGCAGGACCCGCATGCCAGCGTCTGCCAGCTCACGGGCGATACCAACGGAGACAGCAGCAGCCTCGTCCCCTTCGGGAGAGAGATAGACCACGCGTTCCACGCCGGACGACATCAGCGCACCGGCTGCGGCCTGAACGTCCATTTCGCTCGACGCTGCCGCTGGCAACTCCGCCGGCTCATCGATCGCTTCGCTGACGATCTCGCGAACGCGCTGCTCCGGCTCCACCCGAGCGATCTCGGGCAGCGGCGCCCTGACCTGCTGGCGGCCACCAGGCGCCGGCTTCAGGGCTCGACCGCTGAAGAGCTCCTGCAGCAGGATCAGCACGGACATCAGCAGCAGGGTGCCGGCGAATGCGGCAAGCGCCATGGGTGCAGGCTTCGGATAGTAAGGCAGCGATGGCGCCAGCGCGCGCTGGAAGATGCGCGCATCGACCGGCAGATAGTTGCGATCGAGACGGGCTGCAGCTTCGCGGAAGCGGGTTGCGTAGGATTCGAGCAGTTCACGCTCGGAGGCGGCTTCCCGCTCCAGCGCGCGCAGTTCCACCTGCGCTTCCTCGGTCTTGGCGACCTCTTCCTTCTGGCGGTCGAGGCTCGCGCTCAGCTCCTGCTCGCGCTGACGAGCCGATTCGGCTTCGGCCTCCAAAGCGCCGAGGATGCGGCGGGCTTCCTGGTTGATCTCGGAGTTGAGGTCTGCCAGCTGAGACTGCAGCGCGCGAATGCGCGGGTGACCGCTCATCAGCGAGGTGGAGAGTTCTGCAATCTGAGCCCGGAGCTCGACCTGCCGTTCACGCAGGCGCTGGATCAGCGGCGACGCCTGCACCTCGGCGAGAGTCTCGACGGCGGCACCGTTCTGAACGGCAAGGCGCACCGTGCGCGCCCTCGCCTCGGCCGCCGAACGGCTGGCGCGGACGCGCGACAGTTCGCTTGAAAGCTCCGAAAGCTGCTGGGCGGCCAGTACGGTGTTGTTCTGGCCGAGCAGAAGGTTGGAACTGGCGCGGAACTCAGCCACCTTCCCTTCCGCCTGCCTGACGCGTTCGCGCAGATCCTCGATCTCCGGTGCCAGCCAGCCGGTAGCGCTCTCGCTGGATTCGAGCTTGGCGGCGCGTTGGCTCGACACATAGGCGTCAGCTATGGCGTTGGGCACGCTAGCGGAAAGCTCGGGGTCTTCCGACGAGAAGCTTATGACGATTACACGTGAGTTTTCAATACGATAAACCTCGAGCTTCTCACGCAGGTTGATCAGGACGGCCTCTTCCGGCGGGATTACGCCGGGGTCACGGGCAAGACCCAGGAACACCAGAGCCCGGTTCACGGCAGACGGCTTGTCCTGAAATTCCTCAAGCGAGGCGAGGTCCAGCTGCCTTGCCACATCAAGCAGTATCTGGGCGGAGGAAATGACTTCGGCCTGGCTCGCCACGCCCTCGCTGTCCAGCAGAACTTCCGGGCCTGCGTTGCCCGTCGGACGGGTGAACACGGATTCGCGCGGCTCGATGAGCAAACGTGCTTCGGCCCGGTAAAGGGGCGTAGACTTGGAAGCAAGCGCATAGGCGCCCGCGCCAACGGCAAGGGAAACGCCCAGCACCAACCACCATTTGCGTGTCAGACTTCTGACAAGGTGGCCAATGTCGATGTCGACGTCACTGGCCGCTATGCTACTGCCCATTCCCTACTCCACGACTACGCCGCCGGCTGCCGTTGATCGATCTCAGCTCGCCTCGGGTAGATCCAACAAGTGGAAGCGTCCCAAAGAATCTCCGCGCTTCTAGGGCACAGAGTAAATTTGTGTGGTAACCAGCGGGTTAATCTTGTCACTTCTATGGCTTTAATAATCTTTGGCTTAACTCGCCATTAACCCTGTTCCCTCGATAAGTGCCAGAAGGAACCCGGGTCAGACATCCAGGACGAAAGACAAGCGTAAGCTCCGATGAAAAAGCGTGTGTCGATGTTGGTAACGCTTGCCGCAGCGGCAGTAGTCCTGGCTGGCTGCACCGGCTATCGCACGCCGCCGCCAGCGTTCCATGCCGTGCTGACCCAGCCCTACAGGCTCGATTCGGGCGACCGGGTGCGTGTGATCGTCTACGAGCAGCCGGATCTTTCCAACACCTACAGCGTGGACCAGGCGGGCTATATCTCCTTCCCACTCGTGGGCGCAATCGCCGCCCGCGGATCGACGGCCAAGCAGCTTGAAAAGAAACTGGCCGAGAAGCTGCGCCAGGGTTACCTGCGCGAGCCAGACGTCAGCGTCGAGGTGGATCAGTATCGCCCGGTCTTCATCATGGGCGAAGTCGGAGCGCCGGGGCAATATTCCTACGTGCCTTCCATGACGGTCCAGCAGGCTGTTGCGGTTGCCGGCGGTTATACGCCTCGCGCAAACCAGTCGCTGGTGGACATCACCCGCCAGATCGACGGCCATGTCATGACAGGCCGGGTAACGACCTCCGATCCGCTTATGCCGGGCGACACGGTTTACATTCGCGAACGTCTTTTCTGAGGCCATTGGCCTCGATAACACGTGACCTGGATGCCACTTGTCTGCGGCATCAGTGTTTCCGCATGTAATGGCTCTTGCGCGAACATCCTCAGGGTCATATTTGGAGGCTACAGCTTCTAAATAGGTTTAAACCTCTTGTTTTCCGGGCTGTGGGGCTAAGGTTGGGGCGTTTCGCTATCAAGCAAAGCGGTCTGTTTCAGAACGGCTAGTATCATGCGCATAGTGCATTGTTTTCGCGCGCCCGTGGGCGGCGTGTTCCGGCATGTCCGTGATCTGTGCGACGCGCAGATCGCCGAAGGGCATGAACTGGGCATTGTCTGCGATTCCACGACGGGCGGACCGCATGAAGACCGTCTGCTGGCCGAGATTGCCCCAAAACTCTCGCTGGGATTGATCCGTACACCGATGCAGCGTCAGGTGGGCCCTGGAGATATCGCAAGCTCGTGGCGCACTCTGCGGGCGCTTCGTGCCATGCGTCCGGATATCCTGCACGGCCATGGGGCCAAGGGCGGCGTCTACGCCCGCACGTTCGGAACCGTGATGCGGCTCACCGGCCGGCCGGTCGCGCGCCTTTATTCGCCGCATGGCGGCACCCTCCACCACAGCGTCGATACATTTGCCGGAAAGGTTTACTTCGGCATAGAGCGCTCGCTGGAGAGGATCACCGATCACCTGATCTTCGTCTCGGAGTACGAGAGCCGCACCTACAATTCCAAGATCGGAACCCCGCGCTGCCCGGTGAGCATCGTTTATAACGGGTTACGCGCTGGCGAGTTCGAGCCTGTGACAGCAGACCCGGATGCCACCGACTTCCTCTATATCGGCACCATGCGTGACCTGAAGGGACCGGACCTGTTTATCGCTGCGCTGAAGCAGGTTGAAGAGACGGCTCAGCGGCCGGTCACGGCAACGCTCGTCGGCGATGGCGAAGATCTCGCCAAGTATATCGCTCAGGCAGAGGCGCTCGACTTCGGCGAGCGCGTGCGGTTTCTGCCGGCCATGCCTGCGCGCGATGCCTTCAGGCTTGGACGCCTGATGGTCGTGCCCTCGCGTGCGGAAGCCATGCCCTACATTGTGCTTGAGGCTCTCGCAGCCGGAAAGCCACTGATTGCAACGCGTGTCGGCGGGATCCCGGAGATCTTCGGCGCCCGGTCCGAGGCTCTTTGCGATCCCTCGGCAGCCTCCCTTGCCTCGACCATGGCCCGGGCCTTCGAAGATGAGACCAGCTGGAAAAACCTGATGCCCGGCGGGCAAAATCTCAAAGAGAAATTCAGCATAGAGGCAATGGCTGGAAAAATATCCGGCATCTACAAGCAAAGTTTATCACCTTGAGCTGGTGTTAACCGCGTTTGGTAACGCCCAAGACTCTTTCTGGTTGTAAACGACTATAGCCGAACTCTCACTGGTAATGGCTCATGAACACGATCGATCCTCATCCCCGGTTCGACAAGGCAGTGGAAAGCGCCCAGCAAGGCATCGGCCCCTCCAAGGGCGAGGCTGCTGGTCTGAGTCCACTTGCCCTTGAGATCGCCAAGCAGTTCCGGAACGATACGATGTCGCCCGTTCTGGTCGCAGGTGTTGTGCGGATCGTGGAGCTTCTGCTGCTGATCGTTGCGGGCTTCACGATCTATCTCCTGCATGTCGGCCATGAGCCGGAGCTCGGTCTGCAGTATCCGATCGTGATCATCGGCCTCCCGTTGCTGACGGTGATCCTGCTCGAGTTCTCCCAATGTTACCAGATGCCCGCCCTGCGGAACCCGCTCCCGAAGCTGGGACGGATCCTGCTCATCTGGTCGGGCGCGCTTGCCTTTGCCACCGTCGCACTGTTCTTCCTCAAGGTTTCGTCCGAGTTCTCGCGCCTTTGGCTCGCCTCCTGGTATGTCGGCGGCTTTGCTCTGATGCTCCTGCTCCGCGTGGGGGTAGCCCAGCTGACACGCCGCTGGGTACGCAATGGACGCATGGAACGTCGCGCGGTGATCGTAGGCGGCGGAGCGCCCGCGGAAGCCCTGATCCGCGAGATCGAGCAGCAGCCCTACAACGACATCCGCATCTGCGGCATCTTCGATGACCGCGACGATACCCGTTCGCCTCGCGTTGTGGCCGGATACAACAAGCTCGGCAATACGGACGAGCTGATCGAGTTTGCCCGCGTGGCCCGTGTCGACCTGATGATCGTGACGCTTCCCATCACTGCGGAAGCCCGGGTGCTGCAGATGCTGCGCAAACTCTGGGTGCTGCCGATCGATATTCGGCTTTCCGCCCACGTCAACCAGCTACGGTTTCGGCCGAGGACCTATTCCTACATCGGCTCGGTGCCGATGCTGGACCTGTTCGACCGCCCAATCAACGATTGGGACAAGGTCGCCAAGCGCACCTTCGACATCGTGTTCAGCCTCATCGGCATCATCCTCTTCTCACCGGTCATGCTGGCGACCGCCCTTGCCATCAAGCTCGACAGTCCGGGCCCGGTGATCTTCAGGCAGCAGCGCTACGGGTTCAACAACGAGCTCATCAAGGTCTGGAAGTTCCGTTCGATGTATACGGATCAGTGCGACCCGGCCGCCCGCAAGCTCGTCACCAAGGGTGATCCGCGCGTGACCCGCGTCGGCCGGTTCATCCGCAAGACCTCGATCGACGAGCTGCCGCAGTTCTTCAATGCGCTGATGGGAACGCTGTCACTCGTGGGCCCTCGCCCGCACGCCGTCTCGGCACTTGCCAACAACCAGCTCTACAATGAAGTGGTGGACGGCTATTTCGCCCGCCATCGAGTCAAGCCCGGGGTGACCGGCTGGGCGCAGATCAACGGTTGGCGCGGTGAAACGGACAGCGAAGAAAAGATCCTCAAGCGTACCGAATTCGACCTCTACTATATCGAGAACTGGTCGCTCGCATTCGACCTGAAGATCCTGCTGCTGACGCCGATCCGCCTCATCTCGAAGACGGAGAACGCCTACTGATCATGAAGGGCGTTGGGGGGACTGCAAGTTTCGACCGGGCAGCAAATGCCCTCCTCATCACGCTGATGAGGACGGTGGCAATTGCACTCGCGGTCCTGCTCTCCGGCTTTGTGCTGAGCGAACCCGCGCCGTACGAACTGTGGCTCGCCGGGCTTATCCCTATCTGGGCACTGTTCGGGCTTCGACTTTCCCGACACATCGCGCCGCTGGTGGTGCTGCTCGTGCTCTTCAACATCGGCGGCATGATCGCCATGACCCAGATGGCCGATCTGGGCAAGGCTCCGCTCTACATCGCCGTTTCGCTGTTCCTGGCGATCACCTCGATCTTCTATGCTGCCGTTGTGGAGTCGGATCCCAAGCTCATCAGCGTCATGTTCAAGGCGTGGATCTTCACGGCTGTCGGTACCGCGGCGCTCGGCATTCTCGGCTACTTCAATGCCGTGCCCGGAGCCTCGCTCTTCACCCGCTACGGACGCGCGACAGGAGGCTTCGAGGACCCGAACGTGTTCGGGCCGTTTCTGTGCCTGCCGGCGCTCTTCCTGTTGCACCGCGTGATGACCGCCGGATCAAGGGTAGCGCTGCTCGCCGTCCCGCCCCTCTTCATCATCGTCTTCGGAATTTTTCTTTCGTTCTCGCGGGGCGCCTGGGGGCTTTTCGTGTTCGGGGCTGCGATCGTGACGCTTGCCCTCTTCATCCAGCACCGGAGCGGCGCGACACGGCTCAGGATCATCCTGATGTGTATTGCCGCCATCACAGCGCTTGCCGTCGGCATCATCATCGCCCTCCAGATCCCCGCCATCGCAACGCTGCTCGAACAACGCGCGCAGCTGGTGCAGGACTATGACGGAAACCGGGTGGGTCGTTTCGCGCGCTTTGCCCTGGGCTTCCAACTGGCGATGGAAAAGCCCTTCGGCATCGGCCCGCTCGTCTTCGGACCGATGTTTGGTGAGGATACGCACAACATCTGGCTCAAGACGCTGATGGATTATTCGTGGCTGGGATTTGCGAGCTATCTGATCCTGACCGTCTGGACTATCGTTGCCGGTTTCCGGATCCTGCTACGCGAACGCGAATGGCAGCCCTATCTGCTTTGCGCCTACGCAGCCTTCCTGGGCCACGTGGCGCTCGGCAGCATCATCGATACAGACCACTGGCGGCATTTCTACCTGATCCTTGGCCTGGTCTGGGGCATGATGGCGCTGGAACAGCGCCATCAGACCGCTTCAAAGGTTAGCGGCCGTTTAGCTATGCAGCCGATCAATAGTATGGCGAACGGCATTCCCGACGCGGGCCATTATACGGCTGGAATGAATTGTCTGCCGGACGATAGGAACGGTACTTCTGCGAACACCACTGCACGTGTGCAGCAGGCAAGCTTACTGCAGGACCGCCACGATAAACTGGCGCCGGCGGGTTCGCACTGCGCGAGATAGCATTGCCAATGATTGCACCAGCAATGAAGGCTGCCGGCGGGAACCATGCATCATTGTGGCGACGCCAGCCTTCACGCGGGCGGAACGATCCGCGGTGACCATTGTAGTAGACGTCCCGACCGCTTCGATAGTAGCCGCGCGTTGGGCCGACGATGCGTCTACGGTCAGGATTCTGAACCTGGATCAGATTTGAGCCGACCTCGGCTTTCGCAGAACCGGCGACGGGCATTGCCATCGCGCTGGTTGCCGCGCCTGACACTGCTATCGCAGCAGCGCATACCATAGATAACATGCGTTTCATGTAACTCTCCCGATTGTTGCCTGCCAGCATCCACTGGCTTCGACTATCCGGAGCCCAACGCCGTAGATCACCCGTAGTTCCACCTGATCGCGCAACAAAACCCGTGGAACAAGGCCAGCCCTTCCACGTTTGCAGACAGAACCAGCCTGCAGGTCCCTCGCCTCCGCGGCACTTTAAGGGTCAGGCTGCAGCCTGCTCAAGTTCATCTACAAGGAGATAAAAATGACCGCTTCAGATCCGGAAAAGGCATGGAAAATCGCGGAAAACACCCGGGCCTGCTTCTTCAGCGTGAGCGGCCATCAGATGCCCATGTCGGCCATCGTTCGCAAGGATGAAGGAGCCATCTACTTCCTCACCGACGCAAACAGCGAAAAGGTTGGCGAGATCCAGGATGACCACACCGTACAGCTGAGCTTTGCCGATCACTCGGCCAACGACTATCTGGTCGTCGAAGGACAGGCGCAGGTTTCGAACGACCGCGAGAAGATCCGCGAGCTCTGGAGCACGTTTGCGCAGGCCTGGTGGGATTCGCCGGAAGACCCGAACATCCGCCTGATCTCCGTTTCGCCAAACAGCGCCGAATTCTGGGACGGCCCCGGTTCCATCACCGCTTCTGCCAAGATGCTCTTCGCCGCCGTCACTGGCGGGCGTCCGGACATGGGCGAGAAGAAGCATACGGGGATGTAAGATCGCCTCTCGGGACGTTGTTGCCGCTCAAAGGACACGGATGTGGCGGCAACTGCGTCTTCGTGCGCGTTTCATCAGCCTTCGTCACGGAACACGCCCACGGCACGACCAAGCAACGTTGGCAAAGGATCTCGGTCCATCTGGCCGGCCTGATTCAAAGGCTCCACGGACGCTGCTTTCCAGTTCCGTTCGCTTTCCAGCATCAAGCCCGGCGACATACATGCCCAACGGTCCTTCACCCGCGGATATGGGTGCCCAGAAGTCATTAAAATCCAGGTAATTCATCCTGATCGTGAATTCCGTTTCAATGACATCCTCAAGGCCGACGCTAATAAAGGTCTGCTTGAGCTCCCCCGGTTGGACCATCGGTTGGAAAGCGTAGCGGCTGCGAAGCTGTCGGCCCGCCTCATCTATGGCCGCTGCAGCATCAATGACCATTCGCATTCCAGGCATCCCACCGTAGTGATCCCATACAGCAGCGGCAACGGTACCACCGGGCCGAACGACCCGGCGCATCTCGCGGACCGCTTGGGGGGCTTCCGGTATAAAGTGCAGGACAAGGAGCGCCAGGGCACGATCGAAACTGCCATCTGTGAACGGCAGACTACAGGCATCAGCCTGCTGAATTGAAATCCTGCGATCCGTATTGCGCTCTGATGCTGCCGCCACGAACACTGGCGAGAGATCAACAGCCGCGATCGCCTTGATTCGGAGGTTTTCGGCCATTGCGAAAGTCAGGCTGCCTGTTCCGCAGCCGACATCAAGAACTGTTTCGCCATCGGTTACGCCAGCGAACTCGATGAAAGGCGTTGCAAGCTGCCGACTCCACCGGCCCATGAGCTGTTCATAGCCAGCGGCTTTCTGGACGTTGAAGCTAGAAGTCATTCTATCCTCCATACGCCTCACCCGTCCTGCACAGATTATCCGCCTCTGCGCACTGAAGAACAAGTCGTTCTTCAAAGCCGCCATCCGGGGCCGCAAAAAACCGCGAAGGAATACTCGCTCACCACGAACTCCAGCTGCCCAACGGCTATTCCGCCCGTCGCATAGACGAGAAGACGTTCTTCCGGCAGGAAGCCGAGCCTGCCACGGGCGGTGCCAGCCCAATCCATCTCGACGCTACTACTATAGTGACCAATCTTCATTGGCGAATACTGGACATCCGTCTCGATGCCAAAGACCGTAGAACCAAAGCGCCAGTTGTATCCGGTCTGCACGCCAGCGACGAGATTTTCTCCGAGGATACTAAGGGTCACGTCAAATTCGGAATAGGTGAAATGCTTGTATTTATTTCTGCTAATGCCGTAGGCATAGCCGGCATTGACACCTAGATAGGCGCCACTACACGAATGCACCGCACTTTCATTCGGATCGACCAGAACTGCGCTGCCGGCGGTTGCTCCAGTTGAAAGCAGTCCGGTAGTGAGTGTTGCAATGACGAATTTCACAGGAGCCCCTCCAAAGCTGTTTGAGAGGGTCAACTAGCATCCTGGTCGAACTGTCATGTCATATTCAGCACAGTTCGACCGCCCCACGACATCGGAGCCATTTCCCATCAGCTCGCTACATGTCTGGCTCGACCAGACTTCCGGCCAACAAAAAACGCCGCGGAGGTACCCGCGGCGTCTTATCGGAAACAACTGCTTCGGCTTAGAACTTGTAGTTCAGACCGGCGCGAATCGTGTGGAAGTTGAAGGACATCTCGTTGCGGTCCCAGTCAGATTCGGTGACCGTCCACTTGCCCAGATCGGTGTAGAGATACTCGGTCTTCAGTGACCAGTTGTTGTCCAGCGCGTATTCCACGCCAGCGCCGACCGTCCAGCCAATCTGGGTCTTCGAAATATCGAAGAGCCAGGTGTCGAGGCGCAGCTTACCGTAGGCCACACCGCCCGTGGCGTAAGCCAGAACACGGTCAGCCGGTGCGTAGCCTACACGCGCCCGCGTGGTGCCGAACCAGTCGATCTTAGCTGCACCTTCATATTCTTCCTTGGCCTTGATGTCAGCGTACTGGAGATCGGTCTCCAGACCATAAACAACCGAGCCAGACTGCCAGTTGTAGCCGGCTTGCACGCCACCCAAGAAGCCCTTGCCGTTGAGGCTGCTGTTCTCGCTGTATTCCGGATCTTCAAAATCCGTGTAGTAGCCCTTGGCCTTTCCGAAGCCATAGCCGGCGTTGACGCCAACATAAGCACCGCTCCAGGCATAGGCGGGAGCCTGAGCGACTGCAGCCGGAACCGGATCAGAGGCGAAAACAGCGTCAGCGGCAAACGCAGAGGTGGAAAGCAATGCGACAACCGCCGTGGCAATAATGAACTTCACAGGCACTACTCCAAATGGGTTAGATAACGGGAGCTCCTGTATCACGGCTAAACGTGTGCACTATGATAATTATGTCACACACGTAACGCGTTAGCTGACTAATTAACGGATATTAGATTGGAAGGATCAGACCTGCTGGAACTGCTATTCAGGCCACGAGCCCGTGCTGGGACCGAAATGGGCAGTGCCTCTGCAATACATAGTCTCAACGAAAAACGCCGCGGAGTAAGCCCCGCGGCGTTTTTACAGGAATGGAAGCTTCGGCTTAGAACTTGAAGTTCAGGCCGGCGCGAACCGTGTGGAACTTGAAGTCAACGTCGGCAGCAATTCCCTCATCAACTGCGATATCCCAGCTACCGAGATCGGTGTAGAGGTATTCCGTCTTGAGGGACCACTTGTCGTCGATGGCGTATTCCACGCCGGCACCAACAGTCCAGCCAACGCGGGTGTCTGAAAGATCTGCAAGGTCAACGGAGTACTTGCCGTAGGCTACACCGCCGGTCGCGTAAACCAGGAAGCGATCGGTCGGAAGGAAGCCGGCGCGAAGACGGGTCGAACCGAACCAGTCAATCTCGATGATATCAAAGTCAGCAATCTCGACGGAGACATCCGAGTACTGGATATCCGTTTCGATACCATAGACGGCCGAACCGGACTGCCAGTTGTAACCAGCCTGAACACCACCGACGAAACCGTTGCCGGTTGCGCTGATGCCAATTTCACCGTCGGTTGCCTCAGCCTTGCCGCCAGCATAGCCGGCGTTGAGGCCGATATACGCACCGCTCCAGAGATAGGCAGGAACCTGAGCCGCAGGGATAGGATCGTTGACGAAAACAGCGTCGGCAGCAAACGCGGACGTGGACAGCAGTACTGCTGCTGCAGTGGAAATGATAAACTTCATCAGAGAAGCCCCTCCGTTACATTTCGATGAGGGGATGTTTATCACCCATGAACGAATTTACTATGACATATATGTCACATAACAGATTTTGTTGAATGTTAAGCAGTGATCGATGTTTGACGGTCACGGCAATGCCGCAGTCTTCCTGAGATGTGGCAACGATATGATTTCTGCAGAGGCACTTCGGGAGAAAAATGCTTTCGCTTTTTGCGCGAGGTCGTGGAAGCAATTATCGAGCTGCTGCAACTATCCTGCCGCCAGGGATGGTCTTGTTCCAGAAATATTCTCCGGTGAGTCGGAAACATATTGGATTGCCATGCGGATCAGCTCCGGCAGGTTCCTGGCTCCGAGCTTTTCCTTCAACAGAGAGCAGCTGTTGGCGACGGTCTTGTAGCTTACACTAAGGCTATCGGCGATTTCGCCATAGGTCTTGCCGTCCGCCAGAAGGGTGAGCATCTGCAGCTCACGCGGCGAAAGGTTGCCGTAGGGGCCACCGTCGCGCCGGGATCCCAGCATCGCAATCTGAACAGCTATTTCGTGGTTCAGGTAGGGCTTGCCCGCGCGAACAGACTGGAAGGCAGCCAGCAAATCGCGCGGTCCCGCCTCCTTCAGCACATATCCCGTGGCTCCGGATTCCAGCGCCCGGCTGACAATGTGCGGGTCCGTGTGCATGCTCAGCACAAGAATAGGTACACGGGCATCATGCCGGCGCATCCGGCGAATCAGGTCCAGCCCGCCAAGGCGATTGCCGTTCAGGGCCAGGTCGACGATTACCGTCTCCGGACGGCTGCGAAGAAAGGTGCGATAGCCGCTGGTGGCGCTGCTCGCCTCCAGCACTTCCGCTACCCCCGCATCCTCCAGGATACGGCGGCAGCCCTGCAGCACGATCGGGTGATCATCGACAAGCAGTACGCGGCTCATTGCTGTCTGCTCCCTGTTTCACTGTGGTCGGCAAACGCGACTTGCCGGCGATTGTCGTCCAGCGGGATGGCGACTTCAAGCCTGGTCCCGCCCTCAGCGCGTTCCACGATCCTCAGCGTACCTCCAAGCGCGCGCACGCGCTCATCCATTCCCGTCAGGCCGAACCCCCATGGCTTGCCAGGCGGGAAGCCGCTGCCATCATCCTCCACCGTGATTTTCAGAGCGAAGGCCCCCTGCTCGGCATCGTCGGGGCCGCTTCTGTTGACCAGCTGCTCCGCCAGCCGAACGTTGATCGCCTGGGCCTCGCTATGGCGTTTTGCGTTGGTGATTCCTTCCTGAATGCAGCGGTAGACGGTCAGATCGATGCTGTCGCCGTAGCTTGGTGCAACAGATCCTACAGACAATGAAATCCGCGGGTGCGCATCGACGCGCTCGAAATCGGCAACCAATCCAGACACCAGCTCAGCCAAAGGCACATGCCCCAGCGCCATGGGCCGGATGCGACTCAACAGCCGGCGGTTCAGCATCTGGATCTGGTCGGAAATGTCGCCGAGTGCTGCAATCCGGTCGCGCATCCTGTCGGCGGAGGGATGTGCCCGCTGGTCGACAAGCTGTTCCAGCGAGGCGATGTTTGCCTTGAGGCCAAAAAGGCATGGGCCTATCTCGTCGTGCAGTTCGTTGGCGATGTGGCGACGCTCATCGTCCTGAACGGTGATCAGACGGCGGGTCAGCCTTTCATTGTCCGCTTTGGCGCCGGCCAGCCGTTCGGCAAGCGCGTTGAAGCGCCCGGCAATATCCGCCAGCTCCGGAACACCCGGCCTGACGAGCCTGTGCTGAAACTGCCCCCTCTCCAGTTCCTGCAATCCCTTGGCCAGGCTGGTCAACGGCTGGAGAACCCGCCCTAGCGCGAAATAAAGAATGGCAGCCACTGCAATATTGAACGCAAGCGCGATGCCCGCCAGGTTCTTGCTCTCCTCCCAGACCTCTGCGAGCTCGTCACCGGCATAGCCAAGCAGGATGACGGAGCCGATCTGGCGGCTGCCCATGCCGATCCTCAACTCACGCCGGATGTCCTCCACCTGAACGAGCTTTGAGAACCAGGCGGGCACCTGTCGCGTATCGTTGAGGTGAGCCGCATCCGCCATGGGCAGAACCGAGAACCTGCCACCGCCGAGAGTGGTGGTGATAACGCGGACGTGACGCAGTTCCCCCAGTTCCTTGGCAAGCGCTTCGAGCACGGCCGCTCCGTTTGCCTCCTGCGGGGTGCGAGCCATGGTTTCCAGGACGAAGCGCTCCGCAAGCCGCATCGATGACATGATCTCCAACTGCGCCGAACGGCGTGCGTCGTAGATGGTCACGATCGTCGCGACGATCCCCGCGACGGAGGTGGCGAAAACGAAGGCGGCAAAAATCTGCCAGCGAAGCGGTATCCTGTTCCACCACCTGACACGGGATTTGGGCTGCAAAGAAGATGCAGCGGAACTGGCATGGACCGGGAAGTGATCGTGTCGGCCATGGGGTCCACTGGGTTGCTCGGCAGCAATTCCGGTCATTCATCCTCCCCCGTGAAAGCTCCTCCGCAGGTCCGCAGACACTTCAGTCAATCTGGAATTATGCTCGCCTGCAAGCGCATAGTTGGCAACGGGATCGGGAACTTTTGCCAATCAACTCGCGGATGAGTTCCGTAGCGAAAACTTTGGGATCACCCTACGATACAGTCAGCATTTGGCCCCAGCCACTTGCGCACACGCTAGCAAAGGCGTCCGGATCAACCCCGTCTCCCCGTTGCGCGGCTTCCGGACGCCTTGTGTTTGTTTCTGGCGTCCTTGGCTTGCGCCAGGAACCAGGCGGAATCCACTTTTCCTGCCTGCTAAGTGTCTTAACGCCCCCTTGTTTCCCATCGTCGGATTAGCGCGAAATACTGCGACGGCCGGATGCCCAGTGTCCCGCCCATGGCAGTGACGGGTATGCTCTGCGCCAGGTTCTTCAGGACGCGCTCAAGCTGCCACTTCCCTTCCGTCTCGTGCGCAATTGTCAACGCCGTCGGCCTTGCTGGGCCTCGGGCATCGACGGTCGAATCCCCCCCTCGGTCACAAAATGCGATAAGACCTGAATTGTAGTATACATGGATGAGAAAGCAGCGTTATATTGGTTGAGGCACCGACTGAACAAACTATCGAGCGGGGGCGATTCTTTGCAACAGGAGGACGCTCAATGTTTTTACCTTCGATATTACAGCTTTCGGCAGCGACATTGCTTAGCGCAGCACTGATCCAACCATTGGCCGCACAGACGACGGCCAACCCCGCCTCTGACTTCACTCAGCTTGAAGAAGCTCTCCGCGCCCCTGTCGAGCGCGGCGACGTTCCAATGGCCGTAGCCGGCGTTACCGATGCCAACGATACCGTCTTCATCGGCGCATTCGGAGTTCGTGAACTCGGCGGCAACGATGGCGTTAACGAGGAAAGCGTTTTCAACATCGCCTCGATGACAAAGGCTGTCACCGCCGCCGCCGCAATGCAGCTGGTGGAGCAAGGAAAGCTCGACCTGGATTCGCCGATCTCCAAATGGCTACCGATGGCCGACAAGCTCATGGTGCTCGAGGATTTTGACGCTGAGGGCAAGCCGGTACTCCGGAAGCCGAACAAGCCGGTTACACTTCGCCACCTGATGACCCATTCCTCAGGCCTCGGATATGTCCAATGGTCGGACAAGCTCAAGCGCTACACCGAGACTCAGGGCGAGTTGCCACCGCTAACGTATGACCAGGAGGAGACCTGGCTGAGGCCACTGCTGTTCGATCCGGGCGAAGACTGGATCTATGGCGAATCCATCGACTGGATCGGTTACCTGGTGCGTGAAGCCAGCGGGCAGCCACTGGCCGACTACGTCAAGGCCAACATAACGGACCCGCTCGACATGAACGACACGAGCTGGGGGCTTTCCGACGCGATGGAAAGTCGCCGGGTAACGAGCCATCAGCGCAACGAAAAGGGTGAACTCGAGGCTACCGACTATATCGCCGACCAGAACCCTCCGCGTGATTATGGTGGCGGCGGCCTGTACAGCACCGTACCCGACTACCTTAAGTTCGTCCGCATGATCCTGAACGAAGGCACCGTCGACGGAAAGACGATCCTGAAGGCTGAGACCGTCCAGGAGATGGCAAAGAACCAGATGGGCGACGTGCGGGTGAAGATGATCTACACAACCGACCCGGCACGCTCGGAAGACGCCGAGTTCTTCCCCGGTGTTGAGAAGACCTGGGGCTTGAGCTTCATGATCAATGAAGAGGACGCACCTACGGGAAGGCCCGCTGGCAGCCTCGCATGGGCAGGACTGCGGAACACCTTCTTCTGGATTGACCCGAAGAACAAAGTGGGCGGGGTCTATATGACCCAGTTGCTGCCGTTTGTAGACCAGAAAGCTCTCCAGGCCTTCTATGACTTCGAGACAGCATTCTACAAATCGCACAATGCCGACAGCACGATGACTGGCTCCACCAAGTAAGGAACCGCTTCATCGAACCTATAGCCCCGAAGTGGTCTGCGATCGCTTCGGGGTGTGCATTCGTCAGCAGGCGAAGGCTCGAGATGGAAAGGGTTTTCGAACAGCAACGCAAAAGCCTTTGCCGGCTATCATTAGCTGCTGCCGCTGCATCAAGGAAATGGATGATGAAAAATGGTCGGAGCGGCGGGATTCGAACCCACGACCCCTTGACCCCCAGTCGCGTAGTTTCTGAACAGAATCAACGGCATGTGGGTAAACTCGGACCAAGCCCACCCAAGCAAACATTGGCGTTCCGAGGTTCGGTGTAAACGAAACGAATCACCAAAATGTGGCTCATTCTTCCCGCCAGACCGGCACGCGAAGAAGCTTGATTGCCACCAAGCGGCGGATCTTGAGACCGATTGCGTCAGAGCCCACTGGTTGGAAAAAATCCACGCTTAGAGCTGAGTTGCGTCGGCACTGTTCACACTTCATCCGGCGATGAAGACTGTTCACATCGGCATCGCCGAAGATCTGTATCAGGTCCTCGGGCCGGTAATGGTGCAGCGTCTTGCAAGTGTGGCAACGAACGCGCAGAATCAAGCGATGCTGGATCAGCTTGGAAACTGGGTAGGCGTATCCGGGCGCGGCTGTATTGACCATGCGAACAAAATGAGAACATTGTACGCAGAGTCAACTGAGATTTTGTCTCACCCCCGAGCGGTGCATGCACTCGCCTTCACGAACTCTCTGTACGAAGGCTTCGTATGAAACGGTGACGCCGTTGCCCACCACCTCAGGTTCCTGCATAGATGTACGATGCCGTAATGGCCGCATTGAGCGAAGCAGAAAACAAAGTTCGATGCGACGGTCGTGGAACGCTTTTTAGAAGACAATCAATTCCGTCCAACGCTCCCGACTGACGAAAGATTTGAGACTGCCAATATTGCGCTACGCCGGGCATCTGAAAGCCAGCCAGCCACAGCGCGATGCGGATCATTCTTATCCGGGAGCAGCATCACCACGCGATTGTTTCACTGAACGCTGATCATTGATTTGCCGGCAGCCAAGAGCGCGATATCTACTTACAAGCAGATTGGCCGCTCACTTGCATGGAGGACGCCATGGACCCTGCCTTGGTGGAGTCGCTCATTGAGCAAGGCATGATTGCGGATCGGCTGGAAAGCGACATCGAAACCATCCTGACCAAGAAGGATCTAAACCTCAGGCAAGCGATGGCGATTTACACCGCACTGACAGAAGCCGAGGCCACCTGTCGAGCCACCATCCAATTGATATTGGAAGAAGGTGATGTCGATGAAGACCTTCAGATGCTCATCGACAATCTCAATGCTCTTTGGGACGATCTTTCAGCTGCATGCGCGAACAAGCTATGTGAGATCCAAGGAATTGCCCAGTTCGAGCCTGATCAGCAGCGGAAACAGTGACGGTAGAAGTGCCCGTGCGCATCTAACATCTTACCAAATTAACTCTCTGATGTTAGTTGGCTATTGGCAGTGGTCAGCACGCCCCCCCCCCATGATGCGTCAAGCATCTAAGCTGGCCACTGCTACAGTTCTACCGTCGCAGCTACACTTCCTCTATGGGAACCATTGCAGTCCTCAGACGTTCGCGGGCCGGGACGAGTTGTAGTGGAGAACTGGGGCGTGCCAAGAAGTGTTCTAATCGTCGAAGACGAATTGTTCGTCGCGATGGATCTAACCCATGTGTTTGAGGATCATGGTTGGATCGTTTTGGGACCGGCTCCAAGTGTCCACCGCGCCCTGCAGATCCTCGAAGAAGAACTCCCGACAGTCGCGATCCTTGATGTCAATCTTCGTGATGAGCTGGTAACGCCGGTTGCAGCGGCGTTGAAAGACCGGAGCATTCCTTTCGTGATCGCCACCGCGGTAGGAGACCCACGGCAACTATGTGGCCAGATTATCAGCGGCGCGCCCATTCTAGGAAAGCCTACCGATGAAGTTCAGCTGCTAGCCGTCGTTGACCAACTTGCATCGCGCATTCCTGCAAGATCTGGTGGTGTTTTGTAGTGGAATTGTGTGTTTACACGAGTTGATTTGGCGGATGTAATATGCTTGTTTCCAACCCGGTTGGGGGAGGCAAGATGAGAGTCCTGATAGCTGTTGATTTATCTCTTCAGGAAGCAGCAGCGTTGAAGCGATATGGTGATAAGAACGGACTGCCCTCCCTTGAATTGGCGGCCGCCCACATTTTGCAGGAGCATATCAAAGGCTCCCAAAATATTATCTTGAAAGCCTTAAAGAACGTCGAGATCGCGGGATCTGCCTAGACCCAACAAGGCTCTTATGACGCCGCTGAGCTGGCTCTCTGAACGCGTAGTCAAGGAAAAGTTGCCTTCACAGTTCCTTCTCTTTCGCCAGTTCATGAAAGCTCTATGGCTAAACTGGTTGCAAACTAAGCGCCACACGAAGAGTGCGCGGGAGCGGTACCGGTGACTGTCAGGGCAGCTCACCCCGACCGGTGGATACCCTTCACCCGCACGAACTCCCTGATCTGCCCAAGGATCTGCACAGAGGTTTCGTCGTGGTTCTTGATCGTCTCAAGGGTGCGGTTAAGATTTGCCTGGTTGTTCTCGATCCGGCCTAGCATGCGGTTGATGCTTTCCAACTCGCCAACCGACTTTTGTTGATGGCTGCTGATCGTCTCCATCGTGCGCTTGGTATCGTGGAGCACTCTCACCGCTGCCTGGAGCTCGTTCTCTATGTTCTTCAGCCCGTTGGTGTACTGGTTGACCATTGCCGGGAGTGTCGGGGCCGGTGCTTGCTCTGTCGGCTTAACTTGCCCCCCTGATGCCCTGTAGATGCCAAAGAGAGCAGCGATGACTGCGCCGATGGCGGCGATTGCTGTTGTCAATGAATCAAGGTTCATGCTGCGCGGCTGCCATTTTGTCTTTGAGCTTACCCTTGAGGTGAGCAAAGTAGGCATCCGCCGCGCTGCGGTAACATGATGCCAGATCGAATGCGGCAAGTGTCCAGTAGACGGGCAGTCCGGTGGACCATATGCCCGTCCGGAAGCCGCTGATGACGAGCTGCAAGCCGACATGGCTCCAGATGACAACGCCCCCAGCGGCGCAGATACATCGGAACACTGGCGTTCGTCGGTAGCGGCCATTCACCCATAGAGCGCAGAGCCAAACCAGGCCGAACAAGCCTAGGATGATGGCCAGCTGGATTTCGGTCCAGCCGCGGCTGATCATCGGTGCGAAGGCTACGCTTGAGGTAACGCTGTTATCGCTCGTGGCGATCAGCAGCCCTGCCCAGCCCACCATGATCGTGGCCGAGAGGTATTCAACACGGCGGTTGATCATCGTCGGCTCGCCTCGCAGTAAGCGCTACGCCTTGCGTTGTTTTCTCGCGCCTCTTCGATCGTCTGCTCGCTGTCCTGGCTGGCCGAGTACGTGACCGGCTTCCAGATCAGGCAAACGTCAGCCGTTGTCCCTGTTGAATGGGTCGTCGTGCACGCTCCCAGAAGGCCGGGCATCAGCAGCCCGCTTGATGCGATCAAGATCCTTTTCGCGTTGCCTTGCATGCTCCGCTTCCTTCTTCGCCTTGCCTAAGTTTTCCGCTTTGACCCACAGGCCGCCCAAACCCAGGACAGCCAGCACGGCTCCAACGATGTAAGGGATGAGGTCCATCATAGGTCAGACCGGCGCCGACGCAGGTATTCGGTGAGGACGCCGGATAGGAACACATAGGCCGGCAGGTAGGCCGCCGGGATGTAGTTCGCGAAAAGCATGGGGTCGATCACAGCCACGGTGGCGACGATTGCCGCCCCAAGCATCTGGAGGCGAGCCCAGAAGATTGTCTCCGAGTCGCGGAAGAATTCACGTATACGCTGCCACATGGGTCAGTCTCCTGTGATGCCGAAGAAGATTCCGGCCGCTGCTGCAATTGCCGCGACGATGAGGCCAATGAGCCCGCCCTTGCCAGTGTTCTTTTGGGTGGTTGCCGGGAGGTCCGTTTTTGAAGTGGGAAGCTTGGGAATGCTGGGCTCACGGGTGGTGCTCTCTTCGCCGTAGCCGTCCACCTTGAGCAGCGAGTCGTACTCATGGGCCAGAACTGCAATCTCCTGCGCCTTGTCCATGCCGTTGACGATACGGCGCGCGTTGACGAAGTCGGAGCGCTGCAGGATGATGTAGTCGGACAGCTTCTTCCCGGTGAACCAGCCACCCATCATGCCGCGAACGAGAATTTCCGAGGCATGCGCAGGCTCAAGCAGAAGCTTGGGGTTCCCTACGAAGTCGACACCAAGGATCTGGGAGGCTTTCCGATAGTTCGCCTCCCAAGTCAGCTGCACGTAACCCATCCCGACGAACGGATAGTAGGGCTTGCTCTGAAGGTACTTCTCGCCGCCGTATTCGCGCACCGGCTTCATGGTACGGGCAGTTTCCCAATGTGCAGTTGCGAGCACGTACGCCGCTTGATTGCGCAGCAGCCCATGCTTGCGGCACACGCTAATGATCAGGCGCGTGTCGCCCTTCACCAGGTCGACCATCGTTATGTTTCCTTTTAAACACTAGATTTGATATCGAGGATGTGCGTACCGGGATGAGGAGCCCGAAGATGTGGGACCGGCTACGGAATTGGGCGCGTGCAATAAAGCGCGATGTGCTTGCTCTTTGGCTTGCCGCCCGCGATCCTCGCACACCGCTGATTGCGAAGGTCGTTGCCGCTGCAGTAGCTGCTTACGCGCTATCCCCGATCGATCTCATTCCGGACTTCATCCCGGTTCTTGGCTATCTCGATGACGTGCTGATCCTGCCGATCGGCATCCTTCTGGCAGTCCGTCTCATCCCAGCTGGTCTCATGGAAGAGTTTCGCGCAATGGCTGCAGAGCGATTGGAGCGGCCATCAAGCACAGTCGGGCTCATCATTGTCGTCGCTCTGTGGTTTGTCGCGGTAGCTCTTCTCCTCTGGTGGCTTTGGCCATCAGGCCTGAACTGAACTAAAGGTCGGCACACACGGTCAGATCGCCGCACCGCTGTAGTTTAAGGTGGTCAGACGAGGCTATTTTTCCTAGGTACCGGGCCGTCGGCCGTCTCCTCCTCCTAGATGAACCGCCGACACGAATGCAGCACACCCTCCTCCCGTGCTGCATCTTAGATAAGCCCGCCCATCCTCCTCCCGGGCGGGCTTTTTCATGCGCACCAAATTCGATTAACCTTCCACCGAACGGATAGATTGCTGAGCAGATCAAGACCGAGGAAGATAAACTTCCGGGGTGGTGGCAGGTCGGCAGAGTGGGCGAACCGATTTTGCTCCCACTCTGTCGGTCGACTGCATTGAACCACCGTCTTCCGCATGTGATATTCCATGCTAAATTGCCGTCGGCAGCAGCTCGGCCTCCCCCCCCCGCTGCTGCCACTCATCCACTCTCATGCGTTGGTCATTGCCCGCACAAGCGACAGTGATCGCGGGAAGTTTGCTTCCATCGGTCTGGTCCTTCTGAATTGTTGTGCTAGGTATGAACGTTGGTTTTGAGGGAGTGTTGGATGAGGGTACTTTTTTTTTGCGTTGCGCTGTTTACGCTATCGGGATGCCAGAATGGGGGCATAGGACGGGCTGAATCACCAGCCTGGTATATGACAGCAACCCAAGAGCATCAGCTCGCCTATTTCAGTAAGCGATGCGCTTCATATGGATTTCAGCCCGGAACAAACGAGATGGCCACGTGCATAATGACAGAATCCAGATCTTCCCGTGGGCAAGCCCGGGCATCCATGGATGCTGCAAGTCAAAGCATGGCCACTCATGCGGCGGCCTCTCAGCGCAGAACGGTGACAACCAACTGTAATCGCTTCGGCAACAGCGTAAATTGCACCAGCTATTAGCTCACGGGCAGCGGTCAGCCACCCCTTCGTAAGGGCAGCGATTCCCGTCGTGGCTGGCCGCTGCAGCTGGTCATTGACCATTTTAGAAGAGCGCAGACGGCGGGTATCCATGCACTTCGTTAGCGGGGACTTCTGTATCAAAGAACAGGATCGGGTTATGACGCGACAGACGCGATGCGAGTTCGACACGACTGAGATTAACGGGCATCTGAGTGCAACGCTCTTGCCGGAGGGCGGCGTTCAGAAGGATGACTTGTTCTACACATACCTGTTGAAGGGCGGGCAGGTTCTCCAGCGAAGTGCTACCTGGACAACTGAGAACGATTTTTCATGGGAGCTAACGGAAAGCGGTCTTTACTCGATCCAGGGACACATCAAGAGAGGCGGGGTCAATACGATGTCGTTCTCTCACCCGATACTGTTCCTCAATCGATCCGATGCCGATGGCTTTAACGCATTCATAAACGGCTCCGTTCCGGAACCAGTTTTTGAAGATGTGTTTCATGCTTCGTATCCATATGCCGACTTCCTGCTCATCAGCGGCGGCATACAATCTAAAGAGCAACTTGAACTTTTTGCAGCTGACCAGCGCCTCGAGACACACATTCTCGACGATGGATCCTGCATAATGGCCAATACCGGGGTATTCACGGAAGGCTCAAACTGTTCATTCGTGTTTTCAGGATCGTGCTTCCACAAACGAAGATTATTGTTCGGACTTCACGATGTGAATGAACTTACAGACATTCTCCGAGATGAGCCGACAGGGAATTACACTTATCTTGCTACAGATCCTTCGACGTCAACCGTTGTGTGCGGCAGTGACTATTTTGGCATAGCGAAATTATACTACCTTGAGATGAATGGGACGGCTCTAGTCTCGAATAGCTACCACTTGCTGCTCCTGCTCGCATCCTCCTTAGGCGTTAAACTTAGCTTGGACCCTGCCAGATATGAAGCAACGTTTGCGTTCGCTACCATGCAGGCATTCCACCAGAACTTCACCCATCAAATGGAAGTAAGCCCAGTCCGTCTGCTACCGGTTGATAAGCGCATTCACGTCAAAAATGGAAAAATCCAGCTTCATGATACCAGCCTAAGAGCAGCACTCGAAAACCAGGCCCCCTTTGATCCGCTCCGGTATGAGGAACTACTCCTTGAGGCAAAAGACGAAATTCTCGCGAACGTCAGGTCCGTCTTAGAGCATCCTTCCTTCAACCATGTGGTCACGGATCTGTCTGGCGGGCTTGACAGCAGACTGGTGTTCAGCGCCGTCACTAATTTCCCCGATTGCTCAGAAAGAGTCCGGATCAACAGCCACTACTCTGCCGCCGAACCTAATGATCTCAAGGTCGCCCAAGAGGTATCATCCCTCTACTCCTACAAATTCGATGCTCTCCCGCGCGAAAAGGTGCCGCTTGCAGATGGCATTCTTGGTGGAAGTCATTGGAGCTACAATCTTGGGTCATACTATTCGTATCGGCCGGTGACACTCGCCAATCGCCTTCTGAAGACCGCGCGCCTCAACGGTTTCTACGGTGAGATATGCGCGCGGCCTTACTATTCCCGCACGCTATTTGGTACTGAGCTTGATATCCCAAGCGTCGACGAGTTCTGCAAAGCCTATTTCGATCGACATCGAAAATCTGCACTCACCCCGTCAAAGGCTGCTCTTGATCGTTTGCACAAGCTTTTCTCTGATGAACTCAAATCCATCCCAGGGCGTAGCGCTTTGGAAAAAATGGAGAACCATTATCTCTTCTTCCGAAACGGCCTTCATTGCTCCGATAGATTCAGAAGCAACATCAGTTGCCCAGAGTTTGGGCCGATTCAATCTAAAGCTCTCTTCGCCGCGAAAAGGATGGGCTATGACGTTTTCCGGAGCGCCAAAACACAGCTTGATATCATCAATCTGACCAACCCAGTTCTTGCATCACTGCGTTATGAAAGCCCCCGTGACAATGCTGAACGGGAACAACTCCTGCAAGAACACGGATTACTTGGTGAACCATGGTCTAGCGGATTAATGATAGAACCCAGAAACGTTGAAGCTGAGTGGCGCGAGGCAAAGGACCAAATCACGGAAATCGTTCCAGACACACAGCAGCGACAGTTTAGATCGTTCGCTCTTAGGTATCGCACGTTCGAATCGGACAGCGTCGACCTGGCGTTAGCATGCCTAAGTAGGCTTCACCATGCCGGCATCCTAAACGACCTAGATACAGTGAGGTCGCTATGGCTGCATCTCACGGGAGAGTTTGGAAGTGCGATTCGTTGGAACGTGATCAATCGGGTAGTTTCCCTATACATCCAAGCGAAGATTTGTCGTACGAGTGAAGGTGACGTCGTCCTCTCTCCACATTTAACCTAGCCGCGTAATTTTGATGTAGTCGATGGTGACGCTGTCGGCCGAGTTGCCGAGCAGCGCGCGCACTTGGATCGCCCTGTCGGTAGATACGTCCACCGTCCGGGGCGCTGCGGTAGCGGTGAAGGAGGCCGCCGCATGGGTGAACAGCTCGGTGTGCACCAGCTGTGAGTTGACGCCACGTGGGATGATCACCGCTCGGATGACGAACACGTTGGGCGAGTTCGTCGGCGAGTTCACCTGCGACAGGTTCCCGGTGCTACCTTCCAGCGCGATGTAGAGCGTAGTGGCGGTAGCGCCGGAGCCCCACTTGCCACGGATCTCCACCTCTATGGCCCTACCGGGATTGCTGAGCTCCAAGGCCTCAATGGATGGCCCCTGCCACAACGTGGCTAGCGTCGTAGAGCCTGTGTGAACAAGCTCGGCGGTATTGATGAAGCTGTTCTCGGACACCGCCGAGGATTGGGCGAGGAACCGCCCGCCCGACAGGCGCCTGCGGCGTACGGTAACGCCGGTGCCGTAGGTGACACCGTCATCGTACATTTCACCACCGCGATCAGCTTGGCAGGCAACCGGGGCGTTGGTGATCGTGGCGTTTACGATGTGGAGCCGGCCGTTCGCCGCGTTAGCTGCGATGCCGCAGCCGTTAGACGTGAAGTCATCGGCGCGCGCGTTGCTGTTCTCGCGGATGTAGATGCCGGCAGCCGTAGCGTTGTTGAACTGCGCCGCTGTGTTGTACCGGGTGTCCTTGCGGATCGAGCCGGTCGACTGCGAGTAGATGCGCACGCCGTACTTGCCGCCATTGTATATGCCGCCGAGGATGTACAGGCGCGATCGGTCTTCCGCGTTAGCTTGCGCTTCAGTCGACCCAGAGCTGTGGCAGTTGTAAAGGTTCATCATGCTGGCGTTGTGCGCCACGAAGCCGTAGGCGGAGTAGTTCTGCGCCTTGATGTCGAACACGTTGAAGTTGATGTAGGGCCCTGCGTAGATGCCGAAGCTTCGGGCGCCTGAACCGCCGTCCAAAATCACGGTAGGCACGCCCCCCGAGACATCGGGGCCCTTGATGTTGACCGCGTTGGCGGAGCGAAGGCCGGTGGTGACCTCTTCCGCGTACGTGCCGGCCGCGACCTGGAGCGTCCACGAACCGTTGAGCACCGGGCCGTAGCTCTCCATCGCGTTGAGCCCGCCCTGCATCGTATTGATAGGTTGAGACGCGGAGAGCCCGTCGTTGTTGGCGTTACCGGTCGTGGCCACGTAAATAATGTTGCTGTTGCTTTTGCCGGGCTCGACATAAAACAAAGCGCTGCCGCGCTTTACTGAGCCGGAACCGCGATGGCGGACGTTGTGCAAGTTCGTAATGCTGGCGGTAGTCAGGTACTGACCAGACGGCCAGTACATATCCAAACCCCTTGAGTAGGCAAAAGCCACGGCAGCAGAAACGGCGGCCTGATCGTTTGTGGTTGCATCGCCTTTAGCCCCAAACATACGCACGTTTGGCACAACCTCATCAATCTCCCACCACGCACCATCGGCCGACTGGAATTTACCAGCGTGGGACGGCTCAGACGATACGCGCTTATAGAGCGCACCACCACCATCACCGGGGGCGGCAAAGCCAGCAGTACGAACCCAATTCACATCAGGCTTGAAAGACTGCCCCTCGGCCGCGGTTCTGCTGTCCTGCTCCTGCACGAAATTCGCATCGTGTCCAGACACCAGTCTCAGTGTCGACGCTGTACTCCTTGATACGATAGCCGATCGAAAGGCCGTCGATGTCGCCTTCCTTGAGAAGCGCATAAGCCTCGCGGCCACGCTGAACACCCATGTTCAACTTTCCGGCCATCAGCAGGCCGTGATCGTCTTCCTTGGCTTCAAGCCATTTGCCGATCGGCTCCTGCGAATTGTGCTGCCAAAAGAGCTTTGGCATGGTGCCTTTGGCCTTATGTTCAGCAAGGCTTTCGGTGTAAGCGCCGGGAGCGATGACATCGCCGTAAGCGTCTGGCTCACCGCCGAAAGTCGAACCGTAGCCCTCGAACTCGCCGCTCTCCTTGAGCGACTTGATCTCAAGAACCGGAGCCGTCTTCTTTTCCATTTCGATCTCCGTTGATGGCGTCAGCAAGCGGGATGTCCTGCATTTGCACGGTCACCACATCACCGCCCTCGATCGGGGGTAGGTTTTCCAGGGCCCGGCACTCGTTACGGGTGGCAATGCCCATCCGAATTGCCTTTTCGTAGGCTTCGTATCGGCTGGCTGTGTCTCCGCGCAGCAGGCCTTCGAAGTTGAATTCGATGGTGATGCCCTGAGCCCGGCGCTCCGCCAGAGGAACGAGCTGCTTCAGAAGGGCTTGCTCGATACGCTTCAGGCGCTTGCGCAGTGTGAATTTCTGGAAGCCGAGAACATCAACTTCCTTGCCAGTGCCCCAATTGGACGCCTTGTCTCCGAACCCCACCATGGCAGGCGGGACGCCGAATATTCTGCAGATCTGCTCGCCGCTGAACTTGCGGCTCTCAAGCATCTGTGCGTCTTCCGGATTGATCGAAAGCTGCTGCCACTTCAGCCCGTTATCGAGCAGCATGGGAACGCCTCGACGAAGAGACCCTTGGTATTTCTCGATCAGCAGTTGCTCGAGTTCCTTGCGCTGCTCAGGCGTGAGCCTCGTCGCGTCCTGAGTGGAAAGGATGCCGCTTGGGTTCACTCCATTCCTGAAGACAGCGCTCGCCGCGTTTTCCGCCGACATGGCGTCATCAAAGACGTTACGACAGATCGAGAGGGTAGATGCTCCCGAGAGCGCATCACCAAGCGGCCCGCGAATATGCAGCACGTCACTATCGCGCTTGACGTTCCGACGGCCATTCTCGGTCCACTCGTACTCGAGGTCGCCGCTTTCCGTGCGGCGGACAGTGACGATATCGGGCCGGATTGGATGCAGAGCGTTGATGACCCCATCGCTTCGACGTTCAATCAGAGCAAAAGCATTGCCATGAAGCTCTATGCTGGCGGAAATAACCTCCCAAAAATCTACTGCTGTCTGGTCGAAATTTGGGCTGTCATGCAGGACGAAGTAAAGCGGGTGATCCTTTGCAACTCGCCGAATGCCTGTGCTGTCTGTGCGATAGATCATCAACGGCAGTGATGCGATAGTGCCGGCAATCAGCTGCACGCATGCCCAGGTGGCCGAGAGACCGACAGCTGCTGCCGGCTGGCTGAAACGAGAGTCGCGATAGTCCGCAACACTCACCTGATTGGTGACGAAATTGTTCCCGTTCTCCGTCGAAACCTGACCGCCGCGCCACGGCTCAATGTCTTTGGCCCCGCCGAGCCGGAGCAATCTTGTGAGCCAATTCATGCGTAACTCGCTATCCAGGCGTTGACATCGAACGCTTTCGCTTCCGGGTTGCGGCTCATAATGGTGACGGCATCAAACATCGCCATCACGGGGTCGATCTTGGCATCGCCCGCGTTCTGCTTGGTCGCCCGGATGGCCGTGGCCGTGGGTTCAATCTTCAGGTTGCCGACGCACCAGGCCATGAGAGCCGACCCGTCATGCTTCATCGTGCCGTTCGCGAGCTTGCGCTCGGCAGTCTTGATGGCATTCATCATGGCGTAGCCTTGAGGAGCGCCGATCAGGTTGCCAGCCTCTTGCGTGACCCCGATCTCGTCCAGGGCCTCAATCATTTCGCCCAGGCCGGCCGGATCCACCGCGACCGACGCGAGCAGACCGCGTTGCTTGATGTCGTCGATGATCTCGATGATCTGCGAGATGTCGCCTAGCTCATCCTTGACGATGGTCAGATCGCCGTCGCGCTCGAAATCGCGCAGCTTGCTAGCGACAGACTTGCGCCGTTCGAGAACGCCTTCGTGGCACCAGGCGTGTGACCAGACCAGCCAGTCGCGCGTCTCGCGGTGCCGGCCAATGATAGACAGCCCGAACAGGTCGTCGAGGCCGCCGCCGTCGATACCGACGACGCACACCTCGGAGACCGAAAGCAAATGCTCCAGCGTCAAGCCCTCAAGCTTCCGCTTCGGCCAGAAATCAGCACCGGGCCAGCGGTTGGCCATCAGGTTTTGGCCGATCTCGATGTTCAGATGCTTGGCAAGGAAGACGTTGCGCGTTTCCGGCCCGCTCGCCAGTTCCTTTTTCAGTTCGGCCTCAAGCCAGTCTTGCCGCACCGAGCGTCCAAGATTCGGGTTGCTCACGTAGAAATTGGCCGGGTCCAGATGCTCATCCCTGTCGACCATCTTCCGCGGGAATTCATAGATCACCGGGAGAAACCGATTGTCCTCCACCCGCCCATCCCGGACGTCACGCGCGTAATCCAGCTTGGCCTTGAAAACCCCGGAAGGAGGCTGATCGCTCTGTGTCGATAGGTAAATGACAAAGCCCTCGGGCCTCGATACCAGGCCGCCTGTTGCTTCGCGCAGCATTGCGTCGGCATTCGGCCTCTTACCAAACACCCACAGCTCATCAATCAGAATGCGCCCGGACTTCTTGCCTGAGACCGTATCGGTATCCGCCGCCACCACCTTCAGCGCCGCTTTCGTCACGCGATGGGTAATGGTCCTGCGATGATCCTGGACGTGCAGAAGTTCGGATAGCTCATCGTCCACGCGCACCATTGCGGCCGCTGGCTTGTAGCTGTTCTGTGCCACTTCGATTGTGGGCGCCAGGATCAGCAGTTCCTCTTCATGCCTCCAGTTGATGATAAGAGCCGTGAGCATGATGCCCGCTGCAATCGTCGACTTGGTGTTCTTCTTGCTGATGAGCAGGAAGAACTCAGAGATAAGCTGATTGCCGGTCTCCGGATCATTGGCACCGAAAATCGCCGCGACGAAATCGAAGACCCACGGCTCGCACACCTCACCGAACGTGGGCTGACCCGGCAGGTCAACAACGCGGAGAGATTTGAAGACGGCTAGCGCGTGCTCGGCTTCGTCAGGGAACAGCGGGGAGAAGGGTATCAAGCTCCGCTGGGCAACGATCCGGCGCTCCCAATCGCGGCACGCCGTACTCCACTTCGGCTGCACTACTTGATCACCGCCAGACGTGGGCCAGAACGAGGCTGAAACCTGCCCTGCTGAGCGATCTGCTCCGCATTAGCTTGCCGCTGAGCCTTCTTGCCTTCAGGAGCCGACGCCTCGTTGACGGTCTTCAAAGTTGCGCTGATGTCCTTCAGCGTTTTCGCACGCTCGCTTAGTGAAATGACCTTCATCAGAGCCTGGCGCCGGCGCGGGTCGCTTTCCTCCTCGAAGATGATCGCCTCGAGTTCATCCTGGCGCGACGTCATCGTGTCCAACTCTTCCATCATGCGGCCTGCCAGCGCGCGCGCTTTGCCTACAAGGTCATGCGGATCATTCGGCAGCGGCGGGATATCCACCTTCACGATGGCGCTTCGCTCGATATGTCCGGGGTTCGCACTGCGCACCCAACCGGCTTGCTTGGCCTTCTTGCGGATTGCGGCCTCTGAAAGACCGTACCACCGGGCTATTTCCCGCACGCTCATGCGGCCTGCAGCGTAATCGCTCTCTATGCCTTTCCAGTCGATCGGCTTGTCAGATTTGCTCATGGGTACGCATCAGGTTCGCGGTTGCGAACTCCCGTGGAGGAAAAAATCTCTGAATGTGTGGGCCGCGGGTCTAGGAGCGAAGAGGGTCTCAGACTTTTGACCCACCCCCGGCCCGTGTCGCGTGGCGTGAGGCTGGAGCATCATGCAACTTGGCGAAGCCGTCCCACATCAAACCAGAAACGCCGCCGAACATTTCTTGAGGCCGATCACCTACTCCCAAGAGCGGCCGTATCTCTTGGAGGCCGACGGTGGGTTCGGTGTAGCGATGCGTGACGAGCCATCTACGGCCGCTTGCGTCTTGGTAGATTTCGCCTGGCTTGGCGTCCCACATGGTTGCTCACCTGTCTCTTGTCTACACGCGTCGCATCAGGTTAGGTATCTGTCTGAAAAACCTGGGGGGGAGGTAAGCGTGGACATTGCTGGATCGATAGCGGCTGTCAGCTCGGCGTTGACGATTGTTAAGGAGATCAAGGAAATCGATGCCCAGCTCGATCAAGCGTCTCTTAAGTTGAAAATTGCAGAACTGACGGAAGCGTTAGCTGAAGCCAAACTGGGGTTGGTCGATGTCCTCGAAGACCTTAGAATGAAAGATCAAGAGATATCACGACTGAACGATCAGCTGAGGTATAGAGCTGAGAACTTGATCGACTACAATGGGTTTCGCTATCAGAACGTGGAAGGGAGTCCTAAAGGGCGGCCATATTGTCCAGCATGCGAAGCCAAGGGACTCTATATCATGGTCGCCCAGGATCGAAATACTCCCGGCCATCCATACAAGTGCCCTAGCTGCCGAGCGGATTTCGGCTACAGCGGTGTGTATAAAGCATAGCGCCGGGCTATCGACGCTTCTAGAAGATGCCGACAGCAAGATGAGCCCACACCGCTGCTACGGCCACGATCATGGCAACGACTGACAGCACGCGCATCACTCCGGGGGGAACCAGCGAGAACACACACCAAAGACCGACTGCTGCAATCGACAGGAGCAGCAGCGCAGCAGCCACATCTTCAATGCCCCAGTTCATGGTGATCCTTCGTGCTTTGGTATCAATGCCGGCCTAACGCCGACGCTCTGCCTGCTGTTTCACTGCGTTGTGACAGTGTGCGCACAATGTCTGGAAAGGACCAGCCCAGAAGGCATCCTCGTTTCCGTGGTGCTGCTCTACGTGGTCGCAGTGGAGACCGCCCTTGCTCGCGTCTACCTTGCCGCACATCTTGCAGGTGAAGTTGTCGCGTACCAGAACCGACCACCGTAGCTTCTGCCATCGTGCGGTCTTGTACCAAGCGCGCCATTCCTGTGTCTGATCACGAAAGCGGCTGCGCTGTTGCTCGTTGCCTGACTGGTAGCCGAGGCGTGGGGCCATCTTGCCGACCAGTGGCTTCAGCGTACGGAGCTTAGCCAAGGTTGCCGCCACCGCATCCTTCGATGTGCTTGCGTTCCTGCATGGTCAGCTTGTCTGCTAGTTGCTCTTAAGGTGGCTAGGCCTTGACATTCTCCCGATGTTAAGCACAAACGTCCCCCATTCACGGGGGATGAATATGATCGGTAGAAACGCTTTGGTGGTGTTAGGTGTGCTACTGGCCACTAGCGCTTGCACAACCACACAGCAGGCAAACGAGGCGCTTGAAACAAAGTTCATCGGGCAAAGCACCGACAACTTTTTCCTGCAGTATGGGCCGCCATCTAGCTCCTATCAAATGAACGATGGACGGATGATGTACCAATGGTCAGAACGACCACGCCATTACGCTATGCCTAGCACCTCTACCGTCAACGTTTATGGAAACACGGCTTTCGTGAATACCACGCCTGGAGGCACCATGACTGTCCAGTGCGAGGTCCGAATCGTCTCTCGGAATGGGAAGATTGAGCAAATCTTGGCTTCAAGCGACTCTTGGGGGATGTGGGAAACAAGTCGCTGTCACGAAGTTTTTGGCAAGTAGACGACGCATCTGCTTCCTGCGCCGCTGATGAACACCGCCTCAATCTCGCTGCACTGCTATAGCACACTAATGCCGTACTCACAGGAGAAGTATAGGCAATGAAGTGCCCGATAGACGACGCCGAGCTTGTAATGTCCGACCGGCAAGGCATTGAAATCGACTACTGCCCGAAGTGCCGCGGCGTGTGGCTCGATCGTGGCGAACTGGACAAGATCATTGAACGGTCTGCTGTAGAGCAGCGGGCACCACAGCCAGTCAGAGAACAAGGCTACCGCGAGGACACCCGCTACCGCGATGACAAAGATCGGTACGATCGTCCGTACAAGAAGCGGAAATCGTTCCTGGGTGATATATTCGACTTCTAAAGATGGTGCGCTGTTAGGCGGCTTGGTTCGCTCCTGAATCAAAAAGGCCGCCTCTCAGCAGCCCTTCGAACACAAATCACCAACGTATGCTGTATGTAGCGCAATGGGTTCCAACCGTCAACATTCGGGTTCTGAACATCACCAACCCTTGTTTATAGGATTCTTGGTCGTGGCTTTCTGATGCGCTGTTGGCCAGACGAGTCACCACGTGTGAAACTTTTCTGGTCGATGAGCTTCCGCCCCTCCAAGATGCACTTGTGAACATCCGGCCACACCTCGTGCCAGCTCCATATCAGCTCGGCGCGGGTCCTCTTGTTGGTTAAGCAGTAGCTTGTCGTCCCGCCAACCGTTAACGCCGTGCACCGCCAACCGTCCGAAGCCGGAAAAGCCGGGACACTTACCTTCCGCAAAGTGAAGTAGGCATCGGACATATTCATCTCGTCCTTTGTCCAAGGCGACGGATCTATTGCGTACTTTGACATCTTTCTTCCGTCGTTGGAAGCGGAACGGACATCCAAGTTTATCCAGCCTTTCGCCAGACGCGGATCGGCGGCTTGAAGTAGCCCCATTCGACAGCAAGAGCATCCAGGCACCCTTTTAGGATCTTCCCTGCTTCCCACTGGCGTCGTTTCGTCGGAGCTAGGTCCTTGAGCCATATGCAGTCGCCACAGACGCTTTGAACGAGGCTGTACCCCGAAGGGCCTAGCACGTTGTATGCTTTCTTCAGCTTGTCGGTGGAGGCCATCTTCCTGTCAGTCAGCACGTCGCCGGGTGCGCTGCCGTCTACAGGCTCTTTCATGTAGTCCATTGCCTTGAGATCGGCCGCGCCGGCGGTCTCATAATGCCTGCGGAACTCACTGGCTGCCTCTGCCTGATGCTTCTCCAGTTGACCATGCGCGAGCATCCAGACGATCGGGCTCTCGCGGCAGTTGACTGCAGCGCGTATTTCCTTCGGGAAGCCTGGCACTTTGTCCAGATCATATCGCCACGCCGGGTTGGGAACGTCCATTGTGACAATCTCGATGTTGCCGATCATCTTTGTCCGCACCTTCTTGATCTTCCTGCTGCGCTTTGCCTTCAATGGATTGTCCCGCCTTTTGAGAATGTTGGGCTGCTATTTGTGGAGGATGCTCACGAACGGCATGGACGGTTCGCGGTCCTTACGCGCGGCGACGATACCCAGTTCTTGCCCCACTGCCGATCGAAGCGGCCACACGGTCAACTGCGGCTTCTGCTTCGAGGGCATCCGGTTCGAGGGCATCCGGATAGTGTTCCTGTTCGCTGGCACTGCCGGGATAGCCTTCGCACTCCGTGCAATAACACGGCGCACACTCTCCACCGCAGACATGACAGCGGCTGTGGAGATCCCAAATTCGGCTGATACCTCCTGAAACGACGCGCCGACGAAGATTGCCCTTGCGATGGCTACGCGTTCTTCCCGGCTTAGTTTGACATGTGCGTTCATGGCCTAGTTCCTGCTCTTCCCAATTTCCCCAATCGCCTGTTGCGATGGCCCAAAGCTCAGGGGTCCATTCCAGGTCTGACATCTCGGCGGCATCACTTATCCTCCCATCGACTTCTTCTCTGCCTGCTGGCGCTCCCATTCGATCAGGAACGCCGTCTTATGCTGCGCGCGCATTGGCACCACGTTTGAGGCTTGAGGCACTTGTTGCGCTATCCTGCGGGCTGCAGCTTGGGCCTTGGCGAAGTCGTAGTTCTCCCACCGCCGCTGGTTTATGAAGGTCTCCATCTGGCAGTAGAACTCTGGCCGGTCCTTCCTGACGCCGTACTCGTTGCGGATGCCGTATAGGATCTCTTCTACGCTGACCGGCTTCTCACGCATCTGACGGCAGTACTTCAGAAGAGCTGGCTTCTTTGGATCGCCGGGGCGCTTGGTGAACTTCTTGCGCTCGTTCCAAATGGTCTCGAAGTCTGAGAGTTCTTTCGGCGTCGGCTTGATTTCCTCCCGCTTTTTTTGCTTGAGGCGGCCCGCCAGCGCTTTCAATTCCTCTGGATTTAGCCTGTCGGCTAATGCTGCAATCATCTCTGCGTCAGTCATGCCACTCTCCCCTTGTCTCTTGCGGCAGCGCGGCGGAACCATTGAGCGCCTTCTTCCAGGCACTCCATTTCCTCGCGCTTGTGCTCAATCTCATGGTCTGGGCGCTTGTTGCGGCCCTCGGAAAATGTCTCTAGCCACACGCGTTTGGCGCGGGCTTGTGCTTCGAAGCTTTCAGCTAGTGTTCCAAAGGAGCGGCTCATGCAGCTCTCCGGCTGACAGCTGGTGCAAGTTTCTCGACATGCTGAATGCGCTGGCCGATCCAACGCATGACGTTTACAGCCATGCTGTTGCCAAGCGCCTTGTAGCGCGGCCCGTCAGCAGTCGGCTTTCCGTTGGGCTTGATATCGGTGAACCCGTCAGGGAACCCCTGTAGGCGCTCGCATTCGGTAGGCGTGAGGCGACGAACCGCCCAACCGCCAGTTGCGATGGCTACACTTGTGCAGTCGGTATCCAGCGTGTAGCTAGTCCCGTCCTCTAGGTAGCTCTTGCCAATGGTCTTGTTGCCGCCTGCCTTCGGATTGAAGGCGACTGCAACGTCGCCGGTTGAGGCGATTAGCCCGCCATCTAGGTCGAAATCGGTGCCAAGTCCGCCACCGCCTGTAGGGCGCGCGCTAATTGTGGGGGCAACTGCTTTCCCCGCTTGTCGGCTCGGCGCAGGATGCCCGTGCATGCCTTGGGGCTCAAGAAGTACCGCTGCGGCACGTCGCCAGTCTCCAAGATATCCGACAACGAACACACGCCGTCGTCGCTGGGGAACTGCTCTGGCAAAGCCGTCCACTCTGACATACTGAGCGTCAAGCACTCGCCAGGCCGCATGATACCCGCATTCTTCCAACCCTCGGATAAAGGCTGCAAAGTCCCGTCCTCTGTTGGAAGACAGGACGCCGGGGACGTTCTCCCAGACCAGCCAACGGGACTGATAGCGTCGAGCGATTGCAAGATAGGTGAGCATGAGGTTGCCGCGTGGGTCATCAAGTCCTTTGCGAAGTCCCGCGACACTGAACGACTGGCAGGGGGTTCCGCCAACGAGAAGATCGACATCTGCATTGGGCCACTCCTGAAACTTGGTCATGTCTCCCCAGTTGGGGACACTCGGATAATGGTGGGCGAGAACCTGTGAGGGGAATTTCTCGATCTCGGAGAAGGCGACCGGCTCCCACCCGAGTGGGTGCCAAGCCATCGTCGCGGCCTCGATGCCGGAGCAGACTGACAGATATCTCACGACTTCACGACCTCCACTTCGATGCCGAGGAACGCGCGCATAAGCTTGCGCTTCATCTTGAAAACAGGCGTCTCGACGCCCTTTACGTCGACCACCCGAAAACGGCCCTCGGCGTGATCCCAGAAGGCGAAATCGGCGCGATACGTGGTGATAAGCTCGCCCTTCGGGCCGAGGATCTTGAAGGCCCTCTGGCGCTCGATGCCTCCGACAAGACCGGACTTTTCCAACAGCAGCAGCTGCTCGCCGTAGACCATCTCCGCATGGCTGTCGTAGGTGCGGTCGCCTACGGTCACGCGCTTGGCGTTGTACTTGTTCTTGCGCTTTGGCTTTGCAGCTTGGGCGCGGTATTCTGCTGCTGACATTGCTGTCATGACGCCTCCGCGAAGAGCTCGCCTTGGCGCGCGTCCTTACGATCGAGCATGCGCAGGACGGTTTCACCCGCGTGCGCTCGATCCCAGACGAACCAAGCATTGAGCATTGGCGGCGCGCCCTGACCGGTGAAGTCGATCTTCCACCGCATGAGATAGACCCGGGCCGGGGGATACTTGGCCCAGAAAGGCGCCAGCCCTCCTGCTCCCGGCCAAGACCAATTGAGCAGCAACGCCATGTATTCGACCTTGAGGCTATCGAGCGCATGGCAGAGCCATCGAGCGCGACCATTGCCCCACCCGCATTCCTGAAATGGTGGGTTGGTCACGATTGCTGCAGCCGGGGCCACGGGGAAGTCATAGAAGGACCGGATATCAGCTTCGCATCCCCGATCGACAAGGTCGGACGCCCTGACGGCAAGGCCGAGCGATTCCATCTCTCGAATCATCGCGCCGTCGCCGGCTGCCGGTTCCCAGATGGTGCCGAAGTCACGGAGGCGGTCTATCTCGGCGTGAAGGAATGCTCGCGTCGGTTCTGGGGGCGTCGGGTAAAAGTCATCCTTCTCGCGCGTCAGGGAATCGCTTTCGATGATCTCCCCATCGACTAAGAGGCGGACAGGCTTTGGTTTGTTGCCTGTGGCCCTAAAGAGGCCGCGGGCAGAAGGTGCTCTCACTTCACTCATCCGATCGCTTCCTTCTTCGCCAGCAGGCGAGAACGCAGTTCTTCAGCCTCGCTTTCCAGATCCGTAAAATCATCATGAGGGTGTCGGGCCTTCTCAATCGCGAGTTCATGTTGCAGCTTGGCCAGCTCTCGCTCGCATAGGTCCAGGTACGCGGACCGAATGCGCGAGAACAAACCAGCCTCGACTGTTTTCGCCCTGCCTGTACGGAGGTTGTTTAGAGACCAGAATGGAATGCTGTAGCGTCTCTCAAGACGAGACATAGCATTGCGCTGGTCGCCCCAACCTCTCGTTTCTTTTTCAATCATGCGGCGCACATAATCAGATGCCGCGGTCGCGCTACTCATTACTTTGCGCTCCTGATGCTGAATTTCTCTGCACGTCATGCTTGCTTCTCCATGCCAGATTAAGGGCATGGACGAAGGGAGACAGAACTACATGGAAGACTTGGGCGCTGCTGCTGCTAGACTTTTGCGGGTTCTTGAGGAGCGGACGCGCCGGAACGGACAGGCTGAGAATACGAATGCGCGACTGTCCCTCGCGCTTAGGGAAGCGGATCGAGATACGCTGCGCGGTCTGCTTCCCGCAAATTCCAATGAGCGAGGTCATAGCAAACGACCCTCAAACTCGGTGTGAGTGTTGTTCGCTACATCGCGAGCAATGGTGATGCGCTTGAGTACCTTCGCTTCGCTGATGCCGAGCCGCAGGGAAATCTCGTGCGTGTCGTAGCCAAGCAGGAATAGGCTGTAGGCACTCATGTCTTTGCCCGTGTTCCGGGGAGCCGGGTAAAGGGACGCTAGGGTGGGCCGGGGGGAACAGCCCACCCTAGCTGTACTCGCGAGCCGGGAGGAGGAAGCCCGCGAATTGGTCATGGCAGCAAACTCCACAGAACTGCAGCAACAGCGGCCCAAGAGCCAATCATGGCGGCTACGAAGGGCCAGCATCCATATGGGCGGACGAGCGCGTGTTCATGCCAGTCAATGAGATCGTCGTTGTCGATGGGAGGGAGAGAGTGGGTCATGCTGCCCTACCCTTCTTCGGGAGAGACTTTTCGCGGTCTGCCATCGCGGCCAGAAGAGCGCGCGCTGGACCACTAGGTGGCGACACGTTTTCCCAGCGCCATACTGTCGAAAGGTTCACGCCCATTTCGGAGGCTAGCTCCCTCTGGGTGAGCCCGCATGCCTTCCGGATTTCTCTGACATCAAGGTTCTTCATCGCGCTAATATGCATAACGCATATCAAGCCGTCAAGTCGAAATGCATACCGTTAAGGTGCAAAATGCATAGTATGAACTTTGATGACCGCCCAGATTTCGCCAAGCGACTTGAACAGGCCCGGAAGAGCCGAGGGTTTAGCACCCCCAAGGAGGCCGCCGAACGCTTTGGCTGGGTGTATGAGACTTACATCCAGCACGAGCAGGGCATTCGAGGGATATCCCGCCAATCAAAGAAATACGCTGATGCTTTCAAAGTTTCGGAAGCGTGGCTACTGACTGGCGAAGGCGACAGCTCGAGAAGGGTTAGTAGCCAGGACGACATCTTGTCCTTGCTCAAGCAGATAGATGGGTTGGCAGAGCAGGACATCGAGATCGTTCTTCGGATAATTATGAATTCGATCCGCGCTAACGCAATCGAACCAGAACAAAGCCAGCCTCGTGATCAATCTGGATCGACCACTCTCCCCCGTGCAGAGAAGCCATTGCGTCAGCGATAGCTCGCGCATCACGTTCGATCTCCTCCGGAAGCATTGACAGGTCGCTGACGGTGCGCTCCATCAACCGCGCCACCACCCTCTCCCGTGGTGACTTGCTCGGCTCCGTTCTGATCACGAAGCATCCTAGCCGGTATACTCTTTCTGCAGTCGCTGCCATGAGGCCCCCGTTGCCAAAGCCTATTGACTCAGATGAATGTTTTAATCAAGAACAAAACATGAACAGAAGTGATTGCGGGGATTGTGTTGAAAAGCACGTGCTAACGAGTAGAGTGACAGGTTGGCATTTCAGAGGGGTTGGCGATGAGTCGGGCGATGTTGGGGCTGGTCCGCCATCTCGGAGAGGAGCGCGCTGCACTAGCGGATTGGGCGCTTGACCAACTAGATCAGCATTATGCTGAAGAGATATTTGCGTCGACTGAGACAGAGCGGACACTTTGGGCGACATTCGCCCTATGCGCTTTAGGGATAGGGGCGTTGATCTTCTCCTTGAACCAGGAGAGTGGGTGACAACAACGCGTTGCCATTGGGCACCTCCATTTCTGAACGTGCCACTTGCAGTCTCAGGCGAACAGGTGTATAGACTAGCCATACATAGCGTATCGTCGTCGCTCTCGGATAGCACTGACACGCCCGAGAGACGCTGACAAATCCAAGGCTCGATGTTCCACCATCGGGCCTTTTCTTTTGTCAGGCACTGCAACAGATTCAATCTACCAAAGACTCAGGCTTTTAGCAAGTCTCTGATATCGCAGATTGCATTTAGTTGCATTTTCTTAGGAAAATGCTAGTCTCTCGATATCATGAGCAACGAGACCCGCGAATTTACCCTGCAAAGATTGAAGGCCCTCACAGATGAGGTCGCCCTCATAAGCAGCGATATTATTAATAAACTACAGAGGGTTAGCCATATAACCGCAGAGCTCGAGGATCTACATGTCGCTCTGCGAGGGATCCTCTCGGAGCCTACGAAGGCGGACTCGATTATGGTTAACCGAGTCCTAACCGATCAGAAATCCACAGGATCCTACTTCCAAAACGGCGTCAAAATTCGAAGGGGAACGATCAAAGACTTCGTTGTTCAGGTTTTGTCTGATTCCCCAAACGGCATGGTGGCAATGGATATTTTGGCCGCTATAAACGAGCAGTTCCAGAAGAACTATGACCGTCCGAGCTTGAGCCCTCAACTAAGCAGGCTGCGTCAGGATGGAGTTTTGGGCCTCCGAGGACCGGTCTGGTACCTCAAGAGAAATGATTTATTCGAGGACCTTTTGGGGTGACGCCCTGCCCCGCTCCGACAGGTCTCTGCAGCGGGCCCGAAATTCCCGTGCTCCCCTGTGTGTATAATCTTCCTCTGTAGAGCCTATCTTCCAAGTCCCTGAAGGATGGTGAGGGAAGGGTTCCAGCCAAAGATTCCCCCTACCCCATGACCCGTAGATCATAAGGCGGGGGAACCCGTGGCATTGTCCTGAAGGCCGGAGCCGGGAATGGGACACTCGCCAGGACGCCTCTCAGCTAATCCGTCCTCTGTTTCAGGTGGCACCGTAGGACTTTCGATTCCCGCACCTGCTGCTCAACCTGCCCTCGGGATTGCACCGGGGTCGCAGCTTCATGCCATCGGCATCACTCGAGCTATGGTCGGAACTGGGTGACGGGGCCGATCAGGCGGCGTGTTGATCTGGCGTCGTCGTGACGGCAACGCCGTCGGCGAATTTGATGCCTTCGACGACCATTGGCAACTGATTTTCGCCCTTCA